>NZ_CP022098.1:9000000-11400000 GCF_002305875.1 Cystobacter fuscus | reverse complement strand
GGCCACGAGTCCATCAACGACGCGGCGGTGCGGGCGCTGTCCGTGTCGCTCCTGGCGTCGGGCTGCGTGCTGAAGCTGGTGGCGACGGCCATCACCCTGGGCTCGGGGGGCTCGGGCGGGACGTTCTTCCCCATGACGGTGATGGGGGCGCTGGCGGGCGGGGCCTTTGGCGAGGTGATGCACGCGGCCCTGCCCGGCATCACCGCGCCGAGTGGGGCCTATGCGATGGTGGGCATGGGCGGGGCGGTGGCGGCGCTCACGCGCGGGCCGCTGACGGGGCTGATGATGGTGTACGAGCTGAGCGGCAACTACGCCATCATCCTGCCGTTGATGGTGACGTGCACCATCGCCTCGGCGCTGTGCCACGCGCTGGTGGAGCGGCGGGCGGGCGTGGACCCGGCCACGCTCGGGCGCCTGCCCGTGGACGCGCTGGTGGCGTGGGTGGAGCCGGTGGAGCCCGGAGCGTGGGCGCCCGAGGTGCGTGAGCGGCTGCTCGTGTCGCTCGAGAAGGCGCTGCCCGTGAGGGACGCGGCGGGCACGTTGCTGGGCGTGGTGAGCGCGAGCGCGCTGGAGGCCCGGGAGTTCCGGGCCAACCGGGGCACGGTGGAGGGGTGGGTGAGACAGGTGCCCGCGATCTCCGTGGAGACGTCCGTGGGCGAGGCCCTGCGCGCCATGGACGCGCACGAGGTGGACGCGCTGCCGGTGCGGGGCGAGGGGCGGGTGGGGGTGGTGACGCGCGCGGGCCTCCTGCGCTTCCTCCAGCGCGAGCGGCGCATCCGCCAGAAGGAGCCGCCCTTCTCCCCCACGGAGCTGCCCCGGTAGGGGTGGCCTACCCCGGGGGCCAGTGCAGGGGGCGTCCGGCGAGCAGGTGCAGGTGGATGTGGAACACCGTCTGTCCGGCGTCGCGCTGGGTGTTCATCACCACCCGGTAGCCGTTGTCGGCGTGGCCGCGCTCGCGCGCCAGCTTCGCGGCGGCGACGAAGAGATGGCCCACCACCTCGCGGTCCTCCGAGGCGATGTCGTTCACCGTGGCGATGTGCTTCTGGGGGATGAAGAGCACATGCGTGGGCGCCTGGGGATTGATGTCCTCGAAGGCGAGGCACTGCTCGTCACGGTAGACGACCTTGGCGGGAATCAGGCCGTCGCGAATCTTGCAGAAGAGGCAGTCGGACATGGGCCTCGCAGTCTAACCCTCACGGTAGCCGCGAGGTCCAGTTCGGATCCGGCACGCAGCGCGTCTGGGGTAGTCGCACGAGGATGAAGGGGCCTTCCCCGGCCACGCGCTGCCCCGCGCCCTCGGCGCCCGCCATGGTGAGCACGTAGTTGTAGAAGCCCGAGTCGCGCCCCGCGGCGTGGTGCGGGAAGAGGGGGACGTCGCGGTGCAGGTAGCTGTAGCCGCCGGACCAGGCCAGGTGCACCGCCTCCACCTTGAGGCCGCACAGGTCCTCGAGCTTGCCGGCCTGGATGAGCAGACGGTTGAGGGGCCCGAAGTCGTCCCAGGCGTTCGAGAGGGCCTTGTTGGCCCCGGTGTACTGCCCCAGGTCCTGGAAGGTGAGCCGCCCCATGCGCAGGGCCGAGAAGCCCGCCACCGCCACCACCACCAGGGGCAGGGCGAGCCGCGCGGGCGAGGGAGGCAGGTGGCGCAGCAGCGTGTCCAGGCCCACGCCCGCGAGCGCGGCGAACAGGGGCAGCACGGGCAGGATGAAGCGCAGCTCCTTGTGGGGCTGCCACGCGTGGAGCGCGACGAAGACGGCGGCCACGCCGAGCAGGCCCGGGGCCCGCCGCGCGGCGAACAGGGTCAGCCCGAGCGCCACGGCGGTGGGCGCGCCCATGGACAGCCAGAGGACGTGGCCGTAGTAGGAGAAGGGGGCGGTGCCGAAGGTGGCGGCCTTGCCCTGGACGAGGTTGAAGTCCAGGTACACGCGTGCCGAGTGGAACCACCGGCCCCAGGTGAGCCAGTCCAGGAGGCCGAAGAGCAGGGCCCACCCGGCGAGCACCGCCAGCGCCTCGCCCGCGTGACGCCATTGGCGCCGCGCCACGAGCACCGCGAGCAGGCCCACGCAGAAGATGCCCGTCTGCAACCGCAGCAACACCGCCAGCCCGAGCAGCGAGGCCCCCACCAGGCGCTGGCGCCGGGAGGCGTTCGGGGCGAGCGCGAACGCCAGTCCCAGCACCACGGGCAGCGCGGAGGCGTTCTCGCTCAGGGCGCGGGGGGCGAAGTAGAGGGGCACGGCGGTGAGGGCGAACAGCGAGGCCCCCGCCGCGGCCGCCAGCGCCGAGGCTCCATACACCCGCGCCAGCCGCGCGCTGCCCCAGGCGGTGGCCGCTCCGATGAGCGCGAAGGCCCCGCGCGTCAGGCCCAGGTACCCCCGGGGCTCGCCCAGCCCCAGCCAGGTGGACAGCTTGAAGAGGACGGCCACCGCCGCCGGCAGGGCCCAGTTGCGCGCCCCATCGATGAACTCCCAGGCGCGCATCCCATAGCCGAAGACGAGCCGGTGGGCCGGCTCCAGGCTCTGGTAGATTTCGTCTGGCCAGTACACCCCATCATCGGTGAGGGCCGTCCACACCCGGAGTGCGGCTCCCACCCCCACGGCCACCAGGAGGACGGCCCGGGCGAGGAGCCGTTCGGACGAGGCTTCGGGGTGGGGGGGAGGGGTCGACATGTGGGTTGACCACGCGAAAAGGGCCGTCGGGTGATATTCCACCTGGGTCCGATGAACTCCATCCGCGTATCCCAATTGCTGGAAGACCGCGAGTACGACCTCCAGCTGACCCTGGTGGCGGGGGAGCGGGGCCTGCAGCACCGCATCAACTCCTCGCGCATCCAGAAGCCGGGGCTGGCCCTCACCGGGTTCACCGAGCACCTGCACCCCCACCGGGTCCAGGTGTTCGGCAACACGGAGGTCTCCTACCTGCGCACACTGCCCCTCGAGCGGCAGCGGGAGGTGCTCGACTCGCTCTTCCAGGAGGAGCTGGCGTGCGTGGTGGTGACCAAGGGCATCGATCCGCCGCCGGCCCTGGTGGAGGCGTGTGAGAAGGCGGGCCTGACGCTCATGCGCACGCCCCTGCTCTCCAGCGCCTTCATCCAGCAGGTGCAGGCCTTCCTGGAAGAGTCGCTCACCGAGTCGAGCAGCCTGCACGGGGTGCTCATCGACGTGTTCGGCGTGGGGGTGCTGCTGCTGGGCAAGAGCGGCATCGGCAAGAGTGAGATCGCGCTGGACCTGGTGATGCGCGGCCACCGGCTGGTGGCGGACGACATCGTGGACGTGACGCGGCGGCGCCAGGGCGTGGTGTATGGCACGGGCAACGCCGTCATCCGCCACCACATGGAGATCCGCGGCCTGGGCATCATCAACATCAAGGACCTGTTCGGCGTGGCCTCGGTGCGCGAGCGCAAGATGATCGAACTGGTCATCGAGCTGCAGGAGTGGGATCCCCACCAGGAGTATGACCGGCTGGGCGTCGAGGACCGGTTCATGAACATCGTGGGCGTGGACGTGCCGCTCTCGGTGGTGCCGGTGCGCCCGGGGCGCAACATGACCACCATCATCGAGGTGGCGGCGCGCAATCAGCTTCTCAAGCAGCGGGGACATCATTCGGCGCGCGAGTTCGCCGAGCGTCTCAACCGTGCCATCGCCGAGGGTGCGACGCGCCGCGCCCGTCGGGAGGAAGTCGAGTGAGCAACGCGCTGGCCAAGCACATCGTCGTCATCTCGGGCATGTCCGGCTCGGGCAAGTCCACCGCCATCCGGGCCCTGGAGGACGTGGGCTTCTTCTGCATCGACAACCTGCCGGTGCTGCTGTTGCCCAAGCTCACGGAGCTCGCCGGCGCGGGACAGTTCGAGCACCTGGCGCTCGTGGTGGATGCGCGCGAGGGCATCTTCCTGCACGAGGCCCCGCGGGTGCTCAGCGAGGTGCGCCGGGTGGGGCACCACGTGGAGGTGCTCTTCCTGGACGCCAGCGACGACAGCCTCATCCGCCGCTTCAGCGAGACGCGCCGCCGCCACCCGCTCGCGCCCCAGGGCACCGTGGCCGAGGGCATCGCCATCGAGCGCCAGCGGCTCAAGGATCTGCGCGAGCTGGCCGATCAGGTCATCGACTCGTCGGTGCTCAACGTCCATGACTTGAAGCGCATGGTACAGGGGCGCTTCTCCCCCGAGCCCGCCAGCCCCTCCCTGTCGGTGATGAGCTTCGGCTTCCGCCACGGCGTGCCGCCCCAGGCGGACCTGGTGCTCGACGTGCGCTTCCTGCCCAACCCCTACTTCGTCCCGGAGCTCAAGGGGCTCACCGGCCGCGACTCGCGCGTGTCCGCGTACGTGCTCGACCGCGAGGAGACGCAGCAGTTCGTGGACAAGGTGGTGGACCTGTGCCGCTTCCTCTTCCCGCGCTACCAGAAGGAGGGCAAGGCGTACCTCACCGTGGCGCTGGGCTGCACCGGCGGCAAGCACCGCTCGGTGGCCATCGCCGAGGAGCTGCGCCAGCGCCTCTCCGGGGACCATCCGCGCGTGCAGGTGTGGCACCGCGACATCGAGAAGGAGTAGCCGGGACACCCTCGCTCCTTCCGGACGGAGCGCTCGTGACGGGTGCTCGCCCCCTCGTCTGCCAGACGACAACGCGGGGCGTCGTCGAGAGTGAAATTTCGGGCGTGCCGTGCCGTTCGGCCTTAGTTTGATAGAAGGGTGACAAGGTGGGAGCAGGTAGGGAGTCGGGATTGGGCGGCAACGAAACTTTCGGTGGGGGTTGCGCGTCGTTCCGTTCAGGCGTAGTCAGGCAGCCCCGGGGGGCTGGTGGAGGTGATCATGGTCGGCCTCGTAGTGGCATCGCACGGACGTCTGGCGGACGAACTGGTGACGACCGCGGAGCAGATCGTGGGCAAGCTGCCCGCGGTGGCGACCTGCAACATCGAGCCGGGAACCTCTCTGGAGGATCTCCGGGCGAAGATGCGGCAGGCCGTGACGGAGTTGGACCAGGGCGATGGCGTCATCGTCATGGCCGACCTGTTCGGCGGTACGCCCTGTAAGGAATCGCTCATGATGTGTTCGGAGCGGTGTCAGGGGCGGCTGGAGGTGCTGGCGGGGGTGAACCTGCCCATGCTCCTCAAGGCCAACTCGCTCCGGTCCGAGGAGATGCCGCTGGCGGAGATGGCCGCCCAGCTCGCATCCTACGGGCAGCGCAACATCACCTGTGCGTCGGCCCTGTTGCGTGAGGCGCAGCAACGTCAGCAGCAGAGTGTACCGCGAACTTGACGTCCCTCCCCGGGTAGGCGATTCGAGACTGCCGTGATCTCCCTGGTCCGTGTCGACAACCGCCTCATCCATGGACAGGTCGTCGAGGCCTGGCTGCCGCACTTGAAGGTCTCGCGCGTCATCGTCGCGGATGACGAGGCCGCCGCCAGTCCGCTGGTGCGCGCGGCGATGGCCCTGGCGGTGCAGAGCGCCATCGAGGTGCAGATCCTCCCCTTGCAGCAGGTGGACTTCGCGGGGGCCTCGCGTGACGGCCTCAAGACGCTGCTGCTCCTGCGCGACGTGGCGGCGGTGCCCTTCGTCCAGACCCACGGGCTGAAGCTGGAGCACCTCAACCTGGGCAACGTGCACTTCGGCACGGGACGGCGCCAGGTGTCCCCGTCCGTCTTCCTGTCCGAGTCGGAGCTGCAGACGCTGCAGCGGCTGGGCCAGGACGGCGTGCGGGTGGAGGCACGGGCGGTGCCCACGGAGAAGCCCGTGGAGCTGCCGGAGCTGGTGGAGCGCTGGGGAAAGGCGGGGTGAGTCCGTGAGCGTGGGCTGGACCCAGGTGGCGCTCGCCGGCGTCTGGGGCGGCCTCGTCGCGGTGGAGCGCAAGGCCTTCCTCCAGGCCATGTTCTCCCGGCCCCTCGTGGCGGCCACCGCCATGGGCGTCCTGCTCGATGACGTGCCCTCGGGGCTCTTCGTGGGCCTGGTGCTGGAACTCTTCCACCTGGGCTCGGCCAACCTCGGCGCCTCGTTGCCGGACCATGACACCGTGTCGGCCACGGGCGCCTCGGCGTCGGCGGCGTGCATGGCGGCCGCCACGGGAGCCGGCTCCACCCCGGCCATCTGGTCGCTCTCCGTTCTTCTCTTCCTGGGCCTTGGCCGCCTGGGCCGCGAGGTGGATCGCTTCCTCGAGCGCTATGCGGCGCGGCTCGCCAAGAAAGCCCTCGCCTCGGCCGAGGCGGGCCAGCTCACCCGTGCCATGCGGCAGAACCTCTGGGGCATGTGGCCGCACTTCGTCCTCTTCGGCGCGATGACCAGCGTGTGCGCCCTGGTGGGCTTCCTGCTCGGACCGCTGCTGGAGCAACTGCCGCTGCGCGTGCTCCGGGGGCTCGCGTGGGCCTATCCCGCCATGGCCTCGGTGTCCGCGGCGATCGCCGCGCGGGGCAGCCATGCCAAGCGCGCCTCCTTCTTCGCGGGCCTGGGCGCGGGCGTCGTCACCCTGACCGCGTCCCTGCTGGCGCTCCGGGAGTGGCTGTGAGCACGCCGGCCCTCTCCTTGTCCTGGTGGGTGTTGCTGCGCGTCTTCATGCGCTCGCTCTTCCTGCAGGCCTCCTGGAATCCGCAGGGCATGCAGAACCTGGGGCTGGCCTACGCCGTCTACCCGGCGCTCGAGCGGCTCTACCCGGAGCAGCGGGACCTGGAGGCCGCGGTGCGCCGGCACCTCGTCTTCTTCAACACCCACCCGTACGTGGCGGCGGCCATCGTGGGGGGCGTGCTCCACCACGAGCAGCGCATCGCCCGGGGCGAGGAGACGCCGGACAAGGTGGTGGCCTTCAAGGCGGCGCTCATGGGTCCGCTGGCGGCGCTGGGGGACGGCTTCTTCTGGTTGTCGCTCAAACCTGCCACCGGAGCGGTGTGCGCGGCGCTGGTGCCGGTGCTGGCGGCGTGGGCGGCGGTGCTCTTCCTCGTGCTCTACAACCTGGTGCACTTCTGGCTCCGGGCCCGGCTGTACGTGCTGGGCCTGTCCATGGGGGACCGGCTGGTGGAGGCGGTGGCCCGGGCGAACCTGCCGGGCCGGGGGGCGAAGCTGCGGTCGGTGGGGGCGGCGTGCGCCGGGGGCCTGGCGGCCTGGCTGGCGGTGGACTTCGGGCTCAGCGCCGGGGGCCGCTTCGCCCCGTTGCTATCCATGGGCTGTCTGGCCCTGGGGGCGGTATCCTACGTCCTGGTGGCCCGGCGGGTCCCCGGCTACGTGGTGCTGTACCTCGCCGCGGGACTGGCCTGCGTGGCGGGTGCTTTCTTGTAGAAACTTCGGGCAAGACATCGAGCGAACAGGGACGGCAATGGCGAGCGTGGTCGAAGGGACATTCGAGATCATCAACGCCCTGGGGTTGCACGCGCGCGCCGCGGCGCAGCTGGTCCAGGTGGCCAACCGCTACAAGAGCGACGTGACGCTCGAGTGCGAGGGTCAGCGGGCCAATGCCAAATCCATCATGGGCGTGCTGATGTTGGCGGCGGCGCAGGGCATGCAGGTGACGGTGACGTGCAAAGGCGAGGACGCCCCGGCGTGCCTCCAGGACATCCAGAAGCTCATCGCCAACCGGTTTGGCGAGTCGCAGTGAACGCCTCCCGTGCCGCGGACGGTGGCCGCGGATGAAGAAGGAACCGTGAGCAGCCAGGCTTCTCCCACGTTGAGTCTCAAGGGCATCGGCGCCTCGCCGGGCGTGGCGGTGGGCCACGCGTACATCCTCGATCGCAAGCGCGTGCGCACCCCCAAGCTGCGCCTGGCCGAGGCCGAGGTGGACCCCGAGCGGATGCGGATGAAGACGGCGCTGGACCTGTCCGACCAGCAACTGTCCGACCTCAAGGAGCAGATCTCCCACTCGGAAGGGCCCGAGCACGCCCTCATCCTCGAGGCGCACCGGCTCATGCTCCACGATCCCATGTTCGTGGACGAGGTGAACCGGCTCATCGTGGAGGATCGCATCAACGCCGAGTGGGCGGTGCGGCGGGTGGCGCGCAAGCTCAAGCACCTCTTCGACAACATCCCGGACGAGTACTTCCGCGAGCGGCGCTCGGACGTGGAGTACGTGGCGGATCGCGTGGTGCGCAACCTGCTCGGCCAGGTGGTGGACGAGGAGGTGGCGGTGCCGGAGAACGCGGTGGTGGTGGCGCACGACCTGTCCCCGGCGGACGCGGCGCTGCTGGCGCGCTCGGGGCAGGTGGCCGGCTTCGTCACGGACCTGGGCGGACAGACGAGCCACACGGCCATCGTCGCGCGCGCCCGCTCCATCCCGGCGGTGCTCGGCGCGGGGCGCGCCAGCGAGCAGATCTCCCCCGGGGACCTGGTGGCGCTCGACGGCCAGCGTGGCGTCCTCCTGGTCAATCCCACCGAGGCCCAGCTCGCGCGCTTCCACGAGACGCGGCGCCGCTACCAGGAGAGCGAGGCGCGGGCCCTGGCGGCCAAGGATCTGCCGGCCCAGAGCACGGACGGCTTCCGCATCCGGCTGGTGGGCAACATCGAGTTCCCCGAGGAGCTGCCCTCGCTCCTGTCCCACGGCGCGGAGGGCATTGGCCTGTACCGCACCGAGTTCATGTTCCTCGACCGCAAGGAGGCCCCGAGCGAGGAGGAGCAGTACCGGGCGTACCGGCAGGTGCTGGAGGCGATGGAGGGCCGGCCCGTCACCATCCGCACGCTGGACCTGGGGGGGGACAAGGTGCCGGGCAAGGGCAAGCACGAGAAGGAGCCCAACCCGGCCATGGGGCTGCGCGCCATCCGCTACTGCCTGGCGAACCGGGAGCTGTTCCGGGTGCAGCTGCGCGCCCTGTTGCGCGCGAGCGTGCACGGCAACATGCGCCTCATGTTCCCGCTCATCAGCGGCATGAGCGAGCTGCGCGAGGCCCGGAGCGAGCTGGAGGCGTGCCGCACGGAGCTGGGGCGCGCGGGCGTTCCACTCGGCAAGCGCATCCCCATTGGCATCATGGTGGAGACGCCCAGCGCGGCGCTCATCGCCGACCGGCTCGCCCAGGAGGCGGACTTCTTCTCCGTGGGCACCAACGATCTCATCCAGTACTCCATGGCCATCGATCGGCAGAACCGGGACGTGGCCTACCTGTACAAGCCCCTGCACCTGTCGGTGCTGCGCTCGCTGCGCAACATCGTGGCGGCCGCCCGGGACGCGCGGATTCCGGTGGCCATGTGCGGAGAGATGGCGGGCGACTCCGTCTACGCGCTGGTGCTGCTGGCGCTGGGCTTCGACGAGCTGTCCATGACGGCGGGGCAGATTCCCACCGTGAAGAGCGTCCTGCGCCAGTCCAGCCGCGCCGAGGCCCAGAAGCTGCTGGACGAGGCCATGGAGTTGACCACCGCGGAGGAGATCGAGCGCTTCATCCGCATGGAGATGGACAAGCGTTTCGCCTCGGAGGGGTGAGCCGGCATGGACGGTGGGGGAAGGCGCGGCATCCTGGACGTCGCGGAGGTCTTCCGCCTCGCGGCGCGCGCGTCCACCCAGGCGGAGCTCGACGCGCTCGAGGTGCCGTTCACCGAGGAGCCGGACGCGGTGGCCTATGGGGAGCGTCTGCGCCTGCTGGAGAAGAATCCCCGCGCGGCCACGGACCTGCGCGGCCTCTCCTTCCAGCCCTCTTTCGTGAGGGATGGGCTCGTCCTCGCGTCGCAGTACGCCCCGCCGGTACGCATGTTCGTGCTCGGCGTGCTGGCCACGGGCCTGACGGACTTCCTCGACCACTTCGCGCTCATCGCCCACCGTGAGGGCACCGCGCCCCCGTCCGCGGAACTCGAGGCCGCGCGCGTGCTCCAGAAGCGCTTCTTCGCCTACTGCCTCGCCCAATGGACCGAGCTGGGGATGGAGTTCGACGAGGTCTTCCTGTCGATGAAGGAGGACGCCCTGGACCTGTTCTCCGCGGCCCAGGTGCGCGAGTGCCTCGATGGAGGGCCGGAGGCGATCCTCGGCTCGGAGCTGTTCACCGAGGAGGAGCGGGCGTTGTGGAAGGACGTCTTCGATGGCGCTCCCGGGGCGTGGACGCGGATGCGGCGGCACCTCGTCGACACGTACCAACTGCCCTTCCGGGCCCTTCCCACGTCGGCGGTCCGGCGCTGACGGACCTTGGTGCCAGGCGGCTCACGGGCGCTTGTCGTTGGGGGGTTCGTCCTCGGCCGGGAGGCGGTACTTCCTGCGCAGGTGGATGATGTGGCGCTCGACGAAGCGCAGGCCCACGAGCGTGATGAGCGCGAGCGCCACGGTGGTGCTGGCGGCCAGGGTGAAGCCCAGCCCACAGGCGAGCCCCACGGAGGCGGTCAGCCACAGGTTGGCCGCGGTGGTGAGGCCCTTGATCTGCGTCTCGTGGCGGATGATGGCTCCGCCGCCGAGGAAGCCGATGCCCACGACGATCTGACTGGCGATGCGGCTGATGTCGGCGCGCGCCTCGTGGGTGGTGTCGCTCACGAGCGGCAGGGCCACGAAGAGGCTGCTCAGGGTGAACAGACAGGAGCCCAGGCACACCAGGATGTGGGTGCGCAGTCCGGCCTGGTGCCCGCGCAGCTCGCGCTCCAGACCGAGCGTGGCGCCCAGTCCGAAGGCGAGCAGCAGCCGCAGGACGATCGTGGTGTCGTCCAGTCCCACGCCTACTCCCCGAGTTCGATCTTCTCGTTCGTGTCCTCATCGTTCAGGAGGGGATTGGGCAGGGTGTCGAGCGTGGCGCTGAGCAGGCGGAAGGAGGGCGCGACATAGGGGCCGGCCTCGGGGCCCAGCTCGCCCGCGTACTGCTCGGTGAGGGCCGCGTAGCGCTTGTCCTCGGAGTTCCAGCTCCCGGCGGCCTCGGCGGCCCAGGTCTCCCCCCCATCCGAGCAGCGCACCAACTGCGCCTTCACCCCGGCCTCCACGCCCTTGCCCACGAGCTTCACGCTCTCGGGCGCCAGCCAGAGCACGCCCTCGATGCCCTCGACGCACAGCTCCTTGAAGGAGGTGTCCTCGGGGGCGCCCGAGCGGGCGAAGTTGGCCTTCACGAGGAAGAGCCGGTTCTGGTTGACGTGGCGGCGGGCGATGAGGCTCCACAAATCGCCGAGCTGCTGCCGGTCGTCCGGCAGGGGCTGGACGACCACGGCGAGCCGCTTCACGCGCGTCTTGTCCGTGGTCTCGTAGTCCGGGCGGACGCGGCTGCTCTTCACGGTGGCGCAGCCAGCGAGCAGCGCGAGTCCCAGCACCAGCACGAGTCGATTCATCGTCGGTTTCCCTCTCCCAGGTTCCGTTCCCGCCAGTGGGAACGGAAGGCGCTTGGGTTCTACCTCACGCGCCCTGGCGGGGCGGAGGGAATGGGAGGGGGTTTCCACCCGGAGGCCGAGTGGATGACAGAAGGCGCCTCAGCGCACCACGAGCAGCACGCCCTTGGACACCGCGTAGACGATGACGGCCATGAGCGCCGAGGCGGGAATGGTGAACACCCACGCCCAGATGATGCGGCCGGCCACGCCCCACTTCACCGCGCGCCAGCCCCGGGTGGAGCCCACGCCCACGATGGCACCGGTGATGGTGTGGGTGGTGGACACCGGGATGCCGAGCTTGGCCAGGGCGATGATGGTGACGCCGCCGCCCGTCTCCGCCGCGAAGCCTCCGATGGGCGCGAGCTTGGTGAGGCTGTGGCCCATCGTCTTCACGATGCGCCAGCCGCCGAAGAACGTACCCATGGCGATCGCCGCGTGGCACGAGATGATCATCCACCAGTCGATGTGGAAGGGCCGGTCCTTCCAGATGGTGCCGAAGAGCACCACGGCGATGATGCCCATCACCTTCTGCGCGTCGTTGGTGCCGTGGCTGAAGGAGAAGATGGCCGACGACACGAGCTGCAGCCGCCGGAACCACGTGTCCACCTTGAGCGGCGTCTGCTTGTGCACCGTCCACGTGCTCGCCAGCATCATCAGCGTGCCGAGCACCATGCCGATGAGCGGCGAGAGCACGATGAAGCCGGCGATCTTCGCGATGCCCGCGCCCACCAGCCCCTGGTAGCCGAGCACCGGCAGCGTCGCGCCGATCATCCCGCCCGCGAGCGCATGCGACGAGGACGACGGCAGTCCCCACCACCACGTCAGCAGGTTCCAGGCGATGGCGCCCATGAGCGAGGAGAAGATGACGAGCAGCACGGCCTCGGAGCCCTCGGCGCGCAGCATGTCGAAGTTGATGATGCCCTTGCCCATGGTGTTGGCCACCTTCACCCCTCCGCCGAACGCGGCGACGAAGTTGAAGAAGGCCGCCCAGGCCACGGCCAGGTTGGGCGAGAGCACCCGGGTGCCCACCACGGTGGCGATGGAGTTGGCCGCGTCGTGAAAGCCGTTGATGAAGTCGAAGACGAGCGCGACCGCGACAATGAGGACGACGGCGGTGAGCAACATCTCAGGAGTGCTCCAGGACCACGCCCTCGATGACATTGCCCACGTCCTGGCACTTGTCCGTGGCCATCTCGATGAGATCGTAGATCTCCTTCCACTTGATGACCGTGAGGGGATCCACGCCGCTCTTGAACAGCCGCCCCAGGCCCGCGCGCAGCGCCTCGTCCGCCTGGGACTCCAGCTTCTTGATGTCCTTGACGCCCGCGAGGATCTGATCCGGCTGCTTGATGAGCCGCAGCGCCGCCACCACCTCGCGCACCTTCTCCGTGCACAGCACGAGCAGCCGCGCGAGCTCCGTGGCGTCCGGCAGGCTCGACTGGATCTCGTAGTACTGCAGCCGGGCCGCCGCCGCGTTCGTCAGGTCCAGCACGTCGTCGATGCGCGAGAGCAGCGAGTGGATCTGCCCGCGATCGAACGGGGTGATGAACTGCTGGTGCAGCCGGTTGAAGGCGGCATGGGTGACCTCGTCACCCTTGTGCTCCACGTCCTTGAGGGCCTTCACCCGGGCATCCACGTCCCGGTAGTCGCTCAGCAGGGCGTGCAGCATGCGCGCGCCCTCCACGGTGACGGCGCACTGCGCGTCGAAGTCGTCGAAGAACTCGTCCGACTTGGGCATCAGCTTCTCGAGCATCGTGCTTCTCCTGGGCGGACCTCGTCCCAACCGGCGGACCCCGTCCGTCACGGGGGCGTCACTACCTCACCTGGAGGCGAGCGCCAACACGAAGATGCGAGGGGTGTATGCACCCCTCATTGAC
Organism: Cystobacter fuscus; assembly: GCF_002305875.1. NCBI lineage: Bacteria > Pseudomonadati > Myxococcota > Myxococcia > Myxococcales > Archangiaceae > Cystobacter > Cystobacter fuscus. The sequence continues at coordinate 11,386,902 of NZ_CP022098.1, read as the reverse complement.
GGCTCATGTCGCTTTGTTTCTTTGTTTCCAGGAGGGGACACACGCCCCCCTTCGCGATCAGACCTTGTAGATGAGATCCATGTATTTCTTGAGCAGGTCGCTCACGAGCCCCCGGAAGGGCACGGTGCCCGCCATGCCGTACACGGGCGCCATGGTTCCCTTCTCGTTCGGATTCGCGCGCACCTCCTCCACGGCGGCGCGCAGGTCCGCGAGGAAGCGCTCGGCCACGCCGGGCTGGGTGTGGCGCTGGGTCACACACAGGTGTACCGCGGGTGGCTTGTGCAGGCCGTTGAGGTTCCAGCCCTTCTCGCTCAGCCGCTCCATCACTTGATAGATGTTCAGGCTGTCCGAGCCGAAGGCGATGACGAAGAGCGGCTCGCCGAGCACGTGCAGGCCGGGGATGGCGCGGATGCCGCGCTTGATGACGTCCGCCGTCTCCAGGATGCGCCGGGTGGCCTCGCGGTAGCCCGCGTCGCCCGTGGACACGAGCGAGGCCCAGGCCGCCGCGATGAGCGCCCCCGGACGGCTGCCGGAGAAGGTGGGCGAGAAGTAGATGCCGCCGGACCACTCGGTGGAGGTGAAGTACTGGTGCGAGCGCAGCGCGGTGCCCCGGTAGAGCACCACGGACGTGCCCTTGGCCGCGTAGCCGAACTTGTGCGTGTCCGCGGAGATGGAGGTCACCCCCGGCAGGCGGAAGTCGAAGTCGGGCACGGGGTAGCCCAGCTCGCGCGCCCACGGCAGCACGAAGCCGCCCAGACACGCGTCGGTGTGGAAGCCGATGCCCCGCTCGCGCGCCAGCTCCGACAGCTCCTCGATGGGATCGATGACTCCGTGCGGGAACGAGGGCGCCGAGCCGATGACCATGACGGTGTTGCGGGAGAGCACCTTGCGCGTGGCCTGCACGTCGGCGCGATAGTCCGCGGCCACGGGCACGCGGATCATCTTCACGCCGAAGTAGTGCGCCGCCTTGTCGAAGGCGGGGTGCGCGCTCGCGGGCGCCACCATCTCCGGGTGCTCGATGCCCCGCTCGGCGCGCGCGTAATCCCGGTACGTCTTCGTGGCGAGCATGATGCTCTCCGTGCCACCGGAGGAGAGCGAGCCACAGATGTGCTCGTCCGGAGCCCTGCCCGCGTTGGCCGCTTCGGCGCCGAGCAGGTGGGCCGTCATGGCCACCACCTCGGCCTCGAACTTGGTGGCGCTGGGCCACAGGTCCACGTGCAGCGGGTTGCTCTGCGAGTTGAGGGCATACACGCGGTTGAGGAAGTCGATGTGCTCGGAGTCGCCGTGGTAGACGGCTCCCGACACGTAGCCCTCCTTCCAGCGGTCCTGCTCCCGGGCGTTCATCTGCTCCATCTCGCGCAGCACCTCCTCGCGGGGGCGGCCCTGCTCGGGAAGCCGGGTGTGGGTGGCCACCTGGCCGCGGTAGGGCTTCAGGCCCCCTTCCATCTCGGCCAGCATCGCGTCGGTCTCCTTCGCGAGCCGCTCGCGGACCATGGGGACACGTTGCAGGTAGCGCTCCGCCACGGAGATCCATCGGGGCGGGACGTGCTTCAGGAAGCGGTTTCCAAGCTCGGGCAGTTCCATGGGTGGAGTCCTCGGGTCACGCGCTGCGCTTGCGGTTGAGGCGCGCGAAGATGGCCTTGTTGTTCTTGTAGATGTTCAGGAATTCGTCGAACAGCTCGTCGTAGAGGGCCCGGTTGCGCGGGTTCGGCTCGAAGGTCTGCGCGATGGGCACCAGCGAGGGGATTTCGTCCACGCTCAGCCGCCCGAGCGCCACCGCCGCCTGGAAGGCCGCTCCCCGGGTGTTGGCGAGCACGGGCTCGTCCACCTGCTGAATGGTCCGGCCGAGCACGTCCGCGTGGATCTGACACCACAGCGGTGAGCGGGCGCCGCCTCCGATGATGCGCACGGGGTTCAGGGTGTGGCCGGCCGCCTTCTCCACGTAGGAGAAGAGCCAGCGCGAGTTGTAGGCCACGCCTTCCATCACGGCGCGCACGAAGTGTCCCCGGGTCGTCTTGAGGGACTGGTTGAGGAAACCGCCGCGCAGCGTGCTGTCGTCCACCGGGCTGCGCTCGCCGTTGAGCCAGGGCAGGAAGATGAGCTGATCACTCCCGGCGGGGATGCGCTCGGCCTCGCGGACGAGCATCGCGTAGCGCTCGGCGGAGTCCTGGGGGGCGCTCTCGGGGCCGAAGAGGATGTGATCCTTGAGGTAGGACAGGCAGATGCCGGCGGACTCCTGCTCGTTGGTGAGCAGGTAGCGGCCCGGGAGCGCCGAGGGGATGCTGCCCAACTGGTGGAAGATGTCGGTCTTCTTGGTGGGCACGTGGCAGCTCACCCAGGAGGACGTGCCGATGCACAGGTGGGCCTCGTGGTTGCGCACGGCGCCCGAGCCCACCGCGGCCGCGAGGATGTCCGGGGCGCCGGAGATGACCTGCACCGAGTCGCTCAGTCCCAGGGCCCGGGCGGCCTCGGGTTGGAGCGGCCCGAGCACGGTGGCGGCGGGGACGAGGTCGGGCAGCTTCTCGCGTTGCAGGCCCGTCATGCGCAGCAGGCCGTTGTCGTAGTCGATGTGCGCCAGGTCGCGGTTGTCCGTCACCCAGTGCAGGGTGATGGAGTCATGGGAGGACACCATGCGGCCACTCAGGCGCTGGTTGAGCCAGTCCTTGGGCTCGAGGAACTTGTAGGTGTCGCGGTAGAGCGTGGGGTGCTCGTTCTGGAGGTACAGGATGTGGCCGACCGGATCCTTGCCGGAGAGGGTGGGCGCGCCGCCACAGATGTGCAGCCAGGTGAGGGCCTTGCGCAGACTATAGCCCTCGACGGACACCAACCCCTGGGCGGCGCGCCGCACGTGTTCGCGTCCGCGCGAGTCCATCCAGAGCAGGGCGGGCCGCAGGGGCTTGCCGTGGGCGTCGACGGCGACGGTGCCGGACCACTGGGAGCTGACGTTGATGCCGACGATGTCGGAGGCCGGGACGGCGCCCGAGTCCAGCAGGCGCCGCGTGCCGCGGACGATGGCGGCCCACCAGGATTCGGGGTCCTGTTCGGCGCCGCCGTCGGGGAGGAGTTGGAGGTCGAGGGATTCCTCGGTGCCTCCGAGGATCTTCCCGCGCAGGGTGACGGCGGCCAGCTTCACGGCCGAGGTCCCGAGATCGATGGCCAGGATGGAGGCGTTACCGGAGGAGCTCACACGGGCAGTGTAGCGAGTCGGTGCTGGCTTGTGGAGAAGAGAGTGCCCTGCCGACCGTTGTGTAGTGGAAACAGGAGGGGGGTATGCCATCTTGCTCGGTGATTTACGATGCTTGAAAATGCCTATTGGCTGGGGAATTGGGTTGGGAGCAGCGGATGTCTTTCCTGGATACATTAAGCGACTATCTTCAGCAGGTTGGACAATCGGGCAAGGTCAGCGGGGATGCATCCCTGGTGGTGGGTATCGACCCTGCTTTTGCGCGCAATGCGCTTATTCGTTGCTTGGAGCGGTTGGAGGCTCAAGACAAGCCAACGGATGAGTTCGGTTATCCTCGGGATGATCCTGCATCGCTTTTCGACCGTTGGCAACATGCTGATGCGGTTGTGAAGTTTGCTAACCAGATGGCCCGGCTGCTTCGCGGGAGCATGGGTAATACTGCGTCAGACAAGGAAATCGATGCTTTGATCGAGGTTGCCATCGCCAGGCAGATCGGTGTGATGGATGCATTACCCAGCCGAATTCGAACGATGGAACTTGATCGGTTGGCAGATATCGCCAAGGGGTTCGCATTTTACACCACGTTGAGTGGGAAGATCGATAGTGCTACATATGCTGAGTCGATTAGAGCGACGAAGAAGCTTGTGTCAGGGAGTCCTCTAACTGCAATCGGGCGGGTTTTTCTCGAACTCAAAGGAAGTGATGCCATTCGTTGGCTGCTTCATGTGGAAGCTGCACAGTCTTTTGGTCCTTCTGATCCCTGGAGAGTCAGCCGTGAAACGGCAGCCCACCTTGTTCAACGGAGGGCATGGTCCTTCTGGGCTGATGATGAGAGTAACTCGGGCTTTCCTCATAACTGGGATACGATCAGAAGGTTGGCTGCCTTGGGGCTTGTTCGGATTGTTGAGGGCGAGCGTGGTTTGCGTACCGATCTTGAGGTTTTGCCTATAGGGCGTCAGTTGCTTTCTGAAATCTCAGAGGTAGGGGTGACGCCAATGTCTGTTCTGGCTGAATCCATCCTTGCGGATCTCACGCTCTCTGCAGCAAATAATGTTGCGGTGAGTTCTGGAAAGACGACAGCCAATATTGAGGCCACCGCTGTGGCGGAAGCTACCGTCCGGCAGTCACGTCTGGTCGCACATGAAATTCGCAACATGCTTGTCCCTGTCAAGACGGCCCTGGGGGCGTTCTACCGGGAGGTGCAGACTGCGGAGCATCCTGGGGACGTGGTCGCCCGGAGAAAAGAAGGCATCGACCGGGGCATTGATTCCGTTTTCCGCTTCATCGGTCAGTTGGTCGAACTCTCCCAGTTCGCGGCAACGCCGCCCGAGCCTTTCGACATGCTGGTGGCCCTTCGCGATGCCGTTTCGGTCATCGAGTCGGAGTCGGGACGCCGCATCGAGCAGGTTCTGCCGGCTCAGCTTCCTCCCGTATCGGGCCATCGTGCCCGTGTCGTGACGGCCATCGCCAACATCCTCCGGAACGCGACCCAGGCCGTGGCCACGGAGTCTCCGGTGATCCGCATCGAAGCCGAATCGATCGAGGGGGCGAGCGCGGTTCGACTCCTGGTCGAGGACAATGGGCCGGGCGTCCCCGAGCCCATGCGGAGGGCCATCTTCGACGAGGGCGTTTCCCTCCGAGGTGGAAGTGGCCTCGGGCTCGCGCTCGTGCGGGAGGTCTTCGAGAAGGAGATGCGGGGCCTGGTCGCCTGTGAGGCCTCTTCTCTGGGAGGAGCGCGATTCGTGGTAAGGGTTCCAACCACTGGGACGGAGCGGCCATGAACCCGACTGGACGAATTCTCATCGTCGATGACGAGCCCACATTCCTCGAGACCTACCGCCTCATCCTCTCCACCGAGGGGTACACGGTGGATGCGGCTGCGGACGGGCCCTCGGCGCTCGCGAAGTTGGAGCAGCCGGGCTGGGACCTGATCCTGCTCGATCGGAAGCTCCAGGGGCGGTATGGGCCTGATACCGGGCTCGACCTCATCCAGTCCATCTTGCAGCGCGCTCCGGACGTGAAGGTCATCCTCGTCACGGGCGTCGCCGATGAGGACTCGGTGAACCGCGCCTTCTCGGCGGGGGCGTACGACTACCTGGAGAAGAACGCCTACTTCGAGGCCATCCTCAAGGTGAAGGTCCGCCATGCCCTGGAAGCTCCACGCGAGCGGCGTATGGCCGCCCTGGCCAATGGGAAGCGGGAGGAGAAGATCCGCGAGTTGTGGAAGAGCGTCCTCACCGAGCGTGACTCCTCGATCAAGGGCGCCTTGCTCGAGGATCTGATGGCGTTGTTGTTCAAGTCCATTCCTGGCTTCGAGCGCACCCAGACGAACCGCAAGAGCCTGGACGAGCAGATCGACATCGTCATCCCGAATGAGTCCACCGCGCCGTTCTGGCAGCAGACCCACTCCCAGTACATCCTCGGGGAGTGCAAGAACTGGTCGAAGCCGGTGGAGCGCAGGGAACTGGATGTCTTCATCAAGGACATCGAGCGCCGCTTCGGCCGTTGCCGGCTCGGGTTCTTCATCTCCATTGGTGGATTCACCAAGGGCTTCGAGAGTGCCCTGGCGGCGGAACGTCGAGGAGATGTGCTCGTGGTGGCGCTCGACAAAGCCCGAGTCGATGAACTGGTTCAGGCACCCAACCGCGAAGCGAAGCTGAAGGAGTTCCACGATCGGGCCTTGATGGCCAGCACCACGGATTCTGTATAGGTCGCGGTACAAGGCCTCCTTCGTCACGGTCCGTGAGCAGAGAGGGTGTCAAAGAACTCGAGCGACACGACCCGGCGCTCCGGCCCCGTCCCCGGCGTCGTCACCTGAGCCCGACGCCGGGAGACGGTAAGGCTCAGGGCTTGAAGACGCCCGTGACCGCGGGCGCGTAGTGGCTCACCGGCGAGTCCTTGAAAGGATTGCTCGGGTCCACTCCCGGCCGCAGGTACGCCGTCACCTGGACGTAGTAGTGCCTGTCCGTCGCAAGCATCCCCGGAGGCAGGCGCAGCTGCGTCTCGGGCGTGTAGAGGGTCGCCATGCTCTGCCGCGAGACGGAGCCGTCCGCCATCACGGAGACCCGGTACAGGCGCAGCTGGTAGTAGGTCGGCGTGCCCAGGGCCGGCACCGTCCAGCTCAGCAGCGGCGTCGTCCCCACGCCCGTCAGATTCTCGGTGGCGACCAGGCCATTGAGCCGCAGCTCCCGGGCCGGCCCCAGCTTCGGGACGATCGTCGGATTCGAGCCGGGCACCAGCGGCTCCCGGGCGGCCGTGTACATGGGGTACGACGGCTGGGCGGTGCCCCCTTCGGGCAGCTCGATGGTGAAGGGGACCTCGGCGGTCACCTGGAAGAAGGAGAACAGGGGCCAGTGGCTCGGGTAGGGATTGCCGAACTCGAACACCGGCTGGATGTCGCCCCTGCCAGGGAGCATGGAGTACGCCGTGGCGACATCCGGTGCGGTCGTGTAACCCCCGTACCGGTCATAGGCCAGCAGCGTGCTGATGCCGAAGTTGTTGTCCCTCACCGTCGCGGCGGGGTGGCCGGCCTGCGCCAGGCTCTCGAACTCCGGAGCGCGAATGGTCAGGGACTGCGTGGTGGTGGGCAGCGGCGCCAGCTGCCCCCTCAGCAGGATGTTGCCCTGCGCCGTGTTCTCCGGGCCGGAGAACAGGATGCTCCGGCGCGCCTCCTGGACGTTGGCGCCCGTGCGCGGATCGGGGCGGCTCACCAGCTGGGTGACGAAGAGGTGGTCCTCGGTCTGGTCCAGCCAATACGCCGAGAGGCCACACTGCTCCGCGAACCAGCTGTAGGGCACAGCGCCCGAGAGGTCCGTCCCCCCCACGGCGGGCAGGGGGAAGACCGGCCCAATACAGCCGAACGTGGACAGGTAGCCGAGACCCGCGGTCTCCGAGTGGAACTGCAGGTCATCTCCGACCTGCCAGGGCGAGAACCCTTGCAGCTCCATCTCGAGGTTGGCCTCCGGCGGCCCGACCACCCGGACCTGACGATGGCCCAGCTCGACCTGGTCGAGCTCCAGGCTCCGCCCGCGGGTCCAGATGTAGCTGTTCGCGTAGCGCAGGAGGTAGGGAGACCCCTCCGTCACCTCGGGGATGACGAAGGTGCCGTGCGCGTGGCCGGTGCCGGCACGCCAGCTATAGGAGAGCCCATCGGACGTGGGCACCCAGGCCCCGAGCGCGACGTTGGTCAGGCCGAACGGAGAGGGGAGGACGGAGCCATCGGCCTGGACGCGGAGGGCATTGCGCATACCGGTCACCATCGCCGGAGTGCACTCCGAGTTCGGGGCTGGAGCGAGGGAGAAGAGCTGGCTGGCCGAGGAGCCGGCCGCGTCCTGGACGGTGACGGTGACGGTCACCGGCCCGCTGAGGCAGGCGGGTGCCCGCCAGTCGATCTCGCTCGAGGTGGCCGTCTGACGGGGAGTCCAGGGGAAGTCACCCTGGCTCGCCGACCAGGAGAAGCTCAGCGCCGTGCCCTCTGGATCGTGCGCGGTGACGCCCAGGGCCACCTTCGCGCCCCCCGAGGCCCCCGGGACGCTCTGCCAGCTCGCATCGATCTTCGGCGCGACATCCGGAGGGGGCGTGGTGCCCGCGTGGAGGATGAGGGTGCCCGAGTGCTGGCCGCCCCGCCCATCCGTGGCCGTCAGCCTGAAGGAGCAACGCCCGTTGCCCGGCAGGGCCGTCAGGGTGAAGGTGGGGCTGGCCCGCGTCGCGTCGTCGAAGCTCCCCGTGCAGGAGGACTCCCAGGAGAAGAGCGGGACGTCCCCGTCGGCGTCCGTGACGGTGGCCATCAGCCGCGCGCTCCCGCCGGGCAGCAGCACGGACGGGACGCCATTCATCGCGGTGATGGAGGGCCAGGTGTTGAAGCTGGCGTTCACCGTGGCGCTCCCCGTGGAGCCGGGCAGCAGCACGCCGATGTCGACGCTCAGGGTGGCGCTCGCGCCGCGCGAGTCCACCACCTCGAGCTGGATGCGCTGCGAGCCCTCGGTGGAGGGAGCCGTCCAGGTGGTCACCGCCGAGCCGGTGGCGCTGAAGGTGCCCGCGGTGGCGCTCCAGCTGTAGCTCAGGGTGTCCCCGGGGTTGGCGTCATGCGCGGAGGCCGTCAGCGTCACACTGCCGCCCGGCTCCACCGGGTTGGTGGAGACCACCAGGGAGTCGATCCGCGGCGCCTCGTTCTCGAAGGGCACCTGCGGCTCCACCTGCTGCAACAGGATGGCCACACTCGCCGTCTTGCCCGGCTCGATGGAGAGGGGGCCCGCCTCGCCCCGGTAGAGCAGCTTCGCGGCCGCGTCGTAGGCGCTGGCCCGGAAGAGCCGCCCCGTCCCCGCCGGGATGCCGGAGATCGTCCCCGTCCACGTGCCGCCGACCTGGACGAGCTCGGTCAACAGGGGCGCGGGGATGCCCGGCCCGGAGAGCTCGACCTGGACACGGGCCACGTCCGCGGCCGAGAGCGCCTGCGGAACCATGACCGTCAACTGAGCGCTCGCGCTGCGCGAGTCGCCACCACAGGCCACGAGCAGGCCCATGCTCAGCAGGGCCACCGCCAACGCGGCGCGCCTGCTCCTATTCCAATGAAACATGTGGGTGAATCCCCCTCTACGGGATGACTCCCGCGCATCCGGCCGCGCACGGGAACGCTACCTTGTTTACGCCGTGAGGAGAGCGCGTCGCAAGAGCACCCGCGGCAGGCGGCCCTACTGCTCGCCCAGGCCTCCCTGCAGACGTGGTGACGACGGCCCCGACGGCGCGGTGGGGAGACTCGAGCGCGGGTTGCAGCAGCTAAGCCAGCTCACGCAAGAACGACGCGACCACTTCTCCCAGGCGCTCGGGTTGTTCAAACGGAAGGCCGTGGGAGGCGCCCTGTACCTGTTCGATTCGCACGCGTGGGTTGAGGCTCCGCAGTTCCGTTGCCATCTCGAGCGTGACGACGGGGCTGCTGTCCCCAATGACGAGGAGGAGCGGGACGTCAATCGCGCTCACCACGTCGCGATACTCGGGGTTGGGCGGCGTGAGAACGTCGAAGGCGCCCATGCGGGTTTTCAGTCTCGCCTCGGCAAGAAGCTCGACGATCTCGGGCGAGCGACGCGGGTGTCGGGCTCGGGCCTGTGCAACGAGGTCGGACTTGTGTGAGCCGAGAGCCCGGCGGTGTTGATCGGCGACGTCGCTGTCGCGCACCTCGCGTTGGCGCTCGGGGCTCAAGAACGTCGGGTCGACCAGGATGAGGCCGCGGATGCCCCCCGCCCCTCGACTCGCCACCACCGCGGCGGTCATTCCGCCCATCGAGTGGCCAAGCAGAACCGGACGAGAGAGCTCCAGGCCGCGGATGAGGCCCACGACGTCGCTCGCGTGATCGTCGTACCGGTAGCCGTGGTGCGGCGCGCTCGAACCGCCGTGCCCTCTGGCGTCTGGCATGACGACGTCGAATTCACCTTCGAGCACGCGCGCCAAGGGAGTCCAGCAGGCGCCGTTCCCGGTCAATCCATGGAGCAGAACGACGGGAGGGTTGGCGCCTCCGGTTCGGAGGTAGTGGATGTTGATGCCGTTCGTTTCGCGGACTCCACTCATCCAGGTCGTCATGGAACTGTTCCAGCCTGCCGCGGCTTCGTCGGTGAAGTTCAATAGTACCTCGCGCCAGCCCACCCGGGAGCGGGAGATTCCCTCTCTTCATTCCCAACTGAGCCGCTCCAGCACATGAACTCCTTCGAAACGGAGCTGCGGCTCCCTCGCCGTCTTCAGCTCCGTCCTGACCGCGGGCCCAGGCTCCCCCCGAGTCGAGAAACGCTCAGCGCTTCTGCTGCCACAGTGCGAGTTGTTCTTCGCGAATCGTGCTCTTCTTCAGCAGACCGACTTCCTTGAAGATCTCTCGGAGCAACGCGACGTTGTCGTTCACCGAGCTTGGATACGCACTTGCAAACGTCCGCTTGTTGCGTGGAAGGTCGACACGCTGCTCCAGATCGGTCTTCTGCTTCTTGAACTCGCGCGCGCCGGTGAACTCACGAGCCCATTTTCCCGTCCGCATGCTCTCGTCGAACGTGCTGGGCCAGCGCTTCTGCTCGCTGTCGGAGACCTTCTTGAGAGATCTGTACGTGAGCTCGACCGTCGCGCACCAGGGGCACGTCTCTTTCGGCTTGAGGCCAAGGGCGCCCGGGTCGTCCGCCCCTTCGTAGGGACAGCAGAGGTGGACATCCTGGCCATCCACGAAGAAGGAGCTGATCCACGCCAGCGCTGCCGGCTCCGCGCAGTTGAAGCTGTGCCAGCGGGTAACACCCGGTGTTGGTTCGGCCAGGGACCCCGTCTGCTCGACATCCCTGTTCGTCATGGTGGCGAAGCTCAATCCCAGGTAGGAGAGCATGGCCTGGCGGCTGGGGAGCCGCAAGGACAGGAGTTCTCTCACACGGTAGTTGATCGCGAGATTGTTCGCGCGCACCATGATATCGTCGTAGTACTGATTGAATTCCACATCCTTCGAGCTGGGATTCCTGGTCTGATCGAATGGATTCTCGCCGAACCGTTGGACTTCCGGCTTCTCTTCGGCGGTGGGAATCGTGCTCGTGTACTTGTAGGCCCTGTAGGGAGGCAGCGCGCACGCGCCGAGCATCGCATCCACGAATCTTTCCTCCTTCCCATTGGGTGAACCTCCCGACATTCCCATGACAGGAACGAGCACACGCTTGTTATTGGTGGCGCACTTCGCGATCACCCAGGAAATGCACACGCATCCGCTGATGTCCGATGCGACATCACTTTTGTAGCGCATGCCGGAGTAGGACGTCCCCAAGACCTGATATTTCATCATCAGCGCATCCGCTGCGCACGCCAACTCCTCGGGGGTCTTGAACTCGTTGCTTTCGAGCGAGATCCAATCTCCACGGGGAAACACTGCGGCGGGCGGAATATAACTCGGTGCAACGATGAACCCAGCCCCGCGCAAGTACCGCCGCAGCCCCTCGAAATAATCATTACCGCAAAGCTTCTTTATCTCCGCCTTCAGCTTGACAGCCTGGTCCTGTAGAGCGACACCCTTCTTTATCTTGGTTTCGAGCCTATCAAGGTTCGTCCACTTCGCCCGCGACGGTTTCCAGGTCTCCTTGATGAGCGTTCGCTGCTCCTTGAGGCGGTCGATGGTGTGCTGGGCGGGGGGGAAGGTCTTGCTCAGCGTCTCGAGGTGGGTGAACACTTTCTGGTTGTCGGCGAGATGTTTCTCGGCGGATTCGTGCGCCTTGCAGACATTGCTCAACCAGCGCTTCTCCAGAGTGAGGATCTCCTCGACCAGGGGACCGAGTTCCCTCTTCAGCCGGAGGCGATGCGCGGCGATCTTCTCCTCATCCTTCTGCGGATCCTTCGAGTCAAGAAGGCCTTCGACGACCCCCTCCAACGCTGGACCAGACTGGAGATTCACGGAGGACAAATGCTGTCTATAGGCCGCGAGGCGTGTCACGAACTCCTTCGAGGCACTCCCTTGCGTCTGCGTTGGCTCCTTCAGTTTGATCTTGTCGACATTGGCATTCGTCTTTTCATCATACAAATCATTGGGCTGCATCAGAATGACCTTTCCGCCAGCGGCTGGGAAACACCAGCTTCTTCCGATTCGTCAGGCTCCTCGTGTCCCGTCCCACGAGATGGAGCCGTCGCGGGGGTCCTGGGTGCCGATCGCGCTCGGGTCGCTCCGCTCGGAGCATCCGTGGCAGCGAGGAACTTGTCCTGATCCGGTCCATTCAGGACTCCACGAAGGTGTCTCCACCGGCCTGGAGCGTCCGATGTCATCGGCCACGGGCCGGTGGAGCAGTGAATCATCCTATCGTAATCAGAAAGCACTGAAATTCAACAGTACCTCTTGAATCGTGCTCCGGCCATGGCCTCTGGTGGTGCGGCAGGGGGCCGCAGAACCAGAAAGGTCCTGCGCGCTATGTCACCTCGGTCCACGAGCACGTCCCGTTGATGGGCTCCTCGGCGTACTGCGCGGCCAAGGGCGGGCTCGGGCTGCTCACCAAGGTCATGGCCGCCGAGCTGGGACAGCATCAAATATGGGACGAATGGGGGACCCGTGGAGGAGGCGGGCCCGGGCGCAGCAGGCCCGGCGCGCTGACGACGAGAATCCCCGTCAGGACCAGCACGGCGCCCACGGCGAAGGAGGCGTCCGCCCGCTCGTGCAGCACCAGCACGCCCGCGCTGACGCCGAACAGGGGCGTCATGAACGAGAACACCGACAGACTGGAGGCGAGGTAGCGCCGCAGGAGCCAGAACCAGACGAGATAGCTGGCGAAGCACACCACGATGCCCTGGAAGAGCAGACTCGCCCACGCCACGCCGGTGAGCGACACCGGGCCCGCCTGACCCGTGAGGAGGGCCACGGGCAGCAGGAGCGCGAAGCCGCCCACCAGTTGGTAGAGCAGCGTCTGGGTGGGACGCGCCTCGGAAAGCGCCGAGACGCGCACCACCACGGTGGTCGCGCCCCATGCGAGGCCCGCGAGCAGGCCCAGTGCGTCACCCCCCAGCACTTCCAGGCTGACCCCTCCCCGGAGCCATCCGCCGCCGAAGGCCAGCAGGATGCCGGCGAACGCCACCCCCATGCCGGCCCACTGCGAGCTCCGCAGCCGCTCGGAGGGCACGAGCCAGTGCAGGCCCAGCGCGGCGAACACGGGCGCGGTGTAGAGGAAGACGGCCATGTGCGAGGCGTGGGTGTGGCGCAGGCCCTCGCCGACGAAGAGGAACTCCGCGGCGAACAAGGCGCCCGCCAGGAGCCCGGGGCGCCAGGTTCCGTCCCGCGAGGACAATCGCTCGCCACGCACCCAGCACAGCAGGCCCACGAGCAGCGCGCTGATGCCCGAGCGCAGGGCCATCTGCATCAACGGGGGAACGTGGGGCGCGGCCAGTTTGACGGCCACTTGCTGCATGCCCCAGATGGAGCACAGCAGGAGCATGGTCGCGAGCGCGAAGCCATCCGCGGGTTTGCGAGGGGAACTCATCCCTCCATATTGCGGATGGCGGGCCTGATTCATATAGCGAGAGTCCGACAATCCATGCCGAGAAGCCGCCATGGCGAAGCAGCTCCAGGTCCCCTTCACCACGAAGCTCCCGTACCCCGTCTATTTCCGCACGGCCAACCTGACCGAGGAGGCCTCGTACCCCCGGCACCGTCATCCCTGGGGCGAGTTCGTCTATGCCTTCAGCGGGGTGATGGAGCTCAAGCTCGCCGACAGCCACTACCTGGCGCCGCCGCAGTACGGAATCTGGCTACCACCCGACGTGGAGCACATCGGCATGAATCGCCACGAGGCGAGCCACTGCTCGCTCTACCTCTCCCGGGAGCGTTGCCGTGCCCTGCCGAAGACGACGTGCGCGCTCGCGGTCAGCCCGTTGATCAAGTCGCTCCTCGAGCACCTGCGCGAGCGCGGGGTGGACCATCCCCGCACGAGTGGTGACCGCCGGCTCCTCCAGGTGCTCATCGACCAGCTCGCCCTGGCCCCGACCCAGGGCAGCTACCTGCCCACCTCCGACGATCCGCTGCTGCGCCAGGTGCTGACGGCCCTGGAGGAGAATCCGGCGGATGGGCGCTCCCTGGCGCAGTGGGCGCGCCAGGTGCACACGACGGAGCGCACACTCGAGCGCCGCTGCCAGCAGCACCTGGGCCTGTCCTTCACGGACTGGCGCCAGCGGCTGCGCGTCGTCAAGGCGCTGGCGATGCTGGAGACGGGCCGCTCGGTGGAGGCCATCGCGCTCGACCTGGGCTACAGCAGTGCTTCCTCCTTCATCGCGATGTTCCGGAGGATGACGGGCACCACGCCGGACAAGGTGCGCGGCCAGGGCTTCACGGCTTCCTGACGAGTCGTCTGCGCTGCGCGGTGCTGACGCGGGGCTCACCTGAAGTGGTCGACCGAGAATCGGTCGTGGTCGCGCACATGTGGAGCTACTGCGGGAGCTCCTGGTCCGGCTCGAGGCAGTGTGGCAGAACACCGCGGATGAAGCAGTGGGAAAGGAGCGGCAGTAACGGATGAGCTTACTTTGGCTCGGCCTGGGCGTGTTCGCGCAAATCGCGTTCGCGGGGTTCCAGGCCATGTTGGTGATCTTCTCCGCTGGGGGCATCAGCAATCGGCGGGGGCTTACTCCGTTCCAGGATTGGTTTTTCGTCCAGTGCATGTGGTTGCTGCCGGCGATCTCCCTGGGCACGGCCGGACTCTTGATCTACTTCCACGTCACCCGCTCGCCGTACTTCTCACACGCCTGGCACCTGCTGCCGGTGACCTGCTTCGGGCTCTACCTCGGCTACGCAATGTGGCTGGGCCGCTGACCCGGGCCGGCGGCCAGCCGGCACCAATGCTGCTCGAGGTCCAGGTGGTCCAGAGGACAGCATTGCCCTGAGCTCAGGGCGCTTCCAGCCCCAAACCAGCACCCTGCTCCGCGCGTGCGAGCAATTCATGCACCTCCTCATCGGAGGTCTGCGCGAAATCCTCGTAGAAGTACCCCACGGCATGGAAGCGTTCGGGCGAGAGGACGCAGACCACCTCGTCGGCTTCGTTCTGGAACGCGGCGCACGTCTTCGGCGCTCCCACGGGAACCCCCACCACCAGGCACGCCGGCTCCTGCTCACGCAGGGCCAGGACGGCGGCCCGCATGGTGGAGCCGGTCGCCAGCCCGTCATCCACGAGGATGACCGTGCGGCCTTGGATTCGCGGCGGAGGTCTGACTCCCCGGAAGAGCCGCTCCCTCCGGACCAACTCCCGCTCCTCTCGTTCGATGGTGCGCGCGACGTCCTCGTCCGAGATGCCCAGCCTGCGCACGGTGTCCTCGTTGAGGACGCGGACGCCGCCGGTGGCGATGGCCCCCATCGCGAACTCCTCGTGACCAGGCACCCCGAGCTTGCGTACCACGAACACGTCCAGGGAAGCGCCCAGTGCCCGCGCCACCTCGAAGCCGACGGGAACGCCACCCCGCGGCAGCGCGAGCACGAGGGTGTTGCTCCGGCCGGCATACACTCCGAGGTGCTCACCGAGCACACGGCCTGCCTCGAAGCGATCTTGAAAACGTTCCATGGAGAGTCCTTTCCCGGAGGGGCCGGGGATCGCCCGCAATCTGCGCATCGGGACGGTGTCAGGGTCCGAGACAGCTCGCGCTCCCGGGCTTGTCGCCCTGCCTCCAGATGGGAGGAGAGGGGCCTCCTGCTTCGGCCGCTCGAACGCCAGGCCAGTGCGCGGGTGGCAGGCGTGGGAGCATTCGGTTCCAGCGTCCTCCGCCGCTTGCCTTCCAGGCCCTCCGCGCGGTGCCCAGATTGAGCCGTGGACCCGGACCGCACCGCGAGGGCGCGGTTCCTCTCGCGACGGGGTGCGACCGGGGTTCCATTCCTCCCGTCCATGAAGGAGTCCAGCGATGGCTCGAGTGGAGACGCAGAAGTCCTCGGTTCAGCCCTTCCTGCCGCAAGGCGGCATTCAGCTCTCCGAGGAAATGAAAGGCTGTATCAGCAATTGCATGTCATGCTCGGCCGTGTGCCTGCAAACGGTGACGTACTGCCTCCAGCAGGGCGGCAAGCACGCGGCGTCCGACCACATCCGGCTCCTCCAGGATTGTGTGCAGATCTGCAAGACGAGCGCGGACTTCATGCTGCGGGGCTCGCCCCTGCACACGCTCACCTGTGGTGTCTGTTCCGAGGTCTGTGAGCGGTGCGCGGTCGAGTGCGAGAAGATGGGCGAGGACGCGATCATGAAGGACTGCGCCGAGGCGTGCCGCCGCTGCTGGGAGTCCTGTCGCAAGATGATCGCGATGGCGTAGGGCCTGGGGAACAGGAAGGAGGGCAGACCCCCGTTCGGGCACCAGACGGATGGGCACCGAGCCCTCGCCCCTGGCTGCTCTTTCCGTCGGAGATGACCACCCTCACGGGAGGAGAGGCCAGCTTGCGGCCCACGCGCATCCACGACTACGCCGTCATCGGTGATGGGCACAGCGTTGCGCTCGTCTCGCGCGCGGGGGCCATCGACTGGCTGTGCTGGCCGCGCTTCGACAGTCCCTCGCTCTTCGCGGCGATTCTGGACCCGGACGTGGGGGGCACCTGGCGCCTGCTTCCGGTGGGCCCCTCGCGGGTGACGCGGCGCTATCTGCCGGACACCAACGTGCTCGAGACACGCTTCGAGGCGGACGGCGGCGTGCTGGTGGTGACGGACCTGATGCCCATCCACGAGGAGCGTCCGCCCCGGGTGTGGCCCTCGCGCGAGCTGGTGCGCTGCGTGTCCTGCGAGCAGGGGGAGGTGGTGCTGGAGGTCGACTATGACCCGAGGCCGGACTACGGGCGGGCGAAGGCACCGGTGAGGGACGGGGGAAGGCTCGGCTGGAGGCTGGAGCATGGCGGGTGGCTGTACACGCTGCGCGCGGACGTACCGCTGCGGCCTCGCCCCGGGGGCGGGCTGTACGGCCGGCTCACGATGCGGGCGGGGCAGCGGGCACACTTCTCGCTCACGGCGACGGACGACGGGCCGGCGGTGCTGCCGCCGGTGGGACGCTTCACCTGGGAGCACGTGGAGCGCTCGGTGAGGGCGTGGCGGGGATGGGTGCGCGGATGCCGGTACTCGGGGCCGTACCGCGAGGCGGTGGTGCGCAGCGCGCTGGCGCTGAAGCTGTTGACCTTCGGGCCCTCGGGAGGGGTGGTGGCGGCCCCCACGACGTCGCTGCCGGAGGTGCCGGGCGGGAAGGACAACTGGGACTACCGCTTCTGCTGGGTGCGGGACGCGGCCTTCACCGCGCGCGCCTTCTACGGGCTGGGCTACGAAGCGGAGGCGGAGTCCTTCGTGTCCTGGCTGCTGAGGGCCACGTGGCTCACGCAGCCGAGGATGCACGTCTTCTACGACGTCTACGGGCGGGTGCGCGCGGGCGAGCGGGAGCTGCCCCACCTGCGTGGGTACGAGGGCTCTCGCCCGGTGCGGGTGGGCAACGCGGCGGCGGTCCAGCTCCAACTGGACGCCTACGGCGAGGCCATCGACGCGGTGGCGCAGTGGGCCCGGCGCGGTGGGCACCTGAGCCGGGATGAGCTGAGGATGCTGCGGTGCTTTGGCGAATACATCACGAAGGTGTGGGACCGGCCGGACGAGGGCATCTGGGAATCGCGCTCGGGCAGGCTCGCACACACCTTTTCCAGGGTGTCGTGTTGGATGGCGCTGGAGCGGCTGCTGGAGCTGCACGGGCGCGGGGTGTTCCGGGACGTGCGCATGCCCGTGGAGCGCTTCCGGGAGGCACGCCAGTGGCTGCGGGAAGAGATCGAGACGCGAGGGTGGAACCAACGGCTGCACAGCTACGTGCGGGTGCTGGACGGGGACGCGGTGGACGCGGACCTGCTGCTGCTCTCCTGGTATGGCTTCGAGGACGCGCGCTCGGAGCGGATGCGGAGCACGTACCGGCGCATCCAGGAGCGGCTCGAGGTGGGGGACGGGCTGCTCTTCCGCAACGAGGACGATGTGCGCGAGGGAGAGGGGGCATTTGGCATCTGCTCCTTCTGGCGGGTGGGCTTCCTGGCGAAGGGGGGAGGGGATTTCGCCGAAGCGGAGGCGTCCTTCGCGCGGCTGCTGCGTTGCGCGAACGACGTGGGGCTGTACGCGGAGGAGATGGATCCGCGGACGGGGGAGGCGCGAGGCAACTTCCCGCAGGCCTTCACGCACGTGGGGCTCATCGGCGCGGCGCTGGAGCTGGAGGAGGCCAGACCCAGGCGCGAGCCGGTGTGGCGCACGGAGCGCGAGGCGTGGAGCGAGGAGGCGCGGGCGTGAGCTGGCTGTTGCGTTGGGCGGTGTGGGGTTTCGCGAGCACCCTGGTGCTGACGGGGCTGCTGGCGGGCAGTCAGCGGCTGCGGCTGACGCGGTTGAACCTGCCGTTCCTGCTGGGCTCGATGGCGACGGC
Organism: Cystobacter fuscus; assembly: GCF_002305875.1. NCBI lineage: Bacteria > Pseudomonadati > Myxococcota > Myxococcia > Myxococcales > Archangiaceae > Cystobacter > Cystobacter fuscus. The sequence goes on along the minus strand of NZ_CP022098.1, from coordinate 11,368,850 downwards.
GGACCGGGACAAGGCGAAGCTGTACGGGCTGGGGCTGCACCTGCTCTTCGGGTTGTTGTTCTCCGGGGTGTACGTGGCGGTGTTCGCCGCGTGGGGGAGGGCCACGTGGTGGATGGGGGCGCTGACGGGGGTGCTGCACGCGAGCTTCGTGCTGCTGGTGGTGCTGCCGGCGATGCCGGCGTTGCACCCGAGGATGGCGAGCGAGTCCCAGGGCCCGACGGAGGTGAGGCAGTTGGAGCCGCCGGGCTTCCTGGGGTTGCACTACGGGGTGCGCACACCGCTGGTGGCGCTGGTGTCTCACGTGGTGTTCGGTGTTCTGCTCGGCGGCCTCTTCCGGCTGTGAGCCCGGGTGTTTCCGGGCCACCTGAGCAGCCACAGGCCACCGAGCAGCAGGCCCGTGCCCACCACCGCCGCGCGCAGACCCCAGCGCGCCGGGGGCTTGCCCAGGCCACTCGTCACCCAGCCCCGCTCGGGGTACTCGCCCGCGGGGCCCGTGCTTCCGGAAGCCTTCGCCATCCGCACCACCTGCGCCACGTGCAGGGCCTTGCGATCCGTGTTCTGGGCGATCTGCTCCCGGCAACTGAAGCCATCCGCGATGAGGAGGGTGTCCTTGGGCGTCTCACGGACCTTGGGCAGCAGCACGCGCTCGCCCACCTTCTGGGATACCTCGTACTTCTCTCCCGCCTCGAAGCCGAACGAGCCCGCCATGCCGCAGCAGCCCGTCTCCGGCACCTGGTAGTCCAGCCCCAGCTTTTCGAGCAGGCCCTTCTCGTCGTTCATCTTGAAGAGCGACTTGTGGTGGCAGTGCCCGTGCACCACCGCCTTCTTCTCCAGGCGCGGTGGCTGCCAATCCCTGGCGTACCTGCCGAGGAAGTCACTGAAGAGGAACGTCTGGCGCCTGAGCTGCGTGGCGAGTGACCAGTCCGGGAAGAGGTTGCGCAGCTCGTCGCGGAACACGGACACGCAGCTCGGCTCCAGGCCCACCAGCGGCACGCCCTTCTCGATGTATGGCCGGAGGCGCTCGACCGTGCGCCGCAGCATCCACTTCGCCGTGGGCAGCATGCCGAAGTCGTAGAGCGGCCGGCCGCAGCACAGGAAGCCCTGGGGCACCACCACCTCGAAGCCCGCGTCCTCCAGCACCTCCAGCGCCGAGGCCGCCGTCTCCGGGAAGAAGTGGTTGTTGAAGGTGTCCGGCCACAGCAACACCCGCTGGTGGCCCTGGTGGCGCGGCACCGGCCGCTGCCGCACCACCCAGCGCTGGAAGGACTCGGGCGCGAAGCGGGGCATGGGTCGCTTCGTGGTGATGCCACCCAGCTTCTTCAGCAGCTCCTGGGTGGGCGAGTGCTGGGTGAGGAGATTCACCAGCCCCGGCGCGAGCATGGCCGCCCGCGCCCAGAACATGATGAGGCCCATGGAGTAGGCGGTCCTCGGGCGCAGGTGCCCCTGGTAGTAGTGCGAGAGGAACTCCGCCTTGTACGTGGCCAGGTCCACGTTCACCGGGCAGTCGCCCTTGCACCCCTTGCACGCCAGGCACAGGTCCAGCGACTCCTTCACGTTCTCGTCACGCCAGCCCTTCTTGATGACCTGGCCCTGCATCATCTCGAAGAGGAGGTGGGCCCGGCCGCGCGTGGTGTGCTTCTCCTCCTTCGTCACCATGTAGCTGGGGCACATGGTGCCGCCGCTGTCCCGCCGGCACTTGCCCACCCCCACGCAGCGCTCGGTGGCCCGGTACAACAGGCCGTCGTCATCCGGGTACTTGAAGTGCGTCTTCGGCTTCCACGTCCGCGCCTCGTAGTCCCGTCCAAAGCGCAGTTGCTGGTCGATGGGGTGGGGATCCACCACCTTGCCCGGGTTCATCTTCCCCAGGGGATCCCAGATGGTCTTGAACTCGCGGAAGGCGCGCACCAGCTCCGGGCCGAACATGCGCGGGAGGAACTCGGCGCGAGCCTGCCCATCCCCATGCTCGCCCGACAGCGAGCCCCCCATGGACACGCACAGGTCCACCGCCTCGCTCATGAAGGCGCGGTACTGCTGGATGCCCCGGGCCGACTTGAGGTCGAAGTTGATGCGTGTGTGCACGCACGCCTGGCCGAAGTGGCCGTAGAGCGAGGCGTCATAGCCATACTTGTCGTAGAGCTTGCGCATGCCCCGGAGGTAGTCGCCCAGCTTCTCCGGAGGAACCGCCGAGTCTTCCCAGCCGGGCCAGGTATCCGGCTGGCCGGGCACGCGCGCGGTGGCGCCCAGGCCCGACTCGCGAATCTTCCACGCGTGCTCGATGTGCTCCATGTCCGAATACAGCCGCATGTCCTCGGGGGGCCGCCGGTCCGCGCACAGCTCGTCCATCATCTCGCGCGCCCGCTCGATGGCCTCCTCCTTCGTATCCCCGCCGAGCTCGAGCATGAGGTAGCCATGGCCCCGTGGCAGCAGATCGAGGAACTCGACGTGCGAGCTCTTGGGATGGATGGACGCCAACTCGGTCGTGTGGCCCTTCACGACGACGTTGTGGATGAGCCGGTAGTCCAGTCCCTCCAGCGCGAGCGGGTGGAAGCGCTCGGCCAGCTCGTGGGCATGGTCTCCCGCGGTGTAGATGTCGGGATAGCCGAGCAGCACCAGCACCCGGTGCGGTGGGCTGTGCACGAGCCTCAGCTTCGCCTCCAGGATGGTGACGCACGTGCCCTCGGTGCCCACCAGGGCGCGCGCCACGTCGAAGCCATTCTCGGGGAGCAGGGCGTTGAGGTTGTAGCCGGAGATACGCCGGGGAATGGGCGGGTAGCGGCGGCGGATTTCGTCCGCGTAGTGGTCCCTCAGGTCGCGCAGCTTTCGGTAGATGTCACCGCGCCGGCCGCCGGAGCGGATGATGGCCTGGAGCTCCTCGTCGCTGGTGGGGCCCACCTTCAGGCGCAGGCCGTCGTAGGTGAGGACGTCCAGCTCCAGCACGTTGTGGGAGACGGGCCCGGCCATCTGCGCGTGCGAGCCACACGCGTTGTTGCCCAGCATGCCGCCCAGGGCGCAGTGATTGTGGGTGGAGGGGTCCGGGCCGAAGGTGAGGTGGTACTCCTCGGCCTGGTGGCGCAGCACGTCCAGGATGGTGCCGGGCTGTACCCGGGCCGACTTCGTGGCCGGATCTATCTCGAGCACCTTGCCGAGGTACTTCATCCAGTCGATGACCACGGCCACGTTGCAGCACTGGCCCGCGAGGCTGGTACCGCCGCCACGCGACAGCAGCGGAGCGCCATGTTCCCGGCAGACACGCACCGTCTGGATGACGTCCTCGATGCTTCGGGGGATGACGACCCCGATGGGCACCTGACGGTAGTTGGAACCATCCGTGGCGTAGAGCGCGCGGCTGCCATCGTCGAAGCGGACCTCGCCCTTCACGGAGCGGCGCAGGTCGGCCTCCAGCCCCCGCACGTCCAGCATGACCTCGCCGCCTTGTGTTCCCGGGAGCGTGCGAGGTGACGGCTGCTTGCGCGGCACCTTCGACAAGGCGCGTTGGATGGCATCCCTGGTTCGCATACCTGCTTCCTCCCTCGTCCCTGCCGCGTGACGTACGGGCATGGATTTCAAGCTAGGCACCCCGCGCCAGCGCCTGGAGAAGGGGGCCGCGGTGGTGCATGGAGGGGCTGTCTCGTCCGCATACTCCAGGGGAGATGAGACGAGGGCTCATCGGGTTCGTTCCACTCCTCTGGGTTCCACTCTCCACAGGGGGATACGCAGCTTGAGCGGTGAAATCACCTCGGATGGAGGATGCAACCCCGATGAGTGCCACCGTCAGTGACTATCTGCTCTATCGCCTCACGCAGTGGGGCATCCGCCGCCTCTACGGTTATCCGGGAGATGGAATCAACGGCCTCCTCGGCGCGCTCGGGCGCAACTCCGAGTTCCAGTTCATCCAGGCACGCCACGAGGAGATGGCGGCCTTCATGGCGTGTGCCCATGCGAAGTTCACCGGTGAGGTGGGGGTGTGCGTGGCCACCTCGGGCCCTGGTGCCATCCATCTGCTCAATGGTCTCTATGACGCGAAGCTGGACCACCAGCCCGTGGTGGCCATCGTGGGACAGCAGAAGAGCATGGGGTTGGGTGGCCACTACCAGCAGGAAGTGGACCTGCCCGTGCTCTTCAAGGACGTGGCCTCCGAGTACACCGTCATGGTCTCCAACCCCTCGGCCATCCGCCACGCGGTGGACCGGGCGGTACGCATCGCCCAGTCGCAGCGCACGGTGACATGCATCATCATTCCCAACGACGTGCAGGAGCAACCCTATCAGCGGCCTCCGCAGGTGCACGGCTCCATCCACTCCAGCGTGGGCTATAGCGAGCCGCGCGTGGTTCCCCAGGAGAAGGACCTGCGGCGCGCCGCCGAGGTGCTCAACGCCGGCAAGAAGGTGGCGATGCTGGTGGGCGCCGGTGCCATGCGCGCGGCGGATGAAATCATCGAGGTGGCGGACCTGCTGGGCGCGGGCGTGGCCAAGGCGCTCCTGGGCAAGGCGGTGCTGCCCGACGACCTGCCCTTCGTCACGGGCGCCATCGGCCTGCTGGGCACCAAACCCAGTTGGGACATGATGATGGAGTGCGACACCCTGCTCATGGTCGGCACCAGCTTCCCCTACTCGGAGTTCCTCCCGCCCGAGGGTCAGGCGCGCGGCGTGCAGATCGATATCGACGGGCGCATGCTCGCCATCCGCTACCCCATGGAGGTGCCGCTCACGGGTGACTCCAAGGAGACGCTGCGCGCGCTCGTTCCGCTGCTCAAGCGCAAGGAGGACCGCGGCTGGCGCGAGGGGTTGGAGAAGGGCATCCGCCAGTGGTGGAAGGTGGTGGAAGGGCGGGCGATGAATGGCGCCAATCCCATCAACCCCCAGCGCGTCTTCCACGAGCTGTCGCCGAAGCTGCCGGATGGGGCCATCCTCTCGTCGGACTCGGGCTCGGCGGCCAACTGGTTCGCGCGTGACCTCAAGATTCGCAAGGGGATGATGGCGTCCTTGTCTGGCAACCTGGCCACCATGGGTTGCGGCGTGCCGTATGCCATTGGCGCCAAGTTCGCCTACCCGGACCGGCCCGTCATCGCCATGGTGGGCGACGGCGCCATGCAGATGAATGGCAATGGCGAGCTCGTCACCATCGCCAAATACTGGAAGGAGTGGAAGGACCCGCGGCTCGTCATCCTGGTGCTCAACAACCGGGACCTCAACCAGGTGACGTGGGAGCAGCGGGTGCTGGCGGGAGACCCGAGGTACAAGGCGTCACAGGAACTGCCGGACTTCCCCTACGCGCGCTACGCCGAGTCGATTGGCCTCCGGGGCATCCGCGTGGACAAGCCGGAGCAGATCGCCAGCGCGTGGGACCAGGCGCTGAGCGCGGATCGTCCGGTGGTGCTCGAGGCATACACCGACCCGGACGTGCCGCCACTGCCGCCGCACATCACCCTGGAGCAGGCCAGACATTTCTCCGAGGCCCTCCTCAAGGGGGACGAGAAGTCGGTCGGTCTCATCAGGCAGTCCATCAAGGGCATGGTGGAGCAGCTCAGGCCCCACAAGAAGGACTAGCCCCGGGCGGACGAGGAGAGCGGCCATGGGCCAGACGCGCGGCGAGGCGGTGCCCATCGAGCGATGTGAGGCTCGGGCGTACGAGATACCGACGGATGCGCCGGAAGCGGATGGCACCGTGGAGTGGAACAGCACGACACTCGTCGTGGTGGAGGTGACGGCGGGAGGCAGGCGGGGGCTCGGCTACACGTACGCGGATGCGTCGGCGGCGAGCCTCATCCATCACACGCTCTCCAAGGAGCTCGAGGGGCTCGATGTGATGGACGTGCCGGCGCGGATGGTGTCGCTGCTGAGGCGGGTGCGCAACAAGGGGCGGCCAGGGCTGGTGGCCATGGCGCTCTCCGCGGTGGACGCGGCGCTGTGGGACACGAAGGCGCGGCTCCTGGACATGCCACTGGTGAGACTGCTCGGGGCGGCACGGGCAGCGGTGCCTGTCTATGGCAGTGGAGGCTTCACCTCGTACTCCATCGCGAAACTGAAGGAGCAGCTCGGGGGCTGGGTGGCGCAGGGGATTCCCCGGGTGAAGATGAAGGTGGGCAGCCATCCGGACGAGGATGGGCACCGGGTGCGGGAGGCGCGGGAGGCCATTGGCCCGGAGGCATGGCTCTTCGTGGATGGCAATGGCGCGTATACGGTGAAGCAGGCACTGGTGCTGGCGGACAGCTTCGCGGAGGCCGGCGTCGTCTGGTTCGAGGAGCCCGTGTCGAGTGATGACCTGGAGGGGCTGCACCTGCTCCGGCAGCGCATTCCCAGCGGGATGAACGTGGCGGCGGGGGAGTACGGCTGGGACGCCATCTACTTCCGGAGGATGCTGGGGGCTCGGGCGGTGGACGTACTGCAGGCGGACGCGACGCGGTGCCTGGGGGTGACGGGCTTCCTCCAGGTGGACGCGCTGTGCGAGGGTTTCCAGGTACCCCTGTCGGGTCACTGCGCGCCGAGTCTCCACCTGCACGTGGCCTGCGCGGCGCGCAACCTCGTGCATCTGGAGTACTTCCATGATCACGTGCGAATCGAGCACCTGCTCTTCGACGGAGCGAGGAGCCCGGTGAAGGGGGCGCTGACACCGGACCTGTCCAGGCCGGGAATGGGCCTGGAACTCAAGCGGCGGGATGCGGAGCGCTACGCCCTGTGAGCGGGGCCGTCGCGCCTCCCACCCGACTCCACCTGTTACTGAACCTCCACGGAACCCCGCGTCCCGGTCCCGTCCATCTTCGCGGCGAGCGCCCTCCCCTCGGGTGTCAGCGACAGACCTCCGAAGGTGACGGAGACCAGGCGCTCGAGCTGCATCTTGTCGATCACCTCGAGGAACTCGGTCCGGGGAATCCGCAGCGTCTCCCCCAACTCGTTGACCTCGTCGTGGCTCAACAGGGTTCCACCCTTGGAATCTTCAATCGAGTACAAGGCGCGTAAGAAAGCTCGAGACGTGTCTGTCATGATTGGCATTCCTGAAGCGACCTTTCTTCAGCATGGGCCCCATTATGGGCCATGGCAGTAGAGAATGGAGTGGGCCACTGGCCCTTCTCTTGGAGGGCGTTGCCGCGTTTCCGGGCAGGCATGGATGGCTCGGGCTGGCCGCCCGCCTCCTTCGCCCTCCCGCACCCGTCAGTACCTGTCAGCACCTGTCAGCACCCGTCAGCACCCGTTGGCTCCGCGATTCTTCCCTGTGTGCACCGACCCTCAACGGCACGGGGCTCTCTCTTCTTCCACGTATTCCGCTTAGGCGTCAGACGAGCGCTGATGTATCCTCCGGTAGGCAAGGACACGACGAGCCGCCCCAGGAAGTGGGCTCGGCCGCGTCCGAGCGCCCCCTTGTGCTTCGGTTGGAGAAACACCATGCGCGCCGTGCTGGGTTGGATTGCGATCGTGCAGCTCTTGTGGGCTGGAAGTGCCAGGGCGGACGAGCTGGCCACGCTCGCGTTGTCCCAGGCCAAGGCCTTCTACCAGGCGCTCGACTACGAGCGGTGCCTCAAGCGGCTGAAGCGTGCCGGTACGCTGAAGCTGTCGGAGCCGGAGCGGGCCGAGGTGGCGCTCTACCAGGGGTTGTGCGGCGCCGGCCTGGGCCAGTCCAAGGCGGCCCGGAAGTCCTTCCAGCGCGCGTTGGAGCTGGATCCGCAGCTTCAACTCCCCCTGGGAACGAGCCCCCGCATCGTCGAGCTCTTCGAGGAGGTGGGTGGAAAGCGCCGGACCCGCCCGGCGGAGGCACCGGCCGTGGCCGCCGCCCCCGCTCCCGCCGCTCCCGCCGCGGATGTGCCGTCGGCGTCGCCAGCGGAGCCTCCCGCGGTCACGCCCGGCCTGAAGCCCGCGGCCCCCCCTGTCGTCACCGAGCGTCCGGCCTTCCTTCCTCAAGCCCAGCCGCCGAAGAGTGGGGTGGTGCGCGCCATGCCCTACGTGCTGGGCGGCGCTTCGCTCGCGGTGCTCGCCACGGGCGTCGTCTTCGGGGTCCAGGCCCGCTCTTTCGAGAGCCAGGCGCGCGGCGCGCACTTCGACTCGGACATGGCCTCCTTCAACCGTCAGGCCGCCTCGCGCGCCCGCACGGCCAACATCCTCTTCGTCGGTTCGGGAGTCGTCGCCGCGGCCACCGTGGTGAGCGCGCTCCTCCAGTAGTTCGTCGCCCCCAAGGATCCCCCATGAATCGCGACACGAGAGTCGCTCTTTCGTTTCTTCTGCTCGGCCTGCTCTTCGCGCCCGGTTGCCTGGTGCAGAGCATCGATGAGGAGGGCCGCGCCTGTGATGTGGAGCACCCGTGCAGCGCGGGACGCTCCTGCGTCGAGGGGGTCTGCCTCTCCCATGTCACGCCCGCCGCGGATGGCGGTCCCTCGGAACAGGGGGATGGGGGCCCCGCGGATGGCGGTGAGAGCTGCCTGGACGCGTGCGTGGACTGGCTCTGTGGCACCTCCAACGCCTGTGGAGCCGTCTGCCAGCCCGTGAACGGGTGCGTCGAGGGGAGCCTGTTGGACGGCTTCGAGCCGGGGGGCACGGGCTGGATCATCTTCAAGGATGAGTCGACCACCTTCCAGATGACGGCCGTCTCCAGCCCGGCCCTGAGCGGGCAGGCGCTGCGGCTGGACTACGACATCAACCCGGCGGGTGGCTTCGGTGGAATCGAGCGGCTCCTCGGCGAGGGTCAGGACTGGCGGCAGGCCACCGGTCTTGGAATCTGGGTGTATGGGGCCTCCACCGGCCATCCCTTCCGATTGGAGCTCTACGACACCCATCGGGTGCGCTTCGAGTTCTCGGTCGCGGTGGATTGGACGGGCTGGAAGCACGTGTATGCCCCGTTCAGCGCCTTCACCCTCTCGGGCTTCCAGACCGTTCCCGACGCGGGCAGCGCCACGCTGGCGCTCGATGCGGTCAAGGGCCTGAGTATCTCCCCCGGGTACTTGTCTGGCGCCCACGGGTCCGTGGTGGTGGATGAGCTCGCGCTGCTGCAACGGCCCGAGGCGGGTGCCATCGTTCCGCTCTACATCTATCCCTCCCCCGGCGCATGGGCGCCGCTCATCGAGGGCAAGGCCGCGCATCCGACGGTGCCGGTGCTGGCCATCATCAATCCAGACACCGGCCCGGGAGCGGCCATCAACCCGGAGTACGTCACTTCCATCAGCGCGCTGGCGGATGCCGGCATCACGGTGCTCGGCTACGTGCATGCCTCGTACAGCCAGCGTGACGAGGGCCTGGTGCGCGAGGACATCAACCGCTATCGCTCCTTCTACCCGGAGACGCGGGGCATCTTCATCGACGAGATGGCGAACACCCAGGGGCAGGAGGGCTACTACCGCGCGCTCAGCGACCATGCGCGGGACGCGGGCTTCTCGCTCACCGTGGGCAATCCGGGCGCTCGCACGCCCGTGAGCTTCCGCGGAACGGTGGATGTGCTCACCATCTCCGAGGGGCCTGGACTGACGGATGCCGGCCTCATCCATGAAGCGGCGGCTGGCTTCGACCGGAGCTCCCTGAGCGTGCTGCGCTACGGCCTTCCCACCGCCAGCCCGGCCTACGTCAATCAGGTTCGCCGCGACGTGCGCTACATCTACCTCACGCATGATGCGCAGAACCCCTGGACCTCCCTGCCTCCGTACCTGAACAACCTGCTCGCCTCGTTACGTTGAGCCCCCGCGCGCCATGACCCAGGTTCAGCTACCCCAGCTCGGGAAGTACCGGTTGCTCGAAGTCATCGCCAAGGGAGGAATGGGCGAGGTGTACAAGGCCCAGCAGGAAGGGCCGGCGGGGTTCTCGAAGACCGTGGTGGTCAAGCGCGTCCTTCCTCACCTGGCGGACGCGGAGAACTTCATCGACATGTTCCTCGAGGAGGCCCGCCTGGCGGCGCGGCTGTCCCATCCCAACGTGGTGCAGATCTTCGAGCTGGGCGAGGACCGGGGCGAGTACTTCATCGCCATGGAGTACATCCAGGGGCCCTCGCTCCACCGCGTGCGCAAGCGCCTGCGGGAGCTGGGGCATCCCTTTCCCGTCGACATCGCCGCGTACGTCGTCGCGCAGGCGCTCCAGGGACTGCACTACGCGCACGAGCTGCGGGACGAGGCCGGCAAGCCCCTGGGAATCGTCCACCGCGACATCAGCCCCGACAACATCCTGGTGACGATGGATGGTGTGGTGAAGGTCGTGGACTTCGGCATCGCCAAGGCGGCGGATTCTTCGTCCAAGACCCAGTCGGGCACACTGAAGGGCAAGCTCTCGTACATCTCGCCCGAGCAGGTCAATGGCTGGCCCGCCTCGGTGCACTCGGACATCTACGCCACCGGAGTGGTGCTCTACCAGCTGTTCACCAACACGCTGCCCTTTCGCGCGCCCTCGAACGCGGCGCTGCTCCAGCAGATCGCCACGGCCGAGCCCGAAGCGCCGGATCGGCTCGAGCTGGACGTGCCTCCCGTGCTCAGCCGCATCGTCATGAAGGCGCTGCGCAAGGAGCCAGGTGAGCGCTTCGCCACCGCACAGGAGATGTCCCGGGCGCTCCTCGAGGCCCTGGAGTCCTGTCAGCGGAGGCTCTTCCCGGAGGACCTCGGCGCGTTCCTCAAACAGCTCTTCGAGCAGGAGGGCTCGCCGCGGCGCTTCTTCGCGCAGCCCACTCCGCGCGGCACGGGGCGCTCCTCTCCCCCCATGGTCGTGGAGGACGAGGCGACGGCACCCCTGGCGGGTCCCGTGCTCTCGAACCCGCCGACGGTGACCATGGAGTCCGCACGCCCGCGCAATCGCGCGATCGCGTGGGCGGTGGGAGGAGCCCTGCTCTCGGTGGCCGTGGGCGTGGTCGCCCTGCGGCCGTGGGAGCGGGGCACTCCTCCTGCACCCGCTCCGGTGGCGCCCTCCTCCGAGGCGCCGGCTCCAGCTCCCGAGAACGTCCAGGCCCAGAAGCCAGTCACCCCGGAGCCATCACCGGAGAAGGCAGCGGTGCCACCACCGCGGGAGGCGGCACCCCCACCGGACGAGCCTACGCCCGAGCCCACCACCCCATCCCCGGCGCCGTCGCCCCAGGAGCCCTCCCGGGTGGCCGCCATGGGACGGGTGCAGGTCCGGGTCAACCCCTGGGCGGAGGTCTTCTACGAGGGCCACAGACTGGGCATCACTCCCATGCCCGCCATCCGGCTCCCCGCGGGAAGACGGACCCTCACCCTGAAGAACAAGGAGCTCGGGGTGTCTCGCGACTACCGCGTCTCCGTGCCGGCCAACGGCGAGGTCACGCTGAAGGCGGACCTGTTGGAATAGGGCTCGCTCCGCGCTACGGCGTCATCCAGTTGCGCGAGACGCTCAGCATGGCCAGCAGCTTGATCGTGTCGCCGTAGTAGTCCTCGGTGGGGGCGGTGGAGACGATCTGGTTCCACAAGCTGTCCAGCCACGCCTGGCCGCCGGAGTCCACGGTGGCCGCGACGGCGAACGGCGCCATGAAGACCATGTCGTTGTAGGACTCGAGCGCGGTGCCGTTGAGTTGGTAGCCGGCGCGGATGCTGTTCGGCTTGCCTCCGGTCTTGCCGCGAATCCAACGGCTGATCAGGCTGGCCGCGTTGCGCGAGCGGGTGTCGCCGCTGATGGCCGCGTCGATGCCGATGCGCCACGGCACGCGGCACGCATTCCAGGAGTAGCTGCCGTCGTACGGAGCCTCGAGGAACTCGGCGGGCGCGGGGCGAGGCGTGGTGTTCGCGTTGATGATGAAGTCGGGCACCAGGCCGGTCGCGCTGGCGTAGGTGGTCTGCATCTTCTCGAGCACCGTCTGATGCGCGCTCAGCACCTGCGACCAGTCGGTGCTGGCGTGGCCGATGAAGCCGCGGAAGTGGCCGAGCATCCAGTCGGAGCTGCGCGTGGCGTAGTAATAGTCCGGAGCATCCTGCTTCAGCAGGCTGGCCCAGTCGCCGAGATTGACCAGTCGCGTGGTCGGGTTGATGTTGCTCTGCGCGATCGCGTTGAGCACGCGCGTGGCTTCGGCCGCGTAGTTGATGGAACCGTTGGAGCCCCACTGCTTGTGCGCGAGCAGCAGCGCGTAGGCGATGTCGAGATCGCCATCGGTGGCCGAGTCGTGATCGAGGATGTCGTTGCAGTTGGCATCCTGCGCCCAGGCCAGCAGGTCGGGATTGTTCTGGCTGGGATGCCGGAGGTTGTAGCGGTGCAAGCCATCGAAGATGGTCTGGGCCTGCGGGTCCTGCCCGGCCATCATCACGGCGATCAGCATGCCGTAGCCCTGGCCCTCGGACACGACATAGGCGCCGTCACCCGTGCTGGCCTTGATGCGGTAGTCGCCCGCGTGGCACCCGGCGACGACGTAGCGGCTCTTCCACTTCCAATAGAAGTCAGCCGTCGCGCTGTCGGCCGCGGCCGTGCCGGCCGAAACGCTCAAGGTCGATGCGTTATAGGTCTGATGGTGGCTGCCGAACGGATGGTTCTGGGCCTGCGCGGCGCCAGCGATGCCAAACACGGTCAGTGCCAATCCTGGCAGAAGGCGTTTCAACGAAGGCATGGGCATGGACGTGCTCTCCAGTCAGAGAAGGAATGGAGCACGCAGATGCCGCACGGGCGCTTCGAATGCAAGGCCAGAAGAGGAAGGGCCGCAATGACTGAATATCGAGAAATGAGAAGAGTTCCGGGGGTGATGTGAGGAGGACCGTCTCGTGGCCTCCTCGCCCCCGGGAACTTCAGAGCAGCCAGCTTCCGCGCGAGCTTCGCGTCAGTAGCTGGTCTTCAGCCACTGGCTCTTCGCCCAGGTGAGCTTCCCAGCGCCCGCTCCATCGGCGGCCGTCAGCCGGCTCTTGAGGGTCGACGGATCCTCCGGCGTATAGCTGTAGGGCAGGGTGGAGAAGCCATTCCAGGAGAAGGCCTTCACGTCAGCGGGCACCGGGCCGAGCGAGCTGCCGGAGGAGTCGCTGTTTCCCCGGAAGACCACCCCATTCAGGGAGTCGATCGTGTCGACGGCGCGGATCTTCCCCGTATAGCTTGCATCCTCGGGATCCGTCTGGTTGTTGCGCACCGGGTACTGGATGTCGATGATGTGCGACTTCTCGACCAGGACGGCGCCGCTCTCGGTGGAGATCGCACCGTTGCTCGTCACGGTGAAGTGGTAGCCCTTGGAGGAGATGGCGGTGGCCATGGCCGAGGTGATCTTGTTCTTGGCGGCCCAGGCTCCCGCGCTGTCCATGACGATGTTGTAGGCGTGCGCGTTGCCGCCCCGCAGGCGGGGCATGCGATCCTGGATGTCCTTGTAGTAGTTGTGATGCAACGTGATGGAGAGGTTCGGGTTGTCCGAGGCGAATTCCGTCGAGCCGACCAGGTGGCCCTTCTTCTGCGAGCCCGCGATCGCGGTGATGTCCTGCCTGCTCAGACCCACCGAGCTGCCGCGCAGGTAGTTGTACATCGGGTAGGCGGACTTGTTGGCCTCGAGCGCATCGAACTGCCTGGCCACGAAGCTGGTCGCGCTGCCGTCATCCCCCTTGAACGTGGACCAGGAGATGGTCACGCCCGAGGTGCCCTTCTTCGAGTCGACGAGGCCATCGTAGGCCTTGTTGAAGGTGCAGTGGTCGATCCAGACCTTGCTGCTCTCCTCCAGCGTCAGGTAATCCCAGTCGTTGGAGTCGTAGTCGCCCTTGGTCTTCTCGTCCCACTCCCACAGCTCATCGAACTCCAGGTTCCGGATGATCACGTTCGAGCTGCGCTTGATCGTGATGGCCACGTGCTTGAGCCTGGCGCCGTTGGCGGAGAAGATGGTCAGCCCGCTGAAGCTGTCCACGTTGATCTTGCTGACCCCCGTCTGGAGGAGCACGGGATGGGTCAGCGCCGAATTGTGGGCGGAGAAGGGAGAGACCTTGGCCGCGGCGGGAAGCTCGTTCCAGCCCAGGTTGAGATCATTCATGATCTCCACGACCTTGACGCCCGAGCCCTTCTTCAAGGCCTGGGCGAGCTCCGTCGCGGTGTAGACCTTCTTATAGCGGGCGGTGTCCGACTCGCTGATCTCCCCTCCACCGGTGTTGCCAGCGGAAAACCCCGTGAGGTTGTAGTCGGTGACCCCGGCGGCCCGGGCCTCCGTGGCGGGGATGGCGGAAAACGCCAGACCCAAGGCCATAGACAGGCTGCACATCCCCTTGAAATGAATGTTCATGGAAACCCTTCCCAGTCCGAGATGACTCAATCCCTGGATTCGCTCCCTGGAATGACTTCATCTCTAACAAGAGACGTATCCGAGGTCAAACGTTTTCCCAAGATTAACCGGATTAATACTGAAATGAGGGATGTGATGCCACAAGACGAATCGTGTCAGTCCGATGAGACGAGTTGTGAAGGGGGCTCGAGCCACGAAAAAAAAGAAGCCCCCGGCCAGAGGAAGGCCGGGGGCTCCGAGTTCAAACAATCGACTGGCTACGGCTCGAGACCACCCGCCAGCGTGCCGTTGCGGTAGACGGTGATGTTGCTGTTGTCGCCATAGGCCGTCTGCCCGGCCTTGTACGAGTAGTCATCCGCCTCGTTGAAGTTCGACCAGGACGTGTTGTTCACGCGCAGCTGGATGTCACCCGTGTCCTGGCCCGCCGCCAGGGTGCCGCTGAGGAAGCTGACCTCGAGGTAGTGGGTGGCGCCAGGCCGCGGAGCGGAGAGCTGCCCGGACTGGAAGCTCATGCTCGAGCAGCCCAGGAGGGCCCAATCGCAGTTGATCTGGAGGGCGGCAGCGCCGTCCAGCGAGATGTAGTAGCGGACCTTGATGTCCGCCAGGCTGACCGACGTGGTGCCGCCGTTCTTCACCCGGAGGTGGGGGCGGAACTGGTTGGTGATCGGGGAGTTGTTGTTCCCGTCGCGGTAGAGGACGGAGAAGGCGCCCACGCTGGCGGCCTGCGTCGTGGCGGAGGCCTCGTTGGAACCGGCGGACTCGAGGGCGGCGTTGAAGGCCGTCACCTTGTAGTAGTAGGTCGTGCTGGGCAGCAGGCCCGTCTGGGTGGAGCTGGTGGTGGAGCTGGTGCCCACCCGGTTGGCCGCGGTGATGGCCACGCTCGGCGAGGTGGAGCGATAGATGTTGTAGCCGGTGGCGTTGGCGGAGCCCGTCCAGCTCAGGGAGATCTGGCTGGAGCCGGCCGCCGTCGCGGTCAGGCTGGAGGGCGCGGCCAGGACCTGCTCGGCCGGAGTCGCGGAGACCGGGCTGCTGTTGGCGCTCTCACCGTTGGCGTTGGACGCGCTGACCACGAAGTAATAGGTCGTGCCATTGGTCAGTCCGGTATTGCTGTAGGTCGTCCCCGTGACGGAGGCCACCGTGGCGAACGGTCCGGTGCTGGCGCTGCCCCGCTTGACGGTGTAGCTCGTCGCGCCGAGCGAACCGCTCCAGCTGATCGTCACCTGCTTGTTGCCCGGGGTGGCCGTCAGGCTCGTGGGCGGAAGGGCCGGGTCATTGTCTCCGGCGGTCTGCGGGATGGCCGGATACGCGTTCTGCACCAGCATCGTGAACTGCTCGTGGAACCAGTGGCCGGACAGCGGCGCGTTCGGCAGGGCGTTGGTCTTCGTGGTGTACTGCGTGGTGAAGTCCGGGTCGCACATCGGGTCGGCGCCCTTGCCCTCGTTGTTCGGGATGTACTTGCTCGCGCCGTCCGAATCGCCCGGCGGCTTGACCCAGACGAAGGCATCCAGGTGAGAACCGCCATAGCCCGCCGGAGTCGACTGGGGCGGCTGCCCCATGCCAGTCCCGGCCTGGTTGCACCAGAGGCCGCGGTGGGCGCGCCGGTCGATGCGGCCGGAGTCGGCGTACGTGTCGACCGTGGTGCCGTAGGCGCCCGTCGGCCGGTTGGGTCCACCCCAGCCGTTGCGCGAGGTGTCGATGAGGAAGCCGATGCTGGCCGGCCAGCCCGCGGACGTGAAGCCGGTGTAGAGGGAGGCCGCGAAGTCGGTCTCGTCGAAGTTGGGGTTCCACTCGTAGTACTTCGCCGACCGGAGCGGCTGCCCGCCCACGGTCACGTTCGGGTCCACCAGGTTCGGCTCCGCGAGCGGCGTGTAGTTGGCCGTGTTGGTCACGAAGCCATCCACGCTGGACAGCCCCGCCGTCGTCGCGCCCACCACGGAGGTGTAGAGCGCGATGGTCTTCTGACGGTTGTCGTCCCAGCCCAGCCACCCCGAGTGGCCGAGGTCCATGTAGATGTAGACGTTCGGGATGGCGTGCAGCTTGTTCATGGCGTACTGCGCGGCCGCCACGTAGATGCCGGTGGAGTGGGCCTGGGCGCACGCCGGGTCGCTCAGGTTGGTCACCAGGTTGGGCAGGCCGTCCGGCTCGAGGGCCGTGACGATCCGGACGTCCTGGTACTTCGGATCGGCGAAGATGGTCGTGATGGGATCGATGTACTCCGTCTTGTAGCGCTGCAGGCCCTCCGCCGTCAGCGGCAGCTCGCCGTTGGACGCCAGCGCATGGCAGTCGCGCCCTGGCATGTCGTAGATGACGAAGCTCGCGGTGATGGGCTGGCCGGCCTTCTTCTGGGCCAGCGCCAGGTCGAGGTGGTCACGCAGGCTCTTGCGGCCGCCGTTCGCGCTGCCGCCGTGAATCGCCACGATGCGGTCCAGCCAGACCGAGGTCGGATACTTTTTGACCGTGCGCATCTTCGCGGCCAGCGTGCTGTCGGTCGTCTTGGCGATCGAGCTGTCGACCTGCGCCGCGTAGTCGGGATTGATGTATGCGCTCGCGCCCGCGAACGGATTGTCCACATGCGTTTCCGCGGAGGCGACTCCTCCACAGAGTGCCAGCAGCAGGAATGGTAGGGACCTCAGCGCCTGGCTGCGGGTGTTGGAATGCGTTTGTTGCATGCGTTCCCTCCTGATGAAATGTTGCAGTAAATCTAAAAAACGAGGAATACGATTCCGTCGCGGAAAACGATTAAAAGCGGAAAAGCTCATACAATGAAAACGTTTTGATTGCAACCTGTCCGCGGATGAACAGAGCAGATGCTCGTGTTTGACGCGGGAGCACATCAGAACGCTTTCATTTGCCAGTCGTGGGAAGTCTGCTGACTCGTGGCAATAGGCCTTTTTTCTTATCCTCACAGGCTTTGGGAGCGCCTGCGTGGGGCCAGTCTTTCAACGCAAGGCGTCAAGGATTGCCGCCGGTCTCTCCCCTGTCCGCCGGATGGCCGGGCGCGTCGTAACGTTGTCATCTTCATTTCAACGCAAGGCGTCAAGGATTGCGAGCCGAGCGCGCCGAAACGTGTCAGCGACACCGGGCTCGCGCTGGTGGACGGCTTCGACTAGATGGCCGCGATGCGCGAGGCGGGGTTGGGTTCGAAGGGCTGGGGCGACCTGCTGGCCGAGGGGCGTCTGCCACGTTTCGCGCTGATCTGCCTGGGCGTCTGGTTGAACGCCGCCGACGCGCTGGTCACCGCGACCATCATGCCGAGCGTGGGCGCGGACCTCGGCGGCTATGCCTATTTCAGCTGGTCGGTGGCCGGGTTCCTGGTGGGCGCGATCCTGGCCGGCGCGAGCGCCGGGCGGCTCGCGGAGCTGTTTGGCTTGCGCCGGGCCAGCGCGTTGGCGGGGCTGGTCTGTATGGCTGGCTGCGTCATGAGCGCGATGGCGCCCGATGTGTGGCTCTTCCTGGCGGGACGTGTGGTGCAGGGGATGAGCTGTGGTTGGGTGTCGGGCTTCTCCATGGTGGCCGTGGCCCTGCTGTTCCCGGAGCGGCACCTCGCCCGGGTGTTCGCGTCCATTTCCGGCGTGTGGGGTGTCGCCACGGTGCTGGGGCCGCTGGTCGGCGGGCTCTTCGCGGAAGCGGGCGCCTGGCGCGGCGTGTTCTGGCTGTTCGCCGTGCAGGCCCTGGCCTTCAGCGCGGCGGCGCTCTGGCTGCTGCGCGGCTCGGCCAGGCCCGCTGGCGTCGCGGGCATTCCGTGGACGCAGCTCGCGGTGCTCACCCTCGGGGTCGGCGCCATCGCCGTGGCCGACGTCATCCGGCATCCCTGGACGGCGCTGGGCCTGGTGGCGGCGGGCGTCGCGCTGCTCGGCCTGGTGCTGCGCATCGATGCCCGCGCGAGGGTTCGGCTGCTGCCGCGTCAGGCGGGTGATGTCCGCACCGTGGTGGGGGTGGGCTACTCGGCCATGTTCTGGATGACGGCGGCGTCGGCCAGAACGCCCAGGACCGCCATCGTCGTCGCCAGGATGGATGAGGGAATGGCTGTTTCTCTCGTTTTCCTTGAAAAAATGGATGTTCTCGTCCAGGAAAGTGATGGTCACGAGCTCGTGGCCTCGAGGAGGAGAACGTCATGCGCCGCACCCGACCGGATGAGTCGTTCCTGGTGATTCACCCCCGCCGCACGCATGTCCTGGGGCTCGCGGCCATGTCGCTCCTCGCGGCCAGTGTCGGTTGCGCTGGGGCCCCGGAGTGGGAGCAGGACGAGGTGATGGGCACCCAGGAGGCGGCAGCCGGAGCCCAGGGCAGCATCCTCTTCGTCGGCAACAGCTTCACCCACGGCCACGAGGAGCCGGTCTACTCGTACAACAAGGGCGCGATCACCGATGCCAACAACTCGGGGCAGGGCGGTGTGCCGGGCATCTTCAAGAAGCTGACCGTGCAGGCCGGTCTGGCCTATGACGTCACCCTCGAGACGGTCAGCGGAGAGACCCTCAGTGGGCACTACGCCACGAAGGCCGCGATCATCGGCCGTGCCTGGGACACCGTCGTCCTGCAGGAGAACAGCACGCGTCCCCTGCCCACGGCCCGGGGGGGCAATCCCACGGACTTCTTCACCGGCGCCAACAACCTGCGCAATCTCGTGTTGACGGCCAACCCGGCGGCCCGTGTGTTCCTGTACGAGACCTGGGCATCGCCCGCGTCGGTCTCGGCCCAGGGCTACACGAGCGGCACCGCGGGCCTGCAAGCAATGCAGAGCGATCTGCGCACCGCGTACTTCAAGGCCTATGACGATTTCGACTTCACGGGGGTGGCCCGGGTGGGTGACGGGTTCCTGCGCGCGGTCGAACAGGGGCTGGCGGATCCCTCCAATGGAACCTCCGCGGGGACCTTCAAGCTCTGGAGCACCTCGGACAACCGCCATGCGAGCAAGTACGGCAGCTATCTCTCGGCGGCGGTGCTGTACGCGAAGATCACCGGGGCCGACCCCCGCAACCTGTCCGTCGGCGCGGGCAGCGCGGCGGCCGAGCTGGGCATTGGCGCGACCGATGCCTCCAACCTCAACCGCATCGCCTACGAGAGCGCCACGTTGCCCGATCCGAGCGGGGTCTCCATTCCCCTGCCCGCCACCCGTGCGAGCTTCACGGGCTCGGTGACGACCGGTACCCCGGCGAACCTCACCGGCAATGCGCAGTTGAGCTCCCTCACCACGTCGGAGGGCACCTTCACGAACCTCCTCGGCGCGACGGCCAGTGGCATCACGGGGACCAACACGCCCAACTCGCGGGGCTCGACGCCCACGAATGCCAATACGGCCGCCTCGGGCCTCACCGTGAATGACGGCGCGAACAACCTGGGCACGGGCAACTTCCAGTTCGGCACGGCCTTCACCGCGAAGACCCGCTTCTTCATCGTCGAGACCGCCCTCACCTCCGGAACGATGGGCGATGACACCGTCGTCACGCTGATCGATGCGTCGAACAATCGGGTTGGCTCGTTCTCGCTCTCCCTGCTCGCGAGTCAGTTCACGGCCTCGGCCGCGGGCAACACGTCGAACGCGCTGGCGACGATCAACTACACGGGCGGCGTCGCGAGCGTCACCGGCAGTCCCCCGGGCTCGGTGCAGTCGAAGCTGGGCGCGGTCACGTTCTCGCTGGCGGATCTGGGCGTCACCAACCCCACGAGCGTCAGCACCGCCACCGGCCTTCGCCTCGTCAGCTCCACGCTCGATCCAAGCGTGGTCGGCCTCTACACCGTGCCCTGACCCGCGAACCGCGGGAGGAGTTCGGCGAGGAGCCAGGATAGACTGCGGGATATGACCCGTCTCGTCATGCCCCGTGAGCAGACTCCTCCTGTTGTTGCCGCCCGGCGAGAGGGGAGCGCGCGGCTCGCCTTCGAGCGCGTGGGCCCCCGCACCGTGGTGCGCACCGCGCTCGCGCACAGTCCGCTGCGCCTGCTGACACCGCGCAACCATGGGCATGCCGCCTGGGTCTACACCAGCTCGCTCGGCGGAGGACTCGTGGATGGCGACCACCTCCACATGGACCTGGAGGTCGCCTCCGGCGCCTCGGCGCTGCTGTCGAGCCAGGGGTTCACCCGCGTCTACCGCTCGCCGCGCGGCTGCCGCAACGAGCTGGAGGCCCGGGTGGGAGAGGGTGCTCTGCTCGCGCTGGTGCCCGACCCCACCGTGTGTTTCACGGACGCCCGCTACACCCAGCGCCAGGACATCCAGCTCGCTCCGGACGCCTCGCTCGTGCTGATGGACCTCGTCAACGCCGGACGCAGCGCCAACGGTGAGCGCTGGGCCTGCGCCTCGTTCTCCTCCTCGCTTCGTGTCCGGCAACAGGGCCGCGTGCTGCTCGACGAGCGCTGGTTGCTCGAGCCCCGTCACGGCCACCTCCCCGAGCGGCTCGGCCGCTTCGACGCGCTCGGCACCGTGCTGCTCATCGGCCCCGCGCTCGCCTCCGCCCGCGAGGCGCTCGCCGCCCGGGTGGGCGCCCTTCCCGTCATCCCTCGCGCCGGGCTCATCTGCTCCACCAGCCCCCTCGGGCCCGACGGAATCATCCTCCGCGCGGCGGCCACCTTCGCGGAGGCCCTGCTCCAGCAGACGCGGGAGTGGCTGGGCTTCCTTCCCTCGCTCCTGGGAGACGATCCCTGGGCACGGCGGGCCTGAGTCTCCACCTCCCCCTGGCCGCGCATGACGCGTCGCGGTAGGGTCCGTGGGTCGTCCCGGTTTTCACTCCGGGGCCACCTGTTCGGAGGAACGCATGCATTTGTCGCCGCGTGAGATCGACAAGCTGCTGCTGCACGGCGCGGGCTTCCTGGCCCAGAAGCGTCTGGCGCGGGGCTTGCGGCTCAGTTACCCCGAGTCCGTGGCGCTCATCGCCACGCAGCTGCTCGAATTCATCCGCGATGGCCGGAGCGTCGCCGAGCTGATGGACCTGGGGCGCAAGCTCCTGGGCCGCGCGCAGGTGATGGAGGGCGTGCCGGAGATGGTGGCGGAGGTGCAGGTGGAGGGCACCTTTCCGGACGGCTCGAAGCTGGTGACGGTGCACCACCCCATCGAGGCCGAGCACGGAGACCTGTCCCTGGCCCTCTACGGCAGCTTCCTGCCGGTCCCCTCGCTGGAGCGCTTCTCGCGCGCGGCGGACGCGACAGCCGCGGAGCAGCGGCCCGGTGAGGTGATCGTGCAGCCGGGCGAGCTGGTGCTCAACGAGGGCCGCGACGCGGTCACCCTGGAGGTCGTCAACAAGGGAGACCGTCCCATCCAGGTGGGCAGCCACTACCCGTTCTTCGAGACGAACCGGGCGCTCGTCTTCGACCGCACCCAGGCCTATGGGCGGCGGCTGAACATCCCCGCGGGCACGGCGGTGCGCTTCGAGCCGGGAGACCCCAAGAAGGTGTCGCTGGTGACCATCGCGGGAGCGCAGGTGGTGCGCGGTGGCAATGCGTTGAGTTCCGGGCCGATGACGCCGGAGAACAAGGAGCGCGCCCTGGCCGAGGTGGCCGCGCGTGGGTTCGGACACAAGGAGGGCGCATGAGCCGGAAGATGGATCGCCGTCACTACGCGGACATGTTCGGTCCCACGACGGGAGACCGGGTCCGCCTGGGTGACACGGGGCTGGTGGCGCAGGTGGAGCGCGACCACACCGTCTACGGGGACGAGTGCAAGTTCGGCGGCGGCAAGGTGCTGCGCGACGGCATGGGTCAGAAGGCGGGCGCGAGTGACGCCGAGGCGCTCGACTGCGTCATCACCAACGCGCTCATCATCGACTGGACGGGCATCTACAAGGCGGACATCGGCATCAAGGCGGGGCGCATCGCCGGCATCGGCAAGGCGGGCAACCCGGACCTCATGGCCGGGGTGACGCCGGGCATGGTGGTGGGCGTCACCACCGAGGCCATCGCCGGCGAGGGGCTCATCGTCACCGCGGGCGGCTTCGACTCGCACATCCACTTCATCTGCCCCCAGCAGGCGGACGAGGCCATCGCCAGCGGCATCACCACCTGGGTGGGCGGTGGCACGGGCCCCGCCACGGGCACCAACGCCACCACGTGCACCCCGGGCTCCTGGTACCTGCGGCGCATGCTGGAGTCCTGTGACACCCTTCCCCTCAACATCGGCCTCACCGGCAAGGGCAACAGCTCGCGCCCCGAGGGACTGCTGGAGCAGATCGCCGCCGGGGCCATCGGTCTCAAGCTGCACGAGGACTGGGGCACCACGCCAGCCACCATCGACACCTGTCTGTCGATGGCCGAGGGCGAAGACGTGCAGATCACCATCCACACGGACACGCTCAACGAGTCGGGCTTCGTGGATGACTCGATCGCCGCCTTCAAGGGCCGCACCATCCATACCTACCACTCGGAGGGCGCGGGCGGCGGACACGCTCCGGACATCATCCGCGTGTGCGGCGAGCCCAACGTGCTGCCCAGTTCCACCAACCCCACGCGTCCGTATACGGTGAACACGTTGGATGAGCACCTGGACATGCTCATGGTGTGTCACCACCTGGACCGGGAGATTCCCGAGGACGTGGCCTTCGCGGAGAGCCGCATCCGGGGCTCGACGATCGCCGCCGAGGACGTGCTGCACGACCTGGGCGCCATCAGCATGATGTCCTCGGACAGCCAGGCCATGGGCCGGGTGGGCGAGGTCATCACCCGCACGTGGCAGACGGCGCACAAGATGCGCGAGCAGCGCGGGCGCCTGCGCGAGGAGCAGGGCGACAACGACAACGTGCGCATCCGCCGCTACGTGGCCAAGTACACCATCAACCCGGCCATCGCCCACGGCATGGCGCACGAGCTGGGCTCGGTGGAGCCGGGCAAGCTCGCGGACCTGGTGCTCTGGCGCCCGGCCTTCTTCGGCCTGCGTCCGGAGCTGGTCATCAAGGGCGGCTTCATCGCCTGGTCGCAGATGGGAGACGCGGGCGCGTCCATCCCCACGCCGCAGCCCTACTTCATGCGCCCCATGTTCGGCGCACGAGGCCGGGCGACGGGCTCCACGAGCCTCGCCTTCGTGTCGGCGCGCGCGCTGGCCGAGGGCACGGTGCGGGGGCTCGGGCTGACGAAACAGCTCGCCGCGGTGCGCCGCTGTCGGGGCATCGGCAAGCGGGACATGAAGCTCAACGACGCGCTGCCCCGCATCACCGTGGACTCGGAGACGTACGAGGTGCGCGCGGATGGGGAGCTGCTCGTGTGCGAGCCCGCCGTCCGGCTGCCGCTCGCGCAGCGCTACTCGCTGTTTTGAGACTCGCACCATGGGCTCTTCCTGGAGGGTGTTGCAGCTGGCGGACTCGGGCTTTCCCACCGGGGGCTTCGCGCACTCGGGGGGACTGGAGGCGGCGGTGCAGCACGGCGAGGTGCGCGGCCGCGAGGGGCTGGAGCGCTTCGCGCGGGAGCTGCTCTGGCAGGTGGGGCATGGCGCCCTGCCCGCGCTGGGCGCCGCCCACCGCGAGCCCTCCCAGGTGGCGGTGGTGGACGCGCGGGTGGAGGCGTTCCTCACCAACCACGTGGCCAACCGGGCGAGCCGCACCCAGGGCCGGGCCTTCCTGGACACCTGCGCGCGCATCTTCCCCGAGCAGGTCGGGCCCCTGCGCCATGCCGCGCGCGAGGCCGGGGTGCGCTTCCACCACGCGCCCCTCTTCGGCGCGGTGCTGCGCGTGCTGGAGGTGGAGCTGCTCGAGGCCCAGCAGCTCCTGCTGTCCCTGTCGCTCCGCGGCGCGCTGTCGGCGGCGGTGCGCATGGGAATCGTCGGCACGCACGAGTCCCACCAGCTTCAGCACCAGCTCACCCCACTGCTCGACGAGGTGCTCGCTACCTGTGGCGGACTGGGCCTGGAGGCGCTCGCCCAGACGTCACCGTTGTTGGACCTGCTCGGCTCCACGCATGACCGGTTGTACTCGCGGCTCTTTCTCTCTTGAGGTGATCCATGCACGACGACGAACACCGTGGCCACGGCCAGGACGACGCTGACCACACGCACGAGGAGTGGGACCATCCCGGGCACTTCCACGAACGCGAGAAGCCCCACCGCGCCGACTTCGCCCAGCGCTCCTTCACCATCGGCATTGGCGGGCCGGTGGGCAGTGGCAAGACGGCGCTGGTGCTGGCCCTGTGCCGGGCGCTGCGCGACAACTACCGCCTGGGCGTGGTGACCAACGACATCTTCACCAAGGAGGACGCCGAGTTCCTCGTGCGCAACCAGGCCCTGTCGCCCGAGCGCATCAAGGCGGTGGAGACGGGCGGCTGCCCCCACGCGGCCATCCGCGAGGACATCAGCCACAACCTGCTCGCCCTGGAAGAGCTGATGGAGGAGCTCAAGCCGGAGCTGCTCATCGTGGAGAGCGGTGGCGACAACCTGGCGGCGCAGTACAGCCGGGAGCTGGCCGACTACACCCTCTACGTCATCGACGTGGCGGGTGGGGACAAGGTGCCGCGCAAGGGCGGGCCGGGCATCACCCAGTCGGACCTGCTCATCATCAACAAGACGGACCTCGCGCCGCACGTGGGCGCGGATCTGGCCGTCATGGAGCGTGATGCCCGGAAGATGCGCGGCGACGGGCCCTTCGTCTTCACCCAGGTGACCAAGGGGGTGGGGCTCCAGTCGGTCATCGATCACATCATCGGCGCCTGGCGCAAGGCCACCGGGCCGGCGTCCCGGAGCTGAGTTCCGGGGCGGAACGGGTGGATCCGGACAGGTGCTTCCGGCTCCACCACCGGGTTTCTCAGGCGGCGTGCTCCGGCGTGTCCGACTTGTCGGTGGACGGAGCGCTGGGGGCGCCCGGAGCGGAAGCACTCGCGGCGCGCTGACCCGCGCGGCGATCCCACATCACCTGCATCACCGCGGCGAGCACCGTGAAGGACACGATGAGCGTGGTGATGAGGCCGATGCACGCCACGAGCCCCATGGACTTCAGGCCGTTGTGGCTGGCGACGAGCAGGGCGGCGAAGCCCGCGGCCGTCGTCAGCGTGGACGAGGCCACGGCGGCGCCCACGCTGCGCAGGGCCACCATGGGGGAGGTGCCCTCGAGGAAGCGGTGCAGCAGGTACAGGCCGTGGCTCACCCCGAAGCCCAGGAGGATGGGCAGGATGATGATGTTCATGAAGTTCAGGTGGATGTCCGCCAGCGACATGATGCCGAGCATCATCGCCAGACCCACCGTGAGCGGGATGACCGAGGCGAGTGCCAGCGACACGCTGCGGAAGTCCAGGAAGTGCATGAACAGAATCCACAGCGTCACCAGGAACACCGCCAGCTTGCCGTCCGCGAGCACGATGCGCGCCAGCCGCGCGAACAGCGGCGCCGCCCCCGCGGCCCGGTGGATCTGCGCCGGGGCGATCACCTTGCCCGACGCGTCCTTGATTTCAGGCGTGGGGATGGAGCTCGTCTGGTCCGCGAAGTCGAGCATCTTCTTGCCGTCCCACAGGTCCACGGCCGGGTAGATGAAGGTGAGGTAGCCGTGGTTCTCCGGCTTCGTCTCCGGCAGGTGGATGAACTGCTCGCGGTAGTTGGCCGGCACGCCGTGCACGTCGAAGGGCCGGGCCTCGAGCATCTTCATGAACAGCGCCGCCTTGTCCTGGGTCTCGGGCGGCAGCGCGTTCACGTCGATGTCCTTGAGCTCTTCCTTCCACTCCTGGAGGATCTTCGCGTTGGCGGCCGCCGTCTCGGGCGGCGGAACGAAGGTGTAGATGCTCACCACCTGATCCACGGTGTTGTACTTGTCCGGGTGCTGGGTGAGCTCCTCGTAGATGGCCTTCGCCTCCTCCAGCGTCTTGGAATAGACGGCGATGGGGTCCGCGGAGATGTTGAAGCGCCTGGTGATCTCATCCTGCAGCCGCACCGACGGCTGGCCCTCGGGGATGAGCGCGCGGCTGTTGTAGTTGAAGCGCACGCCTCCCTTGACGCGCTCCCACAGGGTGGTGGAGCGGTCCAGGGGGATCTCCTCGCTCGTCCAGTTGATGGCGCAGGCGCACAGGGCGAGCACGACGACGGTGCTCACGCCGAGCACCAGCCCCGGCTTGGGCACGCGCAGCTCCTGGCCCGACTTGCTGTTGAGCGCCGGGGGCTTCATCTCGCCGATGAGCTTGCGCGGCAGCTCGGGGTTGATGCGGCCCGCGATGGACAGCAGCGCGGGGCTCCATGCGAAGAGCAGCACGCCGATGATGAAGGTGCCGCAGCCGGCCAGGAAGCCGAACTGGCTGAAGCCGCGGAACTCGCTGACCATGAGCACGAAGAACGAGCCGGACGTCACCACCGCGGCCACCAGGGCGGGCCGGCCCGCGTTCACCACCGCGTCGCGGATGGCCTGGTCGTACCGCTTGCCCTGGCCCAGCTCCAGCCGGGTGCGGAAGATGAAGTGGATGCCGTAGTCGATGCCGAAGCCCATGAGCAAGCCACCGAGGATGCTGGTGATCATGTTCAGCTCGCCCACGGTCACGTAGGTGAAGCCCATGGTGATGATGGTGCCGACCACCGTGCCGCTCGCCACGATGATGGTGGGCACCCACTTGCGGAAGGCGAAGATGGTGATGATGAAGATGGCCGCGAACGCCAGCAGCGTCACCGGCTGGAGCGACTCCTCGATGGCGTACGAGTCGTCCACCGCCGTCTTGTAGGAGCCCGTGAAGCCATAGGCCACGGTCTGCTTGTTGCCCATCAGCTCGTAGTCCTCCACGAGCTTCACCCCGCCGGACTCGGGCAGGCTCGAGTAGGCCGTGAGCTTCTGGCGCAGCTCCTCGATGTACGCCCGGGACTTGCCCAGCTCGTTGGAGTCCCACATCGGCTTGATGAGCATCATGATCATCTTCTTGTCGTTCGAGATGTTGTAGTCATCCCGGATGCTCTTCTTGCCGACGCTGCCGTACTTGTTCAGGAGGTCCGTCATGTCGAGCTTCACCGGCTCGGTCTTCTGGATCTCGATGAAGAAGGGGTTGGCGCGGCGGATCTGATCCTTGAGGAAGGCCATGATGCGGCGCTTGCCCTCGACCAGGTCCTCCGTCTTGATGAACAGGGCCATGTTCTGCTGGATGAACTCCACGGGCAGCTTCCAGGTGACGGAGCGCACGTTCTGCTTGTCCGCCAGCAACTGGGCGCCGAGGTCGTCCGCGACCTTCTTGAGCGTGGCCTCGTCGTCTCCGCGCAGCGCGAGCATCAGGTGGCCGCTGCCACCGATCATGTCGATGATGCGCTTGACCTCCTTGACCTCGGGCAGGCCCTGGTCGATGAGGTCGAGCTGGTTGGAGTTGATGGTCAGCTTCGTGGTTCCCCACAGGCACACGGCGAACAACGCGGCGATGACCAGGAGAACGAGCCCGGGCCTGCGGACCAGCAGGCTGGCATAGGCGAGGGCGAGGCGCGGCGGCTTGTGGATCGAGTCACTCATGCGGCCGCGGACCCTAGCGGAGAACCGCCCCCACCAGAAGCGCGGCGAGGGTCCTCATCGCCCGTCCAGCCGCTCTCCGGGGTGCCCTGGGGCCCGAGCCTCCCGATGGGAATAAACCCGGGCCCCCGCGGCAAGACCACGACTGCTACTTCTTGGACAGTTCCGCGTCCTTCTTGCGCATCATGTCGAGCAGGTGCTCCCAACCCCCCTGCTGGAAGATGGGGCGCACCTGGTCATCGCGGATACCGGTGAGCATGGAGTCGCCGAGCACGAACACGTCGAGCACCTTCCAGGCGTTCGAGTCCTTCACCACCGCGTACTTCAGCTTCATCTCCTGCTTCTTCATCGGGTGGTTGATGATGACGAGCGAGCCCACGTTGCCCTTGTTCCCTTCCACCGAGGGCGGGTCGTAGGTGATGGATTGCAGGTTCTTGAAGTTCTCGCGCACCTTGGGGAAGGCGATCTTCGCGAAGAGGCTGTGGAAGAGCCTGGTGAATTCCTTGCGCTGGGCGTCGGTGCCCTTGGCCCAGTCCTCGCCGAGCAGGAAGCGGCCCATCTCCTCGTCGGCCAACTGCTTGAGCGCCAGGTCGTCCTTGCTCAGGCGCACGGACTGGACGACCGTCTTCACGGGCTTGGCCGCGGCCTCGTTGGACTCCGCGGCGAGCGCGGGCATGCAGAGCACGAGAGAGGCCAGGAGGGTCAGGGAGCGAAGTCGAGTGTTCATGAGGTTCCTTCAGGTTGAGGAGCGGTCTCTACTAGCCCAGAGAGGAACGGAAGGCCGGGGGTGAAATTCAGAAGGCTTTCTGCCGGTGGACACAGCCGGGGGCCCGCCTGGCCGGTGGCAGCGGTGGGTGAATTTTCCAGGAGTGGTTCCGGGTTTGACTCTCCTGAATCCCCAAGTCTACTGTGACCCGCTTCCTCGATTCGCCTGCCCGTCAACCCCCAAGAAGAACTCATGCCGACTGACTACCTGTTCACCTCCGAATCCGTCACTGAAGGGCACCCGGACAAGATCGCCGATCAGATCTCCGACGGGGTGCTGGACGCCATCCTCTCCAAGGATCCCCAGGGCCGCGTGGCCGTGGAGACCCTGGTGAAGACGGGTCTGGCGATCGTCGCTGGTGAGGTGACCACCAACTGTTACGTCGACATCCCGAAGATCGTCCGCAGCACCATCTGCCGCATCGGCTACACGGACAGCTCCATGGGCTATGACGGCAACACCTGCGGCGTCATGGTGGCCATCGAGGGCCAGAGCCAGGACATCGCGCGCGGCGTGGACAACAAGAAGGAGCAGGGCGCGGGCGACCAGGGCATGATGTTTGGCTTCGCCTGTGACGAGACGCCGGAGTTCATGCCGGCCCCCATCCACTACGCCCACGCGCTCACCAGGCGCCTGGCGGACGTGCGCCGCAAGACGCACGACTGGCTGCGTCCGGACGGCAAGAGCCAGGTCACCGTCGAGTACCGGGGCGGCCGTCCCGTGCGCATCGACGCGGTGGTGCTGTCCACGCAGCACTCGGACGACATCTCCAACAAGAAGATCCACGAGGCCATCCGCGAGGACGTCATCGCCAAGGCCCTGCCCAAGAAGCTCATCGACGCCAAGACGAAGATCTACATCAACCCCACCGGGCGCTTCGTCATCGGCGGCCCCATGGGCGACTCGGGCGTGACGGGCCGGAAGATCATCGTGGACACCTACGGCGGCATGGGCCGTCACGGTGGCGGTGCCTTCTCGGGCAAGGATCCGTCCAAGGTGGATCGCTCGGCCGCGTACATGGGCCGCTACATCGCCAAGAACGTGGTGGCCGCGGGACTCGCGCGCCGCTGCGAGGTGCAGGTCTCCTACGCCATCGGCGTGGCCGACCCCGTGAGCGTCCTGGTGGAGACCTTCGGCACGGCCGCCGTGCCCGAGGAGAAGATCGTCGCCGCCATCAAGCAGACGTTTGGCCTCAAGCCGCGCGAGATTACCGAGCACCTGGATCTGCTGCGCCCCATCTACCAGAAGACCGCCGCGTACGGTCACTTCGGCCGCGCGGAGAAGGAGTTCACCTGGGAGCGCATCGACAAGAAGGATGCCCTGCGCGCTTTCGTGGGCCTCTCCGCGTCGGCGCCGGCGCCGGCGCCGGTGGCCGCCAGCACCCGCCTCAAGGCGGCCGTCTGACGTCGCGCGCCTGAGCGCATCCGGAGCATGAACGCGCGTGGGCCTCTGGGGTCCACGCGCGTTTTTCGTTTCATCCGCCGAGCGCGAAGTCGACGAAGATCTCCACGTCCGAGCTCAGTCCCACGTCCGAGAACTCCCACTGGAGCAGGCGCTGGCGAAGGCACTCGGCCAGCTCCCGGGGCAGGCGCTGTCCGGACGCGAAGGCGACCGACTTCGTGGCTCCCCCGCGCGCCACGCGAATCCTCGCTCCCAGCGTCGTGGGCGCTCCGGGGGGCAGGGCGCAGGCGCGCAGGTCCGGGGCTCGCGCCTCCATGGCCCGGCGCAGCAGCGCCCGCTGCGAGGACATGGGCGCCGCCGGGGGGGGAGGGGAGGGCTTGGGTGCCACCTTCTTCTTCACCACCGGTCGCGTGACGACGGGGGGCGGCGGTGGTGCCTCGGGCACGGCCACGGGTGGGGGCACGGGCTCGGGAGTGGAGGGCCACAGCCAGAAGAGCATGAACAGTAGGAGCAGCGCCGCGAGGCCCCACCTCCAGCGCCGCGCGGGCCGGGACGCGGCGGTCGGGCGCCTCCTGGCCCCACGTGCGGCCACGACTCGGGGCGCTCCGCGCGGACGCCAGGCGGTGCGGACTCCCCCCGCCACCGGCCCGGCCCTTCGCGGTGCGCCCCGTGCCCTCATCTCTGGTCGGCGGGCAGGCTCAGCAGTTGGGCCCAGTTCCTCGCGAAGCCGCGCGAGAAGCCCGCCCAGTCCTGCGCCACGGCCTGGCACAGGTCGATCCGCGTCCCCAGTCCGGGCTGGAAGCCGTTCAGCCCGACGCTGAAGGGCTCGTAGAAGGGGTGCTCCGAGGGGCTGATGGCATCGAGCGCGGTCCGCGGGAAGGTGCTCATTCTCGCGCAGCGCTCACGCAACTGCGCGTAGCTCTCGTTCTCCGACGTGGAGACGAAGAGGAAGCGCGTCTGGGATCGGGGGATGCGCCAGGCGGAGGTCGGGGGACTGCCGATGTTGAGCCAGGGCATGTGCTCGACGCCGAACCGCTCCGCCGGGGTCTTCTCGGCCGGGTCACAACCGGGGCCGTAGTCTTGCGGATGGCTCCCATGGTCGATCATCACCACGAGCAGGGCGCCGAGCGGGTCCGCGAAGGGACGGGAGCCAGACGATGCCACCGTGGCCTCGCTGAGCCGGACCGTGAGCGACAGCAGGTGCTGGCTGCTGCAGCCGGTGGGAGTCGTGCCGCTGTAGGTGGCCGCGCTCTCCAGCAGGGACTGCACGCTCGCGGCGGATGGAGTCGCGCTCTCGTTGCCCGACAACAGCCTCGGCTCATAGAGCGAGCCCACGGCCGTTCTCCGGATGTCGAAGCCCTGGGCGATGAGCTGCTGGGTCATCGTCTCGATGAGCGAGCCATACGAGGCGGCCAGATTCGCCGTGCTCCGGTCGATGCGCACCAGCCAGAGTACGCCCGTTCCACGGTCTCCGTTCGCGCCGCCACCCGGGAAGTTCCCCCGTGGCCCAGAGCCCGCGTCCCAGGCTCCGCCGTCCCAGCCGCCACCTCCGCCTCCGAGACCGCCGTCCCATTCGATGTCGAAGCCGCCGTCCGATGTCGGACGTTTGCCCCCATCGGGCCACTCATCTCCTCCGTCCAAGCGGATCAGATCCGGTGGCTCGATGATGCAGCCGCTGCCCAGGGTGGCGACAAGAATCAGCCCCAACGCGCGCATGAACTATCCCCTCAATTGGCGCGCCCGGCGCGCGCGCCATTCTGCGATGTGCTCAATCCCCTGCGAATCATCTCATCCTTCACACAGGCAAGCAGCTCTCTTCTGGCGCCAGTGAACTCCTCTGGACGTCCCCCGCCGCGCATTCCCAGCTCCTCGCGCAATTCGCGCTGGAGCGAGGCGGGGCAGGCATTCAACAGTTGTTCACGCAACGAGCCCTCGGCCCCACTCAGATAGGTGACGACCTGGGCCGCGGGCAGGCGCAGCAGGGCCGCACCGAGCACCTCCACCGGCGCGTTCACCAGGGTGGACTCGGTGACCAGGGACGAGGCCAGCTTCTCCGAGCCTTCCTGCCGCAGCCGCTCGACGAGCCGGTCCTGATCGGCCATGGACAGCGTGTCGAGCACCTCGCCCAGGACGCGCTCGAGCTGGGAGACGCCTCCCGTGCTCTCGGCGAGCTGGGTGCGCAGCTCGTCCGCCACCGCCAGGGCGTAGCGCGTGCTCAGCTCGGGCTGGCGGGCGAGGCCCAGCGCGAGCTCCCGTCGCTGGGCGGAGTTCAGGGACTGCAGGGCCGTCGAGCGCAGCGCGGAGGGCGCGAAGCGCAGCGCCACCTCCCGGGCTCCCGGCGCCAGGCCCAGGCACGCGCTCGCGAAGCGTTCGGGCCGCACCCCCTCCAGGAAGGCGAAGGCCATCTCCACCGAGCCTTCCGCCTGGGTCAGCCGCGAGGCGATGGTCCGCCCCTCCAGGTCGTACAGCGCGGAGGCCCGTGCTCCCTCGTCCACGGAGGGCACGCGCCCCAGCTCGGCGGCGAGTCCCACCAGCGACGCGGACAGAGCGGGGTCTCCTCTCAGGTCCTCCAGGAGGAACTCCCCCATCTCCCGGGTCCACAGCGCCACCTGCCGCAGCTCGCCCCGCGCGAGCGCCTCGCGCACCACGGCGTTGCGCACCGAGCGCTCCTCGCGCAGCGTCCGCTCCAGCCGCCCGGCCCGTTGGGACGGGTACTCGGTGGGGGCGGGAGGGGCCGCGGGCGCGGGCTCGAGGGGAGGCAGGGGCAGCTCCGGCCCATACTCCAGGCCCGGGGGCGGCGACGCGCGGCGGGTGGCCACCACGAGCAGCACGCCCAGCACCAGCACCGTCAGCGCGAGCAGCGCCGCCACCGCCAGCAAGGGGGCCGCCTCCAGCAGTCGCTCCTCGGCGCGCTGGCTCAGGGGCACCTCGGGCTTGGGCTCTGGCTCGTTTTCGGGTGGAGGGGTGGGCGTGGCCGAGGGCGGGGGCGGCTTCGCCTCGCGGGGGGGCGCCTCCAGGTGGGGGGCGTTGCGTGGCGGGAAGGCCACGGATTCCATCTCGACCGTGGGCTGGGCGCTCACCGTCTTGAGACGCTGGGCCACCAGGTCCTTGAGCCGGGTGCGGAAGGGGCCCGGTAGCTGGCTGTCCGTCAGCACGCGCGCGCTCACCGAGCGCAGGGTAGGCAGGCTCGCGCTCGTCGACAGGCTCTCGAAGCCCGGAGCCGCGCCGCCCACGGCCTCCTCCTCGACGCGGGCCTCCACCGACACGAGCACGCATTGCTCGGGGCAGAGGGTGCGCAACAAATCGGTGATCTCCGTGCGAGCCCGCTCCTCGGACTCCGCGCGCAGGCGGGCCTGGGGCGTGGAGGGCGCGGCCGGGGCAATGCCCGCCCAGGCCAGGACGGGAAGCAGCGGCAGAAGATGTCGTGACAGGCGAGTCATTGGCTATTCCACCCGGATGACGACCCGGCGGTTGGCGGCGCGTTGTTCCTCGGGCGAGCCCGGGACGTCGACGCGGCGGGTATCGGCGAAGCCCCGCACCGACATCCGCTCACGGCCCACACCGCTCTGCTCGAGGGCGGTGCGCACGTTGATGGCGCGCTGCGAGGACAGCTCCCAGTTGGAGGCGAAGCGGGCGGTGCGGATGGGCACGTCATCGGTGTACCCCTCGATGACGAGCCCACGAGAGGGCAGCGTCTGTAGCATCCGGGCGATCGAGGTGATCGCCGCGTTGCCCTCGGCGCGGATGTCCGCCGAGCCCGAGTCGAACAGGAGCGCGTCCTTGAACTCGATGGCCAGCCCGTCCGTCTCCTGGCGGGTGAGCACCTTCTGCTGCAACCCCTCCTGGGTGATGAAGGTGTCCACCTTGTCCTTGAGCTCCTCCAGGGGGGGCGCCTCGCCCGAGAGCGAGGCCGCCATGCGCTCGAACTGCGCCATCTTCGGCGGCGACACGGCGAGCAGCAGCACGAAGAAGCCGATGAGCAGCGTCAGCAGGTCCGCGTAGCTGATGAGCCACAGCTCGTCCTCCTGGCCGCCTCGCAGCATCTCTTGCAGCTCTGGATCCTCCTTCACGGCTCACCCGCCGTTCCGGTGGCGATCTCGGCGGCCGGGGCGCCCGCGCCATGGGGCGAGGTGCCGGACAGCTCGAAGAGCTTGCGCACGTCCGCGAGCGGCTTGTCCTCGCGGATGAGCACGAGCGCGCGGGTGATGAGCCGCGCCTCCTCCACCGCCACCGTCATGTGCGAGTGGATGACGCGTCCGAGCGGCTGGTACACGGCATTGGCGAGCAGCAGGCCGTACAGGGTGCACAAGAGCGCGAGCGCCATGGAGGGGCCGAGCTGCTCGAAGCGCGACAGGTCCTTGAGCAGCGAGATGAGTCCGAGCACCGTGCCCACGAGGCCCGTGGCCGGCGCCACGCGCGACAGCGTGCCCAGGACGTCCTCGGCGCGCTTCATGCCACTCACCATGCAGAAGAGCGACGTGCTGGCGGTGCTTTCGATGTCCGCGGTGGAGTACTGGCGGATGACGAGGGGCCCGAGCTGCCGCAGCACGTCGTGTTGCGCCTGATTGGCGATCTCCAGCGCGCGGGCCGGACGACGCTGGCGCACCTCGGCGGCGAACTGGGTGAGGGCCTCATAGAGCTGGGCGCGCGAGCGCGACGCGGAGAAGCGCAGCGCGCGCACCACCGCCCGCGCCGCGCCCCCGAGCTCGCTGAACTTGTACGAGGCCACCGTCATGCACAGCGGCGCGAACCCCAGCAGCACGAGCGAGGGCACGTGGATGATGCCCCCGAAGCCGCTCGCGTGCCCCTGGGTCAGGGTGTAGGCCAGGGTCAGGCCGAGCCCCAGCATTCCGACGATGAAGTGCATGGTCCTACTCCTCTCCCGCGGTGGTGGCGCGCAGGGCCTCGGCCACGCCCGCGTCGTCCGGATTGATGGACAGGGCCTTCTCCCACGCCTGCCGGGCCAGCTTGGGCTGGTTCAGCTTGACGTAGAGCGAGCCCTTCATGGCCAGCAGCCGCGCGTCCTGGGGGTATTCCTTCTCCAGCGCCACGAGCTCGATGAGGGCCAGTTCGTATTTGCGCGCGGCGTACATCTCCTTCACCCGCGCCACGCCCCCCAGGTAGCTGCGCGTGCGCGCCGCCCGGTTCGCGTCCACCACCGGGGCGTTGCCCGCCGGCTTCGTCTCGCCCTTGGACGCGGGGGCCTTGTCCTGCTTCAAGCCCAGCACGGACTCGGCGAGCATCTCCTCGTCCGCGGAGGTGAGCATCTCCACGGGACTTCCGCCCGCGAGCGGCAGGCGCACCTCGTAGCCCCCCGACTCCTCGGGCAGCTCCATCTCCCACACGCGGCCGTTCTCGGCCAGACGCAGGATGTACTTCTGCGGCGGCGTGAGGGGCGGGCCCCTGTCCCTGTCGGCTCCTGGCCGCCGGCTCGGGGCCGCCGAGCGCCGCATCTCATCCGGCACCACCATCACCTTGGTGGTCGGAGTGGTCGTGCACGCGGGCAGCACCGCCGCGAGCAGCAATCCCCAGTACCTGGAGTTCACCATGTGAAACCCATCCCTAGCTGCGGGGTCACCCCGCCCACGAAATACGTACTGTCCTCGCTGCTCGCGAAGGGCACCAGGTACCCGAGGCTCGCCTGGACGGTGATCCGGTGCGCCAGCACACACTCCGCCTGGGCGTTGATCATGGGCGAGTTGCCCGTCACCCCCGTGACGAGGAAGCCCACGGAACCGCCCCCGAAGCAGTTGATGCTGTAGACGTTCTCCTTGTTGATGCGCGAGAGCAGCGTGGCCTCCAGCAGCGCGCCTCCGATGCGCGTGGGGTTGATGATGGCCGCCACCGTCCCGCCCGCGCGCCAGGTGCGCTCCTCCCCGAACGCCTCGGTGAACCGGTAGGCGGTGTAGGGCGCCCAGATGGCCCCGTCCGGATGGTTCTGGGTGGGGATGATGATGGCGCCCAGGTGCACCGCGTGATTGAAGCGCGGCTTCGCGTTGATGCGGTCCTCCAGGTCCTTGAGCCGCGCCTCCCGGTGCTGCACCTTGTCCGCGGAGCGGTAGAGCAGCGCCGTGTGCGGGTGCACCCGGTAGCCCTCGGCGAAGAAGATGGAGGCGTCATCCCCGCGCACCATCTCCACGTCGAACGCGAAGGAGTTGGGCGCGGTGTACAGGGTGAGGCTCGCGCTGAGCACCACCTGGGCGTTGTACTTCTTCATCACCTCCTGCAGGTCCTCTCGGCGCGCCAGACCCCGGCGCACCACCCACGTGCCATCCTCCACCTGGGCGTGCGTGGCGTAGCACTCGTAGCAGCGCACCACCCGCACGTTCGCCGCGCGGTAGATGGCGGCCACCAGGCGCGCCTCGAAGACGCTCGCGAACTCGGGATTCATGTTCTCCGAGACGCGCACCCGCTCCAGGAGGATGGGAGAGATGCGGCTGGCGCCCAGGCGCGCCACGTCCGCGGCGAACTCGTCGATGATCTCATCCAGCACGTCGTTGGCGTCCACGCGGTCACCCGGTCGCACGAGCCGTCCCTCGCGCGCCTCCAGCCGTGGGGGCGTGCGCGGCCGGGCGTAGATGCTGGCCTCGGCGGACATCTCGTTGTCGGGGGGTGACGTCGGCGGCGCCTCTTCTGTGGGCGTCTGGGCCCCCGCGCCGAGCGCCCACAGGAGCCCGGTGAGGAGGACGATGGCTTCACGGCGCATGCGGAACCTCGGTCTTCGCGGGAGCGGAGACGGGGGAAGCGGGCTCGCGCGGGAACCAGTCGCGCCAGGAGCCCTCGGGAAGGGGAAGGGCGAGCAGGGACCACAGCTCTGGCCAGCTCACGGTGAGGGGCGGCGGAGGCTCGAGTCCCGGAGGCGCGCCCACCGCCACCTGGCCCACCGCGACGAAGGCCTCCAGTCGCTTGCCCTTCGCCGCCGCCTGGGGCCCCCGGTCCTCGAGTGCCGCGAGGAGCGCGGGAAAGGCCTTCTCGTGGCGCGAGTGCACCGCCTGGCGCATCCCCTCCAACTGGGCGGCGAGCAGGGGGCGCCACCGCGCCTCCGTCAGGTCCGCGCTCGCCGTCACCAACGTCTGTGCGAGCGCGAGCACGATGCGGTCCACCTCTTCCAGGTCCTTCGTGGGCACGGGCTCCTGACGGCGCAGCGAGAGCAGCCGCTCGATGGCGCGGGTGAGCCCCGTCGCGTCGCCCGAGGCGAGCGCCACCTCGGCGCGCAGGGTGTGCCCCCGGACCCGGAAGAGGGCGCTCTTCTCGAGGAGCAACCGCTCGGAGACGTCGAGCGCCAGCCGCACGTTGCCCCGGTCCAGCGCGAGGCCTCCCAGGGTGGCCAGCCGCCGGGGGAAGGCGGCGGCGGGTCCCAGGTCGCGCAGCAGCGTCAGGGCCTGGGTGTCCAGCGTGCCGCGCGCCAGATCGGCCAGGGCGATGCCTCGCAGCGCCTCCACCCGGGAGTCCTGGGCGCTGGCGAGGGCGGGGAAGATGGAGGGCCACATGCGCGCGAGCGACTCTCGTTCCCCGAGCGCCTGGTACGCCAGCGCCCGCCGGTAGAAGACATCCCAGCGCTGGGGCGACTCGGAGAGGGAGGCCCGGGCATCGGGCCTCGGGGCGTAGGGCTCGGTGATCGCGAGCACCTCCCGCCAGCGGGCCTCGGTGGACAGGTGCGCCGCGGCCTGCGCGACGATGGGCATCCGCAACGGGGAGAGCACGGGCTCGTCCACGAGGGACAGGTAGCCCGCGGGGGGATCGATTCCGAGGCCGAGCCGCAGCAGTTGGCCCAGGGGCCGCAGGGCGTCGCCCATGGCGGAGGGATTCAACCGGCGCGCCACCTCCCGCGCCTCGTCGGCCCGCCCGAGCGTGAGCAGCCGGGATGCGCGGTGGTAGAGCAGCCGGTGCGCCACCTCCGCGCCCAGGGTCTTGTCCACCTCCTGCTCCAGCTCGGAGGTGAGCAGGGGCAGCTCATCCGTGGCGGGGACGGGCTGCCCACAGGACGAGGGCCGCAGCCGCAGCTCGAGCGTCTCGGAGGACCAGTTCTCCTCCTCGATGGGCCAGCGCAGCGCCTGCTCCTTGGGGAGCAGCGCGGCGCGCCGGAAGAAGTCGGGGGTGAGCACGTCGCGCCACAGCGTGGCGGAGGAGGCGGCGGACGCGCCGAGCCGGCCCCGGCGGGCCACCTCCAGTCGCAACAGAGCGCGCGGGGCCCGGGGGCTGTCCTCGGGCCGCAGCGGCGCGAGGGGCTCGCAGTTGAGGAAGCTCACCACGTCGCCGAAGAGCCGCTGCCGCTCGGCATCGGCCGGGTCCACGGGAGGCGCGGTGAGCCGCTCCACCAGCGCGGTGAGATCGCGGGCCCAGAAGGGCTCGGCGTAGGGATGGGTGGCGAGCGCCACCGCGAGCAGCGGTACCCTCACAGCACCACCCCGAACGTCAGCGTGGGCAGTACCCCGAGCGACACGAGTCCCCGCTGGCGCTTCTCGAAGGTCACCACGAGGGGCACATCGAGCTGGGCGTGGACGCGCGGACTCACGCGCACGAGCAGGCCGGGGCCGACCATCGGCGAGGGGCTCACCCCGCGATCGGTGAAGGTGAAGCCCAGGTGGCCGGCGGCCTGCACGTCGAAGTGCAGCAGCGTCCCGGTGCCGACGAGCACCTTGCCGTAGCCGAGCGCATGCCGCCAGCCGGCCGCGAGCAGCGCGACGGGGCGTTGGGCGTCGGGGACGAGGCCGGTGCGGTCGAAGACCTCGGAGCCCGCGGCGCTGAGCGAGGAGAAGAACAGGGCGAGCTTGAGCTCCACGCCGCCCGTCTCCATCGGGTACCAGCTCCCGGAGAGCAGCAGGCCCGGGTTGTTGTAGTAGTCGCCGCGCGCCAGGTAGCCCGGGCCTCCCGTGGCGAACACGTGGCCCTGCTTGAGCAGGAGCCGCCGCTCGACGCGCACGGGCGTGCCCTCGGTGCCGGGAATGGGCGAGGCGGGATCCGCGGCGAGCAGGACGAGGAGGAGTCCGGAGAGCATCAGAGGGAGCCCGACAGGAGACAGCGGGGCGTGGCGTTCCAGGACAGCAACTCGCCCTCGGAGGTGGAGAAGAAGCGCTCGCAATGCTCGCGACACGCCTCGAGCGCGAAGCGGATGGTCACCGGTTCGAGCTTCTGGTTGCGAGGGACCGGCTCCTGCGTGGGGACGGTCACCTGGTAGCGGGGGGGATAGGCCGCGTTCACCGTGAGGGTCTGGGGTCCGTAGACGAAGTTCATGCCGCTCAGGCCGGTCGCGTAGGTACACCCCTTGAATTCCCGCACCCAGGAGAGCTCCTGCGAGGTGAACAGGGCAAAGCCCCCCGCGGGGGGCTGCTCGTGCTGGATGAAAGGCAACTGCGCCCGGGCCAGCTCCTCGAGCTTCGCCGTCAGGCGGGGATCCGAGCTGTAGGTCCAGAGCGCGCTCTGGGTGAACCGGATGTTGCTCAGGACCTCCTGGGTCGTCAGGGCCCAGACTTGAGGGGAGTTGCCGCCCCCGTTTTGCAGATTGATGAAGTCTTCCCTCAGGGACGGCGGAAGCGTCAGCTCCACGTTGTTGAAGTAGAGCAACACCGGCTTGAACCGTCCCTGACCGAAGCGTGCCACCGCCGCCGCGTGCTGCTCCGCATAGCGGGTATAGGGGTACGTCCGTTGGCTGGGCTGTACACACCCCGGTGAGAGGTCATGGACGGACAGCTCCATCCCCTCCCGGCCCGGGGGGAGCAGCGCGGCCCGCAGGGTCGCCGTCAGCTGCCCCTTGACGCGGGTGCACTCGGCGGCATTGGGAATGTGGAGGTCGAAGATGAGGCCGTAGACCACGGGAGTATCGCGCACCTTCATCACCCGTTCACGGGGCAGGGTGCTGATGTCGGGCGGGTAGGGGTCCACGAAGTACGTCTCGCAGCCGGCCAACAGGGCGCCCAGGAGCGCCAGACCGCCGAGACTTCCTCTGCCCTGGTGGCGTGATGACCTCGACCGCGTCCGATTCACGTGAACGACCCGTCCCCCGCTTCGGCCCGCATGCGCGTGGTGGGCAGCGTTTTACCCGAAGGGGCCTCGGGTCTGAAAGGGGGGGGTCATCCCCCCTTCAACCGGGCGGACCCCCTACTCCCCGGCCGGACCCCCGGACGCGGCGAAGGTGGCCAGGGTGAGGGACTCGGGGGGCGCGGGCAGGGACTGGGGGGCGCGCGCCTCGCCGCTCCGGTAGCGCCAGCCGGTGCCATCGTGGCGGAACTCCGAGCGCTCCACGAAGGAGCGATCCTTGCCGCTCTCGAAGACGCGCGCGTAGAAGAGCACCACCGACGTCCCGGACGGGTCGGTGAGCTGGCGGTCCAACACGTACAGCCGGGGGTACTTGAGGGCGCTGGCCTGGGCGCGCAGCTCGCGCACGAAGTCTTCCCGGGGCCGGGAGCGGTCCGGGTGGTCGGGGTGCAGGGTGCGCCAGAGGTAGTCCACCTCGCGCAGGGCGAAGGCGCTGTAGCGCGAGCGCATGAGGGCCTCGGCGTCGGGTGCTTCCGCGGTGCCACGGTGGTAGCGGGCGCAGCACGCGGTGTAGCGCAGGCCCGAGGAGCAGGGGCAGGGGGGAGTGGGGGGCATGAGGTGTTTCCGGAAGACAGCTCCGACGTGAAGGACCTTGCTGCCCTGGAGGCTAGCGCATACATGCACTTCCCTCCTCTATGAGTCTCTTCCAAGCCATCGTTCTCGGACTGGTCCAGGGGTTGACCGAGTTCCTGCCCATCAGCTCCACCGCGCACCTGCGCATCGTTCCGGAGCTGTTCGGCTGGGCCGATCCGGGCGCGGCGTACTCGGCCGTCATCCAACTGGGCACCGTGGCGGCCGTGCTCATCTACTTCCGCAAGGATCTGGTCACGCTCGGCCGGGCCTTCTTCCAGGGGCTCGTGCGGCGCCAGCCCATGGCCACCACCGACTCGCGCCTCGCGTGGTTCGTGCTCGTGGGCACGCTGCCCATCGGCGTGTGCGGCCTGCTCTTCAAGAAGAGCATCGAGACGTCGCTGCGCTCGCTCTACGTCATCTCGGCGAGCCTCATCCTGCTCGCCCTCATCCTCTTCGTCGTGGAGCGCCTGGCCTCGCACCAGCGCACCCTGGAGCAGATGACCTGGCGCGACGGCATCATCGTGGGGCTGTGGCAGGCGCTCGCCCTCATTCCGGGCTCCTCGCGCTCGGGCACCACCATCACCGGGGCCCTGTCCCTGGGGCTGCGGCGCGAGGACGCGGCGCGCTACTCCTTCCTCCTGTCCATTCCCGCCACCTCGCTCGCGGGTCTCTTCGAACTCAAGCACCTGCTGGAGGCCACCGAGCGTCCCTCGACGCTGGCGCTGGTGGTGGGCACGCTGGTGGCCTTCGGCTCGGGATGGGCCGCCATCGCGTGGCTGTTGAGCTACCTGCGCCGACGCTCCACGCTCGTCTTCATCGTCTACCGCGTGGCGCTCGGCTGCCTGCTGCTCGTGCTGTTGCAGCGGGGCGTGCTGCA
Source organism: Cystobacter fuscus (assembly GCF_002305875.1). Taxonomy (NCBI): domain Bacteria; kingdom Pseudomonadati; phylum Myxococcota; class Myxococcia; order Myxococcales; family Archangiaceae; genus Cystobacter; species Cystobacter fuscus. Next base: position 11,327,695 of record NZ_CP022098.1, on the reverse strand, counting down.
CCCCCAGTCCGGGTTGGAGAACACGGACACCCCGAAGAAGCCCCTCATGGTCCCCGTGGAGAAGCAACTGACGGAGTAGCCGTGCACCCTCTCTTCGACGCGCTCGAGAATCAGCTGTCCACCCGGCCGCCCCAGGCGTTGCGCATGCCGGGGCTCGTGCTGCGCGAGGCGGCGGTGTTGGTGCCCCTGCTCCTGCGCGACGGGGTGCCCCAGGTGCTCTTCACCAAGCGGCCCACCACGCTGCGCCACCACGCCGGCCAGTACTCCTTCCCCGGCGGCTCGCGCGACGCCGTGGACCCCACGCCCCTGCAGACCGCGCTGCGCGAGACGCGCGAGGAACTCGGCATCGACGTGACGGGAGTGCGCGTGCTCGGTGCCCTGGACGAAGTGCCCACCCTGGGCGGCTCGGGCTTCCGCATCCAACCCTTCGTGGGCGTGCTTCCCCATGGCCTGGAGTACAAGCCCAACCCCGCGGAAGTGGAGTTCATCGTCGAGGTGCCCCTGGCGCACCTGATGGATCCCACCGCCCACCGCGTCGAGCCCCACTTCTCACGGGGCGTGGCGTACGAGGTGGATTTCTACACCTACGAGAGCCACGTCATCTGGGGCGCCACCGGCCGCATCCTGCGTCATCTGTTGGGCCTCACCCGCGCGTTGTCCCCGCCTTGAGGTGCTTCCAGGGCTTTAGAAATTACAGGCTGGCGCCGCATGCTCCGGTGCGGGTGCATGGCCCGAGACGTTCCAGGTCGCGCGTCCGCTGTTGCTATTGCTCGCACCCGGCTTCTTCGTGGATGGTTCGGGCTCGCCGCGCGTCGTCTCTGACTCGTCTCCCGAGCGCTCGTTCATCCGTGGCACGGTGTGTCCCGGAACGAGCAACCCGCATGGGGTGGGGCGGGGGCGTGCCGGTGTGGTTCGGAGCCCGTATGGCCAGGATTCTCATCGTCGATGACGAAGTTCATGTGGTGGGCGCCCTCCGCAGACTGCTGCGGCGCGAGGGCTTCTCCATCGAGGTCGCGCTCGGGGGCGAGGAGGCCATCGAGAAGCTGGCCACGTTTCCCGCGGACGTCGTCATCTCCGACTTCCGCATGCGGGGGATGAACGGCCTGGAACTGCTCGGCCAGGTGTTGCGGATCGCGCCTTCGGCCGTGCGGGTGCTCATCTCCGGCCATGCGGACCTGTCTTCCGGTGGACCCGAGGCCGGTGTCATCTCCCACTTCATCAGCAAGCCGTGGGATGATGACCGCCTCATCGCCGATGTCCGGGCACTGCTGGGCGCGCAGCGCTCGGCCTCCTGACGGATGAGAGGGCGCATGCCCTCCTGGTTGCCCTCCGGGCTCCGCCGTGGGGGATGGCCGGGCGGACGCGGGTGGATGGAACGGGCGGACCCGGACTGTTGGGACGGGGAATCGTCGAGAGGACTTCCGGCATGCATCTGGCCTTTCCCCGCGATGTGAATGCCCGCGAGAGCGGCTCCCCGGACGTCGCGGACGAGGCGCTCGGTCCCCAGGCCCTGGCCTGCTACGGCGAGCTGCTGCGGGTGTTGCGCTCGCCGCGCTGGAAGTGGCGGCTGCGCGTGCGGGTGGACCTGCTGCGCGGGGCGCTGGCGCTGGAGCCCGCCGTGAGCGAGTGGCTCGCCCGGGGCGCTCCGGGGGCCCACCGGCGGTTGCTCGCGCGGCGCGAGCGGCTGGAGCGCGTGGCCCGTGCGCGGCTCGCCCGCCTCACGCACCAGGAGGGGGCGTCGCTCGCCGAGGTGTGGGGGCATCTGGAGCGGCTGATGTCCGAGCCGCTGCCCCAGCCCCCGGGGGACGACGAGCCGGTGTTGTTCGAGGGCTCGCAGGGGTTGCGGCACTTCCTCGCATGGCCAGGCGCATGGGTGTTCGCGCTGCTCGTGCTCACCCACCAACATCTCCTCGGGCGGCGGGCCAGCGTCGTGCCGGTGCTCGTCCTGGGCGGGGCGCTCCTGGCCGTCTACTTCTCGCGCTACACGGGGCGCTTCTGGCTCACCGCGAAGCGGCTCGTGTGGCAGCCGCGCCTGGGTGAGCCGGTGCAGGTGTCGCTCGCGTCCATCGCTCCGGAGGGCATCACCGCCCTGGCGGCCTGGGGTGAGGTGCGCGTCGAGGGCGAGCGCCGGGTGACCGTGCGCCACGCGGGGGCCGCGGGACGCCTGGCCGCGCTGCTCGAGCTGCACCACCGCGCGCCCTTCCTCGGGCGGGTGGACGGCACGCGGCGGGTGGAGGACGTGTCCGTGGTGCCCGCCTGGCGTGTGCCCGAGGGGGCCGCGCCGGGCTCGCGCACGGAGCCGGGCGTGGCGGTGCTGCGGCCCGGCTATGCCGCGTTCCTGCCGGCGCGCCGCGCCACCGAGATGTTCCGGGGCCTGACGGCTCCGCTCGGCGCGAAGCCGGAGGCGGATGCCGCCGAGGTGGACGTCACGGTGGAGCTGCTGGTGGAGCACCTGCGGCTGTTGCCCGAGGCGGACTTCGACGCGTACCTGCGCCAGGCGGTGTTCGCCCTGGGCGGTGAGCTGTGGTTCGCGGATGAGGTGCGGCCCGGAGAGGCCGCGAGCGCCGGCCACGTGTGTCTGGTGGGCGCCCGCGGCGTGGGGATGCAGTTGCGGCCGGACTCCGTGCAGGCCGAGGCCACGCATCGCATCGTACGTCAGTGGGCGGCGTGACCCCGGGCCGGGACTAGCGGAAGTCCCACTTCTGGTTCGAGGTGCCGTTGCAGGTGTAGATGCTCAGCTTGGCGCCGTCGTTGGCGTTGAAGCCCTCGATGTCCACGCACTTGTCGGCGAGGTAGCTGACCAGGTCGCCCGCGGGGCTGAGCGTGAAGTCCTGGGCGCGGTTGCCATTGCAGTTGGCGAGCTGGATGCGGGTGCCGTTGGCCGTGGAGGCCCCGGACACGTCCATGCACTTGCCGCCGATCTTCAGCCGGGCGCCGTCCCAGGTGAACTTCTGGGCGTTGGTGCCATTGCAGGTCCACATCTGCAGCTGGACGCCGTCGGAGAAGTTGCTGTTGGGCACGTCGATGCACTTGCCGTTCATCCGCGACACGAACGACGCGCCGCCGCCGCTGCTGCCGCCGCTGGTGACGAGCGTGAGGCCGTAGGCGCTGAGGATGGGGTTGATGGGCTGGAAGAACGTCTGGGGAGCGCTGCTGGCGCAACCGCCCGCGATGCCCGAGGTCACGCCCTGCGCCTGGTTGCCGGAGATGACCGAGCCACCCGAGTCACCGGGGTCGGCGCACGCGTTGGTCTTGGACAGACCATAGACGGGGCCATTGGAGTAGTTGACGGTGATGTTCGTGGCCTGGAGCGTTCCACACCGCCAGCCCGTCGTGTTGCCGGAGCGACAGATGGAGGCGCCGATGCCCGCCGCGTTGGAGCCCTGCACCAGGACGTGGGCGTTGGCGTAGTTGTACACCCAGGGCTGCGGCGTCCACGAGCTGTTGGTGGCCACCCACGCCCAGTCATTGCCGGGCCAGACGGACGCGCGGACGGTGCCCATGGCCTGCCAGTTGAAGCCGAGGGTGGGGGTGCCCGCGCTGCCACAGTGTCCCGCGGTGACGAAGCCGCCGTACACGGAGAAGCCCACCGAGCACGCGGCATAGGAGCCACCGGCCCCGGTGCCGGTGAAGTAGACCTCGCCGCCGCGCACGTCGTACGCCGGGCGCGGGGCCTGGGCGGAGTGCTCCACGCGGATCGTCCCGTCCTTGGCGCCGCTGCTCAGGGCGGTGAACGACTGGGCGCGCGAGGCCATCAGGCTCGTGGCGCTCTCGGCCTGCACGACGACGCTGTTGGTGGCGACGTCCACGTACCAGGAGTAGACCGAGGCGGGCGCGTTGTGGGCGTTGCGATCCAGCTCCGCCATGACCTCGTCCAGCCGCGCCTTGCTGTGCTTGACGAGCCGGGGCTCGGCTCCAGCGCGGCGAACGCGCGCGGCGCTGGCCTCGTCGGTGACGCCGACGATGAGCCCGGTGCCCTCCTCGTTCAACCAGGCGCCGCCGAAGCGGTCTCCCAGCTGCTCGCGCAGGCCCCGCTCCAGGGAGGGCGCCTTCGCCTCGAAGTCCAGCCGGCGCAGCAACTGCTCCTCGGTGCCCTTCAGGTCCCGACGCATCGCGTTGAGGATGTCCGGCGACACCTCCGGCGCGGTCACGCTCTTGTCAGCGGAAGCTGCCTCGGCAACGGCTGGCAAGGCATTCACGGTGGCGATGCTGGCGAACAACGCCGTCACGGTGGAGAGCGCGTTGAACTTCGTATTCTTCATGTTTGTCTTCTCGGTGGGTAGAACCTCCTCGGCCGCGCGGTTTCAGCAGCGCACGGCGAGGGGCAGGTTTGTGATTGACTATGATTCAATCAACCCGGGTTTAGCAAGAGGAACTAACGAGATCGAAAAAGTCCCTAATGCCCATTTTCCAAGAAATGTCCGCGGGAGGCCGTCGGTCGAAACGTTTCGATTGATTGACCCGAAAAAAAGCAACTTTATCTCCAGTCCATCGAAAACGGAGATGCAGGAAAAACCGATGAAAGCTGAGGAATCCTCCTTGTCCTACATTCCCTACCCCTTGCGCAGGTTGACCGTAGGTGCTGTCCTCTCCACCGTGGTTGCGTGCTCCGGGGCGCCGGACGCGCTCTCCGAGCAGCCCCTGGACACCCAGGAGCAGGCCGCGCTCACCACCCGGGTCGTTGGCTACTTCCCCACCTGGAATGGCAACGTCAATGACATCCAGTACGACAACCTCACGCACATCAACTACTCCTTCCTCCTTCCCACCGCGCAGGGTGGGCTCACGGGGTTGAGCAGCGGGGACGCCCGGCTCAAGTCCCTGGTCCAGACGGCGCACTCGCGGGGCGTCAAGGTGCTCATCGCGGTGGGCGGCTGGAATGACGGAAACGACTCCGGCTTCGAGCAGCTGGCCGCCAATGCCTCGACCCGGACGGCCTTCGTCAACAACCTGGTGAACTTCGTGAACCAGGCCGGGCTGGATGGCGTTGATATCGATTGGGAGTACCCGGATCCGGGCAACTCGGCCACGAACTACGGCCTGCTGATGAAGGAGCTGTCCAGCGCGATGCACAGCCGCGGCAAGCTGCTCACCGCGGCGGTCGTGGCCAACGGGTACACGGGCGGGGGCATCCCCACGGCGACCTTCGCCGACGTGGACTTCCTCAACATCATGGCCTACGACGGCGGCTATCCGCACTCCACGTATAACTATGCCGTCCAGTCCCTGGATTACTGGCTCGGCCGCGGTCTGCCCAAGGACAAGGCGGTGCTCGGCGTGCCGTTCTACGGCCGCTCGCAGACCGCGTACGTGGGCTATGCCGCGCTGGTGGCCCAGGACTCCCAGGCGCCCTACAAGGACAACGTGGGCGCCGTCTATTACAACGGCATCGCCACCATCCAGTCGAAGTCCAAGCTGGCGCTCCAGCGGGGCGGCGGCGTGATGATCTGGGACATCTCCGATGACGCCAAGGGCAGCGCCTCGCTGCTGACCGCCATTGCCCAGGCGGTGGGGAGCACCACGCCCCCGCCCACGGGCAGCAACCTGCTGGACAACCCCAGCTTCGAGTCGGGTCTGACGAGCTGGAACTCCGAGTGGCACAGCCCGGCGCTGGCGCACAAGGTGGACACCGACTACCCCTACGCGGGCGCCTCCAAGCTCACGCACTACTCGGCGGCTGCCTACCAGCAGGTGTCGGGCCAGTCGAAGGCCGTGGCCAATGGCACCTACCGCGCCAGCGTGTGGGCCCGCTCCAGCGGCGGCCAGAAGGCGCTGCGCCTGTACGCGAAGAACTACGGCGGGGCCGAGGTGACGGCGGAGATCGGCTCCGGCGCCGTCGCGGGCTATACGCAGTACACCATCAGCAACATTCCCGTCACCAACGGCAGCATCGAGGTGGGTGTCTACAGCGACGCGAACGCGGGGAACTGGGCGGCCTTCGACCAGTTCGAGCTCGTCAAGCAGTGAGCCTCCGCGGTTCCCGGTGCCTCGGTGAGGCACCGGGTGCCGTCCCGTCGCTTGAACACGAAAGAACCAAGACATGGCATTCCTTACCCCATGGAAGCGCTTGACGACGTCCGCCCTGGCATTCGGGGCGCTCGTGATGGGAACGGCCGCCTCGGCCGCGCCCTCCGCGCAGGTCATCTGGAGTTCGGAGAAGAACCCCGGTGACGGCGCCTGGTTCAGCGGTCCCCTGTCCATTCCCTATGCGCTGAGCCCGCAGGCGAACATCGCCCTGACGAGCCCGACCACCACCTCGGCCACCACGCTGGCGGTGGACCCCTCGGTGCAGTTCCAGACGATGCTGGGCATCGGCACCTCGCTGGAGGAGTCGACGGTCTTCAACCTCTCGCGCATGTCCCAGGCGAAGCGCACGGAGGTCTTGAAGAAGCTGCTCGATCCGGCCACCGGGGCGGGCATGAACCTGCTGCGCATCACCTTCGGCACGTCTGACTTCACCGGCCGCCAGTTCTACACCTACGACGACCGGCCCGCTGGCCAGACCGACCCGAACCTCACGTACTTCTCCATCCAGAAGGACATCGACTACAACATCGTCTCGACGATCAAGCAGGCGCTGGCGGTCAACCCGAACCTGAAGATCTTCGCGAGCCCGTGGAGCCCGCCCGCCTGGATGAAGGACAACGGCAGCCTCATCGGCGGCAAGCTGCTGTCCCAGTACATCCCGACCCTGGCGACGTACTACCGCAAGGCCATCCAGGCCTACCAGGCGCAGGGCATCCCCATCTACGCGCTGACCGTGCAGAACGAGCCCCTGTATCAGGCGCCGGACTACCCCAGCACCTCGGTGGATTCGACCCAGGCGCGCCAGCTCATCGTCGCCCTGAAGAACGAGCTGAACGCGAACGGCTTGAGCACCCGCATCTGGGCGTTCGACCACAACTTCGACTCGGCGCTGGCCTATGTGACGCCTACCCTGAACGATGCCGCCGGGAACGCGGCGACGGACGGCGTGGCGTTCCACGACTACGCGGGCGACCCCAGCAGCATGACCCAGGTGCGCAACGCCTGGCCTGGCAAGAACATCATGATGACCGAGCGCTCGGTCTGGGGCACGAGCGGAGCGGACCGCATGGCGCAGTACTTCCGCAACTGGGCCGCGGGCTACAACGGCTGGGTGACGATGCTGGACAGCAACATCCAGCCGGAGAAGTGGACCGGGACGCCCGGCCCCACGATGCTCATCCAGAGCGCCTCCTCCTACGACAACTACTGGGCCCTTCCCGAGGTCTACCTGATCGGCCAGTACTCCAAGTACGTGAAGGCGGGCGCCAAACGCATCTCCAGCACCTACGGCTCGGCCAGCACGGTGACGAACGTGTCCTTCCTCAACCCGGACAACACCATCGTCTCCGTGGTCATCAACCAGACCGCCTCCAGCCAGCGCTTCAAGCTCGCGTCCGAGGGCTGGGAGCTGCTCGCCACGCTGCCGGCGAAGACCGTGGGCACCTACGTGTGGGCGCGTGAGAACGCCCCCACGGCGACGAACCTGCTCGCCAACCCCGGCTTCGAGGCGGACGGCACCCTGTCGAGCTGGAACGCCGAGTGGCACAACGCCGAGCTGGCGCACAAGGTGGACACGGACTACCCGTACACGGGCAATTACAAGCTCACGCACTACTCGGCGGCCGCCTACCAGCAGATCTCGGGCCAGACGAAGGCCGTGGCCAACGGCACCTACCGCGCCAGCGTGTGGGCCCGCTCCAGCGGCGGCCAGCGCGCGCTGCGGCTGTACGCGAAGGGCTACGGTGGCGCCGAGCTGACGGCGGAGATCGGCTCTGGCGCCGTCACGGGCTATACGCAGTACATCATCAACAACATCCCGGTCACCAACGGCAACATCGAGGTGGGCGTCTACAGCGACGCGAACGCGGGGAACTGGGCGGCCTTCGACCAGTTCGAGCTCGTCAAGCAGTAGGCCACGAGAGGCCCCCGGTGGCGGTAGTCAAGCGCTCCCGGGTGAAGAGGAGGGGCCTCGCCCGCTCTCCGGGGAGACCGGGGCGCGGCCCCTCCTGTCGGAATGGGCAGCCGGGCACCCGCCTCGCGGTTAGAGTCCGCCGCCCATGTCGTTGTCCACGTTGCTGACCGCCGACTCCCTCCGCGCGGCCTCGGGAAGTGCCTTCCTCTCCGGTGAGGCCTCCTGGCGCGAGGGGCGGGTCCTCTCCTGTGCCCTCGAGAACGATGCCCTCGAGGGGCTCGTCCGGGGACGGGAGACGTACCGAGTCCGGCTCACGGCCTCGGGGGGCGCGCTCGTGTCCCGCTGCGCGTGCCCGGTGCGCGACGCGGTCTGCGAGCATGCCATCGCCCTCGGGCTGTCTTTTCTCTCCCAGGGTTCTGTCCCGGCCGAGCCGCCCGAGGGGCCCTTCGCGACGCGCGCGGACCTGGAGCGCTGGGCGGACGCGCACCACGTCCGGCACGCGCTCGCGGTCTCCGTGTCCGTGCTCGTGGCGGAGCTGCCCCTCAACGAGGCGCGGCGCAATGGACTCCAGCACGCCCTCAATGGGCTCGCCCTGCGCGATGTGGGCTCGCGCGAGGGGGCCCTGCGCTACGTGGGCGCGCGCGGCAGTGGCCTGGAGACGGCGATCACCGAGGCGGCGTGGGCCTACCTGCGCCAGGAAGCGGACTCGGTGCGGCAGGCGCTCTCCGAGGAGGCGGCCCGTGGGGAGGCGCACGCGGATGCCATGCTCGCGCCGTTGTGGACGCGCCTGCTCGAGGTGCGCCGCTCGCTCCGGGCCCAGGCCTTTCCGCGCTCCCGCGAGCGCCGGGCCTCGGCGACCTGGGGCTTCGACGCGGCGACGTGCTCGCTCACCTGGAAGGAGCGGGACCGGGTCGTCCGCTCCGGGCCGGATTACGGCACCATCGGCGTCTCCACCCGGTTGTCGTTTCCCGGCGGCGGTGAGAGCCGCGTCGAGTGCAGCTGCGCGGCCCGGCAACGCGGCTGTGCCCACGCGCTCGCGCTCGTCGATACCGTGCTCGACGTCCTGGCCGAGCCCGCCCGGGCCCCCGAGGCGCGGAGGATCGCCGAGGAACTTCTCCTGCCGGGCTGGGCCCGCGCGTTGAAGGACCTCGAGCTGCTCGAGACGGAGGCGGCCAGGCCCCGTGCGGGAATCGAGGTGTGGTGGTGCGTCGAGCATGAGCTGGGCGCGCTGACGGTGTCGCCCCTGGTGAAGAAACAGACGCGCAAGGGCACCTGGAGCACCGGCGCGCGGATGACCGCGGCCCGGCTGCTCGAGGAGCATCGCGAGCTGCTCTCCGAGGTGGATCTCCGGGTCGCCGAGCACCTCGCCTCCTGGGCTCCGGCGTCACGCGCGGCCGGGACCTACCCCTCGCGGGCCTTCCTCGCGCTCGTCGGACATCCGCGGGTCGCGCTCGAGCTTCGTCCCGACGAGCCGCTCGAGGTGAAGCGGGTGCGGCTCGGCTTCACCGCGCTCTCCGCCGCGGACCACATCCGCCTGGAGCCCTCCGTCGAAGGCGAGCGTCTCAACCCCAAGACGATGGGGGCGCTCCTGCGTGCGTTCACCCCGGGCGAGCCGCTGTTCCTCGCCGAGGCGGAGCGGGGTCGGTTCCTGCTCATCGACGTGAACGAGGAGGCGCGGCAGCTCTGGCACGTGCTCGACAAGCACGGGGACCAGTTTCCCCCCGAGAGCCACGAGCAACTGCTCGAGCGGTTGTCGCGCCTCGAGACACGGCTGCCCCTCGTCGTCCCGCCCGCGCTCAAGGGACGCGAGCACCCGACGGAGATGGTTCCCGTCGTCCGCCTGCGCCTGTTGCCCGATGTGTCACTCGAGCTGGAGCTGCTCGTGAGGCCCGGTCCGGGCGCGCCGCTGTACCCTCCCGGCGTGGGCCCGCGCGATGTGCTGCTCTCGCGTCACGGGGAGCGCGGCTACGTGCGCCGCCACCTGATGTCCGAGGAGGAGCGTGCCCGCGCGGCGCTCGTCCCCCTTCCCCTCGAGGGCGCCGAGGAGGGGCCGCCGTTCCGCTTCCGCCTCGGGGACACGGAGTCGGCGCTGCGGCTCGTCGCCGCGTTGCAGCGGCCCCAGGAGGGGCTCGAGGTCGAGTGGGTGGACGAGCGGCCCGTCATCACCTCGTCGACGGGACCGGAATTCCTGAAGGTGCGTGTCGAGCGCAAGAAGGATTGGTTCGGGGTCTCGGGTGAGCTGAAGGTCGAGACGGGGAGGATCGAGCTCGCGGTCCTCCTGGACGCGGCCCGGCGGCAGAAGCGCTTCGTGCGAGTGGATGCCAACCGGTGGGTCGAGCTCGGTGACACCCTGAGACAGCGACTACAGGCGGTGGCGGATCACGCCTTCCTCGGGAAGAACCGCGTGGAGTTGTCTCCCGGCGCGGTGCCCGCCATCAGCGCGCTGTTCGACGCGGGCGCCGAGGTCGAGGTCGCGCCCGCGTGGCGGCTGTTGACGGAGCGCCTCGCCGCGTCGCTGTCGCTCAAGCCGAAGCCTCCCGCCTCGCTGGGAACCACGCTGCGCGACTACCAGGTGGAGGGGCATGCGTGGCTCAGCCGGGTGGCGGCCTGGGGGGCGGGTGCGTGCCTCGCGGATGACATGGGCCTGGGAAAGACGGTGCAGGCGCTCGCGATGCTGTTGGATCGCTCGCGGCTTGGTCCCGCCCTCGTTCTCGCGCCCACCTCGGTGGCCTTCAACTGGGTGGAGGAGATCCAGCGCTTCGCGCCGGGCCTGCGCCCCGTGCTCTACGCCGAGCAGGCGGATCGCGTGAAGTGCCTGGCGAAGCTCAAGAAGAACGACGTGCTCATCGTGAGCTATGGCCTGCTGGTGCGCGATGCGGCGAGTCTGGGCGCGGTGCAGTTCGCGACGCTCGTGGTCGACGAGGCGCAGGCGTTGAAGAACCCGAACACCCGGCGGGCCCGGGCCGCGCGGCAGTTGAATGCGGGCTTCCGCATCGCCCTGTCGGGCACGCCCCTGGAGAACCACCTGGGTGAGCTGTGGAGCCTCTTCGCGATCGTCTTCCCGGGCCTGCTCGGCAGTTGGGAGCAGTTCCGCGAGCGCTTCGCCGGGCCCATCGAGCGGGGCAAGGATCCCGAGGCGAACGCTGCCCTCTCGCGGGTCATCCGTCCCTTCCTGTTGCGGCGCACCAAGCGCGAGGTGGCGCGGGAGCTGCCGCCACGCACGGAGATCCTGGTGCCCGTGGCGCTCTCCGAGGAGGAATGGACGCTGTACGAGGACGCCCGGCTCGCGGCGGTGGCGGAGGTGAGCACGCAGGGCAAGGGCATTCGTGACGAGCAGCAGCGCTTCCAGGTGCTCGCGGCGCTCACGCGGTTGCGGCTGCTCGCCTCGCATCCGCGGCTCTACGATGGGCAGTCGGCCCTTTCATCCTCCAAGATGCGGCGTCTGATCGAGCTGCTGGAGGAACTGCGGAGCGAGGGCCACCGGGTGCTGGTGTTCAGCCAGTTCACCTCGCACCTGGAGCTCGTTCGCGAGGAGTTGGAGCGCGCGGGGTTCACCTACCAGTACCTGGATGGGTCGACGCCCGCGGCGGCGCGGGCGAAGCGGATCCATGCGTTCCAGGCGGGGGAGGGCGAGCTGTTCCTGATCTCCCTCAAGGCGGGTGGCACGGGCATCAACCTCACCGCCGCCGACTATGTCATCCACCTGGAGCCCTGGTGGAACCCGGCGGTCGAGGATCAAGCGACGGATCGCGCCCACCGCATCGGACAGACGCGGCCGGTGACGGTGTACCGGCTGGTCGCGCGCGGCACCATCGAGGAGCAGATCCTCTCGCTCCACTCGGACAAGCGGGCGCTCGTGGCGGGGGTGCTCGAGGGGACGAACGTCGCGGCCCGGTTGACCACCCAGGATCTCCTCGCGCTGCTGGAGGGGGGCGATTCGCCTCGTGACCGGGATGACGACGAGGAAGAGCCGCGCGCCCGGACGATGCACTGACTCCCCCCACGGGGCTCAGGGCAGGGCGGCTTCGTAGACTGGAGCCGGTGTCGTCTCGGCTGGCTTCGCGCCCGCGGCCTTGCGGCGCATGTCCTCGGTGGTCTCGCTGTTGCCATCCGGTCGCCAGCCCGGCGGAGAGCTGATGTAGCCCCACACCTCGCGTGGGCTCCGGGCGCTCATCACGTCACGCAGGAACGGGCCGAACTGGTGGAAGACGATCTTCAAGGGATTGTTCGTCGTCAGCGGGTGCACCAGGCCGTAGCGGCAGGGCAGGTCATCGCGCTCGGGGGTGTACGTGCCGAAGAGGCGATCGAAGAGCATGAGCACGCCTCCGTAATTGGCATCCAGGTAGTCGAGGTTGGCCGCGTGGTGGACGCGATGCGCCGACGGGGTGTTGAGGATGCCCTCGAGGAAGCCCAGCTTCGGAAACCAGTCCGCGTGGATCCAGAACTGATAGCTCAGGTTCAGGGCGTAGCCGGCGAGGATGGTCTCGGGAGTGAAGCCGAGGAGCGCCAGCGGCGTGAAGATGACGTAGGCGCCCGTGATCTGCGATGTCCACGCGAGCCGGCCCGCGGCGACGAGGTTGATCTCGTTGGTCGAGTGATGCACCGCGTGTGACAGCCAGAACCACCGTACGCGGTGACCCAGCCGGTGGTACCAGTAGTAGAAGAACTCGATGCCGAAGAAGAGCACCACCCAGGACACCACACCATGGGCCGAGGCATCGAAGAGCCGGTGCTCGTAGAGCCACGCCGCGCCGGGCAGGACGAGCGCGATGGGAATGAGCCGGGTGAAGCCCCGTCCCACGATCACGGCGAGCGTCGCCAGGGCGGAACGCCAGCCATACTCACGTTTGAAGACAAACTTGTAGGCCAGGATTTCCAACAAGGTGGCGCCCAGGCTCAGGACGAGGAGGACGCGGGACACGGAACCGAGGTTGTTCATGGGAGGCCTGGGAGGGGGGCGGACAGCGGCTGTGTCATAGCACCGCCCCCCAGGCGTCTCCAGGGCCCTTGACGCGCCTCGTCAGGAGGTGTTCCTGGCGAGGCGCGGGGACTCAGCAGCCGGTGTTGCCGCCGGGGTTCACGCCGAGCTTGCCCGTGAAGTTCAGGTAGTTGTTCACGCGGCTCTGCACCTGGGCGGGGTTCTTGCCGTTGCACTCCAGGGCGCCGTTGATGGTGCGGATGGTCTCACCGAAGCCCAGGTTGTTGACCATGGAGTCATGCGCCGGCCTGTAGCCCGCGCCCGCCTGGGTCATCCAGAACCAGAGGCCGGTGCGCCAGGCGATGGTGGCATCGCGCGCGACCCGGTCGGGGTCGTTCTTGAGGTCCACGCCGAGCGCGTTGCCCGCGGCGCAGTAGTTGCCGTTCCACGACAACTGGATGGGGCCACGGCCGTAGTACATCTTGCCCGCCGCGCAGCCGCAGCCCGGAGGGCCCCAGCTCGTGTCACACATGACGCTCTTGTTGATCTCCTCGATGTAGACGAGGCCACCGGTCTCGTGGGCGATGTTGGCGAGGAAGGCGGCCACCTCGCGCTTGCGCGTGTCGGTGTCACCCGTGGTGGCGAACCCGGGGAAGGTGTTGGCCGCGGCCACCAGGGCCGAGTAGGTGTAGAAGCCGTTGCGGCCGGGGAACATCGAGTTGAACGTGGCCTCGCTCAGGATGGCGGCGATGCCCGTGCCCGTGGGGGGCGGGGTGGTGCCCCCGTCGACCTTGTCGAAGGTGTAGAGCTGGTTGGCGGTGCCGGTGTACGGGTACTGGACGTACTGCGTGCCATTGTCCGCCGAGCCCCAGTACAGATCGATCGCCATGTCCGTGTGGCGCACGTGCATGCTGAACTGGCTGTTGCCCCGGCCCACGAACTTGAACTGCTGGTTGCCGCCGCCCACGTAGCTCCACTGATGGAGCTGGGCGTTCTGCGCGGTGCTCACCTCCTTGATGTCGAGCCCCTTGTTGCTGTTGACGTTGATGATCTTGAAATAGCCATCCGACGTCGGGGAGATGTGGAACTTCTGGGCGTTGGTGCCGTTGCAGTCCCACTGCTGCACCTTGGCGCCATCCTCGGTGCTGGACGACGCCACGTCGATGCACTTGTTCGTCATCACGGACCGGATGACGTAGTCCCCCTCGCTGATGCTGGAGACGATGGCGGCACTCTCGAGCTGTGAGAGTTTCTCGGTGGACGCCACCTCGTCCACCGTGCATCCGCTCAATCCACCGAGGACACCCAACAGCGCCATGCCGCGATACGTGGGTTTGTAAAACATTTCATGCTCCTGGTTCTGGCGGGCACGCACTCCGCGGACACCTGATGTGTCTGGAGCCGCGTGCCTGCGTCGAGAAGCCAAACTAAAGCATGAAATGGAATAGCCCGCCAGATCCGTACTGAGAAGAAAACGTTAAAAATCGTGAGAGGTGGAGGATTGACCCGAAATCCACGCTCGCGCGCTCTGTTGTATTTGGAGCCGTATGCGCCCCGGGCGGGTGGGCATATCGTGCCGCCCCATGCGCTGCCTGCTCTCGTTTCTTGTCATGTTGCTGTGCGTCGTGCCCCGCCTCGTGGCCGCCCAGACGGCGTCCGCGGCGCCCGTCGCCTATCTCCTACGCCCCGCGCGTGTCTTCGATGGAGTCTCCGCGAAGCCTCAGGAGGGCTGGGTCGTGCTCGTCCAAGGGGATCGCATCGCCTCCGCGGGTCCAGCGGCCCAGGTGAAGGCGCCCGCTGGCGCCGAGGTCATCGAGCTGCCCGGCACCACCCTCCTGCCCGGTCTCATCGAGGGCCACTCGCACCTGTTGTTGCACCCCTACAACGAGACCTCCTGGAATGATCAGGTGCTGCGCGAGCCGCTGGCGCTCCGGGTGGCCCGCGCCACCAACCATGCCCGCGCCACGTTGATGGCTGGCTTCACCACCGTGCGCGACCTGGGCACGGAGGGCGCCGCCGACGCCGACGTGGGACTGCGGCAGGCCATCCAGCAGGGCATCATTCCCGGGCCGCGCGTGCTCGCCACCACCCGCGCCATCATCGCCACCGGCTCCTATGGCCCCAAGGGCTTCGCTCCCGAGTGGCACGTCCCCCAGGGCGCCGAGGAGGCCGATGGGGTCGACGCGCTCGTGCGCGTGGTGCGCGGACAGATGGGCCGGGGGGCGGATTGGATCAAGGTCTACGGCGATTATCGCTGGGGGCCCGGGGGCGAGGCGCTGCCCACGTTCTCCGAGGAGGAGTTGAAGCTCATCGTGCGCACGGCCCGCGATGGGGGACGCCCCGTGGTGGTGCATGCCAGCACGCCCGAGGGCATGCGCCGCGCGGTGCTCGCGGGGGTCGAGACGATCGAGCATGGGGATGGGGGCACGCCCGAGGTCTTCAAGCTCATGGCCGAGCGCGGTGTCTTCCTCTGCCCCACGCTCGCCGCGGGTGACGCCCTTCACCAGTACGGGGGGTGGAAGAAGGGCAGCGACCCCGAGCCCGCCGCCCTCCAGCGCAAGCGCGCCAGCTTCCGGGCCGCACTCGCCGCCGGTGTGACGATTTGCGCTGGCAGTGACGTGGGCGTGTTCGCCCATGGCGACAACGCGCGCGAGCTGGCGCTGATGGTCGACCATGGCATGACTCCCGTGCGGGCACTCCAAGCCGCCACCTCCGTGAACGCGCGCATGCTCCACTTGCAAGACGTTATCGGGCAGGTGAAGCCAGGGTTGCTTGCGGACCTCGTCGCGGTGGAGGGGGACCCCACCCGGGATATCTCCGCGCTCCGCCACGTCCGCCTGGTCATGAAGGGCGGCACCCTCCATCGCCGGTAGGAGCGGTTATCCTGTCGCCCATGTCCGATTCCCTCTCCGCTCCCAGACCCCGCGCGATCCTCTTCCAGCACGACCTTCCGGTGAGCGTGGGGGCCCTCGAGGGGGCGCTCACGCGGGCCGGTTTCTCCCTCGAGACGCGCTTTCGCGAGGTCCGGCCGGGAGACGCCGACGCGGAGCTCGTGGTCGTCCTGGGCGGCTTCATGGGCGTCTACGAGGCCGAGCACCACCCGTACCTTCGCGAGGAGCTCGCCTTGATGGAGGGGCGGCTGGCGCGGCGCCGTCCCTGTCTGGGCATCTGCCTGGGCGCCCAGATGCTCGCGGCCGTCTCCGGCGCCCGCGTCTACCCGGACCCCAAGGGAATGGTCCTGGGCGTGGAGCCCATCCACGTCACGTCCGCGGGCCACGCACACCCCGTCTTCTCCGGGGCCCCGGCGTCCTTTCCCGTCGTCCAGTGGCACGGCGATACGTTCGACACCGTGCGTGGCGCGGAGGCACTCGCCGCCTCGGAGCGCCAGCCCCAGGAAGCCTTCCTCCTGTCGAACTCGGTGGGCTTCCTCTTCCACCCGGAGGTCGTGCCTCCGATGCTGGAGTCCTGGGTGCGCGCCTTGCCCGAATCCCTCGAGCGCTCGGGCCGGCGGCTCGAGGACGTGCTCACGCGGGACCTTCCCCGGCTCGAGGCGGCCCGCACCGAGATCGATGGGCTCCTGGATCGCGTGGCCCGCTACCTCGCGCACGAGGTCTCGTGAGCATCCGGATGCGCTAGCACCCGCCGTGTGGGTGGAGTGGGAACCTCCGCGAGATAGGCCCGCCTTCCGGGGGTTGCGGGGTAGCCAAGACTCCGGAGGTCGGGGGAAGATGGGGGCGCACGGAGGAGGCGGAATGGCTCACGGCGTCATCGACAGCATCTGCCCCGAGGAACCCCTCGTGCGAGAAGTCGCCTCGGGACGCTTCCCGGAGGCGGAGGTCGCGCGGTTGCTCGCGCACGCGGAGAACTGTCCCGCCTGTGGCCGGCTGCTGGTGCGCTCCGGTGGTTTCGAGGCGACGGGGGAGGTGCCCACCCACGTGGTGCCGCCTCCCGCGCCCCCGTCGACCCCCGCGCCCGAGGAGGTGCTCCCGCGCGGCGCGATGGTGGGCCGCTATATGGTGTTGGAGAAGCTGGGCGCCGGCGGCATGGGGGTGGTGTACGCGGCGTATGACCCGGAGCTCAACCGCCGGCTGGCCCTCAAGCTGCTGCATGCCGGGTCGGAGCAGCTGGAGCGCAGCGGCGGACAGGCCCGGCTGCTGCGCGAGGCGCAGGCCCTGGCGCGGCTGTCCCATCCCAACGTCACCTCCATCTATGACGTGGGGACGTGGGAGGAGCGCGTCTTCATCGCCATGGAGCTGGTGGAGGGGCCGTCGCTGCGCGACTGGCTCAAGCAGGGGCCGCGGCCCTGGCGCGAGGTGGTGGAGGTCTTCATCGCCGCGGGACGGGGACTGGCGGCCGCGCATGCCGCGGGCCTCGTGCACCGCGACTTCAAGCCAGACAACGTGCTGCTGGGCAAGGATGGGCGGGTGCGCGTGCTGGACTTCGGGCTGGCCCGGCAGGTCTCCGCCACGACTCCAGGGGAGGCGGGGGAGGCGCCCTCGCCGCGGCCCGTGGACGTCCCCTGGTCCGAACTGGGCCAATCGCCCTTGAACACGCCCCTGACGCGCGCGGGGCTCGTCATCGGCACCCTGGCCTACATGGCGCCGGAGTCGTACGAGGGCATCTTCGACGCGCGCGCGGACCAGTTCGGCTACTGCGTGGCGCTCTACGAGCTGCTCTATGGCGAGCGGCCCCAGGGCAAGACGCCGGGCCCTCCCTCGACCTGGCGCACCCCGGAGCCCCCCCGCGACGCGCGGGTCCCCGCCAACGTGCGGCGCATCGTCCTGCGGGGGCTCGAGCTCGAACCCGAGCAGCGCTGGCCGTCCATGGATGCGTTGCTCGGGGCGCTCGGAGACACCCTGCCCCGGCGGCAGCGCCAGTGGCTCGCGGTGGGAGGGCTGCTGGCGCTCTCGCTCGGCGTCGGGCTGCCACTGCAACTGCGGAGCATGGCCGAGCCGCCGTGTCAGGGCGGTGCCCGGCGCCTGGAGGGGCTGTGGGACGGGGCTCGAGGGGCGGCGCTCGGCCAGGCCTTCCAGGCCACCGGCAAGCCCAACGCGGAGGAGTCCTGGGCCCGCACCGCGCAGGTGTTGGACACCTACGCTCGCGACTGGACGGCCATGCATGTCGAGGCGTGCGAGGCCACGCGCGTGCGGGGGGCTCAATCCGACGCGGTGCTCTCGCTGCGCATGGCCTGTCTGGAGCGGCGGTTGCAGTCGCTGCGCGCCCTCACTGAAGTCTATGCCCAGCCGGACGCCGCCCTGGTGGACCAGGCGGCCAAGGCGGCCAGCGCCCTGCCCCTCATCACGGGGTGCGCGAACGTGGAGGCGCTCCAGGCGCCCGTGCTCCCGCCGGAGGATGCGGCCACGCGCCAGAAGGTCGAGCGGCTCGAGGTGCGTCTGGCCGAGGCCCGGGCGCTCTTCGACAGCGGCCAGTTCAAGCCGGCCCTGGAGCGCACCCGGGCGCTCGCCGACGACGCCCTGGCGCTGCGCTACCGTCCCCTGCAGGCCGAGGTGCTCGAGTTGCGCGGCGCCCTGGAGGAGAAGTTCGGGAACCTGGAGGACTCGGAGGCCTCGCTCCGTCAGGCGGTGTGGGCCGCGGAGGCGGGCCGCCACGACGAGGTGATCGCCTCGGCCTCGGCCCGGCTGGTGCGCTCGGCGATGCTCCAGGCGCACTTCGAGCAGGGCCGGGAGTGGGCCGAGCACACCCGCGCCGTCCTGGAGCGCATGGGCGGGGACGCGCGCATCGAGGCCTTCGTCACCAACGCCCTGGGCGCCATCTTCATGCGCGAGGACAAGACGGCCGACGCTCTGGAGAACTTCCGTCAGGTGGTGGCGTTGCGCCAGAAGGTCTACTCCACCGAGCACCCGGAGGTGGCGGCGGCCTACAACAACCTCGGGGCGGCGCTCACCAAGGCCGGCCGGTTGTCCGAGGCGCGCGAGGCGCTGTCGCACGCGCAGGCGCTCTACGCGAAGACGCTGGGTGCGCATCACCTGGAGACGGGCAATGCGTTGCACAACCTGGGGATCCTCGCGCAGAAGACCGCCGATGACGAGGCCGCCGTGGGCTATTTCAAGGGGGCCCTGGAGGCACGCGAGGTGGGCTCGCGGCGCGAGACGCTCGATGTGGCCATGACGTATTCCACCCTGGGCGCGAGCTATTGCCACCTGCGCGACCACGCGCGGTGTCTGTCCGCCCACGAGCGCGCCCTGGACATCCGTCGCCAGGTCTTCGGTCCCGAGCACACGGACGTGGCCGCCAGCCTGGTGGACGTGGCGGGGGTCCTCCTGGCCCTGGGCCGTCCGGGCGAGGCGTTGGAGCACTACCAGCGGGCCCTGCGGCTCGCGGAGGCGGCCCGGGAGCAGGTGCCCTATCAGCTCATCAATCCCCTGAGCGGTATCGGTGAGGTGCTGCTCGCGCAGGGCAAGCGCGCGGAGGCGCTGCCCTACCTGCAGCGGGCGCTGGCCCTGGCGGAGAAGAGCGAGGTCGATGAGGTCTGGGCGCTCGCCACCGTGGTGGAGGATATGGCCGACTGGTACCTGAAGGGGGGCCAGCACCGCCAGGCGTTGCCGTACTACCAGCGGGCGTTGGCGCTGGAGGAGAAGCGGGTGCCCGCGCGCCACCCGGAGCTCTTCTCGCCGCTGGTGGGGGTGGCGGAGTGTCAGCTCGCGCTCCACGCGCCCGCCGCGGCCCGCGCCGCGCTGGAGCGGGCCCTGACGACCGAGCCGCTCTCCCGCTTCTCCGCCGGCTCCCTGGCCCATGCCCGTTTCCTGCTCGCCCGGGCCATCTGGGAGGAGGGCGGTGCCGAGGCCCGTGCCCGAGAACTGGCCCTGCAAGCCCAGCAGGTGTTGCTCCAGGAGCACGAGGACTCCGCGGCCTCCCAGGTGACGGCCTGGCTGGACGCACACGCGAAGCGTTGAGACGAGCGGACGTGGGAGCGTGCGTGGTGCTCAAAGCAGACACCGTCCGTCTCTCTTCGGCTGAGAAAAAGAGAACTTCACGCCGCTGATTTCTCAGCAGCAGGAAAAGACAGACTGCTGCTGAAATCCAGACGACCGCGCTCCTTGAATTACGTATCATGTGATGGACGACGGAGGAGCCGGCCCATGTCCATTCGGATCAACCCGAACAACGTCCCCACCCACCGACCGCTCTTGGAGCAGAAACCCTCGGGGGTTTCCACGCCTCCCTCCGGAGTGCAGGCACCGTCGGCCTCCGTTCCCGCCAATGGGGCGCGGGGCTCGAGCTTCCAGACGAAGACCGAGGCCGTGAATCTCCAGGGGACCTCGAGCGCGTGGACTCAGGACAGCGTGCAGCGCCAGCTCGCGGTGACCTCGACCTACACCCGGCTCATGGAGGATGCGGTGACGGCGCGGGCGCTCAACGCCCTGCGGGTGCGGGACGGCGCGGCCCTGGCCGCCCTGGGCAGCCTGCTGACGAGCGGCAAGTTCTCGCTGTGGCCGGACAAGCAGGCCGCCCTCGAGAAGCTGCAGCAGACCCAGCCGGAGCTCTTCACCCAGCTCGTCACCCTCGCGCAGCAGCTCGGCTCCAGCGCCCCGCTGCCGGTGGGCTCCACCCCGGACGTCGCGGCGACGCAGGCCGCCAACGCCCTCACCACGGCGCGCAACGCCTACACTCACGCGCGCGACGTGGTGAACGTGTTGGATCAGCAGCTGGCCGCCGGCCTGGATGCGCTCGGCCCCGCGCTCACGGGCGCGCAGAAGCAGGCCTACATCGAGGCCTTCCGCGCCGCGCACCAGGCGGACTACGACCGCGCGCTCCAGACGGAGGCCACGCTCGCCGCCTCGCTGCTGAATCCCGAGCTGGACAAGATGCTCGGCCGGGATCTCCACCTCGCCTATGTGTCGGCGGAGGCGGCCCAGGCCCTGGCCGGCGGCGCGCACTCGGTGGAAGTGCTCCAGTGGGCGGCGCGTGTCCTGAACGAGGCCAACGTCGCCCAGGACATGTTCGAGCAGACCGAGCCGGGGGTGTCGATTCCCGGCTGGAAGGGGACGAGCGAGCTGCACGCGCCGGTCGACTTCGCGGAGCTCCAGCGTCTGGCGCTGGGCGGTGCGGCCGGGGAGCTGCTGGCCCAGGCCAACGGCGATCCCCAGGCGGCCCTGGCGAACTTCGCGGCACTCGCGTCGGCCGTGGGCGGAGATCCCGCGAAGACCAACGAGCTGCTCTCCGCCCTCAACAAGGCCTCGGCGGGCGACTACTCGGGCCTCTCGCAGTTGCTCAACTCGGCGGATCCGTTCACCCAGGGTCTGGGCACGGCCGCGGCGGTGTTCGCCGGACTCAATGCCCGCAACGCCACCCAGCAGGCCGCGTATGGGAAGTTCCTCAAGGACCTGGCCGCCACGCCGGCGGGAGCGAAGGTGCTGGGTGATGCGCTCCACTCCCTGGCCGGGGCGAGCCTCGCCGCGCCGGAGGGCTCGGCCGTGCCCGCGCAGATCGCGTCGACCCTGGGCGCGTTGACCACCACGCTCGACAGCGGCACGGAGACCCTGGATCTCTTCAGCGCGTCCTCCTTCGACGATGGCGCGCAGCAGGCGTTGACGGACTTGAGCGCCCTGGCCGACAGCGGTGCGCCGGCCGCGGCGCCGCAGCCGGAGACGCTCACCGAGAGCATCACCGACCTCATCACCGACCTGGGCGAGGAGATCACCGAGCTCAAGAGCAATCAGGCGGCCGAGGAGGAGAAGCGGACGGAGCGCGAGGAGAGGAGCCGCGACGAGGAGGTCCGCGAGAAGGAGGACCGGGAGCAGGAGAACCGGGAGTTGCTCGAGAAGGCGGGCGTGGAGCGCAACCTGGCGAAGACGCTCGCCAAGGGCGTGGAACTGCCCAAGGCGTTGAGCAAGAAGGTGGGCCTGACGCCCGCGCAGATCGCGTCGCTCGCCGTCTCGCACCCCGAGGTGTTCGCGTCGGCCCGGGCCTCCCAGGATGCCGTCGAGTTCGCCCGGGCGTGCGGCATGCGGGGGGACAACGTGCGCAAGTTCTTCGATGTCCTCGCGCAGGACTCCGCCGACTACCTCCAGAAGCTCTCCCAGGAGGGCGCGGCGCTGAAGGAGAAGGACACGGAGATGCGCGCGTTCGTCGAGCGCTCGTTCCCGAAGGCCCGTGCGCTCCTGCGCGAAGCCGACCGGGTCGCCGCCTGATTGCTCCGCGGGGACACTCGGGAGAGGTGGGCGCCCCGTTACGACTGGCGCGTTTTGTGTCATAGGACGGGCCCATGGAGCCCCTCCAGCGACAGTGGACGATAGGCAATCACACCTTCCACTTCGAGGCCCCCGATCTCCTCTGGGCGACGCACCAGGGGTACTGCACCCTGGATGAGGCCATGGGGATGGTGAGCCTCTACCGGGAGCTGGGCGGGATTCGTCCCTTCTTCCTCCTGAGTGACATGGCTCAGGCCGAGGGAATGGAGCCGGAGGCCCGGCGCCATGTCAGCGAGAATCTCCGGCCCGAGTGGCTCCTGGGCGCCATCTATTTCAACGCACGGCTGCTGCACAAAGCCATCGCCAGGGGTCTGCTCCTCGCCGCGCAACTGGCCCGGTCGGAGAATGATCCTCCGCGGACGGAGATCCACTTCGTCTCCACCCGGGAGAGCGCGCGAGAGCTCAGCGCCCGGTTGCGCGCGCAGCGGGAGGAACACCGCGTCTGAGCCGGAGGCCTCGAGGAGCCGTGGTCCGGGTCCCTCGTCGATGCGCTGGCTCGTGTCATGCCCGGGGGGCGGGCGCTCGCCACCTTCCTCGGGAAGATCCCAGGTGGACGTGTGAGCGGGGTTGCGCCGGCCCGATCGTCGGTTCCCTCCTCGTGGCTCCGTCCCCACCGTCATGAGGGGCCATCATGCGCGGAGGTGTTTCATGGCATCCCGAGTGCGTTTGGGAATGATGGTGCTGCTCATCATTCTGCTCAGTCTGATGCTTCAGGCATGCATCGTCGTGCCCGTGGAGTCGAGGCCCCGGAGTCGTTCGGCCTATGGCTATGGGGGGAGCGGCTATTCCACTGACGTGGACCCGCGGGAGGCTCAGCGGGAATGCTTCCGCGTGGCACGTGACTTCCGGGGCTACCAGGGGGTTCGCGTGGGGGCCGTGGACGTGACGGGGCCCGAGACGGCCCGGGTCGAACTGCGCGCCCGGACGTATGGCGGCTACGTGCGCATGGGCTGCACGTACGACGCTCGGACCGGCCGCGCCTATGTCCCGTGAGGGAATGCACCTCCTGCGAGTGCGTTCCTGTCCGTTCCCTCCGTGTTGCCTGGTACCAGGACCCAAGGGGTAGGGCCCCCCCTGTTGGCGATGGGAGGACCTTGTGTCATATGGAAGACACATGGCGCCCACCCAACGAAAGTGGACGATCGGGAGGAACACCTTCCACTTCGAGGCTCCCGATCTGCTCTGGGCGAAGTGGGAGGGAGAGTGCTCCCTGGATGAAGCCATACTCCTGGTGAAACTCTACCAGGAACTGGGCACGGTCCGCCCCTTCTTCATCCTGGGGGACATGGAGGAGGCCGGAGGGATCGAGGCAGAGGCCCGGCGCTATATCAACGAGCACGTCCGGCAGGAGTGGCTCCTGGGCGTCATCTATTTCAAGACGCGGCTGCTGCACCGAGCCATCGCCAAGGGCCTGCTCCTCGCCGCGGAGATGACCCGGTCGGAGGGTGATCCCCCGAGCACGAAGATCTACTTCGTCTCCACGCGGGACAGGGCACGGGAGCTTCTCGTTCAACTGCGTGCGCGGCAGGAGGAACACCGTGTTTGATGAGCCTTCGGCCGCCCTCTCCAGCACAAGGAACGGTTCGGGGTATGGCTTCAGGTGGGTGGGTACTTGTCAGGTGCTTGCGCGAAGGTCGTCGTGCTACCGTGGCGGGGCCGCTCGCGGGACTGTGATGCGACTTCCGAACCTTGCTTTTGAGGCTTGACTAGCTAGTCGTGTCCGCCTTCCCCGAGCGGCCTCTCGCCACCCGAAGCTCGAGACGAGGCAATCCTGGAGGCGGCGGTGGAACAGTCGGTGGTGCAGCGCGCCGAGCAGGTGGCTCGCGAAGATCTGGTGATGTTCGTGAACGCGTGCTTCTCGTGCACCGGGCAGCGCGAGTTCTACAACGACGCACGCGGGCAGTCGGTCTCCATCGAGTTCCTGCACGCCTATATCCTGGGCAACTACCGCCGCCTCTACGCCCGGACCCTGGCCGCGGGCATCAACCACTTCAACCAGGGGCAGATCATCCTCAACCTGCTGGCCACCGGGAAGCAGACGCCTCCCGAGGACCGGCGCGAGGAAGGGGCCCTCATCGCCGCGTCGCTCCGGTCGCTGCCGCCCCAGCGGGCCTTCCGCGTCCTGGAGCTGCTGCGCGAGCGGCGCATCAACAACCGCCGGGCTCGCGCCATCGCCCGCGAATACCTGGAGGGCCGCGAGGATCCGAGCTTCGACGCGGTGAAGTACCGCTCCAAGCTGCGGGCCACGGTGGCGCATGGACATCTGAAGCTCGCCGGGGAGCTCAACGCCTTCCTGTTCCATGGCTGGCGCAAGCGCGTGTTCAAGACGCCGCTGTTGGAGGCGTTCCGCCGGGCCCATTACGAACAGGCCTCCCTCTTCGAGCTGCCCTTCACCATCGCCGAGGGACTGGCCGTGAAGCACGGCATTGCCCGCGACGTGTTCCTCGAGCGCATCGAGCCGCGCCTCACCGCGGGCGAGCGGCTGCGCCTGCAAGGGGCCGCGGCGCGCCAGGAGGGTGTCATCGCCATTGAGCTCGGGAAGGCGCCGCTCACGAAGCTGGCGCTCTACCTGCTCTCGATGAAGCCGGAGACACGCCGGGAGCGCCACGTCGAGCTTCACGCCGCGCTGGAGCGGGCCGCCACGCGCACGCTGCGCCGGGGCTCCGTGCCGCTGGGCCGGGTGGCCGCCGTGCTCGACAACAGCTATTCCGCCTCGGGCTCCACCGAGAAGCGCCGCCGTCCCCTGGGCGTGGCGCTCGCCGCGCACTACCTCCTGTCCTCCATGGCCCGCGAGTACCGCGCCTTCTGGACCTCGCCCCCGGAGGCGCCGCTGCTCGTCGAGGCCCGGGGACAGACGAACCTCGCCTCGCCGCTGCTCGATGCCCTGGACTGGGGCGCGGAGTTGGTCGTCATCGTGTCCGATGGCTACGACAACGACCCGCCCCATGCCGTGGCCGAGCTCACCCGCGTGTTCCGCACGAAGTTGGATCCCTCGCGCCGCACCACCCTCCTCCACGTGAACCCGGTGTTCGCCTCGGATCTCTACGCTCCGCGAGCGCTGGGCGCGCACGTCCCCACGGTGGGTGTGCGGGACGCGGAGGACCTGCCCACGGTGCTCGGCTTCGCGCGCTTCGCCGAGGGCGCGGCCCCGCTGTCGGAACTGGAGGACTACCTCGCCGCGCGTGTGCGGCGGTTGCTGGAGCGCGGACGGAGGGCGGCGGAGCCGGGTGTCTCCCCGGTGGAAGACGAGGCGACCGTGGACGCCGGGGAGGACGCATGAAGGCGAAGGTCTCGGTGACGAACATCGTGCCCAAGGGTCTCCGGCTGGCTCCGTCCCAGGTGTGGGGCACCCTGCGGCTGGTGCCCGTGCTGCGCGACGAGGTGCGGGAAGACCTGCGCTTCGCCCAGCGCTCGTATGACGATGACCTCACCCTCGTCTCCTTGAAGGGCGGATTGAAGGAGCCCGGGCTCAAGTACCTCTCGTATGTGCCGCACGGGCTGGTGATGTCGTGGGAAGGCCGGCACGCGGAGGCCGTCGTCGGCACGCAACTGAAGAAGCCCGAGGGCAAGGCGTTGAAGGTGGGGCCTCACACGCTCCGGTTGATGCATCGCATGGTGCGCCGGGAGGAGAAGAACCGGCTGCGGATGCTGCCCCTGCACCTGGCCATGGAGGGCTTCCTCTCCCTGCATTTCGGCGGGCCGGAGGTGGCCTGGGCCGAGTACTCGCGGGAGGCGCTTTCCCATGGCCTGGATCCCCGGACGGAGTGGTCCGTGCCGGGCTGGGCGAACCCGCTCTTCGACGAGGCCCTGCGCGTCTTCGAGATCCACGAGCGGCAGGTGGGCGTGCTCCTCTTCCACGCGGACCTGCTGCTGTCCGCCTTCATCGTTTCGCACCCCGAGGACTATCGGGCCCTGCACCGGACGCTGCTGGAGGACTTCTACGGCGAGCTGCTGCTCCAGTACGGCTTCCTCGACAGCGCCGCGTCCCTGGAGTCCCCCATCGACGAGCGGCGGGTGTCCTCGCTCGGGGAGTTGAGGGCCGCCGTCGAGCGGATGCGCGAGGACTGGGCCTGGTTCCAGGGCTTCATGGCGGGAGGGCTCTTCGGCGCGGAGGTCTGGGCGACATCCGTCTACGGGGCGGGCCCCTTCCACCTCCAGCGTTTCGTCACCAGCCTTCAGGTGTCGGAGGAGAACCACATCGGCGAGCTGATCACCCGCGAGGACGGCACGCTCGAGTACCTCAAGACGTATCGCCTCTCCGCGGCCCAGACCCGGCGCGCCTACCTGCTCAAGCAGCTCGCGCTCGCGGACTGGAACCTGGACCGCGCCGCGGAGTCCCTGAAGACGACCCGGGCGGAGCTGATCCTCCGCCTGCGCAACGCCGGCTTCGGCTATCTCCTCAAGGACTCCGTGAAGTAGCGCCCCTCGATAGTCCTGGAGCCTGGGATGTTCATTCGCTTCGTCATCGACAGACTCGATCCGGATTCAGGCCGACGTCAGGGAATACTACAAGCCTTGAGGGAACTCAGGGACCATGACCTTCTGCTGCCCGAGGAACGGGATGTTTGCGATGAAGTGTTCGCCTGGCTTTTCGACAATCTGGACAGACCAGACACGTTCTCCCGATCGCGGAAGCGTCATGCCGCGAAGGTCGCGTTGAGCTGGTTCAAGCCGACGGCGAGAGAGCACATCGCGCGCATGCATGTGCTGGCCAGGGTGCTCGAGGCGCATGGGCTCCAGGTGGACGTCATCGAGGAACGGCGACCCGGGTACATCATCCATGAGGACGAGTATCAGGTCGTCGCCGAACCCTTTCAGGAGACGCGCACCTGAACTCCAGCGCTCGAAGTGGGGGGCAGAACTGGAAGTAGTGGTCGGCGTCGTGCTTCTTCCGCGGCCGTTGGGGCATGCCTCCACAGCACGAGCATTGAAAGAGCTGGGTGAACAATACCGCGCCTTCGTCGCAGCATTCCAAGAGGCGGCGGCTCGGTGGCTACGGGGGGACTTCTCGGTGAGCTTCCCCCTCTACTCCTTCCCTCCGCGTGTCGTGCCAGAGCGTGTTGTTCGAGTTCTTTGACACCCTTTCCGGGACACCCTTTCTGGCTCGTACTCGGTAATGCCTACATATGGAGGATGGCGAGGGCGTACCTCCTGCGAGCTGCCTCGTCCGCTGCTGACTGGACGGTGTGCAGCGCCGTCTCGACTGTGTCGTCATCGGCGCTCTCGAGTTCCTCGATGAAGTCCTCGGGCAGTTCATCAAGGGAGGTCTTGAGATCCTGAACCTGCTCGGGGCTGAAATAGCCAAAGCTGGGGCAGTCGCTGTCGTCGCCGAGGACATTGTTCGGAGAGTTGTTGAATGCGAACACAGGCAGGAATTTTGTTCCGCCCATCTGCTCGTCGATGATTTCGAGCGCCTCGGCGAAATCGAGGGTGTTCATCTCCAACTGCCCCCAGCGAGCTCCCTGCTTCTGGACGGATGCAACGAGTTTGTCATAGAATTCTTGGTCAGATAGCCCCTGGCGAGCCGTGGGCAGCTTTCTTTCGTCCACAACGTACAGCGTCAAGGTATCGCTCACTTCAACCCTCCAGCAGGAACAGGGGGAGGTAGAGAGACTTCACACCGCACTGCATACCGCGCTCCTGCCCGAGCTTTGCAAGGGTTAGCGCCGGCAGGCAGATGAATCCCTCCGAGCGAAGCTTGAGTTCCCCACGCTTCGCTTGAACTTCGTGTGCCTTGACGACGTCCGCAATGGACTCGTCCAACGACTTCGTATCCTGGGTTGCCACGGCCCGGAGGGCCCGGACCTCCGGAAGGACGGATTGCCTGTCGTCCTTGGAGGCCGTATCGGATGAGCACTTCGCAATCAGTTCTTCGATGGCAGCCGGATCCAGAGCGCTCTTGCGCAGGTACAACCTCACCTGCTCCAGATAGCCAGCATAGGCGTCATCCGAGGGCTCCACGGGGTTGCGAAACTGCCAGGGCTGAAGCCGGAGGAGTTCTTCTCGCTCCGCCGTACCGGCAAAGCAAACCACCAAGGACAGCGTCTTCTCGAATACCCACAGAATCCGGGACTCGCTGGGAGCTGGCTTTTGCCGCACCGCGTGCATCTTGAGCAGGTTTCGGCCAGCCAGGGCCAGATGCTCCCGGATCTGTTTCGGGTCCTTCTCCTGCTGGTACAGCATGAGACCCACTTCGCACGAGGACTCACCGATCGAGGAGTAGTATCTATCGAGCCCCCTGGCATCGCTCGCGGCGGGCGGCTTCTCGAGGAGCGCCTTCTTGAGCAGCCCTGCACGCCAATCCAGGTTCTTCACAACGACATCATCGGCGATCTTGTTGAGTTTCAGTCCCATTGGATTCTCCAGAGCCACCTGCCAGGTCAGTTGTATCTACCAGACGCTTGAATCCCGGGCGGCAGATATTCGCGGGCTCCGCCTCCCTCCAGGGCTTCCACCACCATACCGGTCACCTTTGGAGGGGGCTTGCTGCCCAGGGCTTCCACCAATTCCCTGCCCAAACCCATGTTCTTCGCTGCCATTTCCTCGGCCGTGCCCTTGACCCACTGTGTGCTCATCTGGTCTCCCTTGGTCTTGGTGGTGCCGAGTTTGGCGCCAGGCCCCTTGGCCTCGACAATGACATATTCCTTGATCTTCCCGTCCAGACCCCGCTTCACATAGACCTGATCGAACCCGACCCCCTGCTTGAATCCGTGGCGCAATTCGAGTTCTGGATGGTTCTTCGCCACGTGCTTCGCCGCGGCCTCTTCACCCACGGCTTCGGTGATCTTCCCCTTGTGTGCGCCGAGTGTTCTGGGTTTGGCATTGCGCTTCTTGGCCGCCTCCAGGGCCTTCTCGTATTTGGCTTTGTGTGCCGCCACGTTTTCCAAGTGCCTGGCCAGGCGTTTGTCAGCGATCTTCCGGGCTCTGCGCAGCCCGGGGTGAACCGCCTGGAGAAGCTTCCTCCCCAGCCGTCTGGCGGCTTGTTTGACGCCGGGAATTTTTCCGAGCCCCAGGAGGGCGAGGTCGATGGTCGCGGCCACGAGCGCCCCTTTCAGGGCGCACATGAGACAGAAGCCATCCCCATTCTGTGCCTGCTCGATGAGCTGACCAGCGAAAGCGCCGATGCCGGTGGCGACCACGCCCGCCGCGAGCACCACCCCAGCCGATGCCCCAGCGACGACAGCCACGAGAGCTCCCGCTCCCGCGATGGCTCCTTCCACGGCTCCGGCGACGGGATCTCCTCCAGTCACGGCCGCGGTCACCGCCCCTACCGCGGCCCCCACCAGGCCAGCGATGCCCACGGCGAGCAGGGGCGCGAGCCCACCAAAAGGGTCCGCCCGGTTCCAGGGATCGTTGCGGCAGTAACTGTAGTTCGTCGCGTCTGGCTCGTACCAACGCGGATCGCGTGAGAGGTAGGACTTCAGCCATGCGCAATAGTACCGGGCATGATTGTAGTAGAGCCCTGTCTCCTCATCCTCGTACTGCCCGGCCAGTCGCCAGGGTTGCCGCACTTCGGCAATCTCCACCCGAACCACACCAAAAGAGTCATAGCGTGCGCTCCAGACGACCTGGCCCGACTCGTCGAAAGCCCGGACGACAGCCCCGCGCGCATCTGTCTGCAGCCAGTATGTCCGCCCGTTCTCTCGGAAGGCGTGAGGAATCACCGTCTCGGGCAGGAAGAGGTAATCCCGTCGCACGGGTGCCGCTCCGGGGTTCCACTGCACCTCTTCCCATAGGAGCTGGTGCCCTGCCCAGCCATACTTCCACGTTGTCCGTCCATCCGTCTTGAGCACCCGGCGTCCGAGGGCATCATAGCCATAGCGGACTTCCCGGTCCCCACCGCGCGTCTCGCGCAGTAACCCGTCACCACCAAAGGAACACCACAATTCGCCGCCTGGAGTCGGTAGCCGAACTATGTTTCCATTTCCGTCATACTCGACAGATCGATCTCCATATACACGGGGCTCATCCATCAGCCCCATGCTCACCCGGGTGCCTGCGTCATCGACGAGGTTCCCCTTTGCATCATACGCATAGCGCACCAGCAACTGACCCGTCGTGGCATCCATCTCGCCAAGCAGCCGACTCTCGGCGTCATAAAGGAAGCGCCGGGTCATGGGCTGTCCAAAGCGTTCGGCCCCCCCATCCGCGACGGCCGTCAGCCGCTCGCAGGAATCGTATTCGTATCGCTGCTCGCTGAGTGTCCTTCCATTCTGGCTGACGACACATGCATGGGCCAGCCTTCCGGTGCTCGCGTACGACTGCGTCTCGAGCAGACCGTTTCCGTAACGTATCTCCGAGACAGTCCCGCCCGGTGCGTAACGGAATCGGGTCTCGTTCCTCCCCCAGTCTCGTACCAGACCGAGCCGACCGTCCTCGTCATACTCGTATTCGAGGGTCTCGCCGTGTGGTGAGACCATGCGCACCATGCGCCCCTCTTCGTCATAGGCGTACTCGACCCGCCCGAATGGCGACTCGTCCGTGAGCGGGTTGCCGTCGGCATCGAGGGTGCTCGTGAGGGCTCCGAAATCGTTGCGCGCGGCCGTCAGGGTATTCCCCTTCAGCTCGAACTCCGTTCGCGACCCATCGGCCCAGGTGATGGCCTTGAGGACCCGCACACCCTCATCGAACTCGTGGACGACCTGACGGCCATCACGCAGGACGACCACCGCGGACAACTCCTCCGGATGCGGTACGTGCTCCTGGCGAGACCCGTCCGGGAAGACGACGGACTTCAGCGTCCCTTCTGCGTCGGTCTCATAAGTCGTCTTGCGGCCGAGTGGATCGATGATGGCCCTCAGTCTGCCGGTCTCGTCGCGCTCGTAGCGGGTGATCGCGCCGGTGCGGTCAGTCACGCTCTCCACCGGTCCCGCTGGGTGGTAGGTGAAACGGACCGTGTTGCCGTCTGGGTAGCGGATCAACAGTGGGCGATCCTTGTCGTCATACCGCAGCAGGTACGACATCAGGCCAGGGCGGCGAAGCATGACGACATTGCCTCTCGCGTCCCGCTCTATCTCCAACCGTTCGGGGCCTGGATGGATGATGGTCGACAAGCGCCCCTGGGCGTCGAACTCGAAGCCCACCGTGTTTCCCGAGGGCGGCGTCAGCTTGGCGGGCAGGCCGTCCGTCTGGAAGGTCATGCGCGTCTGGAAGCCACGCGCATCGGTGGTGACGATGTCACCGGTAGCCAGCTCTCGCTCGGCCTGGAACCCTTCCAACCGCAAACCCGCGAGGACACGCTCGACTGACTTCGTCCGCCAGACTGGGCGGAAGGCCTCTATTTGCTCCTGGCTGAGCTTGAACATGTCTTCCCTCCATCTGCTTATGCGCTTCGACCCCGCAGTACGCGCTCACGCGGAAACGAGTGATACCTCGTCCCGGAGAACCTTGTGCTCTCTCACTGAAAAGAGGAGGAGGCGCCCTCCTCCGGAACCCTCCATCGAGAAAGAATCGATGCCTCCGAAGAACTCCTGGAGCTGCTCGGACGAACACCCGGAAAGAAAGATGGGGAGTACTCGTGGATCGTAGAAGCGAAAGTAGAGTTCCTGGGCCGTGGCGCTCTGGACCATGAGGAACTTCCGCAGGTGTCGCCGCACGTCCCTGAAGGGCTGTTGGCTGGTGAGGAACAACCCCCAATTCATTCCCCATCCTTCTTGGACCAAGGACGCCAACAGGCGCGAGTCCTTGGGCAGGCTCGCCAGTACCGGCGCAACCTCCGCCAGGGCATCCCCCTCAGGACCCTCGTAGAGGGAGCGGTACTCTTCCACGGACTCCCGCAGCAGAACGAGTACGCGCGCATCTCTCGCCGCGTCCATCACCGCGAACAGTGGCCCTGATTGGGATGCCAAGGCCTTCAAGGCCTTGTCCGCGAGCTCCTTTCGCGCCAGAGTCTCCGCTTCCATCGGTCTACTCGGAGGGGTCATCGCTTCCACGTGTACGGAGAAGTCCGTCATCCCAGCGCGCACCCAACTTCCATGGGAGACTTGGCCCGCCTCCACCCGCAGCCCTTCGAGCAACGTGCCGGTTGTGCTCCTCAGGTCGCGTAGCAAGCAATGCGTTCCGTTCCAGGCGAGTTCGAAGTGGAACTCGGACATTGAGGCATCGCCGGGCACTGACAACCCCGCCGTTTCCGCTCGACCCACCTGGAGGACACGCCCCGGCTCGACTATGCCCTTGGCGCCGGCGGACGCCCCCCAGAGCACCTCGACGATGAGGTGTCTCACGGAGTTCGCGACTCGCGCCGATGCGGTGTCAACCGTCATGACCCGGCTTTGCTTACAAAGGGATTTCCACTGTCGGCGGCGGACGCCATGCACCTGGCCTGCGCAGGCGCGCCAATCAGCACTGTCGGACAGCCCGCCACGACCCTTCCTCCATGTGATGTGGGGTCCCCCAATCGTGCCGCCGGCTTGTGGCCGATGAGCACCGATGGTTCACCCTGCGAAATGGAGTCCGGCGGTCCGATGCACACCGCCATGTCTCCGACCCGTGCGGCTGGCATGAATCCGATGAGCACCGTCGGCTCCCCGGTCGAAACCGGTCCTCCCACGTGAGGCACTGGGCCCGGTTCCACCTTCGGACAGACATGTATGTCACTGATGCGTGCGGCTGGAGGCATGATGTGGCTCCTGGGTCATGTGTACATTCTGCCAGAATGGCGGGGAGGCAGGGCGGTTGATCGGTTTCGAGACGATGGCCGCGCTCGCCCACATGACGGTACCCGGCAGAGAGATCATGGGAGGAGTGAGGCCCTGTGGAAGGGGAGGGAGGGGGCCGTGAGGCCGAGAAGGGCCGCTGCGGTGCCGGGCTTCGAGCCCTCAATCGATCGAATGCGAGCCGACGTTCGATGATGCCCTGAGCTGAACCACGACCACCGTGAGAGCCTCGCTCGCGACCCCCGCGGCGCTGCGCGTGGTGGTGACGGCCAACCTCAGACCGCCCGGCGTTTCTTCTCGCGCCTGGACTTGCGCTCGTGCTGTGCGGGAGGCGTCGTGCTGTCTGGAGGCGGAGTCTCGGTGTGCCTCCCGTTGGGAAGTCACGGTCCGTCTGCGAGCCCTGATTCATGGGACTGGGTGGGCTTGAGGGGGCGGATGATGAACGTGGCGCCTTCGCCGGGCTTGCGCGCACCGACAGCGTTCTTCACGATGCGCTACGAAATGAACGCGAAGTCCTCCGCCACGCAGGGGACGAAGAGGAGGCCGCCTCCTCCCTGAAAATGGTTTGTTGGGAGTTCTGGATTTCCGTCTTATAACGGCGCCATGTCGTCTCCCGTAATCGTCTGCCTCCGGCTGCGCTTCGCGCGGCGCCTGCTTCCCCTCGCCCTGGGCCTCGTGGCCCTGGGGGCCGAGGCTCGTCCGAGTCTTTCCGTGCAACCGCGGACGGCGAAGCCCGGTGATCCCGTGCTCATCACCCTCTGGGGCTTCGAGACGCCCCCCGCGGGCACGCTCGATGGACGTGCCTTGCGGTTCTTCAAGGCGCGAGACGCCTTTCATGCGCTCGTCGGGCTCTCGGTGGAGCAGCCCGTGGGCACGGTGGACGTGAAGGTCGTTGGCCCCGAGTCGGCGGGGAGTGAGCCGGTGGAGCTCGTCGAACGCGTGCGGGTGGTGCCGCCGGGCTATCCGGAGCGGCAGCTTCAAGTGGCGACCAAGTACATCGAGCCTCCGGAGTCCGTGAAGGCCCGGATGGCGGAGGATCAGGTCGCGCTCACCGCCGCCTTTTCCCAGGAATTGTCCCCCCTGCTGTTCCAGCGCAACTTCGCCTGGCCGCGGCGCAAGCGAATCACCGCGCGCTTCGGAGACCGCCGCTCCTTCAATGGCAAGCTACAGAGCCAGCACTTCGGCACGGACATCGCGGGCGCCATGGGCGCTCCGGTCCGCGCGGCCAACGATGGCGTGGTGGTGATGACGCGCGACAACTACAGCGAGGGCAACTCCGTGCTCGTCTACCACGGCGGGGGCCTGTACACGACCTACTTCCACCTCTCGGGCATCTCCGTGAAGGAAGGGGCGAAGGTGAAGCAGGGGCAGAAGCTGGGCGTCGTGGGGAGCACGGGCCGTGTCACCGGCCCGCACCTGCACTGGGGCGTGAAGATCGATGGCGTCTGGGTGGATTCCGAGACGCTGCTCAAGCTGGACTTCTTCTCCCCCCCGTAGCCCCTGGCTACTCGGGCTTCACCACCCGGGGATTGGCCCTGCCCCAGCCCATGCGGAGCTCGTCGATGAGCGTGCCCGCCCCCTGCTCCAGTTCCGTCTGGGTGATGGCGTTGGTGCCCTGGTGGCCGAACAGCACGACCTCGTCACCGGGTTGGATGTCCGGAGCTTCCGTGACATCGACCATGAACGTGTTCATGGAGATCCTCCCGACGACGGGATGGCGGCGTCCCCGGATGAGGACATGCCCCTGGTTCGAGAAGGCGCGCCGGTAGCCATCGGCGTAACCCATGGGGATGTTCGCGAGCAGGGAGTCCCGCTGCAAGGTGGCCGTGCGGTCATAGCCAATCGTACTCCCAGCCGGATAGGCATTGACGGAGGCCACGCGGGTTTTCACCTCCATCACCTGTTTGAACTCCGGATGCGTGGCCATGGTCTCTCCATAGATGGCGCCTCCGGGACGGACCATGTCGAGATGGCTCTCCGGGACGTCCAGGGTCGCGAAGGAGTTGGCGCAATGGAGGAGGAGCTTGCCGCGGTCCAGGTGCCCCTGTTCGATAATCCACGCCGCTTCCTCCTTGAAGAGAGCGATTCCGCGCAGGACATCCTCGCGGTCCTCCACCGGTAACTGGGTCATGATTCCGGTGAGTTGGAGGTGGGGGAGCTTCAGCAGTTCGAGCGCGTCGCTCTTGCCTCGCGCCGTGCTCAATTCGAGGCCGTTGCGGCCCACGCCCCGCGCGTTGAGATCGAGGTGGATGGGGATGGTCCGGGCATGCCGCTGGCCAATGTCCGAGACGTGCTTCGCGTGCGCGAGGTTTCCGACCAGTTCCTCGAGCGTGTAGGGCAATGCGTCCTCGACTTCCTGGGGCGTCGCGGTCCGGATCCGGACCAGCCTTCCGCCGAATCCTCCTTCACGCACGTGCCGGGCGTCCTCGTTGCTGGCGATGGCGACGCACGGGACACCCAGGGACACGATCGATGGAATGAGGAGGTCGATTCCGTGCCCGTAGGCGTCGGCTTTCATGACCGCGCAGAGTTGGGTCTTGTCCGACAGCCGGGTCTTCACGGTGCGGAGGTTGTGCTCGAAGGCCTTCGTGTCGATCTCCACCCAGGCATTGGAGTCGTGGGCACGGGGGACGGGTGTTCCCGGATGCGCCCGACAGTTCATGAGGAACAGCGGGGCGACCAGCACGAGCAGCAGTCGAGCATGAGGCATCGAGGAGTCTCTTGTGGGCATGGGATGAACCTTTTCAAGTGATAGTCATTCCCGTCCGTCAGGTGCTCTTGAGCATCCGCCGTGCCTTCTCCCGGTTGGCGAGCCAGTGGCCCGACTGGATGGGCCAATCCCGGAAGTCGAGCGGATTGGCCTCCAGCGCGCGCCGCGCGTTCAGGGGCCATTGGGGCGCGGCGAGGGCCTCGCGCGCCAGGGCCACCAGATCCGCCCGGCCCTCCGCCACGATGGCTTCCGCCTGCGCGGCCTCGGTGATGAGGCCCACCGCCATGGTGCGCAGGCCCGTCTCCTCGCGCACGCGCTGGGCGAAACCCACCTGATAGCCAGGGCCGGAGGGGCCCTTGAATTCCTTGGCCACGCCTCCCGAGGAGCAGTCGAGCACGTCGACGCCTCGTTTCTCCAACTCCCGGGCGAAGGTCACGGTGTCCTCCAGGGTCCAGCCCCCCTCGACGCCGTCGATGGCGGAGACCCGGACGAACACGGGCTTGTCCTGGGGCCAGAGCGCGCGGACGCTCTCGATGACCTCGAGCGGAAAGCGCATCCGGTTGTCCAGCGTGCCGCCGTAGCGATCCGTGCGCCGGTTGGCCACGGGCGAGAGGAATTCATTGAACAGGTAGCCATGCGCGCAGTGCACCTCGACGATGTCGAAGCCCGCCTGGAGCGCCCGCTGGGCGGCGGAACGCCAGGCCTGACGCAGACGCTCGAGGCCCTCGTCCGTCAGGGCGCTGGGGACCTGCCAGCCCTCGGCGTGGGGCAGGGCGCTCGGCGCCACCGTGGGCCAGGGGCCTTCCCCGCGCGCGTCCGCGTCCGCCTGGGTCAGCGAGACATCTCCCTCCCAGGGCCGCTGCCGCGAGCCCTTGCGCCCCGCGTGTCCGAGCTGGATGGCCGGCACCGCTCCGTGGGCGCGCAGAAAGGTGGAGATGCGGGCGAGTGGCGCGATCTGCGCATCGTTCCACAACCCCGTGTCACCGTGCGTGATGCGGCCTTCGGGCGAGACGCCGGTGGCCTCCACGAACACGATGCCAAAGCCTCCGAGCGCGAACCGTCCCAGATGCGCGAGATGGTAGTCGGTCGCGATCCCGTCGACCGCCGAGTACTGGCACATGGGTGAGACGACGAGGCGATTGCGTGCACGCACGCCGCGCAAGGTGATGGGCTCGAAGAGTTTCGGCGATGACATGGGACCTCCCCCAATCCGGTGAGCACTGCCGCGCGACCGTCGCGCTTGTCAGGAGCGGGGTTTTAACCAAGGACGCCGCGCCAGGCGAGAGGGCTGATTGTCAGATCGGCGGGTGCTTTCAGGAGCTTCCGCGAAGGCCCGTCGTGCTACCATGGCGGGGTTGCTCGCGGGACTGTGATGCGACTTCCGAATCTGGCTTTTGCGGCTTGACTCGCTGGTCGTGTCCGCCTTCCCCGAGCGGCCTCTCGCCACCCGAACGAGCTTCACGCCGCGCTGGAGCGGGCCGCCACGCGCACGCTGCGCCGGGGTAGCGTGCCGCTGGGCCGGGTGGCCGCCGTGCTCGACAACAGCAACTTCTTGTCCATCTTGTCCGCCTCCTTGGCGTAGGCGGACATGCTCACCTCTCGGCTTTCTCGTCACGACGGGCTCGGGCGAGGACTTACGAGAAGGGCACCGGGACAAGCACGGCCAGCACCACCCAGACATGGCCAAAGGTGAGCAGGCGCGTGCGCCGAGTCGAGCGGACCGGGTCGATGTGCACACCCGAGCCAAATACCTTGGGCCCTTTGTGCGTGCACAGGGTGTCGTCGAGCGCCAGGCGCACAGGCCCCGGCGCGAGCGCCACCTGGCGCAGCAAGAGCAGGCGCCCCATGTGGTCAATGCTCCAGCTCGCACGCGAGAAGAAGCGGTGGAAGCCCGCGTGGTGGCGCACGCCGGAGACGCCCGCGGACACCAGAGCCTCCGTGACAGCGTGCAATCCCCGGGTGCTCACCCAGCCAGCAAACAAGGTGAGGAAGCGACAGAACGAGGGTTGAGTGAAAACGGGCTGGACGAGCAGAAGCAGCGACAGCAGCGTGTTAGAGGAGGGGCGGTCATCGTGTACTGGACGGGAGAAGTCTTGGTCGACCTCACAACCAGTCCGGTGGCCGTCCCTTCCCTACGGCTCCCGCGCTCCCTCGCTCGCCCTCCTCAAATGGCGAAAGTCGAGTCTGAAATCATCGAGGTTTTTCCTGAACCGTTCGGAGTCTTGGAGGTCGCCAGCCTCCTTGCGCCGAACCTCCTGTTGTCGATTCTTCTGCATAATTTTCATCCTCAGGGTCTCCTCTCATAAACGAGGATGCATCCGCCCGAACACGCCAGGTGAGCGCTCACGAATCTTCTTCACGGTGGGTATGACGGGCGGACTATACGTGCGGGGAGGGCGGGGAGGGGAGATGCCGAGAAAACAAACCTGGGGAGAACACCTTGCAGAGCCTCTTGTTACCAAGGCCGTGGAATCCATGTCTGTCTTCATCCGCCGTACTCATGGGGTTCCTATGTCTCTCCATTTTTGGGTGTGTCAATCCCGACATCGATCACCCGGGCGTGGAACCTCCTCAGGAGAACCCCGCGCCCGAGCACCCTTCCGCGCCCGCGGGTACCAGCCTGCTACTTCAGGTCGTCGATGACTCGGGCAACCCGGTCGCGGGAGCCGCTGTCTCCTCCCAGGGTGCTGTCTTCTCCGTCGACAGCTCCGGCCACCTGCTCCTGGAGCAACTCCCGCCCGGGCGCCTGCTGGCCCGCGTGGACGCGCTCGGTTTCACTTCGGCCACCGCGGTGGTGGAGTTGCAAGAGGGGGTTCATGCTGGAGCCCGGGTGAAGCTGCTCCCACTGCCCAGTCCCATTCCCTTCCAGGCCGAGCAGGGTGGCATCATCCAGACGCCGCGGGTGCGTGTCACCATTCCCCCCGACGCGGTCGTGGATGCACTGGGTCAGCCCGTCACGGGCACCGTCAATGTCACCATCGTTCCGCTGGATCCGACGACCCAGCTGGCGGCCATGCCGGGGCCCTTGGAGGCCACCCGTGTGGCGGATGGCGCGACGGTGCAACTGGAGAGCTTCTTCATGGCGGAGGTGAGCCTGTGGAGCAACGGGGCCCCCGTGCAACTGGCGACGGGGAAATCGGCCACCCTGGAGTTCGTCCTCCCGGAGGCCCTGGCCAGCCAGTTCCACGCGGGGGACAGTGTCCCGGCGTGGTGGTTCGACCTGGACGAGGGCCAGTGGCGCGAGGAAGGGGAGGGGCGCATTCAACCCTCCTCGACGCAGCCAGACAGGCTGGCCTGGGTTGCCCAGGTGAAGCACTTCACCTGGTGGAACTGTGATGCGCCGTGGACGGACAAGAGCTGTGTGAACGTGCTCGTGGTGGATGGGAAAGGAACGCCCGTCGAGGGGGTGGCGGTGTACGCCCAGGGGACCAGCTACTCGGGAGTGAGCTGGCCCGTGGTCAGTGCCGGTGGCCGGGTGTGCATCGAGATCAAGCGAGGTCACACGGCCAACGTCTTCGCGGGACTGGCCGGTGAGTTCGCCACGGGCATGGTGACGGTGACGGGGACGGCGGATGCGGCCGTGTGTGGCAGCGGCCCCTGCACCGAGGTCCAACTCACCCTGGAGGACGTCATCTGCACGCCGGGTGCCTACGAGGCATGCGCGTACCCGGGGCCGGCGGGAACAGAGGGAAAGGGGTCGTGCCGGGCTGGCCGCCGGCAGTGCAACGTCATCGGGACGGAGTGGAGCGCCTGCCAGGGGGACGTGCTGCCAGCGGCCGAGAGCTGCCGGACTCCCTTCGATGACGACTGCGATGGCGTGGTGAACGAGGACTGCAGCTGTTCCGATCTGGAGGGCTCGCCCTGCTATGGCGGCGCCATCGAGACTCAAGGGGTGGGTTTCTGCCATGACGGGACGGTGGCGTGTGACATGTTCGGCCGCGTCGTCTGTCGGGGGCAACGGCTTCCCGTGCCGGAGACCTGCTCGACGCTCGAGGACGACAACTGCGATGGCATGAACGAAGAATGCGAGCCCGTGTCCCAGTGGTTCTGGGCAGTGGACACCAATGGCGTGAGTTGCACGTCCTCCACGGCGATGCTGGGCATGGATGTGGACGGCGAAGGCAACACGCTGACCCTGAGCACATTCAGTGGCACCACCACCATCGGCGGCGAGGTCTTCACGGGAGACGAGGACGATCTGCTCCTGGTGAAGGTGGATGCCAGGGGTCAACCCGTCTGGGCCAAACTCCTCGATATCTACAGCCGCTCCTCCTATTACACGGCGAAGGAGAGCATCACCGTGGACGCGATGGGGGGCGTGGTGGTGTCGGGGTCGTTCGTTGGTCCCCTGCTCATCGATGGTGTCTCGCTGCTCAGCCAAGGCTCCCCGCACGTTTTCGTGGCCAGGTTCGCTCCCAATGGCCGCTTGCTGTGGGCCCAGCAATTCCCCGCGGAGGGGGACGGGCTCGGCGGTGGGGCCGTGGCCACGGACGCGGCAGGCAATGTCCTCCTCCTGGCGAGGTACGGGTACGATGCCATCTACGTGGCGAAGCTCGACGCGGGCACGGGGGCGCCCCTCTGGAGCCGGAGCATCCGGAACCTCGGCACGTTGTACTATGCCATCTCCCTCGACGCGGATGAGGCGGGCAATGTCCTGCTGGTGGTGAACGTTTACCTGAGTGCTCTCGTCATGAAGCTCGATGGCCTCACGGGCAAGGAACTCTGGGCCCGGAGCGCAGGTCGGATAAATGGGGAAGGAGGAAACCCTCCGTACCTGAAGGTGGCGGGAGCAGGGTCGGTGTTGGTGCTGATGAATAACGGGAGTGGAGAGACAATACTTTCCAAGCTCTCCGCGGATGGCGATGAGCTCTGGAGCCACATCTTCACAGACTGGGGTGTGGATGGCTTGGGGGTCGACGCCGCGGGCAACGCACTGGTCACCGGGACATTCGAGGGCAGTGTCGACCTGGGCGGTGGGATCCGTCAGTCCAGAGGCCGGGGTGTGTTCGTGGCCTGGTACGATCCACAGGGAAGGTATCTGAGGGACTACGTCCTCCCGGCGCTCAGTGCGGTGGACGGAACAGTGCTTGGAAACTATTGGAGAGCCGAACTAGGCGTCGACCCCGAGGGAAACCTGCTGCTGGGGGGCGCGTTCGAGGGCACCGTGGACTTCGGGATGGGGCGGGTGAACACGTGCTCCTCCACCTCCTTCGTGCTGAAGATGGATCTCACCCCCTCTACTCCCAGCCACTTCAATCCCGTCATCACCCGGGCCTCCAGCTCCTCGGAGACGGCCACCCCCGGCCAGGTGCTCACCTTCGAGGTGGATGCCTTGGACCCCGAGGGCTCCGCGCTCGGCTTCTCCTGGACCGCCACCACGGGCTCGCCTGGCGCACCGGCCACCGGTGCATCCACCAGCCGCATTACCTGGACGGCTCCCTCCTGTATCACCGCGGGCAGTACCGCGACCCTCACCGCCACGGTCACCAACGCCTTCAACCAGAAGTCAGTGAGGCGCTTCCTGGTCAAGAGGCTGCCGTCCTGTGAGTGGGCCTCGACGGGCTCCATGGCCGGGCTTCGCGGAAGCCACACGGCGACGCTGCTGCTCAACGGCAAGGTGCTCGTTTCGGGGGGGGCGGGGATGTACTCGAGCGTCCACCTCGCGACGGCGGAGGTATACGACCCGGCAATGGGCACCTGGATCGCTACCGGCTCCATGGCCGTGTCTCGCTCTGGCCACACGGCGACGCTGCTGCCCGGCGGCAAGGTGCTCGTCGCCGGGGGGGAGGGGAGTGGCCCGATCTACTTGCACCGGACGGCGGAGGTGTACGACCCGGCCACGGGCGCTTGGAGTGCCACGGGCTCCATGGCCTCGCCTCGCTATCGCCACACGGCGACGCTGCTGCCCGACGGCAAGGTGCTCGTTACGGGGGGATACAGTGGCGGCAGTACCTTCGCGATGGCGGAGGTATACGACCCGGTCACCGGCACCTGGAGCGCTGCCGGTTCCATGGTCTCGCTCCGTGCTGGCCACACGGCGACGCTGCTGTCCGACGGCAAGGTGCTCGTCTCGGGGGGACATGCTTCCGGTGGCGGCGA
Source organism: Cystobacter fuscus (assembly GCF_002305875.1). Taxonomy (NCBI): domain Bacteria; kingdom Pseudomonadati; phylum Myxococcota; class Myxococcia; order Myxococcales; family Archangiaceae; genus Cystobacter; species Cystobacter fuscus. The sequence continues at coordinate 11,286,162 of NZ_CP022098.1, read as the reverse complement.
CCTCGCGACGGCGGAGATATACGACCCGGCCACGGACACCTGGAGCGCTGCCAGCTCCATGATTTTGCCTCGCCGTGGCCACACGGCGACGCTGCTGCCCGACGGCAAGGTACTCGTCTCGGGATGCGGCAGCGCGAGATGCCCCGTGTCGGCGGAGATGTACGATCCGGCCACGGCTACCTGGCGCGCTACTGGCGCCATGCTCTCGCCTCATGAGGGCCACGCGGCGACGTTGCTCCCTGACGGTAGGGTGCTCATCTCGGGGGGAAACAGAGGCGACACACCGGTGGCGGAGGTGTACGACCCGGCCCTGGACGCCTGGAGCGATGCCGGCTCCATGGCTGGGCGTCGCGAAAACCACACGGCGACGCTGCTGCTCGACGGCAAGGTGCTCGTCTCGGGGGGAAAGGGAGGGATGTCGGCGGAGCTGTACACGCCCTGAGCCTCGTGGTCAGTGGGTGTCGATGACAGGCACTCGGTGGGGCCAGGTGCACGGCCCCACCGCTTCTCCGGAGGGCTGTCACTTTCGCTCCTCCGCCTCGCCCAGGCGTTGGATGAGACACCGAGAAGCAAGTCGTCCTCGGCGAAGGAAGAGTCCGCGAACGCCTTGTTCGCAGGTACTCTGGGGACAGAGCCTACCCAGGCACCTCTGGAGTCACCACGCCATGATGAAGATGCTTCGCCTTGCCCTGATGGGGTGGGTGCTGTGTTCCACCTCACAAGCACTCGCCGCTCCTTATTGGGGAACCTTCCAGTCGGACGCCTGTACGGGTCTCGGCCAGCGTCAGAAGTCCTCCGTCCTCTGGGGCATTCCCTCGGGGACCTCGTGGGAGTCCGCCTGCGCGAACACGGGCGCCACCATTGATGGGCGCTGGTACGCACGGCCGAACCGCTGCGTGAGGACCAGCACCAACATGTGGGGCGAGTTCGACGTGCCCGACAGCTCGTGCAATCCCAACTGGAGCACCTTCAAACAGGATCGCTGCACCGACTCGGGCCGGCGCCAGTACTCGGCGCAGCTGATGAACATTCCTCCCAACACTTCCTGGGAGAACGCGTGCCAGGCCTCCGGCGCCACCGTGGCCGGCTACACCTTCCTGCGCCCTACGCGCTGCGTGAACAAGGGCACCTCCGGCATGTGGGGCGAGTTCGAGGTGAACGACACCACCTGCAACCCGGTGACGGAGTGCAACTCCTCCCTCCCGGCTGGTACCTTCTCCAAGCCCGGCAACACCGGCTCGGTGAGCTGTGAAGCCTTCTGCGCCAACCGTGACGCCAACTGGGGCCAGCGCGGCACGTGTGTGAAGGGGCTGGTCACCAGTGGCCCTCATGCGGGCACCTGCCTGGCCTGCACCGACGTCGCCTCCGAGCAGGGCGACACCGGCGTCACCTGCACCTGCAAGGCGCCCGCGAAGGGCTTCGCGGATCTCCATGCGCACCCGTTCGCCAACCTCGCTTTCGGCGGCCAGGCCTTCTTCGGCAAGGCCTATGGTCCCCTCAGCACCGCCCTGCCGTGGTGCGACAGTGTCCACGGGCCGGGGGGCACTCGGGACTCCTTCGGCAGCATCATGGCGACCCTCGGCTACGGCACGGGTGGGGCGGGCCATCTGGTGGGCGGCTATCCACAGTACGACGGCTGGCCCCGCTGGAACAGCTACACGCACCAGTCCATGTATGAGGATTGGCTCTATCGCTCCGTGCAGGGCGGCCTGCGGCTGATGGTGATGCTGGCCGTCAACAACCAGGACATCTTCGGCTTCCCCATCTATGCCACCAAGGCGCCGGGCCGCACGGGAGAGGACATGGAGGCGGTGGAGCTCCAGATCGCCGAGGCCTACGCCATGCAGGGCTACCTCGACAACAAGGCGGGCGGCGCGGGGCGCGGCTGGTTCCGCATCGTGAAGTCTCCCGCGGAGGCCCGTACCGTCATCGCTCAGGGCAAGCTGGCGGTGGTGCTGGGCGCCGAGGTGGACTACCTCTTCGACTGTCGCCGCAACGGCTCGTGCACGAGCGCGTATGTGGAGGAGCGGCTGGACCATTACCAGGCCATGGGCCTGCGCCACCTCTTCCCCGTCCACTTCAAGCAGAACGCGTTCGCGGGCTCGGCGCTCACCAGTATCGCGACCGAGGGAGACTCTCGCGACTGCAAGCAGGAGGGCTACGTCTACAAGCGAGACATCGCCAAGGATCCCATCTGTGGCGCGCAGGGGCTCACGGCCCTGGGCCGCACGCTGGTGCAGGGGATGATGCGCCGGAAGATGCTGATCGACATCGACCACATGTCGAAGCTGGCCTTCGATGACACGCTGGGGATGGTGGAGCCCTACGGCTACCCGGTGGTGAGCGGCCACACCACGCTGTTCGAGACGGCCCGCGGCAACAAGCGCCACGAGGGCAGCCTCAAGTCGGAGCAGCTCCAGCGCATCCGCCAGGTGGGCGGCATGGTGTCGCTCATCCTGGACCAGGGCAATCGCGACGAGATTCCCACCTGGCGCGGCGCGGGTCAGCCGGTGGTGGAGCACCAGTGCGGCAGCACCTCGCAGAGCTGGGCCCAGGCGTACCTCTATGTGACGAAGGAGCTGAGCGGGGTGTCAATCGGCTTCGGCTCGGACTTCAACGGCTTCGCTGGCATGCCGAGCCCCCGCTTTGGCGCTGAGGCGTGCCACGGCGGCAGCTCCGCCGCGCAGGTGGCGCGCACGAGCTACCCGCTGAGCATCGCCGTGGAGAACAGCGTCACGAAGCTGGAGCGCAGCGTGGTGGGCAACAAGGTGTTCGACATCAACGAGGATGGCGTGGCCCACGCGGGCATGATGCCGGACTTCATCGCGGATCTCCGCCGCCAGGGCCTGCGCAGCCAGGATCTGGAGCCGCTGATGAATTCCGCCGAGGGCTACATCCAGGTCTGGGAGCGCGCCGAGGCCATTGGCGCCACCGTGCCGTAAGCCCGCTCGCCGCCTGGGCGCATGAAAGACGGGTCCCCGGTAGCGGAGACCCGTCTTTCAAGGGAGGCCTACTGCAACTGGTAGAGGAACGAGCGCACCGCGCCCTGGGGGTTCAAGGCCGCGTCCGGGTAGGCATCCACGGTGGTTCCACCCAGCGAGGGATTGTCTCCCAGGAAGAACAGGTTGATGACGGAGGGATTGTTCACCCAGGCCCGCGGGACGAAGAGCTCGGCGTTCAGGCCGCCCCAGCTGAAGCCCGCCGTTCCCACCAGGGTCCACTGCCAATCCAAACCCGTGCCCGTGTAGCGGTAGAGGCTCGTGCCCAGGAGGACGAACTCGGCGCCCACGGGGAACTGGTCCCCTCCCCCCCGGAAGCCCGTGGAGCGGGTGTTGTCGGTGTCCAGGTACACCGAGAAGGCGGCGTTGAGCTGGGTGATGGAGACGTGGTTCTGGAGGGCGAGGTAGAGGTTGTTGGCGTCGTGGGCGAGCCAGGCCCGGGCCCAGTCCGCCACGTCACCGGACGCCGTGGCGTCCTGGGGGTCCACCGCGAACGACGTCAACGCGGCCCAGTCGGAGAGATCGCCATTCACGTTGATGCTGGCATTGGGGTTGGACACGTAGGTGGGCACCGTGATGGACAGGGTCACCGTGTTGGTGTCCTCGTGCGGCACGCTGGCGCTGTCCTCCGCGCGGACCCGGAAGTAGTGCGTCCCGGGCGTCAGGCCAGTGAGGGTGTACTGGTTGGCGAACTTCGTCGTCGGATCCGTGGACCAGCCCTCCCCGACCTCGAAGTTCACCTGGGCATACTTGACCGGATTGCTGAAGGTGGACGAGGTGGAGCGGTAGATGTTGTAGCGGACCGGGAGGCTCTGATCGCGCGCCACGTCCCAGTGGACGACGACCTCTCCGGGCCGTGACGTGAGGGACAGGCTCTGGACGCCCACGCGGTCCGGCACGTCCGGAAAGGCAGGATTGATGACCTCGGCATAGGCGGCGGTGCTGTCCCAGACGGGCGCGGCGGTATCGGCCGCGGGCGGATGGGTGGCGACATAGGTGCCCAGGGTGTCCAACTGGCCGGTGGGCGCGATGTACTCCACCCAGCCGTTCTTGATGGCGGTCTCCTGGCGCGCCTGCGCGGACAGGGCCGCGCCACGGCCCATGTCGTAGTCGAGGCTGAAGACGGTGAAGCCGTCGGGACGGTTGGCCTCGGCCATGAGCTTCTGCGCGTAGTTGTCCCGGTTGACGGGCAGGTAGGGACTCAGGCCGGTGTGGGAGGCATCACTGTCGAGGGCATAGCTCTCGAACAGGGCGGCATGGATGTAGGGCCGCAGGGAGTATTGGTACGGCCGGATGCCATGGGTGGGGTTGGTGATGAGCGGATTGAAGAAGAACGTCCCCCGGTTGGCGAAGACGATCTTCCCCGGGTAGCTGTCGTGGATGAACTTCACCGTCTTCTGCATTTCCGGAGCGACCCAGGCGTAATACCCCCAGGCATTCACATACGGTCCGGCCGTGTCGAGGGTGTCCAGGAAGAACCCATCGAAGCCGAAGTCGTGGGTGCGATTGGTGTCCGTCGCGCTCGTCCGCGCACCCGCCAGTTGCTTGAGGCCCGCTACGCTGCGATTGGCCAGGGACGTGGAGGGAACGCCTCCGATGCGCTGCTCGTTGAGCACCCAGCGCCAGTCATCATTGGGCCAGATGAAGAACCCTCCGAAGTTCGTGTTCACGTCCGGCAGCCCATCCGAGACGTACTGGCCCTGGCTGGAGTTCCAGAGCTGGTCCACGTAGAAGGACGCGACGCCGCCATTGGCCGGCACGATCTTGCTCGCGTCGTACCCCGTGCTTCCTCCGGTGTAGCGCACCGGCCCCTGTCCGTTGCCCACGATGGGAATGGGGTTGCCCGCGGCATCGAGCGGCGCCGGGTCCTCGCCCACGCTGATGTAGGCGATGACCTTCACGCCCGCGCCCTGCAACTCGGCCACGACGCTGGGCGTGAGCTGCGCCGAGTTGGTGGGATGCAGGACGACGAGGTTCGCCTGCTTCAGGGTCGCGAGGACCGTGGGGCCGTAGTCCTGACCGTAGTAGACCAGGAATCGGCTCGAGGACGTGATGCCCGGCACGCGGCTCGCGGCGGAGACCGCCGCGGGCGCACCCGCCAGGGCGAGGGACAGCAGGAGACCCAGACTTCGTTTCATCGGATGAACTCCATCAGGTTGTTCGAGCAGGAGCGCCGGAGCACCCTACCCGAAAACCCATGGGCCATTCGTTCTCACTCCGTGAGACTCGTCTCCGCGAAGACGTGCCGGTCGTAGACGGCGGTGAAGCGCGGAGCCGCGACGTACATCTCGCCCGGTTGGATGCGTATGACACCACCGTCGAAGGCTCCATCAGCCGCTATCCGCTAACGCCTTGATTCCCCTCGGGTTCGTCATCCCGTCCCGTCGGTCTGCGTCCTCGCGGCTCCGGAGATCGTCGTGGGAGCGGTGATCGTCGCGGGCGTCTCCGTGAGAAGCCATGGAGTGTCGCGACATGGCGATCCTCCGCATGGGATGGGAATGGCGCAGTGAGGTGACGCCTCACTTCCAAGGCGTGGCCTCGTCGACGCGGTGAGTCAAGCCGGAATCGTAGGGAAAACCGTAAAAGTCGTTAAAGCAGTTGTGATGTCTCGTATCAGCCTGTATATAGCGAGTCCGTCGATTCCCTGTCTCCATTCCCGAGAGAGCAAGACATGGCCTATTCCGCGAAGAAGACCGCGTGGCTGGTGGGCGCGGTGATGCTGTGCACTTCAACCGTGGCGTGTGACCAGGCAGGCCAGGTCGTCGAGCCGCAAGCCATCGACAGCATGGCGCAGGCGGCCATCGTCTCGAGCATCGCCGAGGGCGACTATGTCATCCGCTCGGCGATGACCAACAAGTGTATCGACGTGGACTCGTCGAGCACGGCGGACGGCGCCAAGGTGCAGGAGTGGGATTGCAATGGCACCGCCGCGCAGACCTTCCACCTGTCCCCGACGTCGGACGGCTACTGGAAGATCATCAACGTCAACAGCGGCAAGGCGCTCGACATCGCGGAGGTGAGCACCGCGCAGAACGCCGTCCTCCACCAGTGGTCCTACGTGGGCGGCAACAACCAGCAGTTCCGGTTCATCGCCCGCGGCAACAACCAGTTCAGCTTCCACCCGCGCCACACGGACATGGCGATTGATCTGTACTGGGGCTCGGCGGACAACGGGACCATCCTCGTGCAGTACCCGTACACGGGGGGCGCCAACCAGCACTGGACCTTCGACAAGGTCGGCGGGAGCACGGGCGGTGGCGGTGGCCCGGCCGGCACCGTCCCCGTGGTGGTGACCAACAAGTGTCCCTTCGCCCTCAACGTGGTGCTCTCGGGCGTGGGTGACGTGGCGCTCGAGCGCGACGGCGCGGGCAACAAGATCTACCGCAACCTCGGCACCGGCGGCAGCTACACCTACTACCCGCCGGGCAACTACCCCAGCGGCCGCGTGAGCGCCTACCGCACGCTGCCCTCGCCCTCCTCGCCGCGCGAGCTGGAGAAGGCCGAGTTCACGCTCGGACCCGACGGCAACGGCGTGCAGAACATCTACTACAACCTCACGTACGTGGACCACGTGGGCCTGCCCATGCAGATCTCCACCGTGGGCAACAACGGCTGCAACATGGCCCAGTGCAACAAGAGCTACAGCGCGCTGAGCACGGCCATCGCCAACGCGTGTCCGGACGGGCTGCGCTACACCATGGGGGGCGGCACCATCTGCCTCGCGCCGCGCTCCTTCTGCATCGACGGGGAGTACTCGAGCGACCCGCGCCGCGCCTCGGTGTGCAACCGCCTGGACAGCGAGATCGCCCGGTGCGCGAGCAAGTACCCCGGCCAGTGCAACCCGGGCTCGGAGAAGACGCCCCAGGTGTACGCCTGCTCGGGCAACTTCTTCTCCCAGAGCGCCAAGTGGTGCTCGGCCATCACGCGCGGCATGGTGGACAACCCCGACAGCACGAACGTGGCCCAGTACTACAACACCGGCAAGCCCTACAACCAGTACGCCAAGTGGGTGCATGACCAGTGCGGCGCGGTGTACTCGTTCGCCTACGACGACTACCCCATGGCGGCCAACCAGGCCGGCTTCTACACCTGCAACGGTGGCCGGCAGCTCAACGTGACGTTCTGCCCCGCGGGCTGATCCGCTCGTCCCGTGCCGCCTTCCGCGAGCACGCGTTCAAAAGCCCGGTCCCTCCATGGGGGCCGGGCTTTCATCATGGCGGAACGCGAACTCCGCTCGTGACATCAGGGCGCCTGGATCTTGGCCGCGTTGCATTCGTCCCAGCTTCCCGTCTTTGGAGACATTCTGGAGACGCTTCGTCCAGCCAGCTGAACAGCCCTTTCATCACCCGAAAACCCATGGGCCATTCGTTTCGGCCGTGGTCAGGAGGCGCGGGGATAGTCCACGTAGCCTTCCGTCCCCTGGGAGTACCAGGTCGCCATGTTGTCCTGGGCGAGCGGCAGCTTCCTGGCCAGACGGTGCGGGAGGTCCGGGTTGGAGATGAACGGACGGCCAAACGAGATGGCGTCGGCGACGCCCGCGTCCAGTTCCCCTTGGGCCCGCGTCAGGTCGTAATCCGAGTTCAAAATCAAGACGCCCTTGAAGCCACGACGGATCGCCGGCGCGAGGGGCGGCCGCTCCCCCTTGCCAAAGGTGCCATCGAGTGGCGGCTCGCGCAGTTCCAGGTAGGCGATGCCCAGGGACGACAGCGCCTGGGCGGCGGCGACGAACAGGGGCTCGGGATTGCTGTCGTTGACGCCCTGGCTGTCACCATTCGGAGACAGGCGCACGCCCGTGCGGTCCGCGCCCACCGTGTCGACGAGCACCCGAGTCACCTCGCTCAGCAGGCGGATGCGGTTCTCGATGGGGCCGCCATAGGCATCGTCGCGGAGGTTGGAGTTGTCGCGCAGGAATTGGTCGATGAGGTAGCCATTGGCGGCGTGCAACTGCACCCCGTCGAAGCCCGCCTTCATCGCGTTGCTCGCGGCGCGCCGGTAGTCCTCGAGCAGGCCCGGAATCTCGTCCAGGCGCAGGGGCCGTGCCTGCACATAGGGCTGCTTGCCCTCGTAGGTGTGCGCGCGGCCGGGCGCCGTGGTCGCGGAGGCCGAGACCGGCTGTGCTCCCCCGAGGTAGCTCGAATGGACGATCCGGCCCATGTGCCAGAGCTGCGCCACGATCCGGCCCCCGGCGGCGTGGACCGCATCGGTGACCTTGCGCCAGCCAGCGACCTGCTCGTCGGACCACAGCCCCGTGGCGTAGGGCCAGCCCAGGCCCTGCTGGGAGATTCCAATGGCCTCGGAGATGATCAACCCCGCGCTGGCGCGCTGTGCGTAGTAGTCCGCCATGATGGGCGTGGGCACGTGCTCGCGCGTGCCCCGGGCCCGCGTCAGGGGCGCCATCAGGATGCGGTTGGGCGCCTCGATGGCGCCAAGTCGGATCGGATCGAAGAGAGTCGGCATGGCTTGTTCCTTATTGGGAGCCAGGATGCGCGACCCACCGAAATGTCGCCGGGGCCGTGGGGCTCACCGCGAGAACGCCTTATGATAGCGAGAAGTTGGTGCGGCGGGGCCCACCGCGCCCGCCTGCACGTGGTGCGTAAGGGCGGACACGTCATCGAGGATCCCAAACCCTTGCGCGAGGACCTGCCCAGACTCTTCGAGCGCGATGAACAGCCTCGCGCCATGAGCAAAGGTTGAGAGGCGACAGAGAGCCAGAATCCACCGTGACAACGGGTGCGCCTCGGCTATTTTCGCACCCCTTTGGGGTCGCGGGGGTTTCCAGCATGAAGGCAAGGTGGAGTCTCCGAGCCACGGGAGCGATCGTGGCCGCGGGGTTGTCCTATGGGACGGTGGCGAGCGCGGACAGCGTGATTCTCGGAACGGTGCTCGACGCCGAGACCCGGAATCCAGTTCCGGACGTGGTCGTCACGGCCGCCTCACCCGGGCTCCAAGGGGAACAGGCGGTGGTGACGGATGCCCAGGGGCAGTACCGCCTTCCCCAACTGCCGCCGGGCGTGTACGTCCTGCGCTTCGACAAGGAGGCCTTCAGCCCCTACTCCCGCTCGGACATCCAACTGCGGCTGGACCGCACCCTGCGCGTCAACGTGGAACTGCTGCCCGAGAACGCCTCGCAGACCCTCACGCTCGACCTCGAGGGCGTGGCGCCGACCCTCGACGTGGGCTCGACGGCGACGGGCCTCAACGTCGGCCAGGACTTCATCCAGCGCATCGCGGTGAACCGTCCGGGCGGCAAAGCGGGCGCCGCCCGTTCCTTCGAGAGCCTCGCGGAACTGGCGCCGGGCGCCCAGAACGACGCGTATGGCGTGTCCATCAACGGCACCACCTCGCCGGAGAATGGGTACGTGGTGGACGGCCTGTCCAACAACGATCCCGCCTTCGGCGTCAACGCGAGCCCCCTGAGCGTGGAGTTCGTGCAGGACATCAACATCATCACCGGCGGCTACATGCCGGAGTACGGCCGCTCCACGGGCGGGGTGCTCAACGCGGTGACGAAGTCCGGCTCCAACGAGTTCCACGGTTCCGTCTTTGGCACCGTCACCCCGGGAGCCCTCGAGGCCACCCGGACCCAGGTGGCCAGCGCCTCCTCGGTGATCGCGGGCCGCAACGCCCTGGACGTGCTGGGCGACGTGGGCGCCACCCTCGGCGGTCCCCTCCTCAAGGACAAGCTGTGGTTCTTCGCCGGGGTGTCTCCCAATTACAGCCACTACACGCACACGCGTTCGATCAACGCCTACCAGACGGAACTCGACGCCTCGGGCCGGGTCGTGGTGAAGACAGATGACCGCGGCATCAACCTGTTCACGGAGATTCCAGGCTCGGTGCGGCGGATCGGCGCCCAGGCGCGAAGCCTGCAGTACCTCGGCAAGCTGACGTATTTGTTCAACCCGGACCATCACCTCGCCCTGTCCGTCTCGGGCACGCCGACCACGTCGGGGGGAGGGGACACCCTCGCCATCAACCCGTTGACGGGCCTCGTGCCCTCCCTCCTCTCCGGCAACCCCGCCGCCGAGAGCTTCTATACCGAGGCGGCATCGAGCACGACGTCCACCGCGCTCAAATACTCGGGCTCCTCCGCCGACAAGAGACTCCTCGTCGACGCCACCCTCGGCTGGTTCCACCAGACGTCGTCCCTGCTGCCCTCGGACGGCTCGCGGGTGGGCTCCACCACGGGCCTGGCGGGCCTGGCGGCGGTCAACTACATGGCCCCGCGGCCCATCTACGCCTACGAGCCCGACCTCACCGAGGCCCGGGCGGCGTGCACCCAGAACGGGGAGACGACGGGGCTCGTGGCCTGCCCGGTGTCCTCGTACCTCGCGGGGGGGCCCGGCTACATCAACACGGCCCGGCTGGACCGCGTCCAGGCCAACGCCAAGGCCACCTACCTGCTCAAGGCCCTGGGCACTCATGTGTTCAAGCTGGGCGCGGACGTGGAGTTGCTGCGTTATGAGAATCTCAAGGCCTACTCGGGGTCCGTGTACCTGCTCGAGGCCACCAATGGAGCCAACTGGGTGGACGTCCGCCGCTATGGCTATCTGTCTGGCCCGGACATGGCCACCAGCCTGCCCTTCCTGCATACGGTGACCGGCAGCAACACGTCGGGTGGCTTCCTGCAGGACAGCTGGACGATCGGCCAGCGCGTGACGCTCAACGTCGGCGTGCGCTACGACACCCAGTGGCTCTACGCCGGTGACGGCAGCCTGGCCTTCATGCTGCCCCACGAGCTTTCCCCGCGCCTGGGGGTGGTGGTGGATCCGCTGGCCAACGGCCGCATGAAGCTGTACGCCAACTTCGCGCGCTACTACGAGCAGGTGCCCATCAACGTGCTGGACCGCGCCTTCCCGCTCGAGCCACGCTATGTGGCCAAGCATGCCGCGGGCGTGGGCAGGTGCGATCCGGCCACCCTCCCGACGCGGGAAGGTCAGGCCACCTGCCTGGCGGACTCCAACCTGGAGCTGTTCAACGGCGACGCGGGCCCCGCGCTCTACGACCCGAGCTTCCTGCACTCCGGCGGCAAGGCCGACCTCGTGCCCGTGGAGCCCACCCTCCAACCCCAGTCCTCGGACGAGCTGCTGCTGGGCGCCGAGTACGAATTGCTGACCCACCTCCGCGTCGGTGCGTCCTACATGCACCGCTCCATGAACATGATCATCGAGGACATGAGCCGGGATGGGGGCAACTCGCGCTTCCTGGGCAACCCGGGCGTGGGCTTCGCCCAGGAGTTCCCCAAGGGGATGCGCGACTACGACGCAGTGACGGTGTTCCTCATCCACACCTTCAGCGAGGGCTGGCTGGCGCAGGCGAGCTACACCTGGTCACGGTTGTATGGCAATTACTCGGGTCTGTTCCGCCCGGAGAACAATCAACTGGATCCGAACTTCAACTCGGACTTCGATCTGGTGACGCTGATGGAGAACCGCGAGGGGCTCCTGCCCTTCGACCGGCCCCACGCCATCAAGCTGTTCGGCGCCAGGGAGTTCGACCTCTCCCGGGAGCTGAGCGCGAGCCTGGGGCTGTCGTACCGCGGCAACTCCGGCGTTCCCATCAGCTACCTCGGCGCGCACCCGATCTACGGCCCCAACGAGGCGTTCATCCTGGCCCGTGGCTCCGCGGGCCGCACGCCGTGGGTGCACACCGTCGATGCGAATGTCGGAATGAATTACCGCCTGAACAAGACGCACGTGCTGTCGCTCAGCGTGGACGTGTTCAACCTCTTCAACTTCCAGCAGGTCACGAGCGTGGACGAGGCCTATACCTTCCAGGGCGTGCTCCCCATCACGGGGGGCAAGACGGCCGGAGGGGCCCTGACGGCGGACCAGGTCACCGTCCTCGACCCCGCCACGGGCCTGCCCGCCGGCAAGCTGTCCGCGGACGACGTGAACAAGAACTTCAAACAACCCACCGCCTACCAGAGCCCGCGGCAGATCCGTCTGGGCCTCAGGTACACCTTCTAGCCCTCCCGTGGATTGGAGCGACGCGCGATGAACATGCAGATGGCGACCCTGATGGTCCTGGCGAGCACGGTCGGCGGCCTGTCTGGCTGCGCCGTGCAACAGCCCTCTCCCGGCTGCCAGATCCAGGACGGGCTCTGGCAGGTCGCGTACATTCCGAAGAACCCCGAGGATGTCTCCCGGTCGTGCGAAACCCTCACCGCGGACCAGTTCGGGGTGTACAAGTACATGGTCCCCGTGAGCGAGCAGCCCCAGGCACCGGCCTCCGTGGCCCTGCGTCCCCTCGCGGCGGTCGCACTGGCGACCTACGTCGACACGTCTGGCACCCGGCGGCCCCGGGTGACGCTGAGCCCTCCGGTGGACCCCTCGAGCCCGACGGATCCCACGGGCTCGCTCCGGGCCTCCGCGCTGGCCACGGCCCTGTCGGCGTTCTCCCAGGAGCCGGACGAGCGGGACGTGTGCCTGGCGCCGTCCTTCAGCCGGATCACGATCGAGGCCCGGGCCGTGGAGGACGCCAGCGGCGGCCCCTTGCCCGCGCGGACGGTGGATTACCAGTTCAGCAACGTGTCCGTGTACTCCTCGCCGTCGGCTCCGGGAACCACGTTCGAGGGCTCGCTGGTGTTTGGTGATGGCGCCTGCACGGCCGAATACCGGGTGCTGGGCCTGTCTCCCGCGGTGCCGTGCGGCACGACCGACGACTGTAGGAACCCGGCCCTGGGCATCAACCCGGAACTCGACGTGGTGTGCCTCAACGGAGGCTGCTCGCCCAATCCGGCCAGGGCGTTTCCGTTTCTCAAGTAGTGCGGATGAGCTAGCCACCCGCGGCTCCGTGAGAGCCGCGGGGCCAGCGGGAGCCGCGGCGCCCTACGCCTCCGTCTCCAATCGGAGAACATAAGTGGAGGGCGTGAAGCGATCGGTGGTGACGAAACCCGGAGGTGCGGCCAGCAGTTGGGGCAGGCGGTTGAGCACGGTGGCGCACGTGAGCGCGGGCGTCGCTGGTTGGCGGATGGTTACCGTGGTGTTGGGCTCACCCCGCAGCGTCCACTCGTTGAGGTCCACCTCGCCGGGCGCGTAGAGCTTGCCCACGCAGTGCGTCTCGATGACCGGGCCCTCGTGCGTCTCCGTCACCACCACCGCCTTCATGCCCGTGGCATGCCCGGCGGGAACCTCACGGCCGAGGCTCGCCGAGCGCAACGTCCCGGTATGGGTGGTGGGCAGCAGTTGCTGGCGGATGTCGCGCACGCGCCAGCCTAGCTGGGCGCACAGCCACTCATTGGAATTCCAGACATAGGAGGGTGCGTTGCTCGCGCCAATCCTGGCCGCGAAGGTCTCCGGATCGAGCCCAACACCATGCTTCTGGGCCAGCGCGCTCCCGTAGTCATCGGCGTTGTACTGGGTCAGCCCCACGATGCGGTCGATGCGGTGGGTGGCGCCGGCCAGCACGGTGATGAGGTTGCCCCAGAACACATCCTGGAAGCCCGAGCCGGTGAGGGTGCAGTCGTTGGCCTTGGCGAGCAGGTCCAGCTCCTCGGTGAGCGCCTTGGAGGTGGTCCAGGGATAGAACGCCTCCTCTCCGATGGTGATGGCGTTGACGCCGTGATGGGCGGCCACGCGCAGGGCGCCGGCCAGCTCGCTCATGATGCTGCGCGTGCACAGGATGCACACATCGGCCTGGGCCTCGCGGAAGACGGCGTCGGCCTCCTCGGGAGGGTGGATGCGCACGCCGAGCGCCTGGCCGAGCCCGGCGACCTCTCCCGCATCCCGGCCCCGGCGGGCCGCGTTGTGATCGATGGCCCCCACCAACTCGGCGCCCTTCTCGCGCAGGGTACGAATGAGGGTCTGGCCCATCAAGCCGCAACCCCACTGGATGATTCGGATCGGTCTCTTGCTCATTTCATGTCTCCTGGAAGTATGGGCTCGGTTCGAGGCGAGCGAGCATAGCCCCGATGTCCCCCGGGAGGGTGTCAAAGAATTCGAAACGCGGGACTCGAGCCGGAAAGAGATTCGGCGTGGACGGAGGAAGCCATCCTCCCTCAGCAGTACCTGCGCGCCAACCTCTCCAAGAAGGTGGGGAGTGACGTGGATGCCCCAGGGCGTTGATGAGCATGAAATCACGTGCGGGTCGGACAGGTCGGCCTCCATGGCATACGCTGGCCAATGAGCGCCAGCACCTCGGTGCACGCGAGGGCCACCTTCTCGGCCTCCACAAATCGCGTCGCACGTGGGCCCAGCAAAACACCAGCGAGCAACAGGCCGACCCATCCGCACCGGACTTCGTCGCTTTACGCGCAGGCCCGCGTGAAGGCGTTCCTCCAGGGCGGTTGAGCAGAGGATGGGCTTCCCGCCCTCCCTGCCGCGGCTCACCGGCCGCAGCAGGGCCTCTCCCTTCCCTACGTCACAGCGGCTCAGCCGGATATTCCTTGATGTAGGTGATGCCGCCGGCGATCTTGCTGAACTTACCGCTTATCGGAATGGCAACGCCGCCGTCGAAGAAGGGAATGACTTCATCCAGCACGGGACTGAAGTTGATCCGCATCCAGCTCCAGTCCCATTCTGGATAACCATTGATTTGCCGATGGTTGTACTTGTCGAGGATGTCCTCGAAACCCGAGCGGGTGTTGTCCCCAAAGGACACTGAAAAGGGCGCCTCGTCGGTCGGATGGTTGACGTGGCCGTTGCCAACCACACTGCGCAGATGGCCCTCGAGCTTGATGGTGAAGGCGACTTGAGCCTGTGCGCTATAGCTGCTCTCCGACTGGGTGCGGTAGTAGAGCAGATCGATGCGCTTCTTGCTCATTGCCGGCACTACCATCTGATAGGAGATGGCCGTCCCAAGCTCTGTCGTAGAGGTCGTCGTATCATCCCAGCCCATTTCTCCATCGAAGGAGTACTCCGTGGCCAGCTCGGTCTCCGCCAGGAAAGGAACTTCTACCTTGGGGCGGCTCTAGCCTGACGCAGAACTGGTCGATGTTCATCTCGCCGGTGAACCCGCGCCAGCAACGTAGGGCCCATCAGCGGCATGCGGTGCACGCTCGTGAGCGAGCCCGCCGACCCCAACGGATGGAATGACGATTATCTCTGCTACTGAACCAAGGGCTCCGTTCCGACCGGAGGAACGGGGCCTCGAACCACGCGCCTGGAACGACCCACTCGGCTTTGCTCAGCTCCCTCGGGGCAGGGGCCTGCGCAGAGGGCGTGTGCCCAGAGCGGGCGAGCGCCACCGTGAGTGGGTCTCCCGTCAACTGTTCTTCGCTCATGGCTCCTTCAGTCGGTTTTTACAGGTTGATTTTGTTTATCGATTTTCAAGGTTTTGTAGAGTGCGTCCTTCCTTTCCATCGCCGTCGCGAGGGCCGCGCCCGTGAATCCCAGACCCATTCGAGATGTCGTCCCCCTGATGCTCGCGGCGCTCGCCGTCGCCCTGCCGGTCTCGTCGAGCCATGCCGGCTCGGTGGCCGACTACCCCGAGTTTCCGTATCCCGCGACCGCGTACACCGAGCCATACCGCGGCCAGTTCCACTTCAGTTCTCGGGGGGGCTGGATGAACGATGTCAACGCGCCGCTGTACTACAATGGCACCTACCACCTCTTCTTCCAGCACAACCCGCACGGGCTGGCATGGGACACCATGCACTGGGGCCACGCCACCAGCCCGGACCTGGTGCACTGGACCCAGAAGCCGATGGCACTCGAGCCCGATGTGCACCCCGGGGACCTGTGGTCCGGCAACGGGGTGGTCGATGTCAACAACACCTCCGGCCTGCGCACCGGGAGCGAGTCGCCCTTCGTCGTGTTCTCCGGAACCAACGGGGTCATCGTCCACTACAGCAACGACGCGGGCCGCACGTTTCAGACGTACGACAGCGGCCGCAAGGTGATCACCCTCGCGGGCACCAGCCGTGATCCCAAGGTGATCTGGCACGCGCCCACGTCGCGGTGGGTGCTGGTCGTCTGGTCCGACGCCGGGGGCAATGGCGTGAACCTCTACAGCTCGCCGGACCTGCTGCACTGGACCTACCTCAGCCGGTACTCCGCGGGCTGGCTCTTCGAGTGCCCCGACTTCTTTCCCCTCGCGGTGGACGGCAACGCGGCCAACACCAAATGGGTCATGACCGATGCCAGTGGCGAGTACGTCCTCGGCGCGTTCAACGGCACGACGTTCACGCCGGAGTGGACCGTGCCCCAGCGCATGGACCTGGGCCGCAACGACCCCGGAGGCACGTTCTACGCCGGGCTCGTCTTCAGCAACATGCCCGACGGGCGGACGGTCCAGATGGCGTGGATGCCGAGCAACACCGGAAGCACCTGGACGGGCAGTGCCTCCTTCCCGGCCGAGCTGAAGCTGAAGACATTCCCCGAGGGCGTACGGCTGACCCGCTACCCCATCTCGGAGATCGAGTCCCTGCGCACCTCGAGCGCGTCCTGGACCAACCGCACGATCACCACCGACCCGGCGACGGATCCGCTCGCCGGCACCTCGGCCGACACGTACGAGCTGCTCGCGGAGTTCGACCTCACGGGGGCCACGGCATCGCGCTTCGGCTTCAAGCTGCACGCCCGCGCGGACGGGTCCGCGGATCGCGTGGTGTTGTATGACCGGGTCGCGCAGCTGCTGTCCGGAGCCGCGATGTCGCCCATCAATGGCCGGGTGAAGATGCGGCTGCTCGTGGACCGCGGCCAACTGGAGATCTTCGGCAACGACGGCCGGGTGTCGTTGACCGACAACGTCAAGTTCGACTCCGCCCCGGCCAGCCAGGGTATCCGCCTCTATGCGGAGGGGGGCAGCGTGAAGCTGGTCTCGCTACAGCTCTTCCGGCTGGGGTCCGCCTGGAGCGTGGGCGAGCCCACGCTCGACACCAACCTCTCCGGGAACTGGACGGCGGTGGGTGGGGCGTGGTCGGACGTGACCGGAGGCAAGCAGGGCACGACGGGGAGCTCCGCCAACGGCTTCTATCTGAGTGCGCAATCGGGCACGGACTTCACCTACGAGGGGGACGTGCGCGTGGTCAGTGGGACGGCGGCGGCGCTGACCTTCCGAGCCAACGCGGACGCGACCCAGCACTACACGCTCAACGTGCACGCCGGGATGGGCGTCAAGCTGTGGCGTCCGGGGAGGGACATCGCACTGTACCCGGCGCCCATCGTGACGGGCCGGACGTACCACCTCAAGGTGGTCGCCCAGGGCGCCCGCTTCCAGGTGTTCCTGGACAACGGCACCACGCCCATCATCGATGCCACCGACACCGCCTACGCCAGTGGGCGCTTCGGGTTCAACGTCTTCGATGGCACGGGCCTCCTGCGGAACGCCTATGTGAATACCACCGGTTTCCGCACCAACCTGACCGGGCCGTGGAGTTCCTCCGCGGGCACCTGGACCGAGTCGCTCGGCGGCAAGCAGGGGTCGGTGTCCGGGGACGGATTCCTCCTCAGCTCGCAGACGGGCAGCAACTTCACCTATGAGGGCGACGTGCGCGTGGTCAACGGAGGTCTGACCTACGGGGGCGCGGCGGCGCTGACGTTCCGGGCCAACGCCGACGCGACCCAGCACTACACGGCCAACGTGGATACGACGGGAGTGGTCAAGCTGTGGCGTCCGGGGCGGGACATCGCCACGTACTCGACGCCCATCCTGGCGGGCCGGACGTACCACCTCAAGGTGGTCGCCCAGGGCTCCCGCCTCCAGGTGTTCCTGAACGACGGCACCACGCCCGTCATCGACGCCACTGACACCACCTACGCCAGTGGGCGATTCGGGCTCAACGTCCATGCCGCCACCGCCATCATCCAGAACGTCAACGTGGGCCCATGAGGTGCGGGGGCGGCTCCAGGGCCGCCCCCTCACTCTTCACGTCCGCCAAGACCGATCGATATTGCTCCGCACCGCGAACGGTGCAGGTGGGGAGGCGCGCCGGGTCAGCGCACCTGGGTGCCGAGTCGCGCCCAACGAATTCCTTCTCCTGGTGTCCACGAGAAGTGGATGAAGCGCACCGCGCCCACCACGTTCTCCACCGGCAGTGGCCCCCAGAAGCGGGAGTCCCAGGAGTTGTCCCGGTTGTCCCCGAGCAGGAAGACGTGTCCCTCGGGCACCACGCACCCCGTCTCGCGTGGCTCCATGCCCTCCGGGCACCCGTCGCTCGTGGGGAAGTCCATGGAGTCCAGGCAGGAGGCCTCCTCGCTGGAGGGGAGACTGTCCACCTCCTGGCCGTCGATGGAGAGCCGTCCGCAGAGCACCTCCACCGCCTCACCCGCCAACGCCACCGCGCGCATGACGTAGCGCTGCTCGCGCTGCGCGGGATGCTGGAAGACGATGACCTCGCCTCGCTCCAGCGGCCGACCCCACGGACTCGCCACCCGCTTGTCCGTATAGAACTGGTCCCCCGGGAGGAGCGTGGGCTGCATCGAGGCGGAGGGCATGGTGAAGGGCTCGGCCAGCCACCTCCGGGACATGTTCGCCACGATGCCGGACCCCATCCAGAAGCCCACCAGGGTCAGCAGCACCCGCCCCAGCCGCGGTACGCCCGCCTCCGGTGGAGGTAGCCTCGCCACGTCCACCGCCGCGCCGAGGATCACCCCAAGTGTGAGCAGCAGCCCGGCGAAGCCCGTGAGTGGCAGCGAGGCCTGCGCCAACAACATGGCTCCCAGCCACACGAGCCCCCGCCGCCAGCGGCCCCACAGCACGTGGCCACAGCCCGGGGTGATGCTGAGCAGCACCGCCAGCAAGCGGCGCCAACGAGAGACAGGGGGCGAGGAGATCGTCGTCATGGGGAGAGGGGAACGGCTCCGAAGCGGGTCATGAACAGGTACTTCCATGCTTACTTTGCGTGGCGTCCCGAGAAGGGTGTCAGACGACTCTTGGGGAGCCATCCTCGGAGCGCGTGCTCGGCGGTGGGACGCGGTGTCAGGGCTCGAGCGAGCGCGGCTCCGGCTTCTTGGCGCGCACGGGCATGTAACACTTGCCCTCGTATTCGGCGGTGCCCTTGGGGCAGGGTGCATCGTGCCTTCCCTGGTGCCAGCAGGCGCCCCGGATTTCCACGTAGGCCTCACTGCCGCACGGAGGTTTCAGCTGCCCGGGGAACGGGTCCTTGGGCATGGGGTAGCCAATGGCGGAATCGACGTCTGTCTGGTCGGCCCAGAAGGTGGGCTCGGCGGGCGTGGGCTCGGTCGTGTCCGCTCCCCGCACCGGAGAACCAAGACCATGGGAACAGAGCACTACGGCCACCAGCACCAGCACTCCCGCGACGAGTGCACCCGTCCTCACGTGCCGACAGCCCGGTACCCGTGTCGTGTGTCTCTCGCTGGGCGGGGGCGTGGGCATTTGGGAGAACGCGGTGTTCGCCTCCTTCCGGTCCTCCACGGCGGTCATGGCCCCCGCGAGCCGGATGAATCCCAGGCCCACATCGGAGAGGGCGTCGGTGTCGGCCGGAGGAGGTCGCTCCAGCTCCGTGGCGAGGAAGGGAGGAGACACCTGGGAGGTGACTCGCGCGGTCCAGTCGCTGCGAGGTGCCCAGGTGTCTTCGGGCTTCGGCACGAGCACGAGCGCGGGGCGGCCGGTGTCCACGTGGTGGGCCGCGTAGACCTGGCCGCCGGGCTCATCGAGATCCTGGTAGCGCGTGTCGAGGAGATATGGTCCGAGTCTT
The DNA here is from genome assembly GCF_002305875.1 of Cystobacter fuscus. NCBI lineage: Bacteria > Pseudomonadati > Myxococcota > Myxococcia > Myxococcales > Archangiaceae > Cystobacter > Cystobacter fuscus. The sequence goes on along the minus strand of NZ_CP022098.1, from coordinate 11,266,563 downwards.
CCACCCGTCCGGTCGTGGCTGTCGCCCATGTGAGAGCCCTCTCAAGAGGTGATGCGGCGCAGCCTACTGCGGACGTCACGTCGGGTGGAAGTGGGAAGGAGACCACGGTGCTATGACGGCAACCGGTGGCGATGGCTCCGAGCCCCGCTGCGCGGCTACGCTCGCGAACGCGCCGAGGAGGCCGGAATGTTGGCGAAGGTAATCGGGACATGGCTCGGGTGGTTGGGCATGGAGTGCTCGATTCCTGGAAAAGGCTGAACCAGTGGATGACGACGCCAGTCGCAAGAGAGGAACACCCGGCGAATGCGCTACTTCCGGCTGATGGACGACGTGAATGTCCCTGGTGGATGGATACTGGGAACCCCGACCGATGAGCGGACGGGTCAGCCTCTGAGTGGCGTATTTCTCGCGGGTCATCCACTTCGCGTTAGCGGGCCTGTTCGAGTTCCCTTCCTCCAGCCCGGAAGAGCGCTCGACTTCTCCCTGGCGGATACAGCACCGGTCGTCCACAAGAAGGTGGCCTCGGTCCTGGCCGAGCTGGCGCCAGCCGATGTCCAGCTCATCCCGGCGAACGTCGAGACACAGCCCGAGCCATATTGCCTCTTGAATGTGCTGAGCCTCGTGAAGTGCATCGATGATGCCGCTTGCGAAGAGGTCAATTACTGGACTCCCGAAGACGGAGTTCCAGAGAAGACCGGGCGATACTTTTCCGTGTACGGCTTGAGAATCGCTCCCACACAAGTCGGAGGCGCCCGGATCTTCCGTAGAGGGCTGCACGACCTGTCCACCGGCCTGGCCATGACTCGGCGGCACTGAAGGGTCTGCCATCGAAGAAGATCCGCTGAGCCGGGAGGCGTTTTTCGAGCGTGGGGGGCCCACGCGGCGAACGTAGGATGGTCGCATGAGCTTTTTGTGCTCCAGAGTGGGGCTTGCGCTCCTCGGCGTGCTGCTGAGCGCCTGTGCCTCCTCCTCGCTCACGGTGCGTGAGGCCGGGGCGCCCGAGGTCGTGTCCTCTTCATGGGCGGAGGCCCGCGCGGACGCCACGTGCGTGGTGCCGCTGTGCGACGAGGAGCACTGCGCCATCTGGCGTTGCCAGGACGTGGTGGATGCGGAGGCCCACCCCGTACGGCTGGCTCAGGCGATGGTTCCGGCGCCCGCGCCCGCCCCGATGTTCCGCGTGCCCTTGGTGCGGGGTCCCAGTGCGAGCCGCTGGTGGGGACATCCTCTCTCCGTGCCCGCGGGTGTGGAGCCCGTATTCGAAATCCCCTGGCACAACTGGAAGACGCGGGAGCTGAGTGCGCCCAGGCTCTTCCGCCACCAGTGCCTCTCTCCTCCGCGCGAGCCTTTCGAGAAGCACCACATCTTCCCGCAGCAAAAGGAACTGGCTGAATGGTTTAGCAGCAGGGATATCGATATCCACGCCTTCACCATCCGGCTACCGAGGAGTTTCCACCAATGGCTGCACAGTGGCGAGCCCAAGGGAGGGCAATGGAATGAAGCATGGCGGCAGTTCATGAGGAAGAACCGCACCATCGCCAACGTGGAGGACATCTGGCGGTTCGCGGGTGAACTCATGATGCGGTTTGGAGTGAATGGTCCATTCGTGCCCTACTCTTGCGATGAGCGGTAGGGTGGTGAGCACGCGCATGCGATATTTCACCATCGACGAGAACAGCGGCGCAGGCCACACGGGCTTCGTTGACGCCGCACACAAGTGGAAGCTGCCAGGCATTCGCAATTGCCCAGTCTGCAAGTCCACCTGGAGTGCCGGATTCGCTTATCCCTGCGTGGACCTGACCCCAGTGGCCGCCTTGGCCGATTTCGAGAAGGCTCGGCCCGAGCCCATCGAGGAGTACGAACGGCTGTGTGAACTGGTTCGTCCCCTGCTGCCTCCTGGTGCGTTGTTGGAACCGGGTACGACGTTCGGCCCACTGGTGGGTAGGGGCCAGGGTCGTTTCGGGCAACTGGTGTCTCCTTATCCCTGGTGGCTCCTGGCGCGGCGCGAGGCGCTGGTGAAGCTTCAGGCCGAGGGCTTGCGAGGACTCGAGGGGTGCCACACCGAGGTTCGTTTCCGCCAGCGCAACCCGCCCGAGTTGCTCGAACTGCAAATCCTCCCAATGGGCCGACTGCACCGGGGTTGCTTGCCTCATTATCAACCGCCCTGCTCGCGCTGTGGTCGGGGCCGTATTCCCCTGCCCGATGACCTCCTGGTGGATGTCACCACGATTCAGCGGGAACTGGATTTGTTTCGATTGGAGGATTTCTCCACGGTGATCGTCTGCACCGAGCGTTTTGCCGACGCCTGCCAGCGTCTGGGCTTGGACGGCGTTGCCTTCAAGCCGCTGCCGTCGAAGAAGCGCCGCTGAGCCGGGAAGCGCTTTTCGAGAGCCAGGATGGGTGTCAGACGACTCGTCTGGGGCCTTTGCCCTGATTCGTCAGTGAGCTGACGAAAAACGTCACCCGTCCGGAGTCCCCAGCTCCAGGTGTCTTGAAATCCCGCGTACTTGCCTGCGTGCCCGCCCCTGGTACGCCGCGTGCTTTGCGTTGTGGAGACACGGAGTTCGCGCGGTAGTCTTCGTACACAATAGACTCACGAGGGAGATGTACACATGCGTCGATCGGGTTTCGTCGTGTTGACCTGTCTTGTCTCGGCTGCCTGCGGTCCCGCTCCGGAGAGGGATGCCCATGGGCCCGCCGACGCCGTCGCGCAGTCCCAGGGCAAGTTGCAGTTCGATGTCGTGATCAGCCCCAGCTCCCTGGACTTCGGTCCGCAGACCGTGGGCACTACCAGCGCTCCCTTGGCCTTCACGGTGCAGAACAACGGCACGGAGGCCGTGCATATCACCTTCGGTGTGAACCCGCCCTTCACTCCCCCTTCTCCCCGGGATCCGGTGTTGGCTCCCGGCGATTCGCGGGAACTCAAGTTGGTATTCAGCCCGACGTCGGTGGGCGCGTTCTCAGCGCCCATCTACATCATGCCCATGGGCCCCGGCGGCTCCTCGCTCTTCTTCAGAGGAGAGCTCTCGGGAACTGGCGTCGCGCCGTAGTCGCCGTCTCACCCATCTTCGGAGTGCGCGAACTGCTCGGCGTGGGACGCGGTGTCAGGGTTCGAGCGAGCGCGGCTCTGGCTGATTGGCGCGCACGGGCATGTAACACTTGCCCTCGTATTCGGCGGTGCCCTTGGGGCAGGGTGCATCCTGCTTTCCCTGGTACCAGCAGGCGCTCCGAATCTCCACGTAGGCCTCTCCTCCACACGGAGGTTTCGGGTCTGGCACATGCCGTGGGCAAGCCCAGTATCCGGCGTCTGCTGGCTGCCGATTGAGAAACGCCCCTGCCTACAGTAGACCGTGGCCTGCCAGGGCCACTGCCTTCTGTCCGTCGTGGTGCCGCGCCCTCCTGTCACCACCCTGGACGGTGGCGATGGCTCCGAGCCCCGTTGAGCGGCTAAGCTCGCGAACGACGAGGAGGCTGGAATGTTGGCGAAGGCAATCGGGACATGGCTCGCGGTGGCCGCGCTTCTCCTCGGGGCAAGCCCCGCCTACGGCGACACGAGCGCGGAGATCGCCACGCGTTTGGCCCATGCGAAGGCGGCATTGACGGCGACCCGTGGCCAGCTCACGCCGGAGCAGTGGGCCCTGCTCAGCGACAAGCTTGCGGGCGCGGAGAAGGCCCTGGCGGGCTACGACCAGTTCGTCGCACAGACAGGACGGACACTGGCCACCGCCGAAGCGAGCGCCGCGGCAAGCACCAAGGCGCTCGCCGCCGAAGGCGAGGCCACGGCGGCCCGAGGCACGGTCTCGGTGCTCGGGAGGGTGGGGGTCATCTTCCTCTCCCTGGTCACGCTCCAGAGCGATGACGATCCCAGGCTCTACGAATCCCGTCAGAAACGGGTGCTGGAAGCACAACTCCAGGAAGTTGGTCGCGCGGCCGAACAGGTCAAGGCGGAAGTCGAGCAGGCCAGCAAGTCCCCTGCCGCTAGGTCCGCCAGGCGCGAGGAGGAGGAGGAAGAGGACGGATACCTCCACCACATCGCGACGGATAAGAATGACATGTCCGACGCCCGTGGAGGACCGTGGACGCCAAGGTTTCGGCAGATCTTCGAAAAGGCGGGAATGACGTTGAACGACCCTGCCAATCTGGTGAAGGTCAAGGGCCACAGGGGCCCTCATCCCGAGCAGTATCATCAACAGATTAGTGACGCACTACAGCTCGCGACGGATGGCTGCGTCGGCGTGGCGCAATGCCGTGAACGACTCACGAAAGCGCTTGGGCGGTTGGGCGTGGAGTGCTCGACTCCTGGAACAAGGCTGAACCAGTTGATTACGACGCCAGCCGCAAGATAGGAACACCCAGCGAATGCGCTACTTCCGGCTGATGGACGACGTGAATGTCCCTGGTGGATGGATACTGGGAACCCCGACCGATGAGCGGACGGGTCAGCCTCTGAGTGGCGTATTTCTCGCGGGTCATCCACTTCGCGTTAGCGGGCCTGTTCGAGTTCCCTTCCTCCAGCCCGGAAGAGCGCTCGACTTCTCCCTGGCGGATACAGCACCGGTCGTCCACAAGAAGGTGGCCTCAGTCCTGGCAGAGCTGGCGCCAGCCGATGTCCAGCTCATCCCGGCGAACGTCGAGACACAGCCCGAGCCATATTGCCTCTTGAATGTGCTGCGCATCGTGAAGTGCATCGATGATGCCGCTTGCGAAGAGGTCAATTACTGGACGCCCGAAGACGGAGTTCCAGAGAAGACCGGGCGATACTTTTCCGTGTACGGCTTGAGAATCGCTCCCACACAAGTCGGAGGCGCTCGGATCTTCCGTCCCTGGGGATGGGAGATTGCCCTCATCGTCTCAGAAAGCATCAAGGAGGCGATGCAAGGACTGGGCGTGACGGGTGCCCGGTTCGAGGAGGTTTGAATCACCCAAGCGGGGAGGCGGTGGAGCAGGTCCCCTGTGTCAGGGGAGTTGACGCTGGGAGTGACTTCCAAGACACAGAGGGCAGCACCCGGTGTTGCACAAGCCTCAGCAGGCGCTCCACCTCGTTCTGTGTGGGTGGCGGCAACGGCTCGAAGCGCACGTTGCTCTCCCCCCGGCACGAAGTGAGGCGTCACCCGCGAGATGGGTATCAGACGACTCGCAGGTACGACTCAGGGGATGCGTCCTGGCATTCGGGGGGGAGTACGCATCAAGAGAACAACCTCGAGCTCATCACCAGGCAGGATCCCCACGTCCTCCAGCGTACGGAGATCGGGCATGAACTCACCAAATCTGGGATCGTCGGCGGTCTCTCGTTCATGCACCAAGTCAACACCTGACGCCTTGTTGCGTAGGCGCCACGTCTTGCCATACGTATACGCGGGGACACGTGGATGAAGCGCGAAGTATATCGCGTCAAGCAATTCATCTAACCTGGAGAAAATCCTGATATCCAGTGGAATCTTGGAGTCCCGCTGACCCGCGCCGTTGGGAATGGACACATAGATCTGGCGAGCCAGACGCCTCGAATGCAAACGCGATTGTACAATCGTTTCGCCAAAGAAGCCATCCGGCCACGCGGGGGCGCGTGTCTGGTCGAGCGCGTTGCGAGAACGGACAAGCTCCACATCCGAACTCTCCATCCAGTGGGAAATCACGGCTCTGGTGCCATGACGAAGGATGACGCGGTCGAAGTCTCTCAGCTCTCCGTTTTCAAGTCGTACATGACATCCCGTCCCGTCCTGACCGACGTGCGAGATCTTTCCCCGCCACCAGTCAGCCCCCAGGACAGAGTCATGTCTCAGCCCGATGAGGGCGGAGGCAAGGAACCGGTTCAGGATGCTGGAGTTGAGATTGCACGGGAATTGGTCGGGCCCGTTCAGGGTCGCACTCGTGTCTCCGCGAATCCTGGTGGCGATGTTGTCATCGATATAGCGGGGGCGGATTCGTTGATATTCGTCAAAGAGGAAATCAGAGGGGTCCTCTCCGCGTGACGCCATCGCACGCGCCGTCTCCTCGGTGAGAAGCAATTGCTCCTCCACCTGTGCACGGTCGGGATGCCATCCAATCAACTCATCGAGGATTGCTCCATGCCGGAAATCACTGATACGTATTCGCAACAGGTCGACCAACCCACCGTCCCCACATCCAGAGACAAGGTAGCGGCGAACCCGCTCCGCATCGATCTCGAATTGAGCCAGATCGTCATTGCGCCAGTAGGATTGTACCGGGCAGAGAGCGGAACCCTCGAGGCCGAATCCAACCGCGAGGATGACAGCATCGAAGGACTCGCTCCGGAATCTGCCCCCCGAATCATTCCACTCCAAGCGTCGGCCCGATGAGCCAGTGTGGGGGGGCTTGACGTTTCGCACGCCTTTTTGGATCTTGATCGCCTTGGTTTCCCGAACGTGCCTGTAGAACTCGTCTCGAAGGACGAGCGCGACATTCGCCGCATAGTCGGCGGACCAGTTGAGCAGTGGAAGCCCACTGTCGGGGTTGCGGTAACCCTCCTCTGGCCATTCATAGATGTGGGGATGCAACCACCGTGTCAGATTCCCGGACTGGAATGGGATGACCGCGTCGAGCCGTTCGAGAAGAGTGACAGTTGCTCCACACCTGGCAAGCGCGACCGTGGCGGTAAGCCCCGCCGCACCACCACCCACCACCGCGACTCGACTGGTGCTCTGCAATTTCTTGCAAGCAAAGAGTGCGAATACCAGGTTGAGGGCACGGACCTGTTGCGAGTAGATGGTCACCCGTCGCTCGAAACACCCGATCTGGTACACATCGGGTTTTTGAGGTACCGCCATATGTTGCAGGAGGTTCTCCGCGGAGATTGCCATGAGAACCCCTCAGTATAGATCAGAGGCTCAGCACTGAGCGGGGACTTCCAGATCGCCTGTTACTGCAGCAACCACATCGTCAATGCAGGGCACACGCTACCGTCAGCCCCACACGGGCTTCCGTGGCGCCCCTGGTCGCTTGTGGGGTTCAGGGCCTACGAGAAGCAGGGTTCGAAGGAGGGGTTGCCTAGCTTTTCGCCAAGCTGGACAGACCAGACACGTTCTCTTTTGAGGCGCATGGGCTCCAGGTGGACGACATCGAGGAACGGTGGCCCGGGTACATCCTCCATGAGGACGTGTCTCAGGTCGTCGCCGAGCCCTTTCAGGAGACGCGCACCTGAGCTCCAACGTCCGATGCGGAGGTCAGAACTGGAAGTAGACGTAGGGGCGCGTCTCGACGGACGCCAGATGGCGCACGCCCAGACCCACCGCCACCAGCACCACCGCGCGCACCGGCACCGGCATCCGCACGAACAGCTCTCCCGCCTGGTGGAACAGCCGCAAGGGTGTCACGTGGCTCACCGCCGCCACCGCCAGGATCACCCACACGAGCGTGCTCACGTTGGCCAGCCCCATGCTTCCCTCCATCAGCCGCAGGTACATCTCCCCCGCGTGCTCGAGCGTGGGCGAGCGGAAGACGACACGCGTGAGCACCACCACCAGGAAGGTGGCCAGCATGCCGAAGCCCGCGCGCACCATCGCTACCTTCCCTTCCTTCGGCGGCTTGCCCGTCACCCACCACCACACCCGGATGAGGCACTCCATCGCCCCGTGCGCCAGACCCCAGATGGCGAAGCGCCAGTCCGCTCCGTGCCACAGCCCTCCGAGCCCCATCACCACCATGAGGTTGAAGAGCGCCCGCGGCTTGGACACCCGGTTGCCGCCCAGCGGCCGGTACAGGTAGTCGCGCAGCCACGTGGACAGGCTGATGTGCCAGCGGCTCCAGAACTCGAACAGGTTCGTTGCCAGGTATGGCCGGTTGAAGTTCTCCTCGAACTTGAAGCCGAAGAGCGCCGCCGTCCCAATCGCGATGTCCGAGTACGCCGAGAAGTCGAAATACAGCTCGAAGCTGTAGGCCACCGCCGCCACGAAGCACTCGGCCGAGGTGTACGCGTCCGGTGTGGCGAACACCGGATCCACCAGCCCGCTGCCCAGCACGTCCGCGATCACCAGCTTCTTGGCCAGTCCCACCGCGATCCGGTACAGCCCCTGGCCTCCCTGCTCCGCCGTCAGCGAGGGCACGTCGTCGAAGCGCTCGATGAGGTGCGAGGCGCGCACGATGGGCCCCGCCACCAGGTGCGGGAAGAAGAGCAGGTAGAGCAGGTGCTCGAAGTACGTGCGCTCCTTCGGGATCTCCCCCCGATAGTGGTCGATGACGTAGCTGAGCGCCTGGAAGGTGAAGAAGGACAGCCCCACCGGCAACAGCAGCCCGAAGGGCTCGGCGCGCACCTCCAGGCCCAGCGGCGCGAGCAGCACCCGCAGGCTCTCGCGGAACAGGTCCGCGTACTTGAACGTGCACAGCACGCCGAGCGTGCTGACGATGGACAGCGTGAGCAGCGCGCGGCGTGCCGCCTGTGACTCGAAGCGACGGAAGCCCTTGATGCACAGGTGGTTGATGGCCGTGGCCCCCGCGAAGAGCAGCAGCGGCCACGGCGTCCACATGGAATAGAAGAGGACGCTCGCCCCCATCAACACGCCCAGCCGCGCCCACTTGTGGCGGTGCACCAGCCAGTACAGGGCGAAGGTGGCGGTGAGGAAGAAGAGGAACTGGAGGCTGTGGAAGTACACGTCAGCGGCCCTCCACGGCGAGCGCCGGAGGTTGGGCCTTGAAGGACTCGTAGGCCGCGAGCAGATCGTTCAGGAACAGGCCCGCGAGCTTTTCCTCGCCCTCGGCCGTCAGGTGGCTTCCGTCCGTGTGGCCCAGGCCCTCGGCCTGCCAGCGCGCCATGCCGCCCTTGCCCATGGCGGCTCGCGCGGACCAGTACGCGCAGCCCTGCTCGCGCGCCACCTCGGGCAGCACCGTCACCACCGTGGCCAGCCCCGGCGCGTCCTCCCACGTCCCGTCCGGCTTCAGCTCCTGCCGGTCGGGCGTACCGAGCACCAGGCACTCCGCCCCGCCCGCGTCCTTCTTGAGCCGGGCGATGAGCGCGCTGTACTCCGCGCGCAGCGCCTGGGCATCCAGGTCCTTGCTCGCGCTCTCGTTCTGGCCGTACGCGAAGACGAGCAGGCGCGGCTGGCGCGAGGAGAGCTGCGCGGCGAGTGCCTGCGACTCGATGCCCGCCAGGGTGGACGCGGTGGCTTCCGGCAGCTCCACGGCGTCATAGCCGATACCCGGCTGCTCCAGGTCCAGCGCCGCGCCCAGCACGGTGAGGCTTCCCCCGCCCGTGTTGCGCGCCACCACCTCGTGCGCGGGGCCAGTCACGGGAAAGGAGCGCACGCGCACCGTGGGCGCGGTGAAGGGCTCGGGCGGCGGCGGCTCGGGTGGCACGGCGGCGCCATCCACCGTCACCTCCAGGCCTCCGGCACCGGGCCCATCCAGCGTGTACAGCGACAGGCGCGCGGGCGGCGTGGCGGCCGAGGGGCAGCCCTCGCAGAAGCGGATGCGCGAGGCCGCCTGGGGTGCTCCCACCGCGCGCACGCCCCCGAGGCCAAAGGCCTGTCCGGTCGACGGGGCCTTTACCGCGTCCTCCATCGTCCAGTCACCGGTCAGCTCGCGCGTTACTCCCACGGCGGCGAGCCCCTCCGAGGCGGGGCCCGCGGAGACGAAGCCCCGGCCCGCGTCGCCGAAGCGCTTCGTCAGCGCGCCGCGCACGGCCTCCGTGAAGGGCCTCGTGTCCGTGGGCGAGGTGCCGAACTGGAGGATGCCCACGCGTGAGCCCTCGCCCTTCTCCAGCGCGAGCAGGTGCTTGAAGGTGGCCGAGAGGGCCGTGTCCGCGTGCTGGAGTCCGGGCGGGTCCACCAGGGCCACGCGGGGCGGGGCGCTCGCGGCATAGGCGCGCTGGATCGCCAGGTCGAAGAGGTGCCCGAGCAGGTTCGAGCCCTTGGCGCGTGGATGGATGAGGTCCTCGTTGAGCAGGCCCGCGGACAGCCAGCGGATGGCGGAGCCCTCGTCGCCCATGGCGCTGAGCGCGTCCCAGTAGGCACAGCCGCCGTCCCGGGCCACCTCGCGGAAGATGTCCGCCACGGCGCGCGAGCCCCGGCGCGGCACCAGCTCGCCGCCCATCGTGCGCACCGCCGCGTCGATGGGCGACCAGACGAGGCACGCGGCATCCGGCGCGGACTCGCGCACGCGCTTCACCAGTTGCTCGGCCTCCTGCTTGATCTCCTCGAGGTTCGTCCACTCGCGCGACAGGCGGAAGGCCTCGTTGCCGCCGAACATGAGCACCACCAGCGACGGCTTGCGCTGGCGCATCTGGGCGCGGAAGTAGGGTGGGTGCGTGCGCAGGAAGACGCCCGCGTAGGCTCCCGGCAACCCCAGGGTGTCGTACACCACGCCCGGGGTGCCGTTCTCCAGCGACACGCCATGCAGCTCCACCTTGCCGCGCGTCTTGAGCATGAGCGTCCTGGCGCCCTCGGGCAGCTTCACCCGGGCCGAGGCGACCTCCGCCGGGCTCCAGCGCGTCTGCACGCGTTGCTGCGGCTTGCCATCCACGAACACCTGCACGGAGCCGCCGCCGGGTTGGGCGAGGAAGAAGAGCTCCGCGGTGCGCGCGTCCTCGACGGAGAAGCGCACGTCCTGGGCCCCCGCGTTGCCCGCGGCGAAGGCCACTCCCGTCATGGGCAGGCGATCCTTCGGCGGAGCGCGGTCGATGATGCGGGTGAACTCCCAGCCCGCGGAGGCCTGCCCCGCGCGCGTATCCCGGCCCGAGCGCGTGGGGCGATCGATGTAGAGAAAGCCCTTGCCCCCCGAGCCATGGCGCTCCTGCAGGCGCTCGCGCGCCACGTCGGTGATGTGGTCGGACGCGATGAGCGAGTCACCCAGGTGCTCCACGCGCACGGGCACGGTGCGGCGGCCCTCGTCCAGCGCGCGCAGCGCCTGGAAGAAGGGGGCCAGTCCGCTCTCCTCGCACCCCGAGGGCCCCTGGCGCCGGCAGCCGGGCTCCAGGTCCACGTGCCGCGCCTCCATCTTCTCGCGCAGGGCCTCCAGGCGCAGGGCGTCCTCGCGCGTGGCTGCGCCCAGGCCCGACAGTCCCAGCGAGTCCGCCTCGGCCTGGGCCACGGGGGCCACGGGCTCGAGCGGGGTGCCCGCGTCGGTGCTCCCAGCGTGGGCCAGCTCGGGCTCGTCCTCCTCGGGGAGTACGGGCACCTCGGGCGTGTTGCGCTCCGCGTCGGGCTCCACGCCCACGGCCTTGCGCTTGGAGGCGGCGCTCGACGTGGTGACGAGCGCCACCAGCTGCGGTACCACCGGACCTTGTGCGAGGCTGGGGATGGGACGCCAAGCCTCCGGCACCGGGGCGAGCGACAGCCCCACCGCGAGTGCCAGTGTGAGGGCGAGCGTCAACCCGACCGATGTGTGCTTGGACTCCAACGCGGGCGACATGAGACTGGCTTTTGCCCCCCGGGTCAAAACTCCTGCCCGAACTCGTTGGGTAACCGGACAGTCGAGCCCCTGGCGGGCGGCGGGCGAGGCGCTATCTTGCGCGGCCCATGGCAATCCATCCCGTCATCATGGCCGGTGGTTCCGGCACCCGGTTCTGGCCCCTGTCTCGCAAGGCCCGTCCCAAGCAGTTCCTCCCGCTCGCCTCGAAGAATCCGCTCATCACCGACACCGTCTCCCGGCTCAAGGGTCTGGCCTCGGTGAAGGACACGCTCATCGTCTGCGGTCCCTCGCATGCGAAGCAGGCGGCCAGGCTGGTGAAGGGACTGCCCAAGAAGAACCTCCTCGTGGAGCCGGTGGCGCGCAACACCGCGCCGGCCATCGCGCTCGCCGCCCTGGCGGTGGCGGCCAGGGATCCCGAGGGCATCCTCGTGGTGCTGCCCTCGGACCACCACGTGGCGGACACCCGGGGCTTCCAGAAGGTCCTCACCGAGGCGGCGCGCGTGGCGGCCGGCGGGCACCTCGTCACGCTGGGCATCACGCCGCAGCGGCCGGAGACGGGCTATGGCTACATCCAGGTGGGCGAGGCGCTCCCGGGTGGCGGCCGTCAGGTGAAGGCCTTCCGCGAGAAGCCAGACCCCGAGACGGCGCGGCGCTACGTGGACTCGGGCGAGTACGTGTGGAACGCGGGCATCTTCGTCTTCCGCGCGGACGCCATCCTCGCCGCCTTCGACGAGCACATGCCGGAGATGCGCAAGGGCCTGGACGCGCTGCGCAAGGTGGTGGGCAAGCGCACCTTCCCGGCCGCGCTCAAGCGCGTCTTCCCCAAGCTGCCCTCGGTCTCCATCGACTATGGGGTGATGGAGAAGGCGAAGAACCTCGCGGTGCTGCCGGGCGACTTCGGCTGGTCCGACGTGGGCTCCTTCTCGGCCATCCCCGAGGTGCGCCCCGCGGACGAGCACGGCAACGTCGTCTCCGGCCCGGAGGCGGTGGTGGTGGACTGCAAGGGCTGCGTGGTGCTCGCCGACAAGCGGCCACTCGCGGTGGTGGGCCTCACCGACATGGTCGTCGTGGACTCGGGCGACGCGGTGCTCGTCGTCCCCAAGGACAAGAGCCAGGACGTGCGCAAGGTGGTCGAGGCCCTCAAGGCGCGCAAGCGCGACAAGTTCCTCTGAGTTCCCCCGCGCACCCTCCGGTTTTTTCAGGGCCGGGTTTGTAGGAATGACGGGGCCGGTTCACCTTCCGTCCGCCGTTTCGCCTGCTTTCAGGACTTGCCGTGTTCGCTTCCGTCCACGGCAAGGGGTGCACGGAGGTTGCAATGCTTCCGTGTCACGCGACCCGCCAGATGGGCGCGGCCGGGGGCGGCGATGGGTTGTGAACAATGTCTGACGGAGCATGAAGCGGGGGCGCCCTGCACCCCCGGCGACGACTTCCCGTGCGACAGCGAGACGCTGTCCGGCATGGGGTACGGCCCGCTGGTGTTCGTGCGCAAGCTGGGCACGGGGACGCTGGGGAGCGTGTACCTCGCCGAGCACCCGTCGAGCGGCGCGCTCTTCGCGGTGAAGGTGCTGCATCCCCACCTGGCGCGCACGCCCGCGGTGCTCCAGCGCTTCTACGCGGAGGCGCGCACGCTGCAACACCTCGTGCATCCGAACGTGACGCGGGTGCTCGACGTGCGCCAGGCACCCAATGGCCACCACTGTCTGCTCATGGAGTACGTGGACGGCCTCGCCCTGTCGCGGCTGCCGCTGCCCCTGCCTCCCGCGGAAGTGGTGTTCCTGCTGCTCCAGGTACTCGAGGGATTGGAGGCCGCGCACGTGGGCGGCATCGTCCACCGCGACCTCAAGCCGGAGAACCTGGTGCTCACCACCGGGCGCGACGGCTCGCGGCGCGTGAAGATCCTCGACTTCGGCATGGCGAGCACCCTGGCCGAGGGCTTCTCTCCGGAGGAGCTCGCCGCGGGCATGGTGGTGGGCAGCCCGGCCTACCTCGCGCCCGAGCTGTGGGTGCGCGCCGAGCCGGATGGCCGCGCGGACCTGTATTCGCTCGCGGTGCTGGGCTACCGGCTGCTGACGGGACGGCTTCCCTTCGGCGGCGGGGGCCGCATGGGAGAGATGCTGCTCGTGCACAAGCCGAGCGTGCCGCTGGCGCCTCACCAGTTGGACGAGCAGGTGCCCGCCGCGCTCTCCGCGGTGGTGATGCAGGCCCTGTCGCTGCGGCCGGATGAGCGCTTCGCCACCGCGCGCGCCTTCCGGGCGGCGCTCAACGAGGCGATGCGGAGGCCCGCGTTCGGCTGCATGGCGCCCGCGGCCTTCCAGGTGCGGGTGGAGGGGGCCGGGGGCCAGGGACTGGTGCCGGTCTTCGTGAACGACGTGAGCGATGACGGGCTGCGCATCGCCTGTGATGGGACGCTGCCCCGCCTGGGCGCGCGCCTGGAGGTGGAGTTGTCGCTCAATGGGTGGGTGCTCGCGTGCGCGGCGGACGTGGTGCGCCTGCTGCCCGCCGAGGAGGCGCGGACGTGGGGAGGCCGTCAGGGCTTCATCCTCCAGTTCTCCGAGCCCTCCGAGGACGTGCGCCGGCTCATCGCGCAGGCCCTCGCGCCGCCGCCGCCGGAGACCCCGCCGGACGCGGAGCTCGCGCAACTGCTCGCGCGGGCGAACGCGTGCGGACAGGATCCCTACTCGCTCCTGTCCATTCCTCCGCATGCGGACTTCGCCGAGGTGATGCGGCGCCTCGCGCTGGCCGAGCGCCGGTTGGAGCCCTTCTGGCACCGGCAGCTACCGGCCGAGCAGCGCCAGTCGCTGGAGGCCCTGCACGGCAGATTGGAGGCCGCCCGGCGCACGCTGGGGGATCCCCTGGCGCGGGCCCGCTTCGATGCGTCCCGGGGCAACTTCCACGGCGTGGCGCATTGCCTCGCGGCCGGAGTGCCGCACGCGTCGGTCAACCGCCTGCGTCAGGCGTTCCTCGCCGCCCGGCCCGACGCGGAGGCGCTCGCGCGGGAGCTGTTCGACAAGGGCGTCGTCCTGGAGGCGCAGCACGTGCTCGATGGGGCGCTGGCGCGCTACACGGAGGCGCTGCGCGTGGATCCGCTCAACGTGGGCATCCACCGCTACTATCACGCGCTGGCCAGGCGGGTGCACGCTTCCCGGCTCCAGTCCGCTGGCATGGAGCAGGGCGCCGCGTCCCCATGAGTTCGCTTCACGAATCCATGCACAGCGGGTAGAGCATGAGCCCCGGCCGAGGGGCGCCCGGCCGCATGATTCGAGGGAGCGATGGTGGCCAAGAAGGCGGTGAAGAAGGCGGCGAGGAAGTCGGGTAACACCTCGCTCGCGAAGGAGTGGACGCGCCTGGAGAAGCAGTTCTCCAAGGTGCTGGGCAAGAGTTCCATGGGTGCCTACCCGGCGGAGCTCGAGCCGCGCGCCATGTCCTTCGCGCACGCGTTCGATCCTTCTCCACTGCTGCCCCCGGACTATCTCCAGTTCGTGAAGGAGCTGGGCCACCGGTGGGTCAACTCCGGTGACACCGCGCTGGGCTTTCTTCCTCCCCGGTGGATGCTGAATCTCTCCCAGCAGATGGGGGAGCCAGACCGGAAGTGGCAAGCGGTTCGCGCGGAGCGGGAAGCCGGTACTCACACCTACCGCTTCGTCATGTTCGCCTCCCGCGACATCAACGACGTCAACGGGTACTGCTTCGGAAGGAGCGAGGACGGCGGCGAGCTGGTGGTCTGGAACGTGGAGGACAGCCTGCCCGAGAGCGAGCTGGGGCCGTTCTCCACCTGGCTCGAGCAGGAAATGCAAGCGCTGGGCGAGGCGCTCTCGGAGCTGGACGGGGACGACGAGGACGATGAGGCTCTGGGAGAGCCGCTGGGCCTCGAGGGTGAGTCCCTCGACGTGGTGGTGAAGACGCCCAAGAAGGGGAGCGCGGAGGGGGTGCTGGCCGCGTTTCCCAGGACGGAGAAGGAACTCACGCTCAACGGTCGGAAGCTGGGGACGCTGCCGGCGTCGATCGGGGAGTTCTCGGAACTGGAACGGCTGTGGCTGGGCTCGACGGGGCTCAAGCAACTGCCCGGGGAACTGGGCCAGCTCCGGAAGCTGAAGAAGCTCGATCTGTCCTTCAATCGTGAGCTGCGCTCCCTTCCTCCCGAGGTGGGGCAGCTCCAGGAACTCGAGTCGCTCAACCTGAAGAACACGGGGCTCACCTCGCTCCCCGAGGAACTGGGTCGGCTCGAGCGGCTGACGTTCCTCGACCTTCAGGCGACGGAGCTCAAATCCCTCCCGGCCTGTCTCTTCCAGATGAAGAGCCTCAAGACGCTGGACCTGTACTGGACGCCCGTTCCTCCCGAGGAGATCGAGCGGCTGAGACGGGCGCTCCCGGACTGCAAGGTGGGGACGCTCTAACTCTACTGCGTCAGGTCGTCCAGCACGTCGGGGAGGGTCGTGGCGTTCAGGGCCCGATCGAACCAGCGGTCGAGGGTCGCCAGATCCGTGCAGGTGAGGATGCGCTGCCGGGCCGCTTCGTCGACGTCCAGACCCCGCGTGGCGAGAACTCGCAGGACGTACTCGGCACGCCCTCGGATCAGACCCTCCTCCCGGCCCTCTTCCCGGCCCTTCGTCAGACCTTGTTGGCGACCACGCTCGATGAGTTCCTCGCCATAGCTCCGCATCAGCTCCTCCGCTCGTTGCTCATCCAGCACCGAATGTAACACCCTCCCGGTGGCTTCATGGACGGCCGTGTCCCCGATCCACAGCAGGTAGCGGATGAGCACCACCAGGTGTTCGGCCCCCTCGTGGGTTGTCTGCACCCGCGTGAAGAGCGCCACCCAATCAGGCAACTTCTGGGCCAGCTCCTCGGTACGCCCGTAGCGCAGCACCAGCCAGGCCAACTGGGCCAGCGGTGGACCTGGGCGCGCCCTCAGCGCCTCCTCCCGCTCGGCGGTCAGGTCGTCCAAGAGGTACTCGAAGCGCGGCACCAGCGCTCGCCACCGCGCTCGCTGTTCCTCCTCTTCACCCGGAAGGTCGAAGAGGTCCTCCACCCGGCGCGGCGCCGTCCAGGCTCCGTCTGGCCCGTGGTACATGACGAGTGGGATGACGAGGGGGAGCAGTGCACTTTCCGGATGCTCTTGGCGCCAGCGCTCCACCTGGCGCACCACGTAGCGCAGCATGCGCAGCGCCATCCACCTGTTCACCGTGGACTGATGCTCCAGCAGCACATACAGCAGCAGCGGGCGACCCGTGTTCAGTCGAGCCGTGAAGAGCAGGTCGCTCTCGGTCTCCCGTAACTCCGGGTCCACCACGCTGCCGGGCTCTCGCCGCAAGGATGCCCAATCCACCACGGAGACGACATGCGGGGGCAGGACGGCGCGCAGTTCGGCCGCCGCCCGCTCGGGGTGGCCGAAGGTGTAGCGGGCGAAGAGGTCATGCGGTCCAGACATGGCGAGCCGCGCTCCAAGCATGCGGCGGGCCAATGTCTCCGGAACGAGTTCTGTGACACCTTCTTCGGGCGCCCGTTCAGCCCATTCCGACAGGCGCGGGAGGAGGGAGGGACTCGGGCGCGCGGCGACGGAGCGTGTGGGCGGCGAGCGTGAGGAGGCTCGCCCCGAGCGCCACTCCCAGGCTCGCGACGCCCACCGCGTCCCAGGAGACGATGGACTGGCCGCGCAGGGCCTGGAGCCCGAGCACCAGGGTGATGCCCAGGTAGCCCACTCCCGCCGCGCGCACCCACGCCAGCTCCTGCGACTCGGAGCGCTGCTTGCGGCGCGCGAGCCCCAGCGCGAGCAGCGGCAGCACCTGGAGGGCGTGCATCCCGACGAAGTGCGCGGGCCGCATGTCTCCCGCCGCGCGGCTCCACCCGACGAGCGGCAGGCCCGGTCCCCCATCCCGTCCGCCAAAGGTGTGCGCACCCACCTCGAGCGGCCTCTGTCCGGTCTTCAAGGTCTCGAGCTGCTCGCCGTGGGGCGTGGTCATGAAGAACCCGAGCCCCATGCCCACCAGCGTCACGAGCAGGCCCATTCGCAGCGTCGAGGCCAGGACCCGGTCCTCGAGCTTCGAGCGCAACAGCCCGAGGGCGAAGACCAGCACGGTGCCCCACAGGACGGTGATGGCGATGCCCATGGAGGAGAAGACGGCCTGGTCGAACGCCGTCGCGGTGTTGAAGTGGCTGCGCACCCCGCGCGCCGCCTGGAGGGTCATGGCCACTATCTCCAGGGTGACGCAGGCGGCGATGATGACGCCCACCCGGCGCAGGAAGCGGCGGCGCTCCGGCAGGAAGGCGAAGAAGTAGAGCAGGGTGGCCTCGAAGAGGGTGAGCGAGACGTAGAACTTGAAGGGCTTGAGCCAGAGCGGCTCGCCCACGAGCTGGCGCGGGTCCACCCCCAGCAACAGGGCGGTGATCACGGCGCCCGCGAACATGAGCAGCGCGTTCACGGTGAGGGCGGGCGAGAGCGCCCAGGCCCGATTCCAGATGTCACGGGGCGAGTAGGTCGTGGTCGACATGGGGCGTCTCCTGGAGCTACAGCGCGGGGGCGGGTTGAGCGGCGGAGGGGATGGGCGCCACGGCGGGCCAGAAGCGCCGGGTGGCGAGCCGGACCGCGGCGTAGGCGAGGTAGCCCGACGGCCCGAGCATGAAGGTCAGCAGCAGGCACGGCACCACGAGCAGGTGCGGGATGCCGCGGCGCCGCGCGTCCGCGAGCACCACCCGGCCCACCAGGAAGTCGAACGCGAGGTAGTGGATCCACCCCGCGAACAACATGCCCGGCATCCGCAGCGCGGCCTCGATGTGCGGCAGCGTGTCGAACTGGCTCAGCAGCCCCGGCAGGTGCGGCGCGACCTTCAGCAGGTACACCCCGCCAATCACCAGCGGCAGCACGTCACTCTCCAGGTACCACTTCGTGACCCGTGTCCGGGGCGCGAACACCATCGCCGCCCATCCCAGCAGCACCGGGACATTCAGGATCCTCAACAGCACGTCATCGCTCATGGTCCACCCTCGAAGGGGCGCGGCAGCGGCTCACGCCCTCATGATGTAGACACTGTAAACAGTCATGTTTTCGCCGTCAACATGCATGTTTTCGCCGTCAACATGCGGGGGGACGAGTGCCCTCGTCCTCCTGGGGGGGGAGAGGGCAGGAGGGGCGGCTCAGGCGCGGACGCGCGTTTCCAGCGGGGGCAGGGCGGCCATCCGGGCGCGCAGCTTCTGGAGCTCGATGGGCTTGTCGAGGCAGGGTCGGCCCGTGCTGTCGAGGAAGGCGCGGGTGCTCTCGGTGATGGCACCACCCGTCATGAAGATGACGCGCTGGGCC
Source organism: Cystobacter fuscus (assembly GCF_002305875.1). Taxonomy (NCBI): domain Bacteria; kingdom Pseudomonadati; phylum Myxococcota; class Myxococcia; order Myxococcales; family Archangiaceae; genus Cystobacter; species Cystobacter fuscus. The sequence continues at coordinate 11,247,914 of NZ_CP022098.1, read as the reverse complement.
TGCTCGGGGGCCAGTTGGAGCAGCATCTCGTAGAACTGGGGGCCGTCCATCTCCGGCATGAGCAGGTCGCAGAGGATGACGTCGAAGCGCTGGCCCGCGGCCACCCGGGCCAGGGCGGTGGTGCCCTGGACGAGCACGTGGACGTCGCAGGGTGTTCCGAGCAGGCGCTGGAGCGCCCGTCCCACCATGGCGTCGTCATCCAGGACGAGCACGCACCGGGGCTGCGCGGGGGCGATCAGCTCGCGCGAGGGCTGGGGCTCCAGGGCGTCGGCGCGGGGCAGCAGCAGGTGGAACACGCTGCCGTGTCCCATCTCGCTCTCCACGCCGAAGTGGGCGCCCAGCTCCAGCGCGAGGCGGCGGCAGATGGACAACCCCAGGCCCGTGCCCACGCCCACCGGCTTGGTGGTGAAGAAGGGCTCGAAGATGCGCTCGCGCAGCTCCGGGGGGATGCCCCGGCCGGTGTCGTGCACCTCCACGCGCACCTGGCCGGTGCCTTCCTCCTCGCGCGTCACCAGGCGGATCTCCCGCGCGGTGCCGGGACCGTCGGCGATGGCGTCCGCGGCGTTGATGAGCAGGTTGAGGAAGATCTGCCCGAGGGGGCCCTCGCCTCCAATCACCTGGGACGTGGCCTTGTATTCCTTGATGACGCGCGCCCGGTGGGAGACGTGGTTCCACGCCATGCGCAGCGACGAGTCGAGCACGCGGTGCACGTCCAGGGGCCCGCGCTGCTTGTCCTCCGGCCGCGAGAAGACCTTGATGTCGCGCACGATCTCCCGGATGCGGTCGGCGCACATGCGCGAGTCGATCAACGCCTGCTCCTGCTCGGAGTCGGGGCCCTCGGCCGGCCCGGACTCGCGCTCGCCGCGCTCCTCCAGCAGGAAGTCCAGGTTGGCCATGAGCGAGGCGAGCGGGTTGTTGATTTCATGCGCCACGCTGGCCGACAGCAGCCCCAGCGAGGCGAGCCGGTCCGACAGGAGCAACTGCTCCTGCATGCCCCGGCGCTCGGCCCGCACACCGGCCTCCCGGAGCTCGCGCGCCATGGCGGGCCCCAGCCGCCCGAGCCGATCCTTGAGCAGGAAGTCGTGGACGCCGGCCTTCATGGCCGCCACGGCGGTGTCCTCGCCCATCTGTCCGGAGACGATGAGGAAGGGCACGTCCAGGCCCCGCTGCTTCACCAGCCGGAAGGCGGCCAGCGCGTCGAAGCGCGGCAGGGCGTAGTCCGCGATGATGGCGTCCCAGCGCCCCTGGTCGAGCGCCTGGGTGAAGGACTCGGCCGTCTCGACGCGGGTGTGGGTGATGTCATAGCCGCCGCGCCGCAGCTCGCGCAGCACCAGCAGGGCATCGTCCTCGAGATCCTCGACGAGCAGCAGTTTCAGGGGGGTGGCCATCAGCTGTTCCTTCGTCCATCGTCCCTTCGTACGTCCGTGGAGGGGGGGGCACCTCCACTCGAGGCTTCGTGCAGGGTGAAGAAGAAGGTGGCGCCCTGGCCCACCCGCCCCTCGCCCCAGACGCGGCCTCCATGGCGTTGGATGATACGCCGCACCGAGGCCAGACCCACTCCATTGCCCTCGAATTCCTGGGGGCCGTGCAGGCGCTGGAAGACGCCGAAGAGCCGGGACTGATACCCCATGTCGAAGCCCGCCCCATTGTCCCGGACGAAGTAGACGCGCCCGGAGCCGCCCTCCCCGGGCAGGGCGCCGAACTCGATCTCCGCCACGGGGCGCTCCCGGGTGAACTTCCAGGCGTTGCCCAGCAGGTTCTCCAGCACCGAGCGCAGCATGCGCGCGTCCCCCCGGTCCACCAGCCCCTCCTGGATGCGCAGGTGCACGGTGCGCTCGGGCTGCCCGCGCTGGAGCTGCTCGGCGGCGGCGCGCGCCAGGGCGGACAGGCAGACGTCCGTCTCCTGCAGCCCCGTGCTGGTGACTCGTGAGAGCGTGAGGATGCCGTCGATGAGCTCGGACATGCGCTGCGCCGCGCCGCGGATGCGCTGCAGGTAGTCCTCGCCCGTGGCGTCGAGCTGGCCCGGGCAGTCCTCGCTCAGCGCGAGGCTGAAGGTGGAGATGGCGCGCAGGGGGGCGCGCAGGTCATGCGCCACCGAGTAGGCGAAGGCCTCCAGCTCCCGGTTGGAGAACTCGAGCTGGGCGGTGCGCTCGACGATGCGGCGCTCCAGCTCCTCGTTGAGCCGGCGCACCTGCTGCTCGGCGTCGCGGCGCTGGGTGATGTCGGTGACGGTGGCGAGCGCTCCGATGTAGCGGCCCTCCTCGTCGCGCAGGGGATTGGAGGACACCATCGTCCAGATGGAGCGCCCATCCTTGTGGCGCAGCGCCATGTCGTGCACGGAGCTGTGCCCCTGCATGCGCCGCTCGAGGTTGAGCGTGACCTGGTGGTGGCTGCCCTCCTCGATGAACGCGAGGACGTGCTGGCCCAACATCTCCTCCACCGTGTAGCCGAGCATCCGTGCCATGTAGTGGTTGGTGTAGGTGGTGCGGCCCTCCCTGTCGAGCATCCAGATGCCTTCCTGGGCCGCCTCCACGATGAGGTGGAAGCGCTGCTCGGTGCGGCGCTGCTCGGCCTGGATCCGCCGCTCCTGGGCGATGTCGCGCACGAAGAGCAGCACGCCGAGCATGCGCCCCTGCGGGTCGCGCACGGCCCGGGTGCTCACGCGCACGTAGTACCCCGTGGGCAGGTGCGCCCCCTCGACGAAGATGTCGAGCGAGGCGGCCTCCTCGCCTCGCAGCGCGCGGTTCACTGGCAGTCGCTCGGGCGGGATGGGCACGTGGGTGTCCGGGTCGGAGAAGCGGAAGTGCTGGTACCACTCCTCCTGCGTCATGCTCTTGAGCCCCAGCCCCTGGAAGTCGAGGGCCGAGGGGCTGAAGTAGATGATGCGCCCCGTGGCGTCGGCCACCATGACCCGCTCGGAGAGCGTGTCGACGAGCGCTCGCAAGAGGGCGGGGTGCTGGAAGAGGCCCTCGGCCAGTGCGTCGGAGAGGTCGGTCGAGGAGGACGAGGCGCTCATGCCCTGGCAGCAATGCCCCATCCTCCCTCCGGGCGCCAATGTCCGGAGCAGGCCCGGTTCCTCGCCCGCCTTCCGCGTCGCCGCGTCTGTTCCACCCGTCCTCGCGGTGGGGTAGTATTTTTTGACCTCAAACTTGGTGGGACGATGAATTTCGAGCTGGGCTTCGTGCTGCTCTTCTCCATCGCGACGGCGGTGGCGATCGTGGCGCGCTACTTCAAGTTTCCCTACACGGTGGCGCTGGTGGTGGCGGGGCTGACGCTGGGGGTGGTGCACGCCTTCGAGCCGCCGCATCTGACGAAGGGGCTGCTCTTCGCCATCATCCTGCCGGGGCTCATCTTCGAGGCGGCCTTCCACGTGGAGTTCCGCAAGTTCTGGAAGAACAAGCTGGCCATCCACGCGCTGGCCATTCCCGGGGTGGTGGCGTCGGTGGCGATCACCGCGCTGCTCCTGTCGCCGGTGGTGGGGGGAATGAATCTGGTGCCCGGCTTCGGCTTCCTGTCCGCGCTGGTGTTCGCCGCGGTCATCGTCTCCACGGATCCCATCGCGGTGGTGGGGCTGTTCAAGGTGCTGGGGGCGCCCAAGCGGCTCGCGGTGCTGGTGGAGGGCGAGAGCCTGCTCAACGACGGGACGGCCGTGGTGCTCTTCACGCTCATCGTGGCGGTGGCGTCCGGAGGGCAGTTCACCGTGGGCGGGGCGACGCTGGACTTCATCCGGGTGGCGGGCATGGGCGGGCTCATCGGGGGCGCGGTGGGCTTTGGCGTGTCCCAGGTCATCCAGCGCGTGGATGACGCCATGGTGGAGATCACCCTCACGGTGATTGCCGCCTACGGCTCGTTCGTGGTGGCCGAGCACTTCCACTACTCGGGTGTGATCGCCACGGTGACGGCCGGCATGTTGTGCGGCAACTGGACGGCGCACCTGAGCATGAGCCCCACCACGCGCGTGGCGGTGGCGAGCTTCTGGGAGTACCTGGCCTTCGCGCTCAACTCGGTGGTGTTCCTGCTCATCGGGCTGGAGGTGCAGCTCGCCTCGCTGCTGGCGTCGTGGAAGCCCATCCTCCTGGCGTACGGGGCGGTGCTCGCCGGGCGCGCGGCGGTGGTGTTCCTGGTGTCCGCGCTCCTGCGCTTCACCTCCGAGCGCATGCCGTGGAGCTGGAGCGCGGTGCTCACCTGGAGCGGCCTGCGCGGTGCCATCTCCATGGTGCTGGTGCTGGGCCTTCCCGACGACTTCGCCCACCGCGAGCTGCTGGTGAACATGACGTTCGGCGTGGTGGTGCTCTCCATCATCTTCCAGGGGCTCACCATGGCGCCGCTGCTCAAGCGGCTGGGCATCACGGGCGTCAAGGACGTCTACCAGGAGAAGTACGAGCGGGCGCGGGGGCGGATGAGCGCCATCCACGCGGCCCTCACGGCGCTGGAGTCCATGCGCCGCACGCGCGACATCCCCGCGGACGTGCTCGAGCAGCTCGAGCGCGACTACCAGCTCAAGGCCACCGAGGCCGAGCGGGAGCTGACCGCCCTCAAGCAGCAGACGACGCGCTTCCACGAGGAGGAGCACGAGGAGGCGGTGCGGCGCATGCTCATCGTGGAGAAGGACGCGCTGCTCAAGAGCTACCAGAAGGGAGCCATTGGCCGGGACGTCTTCGAGCACCTGAGCGCCGAGCTCGACCAGCGGCTCGCCGGGGTGAAGGACGCCGAGGGCCATGTGCCCCTGGAGCAGTCGTCCTCGCCCGTCGCCGAACCGGTGGGGGGCTGAGTCAGCGTGCGATGAAGTTGAACCGATCCACGGCTACCTTGAACTCCTCCAGGGTGGCTCCCGAGCGCTTCGCCTCGGTCAACCCAATGCCTTGACGGGCGTACCCGCATTTCCATGTAGTTCCGGAGCGACGGCTTTGGCCGCGTCGCTTCCGGAGGTGTGCCGTGTCCACCCGTCTTCCTGGCGCTCATCCCAAGGACGCGCGTCAGAGCCCCCGCGTGGGTGTCTGGGCTCTCATCGTCGTCCTCTTCCAGTTCTCATGTGCCACGGGCATCCCCCACGGGGGGGTTGCCGGCTACCGCTCCTCCTCGCTGACGCCCCCACCGGCTCCCAGGAAGCGTGTGGCCGACACGGCGGAGCCCGGTCTCGAGTCCGCCACCGTGTACGACGTGGACTTCCTGGAGCCCGGTGGCGTCGCCACCCGGCCGGTGCCCATTCCCAGGGCCCAGTTCCAACAGGCCTTCCTGCGTCTCTCGCGCGACGTGCGGCTGGGGACGAAGAGTCCACAAGAGGCCGCCCGGGAGTTGCTCCACCTGCTGCCACCCCCCAAGGGCGTGGAGACGGTGGACAGCCAGGGAGACTGGCTGCTGGAGGTGTACCGCGACCAGGCCTACACCCTGGTGCCCGAGCGCCAGGAGGGCCCGGTGGTTCTCACCCCCGAGGCGGATGAAGCCTTGAGGGCCAGGTACCTCCAGTGGTGTGTGCCCCGGGGAGGTGGCGATTGCCTGGGCCTGCTGGACGACGGGCCCTACCTGCGCACGGATGACCGGCGGACGTTCGCCCTGGCGCTGGCCTTCGGCCACGTGCTCGACGAGACGCGCCAGGCCCTGGTGCACGAGTTGCTGGACGTGCGGATGCTCGTCTCCACGGTTGTCTGGACGGTGGCCCTCTACTGCATGATGTGGGTGGTGCCCGAGCCGACGAGCAAGGCCCTGGCCGCCGGAATGACGCTCCTGCTGATGGGCTACCTGGGCCTCGGCACGATGTACGGGCTGATGGACGGGTGGGCCCGCCTGGCCGACAAGGCGCATCACGCCAGCACCTTCGAGGAGTTGCGCGCGGCGGGTGCGGAGTTCGGCAAGGTACTGGGCGAGGACGCGGCCCGGGCCATGATTCTCGCGGTGGCCACGCTGGGCGGGCACACGCTGGGGCAGGTGCTGCCGCGGGTGAAGTCGCTGCCGTGCTTCAACCTCGCGGGCAAGCAGTTCGCGGCGCAGGGCGGCGCCGGCGTCATGGGGCGCCTGGAGGTGACGGAGGCGGCGCTGGCGACGGAGGACGCCCTGGCCAAGGCAGTGGCGGCGGCGGACACGGTGGCCACCTCACCCCAGGGCCCCCTGGCCGTGGTGATGCTCAAGAAGGGGACGGGCTCCCGAACTGGACAGGCTCCTGGAGGCCGCTATGCCGAAACCGTCATTCGTCACCGGGGCGGCAACCGGCAGGTGGAACTCAGTGACGGGCAACGCTGGCACTTGCCCCGGGGCAAGTCGGCCGCGGACATACCCGTCGAGGACAAGGTGGGCGACATGCTCCAGGAGGTCGTCACCCAGGCCGCCAAGAAGTGGGGGCCTCACCGCCTTGGCCAACAGGAGAGAGCTGCCATCGGAAACGCAGAAAGGCAGGGCGAATACTGGCTGGCGAGGCTGCTGGAGCGTGAGGCCCGGGGGCGGTTCGTGCACGAAGAGGTGAAAGCCCAGTTGCGAGGCCGCCTTCAGTTCAAACACCAGGGAGTGGACGTGGTTGACCTGAAGACGGGCCGCCAGTACGAGATTCTCTCTGGCACGGAGTCGAATCTGGCTCGTCACGGCAGGCGCATGGCGGGCGAGTTCTTCCGGATGCTCACCTTCTGAGAGGAGCAATCATGGAGTGGTTGGAGAACGTCCTCCTTGAGAACAAGGAGATTGAAAACGAGCGGCTGGAGCTGACGAACAAGAACTCGCTCTATTTTCTTGGCCCCAACCTGTCGCTCAGGAACTGCACCGTCATCCTGAAGGTCTCCGCCAGGAGTTTGATCATCATTGGAGCACGGTTCATCGACTGCACTTTCGAGGTGAAGCAGGAGTTGAAGAACCACCAGCAATGGGTGAAGGCCTCCCTCAAGAGGTGTCGCTTCAAGGGCCGCTTCTCGGGGTGCGACTTCGGGCACTGGCCCGACTACGGTACAGGTTGGGAGTATGGGGCCATTGAGGACTGCGACTTCACCGAGGCTCGTCTGGATGGCTGCCGCATCATGGGCTCGGACCCCGCCACCCTCCGCTTTCCCAAGTGGCCCTGCTTCACCATCCTGGACCCCATTGGGCGAGCCCGGGAGCTCAATAGCGTCCAGTGGCCGGGACGCTTTGGTTCTGTTGTCATCGAGGACCTGTACGACCAACCGCCTTCTACCAAGGCCCTGACACTCTTTGCCCCATCCGAGGCGCAGCGATACGACGCCAACCCTGAAGAACTCCGGGCCGTCATCGAGAAATTCGACTGCATCGTCTCCTGACGCGGTAGTGCGGAGAGTCGCCGTGTCGGAGGGCCACGACGCGGCGACAACTACCGCAGGGAGGGGGGCTCTACACGCTGCTTCCAACCACGCCGGCTCCGCCTTCGTCGTCGCTGTGTTTGTCGTCATCGCGCCGCACACTCTGCGGCCCCTCGAGTGCCAGCACTACCTGGGCTGGATCGGAGGCTTACGCCGCGAAAGAGCTTCCACCAGGAGAGGCTGGCCAACTCCCGGGCAGACATAGACTACGGAGCGTCTTCTCGACCTACTTGACGAGCGGACGCTCCAGATGAGTGGGGCTGTGTGCTTGTGTGGGGTGATGTGTTTTGTGCTCCGTGTCAAGATTTTAGCACAAAGGATTCCATTCCCGACTGGGGAGCGGCCGGGGAGAGGGGCGGCTGATCCAACCGCGCTTGGATACCCGCCGGATCCGCGCTTGTGTACAGTGCGCCGCCCTCGAACCGGACAGCCCTCGAGGGCTTCAGGAAAAACACAGCCTCATGAACGCGCACATCTTTCGCGAGTACGACATCCGTGGACTGGTCGATAAGGATCTCACGCCCGAAGTGGTGGAATTGCTTGGCCAGGGATTGGGCACGGTGGTGCGGCGCAAGGGTGGGCGCAGCGTGGTGGTGGGCCGGGACTGCCGCGAGTCCTCGACGACCTTCCGCGATGCGCTGTGCCGGGGCCTGACGTCCACGGGGCTCAACGTGTTCGACGTGGGGGTGGTGCCCACGCCGCTGACGTACTTCGCCGCCAACACCCTGCCGGTGGACGGCCTGGCGATGATCACCGGCAGCCACAACCCGCCCGAGTACAACGGCTTCAAGATTGGCGCGGGCAAGACGACCTTCCACGGCCCGGAGATCCAGGCGCTGCGCAAGCTCATCGAGGAGCGCGACTTCGAGTGCGCCGAGCTGCCGGGCACGGTGAGCCCCTATGACATCGTCACCCCGTACAACCACTTCATCCGCCAGACGGTGAAGGTGGGCCGCAAGGGGATGAAGATCGTCATCGACGCGGGCAACGGCACGGGCGGCGCGGTGGCGGTGCCGCTCTTCGAGAGCATGGGCTTCGACGTGGTGCCGCTGTTCTGCGACATGGACGCGCGCTTCCCCAACCACCACCCGGACCCCACGGTGGTGGAGAACATGCAGGATCTCATCGCCGCGGTGAAGCGCGAGAGGGCCGAGGTGGGCATCGCCTACGACGGCGACAGCGATCGCATCGGCGTGGTGGACGACCAGGGCAACATCCTCTGGGGCGACCAGTTGATGATCCTCTTCAGCCGCTACGTGCTCAAGGCGAGCCCCGGCGCGGCCATCGTGGGCGAGGTGAAGTGCTCCTACACGCTCTACGACGACATCGCGAAGAACGGCGGCAAGGCCGTCATGTGGAAGGCGGGCCACTCGCTCATCAAGGCGAAGATGAAGGAGGAGCACGCGGAGCTGGCCGGGGAGATGAGCGGCCACATCTTCTTCAAGAACCGCTACTTCGGCTTCGATGACGCCGTGTACTCCTCGGCGCGCCTGTTGGAGATCCTCACCCACGAGAAGCAGAAGCTGTCGGAGCTGCTCTCGGACGTGCCCCGGACGTACGCCACGCCCGAGCTGCGCGTGGACACGCGCGAGGAGCAGAAGTTCGAGATCGTCCGCCGGGCCACCGAGTGGCTGCGCAAGGCGGGCCATGCCCTGGTGGACGTGGATGGGGTGCGGGTGACGTTCTCGGATGGATGGGGGCTCATCCGGGCCTCCAACACCCAGCCCATCCTGGTGCTGCGCTTCGAGGCGCGCACCCCCGAGCGGCTGGAGGAGATCCGCCAGCTCATCGAGGGCACGGTGGAGAAGATGCAGCGCGAGGTTGGCGCCTGAGATAAAGGGGCCCGATCGCCCCTACCCGGGGCACGGGTTTCCGTGACGGACGGAGAAGGCACGCACATGGCCAGGCTTGGTATCGATCTCGGTGGCACGTTCGCGCGTGCCGCGGTGGTGGATGAACAGGGGAAGATCATCGCCGCGAACAAGGTGGCGCTCGAGGAGCGCACGCCTCCGGCGGTGGTGGAAGCCATCGCCCGGGCGGCCCAGCACGCGCTGAAGGACGCGGGCACCGGGGAGGTGCGCACGTGCGGCGTGGGTGCCGCCGGGCAGATCCAGGGGGACTCGGGGGTGATGGCGGTGGCGCCCAACCTGGGCTGGCGCAACGTGCCGCTGGGCTCGCTGCTGGCCCAGCGCCTGGGCCACTCCGTGCGGCTGGTGAACGACCTGCGCGCGGCGGCCTGGGGCGAGTTCCGCGCGGGCGCGGGGCGGGGCTCGCAGGACATGTACACGGTGTTCGTGGGCTCGGGCGTGGGTAGCGCCGCCATCTCCAATGGGAAGCTCATCCAGGGCGGCGGCGGGGTGGCCGGAGAGCTGGGCCACACCAAGGTGGTGCCGGACGGGCGGCTGTGCGGCTGCGGCGAGAAGGGCTGCCTGGAGGCCTACGCGGGCGGCCACAACATCATCGCGCAGGTGCGCGAGCTGCTGGCCTCGGGCAAGGCGCCCGTGGTGCGCGAGCTGACGGGGGGCAACCCCGACATGGTGACGCCGGTGACGCTGGAGCAGGCGGCGGAGAAGGGCGACCCCGCGGCGCGCGAGCTGTACGAGCGCATCGGCCTGTTCCTGGCGCTGGCCGTGGCCAACCAGGTGACGGTGCTCAACCCGGCGCGGCTCATCCTGGGCGGTGGCGTGCTGACGCACTGCCCCGGGCTGCGGCGCCGCGTGGTGGAGGGCGTGCAGCAGTACTCCTCGCGCACGTCGCGCGAGGGCCTGCTCATCACCGAGGCCGAGCTGGGCGATGACAGCGGCATCATCGGAGCGGCGCTCCTCGGTTGAGTGGCTCGGTTGAGTGGCCGGGGTGACTTGATGGGGAGGGCGAGGCTCTGCTAGAGGCCGCGACATGGCCCCTTCCTCCTCCTTGTTGCGCCTGTCCCTGATGTCCGCCCTGGTGCTCGTGTCTGGCTGCAAGAAGCAGTCGGACGAGAAGCCCGCGGACACCGCTCCCACCGCCGCCGCTCCTTCCGCCACCCCCGAGGCCCCCAAGGCCAAGGATTTGAAGGTGGGCCTGGTGACGGACGTGGGCGGCCGGGGAGATCACTCCTTCAATGACTCGGCGCTGCGCGGGCTGGAGCTGTGGGCCGCGGGCAAGAAGGTGGAGTCGGGCCGCTACGTGGACGCCTCCCCGGAGGAGTTGAAGGCGACGCTCCAGCAGGACCTGACCTCGCGCGGCATCGCCCCGGTGGGCGTCACCCCCGTGGTGCTGCAGAGCAAGGTGGCCGAGGACTACGAGCCCAACCTGCAACTGCTGGTGGATCAGGGCGTGGCGCTGTCCGTGGGCGTGGGCTTCATGCTCGAGGGCGCCGTGGAGACGGTGGCCAAGCGCAACCCGGATGCGAAGTTCCTGCTCATCGACAGCCCCATCGTCGGCGCGGATGGCAAGCCGTACACGCTGCCCAACGTGCGCACGGCGGTGTTCCGCGAGGAGCAGGGCAGCTACCTCGTGGGCGCGCTGGCGGGTCTCGCCACGCAGGTGGGCAAGGTGGGCTTCGTGGGCGGCATCGAGGTGCCCCTCATCAAGAAGTTCGAGGCGGGCTTCCGCGCGGGCGTGGCCGCCACCAACCCCAAGGCGACGGTGCTGGTGAACTACACCGGCAGCTTCGACAACGTGTCCGCCGGCAAGCAGGTGGCCCAGGACCTGGTTTCCAAGGGCGCGGACGTCATCTTCCACGCGGCCGGCTCGGACGGCCTGGGCGTCATCCAGTCGGTGAAGGAGGCGCGCGCGGCGAAGAAGAACGTGTTCGTCATCGGCGTGGACTCGGATCAGTCCCCGCTCGCGCCCGAGGCGATGCTCACCTCCATGGTCAAGCGCGTGGACCTGGCCGTCTACGAGGCCGTGAGGGATCTGCGCGAAGGCAAGCTGACGGGCGGCGACGTGGTGCTGGGCCTCAAGGAGGGCGGCGTCACCTACGCCCCCGTGCGCGTGGAGTTCCCCGGGCGCGAGGCGGCCCTGCAGAAGGTCGAGGAGCTGCGCGCGAAGATCGTCGCCGGTGAGATCGATGTGCCCAGCCACCCCTCGCAGCTCGCCCCCGCCAAGCCCTGAGTCTCCGGGCGCGCTCGCGTGAGCGCGGAAGGCCCCGCGGCCCCAGTCGGGCGGCGGGGCCTTTTCATTGGCTACGGCTTGGAGTCCTGCCGCGCGCCCGAGCCACCCACGCCGCGCTCGAGGATGATCTCCACGCGGCGGTTGTTGGCGCGGCCCTCGGCGGTGGCGTTGGAGGCGATGGGCTGCTCCTTGCCCCGTCCCTCGGTGCGGATGCGCTCGGGGTCCACGCCCCGGTCGACGAGGTAGTCGCGCACGGCCTCGGCGCGCAGGTACGACAGCTCCTCGTTGAGCTCCGCCGAGCCCAGGCTGTCGGTGTGCCCCTCGATGACGAGCGGGTTCGGGGCCTTCTTGAGCGCCTCGGCCACCTCGTTGAGCCGCCGCCGGGCCGTCGCGAGGAGATCCGCGCTGCCCGAGCGGAACAGCACGCTGCCGGAGAGCGTGAGCACCAGGCCCCGCGACTCCTCCTTCACCTGCACCTGGCGGATGTTGCGCAGCTCGTCGGCCACCTCTCGCTGGGCACGGGCCTCGGCCTCGGCGGCCGTGGCGCGCTGCTCGGCCTGGAGCCGCGCCTGGCGCTCCTGCTCGAGCTGCGCGTTGAGCTGCTCCATCCGGTGCTGGCTCTCGGTGAGCTTCGCCTGTCGCTCCTGCTCCTCGCGCTGGGTGCGGGCCTGGGCCTCCTGCTCGGCCTGGAGACGCGCCGTCTCTTCCTGCTGGCGTTGGATCTCCGCCTGGCGCTGCTCCGCCTCCGCGCGCAGCCGCTGGGCCTCGGCGAGCTCCTGGCGCGACTGAGCCAGTTCCCGCCGCGTGCGCTCGGCGTCCTCCGCCCGGGCCAGCGCGAGCTGCTGCTCCGCCTGGGCCCGCTCATTCAGGGCCACCGCGGTGCGGGCGAGTGACTCGGCGATCTGCGCCCGGCGCAGCGCCACATAGGCGAGGGTGCGCGTGCGCTCCGTGTTCTTCTCGCGATCGTAGGCGCGGTTGGCCTCGTCGAGCGCGTCCCGGGCCTGTCCGAGGGCGTCCGGGGCGTACTGCACCGCCGGACCCGCGGAGGCTTCTTGATAGGCACTGCGCGCATCCACCAGCTCGCGCGGTGTCATGGCCGCGCACCCCGAGAGCGCCACGGTCCCGAGCACTCCCCATGTCAACGCCTTCCATCCCCGCATGGCTCTCTCCTTGGGCATTCCCGTCTGGGCTTTCCCGTCTGGGCTTTCCCGTCACTGTTGCGCCGGCACCGTGTCCTGCTGGAGTTCGCGTACCTGCTGGAGCACCTGATCGGCCTCGGCGCGGGCCGGGGCCTCGCGCGCCAGGGCCAGGGCCAGCTCCGCGTCCGCCGCCGCCCGCTTCAGGAACAGCGCCGCTTCATCCCGCCGGTTCTGCTCGATCAGCCGACGCGCACCCTGCGTCTGCTGCCGTGCCCACTCCAGGTGTTGCGCCGCATCGGGATGCTGGGCGGCACCCGCCTCCTCCGCCTGCTGGATGGGCACCTGCGTGTCCACGAGCGGCTCGGACGGCCCGTACCGCAAAGGGGCGCCCATACAGCCCGTCAGTCCCAGCACGCACACCACCGCGCCGGCCATTGCCTTTCGCATCGCTGTCGCTCCCTGGCTACGAGGCCAACGCTCGGGAGATGTGCACGGGTGAGCAGCGGTACAACCCAGGGGCCCCCTTGCTGGCCTGCCCACCCTGCTGTCTGATGCGCCCGCCTCCTCGCCCTCCCACCGGACGACTCCATGCCCATCAGCTCTCTCGCCTCGACGCCGAGCCGCCTTGGCTCGCGTCTGCTGTTCTCCGTTCTCTCCCTCTCCCTCGCCGCTTGCGGAGGGGACCTCGAGTCGGATGCTCGAGGGGGTTCAGACGCCAGCTCCCAGGGCGCGCCGCTCGCCGGCACCACCCGGGTGCGGTTGATGGCCGCCAACATCTCCAGCGGCAACTACCAGAGCTACGACCCGGGCCACGGCACGCGCATCTTCCAGGGCACGAAACCCGACGTGGTGATGATCCAGGAGTTCAACTACGGCGACAACTCCGCCACCGCCATCCGCTCCTTCGTCAACACCGCCTTCGGCTCGAGCTTCTATTACTACCGCGAGGCCGGCGCGCAGATCCCCAACGGCGTCATCAGCCGCTACCCCATCATCGCCTCGGGCGAGTGGGACGACACGCAGGTGAGCAACCGTGACTTCGCCTGGGCGCGCATCGACATCCCGGGCCCCACGGACCTCTGGGTGGTGAGCGTGCACCTGCTTACCTCGAGCAGCTCCGTGCGCAACACCGAGGCGACCAACCTCGTCAACTTCATCAAGGCCAACGTGCCCGCGGGCTCCTTCATCGCCATCGGCGGTGACTTCAACTCCGACACCCGGAGCGAGGCGCTCTTCTCCACCTTCTCCTCCGTGGTCTCCACCGCGAGCCCCTACCCGGCGGACAAGAATGGCAACGTCAACACCAACGCCAGCCGCGCCAAGCCGTATGACCATGTGCTGGTGAGCAGCAACCTGCGCACCTACCAGACGTCCACCGTCATCGGCTCCAGCTCCTTCAGCGGGGGCCTCGTGGTGGACACGCGCGTGTACTCGCCCCTGTCGGACATCTCCCCGGCGCAGAGCGCGGACAGCGGCGCCACCAACATGCAGCACATGGCCATCATCAAGGACTTCCTCGTCCCCGTGCCGTAGCGCGCGTCGGGTCGGCCCGTTGGCCCCCTGACACCCGCCCCCCGCGCGTCAAAAGCCTATCCGGTGCGGGGCGTGGGCGTGCATACGATGTGGCTTTCCGGTGGGGCGGTGCGCCGCTCCCCTTCCACTTCGGCGGGAAACAGCATGGTCGACTTTCGCAACTTCATTGGAAAAGGCACCACCTCGGGCACGCCGTTGAACATCTTCGCGCAGGTGGTCTTCTTCGTGAACGTGGGCGGCGGGGAGTTCGTGGACCTCGGTCCCCAGCAGGCGGCCTTCAAGGGGAAGATCGACACCGTCTTCTACAAGGGGGACCTGTCGCTCTCGCTCAAGCTGCTCGAGGGCGGCAAGGCGGAGATCAACCTCAACGGCTCCAGGGCCTCCCAGGCCACCTACACCACCGCGGGGAGCAAGCTGAGCATCGAGGCGAAGTTCGGCTCGCACGACCAGGTCATCTCCTTCGAGCCGGGCGGCAAGGGCAACGTGGAGACGTACCTGTCGGTGTCGGGCAGCAAGAGCATCAACGTGCACCTGGCGCCGGGAGCGAAGCCCGCGGTGAGCTGAGGCCCTGGATGGGCCCGGCGCGGCGCGGGCCCGTCAGTCCAGCACGAAGGTGTAGGAGTACTTCATCTCCGTGGACACCGGCTCGCCGTTCTTGATGGCGGGCTTGAAGCGGAAGCGCAGCAGGGCGCCGCGCGCCGCCTCGTCGAGCCCGTAGCCGAGCCCCTTGATGACGACGACCTTCACCACGCGCCCCTCGGCGTCGATGGTGATGGACATGGTGACCGAGCCCTCGACGCCCGCGCGTCGGGCCTCGTCGGGGTAGGGAATCTTCACCTCCGAGGCGACCGTGGGCTGGGTGTCCACCTGGTACACGGGCACGTATTTGGGTGCCGAGTACGCCTTCACGTCCTTGGGATCCGTCGCCGTGTTGCCCGTCTTGCCATAGACGGTGTTGCCCACCGGCGCGGCGAAGCCGCCCGCGGCCGTGGTGGAGGACAGCGACAGGCCCACCACCAGCGGCACCGGCTTGGCGGCCGGCTCGGGCGGAGGCGCGTCATTGGGGGGAGGGGGCGGCGCGTCCGGCGGAGGCGGCGGAGGCGGCTTCTCGGCCCGGGCCACCTTCACCGGGGGCGGCGCCTTCGGCTTGGGCGGGGGCGGCTTGGGCGGCTCCTGCTCGGGTGGAGGCGGCGGCGGGGGAGGCGGCTTGATGACCTCCACCATTTCGAGCTCTACGGGCCGCTGGATGTCGGGCGCCGGGCGCTCCGCCACGTTCGAGAGCAGGGCGAAGCCCACCCCGTGGGCGCCCAGCGACACGAGCAGGAA
Organism: Cystobacter fuscus; assembly: GCF_002305875.1. Taxonomy (NCBI): domain Bacteria; kingdom Pseudomonadati; phylum Myxococcota; class Myxococcia; order Myxococcales; family Archangiaceae; genus Cystobacter; species Cystobacter fuscus. The sequence continues at coordinate 11,232,526 of NZ_CP022098.1, read as the reverse complement.
CATCGGCACCCAGTCGCGGGAGCGGCGAGGGGGCAGGGCGGAGAGGGTGGCCTGGCTCATGTCCGGGGGCCCTCCTCAGGGCGAGGCGGGAGAGGCCGTGGGCGCCACGTCCTTCTCGATGTTGAGCGCGAACTTGGCGATGCCCTGGCCCTTCACCATGTCGATGAGCCGCATCACCCGGCCGTACGGCAGGCTCTGATCCGCGCTGATGATGGCGCGTGTCTCCTTGTCCTTGGCCAGCGCCTCGGTGACGCGGCGGCGCATCTCGTCCTCGCTCACCTCCGCGCCGTCGAAGAAGAGCTTGCCCTGCTTGTCGACCACCACGTTGACGAGCCCCTGCACCGTCTCGCCACCGTTGGCGGCCCGGGGCAGATCCACCTCCACCGTCTCGCGCACGATGAAGTTGGCCGTCACCATGAAGATGATGAGCAGCACGAGCACCACGTCCACCAGCGGGGTGACGTTGATGCCGGTGATCTCCTCGTCGTTGTCCTGCGCGCCGCCGGCCATGGACTAACGCGCCTCCGTGGAGGCGCCGGGGCGCGTGGCGTTGCGGGCCTTGAGGCTGCCCACGAGCGCATGGCCCAGCGCGTTGGTGCGCGAGGTGAGCGTCTTGAGCTGGCGGTTGAAGACGTTGAAGGCGACCACCGCGGGGATGGCCACCGCCAGGCCCACCGCCGTGGCGACGAGCGCCTCGGAGATGCCCGCCATCACCGTCTGCTGGATGGCGGCGCCCTTGGCGCCCATGTTGCCCAGGTCGTGGAAGGCCTTGATGATGCCGAGCACCGTGCCGAACAGGCCGATGAAGGGCGCGTTGTTGCCCAGCGTGCCCAGGAAGGACAGGTAGCGCTCGTACTGGGGACGCTCGCGCGCCACCGTGGAGGCGATCACCTGCTCCACCGTGTCCGGGCCCTGCTCCACCGAGGCCAGCGCCTCGCGCAGCACCGCGGCCTCCATGCCCTTGCGCTCACCCACCGCGGCGCGCACCGCCTCCAGCTCGCCCCGGGCCAGCCGCACCGCCAGCGCCTCGGAGTCCGGCAGCCGGTGCGTGGCGAAGTACACCGCGCGCTCGAGCATCAGCCCGATGGAGAACACCGAGAGCACCACCAGCACCCACAGCACCCACTCGGCGCTGGTGAGGGTGACACCAAGCAGCTTGCGGCTCAGCCAGCCAACCTGCTCATTGCCCGTCTGGGCCAGGAGGACGAAGGACATCATGCGAGACCCGAGGAATGACGAGGGGGGAGCGTGCCGGGAGAAAACATGCCGGGTGTAACATCAACGCGCCGCGTTCATTCTTCGCCCTGGTTGGAAAGTCAAATGAATCAGTCTTCACGTGGGCTCAGGTGCGAGGTGTAGGACTCCCACCTGCCCGGTGATTCAGGGAGGCATGCAGGTGTGGGTGGTGGGGGAGCAGGAGAGGGAGGGGGCGCAGTCCTCGTTGCGTGCGCAGCCGGTGGCCTGGGGACAGTCGAAGCCCTTGCCGCCCGCCATGCCGGTGACGAGGAGGGCGTCCTTCACGTCGCCGTTGCCGTCCGTGCTCTCGAGGATGGGTCGGTTGCCGAAGGCGCCGTTCTGGCGGTGGGTGAGGAGGATGTCGCTGCCCGCGAGGGCCGAGGCGGAGATCTGGAAGTCACCGCCCACGCCCCGGATGGCGGAGTAGATGCTCAGGGCCACCTCCTCGGTGGCGGCGCCGTTGGAGACGGGCACGGTCTGGTGGCCCGGGGCGACGGCGCCGTCGCGGTCGAACTCGAACACCACCGGAGGGTGGAGGCCGTCGTCGAGGGTGAAGGTGTCTCCTTCCCGGAAAAAGGTGCCGCGGTACTGGACGGTGAGGCGGCCACTGGCCTGGGTGAGCTGGGCGTGGGCGCACGTGTTGTCGCAGGTGCCACAGGCCAGGGTGTTGCCGTCGTCGCACGTCTCGGGGCCATTCTTGACGCCGTCTCCACAGATGGGGCCGGTGAGGGGGAGGACGGTCGAGCACGTGGCGTCGCACCGGGTGCAGCTCGCGGTGCCGTAGTCGCACGCGGTCTCGGTGAGGGTGTTGCCGTCGTCGCACTTCTCGTTCGGGCCGTTCACGGCGCCATCGCCGCAGTAGTTGCCCTTGAGCGACAGGGGCGCCGAGCACAGCGCGTCACAGGCCGTGCACTGGGGCACGTCATAGGGACAGGCGGTCTCGGTGGTGGTGTTGCCGTCGTCGCACTTCTCGCGCGGGTCGTTCACGACGCCATCGCCACAGGCCCGGCCCTTCAGGGTGCGGAGCTCCGAGCAGGTGGCGTTGCACGCCGTGCATTGGAGGGTGCCGTAGGGGCACTCGGTCTCGGTGATGGCGTTGCCGTCGTCGCAGACCTCGACGCGCTTGGGGCCGTTGCGGTTCACCCGCCCGTCGCCGCAGACGTTGGGCCGGCACGTGCCGAGACAGTCGTCCTCGTCGCTCCGGTTGCCGTCGTCACACTGCTCGTTCGCCTGGAGGTTGGCGAGGCCATCACCACAGGCCGCGGGCGTGCAGTCGTTGTCGCACCAGGCGGAGAAGCCGCCGGTGTCGCACTGCTCGCCCGCCTCCCGATTGAGGATCCAGTCGCCGCACCTGGCCAGGGTGCAGTCGAAGTTGCAGGTCCGGGAGTTGCCCCCCGTGTCGCACTGCTCGTTGCGCAGGGGGTTGACGTGGCCGTCTCCGCACACGGCGATGGTGCAGTCGCTGTCACAGCTGGTGCTGTCGACGGCGCCCGGGTTGTCGCACTGCTCCCCGGCGGTGGCGTTCACCAGCCCATCGCCGCACACGCGCCAGGTGCAGTTGTGGTTGCACTGCTTCGTCTCCTTGCCGTCGTCGCAATCCTCCAGGCGCGGCTGCTGCCGGTCCACGACGGCATCGCCGCAGGTCGCCAGCAGGCAGGAGTTCAGGCAGTTGTCGGTGTTGGACGTGTTGCCGTCATCGCACTCCTCGTCCTCGTCGCGGATGCCGTTGCCGCAGCCCTTGCCCGAGCGGCAGTCGAAGCTGCACTCGTCGTTGGGCAGGGTGTTGCCGTCGTCGCACAGCTCGCCGCTGGCCCGGTCCACGATGCCGTTGCCACACGTCTCGTCGGACTTGCAGTCCACGCTGCACCCGTCGCCCTCCTCGGTGTTGCCGTCGTCACACACCTCGCCGCGCGCCCGGTCCACGATGCTGTTGCCACACGTCTCGTTGGACTTGCAGTCGGCGCTGCACCCGTCGCCCCCCTCGGTGTTGCCGTCGTCGCACTGCTCGTCCCGCGCGCTGTCCGTGTAGCCGTTGCCGCATACCTCCCGCGACAGACAGTCGGCGCTGCACCCATCGCCGTTGTTGTTGTTGCCGTCGTCGCACTGCTCGCCCACGCTCGTGTCGGTGATGCCGTTGCCGCACGCCTCGTTGGACTTGCAGTCGGCGCCGCACTTGTCGCCGTCCCTGGTGTTGCCGTCATCGCACTTCTCGCCCTGGCTCACGTCCACGATGCCGTTGCCGCACACCTCGATGGAGCGGCAGTCCCGGTTGCACCCGTCGCCCTCGAGCAGGTTGCCATCGTCACAGGCCTCGCCCGGCTGCAGCAGGCCATCGCCGCAGTTCGTCTTGATGCACACGTCCTGGTTCGCGGCGCACTGCTGGCCGGCGGGGCACACCAGGCCGGTGGGGCAGATGACGCTCGTGGGCTCGAAGCAGGCGGTGAAGAAGAGCGCCAGGAAGGGCACCCCGAGCCGCACCATCCAGGGCCCCGGGCGATCGCGGCGGGGAGGCAGGGTGGAGGAATGCACTCGGTTCATGGGATTCCTCCTAGAAGCGCACCAGGGCCTGGACTCCGCCCGAGCCGCCACCCAGCAGCGGGCTGATGCTCACCTGGGGCTGGGCGAGCTGGGACGGATCGATGCGGTAGGGCTGGGGTTGATTGAGCGCGGTGAGGACCGCGCCCGTGATGAAGGCCGCCCCCCCGACGGTATAGCCGACGATGGCCGAGCTCTGCAGCAGGTAGCCCCGCTCGAGCTGGGTGGCGAGGGGGAGGGGAGGCACGCAGCCGCCGCACGCGGAGATGCCCTCGTCGAAGGAGCGGAAGTGGGCGCGGGCCCGCACGTGCATCCAGGCGCTGCCTCCGGCGAGCGCCGCCCCCGCGCCCATCACCAACCAGGGCATGGAGACGTGGAACCGGCGCCGGTAGCGCGTGAGCTCCTCGGTGGTGTACAGCCGCAGCGTGACGTTCGCCGTCTCGCCGGGCAGCAGGGTGCGGTTCAGGTTCTGGGGCAGGTGGCCCTGGCGCGCCGCCGAGAGGGTGTGCGCGCCCGGACGCACCAGGCCCGAGTACTTGCCAGGGGCCTGGAACAGGGGCTTGCCATCCAGCAGCACGGTGGCGCCGGGCGTGTCGCAGGTGATGTCCAGGCGCGAGAGCTGCTTCTCGATGAGCAGCTTGTAGTTGCGCGCGTACTCGAACTTCTCCTCCTCCAGCGGCTCGGCGCCGAAGCGCAGCGCGGCCTCCAGGTGCTCGTGCACCTCGAGGGGCTGGTCCAGGTTCATCAACGCCAGCGCGAGGTTGTAGTGGATGGCCGGGTGGCTCCACAGCTCCAGGGCCTCGCGGTACTTCTCGCTGGCCTTCACGAAGACGGCGTCCTTCAGCAGGGCATTGCCCGCCTGGAACAGCTCGAGCGCCCGCTGCTGGTTCTCGGGCGACACGCCCTGGGCCCAGGGGCGCTCGGGAGGGACGCTCGGGGGCGGCGCGGGAGGGGTCTCCTCGGGACGGGGCCGCGTGGGGGCGTCGGGTGCGAGGGCGGAGGGCGGGGGCTCGGACGAGGACGGCCCGGGGGCGGGAGGGACCTTCGGCGACCGCTTGTCGCGGGCCTTCCGGGAGCCCGTCTGTTTCCCCTGGCTCCCCTCGGGCGCGGAGAGGGTCTGCTGGGGTGCGCGGGCGCGTGGCGCCGCCAGCGGAGGCGGGGCCCACGGGGACAGCAGCGCCACCGCCACGGCCAGGGCCGCGCGCCCCCTTCTCACGGCGTGCCTCACTTCAACACCTCGATGACGGGGCCGCCGAGCTGGGATTGCAAGCGCTGCGCGCGCTGCTGCTCGCGGTGCAGCATGCTGGACAGCTCGCTCGCCGCGCGGATGGCGTCCTGCTGGGCGTCGCGCGCGGTGACGGCGCTGCGCTCGGCGCGCTTGCGGGCCGTCTTCGCGCGCAGCCGCGCCACCTGGGCGCGTTGCAGCGCGAGGATCAGCTCGTCGTTCTTGCGCAGCAGCTCGGCGTTGGACAGCTCCACCCGCGCGTTGGCCTCTTCCGCCGCCTTCTGGGCCTTCTGTCGCTCCAGCTCCTTGGCCTGCACCTCGGCGAGCCGCTGGCGGGCCTCGGCCTCCGCCGCTCGCGCCGCCATCTCCGCGCCGCGCGCCACCGCCTCGGCCGCCTGGGCCGCCTCCGCCTGCCGCTGGGCCTCGCGCTGCGAGTTGCGGATGACCACCAGCGCCACCGCCGCCGCGATGACCAGCATCACGAGGAACGTCGTGCTGCCGGCCACCAGCACGCGCCTGATCCTCCGACGCTTCTTCGCCTGCGCGGACACGGCCGCGAGGAAGTCGCGCTGCTGCCTGGGCAGCTCTCCCCGGAAGCGCCGCTGGAAGCGCGCGGCCTCGTCCACCAGCTCGCCGCGCCACAGCAGGTTGGCGTCCTGGTTGTTCGCCTGCCACTGCCGGGCCGCGTGGCGCAGCTGCTCGAGGAACGCCGAGTCCTCCTGGCCCTCGTCCAGCCAGCGCTTGAGCGTGGGCCAGCTGTGGATGAGCGACTCGTGGACCATCTCCACCGTGGCCCCCGTCGCGCCGCCTCCCGTCTGCACGACGAGCAGGCGCGCCTGCACCAGGTGATCGATGAGCCGCTGCATCTCCGCGGTGTCCTTCGTCAGCTCGCGCAGCTCGTCCACCGCCACCAGGGCGCGGGTGCGCTCGGGCGTCACCAGGCGCAGACACAGCGCCCGCACCAGCGCGCGCTCCTGGGCGGACATGCCCGCGAGCACGCTGTCCGCGTGGCTGGCGAGCGCGCCGACGATGCCGCCCATGGACTTGTAGGCGCTCACGGTGAGCCGCTGGTTCTTCTTGTCCCGCGACTCCCACAACTGGGTGGCGGCGAACTGGAGCAGGGGGAGCGCGCCCTGGGTGGCCTCCAGGTGCTCCAGCATGTTGTCCACCAGGGCGGGCGTCTCGAACTGGTAGCCGGCCATCTCCGCCGGCTGCACCAGCGCGTCGCGCAGGCCCTCGCGCGAGGGCGAGGTGAGGAAGAAGAGCCCCTGGGCCAGCTCCGCCATGAAGTGCTCGTCCTCGGGCACCCGGTCCAGGAAGTCCGAGCGCAGGGAGACGATGAGGCGGATGGGGCTCGTCGCGTCGTCCGCGATGCCCGACAGACACGCGGTGAAGGCCAGGCGCTCACGCGCGTCGGGCACCAGCGTGTAGAGCTCCTCGAACTGATCGACGAAGACGAGGATCCTCCGCTTCTGGCGCCGGGCGCGGCTGCGCAGCACGCTGCCCACGTAGCCGGGCTCGGCGTACAGCCGCTCCATGAGCCGCTCCTGCTCCTGGATGTCCTCCTCCACGGTGGTGGTGGAGCTCATCAGGGGCACCACGGTGCTCGCCAGGGCGGACAGGGGGTGGCGGCCAGGGCGGATGACGATCGCGTCCCAGGCGGTGCCCGAGCGCTTGAGCACGGGCACCAGGCCCGCGCGCACGAAGGAGGACTTGCCCGTGCCCGAGGGGCCCACCACGGCGAGCAGCGGCCGGTCCTGGATGCGGTGGACGAGCGCGGCGATCTCCCGCGTGCGGCCGAAGAAGCGGTCCGCGTCGGCCTCCTGGAAGGAGGACAGGCCCGCGTAGGGGCTCTCGTCGAGCCTCAGCTCGCGGCTGAAGCGCCCTGGCAGGAAGGGCTCCAGGGCGCGCAGGAGCGAGAGCGCGTCCGGGAAGCGCTCCTCCTTGTGTTTGCGCAGGCAGCGGTCGACGACGGCCGCCAGGTCCGCGGGCACGCCGGGGGCCATCTGCTGCAGGCGCGGCATGGGATCGTCGAGGATGCCCGTGACCATGAGCTGCGGGCCGCGCAGTGGCTCCAACGGGTGTTTCCCGGCGAGCATCTGGAAGAGCAGGATGCCCACCGCCCAGATGTCCGTGCGGTGATCCACGGGGACGCCGATGCCCCACTGCTCCGGGGACATGTACGCCATGGTTCCCATGAGGGCACCGAAGTGGGTGAGCTCGCCCTGGACCTGGGCGCCGCCGGACGGCACTCCGAGCGGGCCGGCGTACGTGGCGGGGTCGGGCAGGTCCGCGCCCTGGAGCGTCTTGGCGATGCCGAAGTCGAGCACCTTGATGGCGCCCGAGTCGGTCACGATGATGTTCTCCGGCTTGAGGTCGCGGTGGACGATGCCCTGCTCGTGGGCACACGCGAGCGCCTTGACCACCGGCACCATCAGCTCGACGGCGCGGGCGGGCGGCAGTTGGGCCGCGCCGAGCGCCTTGGTGAGGGGCTGGCCCTGGAGGTACTCCAGCACCATGAAGGGGCTGTTCTCGTACTCGCCCACCTCATGGATGATGACGATGTTCTCGTGGCTGCAGCGCGCGGTGGCGCGCGCCTCGAGGATGAAGCGCTGGGTGAGCTCGGAGTCCTGGGTGTGCAGGAACTTGATGGCCACGCGCCGGCCGAGCCGCACGTCGCGTGCGAGGAAGACGGTGCCCATGCCGCCGCTGCCCAGCTCGCGGATGAGCTCGTAGTGCTGCAGGTGCGCGCCGGGGCGCAGCTTCTGGACCCGCTTGCCGGGGCGCGTGTCGTCGAAGGAAGCGGGGGCGGGGGAGCCCGGGGACGGCTCCTGCGGGACGGGAACCGGCTCGTAGAGCGCCTCCAGCTCCGCGGCCACCGCCCGCTCGTCCAGTGCTCCCGCCACGGCCATGGGGCGCGGGCGTGGCCTGCTCTGGGCGATTGCTTCGTTGTTCTTCATGTCCGGCGACGTTCCCTGCGACGCGTTCCCGAACCGGGGGGTTGAGAAGGGGAGGCGCCGTCCATTGTCGCTGAGCACGAAGCCCGTGGAGCCACCCCCCTGTTCATCCAGAAGCGCTGGAATCATACACGGACGGGCATACGGAAGCACCCACGCCTCCCCTCCCGGTGGTGTTCCAGGGGGGAGCGCTCAGGCCGGCGGGGAGCGCGGGCTCAGGGCATCTGCTGGCCGCGCGTGTTCCACCAGTTCTCCCCGTAGCTGATGCACAGCTGCTCACCCGGCTCGATGTCACGCAGTGCGTAGAAGGTGAACACGTCCTTGGGCGCGGGGCCGCGCTGGTAGCCCCGGTAGTACGACACGTTGGGCTCCTGCGCGTGGTTGTAGATGGACCCGAAGCCGAACACGAGCGCCACCCACTCGCCCCCCTGGTCCTCCTCGTGCGGGCCCCACTCGATGTTGAACACGTAGTCGGTCAACGGTGAGGTGCGCAGCGTGCGGAAGGGCGCCTTGAGATAGTGGCACTCCTCCAGGATGGTGCCCTCGGCGATGGCCTGGTCCGTGAACACCCCGTACCCCCACTCACACGGTCTGACCTTCAATCCTGGATGAACGAAGAGCGACTCGCCTGGCTGCATCCCGGTGTTGCTACCACGAACGGCCACCCCCGCGAGCATCGCCTCCGCGCCCCCTCCCTTTCGGGGGGCTTGATGCTCTGTTCTCCAACTTCCTCCGGCCTCCGTTGGAGATTTCACAATTTGAAATCTTCCCTGAAGTGCCCTCGGTGCAATAAGTTCGCGTATTGGTGGATAAGTCCGCCTTTGGTGAGAACCGGACTGCTCCGGTTTCCACCGCCCCCCTGATGAAGCACCCGAGGAGATGTCCATGGGAATGAGCAAGTTCGGTTCTGTCGCCGTATGGCTCGCGTGTGCCACGCCCGCGTTGGCGGAGGCCCCGCGGGAGAAGCAGGTGTGGATCACCATCGGCACGGACGCGCTGGAGCCCGTGCGGGGCGTCTTCCAGGGCAAGGGGCTGACGCTGGCCGCGCCCACGTTCCAGAAGGGTGGCGTGGCGGTGCTGCGCGTGAGCGAGTCGCAGGTGGAGCAGCTCGCGCTGGCGATTCACGACAAGCTCAACCGCTGCGCGGGCTTCATCGCCCATGACTCCCAGGCGGAGGCGCTCGCGGCGGTGGAGGCCGCCAACGCTCCCCAGTCGCTGGCCGCCTCGCTCATCAGCTACAACATCAACAACCCGGACACGGTGAGCGCGCTCTTGGGCTCGGTCACGGAGACGGAGATCCGCGGCACCATCAACTCGCTGTCCACCAACTGGACCAACCGCTACTACAACGTGCAGAACGGCGCGGACGCGTCCACCTGGCTCAAGAACAAGTGGACGACGATCGCCGCCGGGCGCTCGGACATCACGGTGGAGCAGTTCACGCACACCTGGAAGCAGCCCTCCGTCATCGCCACCATCACGGGCACCACGCTGCCCAACGAGGTGGTGGTGATTGGTGGCCACCTGGACTCCATCAACCAGAGCAACCCCACCACGGGCACGGCGCCGGGCGCGGATGACGACGCGTCGGGCGTGGCCTCGGTGACCGAGGTGCTGCGCGTGGCGGTGCTCAATGGCTACAAGCCGGCGCGCACGGTGAAGTTCATGGCGTACGCGGGCGAGGAGGTGGGCCTGTACGGCTCCAAGGCCATCGCCAACTCGTTCAAGAGCAGCGGCGTGAACGTGGTGGGCGTGCTGCAGCTGGACATGACCAACTACAAGGGCTCCAGCTACGACTTCGGCATGGTGACGGACAACACCAACGCCACGCTCAACGCGTTCACCACCAGCCTCATCACCAAGTACCAGCCGGGGCTCACCTACACCAACATCTCCTGCGGCTACGGCTGCTCGGATCACGCCTCGTGGAACAGCGCGGGCTACCCGGCCACGATGCCCTTCGAGGCGACGATGACCACGGACAACCCGCAGATCCACACCACGGGCGACACGCTGGCGTACATGGGCGGCACGGCGGCCAACTCGGTGAAGTTCGCCAAGCTGGGCGCCTCGTTCGTGGCCGAGGTGGCCAAGGGCGCCACCACGGGCGTCACGCCTCCTCCGACGGGCGGCGATGGCGGCAACGGTGGGACGGTCCCGACCGCGACCTACGACGCGACGTACAAGGCGCCGCGCTGCGCCGCGGCGGGCATCGGCTGCGACTCGGGCACGCTGCTCAACGGCCGTGGTAGCAAGGGCCCCGAGTCGAACGCGCCCAACACCATCAACGGCAGCTGCGCGGACGGCGCCTCGGGCACCTACCACTCGGATGAGTCCAACGACGCCCTCAAGGTGAGCACCACGGACGGCACGAACCTGGCCGCGGGCAAGACGGTGAAGATCGACGCCACCGTGTATGCCTACTCCACCTCCTCGGACAAGCTGGACCTGTACTACACGGCCAACGCCGCGAGCCCCACCTGGACGCTCATCGGCACGTACAGCCCGAGCTCCACCGGCACCACCACCATCTCCGCCACGTACACCCTGCCCGCGGGCAGCGTGCAGGCCATCCGCGCCAACTTCCGCTACCAGGGCAGCGCGTCCGCCTGCAGCAGCGGCGGCTACGATGACCGCGACGACCTGATCTTCGCGGTGCAGTGACGCCGTCCGGGCGGCTCCCTCCTCCCCGAGGGAGCCGCTCGTCCGCTGGAAGGATGACGCCCCGGATCCCTGGCCTGCTGGGCCACGGTCCGGGGCGTCGTGTTTCACGCGGCCGATCGATTTGACCTGGGGGCTGGGTTTTCCATAGAATCCTTGTCTCCACCATCAGTGAAAGGGTCTGCCATGACGACGAAGGTCGAGAAGAAGCTGCCCCGTACCCAGGTCATCGAGCGCCAGAAGGAGCGCACCCGCGAGGTGCTGGAGATCGAAGAGGGCTCGTTGGACACCGTGCGCGGCGGCAGCGCCCGCTACGCGCTGCCTCCTCCTCCGCCGACGCCTCCGCCCTCGGATGTGATCAAGGATCAGCTCTAATCCCCCCGCGCGCGCCTCATGCCGCCCCCGGTCATCCAACCCCGCACGGCGCTCGCCGTGTGGGAGCTCACCCTGAAATGCAACCTCGCGTGCGGCCACTGCGGCTCGCGCGCGGGGAGCAAACGCGATGATGAACTGTCGGCCGAGGAGGCGCTGGACCTGGTGCGCCAGCTCGCCGAGTCCGGCATCCAGGAGGTGACCATCGAGGGCGGCGAGGCGTTCCTGCGCCCGGACTGGCTCGACATCGCGCGGGCCATCTCCGCCCACGGCATGCGCTGCACCATGGTGACGGGAGGCTACGGCCTCTCGCGCGAGACGGCGCGCAAGATGAAGGAGGTGGGCATCGCGCACGTCTCCGTGTCCGTGGATGGGCTGGCGGCCACGCATGATCGCATCCGTGGCAAGCCCGGCTCGTTCCGCTTCTGTTTCGAGACGCTGGGGCACTTCCGCGAGGTGGGACTGCCCTTCAGCGCGAACACGCAGATCAACCGCCTGTCCGCCCCCGAGCTGCCCGAGCTGTACGTGCGCCTGCGCGACGCCGGCATCCGCGCCTGGCAGTTGCAGCTCACCTCGCCCATGGGCAACGGCGCGGACAACGCGTGGATGTTGTTGCAGCCCGCGGAGCTGCCCGAACTCTACCGCACGCTCGCCCGCGTCGCCGTGCGCGCGCTCAAGGAAGAGAAGCTCGCCATCGCGCCCGCCAACGACATTGGCTATTACGGCCCGTACGACGAGTGGCTCTTCGCGAGCCTCGGCAAGGGCTGGTCGGGCTGCATGGCCGGACTGTCCGTGCTCGGCATCCACGCGGATGGCAGCGTCAAGGGCTGCCCCACGCTGCCCTCCGAGTACATCGGCGGCAACATCCGCCAGCAGCCGCTGTCCGACATCCTGGAGACGCGCGAGCTCACCTTCAACATGGGCGCGGGAGCCCCCGAGGGCGTCTCGCACATGTGGGGCTACTGCGGAGGCTGCCGCTACGCCGAGGCGTGCCGGGGCGGGTGCAGCCAGATGGCGCATACGCTCTTCAACCAGCGCGGCAACAACCCCTACTGCCACTACCGCTCGCTGGAGCTGGCCGGGCGGGGCCTGCGCGAGCGGGTGGTGCGCGCCACGCCGGGCCCCGGGCGCCCCTTCGATCACGGCGTCTTCGAGCTGGTGGAGGAGCCCGTTGGCGCGCCCTGGCCCGAGGACGACACCCATCGCTTCACCGCCGAGCGCGTGGTGTGGCCCCCCGGCTGGGAAGCCTACCCGTTGCCCGAGGCACGGCCCGTTCCCCCCCGCGCCGGTTAGCGCTCCCCGAGGGAAGGGGCTTCATCCGCCGGGCGGCTTGTGATGGGACGGCCTCCTGGCTGAGACTCGGGTGCAATGCCCGCCAGCGAAGAACGCCGCCTGCAGGCCCTCGTCCTCGCGCCCGTGCGGCGCGTCCAGCGGCGTCTGCATACCGCGCGCTTCGCCGAGGCGGGCGTGGTGCCCGTGTGGGCCGCCGCCACCGCGTGCGTGCTCGGCCGCCTGTTGCTGCGTGACGCCTTCGTCTGGGCGCTGCCCGTGCCGCTGCTCGCCTCGGGCGTCTGGTGGTTTCTCCGGGCGCGCGCCCGGCGCGTGTCCCTCGCCCACGCGGCGGTGCTCGCGGATCGCTCGGCGGGCGCGGGAGGCTTGCTGCTCACCCGCCTGGAGCGTCCCGTGGGCGAGTGGGAGCTCGCCGCCAACCAGTACGCCCGCGCGGTGACTCCGCCCGCGGTGGCCTGGCGGCGTCCGGTGGGTGCCCTGCTCGCGGCGCTCGTCTTCCTCGCCGTGGGCCTGCTGCTGCCACTGCCCGCTCGCGCGGTGCGTCCCGCCAACGCGGCCGCCGCGGCGAAGGTGGACGCCGTGCGCGCCAAGGCCGAGGCGCTCGCCCACGAGGAATCCCCGGGCTCCGCCGTGGACGAGGAGCTGCGCCGGCTGGCCGAGGAGGTCGCCGAGGGCCGCTTCGACGCCGCCGATTGGGAGGCCGCCGATCGTCTGGAGCAGTCCCTCGATGCCCAGGCGGCGCGGGCCGCCTCCGAGCTGGCCTCCGCGTCCGAGGCCGCGCGGGAGCTGGAGTCCGCGCTGGACGCCGCCTCGGGCGCCGAGGCCGCCACGCGCGAGCGCGAGGCCCTCGAGAGCGCGCTGATGAAGGTCGGCTCTCCTGGAGAGGGCGAGCCGGGTGAGGCGCCCCGGACCGGCGAGGTGGGGAGTGCGGGGAGTCAGGGGCAGGAGACGCCCCGCTCGCGCGCGGAGGTGGCGGACCTGCGCGCGACGCTCGAGCGCCGTCAGCGGGAGCTGGAGCGGCGCTTTGGTCAGGGGGAGGGGCGCAAGGGAGCCCGCTCCGACCGGGAACAAGGCGAGGGGGAGGGCGAAGGCGAGGGCGAGGGCAGTTCGCGAGGCCACGCGAGCCGTGGGGCGGGCAAGGGCAAGGGAGTGGGCAAGGGCGGGGGCGAGGAGACCCAGCCGCTCGTGTTCGGCGAGAAGGCGGAGATGGATCCCGAGCGGCTCGCCTTCAAGCCCCTGCCCAAGGGACAGGGCGGCGAGGCCGCGGGCTTGTGGGGCCTGAAGGCCGTGGAGCCGGAGCGGCGCGAGGCGGGTCCGGGGGGCGGGGCGCGGGGAGAGGGCGCGCGGGGGGACGCGGAGGCGGGGCATTCCACGGGACCGCTGCTGCCGCGCAATCGGGAGCTGGTGAAGCGTTATTTCGGGGAGCAGCCCTAGGAGAGGAGTCGGCCGTGTCGGACTTGTTGAGCCCCGCCGAGGTGCAGGGCGCGGCGGAGCGGGTGGCCCTGCTGCAGAAGGCGTTGAACCAGGTCCTGCTCGATCAAACGCAGGTGGTGGAGCAGGTGGTGGCGGCGGTGCTCGCGCGCGGCCACGTGCTGCTCGAGGGTCTGCCGGGTCTCGGCAAGACGGAGCTGTGCAAGGCGCTCGCGCGGCTGCTCGGGCTGCCCTTCCGGCGCATTCAGTTCACCCCGGACTTGCTGCCCGGCGACATCACCGGCACCTACGTCCTCGAGGGCGAGGGTCGCCGCGACTTCACCTTCCGCGAGGGGCCCCTCTTCGCCCACGTGGTGCTCGCGGATGAAATCAACCGCTCCAGCCCCAAGACGCAGGCCGCGCTGCTGGAGGCCATGCAGGAGCGGGGCGTGACGGTGCTCGGCCAGACGCGCCCACTGCCGGACCCCTTCTTCGTGCTCGCCACGCAGAACCCCATCGAGCTGGAGGGCACCTACCCCCTGCCCGAGGCGCAGCTCGATCGTTTCCTCTTCCGCGTCCAGGTGCCGCCCGTGGGCGCGAAGACCCTCACCACGCTGCTCACCACGCGCGTGCGCGGCGCTCCCCCCGCGCAGCCGCCCGTGACGGACGCGCAGGGGCTCGCCTCGCTCTTCGCCGCGGTGGACCGGGTACATCTGCCCGTGCCGGTGGCGGACTTCATCGGCCGCCTGGTGGAGGCGAGCGATCCGCGCGCCCCCGGAGCGCCCGAGTCCGTGCGCCGCTTCGTCCGCTTCGGCGCCAGCCCTCGCGCCGCCCTCGCCCTGGCCGCCGCCGGCCGCGCGCTCGCGCTGATGCGGGGCAAGCCCAACGTGGGCTTCGACGAGGTGACGGCCTGTGCCCCCGCTGTCCTCAACCACCGGCTGGTGCTCGCCTACGAGGCGTCCCTGGAGAAGGTGGGCCCCTGGGAGGTGGTGCGCTCCCTGCTCCAGTCCACTCCCGAGGTGCCCCGTGCGTGAGTGGAGGGCGCTGCTGCTCGTCCTGGGGCTGTGCGCGGGCGTCGTCCGGGCGGAGGTGGTGATCGAGGAAGCGGCCCCGGCCGCGGCCGTGGAGGACCCCCGCCTGCCCGGCTACGTGGAGACCTCGGGCGCCCCGGAGAGCGCGTCCGATGGGGAGCTGCGCGTGTCCGTGGCCACCACCCTGCTTCGGTCGCCTCGGGGTTACTACCCCCTGGAGGTGGAGCTCCACAACACGGGCTCCACGCCGCGCGTCGTGGAGATTGGCATCACGGCCACGGCCTCGGAGGTACGCCGTGTCGAGGTCTCCAGGCGGCAGGTGGAGGTCGGCCCGCGCCAGCGGCTGTCGGCCTGGATGATCGTCCCCGTGATTGCCCGGGGTGGCATCGTGCGGGTGGAGAGCCCGGGCCTGACGTTCCGCGCCTTTTCCTTCTACTCGACGGATGGCTCGGGACAGCCCGTGCTGGTGCTGGGCACGCAGAAGGCCTTCGAGGAGGGCACGCACCTGCCGCGCGTGGAAGAGGGAAAGCTGGCGGTGCGCTTCCTGTCTCCCGAGAACGCGCCGCGCGAGCTCGCCGCCTACGTGGGCCATCCCTTCATCGTGGTGGCCGGGGACGTCACCGCGCTGCCCGCGGATGTGTGGAGCGCGCTCGAGGCCTACGCGGCCACGGGGGGACAGTTGACCCTGCTCCATCCGCCGCGTGACGTGGACCTGCGCCTGCCACTGCTCACCCGGCCCACTCCGGGAGACGTCCAGCCCTATGGCTTCGGCCAGGTCCGGTTGTGTGAAGGGGCGGAGGGCTGTGCCTCCGGACTGCTCGCCGATGCGGCCGCGCTGGAGTCCAGCAATGCACCCCGTCCGGGCCCCGTGCATCCCGCTTCGCCTCCGAGCAGATGGGGACACCAGCAGGCCCTGGGCTCGGGTCTGTGGCCCCTGTTGCCCGGTGTCCAGGCTCCGGTGGGCCGCTTCCTGGGCCTCATCACCCTCTTCGTGCTGGCGGTGGGGCCCGGCGGGTTGCTGCTGGCCCGGCGCAAGGGGCCCGTGGCGCTGCTCATCGCCGTGCCCTCGGTGGCGCTCGTCACGTGCCTGGCCTTCGTGGGCTGGTCGGTGGTCGTGGAGGGCTTCTCGCTGCATGCCGCGCGCTACAGCGTCACCTGGCTGGACCGGGAGCGGGACCGGACCGTCACCGTCGGCGTCGGGGGCTACTACGCCAACCTGGAGCCGGAGCCCTTCCAGGTGCCCGTGCTGGGCGCGCTGCTGTCCTCGGACTCGGACTGGGAATCGCGGCCCCTCGAGGCGGACTGGACCCGGGGCATGGTGGTGACGGGTGGCTTCCTCTCCGCGCGCACCTACCAGGAATGGGGCGAGGTGGCCGTGGGGCCCTCGCGCGCCCGGCTCGGCGTATCGGCCGAGGGAGGGCAGTTGCGCATCCGCAACGCGCTCGGTGCGCCGCTCGTGGAGGGCTACGTGCGCTCCGGGGGCGGGTGGTGGAAGTTGCCCGCGCTCGCCGAGGGCGCGGAGGGCCTGGCCACGCGGCTGCCCGCGAGCACCCGGGACGACGTCACCGAGGAGCTGCGCCCCACCAAGGACGTGGATCAGCGCCTCTCCCCGGTGCTCGGGCGCCTGTTCCAGGAGCCTCTGCCCGAGGGGGGGTTCCTCGCGAGGCTGGAGGGTCCGGGGTGGACCTTCTCGGCGGCGATTCCGGTGAGCCTGCACGAGGGCTCGCATCTGGTGCGGGGACGGGTGGACGGACCATGACGCGGACGCGAGACGAGGTGGAGGGATGAGCCTGCTCGAGGTGAAGGGACTGCGGCGCGACTTCGGCGCCCTGCGCGCGGTGGACGACGTGTCGTTCGAGCTGGAGGCGGGCACCGTCCTCGGCTTCATCGGGCCCAACGGCGCGGGCAAGAGCACCACGATGCGCATCCTCGCCACCCTGGACACGCCCACCGCGGGCGAGGTGCTCCTGGATGGGTACTCGCTGGTGGACACGCCGGACAAGGTGCGGCCGCTCATCGGCTACATGCCGGACCGCTATGGCACCTATGAAGATGTCACCGTGTTCGAGTTCCTCGACTTCTTCGCGCGCGCCTACGGCCTGACGGGCCCGGTGCGCGCGCGGCGGCTGGCGTCGGTGATGGAGTTCACCGGCCTGGGACCCCTGGCGGACAAGCTCACCCACTCGCTGTCCAAGGGGATGAAGCAGCGCGTGGCGCTCGGGCGCACGCTCCTGCATGACCCGAAGCTGCTCATCCTCGACGAGCCGGCGGACGGTTTGGATCCGCGTGCCCGCATCGAGCTGCGCGAGCTGCTGCGCGCGCTCGCGGATCAGGGCAAGGCGGTGCTCATCTCCAGCCACATCCTCACCGAGCTGGCGGAGATCTGCGACACGTGCGCCATCATCGAGCAGGGGCGGCTCTTGGCCACGGGCAAGGTGGCGGACGTGCTCGCGCAGGCGGCGGGCACGGCGGTGGTGGAGTTGCTGGTGCGGCTGTTTCCAGGAGCGGAGGGGGAGGCGGAGTGGGCGCGTGCCGAGCGGTTGTTGTGGGAGCAGCCCCACGTGAAGGAGATCGCTCGCGAGGGCCAGGCGCTGCGCGTGCGTCTGGAGCAGGAGGGGGCGGCGGCGGAGTGGGGAGACGAGGTGGCGGCGCGGCTGTTGAGGGTGCTCGTGGAGGCGGGCGTGCCGGTGTGCGCGTTCGGCCACCGCGAGCGCAACCTGGAGGATGCCTTCATGCGGGTGACGCGGGGCCGGGTGGCGTGAGGCGGGAGGTGGGCGGATGAACGGGCGGGTCTGGGGCGCGGTGGCGGTGGGCGTGTTGCTGGCATTGCCCCTGGTGGGGCTGTTGTGGACGAGCGTCTCGCCGCAGCGGGCGGGGACGTGGCGGCGGTTGCCGATGATTTCCCCCGACGAGCGCCTGGCGCGGCCCTCGTTCCTCGAGGCCTGCGCGAGCAGCGCGGAGTGCGATCCTCCCCTGGCCTGTTTCTCGGACCGGCGCTACGACCGCCAGACATGTAATGGCAGTGATTGCCTCATCGACGCGGATTGCGCTCTGGGATCGGTGTGCCGGTGGAACCCGGTGGGGGATGGGACGAAGACGGCGATCGCGTCCTGCACCTTCGTGGGCGTGCGCGAGGAGGGGGAGTCCTGTTTGCGCCTGCCCCGGCGCGACGAGGGGGCCTGTGAGCGGGGACTCGTGTGCGCGGACTGGTGCGCGCGGCGGTGTGGACTCTGGCCCTTCAACTCGTGTCCGGAAGGGTATTTCTGCGCCGAGGACGATCCCAACGGTCCGGTGTGCCTGCCCACGTGCGAGGGCCGTGTGTGCCCGGAGGGGGAGCAGTGCGTGCGGGAGGCGACGCCGGGCGTGTCGGTATGCGCGCGGGTGCATGGCCCGAACTGCCAGCGTGAGCCCTGCGCGGAAGGACTGACGTGCAAGGTGGACACGAGTCCGGTCCGGCCCGGAGAGGCGTGGATGGAGTGTGTCACGCCGTGTACGGGCGAGGGCTCCTTTGCCTCGCCGTGCCCGGGATTCAGCGCATGCCTGTTCGGGACGTGCCACGACATCTGTAGCCTCGGAGAGGAAGACCCGTGTGCCCCGGACTACATCTGCGTCCCCATGCACGGCGACTCCGGGGTGTGCGCGTGGGCTCCGCAGTTGCCGGAACCCGTGGACGCTCCGCGCGGGAAGTGAGCTTCAGTCGAGGAAGCGGCGCTCCCAGCGGCGCATGACCTCCGCGGGGAGGACGGGGCGGGCCTCCTGGTAGAGGTGGGGCTCGAGCACGCGCGCCAGTTGGCGGTATGGCCGCAGCTCGCCGTCCGCTTCCGGCCACTCGCCGAGCTGCACCAGGACCTTGTCTGGCTGCAATTGCTCGACGGAGATTCCGGGCAGGGTCAGCCGCTCGCGCAGTCCCGCCACGCCGCCCAGCTTGTCCAGGAGGGGCTGCCCGTAGAAGTTCAGCCAGTAGGCCCCTTTGGGGCGCGTGCCCAGGTCATAGGTCACGTTGTCATCAACGATATCGAGTCCCGGGTAGCGGAAGCACAAGTCATGAATCAGCGGACCGACCCGAAAGGTGTCCATCATGCCATTGAATGCGAGATTGGCGTAACCCGAGGTGAGTGGAAGTTCTCGCGCCAGGGCCATCGCCAGTTCCTTCACTCGTGCCGGGCCCTGCTCTTCCAGGTACTCGGTGGGCAGCCAGAACGAAGCACAACTGACCGCGTCGGGCGAACGTATGTAGGTGTCCGTGCCAAGCATCCGGCCCCTGTAGTCGAACCGGTATCCACTCCACTGGTCATCATGTTCCCAGAGTTGGATGACGCAGCCGTCCGCGTTGATCAATTGTTCATGGATGTCGCTGAGCGCTTTGGCGTCTAGCCGCAGGTCGTATCCCTCATAACCCGTGTAGAAACCCAGCTTCTCCAAACCCACATGTTGACGATAGACTGCCAACGCGCGGACGATGGAGCCTCCAATCTGCCGGTGTGGGCGCTGGATGAAGAAGTTCATGACGAGCCCATCGCGCAAGATATGGAGCCCGGCTGGTGTATGGCCTTTAAAATGAGGATAGCGACCGTTCATCAATTGATCTCCCACGGTGTGACGCGTAACGCGGGGCCGAAGACTTTCTCGTAGACTGTCCCTTGGGTTTGATCCCGGTAGGGACCTTCTTTGTAGACAGTCCACTTGGGGCGATTACTGAACAGGCACGGGAACTTGAAGTCATAGACGAATTGAGTCTTCAACGGATTTCCTTGGGCGTGGATGACGATGTCAGGAACGAGCGTTCCTTTCATGTCCCTCCCTTGGTTCTTCCTCATGGACTCCTGGTGTTGCTTCGGGCTCACCAACTCGAGTTGACCTGTCGTCGGAGTATGACGATAACGTTGTTCCAGACTGAAGCGTCCTGGCAAAAGTTGGCTCAGGCGATTCCTGGCGCATTCAATGGCCTCGGCGTGTTTCTCCTCGCCCAATTTCATGGCCCGTGTGATGGGCTGCCCACTCGGGTCCCATTTCAAGATTTCTTCACATTGCTCCCGGGTCGGGTCTCCGCCAATGCGTCTGCGATTCACCGTCTCGTGTGCTTGGATGGCGCATTCTTGCAGGATCTTCTCCACGGCCGCGCGCAGTTTCTCGGAGAAGATCTCCCCATCGGACGAGAGCGTCGCCGCCGCGACCACGGTGCCCACCGCCACGGCTGTCCCATGCGTGCGTGGCGTACTGGGGTGAACCGTCGGCTCGAGGACTCTCACCTCGGCTTCGAGCGCGTTGCACTGGGAGGCATCGCCCAGGTGCTGCTTGACGCAGCAGGAATAGGTGGTGTCCGCAGGGGTGCACACGTCGTCGGACAGCAGGCAGCCTCCGATGCCCCACGAGAGCCACACGAGCAGTCCGATTCGAGCAAGCACATTCATGTAAGAAGTTCAGCCAGTGGGCGCCTTTGGGGCGCGTGCCTGGTTCATGGGTCACGTTGTCATCAACGATATCGAGTCCCGGATAGCGGAAGCTACACTGCCGCCCGGCGCGCCTGCTCCGCCAGCCGCTGGAAGGGGCTGGGCCGGTGCGAGAACGGAATGTTGTCGCCGTTGAGGAACATGCCCCCTGGACGCACCAGTCGTCCCGGTTGGTGGTAGAGCGCCACGAGCCGCTCGGCCGGCAGCCAGTGGAGCGCCGTGGTGCTCAGCACCGCACGCGGCTGCGTACACGGAATGCGGCACGGTGTCGCACGCGGCCCTCGCCTGCTCCGCCCTACCGGTCGGCCGTCCCCACCCAGAAGCCCCACCGCAGTCCCTCGGCGAGCCATGTGCCGATGTGCGCCACGAGCGCCTCTTGCTCCGAGAGCGGCAGGGACGCCTCCACCTCCGCGAGCGCGGCGCCGAACGTCTTCGTGCGCAGGGCCCATAGCAGGCGCGCCCTCACCGGGGACAGCGGCACCTGGATCAGGGCCTCCCCGTGGCGCAGCAACATCCAGTGCTGGCGCGTGGGGAGGGGGGGCGGCAGGGGCTGGCGCCGCGCGTCCGCGTCCGGCCCCAGCGTCCGCCGGAGCGCCACCAGGGGCCAGCTCTCCTCCAGCAGGCGGCACGCGGGGGATGCCCGCAGGAACCGCTCCTCGAGCGTCGCGAGCTCTTCTGGAGAGGGAGCCCAGGCGGGCACCTCCGGCGCCATCCACACCTCGCTCCAGGCCGTGTCGATGTCCGTCGCCTCGGCGAGGGCCGCGGCGGGCAGCCCCGCGGGCAGCGAGGACACCTGCGTCCGGAGCCAGCTTCCAAAGCCCCGGCCCGCCAGCCGCAGATCCCACTCCCGGGGGGGATGCTCGCGCGCGAAGCGCTGGACGAGCAGGTTGAATGGGAACAGCCCGAGGAGTCGGGCCGTGAGCGGGTACTCGCCCTGGAGCACCTCGAAGAGCCGGAACCAGTATTGCCGGTTGTAGAGCCCCCGCCCCGTGCCCTGCTCCACCGGGCGCAGCGTGCCCGACGAGGCATCGAGTGGCGTCCGCAGTGTGGCACCGAACCGCTCCTGGAAACCGGCGAGCCACTCCGGGGGCGCACGCGAGGGGCTCACGCGCGAACCCCGGCGGCGCGCTCCAGCTCCTCTACCGCGCGAGCCAGAGGCGGCACGTTCGTGTCCCACTCCAGCAGCGTCGGGAAGGGCCCTCCCCGGCGCCACGCCTGGGCGTAGAGCTCCCACACCGCCCCATCCACGGGCTGGCCGTGGGTGTCCACGAGCGTTCCGTCCGGCTCGGGCTCGTGCCCCGCGAGGTGCACCTGGAGGACCCGGCCGAAGTCGATGGCATCCAGGTAGCCGCGGGGGTCGAAGCCGTGATTCCTCCCCGAAACGTAGATGTTGTTCAGGTCGAGCATGAAGTAGCACCCCGCCTCCCGGACGACGGAGGCGTAGAACTCCCACTCGGTCAGGTCCGACTCGGGAAAGGAAACGTACGAGGAGAGGTTCTCCAGCCCGAAGGGCCTGCCCAGCCGGCGCTGCACCCACGCGGCCCGCTCGGCGGCGAAGTCGATCAGATCCGCCCGGAAGGGCGTTGGAAGCAGGTCATGGTGCGACAGTCCTCCGGCGCGCACCCAGCACAGGTGGTCGCTCACGAAGGGAGCGTCCATCGCGTCCGCCAACCGGCACACCTCGTCGAGGTAGGCCTCGTCCAGCGGCTCATGGCCCAGCAGGTTCAGGCCCACGCCATGGAGCACCACGGGCACGCGCTCGCGCACCCACGCGAGGTGCCTCCGGGGGGGCGCCGCCGCCCCCAGGTAGTTCTCGCTGATGATTTCCACGTAGGCCACCGATTCCGGCCACGCCTGCTTGAGCGCTTCCAGGTGGGGCAGGCGCAGCCCGAGCCCCAGGGCATCCGCCCTCGGCGTGGGGACCGGACGGCTCATGGGACCGGGGCGGCGGGCCCCATGACCTCATAGGCCTCGACCTCGAGCTCCAACTGGCGCACGTAGTCGACGACGCGCTCGATTTCCTTGCGCGAGTACTTCGCGTGAAACGCAGGCATGTTGGCGGACAGGACCCCGTCGGCGCTCATCCCGTGGATGCCAAAGGCCACGATGGACTGCTGGTAGAGCCGGGAACGGCTGAGGAATTGCTGCCGGGCGGTGTCCGGAGCGGTGCCCGGTGCCACGTAGTACACGAATGCCGTGGTGTTGGTATGACTGTGGCACACAGGGCCGCACGAGTTCTTGTAGACCTCCTCGCCCGTCTTGCCCGAGTCCGCGGGGAGCTCGATGCAGCTCATGCCACCGCAGGAGTTGAGCGCCTTGCAGGTGTGTTCCGTGAGCGAGTAGTCGAAGCGGTTGTAGGAGACGCCTTTGCAGGAGTTGTTGCCAGAACACACGGCATGCGTCTGCACGAAGCCGCCGCGCTGCTCGCAGTCAGCGGAGAAGCGCTCGAAGGTCAGCCCTCCCTCGACGGTACTCCGGCTCACGACGTGGGGCCCCTGCGGCTCCGGATCGGGTACGCCCTGGGAAGGAGGCGGCTCGTCGGGCTGGCCGCAGCCAGCGGAGCCGAGCCCCATGAGGCCGGCCACGGCGGCCAGCAGGAGCTTCCGGGATGGCTGCCCAGGGCTGGCGTTCGGGGCGGAGGAGGTGTCATTCGGCGTCATGGCTTCTCCTTGAGCTATATGGAAGGAGAGTCACCCTACGTCAGCGGCTCGGGCGTGGCTCCGCGACAAAACGTCACACGCTCACGGGGCTTCCACGGATAACTCGAGGGTGTCGCTGCGCCCCTCCGTGTCCACCTGGATGGTGACGGTCCACGTGCCCGGCATGGTGAAGTCCACAGTGGCCAGATAGTCCCCGCGCGCCTCGCGGGTGACGGCGGGCGCGGGCGCACCATGGCCGTGTCCGGGCATCCACAGGCTGACAGAAACCCGCGTGGCCTCCACCGGTGTCCCGGCGGTGTCCGTCACGTGGATGCGGAGCCTGTTGCCGCGCGGTTGCAGCGTCCCCTCGAAGCCCGCCTCGAGCCGCACCAGCCCGCTCGCGGTGTCTCCTCCGGCATCGGGAGCGGTGCCAGGCTCGGACCCGGGAGAGCACGCGCAGGCGAGCAGGACGGAAAGCAGGACATGGGCGAGGCGAGCGGGAAGACGCATGGCCATGGCCCGCAGACTAGCCCGGATGATTCACCAGGGCTCGGAGAGGAGACGCAAAGCCGGGCAGGTGTCAGACTCGAAACAGCTTGCCGCGCTCCGTCCAGACGGGGTGCGGCAAGCTGTTCACGGGGACTCCGGGGTGTGCGCGTGGTCCCCGCAACTGCCGGAGCCCGTGGACGCCGGGGTGCAGCCAGAGTGGTGCGAACGGCCGGTAGAAAGACTCCTCAAGCATTGTGCGGTGTCCCAGTGGCCTCTCCACCGACCGGCAGCACGGCTCGGGCAGCCCTGGCGTTACCCCGCTCTCATTCACGTGGGAGGCCCTCTGCGCCGAGGTCGCCAAGCTCAAGGTCCAGCGCCACGAGCGCGACCATCTCGTCCGGCTGCCCCTTGCAGTTTCGGCCGAAAAGAAAGCCCTGTGAAGCGCCTGATGGCGCCCGGGGTCTTGCTACATCTCTTGCTACAGTCTCCCGGAAAGCTGAATCCTTTCTGGGAGATCCGGAGTGGAGGCGGCGGGAATCGAAGCCGCCGAGGGCGAGGCCGCCTTCACTCGGGACCAGAGGCACATCCCCGTTTTCCCTCTGAGAACGGGGCGCGCATCTGTCCGGGTGAGTGCAGGGGAGTCCATTCAACTTGGTCCTTTTTTGGTCCCCGTATGCGCCTCAATGGGACGAAGCAACTGAGCACCTTGCCCCAAGGTCTCCTACTGGCTCTGCTGCCCAGTTCTACTACTACTTCGATATTGCGTCGTTGCGGCGGACATCCTGCCGAGCCCTCGTCTGTTTGACGGGCTTTTCGTGGTGAGTGTCGATGTGAATGCCTTGAGGGACTGGCTAACCAAGCAGCCAGCCGAAACGAAGGCGCAGTAAAGGAGGGAGGGAAGGTTGTTGAAAGGAGGTGGCGGACTTCTTCTGTCAGGAGGTACAGCATGGGGAAAACCCGGGACTGGTGCAGTTACCACATGCAGGGCCGGGACGCGCGCTTGAGCGTGGCAGTGGTGTCGTGCTGGCGCCGCCGGGATGATCCGCACTGCCACAGGTTCCTGAAGTCACCGGGGTGGTGGAGAAATGCGGCCGGGCGCGAGCGCTTAGGTCAGCTTGCCTTTTGGGTGAAAATGGGAGCCGCAGTAGCACATCATTCATCGGTAGTAGCCGACTTCAGCGTAAGGAGCACCACGCTACACGCATGAACCCGAAACTGGTTGAGATGAGCGGCAACGTTCGTACCATTTCATCAGCACCCAAAAGAGGGCAAGGGTGCTCCTCTGCTTTCTGGCCGAGCTTGTCTTGTGCTGCAAGATCTTGCAGGGAGGCTTTTCAGCCATGAAATGCCACTTCGTCCCACAGGGATATTTGCGCCGGTTCACCAACGAGAAGAACCTTCTTGAGTGCTGCGACCTCCACCGGGATTATCAGCTCACCAGGACTCAATCGACGAAGGCGACGGCGCAAATCGAAGACTGGTACGTGCTGCGCAAGCCACAGGACACGCCTGTCCTTGAGTATGTAGGAGAGAAGGACATTGAAGAGGCTTTCGTGTCTCTTTACGAGAAGGACTTGCCTGCGGCTCTGGATCGCTTGGAGCGCCAGAGTATCACCTTCTCAGACAAGGAACTCCTGGCAAGATTTGTGGCTATTCAACTGCACCGAGCCCCCATCTCCAGGGAGTATTACCGGCAGGTGAAACGTCAGGATGCCAAGCAGGTGCTTTCTCATGAGAAAACCTTGCAGCGCAATGCAGGAATTGCGCGCGGCTTCCTGGGAACGCTCGTGAGCGGGATAACTCTTGAGCCATTTCTAATGGAGTCTACTTGGGTGCTTGTCAGGAGGACAGGGACCACGCCATTCATTACGAGCGACAACCCCATTCACGCTCACAACCACCCGCAGAACCAGAACCACCTTGCGCAGGTGCAGGACTTCATGGCCGCGCGCGGCCAATCTTTCAGTGATGCAGAACTCAAGGCTCGAAAAGGCGGGTATGGCGTAAGCGTCTCTCCTCAGCATGTGCTTTACATCAACACAAGCCTGCCTAGAAATCCAGCAGACATCTGGGTGGAGACTGGTAGTTGGGACGAGGCCAGGGTGCAGCAGTACAACGACCTCGTTTTCAGGTCATGCCTGAGTTGCGTCTACACTGTAACGAAGGAACTTGCGTTGAGCTACGCTCAAAGGCACACGCGCGGCGAAATTCAGAACGATCTCTTCGTCGACGACCCCTTCCAGGAGACTATCCAAAGCCCTAATACGTCAGGACAGGAGAGCCAAGGACCAGAGCCGAGTACATGAGTTCACGACTAAGCAACAAGCGGAGCTGAACCGCTTATGTAAGTAAACTACTCTGTTGCACCTTGGCAGTCAGCGTTGAGGACTCTACTATGCTTGCACCAGCGAAGCTGGACCCACTAGATCTCTTATATCTCATTCTATTCGATGACCCGTCTGGAACACACGAACAAGTCCCCGTCGTGAGTTCAGAGGAGGCCGTTTCTGGCAACACAACGCTTCCTCACGGCTTCGATTTGGCTCTAGAGCCTATTCTTCCCGCGATTGACTACTGCCTCCAATTGCCCCGTTCGCTGGGCGACACCATCGATTGGAGTGCCACGTTGTTGTACAAGTTCCGAAATCTGGATCTCTCGCACAATATAATGATCGCTCCGGTATCTCTTCTAGACAACGAGATGCTGCTTAATGGCCTCGCGGCGCGTCATCCCACATTAATCATATGCTCACCAGAGTCTGAATCACGGGCGCAAATACTGGCTGAAAAAACCATGCCTCCATTAGGGGTGGCTGTCTTCGATAAGTTGAACGATGAACTGCGCGCCCATCATTGGAAAGTGCTCACTCAACTACCCTTAGCCTTAACAGCGATTGATGGCTCCTCTTACGGTCGGATTGAGGTCCCGCCCCCTAAACTCCCGAAAGAACTTGCAGGCCATAACGTTCTCCCATCAATTCTCGATGCACACCAACTAAGACGAACTGACGGCATTCCTTTCTCTGAGCTTGGCGACACGCGCAACGCCCAGCTTTTCCGGTTGCATGTGCGAAGCATGATCTACGCGATTGCAGAGATGGAGCGCCGCAAGCTCTCGAAAGAAGAGGCCACGCGAGAGGTGTATGAGAAGATCATCAGCGAAATAAAGGCAGAAATTCAATTGCCAGTCGCCATTGGTCTACCCGGAGTTCCGCGCAAGTATCAACAAATGGCGTATGGAAAGAAATTCAAGCCGTCGAGTGCCAATCTTGAGCTGGAAAGAAGAATCATCCAGCAGTGCGTTGCGCACCGAGCTGTGGCGACGAGTGGATTGGGTATCATGGCGGAGGATGTTCCTGATGAAGCATTTCAAGCCCTGGCCAGCATCGAAAAGCTTGTCATAGCCTCCCCCAGAATCAACTCGAAAGAGGTTTGGCGTCAACTGGATCGTATTTCGCGTCATCTACAGAAAGTCATTGGCGAAGAGAGCCTCAAGGTGATGTACAGGGCAAATCGCGTGCACGCCTTTACGAATTTTCCGGTAGGGCTCATGAGGCTCCCAGAGCACTCCTCGCCACTTCTGTGTGTGTCACCTGTATCTATCAGGCCTGTGCTTCCCCTGACGCGCACGTTGCAAATGGAAATGAGTCAATTTCCATTTGTGTTTCTAAAGAAGCAGCTTCGGGTTCTAATCGCGGAGTGCCTTGAGCCTGACGATAAAATCAGAAATCTCTCAGACAGTGGCTGGAAAGCATTGAAAGAAGTCATTGAGACTATTCCAGGTGCAATGTGCACCATCGGTGAGTTCAAGGATCCACAATCACTCGCTTTTGATTTGAGCGAAAAAAATTATGACATACTAATTATTAGTGCCCATGGGGATTACGACCCAGGCCGAAGTGTGGCAGGGCTTAGATTTTCGACTGGAGTGAGCCTTGGGCTTGAATTCAAGCGTGTGCCACCACTTGTCATTTTGAGTGCATGCCATTCATCGCCACGCGGTGTGGCGGCAGTAAATATCGGAGATATGTTGATCAGACATGGCGCCCTCGCCGTGTTGGGTACACTCATTCCTGTAGACGTGAGGAGAAATGCGACCCTCATGGTTCGCCTGTTTGCCAACATCAAGGCGGCAATTGAAGGAACAGCGTCATTTCGCACCTTCGAGGATGTCTGGACATTCGTTGCCGCATCAAATGCATTCAATGAAATCATGAGTACGACCACGGGGCTCCATGCGGCAATGGGCGCAGGCTCCCATGGTGGATTTAAAAACAGTTTTTTTGACGAGTTTATGATGCAGCGCTCACCCGGTCGCCTAACACGTGGCCATATTTACAAAAACACAGAAGAGGTTTTACTCGAAATTGCTTCAGAGCGCGGATTCGCACACCAACTTCGCCCTGTCATCGAGGAAAGGAGCTATTTTCCAGAGTCCCTCTTCTATACTATGATTGGTCGGCCCGACCGGATTGTGTTTTCTGATGACATTCTGAATGCTGCGACGACAAGCGATTAATTATTACTCCTAGCTATTGCGACCCTAGTCAAAAA
Source organism: Cystobacter fuscus (assembly GCF_002305875.1). NCBI lineage: Bacteria > Pseudomonadati > Myxococcota > Myxococcia > Myxococcales > Archangiaceae > Cystobacter > Cystobacter fuscus. The sequence goes on along the minus strand of NZ_CP022098.1, from coordinate 11,204,677 downwards.
GGAAAGGTGACGCCTTTCATTGTGACCGCGCGTGCTTGTTGTTCCTCGCGTAGTTTGAGTGAGCAGGGGCAACCAAGTTGCTCTGAACTCTTCTCGACGCCGACCACGACAAATCCACTACTGCCGGAAGAAATGGCTGCATCACGCCATAATGAAAGCACTACATCCACCCCCATGGAATTGGTCAGCATGGCCTCTGTTGCTGTCCATGTCTCGGTGCCGAAATTACGAAGTAGCAACCTCACGGCTATGCTTCCCTTATTGCTGTAACTCGTAGCCTCCTCTACCGTCAGCGCGTTGCCCGGATGTTGCACCAACCCCTCGAGAAGGTCCTTCGAGTGAATCTCCTCGGTGCGTTCCAGCCAAGCGGCGCCCATGAGCCCTCCCAGTTTCGTGCGCTCGGCCAGTAGCCGCGCCTTCTCCTTCTGGCACTGGCTCGCTTCGGCCCGTGCTTCAGCGGCCTCCCTCTTGAGTTCGTCCGCCGAGCGCGCGGAGCGGAACACCTCCACACTCCGGACCCCTTGCTCCGCGTGCCCCACCAGCCAGAAGGCGGCCTCTTCCGGGGCTGCCCCATCCCCGAAGCGCACCGTCAGCTTCACCCTCTCCCCTGGCAGGAAGCTCCGCTTGGGGTAGACCGTCACGAAGGCCCCGCCTTGTGCGAAGTCTACGGAGCGATTGTCGGAAAGCACGACTGCCCCTGAGGGCAGCGGCGCACCAAATACGAAGGTTGTCGGTGCGCCCGGGTTGACGCATACGCCGGGCACCAGTTCGGCGGGCTTGGCCATCAAATCAATGAGAGGGGCCGCCGAACACTCGGAGGCGCGGGGCGGGTCGGCAGCCCCTGCTGTGCCAGCGAGGAGAGCCAGCGTCAGGAGCGCGCCAGGAGACAGGGGAAGCACGGGCAACCAACCTCCAGAAGGTGAGCGGGGCCACGTCGAACTGCTCGGACGTGGCGCGGATGACGCTTGGCTCGGCGCCGCGCCGAGTCAACACGGGGCCGCTATTGGAAGCGGCTTGTCCCCTGTATGTACATGCGGGGGAACACCTTGATGACGCCTGATTTGCTTCCGGGCAAAGGGCATTTGCCCACGCCTGAGGGGCAATCCGGGCCTCCTCCGGGCATGGCAGACGCGCGCGGCGTGTAAACTTGAATGCAGACCGGGTACGTCTGCTTGTTGGGTGTTTGTGCTTGGGTAAAGCGGCCGAAGTAGCGGTTTTCTCCTGCCACCAGCGTCCCAGTTAGCAACGTGCCTTCGGGCAATCTCCAGGCCGAGCTGCCGTAAACACCCTGAGTAACGTACACGGCAAAAGGACCCTCCTTCATTGTGGCGGGATCTTCTCTTGCACTCGTGTACCCTTGCAGCATGGCCGTTGCATCTGGCCCACCACCACGAATTTCAAACGTGGTGTGTGACTCTTTCCAGCCGGTAGGACAGTCAAACGACGCGATTTCGGGGCGCACCTGAGCGCCAGTGCAACCCATAAGCACGACGGTGCAAACACCGGCCGCCGTGCAGACGCGTTGAGTGGTAGGCGTACAACGCGACGTTCTGCCCTTCTTCTGTGCAGTGAGCTTCTCTTCGGGCTTCAAGCGGGAGTCCTCCTGGCGGAGCATGGCGGTAGGTGTGGACGCGGATGGTTGGACCCTCACGGGCTCCGCACTCCTGTCAGCTTCGGCCGGGTTGCCCGGCGGCGCCACTTCGTGGAGGGGGACGGCGCGTCCTGCCGCTCCTTCTTGGTCAGCAGCGCCAAGTGATGATGTAGACTGCGTCGCTAGGAGAATGGACGTTGCGTCCCGGACAGGTGCTGGCGAGCGCCACGGGCCCACTGCGAACGCCACTACCACGAGCACCGCCACCAAAGCCGAGGCTAAGGCGCTGGAAAACAATAAAGTTGCCAACTTCTGTGGTTTGTGATCTGGCCTCCTCATGAGGCACGACTCGAAACTGGAAGCGGCCATCCGTCTGACCCATCCCCTCATATTGGGCCGAGAAATTCCTGAAAAACTGGCTGTTCACGTAACAGCGAAGCGAATCGCTTCATCAACGGGACGAGCTGCTCCTCCGGCATCATCGGGATGGCTTGGTAATACTCACAGCCCTGCCGGAAGAGTGAGTAGGTGCGCGTCTTCACTGTGTTGGCTTTGAGGTAGCGCTCCATCCCCAAGCTCTCCCCCGCCGCCCCCAGCAGCGTCAGCAATGCGCAGGCCAGCGCGCTCACCAACAGCAGCCGGTCCCGCCTCTCCGTCGAGCGGACCCTCACCGACGACAGGCCCATTCCAAAACGCAAGTCCTTCATGTCGCGGAATGTTTCCTCCGTTCGAAACCTCTTGCCATACAGCCCCACCACGAAGGCCGCCGTCGCTTCTTTCAAGCTCGTCGCCAGGCACCACGCCTCCTTCATTCCCTTCTGCTTCACGCACACCACAGCTCCCACGGGCGCTTCGTCCTGGGTGACTCGCGCTCCCACCATGCGCACCGCCCGGCCCGATTCGGGCACCCACTCGCCCGCGCTCTTCTTCTCTCCCGTCTCATCCATCACTTGAATGCACTGACGGAAGCGCACCACGTAGTCAAACTTCAGTTGCTCGAGCAGCGCATAGAACTTCTGGTCTCCAAAGCCCCGGTCGGCCAGTAGTGTGAGCCGCACCCGCTCGGGCACCACCTGCCGCAGTCGATTGAGTACGAAATCCTCAACGTCATTGCGCATCCCCTCCAAGGCGGACTTCTCCACCGTGAGCCAGACCAGGGGCGTCGTGCGTCCATGGCTCGCCACCAACGACGCCACCAGCGTTGTCTGCCCATCCGCATCGAAGTCCGTCCAGTCCAGCGCCACCAGTGCCTCGCTTCTCTGTCCCAAGGCAAAGGGCACCCACTGTGCGAACAGCGCCCAGACATCAATCCCTTGGTTGGACAAGAGCCGGTCCACCTGCTTCACCCCATGCTTGCTCTTGGTGCCTCGCGCCCACGCCAGGGCTTTGCCAATGAGATGAACCCCCAGGCTGGCAGCGTGAATGACACCCAGGACCGCGTAGGCCAGGGACAACACGCGCTTGGCGTGCAGGTCTTCTTCGAAGAGGGACTCCAGAAAGGTATGCACCTGCTGGTCATCAAGGCGAGGCTTACGCATGACCGCAGAAGTAAGCATGCGGGTCCTACTTCTCGCACTACTCGGCCTACGCGGCGCTCCCTTGCTCGCCTGTTAAAATGAGGGGATGGCTCAGGCCATCCGTGCCAAGTACCTCGCCCTTGAGGGAGTCCTGAATGAGAGGGCACGCCGATTGTGGGCAGCGACGGAGTCGCTCACGATAGGCTACGGCGGCGACGCGGTGGTTGCGAGCGCAACTGGTTTGGCGCGGGCGACGATCCGAGCAGGCCGCGAGGAGTTGAAGAAAGGCGAAGCGGTCACTGAACGTCAGCGTCGGCCTGGCGGTGGCCGCAAGGCGCTTGCCTTGGTACAGGGAGGATGGGTCGAGGCACTCGAGCGTATGGTTGCGCCGACGACGAGAGGGGATCCGATGTCGCCACTGCGATGGACGTGCAAGAGCACGCGAAATCTGGCAGCGGAGTTGCGGCACGAGGGGTTCGTGGTCAGCCACATGAGCGTCGGAAAGAAGCTGCACGAGCTGGGCTACAACCTCCACGCGTTGCGCAAGAACCAAGAGGGCACGTCTCATCCAGACCGCAACGCGCAATTCGAGCACATCAGCGCGATGGTGGAGGACTTCCAGGCGCGAAACCAGCCAGTCATCTCCGTCGATACGAAGAAGAAGGAGCTCGTCGGCAGCTTCAGGAACGTAGGCCGTGAGTGGCAACCGACGGGGCGGCCGGAGGAGGTCAACGTCCACGACTTTCCCGAAGATGCGGTGGGCAAGGCGATCCCCTACGGAGTTTTCGACATGACTCGAAACGAGGCATGGGTGAGCGTCGGGCGAGATCATGACACACCGGCTTTTGCCGTCGCATCAATTCGACAATGGTGGAAAACGATGGGTTTGCCAGCCTATCCGAGTGCGACGGAACTTCTCATCACAGCAGATGCAGGCGGCAGCAACGGGTACCGGACACGTGCCTGGAAGAAAGAACTGCAAGAGTTGGCTGATGACACGGGGCTGAACATCCACGTGTGCCACTTTCCGCCAGGAACGAGCAAGTGGAACAAAATCGAACATCGGCTCTTCTGCCACATCACCCAGAACTGGAGGGGCAAGCCACTGACCAGTTTTGAGACAGTCGTCAATCTCATCGGAAGAACGCGAACTACCAGAGGTCTGCGCGTCAAGGCGCGGTTGGACAAAAAGCAATATCCGACGGGCGTCGAGATCACGAAGACAGAAATGAAGCGACTGGCGCTGCGAAAGGATGATTTCCATGGCGACTGGAATTACCTTTTGGAGCCGCGGCGCACCGAATGAAGTTGGTCAAGTTATTGTTTTCCAGTGCCTTAGAGCAGGTGCCGACGGTATTGCCATTCTGAGCTTGGATGAGCCTCTGCTCCTCGTCGATCGCCAATCTCCTGCCAATGTCGATGGTCTCCGACAGCCTATCGCCGGCCAGCAAATCATTGGCCGGAACAGGGTTCTTCGGGTCAGTTACGTCGAAAGCCTGGAGATCCGTCGCGTTGTAGGCATCTTTGTCGAGGGTGATGGTGCCCTTGATGCGAATACGCCGGGGCTTTCTCGGGTCCTTCTTATCAACAAAGGTTTGGTCGATTTCGGTTCGGTAGACGGTCATTTGCGAGCCTCCGATGATGCCAACAGAGTAGCCCATCTGTGCTGGTGCGGGGGGTCAAGAACTAGAGCCCTCCAACGCGCCCGGCTGGCACCGTTACCGCCCTGGAGCCCTCTACAGCCCCGAGACGCGGCTGCCGTGTGCCTTCCCCGTCAACCCGCCCCGAGCCGAAGCCGCCGCGCCGCTGGAGCCCCCTAGCGCGGTCCAGGTGCGCGCCTCACCGTTCCACCGGCCCACGCACGGGGCGTGCAACCTAGCGCCCTGTTGCCTGCACCACGCCCGAGAACGAGCTGCCCGCCGCGTTGGCGCTCGCCCCGACCCGTGATGCGGCTGCGTCACCCGGCCCCCCCCTGCCGCGCCCCCGCAGGCTCGTCCCTTGCTGTCGGGGCGAGCTGTCATACTCCGAACAGCCCCACCAGGACTCACCAGGTCCTGACTTGATCGGAGGATGTAGCCATGCGTTTCCGAGCGTGCATCGCCCTGCTGCTCTACGTCTCAGCCTGCGCTACGTCAGCTCCAAGCGCGAGGGAGCCAGCGGCCCGAGACCCGAGACTCGCCAACCTCCAGCGAGCGGCGATGCTGCCCTGGACGGACGGGGGGCGGTGCGCCGTCCGCGAAGCTTCCGAGCCCTGGCCCGTGCTGGCGGAGCGGTGCTATCAGGCCCTCGACCATGACCGGCTCGAGTTTCACGACCTCACGGGAAGATGCGCGATTGCCTCTGCGGGTGCTGCGGCAATGGGGCTCGGAGTCTGTGTGCTGGCCGCACCTGAGATCATCGTGGGGGCGGTAGTTGTGGCGGGCATTGTGGTGGTGGGCTTCGCGATCTCAGAGGCGCTGGAGGCTTACGAGAAGAAGGGCCGTCCCCAGGTTCGGCCGCCTACGCTGCCGCCGCCTACGCTGCCGCCGCCTACGCTGCCGGTGCCTGAGACGCGGCCTGTGCCGGAAGCGCGGCCGGTGCCTGAAGTGAAGCCCGTGCCTGTAACGAAGCCCGCCCCGCAGGAGACCTCGCCGGAAAAAGGGCCCAAGCCGGAGCCCAAGGGGCCGGATTTTTTCCCGCCGCTGGAGCCACCCGAGGCTTTGGAGCGAGAGCGCCGCCGCAGGTGCGAACCCATCCCGGTGCCGCACGAGGGCAAGGATGACGCACATAACAAGTGCGCTGATCAGTTTCCGCCCAACCGTTATCCCGGAATGGATGTGCTCGTGGACGGCGTGAGCTTCGATGCGCTGCAAGCCGGCGTGCGTGTGCTGTGGGAGATCAAGACCCATCAATTCGACACGTACCCTGACTTCATCCGGAAACAGGAGATTGAGAAGGAAATGAAGCAAATAAAAAAGGAACGAGAAGCTGCCGCAGCATGTGGATATGGCTTCGTCATTGGGGTGAGCACCCAAGCGCACAAGAAAGCACTGCTCGATAGGGATCCCAAACTCAATATCGTCGTTACGGGGTGCCCGCGATGACGGCCCGAAAGAACCTTGTTCTTATTGCTCACGCGCCAGCGCTCGCGGACAATGACAGTCGCGCACTTGCTATTGTCCGGGGCATGGAGCGGGCGCTTGTTGGTTTGCGCCTGGAGTGGAGAGTGACTGAGGCACGACAGCTTGCCGCGTTGCCACAGCGCGACGAATGGCTCACAGAAGCAACCAAGGACGGAGAGCTTCCTTTCCTCTGCAACGGGGACGAGAGTTATCCGGTGATGATTTCTGGTCTCCAAGAACCGGCAAGCCTCAGTCCTGGCGGCCAGCCCTTGTTCGAGGTGCATGCAGAGTTGCCACTTGATGCAACAGGGCTCGCAGCGGCGGCGGACGTGCTGGTGGCCGTGGCCGAGGGCGCACGTGCGTATTGGGGTCATGCGTCACCAGAGGGCTATGGTTCAGAAGTTTCAGAGCAGATACGCCGCTCGGATCACGGGCCGGAGCGGTCACCCCGTGGGCTTCCCATGCTCAACTTATTACAGCGCACTCATTCACCGGCAATTCCACAATACCTTGGGTGGCTAAATTACTGGTCTTCCGCTGCCGCACAGGCCATCGGGTTTCCGAACCCGGCACGCGACGCGGAGTTGCTGTCACGCGCACGGCGTACCGCGACGGGCGGGTGGGTCGTGCAGCTCACCGATGCCCCTCTCGATTACGACAACCCCGCCCACCTGGACGCGCTCAAACGGGCCTACGGGCGCTTCCCGGAGATTGGCGGGCGCGCTACCCCTTGAGACTCGGCACGGCTCGCGCTGGCCGCACTCAGTTCGAGTTTCGCACTTTTGATGCGCTGAGAGAGGAAGAGAAGAAGGGGCTGAAGAGTGGGCTGCTCCTCATGCGAGCTGGCGGCAGGAGGGCGAGCAGGAGGGGCGAGAGGCGCCGCAGGACGTTAGAAGTCATCCACTGCAAGCTGATGGCGGAGGTGGGGAGCGTCGAGTCGAGCTGGCTGTCCCCTCTCGCCAAGGGGACACCATGTTCTTGCCGGATTCCTTCCTCCAATGGCTCCTGGCGCTGGGCGCCACCATGAACGCGCCCACGCGGGCCTCGTGGGTGACGGTGGTCAAAGGCTGGCTGTTCGCTGGACGCCGCACTCTGACGGGGGTCCTGGTGGCCGCTGGAGCCGTGGGCGACAAGCACCACTCGGCCTATTACCGGGTTTTCGCCACCGCACGCTGGAGCCTGGATGCATTGGGCCTGGCGCTCTTCGCCCTGGCCAGGCCCTTGCTTGAACCGGGCGCAGTGCCCCTCACTCTGGACGATACCCTGGCGCGCAAGCGGGGCGTGAAGATGTTTGGCACGGGCATGCACCATGACCCGTTGGCCAGCAGTCGCCAGTGCGCTGTCCTCAGCTGGGGGCACTCGTGGGTCGTGCTGGCCGTGCGCGTGCAACTGCCTTGTGTTCCAGGCCGCTATTTCAGCCTGCCGCTCCTCTTCCGCCTTTATCTCAATCGCAAATCCGCAGCGCGCTGGCGCCTGACTTATCGCACGCGGCCCCAGCTGGCTGTCGAAATGCTCAAGTGCTTGAGCAAGGGAGTGCCCGAGCGACGCTTTCACGTGTATGCCGACTCGGCCTACGGCGGACAGAGTGTTCTGGCCCATCTCCCTGACCGGTTTGACCTCACCAGCCGAATGCCATTGGATGCCAGGTTGCACGCCCCTGTCCCCGAGCGCCGGACGACGACTCGGGGTCGGCCTCGCCGGCGTGGGCCTCGCTTGCCCAACCCGGAACAAATGTTGGAGAAGCAGAAGGCGCGGCACCTGACGCTGCGACTGTATGGACGTCAAGACAAGGTGCGTGTCGTCGAGGGGCTGGTGTATTGGTACAGCGTTCCCAATCGTCTGCTCAAAGTCGTCGTCGCCGACATGCTCACCACCTTGCGCTACGCCTGTTTGCGCTCGGCATTTTCTGCGACCCCGCGCGATGAGCAGGGTCAACAAAAACCGCTCCTACTCCTCCCGGGCTCCTCCCAAGCGGCGGCTTGATCCTCGCCAGAAAGTGCGAAACTCGAACTGAGGGCACATGCGGAAACGAGGGCAAAGAAAAAGCCCAGCAACCCCTCGGGATTGCTGAGCTTCTGAGTGTGGAGGCGGCGGGAATCGAAACCGTGTATGTGCTCCGCGCATCGGGACGCCTGCTGTCCCGACGGTGCCCATCACGACAAGACTGGCGAGCTGGGATTGAGCCGGTGACGTGGATCAATCCAGCCTTCCAGTCGCTTCTCGACTCGGGTGGTCTGGCGATCCGGTTCCCCCCAGGGTGTGACGGCGTGCACACGCAAGCAGTGGGATGGATCACTGCTCCCGCGCAGCCTCCAGGGCACAGTTCTCCGTGCTGGGGCGATGAACGTCACGGCAACCCAACTGAGACTGGAGTATTTTCGTGAAGACGACTGCCTGGATGACCGTGGCGATTGCTGGCCTCTCTCTCCTGCCTGCTTGCGGCGGCGAGGACCTGAGCACGATGGAGTCGCGGATGACCCGACCGGAAGCCGAGAACCTCGTCCAGACGAACCATGCGCTCGCCATCGGCGGGTTGACCTACGCGTTGAATCCCCGCGGCGGCACCACGGGCTTTCCCACCCTGACCGAGTGCCCCAGCGGGTACGTGGCGGTGGGCATCCACGGCCGCGAGGGGTCGCACGTCGACCGGCTGGGCCTGTTGTGCCGCTACCTGAACGCGGATGGCAGCTTCGGCGCGACCTACTACGCCGGTGCTCAGGGTGGATTCGGCGGTGCCAACTGCGAGCGCGTGTGCCCGGATGGGCAAGTCATCGTGGGCTTCCTGGTCCGCAGCCTCAACTACGTCAATTCGCTCAACCTTCAGTGCGCGCCGCCCGCGTCCTGGGTTTCCGAAGGCAGGGTGCAGGGCTACTCGAATTCGATGGGGATCGGCAGTGGCTACGACTTCAATGACAGGTGCCCGCAGTCCTTCGTGGTTACCTCACTGAATGTGCGGGTGGGGGATTACGTCGATCAGATGCAGGCCGTCTGCTCCCAGCTCTATTGAGCCGCTCCCCACCTCGCGCAGTAGATGGCGCGGACTCGCCGTCTGATGACAAGAGACGCCTCCGGGATCTTCCCCGGGGGGTCCCCTCGTACTGGCTCAAGCTGCAGCGGCGTGACGTGCTCGGCTTCCTGACCGATGCCCTGGCTGCATATCGCCGTCGCCAGCCCACGCCTTCGCTTCTGCCAACACGGGTGAGCGTGGCCTGATGCGGTGAACGGTTAGTGCGCCGGGATAAACCGGCATGGAGCAGCGAATGAAAGAGTCGTACATCGAAGGGCTAGCCACCCACGATGGCCCCGAGTCATGCGTCGACATCCGTGAGGGTGCAGCGTTGACAGGGGGGCAACTCATGCGCCAGCGCCAAGGCCAGGGCGCGAACCCGACCGGGCCCTGCTCCTCCAGATACTCCGTGGGCAGCCAGAATGACACCGCGGACACCGCCTGGGGAGACCATTGATGGCTGGCCGTGCCGAGTGCCCGGCCTCGGTACTCGAAGCGGTAGTCTCCCACCTGGGTTTTGGACTCCCAGAGATCCACGGGCCATCAGTCTCGCTGCACGGTTTCTCCTGGATGAATGACCAACTTCTGGATGAAGAAGGTCACGACAACGCCATCACGGAGGAGCAGGAACCCGTTGCTCAGGTGGCGTTGGATTCGCGGGTAGCGCAGGCCAGTCCTTCTTCGCGTGTTCATCTCGGCCCGGGACCCACGGTGGCGCGGCTCAGCGCGCCCGCCTGGCGTGGCCGCGCTGTACGGCCTGGATGAGCCGGGCCTCGGCCTGGAGGCGCGAAACGTAGTCCGTGGGCAGTTTCGCGTGCTCGGCGGCCCGGGCGAGCGCCTCCAGGAACGACTCGCTCACCAGTCCCGGCGAGGGCACGGGCGGCAGCGGCGTGAAGGCCCTCGCGGAGAGCATGGCGCCCGTGGCCGTGCGCACCCGGACCGGGCGCTCGCCGGTGGCCAGCGACAGGTCCTCCTCCAACTTCGCCACCTGGGGCCAGCTCTCCAGGGGCATGACGCGCACGCGCCCCATCACCCGCCGGCCAGGTGCATCCACCAGCCTCGGCACGTGGCCTCCCCACTCCGGTGCCGGCACGTCATACAGGAGGTCCACGTCGAGCGCCGCCGCCACTTCTCCCTCGGGCAACTCGGGAAGCAGGTCGCCCTGGACCCGCTCCTGCGCGAGCCCGGGTGCCAGGGCCAGCGAGAAGGAGAACCAGACGTATGATGGGCGGGAGGACATGGCGTCAGTGTGCCTGGGAAGGTGTCTTCCTTTCTATACTGGGGCCGCCCTCGGGGCACCGGAGGAGTTTCATGGATGTAACCAAGGGGGCGGGGACGTGAGCGCGACGGCTTCGGTGGAGGTGCCCCGCGCCTGGTGGCTCGCGCGTTGGGCCGAGCGGCTCAACCCGCTCGTGGTGAAGGAGGTGCGCCAGGGGCTGCGCTCGCGCGTCTTCTGGTTGAGCTTCGGGCTGATGTTGCTGGCCTGCTTCATCCTCTCCCTGGCGGCCTATGTCGCCACGATCGAGGAGGGCCTGAAGCCCCAGGGGCGCACCTTCTTCCTCGCCTTCTTCTTCTGTCTGGGCATGGTGCACTTCTTCCTCCTGCCCTATGGCGCCTACCGCTCCCTGGCGCGCGAGCGCGAGGACGAGACGTGGGTGCTGCTGCTGCTCACCGGGCTGGGGCCCCGGCGCATCCTCCGGGGCAAGGTGGCCTCCTCCCTGGTGCAGGGCGGGCTGTACGCCTCGGCCGTGGGGCCCTTCCTCCTCTTCAGCTACTACCTCAACGGCATCGATCTGCCGACGCTCCTGCTGGTGCTGTTGCTGGGGGCCTGCTGGTTCCTCTTCCTCACCGTGGTGGCGGTGTGCATGGCCACCCTCGCCGAGGGGCGCATGGGCCGCGGCCTCGCGCACCTGGTGCTGCTGGGGGTGTTGGGGCTGGGGCTGTTCTACGGGCAGGTGTGCGCCTGGTTCCTGTGCGAGCAGGGCTTCCGCCCCCTCATCTCCAGTGACGGGGCGCTCGTCTTCGCCCTGGTCTCGTTGTGGCTCATGCTCACCTGCGCCTGGCTCCTCTTCGAGACCGCGGCCGCTCGGCTGTCCCTGGTCACGGAGAACTACTCGAGGGCACCCCGGCGCGCGCTCGTCGTGCAGACCGTGCTCTCCGCGCTCGTCGTCCTGCTCGCGTGGTGGGACTCCAGTTCCCAGCGGATGGTCTGGGCGATGAGCCTCCTCGGGTGCGTGTTGCTGACGCTCTGTGGCCTCGTGCTGGCCACGGATCTGGACGGACAGGCCCGCTCCCTGCGCGCCGCCACGCGGCCCTGGTCGCTCCTGCGTCCGGGTGCCTTGCGCGGCTTCCGGCTCGCCGTGTTGCTGCTGCTCTTCTGGTCGGCGGCCTGTGGCGCGCTCTTCGTCCTCTCCACGCGCAATCTCGCCTCCTTGGAACTGCCCGGGGTGATCTCCCTGCCCCTGTACGCGCTCCTCTATCTCTCGCTTCCGCTGTGGGTGGCGCGCCTGCCGCGCTCGCCGGTGTTCTCCTCCCCGGCGACGGTGCGGCTGCTGTTCTTCATGCTCGGTGGACTCGGCCTCCTCGTGCCTTCCCTGGTGTCCTTCGTCCTCTGGCGCGAGGAGGGCAACACGCTCCTCTCGCTGCTCAACCCCTTCCTCGGCGTGACGCTCTTCTCCGAGGGGGATTCTCCGCTGGATGAGCCGGTGCTGGCCTGGTCCCTGCTCGGGTGCGTGGCGCTGCTCGCCGCGCTCTCCGTCTTCCTCGCGGATCGCTCGCTCGCCGCCCGGGAGCGAGAGGTCCACGCGGCATGAGCGCTCCGGTGGACTTCGACGAGGCGGAGGTGGCGCGGCTGGCCCCGGGGCTTGCCCTGGCGCTGCCCCGCACGCCCCACCGCGGCCGGGTGGGCGAGGTGCGTGCCGCCTCGGCGGGCTCCTCGTTGGACGTGCAGGACTTCCGCGCCTATCAGCCGGGAGACGACCTGCGGCAGATGGACTGGAACGCGGTGGCGCGCACCGGCGAGCTCATCCTGCGCGTGCGTCAGGACGAGGTGTCGCCCCGGTTGGAGGTGCTGCTGGACGGCTCGCGCAGCATGGCGGTGTCGCCGCGCAAGGCCGGGTGCGCGCGCGAGGTGGCGCTGCTGGCCACGGAGGTGGGTGCGCGGCAGGGGCTCGCGCCGACGCTGCTGGTGGGAGGCTCCCGGCCCGAGCGGGTACAGGGCGCGGTGTGCCGGGGCGTGCTGCGCTCGGCCGCCTTCGACGCGCGGGAGGACCTGTCCACGGCCCTGGGCCGGCTGCCGCCGTTGCGCCCCTGTGGGCTGCGCGTGGTGGTGAGTGACTTCCTCTTCGAGGCGCCCCTGGCGGAATTCGTGTCGCGGCTGGCGCGGGGGGCCGCGGCCCTCTTCCTGGTGCAGGTGCTGGACGCGGAGGACCTGGAGCCCTCGGGCGGCGAGGGCGCGCGGCTGGTGGACGCGGAGAGCGGCGAGGCGCTGGAGGAACTGCTCACCGGGAGCGTGCTGGCCGCCTACGCGCGGCGCTTCGCCGAGCACCAGAAGCTGCTCGGGGCCGCGGCGCGGCGGGCCCAGGCCTCGCACCTGGTGCTGCGCGCGGACCAGGCCCTGGAGGCGCTCGTGGCCGGAGCGCTGCGGCCCCTCTTTCCCCCCGAGGGGGGCGCATGAGCCTCGGTTCTCCCTGGGGACTGCTGGCCCTGGGCGCGCTCGTGCCGCTGGTGGCGGCGTACTTCCTGCGGCGCAAGCAGAAGCCCGTGGTGGTGAGTGCCCTGTTCCTCTGGCGCACGCCCCGTCCCCGCGCCGAGGCCGGCCCGCGCTTCGAGCGCTTCACCCGCGAGGCCTCGTTGATGCTGGAGGTGCTGGCGGTGGTGGCCGCGGCCTTGTTCCTCGCGGACGTGCGGTGGGGCGAGCGCGAGCGGACGCGGCACCTGGTGCTGGTGGTGGATGGGAGCCTGTCCCTGTCCGCGCGGGGCGCCGACGGGGTGTCCGGGGTGGAGCGGGTGCGCGCGGAGGCGGCCCGGCGGGTGGAGGAGGCGCGGGCCACGCGGGTGACGGTGCTGGTGAGTGGGGGAGTCCCCCGGGTGCTCGCGGGGCCGGAGGCGGAGCCCTCGCGGGCGCTGGCCGCGCTGGAGTCCTTCCGGGCGCTCGGCGCGGACCATGACGTGGCGCCCACGCTGCGCTGGGCCCAGGAGCTGGCGGGCCCGGACCAGCGCGTGCACTTCCTCACGGATGCGCCGCCCGGCCCGGGAGTGGCCGTGCCGGACTCGGTGCGGTGGACGGCCCTGGGCGCGCCCCGGGACAACGTGGGGCTGGTGTCCGCGTGGCGCCGGGACGAGGGCTCCACGGCCACGGTGACGCTGCGGGTGGCGCGCTGGGGCACGGGCCCCGAGGAGACGGAGGTGCGCGTGGTGGCGAGGCCCGGGCCGGGCGCGGTGGAGGGCACGGAGCGGCGCGAGCGGGTGCGGCTGCCCGAGGAGGGCGCGGCCACGTTGCGCTTCACCTTCGAGGGCGCGGGAGACGTGGAGGTGTCCCTGCCGCCGGACGCGCTGCCCGAGGACGGGGTGGTGCGGCTGCCGCCCGCGGCGGAGCGTCCGCTGCGCGTGGCGTGGGCCGAGGGGTTGGAGGCGCCGGTGCGCTCGGCGCTGGAGCGCTTCTTCTCCGTGGTGCCCGGGGTGGAGGTGGGCTCGGGCGAGGGGGCGCTCGTCGTGGGGCCGAGGGGCTCGGACGCGGGGGTGACGGTGGGGGCGGGCGGCGCGGTGCGTACCTTCGTGGGCCCCTTCTTCGCGGAGAAGGGCCACCCCTTGCTGGACGACGTGCAACTGGGCGGCGTGCGCTGGGCGGCCGGGGCGGAGGCACCTCCGGGCCGGCCCCTGATGACGGCGGGCGAGGCGGTGCTCGTCTCGGAGGAGGAGGGCCGGGTGCACCTCAACGTGGACCTGTCGCGCTCCAACGTGCAGCGCACCTCCGCCTGGCCGGTGTTGCTGGGCAACGTGGTGCGCGAGGCGCGGCGTGCGCGCGAGGGCTTCGCCCGGCGGCAGTTTCCACTCGGCGAGCCGCTCGCGGTGGTGACGCGGGCGGGGGCGCGCTACACGCTGAAGGGCCCCGAGTCGGAGCGTCTCCTGTTCGGCGCGGGGGCCTTGAGCCTGCCCGCTCCGGAGTCTCCGGGCCGCTACACGCTCGTGCGCGAGGGCGAGCCGGTGGACGCGGTGGAGGTGCTGCCGCTGGACGCCCGCGAGTCGGACCTGCGGGGGCGCGGTGCGGGAGATCGGCCCGCTTCCGAGGAACATAATAATGATGCGGGGCAGGCGGCCTCCGAGGGCCGTGAGCGCTGGCCGCTGTGGGTGCTGCTGGCGGCGTTGCTGGCGGACTTCTTCCTCACGCGGCGCGTGGAGGCGGCATGAGCTTCTCCCTGCCCCAGGTGTGGATCCTCCTCGTGCCGCTGGGCCTCTTCCTGTGGAAGCGGGGCCGGCGTCCGGGGCCGCCCATGGTGCTGCGCTGGGCACTGTTGCTGCTCGTGTTGGGGGCGCTCTCCGGCCCCGGGTGGGTGCTGCGCCACGCGGGCAGCGACGTGGTGGTGGTGGTGGACCGCTCGCGCTCCATGCCGGCGGACGCGGGGCGTCTGGCCTCGGAGTGGGTGGGATTGCTGGAGCAGCAGCGGGGAGCGGGGGATCGGGTGGGCGTCATCTCCTTCGGGCGCGAGGCGCGGGTGGAGCAGCCGCTGGCGGAGACGGGCCGCTTTGGCGGCTTCACCCGACCGGTGGACGCGGAGGCGTCGGATGTGGCGGCGGCGCTGGACGCGGCGGGGGCGCTGATTCCACCCGGGCGCACGGGCCGGGTGTTGGTGGTGTCCGATGGGCGGGCCACGGGGGAGGATGCGCGGGGCGCGGCGCGGAGGCTGGCGGCCCGGGGGCTCGCCGTGGACTTCCGCCAGGTGGCGCGCGAGGACGCACCGCTCGACCTGGCCGTCGTCGCGCTGGAGGCCCCGGCCTCGGTGACGGCGCGCGAGCCCTTCCAGATGACGGGGGTGGTCCAGGCGACGGCGCCCGTCACCGGCACGGTGCGCCTGGAGCGCGATGGCCGGGTGCTGCTCCGGGGGCCCTTCGACTTCCAGGCGGGCTCGAACCTGTTGCCCTTGCGCGACCTGGTGGACGCGCCGGGCCTCGCGGCCTACCGCCTGGTGGTGGAGGCGCCCGGGGACGGGGTGGTGGAGAACGACGTGGGCCAGGCGGTGCTGCGGGTGGAGGGGCCTCCCCGGGTGATGCTGCTCACGGACGCGCCCCAGGGCACGCTCGCCCAGGCGCTGCGCTCGGCGGGCCTGACGCTGGAGGTGCGCGCGCCCTTCGCCCTCTCGCTCGACGCGCTGGAGGGCGTGGGCGCGCTGGTGCTGGAGAACGTGGACGCGAACCGGCTCGGCGAGTCCGGACTGCATGCCCTGGCCGCCTACGTGGAGCAGGCGGGTGGGGGGTTGGTGATGACGGGCGGCCGCTCGAGCTTCGCGGAAGGGGGCTACCGCCGCTCGCCGGTGGAGCCGCTGCTGCCGGTGTCGCTGGAGATGCGCGAGGAGCAGCGCCGCTCGGCCGTGGCCATGAGCGTGTTGATGGACTGTAGCTGCTCCATGGGCGCGCAGGTGCCCGACGGGCGCACGAAGATGGAGCTGGCGGCCGAGGGCGTGGTGGGCGCGCTCACGCTGCTCAACGAGAAGGACGAGGTGTCCGTGCACATGGTGGACACCGAGTCGCACGAGCTCTTCCCGATGAGTCCCGTGTCCAAGGGACTGCCGCTGGACGAGGTGGCGCGGGGCTTCAGTGGTGGCGGCGGCATCTACGTGGGCGAGGCGCTGCGCGTGGGGCGGGAGCAGGTGCTGAGCAGCCGCCAGCCCACCCGGCACGTGCTGCTCTTCTCGGACGCGGCGGACTCGGTGGAGCCGGACGACTACCTGAGGACGCTGGACGAGCTGCGGCGCCAGAAGGTGACGGTGTCCGTCATCGGCCTGGGCACGGAGAAGGACTCGGACGCGCCGCTGCTCAAGGAGATCGCCGCCCGGGGCGGGGGCCGCGTCTACTTCGCGGAGGACGCGACGAGCCTGCCACGCATCTTCAGCCAGGAGACGCTCGCGGTGGCGCGGGCCACCTTCGTGGACACGCCCGTCTCGCTCGAGGCCGCGCCGGACCTGCCGCTGCTCGGGCGTCTGCCGGCGCTGGGGCTGCCCCAGGTGGGGGGCTACAACCTCACCTACCTCAAGCCGCGCGCGAGCGTGGCGCTGCGCACGCTGGACGACAACGCGGCGCCGGTGCTGGCGCTGTGGCCGCGAGGGGCGGGGCGGGTGGTGGCCTTCCTGACGGAGGTGGACGGCGAGTACACGGGCGAGCTGCGCACCTGGAGCGGCCTGCGCGCGGCGCTCGAGGGCATGGTGCGCTGGACGATGGGGGGCGCGGGCGGGGCGGACGAGGCGGTGGCGCGCTCGGAGCGGCGGGGAGACCGGCTGCGGGTGACGCTGGACTTCGCGCCGGACGCGCCGTTGCCGGGAGCGCTGCCCACGCTGATGCTGTTGCCGGGGGACGGACGAGGCGCTCCGGTGGAATTGCCCATGCGGTGGGAGGACGAGGACCGGGTGGTGGCCGAGTACACGCTGCCGGGCAGCGGCACGTGGCACCCGGTGGTGAAGCTGGGCACGCGGGCGCTGCGCGCGCCCCCGGTGACGCTGCCCTACGCGCCCGAGTTCGAGCCCGGGAGCGCCCAACGAGGGCTGGAGGTGCTGCGCGGGTTGGCCTCCGTGAGTGGAGGGGAGGAGCGCCTGTCTTTGACGGGCCTCTTCGCCCGCGCGCCCGAGTCCGAGGGCCGGGTGGCGCTCGCGCCGTGGCTGGTGGGACTGGCGCTGGTGGCGCTGTTGGCGGAGGTGGCCGCGCGCCGCTTCCTGTCGGCGCCGAGGCTCCGGCCCGTTCGGACGGCCCCTTCCGTGGCGGCGACGGCGAGCCCTCCTGGGGGGCCGCTGGAGCGGACGAGGGCGGACGCGGCTCCGCGAGCGCCGCCCCCCTCTGCCTCGCCCGAGTCGGAGCGTCCCCGGGAGGAGTCCGGAATGGACTCGGCGCTGGAGGCCGCCCGGGAGCGGGCCCGCCGTCGGCTGCGGAAATGAGGCCCTGGAAGGGGGAGCCCGGTGGGAAATGTCGGGGTGGCTGGCGGTAGAGTCTTCCCTGGCCGTTCATTCACCGAAGGGAACACGCCATGGAGTTCCGCAAGACCACCGTCCTGCCGCTCGACGACGCGCAGGCGGCGAGCCATCTCTTCCGCCAGTGGGTGCATGATCGGCCCCATGTCCTCTTCGTCGTGCTGGGGAGCGGTCCCGATCGGGAGGCGCTGGTGTCCAAGGCGGGGATGTTCGCGGGAACGGAACACCAGCCGCGCTGGGTCATCTGGGCGCGGGACCTGTCGGCCATCGAGGCCGACATCGCCCAGCTCAAGGAGAGCACGGCGGGGCTGAAGCAGGCGGTGCTCGGTGGGGAGGCGCGCGCCTTCGTCCTGTCGCTGGGGGACGCCATCCAGGACGTCATCTCCTCGAGCGAGACGGCGGACAACTTCCGGGTGAACCTGGCCTACATGCGCGCGGAAGTGCTGCCATGAGGGCGCTGCTCCGGGCGTGGGCCCTGACGGTGTCCCTGGGCGCGGCGTCGGCCCCGGCGCAGACCCTGCTGCGCATCGAGGAGAGGGATCTCGACGGGGCCTCCCACGTGGCGGGGCCGGGGGTCGCCATCGTCGACATCAGCAGCACGTTGAACATCGGGGTGGACCGCGCCGCGCTGCTCGAGCGCATCCGGGCCTCGGCGCCGGGCACCTCCAGCCAGGAGCTCATCCAGGATCTGCTCCAGCTCCAGTCCTTCTTGAACGAGGGGGCGGGGGCGGGCCTCAAGCCCCTGGAGGACGCGCTGTCGGAGTGGGCCCGGGAGGGGGGGACGCCCGCGGCGAACGCGAAGCTGCAGGAGGCCTATCGCCAGTGGGGAAGGTCCTCGCTCCAGGTCATGGAGTACGCCAATCGCTCCCTGTCCGGCGGAGACCCCCGGCGTGCCCGGCTGCGCGAGTCCCTCAACGTCGCCCTGGAGCGCAACGCGGGGGCCTCCATCGAGCAGCTCTACGCGACCATCACCCAGGTGGGCACGGACGAGGCGCGGCGGTTGCGCGGCGAGCTGGAGGAGGTGCTGCGTCAGGAGGGCGTCTCGGTGCAGATGGGCGTCTGGGTGACGACGCGGGGGGAGGGCAGCCGTCCCATCCACCTGCCCAACTTCGACACCTACGAGCCCCAGGGCCGCGTGGACATCGAGCGCTTCAAGATCCTCCTCACCGAGGAGCAGAAGGCGCAGCTGCGCCAGGCCGATCAGCTCGCGCGCGACATCCAGTCGCGCCGCTTCTCCGGGGCGCTCGGGCCCGAGGCGCGGGAGCGGCTCGCCCAGCTCTTCTCCAGCACGCGCGGGTGTGTCGTCGCGCTGCGCGAGCAGTTGGACGCCTTCCTGCGGGGAACGGATCCCACCACCCAGCGGCTCCGGACGACGGCGGAGGCCACCCGGGCCCAGCTCGAGTCCTACGGCGCCTTCATGGATGGGCTCGCGGCGAAGTACCGCGCGCCCCCCAGCACGACCTCCTCGGCGGACTTCCTCATCGGCACCAACGAGGACCTGGACGAGGCGGCGCGGCGCACCCGCCAGAGCGTCGAGCAGTTCTCCGTGCTCCTCACCGCGCTCAACGCCCAGGCCGCGGGCCTGGACGAGGTGGGCAAGCGGCTGCTCAAGCAGCTCACCGAGTGCCGTCAGACCTTCACCACCGACGTGGGCTCCGTGCTCCAGACGCTGACGTCCGTGTTCCAGACGCTCGCGGGCGCGCAGTCCACCCATACCGCGGCGCTGGAGCTGGGCGCGCAGGTGCTCCGGCTCGCCCTGGAGGAGCTCCCCGAGCGCACCACCCTGGATCTGGCGGACGCGGGACGGCGCGCGGAGGGAGACACCGTGGTGCTCAAGTTCGCCCTGCGGCGCGGCGAGCGCCCCGCCCAGGAGCTGGAGGTGCGGCACCTGCAGATGCAGCGGGTGCTCGTGCACCTGGAGACGGTGGTGGGCCTCATCTTCGCCCAGCAGCCCCGGGACATGGGGGGCTCCTCCACCAGCCGCTTCCAGGTGGCTCCCGCCTACAGCGTGCTCTTCAAGAGCGCCTCGCGCACGAGCGGCTTCTGGAACAACGTGCTGACGCCCGGGATTGGCGCCAACCTGTCCGCGCTGGACTTCGACAAGGATGGCACGCCCGAGCTGGGCGCCGCCGTGACGCTCGCGCTCTTCCGGGACTTCGTGCAGGTGGGCTACGGCTACAACGTGTTCCGCGACCGGGGCTACCTCTTCTTCGGCGTGGGCCTGCCCCTGCCGGTGCTGGGCTTCTCGGCGGGGGCCTCCCAGGCCACCGCGGCGGGCTCGGTGCCCTGAGCCCCTCCCGCTCCGCGTCACCTACTTCTGGGCGGCGAGGCCGAAGATGGCGAGCATCAGGGCCATATAGCCTCCGCCGCACAGGCAGCAGGTGGCCAGGGGCGCGAGCAGTGTCCCGGCGAGCGCCGTGCCGGTCGTCGTGCGGTGCAGTCCGCGGTAGGCGAAGAAGCGCGACACCAGCGCCCAGACGGGGGCCACCTGCGTGCCGATGAGGGGCACGATCCCCAGCGCCCAGGCGGCCTCGGAGAGCGAGTGGGCGCGCAGCGTGACGTTGAAGGGCCGGGTGACGCCGCCCGCGCGCAGCACGAGGTGATCCACGCCCGCGCCCATCAGGGTCATGAGCACGGACAGCGGGGGCCCGAGCAGCGTGGTGGCCACGAACATGCCCACCCCCATCCAGCGCATGAACGCCAGTCCGGAGCCATCGCCCGTGGACGGGTTCGGGTCCGGGAGGGCCTCCATCATCCACGGCATGGCGGTGAAGATGAGCATGTAGGTGAGGCCCGTCATGAAGCAGGCGGGCAGCGAGCACAGCAGTGTGAACAGCAGGGAGTCGCTCGTGCGGCCCTCGGCGCGGGCCTGGGAGAAGCAGCCCGGGTGGAGGAGCACCTGGCCGAGCGTCTTCCAGAAGGCGCGCCACATGCCCAGCTCCTCGCGCTGGTCCCACGGCAGGGGCGCGTCCGGCTCCAACTGGTGGCAGCGGACGCAGAGCGTTTCTCCCTGGGGACCGGCCCGCAGACACCGGGCACAGGCGAACGTGCCACAGCGGGAGCAGGTGCCGAGCCCGCGCAGCGTGGGGTGCACGGCGCACACGGGCTGGGTGCCGCCCGGGACGGCTTCGAGCAGCAGGGAGGCGCCGCAGCCCGGACAGGACTGGGCGCCGGGCGGGAAGGGGTGCTGGCAGTAGGGACAGGGGATGGACATACGCGTCGTCCATCCTGTCATGAACGCGCGGGGCCGAGCGCTCAGAAGGCCACGGGCAGGCGCTGCAGGCCGTTCACGAGGATGCCCTCGCGCCAGCGCAGCTCGCGCTCGTCCACCGCCAGGCGCAGGCGCGGCATGCGCTCGAGCAGCAGGTTGAGGGCGACGGTGGCCTCGAGCCGGGCCAGGGGCGCGCCCAGGCAGAAGTGGATGCCGAAGCCGAAGGCGATGTGCCGGTTGGGCTCGCGGGTGATGTCGAAGCGCTCGGGCTCGGGGAACTGCGCCGGATCATGATCGGCCGCCATCAGCGAGGCGAGCACCGCCTCTCCCGCGGGAATCACCTGGCCGTACAGCTCGGTGTCCTGGAGCGCCCAGCGGTAGGTGGTGGTCTCCACCGGGCCGCGGTAGCGCAGCATCTCCTCCACCGCGGAATCGATGAGGGCGGGATTGGCGCGCAGCCGCTCGAGCTGCTCGGGGTGCTTGAGCAGCGCCCAGACGCCGTTGCCCATGAGGTTCACCGTCGTCTCGTGGCCGGCCACCAGCAGCAGGAACAGCATGCTGACGAGCTCCGTAGGCGACAGCCGGTCTCCCTGCTCCTCCGCCGTCATGAGCGCGGTGAGCAGATCATCGCGCGGCTCGGCCCGGCGCCGGGCCATGAGCTGCTGGAAGTACTGGAGGAACTGCATGCCGGCCTTCTGCAGGGGCCCCACGTCGCCGTTGACCGGCGGGTTGATGATGATGTTCGTCCACTCGCGGAACTGGTCCTGGTCCTCCGCGGGCACGCCGAGCATCTCGGCGATGACCGTCACGGGCAGGGGGAAGGCGAAGGAGTCGAGCAGATCCATGCTGCCCTGGGGCCAGGCTTCATCCAGCAGGCGCTGGGCGATGGCGGTGACGCGCGGGCGCAGCTCCTCCACGCGGCGTGGGGTGAAGGCCTTGGAGACGATGGTGCGCAGGCGCGTGTGGTCCGGCGGGTCCGCCGAGAGCATGTGCTGGTTGATGGCCGCCAGCGAGTCGATGCGCATGCGCCGTGACGGCGAGTTCTCGGGCAGCTTGTCCTGATCCTTGGTGAAGCGGTTGTCCCTCAGCAGCTCCACGGCCTCCTTGTAGCGGGTGACGATCCACACGGGCGTCTGGAAGTACGGATCGATCATCCGCACGACGGGGGCTTCTTGGCGGATGCGTGCGTAGAAGGGCAGGGGGTTGGTGCGGGTCTGGGGGGCCCACAGCTCACTGGTGAGGGTGCTCGTGCTCATGGATGTGTCCTCCGGGGGTAGGAACCACCCTGGATAGCGTCAGAGCAGGGTTCCTCGCAGCAGGAGACTGGCCACGGTGAAGTAGATGACAAGTCCGGAGACGTCCACGAGGGTGGCCACGAAGGGGGCCGAGGCGCTTGCCGGGTCGAACCCCAGGCGGCGCAGGGCGAAGGGGAGCATGGAGCCGGAGAGGGTTCCCCACGTCACCACCCCCACGAGGGACAGGCCCACGGTGAGGGCCACCAGGACGGCGTGCTCTCCGTAGGAGCCGAAGAAGTGCTGCCACACGAGGATGCGCACGATGCCAACCCCGCCGAGGATGGCGCCCAGGGCCACGCCGGCGAGCACCTCGCGTCGGGCCACGCGCCACCCATCGCGCAGCCGCACCTCGTTGAGCGCGAGCGAGCGGATGATGAGCGTGGTGGCCTGGCTGCCCGAGTTGCCTCCGGAGCTGATGATGAGGGGCACGAAGAGCGCGAGCACCACGGCGCGGGCGATTTCTTCCTCGAAGTAGCCCATGGCGGTGGCGGTGAGCATCTCGCCGAGGAACAGCACGAGCAGCCACCCGGCGCGCTTCTTGAGCATGGAGGGGAAGCTCACCTCGAAGTAGGGCGCGTCCAGGGCCTCCATGCCGCCCACCTTCTGGATGTCCTCGGTGGCCTCCTCCTGCACCACCTGGACGATGTCGTCCACGGTGACGATGCCCTTCATGCGCCGCTCGGCGTCCACCACGGGGATGGCCATGAGCGACTGCGAGGCGAACAGGCGGCTCACCGCCTCTTGATCCGTGTCCTCGGAGACGGTGACGAGGTCGCGGCTCATCACGTCTTCCACGCGCTTGTCGGGGGCGGACTGGAAGAGCTGGCGCAGGGACACCACGCCGAGCAGGTGCTGCTGGGGATCCAACACGTAGGCGTAATAGACGGTCTCCACCTTCTCGCGCGTCTGCCGGCGCAGGTAGCTGATGGCCTCGTCGATGGTCATCTCCGGCCGCACGCGCGCGAAGCGGGGATTCATCAATCCACCCGCGTTGTCCTCGGCGTAGGCGAGCAGGGCATGCACCTCGCGGCGCGTGGTGTCGTCCAACTCGCGCAGGAGGGCGTCGCGGGTAGCGGGCGGGGTGGCCTGGATGACGTCCACGGCGTCATCCGGGGCGAGCAGCCGCAGCCAGGTGCGCCGCTCCCCCGGCCCGAGCGCGAGGATGAGGTCCGCCTGCTCCTGCGCGGAGAGCGACAGGAAGAAGTCGTCCGCGGTGGCGTGGGGCACCAGCTTGAAGCTCTCCACCCGCTCATCGCGGGAGAGCGCGGGCCAGGCGTCTCGCAGTTCCTGCGGGAAGATGGGCTCGGGATCCTGGGTCTCCATGCGGACTCCCATCATCCCAAGCCCGGGAAATTGTCCAGCCCTGACTACGGCGTCACTTGAATGCTGGCGGGCGGCAGCACGTTGCCAGGAATGGCGTGCGTGGAGGCCCAGCCATCCCCGAGCCGCGAGCTTCTGTTCGCCCCCCAGCCATGGACTTCCCCATTGGCGAGCAGGGCGAAGGCCAGGTCACTGCCGGTCGATACGGCCGTCACTCCCTGGAGGCCAGCCACGGGCGCCGGCGTGGTCCGGTTCAGCAGCGTTCCATCCCCGAGTTGACCATAGGGGTTGTATCCCCAGGTCCACACGGAGCCATCCGTGCACACCGCCATCGCGTGGTAGGTGCCAGCTCCGAGGGCCGCTACGTCTGTCAGACCCGGCACCTGGGTGGGGGTCTCACGGACGTAGGCCGTGGCATCTCCGAGCTGGCCCTGGGCGTTGTCGCCCCAGGACCACACGGTCCCATCCTGGCGTCGGGCCAGCACGTGCGAGTTGCTGGCCCTCAGGGCGGTCACGTGACTCAGTCCGCCCAGGAGCACGGGCGTCAGCCGCACATCCGAGCCGGTTGCCAACGTGCCCTGGTCATTGTTGCCCCAACCCCACAGCGAGCCATCCTGCCGCAGCGCCAGCACCTGTTCGTCCCGCGCGGAGATGGCCACCACGTCGGAGAGTCCCTCGACCTGCGTCGGCGTGGTGAGCACGGTGGCCGGATTGCTTCCCTTCACCTGGCCGGACCCATTGGCGCCCCAGGCCCAGACGCTCCCATCCTGGCGCAAGGCCAGACTGTGCTCACCGGAGCTGGCCGAGATGGCCACCACGTTCGTGAGGCCCTGCACCTGCACCGGCGCGTGCCGGTCGAGGGTGGTGCCATCGCCGAGCTGGCCGTGGGAGTTGCTCCCCCATGCCCAGACGGTTCCATCCTGGCGGAGTACCACCGAGAAGGAATTTCCGGCCGCGACCGCCGTCGCGTTCGTCAGGGAGGTGATGCGGACGGGGGCCAGATGGCCGGAGGGGCCAGCCGGGGGTTGGGCGGGGCTGTTGCCGTACCAGAGCCAGACCGTCCCATCCTGATGCAATGCCAGACTGTGCTCATGGCCCGCGCTGACCGAGGTGATGCCCGAGAGGCGATCCACCGCCACGGACCAGATTTGACTCGCGCTGGCTCCCACCTCGAGCGTATCGGTGGTGATAGAGTTGATACCCCAGGTCTTCACGGTTCCATTCGCCGTCACCGCCAGCGCGTGGGAGCTTCCCATCGAAATCCTGCCATGCCTCGCTCTCTGCTCCACGACGGCGGGGGAGGTTGCTCCGCCCTCCGCCTTCGCGCTCCCCGCCCATTCCATGATGCCCAGCCAGGACAGCAGCAGGGGCTGCCATCGGCTCAATCCTTGTCTCATCGTTGATGACTCCTGTGTGGAGGTGCTTTCGGCGACACGAATCCCGCGCGGTCACCGACCGCGTCTCTTCAGGGGGTCGGACTTCGTGTGCCGGCGGGCCTCTTCATCATGAGCCGTGCCAGAGCAGGCGAGCAGCCAGCCTCCTCGGAGGAGCATTCACTTCCTCCTGAAGGTCGGGGGACGGAGTGCCTCTTTTCGTCGGACCCTGTGACGAATCACGGCACTCCCGGCTGATTTCACGCGCACCCCCGGAATGACAGTTCCGATGCGGGAAAACTACCGCTTCCTCGTAAACCCAGACGGTTCTGGACTGGCCGCCAATCCCTGTCACGAAGGCGCTGGGGTCATGCGGAATTTGTCGCTGAAGTAGCCCGCGAGGGCCCCCGAAGGTGCTAACGGTGTGCGCACCCGCCATGTCGACTCCCGTCCCGCGCCCCGTTGAAGCTCCTTCCCGCTGGAACTCCCCGCTGCTCTGGGGGCTCGTGGGCTGGGTGTTGGCGTTGCTGCTGGCGCACCATGCGGTGTGGCTGTCGGGCCTGCGGCTCACCCAGGGGGACGAGGGCGACGCGCGCTTCGTGCACTACGTCCTCGAGCATGGCTTCCGCTACCTGCGTGGGGACGCCGCGCACGCGCGCTTCTGGGACGCGCCCTTCTTCCACCCGGCCACCAACACCATCGCCTACTCGGATCCGCTGCTGGGCGTGCTGCCGTTGTACGCGCTCTGGCGTGCCGTGGGCCTGCCGCCCGACACGGCCTTCCAGTTCTGGGAGTTCACCGTCACCTCGCTCAACTTCCTGGCGGCCCTGTGGCTCCTGCGCCGGGGGTTCGGAGCGTCCGCGATCGCGGCGATGGTGGGCGCGGTGCTCTTCGCCGCGGGGGCCTCGCGCATCCATCAGACCAACCACCCCCAGTTGCTGCCGCAGTTCTACAGCGTGCTCGCGGTGGGGGCGCTGCTCGCCCTGACTCGCCCCGAGACGTCGCGCCGGGCGGGAGCCGCATGGGGCGCGCTGCTGGTGGCCTCCTGCGTGGCGCAGCTCTATGCCGGCTTCTACTGGGGCTGGTTCCTGGGCTTCTTCCTCGCCTTGACCGGGCTCGTCGCGCTCGGCTTCTCCGACACCCGCGCCCGGCTGTGGCGGGGCTTGCGTGTGCATGGGCCGGTGCTCCTGCTGTGGGGCGTGGTGGGGCTGGTGGCCCTGCTGCCCATCGTCCAGCACAGCCTGGCGGCGATGCGGGAGGTGGGGCCGCGCTCCTTCGGCGAGGCGGAAGGCATGGTGCCGCGCTTCGCCACCTGGTTCCACATGGGCGACACGAGCTGGCTCTACGGCTGGATGGGCGGGCTGAAGTCCTTCACGCGCCTTCCCGTGGAGGGGGAGCACCGGGTGGGAGTGGGCGTGCTGACGCTGGTGCTGGCGGGGGCGGGGCTGTGGCGCGCCCGGGAGCGCGCGGCCGTGAGGCTGCTGCTGGGGGGGGTGCTCGTCACCGTCCTGATCGCCACGCGCTACCGGGGGGGGTTCACGCCCTGGTGGCTGGTGTTCCACGGCGTCCCGGGCGCCAGCGCGATCCGGGCCGTCTGTCGGATGGGCATCTGGTTGTTGCTGCCGGCCTCCGTGGGGCTGGCCCTCTTCCTGTCGCGTCTGTCGCGCGAGGGCAGGGCGTGGGGGGTGCTGGTGCTGGGCGGGGTGTGTCTGCTCGAGCAGGGCGTGAATGGGAGCACCTTCGACCCGGTGGCGGCGCGCGCGGACGTGCAACGGTTGGCGGCACGGGTGGGGCCTGGCTGCCAGAGCTTCTTCTACGGCCCGGCCGAGGAGCGCGCGCCCTCGTGGAAGTATCAGATCGACGCGATGTGGGCCGCCCTCGAGCGGGGCGTTCCCACCATCAATGGCTACTCCGGCAACGTGCCGCCGGGCTGGGCGATGGAGCCCGTGTTCCGTGCGGACGCCGCGCTGCTCGACTGGGCACGGGCGCGAGGGCTGGAGGTGTCGGACATCTGCCGCATCACGACGCCCCCTTGAGCCGAGTGCCCGCTCAGAAGGGGCCGACGGTGTTCACGGGGCCCGGGGGCGAGGGGGCCGTGTTGAGGGCGATGGGCACGGAGAAGAAGAAGGAGCTGCCGTGGCCCTGCTCGCTCTCCACGTGGATCCTCCCTCCGTGGGCCTCGATGATGTCCTTGACGATGGACAGCCCGAGTCCGGCTCCCCGGCGATCTCCGTGGTTCGCCTGCCAGAAGCGCTCGAAGAGGTGCTGCCGGGCCTCGGGAGTGAGTCCGGGGCCGGTATCCTTCACGAAGAACACCACCTGCCCGTCTTCCGTGTGGGCCCCCACCCGGACCTCTCCCCCCGAGGGGGTGAACTTCAGCGCGTTGCCCAGCAGGTTGGAGAACACCTGCAGCAACCGGTCCCGATCGGCGAGCACTGGCGGCAGGCTGCCAGGGGGCTCGAGCACGAGTTGCACCTCCCGGGCCTGGGACCGGACCGTGTCGAGCGCCTCGTGCAGGAGCGGCTCGGTGGGCTGGGGGCTCGCGCGGATGGAGAGCTGCCCCGCCTCCACGCGCGCCACGTCCAGCAGATCCTCGATCATCCGGTTCATCCGATGGGCGGAGGTGGAGAGCCTCTCCAGGAGCTTTCCCTGGTGCTCGTCGTTCACCCCGCCTGGGATCGCGGCCCGCCGTTGCAGCAGCGGCAATGAGAGGAGGATGGATTGCAGCGGGCTGCGCAGATCATGGGCGACGACGCCCAGGATCCTGTCCCTCGCCTGGGTGGCGTCCCGCGCGGACTGGTAGAGCCGGGCGTTCTCCAGGGCCAGGCTGGAGTAGCGGCCCAACTGCTCGGCGAACTCCAGATCCCTCGGGGTGTAGACGTGGCCGGAGTCCGAGGAGATGAACGTGAGGGCTCCCAACAGCCGCTCGTTGACCACCAGGGGAACGGCCATGAAGGAGCGCACGTTGAGTCGCCGCAGCAGGCGCAGGTGATCGTCGCTCTGGGCCTGGGCCGCGAGCTGCTCCGCGGAGACGTGGGAGTGGAGCAGGGGCTTGCACTGGACCAGCACCTCGCGTGCGAGGAAGGCGCGGCGGGAGTCCAGTGGGAAGCTCCGCAGGAGCGAGGCCGTCTGCCGCTGGGCGGGGTCTCGGTGGACGACCTCGGACAGGCGCACCCGGCCCTCGTCCCACAGGTAGACGAGGCACCAGTCGGCCAGCCTCTCCACGGCGAGCTGGGCGACGCGCGAGAGCGTGCGCTCGGAGTCCAGCAACGTGGAGGAGAGCAGCTCTCCGGCGCTCACCAGGAAGCGTTGCTCCTCCTCCACCCGCTTCTGCTCGGAGATGTCCCGGAGGATGACGGTGAGTGTCCGCCTGCCCTCCACCTCGAGTCCGGAGATGGCCGCGTCGATGGGGAACTCCTCGCCACTCTTGCGCAGGCCGTGGACGCGCTGGCGCTCGCCGATCCTCCGCGCCTGGAGGCCCTTGTCGAGGAACGTCCGCATGAACTGGTGATGCCGCTCCCGGAAGCGCTCGGGCATCAGCACGTCGAGGGGACGCCCGAGCACCTCGGGGGCGCGGTAGCCGAAGATGGCCTCGGCTCCCGCGTTGAAGAGGGTGATGCGCCCGGCTTCGTCCACGGTGATGATGGCGTCCGCGGCGAGCGAGACGATGCCGGAGTAGCGCGCTTCCGAGGCGGCGCGCTCCGCCGCGTTGCGCTCGGCCATGATCTGGGCCAGGCGCCGCCGGTGCAGTGCGCGCATCGCGAGCACCGCCTGGAGCGCGAGCATGAGCACGGCGACGGCGACCGCGACCAGGCGCATCCCGCCCGACTCGGCGAGCACCTGATGGGCCTCGGACTCCAGGGCGCTCATCCGCTCCCGCTCATGGCGCAGCAGCACCTGCAGGGTCTCATCCAACGCCTCCCGCAGGAGCTGGTACTCTCCGGTGAGGGGGGGCTGGAGTTGATCGATGGGGACGCCCGCGCCCCGCTGCAGGTGCAGGTCCCGGGCGATGCTCCGCAGGAGCTTGTCGGCGCGGGAGATTTCCTCCATCAGCTCCCGCTCCTGCTCATCCAGGTGGGCCGCGGCGAGCTGTCGTACCAGCTCGTCGAACCGGGCGCGCGAGGTGTCCACCTCCTTCATGATGTCCGGGTTGGGTGTGAGCAGGTACGAGCGGCTCAGCCGGGCCAGGCGCTCCCCTTCGGCGTTCAGACGCTCGGCGCGGAGTGTCTGCTCGGTGACGAGTGCATAGCGACGCAGGACGGCCTGCTCCCCCTGGGAGATCTGGAACACCCGTAGCAGCGCGGCTCCCGCCACCAGGGGAATGATGAGCACCAGGGCCGTCGTCATGGAGAAGAAGTGGCGCATCTCCAATCTCTCCTCCTCGAGCCGTTGCTCTAACGAGTAGAATTTAGCATGATTCCCAGAGGGGGGAGACGGCATCTTGGTTGTCTTGGTGTGTATGACGGGCTCGCGCCGCATCGGCACGAGCCGGCGTCCTGACGGGCGTTGCTCTGTCGTGAGCCGAGGAGGGCAGCCTCGGGACCGTGCGCCACGCTGGTGCACCGCCGGGACGGTCTTGCCCCGCGGCGACGGGGGGCCGGTGTCCTTCAGTGGCCTGGTGGTGGGCAGCCTCTCACTGAAGGTGCGGGTGGTGGATGCTGGCGGGCCATGTGGACCCCAGTCCGGCCCCGCTGTTCGTGGGCCTGCTCCTCGTGTCCCGCCTCCTTGCTCATCCTGTGATCGCGCCCACGGCCATCGTGTGGCCCGTATCACAGCCCCTCTTCGTGGCTCCCGCTAGGGTTCTTTCACGCTCGACCCGAACCGAGCCGCCACGAAAAGGTACAACCCACATGAGCCGTCATCATCGATTCGCCCGTCTGTCCATGAGTGCTTCCGCGCTGAGCGCCCTGCTGCTGGGCGGCTGTGGTCTCTCCACTGAGAATGAGCAGGCCTTCCCCGGACAGGCAGGTGAAGTGGTGACCGCCCGGGTGGCGTTGCCGGGACTCGGGTTCCAGACGGTCACCTACGAGAAGATCGACGGAATGGCCGTACTGGATGGAGACATCCTGCTCGACCTGCGGGAGGCGCCGACCCGAAGCGGCCAGTCCGTGGGCCGGACGAACACTTACTCGCGTTGGCCGGAGGGCACCGTCCCCTACGTCATCGATGCGAGCCTGCCCGACAGCGGCCGGGTGACGTCCGCCATCGGCCACTGGCAATCCAAGACCTCCTTGCGCTTCAAGCCGCGCACGACGGAAGCGGACTACGTGCGGTTCGTGCCGGGCTCCGGCTGTAGCTCGTACGTCGGCAAGGTGGGGGGCGAGCAGAGGGTGAACCTGGCCAATGGATGCGGCGTGGGCGCCACGATCCATGAGATCGGACATGCCGTGGGCCTCTGGCACGAGCAGAGCCGTGCCGACCGGGACAACTACATCGCCATCAATTGGAACAACATCCAGCCCGGAACGGAGCACAACTTCCAGACCTACGCGCAGCAGGGAATGGATGGCATGGACCTGGGCCCCTACGATTATGGCTCCATCATGCACTACGACGCCTACGCCTTCTCCTCCAATGGCTGGCCCACCATCGTCCGCAAGGATGGGGGAGGGAGTCTGGGGCAGCGCAATGGGCTGTCCGATGGGGACACCCGTGGCGCGGAGTCGCTCTATAGCCCGCGCGCCCGCTTCAGCAGCGGGGTGGCCGTGGATCGCTGCCTGGACGTCTACAACGGCGACTCGGCGCAGGGGACTTCCATGCAGATCTGGAACTGCAATGGCACGGCCGCGCAGGAATGGTTCCTGACCTCCCGTGGGGAACTGCGCAGCGCCCTCGCTCCCAACCGCTGCCTGGATGTGTCCAACTCGAACACGACGCCGGGCACTCGGGTCCAGATCTGGGAGTGCAACGGGACGGCCGCGCAGAAATGGACGATCAGCGGCGGAGAGGTGCGCAGCGCGCTGGGGAGCAATCTCTGTCTGGATGTGTCCAACGCGGGCACGGCCGTGGGAACCGTGGTGCAGCTCTGGGACTGCAACGGCACGGTCGCCCAGAAGTGGACCCGGTTCTGAAGCGCCGCGACGCTTCCCTCTTCCTCTCGGGTCGCTGCTCGTGAGGTTGTAAGCGGGTGGACGGTGTTCCGCCGGGTCTTCAGGTGGGCCCGGCGGAGTCCCGGCCGATGAGCCGGCGCAGCCGGGTCTCGAAGCCGCGAGGATCCTCCATCATCGGGAAGTGGCCCACGCGCTCCATCATCTCGAGTTCCAGGCCCGCCAGTCCTTCGATGGGCTGGATGAGCGGGACGAGGGGCGCGGAGTTGATCGTCGCGACGGGGCGGGTGAGGAGTGGCCAGCGCGCATCGATGTCCCATCGCAGCAGCGCGTCCAGCACGGCCACCGCGGTCTCGGGTTCTTGTGCGCTCATGGTGGCGGCGATCCAGTCGGCCACGCCGTAACCGAGCGCATCGTGCAGCGTGATCATGCGGACGAGCGCCGTCATCGCTTTCGGAAAGTCCGCCCGGAAGGCGTTGCAGCGCTCCGCGATCTCCGCGGGTGGCCTGCGCCGGTACATGGCGGCATCGGTGAAGGTATCGACGCCAATCACCTTCCGGCACCTGTCCGGTCTGGCGAGCGCTATCTCGAGCGCGACCGGCCCACCAAGCGAATGGCCGACGAGGATGAGCTCGCGCAGCTCCAACTGCTCGATGGCGGTGACGACGTCCCGAGCCATCGCGTCGATGGGATGGGCGGAGCCCGCGGGGAGGCGGCTCGACAGGCCGTGGCCGGCCAGGTCCACCGTCACGACGGTGAAGTCGCGGGACAGGGACTCGAGCTGCGCATCCCAGAACCGCTGGTCACAGCACCAGCCATGGATGAGGAGGAGGGTCGGCGCACCGGTGCCATGCTGGGACCAGGCCAGTGCACGTCCATCGGGCAGCGTCACGGTGCCACGCTGGGATGGCCCGTTCTTGTTCGTTCGTTCCATGGTGTGTTCCTCCGGAGCGGCGAGCTTATTGGAGGACGCGGCTCAGGGGCAGATGCAGCCGCCCGTACACGCTCCTAAAGCCTTTCGCATGGGGCTATTCCTTCACCGGTTGGGCGCGGGGCGTGCCGCCGCCTGGCCTGAGCGCTTCCGCGGCCTGCTGGCCGAAGACGGTGGGCCAGAGCTGGATGTCGGAGCTGCTGAGGTCACCCCCGGCGTTTGCGTGTGGAATGCATCGTGCAGCGCTCTCCCTGGCCTCGACCCTGGAGGAGGTGCACTGCCGCTCCCTCCTCTGCGTTGGCGGCACTGCTCCTGGATGGTCGCTTGACCCTCGAGAGCGAGGGACCGGGCAAGGGCGCCGTATCCACCCTGGAGCTTCCGCTCACCCAGGCATCGCCGCGGCCCTGAAGCTTCAAGGCCGCGGCGTCCGGTGAGCTACTCGAACTGCGCGTGAGGAGGCAGCCAGTCGCGCTCCTGGGCGGAGCCCTGGGTGACGACGGGGGCCTCGAGCATCTCGGTCTGCTCCATCAGCTTCTGGAGGAACTCGAGCGTCTGGATCTGGTTCTCGGCGTTCATATGTACACCTCCTTGGCTTCGGACTTCCTTACGACATCGATCCTCTCCAACTGGGCGAGTCCGGCCTGGAGTTGGCTCCAGGCCTCCTCGGGAGAGAGCTTGCGCGAGACGGCGGCCACGTAGGCCTGACGGAGCTGCTCCTCGGTCTTGCCGTCACAGAGCTCGAAGATGAGCCACGCATTCAAGTTGAGCCAGTGCAGCCGGGGGCGCGAGGGCGTGAACACCAGCAGATAGCCATGCTCCTTCAGCGGGCGGAGCCTGAGGTCCGGCGTCTTCGTGTAGCGCCATTGCGAGGACATGTGTCACCTCAAGCGTCCCAGTCGACGAAAGGAGCCAGGCACTGTTGCAGCCAGCGCGTCAGCTGGAGACCCTCGGGCGTGAGCCGCGAGGCCCAGGTGGTGCGCAGGTGCTTTCCGAGGAAGCGCGTGCGATCCACCGAGAGCCCATACGGCACGCTCTCGTTGTTGCGCGACACCGACATGGCATGGCGGTTGTCCGTGTAGCTGCCCGGCTCGCCGAACTCCCGGAGCAACCCGGCGTCCGCCTGGTCGACCGCGGCCCGGTACAGCTCGATGTGCGCGTAGACGTGGAACGCGAAGATGGCGCGAACCATTGGCCAGGGAATGTCGCGCCAGGGAATCTCCAACGGGTCGCTGTGGGGATCCACGAGCGTGTGGGCGCGGACGACGTCGAAGAGCTTGAGGTGCAGTCCCTCATGCAGGAGGTGTCCGGCGGCGTCCCAGGGGTTGCGCAACTGCTCCGGCGACATGAAGACGGTCGAGGGAATGCCGTCTCCTCCCGAGGCGGACATCATCTTCCCGCCCTCGACCTCCACCTCCAGGAGGCAGATGGAGCTGATGTGTCCGAGCACGCTCGCACCGACCTCGGGCAGCACCCGAGCCAGCAGGGCACAGGCGCGATCGAGCCGCGCCACCTGCTCCGGCTCCGGCTGGATGATGCGCCCGGGGCGGCTTCCCCGGCTGGAGAAGGCCCGGTCGAATCCCTCTCGAAGCTCGCGCAGGACGGGGTCCTCGGCGTGGTCGAAGCTCCACACCCAGGTGTCCTGGCGCGGTCCGACCCGGAAGCGCCGGCTCATCCGCGCCTCGCAGGGCCCGTCGATGTCCGTGCGCTTCAGGGCCTCGGCCGCCAGCGAGAGGATGTCTTCCAGCTCCGCCTGGGGCGCCACCAGCGCGCCCTGCTCGAGCTTCTTGAAGGCCGCCTCCATCACCTTGCGCACGAGCGGATCCCGGTACAGCCGCCGGGCTCGTGCATCGCCTCCCTCCGTGAGGGGGGGCAGCAGCGCGGCGACCGCCGGCAGCCGCTCGGCGAACAACTCCAGACCGAACTTGTAGCGCTCCAGCACCAGCGCGTGAATCCGCTTGGAGTCGCCAAACACCGGGTGACGCGTCAGCTCCCGGTCGGCGGTTCGAATCGCATCCAGCAGGGACGCCTCCTGCTGTCCCTGACTCCGGAGGCTCTCGCTCAACGCCATGGGTGACTTCTCCTCCATGAACCGAGACGACGAGGAAGAAGCCACTCTGGCATGAATCACCGTGCAATCACAGATGTCTCGGTTGTTTTGATTTGCTTGAATAAATCCAAGCAGCGCCCTCCTCAAGGGGGTGGGGCGTTCGCGCCATCCTCCAGCAGGGGGGGGGGCTCCGTGGAGATGAAGCGTGCGATGTCCGCGAGTGCCTCGTCCTCCAGGGCGTGGTGGGTTTCCACGTAGCAGCTCGCGCGCTTCTCCAGGAAGGACTTGTTCCAGGGGACGTGGGGCTCGTAGGGCGCGAAGGCCTCGGCGCACCGTTGGGAAAATCCCAGGCTCGTGGCCAGGACCAGGCGCGTCTGCTTGCGGCTGCTCTCCCCCCGGTGGTTGGAGAAGGGCCGGGCCAGCGCGTTCCACAACCGCTCTCCCAGGGCGGCGTCCTTCCGGGCGATGCTCTCGCTCAGGGCCATGGCCCGTTCGAGCAGGTTGTTGCTGCCCCAGGGCACCTGGTGAAGCACGGCGAAGGCGCTCTCGAGTGACTGCGTGGCCTCGGCATGGCGGTCCTTGCCCACCAACCACTGGGCGCGCAGGGACCTGGCATCGAAGGGAAGCGAGACTTCCAGCTGCTCCAGGAGGGGCAGGGCGGCTTCATCGCCTCGCTGGACCAGGAGCTCGCCCACCAGCCGCAACTCCATGATGTCCCGGGGCTGCGCCTGCGTCTGCTGCCACAGCTTCAACGCCCCGGGCAGTTGCTGGCGGTTATAGGCGTCATACACGGCGCGGTAGGCCTGGAGCTTGCTGGCGTTCAGGTCGGGCCGACGTGGTGGGTCCCACTGCGTGGTGAGCAGCCGGAGCTCCTCCACACGCTGCCAGTCCACCGTCCCTCGCTCCACCTCCATCCGGTCCGCGCCCAGGTCGATGCCGAGCTGGCGCAACAGCGCTGGTGAGAAGCCCGTGTGCGTGCGGCCCACGCCGCGGGCGAAGGCGAACTCCACGTAGGACAGATCATCCGTGTTGATCAACGCCTCCTGTCCCTGGGACAGGCGCAGGGCCAGTGCCGGGCCCGCGATGAAGTGGGACAAGACGCCCTCCAGCTCCGTGGTCTCCCACGTCGTGGCCAGGGCCCGGCGGTAGGGCTCCTGGGCCACCCGGGCCCGCATGCGCTCCAGGTCATGGCGCCACGGCTCCGCGGTGGCCATCAAGATGAGGTCGCCGGTCTGCGTCTGCCAGGACTCCACGGCGCCGAACTCGGAGGTGAGGGTGGCGTAGATGCTGCGCACCGTGCGTGCGTCCACCTCGTAGGCCTGCACCCACTGCAGGAAGATGCCTCCGGGCGCCAGCCGCCGCCGCACCGCCTGGTAGAACTCGCGGGAGAAGAGACTGGCGATGCCGGCCCGGTAGGGGTTGGAGGGCTCGGAGAAGATGATGTCGTAGGACTCGTGGGAGGCGAGCAGCACCTCGCGCGCATCGTCGAAGATGATGTTCACCTTGGGGTTGTCCAGCACGCGCTCGTTGACGTCCGCGCACTGGCGCGCCATCTCCAGGATGGCCGGTTCGATCTCCACCGTGTCCACGCGCTCCATCCCCGGCACCGAGCCCAGCCAGCCCGAGGTGCTGCCGGTGCCCAGTCCGATGACGAGGGCGTGGCGTGGATTCGGATGGGCGAGGGCCCCGATGAGTCCACCCATCACCTGGGTGCTCGCATCGCCCACGCTGTTGCCATCCGACTTGCCATTGACGTGGAAGGACAGGCCGTCCGTGCCGAGGATGCCCACGCTGCTCTCCACGCCATCCGCTTCCCACAGCAAGGAGCCGCGCAGCCGCGATGAGGAATCGTGCAACTCCTGGGTGGAGCCCGTCTCCACTCGACTGCGTCCGGCGCCGATGCCGCTGTGCCGCCAGACGGCGGTGGGCCCCTCGGCCGTGAGCAGGACGACGGTGAGCGCGGCCGCGAACAACGAGGGGAGCAGCCGCGAGGGCGGCGCCTGCTCCCAGCGCAGGGACATTCCCGCCGCCACCAGGCCGAGCACCACCAGCACCCCGCCCACCGTCCGCCACACGCCCGGGGCCGTCAGCAGGGGCAGCAGACCGAAGCCGCCGGCCAGCGAGCCCACGATGGAGCCCACGGTGTTCCACGCGTAGGCCAGGCCCACCTGCCGGCCCACCTGCTCGCCGCCCCGCCCCAGCAGCGCCAGCAACAAGGGGAACTGCACGCCCGAGACGAAGGCGGCGGGAAACACCACCAGCGCGGCGAGCAGGGTCCAGCTCAACACCAGGCCGCTGAAGCCGAAGACGGACAGGGGCCGCGTCAGCGTCGCGAGCACCGCCACCTTGTCTCCCAGGGCCAGCGGCACGGCGAGCAGCAGTGCCTCCAGGATGCACGTCAGGGCGAAGCCTCGCAGGGTGGCCGGACGCGTCTGTCCCCAGGCCGCGTACGCCGCGCCTCCCAGGCCAATGCCCGCCAGCGCCACCATCAGGATGAGGCCGAAGGTGAAGGTGGAGCCTCCCAGCAGGGGGCTCGTCATCCGGTACCACACCATCTCCATGAGGAAGAAGGCGAAGCCCACCAGGGCCGCCGCCGTGAGGACGAAGGCGCGCGGGGGCAGGGGGAGTGTCTTGGCGTCCTCGGGGGTGGGGGCGGCCCGCGCCTGGTCCGGCTCGGACTCGGGCAGACTCCGCGCCACCGAGCGCGCCACGAGCGCGACCAGCACGTTGACCAGCGTGGCCAGCCACAGCGTCGTGCGGGTGCCGAACACCTCGAAGAGCAGGAAGGTGGACGCGGTGGCGCCCGCCACGGCGCCCAGGGTGTTGAGGCCGTAGAGCACCGCGAGTGCCCGGCGCCGCACGTCCTCGGGTGTCTCCGCGGCGCGCGCGGCCGCGGGCAGGGTGCCGCCCATGAGCAGCGTGGGCACCGCGAGCACCAGCGTCGAGAGCAGCAGCCGGACCACGGAGCCCACGCCCAGGCCCAGTGACACCGTACCGCCCAGGGCCACGTAGAGGGTGCGTGCCAGCCACACGAGCAACGGCGTCACCGCCGCGCTCAGGGAGATGAGCAGCTCCAGGTCGGCGTAGAAGGCCAGTGGCCGCTTGTGCCGGTCCACGCGCGCCCCGAGCAGGGCGCCTCCCAGGCCCAGGCCACCCATGAAGATGGCCAGCACCGCGGCGGACGCCGCCGTGGAAGCTCCGAAGATGAGGCGCAACTCCCGCTGCCATGCCGTCTGGTACACGAGGGCACAAAATCCCGAGCCAAACAGCAGGGGAGCAATCTTCCAGACACGTGCGTTCATCGGATCCTGATTCAGGGGGCGGGGTGGGCCCGGACGTGTCCGATTGAATCAGCCGGGTTGCGTCCTGACAAAGGACTTCGTCACGAGCCAGAGCGGGTGGTCGCCGCCTTGCCCTCGGAGTCGCTGAACCGGGTGCCGGGCGAGCGCCTCGTTCGGGGCTCGCTCCCCCGCTCTGCCCGCGGGGTTGACCACACGGCGAACTCATTTCGAGGCGTTGCTGGAGCGGTGGGGGGCTGACACCTCCCCGGGAAGAGTGATGAGGTGGGGGTCCTCGTCATGCCTCCTCCCGGCCCCCTGCTCGCTTCCATCTATGGCCTGTACCTGCTCGCGGTCATCACGCCCGGGCCGAACACGTTCATCGTCACGCGCCTGGCGCTGTCCGCCTCGCGCCGGCACGCGGTCCAGGCCGTGCTGGGGATTGCCCTGGGCAATGCGGCGTGGCTGTGCGTCACCCTGGGCGGCGTCGCCGTGCTCCTGCAGCGGTTGCCGGGAGGGATGCGCGCCGTGCGCTACGTGGGTGGGCTGTACCTGCTCTACATGGGCGTGAGGGGATGGCTCGCCGCGCGGGCGGCCTCACGCGCTTCCGCGGCGGAGTCGGCCGTGACTCCGGAGAAGGCGCTGGTGGAGCGGGCGCTGGCGGGGGAGGAGGCCCGGCCCTTTCGCAGCGGGCTGTTCTCCAGTCTGTCCAATCCGAACACCCTGCCGTTCTACCTGAGCCTCCTCGCTCCCACAGTGGCGGTGGGCATTCCCTCCTGGGTGCGCGTGGCGGCGGGTGCGGGCGTCGTGACGATCGGCATGGCGTGGTACGGGACGCTGGCCTGGGGCCTGTCCACCGGGCACGTCCGGCGGGCCTACTCCCGGCGCGAGCCGCTCATCCGCCGGGTGCTCGCGCTGGTGCTGGTGGTGTATGGGATTCGGCTGCTGGTGAAGGCATAGGGGCTCGAACAGGGTCCAACCCGCCGGCTGGGCAGGCGTTGGTTCGAACTCCTCCCCGGGCTCGTCCTCGCCCAGTCTGGAATAATGGAGCATGCCCCCATGCGCTGGTTCCGTGATCTGAGTATCTCCTCGAAGCTCCTTGTGGCCTTCCTCGTCTTGCTGGGGTTTTCCACCTTCCAGGGCCTCTTCGCCATCGCGCGGATGGATGACATGCGCGATGCATCCGATGAGGTGTCCTTGGAACGGCTGCCGGGCATCATCTATCTCGCCGACGCGAGCGATCGCGCGTCGAGCTTCCGCCGTGTCGAGCTGTTGCATGCCCTTGCGAGGGATGAAGAGCTCAAACGCCATTACGAGCAGCGGATGCGTGGCGACCTCGAGAAGTTCGAGCAGGGCCTCTCGCGGTTCGAGTCACACCTCTCCTCCGAGGAGGAGCGTCGCGCGCTCGAGGAGTTCAAGAGCCTCTGGAAGAACTACGTGGTCGATCACGACGAGGTCATCGGACTCACGAGCACGAATCGGTCCGCCGAGGCGCTGGAGCTCATCTCCGGTCGAGCGCACCACAGCTTCTTCGCCGCGAACACCCAGCTGCGGGCGCTGAGGGACATCAACTACAAGGCCAGCCAGAAGGCGGTGGGGAACTCGAACGCCACCCACGAGGAGGCACGCAGGTGGATCCTCGGGGTCCTGGGGGGCAGCCTCGCCGTGTGCCTGCTGTTCTGCTTCTTCGTCGCCCGGGCGATCTCCAAGCCACTGGCACAGGCGGTGGCGGTGGCTGATCGTCTCGCCGAGGGGGACTTCTCCGTGCGCATCTCCTCGGACGCGCGGGACGAGACGGGCCGGCTGTTGGTGGCCTTGGAGCGCATGGTGCGCAAGCTGGCCCAGGTCATCGGCGAGGTGCGCGAGGGGGCCAACTCATTGGCTTCGGTATCGGCACAGGTGTCGCTTTCCTCGCAGAGCCTGTCGCAGGGCACCAGCGAGCAGGCCAGCAGCGTGGCGCAGGCCACCTCCAGCCTGGAGCAGATGACGGCCAGCATCACCCAGAACCGCGACCACGGCCGGCAGATGGAGCGGATGGCCGTGCAGGGCGCCCGGGACGCGCGGGAGGGCGGCGAGGCGGTGAAGGAGACGGTGGAGGCCATGGGCTCCATCGCGGAGAAGATCTCCATCATCGAGGAGATCGCCTACCAGACGAACCTGCTGGCGCTCAACGCGGCCATCGAAGCGGCGAGGGGGGGCGTGCATGGCAAGGGCTTCGCGGTGGTGGCCACGGAGGTGCGTAGGCTGGCCGAGCGCAGCCAGACGGCGGCGCGGGAGGTCTCGGGGCTGGCCTCGGGCAGCGTGAAGGTGGCGACACGCTCGGGGCGGTTGCTGGATGAGCTGGTGCCCTCCATCCGCAAGACGGCGGACCTGGTGCAGGAGGTGGTGGCGGCGTCGGTGGAGCAAGCCGACGGGGTGATGCAACTCAACAAGGCGATGGGGCTCGTGGACCAGGTGATGCAGCGCAATGCGTCGGCCTCCGAGGAACTGGCGTCCACGGCGGAGGAGCTGTCGGCGCAGGCGGAGGCGCTGCAGCGGCTGGTGTCCTTCTTCCGCGTGGGGGATGACTCCGAGCGCGGCGGTGCTCGTCCCCGCGACCTCGTGTCCGCGGGCTCCGTGCGGCACGGGCTGAAGGCGGCGGCGTGAGGGATGGATCCACCCGGGGGCTTCCTTCCCGGGGCGCGGCCCTTCAGTCGGGCGAGGTCGTGGCGAGGGGGCCGAAGCCCCGGAGGGGCAGGGTGGGCGCGCGGTGCAGCCAGTTGTCCTCGGGGTAGCGCGCGGTGCCGTCGATGAGGTGGAGCGAGTAGGCGTGGCGGCTCCTGGGCGAGGTGTTGGCGCCGCTCTTGTGTGGCAGCAGCCCGTGGAGCACCACGAGCGTGCCCTTCTCTACCTCCAGGGGCACCATGCCCTCCTCGGGCAGGGGGGTGGGATCCAACACCTGGAAGGCCGTGCCGCCTCCCTCGGCGCGCACGAAGCGCTTCTTCAATCCGAGCGCGTGCCCGCCGGGCAGCGCCCACAGACAGCCATTCTCCAGCGTGGCGTCCTCCAGGGCGAACCAGAAGCCCAGACAGGTGGTGGGCTCCGTGTACAGGAACGTCGAGTCCTGGTGGCTGTTCACCTCACCGCCGATGAAGGGCTGCTTGAAGATGTACATCGACTGGAGCAGCAGCGCCTGCTTCAGGCCCAGCTCCGAGGCCAGGGTCGCCAGCTCCGGTGTGCGCGAGAACCGCTCGAAGACGGGGTCCAGGTCGTGCATCGCGTGGCCGATCTTGTTGATGGACAGCGTCTTGTCCTGGCGCAGCGAGCCGTCCGGGCGGAAGGCGTTCTCCTCGAAGAAGAACCGGATCTGGTCCCCCGAGGAGAGGAAGTACTCGTCCGAGGTGCGGCTCTGCTCGTGCGTGGTGAAGATGGAGACGGTCTCCGGCTGGAAGTCCGCCACGAGCGCTTCCGCCCGGGCCTTCAAGGCCTCGCAGGCGTGCGCCGGGACGAACCCGGGGAGTACGAGGAAGCCCTGTCGCGCGAAGTCTCTGGCCTGGCTCATGTCCACTCCTTTTGACGGTGTCATCCTCACATTTCAATCCAAGGCCGCCAACACCTCCTTGGCGCCCGGGGTGGCTGGGCATGCGCACGCCCGCCTCTATGTGGCCGATGGCGCCAGGAGGCTCCAGGGTTGAGGGGACCAAGGAGGTTCGTCTGGCCACAGACAGGAGGACTCCTCATGGCGCAGCTTCCCCAGTCCAATGAACCCCATTCCCCCGCGGAGCGGGATCGCCGTGCCGCGGAGTCTCCTCCTGGCTCGAGCGAGCGCGCGGAGTCGGACGTCACCGGCTGGAGCGTCGAGCGCGACGAGCCCCCCGAGCTGCGCCAGGACCGCTTCCAACGCGCCGCCCAGATGTGGATGGCCAACCCTCGCACCGACGCGCTTCCCTCCAGGGATGCGAGCGTGAGAGTGCCTGACGGGCCCTATGGCTGGGATGATCGCGCGCTGGGTGACGCCGTCGGATTGGGGGAGGGACCCCTCATGGGCGATCAGGATTGGGACACGTCCCAGGGGTTCTGGCACCCGGCCCGCGAGTACCGCCCGTGGGACCGCTATGGCGCTGGCGAGCCACCGATCGTCCCCTCGGAGTTGTCTTCTCTGACAGGCCGCCGCTGGCCCCGAGAGCCGTTGACGGCGCGTGAGGTGATGACTCGCCAGACGCGCACCGTGAAGCCCGGCAGCGGACTGCGCGAGGTGGCGTGGCGGATGAAGGAGGACCGTGGCCCCGTCCCGGTGGTGGACGAGCACGGACGGCTGCGCGGGATCATCACGGAGCGAGACCTGATCGCCCGGGTCCTGGCCGAGGGGCGTGCGCCCGAAAGCCTCCATGCCCAGGATGTGATGACGGACGAGGTGGAGACCGTGCGACCCCACGAGACCCTGCCCGCCGTCATCATGCTCATGGGCCGCCATCGGCTGCGCCGCGTGCCGGTGGTGGAACGCGACGGCCAGTTCGTGGGAATCGTCTCGATGGCGAACCTCGCCACGCGCGCCGAGCATGACGAGGAACTGCGGGAGGCCCTGCACCTCATCACGGAGCGGGGTTCCTTCTGGCGCCACCTGGACTGAGCCTTCCGGCTACTCGCGCACCACGAAGTCCCGCCCCACGAGTCGTTTGACACCTTCGCGGGCGTGGTCTTCGGCTCCACGCCGCCCAGCACCGTGTTGCCCCGGACCCCCGGTGACAGGATCATGAACCCGTTGTTGAGGTCATGCCCCGTGCCGAACATCTCCGTGGCACCCTCCGGCCGCGAGCGCGTGCGCCCGAACTCGGTCGCCATGTAGATCAACGAGCGATCCCACAGGCTCTCACCACTCGAGTCGAAGGGCTCCGACTTGAGCAGCTCGATGAGCTTGTCGATCGTGTCCATCAGGCGCGACCACATGAAGGCCTGGATGGAGCGGTGATCATTGTGGCTGAAGTCGTAGGCCAGCGGCGGATTGGTGACCTCATACGAGGGAGTCACCACCATGTTGAACGATGGGCCCAGGGTCACCGACACCGACACCCGGTGCTTGAGCAGCAGGAATGCCAGCGCCGCCTGCCCCTGCACCGGATCCGACATGTAATGGGGGAAGACCGCGCGCAGTCGCTCCGCATCGGGGAACTCGACAGGCCGTACTCGGAGAGCGGCGTCTTCGGCGGCTGGTCGGGCATCACGTTGAGGCGGCTGATGAGGTCCTGCACCTCCAGCGTGGCCTGCCCCGAGGTGCGCTGCTCGTTCCAGAGCCGGAGCGCCGCCGCGTCATCGAAGGTTCGAGTGCCGCCGGGGTGGTGAGCGCGTCGCGGCAGCCCGTCAACAGGGGCCCCATCGTGGAGCCCGCCGCGCACATCGACAACGCCTTCAGGACTTCCCGGCGCGAGAGCCGTCCATTGTTACGCAGTGACATGACGTTTCCTTAGAAGAAGACGGATTCGGCGGAGGAGAGGACGGTGAAGCAGGCCAGGGTCATCCAGTCGCGGCCCGGTGTCTGACTGCCCATGGACTCAACCCGGGTGGCCAGTTGCGACAACGTATCCACCTCGGTTCGCGTGGGTTTTCGCAACAGGGCGCGCTGGTAGAGCGAGGCGATGGCGTCGCGGACCGGCGCGCCTTCCCGGTGGGTCAGACGCCCCCGCGCGTCGAGTTCGATGCCCTTGAAGAGGAGTGCCTCCCCAGGGGTCGTGAGTTCGAGTGAGACGCGCCGGGCGCAGGCCGCCAGGGCCATGCGGTCGATGACGTTGGGCGTCGTCGCGCCCGTGGTCTTCAGGGGCTCGTAGAGACCGACGCCGAAGGGCTCGACACCGCCCAGGGCCACGGTGTGCGCATGACTCGCGCAGGAATACTGGCCCAACTCGTTGCATACCTGCTCCGGCGGCAGGGACAGCGCCGAGGCGAAGTGGGCCGTGAGCTGCTCCGGATTCATGATGCGCAGGTTGTTGCGCGAGGAGGGGGCCACGTCACCGGAGGAACCCGTGCCGGCATCGGCGGGCGGCGGCGTGCCGGCATCCGGCCCCGAGGGCGAGGGGGACGGGCACGCGGAGAGGACACAAGCGGAGGACAACAGCAACACGCGAAGGAAATCAGGGCGCACCGTAGGACTCCGTGCGGATCAGGTCATGAAGCATGCGCTGCACGCGGTACTGGTGCGTGCCCTTGAAGCGCTTCCAGGTGGAGACGAACTCAGCGTTCTCCTCGGGGGTGGGGGGATGGCCTACGAGCAGCTTCCAGTAGTCGGTGACGGCGGCGATGGCGAAGGCATCGCTGTTGGCA
Source organism: Cystobacter fuscus (assembly GCF_002305875.1). Taxonomy (NCBI): domain Bacteria; kingdom Pseudomonadati; phylum Myxococcota; class Myxococcia; order Myxococcales; family Archangiaceae; genus Cystobacter; species Cystobacter fuscus. Next base: position 11,161,491 of record NZ_CP022098.1, on the reverse strand, counting down.
CCGAGCTCCGCCCACTCCACGAGGTTGTTCACCTTCTGGCCGAAGAGGTACCCGGTCTCCGGCATCTGGGTGATGATCGGGGTGACGTTGGCGAAGCGCTTCTCGATGCGGTCGGGCACGTAGGTCGCCCAGGGCGCATCGGGGTTGATGGGGAAGGACAGGCCCTCGTAGTTGCGGAAGGGGTAGCTGAGCGGATCCAACGTCGCGTGGCAGGCCGCGCAGCCAGGCGAGGTCACGCCCGCGTGGTCATAGTCACGGGGCTCGCCGGGGATGCTGAAGAGGCCCTCCTGTTTGGCGATGTCGAGGCCCAGGTACGCCCGGTAGGCTTGCGACGCGGCGTTGCGCGGCAGCGCGCTGAACATCACGAAATAGAGGAGGCTCCACCGGGAGGTGATGTTGCCCGCGCGGTGCAGCTCATCCATGGTTTGTGTCGGCAGCGTCGGCACCACCGTATAGCGGGTGGGGTGGGTCTCCCGGCGCACGTAGTACTTCGCCGTGATCACCTCGCGCGCGTCGTGGTCGTCGATCTGCGCGTAGGCGTAGAGCGCGTAGTCGTCGTAGTAGTCGGCGAGGGCGATGACACCGGGGTCCTCCTCACCCGCCTTGAGCGAGCCCACCGGGCGGATCTTCGGGTGCGCCAGCTTCCACAACTGCCCGTTCTTGCCACGCCAGAACTCGCTCTGGGTGCAGCGGTCCAGCTCGGCATCCATCCGGGCGCGCTGCGCGTCGGCGCTCAGTGCGCTGAACTCCTCGAACTGCGTGTAGGTGGGCGGCACGCCGCAGAAGTCGAGCAGGAGCCGCTTGTACGCGAAGCGCGCGTCATGACGGCACACGTCGTACTGGGGATTGCTGTCACCCTCCTGGCAACGGCCGGTGTCCACGGGCACGCTGTTGGGATCGCCCGGGAAGGTGCCGCGTTGGAGCTCCACGAGGTTGGGCACGCCGTCACTGTCGGCGTCCTCCGTCTCGACGGCCTTGAGCGCCGTGGGGAGCGCGTAGGCGAAGTCCGTGTCGGACAACGGGCGCGCCGCGCCGGGAGCCAGGTGGGGCTCCAGTCCAGCGCCGAAGACATTTCGCTGCGGTGGTGCGATGTGACAATAATTGCAAGATGGTTGCTGTCCGGTGCACGCGGGCGCCGTGGGATAGGTGGAGCAGAACACACCTCCCGCGGGAGGTTTGGCCAATGCCACACCCGACAGGAACACGGCGACTCCTAGAACGAGTCGTTGAATATTTTTGATTGGAAAAGCTGTCCCGTCACTCTTCATCGGATCCCTTCCCCGCGACCCCGGCCCCGGCCGCTTCGTTGGAGACCCCGATGATGTGCCATTGCGGGAAGTCGGGAACAACCGACACTCTCCGGTGGAGCGCCGCTTAATCGACACGAGCGCACGAGTTTCGAAGAAGTCCGCCGGGGAGCCGTCACCGCCTGTTGTTCATCATGGCGGTGAGAGTCCCCAGCCACCGTGCCATCTCCTCGGGTGAATGGAGGGCGCGTCGATCCAACCACCACTCGAGCACCCCCATGTAGGCCGAGGCCATGAAGCGGTTCATGACGGGGACGGGCACCCCCTGGAACCGGGCGGAGACACTGGGTCGCTCCATGTCGAGGTTCATGAGCTGCTCGAGGAGCTTGCGCAACTGGATGGAGAAGGCGCGCATGCCGCTCCGGCCAAGCATGAGGTGATACAGCTCGGAGTGCTCGGCCGCGTGCTGGAACCACTCCACCAGGGTTCGATGGAGGCGATCGGGCGAGTCACCCAGCTGATGACTCCTCCGCGAGAGTTCGAGGATCATGCCCCGCATGACGTGCGTGAGCAGCTCATCCTTGTCGCGGTAGTGCAGGTAGAAGGTGCTGCGGTTGAGTTGGGCGCGCTCGGTGATGTCCTGGACGCTGATGGAGTCGAAGCCCCGCTCACGCATCAACCCGAGGAGCGCATCGCGAAGCATGGCGCGGCTGCGGTGGGCACGCGGATCCTCGGGGGCGGGCTTCGCTGACTTGCGCGTGCCAGGACCGCCTCGCGCCTGTTTTTTCAGTGGTTTGGGCATGGGGCAGGGCCTTGAAGACGCCTGTCTAGCCGCCCCCCACCAGGCTGGCAACCCATCCGTCCCACCGTCCGTGGCGAGCACGACGGTCCACCAGGTGAGCGGACTTCTTCGACATTTGCGCGCTCGTGTCGAGGAAGTGGCGCTCCGTTGAGGCTCGTGGGTTGTGCTCTGCTTTCCACGATGGCACATCCCTCATCGTGGTTGCCGATGAACTGGCGAGACAGAACATCCAGGGAGCACGGTGATGCTGACCGAAGCACGAAAAGACGAATTGGCGCGCATCCTTCACCCGGTGGCTCCGCCGCGCGAGCTGGACAACGTCTATTCGCAGGAGCAGTTGCGGCGTTTGTTGGGGGTGGTGCGGAGCAGCGGGCCGCACAAGCTGATCATCGCGCAGCATTTCGCCTCCGCCGAGGAGCTGATCGCCACCTCCGCGGGTGGGGTTCCGGAGGGTGTGACTCCGACGCTCGACATGTTCCTGTCGCCCACGTTCCGCAACTTCTACGGGAACTACTCGACCTGTCTCTTCCCCGAGATCAATGACTGCTTCTATAACGACAAGTTCCTGGAGCTGGCGAAGAGCTACTGGGGGGCCAGATACGCCAGGCCCCAGATGATGCTCTTCAATGTGAACGGCCCGTGCGGCAATACGGACCCCGGACACCTGGATTCGCCAAGCTTCCGTGGCGTCCGCTATGAGAATTCGCCGACCTGGCTATGCAGCGTCATGGGGAAGTCGGGGCTGTTCCGCGACCATCTCATCAAGATGGCCCAGGTCATCACCTGGTTCTCGTATGACCCTCGGAGCGGATTCACCTACTGGCCCGACGGGCCACGCGCGGCACCCAAGCGCCTGAAGCCGCCCATCTACAATCGTGGCGTTCTCGTCCAGAACGAAATGATGGTCCATCGTGGTGAGGCGAATGGGCCTGTCGAGCATCAATACCCGGCGGGGCTGGACTTCTCCAGTGTGTTCGCTGGCGACCCCAGCAGTGGCGATCACTGGATTGTCAAAACCGGTGACGCGGTGATCGCGCGCTATCACACGGACGAGCTGCGCTTCCTGGTGCACTGGTCGGCCGAGGTGTTCGAGGACTTCGCGGAGCTGAAGAAGAACATGGACCATACCGCGGATCTCACCTTTGAGCAGGTCTTCGACACCCTGATCAAGGACGTGCGCTCCAAGGGCATCCACGTCGAGACGCCCACGGATCCACTGCATGATCCCGTGTTCATTCGCACCATCAACTCGGCCTACGACATCGGCCGTCCAATGTCCTATCCGCCCGAGGCGCCGGTGTCGCGGTTTCGTACCGCGGCCTGAGTTCCATCAGGAGAGAGTCTTGCCAGGTGCATCGAACACGAAGTTCGGGTTCACGAAGCTCCTCGGAGTGAAGGTCGCCTTCGTGACCGACGTGGAAGGCCATTTGATCGAAGTCGCCCAACCGCTCTGAAGGGAACAGCATCATGCTCGCAAGTACCTCCTCCTCGCTCCCCAAGCTACCCGAGAATCCCTCCCTGTTTACCCGCCTGCGGGTGGGCCTTCAGGCGCTCAAGGTGTTGCAGGTCGAGCCCACGAATCCCGCCTACGGCGCCTTGTTCTACGACAGCGTGGAGATCGGCCTGTGCGCGGCGCTCGCCCGGGACTTCTCCCGCCATGAGGAGGGCCGCCGCCTGCTGGCCGAGAGGCCCTCGTTGCGTGCTTCGGCCCTGGACATGGACGCGCTGGAGAAGTTTCCCTTGGGGTCACTTGGCCACACCTTCGCGCGCTACTTCCGGGAGCAGGGACTGTCGCCGATCGAAACACTCTCTCCGCCGAAGAACGATGCCCAGTACGTCGCCACGCGGCTGCGAGAGACTCATGACTTCCACCACCTGGTGACCGGCTACGACACGGATGTCATGGGCGAGATGGAGCTGCAGGCCTTCACCCTGGGAAACCTCCACCTGCGCACCTCGTTCCTCATCCTGCTCCAGACGGCGAAGTTGCCTCAGCGGGTGCCCGGATTCGATGCGGCCCAGTATGCCCGGCGGTTGTGGGCCGCGTTCCGGCGTGGCAGCCAGTCCCGGCAGCTCGCCAGCTTCCGGTGGGAGGACAACTGGGCGACGCCGCTGGCCATGCTACGCGAGCAGCTCGTCGCGCCCGCGCCGCAGTGGAATTGACGCTCCTGCTTCCATTCCTCACGCGGGGCTCGATGTAGGGAGCGGGGGTCGCTCGTCCAAGCGCTGGGACGGTGAGCCGTCCTGGCCCGTGTCCAGGCCTGGAAGACAGTCAGACGGAGGAGCCGCACCCGTGGGCACACCGGGTTGGCGTCCCACTCACGGGCTCCATCTTTGACTTGTCTCGTATTCGACAGGAGAGGCTCATGCTCAAGGGTTCGTGGTGGTGGTCCGCCGGGGTGGCCGCGTTGTTGCTCATCGCCGGTTGCAAGCAACAGGGTCAGCAACAACAGCGGGACGTCCAGAGGGATGCGCACGCTCAGGTGGAGAAGGCGCAGGAGCAATCGAAGGAGGCGCTGAAGCAGGCCGAGGATGCACAGGCCAGGGCCAGCGACGAGCAGAAGGACGTGGCCAACGCGCGTCAGGACGTGCAGCGGGCCCAGCAGGACCTCCAGGAGGCTCAGGCCAGGGCCCAGAAGGAGGCCCAGAAGGCGCAGACCGCTCAGCAGCAGGCCAGCAATCAGGCGCAGCAGGCCCAGGCCGAGGTCCAGCAGTCTCAGCAGCAGGCCGCCGAGGCGCAGCGTCAGCAGCAGGAGCAGATGGCGCAGACGCAGCAGCAGGCCGCCCAGCAGCAGGAGCAGGTGGCGCGCACCCAGCAGCAGACGGCCCAGCAACAACCTTCGGGCCAGATGCAGCAGATGGTGACGGGCCGGGTGGTGAGCTCGAGCCCGGATGAGCTGTTGCTCAGCAGCGCGGGGGCTCCGGGGCAGCCGCAGATCCGCCTGCAACTCACCCAGCAGACGCAGGTGATGGTGAATGGGCGTCAGGGCTCCACCGCGGACATCGCCGAGGGCAGCCAGGTGCGCGCCTCGTACCAGGATGTGGGCGGTGAGCCGACGGCGCTGCGCGTGGACGTGACGAGCAGTGGTCAGGGCACCGGCGGTAGCCAGGACCTGGGCGGCAGCCAGGGCGGGCAGCCGCTGCCGTAACGGGAGCGACACTCGGGGACAGGCCCGCGGCGACGGCGACCCGATTTTCGCGGTCAGGTCCGAAAACGGCCAGACTGCGGGGAGCGGCCACGCTACGAAAGCCCCGTGATGAAGACGCTGGAGAACGAGACCTGCTACCGGGCCCTGACCGCGCGAGACCGGCGCTTCGATGGGCTCTTCTTCGTCGGGGTGTCCACGACGGGCATCTACTGTCGGCCGGTGTGCACGGCGAGGACGCCCCGCCAGGAGCGCTGCGCCTTCTACCGCACGGCCGCCGAGGCGGAGCACGCGGGCTTCCGCGCCTGCCTGCTGTGCCGCCCCGAGCTGGCCCCGGGCAGCGCACCCGTGGACTCCGTTCCGAGGCTGGTGGCGGCCGCGGTGTCTCGCATCGAGGGGGGATTCCTCAACGAGTCGTCCCTGGATGAGCTGGCGGCGGAGTTGGGCGTCACCAGCCGGCACCTGCGCCGGGCGATGGAGGCGGAGCTTGGTGTCTCGCCGGTCGAACTGGCGCAGTCGCGGCGGCTCGCGCTGGCGAAGCAACTGCTCCAGGACACCGCGCTCCCGCTGGCGGAGGTCGCGTTCGCCAGTGGTTTCCAGAGCGTCCGGCGCTTCAACGCGCTCTTCCAGGAGCGCTTCGGCAGGCCCCCTTCGGAGCTGCGGCGAGCCAGTGACGAGGCGGTGGGCTCGCGCTCCCTCGTGCTCCGGTTGGATTATCGCCCGCCACTCGACTGGGAGCAGCTCCTGCTTTACCTGCGAGGTCGTGCCATTCCAGGAGTCGAGTACGTAGGGGATTCCGAATACCGGCGCACGGTGCGCCTGGGGGCCAAGACGGGCTGGCTCGTGGTCCGGAAGGATCCGAAGCGCCCCGCGCTGCTGGCCGAGGTCTCGTTGTCACTGGCGGGAGTGCTGATGCAGGTGGCCACGCGGCTGCGGGCGCTCTTCGATCTCGATGCGCAGCCGGAGGTCATCTCGGAGTGCCTCGGACACGACGCGCTCCTGGCGAAGTGCATCCGGGCGCACCCGGGGCTGCGAGTGCTGGGTGCTTTCGAGCCCTTCGAGCTCACGGTGCGCGCCATCCTCGGGCAGCAGGTCACCGTGCGCGCGGCGACCACGCTGAGCGGGAGGCTCGTCGCGCGCTTCGGCGAGCCCGTGGACGGTCCCCATGCGGAGCTCTCCCGGCTGTTCCCACTGCCGGAGACGCTGGCGGCGGCGTCGGAGGATGACGTGGCGGCGTTGGGACTCCCCGGGGCGCGGGCGAGGAGCCTGCTGGGGGTGGCGCGGGCGGTGGCGGAGGGCTCGGTGCGGCTGGACCGGCACGCGGAGGTGGACGGGACGATGGCGGCGCTGGAGGCGCTGCCGGGCATCGGCGCCTGGACGGCGCACTACGTCGCCATGAGGGCGCTGCGCTGGCCCGACGCGTTCCCCGCGAGCGATCTCGGGATTCGCAAGGCACTCGGGGGCGTGACGGCGAAGGAGGCCGGAGCGCGGGCCGAGGCCTGGCGGCCGTGGCGTTCGTACGCGGCGATACACCTCTGGACTTCTCTCTCGGAAGGAGCAGGCGGATGAAGCTGTACACCACGACCCTGAAGAGCCCGGTGGGCCCCCTCCGGTTGTACGCCAACGAAGGGGCACTCACCGCCATCTACCTGGAGAACCACAAGCGGGCTCCCGTGCTCGTCGCGAGCGAGGGGGAGGAGCACTCGGTGCTGCGGGAGGCACGACGCCAGTTGGAGGAGTATTTCGCGGGCGAGCGTGGGTCCTTCGAGCTTCCGCTCGAGCCGATCGGGACGCCCTTCCAGCAGACGGTGTGGAAGGCACTCCGGGAGATTCCGTTGGGCGTCACCTGGTCCTATGCGGGCCTGGCGCGCCACATCGGCCGGGAGGGGGCCTCGCGGGCGGTCGGGTCCGCGAACGCGAGGAATCCGCTCTCCATCGTCGTTCCCTGTCATCGGGTGGTGGGCACCAGCGGGGCGCTCACCGGATACGCGGGGGGCGTGCCCACCAAGCAGTGGCTGCTCGAGCATGAGCAGCGGATTCGTGGGGGCTCCTCTCGGGTGGGCCAGGCCTTGCTCCCACTCTAATGAGTCGCACACGGCACGCACTGGCCGCTCACATTCGTTCGCCGGGCAATTGGCTGGCTTGCTTCACCCAAGCGGCGAGTTGAGCTTCGTCGAGCGGGTCGTCCTCATGGATGTCGAGGTAGCGCGTGTCCTTGCTCTTGGACTCGCCGGGGGGGACAGGACGCAGCGACATGCCGCGGAAGAAAGCCACCTTGATGTACTTCGTGAAGCAATGGATGCTGAGAAACCAGCCTTGGCCCTCGACTCCGTACAGCGGCGAGTTCCATTTGACTGCCTTGTGCACGCCGGGGACGGTGCGCACGATGAGCGCGTCGAGACGAAGCCCGACGTCGCGTTTCCAGCCCGGCATGGCCGCGATGTAGGCCTGCACGGGGGCGTCGCCGTAGTCCTTCGCGATCTGGGGGTTGCCGCCTGAGAGGAGGGCCGGCTTCGCGGCCACCGCGGGGCTCTTGGTCTTGGTTGCGCTGGCCTTGGGCATCGCATGGTGCGCCGGCGGTTTCTTCGCCGCGGCCTTCGTGGGCTTACGAGCCGATGACCTGGTGGCCGTCTTGCGCTGTTTGGCCGCCTTTGCAGTGACCCGCTTGGTGGCGGCCTTCTTGGCGACCTTCGCCGGCTTCTTGGACGTTTTGTTGGCCATTGTCTTCACCCCTTGGCGCTCTGGTAGATCGGCCGGTCGTTGTGGCGCACGTCGTCGTCGACGAAGTCGACCAGGCCTGCCAGAGCCCGCCGGTTGAGGCAGTTGATGTAACGCTGGTAGAGGGAGGGAAGACCGGGGTCGGTCAAGGCGGTCGCCTCGTCGGGCATGGCGGCATCCTAGCACGAGGCCGCGGCCGGAAAGGACGGCGTCAGCGACCATGACCGGAAAGATCACCTCGCGCGTCTCCCTTCTCCTCTGACGAAGAGGCGCGGATCTCCCTGGGGACCAAATTGGTTCTTACCGGATCAGATTTGGACCAAAAACCCTCGCCTCCATACGATGCGCGAGGCAGGAGGAGTACTGCGCCCGCCACAGCAGCATTGAGACTTCGCACGGGCAAATCGGAGCGATCCCCGTGACGCCGTTGAAGGTGCCGTAATCATGTTCCGCTTGAATTCGATTTCTCCCGACCTGGCCGAGAGCTTCAGGCACGCGACACCCGGGCAACGACGCAAGGCCACGCTGGTTGCCTGCACGTTTGTAGCCTCGCGGGTTGGTCTTGAAGGTGAAGAGGTTGCCGCCGCACTCGAGCACCTCCGCCATGGTGGGGAGGTGGATCGCGATCTGCTCCAGAAGATCGAGAGCCTCGCTGCCCGGCTCGATGACGAGTACCTTCGCCTGGATGAGGAAGGCGATGAAACAAAGAGGCCGGAGGTGCTCCGGCTCTTCTCGAAGGCTCGTGCAGCTTCCGCTCTCGGGTTCGCCCTCTCCGAGGACCCCGGACAGCTCCACGAGGCGCTCTACGAGGCGCTTGCGGCGGTGGACGATGCCACTGGAGTCATCCGGCTGGTGGCGGAGGCGCTCCAGAGCTCGGGGAAGGTGTCAAAGGGCTCGTAGCCTACAAATCGTCTGACACCCCCTCCCGGACACCCCCTCCCGGGGGCTCCTTTGACACCTTCCTCCGACACCTTCCTCCCTGGGCGGGGGACGGACGCTGTCTGGCAATGACGCCCGGGACCGATGACACGGCCCGGGCGTTCTTGTTTCAGCGGGTTCTCGCGCCTCGCTTCAGGCAGAGCGTCTCCCGAGCAAGCCTCTCAGGGCGTGTAGAGCTCCGCGGAGGAGAGATAGGCGCCTCCGGTGCCAATGCCCCCCGAGATGAGCACCTTCCCGGAGTTCAGCAGGGTGGCGTTGTGTGCACTGCGTGCCACGGCCAGGGGCGCCGTCGAGGACCAGGAGTTGGTGGCCGGGTCGTACACCTGCACGGAGGTGAGGGGTTTGTCCGCGTTGTCGGCCCCGCCCGAGACGAGGATCTTGCCGGAGGTCAGCAGGGTGGCGAGGTGTCCCGAGCGTTCCACGCTCAGGGAGCCCGCCGGGGACCAGACGTTGGTGGCCGGGTCGTACACCTCCGCGGTCGCCAGATGGCTGTTGTAGTAAGCGTACTGTCCCCCCACGACGAGCACCTTGCCGGACGCGAGCAGCGTCGAGGTGTGGGCGTAGCGGACCGAGGCCATGGACGCAGTGGGAGTCCAGGAGTTGGTGGCCGGGTCGTACACCTCCGTGGTGGAGAAGAAGCCGGAACCATAGCCTCCCGTGACGAGCACCTTGCCCGACGGGAGCAGGGTGGCCATGTGCAGGTAGCGCACCGAGGTCATGGACGCAGCGGGGGTCCAGGTGTTGGTGGTCGGGTCATACAGCTCCGTGGAGGAGAGGAAGCTGCCATTGAACCCTCCCGTGACGAGCACCTTGCCGGAGGCAAGCCGGGTGGCGGTGTGGCCGAAGCGTGCCGCGGTCATGGCGCGGGCGGTGGACCAGGCGTTGGTGGCCGGGTCGTACACCTCCACGACGGCGGTGGCGGAGCCTTGGTTGTACCCGCCTGGGACGAGCACCTTGCCCGACGGGAGCACGATGTCCGGGGCGGAGTCGTGGGGCGAGGCCATGGAGCCGGTGGAGGACCAGGAATTGGTGGCCGGGTCGTACAGCTCCGCGGTGGCGGGCGTGCTGCGATTCTCGCCCGTCGCGATGAGCACCTTGCCGGAGGGGAGCAGGGTGGAGGTGTGGCTGGCGCGCGCCGTGGCCATGAAGCCGGCCGACGACGACCCGGTTGCGCAGGCCGGCAGCCCGGAGAGGGCGAAGGGCATGGACGCGGAGAGGCCGTACGCATTGGTGACCACCACCGTCACGGAGGGGGGAGGGCCCGCGTCAGCGCACGCAGGCGCCGTCCACACGACGCGGCTGGTGCTGGCGGTATTCTGCGCCGTGGCCAGCGAGCCCATGTTGGCGCTCCACGCGAACGTCAGGGTGCTGGACTGGGGATCCTGGGCGTTGACCTCGAAGGTGACCGGCTGTCCCGCGGAGGCGGAGAGGGCGGACTGGTAATAGTGGGTGAAGACAGGCGGGAAACGCTGAGTGGACGTGGAGGTCACGCACAGGTTGAGCGAGCCCGTCGTCTGGCCACCGCGACCGTCCTGGATGGTCACCGTGAGACGGCAGTTGTTGCAAGCGCTGGCCGGGACCGAAGACGGCACGAAGGACGCGGCGCTCGAGGTGTCGTTCGTCCAGGTGCCGGGACAGGAGGCGGACCACAGGTACGAGAGGGTATCTCCATTCGCGTCCGAGGCGATGACGGAGACCGCGGTGGACTGCCCCGCGTCGAGCTGGTTGAGGGAAGCGGAGACCTTCGAGACCACGGGCGCGAAGTTGAAGGAGATGTTGATGGCGGCGTTACCGGTGGCGACACCGGAGTAGACGTTGATGGCAAGGGAGACGGAGACGGCCGCCCCCTGCGAGTCCGTCACCGTCAAGGTGAGGGTCTGGACACCGAGGGTGGTGGGCGCGGTCCAGGTGGTATTGGCCGCGGTGGGGGCCGAGAAGGTACCGCTCGTGGCGCTCCACGCATAGGTGAGGGTGTCACCCGGGTTCGGGTCGTGGGCCGTCGCGGTGAGGGAGAGGGAGGCGCCCGTCTGCACGGCGGTGGTGGCCGCAACGACGGAGTCAATCAGCGGGGCTTCGTTGCTGTAGGGCGGTTGGGGAGACAGCTCCTGCAGGGTGAGTGCGACGGCGGTTGTCTGATTGGCGATGATGGTGACGCCGGATGTCTGTCCCTGGAAGCGCTTGGTGCCGGAGGCGTCGAAAGCGTCGGCGACGAAGGTGCGGTTGGTGCCAGCGGGAATATTGCCGATCAACCCTCCCCAGGTGCCGTTCGACTCGGCCAGGTCGACGACAATGGAGGTCATGTCGGAAGCGGAGATGGTGACCGTGACGCGGGTGACGTCACTGGCGGAAAGGGCTTGCTGGACGGCGGCGGCGAAGCTGACGGAGCCTTGCGGCTGCGTGTGACAGGCGGCAATGCAGAGCAGCAGCAATGCGGGGAGAAAGGAGAGACGGCGAAATACGGACACTCTTTGACCTCCAGTGGGTAATGCGCTGGTGAGGCTAGAGTGGACGGAGCAGGATGATAACTTTTTTATCTCGTTGACGTGAAAACCATGTCAGGAGAACCGGAGATGCCGCGATAAGCCTGACATCGGAAAGGGAGTACCCGTGGGAGCCCCCTTCCCGGTGAGCAACACGTCAGGAGGAGACGCTCGGGCCTTGACCTTGGAACGGACCTCCCCGCTGCCCTCTGCTATCGCGCTGCGTCGATCGTCTCGAGAATGGCGATGAACGAGGCTCGACGCCACACCCTGCCACCCACTAGTCTTGCCAGTACTCCAGGGAAATCAGTGTCGCCGCCTCGCGAATGAGGTGGCACGACAATGGGCTCTGGTGAGTCCAGAGGGGGAGTACGACATGTGCCAGAAGCTTTGCGGAAACCATTCGAACCATGACGGCGAGCCAGTGAATGCGGGCTCCTCCCGTCGCGAGTTTCTCTCGGGAGGGGCTCTAGCCCTCGGGGCCGCGGTGGCCTCCTCGGTCCCCACGCCGGTGCTGGCGGCGACCGCGCGGGGGGACCTGTCGCAAGAGGGCGGTGCCAGGGACCAGGACATGCCAAGGGACACCGGTGCTTCGAACCGGCGCTACCTGCTCAAGGGCGGCGCGGTCCTCAGCATGGATCCCCAGGTGGGAAACTTCGCCCAGGGCGACGTGCTCATCGAAGGCAAGCGGATCGTCGCGGTGGGAGCCAGGCTGAACGCTCCCGGTGCGGCGATCATCGATGCCGCGGGCATGATCGTCATGCCAGGGTTCGTGGATACCCACCACCATCAATACCAGACCGCGCTGCGCAGCTTCCTGTCCGACGGCCTGCTGTTCAACGATGGGTTGCCGCACGGCGAGAAGAATTACCTCGACTACATCCACACCAAGATCACGCCGGTCTTCAGGCCTCAGGACGCCTACCTCGCCGAGCTCGTCTCGTCGCTCAGCCAGCTGGACGCGGGGGTGACCACGGTCGTCGACACGTCGCAGGTGGGACATACTCCGGCGCACACCGATGCGGTCATCCAGGGGCTTCAGGATGCGGGCCGACGCGCGGTGTTTGTGTATTCACCGGGAGTGGGTCCCGGCAACATCTTCCCGAGGGATCTCCAGCGGATCCGCGGCCGGTACTTCTCCTCGACCGATCAGCTCCTGACCCTGGCGATGGGCGGGGAGGTGTTCGACGCCTCGTTCCGGACCTACTGGGCGATCGGGCGCCAGAATGGCCTGCCCATCGTGACGCACCTCGTCGGCAGCCTCGGCCAGGAGACGCTGGTGGAGCAGCTCGCGAGCGAGAACCTGCTCGGGCCCGACCTCGTCTTCATCCACGCCAGCCGCATCTCGGAGGGCTCCTGGCAGGCGATCGCCCGCTCGGGGGCAAGCGTCTCGATCGCGGCCCCGATCGAGATGGCCATGCGGCACGGCCTGCCGCCGATCCAGTCCGCGCTCGATCATGGCGTCCAGCCCGCGCTCAGCACGGATGTCGAGTGCACCATGACCGCGGACTTCTTCACCCAGATGCGGACCGTCTTCACGCTCCAGCGGGCACTCATCAACGAGCGCGCGATCAACGGCGAGACGAACCTGCCCGAGCTCCTCACGTGCCGCGACGTGATTCGCTTCGCCACGGTCGAGGGGGCCCGGGTGGCCGGCCTCTCCCACAAGATCGGCTCGCTGACGCCGGGCAAGGAGGCCGACATCCTCCTGCTGCGCGCGAATGCCCTCAACGTGGCCCCGCTCAACAATGTGCCGGGGGCCGTCGTCACGTTGATGGACCGCAGCAACGTGGACACGGTCATCGTCGCGGGACGGATCCGCAAGTGGCGAGGCGCCCTCGTCGATGTGAACTGGGCCCCCCTGCGTGCCGCCCTCGAAGCGTCCAGGGACTACCTCCTCCAGGCGGCGGGCGTCCAGCGCGTGCTCTTCTGATGGAGAGTTCGGGGGTGTTGCGTGAGCGCGGCCCTGGGGGTGGACTCCATCCATGTTGAACCTTCCAGGCTATACGCTCCGTCGTCCGGTCCGCGCCACCGACTCGAACCTGCTGTTCCAGGCGGTGCGCGAGGCGGATGGCGCACCGGTCATCATCAAGACGCCGGTGGACCCCTGCGCTGGCCCGCGCGAGGACGAGCGGTACCGCCGGGAGCACAACATCCTGCGGAGGCTGCTGGGCGTGCGCGGCGTCACCCGGCCCCATGGGTGCGAGCGGGTCAACGGCCGCCCCGTCCTGGTACTGGAGGAGGTGCAGGGGGTGGCCCTCTCCGAGGCGGTGGGCCAGCCCTTCGAACTCGTCCGCTTCCTCGAGCTGGCTGTCTCCCTGACCTCGACCCTGGCGGAGATTCACCTCCGGGGAGTCATCCACAAGGACATCAAGCCCTCCAACATCATCGTCATGCCCTCGGGCGAGCCGCGCATCATCGACTTTGGTGCCGCCACCCTCCAGCGCACCGAGCATGTGGACGCGGCGCCGACCCACCTGATCGAGGGAACGCTGGCCTACATGTCCCCGGAGCAGACCGGGCGCATGAACCGCGTGGTGGACTACCGCACCGACTTCTACTCGCTGGGCGTGACGTTCTACGAGCTGCTCACGGGCGTCCGGCCGTTCCAGGGGCGTGACGCGCTCGAGTGGTTCCATGCGCACATGGCCCAGCTGCCGAGGCCGCCGCACGAACTCGTCGCCAGCGTCCCGCCCGTGCTGTCCGCGATCGTGATGCGGTGCCTGGCCAAGGTCGCCGAGGAGCGCTACCAGAGCGCCGAGGGGCTACGGCACGACCTCGCGGAGTGCGGGGAGTCTCTGCGCCGGGGCGCGCTCGAACTCTTCGTGCTGGGCAAGCGGGACATCCCCAGCCGCTTCCAGCTCCCCCAGCGGCTCTACGGGCGAGACACCCACGTCGCCACCCTGCTCCAGGGCTTCGAGCGAATCGCGCGCGGAGGTCGGCCCGAGCTCATCCTGGTCCGCGGCTACTCCGGCATCGGCAAGTCGTCGGTGGTCCACGAGCTGCACAAGCCCGTGGTTCAGCGGCGCGGGTTCTTCCTGAGCGGCAAGTTCGATCAGCTCCAGCGGGACGTTCCCTACGCCACCCTGGCCGAGGCCATCCGGGGGTTGGTGCGCCAGTTGCTGGCGGGCACCGACGAGGAGGTGGCCCGGTGGCGTGAGCGCCTGCGGGAGGCCCTCCAGGGCAATGGCCAGGTCCTCGTGGAGCTGGTTCCACAGCTCACGCTCCTCCTGGGCCCGCAGCCGGCGGTCCCGGAGCTTCCGCCCGTCGAGGCGCGGCACCGCTTCAACCAGGTGTTCCTCCGCTTCCTCGGCGTCTTCGCCACCGCCGAGCACCCGCTCGTCATGTTCCTGGATGACTTGCAGTGGGCGGACCTGGCCAGCCTCCGGCTCCTCCAGTCCCTGCTCACCGCGGAGGAGGCGCCAGCGGTGCTGTGGATCGGGGCCTACCGGGACAACGAGGTCAGCCCCTCCCACCCGCTGATGATGATGCTCGGGGAGGTGCACGAGGCGAAGGTCGCGGTGACCGACCTCCAGCTCGCGCCGCTGAGCCTGGAGCAGCTCCAGCACCTCGTGGGCGATGCGCTCCCGGGCGCGGGGGCGGAGGTCATCCTGCCCCTGTCGCAACAGGTGTACGAGAAGACGGGCGGCAACCCGTTCTTCCTCCTGCAGTTGATGCAGGCGTTGCACCACGATGGCCTCCTCGGCCGCATTCCCGGAGGGGGCTGGTGCTGGGATGCCGAGGGCGTCCGGGCCCGCGGGTACTCCGACAACATCGTCGACTTCATGGCTCGCAACCTGCACCAGCTTTCCGCGAGCACCCGGCACCTGCTCCCCCTGGCGGCGTGCCTGGGCAACAGCTTCTCACTCGGGATGCTGGCCCTCATCGCCGGCCTGGAGGCGGACGAGGTGGAGCGGGGCCTCGAGCCGGCGCTCCAGGAGAGCCTGGTGGTGCGCAGTGCCTCGGAGCAGTACCGGTTCCTGCATGATCGCATCCAGCAGGCGGCGCATGCCCTCATCCCCGAAGGCGAGCGCCAGGCGATCCACGTGCGCATCGGGCGCCTGCTGCTGGAGCGCCTGTCCGCCGAGGAGGTGCGCGAGAGGCTCTTCGAGATCGTGAGCCAGCTCAACACCGGGGTGGAGCTCATCGGCGGCCACGAGGAGCGCCACCGCCTCGCGCGCCTGAACGCCGAGGCGGGCTGGAAGGCCCGGGCCTCCAGCGCGCACGGCTCGGCCGCCGCCTATCTCGCGATGGCCTTCTCGCTCATCCCGGGCGATCCCTGGGCGCTGGACCCCGCGCTGGCCTTCAAGGTGCGGCTGGATCGGGCGAGCAGCGAGCTCATGAGCGGCAATCTCGCCGAGGCCCGCCGCCTGCTGGAAGAGCTGTGCTCGCGGGCACGGAACCGGGCGGACATCGCCGCCGCCTACACCTTGAGGCATGAGGTGCACCTCATCGTCGGCGAGATCGAGGCCTCCGTCACCTGCCTCCTGGAGGGACTGACCCTGCTGGGCATGCCGATGTCTCCGCATCCCTCCTGGGAGGAGGCCGTGGCCGCCCGGGAGGAGGTCCAGGCCCTGCTGGGGGGCCGTTCCATCGAGAGCCTCGTCGAGCTGCCGCTGATGACGGACGCGGACATGAAGCCGGTGATGAGCGTCCTGGGCCGCCTCTTCCCCTCCGCCTACTTCACCGACAACAACCTGCTCGTCCTCCATGTCTGCCGGATGGTCTCCCTGAGCCTGCGCTACGGCAACACCAACGAGTCGGCGATCGGGTACAGCTCGCTCGGCATCCTGCTCGGGATGTTCTTCAAGAGCTATCAGGAGGGCTATGCCTATGGCGTGCTCGCCCGCGCGCTCGTGGATCGGTACGACCTGACCCAGGAGCGGGTCCGGGCGTTCTTCAACCTGGAGATGATCAGCTACTGGTGCCGGCCCCTGGCCGAGGCGCACGCGCACGCGCTGAATGCCTTCCAGCACGCGGTCCAGAGCAACGACTATCTGTTCGCCTGTTACATCGTCGGCCATGTCGTCTGGAATCGGCAGGCCATGGGGCACCCCCTGGATGACGTCTACCAGGATGCGATCGCCCGGATGGACTTCATGCGCAAGACGGGCTTCGTGGGGGTGGTGGATACCACCCTCATCGTCCTGCGCTACATGCAGACACTGCGGGGCAACTCACCCACGTTCGGCACGCTGGATGGAGAGGGGTTCGACGAGAAGGCTCTCGAGGCCTCGTTGTCGCCGGCCCACATGAGCAGCATGGTGTGCCAGTACTGGCTCTCCAAGATGCAGGCGCGCTTCATGTGCGGCTCCTACGCGGAGGCCCGTGAGGCGGGGGACAAGGCGGCGGCGTTCATCTGGTCCTTCATCGGCATCATCCCCCTCCTGGACTTCCACCTCTTCCGCGCCCTCACCCTGGTCGCGTGCTGTGAGGGCGCGACGGAGGAGGAGCGGCGGCGCTACCTCGAGGCCGCCGAGGCGCACGGGCGACAGCTCGAGGAATGGGCAGGCAACTGTCCCGAGACCTTCCGCGCGCTCGAGCGGCTCGTCTTCGCGGAACTGGCCCGCGTCCGGGGCCACCTGGAGCAGGCGCTCCCCGCGTACGAGGAGGCCCTCCGCTCGGCCCGCGACCACGGCTTCATCCACTACGTGGCCTTGGTGTGTGAGCTGGCGGCGAACTTCTACCGCAAGCGGCAGGCTCCTTTCATCGCGGAGGCCTACGCGCGCCAGGCCCGGGAGGCGTACGCGCAGTGGGGAGCCCAGGGCAAGGTCAAGCAGCTGGACGTCCTGTGGCCGTCCCTGATGCGCCCGGTGGCGGCACCCACGGGTGGCACTACCACCTCCTCCTCGGGGTCCCAGGAGATCGACGCGCTCGCCGTGGTCAAGGCTCAGCAGGCCATCTCCAGCGAGATCGTCCTCGAGCGGCTGGCGTCCACGCTCATCCGGGTCGCCACCGAGAGCGCGGGGGCCCAGCGGGGAGCCCTGCTGTTGCCGCGCGGTGACAAGCTCGAGGTCGTGGTCGACACGGATGCCTCGGGCGGCACGCGGGCCGCTCTGCCCTGGACGATCCTCTCCTACGTCCGGCGCACGCGCGAGCATGTGCTCATTGGCGACGCGGCGGCGCCTCACCCGTTCTCGGGCGAGCCCTACCTCGAGCACAGTGG
The DNA here is from genome assembly GCF_002305875.1 of Cystobacter fuscus. NCBI lineage: Bacteria > Pseudomonadati > Myxococcota > Myxococcia > Myxococcales > Archangiaceae > Cystobacter > Cystobacter fuscus. The sequence goes on along the minus strand of NZ_CP022098.1, from coordinate 11,143,993 downwards.
CGCCAGGTCCGTGCTCTGCCTGCCGCTGATGCGCCAGGAGTCGTTGTCGGGGGTGATGTACCTGGAGAACCGGTTCGCCTCCGGGGCGTTCACGCCGGAGCGCATCCTGCTGCTGGGGCAGCTCGCCTCGCAGGCCGCCATCTCCATCGAGAACGCCCGGCTGTACGCCGAGCTTCAGCGCACCGAGGCCGCCCTGCGCGGCGCCAACGACGAGCTGGAGCGGCGGGTGGAGGAGCGCACGCGCGAACTCAAGCAGGCCCAGGCCCAGCTGGTGGACACGGCCCGTGCGGCGGGCATGGCCGAGGTCGCCTCGGACGTGCTGCACAACGTGGGCAACGTCCTCACCAGCGCCGTCATCAACCTGGAGCTGATGCGCTCCGGGGTCGCGGCCTCACGCTTCGACCGGGCGGCTCAACTCTCCGCCCTGCTCAAGGAGCACCAGGCGGACCTGGTCGGCTTCCTGACGCGCGACCCGAAAGGCCGCGTCCTGCCGGACTACCTGCTGGCACTCACCGAGGCGCTCCGCCAGGAGCGGCTCCAACTCCAGACGAACCTGAACGAGATGAGTCTGCATCTCGAGCACATCCACGCCATCATCCGGGTGCAGCAGGACTACGCCAAGACATCACTCATCCTCAGTGAGTGGGATCTCACCCAGCTCATCGAGGACAGCCTGCGCTTCCAGTTGGTCACGCTGCAGCGCCACGGCATTTCCGTGACGCGCGAGTTCACCGACGCTCCCAGGATGCAGGTGGACAAGCACAAGGTGTTGCAGATCCTCATCAACCTCCTGAGCAACGCCAAGGATGCCATGGCCGAGCTCCCCGAGGGGCGACGTCACCTGTGCGTGCGGCTCACGGTCCAGGGGAGCGTGGCCCGGATTCAGGTGGTGGACAGCGGCAAGGGCTTCGCGCGGGAGCTCCACAGGCAACTCTTCGCGCTCGGCTTCACCACCCGCGAGGAGGGGCATGGCTTTGGCCTGCACTCGAGCGCGCTGGCGGCGCAGATGATGGGGGGCCGCCTGCTGCTGGAGAGCGAAGGCCCCGGCAAGGGCGCCACGGCCACGCTCGAGCTCCCCCTCTCTCGGCCGCTCTGACGCGGGGCCTCGATGAATTCCCGGGCTCGTCAGGCTGTCTTGGTCCACATGTCCCCCAGCACCTCTGTGTCCCTCGGTGTCCTCGCGGTCTGCCTCGGCCTCCTGACCCCCTCGCGGGCGGCGCGCGCCGAGGAAGGCGACTGTCTCGTCTGGGCACAACCTGACTCGAGCAAGCGTCCCGGAGGCGGCTTGCACAAGATCAAGATCCGCATGCCCGACGCGATGGCCCGAGACGAAGCGAGCTTGAAGCACGTCGCCGCGGGCCTCGCGAGCGTCGGCGCCCGGGTGCTCTTCGAGTACGGCGCCGGCTCCGGATTTCCCTTCTTCGTCCAGGCGACCGACTCACAACTGGATGCCCTGGCGGCCCGTCTCACGAGGCTCTACCAGAATCCGGTCGAGCAGGTCCGGGCCTGGTTTCAATATGCCGATGACGTGGACGTGCTCGAAAGCGTCGGCCTGGGCCTGATCGTCGATACCGGCAGGACGCGACCGGATCAGCTCCCGGTGCCGCGAGGGTGGACCCTCGCGGCTGGACCCGAGCAGCCGGTGTATTGGCTGGTCCACTTCGCCGCACCCATGTTCGGTGATTCACCGTGGCTCGCATCCTTGCAGCACGCCCCGGCACTCGCGAGTCCAGCGCCGGTGGTGCTGGTCGACTGGAATGCGACCACCGCCGTGGTCCGCATGAGCGCGGTTCAAGCAGGTCAGGTCCGCCGGTTGCCTGGAGTGGACTGGGTCGGTCGCTACGAGGCGGCATTGAAGCTCGGGCGAAGCCTCGGCCCGCTCTCCGGTTGTCTGGAAGGACGCGCCGGTGCTGCACGACTGCTTCGCTCCGCCGAGGCCCTGCCCGAGGAGGAAGTGGAGCTCGTGGTCGGACTCTTCGAGTCGAACCCGAAGTTGAGCAAGGCGATCATTGCCCAGGGCGGAGCGGTGTCCGAGGGGGGCGAGGACATGCTTATCGTCAAGGGACCGCGGCGGCTGATCCGCTGGCTTGCCCGCCGCGTTGAAGTTCGCTTCCTGGACGTGGCGGCCACCGGGGGTCCAGCCGTGGACGGGCTCGGCTCACCTGTTTCAGCGCCTCGTGCCCCTCATTCTCCCTCGAAGGAGTCGGAATTTTGACCCCGCCCCTCATCGTGCGTGTGCTCGGAGCACTCTCGGCGGCAGTGCTGCTTGGGGGGTGCCCCACCTCGCGTTACCTCTTCATTCCCATCGCCCACGCGCCCAGCGGGAGCGCCAGCAACTGCATCGAGGTCTGCTCTCGAGCCTTGGGCGTACCCCCGTCGGTCAGTTGTGGCTGGAGCGGCGAAGAGGTCCGATGCATCTACTCGGAGCGCGCTCCGGCGCTCCCGAGTCGTCCCTTGGAAGACTCCGCCTGCCGGGCCTCCTGCACGAAGGCCGGCATGCCCGATGTCGAGAGCTGCGAGGCAATCACCGCCATGAATGGGGAGCCGCTGGTGGCTTGCGCCTATCGAGTGGGCTACCTCTGAGCCCCCCCGCCTGGGGAGGAGTCATTTCCAGGGCCTCATCGGCCTGGGGGAATGGGGGTCACTTCGGGGCGCGCACGCGCCGCGAGCGTCGTCGTGAAGAAGGCCAGCCCATCCTCGCGGCCTTGCTCGAACAAGCGCTCGACGATCGTCACCCGGGGAAGGAGCGCGGTGATCAGCGGTGGCTCCTCCTTGGGGAAGATGTCGAGCCGCTTGCGCTGGAAGGAAGGCGTAGGGGAGACCAGGACCGTGTGGGCATCCAGTTGGGGCAAGTTGTTCGAGGCCCCTCCGTCCAGCGCGGGAAAGCCGCCGTAGAAGACGGGCCGTTCGTAGTACAGGGGGATGTAGCAGGACGCGAGCGCGATGCGGAGCAGCTCCTCGTTCGAGCGGAGTTCGCGCTCTGGCAGCAGCAGGTTGCGCAGGGTCGGCAGGCGGGTCACCGAGATGTAGACCCGCCCCCGCACGCGCAGATAGGTGTCCTCGGGCATCAGCCGCCGCAGGCCCGCGGTCACCGTCTGGCTCATCCGCCCGAAGGGTCCCAACCACCTCGGCTCCACGTCTCGCACCATCGTGATGATGAAGTCCAGTGCGTCCGCCGTCTTGATTTCCGCGGCCGCCAGGATCGCCGCCAAGCTTCCAGAGGAGGCCCCCAGGAACGTCGTCCGCGACAGGTCGCACACCTCGCGCGCCACATCGATGACGCCGAGATGGTACGAGATGAGCCACGCGCACCCGGAGAAGGAAATGGACGGCAGCGGAATTCCCGGGGACCCAGTCGGCGCAGTCTCTCTCCTGTTCAGGATCATGTTGCTCATGGGTTCATGGACCTCGGCGCTCGGTGCACCCGCTACTATATCGCACCAAGGCCCCACCCGCCCGCTGAGTCCCACTCGAGGGTCCCGCCGTCGGGGAAGCTGGCAATGAATGGCGTGGCATGTCGATGGGCGCCTCGCGGGAAAAGCATGCATGAGGCGTTCTCCTCCGCATGCGCATTTCACTGATTCCGGAGGTTCTGGCGGCGGGTTCGATTCCCGCCGCTCAGAGATGCCTCAAGCTCATTCGTGGAAGCGGCGCTCCCAGCGGCGGATGTGCTCGGGGACCTCTTGGTTTCGTGGGTACTGTCTGTAATAGAGGGCGGGTTCCAATACACGTGCCAGTTCCCGGTAGGCGGGCAGCGTGCGGCCTCGCTCGATGTCACCCGCGTCAGGTCGGGCGCCAAGGGTGATGACGGCCCGTCCCTCCTTCATTTCCTGAAGGGTGGTATCCGGCGAGTGCAACCGGGCCCGGAGACCCGCTGCTCCTCCCAGTCCGTCCAACACGGGATGACCCAGGAAGTTCAACCAATTAGGGCAGGGGGACGTCAGCTCCATCGCGAGCTCGCGCTCATGTTTGGCGCCGTGCTCCTCCAAGTGGGCTTGCCCGTGCTCGCCGGAGTCCCGGGAAGGGAGCACCCGTGGGTGCCCCCTTCCCGGGGTGCAACACTTCAAGGAGCGGCGCTCAGGCCTCGACCTTACGCTCGTCCCCATTGGGGCGCAGCGTCGGGACTTCCAGATCCTGGGCGCCGTTGGTCGTCGTGGTGGGGAGCATCGCCGCGTCGATGGCCCGCATCTCGTCTTCGGCGAAGCCATGGAAGGCCACGGTGCGGTGCGGGCGCACCTGGGAGAGCGAGTACAGCTCGTTGTAGGCGTGGAGCACCCGCGGCTGCTTGCCCAGCATCGCGAAGGCACGGCCCACCGCCGCCGGGTACTGGCCCTTGGCCTCGGCCACCAGCGACGCCACCTGGGCGCTCGTCTGCGCGTCCAGGAGCGCCACGCGCTGGCGTCCCTCCTCCTCCACCTCCGCCGTGGCGCGCTCGAGCCGCGCCGACAGCGTGTCGAACACCTGCTGGGCCACCTCGGGGCGCAGGCTCACGTTGCGGACGAGCACCCGCTCCACTTCCAGGCCCCAGCGCTGCGTCTCGTCCTGGATGTCCTGGCGCACCTTCTCGCCCAGCTCGCTGCGGTCACACAGGATGTGCTCGAACGAGCGGTTGCCCAGGATGGACAGCGCCGCGTGGGTGACGAGCGCCCGGAGCGACTTGTCCCAGTCCGCCACCCCGAAGAGCGCGCGCGCCGGATCCGCCACCCGGAACTCCAGCCACAGGTCCACGATGACCGTGGTGCCCCGCGCGTCGTTGACCTGGATGTTGGTGATGTCGCGGAAGTCGCGCGCCCGGCTCACCGGGAACGTGCGCACCCAGGGCAGCACGCGCTCGGGCACCCAGTGCCAGCCCGGCTTGCTCAGCGTCTTCTCCAGCTTGCCAAAGCGCGTGACGAGCACCGTCTCCTCGTCCTCCACCTGGAGGCCGAACAGGCGCCCCAGTCCAATCAGGAAGGGCACGGTGCACAGGCCCGCGACGATACCGCCGATGAGTTGAAGCAGTTGGCTCGAGTTCATGGGGGTTACTGTCCCTTGAGGTAGACGGTGCGCGACTCGGACATGACCTCGGCCCGGCGGCGCGACACGTAGAGGTGGAGGGTGTTCTGCCGGTCGAGCTCCGAGAGGAACTCGCCCAGCTTGAGGATTTCCGTCTCGGTCGCCGCGGCGCGCGCCCGGGCGATCTCCACGCCGCGCGCGGCGGCCAGCACGCGCTGCTGGCACTCCGCTCCGGCGCGCGCATAGGCCGCGTCCGACTCGTTCTGCGCGGCGATGACGGCGTTGAGCGCGCTGTCCAGCTCATCCGGTGGCAGCACGTCCGTGAGGTCCACGCCCACGAACTGCACGCCGTACTTGCGGCCGATCTCCTTGTGGCAGAACGCCTCGATGCGCTGGCTGAGCAGCCGGCGCTCGCGGCGGATGAGCGCGTAGGAGTTCTCACCCGCCTGGTTCGCCGCGGCCAGCGCGCCGCTCACCGTCTCCGGACCCGCGGCGGGAGCGTGGAAGTTGGCGATCTCGTTGCGCAACAGGCAGGAGAACAGCCCGGTGATGTGCTCCACCGGCGCGCGCAGGCCGAAGAGGAAGTGGCCCAGGCTGTCGCGCACGGGCACGTAGCGCAGGGTGCTGTCGAAGCGCAGCACCGTGCCGTCTCCCGTCATCGCCGTCTGGCCGCCCTTCTCGCCGGCCAGCTCCAGGGCCTGCTCCATCATGGGGATGTCATGCGCCCTCTCCCAGGGCAGCTTGCGGTGCAGCCCCGGACCCCAGGTGCGCAGCGTCTTGCCATCGGCCTCGGTCCGCGCCGCGCCGAAGGCGGTGAGCACCGTCAGGTGTCCCTCCTCCACCCGGAAGAAGCAGCGGGACAGCACATAGGCGCCGTAGACCGTCGCGCCCATCAGGATTCCCATCAAGAACATGGTTGTGTGACTCCGTAGGAAAGGTTGTCGTTCACGGGGGCCCCGCGCTCAGAAGCGCTCGTCGCGGGAGCGCCGCCAGTTCGTCCATCCGGACGTGGGCTCGGTGTTGTTGTGGGTTGCCAGGGGACGCGTGGTCTGCCGGACCTCCCCGTCCTGGGTACGGTAGGCGGCGGCCAGGCCTCGGTTGACGTCCACCACGTCCTCGTTGAACTCGCGGTGGGCCTCGCTCACCGGCGGCAGGCGCTCGGCCTTCTCCGCGGTGTCCACGATGGTGCCGTGGGGGACGAATCTCCCATCCGGCACCTCCACGCCCACCACGATGGCGCCGATGCCGATGTAGCAGTGGCTGCCGACGACGGCGTCGTGCACCACCGCCTTGAAGCCCACGAAGGTGTCATCCCCGATGTAGCAGGGGCCGTGCACCAGGGCGTTGTGGGCCATGGAGACGTTCTTGCCCACGTACACCGCCCACTCCTCGCCGCCCACCATCACCTTGCGCTCCTTGAGGGCGTGGATGACCACGCCGTCCTGGATGTTGGAGTTGGCGCCGATGTGGAAGGGCGTGCCCTCGTCCGCGCGCACCGAGCTGCCCGCGGCGATGTGCACATGGTCGCCGAGCACCACCCGGCCGATGACCGCCGCCTGCGGGTGGACGAACGAGGAGCTCGACATGAGGGGCCGGGACTTGATGTGCCGCAGCCAGCCGAGCGAGTGCGGCGAGGCCTCCAGGTGGCTCGGGTGCCGTGCCGCGGCGTGGGCCCGCGAGAGCACCGCGCGCACGCCCTGCTGCTTCTGCTCCTGCGAGGGCGCGCTCGGGTGCGGCTTGTGCCTGCGCCGGTGCAGCCAGGCGCCCACCGCGTGAATCACCATGCCGCCCGCGAGGCCCTCCACCAGGTGGCCGCTCAACGTGCCCGCCGCCGTGACGAGGAAGGCCACCGCCTCCACCCGCTCCTCCTTCCACAGGTGGACCAACGTGCCCACCTCCACCAGGCGCAGGCCCACCACGCACAAGAGCCCCGCCAGGCCCGCCAGCGGCACCTTGGCGATTTGATCCGACAGGTACAGCATCACGAAGAGCAGGGACGCGGAGTGCAGGAAGGAGGCGAGGCGGGTGCGGCCTCCGCTCTGCACGTTGACGCCCGAGCGCACCACCACGCCCGTGACGGGCATGCCGCCCATCACCCCGGAGCCCAGGTTGGCCAGGCCCTGGCCGAGCAGCTCCAGCGTGGGCTGGTGGGGCCGAGCGTTGGGGGCCATGCGGTCGGTGACGCGCGCGGACAGGAGCGACTCGGCCGCGGCGAGGATGCCGAGCGGCAGGGCCGCGGCGAACAGCTCCAGCCAACGGCCCTGCAGGGCCGGCAGCGAGGGAGGCGGGAGGCTGGAGGGGACCTCGCCCACGCGGGAGATGTCCCAGCCGAGGTAGCTGGCCAGCGCCGTGACGATGCCCACGCCCACCAGCGCCGCCGGGAAGCGCTTGAGGTGCCGCGCGGCGACCACCAGGAAGGCGACCGCGAGGCCCGACAGCGTCGACAGCCAGGACACCTCGTGCAGCCACTCCGGCCGGTGCATCATCTGCGCGAGCTCGAACACCCGGTAGTCGAAGCCGAGCAGCTCGGGAATCTGTTGATCGAGCAGCTTGATGCCCACGCCCGTGGTGAAGCCAGCGAGCACCGACTCGGGCACGTACTTCATCAGCCGGCCGGCGCGGCCCAGGGAGAGCAGCAACTGCATGCCGCCCACCGCCATGGCGGCGGCGGCCGCACCCGCCACGCCGAAGCGGGCGACCAGGGCGAACACCATGGTGGACAGCGCCGCGGCGGGGCCCGTCACCTGCAGGGGCGTGCCGCCCATCATCGCCGCGATGCCGCCGCCCACCACGCCGGCGATGAGGCCCGCCGAGGGAGGCAGGCCGCTGGCCACCGCCAGGGCCAGGTTGAGCGGCAGCGCCACCGCCGCCACGGTGACACCGGACAGCACGTCCTGGGGAATGAAGCGCACCACGTCCTTCCAGGAGTCCACCAGGTAGCGGCGCACCGAGTGCCACTCGGCGCCGAAGCTGTCCTCCGAGGGCGGGGGGCGTTGTCTCTCCAGGACGCGCGACAGGGGCCTTGGCGCGGGCAGGCGCCGGGCGCGCGTCAGGGCACTCTTCTCGCGCGTCAGGGCATTCTTCTCACGGGCTCGTTGCATGGGCATACACGTGTGGAAACCGGCACGTGCCAGAGGGCACGCGGCCGAGGGGTGAAAGGGACGCCGGGCGGGTGGCAAGGACACGGGAGTGCCTTGCCTCGCGCGGAGGAGCGGTGGCGAAAGGACGTGGCGGAGCGCCGTGGGGGGACGCGGGGTCCGTCACGTGCGCGCGCGCATCAGCACCCGGGGCACGGATGCCGGGCGGACGTCGGGCGCGGCCGGAGCCCGGTCAGCGACAGAAGGGTTCTTCGTCCGGGACTGGATTCGACGGCCGCCACACCACCACCGCCCGGGGGGTGATGACCTGCGCGGGTGGCAGCACCCGCGCGCGGCGGTCCTGCCGCGCACGTGGGGTTTCTCGAGGGGGACACGGCGGCAGGCGGCGTGCTCCCGACAGCCGGGCCATGATGCGCGAGAGCGTGAAATCCTTGTCGAGCGATTCCTGCGTCTCCTCGGTCGCCGCGGCACTGCGGACGGCCAGCTTCCAGGTGTAGGCGGTGAGCGGGCCGAGCAGCCCGAACACCAACAACCCCAGGAGCATGTGATGGATGACGCGCCTCATCGGCCTCGGGGCCCCCCACGCAGGTGGTAAAACCAGCCAAAACCCAATTCTTCTAACACTTCCGGGCGGGTCATGTGCAAGTCAATCGCACCAGGACTTTTCTCATTCCTTTTGGAGAAAAGTGGACGACGAATGGATTCATTTCACCTGAAAGTAGTTGAGTGAATCTAATGGTTTGCATCCATCAGGTTGAAATCGTGGGAGGTGCTACGGAGTGCACAGCGGTTCCAGGGCGGGCGTGGTCAGGGGGGTGACGCCGGTGCGTCGCCGCCCATGACGGGTTGGCCCTCGCTCACTGATGTTGTGCCTGGTGCCGCCGTGGATGGAGCCCACCCAGGCGGGGCATCCGTCTCCATGGAGAGATGGTGCTCTCTTGACCCAAGAGGACATGTGAAGGGACTTGACTTGAATGGTCAAATCCTGTCCCGTGTGGGCCTGGGCCGTGCGGTCACGAGGGGACGACGAATGACGGATGAGAAGAGCGGGGTGGGGGGCACGCCGAGGCTGTTCCAGCCTGGCGAGAGCTACGGCGAGGTCGGGCCGGGACTCGGCTGCCTCTACGAGGCATGGCGGGTGGACAAGGGGCGGCCCGCGCTGGTGCTGAGGCCCGGGAATGACGTGGAGTGGCGGCCCGAGGGTCCCTGGCGGGTGTGCATCTCCTGCGATCCGAAGGGAGACTCGGTGACGTTGGACGTGGAGCAGGCTCCCGCCGCGGCCCAGCTGATGGAGTTGGCGAACCTCCTCGTCCTGATGACCGCGGCGGTCGGACGCGTGGAGGACAATGCCCGGGTGCAAGCCCATCTCGCGCGAGGGCCGGTCGTTGCTTCCGCGCCGTGGAATTCACGAGCGCACTGGTCATGGAGTGTGCCGGCGCTCGCGAGCGTGGCGGTGTTCGCGCTGGGTCTGGGCGTGGGGCTGTCCATCGCGGGAGAGCCTTTGCTCCCGAATGAGGCCGTTGCCGGCATGGCGTCGAAGACAGTCGCCCTGTCGAATGCGCCTTATGTCATCGCCTCGAGTGAATCCCAGGCGGGCATCATTGCCTACCCCATGCCGGCGAACCCCTTCGCGAATCAGGAGCCGGCTCCCTGCAAGGCCCAACGGGGTGAAGTGACCATCAATGGTGGGTGCTGGATTGAAGTCGCCCAGCGTCCTCCTTGTCTGGCGGATACCCATGCCGAGTATCAGGGCAGGTGCTACCTGCCCGTCGCCAAGCGCGTCCGTCTACCGCAATCCGTCGAGCCCTCGGGTCAGTGAAGCGAGGTTTCGTTTCACTGACCTGTGCCCGTAAGGGCAGACAGGCAATGCCCATCCGGGCGTGAGTCACTGTTTGTGGAAGGACGCCTCGTGTGGTTCCGAGAGCTGGTTCAGGCTCGCGCGGGCCCGTCGCTCATAGATGGTCATTTCATGCTCGTGGGCGAAGTGGATGGCCTCGAGGAAGACCTCTCGCGCCTCCGCTTCCCGGCCCGCCATGCGAAGCAACTCGCCCCGGGTGCGAAGCAGCTCGGGCAGGTACCAATACTCTTTCGTTCTTGGCGGCCATGTCAGTGCCTCGTCCACTGCGGCCAGGCCCTCCTTCACCCGTCCCAGCCGCAGGTAGATGGAAGCCAGCATGCCCAGGTTGTGGTGCATTGCCGCGAGGATGCCGGAGTGCTCCCACTGCTTGTGTGTTCGCAGCATCAGGACCAGCCCCTCCTCGGGACGCCCCAACTCGGACAGGGCCCAGGCCCGCAGCGACGAGGACTGCATGCACCACGGGGATAAGCGGTGCTCGTGCATGAGTGAGATGCACTGCTCGGTGTATGCCAGCGTGGTGTTCGCATCCCCGCGCACCTGGCTGCCGAAGGCGCAATGGGTGAGCGCGAACGCCATCGTGTTCGGGTGGCCGATGCGGCCGGCCAGCTCCAGCGCCTCGCGGGTGAAGCGCTCGGCCTGGTCCTCCTCGCCCACCACTGAGAGCGGGAGTGAGCCAATGGTCAGCACGCTCACGCTCGGATCCACCCACTGTCTCACGGCGAGTTCCCGGTGCCGCTCGAGGTCGAAGTCCGAGTGCGCCCGTGCTTGCTCCACGTGGCGCAGGCTCTGGCGGATGTCCCCCCAGGTGAAGAAGTTCGTGGCCATCATCCGGTGGCCCATGCAGAGCATCTCGCTGTTGTCCTGGCGCTCTCCCAGTTCCACCAACAGTTCGGCCACCTTGTGCGCGTCGTGAAACCTGGCTCGCATGCAGTAGTAGACGAACGAGCCCCAGAAGCTCAGCTCCAACCGTGGCAGCTCCTCGCCCACCTGGCGGAAGAGCGCCTGCGCCCGTGCGTACGTGCTCTCCACCTCGGACGACTGGACGCCCTGCACCTGCATCAGTGGCATGCCCAGGGCGGTGAGTAGCTGCAGTTCCTCCTTCGTGAGCTCCGTGCTGTCCGGCAGGCTTCGCAGCAGCTTCAGCGCCTGAGTGAGGTGGCTCACCGCCTCCGTGCTGGCGTGACGCAAGGTGGCGAGCATGCCGCCCTTCCTCCAGTAGTGGATGGCGGACCGGAACTCCTGAGCCTCTTCGTAGTGACGTGCCAGCAGTTCGGGCCGCGTCTCCGCCACTCCGGGGAAGTGCGTCTCCAGTACGTGGGCGATCTTCCGGTGGTAGTGCCGCCGCGTCCCCCGGGGCTGGGATTGGCACGCGGCCTCCTGGATGAGGGAGTGGCGGAACTGGTAGGTGGGCTCGGGGTCGTCGGGCTGGGCTTGGATCAGCCCGGCGGACACCAGCCCCATCAATTCCCGGCGCAGCGCGGGCTCGCTCCGGCCCGTGAGGATGACGAGCAGCGCCTGGGAGAAGGTGCGCCCTATGAGCGCGCACAACTGCGCGAGCTGCTTCTGCCTCCTGGGTAGCGAGTCCAGCTGCGCCAGCAGCAACTCCTGGAGGGTCAAGGGGATGGAGGCCGGTGTTCCGCCCTCCAGGATCATGCGCGTCATCTCCTCCACGAAGAGGGGGATGCCGTCCGTGCGGGCCACCAGTTGCCGCGTCACCTCCTCCGGCAGGGACTGGCCGCGCGTCACCTCCCTCACCAGCCGCTCGGTACAGGCCGCGGGCAGCCGTTCCAGGGGGATGGACTCGAAGTCCGGGCCGTGGGCCCGCGGTGGGCGGAACTCCGGGCGCGCGCTGAGCACGAAGAGGACGCGCGTCCGTTCCACCTCTTCCAGTAGATAGTTGAGCAGTTGCAGAGTGGAGGGGTCCGCCCAGTGCAGATCCTCCACCACTATCAGGACCGGTTGCTCTCTGGCGTTCCACATGAGCAGCGATGCCAGTGCCGCCAGCATCTCTTCCTTCTTCTTCTGCGGGGTGAGGTGCAGGTGCGGCGAGTCCTCGGCCACCGGCAGTGACATCAGCTCGGCCAGCAGCCCCACCTGAATGGGCGACAAGCCCCGCTGCTGGAAATGCGCCTCCACCACGCGCAGGGTTTCCTGGCGCGAGCGCTCCGGGCGAAGCCACATGCGCTGCAGCATCTCGATGACGGGGTGCAGTGCGCTGGCGCTGTACTGGCTCCAGCACTGGAGCCGCAGCAGCGTGGGCCGCTCCGGTGACACCCGCTCGATCAGCTCTTGGATGAGGCGGGATTTGCCGATGCCCGCTTCGCCAGACAGGAGCACGTAGCTCCCCTGCCGCTCGCGGGCGCGCCGCCACGCGTCGAGCAGGCGCCCCAGCTCCCGATCGCGGCCCACCAACGGGCTCAACGTCCCGCCTCCTGTGCGTGCCCGTTCGAAGCGAATGATGGCCTCGCGCGAGCGCAGCACGCGGTGCACGGCCAGTTCGCGCCTGTCGTCGAGCATCCTCGGGCCGAGCGGTTCCGTGTCGAAGGCATGCTGCACCAGGTTGTGCGTGGTGGGGCCGACCACCACCTCGTCCGGCCCGGCCTGCCGTGCCAGCCACCCCGCCACCCGGGGCGCCTCCCCCTGGATGGTGAGGGTGCGCCCGCGCAACTCGGGGAGGATGTCGTCCAGCACCACCATGTCCGTGTAGATGCCCACCCGCGCCGACAACACCGTGTGACTTCCCGGCGGCACCTTCCCCTGGAGTGCTTCGCGCACGGCGGTGGGCAGCGCCAGACCCGCGAGCACCGCGCGCTCCGAGTCTCCCTCCCGTGCCACCGGGTAGCCGAAACAGGCCAGCGTCTCGTTCCCCATACACAGGTGGACGAAGCCACCGTGGCGCTGCATCACCTTCGACGCACACTGGTGGAAGGTCGCCTCCAGTTCGCCGAAGTCCTCCGGATCCATCTCCTCCGCCAGCGCGGACAGCCCTTCGAGTCGGCACGACACCAGCGTCACCTGCCGTCGCTGAGGCGCCACAGACCGGAGGGGCTCTCGCCCCGGCCGGAACTGCTCCTCCAGTTCGTGCAGCTCCTCGCTCAGCTCCTCGGCCGACAACAGTCGTTGCGAGGGCTCCTTGGCCAGCACCACGGACAGGAGTGATTCCAACTCCCCGCGCAGCTCCGGGTGGCGCGCGTGCAGCGGCGGCACCGTCTCCGGCGACAGCACCTTCTCGCGCAGCTCCTCCAGGTTCATGGAGGGGTAGGGCAGCTCTCCGGTGAGCAGTTCGTAGAGCATGATGCCCGCGGCCCAGAGGTCGGTGCGCTCGTCCACCCTCCGCCCGCGCCATTGCTCCGGCGCCATGTATGCGGGCGTGCCGGCGGTGGGCAGATGCGGCAGCGCCGAGGGGCCTTCCGTCAGCCATGCCAGTCCGAAGTCGAGCAGCTTCACCGTGCCTTGTCTGGTGATGAAGACATTGCTCGGCTTGAGGTCGCGGTGGACGATGTGATGCTGGTGTGCGTGCGCCAGCCCGGCCGCCACCCCGCGCAGGATGTCCAGCGCACGCCACGGCGCGAGCCGGTTCTCCCGCCGCAGCACCGCCGCGAGCGACTCGCCCTCCAGACACTCCATGACGAGCACGGGCACTGGATGCCGGCCCGGTCCCTTCGCCCACTCGGAGATGTCGAAGATGCGGACGATGTTCTCGTGGTCCAGTTGGGCAATGGCCCGTGCTTCCCGCAACGCCATGCCCGCCAGCTCCTCGCGGGGGAAGAGGAACTTGAGCGCAACCACGCGCTGTAATTCCTCGTCTCGGGCGCGGAAGACCTGACCCATGGCGCCCGCTCCCAGGCTCTGGAGGATCTCGAAGCGGCGTCCGTCCGAGCCTCCCAACCGCTCTCCGGGCACCAGACGGCGGAACGCGTGCCTTGGGGAGGAGCCAGCCACCTCTTTCAGAAGTGAGTCCCCGAAATCCGAGTCTTCGAATGACTCCCGGGAGGGTGGTGTCGGTCGTTGGTCGCCCTGCTCGCCGTCGCCGCTCTTCCCCATGGTTGGACCCCGTGAGCTGTCTTGAAAAATGTAGAAGCCTCGCAAGGCACGGGCAATGAATTCCCCTCTATGGCGCCAGCGGCGGGCCCACCGCGAGCCCGCCCTCTTGGACCTGGTTCTTCGGGTCGACGTGGTGGCAGCTGAGCCCTCGGGTCAGTGACGAGCGGTGTACTTCCACGCCCACCAGATGAGGGGAAGCTGCAAGGGCAGGCGGACGAGGGCCACCCACAGGTGGGGATTGCCCTGGCGGTGGTAATCGATCGCCATCTGGATGTTGGCGGGGAAGACGGCGATGAGTAGCGCGATGATGCCCCAGGCGGCGTAGGGCCGGGTGACGGCGGGCAGGAGCAACAGGCCCAGTCCAATCTCGAAGACGCCGCTGAGCAGCACCATGGCCCGGTGATAGGGAATGTAGGGCGGCATGAGCCGCACATACGGGTCCGGATGGACGAAGTGGTTGATGCCGGCACCGATGTACAGCAATGCCATCAGGTACAAGAAGAAGCGGGTCATGGGATTTCAAGGGATGTGAGCGTTATGGATATTGGCTCATGGCTGTTTGGAGCAGAGCGGTGGTTGGGATTGCCGCTCCTGCCGGGCCTACGCCTTGGCGTCGTCCTTGTCCTCCGCCCCGGAGGACGCGGCGGGGTGGCGTCGGCCGAGCTTGCGGTAGAGCGTCTTGCGGTCCACGCCGAGGATGCGCGAGGCGAGTGTCCGGCTGCCCCCCACCGTCTCCATGACACGCTGGATGTAGCGCCGCTCCATCTCCTCCAGCGACACCAGCTCGGACACGTCCTGGTTCTGTGTCTGGGGATTGGGCGCGCGGTAGTCCCGGATGCGATCCGGCAGATCCTCCACCGTGAGCTGCTCGTAGGCCGTGAGCGCCACCGCCCGTTCGATGCAGTTCTGCAATTCGCGCACGTTGCCGGGCCAGCTATAGGCCAACAGCCGCTGGGCCACCGCGGGGCTCAGCCCCACCACCCGCTTGCCGCTGCGCGTGGCGAAGTGCTCCAGGAAGCGCTGCGCCAGCAGCAACACGTCATTGCCCCGGGCCCTCAAGGGCGGCAGCTCCAGGCCGATGACGTTGAGCCGGTAGTACAGGTCCTCGCGGAAGCGTTCCTCCTCCACCGCCAGCTCCAGGTCCCGGTTGGTGGCGGCGACGATGCGCGCGTCGAAGGCCACCTCCGTCTCCCCTCCCACCGGGCGCACCGTGCGCTCCTGCAACGCCCGCAGCAGCTTGGGCTGGAGCGTGATCGGCAACTCCCCCACTTCGTCGAGGAACAGCGTGCCGCCATTGGCCTTCACGAACAGGCCCGAGCGCGACGTCTTCGCATCCGTGAATGCCCCCCGCACGTGGCCGAACAACTCACTCTCCAGCAGCGCCTCGGGCATGGCCGCGCAGTTGATGGCCACGAAGGGCCCCGTCCGGCGCCGGCCCCGCGCGTGCAACGCCCGCGCGGCCACCTCCTTGCCCGTGCCGCTCTCGCCCGTGATCAGCACCGACGTGTCCGAGTCCGCCACCCGGTCGATGAGCTCGTACACCCGGCGCAGCGCGAGGCTCTCTCCCACCACGCTCCCTTCCACGGATACCTCGCCCAGCGCCCGGCGCAACCGCCGCACCTCCTCGCGCAGCGCCCGGTGCTGCACCGCTCGCTCCAGCACCAGCGCCAGCGCGTCCAGGTCCACCGGCTTCGTCACGAAGTCGTACGCGCCCGCGCGGATGGCCGCCACGGCCGTCTCCAGGCTGCCAAACGCCGTCACCACCACCACCGGGATGTCCGGACGGTTGAGCGCGACGCGCTCGCACAGCGCGATCCCATCCATGCCCGGCATCCGCAGATCCGTGAGCACCGTGTCGAAGTCCTCCGACTCCAACAGCGCGAAGGCCTCGTCCGCGCTTCCTCGCACCGTGGGCACGAAGCCCCGGCGCGTCAGGCCCTTCTCCAGGAGCGCCCGCATCTCGCGCTCGTCCTCGACGACCAGCACGCGGCCCTTCGTCGCGCTCATGTCCCCGCCTCCTGTGCGTCCCTCGCTCCCGGTGGGAGGAAGATGGAAAAACAACTACCGCGTCCGGGCTCGCTGCTCACGGCAATCCACCCCCCATGGTCCCGGATGAGTCCATAGGAGACAGACAGGCCGAGCCCCGTTCCCTCGCCCACGTCCTTGGTGGTGAAGAAGGGCTCGAAGATGTGGGGCAGCGCCTCGGGCGCAATGCCCTCGCCCTCGTCCCGCACGTCCAGCCGCACCCACTCGGCCTCGGGCCCTCCCAGGTCCGCGGGGGGCAGGGCGTGCTCCTTCCCAAGCCTCACCCGGAGCGTCCCCCCCTGCTTCATTGCCTGCATGCCATTGACGATGAGGTTGGTGAGGGCTTGTTGGATCTGCCCCGCGTCCAGTTCCAGCATGAGCGGACCCGTGGCCTCCTGGTCCAGCGTGACGTGGCGCCGCTCCGCCAGGGGCCGCAGGAGCGTGAGGGTGCGCTCGACGAGCTGCGTCAGATCCTCCGGGGTGCGCTGCGGCGTGCGCCGCCGGGCGAAGTCCAGCAGTTGGCGGATGATGCCCGTCATGTGCTGCACCTGCTGGGTGATGATGCGGGCGTATTCGGGCACCTCCTCGCCCTCGGCCTCGCCCGAGGCGATCATCTTCGCGCGGCCGAGCACCACGTTGAGTGGGGTGCCCAGCTCGTGCGCCATGCCCGAGGCGAGCTTGCCCACGGTGGCCAGCCGGTCCGAGTGCCGCAGGTGCTCGAGCGTGGCCACGCGCGCCGCCGTCTCCGCCTCCACCTGCGCGCGCGCGGAGGACAGTTCGTGGGCCATCTGGTTCATCGCGCTCGCCAGCGTGGCCAGCTCGTCCTCCTGGCGCAGGTGCACCCGGGCCTCCAGGTCTCCCTGCCCCACACGGTGGGCGAGCCCCACCAGTTGCTCCACCGGCTGGCCCACCAGCCTGCGCCCCATGGCCATGGCCACGATGAGGAAGGCGAGGGTGATGGCGCCCGTGGCCACCGCGGTGCTCACCACCGTCTGCCGCACGTGCAGGCGCTGCTCCATCAGGGGCTCGATGATCTCGATGGCGCCCAGGCGCCCGTTGACGGTGACGGGGGTGAAGGAGAGCAACCACCCCGGCGGCCGGGACTGGTCCGTGAAGGACGTGTCCTGTCCGGCGAGCAGCGCCCTCCATTGCTCGACGGGGAGCGCTCTGCCCTCGCGCGAGTCCAGCCACAGCCAGCTCAGCCGCACCTGCTCCTGGAAGAGGTTGGCGTCCGAGAGCAGGGTGAGTGCCGCCTGCTGGCCCTCCATCTGCCAGGCCCGGACGAAGGAGCCTCCCAGCGTATGGCCGAGCAGGCGGTGGTCATGCTGCATGTCCAGCTCGGAGCGAGCCAGCTCCCTGCGCACCTGGATGGTCTGCAGCCCGGCGATGACGGCGAAGGCGAGCAGTACGAGGGCGAGGACGATCTTCCGGGCGAGCTTCATGGCGTGGTTCCGGGGTCTGGCATACCCCCTGGGACTTCTTCAAGAAACGCACCCGACTCCCTGTCTTCCAGGGCCGCCCCGCGCGAGGCGCAATGCCCCCGATGGGGCAGGTTGCCCCCCGGGCGCGTGCCCTCCGGGCCCCGTGTCTCCTCCGAGACGCGCACTGGCACACGGCATGCTCCTGGAGGGGGGAGTGCCCTTCCTCCCGCCGGAGCGTTCTCCATGATGTCTTCCGAACCCCCTCCGCTTCGCATCCTCCTGGCGGAGGACGATGAGCAGATGCGCTCGCTCCTGACGTTGACGCTGGTGCGCGCCGGCTTCGCGGTGGTGGCGCTGGAGGACGGCTACGAGCTGGCCGACTACGTGTCGTTGACGCAGGTGTGTGGGGGGCCCCTGTCGCCGCCGGATCTCATCCTCTCGGACATCCGGATGCCGGGGCGCACCGGGCTGGAGGTGCTCGCCCAGACGCAGGCGGCGGGGCTCTCCTGTCCCGTCATCCTCTTGTCCTCCTTCGCGGACGAGGAGACTCGCGAGGAGGCCAGACGGTTGGGGGTGCGAGCGTTCCTGGACAAGCCGGTGGATCTGGAGGTGCTGCGGGACACCGTGCGTGAGGCGACCGGCGCGCTCGACTCCTCGTTGCGCTAACCTTCGTCGCGCATGTCCCGCTCCCGTCTGCTCCTCGTCGCGTTCGTCTCACTGCTCATGCTGGCCGCCGGAGCCGCCGTCTGGCGCACCGCGGCGTCCGCTCCTCCGGCGCCTCTGGCGGTGGCCGTCCCGAGCGCTCCACCCGCGGTGGCCCCGGCGTCCGTGAAGCCGGCCGAGGCGATGGCCCAGGCGCCCGCCCGGTTGTCCTCGCCCGCGGCGGGCTACGTGGGCGCGGAGAAGTGTGGCGAGTGCCATGACACCGAGCACGAGGCGTGGAGCAAGGACTGGCATTCGCGGGCGCTCTCGCCGGCCGAGCCCCGCTTCGTGGTCGGCGACTTCACCAACACCCACTACAAGGGCGAGTCCAGCGAGGCGTGGATGACGCAGCGCGACTCGCACCCCTTCATGCGCACGCGCGGGCCCACGGGCGTGCTCGCCGACTACCCGGTGGACTGGGTGATGGGCGGCAAGCACATGCAGGACCCCGTCACCCAGATGCCGGATGGCCGCTGGCAGGTGCTGCCCATCTACTTCCACGTCACCGGCCATGGCGAGTGGGTGGACTACTCCGAGGCCAAGCAGGGCGCCCTGCCGCCGGACCACCCCTTCTTCTGGTCCAACTGGCAGCGCAATGCCCAGCACTCGTGTCTGGACTGCCACGTCACCGGGCTCGACACGCGCTACGACCGCGCGAGCCATCGCTGGAGCACGGGCTTCGCGGACCCGGGCGTGGCGTGCGAGAGCTGCCATGGCCCGGGCGCGCGCCACGTGGAGACGCAGCTCGCCCGGGACATCGTCCAGCCGGAGAAGCTCCCGCCGGAGAAGGGTCTGGCCCTGTGTGCCCAGTGCCATGGCCCCCACCGCACGCTCTTCCCGTTGCTGGACGCCGCGCACCATTTCAAGCCCGGCGAGCGCTATGAGGACAGCTACCAGCCCATGGTGTTGCTGCTGGGCGAGGATCGCTCCGGCGACTTCTTCGACGATGGGCGTCCGAAGACCTCCAGCTTCGAGTACCAGGCCCTCATCCAGTCGCGCTGCTACCAGAAGGGAGGCGCCACGTGCCTCACCTGCCACGACGCGCCCCACGACGGGCACGTGAATGAGCTCAAGTCACCCAAGCACCCCGCGAAGGCGGTGACGGTGGGCTCGGCGACCTGCCAGGGTTGCCACGCGAAGGAGTTCGCCGAGGGCTCCCGGCACACCCACCACACCGCCTCGGCCGAGGCGCCGGACTGTGTCGCCTGCCACATGCCGCCCACGGTCTCCGGCGTGCTGGACACGTTCGCGGACCATGCCATCGACGTGCCGGTGCCGCGCAACACGGTGAAGCATGGCATCCCCAACGGGTGCAATGCGTGCCATGCGCATGCGAAGGCCACTCCCGAGGCGATGGACGAGGCGCTGGCGAAGTGGTGGCCCCAGGCGAAGACGCGGCAGGCCCGGCGCATGCGCCTGGCGGATGCCCTGGCGGTGAAGACCGCGGCGGACAGCCGTCCGTTCCTGGAAGGCGTGCTGGCGGACACGAAGGAGGCGCCGTCCCTGCGCGGCGTGGCGGCGCAACTGCTCGCCCAGCGCTTCCACCAGGACGCGGTGCCCGCGCTGAAGGCGGCGCTCGCCACCGCCCGGGATCCGGGACTGCGCTCGGACCTCGCCGCGGCGCTGGTCGCCACGGGCTCGCGCGAGGCGCTCGACGCGCTCGCCCCGCTGCTCGAGGACAAGTCGCTCTGGGTGCGTCAGTCCGCCGCGCTGCCGCTCGCCGGGGTGGGGGATGCACGCGGGCGCGCGACGCTGGAGTCGCTGGCCCACACGCCCACGTCGGAGGGGCTGCCATTGCCTCACGTGGTGCTCGGTCAGCTCGCGCTGCGCCAGGGCGACGTGGCCAAGGGCATCGCCGAGCTGGAGCGCTCCCTGGATCTGCAACCGTACAACACCGGCGTGCTGGTGCTCCTGGCCGATGTCTACGCCCGCCAGGGTGACATCCCGCGGGCCCGCGAGCGATTGGAAGAGGCCCTGCGGTTCGATCCACGCAACAAGGGGGCGCGGCAGCGCTTGAGCCTGTTGCAACGGGGGCCGGGCCCGCGCCGCTGAGCGGGTCTGGGCCGTCGTGAAGCGGCCAACGCTGGGGGTGGGTTCCTCGCTCCCTCGGGCCCCGCGCGAGCGAAGTTGCGGAGGGCAGTCAAGCAGGCAGGAAGAGGCCGGAGACCCACGGGTTGAAAGATCGTGGGTGTCCCTATCAAAAGCGAAGAGCCGGAGCCGCCAGTCCCGACCGTCCCCAGGTTCCGGCCCTCCTCCCTCTCTCCCTCCGTCCGCGAGTTCCTCCGCTCCCTGTCCGGCAGTGCTCAGCGCTTCTGGATCCTGGTGGTCCTCACGGGGCTGGTGAGCGGGCTGAGCGCCGCGTTGCTCGTCTCCTTCCTGCGGTGGGTGCAGCGGCTGGCCTGGTCGGAGAGGGGCGAGTCCTTTCTCGCGTCCGCCATGGCGACCTCCGCCTCCCACCGGGTGCTGGTCACGGTGTCGGGCGGGGTGCTCGTCGCGGTCGTGTCGCTGCTCATCCGCCAGCCCCTGAAGGGCCATGGGACGGCCTCCATCATCGAGTCCATCTGGGTGAAGTCCGGGCGGATGCAACTGCCGCGGACGCTGTTTCGCGGGGTCGTGTCCATCATCGTGGTGGCCCTGGGCGCGCCCCTGGGACGTGAGGGCGCGTTGCTGCAATCCGGAGCCGCCACGGGGTCCGCGCTGGGCACCCGGCTGCGGCTGCCAGCGGATCAGGTGCGGCTGCTGGTGGCGTGTGGCGCGTCCGCGGGTATCGCCGCGGCGTACAACGTCCCCATCGGGGGAGCGCTCTTCGGGCTGGAGGTCCTGCTCGGCAGTCTGGCGCTGGAGCTGTTCGGCCCCATCGTCCTATCCTGCGTGGTGGCGACCATGGTGTCGCGCATCCTCATCGCCGACCACCCCAGCTATCTCATCCCGGCCTACCACCTGCTGCGTCCGCGCGAGATACTGCTGGCCATCGCCTTCGGACCGGTGATGGGCGTGGCCTCCGCGCTCTACGTCCGCACGGTGAATGCCTTCGCGGTGGTGCTGGAGGGTGGCTCACGGGTGCGTGCCACGCTGCTGCCCGTGGTGTCCATGCTGGCGGTGGGCGTGGCGGCCATCTGGTTTCCCCAGTTGCTGGGCAATGGCTATGACTCGGTGAACGCGGCGCTCCAGGGCCATCTGCCCCTGTTGCTGTTGTTGCTGCTGCCCCTGCTCAAGATGGTGGCCACCTCGCTGTGCGCGGGCGCGGGCATCCCCGGAGGGCTCTTCACCCCGTCGCTCTTCTATGGCGCGCTGCTGGGCGGGGCCCTGGGCTCGCTCGCGCAGTGGGTCTGGCCCGGAGTCATGCCCTCGGGGGCCTATGCCTTGCTGGGTATGGGCGCGGTGCTGGCGGGCACCACGCATGCGTCGGTGTCGGCGGTGCTCATCATCTTCGAGCTGACGGGCAACTACAGCATCATGCTCCCGCTCATGCTCGTGTGCGTGCTGTCCGCGGTGATCAGCCGGAGGCTGTGCCCCGAGTCGCTCTATACGTCCAGTCTGTTGAGGCGCAACGTGAAGCTGCCACGGGCCTCCAGTCCCAACTGGTTGCGCTCCACGGACGTGGGGGCGCTGCTCACGCCCAATCCTCCCACCGTGCGTCTCCAGACGTCCTTCCAAGAGGTGGTGGTGCGGCTGTTGGAGGTACCCGCCGGCTACGATCTCTATGTCACCGGCGAGGACGGGCGACTCCTGGGCGTCATCATCCTGGACGCGCTCAAGGGCCACATCCCGGACCATTCCCTGCTGGGCATGACGGTGGCCGCGGACGTGATGGAGTCATCGCTGCCGCGTGTGCGCATCGACATGTCGCTCGCCGAGGTGGCCTATCGGTTTGGCGACACCTTCGTGGAGCACCTGCCCGTGGTGGATGAGCAGGGCCTGCTGTTGGGCACCATTTCCAAGAGGGACATCCTGCGTCATGGACGATTCTGAGCGACAGCGGCGAGTGGCGAAGCGGTGGGCGTCCGTGTCCCTGGTGGGCGCGACGATCCTGATGGCCCTGGGCATCCGGTACGCACCCCATTCGAGGCCGCCCCGGCGTCGCCGTCCGAGCGCCGTGGCCCCCGCCCATGCCGGGGAGGACGCCGAGACTCCGGCCACTCCGCCCCAGGAGAAGGAGAAGGCGGCGCCCGTGCCGCCCTGGCTCTTCTTCGTCCTGCCCGGGCATTGAATCGCCGGAGACGGGCGCCCCTCAGTACTCCTTGCTCCAGATGAAGTCCGCGCCACCCACCTGCGCGTCGCCGTACTCGGCCTCCACGCCCCAGCGCGGGCCGAACTGGTACTCCAGCCGCACGGAGTTGGCGTTCTCCCGCCGCGTGGTGGACTGGTTCTGGGGCGTGCCCAGCCGGCCGCTGTAGCCCAGGTAGAGCTTGTCCGTGAGGTACTTGCCCACCTCCAGCCGCGCTCCGGCGAGGCCCTCGTCACCGGACTCGATGGTGAGCACGTCCAGCGGCAGTTTCGCCGCCAGGGCCTTCTTGGCCTGCGAGGCCAGCAACGAGCCGAGCACCGAGGCCACCTGTCCCTGGTTCATCGACGAGGCGCCCGAGCCCGCCTTGAGCGTGCGCCGGCCCGTGGCCAGCAGCGTGTAGATGTCCGTCTCCGGCAGCGGCGGATCGCTCGTGGGCTTGATGGTGAAGTCCTTGCCCTGGCCGCGCACGGCGACGTACACCGTCACGCCCGCGCTCTCGTTCTTGTACTCGGCGGTGGCGTTGATGTAGGGCGCGGCCGCGGGACCGGTGAAGCGCACCTGGCTGGAGTTCTGGATGTTGAAGCGCCGGCCGAGCACCTCCACCTCGCCGCGATGCACGTGCACCTCGCCGTAGATGGAGGCGGTGTCCGCGTACTCGACGCGGAAGTTCTCCGACAGGCCGACCTCCACGTTGACGTCGGCGCCCTGGACCCAGAGGTTGCGCGGGGCATTGATGTTGATGCGGTACTGGCGCTGGGGCTCGGTCTGGGCGGGGCCGGCGCCGCCCGTGGCGGTGTCCGTGGGGGCCGCCGTGGCCTCGGTCCGGTCGGGATTCATCGGCTGGCCCTGGCACGTGAGCACGATGCCCTCGGGCCGATCGAGCACCTGCAGGTCCTTGCGTTTCTCCTCCGGCAGTTTGATGTGGGCCTCGGGGATGGAGAGGTTGCGCAGGTTGATGAACTGGGCGGTCTTGGAGATGTCTCCCTCGAACTCGGTGCGTAGCTGGATGATGGCGAAGAGCTGGTCGTCGAGCACGAGCGGGAAGTTGTCCAGGTTGCCCTCGCCCGAGAGGTCGAACGAGCCGGACGCCGTACGCTTCCCCTCGGCCTTGAGGTTGAGGCGGCCCTGACCACTCTGGGCGGAGAAGTCGGAGAGCGCGATGCGCTGGTCGTCCACGGCGAGCGCCACGTGCACGTCGCGGTAGTCGCCCATTCCATCCAGCGACAGCCGGCCCTGCTTCCACTCGAGCTGGCCCTGCAGCTTGGGCGCCCCGAGCGTGCCGTCCACGCGCACCTTGTTCATCACCAGCTCGCCGCCGATGGCGCGCACCATGGGCAGCTGGGCGCCGGAGAGGAAGGAGAGATCGAACTGGTGCGAGTCCAGCTCCACCACCAGGGGAATGCGGCGGGTGTCCATGCCCTGGCGCAGCGCGGGCAGGGACAGATCCTGCGTGGCCTGGCCTCGGGCCGTGAGCGTGCCGCCCTTGGGTGAGGTGAGGAGCGCGTCGAAGGCGGAGCGTGCGTTGGCGTAGGTGTAATGCAGCCGCGCCTGGCCGAGGCCCAGCTCGCGCACGCCGATGTTCTGCACCCCAGCGGTGAGGTCCACCTGGGGGTCGTTCAGCGTGCCGCGCGCGCTCAGGCTCAGGGCGACGACGTTCTGGGGCTCGGAGGCGTTGTTCTGCTGCTCCCGGGGTTGCGCTTCGCCCCCGCGGCAGCGGGCATTCAGCGAGGCCCGCGGGGAGATACTGGCCAGGCCTTGCAGCTCCCGCTGGGACAGGGGGCCCGCGCGCGCGGCGAGGGTGAAGGGCACATGGCCCACCACGTCCTGGTCCTGGAGCGCCATGAGCGAGGCGCGCACCTGGGCCTCCATTTGCGCGAGCAGCGTGCCCTCGCGCCGGGCCTCGAGCTGGAGCTTCACGGAGGAGGGGCCGGTGACCACGGCCAGATCTCCATCCAGGGGAACGACGCCATTGACTGTCGCCCGGCGGGCCTGCACCTTCAGCTCCCCCTCGGGCGCGAGCATCGGACCGGTGAGGTGGGCCGTCATGGAGAGCTTGCCGCCCGCGTCGGTGGCCAGCCCGTACTGAGACAGCAGCGCGAGCGGCATGTCGACGACCTCGGCGCGCAGCGCGCGCATGGGGGTCTCCATGGCCTGCTGCGCCGTGGGCGGACGGGCGATGAGCCCGCCGAGGGTGAAGGGCGTCTCCAGGGTGACGGTAGCCTTCTGGGCGAGGCCGCGCAGGTTCAGGGTCGCGCCGAGCGTGCCGTCCTGCTCATCCGACCGGGCGGTCAGCTCGAAGTCGAGCTGCTGTCCGGCCAGCTCGGGCGGGAGCGCGCCGACGGCGAGCGGCACGGGCGGGGCCTGCTCGGAGTTCGTCGCGGAGGCCGTTCCCCAGTAGCGCAGATCCGCGCCCTGGAGCGCGAGGTCCAGCCGCGGGTCGTTCGCCATGCCCTTGAGGGTCACCTTCCCGGACAGCCGGCCGGTGGCGGACTCGGGCTGGCGGGCCATGCGCAGCGCGGGGCCGATGTCCAGGTGGTCCAGGGTGAGCTCCAGGTCCACGGGCTCGCGGCGGTGCTTCATGAGGCCCTGGACCGGCACGTCGAAGTGGCTGGAGACGCGCAGCGCGGGTGCGCTCGCGGTGAAGGTACCGGTGGCGCGGTCGCGCGCGTAGCGGCCGTCCAGGTCGAACGCCAGGTCCGAGTACTGCTGGTAGCGGCCACCGCTCAACTTGAGCTGGGCCCGGGCATCCGGCCGGGACATGCGCCCGTCCACGGACACCTCGCCGGAAATCAATCCCGCCACGTCGAAGGACGCGGGCAGGTAGGCCTTGGGCAGGCGGCTGAGATCCAGGGCGCGCAGCTCGGTGCGCGCGCGGATGGACTCCCCCCGCATCTTCAGGGCGAGCGACAGGCCCTGCTCGCCGGAGGTGAGCGACAGCGCGGGCTCCACCTCCACGCGGCCACCGCCCCAGGTGAGGTGCGTGGGGTGTTGCAGCGTCCAGGCCGCCTCCGGGTACTTGAGGGTGACGTCCTCGAGCGCGAGGCCCTCGTTGTTCTTGTCCAGGGTGCCCCACAGCGCGAGTTCCAGGGGCGCATCGCCCTCGGTGTGCACGGAGACCTCGAGCTGGCGGCCCTTGGTGCCGACGAGGGCGCGCAGGTTCTTGTAGGTACGGCCTCCGGCGGTGAGCTGGTTCACCTGGAGCCGGGCATCCGTGGTGAGGGGCTGGGTGGCGTCGGGCAGGCGCACGTCGACGGTGAGTCCCTGGAGGGAGGTGTCCGCCCAGGCGAGCTTGTCGAAGCCACCCACGAGGCTGACGGCGGGCGCGCGCACGGGCCCGGACGCGGCGAAGTCGAGCGAGCCGCGGCCCGACAGGGGCATGGGCTCGCCGCCGCGGCCCAGCCGGCCCACGGTCTGGGCGAAGGTGCCGAGGTCGGCCGCCACGAGCCTGCCCTCCACCTTGAATGTCTCCTGCGTGCCCGAGCCGCTCGCGTAGAGGCTGAGGCCGGGGACGCGCGCCTGGAGCTGGGTGAGGGTGAAGCGTCCGTTCTTGGCGTTCGCGTGGATGTCCACCGGGCCCAGCGTCTGGCCCTGGATGGGCGAGGCGGGCATGGTGAGGTCCAGGGTGCCCTCGAGCGTGTCCAGGCTCTTGCCACCGCCGCGCACGAGCAGGTCCGCCGCGAGCGTGGAGTGGGGCCCGCTGCCCAGCAGCTTGGAGAGATCCAACTCGCGCACGCGCACGGTGAAGCCCTGGGTGGTGAACGTCTCGAGGTTCACGTCGCCCTGGGCCGTGGCGGTGCCGTCGGCGGCCTGGGCGTTGAGGTCCGCCTGCACGACGTCACCCGTCTTCGCCACCGTGCCCGCGAGGGTGACGGAGGTGGTCACGGGGTAGGAGGGCAGCACGGCGCGCGCCAGCGCGGGCTCCAGGCGGAGCTTCTTCACCTCGGCGCGCAGCTTCTGCTCGCCCTCCATGGCGCCGCTGCCCTGCAATTCGAGTCCGGGAGCGGTGAAGTCCACCTGGGCGTTGAGCTGGCCTTCCTCACCTCCGGCCTGGAGCGCGAGCCGCACGGGGCCCTGCTGGGGACTGGCCAGGCGGGCGGTGGCGTCGAGCTTCGCGGCGAGGGCCTCGGTGGCGGCGGCCCAGGACGCCGAGCCTCCGGCCTCCAGACCCTCGAGGCGCACCTCCTGGTTGCCCTGGGGGGATTCGGACACGAAGGCCACCGCGCCGCCCTTCAAGCGCAGCTCCTCCAGGGTGAAGCGCAGCGTGCCGCGGGGCGCGTTGGGATCCTCGGGCTTGGGCTCGGAGGGGTTGCGCAAGGCGATGGCGCGCGAGAGGTTGAGCCCGCGTGCGTCCTGGCGCAGGAAGAGGTGGGGCTCGTCGAGACCCACGAGCTTCACGACGACGTGCTTGCGCAGCAGGGGCAGCAGCGCCACGCGCACTTCCAGCCGGGTGAGCTCCGCCACCAGCTCCTGGTCGGGGTCATACAGCTTCACCCCCGAGAGCACGAGCGAGCGCGGCCCCAGGTCCAGTCCGGCGAGCTCCAGCCGGCCGGACAGCTGCTCATTGGCCTGGGTGATGGCGAAGTCGCGCAGGCGGGCCTCGCCCGGCGGGGTCATGAGGTAGATGAGCGCGCCAGCCACCAGCACGAGCACGAGCCCGATGAGGCCCACGAGGCCCCACAGGAGTCGGCGGCCCCAGCGTCGGGCACGGGTGGGAGGCGGTGTGCTCAAAACGCCTCTCCAATCGACAGGAAGAAGGTGCAGAGGCCCTCGGGAGCGCCCGCGTAGTTCCTCGTCACGTTCACGGTCTTGGACACCCCGTCCTCCACGATCGTCTGTTTCTTCACGCCCAGTCCAAAACAGTCGCCCAGACCACCCAGGGTGGTTGGCGAGCCAGCCGTGGAGCGCAAGATGGGCAGCGGCTGGCCGATATTCAACCTCCGGGCGATATCCACCCGGATGGGGCCGACGAGGGTGGCGTAGCGCAGACCCAGGCCCACGGCGTGATAATGGTAGTCGCCGAAGACGCGGCCACTCTCCAGGCGGATGTCGTCCTTGTGGGGCCCGAAGTTGAGCGGCCCGATGCCCGCGAGCCCCGAATCGTGGAAGAGGGCGAGCGTGAGCTCCGAGAACAGCTTCACGCGCAGTTCCACGCTCGTCTCCAGGAGGCTGTTGCCTCCGATGGGGACGAGGCGGTCCACGGGTTCTTCGGAAGTGGTGCTGATTTCACTCATGGGCGAGAGCCGGCGGGTGTTGAAGCCGCGCATGGAGGCGCCGCCGCCCAGGAAGAAGCGGTTGACGATGGCGCTGTCCTGGCCGGCGGGCGTGAGCAGGGTGCCCATGCGCAGCCGGGCCGCGAGCGTGAAGCGGTCCTTGGGCCCGAAGGTGTAGTAGCCGCGCAGGTCCGGCAGGATGCGCACGAACGTGTACTGGCCGAGCAGGGGACCGCCGCCCTCCTGCAGGGACAGCGAGGCGTAGAAGCCGTTGCGCGGCGCGAGCGGATCATCCCGGCGGTTGAGCTCGATGAACTGCTCCAGGTAGCTCACGGAGATGTTGCACTCGGTCCGGGCACTGTCCTCCGGACAGCCCAGCAGGATCGCCGGGGCGGTCGCCTGGTCCACGCTGCCGCGCTGCCCGTTGAGGTTGTAGAGTTCCAGGTTGTAGGTGGGGGAGATGGAGAAGTCGGGCCGGGGCTGCCAGACGACGCCGCCGCGCAGCCGTCCGCCGAGGTAGTTGTAGGCCTGCTCCAGACCACGCTCGGCGGTGAGGGACGTCTGCAGGCGCAGGTCCCGCGCGAGGAAGCGGGGCTGCTCGAACTGGGCGGAGAACTGGAAGATGGGCCCGTGAGGGGTGCTGGTGTTGGGCGCGTCGGCCTCGTCGTCCCCGTCCGTGTCGATCCGATCGAACGCGGCGGTGATGTTGGGGATGAAGGCGTAGCCCACGCGGCCGGTGAGGGTGAGCTTGCGCAGGCCGCCGAAGAAGTTGCGGTCCGTCCACTCGCCGAGCACGCGGATTTCCTGGCGGGCCGCGTCCAGGCCGATACCGCCACCGGCGCGCACCGAGCGGAAGGGGGCCTCGCGCACGTCCACCACCACGGGCACCGTGCGCGCCTCGCGGTCCGGCGCGCCGCGGTTGACCTTCACCGCGCCGAACACGCCCATGCGGAAGACGCGCGCCTGGGCGTCCGCCAGCGCCGACTCACTGAACCACTCGCCCTTCTTCACCGAGCCCTGGGCCTGCTCGATGATGCGCCGTGGGTTCACCTGGGGGTCGGCGTCCGTGGCCACGAAGATGTTGCCGAAGCGGTAGCGCGGCCCGGGCTGCACCCGCAGGTCCACCGTCGCGCTCTGCGTCGCCAGGTCCACCCGCACCTCGCCGCCCACCTCCGCCTCGGCGTAGCCCAGCTCGTGCAGGCGCTGCGCCACCATCTCCTTCGTCACCGCCCACTGCTCCTCGCGGAAGACGGCGCCCTGGGCGAGCGGCAGGTCCTCCAGGGCGCGCTCCCGGTGCTCCTCGCTCAGCTCCTCCAGGCCCGTCACGTTCAGGCTCGTGACGAGCGTGGGCGAGCCCTCGTGCACCGTCACCTCCAGCGCGACGGCGTCCTCGCCCCGGGGCTCCTGCTTCGCGTCGTCCACCCGGGCCTCGTAGAAGCCCTGGGCCTGGTAGAAGCGGACGATGCGCTTGAGGTCCGCCTGCCAGGTGTTGGGGTCGAAGTAGCTCGGCTTGCCGAACGGGTTGAGCCGCTGCCACCAGGGCGTCTTGGTGGTGACGATCTTCTCCTTGATGTCGGAGGCCTTGACCTGGTCGGTGCCCTTGATGTCCAGGGCGACCACCTTGGGCTGGCCCTCGGGCGAGGCGCCCTGGGTGTGGGCGCACCCGGCGGAGAGGGTGAGCAGGGAGAGGATCGCGAAGACCGAGCGGAGTGAAAAGGAGGCGGCGTCCACGGGGAAGTACATAGCCCGGAAGCCCTCCCAGGGAACCCCCACCCGCGCGGGTTCTCCGCCAGAGGACACTTGGAGTCGTGAAAACGTGCATCCCGGGCGGGGTGGCTCCAAAGTCAGCACCCTATGCGAGGACGAATCCGGAGAATCCTGGCAGGGGTGGTGCTGGTGGGGCTCACCGCGTGCGGGGTGACCGAGGACGAGGCGGTGCGGCTCAAGGAGGGCCAGACGCTGAGCGTCCCCGGCGTGCCCCTGGAGGGGTGCTCCACCTTTGGGTGCCTGTACGAGGGTCAGGTGTGCATGGAGGTGTTCTTCGAGTACGGCCGCTCGCCCGCGGTGTGCGTCTTCACGGACGTGTGCGACCGGCTCGAGTGCCAGACGCAGAAGCCGGGCTACAAGTGCACCCTCTTCGATGGCTTCCCCGGCCAGGTGAAGTGCATCGAGCGGGAGGACTGACGGCCGCCTCCCCGTGCCGCCGGGGCCTCCGGTGGGAGGCGCCCGGGCGGGGGGCGAGCGCGTCAGCGCCGGGCCGAGGCGGTGAGCAGGCCGAGCCGATCGGCCGCCCCGCGCGTCTCCTCGTGGGTGAGCAGGTCCTCGGTGTTGGTGGCGATGCGGTAGGCCCAGTTGGCGTCGCCCACGGAGCCGGGCAGGTTGATGCGGTCCTTGGTGCCGAGGATGTCCTGCCAGGGCAGCACGCACAGGTCGCTGCCCGCGTTGAGCGCGGCGGCGAGCGTGGCGCGGTGGAGGGCGGGGGTGAACTCGCGCGTGGCGGCGATGCCCTGGAACTCGGGGTAGACGCGCGCCATGGCCTGACGCTCCCCATCGCTGGCGGACTCCCACCAGTCCGCCACGGGCTCGGTGTCGTGGGTGCCGGTGGTGACGAGCGACACGGGTGGGAAGGCGTGCGGATCGCGGTACACCCCGTCGTCGCGCTCCCAGCGCAGCACGCGGTAGCCGGGCAGGTTCAGCTCCCGGAGGATGGTGCGCACGAAGGGCGGGACGACGCCCAGGTCCTCGGCGACGATGCCGGCGCCCTTGGACAGCAGGCGGAAGTGGCGCTCGCCGTAGCGCTTCCACTGCTCCTCGTGGTCGGGGACGAAGCGCCCGGTGGGCGTCTTCTCGTCGCGGATCCACTGGCGGAAGTAGCCCACCGCGTGGTCCACCCGGCGCAGGTCGTAGTAGCTGGCGGCCTTGGCGGCGCGCGACTTGAGCCAGCCGTAGTCGCCCTTCTCCATCTCCGCGAAGTCGAAGTAGGGCAGACCCCAGTCCTGGCCGGTGGCGGAGAAGTCGTCCGGGGGCACGCCCAGGCGCGCGTCACGGCGCAGGATGTCCGGGTGCGCCCACACGTCCGAGCTGTCCTGGCCGATGATGAAGGGCTCGTCGCCGCACAGCAGCACGTCGCGCTTGCTGGCCAGGGCGCGCATCTCGTTCCACTGCGTCTCGGCCACCCACTGCAGCCACGCGTGGTAGCGCACCTCGCGCTCCAGTCGCCGCACCTCCGCCTGGATGGCCTGGGGCTCGCGGTGCTTGAGCGGCTCGGGCCACTCCCACCAGGGCGCCTGGTTCCTCTCGTTGGAGATGGCGGTGTAGAGCGCGTAGCTCTCCAGCCACTCGCCCTGCTGCTGGCGCCAGGCGGCGAACTGCTGGGCGCGCGCGCTCCGGGGCCACTCGGTGCGCTCGAAGTGGTCGAAGGCCCGCCGGAAGGCGGCGTTCTTGAGCGGGAAGACCAGATCGTAGCGCACGCGGGGCGCGGCGCGCGCCTCGGCCAGCATGCGCTGCTCGTCGGGGGAGAGCGCCGCCTCGCCTCCGGAGGCGTGGAACTCCGGCAGCGACTCCAGGTGGATGAACAGGGCGTTGAGGCCGAACGCCGAGCGCGTGGCGTAGGGGCTGGGGTCTCCGGGCGCGGTGGGCAGCAGCGGGAGCAACATCAGCATCCGCTGGCGCGCCGCCTCCATCCAACGAAAGAGACCATCGAGCCCGCCGAAGTCACCGATACCGAAGTCGGTCTTCGAGCGGAGGGAGAACAAGGGCAGGAGGAGACCGGAGAGGCGGCCGGTGGAAGACATGGTGCGCGCACAATGCATCACGCGCCCCCCCATGTGAACTGTCCTGGCACTTGGTTCGTGGCCGGGGGTCGGGCTCGACCTTCTGGAGAACACTTGGGCTGCCCTGACATTGACGGGAATCTCTCGCGCGCGGCGGGCCTTCTTCCCGCGTGCGCCTGCCCGTCTCGTTCTATGCGCGCCCCGCGCTCACCGTGGCCCGCGAGCTGTTGGGGGCCCACCTCGTGCTCGAGGGGGAGGCAGGGCGGCGTGTGGGCCGCATCGTGGAGACCGAGGCGTACGTGGGGGCGCATGACCTGGCGTGTCATGCGTCCAAGGGGCGCACGGCCCGCACCGAGGTGCTCTTCGGTCCACCAGGGCGCGCCTACGTCTACCTCATCTATGGCATGTACCACTGTTTCAACGTGGTGACGGACGTGGAGGGCGTGGCGTCGGCGGTGCTGGTGCGGGCGGTGGAGCCGGTGGAGGGCCTGGCCCCGGCGCTGCGCACGGATGGTCCGGGGCGGCTGTGCCGGGCCATGGGGCTGACCCTGAGCCACAATCGTTGGGACCTGCAGTGCGCGCCGCTCTATCTGGAGGAGGGCTCGCCCGTCGCGGAGGCCCAGGTGGCGCGGGGTCCGCGCATCGGGGTGGACTATGCCGGGGAGTGGGCACACGAGCCCTATCGGCTGTGGGTCCGGGGCAGTCAACATGTGAGCCGGCCGCCTGCCCGCCGGGCCCTCGAGTCCGCTTGACGGGCACGGCCCGGGCTGGGAGGGTGCGCTCCAAATGTCCGACGAGGCCGTCAAGGAAGAGGACCGCCAGCTGGTGGAGCGGGCCCAGGCGGGAGACATCAGCGCCTTCGAGGCGCTGGTGGATGCCC
The DNA here is from genome assembly GCF_002305875.1 of Cystobacter fuscus. NCBI lineage: Bacteria > Pseudomonadati > Myxococcota > Myxococcia > Myxococcales > Archangiaceae > Cystobacter > Cystobacter fuscus. The sequence continues at coordinate 11,111,759 of NZ_CP022098.1, read as the reverse complement.
ACCGGGATAAGGTGTACGGCCTGGCGCTGCGGATGACGCGCTCCGAGGCGGACGCCGCGGAGATCAGCCAGGATACCTTCCTCTCCGCCTACCAGCACCTGCGGGAGTTCCGTGGTGATGCCGCCTTCAGCTCATGGGTGCACCGCATCGCGGCGAACAACGCCCTGATGCGTCTGCGCCACCGGCGGGTGGTGCAGGCGGCCGAGGGAGAGCTCCAGGGCCCGGAGTTCACCGAGCGGGGGAGCCTGACCGAGTACCCCGCCCGGGACTGGAGCCGGGACGCCGAGGGGCGCATCCTGGACGCCGAGCTGGGGCATGCCATCCAGCAGGCGACCGACCATCTTCCCGAGGGCTATCGGGAGGTCTTCCTGTTGAAAGACGTGGATGGGCTCAGTTACGAACAGATCGCCGAGGTGACGGGGGATTCCATTCCCGCCATCAAGAGTCGATTGCACCGGGCCCGACTTGCGCTTCGTGATGCCATCGACCGGTTCTATAATCAGGGTGATGCGAGCGGGTGAAACCCATCAGGAGGCTGGGCATCTCGTGAATGACGAGGCAGGCCACGGCCGAGGTCCGGATGTACACGTGTAAAGACTCCATCAACCTGCTGCAGGCGATGCTCGACGGGGAGTTGTCCGCCGAGGAGACCCAGCACCTGCGTGAGCATCTGGCGGGCTGCGCCCCCTGCGTGGACTTCCTACGCACCTACAGGGCCACGCCGGGCCTGTGTCGCAAGGCACTGGCCCAGAAGATGCCCCAGGAGGTCTCGGCCAAGCTCACCGAGTTCCTGCGCACGCGCATCAAGCCCACCCCGTGAAATTCCATCTCAGGACGCTGTCGCTGCCGGAGCTACAGGAGGCCCTCGCGCCCGTGCAGCCCTCGCCCGTGGCGGTGCGCAAGGTCTTCGCCGCCGTCTTCGCCCATGGGGCCTCCTCGGTGGAAGAGGTGTGCCGGGCGCCGCAGGTGCCCAAGCGCGTGGCGGACTTCCTGCGCGAGCACGCGGAGATGCCCCGCCTGACGATCGTCGAGCGACGCAAGGCCGAGGACGGCTTCGTGAAGTACCTCTTCGACTCGCCCCTCGGGGGCCGGGTGGAGGCGGTGCGCATCCCCATCTTCGACCACAAGTACGTGGTGTGCATCTCCAGCCAGGTGGGCTGCGCGCTCGCGTGCGACTTCTGCATGACGGGCAAGCTGGGCTTCCAGCGCAACCTGCGCACCTGGGAGATATTGGACCAGGTGATGCAGATCCGCGAGGAGGCCGACCGGCCCGTGCGCGGCGTGGTCTTCATGGGCATGGGCGAGCCGCTGCTCAACTACACGGAGACCTTGAGGGCCGCGCAAATCCTCTCGCACCCCGCGGGCTTCGCCATCTCCGGGCCCTCCATCACCTTCTCCACCGCGGGCATGGTGCCGGCCATCCGCCGCTACGTGCGCGAGGGGCACCCGTACCGGCTGGCCTTCTCGGTGACGAGCGCCATCCCCGAGAAGCGGCTGAAGGTGTTGCCCATCGAGAAGGCGCACCCGCTGCCGGAGCTGGTGGACGCCATCCGGGAGTACGCCACGGTGCGGCGCGAGCGGGCGATGATCGCCTACGTGGCCATCAGCGGTTTCAACCTGGGTGAAGAAGACGCACGGGCGCTCAAGCAGGCCTTCGAGGGCATCCCCATCAAGGTCGACCTCATCGACGTGACGGACCCCCAGGGCAAGTACCTGCCGCCCTCGCCCGAGGAACTCAAGGCGTTTCGCGACCACCTGCAGATCCTCGGCGCGCCCATCGCGCGGCGCTACTCGGGGGGCAAGGACATTGGCGCGGCGTGTGGCACGCTCGCCGCCTCCCAATATGGGGGTGTGGTGTTGCCGGCCCCGCCGCCCGTGAGCATCTCGTAGTCTCACCGCGAGAGGCGCATGGTCGAGTTCCTCGACAACTTCATCGCCCACCTGGGCCTTTTGGGCCTGCTGGTGTTCGGCGTGGCGGCGGCGCTGGAGTACGTGGTGCCGCCCTTTCCCGGAGACACCATCACACTGCTGGGTGGGGTGTACGCGGTGCGCGGGGAGCACCCCTGGCCGCTGGTGTTCGGGGTGGTGGTGGCCGGCAGCGTGCTCGGTGCACTCATCAACTACCAGGTGGGACACTGGCTGGGAGGCCGCTTCGAGCGGCGGCCGGGAGAGGCCTTCTTCGGCATCACCCACGCGCGGCTGGAGTCGGTGCAGGCGCAGATGCGACACAAGGGGCCGTGGCTCCTGCTCGTCAACCGTTTCCTACCGGGCATCCGCGGGCTCATCTTCGTCGCGGCGGGGGCCGCGCACATGCCCCGCGTCAACGCGCTGCTGCTCGGGGCGCTGTCGGCCATGGCACACACGGCCCTGGTGTTGGCGCTGGGCGTGGCGGTGGGCGGCAACCTGGAGCGGCTGGAGTTCCTCGTGGGGCGCTACCAGCGGGGCGTCATCCTCGGCGTCGCGCTCGTCGTCCTGGTGCTGGGCGTGCGCACCCTGTTCAGGCGCCAGCCGCGCACCGGGTGAGTCCGGGGCGGGGTGGGCTCCGCCCCATGCCTCAGTCCCTCGGGGCCGTCTCCGGCTTGTCCAGCCACAGCTCCTCGAAGCGCACCTGGGGCAGCGCCTGGTGCAGCCGCATGCCCTGCACCGAGCCGTTGGCCACCGTGTGCATGCGCTGGTGGAAGAGCGGGAGGATGGGGCTGTCCTCGTGAACGACCCGCTCCGCGAGCCGGTAGAGCCGCTTGCGCTTCTGGGGATCGATGGTGACGCGCGCCTCTTCCGTGAGCCGGTCCAGCTCCTCGTTGCGGTAGTTCAACGCGCACAGCACCTGGGCCTTGGAGTGCAGCAGGTAGTAGAGGAAGTTGTCCGGGTCGGGATAGTCGGCGACCCAGCCCACGCGGAAGGCGGACAGCCGCCCGTTGCGCCGCCGCTCGAAGAACTCGTCCGCGTGCAGCTCCTCGTGCCGCAGCTCCACCAGCCCCGCGTCCACCAGGGGCTGGAAGAGCACGGCGTCCTCGAGTGACGTGTCGTTGCCCTGGGGATAGTGCAGGGTGACGGGCAGGGTGCGCACCCCTGCCTCGCGCAGCAGCCGCTCGGCCAGGGCGATGTCGCTGCCCGGCCCCGAATCGCCCAGGGGCGCGTCGTCCTCCAACAACTCCGGTGGCGTCAACGTGCGCGCCAGGCGTGCCCCCTTGTGGAACTGGTCCACCATGCCGCGCACGTTCAGGCCCGCCCGCAGCGCCTTGCGCACGCGCACGTCGTTGTAGGGCGCCTCGCGCATGCTGAAGCCGAGGAACGTCGTGGAGGGCGTGCTGCTGGCGAGCACCTGCTGTCCGTCCCGCTCGAGCGACTCCACCTGCCGCATGAACAGGTGGGAGACGATGTCCACCGCGCCCTCGCGCAGCGCGTTCACGGCGTGCTCGCGCGACTCCAGCAGGTGGAACTCGACCCGATCCAGCAGGGGCTGCCCCGCGCGCCAGTAGCTGGGATTGCGCTCGAGCGTGATGAGCGCCGAGCCGAAGTCCACCAGCCGGAACGGGCCGGTGCCCACCATCTGTCCCCGGGCGTCGAGCCGGGCCACCGCCGCGCCCGGCAGGGTCATCAATTGCAGGAAGAAGGCCTTGGGCTCCTCGAGCCGGATCTCCAGCGTCAGGTCGTCCACCACCTGCAGCCCCTTCACCTCGCGCGTCTGCCCCGAGGTCACCTCCGAGGCCCCCTCGACGACCTCCATCAGGGTGCGGTCCGGCGAGTTCACCGCGGGGTCCAACAGCCGCTCGAAGTGGCGCTTCACGTCGCGCGCGTTCAAGGAGGTACCGTCGTGGAAGACGACGCCCGGGCGCAGGTGGAAGCGGTAGCGGCGCGCCGTGGCGTCCACCTCCCAGCGCTCGGCGAGCTCCGGCACCAGCACGCCATCATCCAGGCGCAGCAGCGGGGAGAAGACACAGCAGGTCATCTCCAGCACCTGGGTCTCCACCGCGAAGAGGGGATCCAACCCGCCCTGGTTGTGCAGGAACGCCGACTGATGGACGCCCGCGCGCAGCGTGCCACCCGGTCGCGGCGCGGGCAGCCGGAAGCGGAACACCTCGCCGTCCAGGCTCGCCGCCTCGTGCGCCAGTTGCTGCACCGAGCGGCTCAGCCCATCGCCAATGCGGATGACCTGGAGCGCGTCCTCGCTCACCCGCGCCACCTCCTCGGCGATGGCCGTGTCGCCCCGCATGAGCACGCCGTGCGCCGCGCGGATCTCCTCGATGGCCGTGCTCAGCCGCACCACCGCGCTCGACAAGTCCCTCCCCGTGCGCGCCTGGCCCTCCGCCTTCTGCGACGCCTCCTGCGCGAGCTTGGCCATCTGCTGCGTCTGGTGCACCAGCTCGCGGCCGTGGCCCGCCTGCTCGATGGCCGCGCGCGTCACGTCGTCCACCCGTCGCGCCACCCGGCGGCTGGCCTCCACCACCGTGGAGCCCTGGGCATCCAGCCGCTTCGTCTCGGCCACCGTGGCCTCCACCGCCGAGAAGGTGCGCTGGGTGATGGCGCGGATCTCCCGCAGCGCCTCGGCGGCCCGGTCTCCGAGCTGCACGCCCGTGCTGGCCTGCTCGCGGCCCTCCCTCACCAGCGACACCGCCGTGCCCACCTCGCGGCGGATGCCACTGACCATGGTGGCGATCTCCCGCGTGGAGCGCGCGGTGCGCTCGGCGAGGCTGCGGATCTCATCCGCCACCACGCCAAAGGGCCGGCCCTGCTCTCCCGCCTGCGCCGCGATGATGGCGGCGTTGAGCGCGAGCAGGTTCGTCTGATCCGCGATCTCCTGGATGACGTCCACGATGCGGCCAATCTGCGTGGAGCGCACGCCGAGCGAGTCCACCAGCTCGGCCGTCTTGCGCACCGTCTCCTCCACCCGGTACATGCCCTGCACGCAGTCGTTGACGAGCACCGCGCCGTGCTCGGCGGTGGCCGTCACCGCGTGGGCGAGCTGGTTGGTCTCCGAGGCGCGGTGGCGCACGGCGTCGATGCCCGTCTGCACCAACTGCACGAAGGCCTCCGCCTCGCTGGCGAAGCGTCCCAGCTCGTCACCCGAGGAGGCGATGTGGTGCAGCCGCTCGCTCATGGCCTGCACCTGCTGGGTGGTGCGGTGCGAGAAGTCGTCCAGCGCGAGCAGCGCCTCGGCCACCTGTCCGAGCCGCTCCGTCATGTCCGTGAGCGAGCCGTTGGTCTCCTGGATGAAGCTCTCCAGCTGCGTCACGCGCTTGCCCGCGGCCTGCATGCTCTGGCCCATGCTGAGCACCGACTGCTGCGAGCGCTCCACCGCGCCGCTCTGCCGGTGCGCGGCCTCCAGCAGCACGTGCACCTCCTCGGACACGCCCTGGCAGGTGCGGCGCACGTTGCCCGTCACCCGCTGCACCTGGGTGAGCGCCCGGCGCAGGGAGTAGAGCAGTCGGCGCACCTCGCGCTCATCGCGCAGGCCATTGTAGGCGCTGTTGGTGAGGTCTCCCTCGGCCAGCCGCGTGAGCAGACTGGCCCGCTCCTGGAGGCGCCGGTTGGCCCACAGCGTCCAGAAGGCGTAGGTCGCCGCCATGAGCAGCAGCGGCGTGCCGAGCAGCAACACGGCCCAGCTCGACGGAGTCATGGACTGCCCGGCGGCGAGGTGCAGCAGTCCTCCCGTCAGGATTCCGAGGGTGAGCCCGATGACGACGCTGAACGAAAGGAGGTACTTGTAGAGGTGCATGAGAGACCGAGGTCCCATCACCGTATCCCGCCTCGCCCATGGGGTCCTCATCTCGTCGCGAGGGAGCGCCCGGCGCGTGCTTCTGCCCGTGCTCCTGCTCGCACTGCCAGCAAGGGGCGGCGGGCCCCCGGCCCCCGCGACCGAGCAGGCTCGCTTCGTCTTCGCCTGGAAGGGCGTTCCGGTCGGACTCGTCACCCTCTCGCTCTCCCCCGGGGCCCGGCGCTTTACCTACACCTCACGGCACCTGCACACCCGCGGGGAACACGTGGGGCAGCGCACGCGGGAGGAGACCGTGGCGTTGGGCGAGGAGGGCACCGTGGAGGGCCGCTCGAGCGTGTCCCAGGCGTTGTGGCTGTGGCACAAGCCGTCCGCGAGCGGATGCGTGCTCGGCCGCGAGGAGCTGTCCGGACGCGAGGGGCCCCACTGTGTCACCTCGCTCCAGGAGGACCGCGTCGAGGGGACGCTGTTCGGCCAGCCCTTCTCCGCGCGCTATGACTCGCGGGGGCGGATGGTCGCGTTGGAGGTGGGGGAATCGCGCTTCACCCAGGTGCCCCCGGGCACGCGGCTGCGCGCGCCGCCGGAGCTCTTCGTGGACGGCGTGCCCGTGGAGGGCGACCGGGGCGTGCTCGGCTTCGAGCCCCCCTGGCCGCTCGCGCGGCGCCCCGCGTGGTTGACGGAGTGGCGGGAGGCGCCAGCACGCGCGCTCGCGCGGGAGGTCCACGCGGCCTTTCCCGAGAAGCTGCCGAGCGCGGCGGACTGGAGCGACACGGGAGAGGGCGAGGCGGGAGGGTGTCTGGCACATGCCTCGCGCTTCGCGGCCCGGGCGGCGGCGCGGGGGCAGCGCGTGGCACTGGTGCAGGGCCTGCTCGTCGTGGACGGGGGCCCCGCCCGGCCCCATGCCTGGGTGCGCGTGGGGCTCGCGGGGGGGGGGGTGTTGGATCTGGATCCCACGTCGCTGGACGCCGTCCTGCCCACCACCCACCTGGCGCTCGCCGTGGTGGAGCCCGGCCGTCCCTCGGTGGAGGCCGGAGAGCGGTGGCTCGCGCTCTTGCGCGGCGAGCACCGGGTGGTGCGTGCTCCGGCCGCCCCGTGAGGCCAGGCGCCCGGGGGCGGCTCAGTCGAAGGGGATGATGGAGAGCCGGGCACCCACGGGCGCGTCCAGCAACTGCTTGGCGCGCGCGGGCAGGTAGGCCGTCTTGTCGTCCAGCCGGGCCATGGTGCGCACCGCGCGGAAGCGGTTGCGCCCCGAGTCGCGCTCGTAGCCGACGAGCACGTCATCGCCCTCCAGGTCGAAGTCCTCCGCGGCCAGCTTCACCGAGCGGTAGCGGCGCACGAGGGTGATGTCCGCGAGGTTGGCCTCGAAGTGCGGGCCGCCATCGAACGGATCGATGCGCTCCACGTAGCGGAAGCCGACGCGCTCGAGCATCCGCTGCACGCCCTGGGTGTTGGGCCCCACCTCGCCGAGCACCTTCTGCACGCGCTCGGGGAAGAGCGAGGCGTAGATGTCCGAGGAGGGGAAGAGCTCCTTGATGAACTCCTTGTTCTGCCGGCTGAGCCGGTCCGCCTCCTGGTAATCGAGCCCGGTGAACTTCTTGCCACACGCCTCCCAGAGCAGGCTGCGCCCGTCGGGCATCAGCGGGGGCAGCAGCTCGGCGAGCACCCGCGGGCGGAACAGCCGCTTGTGCATGGCCATGAAGAGGAAGCGCACGTAGGACAGCTGCTTGCCGGGCTTGTCCGGCGTGGCGCGGTAGGGCGGATCCACCACGAGGCCGCCAATCTCCGTGGGGCCCTCGTAGTTGTAGCCGATGGAGAGCACCTTGTGCCGGAAGTGCCGGCCGATGCTGGCCGAGTAGTGCTCGCGCTCGGACACGTCGTAGTAGATGTGCGGGGCCTCGTAGGTGCCGTGCTGCGCGATGACCATCGACGTGCCGATGATCAGCTCGTTGCGCACGTCCTCCAGCACGAAGAGGTACTCGCGCTCGAAGGGATCCTTCACCTTGTCCGAGAAGCTCTTCACGGACTTGTCGATGATGGCCTCGAGCGTCTCCTCGTTGTTGGGCAGGTTGACGGTGTTGAGCACCGCGGCGAGCCGCTTCAGGCCGGGCAGGTCGGTCTTCTGGACATCGCGCAAGACGAGCATGGGGGCACCCGCGCCTCTTTCCCCCCTTGGGAGAGGGCGCTGCGAGAAATCACCTTACACCACCAGGGGGAACCGTCAGCCGCTCCCGTCCTTCCGGATGCGACGCGTTGCGTTGGCTTTCATGCTCGCCCGGCTGCCTGACACGTTTCAACGTCCCCGGGCATGAGCCCAGGAGATGGCTTGGTGCAGATCCGCGAGCAGCGCGTGGACACTTCTCGGGCCGGTGCCGTGTCTCAGGCCCGGGACAGCTTCAGCCCCAGCTCGTGGCGGTAGCGCTCGAAGCACCGGGCGCCCGCGTTGAGGCGCATCAGCGCTCCTTCCGCGATGGGCCGCGCCACGCGGGGATCCGCCGCCACCAGGGGCTTGAGCACCTCGCGATTCCAGGCCTCGGAGTGCTTCACGTCCAGCGTGGCATGCACGGCGTAGTAGCGCCGCACCGGCATCTTGAAGCCGAGCCGTTGCAGGCCCGCGTTGACGCACGCCGAGCGTCCCGGCGCCGTCAGCTCCACCGCGCCCAGCGCGCCCACCGACTGGTAGGTGTAGCGGCGGTTGGCGGCGAGCGCGACGAGGAGGTTGGCCAGCGCGTGCGCCTCCCACACCGTGCCCTCGTCCGTGGGGCGCAGGTGCAGCGCCGTGGCGAGCTGCGACAGCATGGGCCCATGCATCGCGTCCTCTCGGCCCCGGCCCATCTCGTCCCAGTAGTTGCGCGCCAGCTCCAGCTTGGCCTGCGTGGGCAGCTTCACCTGGGTCAGCGCCACCAGGTCATCGAAGCCCGCCTCGCCCGCGAACTCCTGGGTGAGGAACCAATGGAAGGGCTCCAGCGGCGCCTCCGTGGCGAGCCACGCGAAGAGCGGGTCTCCCTGTCCCGGACCCGTCTGCTTCAGCTCCTCGAACCAGGCCACGAAGGCCTCGGGCTCCTCGGGCGCCTCGGCGGCCCGCTCGGCCACGAGCGCGCGCTCGCGCTCGACGAACTCTCCCTCCAACAGGCGCAGCCGTGTCTCGCGCGTCACCTCCTCGCGCCAATCCTCATGGGGAAGCGTTGGTCGCAGCCGTGCTCTGTTGAATTGAAGGAGCACCCGGTGGAGCGCGTTCTGCTCTTGCTCGCTCGCCCCTTCACCGAGGAGCGCACCGAGTTGCACTTTCTCCGAGCTCCCGCTCTCTCCAAACCCCGCCATGGTGCACACCCTCCTGACTGGTGCCTCGGCGTGATGCCGAGGCGCATACAAGGGAGAAGGTGGGGATGCTCGCGGTCACAAGCCAGTCATCGCTGACGTTCGCGATCAGCGAGATTCGTTGTGAGAGGAATCAGTGCGCCATCCAGACGGTGGACTGTGCCTATCAAGTGGCTTGGAGCATCAACCCGCATATGAGGATTGGTGCCGTCAACTGGCGTCACGCGCGCGCCCAGCATCAGGCCTACCGCCGCGCCCTCCTCGAGGCGGGCGCCGAGTTGATCTCCCTGCCCTTCGTTCATGGCGCGTATGACTCCGTGTTCGCCAAGGACAACGCCGTGCTGCACTCCCAGCGTGGGCGGATGCGGGCGTTGCTCGCCTCGCCCGTCCACGGCGAGCGCCAGCAGGAGCAGCGGGCCCGGGCCCGTGTGCTGGACACCCTGGGCTTCGAGGTCTTGGGCGGCAGCGCCGCGTGCCTCGTCTCACAGGTGCATCACGCCGGGCGCGTGGCCACCAGCGACACCACGGCGATGCGCTCCACGTTCGCGTAGGGCCGCTGTTCCAGCTCCTCGCCGAAGACATCCGGATCCAACTCCTCGTACTGGAAGTGGGCCCGGGCCTCGGCGAGCACTGGAGCGAGTGCCGAGTGCAACTGGTCCTCGCCGTCCACCACGGGCGCGCCGCTGTAGAGCACGAGCGTGCCGCGGGGCGACAGGCGGCGCAGGGCCTCCTGGGTGAAGCGCACGGACAGGTCCACGCCGTGGGGGCCGCCACCATCGCGGTACGTGCGCGCGCCCTCGTCCACCAGGTAGGGCGGGTTGGCGATGACGAGATCCACCTCGCCCGGCACGCCGCCCAGCGCATCGCTCGTGAGCACCTCCACGTGGGACACCCCGTTGAGCGCGGCGTTGATGCGCGAGAAGCGCAGCGCCCGCTCGTTCACGTCGGCGAGCACGAGCGTGTCCACCCGGTGGGCGATGGACAGGCCGCCAGCCCCCGAGCCACAGCCCACGTCCACCGCGCGCCGGAAGTGGCCCGGCACGCGCGCGAGCAGGGAGGCGAAGCGGTAGGTGTCCGGACCGAAGAAGACGGCGTCCTTGTTCGTGGTCGGATAGGCCTCGTGGAGGTAGAGCCCCGGGCCCAGGCTGGAGTAGCGCACGAGGCTGCGCAGCCGCCCATCGGGTTGTTTCTCCACCATCCGCGCGCGGTCCAACAGCGCCAGCATGGGGGAGGGCAGCACCTGCGCGGCGAAGGGGCGATTCCAGCCAAACACATCGCGCAGCGAGCGCGCCGTCTCCGAGGAGTGGCGGGCATTGACGCGTCGGTGGGTCTCGGGCGTCACGGTGATGAAGTGGTAGCCGGCGGAGCGCAGCGCGCGTCCGAGCTCGATGAGGGCCTCGTCCTGGGAATTCACCTCCGTACCCTTTGGCCGGGGGAGCACCCCGTCAAGCAAGGGCCGGTTTCCCGGCATCCTCCAGAGCACACTTTTGCAGCGTCCATGTCGGCGGACGACAGCGCCGGCGACAGGCGCTCCAATGCCTGTCTGCCCTACGGTCGAGGCCATAGAAATGACAGCCGCTTGAAATAAAACCCGAACATGAAAGCTTGGGGCCCCCCCGTTGGATGCCAGACGTTTCCGAGGAGGCCCTTTGAGAAGACTCCCGCTTGCGCTGTTCGCCGTGTTGATGCCGGGCCTGTCATGGGCGGGTGTCGTCTGGAGGGGAGACTTCGAGACGGGAGGCATCACCCAGTACACCCGCGCGCAACGGGTGAGCGCGGACCGGTTGCAGATCGTGCAGTCGCCCGCCTTCCAGGGCCGCTACGCCCTCAAGGCCACGGTGCGTCAGGGCGATGATCCCATCGACTCGAGCGGCAATCGCAACGAGCTCGTCTACATGGGGCAGGAGAAGGAGGGCTCGGAGTACTACTACCGCTGGCAGGTGATGTTCCCCACGGACTACCCGAGCGTGGACGCGTGGCAGGTCTTCACCCAGTGGCACCACTCGGGGTGCTGTGGCTCGCCGCCGGTGGAGTTCTTCGTCAAGGGCGAGGAGATGCGGCTCACGCTCTCCGACAGCGTCACGCCCTGGAAGACGAAGCTCGTGCGCGGCGTGTGGCACGACTTCGTCTTCCACGTGAAGTGGTCCTCGAGCGCGTCCGTGGGCTTCGTGGAGCTGTGGCTCAATGGCCAGCGTGTGTTGTCCAAGTACAAGTACGCCACGCTGTACGAGGGCGATGGCGTCTACCTGAAGCTGGGCCTCTACCGCAGCGACACCGTGAAGCCCGTGGGCGTCGTCTACCACGATGGCTACACGCAGGCGACGCAACTGGCGGACGTGATGCCCCCTCCAGCACCCCCGCCCACGCCGGTGGACGCGGGCACGCCGGCTCCCGTGGACGCGGGCACTCCGGCACCGACGGACGCGGGGACTCCGGGGCCGGTGGACGCGAGCACGCCCGGATCCGGGCCCGGGACGGAGACGCCTCCAGCGGGTGAGACACCGGTGGACTCCTCGTCGCCCACGCCGGGAACGGGAACCGTGCTTCCGCCGCCGGGGGAGCAGGCCCACGCCGTCGGGTGCTCGAGCACCGGCGGGGCGCTCGGAGTCCTGGCGCTGTGGGGGCTCGCGGGACTGCTGCGGCGGTGGCGGCGCTGGTAGACGCGCCTTCGCGCTCGCTACCCATCCTCGTGGGGCTGTCGTAAGAGGCACCCCCCGAGGAGGAAGTCGAGATGAGCGATGCGCGTGAGAAGGCGGTGCCCCACCTGAGCCCGGAGGAGTTCCGGCGACTGGGTCACCGGATGGTGGATTGGATCGCCGACTACTGGGCGCGGCTGGAGTCCTTCCCCGTGCGCGCGGCGGTGGCGCCGGGCGAGGTGGCGGCGAAGCTGCCCGCGCATGCGCCCGAGGAGGGCCTCGAGGGCGCCGAGGGCTGGGAGGCCATCTTCCGCGACCTGGAGGACGTGGTGCTGCCGGGCCTCACCCACTGGCAGTCCCCTTCTTTCTTCGCCTACTTCCCGTCCAATGCCTCGGGGCCCGCGGTGCTCGGCGAGCTGCTGTCCGCGGGCCTGGGCGTGCAGGGCATGCTCTGGTCCACCAGCCCCGCCGCCACCGAGCTGGAGACGCGTGTGCTGGACTGGCTGGGCGAGCTGCTCGGCCTGCCCGCCACCTTCCTCTCGAGCTCGGGCACGGGGGGAAGTGTCATCCAGGGCACCGCCAGCGAGGCCGCGCTCGTGGCGTTGGTGGCGGCGCGCGAGCGGGCGCGGCGCGCGCTCGGCCGCGAGGCGGAGTGGGTGGCCTATACCTCCACCCAGACGCACTCCTCCGTGCTCAAGGCGGCCATGCTCGCGGGCGTGGCGAACGGAGCGCAGGACAGCGTGCACGTGCGGCAGATCGACACGGATGCCGGCTACGCCCTGCGCCCGGACCTGCTGGAGAAGGCGGTGCGCGAGGATCTGGCCGCGGGCCGCCAGCCCCTCTTCGTGTGCGCGTCCCTGGGGACGACGTCCTCCGGAGCGATGGATCCGGTGCGCGCCGTGGGCGAGGTGTGGGAGCGCACCGGGGTGCGCGCCTCGGGCGGGTGGCTGCACGTGGACGCGGCGTGGGCGGGCTCGGCGCTGGTGTGCCCCGAGTACGCGGCCCTGCGTGACGGGCTGGACGTGGCGGACTCCTTTGCCTTCAACCCGCACAAGTGGCTGCTCACCAACTTCGACTGCAACGCCTTCTACACGAGGGATCGCAAGGCCCTGGTCGACGCGCTGAGCGTGACGCCCGAGTACCTGCGCAACGCGGCCAGCGCGAGCGGCGCGGTCATCGACTACCGGGACTGGCAGGTGCCGCTCGGCCGCCGCTTCCGCGCGCTGAAGCTGTGGTTCGTGCTGCGCCACTATGGGGCCCGGGGGCTGCGCACGTACCTGCGCGAGCACATCCGGCTGGCGGAGCGCTTCGCCGCGTGGGTCGAGGAGGACGCGCGCTTCGAGCTGGCCGTGCCCCGCTCGCTCGCCCTGGTGTGCTTCCGGCTCAAGCCCCGGCCGGGCGAGGTGCCGGGGGACACGGACACGCGCAACCGCCTGCTGCTGGAGCGGCTCAACGCGAGCGGCCAGGCGTTCCTTTCCCATACGGTGCTGCCCGGCGTGGACGGGGCGCCGGCGCGCTATGTGTTGCGCCTGGCCATCGGCGCGGTGCGCACCGAGGAGCGGCATGTGCGCGCGGTCTGGGAGCGGCTCGTGGCGCTCGCGGGGAGTGGGGAATAGCGGGGCGCGCCCGACGGTAGAGGTCGAGTCACCGGGAGGAACGCCTGAAGTCGACTCACAGACCCACGAGGGAGGAGCTGCTGGCCGCGGTGGGAGCGAAGATGCAGGACGTCATCGCTCCCGGCCTGAAGGTCCTCTTCTGCGGCATCAACCCGAGCGTGTACTCGGCCGTCGTGCGCCACCACTTCGCGAGGCCGGGCAACCGCTTCTGGCCGGCGCTGTACGCCTCGGGCTTCACGGACCGGTTGCTCTCCCCCCACGAGCAGGGGGAGTTGCTCGTGCGTGGCTACGGCATCACCAACGTGGTGGAGGAGGCGTCGGTCGCGGCGGACTCGCTGACGGCGCGGGACTACGCCGAGGGCGGTCGGAAGCTGGAGGCCAAGGTGCGGCGCTACCAACCGCGCTACCTGGCGGTGCTGGGCATTGGCGCGTGGCGCACGGCGTTCGGCAAGCCGAAGGCCCTGCTGGGATTGCAATCGGAGCTGCTGGCGGGCACCCGCGTCTGGGTGCTTCCCAATCCGAGCGGACTCAACGCGCACTACCGCCCCGCGGACCTGGCGCGGATGTTCCGCGAGCTGCGTCTGGCGGTGGCGGCGGGCGGCTAACGCACGTTGCAGGCCAGCCGGTACCTGAGTCCATCCTGCGCGCTGTTCTGTTTATGGTAGGTGCCCTCGCTGGACAGAAGGTGGGGATAGAGGTTCAGCGTCCAGCTCTCGCCAGTGGCGGTCCCATTGGCGGACGCATGGACGACGCATTGACCTTTTTCGGCCTCGGGATGATCGCCTTGGAACACGCTGGAGCCACTTCCCTGGAGCGCACCATCCAGGTGACAAGTGGAGATCACGCTTCCGTCCGACATGACGTTCACGAGGTGCTGGATGCTGAAGCTCGTCATGCCAGTGTGGACGAACAGGAGACAGTCGTAGGTCCGCGTCAATGTGAGGGCGGCGGCGGCCTTGGATGGGCTCTCTTGAAGAGAGACGACAGTGTTTGTCGGGGGGCGGTCGGAGGGTTCACCAGGGCCACAGGCGCTGGCGAGAAGAGCGGTAAGGAGGAGGGAGGCGAGACGCATGGGAGTTCTCCCGTGAGAGCGGTTGGGCGTGTAGGAACCCTACGCGTCGAGTCTCGGAAGGCTGTATCGACCGAAAGTGGTACGTGCGGGCTCTTGCGTGCATGCGCTCACCGTGCTCTTCGGGGGGGCCGCCGGAGAGGCTCCTGTCATGCCGACGAAAACCCGTTTGTTCATCCCCGCGAGAAGCTCTGTCTCGACACCCATCGTCGTCCCGATGCTTCTGGTCCTGGCGGTGCTCGTGTCCCCAGTGGGGTGTTCCACGGGGGTATCCGGCGAGTTCGTGGCGTTGCAGCAGGGTGGACATGCCCCGGTTGGTGGAGGCGTTGGATGCCACGCCAGGCTCGCCCCTTCGCGAGGCTGGCGAACCTCATCCGCCGCGCCCATGGCTTCCGCAATCCCAAGGCATTCAGGGCGATGAGACTGCTGTGCCGCGGGGCATGGAGTTCACTTCGCCATTGCCAGTAGCGGCGTAGCCCCTCGCGGTAGATGCAGGCGGCTGGGGACCGAGCCCTGGAGCGCCGACAGATTCGACTGCAACCCGGCCAGCAGGGCAGCGGAGCCCAGGCGCTCTGTCAGGCACAGCCGTGGCTTTCTGGCACCCCAGGTCGTGCCCCTGTCTCATTCGTGCCTCGAACTCTCGCGGGGACTTGAGTCCCATGGCCATCGCTCGGCTCCGCACTCCCTTGAACCCCAGTCCTCGGCCCTGCCCAATCGACGTACCGAAGATCCCAACTTGTTGGGTTCAGCACCCCGTCCTTACTTATCAATTCCAAACCGCCGAGGCTGGCGCGTCTCTCGTAAAAACAGGTCTCTGACGCTCTGACTGGTAGGCCCGGTTGTGTGACTTTTTTGGTCGGACGGGGCTTCCCACTTTCGTTGGGCTGTGCTACCTGTTTGGTCGTCAGCCAAACCAAAGTCATTGGTGCTCTGGAGGTGCCATCGTGCCGAGCGAATTTCATTCGCACCGGAAGGGGATCCGTCTGTCCATGAGTTCCGCCCGCTCTCTTCCTTGTGTTGTGCCTCCTGGCGTGTGCCAGCAACACGAAGCCCCCGGCGTATGCCTCCACGCGAGATGCGCTCGCGGACTTGGACGAGTTCGGTGCCCTGTTGGTGAAGGCTGGGCTGCCCACGGAGTTGCTGCCCACGGGCCGGGACTTGTCCCCGGAGAACGCCACGCAGCTCCGGCTGCACTTCCACCTCTTCCCGCCCAAGGCCTCGGAATACGCCCCGTCACTGGTGGCGGACGTCCTGCTGCTCGATGTGGCGCTCAAGAATGAGGCCGTCCCTCGGTCGGAGCTCAGCCGCCGCGTCCAGGAGTTCCAGCCCCTCGTGGTGCTGCGGCCTGACGGCCGGCGGACTCAAGCCGCACAAGCCCTTCCAGGTGGGCGACTTCCGCTACGAGGCGGTGCGCCCCCTCGTCGTCCACCCCGACTACGACACCCTCCTGCTCGCCACGAGAGAGCCGCTCCAAGGCGGCTCGGTGAAACTCGTCGTCCTCAAGCCCATCGTCATGGAGCATGGGCGTGAGGCCCGACACCGAGCCTTGGAGGAGGTGAGCCTCTCCAAGGCCTTGCGCCACCCCAACATCGCCACCGTGTACGGGTATGTGGTGCACGACGAGCTGCCCTACATCGTCATGGAGCACCTGCGTGGCTGCTTCCTCCTCACCCTCATGGACGCGGCCTGGTTGGTGGGGCGCAGGCTGAGTCCCGATTTCGCGGCGTACGTCGCCGCGGAGGTGGCGGACGCGCTCGACTACGCGCACCGCTGCGAGGACGACGAAGGCCACCCCCTCAAGCTCGTCCACCGCGCCGTGGGGCCCATGCGCATCCGCTTGGGGGACAATGGCCGCGTCAAGCTCACCAACTTCGGTGCCGCCTACTCGGAGTTGCTCGGCCGCATTCCCACCCGGCGGGGGCTGCTCCGGGGAGACCCGGCCTACATCGCCCCGGAAATCCTCCTCGGCTTCGTCAAGCCGGAGGCTCGCCAGAGAGACCCACTCACGCCCCGGAAGTTGGATGGCCGGGCCGACATCTTCTCTCTCGGCCTGGTGCTGCTGGAGATGCTGCTCTCCCGCTACCCGTTGGACCCTCCCGACAAGCTGTGGGAGGACCTCGAGGAGCGCTTCCCATCCGAGGTGCGCGCCGAGCGCTCCACGCTGCTGCCGCTGGAGACGCTCGCCAACCGCGTGCTGCACTTCGGCCCGGACGAGGTGGAGTGCGCGGCCAAGGAGCTGCCCGGGCCCCTGCGGAAGGTGGTTTCTGATCTGCGCAAGCTGGCGGCCCACCCGGACGTGGAGCAAGGCGTCCTTCCCGAGCCCCCGGACCTCAAGTCCGACGAGCCCGGCGGAGTCCACTGAGGCGCACCGTGGCCCACGCCAACAAGAAGAAGGCGCCGCTTGCCACCCAAGTGGGGACGGCTGCACGCGAAGCGCGCTTGCGCGCCGGGTTGACTCAGGAAGAGCTGGCCGAGCGGGCCGAGCTCGCGACGGAAGTGTATGGGCGCCTGGAGCGCGGCCTCATGCTTCCAAGCCTTCCTTCGCTGCTGCGGTTGTGCCGCGTGCTGCGGGTGGACGCCAACACCCTGCTGGGCTTTTCCACCGAGAAGCCCCCCGCCTGGCTCGTGGAATCCCCTCCGGCTTCGAGTGAGCCACCAGCCCTCCGACGGCTCCTCCGCACGGCGCGCCTGTTGACGCCCAAACAGCTCACCGTGCTCGGCAATGCCGCCCAGGCCATGGTGCCCAGGCCCAGGTGGCAAGCTGCATGGGCCTCGCCACGGCTGTCTACGGCCGCATCGAGCGGGGGTACATGACGCCCAGCTTGCTCTCGCTCATGCGGCTGTGTGCAGTCCTCGAGCTGGATGCCAACGCGCTGCTGGGGTTTACCTCCTCGACACCGCTGCCCTGGCTTGTGTCGGAGCCAGCACCTGCCCACGCGCGGCCCGCTGTCTCCAGGCTCCGTCCGTTGTTGCAGCGCTTGCCGCGGCAACAGGTGCTCGCGCTCGCCAACCTGGCCGACTGCATGCTTCCCACCCCTGAAACACGGGACCCAGGTGAGCCGCAGGGCACGGAAGATTCATAGAGGCGGCCCATGGAACCTCAAGAACTCCAGAAGTCCCTCGGCGGCGTGTGCCGCGTGGCACGCGAGCGGCTGCGGCTCACCCAGGCCCAGGTGGCGAAGCAGGCCTGCCTCGCTCCCAACGTCTATGGCCGGATTGAGCGTGGCGGCATGATGCCGTCCGTCCCCACGCTGCGGAAGCTGGCCGTTGCCCTCGGCATCTCCGCGGACGTGCTGCTGGAGTTGAGCCGGGCCGACGTGGCGCCCTCCCTGGCGGCACCAACCCCCGAGGGCAGCCTCTCTCAGGAGTTGCGGCAGCTCGTGCGCATGCTGCGCGGGTGGAGCCCCGGCGAGGTGAAGCGGTTGATGCGCGTGGCGAAGGTGCTGGAGGGCCCGCCCGACGAGTAGCCGCGCCTCACGAGTTGGAGCCGGGGCCAGGGGCACGAGCCGCACCCGTTCTGGAGGGGTTCCGGTGTGTGCTACCCCTGGCTCCGGCGACAAGTCCAAGAGGGGAGACGCCGCACGTCCGCGGCCTCCTGCGGCGGCATGGCGCCTCCCATGCCGTGCTGGCTTTCCGAGTCAGGAGGACGCCCCACTCCCATGCAAGCCCCGCCCTTCAAGCCCCCTGAGTACGGTGACATGGTGGGGAACTACCGTGTGGAGGAGAAGCTGGGCGACGGTGGCTTCGGCTTCGTCTACAAGGTGGAGCGCGCGGGCCGTTACTTCGCCATGAAAGTCATCCGCGCCCGCGAGTTGGAGAGCTGGGGCCAGCGGGAAATCACCATCCTCCGGTACGTGGTGCACGAGAACGTCGTCCGCTTCCGGGCGTGTGACAGGTGGCCGGACCCGGACCATGGTTACCTGTGCTTCATCATGGACCTCGTCGTGGGCCGGACGCTCGAGCAATGGGCGCTGGAGGAGAACCCCACGGCGCGCCAGGTGGTGCGCATTCTCCTCGAGGTGGCGCTCGCGCTCGCGGACATTTTCAAGCAGGGAGTGCTGCACCGGGACTTGAAGCGGGAGAACATCCTCATTCGGGACTCGGACGGGCGGCCTGTCCTCGTGGACTTCGGCATTGGCTACCTGGCGGGCGAGCCCACCATTACCGGCGAGCGCTACCTGCCGGGGACGGACGAGTACCGCACGCCCGAATTCGTCCGCCATGAGCAGGACACCTCCAAGGGCAAGGTGGGCTATAGGCCCGACGTGGGCGACGAGCTGTGGGCCCTCGGCGTCACCCTCTACTGGCTCCTCACCGACGTGCTGCCCTTTGGCCACCGCGCTGAAGGGGGCCTCTACGACAGGATTCTCACCCAGACGCCGCCCGCGCCTCACGAGCGCAACCCGCGCGTGCCCCCGGCACTCGGCGTCATGTGCATGCGCATGTTGGAGAAGGGGAGGGCGGCGCGCTTTCCCGACTACGTGGCGCTCTGCGGCGCATTGGACGCCGCCCTCGTCGCGGCGCAGAAGGACGAGCGCTGGGACGTGCCGCTGATGGACCCGGACGCGCCGGACGCGACGCCCACGGTGAAGGTGCCCGGCATGGGGCCCCCGGCAGGGGAGGAGCAGGCGGGCCTCGTGTGGAAGGCGGACCGCCCTCGGCGTGGGCGCAAGGCCGCTCAGAAGCTGCAACCTGTGCTCGAGAGCGACGGCACCCCGGCCGTCTTCGCCCCCCTACCGGCGAAGGTGGCCGAGCCTGCGGCCCCCGCGAAGGTGGCGCAGGCCGCGGCCTCGCCCGCCGAGGCCCTCGTGGCGGTGTTGGCCGAAGTGGCGCCGCAACACGCCTGGGAAGGCCTGCCGCCGCCGGTGCCCGAGTCCGCCCTTCCGTCTGCACCGCCAGCGGCTGTGGCCCGGGCGGCACCAGCTCCACGGCAGGCCCTGCCCCCCCACGCAACCCGCGCCTCCGCGGAAGGCGCGTGGCCCCCTCCGGCGGGCACTCGCGCGCGTCTTCTCCACGAGCCTCGGCATGCTTCCGGTGCGCACCCCGGCGATGGCGTCCCTCCCTCTCGCCGCGCTCCTCTTGGTGGTGGGTGCGCTGGCCCTGGCGAGCGCCAGCGTGTGGGGGGTGCATACGCGCCCGGCGCCCGGCTCGCCTTCCACGGCGCGGTCGGTGGCTTCGGCTTCACCACTTGTCGAGTCTCTGCGGCAGAGCCCTACTGCCCAGGCCTGTGCCGTCCGTGAAGTGGCGAGTTTCAAGGAGTGGCCTGAAGCTGGGGTGGGCGCGGCCTTCTACCTGCCCCCCACCCCCGCGCCCGGATTCGCCACCATGCTTCGCAAGGAAGACTCCCGCTCGAGGCCCGAAGAGACGCCCGCTCCTCAGTCGCAGCGCAAGGCCATGCGCGCCCGTTTCATGGAGAAGTGCGTCGGCGCGGCCTGCTGCGCCGTCTTCGGCGCCTGCACCGGGGCGCCCGTGCGCCCCACGCCCGAGCCCGAGGCGTGCTTCTCCAAGGCTCTGGCCACCATGAAGGAGCTGGACATCGACATTGACGACAAGGCCGGTGGCACCTTCCCCGTCGTCGGAAGTGCCAAGCCCGTTTCCGTGCAGGAGTCCACCACGTTCGCGCTGGAGGACGACCTGGGGAAGTTGAAGGCGGGCACTGTACTTTCCGGCCGCCTCATTTTTGGGGAAAGCCGCGTCTACGGGCGCTTCACGCAGGCTCGTTATCGTGGGGAGACCTGGCCCGTCTGCTTCGAGCTTTATTACCGAGGGACACGGGGCACCGGGTATATGCGTGACAGCGGGCCCAGCTCGCCTGTGATCGGCTCCACGGCGGACGTCCATGCGGTGGACCGCTTCGAATAGAGAAGTACGTGGGCTTGGCGGGCCGCGGGCCGGGCACTTCGAGCAGGGATGTGTGGTAGAGGCCCCTGCTCCCAGGGCGAGTCCCCGCGCCCTCCTGGAGGTTGACCGTCCGTGCTCCCCGCCTCTCCTGTCGGCCTCCTGGCGCTGGCGCTCGCGTCCACTCCTGCCGACGTGTCCGCGGCTACGGCCGTGGATGAGTGTGAGTCACAGAGCCCGCGCATCGAGTTATCCGCCTTCCCCTCCGCCAAGTCTCCCGTGGTGTGCATCGGCTCGGGCTTGACCATCAACTTCCGCTTTGACGCGCCCCTCCAGCGGGAGTCCCTGAAGCTCGAGGACCGGGGCTGGTTCCTGGACTGGGCAGTGGGACAGCAGACCGTCACGCTGGTTCCCCGCGACAACCTGGTTGCTGGAAGACGGACCGACGTGACGGTGTGCTTTGCGGACGATGCCGCACCGCCATGCACCACCCTCGTGCTCCTCGTGCATCCCGGCCTCGGCATGCAGGAGGTGAAGGTGCTGCGTCAGGCACGCTCGGTGGCCTACTTCCAGCAGATGGCGGATGAAGCCCAGGATGAGGTTCAGCAGCTTCGGGCAGAGGTACAGCAACTTCGTTCTGAACGTAGCGTGCCGGACGGATTAAGAGGCGCCCTCGCCTCCGGCCTGGTGGATGGCGACAGGGGTGTTGCCGTCAAGGACCTGACGTGGGACGTGAAGGAGAAAGAGGGCAACGCTCTTATCCATCGCACCGTGACGAGTTACCGCGCCAAGGAGCGGGTCGCGGTGGAGGTGTACCTCACGAATCTGGGCACGATGCCTTGGACGGCGGCGGGTGCGGTGCTGCGTAGCGCCAAGGGCGAGGTGTTGAAGCCGCTCCCACTCTGGCCGCCCGAGCCCGTTCTTCCTGCCACCCCAGGAGAGGAGCTCAAGCGGGGCCGCGTCGTGGTGGAGGTACTGGCCACGGAGAAGGAGGCCCAGGGCACGTACACGCTCATCCTCTGGGATGCGGAGCGACAGCGCACGGTCACTCTCGGCAACGTGACGTTCCCGTAGAGACCGCAACCACACCTGTCTTGGCTCACGCCGATGTGGTCTGTCGCACCGAGTACAAATTGGTCATACAGAAGCACCATGGAATCGGCGCTAGCCCAAGCTTGAATCTCGTCTTCGCTATCCGCCAGGCGATGTTGGTCCAGAGGATTCCGAGGTTGCGGGCTTACCGCAAACGTCGGTATCCTAGATCTACCAGTGACGTTGCCGAGCCATCTACACGCCAATTGGTCCTGCATTCTGAATGCTCGAATCCACTATCATGACAAGTGTCTCCAACGCTTCACCCGAGCTTCGGCCTTTGTGTCCTGCTCACCCCGAAACGCTCGAAGTGAAAGCGTGCGAGCGCTGTGGGAGCTACTTCTGTGCTCATTGCGTAAGCAGTGGTGGGCGCTGCCAGGAGTGCCTCCTCCACTACATGGAGGCAAGCCCTTCCTCGAAAAATCGCGCCAAGCGTGCTGTGTTGTCCCTGCGTATCTTGGCGGCATTGGGGATGTTCAAACTGATCGTCAATGTCTGGGGGGTCATCCTGTGGGATGTGGTTCTGCCTAGTCGCCCAGACTCCAGATATGTGGACATTTACGTGCCGACCGTGTGGTTTGTGGCAGGTGCGTTTTATGTGCTCTTGTCGCTCACGGCTGTTGCCTGTTTGATGTGGGTGCACGCCGTCGTCCGGCAGATGAATGTGTGGGGTGCCAACGTGGGGGCAACGCCAACATGGGCCGTGGTTTGCTGGTTCGTACCCTTTGTGAATCTCATCAAGCCGCTTATGATTGTGCGGAGAATTGTTGAGGAATTGGGGGGCCGCGGGTTGGTCGCCGCGCTGAAACTGCGCGTTTGGTGGGGGGCATTGCTCCTCTCGCGGATCCTGTACGGCGTTCTCCAATCTCTAATGCGCCCTGTCTTGGTCTCGCTGCTCGTAACCACAAAGCTCCTAGTCGAGATTGGTTTCTGGACGTGCGCCCTCATTGCTGTATTCCTCACTCTCCGGATACTCCGCGAGGTGCAAATGCGGCTCGAATCTCGCCGGAATTGCTTTTGAACGCCCCTTGCATTTCGAGCGCCAGAGGTGGAACTAGACGCATGCGGTTCCTGAGTCTGCGTCTCTCGAACCGTCAGCACTCCAGAGTTCTGTAAGACCGGTGGCAGCGCAGCGCCGCACCACTTCGGGTGTATGTCAACTTTGGTGCCGCTCGGCCGCGCGGTAGAGCTGGGTGAGCGAATGGTCGAGTAGCGCCTGTCGCGAGGCCATGTAGCGCCGAGCCCGAAGGAAGGGCAACCAGACGCGGTTGCCCACCAGCACCTGTGCCTCCTCGAGTTTCTGGCGCGGAATCCACCTGCCGCCGAGGTTGCGCACCAGCACTTCGCCCAGGTATGCGCCAATGGCGGGGACCGCGTGCTCGTCAATGACTTCCCGCAGGCGGCGCTTCGGGAATTCCTCCCGCCAGAAGTAGAAGTCGGCGTCCGTGAGCGACTCGGGGGTTGCCTTGAAGACGGAGGGCACCTGCGAGTGCAGCAGTGCCACGAGGTGCTCGGCGTAGAGACTGTACTGCTGGAGCGCACGCTCGACGTTCTCCACGTCCGGGGGGAGGGCAGAGTTGGCGGGGCGCCACTCCTCGGGCTCGGCAGGTTGCCAGGCGTTGAGCTCGGCAATCCGCTGCTGGCGCTCGTGGCTGGCGGCGCGGTCCACCACACGCGAGAGGAGTGTGGCCATGTCTGGGTGGAAGCGAGGCTCCACGGGGGTGAGCCTGGCACTGCGCTCATGCAAGGTGCGTAGCACGGTGTCGAAGTCGAGGTCCGGCCGAAGGTGGGCGTGGGCGCGGGCCTGGGCGAGCCGGGCTTCCTTGCTGGCGAAGTCCGCAACCGTGGGCCAGGTCACCAGGAGGATGGAGCCGTTGGGGAGTTCCTCCACGCGGTGGGCCGGCGTGGACAGCATGCGCTCGCGGCCCACGGTCTCCACCAACTTGGGGCCGAAGACGTTGAGCCAGAACACCTCGTAAACCTTGTCGAAACCGTTCTGCCGCGAAGTCTTCTCGTCGCGTCCGAAGCGGGGAGAGCCCGCCAACTCCGCGTCATCGGCGCTGTGAGCCCGAGCATGTGTGACTGGATAGCGGCAAGCCCAGGCGCGCACCATCTCTACGATGTGGAGACAGCGCTCCTCTTTCGCGAAGAAGGAGAGTGCCTTGACCTTGACCACGACATCCAGCATGGGCAGAAGGGGCGGCAGGTAGAGACCGAGCAGCATGTCCACCGCGGGCCATCGTGCATGATAGAGCCCACAATGCGTGTATCTTTGGCTGCCCCGCTCTTCTAGCGCCCTCAAGACGGCATCGCGAGTGTACTCGCGTTGCCGCTTGCCTTTGACGACATCCGGCATCCACTCACCGGCGTGTGCCTCAAGCACCTGAAGAAAGACCTCAAGCTCGCTCTGCCGTGCTGCCTGCGAGTCGAAGGAGCCTTTGAAATCCAAGCGAAGGCTGTCATCCTCGCTCGCGTCGTAACCTTCCATCACCTTCATTGAAACAGTACCTCCACTCCCGGAACTGCCTGCTCGGCCGCAGTCACGACTGAATCCAGGTCATCTATTTTCATGGGCTTGAGTTCACCGCCCTCATAGATGAGGCGAACTCTCGAAACCTGCACCTTCCTGCCGTCCGGGAACAGCGAATGGAGAGACTCACGGCGGATGTCCAGCCGCTCTCCGTACTTTTGCAGAGCTTCCCTCGCGTCCTCAATCACCTGCGCTGTCAACGCATCTGGGTCCAACCGAGAAAGATCCCTACTCTTGAAGCTGAACGTCTCCACGCGCCGTGGCCGTCCGCCGAGTTCGCCCTCTTCGATGACGAGCACATCCGCGTAGCGCAGGCCGGGGCCCGGCTTCCTCACGCCCACCTGCACTTCAACACGGGGCTTGTCGAAATCTCCGAGGAAGCGGCGCTGTAACCGAGGCCTCGTCGCGTCCTCTCGCAGCAGCTTCACCATGTCGGCCTCGAAGGCCATCCCCCGGGCAAACCACGCGCGCATCCGCTCGTAGGGCTCCCACCTGAGGGGGCCCTCGGTGGCCGTGCCCTTCTCCACCTCCCGCTGGCGCTTCTCGTAGTAGTCGACGTACTCGCGCCAGCGCGGGTTGCCCCGGGCCTCGGACGGCGGGGCGGCGAGGGAGGGGCGGTGCTTCTCCAGCACGCCCATGTCCCTGGGAAGACGCGGGCCCGTGGCCTCGAGCTCCACGGCCGCGAGCTTCGCCTCCACCACTGCCGGCGTGTGGCCGACTCCCTCGTCCACGAGCGAGGCCAGTGTGCCCAGGCGCCCCTCGGCACCGGCCTTCGTCGCGGAGGGGCGTGCGGCCTCCCCGGCACCGTTCTCCGCGCCAGCCTTCAGGGGCTGGGAGCCCGTAGCCCCAGGCTTCGCCCTGGACATGAGCGGCCGAGCCCTGGCCACATCTCCCCCTGCCTCATGCAGCGCCAACGCGGCGTCGGCCCCGCCCACGGCGACGAAGCGGCCTGCCTCCCGGCTCGCTCGCACCTCCCGCACCAACTCCCGCAGGCCCTCCAGGCTCATCGCCCCTTTGAACTGCCGTGCCGTCTCTGTCAGGGCCCGCAGGCGCGCTTGCGCGACCTCCACCCCGGAAACGATGCGCAAGCGCATACCCGCGGCGCCTTCTCCCTTGGAGAGGTTGCGCAGACCCTTGCCACCCGCGATGAGGCCCAGCACCAGTGCCGGAGCCACCTCGCGCGTGCCCTCCTCGAGCTCTCCCTTCCAAAGCAGCTTCCCGCCATGGAGGGTGGTGGCGACAGAGTGGTAGGCGCCCAGCGGCACACCAAAGGTGAGCTCGTCAAAAGCACTCACCGCCATGCTGTCCGCCGCGGCGTTGCGCATTAACTCCTGCTCGGCCGTGGCGAGTGCCTCCTGGTATTCCGGCGGCAGTTGGAGTCGTATGGGAAGGAAGGCGAAGTCCCGTCCGCCCCCGGCCATGAGTGAGCTGGAGAGCACGTCCTTCCCAGCTCGCACCAGGCCCCGGCCCAGGTCTCCGAGCTCGGAGTCCCGGTCCACGCGGGCCGTGGGTTTCAGACCCCGCTTCTCCAATGCCACCTGGAACGCGGGCAGCAGCGCGAGGGTTTCCGCCAGCCGCTTGTCCTGGGCCAGCAGGAACAGAATCTCCCTCAGGTCATCGTCATAGGCGGAGTCGACGCTGTAGACGGCGAGCACCTGCGCGTTGAGGCGCCCATAGGCCGCGGGGGCCTTCACGAGGAGGGACTTGCGCTTCTCGTTGAGCTGGCGGGCAATGTCCTCGCGCGGTGGGCCCAGGGCGCCGAGTCGCACGGCGCTCCAGTCGTCCAGCACCTCCAGCAGCCGGGGCATGTCCACCCGCTCCTGGAGGGCGAGGACTTCCCCGGGCGAGGTGCAGCTGAGGAAGGGAGCCAGCAGCGCCTCTCGGCTGGAGGAGAAGTCGGGCCAGCCCGGGGGCACGGCCTGCCCTCCGCACGAGGGCGGCTCCTCGGGGGCGGCCGCGCTGGCCACCTCGTACACGGGCGCCTCGCCCGAGTTGGCCAGGGCAGCGTCCGGGCCCAGTCCGCGGGCGCTGCGGCGGCGGTGCAGCCTCTCCTGTCCGCCTGGATTGCCAGAGAATGCGTGCTCGCTCGCCTCTGGGAGAGCAAGAGGGGCGGGCGCCTCGAGCGGGGGCATACCGGCCCCCGTCTCTCGCCACGTGGAGAGGGAGCGCGGGCCCTCGGCGGTGCTGCCACCCTGTCGTGGTGCCAGCGTGACGCAGCCGGTGGAGAGCAGCACGGCCACCAGCAGCGCGGCCCACCTGTTCGCTCGGGCCTCAGCGCGCATTGTCCACTCCTAGTCCCAGGGAGGCGTAGGCACCCGGGCGCAATGCCCCGTCCGCATTCGGGTACAGCAGGGTACCGCCCTCGGCCAACGCGTACAGCTTGTGGCCGAAGCGCCAGCGCACCTGGCCCGAGTACAGGTGGCGTGCCCCCGGTTGGCCCAGCCCCAGCGCCAGCCCACTCAGGGCCACTGTGAACGTCATGAAACCCCCAGGCAGAGGGCTCCTACTCTAGCAGGCGAGCAGAAAAATCAGGACAGGCAGGGCAGCTCCGGACATGCAAACTTGAAAAGTCACTCAGTGGGATGAGGAGCGCCAGAGTATCGTCACCTTCGGCAACGTGATGTTTCCTTAGTAGAGGTCGCCTGTCGGGACTGCAGGGCTCGCCCGTGCCTTGTCTCGTTGGGCAGGGGAAAGCTCAGACTTCCTTGTCAGGCAGGAGCGTGAGTAGCAGCTCGTCGTCGGGGCCGAGCGGGCGCCAGCCGGGCGGTGGTGGCGTGGCGAGGAGCGCATTGCTGACCCGATCGACGCGCTCCTGATGAGTCACTGGAGTGAAGCCAAACCAGGAGCCGAGCGCCATAGCAACTTCCAGGCGGGCTTCGTCGTCCATTACGGCCGGCCAGCCGTTGGGGAGTGCCTCAGCGAGTTCGCGCACGAGTTGCCCGCGTACCAAACGTGTGACTTTGCGGCTTCGCTCCGCCTCGGCCACCAACCCGCTGAACACCTGCACTGCCGCGATGTCATCAGTACCAAGCTCGTCCGCCAGCTCCACCAGCGAAGAGGTGGGGCGCGCCTCGGCGAAGGCGGTGAGCGAGTCGTAACCTCGCTCGCGGACCCGCTCATACAGGCGCGCTTTCACGTTGCCCTGCCACGCACGTCCGCCGCTCATGGTCCCCTCCAGGAGGTGAAGCTCAGACTTCCTCGTCGGGCAGGAGCGTGATCAGTAGTTCGTCGTCAGGTCCACGCGGGAGCCATCCGGAAGGCGGTGGCGTGGCGAGGAGTGCATCGCCGGCCTTGTCGACGCGCTGCTCATGAGTTTCTGGGGTTAAGGCTTCCCACACGCCGAGTGCCTTCGCGACCTTGAAGCGGTTTGCATCGTCGAGCACGGCTGGCCAACCGTTTGGGAGACACGACCACAGTTCTCGCACGAGCAGGCCGCGCATGAGGCGCGTGATCCGGCGGCTTCGCTCCGCCTCGGCAAGCAACCCGCTGAACACCTGCACTCCCGCGATGTCGTCCGGGCCAAGCTCCTCGGCCAGCGCCACCAGCGAGACAGTGGGGCGCGCCTCGGCGAAGGCGGTGAGCGAGTCGTAGCCTCGCTCGCGGACCCGCTCGTACAGGCGCACCTTCCAGTTGCCGTCCCAGGAGCGTCCGTCAGTCATCCCGATCTCCAAGAGGGAACTTCAGACTTCCTCGTCGGGTAGGAGCGTGAGCAGCAGCTCGTCGTCTGGCCCGCGAGGGACCCAGCCGGGCGGCGGTGGCGTAGCGAGAAGCGCATCGCTGACCTTCCTGGCGCGGTTCTTATGGGTTTCTGGGGTGTAGGCAATCCACGAACCGAGTGCCTCAGCAACTTTGAAACGGTTGTCGTCGTCCATCACTGTCGGCCAACCGTCGGGAACGCTCTCGGACCACAGGCGCGTGAAAACGTCGCGTACAAACCGCGTGACCTGCTTACGCCTCTCCGCCTCGGCGAGCAGCCCACTCAAGACCTGAACCCCGGCAACGTCGTCCCTGCCTAATTCCTCAGCCAGCAAGTGTAAAGGGACGGTGGGGCGCGCCTCAGCGAAGGCGGTGAGCGAGTCGTAACCTCGCTCGCGGACCCGCTCATACAGGCGCGCTTTCACGTTGCCCTGCCACGCACGTCCGCCGCTCATGGTCCTCTCCACCGGACGAAGTTCATTGAAATGTAGTAGTCCTTCATACGCTTCGCGACGATGTTCAGGATGGCATTCCGCGTCAACATCCGACCAGCCCTGGTCTCAGCTTCGTACAGCGCCTCCATGATCAGCCGGTTCCACTCGCCGGCCCACGTGCGGCCCAGCTTCCAGTTTCCACCACCGTGAATGGCCTCGTGGTGCGCCTGCTCCAGCCTGACGCAGAACTGGTCGATGTCCATCTCGCCGGTGAAGCCGCGCTTCTCGAACCACTGCCGGAACTCCTTGGGCATGACGTGGTGCCGAGGGGGCTCGGCCATGCCGGCCCCCGCTTTGCCCGTCACGCGCATGCCCCGCACCTCGGGGCTGTCGCCCAGCGCCTCGCGCACGCCCCTGGGTAACTCGCCGTGCGCCTCGGCCATCAGCACCTGGCCGGCCTGAATCCGCACGGCGGCGCTGACGGCGGGCACGGAGAGGACACCCGCCCGCACCAACTGGCGCATCATCTCCACCCACTCGGCGGAGACGACAATCCGCGTGCCCATCATCACGCCGTTGGAGCCCACCATGAGTCCCACGCCAATCGTGGCGGGACCGGCTCGCGGCAGCAGCCGGGGCAGGGAGTACCTCAGCCCCGACAGCGTGGTGAGTGCCTCCATGGCATCCTTCAGTGCCAGCGCCTTCTGGAGGACTTCCGCCCCCTTGCGCATGGCCTCACGGAGTGCGGCGAACTCGCTGGTGAGGTGGCCCACCAGGGCAGGGACGTTTTGCGCCGCTGCCTCCACCTGCTCCGGCTCCAACGAGGAGAGTGCCGTCATGGTGGGCTCGAGCATCTTCTGGATGGAGTCCATCTTCACGAACAGCGTCTCCACGCCATAGAGGTGCCGGGAGAGCGCGACGTCGCTGAGGTTGAGGAAATCAACCCATCCGGACAGGAGAATGGAGCCCATCATGGCGGCCTCCAGGCGTGGGCCGGCCAGGCGCAGCAGGGCGAGCTGCATGTCCGGGTCCTCCATCTCCGAGGCGGCAGTGGCCAGCCGGGTGGTGGCGGCGAGCTCGGCGTCAATCCACCGCAGCTGACGTTCGCCGGAGTCGACGTAGCGGACGAAGATGCTGTTGCCCACGCTGGCGACGCCCAGGTGGCTGCTGGCCCTGCGCCTGGAGAACTCGCTGGAAAGGCGGCGCGAGGAGGTGGACACCTCGTCCACTGCACCGAGAAATGCCACGTGGGCCGCGAGGGCGCTCAGCCACGCATTCTCCTCAACCCTGCCAGGGCCCGCCGCCGTCACGGCCTCCCGCGAGTCGCGGCGCCGGTGCAGCCGCTCCGGTGCCTCGGGCTCTGGAGGGGAGAGGGGCAGGGCGGCGAGGGCGAGCGGAGACCCCTCGTCAGGCCCTCCGGCCACCGCGGGCCTCGTGGCCTCATGCGGCGTGTAGTGCAGGCTCATCCCCAGGCCGGGCGGTGGCCTCAGCGAGGCACAGGCGCTGGACAGCAGGGCCAGGGCGAGCAACAGCCCCATTCCCTTGCCCCTGGCAGCTCAGCGCGCATTGTCCACCCCCAGGCCCATGGAAGCGAAGGCGCCCGGGCGCAGCGCGCCTTCGCCTTCCGGAAACAGCAACGTGCCACCCGTGCCCAGCACGTACAGGCCTCCCCCTTGGAAACGCCAGCGCACCTCGGCCGCGCCCAGGTAGCGTGCCCCCGGCTGCCCAAGGCCCACCGCCAGGCCCTTCGCGGCCACCTCGAGGGCGCGGCCGAAGAGCTGCACCGCCACGCGCCCGTCCACGTCGAAGCGGCCCCAGGTGAAGGCCTCGGCGGCGAGCGAAAGCTGCAAGTGCTTCTGCAGTCCGCCGTAGCGCACGGAGTCCCAGCCCACCACTGCCTCACCGTAGAGGGAGAAGCCGTCCGGGAAGAGCGCCTCGGCGAGCGGCACGCCCTCGGGGCCCGCGGCCCGCAAGCGAGCCAATTCGTAGTCCGGGCCGAAGTACCCCTGGCGGAAGCCCCCGTGCTGCCGCCGCACCTCCAGCCGCAGCGTCATGTCGAGGGTGGGCGTCACCGCATCCGCGCCTGCTCCCACCACCGCACCCCACGCGCCGCCGTGGCCCGGACGTCCGCCCCAGCCCGCCAGCACGTGCGCTTCAAAACCCGAGCGCACCACCACCACCATCGTCCCGTCCAGGTGCGCCAGCGTGACCGGGGGCGCACGCCCTCCGGCCATGCCCCAGTCATGCACGGCGGAGAGCGCCAGCGTGTAGCGCCCGCGCTGCCTGGCAGCGTGGCCGTCATCAGCGCCTCCCATGGAGGGCTCCCACTGTAGCGGGCACCTCCGACAACTCCGGACAGTCGCGAAAAGGCAGGTGGAGGCGACCTGATTCCTGGGACTGGTGAGGCCGACCACTCAGGCCACCTGGGCAACGCAATGGAGCTGCGGAGCCCGCGTTCCCGCCGGAGCCTGGTCCCCTCGAAGAGAGACGACAGTGTTTGTCGGGGGGCGGTCGGAGGGTTCACCAGGGCCACAGGCGCTGGCGAGAAGAGCGGTAAGGAGGAGGGAGGCGAGACGCATGGGAGTTCTCCCGTGAGAGCGGTTGGGCGTGTAGGAACCCTACGCGTCGAGTCTCGGAAGGCTGTATCGACCGAAAGTGGTACGTGCGGGCTCTTGCGTGCATGCGCTCACCGTGCTCTTCGGGAGGGCCGCCGGAGAGTCTCCTGTCATGCCGACGAAAACCCGTTCGTTCATCCCCTCGAGAAGCCCTGTCTCGACACCCATCGTCGTCCCGATGCTTCTGGTCCTGGCGGTGCTCGTGTTCCTGGAGGGGTGTGCCACGGGGGCATCGCCCGGGAGCCTGACGAGCGGCATGGACCTGCACCTGCTGGGGTCGGCCACTCCGCCCATCCTGACAGGGGCGACGGGTGGGGCGGGCGGTTTCTCCATGCAGACGGATGGCTCACCGGCGGGGGGCGCGCTCGCCTGTGGGGGAGTGCCCGTGCCGCCGGGCTGGCCCGACCTGTCCTCCGGCGATTCAGAGGCGCTGCTGGCCCCCTTCCTGGCGTGTGCCTCGCCCGGCGAGTACGTGGCGTTGCAGCAGCGGGTGGACATGCCGCGGTTGGTGGAGGCGTTGGATGATTGGTCCGCTGTTCGCCTCGGCGCCCTGGGGCCCGTGCGCGAGGATGCCGCTGCGATTCTCCACCGCAAGCGTGTCTCCTTCCTGCTCGCCGTCACCGAGCGTTATGGCCTCTTCTACGCGGAGGTGTTCGCCCTCTTCGTCCTGCACTCGGCCCATGACGACGACGTAGCGGCGGTGCTGCGGTTGTTGGCCCAGGACAAACAGTTGGGCCAGACGCTGGCGCTCATGCCCGCCGTGCGCGAGGAATTGGAGGCGCGAGGCTTGTCGCTCTCGGCGTACCCGGAGAGGGGCGAACGGGCGAGTGACGTGCTGCGGGGGCTGGGTCGCGCGGCCCGGGATGCCCTGTCCTCCAGCCTGGCGAGTGACGGCGCTCGCTACACCGGGTTTTCCGCGAGGCGGGAGCAGTTGCCCGCACCCTACAGGGACGCCCTTCATGAGGTGGAGCGAGCCCTGGCACTGAGGCACTTCGCTCCGGGGAGCGTGGCGGTGGGAAGCCTCGATGCGGCGACGTTCGGTGTACCGCTGGGCTTCTACTACCTGGTGGCCGGTACGGGCCAGGGCCTCTCCTCGCTCTCCCAGGGCCAGTACGAGCAGGCCACACGCGAACTCGCGCCCGCGATGCTGCTGGGGGCGCTGTACGCGGGTGGTCGGAGTCTGCGCGTCCTGTCCGAGGCGCGCGGCACCACGGTGGGCGGGACGCACCGTTTGCACGGGCTTCAGGCAATGCAACTGCGGTTGAGGGGCCTCGAGGAGGTGGCGCGGCGGTTGGAGGGGCTGCTGGGTGGGGAGGGGATGCGCGAGTTGGCCCGGGACATCCGAGCCAGCCGGGAGGCGGGTCGCTTCGTGGCCGTGGGAGGCGTGGACGCCGCCCTGGCGCTACACGAGGCCCGAGGCGATGTGGCGAGGGCGCAGGCGCTGATGTCCAAGGCCAGGCCCGGGGCCACGGGTTCCTCGGCGGTGGGGCGTGGTGCGGCGCGTACCGGGGGCCTGGCCTCGTTGGTGGACGAGCACGTGGGCCTCACCCGGGAAGTGGTGGAAGCCAAACTGGCACGGGTGGAGTTGGAGGCCACGGGCCCGCGCCTGTCCAGGGACGTGACAGTACTGGAGCGGCAACGTCCTGCCCATGAGGTCCCGCCGCCCGAGGCCCGAGGCAATCCACGCTGGCGTGAGTACGTCGACTACTACGAGAGACGCCTGGGGGAACTCAAGGAGGGCAAGAGCACCAAGGGGCCTTTGCGATGGGAGAACTACGAGCGGATGTGGGGATGGTTCGCCCGGGGGCTGACCTTCGAGCGCCTCATGGTGAAGGTGCTGCGCGAGGACGCGCTCTTGCCTCGGGCCCAGCGCCGCTTTCTCGGGGACTTCAACAAGCCTCGTGTCGAGGCGAATGTGGGGGTGTGGAAGCCGGGCCCTGGCTTGCGCTATGCGGATGTGCTCGTCATTGAAGAGGGCGGGTCCGCTGGACGGCCGCCTCGCGTCGAGACATTCAGCTTCAAGAGCCGAGACCTCTCGGGACTGGGGCCAGAGTCTTTGACGGCGCAGATGGTAGAGGACGCGAGGGAGGCTCTGCGAAAATACGGTGAGACCGTGGACATTCGCCGAGACTCCCTCCAGTCCCTTCTTCGTGGCGACAGCAAGGTGCCGGTCCCAAGAGTCCGCCTCATTTATGAGGGCGGTGAACTCAAACCATCGGATGTCAGAGACATGGATGCCGCCTTGATCAAGACTCAGGAGCAAGTTCCGGGAGTGGAGGTCTTCTTCCAATGAAGGTGCTGGATTTTCACAGCGTGAAGGGCGAGGACAGCCTCCGGTTCGATTTCAAAGGTACTTTCGACTCGCGGGTGGCGCTGGAACGAGCACTGGAGCACTTCCTCCAAGCCCTCGAGAAGTTCGCCGATGGGTGGATGCCGGACGTCGTCAACGGCAAGCGGAGGCGCAAGTACTCCCGCCCCTCTTTCTGGAAGGCGCTGGAAGAGCGGCGTGACGGGAACAGCACGGCTCTCGGGCTCTACCGGACGGAGTGGCCCGCATTGGACATGTTTCTCTGGCTTTGGCTTCCACCGCGGCCTTGCGAGCTGGACATCGCGATCAAGGTGAAGCCTCTCTCTTTCTTCACCGAGGCTGAGCGCTGTCTCCAATTCGTGGAGATGGTGCGGCACTGGGCCTCTCACTACCCGGTTACTCATGCCTCCGCCCATGGTCTGGCGGATGATCAACTGTCTGGCGCTCCCCGCTTTGGCCGCGATATGCAGACCTCCATCCGGGACGGGTTCGATAAAATCTACGAGGTTTTCTGGCTGAATGTCTTCGGCCCGAAGTTGGTGGAATCCGTTGGTCGTGAGCGCATGCTGTCCACGCCAGCCTGGCGGGTCGAGGAACTCCCCAACGGCTCCGTCCTCCTGGTGACCCGGCCTACCGCCGCGGACTTCGCGAGCGAGGAGGCGCGTGAGGCTCAAGCGCGTGCCCACGTCCATCTCCGGCCGGACCTCGACTACGCCACCGTGCTGCGCACCTTGTGCGAGCGCAGCGCCGCGCTCGCCCCCGTGCAACCCCGCTTCCACCCGGACGTGGCTCCGCTCCTCTCACGCGTGGTGGATGGCGTCGCCATTCATGAGCGCCAGCGGAAGATCGCCGGGTTCAACACGTACCAACCGCCAGCGCCCTCGGAGTGGCACCCCGCCGATGCTGCCCTGCCTCCGGACGTGGACGACCCGGAAGCGGCTCGCGAGCATTACAGCAACCTGGCCGAGCACCTGGTGGCGCTGATGCACACGAAGGTGCCTTCCGTCTTCGAGGCAACGCCCGAGTCGCTGACGGACGTGGACTACCAATTCTGGCACGAGGAATTCCCGAGGGTGTTCGAGCGGCGGAACATCGAAGCGCACGCCGTGCCCGCCATTGGCGCCTATCTCGGTGAAGTGCTGGTGCGCCGCCTGGGCGGCCGGTGGATTCCGCGCCGGAAGCTCGAGGAGGCCCAGGTGCTCGTGGGCAGGCGCGTCTGGTTGCCCTTTGTCCGGGCACACCACTACATGCGCTCGTGTCAGTCGCTGCTGGACTGCTCCCTCACCCAGCTCTACCGCGTGGCCGAGCGGCACCGCTCCTGAGTGGAAGCGCGTGTTAATGTTCGTGGGCGATGTCCTCCACGAACAAGAGCTACCAGTACCCGAGCAAGTACGCCCTCAGCGTGCATGCTCACCGTGCTCTTCGGGGGGTGCTGCCGCCGGAGAGGCGCTTGTCATGCAGATGAGAACCCGTTCATTCATTTCCACGAGAAGCCCTGTCACGACGCCAGTTGTCGTCCCGGTGCTCCTCGCCCTGTCGGTGCTCGTGTTGCTGGCGGGGTGTGCCACGGGGGCATCACCCAGGAGTCTAACGAGTGGCATGGACCTGTACGCCGGGTCTTCTTCCTTTCTGCCCATCCTGACTGGGGCGATGGGAGGTGCGGGCGGTCTCTCCATTGAAGCGGATGATTCGCGGGCGGAGGGCGGGGCGGGGGGCGCGCTCGCTTGTGGGGGCGTGCCCGTGCCTCCGGGCTGGCCGGATTTGTCCTCCGGCGATGCGGAGGCGTTGCTGGCGCCCTTCCTGGCATGTGCCTCGCCCGGCGAATTCGTGGCGTTGCAGC
This sequence comes from Cystobacter fuscus, assembly GCF_002305875.1. Classification (NCBI taxonomy): domain Bacteria; kingdom Pseudomonadati; phylum Myxococcota; class Myxococcia; order Myxococcales; family Archangiaceae; genus Cystobacter; species Cystobacter fuscus. The sequence continues at coordinate 11,077,057 of NZ_CP022098.1, read as the reverse complement.
AGCGGGTGGACATGCCGCGGTTGGTGGAGGCGTTGGATGACTGGTCCGCTGTCCGCCTCGGTGCCCTGGGGCCCGTGCGTGAAGACGCCGCGGGAGTCCTCCACCGCAAGCGTGTCGCCTTCCTGCTCGCGGCCAGCGAGTGTTATGGCCTCTTCTACGCCGAGGGTTTCGCCCTCTTCGTCCTGCACTCGGCCCATGACGATGAGGTGGATGGGTTGTTGAGGCAGTTGGCCCGGGACAAACAGTTGGGTGAGACGTTGGCGCTCATGCCGTCCGTGCGAGAGGAGTTGGAGGCGCGAGGCATGTCGCTCTCGGCGTACCCGGAGAGGGGAGAGCAGGCGAGTGACGTGCTGCGGGGGCTGGGTCGCGCTGCCCGGGATGCCCTGTCCACCAGCCAGGCGAGTGACGGCGCCCGCTACACCGAGCTGTCCGTGCGGCGGGAGCAGTTGCCCGCGCCCTACAGGGACGCCCTCCACGAGGTGGAGCGAGCCCTGGCGCTCAGGCACTTCGCTCCCGGGAGCGTGGCGGTGGGAAGCCTCGATGCGGCGACGTTCGGTGTGCCGCTGGGCTTCTACTACCTGGTGGCTGGCACGGGCCAGGGCATCTCCTCGCTCTCCCAGGGCCAGTACGAGCGAGCCACACGCGAACTCGCGCCCGCGATGCTGCTGGGAGCGCTGTATGCGGGAGGCCGGAGCCTGCGTGTCCTGTCCGAGGCGCGTGGCATCGAGGTGGGCGGGACGCATTCTTTGAACAGGCTTCAGTCCGTGGAACTGCGGTTGAGGAGCCTTGGGGCGGTGGCGCGGCGTTTGGAGGGGCTGCTGGGTGGGGAGGGGATGCGCGAGTTGGCCCGGGACATCCGAGCCCGCCGGGAGGCGGGCCGCTTCGTGGCCGTGGGGGGCGTGGACGCAGCCCTGGCGCTACGCGAGGCCCGAGGCGATGTGGCCAGGGCGCAGGCGCTGATGTCCAAGGCCAGGCCCGGGGCCACGGGTTCCTCGGAAGTGGGGCGTGGTGCGGTGCGTGCCGGGGGCCTGGCCTCGTTGGTGGACGAGCACGTGGGCCTCACCCGGGAAGTGGTGGAAGCCAAACTGGCACGGGTGGAGTGGGAGGCCACGGGCCCGCGCCTGTCCAGGGACGTGACGGTGCTGGAGCGGCAACGTCCCTCCCTCGATGTCCCACCGCCCGAGGCCCAAGGCAATCCACGCTGGCGCGAGTACGTCGAGTACTACGAGAAACGTCTGGGGGAACTCAAGGAGGGCAAGAGCACCAAGGGGCCCCTGCGATGGGAGAACTATGAGCGGATGTGGGGATGGTTCGCCCGGGGGCTGACCTTCGAGCGCCTCATGGTGAAGGCACTGCGCGAGGACGCGCTCCTGCCCCGGGCCCATCGCCGCTTTCTCGGGGACTTCGACAGGCCTCGTGTCGAGGCGAATGTAGGGGTGTGGAAGCAGGGACCTGGCTTGCGCTATGCGGATGTGCTCGTCATTGAAGAAGGCGAGTCGGCTGGACGGCCGCCTCGTGTCGAGACATTCAGCTTCAAGAGCCGAGATCTCTCGGGCATGGACAGGGACGCGTTGACGGCGCAGATGGTAGAGGACGCGAGGGAGGCTCTGCGAAAATACGGTGAGACCGTGGACATCCGCCGAGACTCCCTCCAATCCCTTCTTCGTGGCGACAGCACGGTGCTGATCCCTAGAGTCCGCCTCATTTATGAGGGCGGTGAACTCAAACCAGCGAACGTCAGAAACATGAGGGCCGCCTTGAGCAAGACGCAGGAGAGAGTGCCGGAAGTGGAGGTGTTCTTCCAATGAAGGTGCTGGATCTTCACGGTGTGAAGGGCGAGGACGGTCTACAGTTCGAGTTCAAAGGTGATTTCGACTCGCGGGTGGCACTAGAACGAGCACTGGAGCACTTCCTCCAAGCCCTCGAGAAGTTCGCCGATGGGTGGATGCCGGACGTCGTCAAAGGCAAGCGGAGGCGCAAGTACTCCCGCCCTTCTTTCTGGAAGGCGCTGGAGGAGCGGCGCGATGGGGACAGCACGGCTCTCGGGCTCTACCGGACGGAGTGGCCCGCATTGGATATGTCGCTCTGGCTTTGGCTTCCACCGCGGCCTTGCGAGCTGGACATCGCGATCAATGTGAAGCCTCTCTCCTTCTTCAAGGAGGAGGGGCGCTGTCACCAGTTCGTGGAGATGGTGCGGCACTGGGCCTCTCACTACCCGGTTGCTCATGCCTCCGCCCATGGTCTGGCGGACGATCAACTGTCTGGTGCTCCTCTCTACGGTCGCGATATGCAGACCTCCATCCGGGATGGGTTCGACAAGATCTATGAGGTGTCCTGGCTCAACGTCTTCGGCCCCCAACTGGTGGAAGCTGTTGGGCGCGAGCGCATGCTGTCCACTCCAGCACATCGGTTGGAGGAACTCCCCAACGGCTCCGTGCTTATGGTGCTCCGGCCTACCGCCGTGGACTTCGCGAGCGAGGAGGCGCGTGAGGCTCAAGCGCGTGCCCATGTGCATCTCCGGCCGGACCTCGACTACGCCACCGTGCTGCGCACCTTGCGCGAGCGCAGCGCCGCGCTCGCCCCCGTGCAACCCCGCTTCCATCCGGACGTGGCTCCGCTCCTCTCACGCGTGGTGGATGGCGTCGCCATTCATGAGCGCCAGCGGAAGATCGCCGGGTTCAACATGTACCAACCGCCAGAGCCCGTGGAGTGGCGCCCCGCCGATGCCGCCCTGCCTCCGGACGTGGACGACCCGGAAGCGGCTCGCGAGCATTACAGCGACCTCGCCGAGCACCTGGTGGCGTTGATGCACACGAAGGTGCCTTCCGTCTTCGAGGCGACGCCCGAGTCGCTGACGGACGTGGACTACCAATTCTGGCACGAGGAGTTCCCGAGGGTGTTCGAGCGGCAGAACATCGAAGCGCACGCCGTACCCGCCATTGGCGCCTACCTCGGTGAAGTGCTGGTGCGCCGCCTGGGCGGCCAATGGATTCCGCGCCGGAAGCTCGAGGAGGCCCAGGTGCTCGTGGGCAGGCGCGTCTGGTTGCCCTTTGTCCGGGCACATCACTACATGCGCTCGTGCCAGTCGCTGCTGGACTGCTCCCTCACCCAGCTCTACCACGTGGCCGAGCGTCACCGTTCCTGAGCGGGAGCGCGTGTTAAGGTTCGTGGGCGATGTCCTCCACGAACAAGGTCGCGCTCGTCCTGAGCTACCAGTACCCGGGCAAGTACGCCCTCACCGTCCTCGCGGGTGCGGTGGAGTCAGATCCGGTGGGGCGGGAAGTGGCCCTGCGTTTCCCCCGGGACCGGGACTCCCTGCTGGCCTCGGTGCGCGAGTGCCTCGACGAGGGCTACCAGGTGGTCGTGGCGTGGTCCTTCTACTCGGCGAGCTTCCCCGCGGCGGCGGAGGAACTCGCCTGGCTGCGTGAGCGGCTGGAGGGGCGCGAGGTGTTGTGCATCTCGGGCGGAGTGCACGCCACCGCCGAGACGGAACAGACGCTCCAGGCGGGCTTCGATCTCGTGGCGGTGGGTGAGGGCGAGGCCATCCTCCTGGACCTGCTCGGCCGGATGATGCGCGGGGAAGATCCCCGGCAGACGCGGGGCTTCTCCCAGCTCGTGGAGGGACGCGTGGTGCCTCGGGGCCGGGGCGAGGGCGTGGTGCTCGACCACTACCCACCCTTCGCGGCGAGGAACATGAAGTTCGGCGCCATCGAGATCACGCGCGGGTGCATCTACGCGTGCCGGTTCTGCCAGACGCCCTTCCTGAACAAGGCGCGCTTCCGGCACCGCACCGTGGAGAACATCGCCCACTGGACGCGTGTGCTGCGCGAAGCGGGCAAGCGGGACGTGCGCTTCATCACTCCCACCTCCATGTCCTACGGCACCCAGGACGAGTCGATGAACCTGGAAGCCGTGGAGCGGATGCTCGCCGCGGTGCGCGAGGCGATGGGCCCCGAGGGGCGGGTGTTCTATGGCACGTTCCCCTCGGAGGTGCGGCCCGAGCACGTGACGCCCGAGGCGCTGGCCCTGCTCAAGCGCTACGTGGACAACGACAACCTCATCATCGGGGGCCAGTCCGGCAGCGAGCGCATCCTCCAGGAGACGCGCCGGGGCCATGACGTGGAGACGGTGGTGCGGGCGGCGAGTCTGGCGGTGGAGTGGGGCTTCGTGCCCAACGTGGACTTCATCCTCGGCCTGCCGGGGGAGACTCCCGAGGATGTCCGGGCGACCCTCGAGTTGATGCGGCGCCTGGCGCACGTGGGCGCGAAGGTTCATGGTCATACGTTCATGCCGCTGCCGGGAACGCCCTACCGCGACGCGCCCCCGGGCTCGGTGGACGACGAGACCCGGCGGGAGTTGGATCGCCTGGCGTCGCAAGGCCGCCTGTATGGCCACTGGAAGCAGCAGGTGCGCCTGGCGAATGGAATCGCCACGAGGCGTCAGCCCAGGCGCTGAGTCGGCGAGGAGGCATCCAGGGGCGGGGAAGGTGAATGCCCTCCCAGGGGCGGCTACTGTGCGCCCTCGCGATGCACTTCAAGTTCGTCCACGCCGCCGATCTGCATCTGGATACTCCCTTTCGGGGCGTGCCCGTCGACTCGGGGCTCCTGGGCGCGTTCCAGCAAGCCACCTTCCGGGCCTTCTCCCGCATCGTGGACCTGTGCCTGCGCGAGCGCGTGGCCTTCCTGCTGCTCGCCGGGGATCTCTTCGACATGAAGGATCGCTCGGTGCGCGCCCGGCTGGCACTCCGGCGCGAGCTGGAGCGGCTGCACGTGGCGGGCATCCAGACCTTCATCGTCCATGGCAACCATGATCCCCTGAGCGGGGACACGGGCGCCCTCGGCCTGCCGGAATCGGTGAAGGTGTTCGGCGCCGGGTGGGAAGAGGCCGAGGTCCGCCGCGAGGGGCGGCTCGTGTGCCGGGTACAGGGCATCTCCTATCCAGACGCGGAGGTGCGCGAGAACCTCTCGGCACGCTTTGGCCGCACGGCACCGGACTTCACGGTGGGCCTGCTGCACGCGAACCTGGGCGGCGTGGAGGGCCATGCCAACTACGCGCCCTGTACGCTGGAGGACCTGGCCGCGCGGGGGCTCGATTATTGGGCGCTGGGCCATGTGCACACCCGCGCCGAGTACCCGCTCCCCGGTGGCGCGGTGGCCGTCTACCCGGGCAACCCGCAGGGCCGGCACGTCAACGAGACGGGCGAGCGCGGCTGTGTGCTGGTGGAGGTCGAGGACGGACGCACGCGCCGCCGGTTCGTCCCGGTGGACACCGTGCGCTGGCATCGGCTGGAGGTTCCCCTCACGGGGCTCGCCTCGCTCGATGCGCTCGTGGCCGCCCTGCTGGAGCGGGTGGACGCGGACTGCTCGGCGGAGCTGGAAGGCCACGCGGTGCGGCTCACGCTCACGGACCGGGGGCCGCTGCATCGCGAGCTGGTCCGGCCCGACGCGCTCGCTCAGTTGGAGGCGGAAGTGCGCGAGCAGCTCGCCCGGCGTCACCCGCCCGTGTTGCTCGAGTCCCTGCGTGACGCGAGCCGGCCCGCGCTGGACCTGGCGGCGGTGCGGCTCGCGGGAGGCTTCTCCGGCACCCTGCTCGCCGAGGCCGAGGCGCTGACGGCCGATCCCGAGGCCCTGGCCGCGTTGTGGGCGGAGGAGGAAGAGCTGCGCGCGCTCTCCCAGCGCTTGCGGCGGTTGGGCGTGGATGCGCTGGAGCCGCTCCGGCCGGAGTGGGTGGCGGAGGCGGGGACACGGGTGGTGGAGGAGCTTCACGAGGAGGAGGCGGGATGACGGGGGGGCTGCGGGTCGAGCTGTTGCGCGTCCAGGGCTTTGGTCACTTCTCGGACTACGAGCTGGAGCTACGGCCGGGTCTCAACCTGCTGTACGGGCCCAACGAGGCGGGCAAGAGCACGCTGCTCGCGTTCCTCCAGGGCATGTTGTTCGGCTTCGACAAGAAGGGCCGCGCGGAGCCCCGGTACGAGCCCGAGGTGGGAGGGCGCGCGGGTGAGTTGTTCGTGAGCGCGGCCACGGGCTCCCTGGTGGTGAAGCGCATCAAGAAGACGGTGAAGGTGTTGGATGCGCGGGGGCACGAGCTGAGCGCCTCGCGGCTGGACGAGGCGCTGGCGCACGTCTCCCGGGAGCTGTTCTGCGAGGTCTTCGCCTTCGGTCTGGATGAGCTGTCCAGCTTCGAGCGCCTGTCCCAGGAGGACGGGGTCTCCCGGGCGCTGTTCGCCGCGGGGCTGAGGGGCGCGCGCCGGCTGCCCGAGGTGGAGAAGCACCTGGAGAAGCGGGCCGGAGAGCTCTTCAAGAAGACGGGCAAGAACCCCGAGCTCAACCAGGTGCTCCAGCAACTGGAGGAGGTCCGTCAACGGCTCGGCGAGCTGAAGGATCGGCCGGCGCGCTACTTCCAGGAGCGTGAGCGGCTGCTGTCGCTGGGCGGGGAGCGCGAGGAGACGCAGCGGCTGCTGGAGAGCTGCACGCGCGAGCTGCGGCGGCTGTCCCGGTTGGAGGAGGCGCTGGGCGACCTGAGCACCCTGGCGAGGCTCGACGAGGAATGGGCGTGGCTGCCCGACCTGTCATCCTTCCCGAGTGAGGGAGTGCCCCGGTTGGAGGCGTTGCTGCGACGTGCCAAGGAGTTGCGGGCGGAGCACTCCCGGTTGGAGGCGTTGCTCGGGGCAGTGGAGGAGGAGCGCGGCCCGTTGTCCTCCGCCATGCTGGCGCGCGAGCGGGAGGAGGCCCTGCGCTCGGCGTGGGGGGCCTTCACCGCGAGGGCCGAGCTGCTGCGGGCGCTCCCCGGACGGCGCTCGGCGCTCGATGCCCGGCACCAGGACGTGGAGCGGGCGGTGGAAGGGCTGGGCCTGGAGGTGGACCTGACCGGGCTGTTGGCCCTGGAGCTGGGCGCGGCGGCGCGTGGCGCCCTGGAGGCCCTCGCCGAGCGGCTGTCCAAGGTGGAGGGCGAGCGGCGCGAGGCGGAAGTGGCGCTCGTCCGGGCCCGGGGGGAGCGTGAGCGCATCCTGTCCTCGCTGGCGCGGCTCCAGGCGGAGCGGGCGCGGCTTCCGGACGTCTCCACGGCGGAGATCCGCCAGCGGCAGGTGGCGCTGGGGCGGGTGAAGTTGCTGCGGATGGAGCGCGAGCAGGTGGTGGCGCAGCGCACCGAGTTGCAGCAGCGGCTCCAGTCGCTGCGAGCCACGTCCGAGCCCGAGCCCGGACCGGCTCCCTCGCCCCTGGGGACGTGGCTCGGCGTGGGACTGGCGGTGGTGCTCGTCCTCGGGGTGGGCGTCTCCTCGGGCGCGGCGGCGGGGGCCCTGGCCACCCTGGGCGCGCTGTTGCTCGCCGTGCCGCTGGTCCTCGGGCACCAGGGGGCCGTGAGGAGCCACCAACGCATGGCCGAGGCCCACGTCGCGCGCCAGCGTCAGCACGCGCAGGAGATGGCCCGGGTGCAGTCGGCGCTGGACTCCCTCATGGGGCGGCGCGTGGCGGTGGAGCGGGAGCTGGCGCTGGCCGCGAGCGAGGCGGGGGTGGCCGCGGATGATCCGGTGGCCGGGCTCGCCTTGATGGAAGCGACGCTGGCGGATGCGCTGCGGCAGGCCGAGCGGGTGGAGCACCTCGGCCGCGAGCGCGAGGGTCGCCAGGCGGAGGTGGATGCCGCGGGGCGCGAGGTGCAGGTGGCGGAGAAGGCGGGGCAGCGGGCCGAGATGCAGGTGCGCACGCTCCGGGGAGAGCTGTCGCTCGTGCTCGATGCGCGGGGGTTTCCCGCGAACCTCTCCGCGCAGCGGGCGCTGGAGCTGTGGCGTGACGCGGCCGAGCTGCGGCGGCGGCTGGTGGAGCTGAACGTGGAGGAGCGGGTCCTGGCCGCGGACGAGTCGGGCTGCCAGGCCGTGGTGGCCCGGTTGTACGAGGAGGCCCGGGCGGTGGGGCTTCCGGAGGGCGGCACGGTCGAGGCGCTGGCCTCGCGGGTGGCCTCGGCCCTGGAGGAGCAGAAGGCGCGGGAGGCGCGGCTGCGGGAGCTGCGCGCGCGCGCGGAGGACCTGTCCGGGGAGCGGACCCGGTTCTTGCGTCTGTGGGAGGCCGAGGAGCGGGCCGTGGAGGCGCTGCTGGCCCAGGGTGGCGCGGACTCGGAGGAGTCCTTCCGCCAGGGGGCGCGGCGGGCGGAGCGCTTCGAGGAACTCACGGGGCAGCGGCGCGAGCTGCGTTCGCGGGTCGAGGCCGCCACGGGCCTGACGGCGGAGGTGGCGCGTGCGGCCATCGAGGAGCAGGGGGGCGAGGAGCGGCTGCGCGAGCGGCTGGGGCAGTTGCGCATCCTGGAGCCGGCCTACGCCGAGCGCCTCAAGCAGTTGCACACGGACTATGGCTCCGCCCGGAGCCAGCTCGAGCGCTGGGAGGGGGACGAGGAGCTGGCGCGGCTGCGCACGCAGGAGGAGCGGCTGCGGGCACGGGCCGCGGAGCTGGCCACGCGCTACGCGAAGGACCGGCTGGCGCTGGCCCTGTTGGCGCGGGCGCGGCGGCGCTTCGAGCAGGAGCAGCAGCCGCGCGTCATCCAGCTCGCCTCGGAGCACTTCGCGGCGCTGACGGAGGGCCGTTACCGCCGTGTGTTCGTTCCGGCGGGGGACTCGCGGGAGCTGCGGGTGACTGGAGCGCGGCGGGACTGGAGCCCCGAGGAGCTGTCACGGGGCACGCGGGAGCAGCTCTACCTGGCGTTCCGGCTGGCGGTCATCCAGGACTTCGGCGAGACGCGTGGCGCGTTGCCGCTCATGGTGGACGACATCCTGGTCAACTTCGATCCCCGACGCGCGCGCGGCACGCTGGAGCTGCTCGCCCGGTTGTCCACGCACCATCAGGTCATCGCCTTCACCTGCCACCCCTGGCTGCGCGAGCTCTTCGAGGACAAGGGCGCCCGGGTGGTGGAGCTCCCCTCGAGCGGCGAGGCCGTCCCTGCCCGGTGGGACTCCCCAGGTGGAGTGGCCCCGCTGGAGCGCCGGGCGGTGAACCGCTGACAGTCCAGGGCTCCGATTGGCTGACGCGTCAGCCAATGGTCGTTCTCGCACACTGCTGTTTTTGCTTCCGGAGAAAATGGGTCTTTCTTTATTTATTGTTTAACCCTGAAAAATACTCTCCCCGTTCTCAACCATCGACGATGGAGAGGAGTTTCAATGGGCACAGCGAAGAAGAACATGTGGCGGACATGGAGCGGCCGGATTCTCGTGGCGTCGTGGTTGAGCGCTGGCGTGGGTTGTGGATCCCCAGCGGACCCGTCCGTCGAGGAAGGACTGGCCTCGGAGCAGCAGGCGGCCGGGTCCACCTATGAAGCGGAGTCGGCGGCGTTGTCGGGCGGTGCGGTCATCGCGACCGACCATACCGGCTATTCGGGCACCGGCTTCGTGGGGGGCTTCACCGACGGGAACAAGGGCAATGCCGCCGCTCAATTCACCATCAGTGCGTCCGCCACGGGTAACTTCGACGCGACGCTGCGTTATGCCAATGGGACGGGCACTGCGCAGACGTTGAGCCTCTACGTCGATGGCACGAAGGTGAAGCAGATCTCCCTGGGGGCAACGGCCAACTGGGACAGCTGGGGCACGAGGACCGATACGCTCAGCCTGGGGGCGGGCACCCACACCGTGCGCTACAAGTTCGACACGACCGACTCCGGCAACGTCAACCTGGACAACCTCACCCTCAGCGCACAAGCCACCCCTCCGCCCGCGGGTTCGGGCCCTCTCTATGAAGCGGAGTCGGCGACGCTGTCGGGCGGTGCGGTCATCGCGACCGACCATACCGGCTATTCGGGCACCGGTTTCGTGGGAGGCTTCACGGACGGGAACAAGGGCAATGCCGCCGCCCAGTTCACCGTCACGGCGTCCACCACGGCCAACTACGAGGTGGCGCTGCGCTATGCCAATGGCACGGGCGTCGTGCAGACGTTGAGCCTCTACGTCGATGGCGTGAAGGCGAAGCAGCTCTCCCTGGACGCGACGGCCAGCTGGGACAGCTGGGGCACGAAGGCGGAGACGCTCAGCCTGGGCGCGGGCACCCACACCCTGCGCTACAAGTTCGACGCGACCGACTCCGGCAACGTCAACCTGGACAGCATCACCGTGGGCGATCCCATCGTCCCGCCTCCTGAACCGCCCACCCCGCCCGCGGGCTCGGGCTTCGTCTATGAGGCGGAGGAGCAGTTCTTCTCCGGGGGCGTCGCCCGGGAGTCCGTCTGGCTGCGGAACTTCTCCGCCCCTGGCGCGAGGGTCATCTTCACGGTCAACATGGACGCGGCGGCGGCCTCGAGCGTGGGTCTGCGCTATCTCAACAGCTCGGGGACGAACAAGACCCTGAACGTCTACGTCAATGGCCTGTTCGCCCTGACCACGACCCTGGCCTCCACGGGCTCCACCTGGTCGGGGAAGACGGAGACCCTGAACCTGCGTCGGGGGCTCAATACCATCACCTATCAGTACGACACGGGGAACACCGGAGGGGTCAGCATCGACGCCCTCACCGTCGTGAATGGCAAGGCCCTGGCCGCCCGGGGCGCCACGCTGCCCTACCAGGAGCTGGAGGCCGAGGCGGGCACGACCAACGCCACGGTGCTCGGCCCCAACCGGACTCCCGGCACGGTGGAGGCCGAGTCCTCGGGCCGCCGGGCCGTCAAGCTCACGCAGACGGGCCACTACGTGCAGTGGAGCGCGCCCCAGGCGGCCAACTCGCTCGTCGTCCGCTACGGCATGCCGGATGCGCCGGCCGGAAGTGGCATCAACGCGACGCTGAGCCTGTACGTCAACGGAACGAAGCTCCAGACCCTGAACCTGACCTCCCGGCATGCCTGGGTCTACGGGGGTTACCCCTACGGCGACAGCCCGAGCACGCCGTCCAAGCCGGGCGAGTGGGATCCGGGTCCGCATCGCTTCTATGACGAGAGCCGGTTCCTGCTGCCGTCGTCCATTCCGGCGGGAGCCACCGTCAAGCTGCAGAAGGACGGCGGAGACACCGCGGCCTACTACACCATCGATCTGATCGATCTCGAGCAGGTGGAGGCTCCCCAGGCCATGCCCGCGAACTTCGTGAGCATCACGTCGTTCGGAGCCATCGCGGATGACAGCGGAGACGACACCCAGGCGATCCTCAATGCCATCTCCAACGCGAAGTCCACCGGCAAGGCGGGGGTCTGGATTCCCTCGGGCGCCTTCAACATCAACGGCCGGGTGGCGCTGGACAACATCCACCTGCGCGGCGCGGGCCCCTGGTACACGCGCGTCCAGGCCACCAATGTCGGCGAGCACTTCATCGGCACGGGCAGCAACGTCAAGGTGGTGGACCTGGCGTATTTCGGCAACGTCGTCGAGCGCAACGATGGCGCCGACAGGGCGGCGTTCGAGGAGAACTTCGGCACGGGCTCGCTCATCCAGAACGTCTGGATCGAGCACGCCAAGGTCGGCTACTGGATCCGGCCCGGCACGGATGGTCTGTACATCGTCGATGGCCGGGTGCGGAACAGCTTCGCCGACGGCATCAACCTCCACGCGGGCGTCAAGAACACCAGGGTCAGCCACGTCCACGCTCGCAACACGGGCGATGACGCCTTCGCCATGTGGTCCGATGGCTCCATCAACGAGAACTGCACGTTCCGCTACGACACCGCGCAACTGCCCAATCTCGCCAACACCTTCGCCATCTACAACGGCCGGGACAACAAGCTCCTGGACAGCGTGGGCGCGGACACGCACTACGCCTCCTCGGGCGTGCTCGTCACCGACTGGTTCGCGGACCTGCCCTTCCTGGGCACCACGGAGGTCAAGCGCGTGACCTTCAACCGGACCGGTGGTGAGCAGACGGTGAACTTCAGCATGAACGCCGGGGCCGTGTGGATCCATGGGGTGAGAAGGGAAATCTCGGGGCACATCCTCGTCGAGGACGTGGAGATCAACGACAGCACCTTCTCGGGCCTCAAGATCAGCTGGGGAAAGGGCGCGAGCACGAATCCCCCCGTGAACAACTACGCCATCTCCCCCGTGACCCTGAAAAACGTCACCATCAAGGGCGCGGGCACCTATGGAGTGGAGACCTTCAATGTGCTTGGGACGGCCACCTGCACCAACGTCACCGTGACGGGCGCGGCCTCAGGTGGTCTCCTGAACCACAACAACCGGTACACCTTCAACAAGGTCTCGGGCAACACTGGCTGGTGATGACGTCTTGCTGACGGCTTCCCGGGGAAGGCCGATGGGCGCGGTGCTCGCGGCCTTCCCTCGGGAGTGGACGTCACCCATGAGGCTGCTAAGAGGAGGCGAGCCCCCATCCACGAGAGGAAGCCGCCTTCATGTCATTCGTCGATCCAAACCTGCGCCGGGAACTCTTCGGCTGGTACAGCCACCGGCTGGGCATGGACATGCCCGTCGTCCGTTACGGCCACTGGGGCCCGGCGCTGCTGCTCTTTCCCACCGCCGGAGGTGACTTCCTCGAGGCCGAGCGCATGGGGCTCATCCAGGCCGTCGCGCACCACCTGTTCGCCGGCCGGTTCCAGATCTTCGCCATCAACAGCATCAATCCCTGGGCGTGGATGAACCACGGCATGCCCATGCACGAGAAGGCCCACAACCAGGCACGCTTCTCCGAGTACGTGGAGCAGGAGGTCGTCCCGTACATCCGCGGCTGTCTGGGCAACGACCACGCGCGCATTGGCGCGGCGGGCGCCAGCTTCGGAGCCTTCCACGCCGCCAACGCCTTCTTCCGGCGCCCGGATCAGTTCGAGCTGCTCCTCGGGCTGGGCGGCCTCTACGATCTCCAGTCGGAGTTCCTCCACGGCTACTGGAGTGACGACGTCTACTTCAACAACCCCGTCTCCTACGTGCCGAACCTGCCCGAGGGCCATGCCATGGACCTCCTGCGGCACCACAGCCGCATCCACCTGGTGACGAGCCGCGGCGCGTGGGAGTACCCCGAGTTCTCCGAGCACCTGAGTCACCTGTTGCACCAGCGCGGCATCCCCCACAACCTGGACATCTGGGGCCACGACATGCCTCACGATTGGTCCACCTGGTACCGGCAGCTCGACCACTACGTGGCGGAGCGGCTCGGGTACTGACGCATAGGTTTCATGCTGGACGGCCGGGCGGGCGAGGGCCGGTCCGGCGGTCCATGACTCCGCAGGCACCTGGAGGCTCACCACCCTACAAGGGAGGATCGCAGCGGAGGATCACGGTGCGGACAGAATCGGCTCCCAGCGTGCGCAGGTCAGGGGCATCCGCGCGGCACGATGCGCGTCATGCGGCGAAGGTCGAGCGGATCGCGCGGCAGTTGCGGCGGCGCCGGAGCACGCGGCCCGCGTCCTTCAAGAAGAAGACGCCGCCGCACCAGGTTCCCAAGCGTCACGACCAGCGGCGCCAGGACGAGAAGATCGACCTGAGCGACCTCGATCGGATTCTCGAGATCGATCCCGTGTCGATGACCTGCACGGCCGAGCCCGCGATCACCTTCGACGAGGTGGTCCACGCGACGCTGCGCCATGGGCTCGTGCCCATCATCGTCCCCGAGCACAAGACCATCACTCTCGGGGGCGCCGTGGCGGGGTGCTCCATCGAGTCCATGTCCTTCCGGCGGGGCGGCTTCCACGACACCTGTCTCGAATATGAGGTCATCACCGCCAGGGGGGACGTGCTGCGCTGTACCCCCGACGAGAACCCGCTCGTGTTCCAGATGATCCACGGCTCGTTCGGCACGCTCGGCGTCCTGTCCAAGCTGCGCTTCAGGCTCGTGCGCGCCGCGCCCTACGTGCACGTGAAGTATGAGACCTACGAGACGCTCGAGGCCTTCCAGCAAGCCATCTGGCGCTACTTCACCGCCCAGAACGTGGATTATCTCGACGGGCAGATCTTCTCCCCGACCCGGCACGTGCTGTGCGTGGGCCGCTTCTCGGAGCAAGCGCCGTATGTGAGCCGTTACGACTGGCTCAAGGCCTACTGTGAGAGCATTCCGCGCCGCGCCGAGGACTACCTCACGGTCTATGACTACCTCTTCCGCTACGACCGGGGCGTCACCTCCGTCACGCCGAAGAGCCTCGTGGGCCGGGCGCTGTTCGGCAAGCTGGTGCACTCGGACAGCGTGTTGAGGGCCGCGGACCGCTTCCACCGCTTCCTGCCGGCGAAGAGCCCGAAGGTCATCGTGGACGTGTTCGTTCCCTTCTCGCGCACGGCCGAGTTCATGGACTGGTACCACCGCGAGATCAAGCACTACCCGGTGTGGTGCGTGCCCTACAAGCGAACGCGGGACTACGAGTGGCTCACGCCCCGCTGGTGGGCCGGCGTGCACGATCCGCTGTTTCTCGACCTCGCGGTCTACGGGCTCAAGCAGCCACCGGGCCGCAACATCTACAAGGAGTTCGAGGCCGAGCTGCTGGAGGTCAACGGCACCAAGACGCTCATCTCGTACAACTACTATGACGAGCAGACCTTCTGGAGCCTCTGGAACAAGGAGACCTACCAGACGGTGAAACAGCTCACGGATCCGGACAACATCTTCCGCGACCTCTACACGAAGACGTGCAGGGCGGCGCTCGGACTGGGGGCTGGGACGCCCGGCTCCGGGGGGGCGTTGCACTGAGGCGGAGCGGCCCGTCACATCCCGCTCCGGGTTCCTCCATCCCGTGAATCACCGAGTACGGAGAGCTGCTCGGCTTCCGAGCCTCCGTGCGCTCGATCACATGGGAGAGGACACATGGAGAAGACCAATGCGGGGCATGGCTGGCATCCGGAACACCCGCATCCTCACGAGCATCCCCATCCTCACGAACATTCGGGAGAGGTGGACGTGCGGTTGGAGCTCAAGTACGCCATCAACCAGATCGCCAGCGTCCTGGTGAATGGGCAGGCCCAGGGGGTCGACACGGTCAGGCTGCGCTCCTACAACGGCAAGCTGGTGGGACCCACCATCGAGGCCCGTCCGGGAGACACGCTGAACATCCTCCTGGACAACCAACTTCCCGAGGAGCCGCATACGCCGGGGCCGGATCACCACTCACCCGGCTTCAACACCACCAACCTCCACGTGCATGGGTTGCATGTCTCGCCCGCTGGAAACTCGGACAACGTGATGCTCGAGCTGGTCCCCGGCCAGCAGTTCCAGTACGAGATCAAGATCCCGAGAGACCATCCCGCGGGGACCTATTGGTATCACCCCCACAAGCACGGTTCGGTCGCGATCCAGGTCTCCAACGGCCTGTCCGGTGCCTTGATCATCCGCGGTGACATCGACGAGGTTCCCGCCATCGAGGCGGCCCGGGAGCAGGTCTTCGTCATCCAGCAGATTCCCTACGTCATCAACGAGCAGACGAAGCTTGGTCAGGTGGAGCCTGGTGACCAGGTGGAGGGCGCTCCTGTCTTCGCCCCCGGCGTCTGGGAGAAGATGAAGCGGCGCTTCACCATCAATGGAGAGGTCGAGCCGACCCTCCAACTGCGGCCGGGCGAGGTCCAGCGCTGGCGGTTCATCCACGCGGGCTTCCGCGAGAAGCTCGAACTCAAGCTGGTCAGGCGCGACCCGAAGACGGGCGTCGAGCAGACCCTGCCCCAGTACCTGATCGCGCTGGATGGCATCACGACGGGCAGTATCGATCCGGTGGAGGAGATCGAACTGCATCCCGCGTACCGCGCGGACGTGCTGGTGCGCGCGACCGACCCTCAGGGCAAGGTCCTGCCGGAGGGTATCTACTGGCTCGTGGACGGGATCCAGGATGCCCAGGCGGAGAGCAGGAAGCTGGCCCGCATCGTGGTGAAGGGGCCTCGCGTCATGATGGAGTTGCCCATGGAGGAGGAGCTGGCTCCCTTGGCTCCCTTCACGGACATCCAGGACGGCGAGATCACCGGGCACCAGGAAGCGAAGTTCGAGCTCAGACTCGACCCGCCGCCTCTCGTGGGGATGATCAACGGCAAGACTTTCAATCCCAGTGATCCGCCACGCATGCTGCTGCTGGGCGCGGTGGAGGAATGGGAGGTCTCATCCCCAAAGCACCCCGCCGGCTCGGGCTTCGCCGATGAGGGTCATCCCTTCCACATCCATCTCAATCCCTTCCAGTGCACCATCAAGCTCAAGGGGGTAGGCGGGGAGAAGGAGAAGCGCGTCTGGAAGGATACGATCTTCGTGGAGTCCGGCGAGACCGTGAAGTTGCGCACCCGCTACGAGCGCTACATCGGGATGTTCATGGTCCATTGCCACATCCTGGACCATGAGGATTCCGGGATGATGGAGATGATGGAGATCATGCTGCCGGGCAGCATGGACATGCACATGCCGGGCGGCGACGGCGGGGGGCACGGGGAACACATCCACTGACGCGTGGCCGCGCGGGGTGCGGGTGGGGCCGTCCTGAGCTGTCCGAGGGCCGCCCACCTGGGGAGGGCGCGGCTGCTTCACGCGCCGTTGAGGGCCAGGTGGCGCACCGCCTGGCGGTTGAAGGGCTTGCGCAGCTCCCGGAGCAGGTGGGAGTCGCCGAACTCCTGGATGACCTGGGCCCAGGAGTAGTCGGAGTAGGCCGAGCAGAGCACCACCCGCAGCGAGGGGGCCACCTGCCGCAGGCGCCGGAGGGTCTCGGCGCCATTCCAGCCGGGCGGCATCCGGTAGTCGAGGAAGGCCATCTCGTAGGGGCGGCCGGTCGCCAGGGCTTCCTTCACCTTGGCGAGGCCCTCCTGTCCCTGGAAGGCGGAATCCACCTCGAACATCGGCTTGTCGGGGTCGGTGTCGCGCGGGTGCGCCGCCGTCGCGCCGAAGAGGGCTTCTTCCAACTGGTCGAGCTCGTCCCGGCTCCGGGGTGGCTCTTCCTGCAGGATCCGGCGGAAATCCAGGTGAATGGCCTCGGAGTCGTCGATGACGAGAATCCGCCGCTTGCTCTCGTGCGTGCTCATGTCCCCTCCTGAACTGGATGATAAGGGATTTCCAGCGTGAAGGTGGCGCCTTTGCCGGGGCCGTCGCTGTGGACCGTCAGGGTTCCCCCCAGTTCCTGGGCCGCCAGGGCGCTGGAGTGCAACCCGAAGCCATGTCCCTCCGCACGGGTAGTGAAGCCGAACTGGAAGATGCGGGTGAGCATCTCCGGGGCGATTCCAATCCCATTGTCATGCAACTCGATGCGGACGCGGTCGTGGGTGGCACGTTCCAGCCTGATGCGGAGGATCCGTTCGTTCGTGGGCACGTGGTCCAGGGCGTACTTGGCGTTGCTGACCAGGTTGACCAGGATCATCAGCAGCTTGTGCTTGTCGGTGAGCACCTGCGGCAGCGACTCGAGCCGCCGCTCGAGCTTCACCTGATGCCGGGACAATCCCGCCGAGTTGATGCGCAGCGAGTCCTCCACCAGTTGGTCCAAGAGGACGGGCTCCTGCATCCTGGGCAGCCGGGCGTAGTCCTGTTGGACCTTGACGATCTCCCCGATGTGCTCGGAGTAGCGGCCCACGTCATCGAGCAGGGAGACCACCTCCCGGCGCTCGTCCACCAGGTTCTGGCCGAGCTTGTTCAAGAAGGGCAGCAGGTGGCGTCCGCGCTCGTCCTGGAGGAAGGCGGCGAGGTCGGACTGGCGCTCCTGGAGCATGGTGGCGACCCGGGTCACCTGCTCCAGGCGCATCTCCGTCACCCGCTCCTTGGCGACCTGGGACGAGGTGTAGACGCTGTTGAGCACGTTGCCCACGTTGTGCAAGACGTTGGTGGCGATCTCCGCCATGCCCGTGCGCCGTGCCGTCTGGACGAGCTGCTGGTGGACCTCCTTCAGCTCCTGGGTGCGCTCGTCCACCCGCTGCTCCAGCCCTTCATTGGCCACGCGCAGCTCCTCCTCGCGGTGCTGGATGCGATCGGCCATGACGCGGAAGGCCCGGGCGAGCTGTCCCAGCTCGTCCTGGCGCTGGATGTCCAGCTCGACCTTGAATTCGCCCGCCGCGATGCGCGCCGTGGCCTGGGTGATGCCAAGCAGGGGGCGGGTGATCTGCTCGCCAAGGACCCAGTACGCGATGGCCAGCTCGAGCATCAGCGACAGCACACCGAGCAGCAGCACGATGCGCGCCGCGCGCAGGGCGGCCTGGGTCACCACGTGCTCGGGCTGGATCGTGGCGAAGAACCACCCGGTGCCCCGCATGCGTGCCACGGCGACATACTCGCCATACTCCGGCAGCGCGAACGCGCCCTGCCTGACCCCCGCGCTCTTCACGTGCTCGAGGATGCCGCGCAGGTGGGCCTCTTGCGCCTCGGCGTTGCTCTGCCCGGGGGCGCGTTTCAGATCCAGCTCGGGATGGGCGATGATCTGGCCATCCTCGCGGAAGATGACGTTGTACGCGGAGGGCAGGTGGTCGCCGAGGGTGCGGGCCATCAGCTCCTCGAGCAGGATGTCGTGGCTGACGGACGCGACATACCGGCCATCCATGTCCAGGGGCGTGGTGGCCACGGTCACCCATCTGCCGCTGACCTGCTCTTTGTAGACGCTGGTCCAGCGCGTCTCCCGCCGCGGGTTGTTCTCGGGCAGGGTGGAGAGGAAGTACTCGGTGTCAGCCACCGAGGCCTCCGCCGGGGCCTCCTGGCTGTAGGTGGGGCGCTCGGGCCAGTAGATGAGGCCCGGTTGTTCGGGCAGGGTGATGAAGGTGTCCTTGAAGCGCACGAGGAAGGCGGGCCCGTACTGGCTGAGCACCTCGTACCCGGCCACGAGCCGGCGGCGCATCCAGCCGTCCACGGGAACGTACCGGGGAACGAACAGCCCCACCTGGCGCGTGCCGTCGAAGCTCTCGGGACGGTTGCGGATGCTGCCGTCGGGGTGGCGAACGAACAGGCGCTCGAAGCGGGCGTCCGCCTCCTCCTGGGCGAGGGAGCGGATGCGCTCCGCCAGGGCCCGATTGAAGGCGGCATGGTTGTCCTCGGCGAGCTGGAAGATGGCTTCCTCACGGGTGGCGCGCTCCGCCACGTGCCGCTCCAATGTCTCCAGCGCCTCGGTGCGCAGGGTGTGGAACATGTGCAGATAGCTGAAGAGCGTGGAGAGGACGATGACCACCGCGATGCGTACGCCCATCTTGATGAGCGCCGATCGGGCCAGGGGATCGCGGGGTGAAGTCATGTGCGGCATGAAAGGAGTCGCTCTGCGATGCCAGTGGCGGGACTGTGAGCCCAACGCGATGGCGCCCCACTGGGGGATCGTCCAGCGGAACGCCTCGTGGCGTGGTTGACATTAGCACCGGCGAATTTTCCATGCGGATGGAATCACCGCGTCCCACTGCCGTTCGGCGTTCTCGTGGAGGGGTCAGGAGTGCTCCTCGTGGCCCGTGCGCTGAAGCTCTCGTTGAATCTCGGTCCGGTCGTGATTCCCTTTGCTCCGCTGTCCTGGGAGCAGCTGTGTTCATGAGGAGACAAACCGGTACAAAGCCTGGGCACCCGACATTCCAGCTCGCCTGGGAGGGGGCCGGAACAATGAGC
This sequence comes from Cystobacter fuscus, assembly GCF_002305875.1. Lineage (NCBI taxonomy): Bacteria > Pseudomonadati > Myxococcota > Myxococcia > Myxococcales > Archangiaceae > Cystobacter > Cystobacter fuscus. The sequence goes on along the minus strand of NZ_CP022098.1, from coordinate 11,057,645 downwards.
AGACGTCTCTCCGCTCGCCTTCCATGTGAGGGGTTGCCGCGCGCGACTACGCGTGCGACGGCTGCTACGAGCCCCAGTTCGTGGGCCAGAACTGGTTCACCCTGGGGGGGCCTGTGCGCTCTCGAGTCACTCGAGGCCGTGCTCAACCAGGGCAAGAGCTGGACGAGCGCCGGCCCCATGTTCTTCCGTGGCCAGCGCGTGTCCTTCACCTCGGTGCCCGTGCGCATCCAGGCCCAGGCCGAGCGCTTCCAGCAACTGCGCGCGGTGACGTTGGCGCTGCTTCCGCTACGGCCGCGAGAAGAACCCGGAGCTGGCCGCCTTCGGCAACCGGATCCTCCAGCGCGTGGCGGAAGCGGGCGTGGGCGTCTTCACGGAGCCGGTGGAACCCACCGCCGGGCGGATGGACGCCGGCTCGGACAGCCCCTGGCCTCGGACGTCGGGGCGCCAACATACTGACCATCACCTGCGCTAATCCGGAGACCTTCGCCGGGGCCGCCGAGGATCCGGAAAAGTACAACCTGCTGCGCGTGCGCATGGGCGGCTGGTCCGAGTTCCTCGTGGCCATGTATCCAGCTCATCAATCGCAGCACCAACGGCGCCCGCTCAGTGACGCCGCCACGCCAATGTGATGTGGATGGGGCTTGCCCTTTATGTGCGAGTGCTTTAACTGGGAGTCGTTTGTGTTGAGTGGCGAGCCTCCCCCCTTTCATGTGCAGGAGTGACATGCCCTCGGTGAGCTTCAAGTCCGTGTTCATCGCCGTGTTGTTGGGCACGGCGATCATCGTCGCCGCGCTGTTGGTGAATTCCCATCGGCCCCCGGTGGAGACGGCACAGCCCAGCGCGGATCTGGTGCGCGCCACGGGTAAGTGCGCCGAGTGCCACGCGCGGGAGACCTCCGCCGTGGTGCACCAGTTCGAGCGCAGTCGCCACGCGGAGCGGGGCGTCAATTGCCTGGACTGCCACAGGCCGGTAGAGGGCCAGGATCCCATGGAGCACCGTGGCTTCACGTTGGCGCGGTCCCTCACCGCGAAGAACTGCGCCCAGTGCCATGCCACCGAGTACGAGCAGTTCGAGCGCAGCCGGCACGCGGGGCCCTCCTGGGCGGCGGTGCGGGGAACGCAGGGCTTCTCGCCGGAGCAGATCGCGCTGGGCGAGCGCTTCCATCCCGGGTGGATCAAGCGCCCGGCCCACCCCGTGGGGGAGATGGAGGGAGAGGCGGCGACGGTCGGTGGCTGCGACGCGTGCCATGACATCGGCAAGCCCAACGCGGACGGCTCCTTCGGCACCTGTACCGAGTGCCACTCCCGGCACTCCTCCTCCGTGGCGCTCGCGCGCGAGCCGCGCACCTGTGGCCAGTGCCACATGGGACCGGACCACTCGCAGATCGAGATCTTCGAGGAGTCCAAGCACGGCGTGATCTTCACCGCGCAGCGAGAGCGCTTCAACCTGAACGCCCATCCCAAGCAGTTGACGACGGTGGACATGCCCGCGCCCACCTGCACCACCTGTCACATGAGTGGACTGGAGGGCCTGAAGGTGACGCACAACCCGGGCGAGCGTCTGTCCTGGTTCCTCTTCGCGCCCGTCTCCACGCGCCGCCCCGAGGGCAACTCGGGCGAGCTGCAGATGAAGGAGGTGTGTCTGAAGTGCCATGCGCACACCCAGGTGGAGAACTTCTACGGCATCGCGGAGAAGGTGCTGCTGAGCACCAATGAGAAGGTGAAGGAAGCGCAGGCCGTGGTGGCCGCGTTGCGCAAGGATGGGCTGCTCGACGACAAGCCCTTCAACCACCCCATCAAGTTCGTCGAGTTCGACCTCTGGCATTACTTCGGCCGCACGGCCAAGCACGGTGCCTACATGGGCGGCGCGGACTTCGTGCAGTGGCACGGCAACTACGAGCTGGCGCGGCTGCGCAACGAGCTGGACACCATGGCCGAGGAGCTGCGCACCAAGAGCGGCAAGGGGGGCTCCGGGCCGGTGAAGCCGGGGGATGCCAGACCATGACGCTCCGGGAGCGGCTCGGCGCCGTGACGCCCTTTTTCGCGGCGCGTGCGTTTGCCCTGGGCAACCTGGCCTTCCTCGGCGTGGACATCCTGCTCGCGCACGCGGCCAATGACTTCGCCCTGCCCGTGGAGTGGTTGCCCGTCGTCTTCTCGGTGGTGGCGCCGCTGCTGCTGCTGCCCGGACTGGTCTCCGAGCGGCTGTGGGCGCGCACCCGGGTGGTGGACGTGGCCGTGGCGCTGGGCTCCATCGGCGTGGGGGTGGCGGGGATGATCCTGCACCTGCACAGCGCCTTCTTCGAGCGCCAGTCGCTGCACGATCTCGTCTACACCGCGCCCTTCGTGGCCCCGCTCTCCTACGTGGGGCTGGGGCTGCTCGTGCTGCTCAACCGCATGGAGGCGCCGACGGGCCCCGCGTGGGCGAGCTGGGTGGTGATGCTCGCGCTGGGCGGCAGCGTGGGCAACCTGGGGCTGTCGCTGCTGGACCATGCGCAGAATGGCTTCTTCTCCGCGACGGAGTGGGTGCCCGTGGTGACGGCCGCCTTCGGCACCAGCTTCCTGCTGGTGGCGATGCTGCGTCCGGCGCGCGGCTTCCTGTGGCTCACCCTGGGGATGATGGGGGTGCAGTCGGCGGTGGGCGTGCTCGGCTTCGTGCTGCACGTGCTCGCCAACCTGCGGCACACGAACGTGCCGCTGCGTGAGCAGGTGATCTACGGGGCGCCCATCTTCGCGCCCCTGCTCTTCGCGGACATCTCCGTGCTCGCGGCCATTGGCATGTGGGGCCTGATGCGCGGTGTCTCCCACGCCCAGGGCTCGCTCGGAGTAGGCTCGCTCGCCCACGCCTCCAAGGAGGTCTGAGAGATGTCCAGGCTGCTGAGCTGCATGGTGGTGGGAGTGTGTTTGCTGGGCGCGGCGCCGGTGGGCGCCGACGCGCCGAAGAAGGACGAGGCCCCCGTCCAGGTGAAGAGCTTCACGGAGCTCCAGAAGGCGCGGCCCGGCCGGGTCTTCGAGCTGCATGTGGCTCCCGCGGGAGTACTCGCGGACTCGCCCGGCCTCATCTACGCCGAGCCGTGCGATCCCAAGGATCCGGCGATTCGCGCGCGCACGGGCGTCGTCGGGACGGTCGAGGTCGAGGACGTGCCCCAGGCGACGGCCACGGCGATGAATGCCCGGAATGGCGAGGAGTTCGCCAAGCGGACGGCCATCACCTGCTATCGCGTCATCGCCCGGCTCAAATCCAACCGGAAGGGGTGGACGAAGCTCGCGTTCGTCTCGGCGGAGCCCTCTGGTTCCCGGCCGTATGACGAGCGCCTGAATCCCGCCCGGGGGGACTGAGGCCCGGCCCGTGGAAGGCCGACGCGGAAGTGGGAAGGGGACGACGGATGCTGCACTGCGCGCTGTCGTCGAATAGGCGGGCAGGGCAAGATGCACCCCACCATGACTTTCGAGGAGCTGGAGCAGCGGTTGAAACTGGGTGAAGACACCGTCACCGAGTTCAAGAGCACCGTGGTGAACAACTACCAGGTGGACTCGAAGGACATCGCCAAGGCCATCACCGCGATGGCGAACACCAAGGGTGGTCACCTGTTCCTCGGCGTGGAGGATGACGGGACGGTGAGCGGTGCCGGAACTCCTCAACAGGTGGACAAGCTGATGCTCCAGGTGAGCAACATCTGTCAAGGCATCCAGCCTCCGCTGACCTGCTCCTTCCAGAAGCTGGAGTTCCAAGGTCAAACACTCCTGGTCGTGGAGGTTCCCCGTTTCAGCGCCGAGCGTCCGTACCACGCGGCGGGCAAGTACTACGTCCGCGATGCGAACCAATCCCGGGAAGCCCGGCGTGACGAACTGCGCCGCCTGCTCGAGTCGGCTGACTACCACTTCGACGAGGAGCCCGTGGCCGGCTCCCGTTTCGAGGATCTGGACCCCGAGGCGATCCGCGTCTTCCTCGCCATCCTCTACGATGAGCCCGATGAGGCGAGTGGGCGGCAGTTGCTCTCGGCCCTGCAGTGCCTGGATGCCACGGGAACGCCGACCGTCACCGGCATGCTGCTCTTCGGACGGGAGCCCCAGCGCAGTTTCCTGGACGCACGCATCTCGGCGGTGCTGTTCAAGGGCACGGAGTTGACGTCCGACTTCGTCGATCGGAAGGAGATGACGGGCAGGCTGTTCGACCAGGTCGAGGACGCGGTGACCTTCCTCAAGAAGAACGTGCGCTCGCCCTCGCATGTGGAGGGACTGGAGAGGATCGAGGAGGGATTGCCCGAGAAGGTCCTGCGGGAGGCCGTGCTCAATGCCGTGGCCCATCGTGATTACCGGGCGGCATCGCAGGTGCGCATCTACGTCTTCGACGACCGGGTGGAGATCGTGAATCCGGGGGAGTTGCTCAACAAACTCACGCTCGATGGCATCCGGCTCGGTGGCATCAGCCAGCGCCGCAACCCCGTCCTGGCGGGGCTGCTTGCCCGGGCGCGCCGCCGCGAGAACCTGGGCATGGGTGTTCCGGAGATGATTCGCCAGATGAAGGCGCGCAAGCTGCCGCCCCCCGAGTTCAGTGTGGGCGACGGGCATTTCCGTGTCGTGCTCCGGCTGGGTGGGGAAGGCGGCCATGCCTGACACGCCCTGGTGGGAGGGCACGTCCGAGGGCACTCCTCTGCTGCTCGCCTTCGTCCAGGTGGTGCGGGAAGACGTGGCGGAGGACTCGCTTCAACAGCGGGATCGCTACATCGCGGGGGTCGAGTACGTCGCCGACAAGCTCGGTGCGGCCCAGCCCTTGCGCTGGCGCGAAAACGACGTGCTGTTGCTCGTCCACGCAGGCGAGCCGCACGTGGCCATCACGAATGCGCTCTCGGCCGCGGAGGCCATCCGGGAGCGCGCCATGGTGGACTTGTCGATGACGGTCCAGCTCGCGGTGCACGCCGCCTGGGTCGAGTGGACCCCGGACATGGAGAAACTGGCACCCCTTGAGGTTTCCCGGTGCGAGCAACTGGCTCGTGCCACACCCGCCCAGGGAATCGCCATCACGGAAGACGTGTACCTGGCCCTGACGGACACCGCGCGGCGGCGTTTCGCTCCCCTGGGTACATGGGGCCATGATGGCCTGGTCACGTATGTCTTTCCCGCGAGTCTGGCCACGAAAGCGGCTCCCGGGGTCTTCCAACCCCTCGGGGATGCGAAACGCTGGCAGTCCTTCCGGCGCTACGTCGACAGCCCGGAAGTCCGTCGGCTGCGCTACGTTGGCTTTCCGCTCCAGAAGAAGCAGCCCCCCAGTCTGGATATTCGCGAGGTCTTCATCCCACCCGAGGCCCGGCGACTCGTTGAACGAGGCACGGATTGGACCCAGGCGGCCCGAGCGCCAGACGTCGAGAGGCAAGAGGTCGCCACTCCGCTCGAATCGCTGGCGAGGCTCGTGCGGAGACACCGGGCGCTGGTGGTGCTTGGAGACCCCGGCTCGGGGAAGACCACGGTATTGCGCTGGCTGGCGGTGCTCGCCGCGGGGGGACCGCTCTCCTGGGCCGAGCAGATGGGCACTGCGGAGCGGCTGCTTCCCGTGTTGGTCAGCGTCGGCCGGTTGGCCCAGCTCCGCTCCCGGCTGGGAGAGGATTGCTCCGTCCTCGACGCGCTCGCGGTCTACCTTCAGGACCGTGGCGTGGGAGACGAGGCGGAGCTGCGGCTCTTTCTCGAAGGAGCGCTGGAGGCGGGCGAGTGCCTGCTCCTGCTCGATGGACTCGATGAGGTCCAGAGCGAGGAGCGAGGTGGTGTCCTGCGCTGGCTCGAGTCCTTCTGCGTCCGCTATCCCAGCAACCGCTTCGTTGTTTCCGCTCGCCGGGTGGGTTACTCCGGCTTCGCTCTCCCCGAGGGCGTGGAAGTGGAACTCGGCGGCTTCGAGGACGAGCAGATCCGCCGCTATGTCCGAGCCTTCGCGCGTGCCTGCCGCCAGTGGGAGAACGAGGGAGTGCCGGACGAGTCGGGAGCCGACCAGGATGCGGAGCGGCTCCTGGAAGCACTCTTCACCAGTTCCCGCTTGAGGGAACTCGCTCGCAATCCCTTCCTCTTATCCTCCCTGGCCTTGATTCACCGGGCCGAGGGGCGCCTGCCCCTTCACCGGGTACAGGCATATGAGATCTTCGCGCGGACCCTGTGCGAGACATGGGGGCAGGCCCGCCGGGTCGTCGCGAGTGGAACGTCCACCCGGGACATCCGTTACGAGGAAGAGGCCATCCCCATCCTCGGGGAACTCGCGCTGCGGCTGCATCTAGACTGGCCCACGGGAGTGGCTCCCGAGGACTTCGTCATTCGCGTCCTCTCTCAGTCCAGTCAGGAACGGACAGGAGTGGAGCCCTCTGAAGCGGAACGCTCCGCGAGGGAGTTCCTGGAGCGCGCGGGCCGGGAAGTGCAGATCCTGCTGGAGCGCGGAGCGGGCCAGTGGGGTTTTCTCCACCTGACCTTCCAGGAGTTCTTCACCGCCGTGGGGCTGCTTTCGGCGGAGAACTTCGAGTCCGTCGCCTTCGAGCACCTTTTCGAACCCCGTTGGGAAGAGGTCATTCGGTTGGGCGTGGGCTACATGGCGCTCATCCAGAAACGGGCTCAGGCCACGCAGCGGTTCGTCCGTCGGGTCTTGCTCCATGAGGTGAGCGGCTCCCAGCAACCCGAGAGGAAGCAGGTCTACCTCGCGGCGCTACTGGCCAGCGAAGCTGGCGATATCCTTCCGCCCTCCTTGCAATCGGAGATCGCCAGGGCCGTGGTGGCGTGGAACCAATCCGTGCCAGAGACTATCGCCCTGCCTTTGCTGCGTGAATTGGCCTTGACCGAGTTCTCGGAACGGATCCTGGATGAATTGCTGAGCAACGTCTCCGCGTATGAGGACCCCGCACAGGGGAAGGCCATTCTCGCGCTAGGCGTGCTCCGTGGCGAGCGCTCGCGCAATGCACTTCAACTGGCCGCGAAGGCGCGGAGCCGTGTTGTCAGGGCCCAGGTGGTGAGGAGCATCATCACGGGAGGCGACCCGATGGATTGGGCAACGCTTTCCCTGCTGGTCGATGACGAGGATTCCATAGTTCGGAGTTCCGCATTGGCGGGGTTTATTTCATCTCACGATCAATACAGACGTGACGAGGCGCTCGACCTGTTACTGAGCAGCTCTCGGGCAGAGGTTCTGAGAGCCGTCATACAGATCATCAGGTTCTTGCATGCAAGAAGCCCTCAATCAATGACCCTCGACGCGGCCCAATCCAGGGTTATTCGGCATGCCATCCGTACAGGCCTTTCTCATGAAGACGAGGAAGTGCGGGAGGAGTCGCTTTTTCTCCTCGCCATGGCACGCGAGCACTTCCCGGAAGAGGCCCACGCTCACGCGGAAGAACTCGAAGAGTTCATCGCGATCCTTGCCCTCCCTTTCCCACTGCAAAAGGGTCCGCGAGTAGATGAGGAGAAGGCGTTGCACGGCCGGGCCCTTCAAAGGGACCCCTCGGTCATGGCTGAACTCTTCCGATCCTTCTCAAACCGGATCGAAGGCTTTCTGTGGCATGATCTGAGATGCGACACGGAAACGGCTCACGATGCCGTCATCGATGTGTTCTTTTCCTATTTGGCGGAGCCCGAGCGGTACGAGCCCGAGAAGGCTCGTCTGATCACCTATCTCACGAGGGCGGCGAAGCACCGGGTGCAGGATCAGCTCAAGTTGAGGGCCTCGCGAAGTTGGCGGGAGGATGATTTCGCGAGCGTTGTCGAACTCGGGCAGCCTTCCCCGAAGGACATCTTGGAGAACTTCGTGGAGGCATCCCATGCGGTGGACCGGCTGGCGAAGCGGCTGGACGAGAGTGACCTGGCCACCCTGCGTTTGATCGTGAGCGGGGAGGGCTCCACCGATAAGCTGGCGCAGGCGCTAGGATTGGACATCTCCTCCCCGGAGGAGATGCGGCGGGAAGTGAAGCGGCATCGGGATCGGCTCATGAAAATACTGGAGCGTCTTGGCAAGGAAGACCGCGATGAGCCCGCCTGATGGATCTGCCTTCGGTGCGTTTGCCCCCACGTACGAGAAGGCTTTCGCGACGGATGGGGAGGTGCTTTTCCCCATCCGCCCAGTCCGGCTCAGAACTGGTGCGCCTCGGTGGAGTCGTTCAGGGCGAGCGTGCTGGCACAGCCGCCGGAGATGACCTCGGCGACCTTGTCGAAGTAGCCGGTGCCCACCTCGCGCTGGTGGCGCGTGGCGGTGTAGCCGTCCTTCTCCGAGGCGAACTCCTTCTGCTGCAGCTCGGAGTAGGCCGCCATGCCCCGGTCCTTGTACTGGCGCGCCAGCTCGTACATGCCGTGGTTGAGCGCGTGGAAGCCCGCCAGGGTGACGAACTGGAACTTGTAGCCCATGGCTCCCAGCTCGCGCTGGAACTTCGCGATGGTCGCGTCGTCCAGGTGCTTCTTCCAGTTGAACGACGGCGAGCAGTTGTACGCGAGCAGCTTGCCGGGGTACTTCGCGTGGATGCCCTCGGCGAACTTCTTCGCCTGCTTGAGGTCCGGCGTACTCGTCTCGCACCAGATGAGGTCCGCGTACTGCGCGTAGGCCAGGCCCCGGGCGATGGCGCAGTCCACTCCCCCGCGCAGTTGGTAGAAGCCCTCGGCGGTGCGGCCCGCCTTGCGGTCGATGAAGGCATGGTCGTACTCGTCCGCGTCGCTCATGAGCAGCTTGGCGCTGTCGGCGTCCGTGCGCGCCACCAGTAGCGTGGACACGCCCATCACATCCGCCGCCAGCCGCGCCGCCGTGAGCGTGCGGATGAACTGGCTCGTCGGCACCAGCACCTTGCCGCCCATGTGGCCGCACTTCTTCTCGCTGGCGAGCTGATCCTCGAAGTGCACGCCCGCGGCGCCCGCCTCGATCATCGCCTTCATCAACTCATAGGCGTTGAGCGGCCCGCCGAAGCCCGCCTCCGCGTCCGCGATGATGGGGGCGAACCAGTAGGTGTCCTTCTTGCCCTCGGAGTGGTCGATCTGATCCGCGCGGCGCAGCGCGGCGTTGATGCGGCGCACCACGTTGGGCACGCTGTCCACCGGGTAGAGGCTCTGGTCCGGGTACATCTGCCCCGCGGTGTTGGCATCAGCGGCCACCTGCCAGCCCGACAGGTAGATGGCCTGGAGCCCCGCGCGCACCATCTGCACCGCCTGGTTGCCCGTCAGCGCGCCGAGCGCGGCCACGAAGTCCTGGGTGTGCAACAGCTCCCACAGCCGGCGGGCACCTATCTCGGCCAGGGTGTGGGTGACGCGAATGGAGCCGCGCAGCTTCTCCACGTCCGCTTCCGAGTAGGTGCGTGTGATGCCCTCGAAACGCTGGGCATGGAGCTTGGCGTGGGGCGAGGCGTCATTCTTCATCGTCAGGGCGTCGTACATGTCGGGCTCCTGTCTTCCTCTGCGAGCGGTGGGACGGCGAAAACCACGGGTGAGGAGCCCTCTGTCCTTCAGTCAGGGCTCTTGTCGTGGTGCGTTGTAAAAAGCGCAGCGCGTCAGAATGTGCGCCTCCCCCGAGTGAAATGGAAGCCCACCCCAAACCAATTGACGGATATGTAGGGCTGTCAACAAGCCGGTCATTAAAACTGTAAATCCGCTGACCGGAAAACGGACCCCGGGGCACGCGCTTCCTCGCCGGGGCAGGGCGTGGTGCTCCACATCCAGGGCCACGACATGACGTCAGAGGTCAGGTGCATGATGGGCGCATGCACCCGGAATACGCGAGGCAGGGGAGGGGAGCGCTTGCGGTCCCCGAGGAGCCATTGCATCTTGAACTCATGAAGGACGAGCCCTCATGGCGGGAGGCGTTGTACGCGAAGCTGGAGAAGCTTCCACCCAACGTCCTGGGTGAGATCGTCGGCGGCGAGCTGTACGTGAGTCCCCGCCCGGCCTTTCCGCACGCTCGGGCGGCATCCTTGCTGGGCAGCGAGCTGACGGGCCCCTTTGATCGAGGGAGGGGTGGACCGGGTGGCTGGGTCCTCCTGGATGAGCCGGAGTTGCACTTGGGCCAGGACGTCCTGGTGCCCGATCTGGCCGGCTGGCGCCGGGAGCGGATGCCCGAGGTGCCGCAGGTGGCGGCCTCCACCCTCGCGCCGGATTGGGTCTGTGAGGTGCTCTCTCCGTCCACGGCCGCGCTGGACCGGGCCCGGAAGATGACGGTGTATGCCCGCGAGGGCGTCGGGCACTTGTGGCTCGTGGACCCGGTACTCCAGACCCTGGAGGTGTACCGGCGGGAGCACGGAGGCTGGTTCGTCCTGGGCACGCACGTGGGCGAGGTGCGGGTGCGCGCGGAGCCCTTCGCGGCCTTGGAACTGGAGCTGGGCGCGCTCTGGGCGCGCTGAGCCTCAGGGCAGCTTGGGGCGGATGGGGCGGGGCGCGTCCGGGTTGATGTCGAGCAGGCGTACTTCATCGCCCTCGCGCACCGTGCCTCCGCGCAGCACCCGGGCGAGCTGGCCACGCTGACCCCAGGACTCCTTGAGCAGGCCCGGGCGGATGCGCTCCAGCTTCGAGCACGGCACGCACGGCTCGGTCAGCTCCACCACCACCTCGGCGCCGAGCGCCAGCCGCTGGCCCGCGGGCAGCGACTCCAGGGGGACGCCGGAGATGACCACGTTCTCCTTCAGCTCGCCCACCGACAGCCGCAGGGTTTGCGAGGAGGCCACGTCCAGCAGCAGGAGCTGGCGCTTGCCGTTCGGCTTCTTCTTGCCGTGACGGTCTCCCACGAAGCCCCGGCCCTCCACCGCCTGGGCCTCGGGGACACGCTTCATGGGGGTCCCCCGCTGCTGGGCGAGCAGCAGGGCGTGGATGGTGCCGGAAGGAGTGTCCACTTCCCGCAATCCTGTGCCGCCGCGCGCGCCGCCGCAACACGCACGCGCGTCCACGGTGTTATCGCACCGGCATTCGTTGAGGAGGCAGCCATCCATGAGTCAAGACAAGGTTCGCATCGAGAAGGACACCTTCGGCCCCATCGAGGTGCCGGCCGACCGCTTGTGGGGTGCCCAGACGCAGCGCAGCCGGCAGAACTTCGCCATCTCCACCGAGCGCATGCCCCTGGCCCTCATTCGCGCCCTGGTGCTGGTGAAGAAGGCCGCCGCGATCGTCAACCAGGAGAATGGCTCGCTGCCTCGCGACAGGGGCGAGGCCATCGTGAAGGCCGCCAACGAGGTGCTCGACGGTCAGCATGACGAGGAGTTTCCCCTCATCGTCTGGCAGACGGGCAGCGGCACCCAGACGAACATGAACGTCAACGAGGTGCTGGCCAACCGCGCCTCCGAGCTGATGGGTGGGGAGCGCGGCGAGGCGCGCCGGGTGCACCCCAACGACGACGTCAACAAGGGGCAGAGTTCCAACGACGTCTTCCCCACCGCCATGAGCGTGGCCGCGGCCGAGGCCGTGGTGCGCAACGTGCTCCCCGAGCTCATCGCCCTGCGCGACGTGCTCGCCGAGCGCTCCGAGCGCTTCCGGGACATCGTGAAGATTGGCCGCACCCACCTGCAGGACGCCACGCCGCTCACGCTCGGCCAGGAGTTCAGCGGCTACGTGGCCCAGCTCGAGCAGGCGCGCAAGCACCTGGAGGCCACGCTGCCGCACCTGTCGGAGCTGGCGCTCGGCGGCACCGCCGTGGGCACCGGCCTCAACGCGCCCAAGGGCTTCGCCGAGCGCGTGGCCGAGGAACTCGCCCGCCTCACCGGCCACCCCTTCGTCACCGCGCCCAACAAGTTCGAGGCGCTCGCGGCCAATGACGCGCTGGTGCACGCGCACGGTGCGCTCAAGGGCCTGGCCGCCGCGCTCTTCAAGATCGCCAACGACGTGCGTTGGCTCGCGTCGGGGCCGCGCTCGGGCATCGGGGAGATCACCATCCCGGAGAACGAGCCGGGCAGCTCCATCATGCCCGGCAAGGTCAACCCCACCCAGTCCGAGGCCCTCACCATGCTGTGCGCCCAGGTCATGGGCAACGACGTGGCCATCTCCCTGGGCGGCGCGTCCGGCAACTTCGAGCTCAACGTCTTCAAGCCGCTCATCATCCACAACTTCCTGCAGAGCTGCCGCCTGCTCGCCGATGGCATGCGCAGCTTCCGGTTGCACTGCGCGGTGGGCATCGAGCCGAACCTGGGCCGGCTCCAGGAGAACCTGGAGCGCTCGTTGATGCTCGTCACCGCGCTCAACCCGCACATCGGCTACGACAACGCGGCGAAGATCGCCAAGAAGGCCCACAAGGAGGGCAAGACGCTCAAGGAGGTCGCGGTGGAGCTGGGCCTGCTCACCGCCGAGCAGTTCGATCAGTGGGTGCGCCCGGAGAAGATGACCGGCAACCTGTAGCCGGCACCACGCGCCGTGTGCGGCCTCTCGTCCTCTCGCCTGGGTTGCAGGGAGGGCTCCGACTCCGGGTCCTCCACCGCCGTCACGCCCACGCCTGGCGCCCTCTTTCAGGAGAGCGCCATGCACGAAGCAGGGCGGGCAATGCCCAGAGAGGGAAGACATGAGCAAGAGCGGCAACCGAGAGCCCGTGGAGCGGGTGTCCCTCACGGAGAGGCTGGAGGCCACTCCGAGGTGGTTCGTGGGTCCCAAGGGTCCTGGCGTGTCGGACACGAATGATGGTTCCTCCTTCCGTCCCTTCGCCAGCATCCGCGAGGCGCTCCGCCGCGCGAGCCCCGGTGATGTCATCCTGCTCCGGGCGGGCATCTACGAGGAGCACATCGTCCTGGACAGAGAGCTGGCCAGGGCGGGCACCCCGGAGGCACCCATCCTCCTGCGGGGCGAGGGCCTGCCGAAGCTGCGTGCCACCAGGTCGGAGCGCCCTCTGGTCCAGGTGCGGCTCCCCCACTGGCGCATCGAGGGCCTGGAGCTGGACATGGGCGGGAGCAGTGCCTGCGCCGTCAGCTTCGGTCATCCCTCCCAGGGGTCGTGTCTGTCACGCTGCGAGGTGCACGGTGGAACGGGCGTCGGCATCTCCACCCGCGAGGGGGCGGTGGGTGTCCTCATCGAGCACAACCACATCCATGACTTCCACCAGGACGAGGCGGGTCAGGGTTGCCACGGCGTGGTGATCCACGCCACCTCGCGGGACATCACCCTGCGCGGCAACCACATCCACGACATCTCGGGAGACGCGGTGCAGCTCCTCCAGCCGGACGACGGGTGGACGGAGCCCGCCCAGGGCGTGCTCATCGAGAACAACACCCTCGAGTCGACCCAGGGGTGCGCGGTGAGCATCAAGACGAGCCATGACATCGTCGTGCGCGGCAACCGCATGCGGAACTTCCGCTGCTGCGAAGGTGGTTGGCGCGGCGGGGATGCCCTCCTCGTTCACTACTCGGCCTGGAACGTGCTCATCGAGCACAACCTCATCTCCGAGGCGGGTTGTGGCATCTGCGTGGGCGGCTTGAAGGACGAGGGAATGCCGGACCCCCGCCGGGTCGTGGTGCGCGACAACACCATCCGCGACATCCTCCTCGAGCGTGCCAGGAACAATGACGCCGTCGGCATCCGCGTGAACAACGCCAGCGAGGTGCAGCTCCTCCGCAATACCATCGAGCGGACGGGTGGATTCGCGGTGCGGCTCGGCGACAGCGGCGATGGCCTCAGCCGGGGCGTCGAGGTGCTGGGCAACACGATGATCGCCGCCCAGCTCGTCCGGGTGGGACTGGATCGGCCGGGACTCCAGATGAATCTCAACCGGTACTCCAGTGGGGGCCTGTTCGACGCGAGCGACCTCGGGCAGACGCGCGGACTCGCCGAGTGGCAGCGGTTCACGCGTCTGGATGCGGACTCCACCCTGGAGGCCTGACGCCGCCGGTCCTTCCCCGCGACGTGAACGGCCCCCTCCTCGACAGGAGGGAGCCTCAGTGCTCGGTGCGACCCTCCTGGCTCTGCTTGTACGCCGAGCGGCGCATGTGGTGCAGGAAGCCGGTGGAGGTGATGCCGAGCCCGTCGCGGAAGGGGCTGAAGCGCAGGCGCTCCGGGTCCAGGGTGACTTCCTCGCGCAGGAAGATCTCCGCCAGGGGCCGCCAGGTGTGGGGCGCGCCCGAGTTCAGCGAGCAGGCCTCGAAGGTGAGCACGGCGGTGCCGGTGCTCATGGCCTCCTGGAGCCGCTCCACCCGCGAGCCCTGGCGTGGCGCGGCGTCACGCGGCGAGGTGAGTCGCAGCTTCACCCGGCCCACGCCCTCGACCCGGAAGGGCGCGATGCCGTAGTAGTCGTTCTCCAGGAAGTCGTGCACCCGGGTGGAGAGCACCGCGGGGGCGAGCGTCCACATGTGGCGCATGGTGCTGAAGAGCAGGTCCTGGTCGCCGGGCATCGCGTCCTCGGTGATGTGGTTCTGGCGCAGGAAGCGCACCGCCGCCCCGAGGATATCCGGCCACTCCTTGCCGTTGCGCCACATGGAGGTGGACAGCCGCACCAGGGCCGGACCCGCCAGGCGCTGACCCACGCTCAGCAGGGTGGGGCCGGCCAGCAGGGGGAAGACCTCGGCGCGCAGGCAGATGCCCTCGGCATGCAGGGAGCGGGCGTGACGTCGCTCGGCGATGGCTCGGAACGGAGGCCCCCACAAGGTGCCGACGGCTTTTCCCATCATTTCCCCCAACAGACCCATGCGGTGCCTCCCCTCGGATGCCGAAACCGGAAAATGGGGTGGGGAGGGCGGTTTCGGCCAGTCTCCACCCCCGTCCGACCCTGCCCGCTCGGCGGGCGGCCCGGGAGGCGACGGGGCCGAGCGTGGGCTGGCGCACGGTCCACGAAGAACGCTGGGGCGTCCGGCTCCGGAGCGGATTAGTGTTGGAGCGCCATGAACATTCCCCTCGTCATCGAGACCACCCATCGGGGTGAGCGCGCCTACGATCTCTACAGCCGGCTCCTCAAGGACCGCATCGTCATGCTGGGCACGCCGGTGAACGATGATGTGGCCAACATCATCGTCGCCCAGTTGCTCTTCCTCGAGTCCGAGGACCCCGACAAGGGCATCAGCCTCTACATCAACTCGCCGGGAGGCTCGGTGACGGCGGGCCTGGCCATCTACGACACGATGCAGTACGTCAAGTGCCCCGTGTCGACCATCTGCATCGGGCAGGCGGCGTCCATGGGCGCGCTGCTGCTGCTCGCCGGGTCGCCGGGCAAGCGCTACGCGCTGCCCAACTCGCGCATCATGATCCACCAGCCGCTCGGTGGCGCCCAGGGCCAGGCGTCGGACATCGACATCCAGGCCAAGGAAATCCTCCGCCTGCGCTCGTACATCAACGGCCTCTTCGTGAAGCACACCGGCCACAACATCGAGCGCATCGAGAAGGACACCGAGCGCGACTACTTCATGAGCGCCGAGGAGGCCCGGCAGTACGGCCTCATCGACGAGGTGGTGACCAAGCAGATCCTCTCGCCCGCTCCCTCCAAGGGCTAGCGCGGGAGCAGGGGGTCCGACGCGAGCGGATCCATGTCCACCTTTGAACGGTCATGGCCCTTCTCCGCTCCGTCGTCGCCCTCGTGTCGTGCTCCACCCTGCTGGGCCTGGGCTGTGCCGTGCACACGCCCGAGCGCCGCATGGTTCCCGACACGCCCTACAGCGTCCAGCAGGAGGTGGGGTACGACGATGCCGTCCGGCTCAGCCGCGACTACGCCGTCACCCAGGGCTATGAGGTGTCGGAGGTGGCCGAGGCCACGCAGGTGCGCCCCAACTACTGGCGGATCCGCTTCGGCCTCGCTCCCCGGGGCTCGGGCCGACTGTTGGATCTGTCGTTCGACGCGGAGCAGCGCCGGGTGGTGGGCGCCACCGAGCTGGGCAACACGGCCACGGGTGGCAGCGGCCCGGGCGACACGGGCGGTGGCCCCGGCCGGTGAGCCTCACCGCAGCGACGCCAGGAAGCCCTTCACGTCCTGCTCGAAGCGGTCCGCCTCTTCCAGGTAGGGGAAGTGCCCGCTCTTCTCGTACTCGAGGAAGGTGGCGCGGGGCAGGGACGCTGTCAGGGCCTTGAGGCTGGGCAGGCCGATGGAGGAGTCGTAGCGGCCGCCGATGACGAGCACCGGCGCGGTGACGCGCTCGGGCTGGGTGAAGCGGTACTGGGTGAGCTCGGTGGCGAACAGGGTGCGTGACAGCTCGCCGGTGTTGCGCAGGCCGCTCTCCATGTCCACCGCCTCCTGCTGTTGCAGGTACACGGCGTCGTGGAACTGCAGCCGGTTGAAGAAGGCCTGGGCATCCAGGCCGCGCAGGGCCTTCATCACCTGGGCATAGTCGGACGAGCTGCCCGCCGGGTCCGTCACCGCGATGCGCCCGGGGTGCTGCCGCTCCAGCTCCTGCTTCCACGTGGCGAAGGAGAAGGCCGCGTCCGACATGCCGCTCACGTACACCACGCCCACCACGCGCTCGGGGTGGCGCGCCGCGTACTCCAGGGCGAGCGTGGCGCCGATGGAGTGGCCCATGAGCACCCAGCGCTCCACGTCCAGCTCCTGCCGCAGCACCTCCAGGTCGCGCAGCAGCACCTCCAGGGAGTAGGTGTTGTCCCAGGGGCGCTCGGAGCGGCCGCAGCCGCGCTGGTCCAGGTACACCATGCGCTGGCCCTTCTCCAGGCGCGCGCCCATCAGCCGCGCGAAGCTGTAGCTGTTGTAGCCAGGGCCCCCGTGCAGGAAGAGCACCGGCGCCTGCTGACGGGGTGCCTCGCCCGCGACGCGGTAGTACAGCCGCACGCCATTGATGACCTGCTGGTGCTCACCCGTGTCGAGCGGCTGGGACGAGCCGGAGGAGGCATGGTGGGTACATGCGACCACCATCGCACACAGGAGGGCCCACCCAAGGACTTCGAGACGCGAGAAACGCATGGACGGTATCTGGCACCTCTCCCCCGGCCGTGCCTGGGGCCAAGGCAGCAAGTGTCATCCTTTTTCGACGGAGGTGTTGTCCGGTGGACTAGGGAACCCGGGTGATGCGGTTTGTCTCTGGCGCGGAAAGTGGAGATTGTGCCTTGAGCCAGGACTCCAAGGCTTGCAGGTCCGTGGGTCCCCCCTGGCGCTCGGTGCCCTGGGTGAAGACGCGGAAGTTGTCTCCGCCCCCCGCCAGGAAGCTGACCACCGTGACGCGGAAGTGACCCGCCGGGTCGATGGGGACGCCGTGGAGCCGGAGGCTGGCCGGGTCCACCTTCTGGCCCACGGGTGCCGAGTCCTTCCATGTATAGGAGAAGCCGTGCGAGGGGTGGAGGATGCGCACGTTGTCGCCCACCCATTGCTCCTCGAGCAGCTGTCGCAGTTGCTCGCCGGTGAGCGTGAGCGTCACCAGGGAGTTGCCGAAGGGTTGCACGGTGAAGGCCTCGCCATAGGTGACGTCGCCCGAGGCGAACTCACCGCGGATGCCTCCCGGGTTGATGAACGCCACCTGCGCGCCCGCTTCCCGTGTCGCCGCGAGCTCCGCGTCCGCGAGCAGGTTGCCCAGCGGGGACTCTCCCGAGGGCCATTGCCGCGCATCCGGTCCGCGCAGCGTCTGCGCCACGTGCCCGATCACGCGCTCGCGCAGGGGCGCGCTCAGTCGCTCATAGCGCTCCACCAGTGCCCCCACCTCGGGGTCTTGCGCTCCCTCGTGGGTGACGATGACGTTGTGCGCGCGGCTGTCCACCACGTCGCCGCTCGCCGCGTCCAGCACCAGCTCCAGGTGGGTGATGAGCCGTCCGTAGGACGACGCGCTGGTGACGCGCTTGCCGTCGAGCACGCAGTTGTAGGCCTGGTGGGTGTGGGCGCTGAGGACGGCGTCCACCTCGGGATCCAACCGGTGGACGATGTCCACGATGGGGCCGGAGAGTCCCTCGCAGCCGTCGTAGGAGGCGCCGGGGCCCTTCTGCACGCCCCCTTCGTGCACCAGCACGACGATGGCCCGCACGCCCTGCTTCTTCAGCTCGGGCACGAGCGCGTTGACCGTGTCCGCCTCGTCGAGGAAGCGCAGCCCCTGGATGCCGGCGGCGTCGACGATCTCCGGCGTGCCCTGGAGCGTCATGCCGATGAAGGCCACCTTCACGCCCTCGAACTCCCGCAGCGCGTAGGCGGGAAAGAGCGTGGCGCCCTTCGCGTCGACCACGTTGGCCGCGAGGAACTCGAAGCGCGCGCCCGCGAAGGGCTCCCGGCCCTGGCAACCCTCCACCGGGTGACAGCCTCCGTTGCGCATGCGCAGCAGCTCGGCGGTGCCCTCGTCGAACTCGTGATTGCCCACGCCGTGCAGCGCGAGCCCCATGAGGTTCATCGCCTCGATGGTGGGCTCGTCGTGGAACAGGGCGGAGAGCAGCGGGCTGGCGCCGATGAGATCTCCCGCGGACACCATCACGGGGGGGGCCGCCGAGGGCTCCGCGCGCAAGCGGGACAGGTGCGCGGCGAGCCACGCCGCGCCTCCGGCCTCCACCCGCTCCGGTTTGCCCTCCACGAGCCGGCCGGTGCGCACCTCCCCCGCCGAGCCCGTGGGCGGCGCGAGGTTTCCATGAAAGTCATTGATGGCGAGGATGCGCGCGAGCACGGTCTTCCCCGGGGCGGTGCTCCCCGCGCGCGTGGCGGAGGGCTGTCCTCCAGGCGGGTGGGCACAAGCGCAGAGGAGCGAGGCGAGCAGGGCCGCGCATGGAGCGAGGGGGCGAGGGCGTGAACGGGGGAGCATGTGGCGCATGAGTCTGGCTTCTCGTGCGGACCCGGAGTGGGTGCGCACGTCTCCTGTTCCGCCGTTGTAGACTGGAGCCCGGGGAGGACAAAGCCATGCGAATCCGTTCGTCCACAGGTCGCGGCTTGCTCGCCGTGGGACTGCTGCTCTTGTTCTACGTGGGCATGAGCGGGCTCGCGTTGGGGCTGCTCTCCCTGCCCTATGTGCTGCAAGTGGGCCCTCGCCTGCACACGCTGCTCACCGTGCTGTGCGTGGCGGCCGGGGGCGCGATCCTCTGGAGCCTGGTGCCGCGGCTCGAGCGCTTCGAGCCTCCGGGGCTGCTGCTCACCGAGGCCGAGCACCCGCGGCTGTTCGCGATGATTCGCGACGTGGCCCGGCGCATGGACGCGCGCATGCCCGAGGATCTCTACCTCATCGCCGACGTCAACGCCCACGTGTCACAGGTGGGCGGGGTGTTGGGGCTCGGTGGCCGGCGCGTGATGTGTCTGGGCATGGGGCTGTTCGCGGTGGACAACGTGTCGCAGTTGCGCGCGGCGGTGGCGCACGAGCTCGGCCACTTCCAGGGCGGGGACACGCGGCTGATGGGGCTGCTGTGCGCCACGCGCCAGGCGATGGCGCGCTCCCTGGAGCTGTTCGGGCGGGACGAGCACGCGCTCTTGCGCTGGCCCCTCGCCTGGATGTGCGGGACGTTCCTGCGCCTCACCCAGGCGCTCAGCCGGGAGCAGGAGCTGGTGGCGGATGGCTGGAGCGTGCGCATCGCCGGCAAACAGGCGCATGTGTCGGGGCTGCGCTGGGAGGCGCTGCACGCGGCGGGCTACCGCCGCTTCCTCGAGCAGGAGGTGTGGCCCCTGGCCGACCGGGGCGTGGTGCCCGACAACCTCTTCGAGGGCTACCGGCGCTACCTCGCGAGCGCCGCCTGGCGCGAGGGCCTGGGGGAGTTGACGGCCGCGGCATCCGAGCGCGTCCCGTGCCCGTATGACTCGCACCCGAGCCTGGACGAGCGCGTCGCCTTCGCCGAGCGGTTCGAACTGCCGGAGGTGCCCGTGGACGAGACGCCCGCGTCCTCGCTCCTGTCGAACGTGGAGGCCCTGGAGCGCTGCTTCACCCAGCGGCTGTGGCCGCACGCGGTGGAGCTCATGTCGTGGACGGAGGCGGGGGCGCGCTGGAGCATGTTGTGGAACGAGACGGCGAGCCGGGTGCAGGTCCGGGTGCCGGACTTCTGTCTGGCGCGGGTGGTGGCCCTGCTCCAGGACGCCGCCGCGTGGGGGCCCTTCGCCGAGGCCATCCAGCCGCGGCTGGTGGGCTACCGGGCACCGGACCGTGACGAGCGGGTGCTCGAGGTGGTGAGCCACGCGGCGAGCGCGTATCTGGCGAGCATCCTCGCCCAGCACGGCATGGTGTGGAGGACCTCGCCCGGAGAGCCCCTGCGGCTGGAGCGCGAGGGCGAGCCGGTGGACCCCACGGACCTGGTGGAGGGCGTGTTGGAGGGACGGCTCGGCGTCGAGGTGGTGGAGGGCTTGTTCGCGCGGCTCGCGGTGGCCCGGGACGCGGCGTGGAGCGTTCGGGAGGAGGAGCGCGAGGAGGCCCTGGCGCCCCTGGCGCCCGTGAAGGTGGAGAGCGCGGGGGACGCGGTGACGGTGTGCGCTCCCTTCTCGCGCCTGGGCCTGCCGCATTGTTGCGCCGTCTGTGGGGGCGACATCTGCCGCCACGTGGAGACGCGCTTCCACGTGGGCGGGGTGCTGAGCGACGACGGTGACATCACCATCGAGGTGCCCGTCTGCCAGACGCACGCGCTCCAGCCGCACAAGGCCTTCAAGGTCCGCCGCTACGAGCAGGCCTCGGATCTCATCACGCTCGAGGTGCCCTCGCTCGAGTACGCGCGGCTCATCCAGCGCAGCAACGCCTGAAGCGGGCGGGCGGACGGGCGCTCGTTCCGCCCGTCTCGTTCCCGGCGCGGGGGGGAATGCGCAGCTTGGTTTCTCGAGGAGGGGTACATGCCAGAGAAGCCGTCGACCACGCCGGGGGCCCCGGTAAAGGAGCCGGAGCCCAGGAAGGCCCCACGTGAGGAGCCCGTGCAGCCTCCGCCGGAGATCGAACCGCCCAAGCCCCGGACGCCGGAGATCGAACCGCCCCGGCGCGAGCCGCCCGTGACCGAGCCGGGCCGCACGCCCGAGCCGGAGATCAAACCGCCCGGCATTCACGAGCCGCCGGATCCGAACAAGCAGCCCCCGGGCGTTCCGGGCATCATCGCGTAGCCGTCACTCGCCGCCGCCGCCCTTGGCGTACAGGGCTTCAATCACCTGGGCGTAGTTCTGGCTGACGACGTGGCGCCGCACCTTGAGGGTGGGCGTCAGCTCGTTGCGCTCCAGGGTGAAGTCGTGGGGGAGGATGACGAACTTGCGGATGGACTCCGCGCGCGACACCGAGCGGTTGGCGGCTTCGATGGCGGCCTCCACCTCGGCGCGCAGCGTGGGGTCCTCCGCGAGCGCCTCCACCGTCTGGCCCTCCTTGCCGTTCTTCTTCGCCCACTGCTTGAAGGCGCCGGCGTCGAGCGTGACGAGCGCGGCGACGAAGGGCTTGCCCTCGCCCACCACCATGGCCTGACTGACGAGCGGATTCTCCCGGATGCGATCCTCCAGGGGGCCGGGCGCCACGTTCTTGCCCGCCGCGGTGACGAGGATCTCCTTCTTGCGGCCGGTGATGCGCAGGAAGCCCTGGGCATCCAGGCTCCCGAGGTCTCCCGTCTGCAACCACCCGTCCGCGCTGACGGTGCGCCGTGTGGCCTCCTCGTTCTGGAAGTAGCCCCGGAACACCTGCGGACCCTTGACGACGATCTCCCCGTCCTCGGCGATGCGCACGGTGGTGCCGGGCACGGCCTGCCCCACGGTGCCGGGCCGGGCGGCCTGGGGCGCGTTGAGCGTGAGCACGGGGCTCGTCTCGGTCATGCCGTAGCCCTCGAGCACCTGCACGCCCACGCCGCGATAGAAGTGGTTCAACCGCTCGGGCAGCGGTCCGCCTCCCGACACGATGAAGCGCAGCTGGCCGCCGAGAATGCCCCGGAGGGTGCGGTACACGAGCCGGTCGAACACGCCGTGCTGGAGCCGGAGGAGGAGCGAGGCCCCGCCGCCGACGCTCTCGCGCGAGTAGCGCACCGCCGCGTCCGTGGCCAGGTCGAACACGCGCACCTTGCCGGACTGCTCGGCCTTCTGCCGCGCCGTCTGGAACACCTTCTCCAGCACGCGGGGCACCGTGCCGAACCACGTGGGCTTCACCAGCGCCAGCTCCTCCACGAGCTTGTTGGGGCTGCTGGCGAAGGCCACCGGCAGGCCCTTCTCCACGGAGGCGAGGAACAAGATCTTCGCCAGCGCGTGCGCCAGGGGCAGGAACAAGAGCGTGCGATCCTGCTCGGTGATGACGTCCCGGGCATGCTCCATCACCTGCAGGACGTTGGCGCGCAGGTTGCCGTGCGTCAGCTCGCAGCCCCGGGGCCGCCCGGTCGTGCCCGAGGTGTAGATGAGGGTGGCCAGGTGCTCCGCGCGCAACCCCGACAGCCGCTCCTCCAGCCGTGCCTCCTCCACGCCCTCTCCCTGCTGCCGGAGCTGCTCGAGCGCTCCCTTGTCGAGCACGAAGGTGTGACGGCAGTCCGGCAGCCGCTCCGCGCACGCGCGCTGGTGGGCGTGCAGGGCGTCCGTCTCGAAGAAGGCCGCCACCGCTCCGCTGTCGTGGAGGATCCACTCCACCTGCTCCGCGGAGGACGTCTCGTAGATGGGCACCGTGGTGGCGCCGGTGGCGAGGATGGCGTAGTCGATCAGCGGCCACTCCACGCGTGTCTTCGACATCAACGCGACGCGTTGGCCCGGCTCCACGCCCAGGGCGATGAGCCCCCGGGCCAGCCCGCGCACCGTGCGCACGGCCTCCGCGGCGGTGATGGGCTCGAACCGATCACCCACCCGGCGCGAGAACAACACCCGGTCCGGACGCAGGCGGGCGTGCTCCAGCAGCGGCTGGAGCAGGTGGGCCTCGGGCGCGAGCGCAACCTGCCCCTTACCCACGAATTCCTTGATTTGCTCGTTGTTGCTCATGGGCGGCGGAACCTACTACGCTCCGCGTCAAACCGGGACCGGGAACGAGGTGCCGCCTGGGCCGCGAGCCCCGTTTGGGATTCGAGCAGGACACGGGCGGGATGAGCGCGAGTCATCGCGGCGCCAAGGACTTTAGGGTGGGGTGATGCGGGGACTCGCGTTAGCTTCAGCGCGTGGACAGGGAACTCATCATCCTCGTCGTCGGCGCGGTGCTGTGCCTCGGCGTGCTCTATTGGATGCTGGCGGGCAACGAGGCCGGCCAGCTGCGCAGCCAGTACTTCCTCAGCGTGCGCCTGCCTCGGGACGAGGCGGAGAAGTCGCTCGCGCGGCATCTGGCGGGCCTCCAGGAGCGCCATCCCGGCAAGTCCGAGGCCTGGTATCTGCGTCAGGTGCTCGCGGATCTGCGGCGCGATCGCCGCTGAGCCTTCACGGCGGCCCCCTGGGGGGCCGAGGGCTCAGCGGGTGCCCGTCGCGCAGCGGGTCATCATCGTCTGCAACTCCTGACGGGTGCGCGCCAGCTCCTCGCGCCGCAGATCCGCGCGCAGCGCGTTGGACAGCGAGCGGGCCAGGGTCTTCACCGCGCTCAGCTCGTCGGAGGACCAGCGGCGCTCCTTCTGGCAGTCGTCCAGGCGCAGCACCCCCCACCAGCGGCCATTCACGGTGCCCACGTTGATGGGGCACAGCAGCACCGATTGCACGCCCTGGGCCTCCAGGTTCACCAGCAGCGGCCCCTGGATGTTGCGCACCAGCTCCCAGACGGGCTGGCCGCGCGAGAGGATCTCCACCCAACCGGCCATCTGATCGCGCAGCGGGAAGGTCTGCATCAGCGGGGTGATGGATCCCGCGGCCCACGCGTGGCGCAGGGGCGAGAGGCGCTTGCCCGGCATCGTCGCGGTGCTGTTCTCGTACACCAGCGCCCGATCCACCCCGAGCGCGCGGCCCACCTGCTCGATGGCCGATTCCACCGCCGGACCCGAGAAGCCCTGATCCACCAGCAACTTCGCTGCCTCGGTCACCTTGGCGAACGCTTCGATCGACATCGCTGTCCCCACTCCAGCTGAAAGACGCCGGGCGCTCGCCTCCAACCGTTTGGAGTGTCACCCCGACGAACCGCACACCCATTGAACAACCAAATCACCCGGTTTGTCAATGATACCGTGAAATTCAAGCCAGTCGGGAATCTGTTCACGCTCGGAGGAACGCAAAGAGACGGAGGGTGCTGACCTCATGTCGTTCCTGCTCGCACATCTACCCATCGGGAGAGAGGCGGGGTGGGCTTCCCGGTTGGGGAGGCGTTCATAGCTTCACCCGGCCATGGAACTGGACATCTCATCATCTGCCGCGGCCTCCACTGCGGCGCGCTGGGAAGCGCCCGACACGGGCAACGATCTGCACGAGATGAAGGGGCCGGTGGTGTTGCCCCCGGGGTTCGAGGCCTTCTGCCATGCGCTCTATCAGTCCACGCGCCTGCGGCTGGAGCCGGGGCACGGCGTGGAGCTGGTGAAGAATGGCGTCATCTTCGATCAGATCTGCGAGACCATCCGCCAGGCGACCGAGTCGGTGCACATCCTCGTCTTCATCTGGCGGCCGAGTGAGCCGTCGGATCGGATCGTCGAGGCGCTGTGCGAGCGGGCGCGGGCGGGGGTGGCGTGCCGGGTCATCGTGGATCCGGTGGGCAGCGAGGAGGTGAACGGCGAGCACGACTTCAATCCGCGGGTGGAGCAGCGCCTGCGCGAGGGGGGCGTCGAGGTGCACTATTTCCGGCCGCTGTCGGGCCGGTGGCTGGGCCGGCTCTTCGGGCGCACCCACCACAAGCTCGTCATCGTGGACGGGAAGGTGGGGTTCACGGGGGGCTTTGGCATCTGGAAGTCCTGGCAGGGAGATGGCAAATGTCCCGAGGAGTGGCGCGACACCAACGTGCGGGTGGAGGGGCCCACGGTGCGCGAGATGCAGCTGGCCTTCGCGCGCGCGTGGCAGGAGTGCGGCGGGGCGCTGCTGCCGGAGAGCTGCTTTCCGAGAATCCCTCGGGGAGGGAACGCGCACGCGACGTTCGTGGAGAGCGCGGGCGTGTCTGGCATTTCCGACGCCGAGCGCATGCTGCGCATGGTCTTCGCCGCCGCGCGCGAGCGGCTGTGGATCTCCAATGCCTATTTCACGCCGCCCAATGCCATCCTCGAGCAGCTCCTGGAGAAGCGCAAACAGGGGGTGGACGTGCGCGTGCTCGCGGCGGGGCCGGTGCATGACTGGCGCATCGTCCGCGCCTCGCAGCGCGCCACCTACGAGAAGCTGCTCGAGGGAGGCATCCGCATCTGGGAGTACCAGCCCTCCATGCTGCACTCCAAGACGGTGCTCGCGGACGACTGGTTGAGCGTGGTGGGCTCGACGAACATGGATGCCCTGTCGCTGCACCGCATGCGCGAGGGCTCGCTCGTGGTGGCGGACCGGCGGCTGGCGTCCCACCTGGAAGAAGCCTGGGCGCAGGACATGAAGTGCGCGGAGGAAATCACCCTCCAGCGCCGGGGCCGCACCAACCCGTGGCGGCGCTTCGCGCGGCGGGTGACACAATTGCTCGCGGCGGACCGCTGACGGCTCACCGGTGGGTGCTCACCCCCACCTGCTGGCACATGGACAGGATGGGGCAGGTGGAGCACCGGGGTCGGACCCCGGTGCACACGTGTTTGCCGAAGGGAACGAGCAGCCGGTTGAGCTCCACCCAGTGGGCCCGGGGCAGCTTCGCCTCCAGCGCGGCGAGGGTCTGCTCGGGCGTGCGCGTGTGCACGTAGCCCCAGCGGTTGGTGACCCGGTGCACGTGCACGTCCACGCTGATGTACGTCTGGCCCCCGGCGATGCCCAACGCCAGGTGCGCGCACTTGGGTCCCACGCCCTTGAAGGACTGGAGGACCTCCACGTCCGCCGGCAGCGCTCCTCCGAACTCCTCCACCGCGCGCACCGCGATATCGTGGATCGTCCGGGCCTTGGGCTCGGGGAACGTCACCGGACGGATGAGGGCCTGGAGACGCTCGGTTCCCAGCCGCCGCATCGCCTCGGGCGTGCGGGCCGTGGACAGCAGGCGCAGCGCGACGGGCAGGGACACCTCGTCATGCGTGCGGATGGACAGGATGCAGGCCACGAGCTGCTCGAAGAGGCTCGTGTGGCCGCGCTCGGCCAGCTCGAACATGGCGGCGGCCGCGTGGCCCTGGATGGCCTCGCGCACCCGCTCCAGCACGGACTCGAGGTCGAAGGGTTGCTTGTGCGTGCCCGGTGAGGAGCCAAGGCCCGGTTGTTCCATGCGCCACCTTCCCTTTCCCCGGGGAAGATGGTGACGCCAGACGTCGAGTGGAAGAGGCGACCCGGGCGGTCGTGCGGCTCACCCGCGCAGGTCGAGCGCGTACCAGCGATCGCACCCGAAGTGCCCCGTGGCCCCCATGGGCCCGGGCAGGGGTTGGAAGCCCAGGCGCTGGTAGAGCTTCTGGGCCTGGTTCATGCCCGAGAGGGTCTCCAGGTAGCACGTCTGGTAGCCCGCTTGCCGGGCGAAGGCCAGGCACTGGCGCAGCAACTGCTCGCCCACGCCGCGTCCCCGGACCTGGGGGCGGAAGTACATCTTGCGCAGCTCACAGACGCCGGGCACGTCTCCATCCAGGGGGGCGATTCCTCCGCCGCCCATCACCCGATCCGCCTCGTCCACCACCACCCAATAGGCTCGCCCCGGCACCGCGTAGGCCGCGCTCAGGCCGTCGACTTCCGGGTCGTGGAGGGCGAAGCCCGGACCGTCGGCGCCGAACTCGGGCATGACCTCGCGGATGACCGAGGCCATCTGGGTGTCGTCGCGGGGCTCGATGGGACGTGTTCTCCACGGTGTGCTCATGGTGCCGTTACCGTTCCACGACCTTTGTTCAGAGGCCAGCGTTCCCGAGCCGCCCGAGTGTTCCCTGGCCGCCTGCTCGCGGAAGGAGGGCGCGGCGTGGCCCATCGCGTCAGCGCGGCGAGGTGGATTTCCCGGGCAGCGCGCCCCTATACACCCGGCGGGGAAGTCCAACGCGGAGACATCGCACATGGCCAACAAGGTCAAGGCAGTCCTCATCGGGGGGACCGGCTACGGGGGATCCGAGATCCTCCGCCGGCTCCTCTTCCACCCGCATGTGGAGGTGGTGCGCATCACCTCGGTGGACAACGTCGGCAAGAAGGTGGGCGACGTCCACTTCAACCTCGCCGGGCTCACCGAGCTCACCTTCCAGGAGATGCCCGCCGCCCAGGCCGTGGCGGGCGTGGACGTGGCCTTCCTGGCCATGCCCCACAAGACCACCGCGAAGGTGGTGCTCGACATCATCGACTCGGGCGTGCGCATCGTGGACCTGTCGGGCGACTTCCGTCTGCGCGACGCGGCCTCCTACGCGAAGTACTACGGCGTGGAGCACCCGGCGCCCCAGATGCTCACCGACGGCGCCTTCACCTACGGCCTGCCGGAGCTCAACCGCGAGGCCATCCGCAAGGCGCGCTACATCGCGAGCCCCGGGTGCTTCGCCACCACCATCGCGCTCGGGCTGATGCCGCTGGCGCGCGCGGGCCTGCTCTCCGGCCCCATCCACACGGTGGCGGCCACGGGCTCGTCGGGCAGTGGCGCCAACCCGCAGATCACCACCCACCATCCGCTGCGCGCGTCGAACCTGCGCACCTACAAGCCGCTGGAGCACCAGCACGTCCCGGAGATCCTCCAGACCTTGCGCATCGCGGGGGCCCAGCCGGAGACGTCGCTGGAGTTCGTGCCGGTGTCGGCGCCGCTGCCGCGCGGCATCTTCGCCACGTCCTTCGCCGAGGTGCCCGCCTCCACCACCCAGGAGCAGCTCACCGCGGCGTGGAAGAGCGCCTACGGGAGCGAGCCCTTCATCCGCGTCATCGGCGGGGGCCGTCAGCCCGAGGTCATCGGCGTGGCGGGCAGCAACTACGTGGAGGTGGGCTTCACGCTGGGCCCGGTGACGGGCGCCACGCGCCGTGTGGTGTGCTTCTCCGCGCTGGACAACCTGGTGAAGGGTGGGGCGGGCCAGTCCATCCAGAGCTTCAACATCATGATGGGCTTCGACGAGCGCCTCACGCTCGCCGAGCCGGGGCTGTGGCCGTGAGCGGACTGAAGGACTTTCGTGGGCGGTGGTTCGTGGTGAAGATTGGCGGCGAGCTGGCGCAGGATCGGCCGAGGCTCGCCGCGAGCGTGGGGGCCGCGGTGCGGGCCTTCCTCGACGCGGGCATCCGCGTGGCCGTCATCCACGGTGGCGGGCCGCAGGCCACCGAGCTGCAGAAGAAGCTCGGGTTGCAGCCGAGGATGGTGGCCGGGCGGCGCTACACGGACGAGGCCACGCTCGAGGTGATGAAGATGTCGCTGGCGGGTCAGGTGTCCGTGGACGTGGCCAGTGCCTTCCGGCTCGCCGGGGTGCCGGCGCTGTGCACCACGGGCATGTCGGCCGGGCTCATCACCGCCGAGCGCCGGCCGCCCAAGGTGATGAGCGGCGCGGGTCCCGAGCCGGTGGACCTGGGGCTCGTGGGAGACGTGATGAGTGTGGACGTGGACGCCTTCCGGCGCCTGTCCGACGCGGGCTTTGTTCCGGTGCTCGGCTCGCTCGGGGGTGATGCCCGAGGGCAGCCCTTCAACATCAACGCGGACACGGTGGCCACCCGCGTGGCCGCGAAGCTCGGGGCGGCCAAGCTCTTCCTGGTGTCCAACGTGCCCGGGGTGCTCGCCAACAAGGATGACCCATCCACCCGGCTGCCCACGCTCACGCCGGCCGAGGCGCGCGAGAAGATCGCCTCCGGCGTCATCCAGGGCGGCATGATTCCCAAGGTGGAGGAGAGCCTGGAGATGCTCGAGGAGGGCATCGAGGCCATCCACATCGTGGGCATCTCGCCCGCGGAGGCGCTCCTGCACGAGGCCGAGCGGCCCGGAAGCCAGGGGACGGCCTTCCTGCGCGGTTGAGGGAAGGTGCGCGCCCGTGCTCCTCGTGGAGATACGAGGGGGCACGGGCGTACGGTTCTGGGCTGGTCGCGGATGCTCCTAATGGGCACCGAGTTGCCGATCCCACTGATACAAACTCCGCAGGACTTCCGCCGGGCGCACCCCCGATAGGCGCTCGAATGTCGCGTCGTCCATCGCAATGAGGTGCTCGCGCCAGGCGGTGGGATTGGTCACGACTTCTGGATGGGTGAGTTTCCTTCCATCCGCGAACGAGAAGATGTGGGGCAACTGGCGGAGGATGGCTTCCACGCAATCTTCTTTCGTGGCTCGGGCCATGCGTTCCGAGGCCACCTCGATACGCGAATGGGTGGAACTTGCTCCCTCGGGGCACCATGCATCCGTGGCCCACCCACAGGCGGAGGTGAGCAGTTCCTCCAGGGTCAAGAAGGTGTTCAGCCTCTGGTGGATGTATCTTCCATGTTGGAGTGAATCCCAGAAGCCAAGTACGGCTTGAAGCCGTCGCGCTGTGCGTGCCGCGCTCTCCGGTGCGTTTCCAGAAAGGGCGAAGTGAAGAGCGCCCCAGGCTGTCTGGCGAAAAGCCTCTTCGTAGATGTCTCCGAGATGGCGGTCACTTGTTGCGTCGCACAAGCTCATGACCACTTCTGAGGCCATATACAGCCGCCAGGCTGGGTGCTCATCATGGATGTCGGCGACGTTATGCGTGAAGACCAGGTCGTTGGGAGCGACCGCCTTCATTTCCATGGGCGCAGGGAAGGTGCCGTCGACCTGATATTGTTTCGCGCAGCGGCGCCCCTCCGCCTTCGCCGCGTTTTCGATCGCGGTGATTGGGCCATGAAGGAAGGCAGGGAGTTGGAGCGCGGTCATTCGAGTCGTTTCCATGGCGCGACTGCTTGCTGATTACATGCCCGATGCTCTGGGCAGTTGTACCTGGGGCTTGGTGGGCGCTGGCTTTGAGATCATGGGGAGAACCTTTCCTCCTGGCTCGGTGGCGCGGTGCTCTCCGGGCCTCGCAGCGGAGATGAAGAGCATCGCGACTTCGCCCACGATATCGATGGCGACGCCGATGGCCCCGCTGAGAGTGGTCAGTTGTTCACGCCGCTCGACCATGCCCTCGACTGCTTGGGCCACCCATCCGCCGTACTGCTTCAACTCTTGTTCGGAAATCTCCACCCATTGGTCCGCCTGGTATGCGGCTACATTCGAACTGAAGTGAGTCTGACTGCGAGTCCAATGATATTGAGTGACTCCGGGGGGAGTTGTGCACCACTCCAGGTGCCAGATGTGCTGTCCTTGAGCAAATTGGATCAAGACCTCGCCTTCGAACCCCTTGCCGGCGGAGAATTTGTCGGAGAACGCCGCTGTGCGATTCAATGCGGATAGATAGGCTTGGACTTCACGAATGCCGTCTCGGAGACCTTCCTCGCCGGAAGGTTTGATTTCGAAGACCTCTTGGGTGGTGATGTCGGTGATATCCGGACGCATGTCGCGTTCATGCTCGAGGAGCATCGACCAGTTTCCGATATTCTGCTCCCTGAGGATACGTTTGATGGTGTCTTTGTTGTAGTAGACTTTGTTGGCTGGAAATCTCGTGCCGTAGATGTATGCGATGAGCCGGTGCGACGCGTTACCGAAGAATAGTTCCCAGGGGACCTGGGAGTCTGGCCTTCGTCCAGGAACCTTGAAACCAGGGAGGGTGCTGGAGGTGAGTTCTTCACAGAGCGAAGGACGGCGCTTCGTGGGCGTGTGAGCCGGGGGGCTCGGGGGCTCCGAGGTCGCGGCGGAGGCAACGCCCGCCGGACCTGTCGCGAGCATGATTCCCAGCAAGCAGAGAACCCCCTTGCACCTCGCGATGCCGCGGCGAACAGCGCCAGGCTCGGAGGGAGGGGGCGGGTTGGTCGAGGCACCCGAATGCTCAAAGCGATGTTCTGGACCCGCGCTCACTTCAGGAAGCCTACATACCCGAAATCAGGTGGCCCTGGGGACAGGGGGTTGCCTTCCCGCGCGGCGAGGGAGCGTCCATGCGTCCGGAGTGATGGGTGAGGTAGGCTGCTCGCCCAGCCCGTCTCGCCGCATGATGCGGTGCCGCCCGGGCGCCCGTTTTTCGAGGACGTCCCACCATGTACTGTCCGTCTTGTCGGCAAGAGCGCCTGGGTGGCCAGCTCTGCGCGGCATGCGGCAAGCCGATGACCGCACGCTCCCGCGAAGCGCTGGAGCAAGAGCTTGCCCACATCCGTTTCCTCCTCGGTGAGCTGCCTCACTGGGACACCTCCTCGGTGCCCAAGGGGACTCGCAACTACCTCACCCAGCGCTACGAGCGTCAGATCCGCATCCTCGACCTCGTGCTCGCGGAGACTGCTCCGGTCGCCGTGCCCGCTTCTGTCGAAGGGGCCCCTGTCGAGACCGCTGCTCCGGTCGTGGTGCCCGCATCCATCGAGGCTCCCCAGCAGGTAGCACTCTCCGCCGAGGCCCTCGTTCCGCCCGTCGCTCAACCTCCGCCTTCCTCGAGCGTCACCGAGGCGCTCCAGGAGAACCCGCTCCTCGCCGCGGTGCAGGCCTCTCCAGAGGAGGCGCCGCCCGCGCCGGAGACGTTCTTCTCCAAGCCCGAGGAGGAGGAAGAGGAAGAGGAAGAAGAGGAGGTGGCTCCCCTTCCTCCCGTGGTCACCGAGCCCCTCTTCGACGCTCCCGTTCGCCGCTCCCCCACCGCGCGCCTGGTGGAAGAGGTCTCCACCTGGGACACCGTCTGGCGGCCCTTCCTCTACGAGAGCATCGGTTGGTTCATCGGCGCCTTCCTCATCGTCGCCGGCTCGCTCTACCTCGCCTTCGATAGCTGGGCCGGGCTCACCTCCGTCTCGCGCTCCCTCGTCGTCTTCGGCATGACCGCGGGCTACTCCGCCGCCTTCTCCATCTGTGGCGCGTTGCTCGCCCGCCGGGAGGCACTGGCCAGTGCTGGCCGCATCCTCGGCCTCATCGGCGCCGCGGTCGGTCCTCTCGCGGGTCTCGCCCTGGGGCCGCTCGACAGCCTCAGCCTCGACGGCATTCCGCTCTACCTCCTGCTTCCCCTGCTCCTGGGCTGGTCCGTGGCGTCCGCCATGCTCGTGCGCAAGCCCGCCGAGTCCTTCGATGTGCCCTCGCGTCCCCTCCTCCAGGGGGCGCTCGTTGGCACCACGTGGATGATGGGACTCGCGCCGCTCGCCGCGCGGCTGGGCACCTCCGCCGTCTGGTTCGATCTGCTGCCCTGCGTCCTCTTCGCCCTCCTCGCGCGCCAGCCCCTCCCCGCGCCCCGCACGAGCCGGGCCCTCGCCTTCACGCTGGCGGCGCCTTCCTACCTGCTGCTGCTCTACGCGGTGCGCCTGCACGTGGCGCTCGTCGCCAGCGGCACTCCCCCCGCCCTGGGCAGCTACGCGCCCTTCCTCGCCGTCCTCCTCGCCACCTGTCCGCGCTTCCGCCCGTTGCCGCCCGAGGAGGCCGCGGATTCGCTCTCCGTGGGCGTTGCCTCCCTCCAGGTGGGCTGCCTCGTGCTCGCGGCCACGGGCCCGGCTCCGGCCTTCTTCCTCACCGCGGCCCTCTCCACCTGGACGGTGCTCGAGCTGTCCCGGGGTTCGCTGCTCCGCGTGCGCTGGCTCTACCCCACCTACGCCGGCGCCTACCTCGTCTACACCTCCGTGGACCAGGTGCTGCCCGGCGCCCTCCGCGCCCACCTCGAGTGGCCCTGGTCCCTGCGCACCGTCACGGCCCTGCCCTTCGTGCTCGCGGGCACCCTGCTCGCGGGCTGGTTGTCGTCCCGTGCCGCGCGGACCTCCTCGGAGCGGGACGCGGCGAGCGCCGAGGTGCTGCTGCGCTCCACCGCCATCGCCAGCCCCCTCCTGGTGCTCCTGGGGTGCATGTCCCTGGAGTTCCGCCTCGCCTTCTGGAGCACGCTGGCGCTGATGGTGTTGTGCGTGGCCGCGGGTGAACGCCTCGAGCGCCTGTACCTGTCCATCGTCGGCGCCGCGCTCAGTGTCTTCCTGTCGGGCTTCGCGCTGGGTCTGTGGGGCGCCTCCGGGGCCTCCATGGTGTGCGGTGGGGGAGCGCTCGTGTTCGCGGCCCTGCCGCTCGTCTGCGCGCCGCGCGCCCGGCACGTCTTCAACGCCGCGGCCGGCTGGCTCGCGCTATCGGGCTTCGTGGCCGCGCTCCAGGCGGGGGCGCACGGGGGGGCGGTGGTGGGCCTGGCGCTCAGCGGCGCCGCGATGCTCCTGGTGGCGTGGAACCTCGCCAATCCCTACCTGTTCGCCGTCGCGGCCTTCGCCGCCGCGGCCGTGGTGCCCAAGCTCGCCAGTCTGGTGGGAAGCGAGTGGGTGCCCCTGGCGCTCGCCGTGTCGGCGCTGGGTCTCGCCTTCCTGGGCGAGCGCGGGGGCCGGGCGCGGTTGCTCGGCGCTTCGGGGGTCGCCCATGCCATTCTGGCGTTCGGCTGGGGCCTGGCACTGGGCGTGCCCTGGTTCGGCGTCATCCTCCTCCTGTCGGCCGCCGCGGTGGGGGTGGCCTCGCGGGTGCTGCCCTGGGTGCGTCCGCTCGCGGTGCTCCTCGCGGGCTGCGCGCTCCTGCCCCGGGTGGGGCCATTCGACGCATGGCCCTGGATGACGCCGACCCTGTCGCTGTGCCTCTTCGTTCCCTGGTCGTTGGGTGCCTCGGTGATCGCCGCGCGCCAGGGCCGGGGCGCGAGCACCGTGCCGAGCACCGTCCTCGCGGGCCTGCTGTCCATCGTCTTCCCGGTGCTCGCCGCCATGTCGCGGGGGGGCCCATGGACCGGTGTGGACGTGGTGCTCGTGGCGCTCTCGGCCCTGTTCACCGCGCGCTCGCTGCACCCGTCCTTCGCCCTCGCCATGGCGTCGTTGTGGCCGCTGCTCTACGTGATGGCCTCCTTCCGTGCTCCCGTCGCGCTGGGCCTGGCGGTGCTGCTCAGCGCCCTGGGCCTCTTGGAGTCGCACCGCGCGGCCTTCCGGTACCTGGCGGGAGGGCGGCGCTTCGCGCTCATGGCGAGCCTGTGCGCCATGCCCTTCCTGGTCCTCGCGTGCGTGGCCTGCCATGGCGCGGTGGTCCCCTTCGTGCTCGCGGGCACGGCGCTGCTTCCGCTCGTCTGGACACGCGCCAACCGCGAGCCCCTCTTCGCGGCGCTCGCGCCGGTGTTCGTCCTCCTGTTCGCCCTCGTCTCGCGCGAGCTCCTGGCCTGGACGGCCGCGCTGCCGGTGGTCGCGCTCGGGGTGGTGCGCGCCGCGGAGCACCTGCCCGGCGCCCGTTGGCTCCTGCTCGGAAGCATGGAGGAGGCGCGGGTGCGGCGGCTCTCCCTCGGCATGCAGGTGGCGCTGACGGCGGTGACGGTGGCGGTGCTGTTCGCGTGGGGGGCACCGCCCGCCGTGTTCGCCACCCTCGTGGCCTCGCTCGTGCTGCTGCCCGGGCCGAGGCCCTCGGTGCGCGTGGGGTTGGGCGTGGGCCTGCTGCTGGGCTGTGTTCCGTTGCACCCGGTGGGAATCGTCCTGCTGCTCGCGCTGGGCCTGCTCACGCACCATGCGCCGGTGAAGCTGGGGGCCTTCCTCCGCGCTCCCCCGGACGAGGTGTTGCGGCCCTTGTCGGTGGTGGGGGCGCTCGTGCTCGCGGTGGGGACGCTGCTGCTCGGCGCGCCCACGCCGGGGGCCATTCTCGTGCTGGCGGGCGTCCTGGGCGTGGGGGCCTTCCTCCTGTCGCGAGGATGGATGCTCACCCTGTCCGTGCTCGTGCTCGCGTGCGCCTCGTTGGGCGGGACGCCCGAGCACCCCGTGGCGCGCTGGCATCCCGGAGCGGCGCTGGCCTTCACCGGGGTGGCGTTGGGCGCGGCGATCCTCTCGGCCCTGTGCCAGGTGGGCCGCGTGCAGCGCGCCCTCATGCGCGGAGCCGCGTTCCTGTTGCCGGGGCTGGGCTCCACCTGGAGTGAGCCCCTATGGACCGCGGGCGCCTTCACCCTGACGGTGCCCCTGCTGCGGCACCTGCTGGAGGAGGGCCCCGGCGGGTTGCCTCTGGGCGGGGCGCTGCTCGCGGGCCTCACCGCGCTGGTGTTGATGGTGACGCGCGAGCGGGTGATGGCCAACGTGGCCGTCGCGCTCCTGGCCGGAGTGCTCGTCGCGGCGATGCCGCCGCCCTGGTCGCCCGCGGTGTTGAGTGGCACGGGGCTCGTGCTGTGCATGGTGGGCACGTGGCTGGACGAGCGCGAACTGGACGTGGGGGCGGCGCTGCACCACGCGGGGTGGGTGCTGTCGCTGCTGGCGGTGTTCGGCCTGAGGGACTTGCGGCATCCGGGGACGGCGGCGTGCTTCGTGGCGGGCCTGGGCTCGGCGTGGGCGGTGGTGTACCGGCGCCGGGAGCGGGAGGTGGTGGGCTGGGTCGCCACGCTGGTGGCCGTGCACGCGCTGATGGCGCACGTGGGCGCGGTGCTGTCCACGGGACGCGGTCCGGTGCTCATCCTCCCGGTCTTCGGGGCGCTCAGCGCGCTGCTGGCCACGGTGGCGCTCCAGGTGGCGGGCGAGCGGGTGCGCCGCCGGGTGGGACATGGCTTCGCGATGGTGGCCCTGGTGGAAGTGCTCGGCTCGCTGGTGCTGGTGCCGGGCTCCATGGGCGCGCTGCGCGAGTCGCTCCTGGCCTGTGGCGGGCTGACGGTGCTCTTCTTCGCCCTGGTGCGCCGCGCGGTGCGCGAGGAGGACGAGGGCTCCGCGTTCCTGGCGCAGGGGGCCCTGTCGCTCGGTTACCTGTCGGTGCGGCTGCATGCGCTGGCCTCGGAGCTGGGGGGGACGGACAGCCTCGTGGCGCTGGGGGGCGGCGTCGTCTTCTCCGGCCTCTATGTCTTCGCCCAGCGCGAGGGGGCGGGGCTGCCCGCCTTCCGCCGGCCGGCGCTGTGGGGCGCCTTCCTCTTCCCCCTGGCGGGTCTGCTCACCGCGCCGTGGCACCAGCCCCTGTACGTGGCCGCCCTGCTGGTGGGATACGCGGCCCACTTCGCCGCGCTGGCCGCGCACCCCTCGCAGCGCGGGGTGGGCTCGCTCGTCTCGGCGGCGGCCTTCAACGCGGCGCTGCTGCTGGTGTGGTTGGGCACGGGGGCGGGCGAGCCGCAGTACTACGCCATCCCCGTGGGGCTCTCCCTGCTGGTGTTGCTGTGGGTCTTCCGGGACGTGCTCGAGCCGGACACCCGGGCGAAGCTGCGGGCGTTCGCCATCACCTTCGTCTACGTGGCGGGGGCCTGGAAGCCGCTCATGTTCCAGGACAGCCGGGCCATGCTGCTGTGTGTCCTGCTGTGCGTGGTGGGGGTGGGGGTAGGGGTGGCGCTGCGCATCCGCTCCTATGTCTACCTGGGTAGCGCCTTCCTGGTGACGTGTGTGGTCGCCAACCTGGCGCGTTCGGGCATGCGCGACCACCGGATGGGCGCCGCCTTCCTGTCCCTGCTCGGCGTGGGGGTGGTGGGATTCATGGTGCTCTTCACCGCCAAGCGCGCCGAACTGCTGGAGCGGTATGCTCGGGTGCGCGCGTTGATGGACACCTGGGAGGGGTGACGCGCGCCGGGCTCCGGTCTTCCCATGGCCGGGCCCGGCGAACCTGGAGGAAGTTCACATGCCGAAGACGCTCGTCTTTTATGTGCAGGATGGATTCGCGGATTGGGAGGCGGCCTACATCCTCCCCCTGCTGCGGGAGAGGGGGGTGGGAGTCCGCGTGGTGTCCGAGAACGGGGCGTCCGTGACCAGCGCGGGAGGGTTGGGCGTCGTGGCCCAGACGCGCCTGCGCAATGTGTTCCCGGCGGACATCGATGGGTTGATCCTCCCGGGAGGCGACTTCTGGATGGACGACACCACCAACCAGCCCGTGCTCGCGTTCGCCCAGGACCTTCTCGCGCAGGGCAAGATGGTCGCGGCGATCTGCTCGGCCACCGTGGCGCTCGCCAAGCAGGGGCTGCTCGATCAGCGCCGGCATACCAGCAACGACCTCAGGGTCTTGAAGCAGGAGGCTCCCGGCTACCGGGGAGAAGCGCTGTACGTCCAGAGTCTGGCCGTGACGGATGGCAACCTCATCACCGCCTCCGCCATCGGCGCCCTCGAGTTCGCCCGGGAGGTCGCCAACTACCTGAAGCTGGGCAGCGAGGGCTACCGCAAGCAGTGGTACGAGCTGTTCAAGCACGGGGTGGCACCTCCCGCGGACTTCTGGACGCAGTCCTGAGCCTGGGGAATGTCCGGCCACGAACCGGGTTGGGTTCGCCTTTCGTCACCCGGAGCCCTGGGGACGGGAGGTCTCGACGAGATGGAGAGCCTGGAGTCGCGTGTGGAACAGTTGGAGCGCCGCTACCACCGCTCACGCCTCGTGAGCTTCGTGGCGCTCGGCTTCGGAGCGCTCGGGCTGGGGGTGGCCGCGTGGCGCCCGGTGGAGCCCGAGGGCGGGGAGCTGGTGGCCTCGCGGCTGACCCTGCGCGACTCGAGGGGCCTCACCCGGATGACCCTCTCGGCGCAGGAGGGGGGCGAGGGGGGGCTGGTGATGCATGACGCGGAGGGCCGGCCCCGGGCGCTGCTGGGCGTGGACAGTGGCGGCTCGCCCCGGCTGCGCTTCGCCACCGCCGAAGGAGTCATGCTCGCGGAGCTCACCGTGTACGCGAACGAGGCGCCGCGGCTGGCGCTCCGGCAACTGGGGGGGACCGAGTTCTTCTCGGTGTCCCTCTTGCCGGATGGCTCTTCCCGCCTGGAGCTCGCGGATGGGAATGGGCGTCCGCGGGCGATTCTCGGCGCCGACGCGCAGGGGGCGCCCGGGTTGTTTCTCGTGGACAACAAGGGGGGCTCTCGCGCGTCGCTGCGGGTGTCTCCCGGGGACGAGCCGAGCCTCGTGCTCGAGGGGCTCGCGGGGACGCTCTTCCGTGCCCCCGCCCCGGTGCAGTAGCGGAAGAGAAAGTGCGTGCCGACGAGAGGCGCGCGGGTAAGGTCGCCGCCCCCATGCGTCGCCTGCTTCTCGCCCCCCTGTGTCTTCTCGTCGCGTGTGCCGGTTCCGGGCCCGCGCGTCGGCCAGACTCCTCCCCGCCCCGGGTGGCGTTCGGGAGCGTCTTCGAGGTTCCGGTCCCCCTGGCCACGCCCGTGCCGGAAGCCCCGTCCGGGCAGGAGGCCTCCCCGGCGCCCGTCGCCCCGGAGCCTGCCCGGACCGTGTCCTCCGATACCGCGCGGGCCCAGGCGCTCGCGGCGGCCATCGTCGAGCGCGCGGTGCAACTGGTGGGCATCCCCCGCCTGGGCCGGGTGGCGCGGGGAGTTCCGGATGACTGCTCGGGCCTGGTGCGGCTCGCCTACCTGAAGGCGGGCATCGACCTGGTCAGCGAGGGCTTCCTGTCGGGTGAGAACGCCGTCACCGCCATCTACCGTCGTGCGCGGGCGCGGGGGGCGCTCCACGAAACCCTTCCCCAGCCCGGGGACCTGGTCTTCTTCCGCGAGACGTATGACCGCAACCGGGATGGCCGGCGCAACGATGGGCTGACCCACGTCGCCGTGGTGGAGCGCGTGGAGCCCGACGGCACGCTCACCTTCATCCACCGGGGCCGCAAGGGCATCGCCCGCTCGCACATGAACCTCGCCTTCCCGCGCACCCACCGAGGGGGACAGGGGGGCTCCATCCTCAATGACATCCTGCGGCCCGCGTCCCGAGGCCAGCGGGCGTGGCTGTCGGGAGAGCTCTTCGTGGGCTTCGCCTCGCCAGCGGCGCTCTGAGCCCGCCGTCCCCTCCGCGCCGGGTTCGGGAACCCCTCGAATTGTTTCTTTTCGACAGAGACACGTCTGGATTTGTCTGGGCAATGGACAGTCAACTGGACTCGAGGGCTTTGTCCTCATGCGAGGGTAAGTTGGTAGGAAACAAGCCGTGATAGGGCAGGCCATGCGGCAATACGCCGCGTTTCCAGATGTGGGAGGTCCGTGTAGAAGCCGTACCCAGCCATGAATTCATTCCCCGCGCGCCTCATTGCCATTGCCCTGCCACTCGCCAGCTCCCTGGGGTGTGGGCTCCAGGAACCCGAGAAGAAGGAACTCCCGGTGGACATCTCCTTCGAGGCCCGGGTGGGCGCGCGGCCCTTCGCCTGCGGGAACACGTACACGGGACTGGGCACCACGGCGACCACCTTCGAGCCCATGGACTTCCGCGTGTTCCTCCATGAGGTCCGGCTCGTCTCGGAGGACGGCACGGAGGTTCCCGTCGCGCTCACGGACGATGGGGTGTGGCAGAAGGACGGCGCGCTCCTGCTCGACTTCGCGGACAAGTCGGGCCAGTGCACCAACGGGACGGCGGCGACCCGCACGCACCTGGTGGGCACGGTTCCCGAGGGGAACTACCGCGGGCTGCGCTTCACGCTCGGCCTGCCCGAGGCGCTCAACCACCGCAACCCCACCCTCGCTCCCGCGCCCTTCAACGACACCACCCTGTTCTGGGGCTGGCGCTACGGCTATGTGTTCCTCCGCGTCGACGGGCGGACGACCGGTCTGCGCTCGGGCTACGTCATGCACCTGGGGAGCATGGACTGCCCCCCCGCGGAGCCGGGTCAGCCGTATGGCGGGTGTACCCTCCCCAGCCGCCCGGAAATCTCCCTGGAGGGCTTCGTGCTGGACCAGAGCAGGGTCGTCCTGGACCTGGCCAACCTCCTCGCCGACGCCAACCTGGATGTGGACGCGAACGTGCCCAATACCTCCATCGGGTGCATGTCCCAGAAGGAGGATCCGGATTGCGCGCCGGTATTCAACCGGCTGGGGCTTCCGTTCCATGACCCGTCCGAGGCCGTCGCGGTGCAGA
Organism: Cystobacter fuscus; assembly: GCF_002305875.1. Taxonomy (NCBI): domain Bacteria; kingdom Pseudomonadati; phylum Myxococcota; class Myxococcia; order Myxococcales; family Archangiaceae; genus Cystobacter; species Cystobacter fuscus. Next base: position 11,018,209 of record NZ_CP022098.1, on the reverse strand, counting down.
CCTTCATCCGTCTGGAGTAGGGGGGAGAAGCATGAGGCCGTTCATGACGAAGCGGTGGGTATTCCTGTCGGCGTTGGCCTGCCTGGGGAGTGGGTGCGGTGATCGCCCGCCCCCCGAGCCCGGGCCCGAGAAGTATCAGTGGCGGTTGCCCGCGGGTTTCCCGACCCCCGTGGTTCCCGCGGACAATCCGATGACGGAGGCCAAGGTGCAACTGGGCCGGCGCCTCTTCTATGACAAGCGCCTGTCGCTCAATGGCACCCAGTCCTGTGCCTCCTGCCATGAACAGGCACGTGCCTTCACGGATGGACGCACGCACGGCCTGGGCAGTACCGGAGAGCTGCACCGCCGCAACGCCCAGGGCCTGGCCAACATCGCCTATGCCACGAGTTTCACCTGGGCCAACCCGAGCATCCCCTCCCTGGAGGTCCAGGTCCTCTCCCCCTTGCTCGGCAAGGAGCCCGTGGAGCTGGGCTTCGGAGACAAGGAGGAGGAGCTGCTCGCGCGCCTGCGCGCCGATGCGGACCTCTCGGCGCGCTTCGCCGAGGCCTTCCCGGAGGAGGCCGAGCCCGTGTCCCTGGCCTCCCTCACGCGCGCCCTGGCGAGCTTCGAGCGGACGTTGCTGTCGGGCAATGCGCCGTATGATCAATACCTCGAGGGCAACACCAAGGCCCTGTCCCCGGCGGCCAAGCGCGGCATGGAGCTCTTCTTCTCCGAGCGCCTGGAGTGCAACCACTGCCACCAGGGCTTCAACTTCCAGGACGGCGCGACCCATGAAGGCGCTGGCGAGGCCGTCCTGCCCTTCCACAACACGGGCCTGTACAACGAGGACGGGATGGGCGCCTATCCCGCGACGGACCCGGGCCTCATCGAGCTGACGGGACGTCCCGAGGACATGGGGAGCTTCCGCTCGCCGTCCCTGCGCAACGTGGCGCTCACCGCGCCCTATATGCACGATGGGAGCATCGCGACGCTCTCCGAGGTGTTGGACCACTACGCCGCGGGCGGCCGGGCCCGATTGCTCGACTCCAGCAGCACGAGCCCACTGCGCAGCAGCTTCGTGCGAGGCTTCACCCTGACGCCCGAGGAGAAGGCGGATTTGATTGCCTTCCTGGAGGCGCTGACGGACACCGGGTTCCTGACGGATCCGCGCTTCGCGGACCCGGCCCTTCATCCCTGAGCCGTCACGGTCCGGTGCCGGGGGGTCCCAGCGCCGGGTCGCTCAGGAAGGCCTCGTCCGTCAACGTGTCGAGGAAGGCCAGCACGGCGGCCTTCTCCACGTCGCTCAGGGACAGGCCCGGCGCCTGCTGGCCATCCCCGCGCAGGGCGATGTCCAGGGTGGGGGAGGGCACCACGCCCTGGCGGTAGTGCTCCAGCACCGCGTCCAGCGTGGCGAAGCGGCCATCGTGCATGTAGGGCGCCGAGCGCGTCACGTTGCGCAGCGTGGGCGTCTTGTAGCGCCCCGTGTCCTCGGGCTCGAGCGTGATGCGGCCCCGGCCCCGGGTCTCGTCCTCCCCTTCGCCCCAGACGGAGTCCAGGCCATTGTTGTGATAGGCATTGTCCGTGAAGAGCTCCGTGTCGTGACACGGCGTGCACCGCGCCCGCACGAGCCCGTATCCCGCCTGCTCCAGGGCACTCAGCTCGCCTCCGGGCTCGCCCCGCCGCCACAGGTCGTAGCGAGAGCGCGCCGACACCAGCGTGCGTTGGAACTGGGCGAGCGCTCGCAGCAACTGGCCGAGGGTGGGCCCACCGGGTCCGAACGCGGCCTCGAAGCGTTGGACGGCCTCTGGCGTGGAGGCCAGGCGCTCCATCAGCGCTTGGAGATTTCCCTGCCCCATCTCATCCGGGTGGGTGATGGGCCCGAGCGACAGCGACTCCAGGTTCTTCGCGCCGCCATCCCAGAAGAGGCCGTCCATCCAGGCGAGGTTGATGAGCGCGGGCGCATGACGGACGAGCGGGCGTCCACTCACGCCGACCGTGGCGAGCGAGGCATCGAGCGAGAAGGCATGGGATTGGACGTGGCAGGAGGCACAAGACACGCGCCCGTTGCCCGACAGCAGGGGCGAGTAGAACAGCCAGCGCCCCAGGGCCACGCCCTCGGGGTTGGACGGGTTGTCCTGGGGCGCTGGCACGAAGGTGATGCCCAGGGGGAGGACGGGTTCGCCACCCTCCGGGGGGGACACGGCCTCCGGGCCCGGCCCACAGGCGCCGAGCAGGGCCAGCATCAGCTTCCATGCCGCGCTCCCGCCACGGCGCCCGGGGGGGCTCATCGGTTGGGGTTCTCCACTGACGTCAGGGAGAAGCCGTTCGCGAAGTTGTCGGACAGGGTGGCGCGCTCCACGCCGTTGCTGGCCCCGATGAGGGGTTGGGTGGTGGGGTGGAGCCCGGTGAAGAGCCGGGCGGTGTCCAGGCGCAGGTTCACGATCAAGGCCTTCTGCGCGTTCACCGTGACAGGAGCGGGAAAGACATGCCGCACGGTGCGGAAGTCGTCGTTGGTCCCCGTCTCCCAGCCAAACTCGGCGCTGCTCCCATCGGCCCTCACGTACTGGCCCTTCACCTTGGTGAAGATGTAGCTGGTGAACCACATCCAGGTTTCGTTGGCCATGTTCTTGAGGACGTGCAGCTCACCGGCCTGGCGGCTCAGGTTGTCATTGTAGGTGGGGTCCACGCCGACGCTGAAGGTGATGCCGGTGTAGATGCCCGCGGGCACCACGGGCACCTGGACGCGCTCGCGGCGGTTGGCCGGCATCATGACGGGACCCGAGCCCGTTTCCGGTATGCCGAGCACCGGCTGCTCCTTGATGGCCTCGATGAGGTAGTAGCTGTCCGGCAGTGCCACCTGCGTTCCGTTCTGCTTCTGGAGCCTCACATTGGAGAGCCAGTAGCGCAGCTCGGTGAAGGAGAGCTCCCCTTCGGGGGGGCCGTAGGGCGTATCCAGCGCGAGCGGCTGGCCGCCAAAGAACAGCGCGGCGTTCAGTGTGAGGTCGCCGTGGGTGGCGGCCAGCCGCGCCTGGAGTTGCCTCACCTGCTCGTTCGCCGCGTCCAGCTTGACGAGCACCCCATCCCAGTCCTGGGTGGCCAGCAACTCCCGGGCCTCGGCGAGCTGTTGCTGGACGTCGGCCAGCTGCGCGGTCAGCTGCTCCTTTTCCTGCTGTGCCGCGGCCCCGTCCTGCTCGTAGCGGGTGAGCTGGGCCCGCAGCTCGTCGATGGTGGACTGCATCCCGGCCAGTTGCCGTTCCAGCTCCTGGCGCTCACTCGTGGAGAGGGGAGGAGAGGGATTGTCCCCGCCGCACGCGGGAACCACCAGAACCGTCATCGCCGTCACGAGCAGGGCCCGGGCGTACCTGGAGGATGAAGACAAGAAAGAGCTCATGCTGGGGGCTTATACGCCGCGCCGCATATTTGAGAATGTGGCGTGTTGACGCATGCCAAGCGGGGCTGGATGTGTATTCCGCCCCGGGTCCGATTGAAATGTCTGTTTTTGGAAGGGCCTACTTCTTCGTCAGCGTATCGAGGGCGTTGCGCGCCTCGTTCTGACCGCAGTTCTTCGTGCCCACGCGGGGCGTCCGGCTCAGCTCCTCCAGCGCGGCCACCGCCTTCGCGTCGCCCAGGCCCTCCAGGCGCCGCGCCGAGCTGGCCCGCACGGCGCAGTCCTTCGAGGAGAGGGCCCGCATGTACAGCTCCACGAGGTCGAGCCCGTCGGTGGACTGCATCGCCTCGAGGTAGCGCAGCGCGCCCCACTGCCTGGGCGAGAAGTCCTCCTCGGCCAGCGCCTCGAAGCGGTCCTTCACCTGCTCCTTGGGCAGCGTCCCCAGGAACTTGCGCAGGCCCTTGTGGGTCTCGTCCTCGCCGAAGTCCGCGGCGAGGCCGTCCAGGACGCCCTCGTCCAGGGACTCGCGCGCGGCCGCGTCCAGGGTGTTCAACGCCGAGAGCTCTTCGGTGTGCCGGTTCACCTCGTGCAGCGCCCGCGCGCGCACCTGTAGCACCCGCGCCTCCTTCTTCGTCTCCGCGGGCAGCTCCGTCAGCAGCTTCAAGGCCTCGGCGGGCTTGCCCGTGTCCAGGAGCTGGCGCGCCGGGTAGGTGGGCTCGTGGCGGCGCACCCACTCGAACGTGCCCACGCCCAGCAGCACGAACACGCCGAGCCCCACGCCCACCGCGCGGCGGGGATGGGAGCGCACCCGGGCTCCGCTCTTCTGCACCACCGTCTTCGCCGCCCACACCACCGAGTCGCGCGCCGCCAGCACCGGCCGCATCGCGGTGTCCAGCCGATCCTTGAGCGGAGGCTTCATGGACACCTCATCCTGGCCTCCGAAGGGCAAACCCTCGCTGGCCCGGCGGGAGCGGTAGAGTGGCAGCGGCTCGTTCGTGCCGGGCAGGGGCACGTCGCCGAACGTCTCACAGTCCCCCTCCACCCGCGTGCGCGCCAGGTTCACCGAGCCGGTGAAGACGACGTCGCCCGCCTCGGCCACCTGCTCCATCGCCTTGACCACCTCCACCGGCTCGCCCATCACCGTGTCACGGGTGACGAGCACCTCGCCGGTGTGAAGACAGACGCGCGCGGGCAGCCGCTCGTCCGGGCCGCACTGCTGGTTGTGCCGCCACAGCCGGTCCTGCATGGCCATGCCGCAGAGCACCGCCTGGGTGGGTGAGGAGAAGACGACGAGCAGTGCGTCCCCGCGCTTCTGCACCAGCCGGCCGTTGTAGTCACGCACCAGGGGCTGCAGCAGCCGATCATGCGTCTCCAGCATCCGCGCGTTCTGCTCGTGCGTCTGCCGCGAGGTGCGCTCGGTGTAGCCCTGGAGGTCCGTGAGCATCAACGTGAGGTTGCGCGTCTTGCCGGACGCGGAGCCCACGACGGTGACGAGCTGCGAGCCCGAGGTGGACGGCTCGGGGGACTCCGGCTCCGGCTCCTCGCGCGCCGCGTTCAGGGGAGAGGGCGAGGGGACGGTGAACGCGCGGGAGGGCGAGACGGCGCCCTCGGGCAACTGCCGGCCCGGCGTGGCGCGGGTGGGCGCCTGCGAGGTCGAACGGGCGTTCCGGGGCGCTGGCTCCTCCGAGGGGGGCGGACCGCCGAAGGCGGAGGTTCCCGCGGGGGAGATCTCGGTCTGCTCCACCGTCACGGGCTCGGCGAAGGCGAGCGTACCGCTCGAGGGCGGAGTCGGGGAGGGGACGGGGAAGCGCGAGATGCTGGGGAGCGGCGGGAAGGGGGTGCCCGAGGCCAACACCTGGGGGAAGGGCGTCGGGATGGCGGGGGCCGACAGCGCGCCGAGTGCCTCCACCAGGGCGTGCGCGGTGGGCAGTCGCAACTGCGGATCCTTGCGCAGCAGTTGCATCACCAGCGCGACGAGCTGGGCATGCCCGGAGAGGGTGGGCGCGGCCTCGATGAGGGGCGTGGGGGAGGCCGAGGCGTGCTGGGCGACGAATTGGGTGGGGCTCGGGCCCGGGAAGGGGAGCTGGCCCGAGAGCATGCGGTAGGCGAGCGCGCCGAAGGAATACAGGTCGCTGCGCGCGTCCACCGGTGCGCCCACCGCCTGTTCGGGCGAGAGGTACTCCGGGGTGCCGACGACGAGGCCCACCTGACTGAGGTTGCCCGCCTTGTCCGCCTCCATCAGACGGGCGATGCCGAAGTCCAGCAGCCGGGCCTGTTCGCCACGCGGCCCACGGGTGAGCAGCACGTTCTCCGGCTTGATGTCGCGGTGGATGATGCCCCGATCGTGGATGGCGGCGAGGCCCTCGGCGAGCTGGTGCAAGAGGGGCAGCGCGCGCGCGGGTGGCAGGGCCCCCTGCTGAAGCACGTCGTAGAGGTTCTCCCCCTCGACGTACTCCATGACGATGCAGGCGCCGGCCGCCGTCTCGCCGTAGTCGATGACGCGCACCACGGCGGGGTGATCCACGGCCGACAGCATGCGCGCTTCGCGCTTGAAGCGCTCGATCATGCTCGGGTGCACCATCAGGTCCGAGTGCAGGACCTTGATCGCCACCCGGCGGCCCAGGGACACCTGTTCGCCGAGGTACACCTCGCCCATGCCCCCGGTGCCGAGCAGCTTGAGAACGCGGAAACGGTCATCGAGAACGAGGGATCCGGTGTTGATCACGGGCGCGCCATCTTCGCCGGAAATGGGGGGCGCGGGCAGGGGTCTTGTGGGGCCTTTGTCGGCCTCCCCGCCTGCCCTCCAGCCGACGGGATGATGACGCTGACTTTTTCCGGGCTCCCCGTGAACTGGGAGTGAAGGCGTGCCACAAGGGGAGGGGTTCCCTCCCGCCGGGCTGTCGTGCTACCCGCGATGAGACCATGCCCTCCAGCCTCTTCTTCGCCCGCCTCGTTCCGAATCGTCCCGACTTCGCGATGTCCATGACCGCCGACGAACAGGCCGCGATGCGCGCGCACGGCGAGTTCCTCCAAGGCCAGTTCGCGGCGGGCACGCTGGTGGTGGCGGGCCCGGTGCTCGACCCCGCGGGCGTCTTCGGGATGGCCGTGTTCGAGGCGGAGTCGATCGACGAGGTCCGCCGCCTTCTCGAGCGTGATCCCGCCAGGGCGGTGGGGCGCTACGAGGTCTCGCCCATGGGCCCGGTCATCGTCCGGCCGGCGCGTCCCGCTGGCTCCTGAGTATGGCCAGCCGGTCAGGCCGGGTGGAGCGCTTTGTCTTGTGTTGAAGCTGGTTTGTGAAGTGGAGCCTTGGTCGCAGCGGCTCCTTTCTTTCGAATACCCAGTCCTGATTGCCGTTGCGGTGTCGCGGCGGCAGGTTCACTGATTCCTTCGCCGCCGGGTATACATATTTCTCATACCGCATCCCGGACTGAGCAGTGATGCGGGCTCCGCGGCGGGTAGTTCCCGATTGAGGTCTCGGTTCATTGGGGCGCTCGGGAACGTAGTGGTTGGAAATTTTGATTTTCCCGGTGCGAGTGCTCCCGGTTCGCGGGTGACGCGCGGAGTCAATCACTGCCGTCCTCGCGATGGCGCCACCGCGTACTTGACGGACGAGGCTCGCTCCTTGCTACTGTCCGGCCCCCGCGCACGTCGCTGCTTTGCGTTTCGAGGTTTTATTTTACGTCCAAACCTTCCGCCGCTTCTCGCGGCAGCGGGAATGGGTATGCGCATGCCTTGCGCTCACCGCGGGCCCGGAGGTGGGGGCCAACCCGGCAAATATATAAGTAACCCCTCTACAAACGGCCTCATTTCCTCATATGCTCCTTGTCGCAGTCTCCTCCACACTTCGTGAACAACAACTCCGATGACGAACAAAGCTCTGCTCGCGGCCCTCTCCGCTACTTGTGTTGCTGTGACGGCCCATGCCGACCCGCTCCCGCTCCCCTTCACCTTTTCGGGCTACATGCGCGCCGGCACCGGCATCAACGTCCGGGGTGGCACGCAAGTGTGTATGGGCTTGCCCGGTGCCGACACCAAGTGGCGCCTGGGCAATGAGTGCGACTACGTGATCGAGCCGACCTTCAACGCCCGGCTCATCTCGCATGCGGGCTCCGACTGGCATGTGCACTTCATGCCCGGCATCTATCGCGCGTGGGGTGGCAAGGAGTTCCAGACCTACAGCTCGCCGGGAGGCCAGCTCTTCCCTGATAGCGGTACGGACGAGCTCGTGGCCCGCTTTGGTCAGGTCTACGCCTACGGGACCAACATCGCGGCGCTCGGCAATGGCAAGGTGTGGGTGGGCCGACGCTTCTACAACCGTCTGCAGACCGGCATCAACGACCAGTTCCTGGAAAACAACGATGGCGATGGCGCGGGCATCGAGGACATCGACGTGCGCGTGGGCAAGCTCAGCGTGGCCGCCATGCTCAACCCGCGCGGAGGCGTCAGCAACAACCGCATCTCCGTGCCCGTGCGCCTGACCAACATCCCCATCATTCCCAATGGCGGACTGGCCCTGTACGTCACCCCGTCCATGCAGCTCAGGAAGGACATCCAGACGGACACCCCCAATCCCCAGGAAGCCAACGGGCTGGCCGTGGGCCTCTACCAGACCCTCAACGGCGTCCTGCTCGGTGGCAACACGCTCGTCGCCTTCAAGATGGACTGGCTCGGGACCACGCGCAACAGCCGGGTCCTGCTGCAGCAGTCCGCCAATCTTGGCATCACCGTCATCGAGGGGGTGGCCGAGTACCGCATCAACAAGTCCGCTGGCAACGCTGGCAACAAGTGGTTCGGCGTTGGCATGCGCGCCGACACGCGCGTCATCGGTCCCTTCCGCGTGCTGGCCGAGGTGGGTCATGACGTGGTCAAGCCGGACAACGGTAGCCACACGCGCAACATGACCAAGTTCACCCTGGCGACGGCGGTGTCCGCGGGCCAGGAGGCGGGTTCCCGTCCGACGATCCGTCTGTTCGCCACGCACGCCATCTGGGACGAGGCGGCTCGTCTGGCCCTCGACCCGACTTCGCGCCTGGCTCAGGTCTTCGGCGACCAGAAGGCGGGCACCTCGGTGGGCCTCCAGGCTGAAGCCTGGTGGTGATGTGGTCCGGACGCGGCGCTCTCATCCCCGGCCGCGTCCAAGCAGGGTGGTTCTGGAGTTCGATTCGAGCGGCGGACACGCGTCATGTCCACATTCCCCGGGCCGGGACGATCCGGAATCGAGGAGGTGGTGCATGGAGAACTGGACGCTGGGTTATGGCTCGTTGCTGACGACGCTCGGTGTGGGCGGGTTCCTCGCGACGGGCGGACAACACAAGACGGCACTCATTCCCGCGGGCTTTGGCTCGGCGGCGCTCGGGCTGGGCCTGTTGTCGCGCCGGGTATCCTCGCGGCGCTGGGTGCTGGGGGGCGCGGCGCTCGTCGGGCTGCTTGGCTTCCTGGGGGCGGCGCGAGGCCTCCGCCAGCTCCCCGCCCTGTTGCGGGGGGAGAAGCTGGAGCGGCCTGCGGCAGTCATCTCCCAATCCGTGATGGCGGGGCTGTCGGCGGCGTACACGGTGCTCGGCGTTCGCGGCCTGCTGCGCGCGTAGACCGGGCCTCCGCGGTGGGTTCCGGGTCTCGTTTCACCGGAGGCCCGGGACTCATCGGTCATGCGACCTCAGCCAGCGCGGACGGCGTGGAGGAAGCGTGCGTAGCCAAGCTCGGCGGCGTTCTTCGTGAGTTCGACGTTGGCCCAGGCGACGACGTCGCCGAACGGACGGTCCCGCATGGGCCAGCGTGTTCGCTGGGTGGAGTGCAGGTCGTCGTCGGTGAGTGGCTCCAGCGCCGCTCGCCACTGTCCTTGGAGCCCGTCGAGCCACTCACGTACGCCATCGGCGGTGCCAGGCCACGTCACGTTCTCGCGGGAGAGCGTCCCGTCGCCGAAGGAGTGGTCGAGCACCATGGACCACCAGAAGCCGAGGTGCCACGTCAGCCACGCGATGCTCGCCGGACCGATGTCGTAGTCCTCGCGCTCCGGCCAGTCGGCGAGCCACCTTCCCTCGGGGCCTCGATGCACGTGCAAGCCCTTGGGCGAGGGGCGCCACAAGCACTCCCCGGTGGTCAGTCCATTGAGATGGTACTGGGTGAGGCTCCACGCCGTTTCGAACTGCCGCAACAGGTAGCCTCGGACGTCGTTGGACATGGGCGGAGCATACCGTTGGAGTCCTTTGACGTCGCTTCGCGGGGGGCTCACACTGCTTCCGTGTGAGTACCGTTCCCTCGTCCACCTCCCTCCGAAAGGTCTCGCTTCACCTCGGACAGCGTGTCCTGCACGTGCTTCTGGGCGGTCTGGTGTTGCTCGGCGGCGCGGGCCTGTCCCTGTTGCTCGGGACGATGGTCCTCTTCGCTCGCCCGCCGGGAGCCCCTCCGCTCGCTCTGGCCCTGCTGGGCCTGGGGGTGGTCCTCTTCGCGCCTTCGCCTTCTTGATGGGGTGCGCGGCGCTGATCCTGCTGCATTCCCTGTGCGGCCCGGATGCCACGCGCGCCCGCGCATGCCTGGAGGAGGAGGCCGCGGCGGGCCCTCACGGCACCCACCCCTTCTACCCCCGGCTCGCGGAGGCCGCCGTGCTCTTCGCGGAAGGACGGGAAACGGAGGCCCGTGCGGCACTCACCCAGTGGGAGGAGGAGTCCCTCGCCAGCGAATGCCGCGCGGAGCTGATCGTCGGCAACCTGTGGGCCCTCGAGCGGCTGCGTGCGGCCCTCGGCATGCCGGGTCCGGAGTCGCAGCCGGTCGTACAAAGCGTACAAAGTGTCTGACACCATGTCAGGACACCATGCCAGGTGTTGTCGAGGCGGGCGTAGAGCCTTCAACGGCTACCACTGGACGCAAGGAGTCTTCATGAAGAGCAAGATCGCGCAGCCGTCGTTCGACCCGGAACTCGCTTCACTCCTCCCGGCCCTGGAGGGGTATGTGCCGGTCAACATGACTCCCGACCGCTTGGCGCATTTCCGGGCGTTGAAGATGCCGACCATCGAGGAGCTCATCGGCGACCTGCCCGTCCAGTGCGTCGACTACACGATCCCCGGCTACCAGGGGGTCGACATCGTCGTCTCGGTGATTTCACGCAAGGACCATCACAAGCCCGGCCCTGGTATCTACAACATCCACGGGGGAGGCATGGTCATGTGCAACCGGTTCGCGGCGGTCCACCCGCTGGTGGACTGGGCCATGAAGCACGACGCGGTGGGCGTCACGGTCGAATACCGTCTGGCTCCCGAGCACCCCGACCCGATTCCCGTCGAGGACTGCTATGCCGGCCTCGAATGGATGGCGAAGCATGCCGAGGAGCTGAGGTTCGACCCCGATCGTCTGGTCATCTTCGGCGGCAGCGGAGGCGGTGGGCTCGCGGCGGGCAGCACGCTGCTGGCGCGCGATCGCAAGGGACCGAAGCTGGCCGGACAGTTGCTCCAGTGCCCGATGATCGATGACCGCAACGAGACGGTCTCCTCCTACCAGTACCAGGGCACCGGCGTCTGGGACCGCACCAGCAACCTGACCGCCTGGACGGCGGTGCTCGGCGACCGGCGGGGCACCGACAACGTGTCTCCCTACGCCGCACCCGCTCGCGCCACGGACCTGAGCGGCCTGCCGCCCACGTTCATCGACGCCGGGGCCGCCGAGGTGTTCCGTGACGAGGCCGTGGCCTACGCCAGCGCCATCTGGGCCGCGGGGGGCCACTGCGAACTTCACGTCTGGGGCGGCGCCTTCCACGGGTTCTACGACATCGCGCCCCAATCAGGACTCGCCCAGGCCTGCATCGCCGCGCGCGAGGCCTGGCTCGCACGTCTTCTGGCCCGCTGAGGCCGGGGACCGGGTGTCCGGAGGGGTGTCTCCGGAGGGGTGTCAGACGATTCGTCGCCGCCCCAGCGCCAGCAGCAGGAGGAGCGCGAAGGTCGAGGAGGCAGCTCCCGACGTCGTGCATCCGCAGCCCGCGTCCGGAGTGGGGCCCCCATCCCCGTCCGGCGAGCCCGGGACGACCGGCGTCCCACCATCGGTCGAAGGGGAGGGCGGCGTGCCGTACTCGAACGCGCCCACGTCCCACGCACCGTCCAGGCGCTGGCGCGGTTCACCGCCCAGGGGATGGACGTACTGGAACTGGGGCGCCAGGGATTGTGTTCCGTCCGTCCCCGGGTCCGTCCCCGCGTTGACGGCGGGGGAAGTTGCCTTCAAGTGGTAATCGAAGCTCGCCGGATCCACGAGGCCCGACTTGTCCGTGTCCAGATTGGACGCCTGCGTCGCCGTGCCGCTGATGCGCGTGCCCACGCCGATGAACAGGTTGTTGATGATCCGCGCCGTCGGAGAGCCGGCGATGCGCACGAAGGTACCCCCCGCCGTGCGGTCATTCACGAAGGTGTTGTTGATCACGAAGAGCGCCTGCTCGGGGTTGGTCGTCCCCTCGGCTCCGAACGACACGAGGGTCGAATTCTCGGCCGCCGTCCCCTGTTGAATCAGGTTGCCCACCACCTCCACCCGCCCGCCGTTGGGCAGATCGATTTCGTAGCTGGGATTGCCCTCCTCGCTGGTCAGCCGGTTGTACAGAATGGAGGTGCTGTACGCCCGGCTCTTCACCAGATGCCCGACCTTTGCCCCTTGTGAGTAGCTGAAGCGCAACGTGAAGCTGCGCACCCGGTTGATGTACATGTTGTGCGACTGGCCATCGCCCGCGCCGTTGCGCGCGAACCACGAGGACTCGATGAGTATGTCACTGTCGGCCTTGTCGCCCGCGAGCACCCCGTTCTGGTTGTCATGGAAGAAGCAGTTGCGCACCGTGAGGCCCGAGCCCTCCTGCCGGATGCCCGCCCCGTTCTTGTCTGGAACGCTCGCCCCGGAGAACTCGATGTTCTCCACCGTCGTGCCGTTGCCCTGGATGACCCAGATGGCCTTGCGATTGGCGAGCGTGAGACCCGCCGCGTCGAGATGCGCTCGCCCCTCCCCCACGCCGCGAATCGTCAGTCCATGGGCCTTCCAGATGGCCTCGTCCCGATAGTCGCCCGCGGAGATCTCGATGACGTCTCCATCACGAGCGACAGCGGCCGCGGCGCTCGGTGTGGCATGGGTCTTCCCCGGTCCGACCGTGAGCGTGGCGGCGCTCGTGACGGCGGGCATCAGCAGGCAGAAGAGAAGGGGGCCTCGGGCAATCGAGAAGTCGGGCATGGGGGCACGCACATTGCCAGTTTCCCCCTCTCCCTGTCGATGCGTGGCCCAGGCCCGGCGGGCAATCGAGACTCACTTCTGCACGGGCGTCGCCGCATGGGTTTTAGGAGGGGCCGCGGGAGCGGGAGCATGAGCGGGAGGTGGTGGCGTCCCGATGGGAGTGGCCGCATGGGCCGGAGGCTCCGCCGGAGAGGGAGGCGTTGCTGGCGCCACCGTGGGAGGCGGAGGTCGCGCCACCGGAGGCGGCTGGATGGGCTCGGGCCGCGAGGGCTCCGTGATGGGTGTCGCCGCATGGCTGGGGGGCGCGGAGGGAAGGGCCTCGCGTTGCCGGGGCCGGGGCGATTCCTGAATGGGCGTGGCCGGATGGCTCGGAGTCTCGGGAGGAGGCTCCGCGCGCCGCTCGCGCCGAGGGGATTGTCCGATCGGAGTCGCCGCATGGTCCTCCGGAGGCTCGAAAGGCGCCCGCTCACGGTCCCCGCTCAGCCTTGGGGGAGATGACTCACGCGGCACGGGAGGCGCGAGGCGCCCCCGCGACCGGGATGGAGGCGGGCTGCCGCGGTGCACCCGTCCAGACGGCGGCTGGGGTGCCTCGCCCGGCGGGGGAGGCCTCAGCGTCGTGCGCGGGACGGAAACGCCCGTGGCCTCGTGTACCCGCGAGGGATCCGGACCCTGGTTCCAATGGTCGCTCGAACGGGAACTCCGGTCCCGGATTGGCGAGGCGTGATGGTACGCCCACTGCGCGCGATCCCTCGGCAGCCGGTAGACGTAGACGTTGGGCTGGATGAAGTCCCGCTCGCTCACGAAGGTCCAGTCGGGTTCCACGGCGAAGCCCGGAGGCGGGAGGGGGGCCCAGCCGATGTAGCCATCGCCCGAGCGCCAATCCACCCAGGCGGGAGCCCAGTCCGTACCGGGCACCCAGACCCAGCCGTCATCGGGCGACAGGATCCAGCGCCCATAGTGGAACGGCGCCCAGCCCCAGTCCCACTGGGACGCGAAGGTCCAGCCTTCATCGCTGTACACCCACTGGCCGCCAGTGGCGTAGGGAACGAAATCCGGGCCCACCACCGAAGGGGACGGTTTCCAGACCAGCCCCACGCCGGGGAGGGCGCGCCACGGCCCGTACGGCGCGAGTTCGTCGATGAAGGCCTCCGTGCCGCTCACACTCGAGCTCGAGGGGCTCGTGCGCGGAGAGACCACCTCGGCCTCCGAGGTGATGCAGCCGGAGCCCACGGAGGGCAGGATGCAGAGGCCGCTCACCGCGAGCAGCCAGGTGAGGGGTTTCCTGCGCGGGCGCATGGACAGCCTCCTGGTGCGATTGTCTCCCCTTCAAGGTGTGTACGGTGGGATGGGCCAGGGCTGGATGCGCGGTATGCCTTCGAGAGCCGGACGCAACCCAGGCACATGGTTCGACCGCTCGGCCTCCTTGCTCGGGCCGTTCGGCATGCGGCTGCGCTCGCCGGGCTCCACACCGGGCGCATGGACACCTCGAGAGGCCCTCACCCGTTGCTCGCCCGGCGAGCGCTCTCAACACAGCTCGGCATGGGGTAGGGGGTGGTGGAGGCGGTTAGACCTCGGGGCGCTACTATCGGTCCGCGTACAACCTGACGGCCGCCGAAGGCGCCTCACCTCGCGGGCCTCGAGTCCTCTTCGGGAACCGTCCTCCGCGCCGTCATGGGCGGCCTCGCCATGCCAGCTCGTGGAGTGTTGAAACAAGAAAGCCCGGCGCATCGTCGCACCGGGCCTTCCCCTTCCGGCTCAGGGCGGCGCCGGAGTGATGGAGAGCTTGAGACTCTTGACCTCCTGAGCGGTCGGGGCTCTCGGTGGCCCACCGGTTCCGGTGAGCCGCAATCGCAGCGAGAGCTTGCCGTCCTTCACGGCCTCCGCCGGAACGGGCAGCGCGTAGGAGCCCGCCGCCTGTCCCGGGCGGATGCCGAAGGGCGAGATGGTCCCGATCAGTTGGCCGGACGAGGTGGTGACGACGATCTCGTGTCCGCGCTGGAGGACGCCGACCTCCACGACCACCGTTGCCGCCTCCCCGGCCTTCAAGGGGCGCGGCAGGGCGAGAACCACCTCGCCGCTCGCGGCCGAGGCACACGCGGGCAGCGCCAGGAGTGACAGCAGCGCGAGGGCGACCAGAGAGGAGCCCATGGCGTTAGAGCCTCCGGACGGTGGCGGCCTTGAGGGCCGGCGGGGCCTTGTCCTTGGCGTTGCTGGGCGCCAGGCGGATCTCCAGCTGCACCGCCCTCTTGGCCCCCTTTGGCGAGGCAGCCGCCTTGAGGGCCTGGAGCTTGGGGGACAGCGGCACGGCGAAGGTGGAGTCGTGCTTCATGCCGTGCATGGGCGGGCCGAAGAAGGCCACCGTGCCGCCGTAGTAAGGGCTGTCGCCGTCCACCGAGGTCACGTCGGCGGGCGCGTTGACCAGCACGTCGAACTCCCGCGGGCTCGACGGCTCGGTGGGGCGAGACACCGTGATGGTGGCCACCACCGGCCGCGCGGGAGCATTGGCGTCCGCCGCCTTCGTCATTGCCGCGGGGAGGGAAAGGACGGCAACGCCCTTCTTGAGCGTGCCCTTGGCCGGAGCCCCGGGCTTGGTCGCCGCCAGCAGCCGTGCCACCTCCGGAGCCGGGACCGGCTCCTCGTAGGCATACCCGAACTGCTCGGTGCTCAGGTAGTCGCCAGCCTTGCCATCGAGCACGAAGGTGCCGTCCGAGCGGACGAAGAACAGGAACGGCTCGCTGGACAACTGCTCCAGTTCTTTGGCCTGCGGGAGGATGGGCATGCTCAGCCGCTGCTGCTTGCGCGTCCACACGTCCCAGAGCCGGTCCATGTTCGAGTGGTGCAGGAAGAATATGGGGTCCACGGGCGACAGGAAGTTGGTCATGTTGCCAAAGGGGCCCGGGTTCCAGGGACCCACGCCGCCGATGTAGTTGTGGACCTTGTTGTGCGGCTGGCCCTCGAGCACGGAGAACTGGGTGGTCGAGCCTGGCATGGTGACGTGTGATGGCGTCTTGGAGCTGGAGAAGCTCCGCGTCACGTCATCGCTGTAGAACTGGGTTGGTTGAAGCCCGGGGCCGATCACCGACCAGGACACGGCCTGCGCTGTCTTGAAATCGAGCTTCGCGTTGTCACGGGTGAGGTAGCGCGCCTTGGCGTTCGTGGCGAAAGCCGCGTTGCCCGGGTCGATGACGCCCGTGCTCGGGTCCTTGCCAATGACGCCAGCCCAGAGCAGCTCGAAGCTGTTGTTGCCGCGAGCGGCCATCTGCGTGAGCTGCGTGGGGTTGAGCTGTTTCCAGTAGGCCTCCAGCGACGGCTGGATGAACGCAGTGAAGGTGTCGATGTCCTTGGTGTAGGGCGCATACGCCGCGTCGGTCGGCGTCAGCACGCCTTCGAACATCTCGTCGGGAATCTGCGGCAGCTCCGTCCAGTCCCAGTATGGGAAGGCGAAGGTGGGATCGCCACTGAGCGAGCGGATCGTCTCCTCGACGTACCCTACGTAGCCCCGGTGCCAGACGTAGAACCACCAGTTGCCGTGTGGGCAGTCCATGAAGTGGACGAAGGCGTTGCGGAACCAGTTGCGCGGATCGCTCGCCGGCAGCGCGAGCATCGCCTGGATGCCCTTGGCGTAGCTCTTGAGCATCTCCTTGCCCTTCGCGGACGTCACATTGTAGCGGACGTACTTCGCCGTTTGCGCTCGTGCACTCAAGGGTAGCATCGAAGCACCAGCGAGGGTCGCCGTCGTGACAAGAAATTCGCGCCGAGTGAAGTCCATGGCCAAGCGTCTCCCGTGCAGCGGGGTTGGCCAGAGCATGACCACGTCCGCGCTGCCAAATCAATCCTGGGCGGTGTGCCAGTGACGTGTGCAGTAGGGCCCTGCTGCCAGCTTCCCGCGAGAAGCCGCAAGCCCGGCCCCACTCCTCAGATGGGGCGAAGGATGGACGGAGTGGAGGCTTCCGGCAGAAGTGCGACTCGGCCTGGGGCGCCATGGGCTCGCACAGGGGGTGAAGGCCGACGTCGGCGACCGCAGCTCAACGCCATGTTCAGACGACCCTCGCGGGGGCCTGGGTCCACACGGTACCGTTGGAACGCAACGCCAATGCGTGGCGTCTGGCTCTCCTGGCGCTGGCGGTTTGCGCCTCAACACCACGCGGCCTGGGGTGGCCCTCGCGCCGGGGCCAGGTGCGGCACTGGCTCCTTGAGCTCGGAATACACCCTGGCGGCTCTGGAGGGATGCGCTACGCATCCGGCGCGGCCTCGGGGTTACCTGTCGACTCGCGAGCAACCCTCTACGGCTTGTCGATGACGCCGGAGTCACAGCCCGCGGAGGGGGTCGGCGCTGGCACACCGGACTTGAGGTAGCACCGGGCAAGGTAGCCGTTGAACCCCGGCTTCACATAGGTGAAGGCCTTGCAGTGCGGGGCCTCGGCGATGCACGCCTCACGGCAGCTTTCAGGACGCGCCTCCTGCATCTCGAAGTTCCGGTAGTCCTGCCCCCCGCGGTCGACGTTGGTCTCGATCCACCCGGAGACGAGCCCGGTGTTGCGGTTCGACAGGGTCGTTCCCGAGATGGTGTTGGAATTGATGGTGGGACTGGGGATGCCAGACTTCAAGTAGCACCGGGCCTGGGTGCCCTGGTAGCCAGGCCTCTCGAAGGAGCTCGCCGAGTCCGCCTGGTTGGCCATGGTGTCGTGGGTGCCAGGAATGGAGAGTGCGGCCAGGCTGGTGGAGTCCGCCAGCCAGCGCATCCAATCCGGGTTGTCCGCCAGGGCGATGTGGACTGGAGCCAGGACGGTGAGGACGAGCAGCTTGAGTGAGAGGGCGTTCTTGGAGGACGTCATGATGAGCCTTTCAGCGGTGGACGCAGCTCGGCGTGTCGGGGAGCGCGCCACGTGCCGAGAACATTCGCACTGCCCCGACTCCCTCGCTGTGCGTGGGTTCACTCGCTGGAGGTGAAGGGCGTCACACGGCGCCAGCCGTCCGCCGTCCGGCTGGGCTTCACACCGGGCGCGTGGACACCGTGAGCTCGGGGACCCCCCAGTTGGCGTGGTGCTGAGACTCGCGGTGTTGCTATACGTCGACGCATGATGAAGACCGGAGGATGTGCATGTGGCGCAGTGCGGTACGGCATCACCCTCGAGCTCACGCCGGTGACGTTCTGCCACTGCTCGAAGTGCCGTCGATGGCACGGGCACGTCGGCGCCTACACCGCCGTCGACCGGCCCGGGGTCGAATTGACTGAACAGCGCGGGCTGAGGTGGTACGCGGCGTCTGCAACGGTGCGCAAGGGTTTCTGTGGTGAGTGCGGGTCGAGCTTGTTCTGGGACGAGGAGGGCGTGCCGAAGATGTCGATCTGCGCGGGGACACTCGACGCCCCGACCGGCCTGACGCCGAAGGCGCACATCTACCTGGGCAGTCAGGGTGACTATTACGAAGTGCCCGACGATGGGCTCATTCGGAGAGAAGAATTCACCCGCTGATCGGTGCAGCCCACGGCTTTGCTGGCCCCTGCCCCCTCCTCCTCTCCCACTCGAGGGAGCAGAAATGGCCGCGCTTTCGCGCCTGGAGCGAAGACGCCGTGGAACCCCGTGAGGTTTGTCCGAGGCGGAGGTACCAGCGACGCCGACGGCCAAGAGCTGAGCTGGAGCACCTCCATCTGGCGTGAGCCCTTGGCCGCGCCGGGTGGTCTTCGTTCAAGACCCGGCGGGCAGATAGCGCCGCTCATCGGCGAGCGCCTCGGCGGCGAGGGTGTGGACCCGCTCGTCCCGGCTCATTGCCAACACTTAAGGCTCATCGGAAAGGCCGTCGCCACCCTGCGGCGGAATTCCAACCACTGATGTTGATCCGCCGCCGTGCTGTCCGGTATTCACCCTCCGGACCGGTTGTCAGCTTCGACGTCTATGGCTTCTGCCCACCCGCTCCACCCACGCCCATCGGTTCCTGGCCCGGCAGTGGCTTGCCTGGCGTGATGATGTCGAAGGACGGATCAAAGTCGTCCAGCATCTCCATCAGTGCCTTGAACTTCAGTACGTCGCCCTGGACCTTGATCTTCCCGGAGGAGACGGCCTCGTCGAAGGTGAGCTTCTTCAGGTTGATGTCGTCCAGGATCGTGCGCGTGAGGGTGAGCGTGGCATCCGGCCTGGGAAGCTGCTTCCTGGTGGAATAGACGAGCACCGAGTTCTGGAGGGTGAGGGCGTAGTTCTCCCGGGTATCGGTGAAGCGCAGGTGGAAGCCCAGTTCCTGGCCGAGGGCCTTGCGAGCGTTCAGCCGGATGCCGAGGTAGTCCAGGTACATGTCCGTGGGCAACGCCCTGAGGGTATCCGGGCTGTTGCTCTGCACGTGCGGCGTCCTGGGGACTCCATGGCGGAGCTCGAAGGCTCCCGTCAGGTATTCGTTGCGCCAGGTGGCGTTCTCCGTCTGGTAGCCCAGCTGCTCGAGCGCGTCCGCCTGGAGGTGGCGTGCCTGGGTGTTGTCTGGGTCCGCGAAGATCACGTGGTTCATCACCTCCGCCACCCAGCGGTAGTCGCCTTGCGCGTAGGCGTTCCGGGCCTTGTCCATCACCAACTGGGCGCCTCCCATGAACTCCACGTAACGACGGGCAGCCTGCTCGGGGGGCAGGGGATGCAGGTGCGCGGGGTTCGAGTCGTACCAGCCGAGATATTTCTGATACACGGCCTTGGCGTCGTGATTCACGGAGCCGTAGTAGCCACGCAAGAACCACTCGTGGCTCAGGCCATCCGGGAGCTTCAGGGCCTCGGCGACCTCGTTCATCGTGTAGCCCTGGTTCATCAGGTGCAGCGCCTGGTCGTTGAGGAACTTGTACGCATCCCGCTGCTTCTCCAGGTATGGCACCAGCCGCTCCCTTCCCCAGACCGGCCAGTGGTGGGAGCTGAAGACGACCTCGGCCTTGGCGCCGTAGGTGTCGATGGCCTCGTTGAGGTACTTCCACCAGTTCATGGCGCTGCGCACCTCCGCGCCCCGCAGGGTGTAGAGGTTGTGGAGGGTATGGGTGGCGTCCTCCGCTGCGCACAGCGCCTTCTTCTTCGGGAGGTAGAACATCATCTCCGTGGGCGCCTCGGTGTTCGGTGCCATGAGGAAGACCAGTTCCACCCCATCGAGGGTCCGCTTGTCGCCCGTCTCGCGGATGGTGTCGGTGGGAGGGATGAGCGTCACGGTCCCCCTGGCGGAGGTGGTCTTTCCCAGGCCGGCGTCCACCTGTCCCTCCGGCCCTCGGTCGAGCAGCGGCCCATACATATATACGGAGCGGCGGTTCATGGCGTTGCCCGCGTAGACGTTCTCGCTGACGGCGTACTCGAGGAAGTTCTCCGGAGCGAGAATCCTGACCTTGCCTGCCTTCACGTCCGCCTCCGACACCACGCCCTTCACGCCTCCATAGTGGTCCACATGGCTGTGGGTATAGATGACGGCGCGAACTGGCCGCTGTCCCCGGTGCTTCTCGTAGAGGGCATAGGCCGCCCTGCCAGTCTCCGCGGTGATGAGCGGATCGACGACGAGGGTTCCGGTCTTGCCCTCGATGATGGTCATCACCGACAAGTCATAGCCTCGCACCTGATAGATGCCGTCGGTGACCTTGAACAGGCCATTCTGCATGTTGAGCTGGGCCTGCCGCCACAGGCTGGGATTGACGGTGGGGGGCGCCTCCCGGCCCTGGATGAACTGGTAGGGCTTCAGGCTCCAGACGACATTGCCGTCCTTGTCCGTGATGGTGAGGTCGGGCTCGGTTCCAATGAACCCGCGCCTGGCGTCCTCGAAGTCCTGTGTGTTGGAGAAGGGCAGTTCCTGCCGGACCTGGGCATTGAGCCGGACCGTTCTCTCGGTGGGGGGGCGGGTACCCGGTGTCCGCGCCTGATCTTGCGGCTGTGCATGACCTGGTGTCTGCGTCTGATCTTGCGACTGGGCCTTCGCTGCGGTGGGCAGGGCCAGCGCCAGTTTCACCGCCAACACCACGAGGTGTCGTGGCCACCGATGTCTTCCGGACATGCCAGCTCTCCTTTCGACGTCAAACCGTGAGAGGGTGTGCACGCACGCGGGCCCGTTCACCCCGGCCTGGATGGCCGAGGCTCTTGCGCGGTAGCCAACTGGCTCCTCCCTCGCCACTTCAACTGGGGTTGCAATCCGTTTGACCTGACATCTCTCCAGCGCCAGGGTCCCACGCTCGCGGCGGTTCAGCGTCGGAGGGTGATGCCCCGGAGGTGCCGCTTCGGTGCGCGAGCACCTGGCGCTGACGGTGGAGCGCATGTCTCGCGCGACTCGGGAGGATTGCTTGGATGCCGTGCTCCGGGTGATTCCTGGCGTAGTGCGGGCCAACGCCGCTCTCAAGCACCGCGAGGTGCTCAACGACCCAGGCTTCCTGCGCGAGCGCCTCGACGCCCTTCGCCCAGAGTACTTCGAGGATGTCTCCAGCGCCTATCGCTACGCGGTGAACGGGTGGCTGTACGCGTGGGACAGGGCGTTGGGGCGGCATTGGGATCTGTTAGTCATGGTCGGGTGTCGGACGATTCGTGGGCGGTGTGGTGCAGGAGGTGGGTCTCCAGGGGGCACGACAGCAACCACGATGCAAGCATGAGGAACGGCGCCGACGCCGTCCTCCTGGCAACGACTTGACCCCGGAGGGCTCCTGGTCCTCCTTGACTTGAGAGGTCAAATCCGCTCCCCTGTGTGTCTCCAGGAAGGAGCCTCACCATGGCGGACGAGAAGAACGGAAAGGGCGGCGGACCAGGGCTCTTCGAGCAGGGCAGGTGCTACGAGGTGGATGCCTGCCTGGGGCGCCTCTGCGAAGCGCGGAACGTGGCCACGGGCACTCCGGCCCTGACGCTCATCCCGAGAGATGACGTGGAGTGGCAACCCGGGGGGCCTTGTCGCATGAGTCTCGTCTACGAGCCGGAGCGGGACTCGGTGACCGTGGACGTGGAGCAGGCGCCCGCTTCGGTGCGCACGTCGGAGCTGACCAACCTGCTGGTCCTGATGTCGGCCGCGTTCAAGCGCGTGGAGGATGATGACGAGGTAGCCGCTCACCTCGCCAGTGGGCCCGTGCGCCGCCTGGGGCCTGGGAGCCCGCATGTGCGTCGGGGTTGGCTTTCCATGTCGTGGCTCACCGCCGCTGGGGTCGCCGTGCTCGCGGCGAGTCTCGGTATCTGGTTTTGCTCGACGCGTGCTTCCAAGCTCCCGACTCCTGATGATTTCGGTGTGGTGGTCGAGAATCCCTCTCAATGGGAGATGAATTTCGTCGACCGGAGCAATTCCCCGGCGGTCGTTGCCTACCCCATGCCCTCAAAGCCCGTGCCGAAACAGGCCGTAGCACCCTGCGAGGCCGACAATGGGGAGGTAGAGATCAACAAGGGCTGTTGGGTGGAACTCGCGAAGAAGCCTCCCTGCTCTCGTAAGCAGGCGGAGTACCAGGGCAAGTGCTACTTGCCTGTGCGTAAGGAAGACCCCTTGCCTCAATCAGTCAAGCCGTGAGCGCACGTCACTCTCGATGATGAGGTCCAAGTAGCGTGCGAGTTCTTTGATTCCTTCCCCGGGAGCGCGTAGTCCGAGTTTATCGGACATTTTGTGAGCGTGGGACTTCACTGGATCCATGTTTGGATTTCGGGGTGGCTCAAAACAGCCTTTAAGCACTCAGGGCTTAGTAGGGTAGAGCCTGGACCACTTGCTAAGTGCAGCAGTGTAGCCAAAACGGCTGAAAATGGATGCCTTGTGACCACGCGGCGGATTTCAGCTGCTCTCTTGTCTTGTGACTGAGCAGAAAGTTCGGCGTATTTGGGTAAAAGAGTCTGAAGTGCTACCCAAGCGTCTTGTCTGCCCTCCTCTAGAAATCCTCGGTTCAAGCCGAAAACAGTACAGCTTTTCTGCCCTTTGGTGGTTAAATACTGGTATTTTCCAGTACTTGGGGAGAGTACCAAATGATGAGAAGGATCTTCGACTGTAGGATTGATTAGTTCTGGATTTCCGGAACTGTCTCTTGGGAATTGGTCGCGCTTTTGGTTGCTATTGCAATGGCTACAAGCCCAGAGGTAGTTGGTCCATTCGAATGCGCGATCTGGAAAGTCTGCCTTGGGCCAGAAGTGATCAATGTCTGTGCCGCGGCTGTCTTCGCAGTACATGCAGCGTTCTCGTCCAGAGGCCATTTTGGCCAGGAGCATCCGGATTTCTCTGAATGCTTTGACTCGTTGCTGTGCCCATAACTTCTTGGCTTCTGCTTTGGGGTCCTTTGCTGCTGCCACGCGAGCAGTGCGTTTTGCCAGGAGTGATTTTGCCTCTGGACTTAGATTGGCGCGAGTCAATTTTCTCATGGTTTTGACGTAAGGCCAAGCAAGAGTTGTTGGACGACGGAACTACCCCTCTTGGGAAGTTGCTCTACAAGTTGCCTGAGTTCTTGACGCTCCTTAGGAGAAGCATTGCCCTTTATGAGTCGGGCTTCCAGTTGCGCAACATGCTTGCGAAGCTCTTCGGATTTGCTGGAATAGGTTCTCTCAAGCCCGAATAGTTCGGTCATTGCCGCGTCGTCGGTGCTTCCGTTGACGATCGTGGTGAATAGATCTTCTGCAACGTGCTTGGCGGGCTCGTTTTCACCGGGCGCCGGTAGGCGGATGAGTCCTGCAGGATCTGCTGCCTGGCAGATGTATGGGCTATGCGTTGTGACAAGGAACTGAATCGCTGGGAAGTGCTCTTTGAGCCAAAATCCGATTTTTTGTTGCCACGAAATGTGAAGATGGACGTCGATCTCATCAATCAATACAACGCCGGAATATGGAACCACCCAGGGTCCTGTGTCATTGTCAGGGGTGATGAGGTTGAATTCTCCGTAGCAGTCGTAGATTTGACGTGCCAAGTCTACGACTAGGGCGGCAATGGTGCGATAGCCGTCACTAAGTTCTCTAAGTGGAAGTGAAATTTCTCCGCGAGAGATCCAAAGGCCTTCAGAATCGATCTTTACAACTTTGTCTCCCTCGGGCAGCAATCCATCGTTGAGCAAGTGCAGTATGCCATCTAGGAGCCATTTCCATTCGTTGTTGGATTTGTCTTCGAGTTTGCGAAGGTAGATGTCTTTTAACCATTGTATGCATTCAACTAGGGATGCATCCTCCCGAAACAGGCTGACGAGTCTCGCTATACGCTTGGGTCCCACCATTAACCGCTGTGCGTCAGAGGCATGGCCTGTAAGACGGCGGAATGGTCCATAGCCAGCGACAAACCATCCGATAGGATTGTCAGACCAGGGCCCGCGTCGAGGCGCCTGTCTGCCCTTTGTGTTGAGCTCATCTATGGAGCGAAGGGCTGGCTCCGGACCTTCGGCGTGTTTTTCCCATTCAAGACCAGTCCAAAAGGTAGACGGACGACGACCGGTTTTTTCGAACTGATCGAATTCAGCGGGCACTACTTGTGTGGCGACTGAGCCAATTGGAGCTCCTGAGTGTATCCAGCCAGCGAAACTTTCCTGAAGCGCTCTGGCCGCTGAAGGACCAGCAATCGACAGTGCGATAGATTTCAAAAATGAAGATTTTCCTGCACCATTACGACCAGCAATCACAGTCCAGCCAGCGAGTTTTTTGTCCTTGCCGGGGCGTGTTAGGTCGAGGTTGACTGCGAGGTCCCCGGATCGAAACCCACGCACATTCTCGATCCGTACTTCTTTGACGTACATGTGTCCTCCTGATGATTCGGTATGTCTATATTACATGACGTATAGGAGTCTGCGCTGATTTTTGAGGGAATCGTTCCGAACCAAAAGAAGGCGATGGTTGGCGCGACGCCCCAAGGCACTCGCGAGGGGAGTAGTGGGTACCGAAGAGGACGAAGAGGAGCAAGGGGGCTAAGTAGGGAGTAGCCTATCAGCAGCAGCGTATTGTACGGATGGTGCCCAGTTGGATGGTCGTGGGATGGTGCAGAGAGGCGCGAGGATGATGGTTGGAGGGCTAGAAGAGCCGCGCCTGGACCAGTGGAGTGGTCGTGTAGCCCCTAGGGTACACTCTTGCCCAGGCTCTGCCATGAGGGGGGTGGCAGGGGATTAGCAACTGCTGCATTGGGGTCAAGAACAAGCCCGCTGTGCTGGCCCCTGCGCAGGATTTCACCGCGCAGGCTGTGTGGGCAGTCCCAGGTGCGGTTCGTGGATGAGACGGTGCTCCTCTCCAACTCGGCCCGCCCCCCAGCGTGCCGCCAGGCTCACTTCGAGGGTCCTCCGGCTGCCTTCCGGGCGGGAGAAGGGCAAAAATTCCAGGGGGTTGCACCCCATGCTACGCTGCGTGGTCCCTCCGAAATCCCCCCTCGATGGCCACCGACAGCGACACCCTCAAGCCCGCGCCCGA
Organism: Cystobacter fuscus; assembly: GCF_002305875.1. Classification (NCBI taxonomy): domain Bacteria; kingdom Pseudomonadati; phylum Myxococcota; class Myxococcia; order Myxococcales; family Archangiaceae; genus Cystobacter; species Cystobacter fuscus. The sequence goes on along the minus strand of NZ_CP022098.1, from coordinate 10,993,333 downwards.
CTCCAACGCCGCTGCCCCCGAGCTGCGCCTGTTGGATCGCCGTGCCTTCGTCGGATTTCCCTCCCTCGAGCTGGCGCCCGGGCTGTCCATCGCCGATTTCGCCCTGCAGATCCCCGACGTCACCTTCCCCTTCAACGTCAGCGCCGGCGCCTCCCGCTACCAGCGCAAGAAGCTCCTCTTCGGCTTCCTCGAACTGCACGTCGATGCGGACCTCGTGGCCCGCAAGGTCGCCGAGCTCGCCGGTCGCGTCGCGGGCCTCGGGGACCTCAAGCTGCACTTCCGCCCCGGCTACCTCGAGGGCCAGGCCGTCCTCCAGCCCCCCGAGCGTACCCCCGTCACCTTCAAGCTCGCCTTCGACGCCGATGGCGAACGGCTCGCCCTCTACGTCTACGACGTGCGCCTGTACGGCTTCTCCTCCACGCCGTCCGTGCAGATCCCCGGTCTGCTCGCCGCCAGCGTGGCCCAGCTCGGCCTCCTGCCCGAGGTGGAGGTGCGCGGCGCCACCGGCTTCTCCACCCGCGTGCTGCCCGCCCTCTGCCAGCGCGCCGCCGTGAGCCGCGGCTTCAAGATGCCCGTGCTCGACACCGCGCGCCTGTCCTCCGCCGAGGTCGGCCCCGCGGGTCTGCGTCTGCGCTTCGCCGCCGGCGGCATGCCTCCTCCCGCTCCCCCCGACGAGGAGCTGCTGCTCGCCCTGGAAGGCTCGCGCGCCTTCGCCGAGGCCGAGGCCTTCCTCGCCCAGGGCAAGCTCGCCGAGGCCCGCGACGCCTTTCTCCAGGCCGGTGACGCCCAGGACGCCCACCCCTTCGCCGCCGAGCGCCTCCTCTCCCTCCTCGTCGCCGACCCCCAGGCCCATGACCTGGCCCTCGACGTCGCCGCCACCCTCCTGCGCCGCCGCGACAAGAGCCCCGCCGCCCTCTGGGGCGAGGCCGTCGTGCGCGAGCGCCGTGGCGAGCACGCCCGCGCCGCCGAGCGCTACCTCGCCCTGTGCGCCCTCTCGCGTCGCGCCTCCGAGGAGGCCGCCGCCTTCTTCTCCGCCGAGGCCGCCGCCCGCGCCGCCCGCGACCACGCCCCCCAGGTCGCCGTGAAGGCCCTCCACGAGGTGCTCGGGCTCCGGCCGGATCATCTCCCCTCGCTCAAGGCCCTCGCCCGCGCCGCCGACCAGAGCCGCGACCGCGCCGGCGCCGTGCGCGCCTACCGCCGCATCGCCGCGCTCGCCCGCGATCCCTCCGAGGCCGCCGAGGCCCACGTGCACCTCGCGGACCTGTGCGCCCAGACCGAGGACGACGTCGCCGGCGCCCGTCTGCACTGCGAGGCCGCCCTGCGCCTCTCGCCGGATCATCCCGATGCGCTGCTCCTGCTCGGCGACCTGTGCCACCGCGGCGGCGAGCACCTGCGCGCCCTCAAGGCCCTGGACCGTCTGCGCGAAGTGGCCATGGCCCGCCACGAGCTGGACCGCGTCGGCCGCGCCAACCTGCTCGCCGGCCGCGTGTGGGAAGAGGGCCTGCAACAGCCCGACAACGCCCTCCTGCGCTACCGCGAGGCCGCCTCGCTCCTGCCCCACGAGCCCGAGGCCCTCTTCGCCTCCGCTCGCGTGGCCGAGACGCTCGGCAAGTTGCAGGAGGCCCTCGCCGGCTACCAGCAGGCCCTGGAGCTCGCCGGCCCCTCTCCGCGCTCGGAGTCCGTCCGCCGCGCCGCCCACCAGAGCCACCACGCCCTGGCCCGTCTGTCGCGCACGAAGCTCGGCGACCCCGCCCGCGCCCGCGAGCACCTCGAGGCCGCGCTCGCGTTGGATCCCCGCGACGCGGTCGCGCTCGACGAGCTGATTCCCTACTTCCGCGCCACCGGCCGCATGCTGGAGCTCGCCGAGGCGCTGGAGAAGGCCGCCGCCGTCCACGAGGAGCCCGGTCGCCGCGCCGCCCTCTGGGCCGAGGCCGGTGAGCTCTACCGCGGACGGCTCCAGCAGCCCGAGCGCGCCGAGCGTCTCCTCACCTCCGCGCTGGAGGCCGACCCCCAGCACGCCCCCGCCCTGGAGTCGCTGCTCTCCATCGCCGAGGCCCGCCGCGATGGCGGTCTGCTCACCCGGTGCCTGTCCACCCTCGCGCGCCTCACCCCCGAGCCCGCCGAGCGCGCGCGCAAGTACCGCCGCCTCGCCGTGGCCGCGAGGGATCTCGCCTTCGACCTGGACCTCGCCGCCTCCGCGCTCCAGGAAGTGCTCAAGTCCGAGCCGGATGACCTGACCACCCTGGGCGAGCTGTGCGCCCTGCAGCGCAAGCGCGCCGACATGGCGGGCCTCGCCGTCGCCCTCCAGGAGCGGGCACGCGTGGCCGAGGCGCAGGGCGACAAGCGGCTCGCGTCGGCGGCGCTGCGCGAGCTGGCCAACGTGCTGGAAGCCCGCCTGGGCCGGCTCGGCGAGGCGCTCGTGGCCCTGGAGAAGGCCGCGCGGCTGGCGCCGGAGCAGGCCGTGCTCCTGGAGCTGGCCGACCTGTCCCTGCGCTGCGAGCGCCCCGAGCACGCCCGGCGCGCCCTGGAGACGTTGCTGTCCACGCTGCCCCGCACCACTGCCCCCGATCGCCTCGCGGACATCCGCGCCCGTCTGGGCCGCGCGTGTGAGCTGGCCGGAGACCGCGAGGCCGCCATCACCGCCTACTCCCAGGCCTTCCCGCTGCGCCGCCTGGATGACGCCCTGGCCGAGCGGCTCGAGGCCCTCTACGCCGAGGCGGGCGAGACGCGCGAGCTGGCCGAGCTGTGGGCCTCGCGCGCCCAGGCGCTCGCCGCCGCCGACCGCGCCGCGGAGGCCGCGCCCCTCTTCCTCAAGAGCGCCCGCGCCCTCCTCGAGCGCGGCGAGAAGGGCCCCGCGCTCCTGCGCCTGTCGTCCACCCTGGACGCGAGCCCCACCGGGCCGCTCGCCGCCGAGGCCCTCGACGCGCTCGCCGAGCTGGAGCTGGAGCGCGGCGAGAAGCTGGAGGCCGCCCGGCTCCTCGCGCGCAAGGCCGCGCTCGTGCCCGAGCCCCGCGCCGGGGCCCGGCTCCTCTTCCGCGCCTCCGTGCTCTCCCTGGGCACCAGTCGCGAGGAAGCCTTCCTCGCCGAGGCCCTGGAGCGCGATGGCTCCTTCGCTCCCGCGCGCATGCGCCGGGGTGAGTTGCGCATGCAGGCGGATCCCCGCGCCGCCCTGGAGGACTTCGAGGCGGTGCTGGTGCTGCCCGCGACGGACCCGGACGCCCCGCGCGAGGACGAGCTGCTGGAGCTCACGCGCCGCGCCGCCTCCGCCGCCCAGCGCGCCGGCCGCCCCGACGCCGCCCGGCGCCTGCTCGGGCACTACTGCTCGCTCGCCCCCGAGGACCTCGAGGCCCAGTTGGAGCTCGCGGGCCTCCACCGTCAGGCGGGCGCGCACGAGCCGCTGGCGGACCTGCTCCTGTCCCTCTGGCCCCGTCTCACCGGAGACGCGCGCCGCGCCGCCCGCCGTGAGCTGGCCGGGCTGTGTCTCTCCCAGGGCCGCAACGCCGAGGCTGCCGATGCCCTGCGCGGCCTGCTCGCCGAGGAGCCCCTGGACACCTGGGCCACCCAGGCCCTGTTGGAGCTGCTGCCCCCGGCGGGCTCGGGCACCGCCCAACAGGAGGTCGAGCGCCTCACCCTGCTCGGCACGCTCATCTCTTCCTCCGAGGGCGAGGCCCGTGCCGAGCTGCTCGCCCGCCGCGCCGCCCTCCACCGCAACGCCGGCCGCGCCCAGGTCGCCCGCGACGACTTCCTCGCCGCCACGCGCCTGTCCCGCCGGCCCGCGCCCCTGTGGCTCGCCCTCGCCGCCATCGCCCGCGAGGAGGGCGAGGACGTGGACGAGCTGGTGGCCTGGCGCCACGTGCTCGCCACCGAGCCGGAGCTCGCCGAGAGCGCCCGCTCCCGGCTGCTCGCGCTCGCCTCGTCGCTCATGGACAAGGACGCGCGCGCCCCGGCCCGCGAGGCCCTGCTCGCCGCCGTGTCCCTGTCCCTGTCCCCCTCCGAGCGCTGTGATGCCTTCTTCGCCCTCGCGACGCTCGCGCACCGCGACGGGCAGCTCACCGCCGAGGCGGAGGCGCTCGCCGAGGCCGCGCGTCAGGGGCCCGTCTCCCGCCGCGTGGAGGCACTGCTCTCACGCGCCCGTCTCTTGGAGAAGGCCGGAGAGCGTGAAGAGGCCGCGCGGGGCCTGGAGGCGGCGCTCGCCCTCGCTCCCCGCCACTCCGGGGCCACCGCCGGGCTCCAGCGTGTGCTGCGTGACCTGGAGGACTGGCAGCGGCTCACGGCCCTGCTCGCCGCCGAGGCCCCCCACGCCCCGCCCGCCGAGGCCACCGCCCTCTACTCCGAGCTGGGCACGTTGTACCTGGAGCGCCTCGCGCAACCCGAGGCCGCCGAGGCCGCCCTGCGCCAGGCGCTGCGGCTCACCCCGACGGACAGCGCGCTGCGCCGCCGCCTCGTGGTCCTCGCCGCCAGCCGGGGCAACTCCACCGAGGCAGCGCAGTTGCTCGACGTGGAGGATGGGCTCCTGCCTCCGGACGAGGCCGCGTCCCTGCTGCGCGAGGCGAGCACCCATGCCCGGGCCGCGGGCGACATGTCGCGGGCGCTCGATCTGGCCCGCCGGGCCCACGCCCTCGTTCCGGCGCGGGACGGAGACCTGGCCGAGCTGGCCGAGCTGCTCTTCCTCCATGGCGACGTGCGCGAGGCGCTGCCCCTGCAGGAGCAGCTCGCCGCCGCGGCGGACTTCTCCTCGGACGCCGAGGCCTCGGAGAAGGCCTGGCTGCGTCTGGGCGCGCTCGCCGAGAAGCTCGGGGACACCCGGCGCGCGATGTCCGCCTACAAGCGTCTGCTCGCCGAGCGCCCGTTGAACGAGGTGGCGGTGCAGCGGCTCTCCGCGCTGCTGGAGAAGGACGAGCCCCGGGCCTCCTTCGAGGTGCTCGTCACCCACGCGCGCGCCCTGCCTCCCTCCGAGCACACCGCCCAGCGCCTCGTCGTGCTGTCCGAGCGCGCCCGCGAGTCCCTCGCCGATACCTCCCTCGCCGCCGCGCTGCTCACCCAGGCGGCGAACATGGCCGAGCACCCGCTGCCCCTGCACGAGGCGCTCGCGGCCCTCCACCGCGAGGCGGGTCAGCTCCCCGAGCTCATGGGGCAGCTTCAGCTCATCGCCTCGCTCAACGAGGAGGCCGGCCAGCGCGATGCCGCCATCTCCGCCTGCGCCGAGCACGCGCACCTGGCGGAGATGTCCGGCCGGGTGGACGAGGCCATGCGCTCGCTCAAGGCGCTGTGCTTCCTGCTGGAGAAGGAGGGCCGCAAGGACGAGGCCGCCGCCTGCGAGCGCCACCGCGCGGAGATGCTGCGCGACGTGAAGCTGGACATGTCCGCCGCCGAGGCCGCGCTGGAGCGCTCCTACGCGCTGTTCGCCCAGCTCGACACGGCGCGCATGGGCATGGAGCTCGCGAGCCGCCGGAACGATGCCGCCGCCGAGGCCCGGTGGCTCGAGCGCGCCCTGCCGCTCATGCCGGCCACCCCCGCCCGGGCCCGCTCCCTGCTGCGGCTGGCGCGCCTCTTCCTCGACGAGCTCGGGGACACGGACAAGGCCGAGGGCTTCCTGCGCGACGCGCTCCTCCAGGATCGCTCCCTCCAGGAGGCCGAGACGCTCTTGTGCGAGCTGCTCGAGCGCGAGGGCCGGGTGGCCGAGCTGGCCGCCTGGTTCGAGGACGCCGCTTCCCGCGTGGAGGAGCCGGCTCGCCGCGCGGAGCTGTTGATGCGGGCCGCCACGCTCTACCGCGAGCGCGCCCGGCGTCCGGATGCCGCCGCCATCGCGCTGCTCGCCGCGCGCGCCTCGCTGCCGGATGACCTGGACCTGACCCGGCAGGTGGCGGATCTCCTCCACGAGATGGGCCGATCCGCGGACGCCGCCGAGTTCGACGCCCTCCTCCTGGAGGCCGACCCCTTCCAGGAGCCGCGCTACTCGCGCCACCGCGCCTTCCTGGCGGAGACGGAGGACTTCCAGTCGCTCGCCGCGCTGTTGATGCGCCGGGCCCAGCGCCAGCCTCCCGTCGAGGCCGCGGAGAGCTACCTCGCCGCCGCCCGGGCCTTCCGCGAGGCGGGCGCCCTGGAGCGCGCGCTGCTGTGCGAGGATCAGGCCTTCGAGCTCGCTCCCTCCAGCGCCGAGGCCTTCCACCTGCTCCGGGCCCGGGCCGCGGGCGACGTGCGCCGCCAGGCGGAGTTGCTCGCCCTGCGCGCTGGCGCCGTGCGTCCCGAGCAGGCCATCCCCCTGCTGCGCGAGCGCGCCGAACTCCTGCTCAAGGCGGGCGAGTCGCTGCTCGCCGCCCAGGCCTTCGATGAGCTGCTCGCGCGCGCGGGGGACGACGTGGAGGCGCTCGCCACCCGCGCCGAGCTGGCGGCCGAGGGCGGAGGACCGGCCGCGGCGTGGCCCTATGACCGGCGGCTGCTCGCCGCGGGGGGGATTCGCTGCCGGTACCCCTGCGGGTGCGCACGCAGATGCGGCTCGGACACGCGTCGCTGGCGTCGGGGGCCCACCATGACGCCGCGCGCGCCTTCGAGGCCGTGGTGTCGCTGGATGGAGACGGGGCCCGGGGCCAGGAAGCCCTGTCCCTGCTCACCGAGGTCTACGGCCACACGGGCGACTCCAAGGGCCTGTACCGGGCCTCGCTGAAGCTCGCGCGCAAGGCGGACGCGGCCACCGCCGAGGTGCTGTACCGCCGCGCCGCGGACCTCTTCGACGACCCCAAGGACGCCATCGACGCGCTGCTGCACCTCATGCGCCTGCGTCCCGCGGACGCCACCATCATCGACCGCGCGGTGCGGGGGCTGCGCTCCCTGGGCCGTCCGGCGGACCTGGTCGCCGTCTACGAGGCCGGGGCCCAGGCCGCGGGGGGCTCGCGGGCCGCGGAGCTGCTCCTGGCCGCCGCCGAGGTCGCCGCCGAGCAGCTCGATGATGCCTCGCGCGCCGCGGCCCTTCGCGAGCGTGCCGCCGAGGCCGACCCGGACAACCTCCCCGCGCTCCGGGGCCGCCTGGTGGGGCTGCGCGCGCGCGGAGAGCAGGCCGCGCTGCGCGACGTGCTCACGCGCCTCATCGGCGTGACGGAGGACGCCGACGAGGCCTCCCTGTTGCGGCTGGAGCTGGCGTCGCTCGCGCGGGCCGCCGGGGACGAGTCCTCCGCCCGCGAGGCCCTGGAGGCCGTGGTCGCCCGGGGCGCCTCGGGGGCGGGCTACAAGGAGGCGCTGGAGGCGCTGGAGCCGCTGCTCGTGGAGAACCCGGGACGGCTCGCGGAGGTGTACCTGGCGCGGGCGGAGATCCTCCCCGACGCCGAGCGCACCCAGTGGCTGTGGGCGGCGGTGCGCGAGTTCGAGTCCGCGGGCCGTCTGCCGGAGGCGGTGCGCGCGGCCTGGTCCGCCGTGTCCGTTGCTCCAGATGGAGAGGCCCTGCGCCGGGTGTCCGCGCTGCACCGGGCCCTGGGCGAGTCCCGGCGCGCGGCCCAGGCCCTGGCCCAGGCCGTCCGCCTCGTGTCCGCCGAGGAGCGCCCCGCGTTGCAGTTGGACCTCGTCGACCTCTGGGAGGCCGCGGGCGAGCGCGCCGAGGCCCTCGAGGTGCTCGAGCGCCTGGCCAGTGCGTCCTCCCCGGCCGTGGACTCGCGGGGGGTCGCCGAGCGTTTCCTCCGGCTGGAGTCCCCCGTCCGCGCCGCCGAGGTGGGCTTCGCGGCCGTGCTGGCGTCGGGGGACCTTGCTGGAGCCCTGTCGCTCGCCGAGGGGGCCCGGGACGAGGCGCGGATCCGCGAGGCGCTCTGGGCGATGGTGGAGACGGGCGGCGCGGAGGAGGCCCACCTCACGCGGCTGACTGCGATGCTGCGCGACAGCGCCCAGCTGGACGGGCTGCTGCGGCTGGCGGAGCTGATCGCGCCGAGGGACGAGGCCCTGGCCACGTGGCTGCGCGACGAGGTGGTCAACGCGGAGTCGGCGCCGGTGGAGCTGCGCTTGCGCGCGTTGGAGCCGCTCTCGGCGGTGCCGGACTTCAAGCAGCGGCTGTGGCGCCTGCTGCCGGGATTGGGAAGTGCTCCGGCGGAGCTGGCCGAGGCGGTGCTGACGTATGTCCGGGCGCTGCCCGTGCCGGAGCGCGTCGAGGCCCTGGCCGAGGCGGCGGATGGGTGGCCGGAGCGGCGGGGCAAGCTGTTGCGCGAGCGCTTCCGGTTGCAGCGGGACGGGGGTCTCACGTCGGACGCGGCGGACACGCTGGGCCTGCTCATCCTGTTGGAGACGGAGCCGCGCGCGCGGGGCGAGCTCTACGTGGAGCAGGGCGACATGCTGATGTGGGCGGGCGACAAGGTGCGCGCCCGCGAGGCCTTCGAGAAGGCGCTGGTGGACGCGCCGGGCACGGTGCGTGCGTTGGAGTTCCTGCTGCCCCTGTACGAGGAGGAGCGCAACCACGCGCGCGTCGTGGAGGTGGCGCAGCAACTGGCGGCGGTGCTCGCGGGCCCGGCGGCCATGGGGCTGTGGCGCGAGCGGTTGGCGGAGGCCTACGAGGCGCTGGGCCGTCTGCCCGAGGCGGCCGAGCAGCTCCAGGCGCTGCCGGAGACTCCCGAGCGGCTGGAGCGGCGGGCGCGCATCGCCGAGGCGCAGGGCCTCACGGGCGAGGCGCTGCGGCTGCGCGAGCGCCTCACGGACGATCCGGAGCAGTTGCAGGACATCCTGCGCCAGTACCTGGACGCGCAGCTGGTGGTGTTCGCGGTGCACCTGGCCGAGCGCCTGTTCCAGGCGGACCAGCTCTCGCCGGAGATGAAGCGCCTGGTGGCCGAGCGGCTCTCGCCCACGGTGCATGGCGCGGCACTGGCCACCCACATCTGGCCGGAGCTGTTGCACAAGCAGCCAGCGGACGCGGATGGGTGGACGCTGTTCGCCGAGGCGCTGGCCGCCAGCGACGACATCCCCGTGGAGGTGGCGCGGGTGGACGGCTTCGGCGCGGCGCTCGTGTCGAGCACGGCGAGTGCCCCGGGGGTGAGCATCTCCCCGGTGTCCCCGCGCGACGGCTTCCGGCACGCGCTGCCTCCCGACGTGGTCGCGGTGACGGCCGAGGCGATGCCCCGGCTGCACACGGCGTTGCAGCTCACGCTCCAGTCGCTGGGGGCGGGTGGGGTGCGCGTCTTCCTGGCCCCGGCGGGCGGCGCGGAGGCGTACCTCGCCTCGTCCGAGGAGCTGGTGGTGGGCGTGGGCGCCCTGGCCTGCTTCGGGCTGGTGGAGCTGGGCTACCTGTGCGCGCTGGCGCTGTGCCTGGGCGCCTCGGGCGAGGCGCTGAGCCGGCCCGGTCCGGTGCCCGGCTTCGACGAGGCGGCGGTGGAGGCCTTCCGCGCGGTACCCGCGTCGCTCGCCGCCTCGCGTGTGCTGGCGCACCTGTCGCCCGAGGTCCGGGGCTCGGATCCCTCCGGGCTGGACGTGGGGGCGGTGCTGCGCGACAACCCGGCCTTCCACGCGGTGGCGCGCGCGGCGCTGGAGTCCGTGTAAGGTCGAAAGGTCATGCCGCTCCCGCGCCGTCCGCTCCTGTTGCCCCTGCTCGCGTTCGTGGCCTCCGCCTGTGTGGCGGAGACGGTGTACCCGGGGGACGTGGTGGTGGGCCTGTTCAGCTTCCATGCGCAGGCGGACTGGGCGAGCACGGACTGCGACGCGGGCAGCCCGGACTTCGGCCGGCTCGTCGACGGGGGCTTCGACTTCTCGGGGACCTTCTCGCGCGACAGCGTGGATGGGGGCGCGTGGCTCACGGTGAATGGCTTCTCGCGCCAGGCCACCTATGATCCGGCGACCCAGCGCTACGTGTCCGTCCAGCGCTCCGGGGCTCCGCTGCCGAGCTGTGGCGAGACGTGCCAGGGCGCGCAGATGGAGGAGACGCTGTCGGTGGTGGTGCTCAGCGACAGCCAGACCCAGGCGATGGGGAGCTGGTGCGTGAACCTGCCCACGGATGGGGGCCTGCCGGATGGCTCGGCGCCCGGCCCCACGGTGAACGGGTATGACGCCGAGAGGGCCTGTGGGAACTTGAAGGTGACCTTCCTCCCGGGCACGAGTGGGGTCTGCACTTGCACGACGTCGTGCACGGCGGTGTACGGCGTGGAAGGAGAGCGGCGTTTCAATGCTGGCAAGTAAGAAGAAGGCGGTGGTGTTGCTGTCGGGCGGGCTGGACTCGACGACCTGTCTGGCCATGGCGAAGGCGGCGGGCTTCGAGCCGGTGTGCCTCGCGGTGGCGTATGGGCAGCGGCACGCGGTGGAACTCGAGCGGGCGCGCGGGGTGGCCCAAGCGATGGGCGTCACGGACTACCGGGTGGTGACGGTGGACCTGCGGCAGGTGGGCGGCTCGGCGCTGACCGCGGACATCGACGTGCCCAAGGATCGGGCCGAGGAGGAGATGTCCCACGGCATCCCCGTCACCTACGTGCCGGCGCGCAACGCGCTCTTCCTCTCGCTGGCGTTGGGGCTGGCCGAGTCGGTGGGCGCGAGCGACCTCTACATCGGGGTGAACGCGGTGGACTACAGCGGCTACCCGGACTGCCGGCCCGAGTTCATCCGGGCCTTCGAGGCCATGGCGACGCTGGCGACGAAGGCGGGCGTGGAGGGCACGCGCTTCCGGGTGCACGCGCCGCTGTCGGGGATGACCAAGGCGGACATCATCCGCGAGGGCGTGCGACTGGGCGTGGACTACGGGATGACGCACTCCTGCTACGACCCGGATGCGCAGGGCCGGGCGTGCGGGCGGTGTGACAGTTGCTCGCTGCGGCGCCGGGGTTTCGAACAGGCGGGGGTGCCGGACCCCACGCGCTACACGACGGGAGCCTGAGCCATGGGGGGACTCGCGAACGGGTTGTTGGGGTTGTGGCTCGCCGCGGCGGGCTCGCCGGTGGTGGATGCCACCGAGGTGGTGGAGGACCTGATGGTGGACATGCGCTACGCCACCCCGGACAACTTCCTGAAGCAGAAGGTGTACCCGGACGGCGCCCGGTGTCTGTTGTTGCCCGAGACCGCCGAGCGCTTGAAGAAGGCGGCGGACACGCTGCGCGCCCAGGGCTACCGGCTGAAGGTCTACGACTGCTACCGGCCCATCGCGGTGCAATGGCAGATGTGGAAGATCATGCCCAAGCCGGGCTACGTGGCCAACCCCAAGAAGGGGGGCAATCACAACCGGGGCGCGGCGGTGGACCTGACGCTGGTGACGGCGGACGGTGCCGAGGTGGAGATGCCCACGCCCTTCGACTCCTTCGAGCGCGCGGCGCACCACGGCTACCCGGGTGGCACGAAGGCCTCGCGCGAGCATCGGGAGATCCTCCGCGCGGCCATGGAGGGCGCGGGCTTCAAGCGCAACGCCATGGAGTGGTGGCACTACGACTTGCCGGGCGCCACGAAGCTCCCGGTGCTGGACGTGCCCTTCACCGGGCGCTCCGAGGCGGAGTGAGCCGCCCCGGCCGCCCGGGCCTCACATCAGTGGCAACCGGGCGGCGACGGGAGTGACGATGCGCGCCGAGTAGTCCGGGGGCGTGAGCACCTGGACCGAGCCCGAATACGCGTAGCTCCTGCCGAGGAAGTCCGTGTAGGCGAGCTGGAAGGGGTAGGTTCCGGCGCCCAGCGAGGTGTACAGCGAGTTGGAGGAACTGTAGGTCACCCCCGACAGCTTCCAGGAGAAGCCACTCACGGCGAAGGCCTCCGCGCCCGCCGCGCGCCAGGTGGAGGCGAGGCTCAGCCACTCGTTCGAGCGGATGACGGTCCGTCCCGTGAACTCGGCCACGCGCGCGGCCTCCGGGTACATGATGTGGAGTCCGAGCCGGTCCAGCGCGGACAGACCATCCTGGCCGTAGTTGCCATCGATGCCGCACGTGGAGAACGCGTAGTGCATGACCGATTGGCGGTCATACAGGGTGATGTGCCCCGCGCTCGCGGTGCCGCCGTAACCCGCCGCGGTGCACGTGGCGGTGTTCACGTCATCGCGCACGTGCTCGTGGGCGAGGCCGAGCGCGTGACCGAACTCGTGCAGGGTGTGGTTGCGCCACGGGACACCGGAGGCGTCGGCGTCACTTCCGAGCTTGAGGTTGTAGCGGCAGCCCCGGTTCGCGGTGAGGTCATCGGGGGCGTTCGACCAGCTCCCCCAGCCATTGTTCTCGCCGGTGTACTGGCCATTGGCATCCAGGAACATGGGGCAGCCCTGGCCGGGCACCGCTCCCGTGAAGGGCACGCTGGTGGAGGGCAGCACCACCCGGATGTCGCCGCCGTACCAGTCATTCCCATTGGACAGCACGATGGGCGCCGGGCACGTGCCCAGGTAGTTGAAGCGGATGTTCGCGGCGCGCTCGAAGTCGCCGATGTACTCGAGCACCTGCTGGACCCGGGCGGGCTGGGAGCTGAGCGCGTCTCCCACGAAGCACACGCTCGGGGTCGCGCCGCGCACGCCGTTGTACCAATAGAGGGATGCCCGGGCATCGGGCGCGGCGAGCGCGGCCCCCAACAGGGCGGCGCTCGCCCAGAGGCGATGGAATCTCATGAGGAGCCTCGTGGAGGGGAGAGGGGAGACGCTCAGTAGATCGCGGCCCAGTTGATCAGCCGGCAGTCCGAGGACAGACAACCCAGCGACACCCCCGAGGTGGAGGACGGGTTGTAGTCGATGTAGACGGGCCGCCCCCCCGCGAGCGCCGTGGAGAACAGCGACAGCGTGCGGTTGGCGAACGCGGAGTCCGACGTGGAGAGGGCGAAGAAGTAGATGCCCCCGGCGGTGGAGGCGGTGCACCGCACGTGGATGCGGTTGGCGAACACCGCCACCTGGTTGGGCGTGCAGTTGGCCCCATCGGCGAGCGCGGGCGTGCTGGCGAGGGTCACGGCGAGGGCGGCGAGGGACAGCGAGCGGGTGATCTTCATTGGTGTGCGCTCCGGAAGGCGCGGGCGCGATGCGCGCCCCGCGTCTGCGTTACGCGGCCGGCTCCGGATATTCCCGGGTGATTTCTCGCGGCCCCGCTCACCGGTGGTGGGACTGGGACTGCTCGATTCCCCGGAGGATGAGCCGCAGGCCCCGCTCGAAGCGGTCATCGAATCTCGTGAACAGCTCCGCGCCCGCCGCGCGTGCGAGAGGTAGCCGCTCACCGTCGATGCGCTGGGCCCGTTGCTCCAGGTCGTAGGCCGGGTCGCGCTCGCCCGGCATGGGGTGCACCGCCTGCTCCTCGAGGGTGAAGCCCAGCGTGTAGTTGTAGACCGTGGAGAAGCCGGACACCGCGTCGCGCAGCGAGCACCCGGCATCCACCAGCCCGCGCAGCAAGGCGTCCATGGACTCGTAGATGGTGCCGTCGGTGAGTCGCGTGCCGCTGAACACCTTCGCCCCGTCCCGGTAGCCCAGCATCATCCGCCGCATGCCCCGGGCCATCTCCGCCAGGTTCTCCTCCCAGCCGCGCTGGGGCTGCACGGGCCTGGTCTTCCCGAGCTGCTCGCGCAGCATCGTGGTGGCCATCTCGTCGAGCAGCTCCTGCTTGTTCCTGAAGCGCCAGTAATAAGGATGGCGGCTGCGGCCGCTCAGCACATCCGTCGATCCGGTTTCGACGATCTTGTCGGAGTGCATCACCTGGAGCCGGTCCACATACTTCTCGACGACACCGATGTCGTGAGAGACGAGAATGACCAGGGTGAGGACTGGTACACCGCATCGATTAGACTGCCAGCATGTGAACGACACCGAACGACGGCGAGGCGGTAGGCCGCGTGGGAATTATCAACTGGGATGGCGCGTCCGAGGTATGGCTGCGCGCCACACGCAGCACCGCCGAGCAGAACATCCTCCAGACGCTGCCCTTCAACACGCACGTCCAGGTCATCAGGCTCTATGCCAATGGGTGGTCCTACATCTCCACCCCAGGTGGCCAGATGGGCTTCATCGCCTCCGAATACCTTTGGACCCACCTCCCTGAACCGGGCGCGCGTTTACACCGAGTGGAACCGGGCACTCCCAGCACGGCTATTGCCATCGCCGAGACGTATTACGACGACGTAGCTGATCAATGGGGCCAGGACCTGCGCTTCTATGTGAATGTCCTCGCCTATGCGAATCGAATCCCGGTGCCTGCGAGCACGACCGGATGGCGCGAGGTCCACTTCAATCATGGCACGTTGATCTGGATCCCGAGTCGTCGCTACGCCCAGTCCCTTCTGGGCGTCGTCAACTCCGGGTCCATCTCTCTCAACTTCGCCACGAGTATTGCCTCCTCAGCCGTTCGCATCGGGCAACTCTGGGACGATTTCGGCCGGGCAATCGCTCTGTCGGTGCGCTATCTGCGTGAGGCAGTCGGGCGACATGCCAAGAAGGCGCTGTTCGATGTCATCATGTCGCTGGCGGAGGTGGTGGTGGGCGGGATCGCCTTGCTGGCGATCTCGACGGCAGTGGGGGCGGCGATTGGAGCGTTGGCCGGCGGCGTCGGCGTGGCACCAGGCGCGGCCGCCGGGTTCGAAATCGGTCTCATCATCCTCGAATGGCTGGGGCTCGCGATGTTGTTGCAGTGGGCTGCCGAATCCCTCTGGAATGTGAGCGCGGCGTTCGTCAAGTTCATCGGGATCGTGTGGAATGCCCGTGGGAACGCGGCCGCGCTCGAGCATGCCGCACGGGAGTTCGCCGAGGCCGTCGCGCTCCTGCTGAGCGCCCTCATCGAAGGGCTGTTCATGCTAGCGGCTTCTCGCGGTGTGATTTGGATGGTGAGGACGCTGCGCGGAACCGCAACCGGCCGCGCCATCGGCGAGGCCCGGATGGCGGAATGGTTCAACGAGCGCCTCGATGCCTTTCGGGAAAAGCGTGGCGGACGTCCCCGGGATGTCCTGGGCCGCTTCTACCGGGGAGTGGAACTCGTCGAGCAAACCTCCAAGGGAAAGGAGAAGCCCAACGGGGAGTTCGATGGCGTCGACATGAACAGCAAGCTGTTCATCGAATACAAGGCGACCCGGGAGCTCCATCGCGAGAATCCACGCACGGGCCAGGTCCAACAGACCCCGGCCGAGTGGGCCGAAAAGCAGATTCGAGCCAAGACCGAGAAGCGTATCCAGTCCCTTCTCCACGATGCGGTCAGGACTCGATCGACAGTGAATGGCTCGGCCCAGGTGCCAGCCCTCGCGGAGATTCGAGGCTTCCGGCGCATCCAGTTCCGCATTGATGGTGACACGCCAGCACTGCGCACAGCCGTGGCGCAGGCGCTCAATACTCTCCGTGCGAATCACTTGGGATGGATGTTCGAGATACGTTTTGGTGTCAACCTGCTCCTGCCGCCTCTCCCCGACTGGGCGACCGCGGGACATTGATTGCGGAGACTCCTGATGTCCGTGGCGATCCTCATTGAGTTCAAGGCACCAGACCGGGAGGAACTCTATATCCCGGTGGCCACCCAGGGGGTGTACAGCACCGAGTGGGTCCCCATGGCGAGGAATCTCGGCCTCAAATGGTTACCGCTGTTCCGCACCGGAAGCCCCGTGGACGTGGAAGACCTGCCCATGGTGGTCGATGAGATCCGACAGTTACGCGCCGCACTGTCGGTCGATCGCGGGAAGGCTGCACTCCTGGAACGTATCGATTTCATCCTCGAAGCCCTCGACGAGGTGAAACCCGAGGAGATCGCCAGTATCTTCATCGGGTGAAGCCCTGGCTCGAGCCGACGTCCAAGCCCTCGGGAGCGGACTAGGAGGAGGCCGACAGGCCCACCCCGATTCCGCGGAGGATGAGCTTCAGGCCCCGCTCGAAGCGGTCATCGAATCTCGTGAACAGCTCCGCGCCCGCCGCGCGTGCGAGAGGTAGCCGCTCACCGTCGATGCGCTGGGCCCGCTGCTCCAGGTCGTAGGCCGGGTCGCGCTCGCCCGGCATGGGGTGCACCGCCTGCTCCTCGAGGGTGAAGCCCAGCGTGTAGTTGTAGACCGTGGAGAAGCCGGACACCGCGTCGCGCAGCGAGCACCCGGCATCCACCAGCCCGCGCAGCAAGGCGTCCATGGACTCGTAGATGGTGCCGTCGGTGAGCCGAGTGCCGCTGAACACCTTCGCCCCGTCCCGGTAGCCCAGCATCATCCGCCGCATGCCCCGGGCCATCTCCGCCAGGTTCTCCTCCCAGCCGCGCTGGGGCTGCACGGGCTTCGTCTTCCCGAGCTGCTCGCGCAGCATCGTGGTGGCCATCTCGTCGAGCAGCTCCTGCTTGTTCTTGAAGTGCCAGTAGAGCGCCGGGGCCTGCACGTTCAGCTCGCTCGCGATCTTCCGCAGCGTCAGCCCCTCGAGCCCCACCTCGTTGAGCACCCGCAGCGCCGTCTCCACCACCCGTCCACGGTCCAGTCGCGTCGCCACCTGGCTCCTCCTCCCGCTCGCGAGCTTGACAGCTTAACGATGTTAAATTACCACTTAACGTCGTTAAATTGCCGAGGAGAGGCGCATGGAGACTCGAGGAACGATTCCGGTTCTCGTCGTGGGGGCGGGGCCCACCGGGCTCACGCTGGCGTGTGACTTGTTGCGGCGGGGCGTGGCCTGCCGGGTCATCGACAAGGTGGCCACCCCCTTCGCGGGCTCGCGGGGCAAGGGGGTGCAGCCGCGCGGCCTGGAGGTGCTCGAGGACCTGGGCGTGCTCGACGGGATGAAGGCCCTGGGCGCCGCGCCCTATCCGCCGCTGCACGCCTACAAGGGGAGCCAGGTCGTGTGGACGGGCCTCATGCACGAGCACCGGGAGCCCTCGCCCGACGTGCCCCATCCCCTCCCGTTGATGCTCCCGCAGTACCTGATGGAGCAGGCGCTGCGGGCCCGGCTCGCCGCGTTGGGGGGACGGGTGGAGTTCGCCACCGAGCTGAGTGCGTTCGAGCAGGACGGCGAAGGGGTGACGGCCACGCTCGTCTCCCCGGGGAGCGAGCCCGAGCGGGTCCGGGTGCTCTACCTGGTGGGCGCCGATGGTGGGCACAGCCTCGTGCGCAAGCGGCTGGGGGTGCCTTTCGAGGGAGAGACGCGCGAGGACGATCGGATGCTGATCGCCGACCTCCACGTCGACGGGCTGGATCGCCAGGCCTGGCACGTGTGGTCGGACCTGGAGACGCGCAAGCTCGAGGTGGGCCTGTGCCCGCTGGCCGGCACGGACGTCTTCCAGCTCATGGCCCCCCTGGCTCCGGGCGAGGTGCCGGAGCAGTCGGAGGAGGGAATCCAACGGCTGTTCAACGCGAGGTCCGGCCGCTCCGACCTCCGGCTGTACGGAGTGCGCTGGCTGTCGGTGTTCCGGACCAACATCCGGCTGGCGGAGCGCTACCGGGTGGGCCGGGTGCTGCTGGCCGGTGACGCCGCGCACGTGCACCCGCCCGACGGTGGGCAGGGCCTGAATACCGGCATCCAGGACGCCTACAACCTGGGCTGGAAGCTGGGCGAGGTGCTCGCGGGCGCCCCGGAGGCCCTGCTGGACACCTACGAGGAAGAGCGGCTGCCCATCGCCGCGGGGGTGCTCGGCCTCAGCACGCGGTTGCATCAGCGCGGGGTCCGGAGCGATGCGAACGCCCCCCAGCGCGGTGCCGAGACGGAGCAGCTCGGGCTGCACTACCGGGAAGGCCCCCTCTCCCGGGACGAGCGCTCCGTGAGGGGGCGCGTCGAGGCGGGAGACCGCGCCCCGGATGCGCCCTGTCACGATGCCGCCGGCAACGCCCTGCGCCTGTTCGACGTGTTCCGTGGACCGCATTTCACGCTGCTGGCCTTTGGCTCCCTGCCCGGTGACACCGTCGCCGGACTCGAGGCGCGGTATGGCGCCAGGGTACGTGTGCGCGCCGTGGTGCCACCGGGAGGGGGCTCGGGGCGGCACGTCCTCGTCGACACCCACGGCCATGCGCGCCGGGGGTATGACCTCGAGGGCCCCGCGCTCGTGCTGGTCCGCCCGGATGGCTACCTCGGGCTCGTCACGCCGGGCCTCGGCACGGAGCGCGTGGAGGACTACCTCGCCCGGGTGCTCGCTCCCTCGCCTCGCCTGGGTGCGGTGGCCTCCGCGTGACCGGTGGGGGTGCTCTCCGGGCCGCTGTGCGACGGACAATCGCCCGGGGCAGTGCGTTGTTTCCTGGCGGCGCTTGGACGATCCTCTCGTGCCACCCTCAGGAGTCCACCCGATGTCCCCGCGAAACTTCGTGAAGCAGGCCCTGCCCTGGGTCGCGCTCGTCCTGGCGATCGCCGCCCTCGGCTACACGTGGAGGTGGGCCCTCTCGAAGTCCTCTGATCGCCAGCGGATGCACCACGCGTTCAGCACCGGCACCACGGACTACATCTTCAGCCTGTGTCCGAGCACCCCGCTCGCGCAGAGCGAGCCCCGGTGGGCGAGCGACATGCGCGGCCGCTGCGTGGTTCATCAGCCCACCTGGGGCACCGCGCAGCAGGGTGGCGCCCGCCCCGAGCTCGACATCGAGAAGGGCTCGACGTGGCAGTCCCTCCAACTGCTCTCCCGGCTGGTGTTGGAGATCTCCCCGGGCAAGATGCTGTCGTTGCTGTCGCTGGTGGTCATCTCCCTGGCGGGCACCCTGGGCGTGCAGCGCAAGGGCTGGCTCGAGCGTCAGGGCCTGAGCCTGAGCATCACGCGGGGGGCCGCCGTGTCCATGCTCACCGTCGTCCTGGTGGCGCTGAGCGTCTCGCTCGTGCTGCTCGACGAGCAGGAGACGCTGTCGATGTGCCAGGTGACGAGCGGCACCTACGCCAACCTGCTGTCCGTGGACACGCGCTGCTCGCAGCAGACGATGCTGTTGCGCGAGACCCAGGAGAAGCTCGAGCAGAAGAAGGGCGAGCTGGACGCGCGTGCCCAGGAGCTGGAGGAGCTCAAGCGGGAGATCGCCTCGCTCGGGGTGATGCGTGACGCGCTGGGCTCGTTCAAGACGGAGCTGCAGAGCCAGAGCGAGAGCACCCAGCAGCTCATCCGCGCCGTCACGGGCGCCACGCTCGAGGGCATCAACAAGGCGTTGGACCCCATCCACGCGGACGTGAAGGGGCTGGACACGTCGCTCAAGACGGACTTCAAGAAGGGCCTGCGCGGCGAGCTGCAGGAGGACATGACGTCCCTGGTGCGGGCCGAGTTGAAGACGTCGCTCCAGGGCGAGCAGCTCCAGGAGCTCATCCGGCGCGAGGTGCGGGCGGCGTTGCGAGAGGACCTGCGCGAGGTGGTGCGAGGCGAGCTGCGCGAGTCGGTGAAGGCGGTGCTGGCGGCGAGCCCCGCGGTACTTCCCCCGGCCCCGAAGCCCGAGACCAAGACGCCGGCGCGCACGAACGTCACCGCGGCTTCCTCCAAGCCCGCCGCCGCCCCCGGGCGCAAGCCGTCCCCACCGCCCGCTCCGTCCAAGCGCTGAGTTCCTGCTCAGCGCGTCTGGCGCCGGTGCACGCCCTGCTCGCTCAACTTCCGGGCGAGGTCGCGCGCGGCCTCGAGCTCGAACGGCTTGCGGATCCACAGCAGATCCGAGCGGCCCACGCGCTGGGCGACTTCATCCCGGGAGATGTCGGAGAAGGCACTGCAGATGGCCACCTCCAGCCGGGGGTCCTTCTCCAGCATGTGCAGGATGGTCTCCAGCCCGTCCCAGCCGGGCGGCATCCGCATGTCGACGAGGGCGAACGTGTAGGGCCGGTCCTCCTCCAGGGCACTGACGACCTTCTGGTAGCCCTCCATGCCCTGCGAGGCGGTGTCGATGGCGAACCCCGCGTCCGTGGGCGCGGCGGGCGGAGTGGCCCCGAAGAGCTTCTTCTCCAGGTGATCCAACGACGAGGGAGCGGTGCGGGTCCCCAGCACCCGGCGCCAGACCTTGAGGATGGCCGGGTCATCGTCGACCACCAGGATGCGCCGCTGGCCCTGCCCCTCCGCCCTGGGCCCGCTCGACGCGATCGGTGGACGCACCCCCGCGCCCGGGAACCCGGGAGGGGAAGCGGCCATCCAGGATAATGGATCGGGGCGCCAGGGGAGCGGAGCCGTCGGGGTGCTGCTCATCGGCATTGGGTTGTCCTCCCAGCCATTCTACGTGGGTCCAGAAAAGGTGGAAGACACCGCTTTCATGCTCCTTCTCCTTCCAAGGGGCCGGAGGGCGCTTCCGGTGTCCGGGTGGTGGACGTCCAGGTCCTTGCTCATGCCTTGCAGATCCTCGTGGAGTTCGAGGAGCCCATCTCCTGGCACTTCGGCCGCGCCTCGTAGCAGTCCAGGTTCGTGGAGCAGCGACGCACGCACTCCTGCTCGTCCGGGTGGCAGAGTTCGGAGTCGAGACAGTCCTGGTCTCTCTGGCACGACAGGTCCAACGACCCGCAGGCCGTTCCCCCCAGGGCCAGCGCGCTCAGGGCGACTCGCATCCACACCATCGTCCGAAGCTGCATGCTCGACTTCCTCCCGAGGGACCGCTGTCCGCGGGGCGAACACCTCCGCCGCCCCGCGCACCGACCGGGTCTTCTGCTTCCCGGTCCCGTTCGCGGTAGCCCGCCGTTCTCGCATACCTCGCCGCTCAAGTCTTCGGGGAATCCCCGGCTGCTTGATTCCCGAGCCGGCTTGGGGAGAAGACAAACATGCCCACGCGGGGAACTTTCCCGTGGCACGGGCCGCTCTTCGCGTCAGCGGCTGTCCTGACGGAATGTCCTACTTTGTGGTTGGCAGGCGCCCACCGGTGCCTTCCATGGGTGGAACATCGCCGCCTACGCGGTGAACCGGGCCTTCTGACCATTACAGGGTCGCGTTCAGCTCCAGGATGGGGAGCTTGGGCGTCATCACGTCCGGGTATTTGATGCCCGCGCCCGTGTTGAGCAGGAGCACGCGCTGGCCCGCGTCCAACCACCCCTCGCGCAGCAACTGGCGCGCGGCGCCCACGAGCGCGGCGCCCTCGGGGCAGATGAACGCGCCCTCCTGGCGGCTGATCTGCTCGAGCCCCCACAGCGTGTCCGCGTCGGACACGGCCACGCAGGTGCCGCCCGTCTCGCGCACCGCCTGGAGCACGAGGAAGTCCCCGAGCGCCTTGGGCACGCGGATGCCCTGCGCCACCGTGGACGCGTTCTCCCACTTCTCCGAGACGTCCTTGCCCTCGCGGAAGGCCTTCACGATGGGCTGGCAGCCCTCGGCCTGCACGGCGACGAGCTTGGGAAGGCGCACGCTGTCCGGCAACCAGCCCAGCTCGCGCATCTCCAAGAGGGCCTTGTAGATGCCGATGATGCCCACGCCGCCCCCGGTGGGGTAGAGGATGACGTCGGGCAGGCTCCAGCCGAGCTGCTCGGCGATCTCGTAGCCCATCGTCTTCTTGCCCTCGATGCGGTAGGGCTCCTTGAGCGTGGCGGCCTCGAACCAGCCGTGCGCCCTGGCCGAGCGGCCCACGATGGCGCCCGCGTCGGTGATCTGCCCGCGCACCATATAGGCCTGGGCGCCCACGGCCGTGGCCTCCAGCACGCTCATGGCGGGCGCGTCCGTGGGCATCACCAGGGTGACGGAGATGCCCGCGCGCGCGCCATAGCTCGCCCAGGCGCCGCCCGCGTTGCCGTTGGTGGGCATGGCGAGCGCGGTGACCCCCAGCTCCTTGGCCCGACTCACCCCGGTGGCGGCACCCCGCGCCTTGAACGAGGCGGTGGGGTTGAGCCCCTCGTCCTTCAACCACAGGTCGGGCAGCCCCACGGAGGCGCCCAGCCGGGGCAGGGGAAACAGCGGCGTCATGCCCTCGCCGAGCGTGATGAGGTGCTTGTCATCGCGCAGGGGCAGCAACTCGCGGTAGCGCCACAGGGAGGACACGCGGCCGGCGAGATTCGTGGGGCGCACCGCGCGGGCGGCGGCCTTCAGGTCATAGCGCACGAGCAGCGGTCCGCCACACGTGCACAGGTTCTGCAGCCGGTCCGCGTCATGGGTCTGGTGGCAGCGCGAGCACTCGAGGTGGGAGAGGAAGGAGGACATGGCCGCGTCTTATTCCCTTCCGGCGCGGATCTCGAACTCCGAGGAGAAGGTGGCCCCGGGAGCCACGCTCAGCAGCCCCTCGCCGGTGCGGAGCGCGCCGCCGGGTGCCGTCCACGGCTCCACGCAGACGAAGTCCCGGCCCGTGAGCGTCCACACCACCACCGTGGTGAAGCTCTCGCTCCAGGACAACACCACCGGCCGCAGCCCCGGACCGCGATGGAGCGTGGTGCCCGGCCGGGAGTGGTCGAGCAGGTGCATGTCCACCTCGGCGCTGGTGAGGTCCAGGCCGGAAAAGGTGACGGGCGCTCCGGTGCGGTTGTCCCAGGCGCGCGTGGCGTCCGTGTCGAGCCGCGTGACGGCCTTGTTCGCCTGGGGCACGTGGAAGTACGGGTGGTAGCCCAGGTGCAGGGGCATGGGCCGGGTGTCGCGGTTCTCGGCGGCGAAGCCCAGGCGCAGCGCGCCGCCCGAGAGCGTCACGGTGAGGCGCGCCTCGAAGCGCCAGGGAAACTCGCGCAGCGTCTGGTCCGAGTGCCCGAGCACGAGCTCCGTGCGCGCGTTCTCCCGGTGGCGCACCTCCCAGGCCAGATCCCGGGCGAAGCCGTGGCGGCGCATCGTGTAGTCGCGGCCCTCGGCGGGGTAGGTGCCTCCGGGAAGGACTCCCGGAGAGGGGAAGAGCACGGGGATGCCGCCCCGGACGTTCTTGCCGGGGTCCGCCAGGGTGCTCGCGTCGAGGAAGAGCAGCTCTTCTCCGCCGACGGTGAAGCGGCTGACGAGCGCTCCACGTTCCGGGACGATCTCGGCGACGCAGTCGCCATCCTTGAGCAGCACCGTGTCCTCCTCCTGCATGGGAGGGCGCGTCCTACCCCAGGCGCCGCGAGGATTCACGGGGCTCGTGGGCCAAGTGCTTCCCACACGTCAGGAGGAAGGCGGGCCGAGCAGGTCCAACCGTGGGCTCACGAAGGGTCGCCTCCGTAGCGGCGCTGGCGCGGCATGAGCTGGGCGGTGTGGCGCTCGGGCTCGCGGTAGAGCGCGTAGAGCCGGCCGACGATCGCCTCCGCCAGGCGCGAGTGGAACCAGGTGGGGCCTCCGAGCCGCTCCTCGGCCTCCGGCGTGAGGCGCACGCGCTGGGCGCCCTCGGGCGGCTTGCCCAGGCCCGCGAGTGGATCCTGCCGCGCGAGCAGCTTCGCCACGCCGCGCTCGCCGATGCGGTGGTCGCTCATCGTCTCCGCTTCCAGCCCCGGGACGATGACCTTGAGCGAGACGACGGAGTGGTTCGTGGGCGACATGTCCGCCACGAGGATGTCGAAGCCCGCCTGGGTGAGCTTGCGCACCAGCACGTCGGCGCGCTGCCGGGCGTCACCGGGGTTCGGGGTGGTGGGCAGCGAGGCGAAGGGCATCCGGCCTCGCTCGGCGAGCACCCGCTGCTCCATGAGCGAGCGCATCTGGGCCGCGGAGAGCTGGGCCCAGTCGGCCATGGCCTGCAGGGCGCGGGGCTCCTCGTCCTCCAGCTCGAGGTAGGGCAGGAAGCGGTCCATGTACCCCGGAGGGGCGATCTTCTCCGCCAGCTCCAGGGGGCCGTTGGCGAAGGCCTTGCGCGTGCGCGACCCCGCGTACTCCAGCAGCGCCCTGTGCAGCGCCCGCTCCCGATCCAGGTCCGCCGCCTCGCCGCACGCCGTGAGGGCCATGGGCTGATCGCGCAGCGCCGGGTCGCGTCCCACCACGTACAGGCCCACCAACCCGAAGTCCGTGCAGGCCAGCTTCGGAATGATCTCGATGCCCAGGCGCTCGCAGTGCGCGAGCAGGGACTGGAGCTCGGGGCCGAGGGCCGCGTCCTTCAGGTCGATCACCACGCCTTGATCGAGCGCGCGGGTGCGCAGGCCGTTGCCGTCGCGCTCGAACAGCTCGAGGAGGCCGTGGGTCAGGGCCTGCTCGTGGGTGAGGCCCGCGCCCTGGCCGTGGGTGATGGGGGAGATGAGGGGCGTGCGGCCCTGGAGCTGCCCGCTCCTGGTGGCCACCCATTCCTCGGGGAGGAGCACCTTCTCCCCGGTGGTCAGCCGCGTCACCGTCACCCACGTCAGCTCCATGTCCGCGTGGTAGGGGCTGCCCGCGGGGAGGCACAGCTTCAGCGGATCCACCACGCCGGAGGGACCGCGGGTGCGCGCCAGCTCGCGGTAGGTGCCCCTCTCGCGCGCGTGTGCCCGGAGCGAGGTCTCGGTGAAGACGCTCTCGGCCAGCTTCCCGAGCGCGCTGGCCTCGGCCTCCTCCGGGGTGGTGCCGTGACCATGGGTGGCGAACTGCGTGCCGGTCTTCAGCCGCAGGCTCGCGGCCACCGCCGGGATGCCCACGCGATCGATGGGATCCGCGCGGAACATCTCCAGCTCGCCGGGCGGAAAGGCCGCGCGGTAGGCTTCACACGCTTCCTGCTGACTCTTCTTCGCGCTCATGACAACTCCTTCAGGGCAAGGGGCCGGGTGTGCGGCATGCCCGGCAGCAGCCGGTCGAACGGGGCCAGGGCATGGGCACGGGTCGGCACGGCTCCAGGGTCGTGCTCAGTGGGAGAGCCCCACCGCGGCGAGCACCGCGTTCTCGTAGGCCCGTATGGGCTCGTCGTGGGTGAACTCCAGGTCCTCCAGCGCCTGGCGCGGGGTGAAGCCCGCGGCGCGGGCGTGCGCGTCCGTCTCCAGCACCCGATCCAGCGTGTTGGCGGCATGGAAGGCGCGGGCCTCGGGCGTGTCGATATGGGAGAGGAGCCGCCGCGCCTCGCGCACGCGGTGGGCGAGCTCGGACGGGAGCGTGTCGAGCACCTGCTCGGTGATGCGCGCCATGAGGGGCGCCAGGTGCTCCCCGAGCAGCTGGTTCCCGTGGCCGCCCGTGTCGGGCAACACGGCGTTGGCGAGGTGATGGCTCAGCGCGGCCACGAAGGGCCCGGTGGGATCCGCCCCGAAGAGGGGGGAGACGAGCACCGAGGCGACGGCCACCACGTAGCAGTGGTCGGCGTGGCTCTCCGCGGGCAGGAGCGCCACCCGCTGCGTGTTGGCGTGGGGGGGACCGGCCCGCGGCTGGCGGACCAGATGCTCCACGAAGGCGGGAGGCTCGGCGCCCACCCACGTGGAGGCTTCGGCGAGCGCGGTGCGCAGTCGATCGCGCAGCCCCTCGTCCACGGACGCCGTCGCGGCCTCGAAGCCACGGCGCAGCACTCCCAGGATCTGCTCGGGGGAGAGGCCGACGCGGCGCAGGACGTCGAAGTCCATACCCCCCAGTTGCACGGCGCTCAGGGCGAGGGCCGTCTCGCGCAGCGCCAGGGTGGCCGGATCCTCGCCCGAGACGAGTGCCGCCCACGCCCGGCGGAAGCCGTGGGCCGCCAGCCCATCGGGCTGCTCGGGCGTGCGCACGCGTTTGAGGATCATCAGCTCGCTCACGAGGGAGCGCAGTCCGGCCAGGCGGTGGGGAACCGGGGCCATTTCCAGCGCGGGGTTCTCCATGGCCTAGCCCATCCCCGCCAGGGCCGCCGTCACCACGGCTCCACCCAGACCGACCCACGCGACTCCCAGACGCTCCATCCCAGACATGTGCCTGTTCCCCCTGTGGTCACTGCACGACCGCCCGTGAGCTTCCCTGACCGGAACGGGCGCCACGCTTTCGAGGCGAGGTGCGTTCAGGTGGTTCCCCATCGCTGGGTCGTTCCCGGGGGCGTGGGCAATGATTTGGCACGTCTTCGTTATGTCACAAGCCCTGGAAACCAATACGGCTCCTCGAGACGAGGTCCGGGTCTGAAAGTCAAACAAGGGCTCCTCTCATCCTGTCCCGCGGGGTGGTTCCAAGGTGTGGAAGCGGACGGCACGGAGGCGGTGGCCTTTCGCATCCAACCCTGGTCGTCCTGGAGTGGGTCACTCAACGGTGGGTACTCTCAACCGATGGCGACCGATTACCCCCGATTCCGCCTCCGAGGCATTCCCGAGGTCCGGGTGTTGATGTGCCCTGGAGGGATTCAGCGCCCCGAGCGGCGACTGCTCGCGCGTGATGTGTTTCGTATTGTTTTCTACATGCCTCACGATCACCCTGACATCGCGCATGGGGTGAGTCATGCCATCGATTGTTACATGCGAGCCGTGGGGGAGGGGCCCAAGACCATCAATTACGTGAGCCGGTCCTATGACGAGGGCTCCGCCTTGACCGCGGAGCAATGGGGATGGGCGCGCCTTCTTCTCCAGAACACTAGGCGCTGGTCCTTCCCGGATGATTATGAAGACTGGGCGCAGAGGGAAATCGAGAAGCGACGCTTCGAGCGGGGGCTTCTCTTCACGGGGGGCTCTGGCAACCGGAATGGCTACGAGTTCGAATACAAGGCCCGTATTCCGTGGCGGCCCGCTCCCGAAACGACCTTCGTGAGCCTGCTCACGGCGACGCTCCCCATCGAATTCCTCGAGCGGCATGGGCCGGGGCCCGTGCGTCGGTTGGTGCTCGACATGGCCTCCCAGCTCCGTTTCGCCTCGGGGCACGCGGGCCTGGCCTTACGGCTCTATTGGTGGCTTCCACGGGCGGACGAGGCCCTGCGCATCGGGCCCCTGCGCTACCCGGGTCTGGATCTCCGCGATGCCTGGCGTCACGAGAATCAAATGGGCTTTCAGGTGGACGGTGTCCACTGGCTCAACTTCCTCGGCTCCCCCGTCCTCACCCAGCTCGGCGGCGCGGAGGCCCTGCGCTCCCGATTGCGGTCGGCCGGGACGACCGTGGTCCCGCTCGACGACGAGCGCGCCGTGGTCTCCCTGGGCGAGCGGCCCGAGGTGGGAGACCTGTCCGCGGGGAAGACCCTTCCCGCGTATCGTGAACTCGCCCAGGTGCTGGAGCCCTGGCTCGAGCCGTTGTTCCTCGGCCCCTCCGGGGACATCGCCGGAGAGACGCGGTACACCTCGCTCCTGCTCACCGAGGGCGAGGCGCGGCGTTGGTGGAGACGTTTCCTCGACTGAGCTAGCCGAAGAACACCTGGGCGACCTGGAAGAACTCCTGCGGCACCTTCTTGAGCTCGCGCGTGGCCTCGGACAGGTCCACGCTGACGATCTCATTGCCCCGCAGGGCGGCCATCTTGCCGAACTCGCCCTGGGCCACCATGTCGCAGGCGTGCACGCCGTAGCGCGTGGCGAGCACCCGGTCGTGCGCCGTGGGCGCGCCGCCGCGCTGGATGTGGCCGAGCACCGACACGCGCGTCTCGTAGCCCGTGCGCCGCTCGATTTCATTGGCCAGCAGGGCGCCCACGCCTCCCAGCCGGGGCCGACCCGCCTCGTCCAGCGCGCCCGAGGTGATGAGCTGCTCCTGGCCCTCGTGCGACAGCTTGATGCGCGTGCCCTCGGCCACCACGACGATGGAGAAGGTACGCCCGGAGGCGTGGCGGTGCTTGATGTGCTCGGCCACGCGCTCCAGGTCCGCGGGCACCTCGGGCACGAGGATCACGTCCGCGCCGCCGGCCAGGCCCGCGTACGTGGCGATCCACCCCACGTGCCGGCCCATCACCTCGCACACGATGACGCGCTTGTGCGACTCGGCGGTGGAGTGCAGCCGATCAATCGCCTCGGTGGCGATGCCCACCGCGGTGTCGAAGCCGAAGGTGAAGTCCGTGCCGTTCAGATCGTTGTCGATCGTCTTGGGCACGCCCACGATGCGCACACCCTCCTGGGACATGCGCGTGGCGGCCGACAGCGTCCCCTCACCGCCAATGGCGATGACGGCGTGGATGTCATTGCGCTCGATGGCGCGCTTGACGCGCTCCAGCCCGTTCTCGACCTTGAACGGGTTGACGCGGGAGGTGCCCAGGATGGTGCCACCCCGGTGGAGGATGCCGGAGGTGGTCTCCCGGGTGAGCCGGAAGTGGTTGTCGTCGAGCAGACCCTTCCACCCATCGCGCAGGCCCATCATCTCGAAACCATGGGCGCTCGCGCGGCGAACGACAGCGCGGATGACCGCGTTGAGGCCGGGGCAATCACCCCCGCCCGTGAGAACGGCGACTTTCATGAACGCGACTTCTAGCTCACCTCCCGCGCGAGTCATCCTCGAAGTTGAGGTGAATTCGCCCGTTCGAGGGGGGGCCACCGGTCCCGGGGGGCGGTCCCCGGGCCGACCCTACCCACCTTGCCGAGGGCGCCCCGCCCGATGCGATGGGTGACGGGGGCCTCGGTGGGCGCTATGCTGGAGACCTTCCCCAGGCCACGGTTCTTCCTCCTTGAACGTCCGCGTCTTCTCCTCGGAAGTGGAAGCTGCCGCCGCCTGTGCCGCCCACGTCGCGGCGGCCGTCCGTGAGCAGCCTTCCCTGGTGCTCGGTCTGCCCACGGGACGCAGCCCCCTCAACGTGTACCGGCAGATGGTGGCGCTCCATCAGCGCGGGGCGCTGGACTTCTCCCGGGTGACGACCTTCAACCTGGACGAGTTCCTCGGCCTGCCTCCGGACGATCCATGCAGTCTGCGCGCCTACATGGACCGCCATCTCTTCCAGCACGTGAACCTGGCCCCGGAGCGCGTGCACTTCCTGGACGGCAGCGCGGAGAAGGCCCAGTGGGAGTGCGCCCGCTACGACGCCGCCCTGGAGGCGGCGGGGGGAATCGATCTGCTGCTGCTGGGCATCGGCTCCAACGGGCACGTGGCCTTCAACGAGCCGGGGGACAGTCTCCAGGCGGCGAGCCATCGGGCGAGGCTGTCGCGCGAGACGCGTCAGGCCATGACGCCCATGTTCGGGGATGAGATCTCCCGGGTGCCCATGGCGGCGCTCACGCTGGGCATGGGGGCCCTCTTCAAGGCGCGCCGCGTCATCCTGCTGGCCTTCGGGGTGAACAAGGCGGCGGCGGTGACGGCCATGGTGCGCGGCCCCATCACCTCGCACTGCCCGGCCTCCCTGCTCCAACTGCACGGGCAGGTGGAGGTGTGGGTGGATCCCGACGCCGGGCACGGCCTGGAGGGCTCGGGCTGACTCAGTCCGGGTAGCTCGCGGCGACGGACGCGGTGCGCCACTCGCGCACCTGGCGCAGCAGGCCGAGGAACTCGGAGCGGTCCGGCTGGCCGTCCACGGACTCCTCGGCGAGGGACTCGGCGGTGGCGAGGCTCCATTCCCGGGCCTCGGGAGCGCCCCGGAGGATGTCCGCGGTGCCCGCCACGGCGGCGGCGAAGCGCAGGTTGGAGGAGGCCTCGTCCAGGTGGGCGTGCAGGCTCGCGCGCTCCAGGGGGAAGGTCTGCTCGGCGGCCTCCACGCCACCGGGCCGCTTGGAGCGCACGTGCACGGTGGCCACGCGCGAGCCCTCGCCCGTGAGATCCACCTCGTACAGGGCGGTGACGGTGTGGCCGGCGCCAATCTCCCCGGCATCCACCTTGTCGTCGCGGAAGTCCCGGTCGGCGATGGCGCGGTTCTCGTAGCCGAGCAGCCGGTAGCCGCGCACGGCCTCCGGGTCGAACTCCACCTGCACCTTCACGTCCTGGGCGATGACCTCCAGCGTGCCGGCCAGCCGCTCCTGGAAGACGCGGCGCGCCTCGCGCTCGCTGTCGATGTAGAAGCTGTTGCCGTTGCCCTTGTTGGCCAGGCGCTCCATCAGGTCATCCCGGTAGTTGCCCATGCCCAGGCCGATGGTGGACAGCGTGACGCCCTCCTGCACGTAGCCCTGGATGCGCTCGAGCAGGTCGTCCGGGTTCCGGGGGCCGATGTTGGTGTCGCCGTCGGTGAGGACGACGACGCGCGAGACGTTCCGGGGGTGGGCGTTGCGCGCCGCGTGCCGGTAGGCGAGCTCCAGCCCGTTGCCCATGGCGGTGCCGCCCCCGGCGGTGAGCGAGTCGATGGCGGCGAAGAGCGTGTCGCGCGCGGAGGCCGGGGTGGGGGGCAGCACGTCGCGCACGCCGCTCGCGTAGGTGACGAGCGCCACGGTGTCCGTCTCGTTGAGTCCATCCACCATCAGCTTCATGGACTTCTGCGCGAGCGGCAGCTTGTCCGCGGCGTTCATGGAGCCGCTGGTGTCCACCAGGAAGACCAGGTGCGTGGGCTTGCGCTGGCTCTTGGCGATGGTGCGGCCCTGCAGCCCCACCTTCACCAGGTGTCGGCCGCGCGTGTACGGCGAGGGGGCTCCCTCCAGGTCCACGCGGAAGTCACCGTCCGTGGGCGAGGGGTAGCGGTAGCGGAAGTAGTTCACCCACTCCTCCACGCGGATGGACTCCGGCGGGGGCAGGCTGCCCTGGGTGACGTAGCGGCGGAAGAGCGTGTAGGAGGCGGTGTCCACGTCCACCGCGAAGGTGGAGAGGCGATCCTCGCTCGCGCGGGTGAAGGGGTTGGGGCGCTCGGCGGAGTAGGTGTTTCCCCGGGAGCTGGGGCCGGCTTCTTCCCCGTTGCTGCCGAAGGTCCGCAGGGACTTCTTCGCCAGGTGCGGGGCGTACTGCACGTCGCTGCCCGCGAGTGCCTCCGCGCTCGCGCCGGTGAGCTTGCGCAGGTTGTTGCCGAAGAGGGTGACGCCTCCGCCCATCACCGCCAGGGTTCCCATGCACAGGACGACGACGCGCTTCGAGATGCTCGAGGGCTTGTTCATGCGTGTGGAGATCTCACGGCTCGCGCTCCACGCGCGTCGGTCATCCGGCGGAGATCGGTCAACCGGCCGAGGGTCGGTCACCCGGAGGATGGCGCGCGGTGGAGCGCACCGGGCGGGCCTGTCGCTTCACGCCGGCCGGAGGCGGTGGAGGTCGGTGGCGCGCGTAGGCGGCGAGCACCTTCTCCACGTAGAACTCCGTCTCGCCGTTGTGCGGCACGCGGCCGCGCACGTTGCCGGGGCCCGCGTTGTAGGCGGCCACCGCGAGCGTCACGTTGCCCCGGTAGCGCGCGAGCTGCTCGGCGAGGTAGCGCGCGCTGCCGTCCAGGGCTCGCGCCGGATCGAACGGGTCCTCCACGCGCATGAGGCTCGCGGTGGAGGGCATGAGCTGGCCGGGGCCCATGGCGCCCGCGGGGGAGATGCGGTGGGGCTGGGTGTTGGACTCCACCTCCACCACCGCCTCGAGCAGGCCGGGGGGCAGGTGGTGGCGCTGCTCGCTGTCGCGGATGAGGGGCTCGAGCTCGGGGTGTCCCTCGAGCAGGCACTGGGGCCGGTGGCGCGCGTAGGCGGCCAGGGCGTGGGCCTTCTCCGCGAGGAAGGACACCGAGAGGGGAGACACGCGGGTGTCGCCGAAGAAGGCCACCGCCAGGTTGAGCAGCACGAGCGGCACCAGGGCGCACAGCCCCACCTTCACCCAGGGAAACCTGTTGGCCCTGTTGGTCCGTTTGCGCCGCACGCCTTCCTTCCTACGGGCGCCCCGGCGTTCCGTCCAACTTCCGGCCCGTCAGGATCTCCTGGGACGTGTCCGCTCGTGGATGCGGCGCAGTGTCTCCACGCCGGGCGTGAGCTGCCGCCGGGCCATGGCGTGCACCGCCTCCTGCAACTGTTCGTTCACCGGCACCGCGAGGCCGTGTGCGCGCGCGTGCCGCACCACCTCGCCATTGAGGAAGTCCACGGGCGGCTCGCGCCCCCGCTCGAGCGCCGCCAGCATGGACGAGCGCATCCGGCGGTAGCGCAGGCCCACGGCGAGCAGGGCCGCGTGCTTGAGCACCAGCGACGGCGAGCCCCACGCGTGCCGCTCGGCGTCGCTCAGCGCGAGCCAGTCCAGCCCCAGCGAGGACGCCACCTTCTCCAGCTTCACGCCCTCGGCGCGCGCCACCTGGACCACCTCGGTGAAGATGTCCAGCGCCAGCTCGCGGATGAAGCGGTGCCGCAGGAGCGGCCCCAACCGGCTGCCCCCCACGGTGCCCAGGGTGGAGATGGCGCAGTTGATGCCCAGCTTGCTCCAGCGCGCGCCGCGCAGGTTGGGGGTGAAGTCCACGGGGCCCACCGCGCGCAGCACCTCGGCCAGGCGCTCCAGGCGCGCATCCGGCTCGCCCCGGAGCGTGCCGAGCACCATGCCGCCCACGGCCGTCTGCTCGTAGACGCCCGTCGCCGGTGACGAGGCGCCCCAGGCGACGATGGTGCCGATGACCCGCTCCTCGCCCACGATGGCCGCCACCCGCTCCTCGCACAGCCCGTTGGGGAGCACGGCCATGGCGCCTCCGGGCGCGAGCAGGTGCGTCGTGTCCCGGGCCGCCTCCTCCACTCCGGTGGGCGGCGTGGCCAGCAGGAGGAAGTCGTAGGCCCCTTCGGCGGGCGGCTCGACGAAGACCTCCAGCTCACCCCGTACGGTGCGCTCGCCCTTCGCGTCACGCAGCACCGGGCCGCGCGTGCGCAGCACCTGGGCGAT
The DNA here is from genome assembly GCF_002305875.1 of Cystobacter fuscus. NCBI lineage: Bacteria > Pseudomonadati > Myxococcota > Myxococcia > Myxococcales > Archangiaceae > Cystobacter > Cystobacter fuscus. The sequence continues at coordinate 10,961,177 of NZ_CP022098.1, read as the reverse complement.
CTCCTCGCGGCGAGCCACCGCGGAGACCTTCCGGCCCGACTCCAGCAGGCGTGACAGCAGGACGCCGCCGATGCCACCACAGCCGACGACGAGGATTCGAGGAGCGGTTCGCGTGGAGTCCATGGCCCCGGCTGCCTACCACGAGCCACGCCGATCCGGGGGGGCTTCGACCCGGTTCGTGACATGACCTTCGCCGTCATCTACAGTGAGGTGACCGCAGAGGACACCCTTCCGAGGAGAATTCCGTCATGTCATCCGAGATCTCGCTGCCCGGCTTCGAGCACCTGTTGGAGGTCTGTCTCATCCGGGCCCACCCCTTGAAACTGGAGCCGCCCCTGGAGCCGGAGCGCCGGACGGAGGACTCCGTGGCCGGGCAGCCGATGGATCCCCAGTTGGCGGCCGTCCACTCGCGCGCGGGCTACCTGTGGATCCACGGCGAGCTGTTCCTCTTCCCGCTCCGGCACGAGCGGCGGCCGGATCTGCACCGGGTGAATGCCCACTGGCGCCGGGACTGGAAAGCGCCCTTCGGCGAGCTGCTCGTGTTCGCCAAGGATGACCGGCTGGCCTACTGCTACGCCACGGTGCCCGAGCGGGCGGACGCCGAGGGGGTCCAGCCGGTGGTGTGGGTCGACGTGTACGAGTCGCTGTACGCCATCCCCGTGGCCTCGAGCGTGGACCGGTTCCTCGCCGCCTACGCGCGCTACCTGGAGGTCGCTCCCTCCTCCACGGCCGACAGCGAGGATCTGCCTCCGCCCCGGAGCTTTCCCTGGGACGCCGCCGACATCATCGCCCGCGACGAGGTGCTGGTGCGGCGCATCCAGGCCGGGCACTTCGACTACCTGTTCCAGGCCAATACCCGGGCGCGCGAGTGGGTGGCGTTCCAGCTGGGCGCGGGCGTCAGAAGATGAACCTGAAGGCGTGCACCTCGGCGCGCACCCCCACGCATGCCTTGATGTTCGCCGTCCACGCCTGGGCGGGCAGGGTGCCGCGCGCCTCGAGCACCAGCTCCAGCCGCTCGTCCCGTGCCAGATCCGGCACGCTCGTCGCCTCCACTGCTCGCAGGGCGAGCAGATTCGGGGAGAACGCCTGCGAGGGCTGGCTGTACTCCAGCAGCGTCCGGATGAGCTCCGTCGAGCCCTGCCGACGCAGCGAGACCTTCACCGTCTGGAGCTTGCTGAGGTCCGCGTCCCCGTCCGTGACCTCGAGCGTGAACAGCTGCAACGAGAGTTCCGTGTCGACCCGTCCCTCGGGCAGATCCTGGCCGATCTGCCCCAGGGGAACCTCCAGGGTGCGCTCGAGCGTCTCCTGGCCCGGAGCGGCACCGGAGAACGACACGCCGGACTCGCTCTGGCAGATCTGATCCGTCTCGGCCGTCACCACGAAGAAGGTGTCGGCGATCTTCCGGCAGCCGGAAGCGAGCAGCGCGAGGGTGGTCAGCAGGAGGGCTCGGGCAAGGGCGGGCACGCGGGACACTCCGTCAGTTGAAGTAGACGATGAGGCCGAGCCTCACCACGGGCGTGGAGAGGGTGAGCAGCAGGGAGTTGGCGGTGAGCGGCGGCTCCTCCTCCCCTGCATTCGCCTCCGCCTCGCGGATGAAGGCCGTCGCGTCGCTCACCCCGAGGAACCAGTAGCTGATGCCGGCGCCGCCGAAGAAGGTCACGTGGCGCCAGGGCGAGAACTCCAGGCCCACGCTGAGGTTCACCTGGTCGTAATCCACCTGGCGGATGCCCGTGACGGGGGTGGTGGGCTGGCCGTGCAGCCGCGTGAGCAGCCGCTCGTAGTCCGCGCGGAAGGTGTGCCCATACTCCAGTCCCAGCACGGGCGAGACGAGCAGTCGCACGGGCAGCAGATCCACCCCCGCGCGCACGCCGGTTCCCAGACTGTTCCTCGCCGCTCCCGCGTGCACCCGGAGCCAGGATCTCGGGTGGATGAGCAGGGCGACGCCCGTGCCGTCGGGAGCACCCGTCAGCAGCCTCGCCCCATAGCGCGTCTTCCACTCGGGCTCGGTGTCGGGACTGACGGGAGTGGGCGCCGGCCGCGTGACCTCGGTCTCCGGTGGTGGCTCCTCGTCTTCCACCTCCTGCGCCGACGCGCTGCCCGGGGCAAGGCCCAGGAGCAGCAGCGGGAGCAGTCCACGGAGGAGCGGGGCGGCCTTGTTGGAGGAAGGGAAGGGGAGCATCGCCGGAGCAGGGGGAGCGGATTATTCGCGAGCCCGAAGAGGGAGAGAAGGCCCGTGCGGGAATTCGCGGGGGGCCCTGGTGGACAGGGTTCGGGCGGGAGGTGGGTTCTGCTACGGTGCGCCATCCGGGTGCACCCGCTCCCCGGAATCGTTCGATGCCCAAGAAGATCCTCATCGCCTTCGCGAGCCTGCTGGGGCTCCTGCTCGTCATTGGCCTGTTGCTGCCGACGACGTACCGTGTCGAGCGCTCGCTGCTCATCCTCGCACCCCCCGAGGCGGTGTACGCCCGGGTGGCCCAGCCTCGGCACTGGGGGGAGTGGACTCCCTGGAACACGGAGCGCTACCCCGGTGGGCAGTGGATGTTCGGAGGGCCGGAGCTGGGCGCGGGCTCGGTGCGGACCTGGGAGGGGGGTCCCCTGGGCCGTGGCACGCTCTCCCTCTCCGAGGCGGACCCGAAGACGGGCGTGGCCTATCAAGCGTCGCTGGATGGGGGCCGGTTCTCCGCGCGGGGCCGCATCTCCCTCGCGTCCGTGGAGGGGGGCACCCAGGTGACGTGGGTGGACGAGGGAAGCCTTGGCCGCAGCCCCCTGCGACGCTACCTCGCGCCCTTCATCCGTTCCCGCCTGGGCGCTGGCATCGAGCAGGGACTCGGCCGCCTCAAGCAGGTGGTGGAGTCGTCGGAGGTCGTCGCCCCTTCCGGGGAGACACCCGCCGTGACCGGGCCCACCCCTTCCGCTCTCCCCGACGCTCCTGGCGCTTCTCCCGTGATCGCGGCTCCGCCCGTTCTCCCCTCCGCCGAGCCCACGGTGTCCGCGCCCACGCCAGATTCCACCGCGACGCCGTCCCCGGGGGGCACGCCGCCTTCGCTCACCCCGGACCCGGCCGTGACGGCGCCGGCGTCGCCCACCGATGGGGGCGCGGTGTCCGCCCCGGCCCCGGAGCAGCCCGCGCAGGCCTCGACGGGCGGCTCCTCGCCAGTGGATGCCGGTGCCGCCGTGCCCCCGCCCGCCGCGCCGGGGGACGCGGGAGCGCCCCGTTAGGCAGCGGTTCCTCGCGCGCTCGTTGGCTTGCCATGGCGGGCCCGCTGCACTAGTGCTCGGCTCATGGCCGATGTGCTTCCCGAAGCGTTCCTGCGCGCCGTGGCCGAAGGGTTCCCGGCGGACTTCCTCACCCGTGAGCCGAGCGAGCTCCAGGAGTACGGACGCGATTGGACCCGGGTCCATACGCCCGCGCCCTCGGCGGTGGCCTTTCCGCGCACCACCGAGGAGGTGGCGCGCCTGCTCGCCCTGTGCGACGCGCACCGCGTCCCCGTGGTGCCCTCCGGTGGGCGCACGGGGCTCGCGGCGGGCGCGGTGGCGGCGCGGGGCGAGCTGGTGCTGTCGCTGCGGCGGATGACCCGGATGGAGCCGGTGGAGCTGCTGGGCAACACGGTGCGGGTGCAGGCGGGCGCGGTGACGGAGGCGGTGCACCAGCACTGCGCCGAGCATGGCCTCACCTGGCCGGTGGACTTCGCCTCCAAGGGCTCCAGTCAGGTGGGGGGCAACATCGCCACCAACGCGGGCGGCGTGAAGGTCATCCGCTATGGCCTCACCCGCCAGTGGGTGCTCGGCCTGCAGGTGGTGACGGCCCAGGGCAAGGTGCTGGAGCTCAACGGCTCGCTGGAGAAGAACAACACCGGGGCGGACCTGCGCCAGCTCTTCATCGGCAGCGAGGGCACGCTGGGCGTCATCACCGAGGCCACCCTCAAGCTCACGCCGCTGCCGGGCAAGCAGGACGTGTTCCTCTTCGCCGTGCCGGACGTGGCCGCCGTGCTGCGGCTGTTCCGCGAGGCGCGCCGCGCGCCGCTGCTCCTGAGCGCCTACGAGTTCTTCACCGACAAGTGCCTCGCGCGCGTGCAGCGCCACCGCAAGCTGCGCTCGCCCTTCGAGGCGCCCAGTGGCTGCTACGTGCTGATGGAGGCCGAGGGCAAGGACGCCAACGCGGTGGAGGAATGGCTGGGCTCGCTCTTCGAGCGCGGGCTGGTGACGGACGGCACCCTGGCGCAGAGCCCCTCGCAGGCCAGTGAGCTGTGGGCGCTGCGCGAGAGCATCAGCGAGAGCCTGTCGGCCACGGGGCTGCCCCACAAGAACGACGTGTCGCTGCCGGTGGCCGCGCTGGAGGCCTTCTGCTCCGAGCTGGACTCGGTCTTCCGCGAGCGCTACCCGGACTGGGAGATCGCCCTGTTCGGCCACATCGGGGACGGCAACCTGCACATCAACATCATGAAGCCCGAGGGCATGGAGAAGGCCGAGTTCCTCGCGCGCACCAGGCAGGCGGACCCCACCCTGTTCGAGCTGGTGCGCAAGCACGGCGGCAGCATCTCCGCCGAGCACGGCATCGGCCTGCTCAAGAAGGACTACCTGTCCTACTCGCGCTCGCCCGCGGAACTGGAGATGCTGCGCACGCTCAAGCGCGCCCTGGACCCGAACAACATCCTCAACCCGGGGAAGATCCTCGACGTGTGAGCCGGCACGGGGGGCTCTCCGCTGGGAGCGCCCCCCGTCCCGCGCATCAGGTGACGATGCGCGTCTTGATGTCCGTCTTGAGGCCCGCGATGGCCTCGCACACCGGGCGGCCCACGTTCTGGTCCAGGTCCATGAGCAGGTAGCCGATGTCCGCGTCCGTGCTGAGCACCTGCGCGTGGATGTTGGCGTTGAGGTCCGAGACGATGCGGTTGATGTCGCGCAGCACGCCCGGCGTGTTGCGGTGCACGTTGAGGATGCGGTGCGTCTTGGGGATCAGCGGCGTCTCCACCTGGGGGAAGTTCACCGCGCCCGTGGTGGCGCCGCTCTTGACGAACTTGATGAGCGAGGTGGCCACCTCCTTGCCGATGGATGCCTGGGCCTCCTCGGTGGATCCGCCGATGTGCGGGGTGAGGATGACGTTGGGCAACCCCTGCAGCGGGGTGATGAAGCCGTCGCTGTTGGTCTCCGGCTCCTCGGGGTACACGTCCACCGCCGCGCCGGCGATGTGGCCCGAGCGGATGGTGCGCGCCAGCGCCTCGATGTCCACCACCGTGCCCCGGCTGGCGTTGATGAGGAAGGAGCCCTTGCGCATGCGCGCCAGCTCCGCCTCGCCCAACATCTTCTCCGTGGAGGCCGTGGCCGGCACGTGCAGCGTCACGAAGTCCGAGGACGCGAGCAGCTCGTCCAGCGTGGCCGTGGCGCGCGTGTTGCCCAGCGGCAGCTTCGTCATCACGTCATGGAAGAGGACGCGCATGCCCATGGACTCGGCCAGCACGCCGAGCTGCGAGCCGATGTGCCCATAGCCGATGATGCCCAGCGTCTTGCCGCGCACCTCGTAGCTGCCCGTGGCCACCTTGCGCCACTGGCCCGCGTGCACCTCGCGGATGCGGTCCACGAGCTGGCGGCTGAGCATGATGATCTCCGAGATCACCAGCTCCGCCACGCTGCGCGTGTTGCTGAAGGGCGCGTTGAACACGGGCGTGCCGTGGCGGTTGGCCGCCTTCAGGTCCACCTGGTTGGTGCCGATGCAGAACGCGCCGACGGCCAGCAGGTTCGGAGCCTTGGCGAGCGCCGGCTCCCACACGTTCGTCTTGCTGCGGATGCCCAGCACGTGCACGCCCTGGATGCGCTGCTCCAGCTCCTCGGGCTTGAGCGCTACCTTGAGCCGCTCCACCTCGAAGCCCTCCGCGCGGAACATCTCCTCCGCGGACGGGTGGATGTTCTCCAGCAACAGTACTTTCGGGGGACCTTCGATGGAGATGGGCGTGGAGGGCGACGGGAATGGAGACGTGCTCATGGCTCCGCGCGTTAGATCCCGCCCACCACACTGTCAAGCGACATCACCCATCACTCGTCGTCGGGATGGCGCAGCCACGCCAGGGCCGCTTCTCGCGTCTCGAAGGTCCGGGTGGGAATGGTCAACAGCGCCCGCTTGGTCATGCGCCAGGCCTGCAACCCCGACGCCGCGTCGCTCACCACGCGCGCCGAGCGCTTCATGCCGTTGAGCTGCGCGAAGGCGTTGAGGCTCGCCATGGTGTCCACCATCTCCGGCGACATCACCCGGAGCTGCTCCTGGTCCACCAGGGCGCTCCACGGCCCGTTGAGGCGGAGGATCGTCTCGCGGATGCGCTTGAGGTAGTCCGCCACGTCCTCCGCGCTGGGCTGCGGAGGATAGACGACGTCGATGATGCGATCCGCCTCGTGGACGGTGATCTGAAAGGGCATGTGTTGCTCGGTGCTCCCGGTGGCGGCGCACTCTACCCGCTGTGCGGCCCGGGTCGACAACCTCGCCGGTTTCTCTCCTCTCCTCCCTCCCCCGGCACTCGTTCTCTCGTCCGCCATGGAAGCGGCTGTGGGTAGAAGTGGCATGGCACTCGGGGGCGAGGTGGATGGGGCCGGGAATGCAGCGGGGAGGGATTGGTCGTTCGAAAGAGCATGGAGATTTCCAACCAACTGCGTGAGTTCATCCGGACGACCTTCCTGCGAGGGGACAACCTCGAGTTGTCCGACACCACACCGCTCATCAGCTCGGGGCTGTTGGACTCGACGGACGTGCTCGAGCTGCTCCTTTATATGGAGAGTGAGTTCGACATCACCGTGGGTGATGACGACTCCGGACCGGAGAACCTGGACACCCTCGAGCGCATCACGGCCTTCATCGAGGCGAAGCGCGCGGCGGGCGGGGCCGGGGACGAGACACGGGCGCAGACGCGGGAGGGAAGCGAGCCCCTCGCGCGCTGACGCGTTGCCCTCCGGGCGGAGGAGCGTGCGGAGGGCATACGTGTGCATTCTTCGGAAAGGATCGGTGAGGACTTCCCGTTGTGCGGGGCATGGACGATCCCTCCCTCCCCTTCAAACACGCCATCGGTCATGGTGAGTCCTGGTCCCACCGAAATGAATTGGCCGCGCCCGTGATGGAGTGGGTCGAGCGAAGTGATGCCTTCCTACAGGCGGACGTGTGGTTGCACGACATCGTCACGCGGCTTCAACGGGGCGATGTCGAGGCCAACATGTTTGCCCTGTACCAGGGGCTCCACCTGTTGCGCCGCAAGTGCGACCGGGAGGAGTGGCACGTGTTCTGTCTCGAGTCCACGCGTGCCCACCCGCTGCGCGGGCTGTTGCACCTGTGTCCCTACTCGCGCCACAGCTACGAGCGCCCGAGAGGCTACGCGGGAGACGCGGACCTCATCGACTACGTCTACTCCCAGCGCCAGACCGGGGCGCCGCCCATCGGTCAGTCCATCTACCGCTTCCTGTATCAACAGACAGGGCCGCAGTGCGTGCGGGAGCGGCGGATGATCCTCGCGCGGGAGATCGACACCATCGCCGAGCGGGTGCACCAGCCCCGGGTGCTCTCCATCGCCTGTGGACACCTGCGCGAGGCCGAGGTGTCACGCGCCGTGGCCGAGCGCCGTGTCGGTCAGTTCCTCGCGATGGATCAGGACACGTCGAGCCTGGAAGAGGTGGCGCGCCAGCACCCGGGGGGCCTCGTGCGTCCCGTCTGTGACAACGTGCGCTCCATCATCCTGGGCCGCAGCGTCTTCGAGCCGCAGGATCTCATCTACTCGGCGGGCCTGTACGACTACCTGTCGCAGAACGTGGCCCAGCGCCTCACCCGGCGGCTCTTCGAGATGTTGCGTCCGGGGGGCCGGCTGGTGATCGCCAACTTCGCCCTGAGCACCCCCGACGCGGGCTACCTGGAGGCCTTCATGGACTGGTGGCTCGTCTACCGGGACGAGGAGCAGATGCGCGACCTGGCGGCGGAGATCGAGCCCGCGCAGGTCTCGCGCATCAACCTGTTCCGCGACAGCGTGGGCCACGTCATCTATCTGGAGCTGGAGCGCCATTGAGGGCGCGGGGCTTCGGGCCCTCGAGCGGCAGCAGCACGGTGAAGGTGGCGCCCTGCCCGGGCGCGCTGCGCACCTCGACGCGGCCGCCGAGTGCCTGGATGATTTCCCGGACGATCCACAGGCCGATGCCGAAGCCGCCATAGTGGCGCACGGACACCGCGCGCTCGAAGCGCTCGAAGATGCGCTCGGTGTCCTCCGGGGCGATGCCGATGCCCTGGTCGCGCACCACGAGCCGCGCGTGGGTGGTGTCCCCCTCCACGGTGATGTCGATGGGCCGCCCCGCGCCGTACTTCATCGCGTTGGTGAGCAGGTTGAGCACCACCTGCTCCAGGCGCATGGCGTCCCAATGGCCCACCACCTCGGAGGCCAGGTGCAGCCGCAGCTCGCACTCGGCGCGCGCCAGGCCATCACGCGTGCGCTCCACCACGTTGTGCACCACCTTCACCAGGTCCACCGACTCCAGGTCCCCGAGCAGGTTGCCCTGGGCGATGCGCGAGATGTCCAGCAGCTCGTTCACCAGCTTGCCCATGCGCTGCGTCTGGAGGTTGGCCGACTCGAGCTTGGTGGCCAGCCGCTCGGGGGACATGGAGCGGGCGCCCGGGCGCAGCTGCGACATCAACCCCTGCAGGTGGAGCTGGAGCGAGGTGAGGGGCGTCTTGAGCTCGTGCGCGGCGATGGAGAGGAAGTCGTCCCGGCGCCGCACCGCCTCCTGCTCCTCGCGGTAGAGCCGGCCCTGCTCCTCGCTCAGCGCCGCCATGCGCTCGAAGCCCTCGGCGTTCTCCAGGGCGGTGCCCGCCAGGATGCAGACGAAGGAGGCCAGCCGCTCCTCGTCCTCGCCGAACAGCTCGCCCACCTGTCGGTGGCTCGCGCACACACACGCCACCGTCTTGCCACGCACCTGGATGGGCGCGCACAAGAGCGAGCGCACCCCGAGCATCTCCATGCTCTCGCTCACCCCGCCGGGCATGCCCTGGCCCATGATGGCCGGGCGTCCCGTCTCCATCGTGCGGTGCAGGGCCGTGCGCGCCACGCCCGCGGCGGCCAGCTCCTCCTCGGGCAGGAGCGTCCGCGGCTCGAACACCACGCAGTGCTCGGCGCGCAACAGCTCCTGCATGGACTGGCGCACGGCGTCGAACACCGCCTCGCCCGTGAGCGCGGAGGCGATGCGCCGCCCCGCCTCGAGCACGCGCGGGAAGCGGTCCACGAGCGACAACGTCTCCAGGCGCTCCGGCCCCTTGTCGGGCGCGGAATGCCCGGTGGTGCCCAGCCCCTGCTCCATCTCCCGCAGCTCGCGCCGGGCCGTCTCCAGGTCCTCCGCCGCCCCGGGCCAGCCGAGCTCCTGGCCCACCTGGCCGCGCGCGAGCCGCGTCTGGGCGGCCTCGTGGCGCATCTTCAGGGATCCGGCCACGCGCAGGCTCTCATCGAGCCACTTGCGGGCACGGCGGGGGTGTCCCTCCATGGCATGCAGCAGGCCGCGCTCGCGCAGCAGGTGGGCGAGGTTGTTGCGGAAGGCCTCCGCCGAGGGGCGGGAGCGCTTCTCCACCAGCCACGCCCGCTTGAGCAGCGCCGCGCGACGGTGGGGCGAGAGCGGTGACACCCGCGAGGCCAGCAGGCGCAGCGCGGTGATGAACCAGGGGCCCACGGGCGTCACGTACTCGTTGCGCAGCTTCGCCTTCTCCACCATGCGGTGGGCCTCCTCCAGCGTGGCCACCGCGCCCTCCAGGTCCTCCTCGCGCATGCGCCGCAGGGCCTCCACCTGGAGCAGCCCCGTGTGCGTCTGCGTGTCGAGCCCCGGGTCGGCCAGCGCCTCGTCCAGCAGGCCCTTGGAGATGCGGCCCACGGCGGCCTTGCCCCAGGCTTCCAGGCTCAGTCGCACGGCGTACCGGTCGCCGATGGCGAGCGCGGAGGCGTGCAGTTGCTGGCTGGACTCCTCGGCCTCGCGCAGCCGGCCCAGGCGGTAGAGCGACATGGCCAGGTGGTAGTGGGCGTTGTGCATCTCCCACTTGTCCCCGGTGCGCGCGAGCAGTCGCATCCCCTCGCGCGCCTTCTCGATGCTCTCCTCGAAGCGGCCGGAGACGTAGAGCGCGAGCGAGTAGAAGTGCAGCGTCTGGCCCTGGCCCCACGTGTCGCCCCACTGCCGGCGCATGGCCAGCGACTTCTCCAGGTAGGCGATGGCCCGGGAGAACCAGGGCACCTGGGTCATCACCGGCGAGTGCGTGGAGTAGGCCTGGGCCAGCTCGGGCGTGGGTGGATAGCGCTCGGCGGTGTTCACCTCGCGCAGGTGGGCCCAGAAGGTGGGCACCGGGCCGCGCTTGTACCAATAGCCATACGTCAGCCGGTTGTAGAAGTGCACGGCGAGGAGATCCTCCTCGGCGTGCTCCAGCGAGCGGCGCGCGAGCCGCTGGGGCATCAGCGTATGGCCCGCCTGGATGAGCAGCTCCCAGGCGGCGCGCAGGCCATAGGTGATGTCATGGCCGGGCACCCAGCGCCGCAACAGGGCGAGTCCCTGCTCGTTGGCGGCGTTGCTCTCCTCCATGTTGCCGCGCTTGAACTCGAGCTCCCCGAGCTTGGAGGAGATGCGCGCCTGCTCCAGGGGGTTGTGGGCCAGCTTCTGGGCGAGCTCGAACTGGGGCTGGGCGTCGTCGTAGCGGCCGCGCAGCATGAGCACGTCGCCGAGGCCGGTGGCGATGCGGAAGCGGGTGCTCGCATCGGCCTGGGCCGCGCCGCGCTCGGCGATGCGGTAGTTGAGCTCCGCGGTGCCCAGGGCGAACTGGGTGCGGGCGCGCTCCGCGGCCACGATGGCGTGGGGGAGCGCCAGGGCGTGCTCGCCCGCGGCGTCGAAGTGGTAGGCCAGCTCGAAGGAGTCCGCCTTGTCGCGGGCGGCGAAGGTGCGCGCCGCCAGGCGGTGCAGCTCCCGGCGCTCGTCCGGCTTGAGCATGCCCAGCAGCGCCTCGCGCAGCTTGTCGTGGACGAAGGTGTAGTGGCCCTCCTGTCCCGCCCACAGCATGTGGCGGTGCTGGGGCTCCACGAGCGCCGCCACCACCTGCTCCTGCGGGGTGCCCGAGAGCGCGGCGACCTGCTCCAGCGCGAAGCTCTTGCCCAGCACCGCGCCCACGGACAGCAGGTGCAGGGACTCGGCGGGCAGGAGCTTGAGCCGGCGCACGAGGAAGGACGCGGCCTGCCGCGAGGAGCGCACGTGCGCCATGGCCGCCGGCTGTACCTTCCAGCCGCGCTCGCCGGGCACCAGCGCCCCGTCCTCCACCAGCCCGTGCATCACCGCCGAGGCCATGAAGGGATTGCCCTCGGACAGGCGCACCACCAGCTCCATGGCCTCGCGGGGCAGGGGGCCCGCCATGGACTCGAGGAGGCGGGTGATTTCCTCGGGGCCGAAGGCCGCCAGCCGCAGGTGCGCGTCCGGGCGCAGCCGCCGCAGCGGATGGTCGGCGCCCACCTCCTCGCTGCGAAAGGCGATGACGAGCAGCACATGGCCCGGCCCGTCCCGGAGCGGTCCTCGCTGGAAGCCCTCCAGGGCCTTGAGCGTCGGCTCATCGGCCCACTGGCAGTCGTCGAGCAGCACCATGGCGGGCTCGGCCTCGCTGCCGAGTGCTCCGAGCAGGGCCGAGAGGGCGGCGATGCCGCGGCTGGCGCCGAGTGACTCGGGTCCGAGGTTCTGCTGCTCCGGGCGGAGGATGGGGGTGAGCTGCGGCAGCACCGTGCACACCGCCACCGCCTGCTCCTTGAGCCGCTCGCGCAACCGCTCGCCCAGCTCGGGCCGCTCCAGGGCCGTCTGGGTGATGCCCGCGGCCACGTCGGTGAAGAGCTGGAAGGGGCGTTGCGCGGCCTGGGCCACGGCCTGTCCCTTGAGCAGCGAGGCGCGGTGGCGCGGGGCACGCGAGGCGAACTCCTCCAGGAGCCGGCTCTTGCCTCCGCCGCTCTCGGCCTCCACCACCACCAGGCGTCCGGGTTCCGAGCGCGCGCGCTCCAGCTCGCGCTCCATCTGCGCCAGCTCCTCGTGGCGGCCCACGAAGGACGGCTCGGTGAGGCTGTGGCGCGTGTCGTGCGCGCCCGTCACCAGCTCTGGATCCTGATCGCCCCGGGCCAGGGCCACCTCGATGGCGTGCAGGTCCTCGCGCGCGGACTCGGCGGACTGGTAGCGATCCTGGGGGTCGGTCTGCAGCAGCCGGGCGACGACTTCCTCCAGGGCGCGGGGGACCTCGACACCGGTGGCGCGCAGGCGCGGGCGCGAGGTGAGGTGTTGACGCAACACCTCGCCCACCGAGGTGCCGTCGAACGCCGGGTGGCCCGCGAGCGCCTCGAAGAGGACGGCGCCCAGCGCGTACAGGTCCGAGGTGGTCTCCACCGGGCGGTTGAGCAGTCCCGCCTGTTCGGGCGAGAGGTAGCGCGCGGTGCCCACCGGCAGGTCGCGCAGGGACGGGTCCAGGCGCTCGCTGCGCGCCAGCCCGAAGTCCACCAGGGTGACGTGGGTGACGTTGGGGATGCCGTCGACGATGATGTTGGAGGGTTTGACGTCCCGGTGGATGACGCCCTGGGCGTGGGCCTCGGCGAGCGCGGACAGCACGCCCTGGCCCAGCGTGAGTGCCTCGGAGACGGACAGCGTGCCGCTGGTCAGCCGCTCCTGGAGCGACCGGCCGGGCACGAAGGGCGTCACGAGGAAGAGCAGCTCCCCGCCGGTGCCGAAGTGCAGCAGCGGCACCAGGTGGGGGTTGTTCAGCGAGCCGAGGACCCGAGCCTCGTGCTCCAGACGCTGACGGGCGGTGGGCACGAGGGAGTGGGTGGCGGTCGTCTTGATGACGAGCCGGGCGCCGGTATGCAGGTCGGTCCCCAGCCACGTGACGATGCCTCGGCCCTGCTTGATGCGCTGGGTCAATTCGAAGCGGTTACCCAGCCTGCGGCCCGCGTGCACGCCTTCCCGTGAGGGTCCCACCTGTTCGTAGCCCTCCGACATGAAAGCCCCTCCCCTCGGGTCGCACCACGACGACGTGATGGGGTCGGCACGTCCACCGACAAGCTTGGGACCGCGTGGTGCGGTGCCAAGGGGGATGGTGTGGTGCCGTTTGCCAAAAGGTAGGGTTCACCAGATGCGCTGGCTTCCCTGCTCGCGCATCCGTTCGAACGAGAGGGCCTGGGCCCGTTGCGCCGTCGGGAGGGCGGGCGGACGGGCCCGCCCCGTCCGGCTCATGTCTGGGGGCCGGTCTGCTGCCCGAGCGAGCGGGCGAGCTCCGTGCGCGCGGTGGCCAGGTTGTAGGAGGCCTGGACGCGCTGGACGGCGGCGTTGGTGGCGGAGAGCTGGGCGTCGGACAGCTCGATGATGTTGCCGACGCCCGCGCGGTAGCGGCCCTCGGCCAGCCGCAGCCGCTCGCGGGCATTGGCCAGGGCCTCGTCCGCGGCGGTGACGCTCTCGCGCGCGGCGTGCACGGCGAGCTGGGCACGCTCCACCTCCAGCCGCACCTGCTGCCGCAACGCATCGCGCTGGGCCTGGACGCTGGAGATGTTGGCCCGCTGCTCGCGCATCTGGGCGAGCGTGAGGCCGCCCTGGAAGAGGGGCCAGCTCAGGCCCACCTGTCCGGTGACACCCCACTGCAGCTCGGCCGGGGTGGGCCCCGACTCGTTCGCCGACAGCGAGACGTTGATGCTCGGGAAGAAGTTGCCCCGGGTGGCGGACAGCTGCTGCTCCTGGGCGAGCAACTGGTGGTCGGTGGCGGCCAGGTCCGCGCGGTTCTGGAAGGCCATGTCCACCAGGGTGCCCGTGGGCTCGTCCTCGCCCCGCACCAGTCCGATGACTTCTTCCTGCACGGCGTAGTCGGTGGGGCCCTCCACGCCCATGGCCTGGTTGAGCTGGGCCTTGAGCGTGGCGGAGTTGTTGCGCGCCTGGATGAGCTGGAGTCTGGCGTTGGCCACCAGGGTGCGCTGCTGGACCAGATCGATCTCCGGCCGGGTGCCGACCTGCACCTGGGCCTGGACCTGGTCCAGGTGCGCCTGCTGGTTTTGCAGCGTCTCCTCCGCGACCTGCACGAGCACCTGCTGGGCGAGCGCGTTGAAGTAGACGGTCTGCACGTTGGCCAGCACGTCGCTCTGGGTCTGCTGCTCGTTGCTCTTCTGGGCGGCGGCGGTCTCCTGGGAGGCGCGCCAGCGGCCCGTGGTGCGGCCGAAGTCCCAGACGAGCTGGCTGACGGTGGCGCCCACGTTGAAGCCCTCGCGGCGGATGATGCCGGAGGTGGGGTCCGCGGTGCCGAAGTTCGTGTTGCTGGAGAAGGAGCGCTGGTAGGAGGCGTTGGCGCTCACCTGGGGCAGCAGCGAGGAGAAGTTCTGATCCACGCGGGCGTTGGCCGCGGTGGTGCTGGCCTGGGCCTGGCGCAACTGGGGCTGGCGCTCCTGGGCGGTGCGCAGCGCCTCGGCCAGGGTGAGCACGCGCTGCTGGGCCGGCGCCGGTTGCTGCTGCGGGGGTTGTTGCTCTGGCGGCTGCTGGGCCAGCACCGGGGTGGCGGCGAGCAGGAGGGCGGTCATCGGGAGGAAGGAACGCATTACTCGTACCTCAAGGCATCGATAGGGTCGAGCCGGCTCGCCTTGCGTGCCGGGTAGAGGCCAAAGCCCACGCCGATCAGCGCACTGAAGCCGAGCGCGAGCAGGATGACGTCGGGTCGCACCAGCAGGGGCCACTGGAACTGGGACGCGAGGAACCGGGCCACGCCCAGGCCCACCGCGGCGCCGATCAATCCTCCGAGCAGCGACAGCGTCAGCGCCTCGATGAGGAACTGCAGGAGGATGTCCCGGGGACGCGCGCCCACCGCCACGCGCACGCCAATCTCGCGGGTGCGCTCGGTGACGCTCACCAGCATGATGTTCATGATGCCGATGCCCCCCACCACCAGGGACACGGCGGCGATGGAGGCGAGCAGCAGGCTGAGCGTCTCGGTGCTCTGCTGGCGGCTGTTGGCGATCTCCGACAGGTCGCGCACGTCGAAGTCGTTGGGGTCCTCGTCGGAGGTGATGCGGTGGCGCTCGCGCAGGAGCACGGTGAGGTCGCGCTGGGCGCGGGCGGTGCCGGCGCTCGCGTCGGCCTGCACGTAGAGCACGCCGGTGATGTACCGGGCGAGGCTCTGCGACTGCACCTGCCGCTGGAAGGTGGTGGCGGGCACGAGGATGCTGTCGTCGTAGTCCTGCCCCATGGGGGACTGACCCTTGCGCGCCGTCATGCCCACGATGGTGAAGGGCGTCTTCTTGATGCGGATGACCTGCCCCACCGGATTGAAGCCCGCGCCATAGAGCTTCTCCACCACCGTCTGGCCGATGACGGCCACCTTGGCGCCCGCCTCCACGTCGGCCTCGTTGAGCTTGCGGCCCTGGGCCATGGACCACCCGCGCACGTCGAAGAAGTCGGGCGTGGTGCCCGTCACGCTCGTCGTCCAGTTCTGGTCCTCGCTGAAGACCTGGGCGCTCGTGCGCATCTCGGGCGCGGCGGCGCGCACGCTCGGCACCTGGGTGCGGATGGCCTCCAGGTCGTCCCAGGTGATGGAGGGCTGGCTACCGAAGCCGCCCCGCGCGCCTCCGGTGTTGCTGGAGCCGGGCATGACGATGAGCATGTTGGTGCCCATCGAGTCGAACACCTTCTGCACGTTGGCCCGGGCGCCATCGCCGATGGCCACCATGGCGATGACGGCGCCCACGCCGATGATGATGCCCAGGGCGGTGAGGAACGAGCGCATCTTGCTGCGCAAGAGCGAGCGCACCGCGAGCATCAGGGTCTCGAGGATGTTCATGAAGCGGCCTCCTCCACGGGGGGCACGTGCGCGGCCACGGGCGTCTGCCGTTGGTCCGAGCGGATGAGGCCGTCGCGTACCACCACCACGCGTCCGGCGTAGCCGGCGATGTCCGGCTCGTGCGTCACCAGCACGAGTGTCATGCCTTCCTGTCGCAGCTCCTGGAAGAGCGCCATCACCTCGATGCTGGTGCGCGAGTCCAGGTTGCCCGTGGGCTCGTCGGCGAGGATGACGCGCGGCCGGCTCACCAGGGCCCGGGCGATCGCCACGCGCTGCTGCTGACCGCCGGAGAGCTGGCGGGGGTGGTGGTCCAGGCGCGCGCCCAGGCCCACGCGCTCGAGCGCCTCGCGTGCCCGCTCGTGCCGTTCGCGCGCGGGCACCCCGGCGTAGAGCAGGGGCAGCTCCACGTTCTCCAGGGCGCTCGTGCGCGCCAGCAGGTTGAAGCTCTGGAAGACGAAGCCCAGGGTGCGGTTGCGCACGAGCGCCAGGTCATTGCGGTCCAGGCGCGCCACGTCCTGGCCCTCGAGCAGGTACTCGCCCTCGGTGGGCCGGTCCAGGCAGCCCAGGATGTTCATCAGCGTGGACTTGCCCGAGCCGCTCGAGCCCATGATGGCCACGAACTCGCCGTGGTTCACCGTGAAGTCCACGTGCTTGAGCGCCGCCACCTCCACGTCGCCCGTGCGGTAGATCTTCTTCACGCCCCGGAGCGCGATGAGAGGCTGTTGTTCTTGAGTGCCGTTCATGGTCGTCGCGCCTTTGCCCGCCCTAGAAGGGACCACCGCCACGCCGGCCGCCACCGAAGCCGCCGCCCCCTCCCCCTCCCATGGGACGCTGGCCTCCGCCCGAGCCCGGAGCCGCGCCCGTGCCCGTGGTCGCCGCCCCCGCCGTGCTCAGGGAGGTGATGACCTGGTCGCCCTCGTTCAGCTCGCCCTCGACCTCCGTGTACGAGCCATCCGTCACGCCGGCCTTCACGTTCACGCGCACGGGGCGCCCCTGGCGCAGCACGTACACCGTCTTGGTGCCGGCGGGCGGCGGCGCCGCGGCGGTGGCCTCCTGGCCGTCCGCGCCACCCCGGCCTCCGGGCCTGGCGCCCTCGGGAGGGGCGGGGGGACGGAAGCGCAGCGCCGCGTTGGGCACGGTGAGCACGTTCTCGCCGCGCGCGGTGACGATGTTGACGTTGGCCGTCATGCCCGGCTTGAGCTTCATCTCCGGGTTCTGCACGTCGATGACGGCGTCGTAGGTGACGACGTTCTGCACCGTCTGGGCCGCGTTGCGGATCTGCCGGATGACGCCGTCGAAGGTCTGTCCCGGCCAGGCGTCCACGGTGAAGGTCGCGGCCATGCCGTCGCGCAGCCGGCCCACGTCGGACTCGGAGACGCTGGTGTCCACCTGCATCTTGCGCAGGTCCTCGGCGATGGTGAACAGGACGGGCGCCTGCAGCGACGCGGCCACCGTCTGGCCCACGTCCACGCTGCGCGAGATGACGATGCCATCCGTGGGCGACACGATGGTGGCGTAGCGCACGTTCACCTCCGCCTCGTTCTGCGCCGCCTGGGCCTGCGCGAGCGCCGCCTCGGCAGACGTCACCTGGGCCTGGGCCGACTGGGCGGTGGCCTCGGCGGTGTCCAGGTCCGCCTGGGCGATGAACTGCTGGGCGCGCAGCGCCTTGGCCCGATCCGCCTGCAATCTGGCGTTCTGCGCCTCCACGCGGGCGCGCTGTAGCCCGGCCCTCGCGGACAGCAGGTTGGCCCGGGTGCGCTCCAGGGCCGCCTGGAGCAGTTGGGGATCGATGCGGGCGATCACCTGGCCCTTCTTCACCAGCGAGTTGTAGTCGACGAGGATCTCCTGGATGCGTCCGGACACCTGGCTGCCGACCTGCACCGTGACGAGCGCGGACAGGGTACCGGTCGCCGACACACGCGCCTCGACGGTGCGCCGCTGCACCCGCGCCAGCTCGAAGTTGGCGGCGGGATCCTTGGGCTGGGGCCAGAAGAACCAGGTACCCGCGGCCGCGATGACCACGAGCCCCAGCAACCACCAGCCCCAGACTCGGGGCGGACCCCTGTGCCGGGTGGGCTCACCGGGCGCGGGGCGGTTCTGGATGGAAGGAGAGGACTTCTCGTCTCGCTGTGGCAGCTCACTCATGGGCCTCATGGTCCAAGAATTAAGCGCCAGAGCATTTGGATGGATGAAGTGCAGATTACGAAATGTGACGTCGAGCCTGGTTGGCCGCTATGCGGCGGGGGCTCCGGGAAGCTGGACCCGGGCCGTTGTTCCTTGACCCGGCTGGCTTTCCAGGCTCAACGAGCCGCCATGGGCGACGACGATGCGGCGCGCCAGGGCGAGTCCCAGCCCCACGCCGCCGGTCCGCCGCGCCCGGCTCCGGTCGCTTCGGAAGAAGGGCGTGAAGAGCTGCTCCATGTCCTTGGCGTCGATGCCGATGCCCTGGTCGGCGACCTCCACCTCCAGGCCATGGTCCGTGCGTCGGGCACTCAGGCGCACCGTGGTGTGGGGCTCGGAGTACTTGCCCGCGTTGTCGAGCAGGTTGTCCAGGGCCCGGCGCAGCAGCACTGGATCCGCCTCCAGCTCGGGCAGCGTGGAATCCATCCTCACGTCCAGTGTGTGCTCGGGCCGGGAGGCGCGGAAGCGCGCGGCGGCCTTGTCCATCAGGGCGCGCGTCTCCACGCGCTCCAGGCGCAGGGGCGGGGTGGCTCCCGGAGTCTGCGTGGTGGTGAGATCCAACCGGGCCGTGGTGAGCACGTCGTCCACCAGCCGCTCCAACTCACCCAGATCCTCGGCGATGTCCGCGAGCGACTCGCGCGCGAGCACGGCGTCGCCCTCGTTGGCCAGGTCCAACGCCACGCGGATGCGGGCCAGGGGCGTGCGCAGCTCGTGCGACACGTTGGCGAGCAGCTCCTTCTGCGAGCGCAAGAGGTGGGTGATGCGCTCGGCCATCTCGTCGAACGCATCGGACACCTGTCCCAGCTCGTCGCGGCGGCGCAGGCCCACGCGCGTGCTCAGGTTGCCCTCGCCGAGCGAGCGCGCCGCGGCCGCCAGCTTTTGCAGGGGCACCGCCAGGGTCCGGGCGAAGAAGAGCGAGGTGACGGCCAGGCTGCCCAGCATGATGAAGAGGGGCACCATCATGCGGCTGGGGGGTGGGGGCGGCCGCGGTGGCCGTGTCTCCTGCATGAGGGCATAGGCCTCCATCGGACCCGTCTCGGGGATGGCCACCGCGACCCGGTGTGGCCGCTCGGAGTAGAGCATCACCCGCTCCCCCTCGAGCGCGCGGAGCATCTTCGGAGACAGGGCCTCGAGGGGGGGTGAGATGTTGGCGCCGAGCAGCCGGCCGTCGGGGGCGCGCACCGTCGCCCTGGCTCCCGGGCGCATCTGCTGCAGCGCGGCCTGGAGCGCGTCGGGGTCGTTCCTCGAGGAGGACCATTCGGCCACCCGGCTGGCCATGTCGCGCTCCACGCCCTCCTTCCAGGGCGCATCCAGGACGTACTTCTGCAGGAACGTCATGCACACGATGAAGAGCACCAGTTGCGCGACGCCCACCAGGTAGATGCGCAGCAGCAGCCGGCTGGTGAAACGAGGCCGCCGGGGGCTCACGACTCCTCACCGCTGGCGAGCAGGTAGCCCGCGCCGCGCACGGTGCGCAGCAGCTTCGGGTTGCGCGGGTCCTCTTCGATCTTCTGGCGGATGCGGAAGATGTGGACGTCCACGGAGCGGTCGAAGACCTCCTCCGCGTTGCCCTTGACCAGGTCCAGGAGCTGCTCGCGGCTGAGCACGCGGCCGGCGCGCTCGGCGAGCACGCGCAGGAGGGCGAACTCATAGGTGGTGAGTGGCAGCACCTTGCCATCCAGCGTGGCGCGCAGGCTCCGGGGATCGAGCGACAGCTTGCCCGCCTGGATGGGCTGGGACGAGGGGCCGGCACGTCCCCGGGCCCGGCGCACCTGGGCGCGGATGCGCGCGAGCAGCTCGCGGGGGGAGTAGGGCTTGGCGAGGTAGTCGTCCGCGCCCGTCTCCAGACCGAGCACCCGGTCGACCTCCTCGCCGCGCGCCGTCACCATGATGATGGGGATGTCGCTGCGGGTGCGCAGCTCGCGGCACACCTCGATGCCATCGCGCCCGGGGAGCATGATGTCCAGGAGGATGACGTCGTAGGCGTGGCGGTTGGCCTCGGTGATGCCCTCGGGGCCCGTGCGCGCCACGGTGACGAGCAGACCATGCTCCTGGAGGTAGCGGCTGGTGAGCCGCGCCAGCCGATCATCGTCCTCCACCAGCAGCACCTGGATGGTGCCTTCCTCAGTGGAGTGTGTTGTCTCCTCCATGTCCCGATTCCTCCTGCCGCGTGGGGCTTGCCCAGGTTCCGCCGTGGTGAAGATACGGCCTGGGCGCGGCGGATGGGGGGTTGCTTCCCCCTATCGCACCGCAGGATGCCGCCGGGACATGTCGGGCGGGCTTCCCCTGGATGAAGAAATATTACGCGCGCTCTCACGCTCCGTGTGGGAGCGAGGGAGCGTCCAGGGGGATGGGGGTGGGGTCGCGCTCCTCTCCGCGCATCAACCGGCGGATGAGCGGGGTGGCGATGAAGGTGGAGACGATGGCCATGAGCACCAGCATGGTGAACATGCTCCGGGGGAGCACGCCCAGGTCGTACCCCACGTTGAGCGCGATCAGCTCCATGAGGGCGCGGGTGTTCATGCAGACCCCGAGCACCATGGCCGAGCGGTGGTCCTCGCCGACGAGGCGGGCCCCCACGTAGGCGCCCCCGAACTTGGAGACGAACGCCACCGCCATCACGAGCAGGCAGATGCCCACCTCGCGCAGGGAGGACAGCGAGCCGACGTTCGTGCGCAGCCCCGTGTACGTGAAGAAGAGGGGGAGGAAGAACGTGTTCACCAGGGGGGACACCCGCGTCTTCCACTCGTTGACGAACTGGCGATCGTCGTGCAGGGCCGCGCCCATCACGAACCCGCCGATGATGGCGAACACGCCGATGAGGGACGTGATGGACGCGGAGGCGAAGACCACGAGCAGGATCAGCGCCACGGCACTCGTCTGGAGCGCGCCGCGGCGCCGCAGGTGGGTGCTCACGAACCGCTTGAGGAGAGGTCGCGCCACCAGCAGCACGAAGGCGACGTACGCGGCGAGCGTTCCCGCCCGGAACAGGAGCTTGGAGGGGGCGAACTGGTGCTGCACGAGCAGCGTCACGACGCCCAAAAGCAGCCACCCGGCGATGTCGTCGATGGCCGCCGCCCCGATGCTCAGGGCCGCGACGCGCGTGTGGGACAGGCGCAGCTCCATGAAGATCCGCCCCAGGATGGGGATGGCGGTGATGGACATGGCGATGCCGAAGAAGAGCTGGAACCCGAACAGGGCGGGCCGGGGCTCGGCGAGCCGCTCATGGAACCAGGGCGCGCTCAGGTAGCCCATGGCGAAGGGCAGCAGCAGCCCCACCATGCTCACCACCACGATGGACTTCTTCGACGTGCCCAGGTTGGCCTTGAACTCGAACTCGAGGCCAATCTGGAACATCAACAGGATGAGGCCGACCTGGGAGAGCCCGACGAAGGTCTGCGAGGTGGAGCCGTCGAACAGGGTGTGCATCAGGTCCGGCGCGAGGGCGCCGAGGATGCTGGGGCCGAGCACCAGCCCCGCGAGGATCTCCCCCGAGACGTCCGTCTGGCCGAGCTTCCGGGCCACGTACACGACCAGGCGCGTCGTGGCGAGGATGGCGATGAACTGCCCGAGCAGGTGCAGGACGAGTTCTTCCGCCTTGGTGCCGACGGCCGATTGGGCACCATCGGCGGTGGCCTGGACGAGGGAGGGGAGTAACGCGAGCGGGCTCATGGGTGCACCTCGAAGGAGAAGTCCGGGCGGGTGGCCCGGAGGCACAGGTCGTCGAAATAGTGCGCGGACGTCTCGAGGGCCGCGGCGATCCCTTCCGCGATGGGCATGCGCACGCGCGGATCGCGCCGCACGCTCTCCTCGATGACGTTGTCGCCCCAGTCGCGGGCGTGGTCGTCGTCGCAGGCGAGGTGGACACGGATGAACTCCATGTCGGCGGCCGCGAAGCCCAGGCGCTCGAGCCCCTTGCCCATGTGCTCGAGCCGGTAATGGGCGATGGCCTCGGTCGCGAAGAGCGAGCCGATGAGGTTCCAGGGCTCGAGGTAGTAGCCGTAGTAGAGGACGAGGCAGCGATCGACGAGGCTCGGGTACGTCGCGAGCGGGAGGTCTGGGCTGGCCTTCGCCTTCACCGCGAGGAACAGCCGCCGCATCAGGTCGGCGTGGGGGACGGGCACCTGCTCGTCCTCGATGTTGCGGACGATGGCGGCGCGCGCGGTGTCGGTGAGCGGCAGGTCGAGCGTGCGCCGCACGAGCGGGAGGAAGGAAGGGTAGGCGGCGTTCTCCAGGAGGAACGTCGCGTACTCGCGCACGCTCACCTCGTGGGCCAGCCGGCCATACCAGGGGTGGCGGGCCGCCGGGTGCTGGAAGATGGCGGCTGCCCACTGGGACTCGGGGCGCGAGAGGAGCGCGTTCGTGAAGGCGCTCCGCTGCCCATGCTCTCGTGCCCACCAGTGGCGGAGCGCGCTCTCCTCCGCCGGCTCGAGCCGTGAGCCCATCCGGGCCGCGCACGCCTTCAGCAGCTCTGAATCCGTGGGATGTTCCATCATGCACTCCGTTTTTCGGTCGAGGGGGGGCGGATCCTGGAGAAGGGGCACCCGGAGGGTTGGGCGCTGGGGGGAGCGGCCTCGCGCTCGGCCTCGAAGTAGCGCTGGCACAGCTTCAGGCGGCGCGCGTCGAGGACCATGTACGTGCCCAGGACGAGCTGCAGGACGCTTCGCCCGACGTCCTCCCACGGCTCGCGGGCGCTCATGGCCGCGAGGAGGCGCTCACGCGCGCGGGGCTCGGGGGGCTTGTTCCTCGGCTCCAGCACGCACGGCCCGCGGTGGGGCAGCGAGCGCGTATGGGTCGCCGTCGAGAAGGCCCGGAAGCGCCGGATCGTCTCTCGCGCCACGGCCCGCATGGTGACGAGGGCGATGGCCTGGGCGGGGCAGGGCCGGTTCGCCGGGGCCCCGAAGGGCATGTAGTTCACGTCCTTCGTGGACTGCTTCAGCCAGCGATCCGGATCGAAGCGGCCCGGGTCCTCGAAGCCCGCGTGGTGGTAGGCCTGATAGTTGAAACAGAGGACCGAGCCCTTGGGGATGGGGGGCACGCCTTCGAGCGTGATGTCGTCGGTGGTGATGCGGTGGGCGATACCGAAGAGGGGATGGACCCGGAGGGACTCGGTGATGATCCGGTCCAGGTAGCGATCATCCTCCAACGTGTCCGCGAGCCGCTCCTGGACGGCCGCGTCCTGCGCGAGGAAGAGCAGCAGGTGGGCCATGGCCTCGGACATCTGCACCACGGCGGTGTTGAAGTAGACGCCTTGCAGGTAGAGCGCCCGCTGGTCGAGGGACATCCAGGAGGGCAGCTCGTGCGCGACGTGGCCCGCCTCGAGCCGCCCGCGCAGATAGCGCGTGAGCCGCAGGCGCCGGCGCATGTGGCGGAGGCTCGAGCCCTTGAGCGAGGTGACGACGTCGTCCGCGTTGCCCACGATGAGCTCGCGCGCCTCGCGGGGGCACGGCTCGCCGAAGACGACCTCGTAATAGAACTCGGCCCAGATGGGCATCATCAGGTCGCGCAGGCGCACGCTCGTGGGCTTCTGGAAGCCCTGCTCGTCGAGCACGCGCGCCGCGCACCGGGCCGCGAGCTCCTCCGCGCTCTTCCTCGGCAGCGCGAGGATGCGCTTCGTCACCCGGGCGACCTCCTCGTAGCGCTCACCGGGCTCGAGGTGTTCCTGGTGCAGCTCGGCGCCGGGGGACAGCCAGTACCAGAAGAGGTCGGACAGGCCCGCGCCCTCGCTCCGGCCGTTGGCGGCGGGGTGCGAGTACAGCTCCTTGAAGCGCGACACGTCGATGCGCTCGCTGGGGACGGGGAGGCCTTCCTCGCCGTTGATGCGCGTGAAGATGCGCGTGCGCAGCCCGATGATCGCGGCGGGCAGGCGGGACGTCAGGAGGTTCGCCATCGGGGTTCCCATCGTGAGAAGTGCAGCAGTTCGGGGCTGGCGTCGTCCGCCGAGCCGCAACCGCACAGGGCCAGGGCGCGCTCGAGCTCCGAGCGCAACAGGGAGAGGACATGGACCACGCCGGCCTCGCCGCCCACCGCGAGACCCCAGAGCACGGGGCGGCCGATGGCGACGGCGCGGGCGCCGAGGGCGAAGGCCTTGAGGGCATCCGTGCCGCGCCGCACGCCCCCATCGAGCACCAGGGGGAGCCGGTCTCCGACGGCGTCCGCGAGGGGGGCGAGCAGCTCCAGGGGCGAGGGGACGGTGTCGAGCTGCCGGCCCCCGTGGTTGGAGACGAAGAGCGCGTCGACGCCGCTGTCCAGGGCCCGCTTCGCGTCCTCCGGGTGCAGCACGCCCTTGAGGGCGATGGGCAGGGAGGTGAGCCCGCGCAACCAGTCCACGTCCGCCCAGGACAGGGTGGGGGAGAACGCGATGGAGCGCGCCGGGCCGCGCTGGCCGTCGGGGCCGAGCGGGCGCATGTTCTCGCAGCACAGGCCGGGCGGCAGATCCATGAAGCCGTTGCGCAGGTCGCGCTCGCGGCGGCCGAACACGGGTGAGTCGACGGTGACGACGAGCGCCTTGCAGCCCGCGGCCTCCACGCGCCGCACGAGCGCCTCGGTGAAGCCGCGGTCGGGCTGGAGGTAGAGCTGGAACCAGAGGGGACCGCCCGCCTGGGCGATGTCCTCGATGGCGGTGGTGGACGCCATGCTCACGGTGTAGATGGCGCCCGCGGCCGCGGCGGCCCGAGCCGTGGCCCGCTCGCCCTCGGGGTGGGCCAGGCGGTGGAAGGCGGTGGGCGCGAGGACGATGGGCATGGAGGCGCGGCAGCCGAGCAGCTCGGTGTCGAGCCGGGGGGCTCCCCGTCCGCGGAGCACCCGCGGCACGAGGCCGACCCGGGCGAACGCGTCCTCGTTCGCCCGGAGCGACACCTCGTCATCGGAGCCCCCCGCGAAGAAATCATGGATACCGGGCTCGAGGAGGGCGCGGGCCGCGGCCTCGAGTTCCCGCAGGGAGAGGGCCTTCATCGCGACGGGGGCCGTGGGTGCTCAGGCCGCGGGCCGGTTGTTCTTCTCGGCGGCCCGGGCGAGCTCCCGCTCGAAGAAGGCGCGCAGGGGGCCGCGGTGGACGGCCTCGTTCGTCCAGTCGTTCTCGAGGTTCTCGGTCACGTGGTGCGTCGCCACGAGCTCGCGCTGGTGGTAGCAGCGCACCACGGGGTGCAGGTAGCGGCCCTCGCCCGAGCGCATGGCGTCGTTCTGGGCGATGCGGCCCACCTCGACGTCGAAGGGATCCACGTCCGCGTGGCCCGGGCCGTACTCGAGGCTGATGGTGAAGTGGCACGGGGTGTCGCCGAACGAGCTGTCCTGGGCGTAGGCGAGCGGCACCTCCTCGAGGTACTTCGCCTGGCCGTCCTGACCGACGAGGATGGAGTCGCCGAGGAAGGAGAACTGCTGCCAGAGGCCGGAGCTGCGGTTGACGCGGGCGAGCACCGCCTCCATGAGGGCCTCGGGCCTGGCCGGGTGCGTCTGATGGGGCCACTCGGCGCCGTGGTACTTGCGCTCGAGGATGCGGTGCAGGGCGCGCACGCTGTAGCGGAAGCCGTGGATGAAGCCGCCGGTGGACTTCTTGAAGTCACGCACCTGGCCGATGGTGCCCGCGAAGTGCAGGCCCGGGACGTTGGTGGACTCCCACTCGGCGGTCTGGTTGGGGAAGCGGTCGCGGATGACGAGCTCGGGCCGGCAGCTCTCGTCGAAGATGGATGCGTCGAAGCGGAAGCCCGTGCAGAGGATGATGCGGTCGTAGCGCAGGTCCTTCGTGACCTCGTTGGCGCGCGAGAAGCTCAGGGTGACGACGAAGCCGTTGTCCTGCTTCTCGATGCGCTGGATGTTGCCGTCCAGCAGGGCGTTCTGGGACTTGAGCTGGTAGGTGTCCAGGAAGTTGTTGTTCACCGCGCGCAGGTGGCCCACGTAGTGCGTGCGCCACGCCATGCGGATGGAGGACGGGCCCGCGACGTGGATGACGGCGGCGGTGGAGATGAGGTTGTCGGCGGTCTCGAAGGCGGAGTTGCCCTTGCCGATGATGAGCACGCGCTTGTTGATGAAGTCCTTGGGGTCCACGGACACGTCCCCGTAGAGCTCCGCGTGCTCGATGCCGGGGATGGGGGGGATGTTGTGCCTGGTGACGCCCGTGGCGGCGATGAGCCGCTTCGCCTCGAACGTGCGGCCCTGCTGGGTCTCGACGCGGAAGCCGCCGTCCGGGGCGCGGCTCACGCGGGTGACGCGGGCGTCGTACTCGATGGGGAGCTGGTTCTTGCTCGCGAAGTCACCCAGGTACTTCACGAGCACGTCAGCGGGCGGGAAGTAGCGGTCCGTGTATTTGGTGAACAGGAGCTCCGGGTCATCGGACAGGAGCGAGTTCCAGTCCATGCGCAGGTTGAGCTCGGGGTCGCTCGTCCCGTTGTAGACCTTGTTGCTGGAGATGAGCGTGCGGTGGCGCGGATAGGTCTTGAAGAACGTGCCCGCCGAGGAGCCCGCCTCGAGGATGCGGAAGCTCCGGCCCGCCTTGGCGAGCAGATAGCCCAACTGCAGCCCCGCCGGGCCCGCGCCGATGATGAGGTAATCCATGGTGGTGTCGTCTTCCCGAGGGGCATCGTGTGGAACGTCTCGATGCCGGGGGGCCCCTCGTCGTCTCCGTTCGAGACGACAAGAAGGCTGGCACGTGTCAACCTCGGGGCACGGCGCGGGAGCCGTCAGGGGTTGTCACTCGGGGCCTGGCGGAGAAGAGGAAGGGGCGTGACGCTCCGTGATGTGTCAACGGAGTTGTCGCCTGGACGTCTGTCTTTTCATCTCTCAATGTTTGGGAATGCGGGGGGAAACGGAGCCGGGTCCGGGGAGGTGCACTCGGCGGCGCCCAGGTGCGGATGCTGCGCGACCATCGGCCTGGATGTCGGACGCGGGCCCGTTCGTACAGCCGTGCCCGGCGCTGGAATATTCGCGTATCACGGCCGAAGTACCGGTCCTCCGGGGTGACGTAGCCCAGACGGCTGTGCAGGTGCTCCCGGTTGTACCAGTCGACGAAGCGGGAGACCCAGGTCCGGGCGGCCGTGGTGGAGGGGAAGGGTTCGCGAGGGTAGTCGGGACGGCCCTTGAGGGTCCCGAAGAGGGATTCCACGAAGGTGTTGTCGTTGCTCACCCGCGGGCGGCTGTAGGCGGGGATGATGCCCAGCCGCCGCAGCGTGTGCGCCATCGCGCGGCCCTTCATGGGGCGGCCGTTGTCGGCGTGGAGGATGAGTCCGGAGGGATCGACTCCGTTGCTCCGGCAGGTCTGGCGGATGAGCCGGGCGGCGCGCCG
This sequence comes from Cystobacter fuscus, assembly GCF_002305875.1. Classification (NCBI taxonomy): domain Bacteria; kingdom Pseudomonadati; phylum Myxococcota; class Myxococcia; order Myxococcales; family Archangiaceae; genus Cystobacter; species Cystobacter fuscus. The sequence goes on along the minus strand of NZ_CP022098.1, from coordinate 10,933,908 downwards.
GGCGCTCTCGTCGGGGTGGATGCGCCAGCCCATGATGCGCCGGCTGAAGACATCCATCACGAGGTACAGGTAGAGGAAGGAGCCTCGCTCGGGGCCTCGCAGGTAGGTGATGTCCCAGCTCCAGATCTGATTGGGTGCCACGGCGGGCTGCTCGTGCATGGGCCGTGACGGCGGGGTGTCACCGCGCACGGAGGGGGTCTTCCCCACCGCGCGCAGGAGTCGGTACAGGGTGGATTCCGAGACGAGGTAGCGGTTCTGGTCCGCGAGTCTGGGGACGATCTGCCGGGGAGAGAGCCCCTGGAAGGCGGGGGAGCGGAGCAGTTCCAGGGCGTAGCGCCGCTCCTGCTCGCCGAGCCGGTTGGGTGGGGGGCGCCGGGTCTGGCTCCGCCCATCCAGCGCCCGCGTGGAGTGGCGCCAGCGTTGGAGGGTGCGCGAGGACAGGCCCAGCAACTGGCAGGCGGAGGACTGCCGTGCGCCTTCGGCCATGGCCCACTCGACGAGAGCGAGAACCCGGCCGCGGGTGTCGGGGGGATGAAGCCGGCCTCTTCCCCCCAGGGTGAGCCCACGTGCCTTCACCGCCAGCATCAACAGCGCCCGTGCTTCCGATAGAGCCCTGCGTTGGCACTCGTGCTCTCGCTCGAGTTGCTTCACCCGTGCGGCGTGGTCGTCCATCCGCGCATCTTCTCAGAGGGACATCGGGTCGCGCACGGGCTCGGCTGGGGGATTGTGCGCGCGAGCCCCGAGCGGCCATACCGCGCCCCCACTTCCCCGTCGTGAGGAGGCCAACGAGGAGCGCGTGAAGCGTGGCTTCAAACCCTTGCAGGTGAGTGATTGGACCGAGGTCCCGCATTACGACAAGGCTCGTCACGAGCTCATCTGGGCGCTCGAGGCCCTCGCGGACAATGGCGCGTCGGTGAACCACAGCACGCTCCTGCTCGCCGTGGGTGCGTTCGCCTTGCTCGAGCGACTCTTCGGCAAGAAGGAGGCGGAGGTCTCGCCCTCGGTGCCTCCGACCGAGTGAGCCGCGCCAACGGCGTCGAAGGCTGGCTCATTCGGCGCTCGCGATGGAACACGGCGGGCGCCTGGCGCTCGGGAGACAACGGGCCGGGCGCTCGTGGGCAGGGCAGGCGGGGAAGACGCGCGGCCCGTGGGCCTCAGCCGCGCAGCTTCGCGCGCGAGGCGGGAGGGATTTGAACGAAGCAGCCAGGGGCTCCCGGCATCCGCGCGAAACGGCTGAGTTTGCTGGAGTTCCCTTCCTCGAACAGGATGGCGTATACCTGAGCGAGTGTCTCCGCGGCCTCATTGAAAAGGCATGCATCCTGGACGGCGAGAGCAGCGAACGTCATGGCGTGGCTCCCTGCGTTGAGGTTGTCGTATCGAGACTTCTTGGAAGATAATGCCGGGCCCCTTCCGTGGCACCCCATTCCGCGGGGCAGGTGGATTCCCGACGTCATCCTCGCCGCGAAGTCCACTTTCGCCCGCCTGGTCTCATGACGGACCGGGAGGGGGTTGCGCCACCAGGGGCAAGCGCATCACGAAGCGGGCGCCGCCCTCGGGGCGGTTCTCCGCGTGGAGCGTGCCCCCGGCCCGCGACACGTACTCGCGGCACAGGGCGAGCCCCAACCCCGTGCCCCTGCCGGGGGGCTTGGTGGTGAAGAAGGCCTCGAAGATGTGGGGCAACACCTCCGGGGGGATGCCCGGTCCGTTGTCCTCCACCCGCAGGCACACTGCTTGTCCCTCCCGCCTCGCGCTCACCGTGATGTGCGCGCGGCGCGGGGGATGCGCGGCCTCCACCGCGTCCGGCCAGACTCCTCGCCTCGTGCAGGGCTTGCTCCAGCACGCCCTCCTCGGCCTCGCCCAACTGGCCGGAGCGCGAGAAGCCTCCCGCTCGGCGCGTCCCCGCAGGCGCTCGCTCTCGGCGAGCTGCTCCAGCGCCTGGAGACGAGACTGGTGGGCCTCCCGCTGCGCGGCGATCATGCGCTGGTACACGCGCGTGCCGAAGAGGGCCAGCCACAGCAGCGCGAGCGAGCTGAACGCCTGGAGAAACAACGTGCTCGGTGGCACCTGGGCGAGCACGCCCACGAGCACGACCGCGAGGAGCGCCGCCCCTCCGCTCAGTCCGACGAGTCCGCTCAGCACCCCCAACTGCTCCGGCTCGCACCAGCCTCGGGTCAGCGCCAGGCCGAGCCCCACGTAGACCAGGATGCAAAACAACAGGGAGCCCACGAGCGGAGGGAGAGGCTCCATGTGACCGCGCAGTGGACGAGCAGCACGCCCGCCAGACAGGCCGCTCCGTTGAAGTAGCTCTTCCGCTGGACTTCCCGTATGGCCTTCGCGTCGGAGGGGTCGGGTCCCATGGCGAAGTGAATCCTACACGTCGCATTCGTGCCTCCGCGGGTGGGCGCTCGTGTGGGCGGAGCGTAGGGGTCGCGAGCCTCCGTCCCAGGGTTTTCATGGGGTTGCTCGATAGAGGACAAATCAAGACGGCATCCCCTGAATGAGATAGAATTCACTTCGTGTCGGCTCCGGCACGTTCGCTGTCGCCACGGACCCATCCCGTTCTGTGTGGGTCTCTTCACCCGAGGCTTTCCATATGGGACGCGCCCCCCGGTTCTCCACGGGCATGTCGTGCTCGCCCGCCATCTCCACGTTGGCGACTCCCGCGTTGATGACGCTCTGGGGGGGCCACCTGCCCTTCGCGCCCGGAGGGGAAAAGCTCCAGCGGGAGTTGAGCCGGCCGGAGTTGTTCTCGCGCATCTGTGTGAGTGAGCCCTACTTCGCGTTGCAGGAGGTGAAGGGGGTGGGGCGGGGCGAGGTGATGGCGCGTCTGCCCGTGGAGCCGCGGCCGGAGGCGGAGTGTTCGCCCCTGCATGCCTCGGAGGTGTACCGGCACCTGTCGGTCCTCGGCGCGTGCGCGGCGTCGCTGATGAACCCGAGCGAGGGTCCGCACTGCTATCTGCCCCGGCGCGCGTGGGTGGATCGGCTCCACGAGGGGCCGCTGCCCCGGGCCACCCAGCCGTTGCACTGCTCGGCGAAGGCGGAGTTCAACCAGCGGCGCACGGCGCTCGCGCAGGTGCTGCTGTCGGATCCCGAGGGCCAGCCGCTCTTCGCGATGGGCGTGGATTACAACGTGCTGCACGCGGAGTCCTTCGTGCGGCTGTTCCAGGGAACACGGCAGGATCCCCGGCCCGAGGGCCCGTGCCGGGGCCCCGCCGTCCAGGTCCCGCTTCCGTCCCTGCGAGACGTGGTGCGCGAGGGGGAGTGCCTGCGGGGCACGCTCGGCCCGGTGGGTCCGGAGCTGTGCCGGGGTCACTTCGAGCTGTTCCCGGTGCTGCCGATGGCGGCGGTGGTGGAGGGCCTGTGTGGGCTGGCGGGCACGCTGCTGGGCCAGGGGGAGGGCCAGCGGCCGGCGCGCTACCTCGTGACGCGCGCGGATGTGCGCACCGAGAGCTTCGCCCACGCCGGAGAGACGGTGCGCTTCGACGCCCACCGGCTGGCCGTGAAGGGCCGCGACCATTACTTCGACTGCTGGGCCTCGGTGGAGGGCCGCGTGGTGGCGGTGATGGAGCTGACGCTCTCCTGTCTGGATTGAGACCTTCCCGCGAGCTGAATGGTGTCCATGAATCGAAGTCCTGGCATCGCATGAGCGATGCTCCGCATGACGCGGTGCGAGGTGCCCGCCTTCCGCTTGACACCCCGTGCTCCGGCACGGAAAAGCCGGGGGGCAAGCCACCTGCCAGGAGCTCGACACATGAAGCTCGCCACCCTCAAGGACGGAACGCGCGACGGACGGCTCATCGTCGTCAAGCGGGACCAGTCGACGTTCGTGCCCGCCACCGCCGTGGCTCCCTCGCTCCAGGCCGCGTTGGATCAATGGGACGCGTTGGAGCCCCGGCTGCGCGCCCTGGCCGAGGACCTGGAGTCGGGCCGCGTGCGCGGCGAGCCGCTCGATGTGCGCGCCCTGCACTCACCCCTGCCCCGCGCCTACGAGTGGGTGGACGGCAGCGTCTATCTCAACCATGTGGTGCTCGTGCGCAAGGCGCGCAACGCCGAGCCCCCCGCCACGCTCAAGACGGATCCGCTCGTCTACCAGGGCGGCTCGGGCACCTTCCTCGCGCCCACGCAGGACCTGGTGCTGCCCGACGAGAGCTGGGGCCTGGACTTCGAGTCCGAGGTGGCCGTCATCCTCGGTGACGTGCCGCTGGGCACCCAGGCGAAGGACGCGGGCCGGTACGTGAAGCTGGTGATGCTCTGCAATGACGTCACCCTGCGCAACCTCATCCCCGCCGAGCTCGCCAAGGGCTTTGGCTTCTTCCAGGGCAAGCCCTCCACCGCCTTCAGCCCCTTCGCGCTCACCCCGGACGAGCTGGGCGCGGCGTGGAAGGACGGCCGGCTCCACCTGCGCCTGCGCTCCACCCTCAATGGTCAGGTGGTGGGTGACACGGACGCCGGCCCGGAGATGCACTTCTCCTTCTTCGATTTGATCCAGCACATCGCCAAGACGCGCGCCTTCACCGCGGGGACGATCCTCGGCAGTGGCACCGTGTCCAACGAGGATCGCTCCCGGGGCATCTCCTGCCTCGCCGAGCGGCGGATGATCGAGACCATCGAGCACGGCGCGCCCCGCACGCCCTTCATGAAGGTGGGCGACACGATCGACATCGAGATGTTCGGTCCGGAGGGCACGAGCCTGTTCGGCCGCATCTCCCAGAAGGTGGTCGCGGGATGAAGCTCCATGGCTACTGGCGCTCGTCCTCCTCCTGGCGGGTGCGCATCGCGCTGAACCTCAAGGGCCTGTCCTACGAGTACGTGCCCGTGCACCTGGTGAAGGACGGGGGCGAGCAGCACTCCGAGGCCTACCGGGCCCTCAACCCCCTGCGCACGGTGCCCATGTTGGAGTTCACCGAGGGGGGCCGTGTCCACCACCTGAGCCAGTCCCTGGCCATCCTCGAGTACCTCGAGGAGCGTCATCCCTCGCCTGCCCTGCTGCCGGCCGATCCCCTTCTCCGGGCTCGGGTCCGGATGTTGTCGGAGGTGGTGAACTCGGGCATCCAGCCGCTGCAGAACCTGTCGGTGCTCCAGCGCATCAAGGCCGAGTGGAAAGGGGACGACAAGGCCTGGGCCGCGCATTGGATCGACCGCGGGCTGGGGGCGTTCCAGGCGATGGCCCAGGAGACGGCGGGCCGTTATTGCGTGGGGGACAGCGTGTCGTTCGCCGATGCGTGCCTGGTGCCACAGCTGTACTCCGCCCGGCGGTTTGGAGTCGATCTCCAGCCGTATGGACTGCTCACCCGCGTGGAAGCAGCGTGTGCCTCCCTTCCCGCCTTCCAGGCGGCTCACGCGGACCGGCAGCCCGACGCGGTCCCCGCTTGAACTGGTTTTCGCAGTATCGAATCGCGACGCACTGAAGGAGCCGATGACACATGGCAAAGCTTGAATCGCTGGGCATCAAGGGTTTGGAGAGCGTTCACTGGTATGTGTCCGACCTGGAGCGCAGCCGCCGCTTCTACGTGAATGGTCTGGACTTCACGGAGCGGGGCGGGTCCTCCCCCGAGCTGGAGGCCAAGGGCAAGCAGAAGTCCGCCGTCTTCCAGGCGGGGCAGATCGTGCTGGTGGTGAGCCAGCCGGTGGGCGAGGGCGGCCGGGCATGGCGCTACCTGCGCAAGCACCCGGACGGCGTGGGCACGCTCAACTTCCAGGTGGAGGACATCGAGAAGACCTTCCGCCTGCTGGAGGATCGCGGCGCCACCTTCATCAACGACATCGAGCGCCACACGGACGAGAAGGGCGGCAAGCTCGCCCAGTTCTCCATCACCACGCCCTTTGGGGACACCACCTTCCGCTTCATCCAGCGTGATGGGTATCAGGCGCTCTATCCGGGCTTCGTGGCGCACCCCGAGCCGCGCGGGGGCACCAACCGCTACGGCTTCAGCCACGTGGACCACATCACCACCAACTTCCAGACGATGAAGCCCATGCTCCTGTGGATGGAGCATGTCATGGGCTTCGAGAAGTTCTGGGAGGTGCAGTTCCACACCGACGACGTGAAGGCGAAGCAGAAGCGCTCGCACGGCTCGGGCCTGCGCTCCGAGGTGATGTGGGATCCGGCGAGCCGGGTGAAGTTCGCCAACAACGAGCCCCTGCGCCCGTTCTTCAAGGCCTCGCAGGTCAACCTCTTCAACGAGGACAACCGGGGCGATGGCGTGCAGCACCTGGCGCTCATCGTGAAGGACATCCTCACCACCGTGCGCGAGATGCGCGACAAGAAGGCCGTGGGCTTCATGCCGACGCCGGGCTCCTACTACGACGTGCTGCCCGAGCACATCCAGAAGCTGGGCATCAAGAAGATCGACGAGGACATCGAGGTGCTGCGCGACCTGCAGGTGCTCGTGGATGGGGGCGGCGAGCACAGCTACATGCTGCAGATCTTCATGCAGGATGGGGCGGGGCTCTACAAGGACCAGAAGGCGGGCCCCTTCTTCTACGAGCTCATCCAGCGCAAGGGTGACCAGGGCTTCGGCTTCGGCAACTTCCGCGCCCTCTTCGAGAGCATCGAGCGCGCGCAGCAGGCGGAAGGCCGGGTCTGACCCGGACGTCCCCGGGGCCCGTCGTTCAGGGCCCCAGGGGCAGGGTGGGTGCGTGGCCGGGCGGTTGCTCGGGCTGGCAGTGCGGGCACCAGTGGGTGTTGCGGCCACCGAGCTTGCTCGCGCGCACCGGAGCGCCACAGCGGGGACAGGGCTCGCCCGTGCGGCCGAACACGTGGCGGTGGTGACGGGCCTGTCCCTGGACGCCGAAGAGATCCCGCTGGGTGCCCCGCAGGCGGATGCCCTCGTCGAGCACCTCGCGGATGGCCTCGTGGAGGCGGCCCACCTCGGCGGGCGTCAGCGAGGCGGCGGAGCGGCGGGGATGGAGGCCCGCGCTCCACAGGCTCTCGTCGGCGTCGCGGTTGCCGAGCCCCGCGAGGACGCGTTGGTTGAGGAGCACCGTCTTGAGCGGGCCCCGGCGCCGGCGCAACTGCCGCGCGAGCAGCTCGGGGGTGAAGTCATCCGCGAGCGCCTCGGGTCCCAGCTCGGACAACTTCAGGCGCTCGGCCAGCTCGTCCGCGGGGCCGAGCGCGGCCCGTGCGTAGCCGAGGGTGTCGCTGAAGATCAGCTCCTCGCCCCCTTCCAGGCCGAACACCACGAGGGTGGCCTCGGGTCGCGTGCCACTCAAGGGGCGCAGTGAGAGGTTGCCCCAGAGCATCAGGTGGAGGGCCAGTACCTGTCCGTCGTCCAGTGACAGGAGCATGAGCTTGGCCCGCCGCCGCGCGGCGGTGACACGGCGTCCCTCCAGGCGCGAGGACAACTCCCGGTGCGAGGGGAAGCGCACCGCCGCGGGATCGAGCACCTCCGCGCCGGTGAGGCGCCGTCCCACCACCGCTTGTTGCAGGTCGCGCACCAGCGTCTCCACCTCGGGCACTTCCGCCATGGCCTGGAGTCCTCCTCTCCCAGGCAACGTAAGCAGCCAGCGGGGGAGACTCAACCGGTCATCCCGGACGAAGGGACTTCTGGGGTGGGCTGGGTCGAGGGGCTCGCCCGCCTGCTCGGCCCGCGATAAGGATGCCGCCCATATGGGGACCGCATTCGTCACAGGGGCTGGAGTCCGCGTGGGCAGCGCGGTGGCTCGTGCGCTGGGCCGCGCCGGGTATGACCTCGCGCTCCACGTGAATCGTTCCATGAAGACGGCGGAAGCGTTGGCCGAGGAGCTGCGGGCGCTCGGCCGCCGTGTCTCGCTCTACGCGGCGGACCTGTCCCAGCCCGGAGCGGTGGACGAGCTGGGAGCGCGGGTGCGCGCGGAGCACGCGGCCCTGGACGTGGTGGTCCACAACGCGGGGCTCTATGAGCGGGTGGCCTTCGACTCCATCTCCCGCGAGCAGTACCGGACGATGCTCGGGGTGAACCTGGAGGCGCCCTTCTTCCTGACGCAGGCGCTGCTGCCGTCCCTGCGCCAGGGCACGCAGCCGCTGGTCGTGCACATCACCGACATCGGCGGGGAGCGGGCGGAGAGCGGGTATGCGCACTACACGGTGAGCAAGGCCGCGCTCATCATGCTCACCCGGGCGCTGGCGGTGGAGCTGGCGCCGCACGTGCGCGTCAACGCCGTGTCTCCTGGCACGGTGGCCTTTCCGGAGAACTTCGGCGCGGCCGAGCGCGAGGCCATCCTCGCGCGCATCCCCTTCGGCCGCGAGGGGAGCGTGGAGGACGTGGCCCGCACCGTGCTCTTCCTCGCCCGCGAGGCGCCCTATGTCACCGGGCAGGTGATCGCCGTGGACGGTGGCCGGAGCGCGCAACTGTGAGCGCGGAGCCCTTCAATCCGCCCCAGGTGATGGACGAGCGGGGCCGGCCGCTGGATGTCATCGTGCTGCGGGGGCTCACGGTGGACTGCATCGTGGGCATCTACAACCGCGAGCGCGTGGCGGCCCAGCCGCTGCGGCTCGACGTGGCGCTCTTCCTGGATACCCGCTCGGCCGGGGCCAGCGGAAGGCTCGGGGACACGGTGCACTACGGGCGGCTCGCCGGAGAGCTGCGCTTCCTGCTGGAGGCCTGCCGCTTCGAGCTGCTGGAGTCCGCGGCGGAGGCGGTGTGCCACTACCTCCTCGCGCCTCCCCGCGACGACTCGCCCCGCACGCGCCTGGAGGCCACCTCCGTGCGCATCACCAAGCCCCAGGCGCTCGGTGGCCTGGTGGTGCCCTCGCTCCAGGTGCACCGCTCGGCGCGGGAGATGGTCTACGCGGAGCGGGAGACGTCATTCGGGCGCGTGGAGGTGCTGCACGAGGGGACCGGCTATGGCGTCTACCATCTGCGCGTGAAGCCCGGCGGCGTCCTCTCCGTGCCCGCGCACCCGGAGGGGGAGGAGAGCGAGCTGGTGCTGGGCTCCGGGCTGTTGGCGCAGGGCCAACCGGTGGCGCGTGGCACGGCCTTCCATTGGCCGCGGGGCATGGCGCACCGCCATGACAACCCCACGGGCAGCGAGCAGACGGTGCTGTGCGTGGCCCGGCCCCGCCTGGTGCTCCCGGAGGGGCCGGGGCCGGAGCTGCCCGTGGAGGGACTCCAGCCCGTGCCCGGGCACGCGTACTACCCGCGCGACGAGCAGGCGGCTCCCGTGCGGGAGGCCCCGGGTCCCGGATGAGCCGGGCCGGGGGCGGGGGGACGTCAGGCGAAGGGGAGCGCGGACACGGTGGCCTCGGCGGGCCCGTCGCCCAGCGTCAGCACCGTTCCCGGCTCCAGGTGGTCGCGGTGCACGTAGCCCAGCGCCAGGGACTGGCCGGAGCCCGGAGCGCGCACCACGGTGGTGAGCCAGCCGACCTTCTTGCCGTCCTTCTTCAGCTCGGTCCCGGGCGCCGTCTCGGCCGTGCCGAGGCGCAGGCCGGCCAGCTTCCGGTTCATGTGCCCCCGGAAGGTGGCGCGGGCGATGACCTCCTGCCCGATGTAGCACCCCTTGTTGTACGAGATGCCGTGCGTGAGGTTGGCTTCCAGGGGGATGGTGGTGTCGACCATGTCCTGGCCATAGCGCGGCACCCCGGCCTCCACCCGCAGCACCTCCAGGGCGCGCCAGCCCAGGGGCTCGAGTCCGAGGTCCGAGCCCGCCGCCACCAGCGCCTTCCAGACCGCTTCCAGTCCGGAGCGCGGCACCCACACCTCCACGCCCTGGGCGGAGGGCCAGGTCGCGCCCTGGAGCAGGACGTCCTGGCCGGCCAGGGTGGCCCCCCGGGTGGCGTTCGGGACGAGGGGGGCGAAGGGCTGGCCCAGGACGGCTCCGAGCAGCTCGGACGTCCGGGGGCCGAGCAGCCGCAGCACCCCCTGCTCCTCCGTGGCGTCGTGCAGCTCCGCGTCCTCGGAGATGAGGAATTTTTCCAGGAACTCCCGGACCTTGCCGCCCAGCCCCGGCTCCAGGTCGAGCACCAGGTCGTTCTCACGGCGCAGGATTCGTGCGTCGGCCACCATGGCGCCCTTCACGGTGATGAGGGCGGTGTAGGCCGAGGTCCCGGCCGCCAGCCCCTTCACGTCCTGGGTCACCATGCCGTGCAGGAAGCTTGTACGGTCCTCCCCGGTTATGCGCAGCGCTTCGCGGTAGGTGGCGTCGTGCAGGGCCACGCTTTCCCGGGCCGCCCGGTATTCGGCCTCCGCGTCCCCATAATCCGCCACGACCTCGCGGCCGTTGGCTTCCTGGAAGCGGGCGCCTGCCTGCTCGTGAAGAAAATGCAGAGACAGCGGTTGCATGACCGTCGCTATATAGAGGCCCGGGAGTGAATGCCACGATGGATGTGAAACACCTGTCCGCCTTCATGGGCTTCTCCGCCGAGAAGCTCCAGAAGCACAACCTCTTCAAGTCCGAGCGCTTCTTCCTGGACGTGTATTGCCTCGCGCCCGGCCAGGCCCAGAAGCCCCACCAGCACGCCCACTCGGACAAGGTGTACCTCGTCCTGGAAGGGCAGTGCCGCTTCCGCATCGGCGCGGACGAGGCCCCTCATGGCCCCGGCGCCGCTCTCTTCGCACCCGCGGGCGTCGAGCACGGCGTCACCAATGATGGTCCCGGCAACGCCCGCCTCCTCGTCCTGATGACCCCCCCTCCGGAGCACGCATGAGCAAGAAGGCCAATCCGCCCCCTCCCCCTCCCGTTCGCGGAGCCCAGGTGCTGCTCGCCCTGGGGCTCGCCGAGAGCGCCCTCTCCCTCTTCCAGTGGAGCCAGCTGCTCACCCTGCGCCAGGGCGGCGCCACCGTGTGTGGTGTCTCCGAGCACGTCAACTGCGAGACGGTGTGGAACACGCCCTTCGCCGGCGCGGTGCACGAGTTGCTGCGCATGCCGGTGGCGGGACTCGGGCTCGTGTGGGGCCTCGTCGCCGTGGCGCTCTCCGCGCTCTACCTCGTCTGGCAGCGGGGGGCTCGTCCCGTGCGGCCCGCCGTCAACGGGCTGCGTCTGACGGCCGCCGCGGGCGTGGCCGCCTGCGCCGTGTTCGCCGCCGTGAGCGCGAGCACCGGCGTGCTGTGTCCCACGTGTCTGGGCACCTACGTCCTCACGCTCGCCTTCGCCGCCGTGGCCTGGAAGGGTCTGCCCGGCGCGCTCCTGCCCCAGGCGGGGGAGTGGGGCACCACCCTGAAGTGGACGGTGGGCTTCACCGCGGCCGCCTATGTCGCGCTGCTCGTGCCCGGCTCGCAGACGCCCCGCTCCTCCTCGTCCTCGGAGTCCGTCGCCCAGGTGGCTCCGCTTCCGGGCTCCCTGGAGGCCTACCTCAAGAGCCTGTCCGCGCAGGAGCAGCAGGCCGTCTCCGACGCGCTCGCCCTCTACCGCCAGGCCACCCCCCTGCCGGCTCCCTCCGCCGCGCGCCGCCTGTATGGCACGACGAGCGCGCCGGTGAAGATGGTGGAGTGGACCGACAGCCGCTGCCCCCACTGCAAGGCCCTGGTGGAGACGCTCGCCGTCATGAAGAAGCGCCTGCCCGAGGGCAAGCTGTCCCTCGAGGCCCGCCAGTACCCGCTCGACAGCGAGTGCAACTTCACCATGCCGCCCCAGGCCAGCGATGGCTCCGGCATCCGCTGTGTCGCCGCCAAGGGGCAGATCTGCATCGAGGACGCTCCGGACTACTGGGAGCTGCGCGAGAAGCTCTTCGCCGCCCAGCGCTCGCTCACCAGCCGCGACGCGGTGCTGCAGGTGCTCTCCTCGGGCTCCGTGTCCCGCATGCAGCTCGATGGGTGCATCGCCCGGCAGGACACCGAGCGCAAGCTGCGCGACGACATCGCCTACGCCCGGCAGCACGACATTCACGGCACGCCCCTGGTGGTCATCAATGGCCGCGAGGCGCGCGCGTTCCCGGCGTTCCTCTACGCCCTCATCCTGGCGGACGGCAACCCGGACGCGAGCGCCTTCGGCACGCTGCCCGCGCCGCGCAACCTCCAGGCCCACCAGGCGCACTGAGCGGGACGTCATGGGCAAGCGCGACAAGAAGCCCGAGGCGCCCGCCCCCGCGGCGCCCTTCCACAACCCCTTCGCCTCGCTCGCGCTCGACCGCGAGGCGCTGCCTCCCGGGCCCGCGCCCGCGCCCGTGAAGGACGAGCCGGCGAAGGGGCCCGCGCGCGCCGTGGTGCGCCTGGAGCGCAAGGGCCGTGGCGGCAAGGAGGTGACGGTGGTGGAGCAGTTGGGGCTGCCCGAGGCCGAGCGCGACAAGTGGCTCAAGGCGCTCAAGGGGGCGCTGGGCTGTGGCGGGGCGGTGGAGGAAGACACCCTGGTGCTCCAGGGCGACCAGCGCGAGCGGCTGCCCGCGCTCCTGGAAGCCCGCGGCGTGCGCCGCGTCACCGTGGGCTGAGCCGCGGCGGGCGAGCCGCTACAGCGCGGCGATGACGGCGTCGGTGAAGTCGCGCGTGCTGGAGGTGCCGCCCAGGTCTCCGGTGCGCACCTTCGCCTCGGAGTGCACGCGGGCGAGCGCGTTCTCGAAGCGGCGCGCGGCCTCCTTCATGTCGAGCCAGTCGAGCATCATCACCGCCGACATCATCAGCGCGGTGGGGTTGGCCAGGCCCTTGCCCGCGATGTCCGGCGCCGTGCCGTGCACCGCCTCGAACATCGCCGTGCGCTCGCCGATGTTGGCGCCCGGCACCAGGCCCAGGCCTCCCACCAGCCCCGCGCACAGGTCGCTCAGGATGTCCCCGTAGAGGTTCTCCATCACCAGCACGTCATAGCGGCTCGGATCCTTCACGAGCTGCATGCACATGTTGTCGACGATGACCTCCTCGTATTGGATTTCCGGGAACTCGCGGCCCACCTTGCGCGCGCAGTCGAGGAAGAGGCCATCCGACAACTTCATGATGTTGGCCTTGTGCACCGCGGTGACCTTCTTGCGCCCGTTCCTGCGCGCGTGCTCGAAGGCGAAGCGCGCGATGCGGGTGGAGGCCTTCTCGGTGATGATCTTCAAGGACTCCACCACGCCCGGCACGATGATGTGCTCGATGCCCGCGTAGAGGCTCTCCGTGTTCTCGCGCACCACCACCAGGTCCACGCCCTCGTAGCGCGTCTTCACGCCGGGCACGCTCTTGACGGGGCGCAGCGCGGCGTACAGGTCCAGGCGCTTGCGCAGCCCCACGTTGGCGGACGCCATGCCGCCGCCCACCACCGTGCCCGTGGGACCCTTGAGCGCCACGCCGTTGCGCAGCACCGACTCCACCGTCGCGTCGGGCAGGTTGGTGCCGAACTTGGCGATGCACTCGGCTCCCGCGTCGTGGTGCTCGAACTCCAGGGGAACCTCGAGCGCCTTGAGGACTCGGAGGGTGGCCGCCATGACCTCGGGGCCGATACCGTCTCCATTGATGACCGTGACCGTACGCGGAGTCGCCATGTCGTCCGCTTCAACCACAAAAGCCAGGGGGCCGGAAGGAGGAAAACCCACCCCGGAAGAGCCTGGCTAATGCAACGGCGGAGGCGGTGGAGGCGCGGGGCGGCGGCTGCGGCGGCGGGGGGCGAGCGTGGCGTAGGGCCGGTAGAACGCCTCCCATAGCGCGGCGCGTCGGCCCCGGGGCAGCGGGCGCAGCTCGCCCATGGGCGCCCGGGTGAAGAAGGAGGCCGCGAAGATGTAGGCGAAGACGAGCACCACCAGCCCCACCACCACCGTCACCACCCCGCCCGGCACCGGGCCCACGCTCGCCCGCTGCATGAACTCGTGCACGTCCTCGGGGGCGTCGGGGTGGGTGTACACCTTGACGAACCAGGTGAGCGTCAACACGAGCAGGATGGGGCCGTAGGCGCGGTTGAGCCGCGTGGAGATGGCCGAGAAGAGCGAGAGCTGGATCTGCGGCCGCTCCACCAGATTGACCAGCTCGCGGATGGCGTCCGGGTCCACCGGCTCGCGGCGCAAGAGCGGCACCCAGTAGCCGTTTTCCAACAGTCGCACCCGGCGGATCCACAAGTCGTAATAGCGGTAGCGCCGCGCCTCGATGAGCAGGAACGTCAGCACCATCCAGATGCCCACCAGGAACACCACCGGCGAGGCCGAGGTGGTGAAGCCGAAGGAGATGACGGCCGCGGTGGTGGTGAGCGACCAGTTGGTGGTGTTGTCCAGGCGCGAGCGCCAGGTGTCCGAGCGGCTGAGCTCGCCCCGGAAGAGCTGCGCCATGGCCGAGTCCGAGATGGGAGAGACCTCGAATTCGTTCTTGTCGCGATCATTTCCGTCGTTCGCCATCCTCGCCCTCCCGTGGGGGACCGTCGCATTCCGGCTGGCCGCTCCCAGCTCCCATGCCCACCCTGTACGGGAGGAACCATGGTCATTCCCTTCCTCCAAGACACCCCACGACCCGTGGACCCGGTGCCGGCCCTGCTCTCCCTGCTGGAAGAGGAGGGCGAGCGCGTGGTGCGGCTGTGGGCCAAGCGCATCCGGGCGGAGACCCATGAGCTGGACGTGCCCGGCAGGGACCTGCGGGCCCCCTTGCGCCCGCTGGTGGACGAGCTCGTCCGCCTGCTCAGGGACCGGGGGAAGGACGCCCTCATCCTCTGGCCGGAGGTGGTGCGTTCGCACGGGGCGCGGCGCTACGACCAGCGCTTCGACCCGGAGGACCTGGCGCGCGAGTTCAAGGCGCTGGGGGAAGTGCTGCTCTACGTGTACGCGCGGCGCAACCGCCAGCGGCTGGAGCCGGAGGTGGCCACCTTCGTGGTGGAGCTGGTGGGCGAGGCACACGCCTCGGCGCAGGCCTCCTTCACGCGGGTGCTCAAGACGGAGGAGGTGCGCTTTCGCGAGGCGGCGGTGATGGAGTCGGTGCTCAACCACGTGGAGGTGGGCATCCTGCTGGCCGAGCTGGATGGGACGGTGTCCTTCGCCACGCCGCCGGTCAGCCGCCTCATCGGCATGCCCATGCGCGCCGTGGTGGGGGCGCGCTCGCACACGTCGCTGGCGACGGTGCTCTCGCAGGTGAACGCGCGCCACCCGGATGGCACGCCCTTCAAGGTGGCCGACATGCCCTTCATGCGCGCGCTGCGCGAGCATGGGCCGGTGCGCGGCGTGTTCATGGTGGTGGAGCGGCCCGGCGGGGAGGAGGCCACCCTGGAGCTGAGCGCCACGCCCCTGCGGCATGAGGGCGACGAGCTCGCCGGCGTCATTCAAACCTTCACCGACCGCACCGATGCGGCCAACCAGAACAAGGAGCTCTTGAGCGCTCATGACGAGCTGCGCCGGTTGCAGGGCCAGCTGTTGCAGCGCACGCGCACGCAGGCCCTGGGGCAGCTGGCCAGTGGCGCGGCGCACGCGCTCAACAACCTGCTCAACGTGCTGCGCCTGCGCATCACCCTCTTGCGGCGCGAGTACAACCCCGAGCACCTGGACTCGCTGGACAGGACGGTGGGGCAGGTGGGGGAGCTGGTGGCGCGGCTGCAGGAGTTCAACGTGGAGCGCAGCGAGGAGCACCTGCACGACGTGCAGGTGGATGCCTCGGTGCGCGAGGCGCTCGAGCTGGCGCGCGGGGAGCTGGAGCAGCGCGAGCACCCGGTGACGGTGGAGCTGCGTCTGGGCAATCCCGGCGCGGTGCGGGCCGATCCGGGCTTCTTCCGCGAGCTGGTGGTGAACCTGCTGCTGGCCGAGCGCGAGCGGCTGGGGGATGGGGGCGGGCGCGTGGTGATCCAGACGCGCGCGGAGCCGGGGGGCCAGGGCATGCTGCGCGTGGAGGACGCGGGCACGCCCTACTCCGCCGGGGAGCTGACGCGCATGTTCGATCCACTCAACCGCGAGGTGGGTGCTCCCCAGCTCTCGTTGCTGCTCGCGGTGGCGCGCGAGCAGGTGCGGCGCTGGGGCGGGGAGCTGACGGTGGAGAACCTCGCCGGACGCCCGGGCGCGGCCTTCGTCGTGCGCATGCCGCTGGTGCGCTCCACCCAGGAGCGCGAGGAGGACGAGCGGCTCGCGGGGGACAGCTGGGGCATGGTGGGACCCCGGCGCTTCCAGCGCACGCGCCGGGTCCTGGTGGTGGACGACGATCCGGACAACGCGCGGATGATGGCGGAGCTGCTCAGCGAGGAGGGCTACGACGTGAAGGTGGCCCCGGGCGGCGAGGTGGCGCTCAAGATGTGGGACGAGCGGCTCTATGACGCGGCGCTCCTGGACGCGGTGATGCCGGACCTGTCCGGCTGGGAGGTGGCGCGCGAGCTGCGCCAGCGCTCTCCCCATGCGCTGCTCGCCATCGTCACCGGCATGGACGTGCGCGGGCAGAATCGCGCCAACCTCGCCCTCGTGGACGCCGTGTTCCGCAAACCCATCGACGTGGGGGCCCTGGACGAGTTCCTCGGCCAGTCCGACCTCTCCACCTCCGGCTCCGCCTCGCCCTCTTTTCCGGGTTAATCCCTCTCTTCAGTTCTGGTTTGCAGGCTGAATGGATTTATCCAGCCGGATTGAGTTGGTCAATGAGAGACATGTCGGCGCTCATGGAGGGAAAGATGCGCGTGGGCTGTGGACGCCGCGGGGGGGAGCGGTGTGAAGTCGGGGCGCATGCACAGACACGATGAACAGGACCCATGGGTCGTGGCCCCGCCTGGCTCGGATGAGGATCTGGCGCGGCGTCTGGCCATGGCGTCGCCCACGGATACCGCGCGGGGCACGTTCTTGCGCACCACGTTGGATGCGGTCCGCTGTCTGGGTGACGAGGAGGCGGTGCGCGACTGCCAGCGGGCCAGTGGCGAGGACAAGCTCGTCGACTTCTTCGCCTATCCGGTCAGCGCCAGCCTGCGCATGATGTTCATCGCGGCGCGCATGCTGGAGGACCGCTGTGGAGGCATCGACGAGGCGCTGCGGGCCCTGGGCTACCGTGCCGCGGATGGCTTCCTGTGCTCGGCGGCGGGCATGGCGCTGCAGCTCCTGGCCAATGGGGACGTGAAGAAGCTGGTGGACAACCTGCCGGCGACGTACCGGGCCTCGGTGAGCTTTGGCAGCCGCTCCATCGTGTGGACGGGCCCCACGCGCGGTCGGCTCATCATGCGCCGGGAGTTCATGCCCTATCCCTTCCTCGAGGGCGTGTTGATGGGGGTGCTGGACAAGGCGAGCGCGCGCGACGCCCAGGTGCGCGGCCACCAGTTGTCCACGCTGGAGAGCGAGTACGAGGTCTCCTGGCAGACGTGATAGGGCCTGGGGCATGTCCATGTCCATGCCCCTGCCTCCCCCCACCGCCGTCCTCTTCGACATGGACGGCACGCTCGTCGACAACATGCGCTTCCACGTCCAGGCCTGGGTCGCCCTGGCGCGCTCGCTCGGTCTGGACGCGGCCGGAGCGCCCGAGGAGCGCTTCGAGCGGGAGTTCGCCGGCAAGCGCAACGAGGAGATCCTCCCCGCGCTGCTGGGCCGCCCCATGGCCCCCGAGGAGGTGACGCGCCTGGCGGATCAGAAGGAAGCGCACTACCGCGAGCTGTACGGGCCGCACCTCATGGCGCTGCGCGGTGCCCCGGAGCTGCTTGCCCGCCTGCGTCAAGCGGGACGGGGGCTCGCGGTGGCCACGGCCGCGCCCGCGGCCAACCGGGACTTCGTGCTCGATGGGCTCGCGCTGCGCCCCTTCTTCTCGCGCGTCGTCGGCGCCGAGGACGTGACGCGGGGCAAGCCCGCGCCGGACATCTTCCTCGCCACCGCCCGGGCGCTCGGCGTGGAGCCTACCGGGTGCGTCGTCTTCGAGGACGCCGTCAATGGCATCCTCGCGGCGCGCGCGGCCGGCATGTTCGCCGTGGGTGTCACCACCCTCCTGCCGGAACAGACACTGCGTGAGGCCGGCGCCCATTGGGTCATTCCTGACTTCGCCTCGCTGCCCCAGGAGCTCGAGCGCTGGCTGCTGCACGCGCGCTGATCCTCGACACCGCGCGTGGCCCCGCGCTGTGGTCGGATTGAAAGCTTTCAACGTTCCGGTAGGGGCCGGGTGATGACAGCGCAATCCCACAAGGGGAATGGAAAGACAGACAATGCCTATCCTTTCCCCGGGAAAAAGGAATAGGATGTGGCGGGCTGTTACTGACATCCCGGAGGGGATGCCCTACGCTAGGCATTGGTCGTTCAAGCGGGTTGCCGCTCAGGGGGCACTCATGGCCGTGAATGACAGCGTGGGCCTTGGTGAGGCAAAGGCAGACGCCTGGGAACAGGAGCTGGCGCGGCGGAGCGGTCTGGTCGCGGAGCGGCACACGGTGCGTGGGATGTACTTCAATGGCACACTCGATGCGCTCCGCTCGCTGGGACACGAGCCGTTGGTGAGACGGTGTGTGGAGGAAAGTGGTGAGTCCCACTTCCTGGACTTCTTCAGCTACCCCGCGAGGCTGCACTACCGGATGGTCTCCACGGCGTTGCCGGCACTGGCGCGAGAGTATGGAGGAGCGGAGGAGGGGTTGCGGCAGTTGGGGCAGCAGGTGGCGCGGCGGGTGTGGGGGCTCGGGGTGGGCAAGGTGATGTTGTCGCTGTCACCGCTCAGTCCCCGGCAGCTCCAATCCGCGCTGCCCATGGCCTATCGCACGTCGGTGAGCTTCGGCGAGTACGAGGTTCGCTGGATGGGGCCGTGCAGTGGACGGCTGACGCTCAAGCAGGGCTTCATGCCCTATCCGTTCCACGAGGGCGTGGTGAAGACATCGTTGGGTTTGTGGGGGGGGCGCGCGGTACGTGTCAGTGGCAGGCAGACAGGTGGGCTCGACAGTGAATGCGACTTCTGGTGGCAGTGAGCGGCTCCTTCATGGGCGAGGGAGCACGGTGAGCCCCCCCCTCGAGTTTCCGGGACGCGAGGCCGCGCTGTGGGCGCCACGGCTGGCCCAGGCGACCTCGGAGGACATGGCGCGTGGCTTGTTCTGCCAGGGGGCGCTGCGGGCCATCCGGGTGCTCGGTGACGAGGACCTGGCGGCGCGGTGTGCCACCGCGTGCGGACAGGCCTGGTTCTTCGACTTCTTCAACTACTCCATCCGGCTCTTCCTGGAGATGGTGTCCACGGCGCTGCCCCCGCTCATGGAGCGCCATGGCGAGGCGGAGTGCACCCTGTGGTTGATGGGGCATTGCGTGGCGACGGACTTCCTGGAGTCGGAGGCCGGTCGGGCCATGCAGGTGCTGGTGCGCGGCGAGGCGCGGCGGCTCGTCAATCACCTGCCGTCCACCTATCTGGTGTCGGTCAATGGCACACGCTCGGTGGAGTGGTTGGGCCCCCAGCACTGCCGCTTCACCATGAAGCGTGACTTCGCGCCCGCGGCGTTCCACGAGGGCATGCTGGTGGCCATGTTGGAGCGGATGGATGCCCGCCGTGTCCACGTGGTGGGTGTGCAGACAGGCGTGCTGGACAGTGAGTACGACATCTCCTGGCGGTGAGTGTTGGAGATGAGGTAACCCCAGCGGTTGGATCCGGGCTTCGCGCCCCCTTTCGAATCCGAGGTCCACGTGATTGCTTCTCCTTCTTTGAGCGCAGGAGACGGGTGGGTTCCTGATCTCTCGCGGCGGCTGGAACTCGTGACGCCCTCGCACACGATGCAGGGTCTGTTCGTGCGCAGCTTCCAGGCGGCGGTCCTCGCGCTCGGCGAGGGGGATCAAGACGTGCTGGAGCGCTGCCGTCAGGTGTGGGCGCAGCACGACACGTATGTGGACTCCTTCTATTACCCCTCTCGGCTCCAGCTCGAGGTGCTGGACGTGGCCCTGGCTCCCCTGGCCGCCCGGCATGGAGGCGCTTCCCGGGTCTTGCAACTGCTGGGACGGCGGTGCGTGCGCGACTTCCTGGCGTCCTTTATCGGCCGGGCGCTGCTCGTGGGGGCGGGAGGCGATGCGAAGCGGCTGTTGACCCAGGCCCCCGAGGCCTACCGGATCGCGGTGAGTAGTAGCGTGCACTCCTTGCGGTGGCTGGGGCCCAATCACTGTGTGTGGACCATGCACCGCGACTTCATGCCCATGCCGTTCCAGGAGGGCATCATCCAGGGCCTGTTCGAGGAGGCGCGGATCCTGAACGTGACGGTGCTCGGCCGGCAACTGGACACGCTCGAGGGCGAGTACGACATCTCCTGGCGCTGAGCCAGGGCGGCGCTGGAGGGCTACACTCGCCCCGTGCTGACTGCCCTGGAGCGGATCCGTCGCAAGGTGGAGGCTGGCGAGCCCCTGGAGGAAGGGGAGTGGGAGGTGCTGCGCTCGGCGGCCCGGGACACCCCGGGGCCCACGCTGCGGCTCACCCTGGCGCATGCGTGGGTGAACGCGGGCGCCGAGCGCGAGGCGCTGCGTCTGCTCGAGTCCCTGCGGCGTGACTTTCCCCAGGAGCTTCAAGTGCGCCTGGGGCTGGCGCGGGCGCTGCTCGGGCTGGAGCGGATGGGCGAGGCGGAGGCCGTGCTGCGCGAGGTGCTCGCCCTCAACCCGGGAGATCCCGAGGCGCTCAAGGTGCTCGCGGTGCTCGCCCTGCGGCGGGGAGAGCACGGCCGCGCGCGGGCCTTCGTGGCGGACGCGCTGGAGAGGGATCCGTTCGACGCGGAGGCGCGCCTGCTCAAGGAGGAGCTGGAGTCCGGTGAGCTGGCTCCACCCCCCGCGCCCCCGGCTCCGGCGTCGCGCGCGGAGTTCCTCGCCGCGTTGCTCGCCGCGCTGCACCGCGCGGGCGTGGCGTGCCGGCGGCAGGGGACGCACCTGCTGGTGAAGTTCGCCTCGGGAGGGGTGGGCCGGGTGGACGTGGACTCGCTCCATGCCGCCTACCGCGAGGGCACGCAGCCGCTGACGGAGCACGTGGCGGAGCTGGTGGCGCGGCTGCGGGGGTTGTCGGGGCCCGCCGCCGGGGCGGAGGACGGGTGGGAGCGACGGGTGCGCCCGGTGCTGCGGCCCGCGCGGTTCTCGGAGCGGGCGGTGGGCGCGCTGCACCGGCCCGCGGGCGCGGGGCTCGAGGTCTTCTATGTCCTGGAGGACGAGGCCTTCGTGCGCTACCTGCCCGAGACGTCGCTCGGGCCCGCCGGGCTCTCCGCGTCCCAGGTGGATGCGCTCGCCTGGAGCCACCTGGAGGCGCACCCCGCGCCGGTGCGCGCCGTGGTGCTGGAGGAGGGGCGGGTGGTGCTCGTGGACGGGGGCACCGGCATCTGGGCGGTGGCGGGGGGTGACGGGTTGGATGGGGCCCGGCTGCTCACCGAGGCCCAGCGGAGGCGGCTCGTCGCGCACGTGGGCGAGGGTCCGTGGTGCGTCCACCTGGGCTGGCGCGAGTTCGCGTTGGTGTGCCGGGAGTCGGACGAGGCCTCGCGCGGCGCGCTCTCCCGGCTGGGCTCGGCCCCGGATGGAATCGAGGGCCTCTTCCGGCGGGTGGACGGGGGGTTCGAGGTGCCGTGAGTCCCGCCGCCCCTCACGGCCGTCTCCCCACGGGCCGGAGGGGGGCGTCACGGGTTTATCGGCCAGGGATGAGCTGCACCTGTACGGTGTCCGCGGCGCTCCGCAGCGAGCCATCACTCACGGAGAGCTGGAACTGGAGCGTCACCGGAGCGGTGATGCGGTCCATGGTGAAGTTCGGCGTGGCCGTGCCGGCCTCGGTCAACGTCACCGCCGGGCCGGACACCTGCGTCCAACTGTAGGCCAGCGCGTCGCCGTCCGGATCGAAGCTCGCGCCCCCGTCCAGGGAGATGGCGCGCTCGGCGCCGATGACGATGCGCTGCGGCTCACCGGCCTCGGCCGTGGGCGCGCGGTTGGGCTGCGCCGGGAGCGTGCCCAGCCAGGCGGATGCCCAGGTGGAGGGCTTGTCGGAGACGGCCCGCGTCGGCCACACCCAGTCATCTCCCACCGACGTCAGGCCCGTGTGACTCACCATCACTCCGGCGGCGTGGTTCCATCCCCCGACGAGGCTGTCCGCGATGCTCAGCTCCGCGCTCCAGCCATTGGCATTGCGCTGGATGACCGCCGTGTAACCCGCCTGCGGCGAGAGCGTGACGGGCATGGCCGAGCCAGTGCCCACCACCTGGAACGGAATGCCCTCCTGGTCCACGTAGAAGCCGAGATCCCCCGGCTGCGCCACGGTGTCCCGGCTGGCGTTGGCATCCATCCGGAGCCCCACGGCGGTGGCCGTGGAGGAGCCGCTGGCGAGCTTCAAGTCGGTGAAGCACGCGGAGAGGGTCGTGCCCGAGTGAAGCAGCCAGCCCCTCGCGTACCGCCCGTTGCCCAGCGACAACCGGATGGAGGCACCCGAGGTGTAGGCCGAGTCGTTGCACTCGCCATCCAGCCGGGGCGCCACGCCCTCGGGGATGGCCAGGGGCAGCACCTCGAAGTGCCGCACGGCGGAGCCCACCTGCTTGTCGGAGTCGGTGGCGCTCAGGGTCGCGGTGTAGCTGCCCGGCGGCAGGTCCCCCACCAGCAGCGACTCGCCACTGCCGCTCGCGCCCACGGGCCCGCTGAGGCTCCAGCGCAGCTGACGCAGCAGGGCACCGTCCTCCGCGTCCACGGCGAGTCCCTGCAACGAGAGCTGCTGCCCATACGGCAGGCGCTCGCCCTCGAGGATGCCGTCGATCCGCGCCTCGGGAGCATTGCGCGGGAGGGTGAAGGCGTTGCTGGTGGCCATGCGGGTGTTGACGCCGTCGGAGACCAGCACCCGGACGCGTGCCGTGGGGGTGCCCGCGAGCATCCGTGTGTCCAGCACCGCGGTGGACCAGGGGTGCGCCGTCAGCACCGTCTGCCACGTCTGCCCGTCATCGGAGCTGTACTGCAAGGTGTAGAGCAGCGCGTCGTCGGTGTCCGCGTCCGAGGCGCTCCAGCTCACCGTCAGTGTCCGTGCCGCCGTGTCGGCCACGGGCGTGCCCAGCGACAGCACTGGCGCGTTGGCGCTCACCGCCCGCTCCACATACACGAGGGAGCCGCGCACCAGTTGCACGCGCGCCGTCTCGCTGGCGAACGGGACGTACTGCACGAAGACCCGCTTCGAGCCCTCCTCCGTGCCGGCGTCCGTCGCCAGCGGGGTGTCGGAGAGCACCGCGCCCGAGGCATCCAGCAGCCGGAGGTAGAACGGCTGGGCGTCCCGGCTGGCCGCCGCCGACGCGGAGGCGGACTTCGCCAGCTTGCCCGCATCCGCCACGCCCTGGGGGAACTGGAGGAAGCTCTCGAAGGTCGCGGTCTGCCGTGTGTCATCCACGAGCCCCGTGACGAGCAGCACCGGGCCGCTCAGCAAGGGCGTCATGCCGGGCGCCAGCAAGGGAGCGAACGAGCTGGTCGCGGGCAGCTCATTGAAGAGGGCCTTCCAGGTGAAGTCCGAGACCCACCGGGTGGTGGCGTACGACATCAGGTCCCCCACCGCGCCCGGGGGGATGACCGTGGGCTTGAGCGAGTCCAGACCGAAGAGCGCCGTCGGATCCGTGGGAGAGCCAATGGTGCACGTATCGAACGGGGGCACGTCGAACGGACCCTTGGGAGCCTTGCCGCCGCAGGCCGTGGGCATCGAGGTGGTGCTCTGGTCGATGTGCTCGCGGCCGTAGTTGTGGCTGAGCTCGTGGGCCAGCGTGCGCCCACCCATCGGCAGGCCCCAGCTCTTGAGCGAGCTCACGTTGCCCCCCGCATCCATGCGCACCAGCAGATCCTTGTTGAAGCTCGTCAGACCGAGGCCGTTGAAGCCAGGCTCGTCCGGGTGGACCATGCCGACCCAGTGCGAGGGATCCAGGCAGCCGGAAGGGTCGCTCGAGGTGAGGTCTCGTATCGTCAACCACGCCATGGCCGTGTCCTGGTCACCCGGGAAGTCATAGGGCTCGTCATGGATGACGGGCACGGGGATGGGCAGCGGGGTCCAGATGACCTCGACGTGCACCACCGGTTTGACCAGCGGCGACGTCTTGACGAATGTCTTGAAGCGCTCCACCGGCAGCAGCGATCGGGCCCTGGCGACCATCTGCGACAGGCCCGGTGGGTTGCTGGAGATGGTCGCCGGACGGGTCCACACGGGGACGAACACCAGGCAGGGCGAGGCCTTGGAGTTGAACGTGAAGACCGCCGGGCCCACGGTGTTGGAAGCGGCGCCGGTCTCGGGGAGGGTCGCGTGGGGGTTCACGGTGAACTGCAGGGAGATGGACCCGGCGGAGGTCCAGCTGTCGGGCAGCTGGAAGAGGAAGCTGCGGTCCAGGGCCGGACGCAGCGTGTTCATGTCCTTCGTCGAGTCGATTTTCGGATCGTTGGTGGGGCTGAGCGGCGAGCCGGAGATCTCCACGCCGTTGCGGAAGCCACGCAGGGTGGCCTCGGGCAGGAAGGTGGAGTTCCCCGTGGTATTGGTCTCCACGTGGGCATAGGCACGCACGAACGTGGGCCGGTTGGCCACCAGCGGTACGGAGTTGTTGAGTGTCTGGGATGCCTGCACCACCTCCATCGCGTCTGCTTTCAGGTCCAGTTGGAGCGGTGCCGCGCCCGTGGAGATCTTCATGATGCTGTTGCCACGGGTGAAATAGAGCCACTGGTCATCACTGCGCAGGTTGCCGCCCCCGTTGCCGCTGGAGACGATGAGCTGCCAGTTGTTGAACGTGCTGGTGGACAGCGCGTGCCGCTTGATGAATGGCACTCCCGGCACGCAGAGGAGACTCCCGCAGGTCACCGGCGCCTCGGAGATGTAGACGTACTTCTCCACCGGGTTGCCCAGCGAGATGAGGCTCAGCGCGCTGTCCGTGGTGACCCCCGACAACTGGTTGATGCCAGAGGCGGTGTAGATGGCCGTGGTGGCGCCGCTGCCCGTGGCGAGGTTGATCTTGAAGAGTTTGCCCGTCTGCGCGCCCTGCGCGGCGTACACGGAGGTAGTGCTGGAGAAGAAACTCCACACCGAATGGAGGGCGAAGCTGGCGATGCCCGAGGCGAGCTGCGTGACGCCACCGCCGATCTTGTAGCGCAGCAGCCGGCCATCGCTCATGAGGATGACCAGGGCATCCGTGCTGGTGCCGGAGTCCGAGTAGTTCACCCACTCCATCTGGGAGACCCCGCCCTGGCCCAGGCTGGCGAGCCACGCCGCCGAGCCGCTCCCGTCTGTCTTCAGGGAGTAGAGCGCGCTGTTGCCACCCGAGGAGAGCAGTCGGGCGAAGTAGAGCTGCCCGTTGGCCAGTTCCAGGACCGCGCCATTCTGCCAGGACGGCAGCGTGGGGCTGTACGGCGGGGTGGCGACTTCGGTGGAGGGGTCGGTCTCGGCGGCGTTGAGGGCCTTGCGCTGGAGTTGACCGTTGCTGATGAAGTAGACGTAGGCGTCATCTCGCACGACGTTCGAGACACCGTCGAGGAGGGCGCAGTCCCGCGCCAGCTTCTTCGTCGCCCCGGTGGGGGTCCCCCGGAGCCGGAGGGTCGCGGTCACGGGGAACTCGCCCCCGCAGCCGCCATCGCCGCGCCACCAGTGGAGGCCCTGGCCGTACAACTCGAAACCAGAAATGCCGTCCGTGTCCGTCAGCAGGGTCGACGGTGTGTCGGCTCGCACAGGTGGGGTGAGACCCAGGACGACGAGCAGGCCCAGTCCAATGGATGATGTTCTCATGTGCATCCCTCAGTTGTTGGGAGAGAGTTCGCCCGCGAACCACGTGCCCGCGCCGATCCAGCTGTTGCCGTACCCGCTGTGACCCTGGTTGACGTAGAACTCGCGCTGGTACTCGGTGTCCTTCCAGCAGATGAAGAGCAAGCACGTCTTCACGGTGCGGCTGCGGAACCGGTAGCCGTAGGCCAGCGGGTAGTGGGTCAGCCAGCCCGTGCCGATGATGGCGGGTACCTTCCGATCCTTGATGGAGTCACGCGCCCTCTCGCGCAGCCCCGTCGCGTGGTAACCCAGGATGTTGTAGTGGGTGGACACGGTCGCCCCCGAGCGACCCTTCAGGTAGTCGTTGGCCTCGTCCATGTCCCAGGGGGCGGTGGCACCATTGTCATTGAAGGGGTTGCAGAAGGTGTCGACGTGGTTGCGCAACTCCCAGGTCATGTTGCGCACGCCGGTGTCCATGCTCACGGGCGCCACCGCGTCGGCGTCGTAGCCGCCGTTCGCGCGGTACATGCCCCAGCGCTTGACCCAGGTCGGGTTGCCCAGGGACGCCTGGAGATCACCCCAGCCGAGCAGCATCGACCAGGCCGTGGCGCCACAACCGCTGTAGCACCCGGAGGTGTTCGGCCCGGTGCCGGAGGGCATCTGCCCGTAGAGGCGCTGATCCGCATGAGTGCTGGCGTAGGAGGTGGACCATGGACTCCAGGCCCCCAGCAGTCCCAGGTCCGCCCAGTGCACGCTCTCGGAGCCGTCGGAGCTCGAGGTGGACGCCTCCGCCAGACTCACATCCCCGCGCGCCAGGACGATGAAGCGCAGCGACTCGGCGGAGGCGTTGCCGTAATGGATGTCCACGGTCAGCGGCAGCTCGACGCCGGGCTTGGCCGCGAACGCGGTCAGCACCAGCTTCTGGTTGCCCGCGGAAGTGGTGACGAGCTCGGACCTGACGTACTTGGAGCCGTCCCCGCTGAGCCGGACCTCGGCCTGGGGGTACAGCAACGCCAGCTCGGCGGAC
Source organism: Cystobacter fuscus (assembly GCF_002305875.1). NCBI lineage: Bacteria > Pseudomonadati > Myxococcota > Myxococcia > Myxococcales > Archangiaceae > Cystobacter > Cystobacter fuscus. The sequence continues at coordinate 10,907,478 of NZ_CP022098.1, read as the reverse complement.
CGGCCCTCGACGAGCCCCTCCCCCGAGTCCCGCGCCAGGGCATCCGTCTTCCACTCCTCCTCCGCCTGACGCTTCAGCGACTCCGCGATGGGGGCATAGGACTCACGGTAGCCCGCCTTGAGCTCCTGCCACGATCGCCAGCCGGTCAGCTCGATGGGTTGGGTGGGAGTGCTCGGGCCATCGACGACCCGGCGGGCCACGGCCCTGGAGGCTTCGCGATCATCGGCGATCGCCACCTCCGGCACCCACGAGACGTCTGTTGGCGTGATGGGGCCATCGAGCGCGGCCGGGTCCTGACCCACGATGCGGTGGGGCAGGCCGCCCATGTTCGCCAGCAGCTCGCCCTCGAGACCCTCGGCCACGTAGGAGAGGGCGTCCACCTTGTAGAAGGTGGTGACCGCCTTGCCCGTCGTCTGACTCAGGGTCTCGGTCGGCGACAGCCCCTCGAAGTTCCAGTGGGCGATGGGATAGTCGTGTGAGCCCGTCGACACGATGATGAAGCCCATGGGCCGTTCCCGGACGAGCACGCGGAACTCGTAGTAGGCCACGCCCAGGACATCCGGCCGGTACAGGGGCTGCACATCGGGAGCCAGGATGGCGCTCCCCCAGGTCGGGGCGCTCTCGGTCCCCCGCACGTCCTCGAGGAGCTGCGCCGCCAGGCGATGGGACTCCCGCGGCACCCGCGTGACCGGCAGGGCCTGTCTGCTCATCAATGGCTGCTCTGTCCGCGGCTCGGGGCGTTGTGGCACGTCGGCCGCGAGGTCCGTCTGGGGATCCCCCACCCCGCAGCCAGCCAGGGTGAGTGCGAAAACGGCGGTCCAGGAGTTCTTGTTCTTCATCACGAGTCGTCTCTCCGCGAGCCTTCAGGCTCGCTCAGCTTCCTCGCGCTCATCCGCTTGTCGGGGCGCTCGTGGAGGAAACGAAGCTCGGAGGAGATCTTCCCGCTGGGCATTTCATCGACGAAGGCCACCTGCCAGGCAACTCCTTGTGGGGGATGAAGCCTGGACAGGTCATCGGAGGGCTTCACTGCCCCGGGGTGCGCTGAAGTCCTGGGTGGAGGCTCGTCCTGGGCGCCGAGTAGTTCACCTCCAGCACCAGCTCGGTCACGTGGCCCAGCAGATCCTCCGCGCGGACATGGAGGGAGTTGGGCCCATCGTAGACGGTGACGTCATAGGCGAAGGGCTGCTGGTGGGTGTCCTCCCACGAGGGCACTGGCTCCGGGAGCTCGATGGGGATGGGGCAGAGGCCCGTGCAGAGCTCGGTGGTGGGCGGCACCGTCCCGGGCAGCAGCACGCTCGAATCCACCGGGTACACCGGCGAACGCAAGCGGGAGTCATTCCACACCTGAAGCGACCGGAGCCCCACGCCGGTGCTCCAGTCATGCGTCCAGCCGGCCACGCGGAACAGGGGGCTCGCGTCCCACTTCGAGTACGGGGAGGCGCCCCTGGGCGTGGTGAGGGCCAGCTTGGGGTGGGTGGTGTCCACATGGATGACGTTGGACAGGGTCCACGCGGAGGTGTTGCCCACGATGTCCCGCGCGCGAACCCGCACCACGTACTTCCCGTCCTCGAGCGGCATGGGCGTGGTGATGCCCTGGTACGCGGTCTGCTCGGAGTACACCTCGGTGCCGATGACGTTGGGGTTGCCCGTGTCGCGGGACACCAGCGCCTCGAAGGACGCCATCGCCGGGGACTGGCCGTAGCTCCAGGTGACGCTCACGAAGGGCTGTGCCGTCTGCACGGGCCCGGTGACGGTGGTGGGAGCCATGGGCGCCACGCGGTCGAGCAGCACCCTCCCGATGCGCTGGTGCACCGTGTACGCGCTGCCGTGGTGCCCGTTGTCGTCCACCAGGGCGAAGGGGTCCGCGCGGTACGTCACCTCCAGGTAGAGGTCATAGTCCCCGTCCTCGGGCAGGGCGAGGGACGCGATGTGCTCCGTGGCGCTCGTGCTGGCGCTGTAGAGCACCTTCCAGGCCGGGTGGCGGGAGGCCGGGTTCACCAGCTTCATCGCCTTCTCGATGTTGTACATGAGCAGGGCCTGCGAGGGATCGCGGTAGAGCGAGGAGCGCGCCACCAGCGCAATGGAGGCATAGGGCAGCCCCGGACGCAGGGAGAGCTGGAAGGGCATCCCGCCCGCGGCGTTGGCGTGGTTGAGATAGAAGGCGGCATCCGTGGCGAGCCCCCCGGAGAACCAGGACATGGGGGTCCGGCCCACCACCCCGTTGTTGACGACGAGGCCCTGGATCGGGTGCGTGGTGTCGTAGAAGAGCCGGTAGAGGCCCGCCACGTGCCGCAGCGCCGTGGGCACCAGGTCATCCGCGAACGCCTTGCCCACCCACGAGTTCGTCCAGGTCCAGTCATCCGCGAAGGTGAGGTACGCGGACGAGTTGTACCCGGGGTTCTCGCCGTCCTCGTCGTTGGAGGGGTAGTCGTTGGCGTACTCGGCCTGGCTGTAGAAGAGCCAGAAGAGCGGCGCCTTCGCGGCGCGCCAGGCGGAGGGGAAGCCGTGGGCGTTCCACTCCTGGCGCGCCTTGGACATGAAGGGATCCACCGGATCGTCGATGCGGTAGCTCACCGGAGCCAGCGCGGCCGAGCCCTGGTAGTCCGCGTAGTGGATGCTCGTGTAGTCCTCGAAGCCGCAGCCTCCGAAGGCGAGGCCGGGCAGTTCCCACTCGTCCTCCGAGTCGGCGGGGATGTGCCCATCGTTGTGCGCGTGGTCCGGCCCGGAGATGTCCTCCAGCAGGTGCACCGTGCGCCCGAGGTACCCGTAGGCGAGGCCCTTCGCGGCGGGATCACCGGTGAGGACCCACTCGTCGTAGTGGGGAACGATCGTCCCGCGCCAGTACGTCTCCGCGCGGTTGACGGCCGAGCCGTTGCCGCCCCCGAAGTCGTCGGAGAACTCGCCGTCGTCGTCGCTCTCGGGGTTCCAGAAGTGGTGGTCCCAGAATTCCCACTGCTCCACACCGCCAGTGGGCACGGCGTGACCGGTGAGTCCATCGCGGTAGTCCTCGGCGAAGGAACCCTCGATGACGTCATTGGCGGGATGCAACGTGAGGTTCGACATGGAGGAGTCGTCCGTCATGTCGATGGACTGGAGCGGGTAGCCGGACGTGTACGGCAGCCCCGTGGCGGGGTTGGCCTCGCCATCCCCCGTGTACGTCCAGAACTGGCCCGTCCACGCCTCCTGGCCGTCCACCGTCTGGTTGTTCTTTCCAGCCGCGTTCCAGAGGATGCGCTGGCCGATGTACGGGGCGAACTCGGTGCGCACGGCCTGCTGGTCCGGCGTGGAGGACGGGAGGCACTGGTAGGCCTCACCGGCGAAATACTGATGGGCCTGGGCCTTGAGCGAGGCGTTGTAGGCGGAAGCGCTCGGGGGCGAGAGCAGCCCCAGCAGCAGGGCACCCGCGAGCGTGCGATTCGAGCGGGCGAAGCGAGGGTGGAAATCGGGCGGCATGCGTCCTCCAGAAGCGTTGTGCCTTGGAGAACGGAGGCGGCCCCGTATCTTCCCGCGAGTTCAGCGCGAAGACTCGCGAGGGCCACGTGACACAGGGCCGGGGCCCGGGTCAGATGATCTCGGCCGGCAGGAAGCTGTCGGGGAGGACGGAGTTCACCGCGCGGGCCATCTCCGGCAAGCGATTCCAATTGAGCTCCCAGCCGTAAACGTAACCGTCCCTGCCCTGGGGCGGGGGGGGCGGGGTGATGGGCTGGGTGCCCCACGAGATGGGGGGGCCCGCATCACCGGCCGCCGCGTCCGTGGCCTGGCTCGGGGACGAGCGGTGGTAGCTGACCCCGGGAGGCGTGGTGATGAGGATGGCCTTTTGGCTGAGCATGTTCTCGGTGAAGGGGCCCAGCTCCGTCTGGAGCTGCCCATCGATCACGAAGACGTAGGCGCCGGTGGACATGTCCAGGCCAAAGGCGCGGAAGCGCGGCGGAGGAACCTGGCCCGCGGCATTGGGCGGGAGCGTGTACGCCACCACCTGGACGAACTTGCGCGCGGTCCTCGTCGTCCGCCAGAGCTGGTTCAGGTTCACCGTGCTCGACAGGGTGATGACGGGGGGGGGAACCCCCGGGCGCACCGGGATCCCGCTCGCGTCGCTCGCTCCGCTCTCCTCCTGAAGGGGCTCCGTCGGCTTGATGCCGCCCGCGACGGACAACCCAGACCCCTGCGCCCCCATCAACGGCTTCACGTCCTTCATCGTCATTCTCCCTCGCGACATGGCTCCTGGAACTCTCACGTGCCGCGAGGAGAACGATGCCTCCCTGGAATCTTCCCGGGGGAAATTTCCCAGGGATTTGCTCACTCGAAGAGCAGCACGTCGCGGACCCAGGGCGCGTGGGAGCGCTGAAGCCAGAGCTGACGCTCGTCCCGGAGCGCCACCGAGGGCGTGGCCCCGGCCCGGATGCGCCCACGCACGGACTCGAAGAAGGGACCGGCCTCGGCGTCCGGAAGGTCCACGGTGGCGGCGAAGACGGCACGGGCTCCGGCCTCCACGAAGGCCACCGGCAGGCTGAAGGACTCGTGCAGGAAGGGGGCGGTGTACGCCGCGCGGCAGGCCGCCAGGATGACCACCGGCGAGCCCCGCAGGGTCTGTGCGCGGACCTCGCGGGCCGTCAGGGCGTAACGCCCGTCCGGCTCCGGGGACAGCACCACCAGCGAGGCGTCCGAGACCTCGGGATTCAACAGGCCGTGGGCGTGGATCTCGAGCTCGGTGGCGTCCACCATCTCCGCGAGCACCCGTCCGGGAGTGGCCGAGGCCCCGGAGAGCACGCCGCGCCGCACGTCCGGCTCGCCCGGAGCCCAGGCCTTGAGCCGAGGCAGGCCGAGCGCCGCCGGGGGCTCCACGTCGGAGACGACCAGGTGACGGGCCGCGACGGGAGCCGGGTGGAGGGGAGCGGCGCGGCCCACGTGGTAGCTCCAGGGCAGCTCGGGGGGCAGCAGACCCGCGTGCCCCTGCACGGGGGGACGCGCGAGCACCTGGATGCGCTCACACGGACGGAGCACCTCCAAAAGGGGGGCGGGCACGAGCCCCTCGGCCTCGCGGAAGGGGGTGGTGCGGCTCGCGTCCTGCTGGCCCCGCACACCTCCCTCGGGGCCGCGAGCCACCAGCAGGGTGCGCTCGTCGTCCACGGCCACCGCCAACGAGCAGCGCTCCGGTACCGGCATGCCTTGCTCCTCGGCGAAGAGCGCCAGCGCGGCCTCGAAGTCCCCGGCCCCGCCCGCGTCGAACATCAACGAGGAGTAGCTGGCCGTGCGGGCCTTGCGGGCGTTCACGTCCTCGCGCGCGAGCTTCGCCGCGTCCTCCAGATTGCCTCGCAGCAGCTCGCGGCCCCGGGCCGGGTCACGCTCCAGCTCGAAGCGGGCCTCGTAGTGGGCCAGCAGGAGCTGCTCGCCGGGGTTGAGCGTCCCGCTGGCCCGGAGGGACGCCAGCGCGGCCCCGAAGTGCTTCGCGTCCTCGTCGAGCTGGGTGCTGGAGCGGGCCAGCTCGGCGAGCACGGCCACGCCGGAGAGCTGGTTGAGCGGGCCGCACGCCCTCGCCAACTCGAGGCGCGCGCGGGCCTCGGCGGGACGCAGGGCCAGCTGGTACATCACCGCGAGGTTCTGCTGGATGCCCTGCACCATGCGGCAGTCCCGGGGCGCCCGTGCGAGCGCCTCACCGAACCAGGCCTCCGCCAGCGGAGGGCTGAGCGCGACGTACGCGATCTGCCCCAGTGCGAGGAGCAGGCGTATTTCCATCACCCAGTCGTGGTCTCGCCGGGCGCGCTGGAGCCCGGCGAGCGCGTGGTGGCGTGCGTCGGCGGGGCGGTGGAGCACGGAATAGACGAAGGCGAGATCGTTCTCGAGCTCGGCGCAGCGGTAGTCCAGCCTGCTCGTGGAGCAGGTGCGCAGCGCGGCCTGGAGAAGCTGCTCGGCGTGGACACGGTCTCCGAGCTTCTGCACGGCCTCGGCGCGCCAGTGCGCGGCGAGCAGGGTGAACCAGGTGTCATTGGTGCTGGCGGCGAGCGCCTCGTAGTCCTCCAGGTGGGCGGGGATGGACTGGCTGTGGAAGAGCGCGCCCATGAGCACGTCCGTCTCACCCGCCCGGCGGGACTGCTCGATGAGGGCCCGCCACCCGGCGGGAGGGCCGTGCTCGCGGCGGAGCCGATCATGCTCGCGCGCCAGCGGCCCCCGGCGGGAGAAGTCCCGCCCGGCCACGTGGTACACCAGCGCCACCAGGGTGTCCTGGCCCTCGTGCGTGTCCAGCGCCTGGGCCAGTGGGAGCAGCTCCAGCGTCCGCTCCCGCGTGGGGGCGGCGCGCAGCGCATCGTAGAAGAAGAGGCGGAAGAGTCCCGGGAAGGCGCGGGCCTGCTCCAGCGGGACGGGGCCTCCGGCGCGCATCGCGTTGCCGACCTCGAGGGCCCTGGCGTAGGCGGACTGGTGCGCCTCCACCTGTCGGCGCAGTTCCTCCGCGCGCTGCTTCGCCTCGGTGCTCCAGCCGGGCTCGCCCACGGAGGCGACACGCTCGAAGGCGTCGGCGGCCATCAGGCCCAGGCCGAGCTCACGCAGCACCAGTCCGCGATTCCACAGCGCCCGCGGGTGCCGGGGGGAGGCGGTCAGCACGCCGTCGAGCAGCACCAGCGCCTCGGGGAGGTCTCCCCTGTCCAGGGCGAGGAGGGCGCGGTCGCAGTCCACGTCCGGGGAGTGCCCGGCCTTGTCCAGGTACACCGCGGCCTGGGTGGCGTTGCCGCGCAGCAGATACGCGGCGGCGAGGCCGTGGAAGTCCTGGGCCTCCTCGAGCGCGGCGAGCTCCTGGAGGAGCGGTGGAGGGAGCAGGGTGGAGGCTCCCGCGCGCACGGGGGAGTGGGGGCGGTAGACATCGGCGGCCGGGTAGCCGAGGCGGGCCTCGCGAGCGCGCGTCTGCGTCCGGGCGAGCCACACATCCCCCGAGGGCTTTCGCGGCCGCGCGAAGAAGAAGAGCGCTCCAGCCGCGACCGCGGCGAGCACCAGCCCCACGCCCCACCCGCTTCCATGGAGCCTCACGGGGAGTTTCACGGGTTCGATTCGCCTTTCATGGTGGGACGGAGTCAGGTCCCAAGGGGGGGCAGTGTAGCGAGCAGACAGGCGGCGGTGCTCGCGTGGACCCCGATGAAGATGGGGCCGTGGGCCCCGAGGGTCCGGAAAATCAGCGGAAAATCGGCCCGGGAAAATCCTGGGGCCGTGGCGTTGAGAAGGCGGACCATGAATGCCTTCTCTCTCTCAGCGCGGCCTTCGGTACGGGATTCCTGGATTTCACGGAGCTTGACCGGCCTGGCGGGCACGGTCCACTGTGCTGACCTCTTGGAATCGGCTCCTCCTACCGCCGTCGCCTTGGACGGTCCCTGGTTCACTGCCTTCGTGAGGGAGCATGAGGCGGCGCTTCATGCCACCGCGCTCCGGCTGTGCGGCAATTCCACGGACGCGCGGGATCTGGTGCAGGACACCCTCGAGAAGGGCCTGCGCAACCTCGCGCGCTTCCAGCCTGGGACGAACGGACGGGCCTGGCTGCTCACCATTCTCAACCGCCTCTTCATTGACCGGTGCCGCTCGCGCAAGCGCGAACCCCGTGCGGACGTGTCCCCGGAGAGCCTCGAGGAGCACGTGGCGCAACCCGAGCGCGAGGACGCTCCGGCGTGGGCCACGCTGGGGCCGGACGCCCTGCACGCGGCGCTGGAGCGGCTTCCCGAGGAGTTTCGCACCGTGTACCGGCTCCACGCCCTGGAGGGCCGCTCCTACCAGGAGATCGCCCAGAGCCTGGGCATTCCCAAGGCCACGGTGGGCACGCGCCTCATTCGCGCGCGCCGCCGGTTGAAGGAGCTGCTGATCCCCCCCACCAGCGGACAGGACACCTCCCGATGAGCACGCCCATCGATGAAGAGATTCATGATCGGCTGCATGCCTTCGTGGATGGCGAGCTGGAGCCCGCCGAGGCGGAGGCCTTTCGCGACCACCTCGGGGAGTGCACGCGCTGCCAGGAGGAAATGGAAGACGTGCTCCAGCTCCAGTCCCTCGGTGAGCAGCTGGCGCGGCAACAGGCATCCCCTCCGCTCCGGACGACCCCCCGCCCGGAGAAGGCCTCGAGGGGGCGAGCCTTCCGTCCCGTCTGGGTCCACCGCACCTGGCTGGCTTCTGCGGTGGGCGTGTCGCTCGCCGCGGCCCTGCTCTTCGTCCTTCCACGGCTGTCGGGCTCGGAGGAGTGGGGGCCCGAGGCGCTGGCGCTGGGGCCGACCCGCTCCCTCGAGGGACGGCTGAGCTGGCGGGGGACGAGCACGTACCGGCCCTATGCGGTGAACCGCTCGGGCAACGAGCGCCCGACGGAGCCGGTGCCGCTCAAGGTGCTGGCGCGGCTGGAAGAGGAGGGGGACTTCCAGGGTGTCGCGGCGGCGCACCTGCTGCGAGGCGAGCGGGAGCAGGCCGCCGAGGCCCTCGAGCGGGCGCCCTCCACACCGGACGCGGACAGTGACCGGGCCCTGGCCTTGCTGTCCAAGGGCGAGCTGGAGGCGGCGCTCATCCTGCTCGAGGACGTGCTCGAGCGGGACCCGAACCATTCCGCCGCGCTGTGGAACCGCGGGCTGGTGTTGCGCGAGCTGGAGCTGAACCTCCTGGCGGCCCAGGCCTTCACGCGCGTGGCGGAGCGCAACGAGCCGGGCTGGAGCACCGAGGCGCGCGAGAGGGCCGCGTCGTTGAAGGCACGGACCGAGGCGCGCTCCCGCCGGTGGGTGATGGCCTTGGACGCGAACAAGGCGCTGCTCGAGAAGGGCACGCCCCTGCCCGAGGGGACGCTGCGTGATGCGCCGTTGCTCGCGCGCGAGTCCCTGTACCTGTCGGTCTGGTCGGCCCCGAGCGCGCGGCGCCTCCGCGAGCTGCTGCCCCTGGCCCGGGAACTGGACGCCCATTACGGCGCCCGGGTCCTGGAGCCCTACGTCGAGCGCATGGCCCGGCGTGACTTCCGCCAGCGAGGACCGCTGGCGGCCACCTTCTCCGAGGTGCTGGCGGGACGGAGCGCCCCCGGCGCGGCGGAGACCTTCATTCGGAACATCCAGGCGGCGGGCGAGACGGATCTGTTGTTGGGGGCACTGCCCCTGCTCGGACTGCTCCCGGCCCGGTTGGACGAGTACACGCGGGCGGCGCGCGAGTTGGGAGATCCGTGGTTCCTGATGGACGTGGAGCTGCGACGTGCCGAGGCCCAATTCGCGCAGACCCGTCTGGGTGAGGCCGAGGCCACGGTGCTCACGGCCCTGCCCGAGTGCGAGCGGCAGGGGCTGGATGCGCGATGCGGGGAGCTCGAGTCGTTCCTCACGCACCTCTACACGGTGCAGCATCGGTTGGTGGAAGCGCGCGAGCACGCGCTCCACGGTAGGCAGCGCGCACGCGCCACGAACAACATGGAGTTGGAGACGCGGTTCCTCCAACATTTGAGCGACATCAGCCGTGACCGGGGCGCGTTCGCCCTGGCCCGGGCCTACTCGAATGAAGCGGCTTCACGGCTGCCCTAGGTCTGCTCGTGTCCCGCGGCGCGCGTCACCCCGCGGTGGCCTTGGGCGGGAGCACGTCCACCACGTTCACCTCGCGAAAGCCCGCGGAGAAGAACAGCACCCGCAGGGTGTTCTCCGCCGAGCGCCGGGCGCGCTCCCTGAGGCGGGCGTCCGCCTTCACCTCGCGCTCGAAGGCCTCGCGTGCCTTCTCCAGGAGCTGGGTGGTCTCGGCGCTGTCCAGGTTGGAGCCGATGATCTCCGTCTCGCCCGGTTTGAGCTCCACCTTCGTCTCCAGGGGGGGGAGGACCACGTCCACGCGCGAGCCCTGCACGCGCAGCGCGGAGTCATCGAGCCGGCCGAAGTCGTAGCCCAGGTGCACGTCGGCGAAGACGATGGCGCGGCCCCGCGGCGTGTGCAGCGAGTAGCTCGCCCAGTTGATGACGTCCTTCCAGAGCGAGTTCGTGCTCTGGGGCTCGGGTGAGAACTCCACCTTCTTGTAGAGGGAGACGGTCAGGGTCTCCAGCCGCGCCACCTCGCGCACGCGGGTGACGAGCGCGGGCGTGTCCGGCAGGGCGGGCGGCTTGGGACGCATCAACAGGAAGGTGCCCACGGCACCGGCAACCAGGGCGAGAACGACGACCACCACCCGCACGAGCAGACGCACCATGGTCCGCCATTCTAGGTCATCTGGAGGTGCGGTAGGGTTCGCCCCCGCCATGCACCCCCTGTCCCTGCGCGATGAGGAAGTCCAAGCACTCGGTGAGCACGGCTGGTTCACCCGCGAGAACTTCCTCGGGGAGACCGAGGCCCGGGCGCTGCTCGTGGAGGCGAGGGCGTGCGTGGAGGCCGGCCGGCTGCGGCCCGCGGGCATCCGTCGGGGCGCGGATCTCACCCTGGACCGCTCCACGCGGGGCGACTTCATCACCTGGGTGGAGCCGGGAGAGGCCGACACCGCGTTCGGCCGGCTCCGGGACACGTACACCGCGCTCGGGGACGCCCTGTCGGCCGGGGCCTACCTGGGACTCGGCCGCTTCGATCTCCAGCTCGCCTGGTATCCGGGCGGAGGCGAGCGCTATGCCCGCCACGCCGATGCCTTTCCCGGCCAGTCCAACCGGCGGGTGACGGCCATCTACTACCTCAACCCGGAGTGGACGCCGGAGCACGGGGGACTCCTGCGCCTCTACCCCGGGGGGGAGCCCGTGGACGTGGAGCCCCGGCTCGATCGGCTCGTCGTGTTCCTCAGCGAGCGCATCGAGCACGAGGTCCTTGCCGCGCGGGCTTCCCGGCTCGCGCTCACGGCCTGGTTCTACGGCCGCGACGCGGGGTGACGCGGGCTCAGGTGAGCAGCTGTGGCTCGAGCTCCACCTTGAGCCAGCCCGGCTGGCGCACGTCGAAGGCGCGGTAGGCCTCGATGGCGCTGGTGATGGGCTGCACGCGCGTGAGCAGCTCCGTGGGCTCCACGGCGCCCGTGCGCACCAGCTCGACCAGGTGGGGGATGTACTTGCGGTGGTGGCAGTTGCCCATCCGCAGCGACAGGTTCTTGTTCATCGCCATGCCGATGGGGAAGGTGTTCATCTGCTGCGGGTACACGCCGATGATGGACAGGGTGCCCGCCTTGGCGAGTGCCTCCACCGCCCACATCACCGCCTGCATGGGCGCATCGCCCTGGACCCAGTTGTCCCCGTGGGACTTCGTCTTGGGGGCCGCTTCCTTCTGCTCGCGCTTGAACTCGTCCTTGAGCGCGTCGGCCTTCTTGCCCGCGGGGCCGTGGTGCGCGTGCATCGAGTCCACGCCCACCGCGTCGATGGCCCGGTCCACCCCGATGCCGCCCGTCAGCCGCACGATCGTCTCGACGGGATCCTCCTCCTCGAAGTTGATGACCTCGGCGCCCTGGGCCCGCGCGGCATCGAGTCGGTCCTGGTGGCAGTCGATGGCGAAGATGCGCCCGGCGTTCATGAGTCTGGCGCTCAGGATGGTGAACTGACCCACCGGGCCGCAGCCGAACACCGCCACGGTGTCACCCGGTTTGATCTCCGCCAGGTCCGCGCCGAAGTACCCCGTGGGGAAGATGTCCGACAGGAGGATGGCCTGCTCGTCGGCCACCTCGTCCGGCAGCTTCACCAGCCCCACGTGCGCGAAGGGGATGCGCGCCTTCTCCGCCTGCAAGCCATGGAAGGGGCCCGACGCCGCCGGCCCGCCGAAGAAGGCCGTCCCGGCGCGCTTGCCATGGGGGTTGGCCACGTCGCATTGCGCGTAGTAGCCCGCGCGGCAGTACGAGCAGCTCCCGCAGGCGATGGTGGAGGGAATCACCACCCGGTCCCCCACGCGCAGGTTGCGCACGTCCTTGCCCAGGGCCTCGACGACTCCCACGCCCTCGTGCCCGAGGATGGTGCCCGGCACCATGCCCGGCATCGTGCCGCGCACCATGTGCAGGTCCGTGCCACAGATGGCACTCGCCGTCAGCTTGACGATGGCATCCGTGTCCTCCTGGAGGACGGGCTCCTTCACGTCGTCGAGCCGGATGTCTCCAATTCCATGAAAGACGACCGCCTTCATTGCCGCTCCTTCTCCCCGCGGGGGACGCCGGGCGCCAGGGGCGCCACCGGTCTGGACTCTTCCCGGTGAGGAGTGGGCACGTGCCCGTGCGGGTGCCAGCGGTGGCTGCTTCCCCTCGTGGAGGGCAGGCGGCGGGGGGACCGGCCGCCGCGATGGGAATGGTCAGCGGCCGATGTGGAAGGTCAGCCGCTTGCCGAAGACGCGGCGGAAGAGGGCCACCTCGCGCTCGGCGGACCACAGCTCCAGGTCCACGGGCTGGCGCGCCTTGAGGTGCAGGGACACCGCGTCCCGGCCATTCGTGGCGCGCATCTCCTTGATGGGTTGGTGATGGCTGCCGTCCAGCGCGTTGGCGATGCGCAGCAGCGTGGCCAGCTTGCGCACCAGGCGGGCCTCGGCGGCGCTCAGCCCCTGCATCCCCGAGTGGTTGAGCTCCGGCGGGCTGCGCTGGTGGTAGCGCGCCACCCGCGCCACCAGCTCGCGCTCACGGTCGGCCAGGCCCGGGATGTCGCCGTGGTGGATGAGGTAGTAGGAGTGCTTGTGGTGGCGCTCGTAGCTCACGGCGTTGCCCACGTCGTGCAGCAGCGCCGCCGTCTCCAGGTAGGGCCGGGAGGACAGGGGCAGGTGGTGCAGCGCCGCCAGCTCGTCGAAGAGCGTGAGCGCCAGCCGCGTCACCTGGCGCGCGTGCTTCTCGTCGAAGAACAGGCGCCGCCCCATGGCCACCGCCGCGTCCGCGAGCGAGTGGTCCTCCCGCGTCTCGTCCTGCCGGTAGAGCAGGTCCACCAGCAGCCCATCTCTCAGGCCCCGGTTGACCGCGGCGATGCTCTCCACGCCCAGGTGCCGCGCCGTGCGCTCGAGGATGGTGGCGCCCGCGACGATGATGTCCGCGCGCCGCGGATCGAAGCGCTTGCGCCGCCGCTCGGGCGTCATCTCCGCCAGCGTCTCCGCCGTGTTCTGCAACTGGCGCAGGGACGCGTGCGCCGTGCCCTCGCTGGCCGCGAAGCCCACCACCGCGCTGATGGTGCCCGAGGAGCCCAGGGCCATGCGCGGCAGGCCCGGAAGGCGCTCGGGGATGGCCTTGCGCAGGTGCTCCTCCACGTAGCTGCGCATCAGCCGCAACTGCTTGGGCGTCACCTTGCCGGCCGCGTCGAACATCTCCGTGAGCCGCACCGAGCCCATGGGCAGGCTCCATAGCTCATCCGGCCGCTCCCCGGTGGCGAGCACCACCTCGGTGGAGCCTCCGCCGATGTCCACCAGCAGCGAGCGGACGTTGGGCGGCTTGCGGTGCAGCACGCCCAGGCAGATGAGGCGCGCCTCCTCCTTGCCGCTGACCACCTCCAGGTTGAGCCCCGCCTCGTCGCGCACCCGCTGGACGATCTGCTCCTGGTTGCGCGCGTCGCGCATCGCGCTGGTGGCCACCGCGCGCACCCGGGCCTTGTGCCGCCGGCACAGCGCCGCGTAGCGCCGCAGCGTGGACAGGAGCCGGTCCGCGGTCTCCTCGGGCATGACTCCACTGGCGAACACCCCTTCTCCCGGGCGGATGGGGTCGCGCTCCTGGTGCAGGGTTTCCAGGGCGCCGTCGGCGTCCGGCCGCGCCAGTTCCAGGCGCACGGCGTTCGTGCCCACGTCGATGGCGGCGAGCACGGTTTGGAGGGGCGGAGTGGCCATGGAGGCCCTGCTTACCAAAGTTCCCGGGGAGCCTTTGGTAACAGATTGGGGCCGGGGCGTTCCGATGCGCTTCCGGGTGGTGCCTTTGTTACCCATGGCGTATGACATGGCGGATGGAACGTTTCCAGGCGGGGGCGCATTGGGGAGGTCGCAAGGAGTCCGCCGCGGCGTGTGCCGCGCGGGCGGAAGAGTTCTTCCGCCTGCTGGCCGGGTGCGATCCTGCCTATTCCCGCTGGTTCGAGTACGCGTACTCCCGCAAGAACGCGCTGCGGCTGCCCTTCGAGCCCACCGCGGAGACGTTCCTGCGCTTCTTCGAGCGCAAGAAGTACCGGCTTGGCCGGGATGCCTTCTACTTCGATGCGTGGACGGGGCAGGAGCAGACGGGGCGGGGTGGGCTGCTCAACCTCACCTGTGGCTCGGGGACGCCCTTCTACGCCAATGGCTGTCTGCTCCACCTGCCGCGCGAGGGGGTGGCCGCGCAGCGCGTGCTCACCGTGTCGGTGCTCAAGCAGGTGGTGCGCGCCATGGCGCTGGCCTGGGAGCCGGACCGGTGCGCGGTGGTGTCCGAGGAGGACCCCGCCGCCGGGCGGGTGGTGGAGGCGGACGGCGCGTGCATCGGCTGGCTCACGTACTTCTCGCGAGCGCATGGGCGCGTTCCCTCCCTGCCGCGCTCGGTGCGCGTCGAGCCGGTGGAGGAGCTGGGCACGCTCATCATCCTCACGCCGCGGCCCTTCTCGCCGGGCAATCCGGCACACGCGGAGCTGGCCGGGCGCGTCCGCGAGCGGCTGGAACGCTCGGGCCTGCTGCCGGCTCGGGCGGGGTGAGCCCGTTCGCACGCATTCGTCCGCCACGCGACGGTTCGGCCTGGCCCTCGCTTTTCCGCGTGCTCGGATGTGCCCAGCTTGTGGCACATCCCTCCACACGGGAGTGACCCGAGGAGCACGGCAGGCGGAATGAGCGGATCCGACACGGACGATTCGGGGCAGCCATCGCGTGAGGAGCGCGTCGAGAGCGGCATTCCCCGCCTGGATTTCATCCTCAAGGGGGGGTTCAAACAGGGCGGCATCTACGCGCTGATGGGCCCGCCTGGCAGTGGCAAGACGATCCTCGCCAACCAGCTGTGCTTCAACCACATCGACAAGAGCGAGGGGCGGTGCGTCTACATGACGCTGCTCATCGAGTCGCACGCGAAGATGCTGCGCCACCTCGGGTCCTTGAGCTTCTTCCGGTTGGAGGAGATCCCCGACAATCTCTACTACATCAGTGGCTACAAGGTGGTGCGGGACCAGGGCTTCAGCGGGCTGCTGGAGCTCATCCGCGGCACGCTGCGCGAGCGGCGGGCCACCGTGTTCGTCATCGATGGCATGGAGAGCGCGGAGCAGTTCGCTCCCACCGTCCAGGCCTACGGCGAGTTCGTGCACTCCCTCCAGGCGCTCGCCAGCCTCCTGGGGTGCACCACGTTCCTCATCTCCAACATGCGCGAGCGCACGCACACGGAGAACGCCCTGGTCGATGGGGTCGTCGAGCTGTCGGACCGGCTCATCGGCCCGCGCGCGGTGCGCGAGCTGACGGTGCACAAGTTCCGGGGCAGCGACTATCTCCGGGGCCGTCACGAAGTGGAGATCTCCGCCGACGGCATCTCCATCCATCCCCGGACCGAGGTGCAGTTCGCCCACCCGGGCCCCTCCGCCCGCGAGCAACGTCTGCGCATGGCCTTCGGCCTGCCCCGCTTCGACGAGATGCTCGGGGGTGGTCTGCCCTCGGGGTCCACCACCGCGCTCGTGGGCTCGCCCGGCACGGGCAAGACGCTGCTCGGACTCTCCTTCCTGGTGGAGGGGGCCCGGCGGGGCGAGCGGGGCACGTACTTCGGCTTCTATGAGCCTCCCCCCCGCCTCATCGAGAAGGCCGAGGCGGTGGGCATCCCCCTGGATCGCTACGTCAAGGACGGCAGCATCTCTCTCGTGTGGCAGCCTCCGCTCGAGCACCTCATGGACTCGCTGGCCGAGCAGCTGCTGGAGAAGATCCGGGCCGAGTCGGCGCGCGAGCGCCGGCGCCTGTTCGTCGACGGGGCCGAGGGCTTCCGCGCCGCGGCGGTCTACCCGGAGCGCGTCCCCATCTTCCTGTCGGCGCTCACCAACCAGTTGC
This sequence comes from Cystobacter fuscus, assembly GCF_002305875.1. Classification (NCBI taxonomy): domain Bacteria; kingdom Pseudomonadati; phylum Myxococcota; class Myxococcia; order Myxococcales; family Archangiaceae; genus Cystobacter; species Cystobacter fuscus. The sequence goes on along the minus strand of NZ_CP022098.1, from coordinate 10,891,624 downwards.
GCTCGCTGGACATCACCACCGTCATCACCGACGAGCTCGAGCTGTTCCAGTCCGAGCTGGCGCTGCCCACCCCCGAGCTGGCCAACGTGGCGGAGTCCGTGGTGCTGTTGCGCTACGTGGAGTTGCGCTCGCAGATCTACCGGCTCCTGTCGGTCATGAAGATGCGCGAGAGCCGCTATGACACCTCGCTGCGCGAGTTCCACATCTCTCCCGGCGGCATCGATGTGGCCGAGTCCTTCCAGAGCGCCGAGTCCATCCTCAGCGGGCATGGGCGCGAGGTGCGCCCGGCGCCCCGGCGCAGGACGGCTCCGAGGACGGGCGGGGGAAGGAAGGGCGCGGTAAAGAAGGGCGCGGGAACCCCCGGTCCGAAGGACAAGGGGCGCGCGCGGCCCTCCAGGAGGGGCCGTTGAAGACCATCCTGGTCGTCGAGGACGAGTTCGACGTGCAGCAGGTCGTCGCCGACGTGCTGAAGGACGAGGGTTATGAGGTGTCCGTGTGCGGCACCGGCACCGAGGCGCTGCGGCGTCTGAGCGAGTCCCACCCGGATGTCGTCCTCATGGACATCATGCTCCCCGTGCTCTCCGGCGTGCATGTGCTGGAGGTGATGCGCAAGACGCCGGGCCTGGACCAGGTGCCCGTCATCATCATGAGCGAGACCATTCCCAGGTCCATCCCCTCCCAGTCCTGGCAGTTCTTCCTCAAGAAGCCCTTCCGGCTCGAGCAACTCCTGGACGCGGTCAACCGCCTGTTCCCGGACGGGCGGGGCTGAGCCCTCACTGCGCGTGTGACGTGACGGAGAAGTGTGTGCGATGACTGGCGATTTCTACCGCGGAGGTGTGTGCTCCTCCGGACGGGTCGACGCCTCCGGGACGAATCGCTACCCTCGCGCCCGTGCCCTCCACTGACAAACCCGTCGTCAAACATCGCAAGATAGGTGCCTACCGCGTGCTCGGAGAGCTGGGCCGGGGTGGCATGGCCCAGGTGTACCGAGGGCTGCACGAGATGCTGCAGCGCGAGGTGGCCATCAAGGAGATGCTCGCGGACCCGCTGAGGGACAAGGAGTCCGTGTCGCGCTTCCGCCGCGAGGCGCTCGCGCTCGCCGCCTTCCGCCACCAGAACATCGTCACCCTGTACGATCTGGTGGAGAAGAACGACGTGCTCTTCATGGTGATGGAGTACGTGGATGGGCCCACGCTGCACGAGCTCATCAAGGAGGGCGCGCTGCCCCCCGAGGTGGGTGCCGCCGTGGCGGCGCGCATCGCCGACGCGCTGGAGCACGCCCACTTCCGCCGCATCATCCACCGCGACCTGAAGCCCGCCAACGTGATGCTCACCAAGGCGGGGGACGTGAAGCTGATGGACTTCGGCGTGGCCAAGGACGTGGGCCTGGAGGCGCTCACCGCGCAGGGCATGGCGGTGGGAACCCCCTCGTACATGTCTCCCGAGCAGGTGACGGGGGCGCCCATCGACGGCCGCACGGATCTGTTCTCCCTCGGGGTGCTGATGTACGAGTCGCTCGCCGGGCAGCGCCCCTTCCTGGGCCGCAACGCGGGCGAGGTGTTCGCCCGCATCCGCGAGGGGGCCTTCAAGCCGCTGCACAAGGCGGCGCCCCAGGTGCCCAAGGCGCTGGCGGACATCGTCCACCGCGCCCTGCGCGTGAAGCCCGAGGAGCGCTACCCCAATGCCGCCGCCATGCGCCGCGACCTGGAGGCCTTCCTGTCGCCCCGGCTGGGCATGTCCTGCGAGGCCTTCCTGGTGGGCTTCCTGCGCCACCGCGAGAAGCTCACCGAGAGCGAGGCGCTGGCCCACCTCACCCAGGAGGAGCTGGGCGTGGCGGGCAACCTCGCCCGGGAGTTGGCGCCCGTGCGGCCGTGGAAGCGCTGGCTCGCCGCCTTCGCCATCGCCGCCGGGGGGGTGGGGGCTGGACTGCTGTCCACCCAATCCTATTGGATGGAGCTCGTCCAGCGGCTCTCCGTCCGCTGACGCATCCGGAGTGGCTCCATGGGAAAGGTTCTCACCGCGGTTCTTGGTCTCGCCCTGCTCGGGGGCGGTGCGTGGTACGCCCTCCAGCGCGCGGCGGCGGTGGACTCCACCGCCCCTGGCACCAGCGCGCCCCGGCGGCAGCTCGACAACGTGCGCGGCGCCGCCAGCCGCATCGAGTCGGAGGCGGACGCGCGCGCCAAGGAGCTGGAAGCGAAGATGCGGACCGACTGACGGGGCCTACTTGCGGCGCGCCGGGCTCTTCTTCGCGCCGCGCGCCGGCTTCTCGTGGGTGACGGTGATCACCGTGCCGATGCCGCCGCGCACGAAGAAGTCCCCCTCCACCGTGAGCTTGCGCGGCTGGATGGCGCGCACGATGTCGTCGGCGATCGTGTTGGTCACCTTCTCGTGGAAGGCGCCCTCGTTGCGGTAGGACCACATGTAGAGCTTGAGGCTCTTGAGTTCCACACATAGTGTGTCCGGCACGTAGCGGATCCGGAACCGGGCGAAGTCCGGCTGCCCCGTGAGGGGACAGAGGCAGGTGAACTCCGGCACGTCGAAGGCGATCTCATAGTCGCGATCCGGCGCGGGGTTGGGGAAGGTCTGCAGCTCCTTGGTGGGCTGGGTGGGTTGGGACGGGGCACGTTGGGAAGCCATGGCGGATGTCGTCTAACACACACCTCGGGGATTCCAGTCGCCAATGGTGAACGCTCTCCCGTCTCCTGGGCTGTCGGGTTGTCCGGCCCTCAACGAGATCGACACCTTGGAGGGCAGGAGTGAACCGGGCCACCTTGTCGGCGCGCGAGGCAGGGCGTAACTCCTCATGTTGTCCCCCATGCTGCCGCCCGATTTCCCAGATCTACTCGCGTGCGTCCCCCAAGGGGTGATGCGGTTGGGCGCGGATCTGCGGGTGGAGTGGCTGGAGCCGGACTTCGCCGCCAAGACGGGGGTGGTGCTCCAGGTGGGAGACTCCGTGCTCTCCGCGCTGGAGTCCGGGCGGGGCCGGGATGACCTGGAGCGGGCCCTGCGCGAGGGACGCAGCCACTCGGGCCACGTCATCACCGTGGGACTCAAGCAGACGCGCATCCAGGCGCGGCCATGTCGTCCTGGGACGCCCCCGGGTGCCTGGTTGCTCTTCGAGAGCTCGGGCGCCGACGACGACGTGGCCTTCTCCCAGGCGCTCCAGGAGATCGCCCGCGAGGTGGGCGAGACGCTGGACGTGGACAGCGTGTGCAAGGCGGCGGTGCTGGCGGTGGTGCGCTGCGCCCAGGTGCGACGGGCGGAGGTATTCCTCACCGAAGATGGCCAGGCGCCTCGTCGGGTGGCGGTGTCGGATCTGGCCAACACCGAGACCCCCGACGATGCGCTGGACCAGCACGCCGACTCCTTCGAGGCGGCGCTCGTCACCCGCCAGCCCCAGATTGGCGTGCAGAGGGGGATGGGGGACTCGGCCGGCTCCATCTTCGCCGCGGTGCCCCTGCTGTCCCAGAAGCGCGCCCTGGGACTGCTCGTGCTCTACAAGGAACAGGGCCGCTCCTTCTCGCTGCGCGAGCTGGAGTTGTGGAGCGCCGCGGCCGGGCAGGTGGCGGTGTCCGTGCAGAACGCGCGCCTCTTGCGCGAGGCCCAGGCGGCCCTGCGGGTGCGCGAGGAGTTCATGTCCATCGCCTCGCACGAGCTCAAGACGCCGCTGACCCCGCTCAAGCTCACGCTCTACTCCATGGAGCGGAGAATCGCGCAGGGCCTGCCGGTGGAGCTCTCCAGCGTCATCAAGTCCAAGCGTCAGGTGGAGCGGCTGGCGGGGCTGGTGAATGACCTGCTGGACGTGTCGCGGCTGGAGCTGGGTCGGCTGTCGCTACAGCCCGCGCCCCTGGAGATGGGCCACCTGGTGGCGGAGGTGGTGGACCAGTTCCGCCATGCCTTCGCGCGGCCCTTCACCCTGGTGGTGCCGCGCGAGCACCTCTGGGTGCGCGGCGATCGGGACAGGCTGGAGCAGGTGCTCGTCAACCTGCTGGAGAACGCGAACAAGTACAGCCCGGCGGGCGAGCTCATCGGCGTGGAGGTGGAGTCGCTGGCGGGTCAGGCCCGCATCCACGTGAAGGACCAGGGCATCGGCGTGCCCGCGTCGGATCAATCCCGGCTCTTCGAGCGCTTCTACCGGGCGGCCAACTCCTCGCATCGCCACTTCGGCGGCCTGGGGCTGGGCCTGTTCATCAGCGACTCCATCGCGCGGCTGCACGGCGGCGCGCTGTCCATGTCGAGCTCCGAGGGACAGGGCTCCACCTTCACCCTGTCGCTGCCGCGCATGCCGGTGGGCGAGGTGCGCCGGCTGCCCCGGCGGGTGCTGCTGCTCGACGAGGATCCGAAACAGGAGGCGGCGGCCGAGCGGATGCTGTGCGCCGAGGGCTTCGAGGTGCTCACCGCCAACGGGGGCGTGGAGGCGCTGCGCCGGGCCTCGGTGCTGCCCGTGGACCTGGTGCTGTTGTCCTCGAGTGTTCCTCCCACCCACCTGGGCATCTTCCTGGCGGCCTTCGCGGAGCTGCCGCGCGCCCGGCCCATTCCCATCGTCCTGGCCGGAGCCACCCGGCCCGCCTGGGCCCAGCCGGACGCCGCCGTGTGCGCCCGGCCCTACCATGGCGCCGAGCTGCTCGCCGCGGTGCACGCCCTGATCGGCCCCCGGGAGGAGGGCAGCCGCTCCAGCGAGCCCCCGGGCGCCGCGGTCGCCACTCCCACCAGCCCCTCCCTGGAGCCCCTGGCCGCACTTCCGGCCGCCTCCCAACTTCACTCCTAGCGGAAGACGACGTTTCGATGCCCGCCCGCCTGCCCCAAGCGCTGGCTCGCGGACTCTTGTTCCCCTCGCCGGAAGCAACGCGTTAGAGTTGCCGGTTCACGCGTGGTTCCATCCGCCGCGAGGGGAGCACTACTGATGCTGGACCGAGGCCCGGGCCGTTATGGGTTGTACGAGCCGGACACCGAACACGATGCCTGTGGAGTGGGTTTCGTGGCCCATATCCGGGGCGAGAAATCTCGCAGCATCGTCGAGGAAGCGCTCGAGCTGCTCAACCGGCTGAGCCACCGCGCCGCCGCGGGCAGGGACCCCGAGACCGGAGACGGTGCCGGCATCCTGCTGCAGATTCCCCATCGCCTCTTCGAGCGGGAGCGGCTGGGCTTCACGCTGCCGCCGCGCCGCCAGTACGCCATCGGCATGGTGTTCCTCCCGGCGGATCCCGAGGCCCGCATCGCGTGCGAGGCGGCCCTGGAGCAGATGGTCACCGACGAGGGGCAGCGCGTGCTCGGCTGGCGCGACGTGCCCGTGCAGCCCGAGCACCTCGGCCGGCTGGCGCGCGAGCGTGCGCCCGTCATCCGTCAGCTCTTCGTCGCCCGGCGCCGCGTGGTGCCCAGCGCCTTCGAGCGCAAGCTGTTCCGCATCCGCAAGCTCACCGAGCGGCGCATCCAGGACCGCGACCTGGATCCGGATGGCCAGTTCCACGTGGCCAGCTTCTCGGCGGAGACGCTCATCTACAAGGGCCTGCTGCTGCCCCGGCAACTGCCGCTCTTCTACCCGGACCTCCAGCACCCCGAGTGCGTGAGCGCCCTGGGCCTCGTGCACTCGCGCTTCTCCACCAACACCTTCCCGACGTGGGACCTGGCGCAGCCCTTCCGCTACATCGCGCACAACGGGGAGATCAACACGCTGCGCGGCAACCGCAACTGGATGAACGCGCGGCGCGGCCTGTTGCAGTCGGCCAAGTTCGGCGGAAGCCTGGAGCCGCTCTTCCCCATCATCGTCCCGGGCAAGAGCGACTCGGCGCAGTTCGACAACATGGTGGAGCTGCTCTTCCTGGGTGGTCGGCCGCTGCCCCACGCCATGATGATGATGATCCCCGAGGCGTGGGAGGGCCACACGCTCATGGGCGACGAGCGGCGCGCCTTCTACGAGTACTCCAGCGCGCTCCTGGAGCCGTGGGACGGACCCGCCGCCATCGCCTTCACGGACGGGCAGCTCATCGGCGCCACGCTGGACCGCAACGGCCTGCGCCCCGCGCGCTACCTCGTCACCGAGGATGACCGCATCATCCTCGCCTCGGAGACGGGCGTCATCGACGTGCCCGCCGCCCAGGTGCGCCGCAAGGGCCGCCTCACCCCGGGCCGCATGCTGCTGGTGGACACGCTCGAGGGCCGCATCCTCGAGGACGAGGAGGTCAAACGCGACATCTCCACGCGCTGGCCCTACCGCCGCTGGCTCGAGCGCAACGTCGCCACGCTGGACGACCTGCCCACCGAGCCCGCGCCGCCGCGGCCGGACAACGAGGAGCTGTGGCGCCAGCAGCGCGCCTTCGGCTACACGGACGAGGACACGCGCCTGTTGCTCAAGCCCATGGCCGAGGAGGGCAAGGAGCCCACGGGCTCCATGGGCACGGACACGCCGCTGGCCGTCCTCAGCGACCAGGCGCCCACGCTCTTCAACTACTTCCACCAGCTCTTCGCGCAGGTGACCAACCCGCCCATCGACCCCATCCGCGAGTCGCTGGTGATGACGCTCTCCACGGGCCTGGGCCCCGAGGGCAACACCTTCGAGGAGACGCCGGAGCAGTGCCACCGCCTGTCCCTGCCGGGCCCCATCCTCACCAACGGGCAGCTCGCGACGCTGGCGGCCATCCGCAACGAGGGCGCCTTCGAGACGCAGCGCGTGAGCCTGCTCTACCCGCTGCACGAGGAGGGCGCGAGCCTGGAGGCCGCGGTGGAGCGGCTGTGCACCGAGGTCGTCGAGGCGGTGGACGCGGGCGTGAGCATCCTCGTGCTCAGCGACCGGGGCGTGGACGCGGCCCATGCGGCCATCCCCGCGCTGCTCGCCGTGTCCGCGGTGCACCAGCGGCTCGTGCGCGACGGCATCCGCATGTACACCGGCCTCGTGCTGGAGACGGCCGAGGCGCGCGAGGTGCACCACTTCGCCTGCCTGTTCGGCTACGGCGTCTCGGCCATCAACCCCTACCTCGCCCTGGACTCGCTGCGCGCCATGGCCGAGGCGGGCGAGCTGTCGGTGGACGCGGACAAGGCCCAGGCCAACTTCGTGCACGCCGTGGAGGAGGGCGTGCTCAAGGTGATGAGCAAGATGGGCATCTCCACGCTCCAGTCCTACCGCGGCTCGCAGCTCTTCGAGATCGTGGGCCTGGAGCGCTCGCTGGTGGAGCGGCACTTCACCGGCTCGCCCTCGCGCGTGGAGGGCGTGGGCCTGGCGGAGCTGGGCCGCGAGGTGCGCGAGCGCCACGCGCGGGGCTTCGGGGCCGCGGCCGAGTTCGAGGTGGAGCAGTTGCCCGTGGGCGGCCAGTACCAGTGGCGCCGCCGGGGCGAGACGCACAAGTGGAACCCGTCCACCATCGCCCTGTTGCAGCAGGCGGCGCGCACCAACGACGCCGCGGTCTTCGCCGAGTACTCCCGCCTGGCGGATGACGAGAGCCGCGCGCACTGCAACCTGCGTGGGCTCCTGATCGTCGCGGAGGAGGGGTGTACGCCCGTGCCGCTGGAGCAGGTGGAGCCCGCGAGCGCCATCGTCCGGCGCTTCGTCACCGGCGCCATGTCCTTCGGCTCCATCAGCGCCGAGGCCCACGAGACGCTCGCCATCGCGATGAACCGCATCGGCGGGCGCTCCAACAGCGGCGAGGGTGGCGAGGAGTCGCGTCGCTACGTTCCGGACGAGAACGGCGACCTGCGGCGCAGCGCCATCAAGCAGGTGGCCAGCGCCCGCTTCGGCGTCACCACCGAGTACCTCGTCAACGCCGCCGAGCTGCAGATCAAGATGGCCCAGGGCGCCAAGCCCGGCGAGGGCGGGCAGCTGCCCGGGCCCAAGGTGGACGAGCGGATCGCCAAGGCGCGCTGGAGCACGCCCGGCGTGACGCTCATCTCCCCGCCGCCGCACCACGACATCTACTCCATCGAGGATCTGGCGCAGCTCATCTATGACTTGCAGTCGGTGAACCCCACGGCGCGCGTGAGCGTGAAGCTGGTGAGCGAGGTGGGCGTGGGCACCATCGCCGCGGGCGTGGCCAAGGCGGGCGCGGGTGGCGTGGTCATCTCCGGCTACGAGGGCGGCACGGGCGCCTCGCCCCTGTCCAGCCTCAAGCACGCGGGCCTGCCGTGGGAGCTGGGGCTGGCCGAGGCGCAGCAGGTGCTCGTGCACAACGGCCTGCGCGGCCGCATCCGCCTGCAGGTGGACGGTGGCCTGCGCACCGCCCAGGACGTGCTCGTCGCCACGCTGCTGGGCGCCGAGGAGTACGGCATGGCCACCGCGAGCCTCATCGCGCTCGGCTGCATCATGCTGCGCAAGTGCCACCTCAACACCTGCTCGGTGGGCATCGCCACCCAGGACGCGGGGCTGCGCGAGCGCTTCCACGGTAAGCCCGAGCACGTGGTGAACTTCTTCTACCTGGTGGCCGAGGACCTGCGCCGCCGGATGGCCGCCCTGGGCGTGCGCCGGTTGGAAGAGCTGGTGGGCCGGGTGGACCTGCTGCGGCAGTTGCCCGCCACGGACCACTGGAAGGCGAAGAAGGTGAACCTGTCCTCGCTGCTGACGCCCTCGCGCGCCCCGGAGACCGAGGATCGGCGCTGTGACACGCCCCAGATGAAGGACGTGTCGGACCACCTGGACCACGAGCTGATCCTCCAATCCAAGGCCACCCTGGATGGAGGCGCGCCCACGCTGCTGGTGCGGCCGGTGAGCAACACCCACCGCGCGGTGGGCGCCATGCTCTCGGGCGACCTGGTGCGCCGCTACGGGGCCCAGGGCCTGCCGGATGGACGGCTGCGCATCCGCCTCCGAGGCTCGGCGGGACAGAGCTTCGGGGCGTTCCTCGCCAACGGCGTGACGCTGGAACTGGAGGGGGATGCCAACGACTACCTCGGCAAGGGGTTGTCGGGCGGGCGCATCATCGCCTACCCGCCGCAGGACAGCCGCTTCGTGCCCGAGGAGAACGTGCTCGTGGGCAACACGGTGCTCTACGGCGCCACCGCGGGCGAGGTGTACCTGCGCGGGCTCGCCGGCGAGCGCTTCGCGGTGCGCAACAGCGGCGCCCAGGCGGTGGTGGAGGGCGTGGGCGACCACGGCTGCGAGTACATGACGGGCGGTGTGGTGGTGGTGCTCGGGCCCACGGGGCGCAACTTCGCCGCGGGCATGAGCGGCGGCACGGCCTTCGTGCTCGACCGCGACCGCTCCTTCCGGGGCCGCTGCAACCTGGAGATGGTGGAGCTGGAGTCGTTGGTGGACGAGTCGGAACTGTGGCTCGTGCACGGGATGATCGAGCGGCACCTGCACCACACCGGCAGCACGCTGGCGCGGCGGGTGCTCGACAACTGGGAGCTGATGGTTCCGCAGTTCGTGAAGGTGATGCCGACCGACTACAAGCGCGTGCTCCAGGCCCGCCGCGCTTCCCGCCGGCCCCCGCCGGCCCAATTGCCGCGCCTGCACGTCGTGGGAGGAGAGTAGACCATGGGCAAGACGACGGGTTTCCAGGAGTGGCAGCACGTGCCCGCGCCGAAGCGGGAGAAGTCCGAGCGCATCAAGGACTGGCGCGAGTTCACCCTCCCTCTGTCCGCCGACGAGGCGAAGCGGCAGTCGGGGCGATGTATGGACTGTGGTGTGCCCTTCTGTCACCAGGGCTGTCCGCTGGGCAATCCCATCCCCGAGTTCAACGACGCGGTGTATCGGGGCAAGTGGAGGGAGGCATTCCTCGCGCTCAGCGGCACCCACAACTTCCCCGAGTTCACCGGTCGCCTGTGCCCCGCGCCCTGCGAGGCCGCGTGCGTGCTCAACATCGATCAGGATCCGGTGACCATCGAGCAGATGGAGAAGGAGATCATCGAGCGCGCCTTCGCGGAAGGGTGGGTGAAGGCCCATCCGCCCGCGCACCGCACCGGCAAGCGCGTGGCGGTGGTGGGCTCGGGACCCGCGGGGCTCGCGGCGGCGGCGCAGCTCAACCAGGCGGGACACCACGTCACCGTGTTCGAGCGGGATGATCGTCCGGGCGGCATGCTTCGCTACGGCATCCCCGACTTCAAGCTGGAGAAGTCCGTCATCGACCGGCGGATCAAGCTCCTGGAGCAGGAGGGCATCGAGTTCCGCTGCGGCGTGGACGTGGGCCGCGAGCCGGGCTGGCGCGCGCTGCGCGGGCAGTACGACGCGCTGGTGCTGGCCGTGGGTGCCCAGCGCGGCAAGGATCTCACCGTGCCCGGGCGTGAGCTGTCCGGCGTGGTGATGGCCATGGACTACCTGACGCACCAGAACCGGGTGGTGGCGGGCCTCGCCTCGCTCGAGCCCCGGTTCAACGCGGCCGGCAAGCGGGTGATCATCCTCGGGGGTGGCGACACGGGCTCGGACTGCCTGGGCACGGCGCTGCGTCAGGGCGCGGCGCACGTGATGCAGGTGTCGTACGCGCCCCCGCCCCCCGCGGTGCGGGCCCTGAACAACCCGTGGCCCCGCTGGCCGCTCGTCTTCCGCACCTCGTCCAGCCAGGAGGAGGGCGGCCAGCGCGAGTTCGGTCTGGTCACCCAGCGCCTGGAGGGGCAGGACGGCCAGCTCAAGGCCCTGCACTCGGTGAAGGTGGAGCTGACGACGGGGACGGATGGCAAGCCCTCGCTCGTGGAGATTCCCGGCTCGCAGACGGCCCACCCGGTGGACCTGCTCGTGCTCGCCATTGGCTTCACGGGACCGGACAGCCCCTCGTTGTCCGAGGAGCTGGGCGTGAAGCTCACTCCCCGGGGGACCGTGCAGGTGGACTCCCACTTCGCCACCTCGGCGGACGGCGTGTTCTGCGCGGGCGACGCGAGCCGCGGGGCGAGCCTCATCGTCTGGGCGTTCGCGGACGGGCGCGAGACGGCCCGCTCCGTCGATGCGTACCTCTCCCGGGGCACCTCCGCCCTGCCCACGCGTGGCAAGGACTGCGCCGTCGGCTGAGTGACCGTCTCCTCATGGAGACGGTTGCCGTGCCTTTCTGGCTACCCGGCATGATGGCGGGCTCGAAAGTGGGTCCGCCGCGCTTCCAGGCGTTATCTTGGAGGTCATGTCGCGGCAACCACTTGCAGAGTCGTCCTCGTCCTTCCCCTCCCAGCTGTCTTCCTGGTTCGCTCCGTCCCGGTTGAAGGAACTCGTGGAGGCCCGGGTCTACGCCCGGGGCGAGGAACTGGCGGACACGGGGCGCGTAACGAAGTGGGCGGTGACGCCCACGGGCCTGGAGGGAGATGTCCGAGGTCCGGGCCGCGCGCTCCACGACGTCGTGCTCTCCGTGGACGAGCGGGGTCTGGATGGGGATTGCTCCTGCGAGCGCTACCTCCTGAGTGGCTTCTGCGAGCATCTGGTGGCGCTGGCCCTGGCGTGGAACAGAGCCCAGGCCCCCGGGACGTCCGCCGGGGACGCCTCGTCACGGCCGCGGACTCCAGAACAGGTACGGGCGTGGCTGGCGGAGCACCGGATCGCGCACCTGATGCGTGCTTCCATGCTGGAGCTGAGGCAACACCTGCCCCATTCGGCCGAGTTCCTCCGCATCCTGGCGTGGCTTGTCCCCTATCCCTTGCTCTCGGTCCTGGAGGGGACCGCGCGTCCGCTCTCCTCCCTCTCCGCCGAGCAGCGCGCCGTGGTGGAGCGCGCCGCCTGGGCCCGGGTGGAGACCGAGGTCGAGCGGGTGCGCCAGGGGCTGGAGCGTGAGCGCCTTCATCCGGAGCCTCCACCTCCCACGGATGCGCGTCTCGTTCCCCTGGTCCAGGCGCTTCACCGGCTCCGGGCCCGGGTGCGCGAGCAGGCCGTTCCACGGGAGTTGCCCACGGGCTCGCTCCACCTCGCCTTCCAGGACGAGCCTCCCGCCTTCGTCGTGTACGAGCGCTCCGCCGGCGACGCGCACCCGAGCATCCAGGACCCTCCGCCCTCGCTATCGGTGAAGGTGGAGCCGCTCCGGGTGCTCGGAGGTGAGGAGGCGGTGGTGTGCTCGCACTGCGATGCCACGGGTCCCGCGCGGTGTGTCCATGCCGTGTCCGCGTTGGAGCGGGTGATGGACGCTCTGGGCGAGGAGCGGCGGGCAGAGGAGAATGCCCGGCTCGCCGAGCGGCTCTTCGTGGAGCCGGGCCGCAAGCTGCTGGAGGCGTTGGACAAGGCCCGGGTGCTGTCGGACGCCCGGTCCGGCTCGGCTCCGGGAGCCCAGGTGATCTTCCGTCTGGAAGGGGTGGAGTCCAACACTCCCCGGCTTCGGCCCTTCCTGCATCGGCCCGCGAAGCGGGGAGGGCTGTCCACGGGGAGCGTGGTGTCCCCGCGTGACGCGGCCGAGGCGCGTGAGGCCCTCTCTTCTCCCGAGGAGGTGCAGGCGCTCGAGCTGTGTCTGTTGATGGAGATGGAGCGGCGGTATGGCCAGGTCAAGCACCCCGTGCTGGTGCAGGCCTTGAGATTGCTCGAGCACGGCTCCCGCGTGGTGCTCGACTCCCGACGGGACTCACCACTGCGGGTGCGCTCCCTGCCGCTGGGCTTCTCCCTGCGCGAGGTGGAGGTGGGCGGGGACGAGCTGTGGGTGCAGCCGAGCGTGGATGGCATCGTGGTGCTGGAGTGGGCTCGGGGGAAGCTGCGCGAGCAGGCCCCCTCGCCGTGGCTGCTCCTGCACGACGTGGCGCCCGATCCACCGGAGCTGATGCTGGTGTCCGTCTCGCCCGCGGCGATGGCGGTGTTGCGCACCGTGGTGGAGCATGGCGGACGGCTGCCGCTCGCATGGCGTACGGAGTTGTTGGAGCGGCTCGGGGGTGTGGAGTCGGCCTTTCCGCTCTCCCTGCCACCCTCCCTGGAAGGGCGCGAGGTGCCGGCGGAGCCTGGATTGTTGCTGCGCCTGCGGCCCACGGGGGGCGAGGCCCTGGAGGGGCGGTGGTTCGCGCGGCCCCTGTCCGGGGCCCGGCCCCGGGTGCCGGGAGAGGGGGGGGATATCGTTCGGGGCTCGCGTGAGGGCGAGCGCGTGTGGACGCGCCGGAACCTGGAGGACGAGCGGGCCCGGATGGCCACGGCGATGGAGTGGCTGGGCCTGCCGATGACGGAGCCGGGCCGCTTCGAGCGGGTGGGCGCGGAGGCCTCGCTCGGTTTCCTGGAGCGCCTGGAGGAGCCGGGGCGCCCCGCGTGGGACGTGGAGTGGGAGGAGCGTCCCTGGCGCCTGGTGCGGACACCGGATGCGAAGGGGTTGAAGGTGTCGGTGCATCGGGAGCGGGATTGGTTCGGCGTGAAAGGGGGTGTGCGGGTCGAAGACGAGCGGGTGGAGCTGGCGGTGCTGCTGGACGCGCTGCGGCGGGGTCACCGGTACGTCTCCCTGGGCAAGGATCGGTGGCTGCGGATCACCCAGGAGCTGCGCGGGCAACTCCAGCCGCTGGCGGACGTGGCGCATGCCTCGCGGGGCCATTGGGAGGTGGGGGCGGCGGCGGTGCCCGCCCTGGACGCGCTGGCCGAGGCGGGCGCCGACGTCGAGGCGCCTCCGGACTGGCGCCGGCTGGCCGGACGCATCCGGAAGGCGGGGCGCTTGGAGGTGCCGGTGCCCGCCGGGCTTCGGGCCGAGCTGCGTGACTACCAGCGCGAGGGCTTCGAGTGGATGGCACGGCTGGCCGAGTGGGGTGGGGGAGGGTGCCTGGCGGACGACATGGGGCTGGGCAAGACGTTGCAGACGCTCGCGCTGCTGCTGCGCCGTGCGAGCGAGGGCCCCGCCCTGGTGGTGGCGCCCACCTCGGTGTGCTTCAACTGGCTGCGCGAGGCGGAGCGTTTCACGCCGTCCTTGAAGGTGCATGCCTACCGGGAGGCGGAGCGCGAGGCCTTGTTGTCCCGAGTGGGCGCCGGGGACGTGGTGGTGGTGAGCTACGGCCTGCTGACGCGCGAGCTGGAGCGCTTCTCGCCCGTGTCCTTCGCCACGCTGGTGTTGGACGAGGCCCAGGCGGTGAAGAATCCCGACACGGCCCGGGCCCGGGCGCTGCGCTCGCTCCAGGCCGAGGCGCGGATCGCGCTCTCGGGCACGCCGGTGGAGAACCGCCTGTCGGAGCTGTGGAGTCTCTTCCGGCTCGTCTTTCCGGGGCTGCTGGGCAGCCGGGAGTCCTTCCGCCAGCGCTTCGCGGGCCCCATCGAGCGCGACAAGGATCCCGAGGCGCGTGCGGCGCTGGCGCGGTTGGTGCGGCCCTTCCTGTTGCGGCGCACCAAGGCGCAGGTGGCGCGCGAGCTGCCCGCCCGCGTGGAGACGGTGGTGCCCATCACCCTGTCCGAGCAGGAGCGGCGGCTGTACGAGGACACGCGCCTGGCGGCGCTCGACCGCATCGCGAAGGCGGAGGGCCTGGAGAAGCGCTTCGCGGTGCTGGCGGCCCTCACGCGCCTGCGGCTGGCGGCGTGCCACCCGCGGTTCGTGGACGCCGACTCCCCGGTGCCGTCCTCCAAGCTGGAGCGTCTGCTGGAACTGGTGGACGGGCTGCGTGCCGAGGGCGGCCGGGCGCTCGTCTTCAGCCAGTTCGTCAAGCACCTGACCCTGGTGCGCGAGGCCCTGGACGCGCGGGGCGTGTCCTCGCAATACCTGGACGGGGGGACACCGGCCGCCGAGCGGGAGGCGCGCGTGGCGGCCTTCCAGGGCGGCGAGGGGGACGTCTTCCTCATCTCCCTGAAGGCGGGTGGCACGGGCCTCAACCTCACCGCGGCGGACCATGTCTTCCACCTGGACCCCTGGTGGAACCCGGCGGCCGAGGATCAGGCCACGGATCGGGCCCACCGCATCGGCCAGACCCGGCCCGTCACGGTGATGCGCCTCATCGCGGAGGGCACCATCGAGGAGACGATCCTCGCGTTGCACGAGGAGAAGCGCGACCTGGCGAGCAGCCTCCTGTCGGAAGCGGACGGGGCCGCGGCGCTCTCCACCGAGCAGCTCCTGGGCCTCTTGCGCGCGAGCGCCGACGGGGAGCGTGCTGGCTGAGCGGGGGTTTTCGCGCGGAGTGTTGCGCGGGCGGCCTCCCTCCGCCGTCTCGTCGTGGGGGGCGGGTCCCCGGAAGAGCGGGTAGGAGGGGACGCGCGCGTGGGGGCAGTGCTAGGGTGGCCAGCGGATCGGCGTCTGGGGTGGGCTCGCGGGCGCCAGACCGGTGAAATGGCCGCGGATTGACTGGAGGGACGGGTTGGGCACGCTCCTGAAAGGTGGCATCGTCGTCGAACTCGAGCCGGCGCACGTCGAGCGCGTGGATCTGCGCATCGAGGGTGAGCGCATCGTCGCCCGGGGTCCCGACCTCCAGGCGGCGCCGGACGACGAGGTGGTGGCGCTCTCGGGCAAGCTCGTCTTTCCGGGCTTGGTGAGCGCGCACCAGCGGCTGAGCGCGAGCCTGGGGCGCGGCATGCCCCGGCCGAAGCTCGAGAGCTACCAGGAACTGGTGGACAAGGTGCGCTGGCGCTACGAGGACGCGCTGGACCTGGACGCGGTGCAGGTGGCCGCCACGGCGGGGGGCCTGGAGGCGCTGCAGTGCGGCACCACCACGCTCTTCGATCTGCACTCTTCACCCCGGGCCGTGCAGGGCTCGCTCTTGCGCGCGGCCCGCGGACTGCACGAGGTGGGCGTGCGCGGGGTGCTCTCCTACGCGGTGTCGGATCGCCGGGGAGCGCTGGGGCGCGAGGAGGGGTTGGACGAGACGGTGTCCTTCGCGCGCAAGGCGCGGGGCCGGCTGCGTGGGCAGGTGGGCGCGGCGCCGCTGTTCACCGTGGGCAAGGAGGCCCTGGAGGGCCTGACCGAGGCGGTGAAGAGCACGGGCGTGGGCCTGCACGTGCCCCTGGCGGAGGATCCGCTGGACGAGAAGCTGTCGGTGGAGCGCTACGGCAGCTCTCCGGTGTCGCGGCTGGTGGAGGGGGGCCTGGTGTCTCCCCAGACGGTGCTGGTGCACGTGGGCCACCTGGCGTGGCCGGAGCTCGCGCAGTTGTTGCCCACGGGCGCGTGGCTCGTGCACACGCCGCGCTCCAACATGGAGTCCGAGGTGGGCTACGCGCCGGCGCTGAAGTTCGGCCACCGGGCGACGCTGGGGGCGGACGGGGTGAGCGCGGACATGTTCGCCGAGGCCCAGGCGGCGTGGCTGCGCTCGCGCGATGCGGGACAGCCCATCGACGTGCTGCGCTACCTGGCCAATGGCCAGCGCCTGGCCTCTCAGGCTTTCGGGTTGCAGATGGGAGCGATGCGCGAGGGGGCGGTGGCGGACCTGCTCGTCATGGACTACCTGCCGGCCACGCCGCTCACGGCGGAGAACCTGGCGTGGCACGTGGTGTTCGGCCTGGGCTCGCGCCACGTGGAGTCGGTGATGGTGGATGGGGTGTGGCGGGTGTGGGCGCGCCGGCCCCTGTCGGTCAACCCGTCCGTGGTGGCCGAGCAGGCGCGGGAGGCCGCCGCCGCCATCTGGGCGCGCATGGGCGAGTCCCGATGACCGGTGGACAGGCCGCCACGGTGTGGGCCTGGGTACACCCGGGCGGGAAGTGATAAGCCTCCGGCCATGCTCAACTCCATGCTCGTAGCGGGCTTCCTCATGGGAGCCACCCCCCAGGTCGGCCAGGTCGCGCCGGACTTCACGGTGAAGGACACCTCCGGCAAGAGCTACACCCTGTCGGAGATGGTGAAGACGGGTCCGGTCATCCTCGCCTTCTTCCCCAAGGCCTTCACCGGCGGCTGCACGAAGGAGCTCACGGCGTACACGGAGCGGTACGCGGACGTGCAGAAGCTCGATGGCCAGCTGCTCGCCGTCAGCACGGACGCGCAGGAGGACCTGGTGAAGTTCAAGGAGTCGCTCAAGGCGCCCTTCGCCTTCGTGCCGGATCCGGATGCGAAGCTCACCTCCCTGTATGACGTGAAGATGCCGGTGATGAATCTGGCCAATCGCTACACGTTCGTGATTGGAGAGGAGCGCAAGGTTCTCAAGGTGGACGAGGGCAAGGACGCCATCGATCCCAAGGCCGCCATTGCAGCCTGCCCGCTGCGCAAGAAGGCCGACGCGGCGGCGAAGGACGCGTCGAAGGCTCCCGCGAAGTAACGGGCGCTGACCCACGCGCTGGCTCGCTGGCCCTCGAATGGGCCAGCGCATGGCGCGAGAGCGCTTCGACTTGGCCGAGTGCGGTTTTTGTACCGGACGCTTCTGCCGCCTCCTGTGCCCCATGCCGAGCTGTACTGAGAGCGCTCCAGCACGAGTCCCACGTGGCCGGGCGCATTCCGAGGCGGTGTGCGCAGAGGCGCATCACCTGCGGTGAGGTTCTGGCGCTCTCGCGTCAAACCAACGAATATCGGATGAGGTCGGCACCGGGCCGGTCCTTCGGTATGACCCGGGCCGGTGAGAATGCCATGCCCCTGCCCTTTGAGCACCTCTCCATTACGGCGTTCCGAGGCCTTCGCGAGTTGACGCTGGAAAAGCTCGGTCGCGTCAATCTGCTCGTGGGACTGAACGATAGCGGGAAGACGAGCGTGCTTGAAGCTGTCTCGCTGATGGCGCGGCCGCTTGACCAACTGGGGTGGGTTCGCCTCGCGCGCCAGCGGGAGCCATCGCCCGTGCCTTTGAGATACCTCTCGAGCACCGAACGCATCCGGTGGCTTTTTCCTCCGAGCGGGCGGCCCGAGGGCGACCCCGCGGAACTGGTCATCAAGGCTGGAGGGCGACTTCCCATCACGGATTTGACAGCGAGGTTCAAGCGGGTCGTTGCGATGCGACCGGAACGTGGCGTTCGCCGGGATACTGGAGCGCTGGAGAAGGAGACTACCGGTGCCGAACTCCATATCGAGTTCGCCTCTGCGGGCCAATCGCACACGCGCTCCTTCACCCTATGGCCGAATGAACCCACACGGCGGCCTGACAAGGAGAGCAGGGGTCCGCCCTGTGAGGTGGTGCTCGCCTATCATCATTGGATGCCGACACTTCCCCTCCGCGGCTACTCCCAAGCTCGCCTGCAGGGAACGAGTGAGGTGCTGGCACGCTTGCTTTCCCTCATCGACCCAGAGATCCGGGGATTGGAGATCCTGCAACCGGAAGAGGAGCCGGTCCTCTACGTGACGCACGCGATCCACGGACCGGTGCCGCTCAGCGTCTATGGAGATGGCATTCGTCGCACGTTGCTTCTCGCCGAATCCGTGGTGAATGCGAAGGGGGGTCTCCTCCTCGTCGACGAGATCGAAACCGGAATCCATGTCAGCGCGTTGAGTGGTGTCTACTCCTGGCTTGTCCGCAGTTGCCGCGAGTTCGATGTTCAACTCTTCGTGACGACGCACAGCCTCGAAGCCATCGATGCGCTACTTGCCGCCGATACGACTCCCGAGGAGGACGTCGTCGCATTCAAGCTCGGCCGTCATGACGGGCGGAGCGTGGCCAAGCGCTATGGTGAAGGGCAGCTCAAGTGGATGCGGTTCGAGCGTGGTCTCGAAGTGAGATAACCCATGCACCATGTGTATTTCGCTGTCGAGGGTCCACACGACGTTGAATTCGTAGGCCGCTTCCTCAAACTCCACGGTCTCAAGAGGGTCCAGCACAAACCACGACTCGCTCCGTTCTGGACGCCGCTCCTGCCGAAGAGCTGGCCGTCGCCGCCCGGGTCCACGGATTTGCTGAAGCGGGTTCCGGTGCCGGTGTTCTTCCAGAACCAGCACGTATCTGTCGCCATCGACTCGGTCACCGGAGACAGCCAGCTACTCTCCAGCACCATCAACACCCATGGCACGGTCGAGCAGCCCGGCGGAGAGGTCCTCCACGCCATCGGGGTCGTCCTCGACTCGGACCAGAACGAGTCGGCCATGGCGAGATTCAACACGATCGCAAAGGGACTCAATGCGGAGAGGTTCCCCCTTGCGACAGCCCCGGGCCAAGTGGTCGAGGGCCCGCCTCGGCTCGGAATCTTCGTGCTTCCCGATAACGCGACCGCCGGTACCCTCGAGGATCTGCTCATCGAGTGCGCGGAGAAGCAGTATCCACAGCTCCTCGCGTCCGCGCGCATTCATGTCGAGTCCGTACAGTCCGAGGTTCCACCGTATGAGAAGAGCGACCTTGAGGATTTCCTGAGTCCAGCGGGCCGACGGAAGGCCGTTGTTGGCTCGATTGGCTCGATCCTTCGGCCCGGAAAGTCCATCCAAATATCAATCCAGGACAATCGTTGGGTCGATGGCGATGCCCTTGCGCTGCCACGCGTGAAGATGTTCCGCGCGTTCGTTGATGCGTTGTTGGCTCCATTACCATCGACTCGCATCAAGGATGCCGCGCAGCCGCTATAGCGTGCCGCCCGGCGCACGGGTTCTCGCGCCGGGCCTTATGACACTTGGACAGCTCGTTTTGCTCAGCTCCGTGAAATCCCACACCGGCTCCGCGCACCTTGGACCAACAACCGTGTTCCCTCCCTGATTTCTCCTCGCGCCTTGCCGAAGTTCACGATGTTGCCCGCATAGTCCTGCTATTTCGCGCGCAGAGGGTGAAATGACACACCCTTCAGGCCCAAGCAGCGGCAGGTTTCGACGAAACGCTCCGTGCAGACGATGACGGTGGAGAAGTCCTCCAACCGGAAGACGTCCAGGTGCTTCGGAAGTGTGCTGAGGTCCAGCAGGAGATTGTCGGGCAAGCGAAGTCCACGACGGCTGCAGCGAGGGCAAGGCGGCTTGGGGTTCGGGGGCAGGCAGTCTGGATGGGCACGGCCCGTGACGACGAGTTCCAACTCGAGGAGTTCGGGTGGTGCGCGCTGACGGAAGCGCAATTGGGTGCGGCAGCCCTTGAGGCCGCGCACACCTTCGGCCTGGAGCTTTTCCAGTGCCGTGCGCTCCACCAACAGCCACCAGGGATAGGGAGACACGAGCGGCCCGAAGCGGCCCTGGGCCTTGCCTACGAGGGGGCCAAGCGCTGTGCCCGGTTCCAGCATTGCCCCCGGCGGTAGATAAGGTCGCACCAGTCCACACAGTCGTTCATATTCTTCAATGGGCTCTGCTCGCGCTTCCTCGAAGTCTGCCTTGGTGGCGATAGGCGTGAGGTCCACCGAAGGATAGGCGATGGAGTTGTCACCCCAAGTGGCTCTGCAGCCGGGACACTCAAAGACACCCGGCAGCTTCCATTTGTGGGCGGCGTCAATATCGCCCGTGTATTCCGAGGGTGATGTGTCTTCTTTGATTCTGAAATACGGCATCCATGTGCTCCAAGACTCAGCCCTGACAATAATAAGGCGTGAGAGGGCCGTTCACTCCAGGTAGCTGGGTGCCGCCAGGGTGCGATCTCACCAGCGACCAGGTGCTCCCACCAGGAGCGGCCGCATGGCCTGGGGCATGGGTCCGCGTGCCAGCGAGGTGGCGCAGGCTGCCAGCAGCACACAGAGAAGCGCGAGCCATCGTGGGCAGGGAAGGGGGCGCATGGTCTCGTGGGGGCGGAGGCTCGGGTCGGATGGAGTATAGGCGCGATCGCGGGCCTCGCTCCTGCTCCAATGACGTGGAAGCCGTCTTCGGCGTCCCCGGGGCCTGCGCATCCTCGCGGAGGTGGGGGCGGGCGGGTCGCCGCCGTGGGGGTGCTCTCGCCATCCCGGAAGGGTGTCCCGAGAGGGTGTCAAAGAAGCCCCCCGTGTGCGCTCCGCCAGGCCGAATGCACCGTGCGCGCCAACTCGCAAGTCCGCGGAAGCATTTGAAGGGAAAGGGTTCAAACGTCCACGCCGAGTCTCGTTCTGGTTCGGGTCTCTCGTTTCAAATCCTTTGACACCTCCGGCGCTTCTGGCTCTCCCACGGTTTGTGTGCACTCCGCACGCATTGAACTGACCGGACGAGAGCAGCTTGTCTGCCCGCCACCGGCGAAGCACAAAATGTACGGGAGAGCCACGAAAGCGGATCAGTCCCATCCGCATGCATGCGCCGCTGAATGGGATTGATCAACCAAGGCGGGCGACGCGGGACGCCAGCTAGCCGACCTGCCCTGCCCGTAGCGCGGCGTCATAGCCACCAGGAGCGTAGAGCGGAAGCTCCCCAATCTCGGCTGTCTTCGCCTGGTAGGCGAGCATCAACTTCTGACCATTCGCGGAGACGTTGAGCGTGAGGAATTCCTTGGCTTCGAGCTTGATGCCGTCTGGCAGCGGTAGTGAACCACCGAAGTAGACCGTACGCTTGATGGCGCCTACGGCCGCCTTGTCGCGCTTGCCCAGATGTTGGGCGAGCTCGATGGCCTTCGCTACGACGTCGGCCTTCGGCACCACCGCATCCACCGCACCGAACTCCAGTGCCTGCGCGGGCGTGAATGGCTTGCCTTCGAGGATCGCGACGAGCGAGCGATGTGACCCGACCAGCCGGGTCAGGCGCTGGCTGCCGCCGCCGCCCGGCATGATCCCCAGCAGCACTTCCGGCTGGCCGATGAAGGCGTCCGTGTCGGCCATCACCCGCAGGTCGCAAGCCCATGCGAACTCCGCGCCGAGCCCCAGCGCCTGGCCCTCGAGTGCGGCGACGAACACCACGCCGATGCTGTTCATGCGAAGGAAGATCGCGTGCAGGCGGTCGAGCCCGACGTAGCCCTCCGAGGCCGCCGGCGGCGGCGCACCCGACTTCTGGCGCGCGACGAAGTCGGCGCCGCCTTCCTGCAGCCATTTCACGTCCGCATGGCTCATGAACCGCTGCGGATGCGTGCTGGCGAAGACCACCGCACGCACATCGGGATCCTTGTCCACGCGCTCCACGAGCGCTTCGAGCTGCAGAGCCACGTCGGCGCTGAAGAGCTGCAGCGGACCGCCGTCGATGCGCACCACCAGCGTGGAGCCGTGCGCTTTGATATCGAAGAGAGAGGGCGTGGCTTGTCGTTGTGTCATGTGCTGTCTTCCGTGCCTTGGTGTTTCGGATGTGACGCGTCCCTCGATTCGGTTCGATCGTCGGCGCCTCGAGGGACGGCCTGCGCCGACGGCGTTCCACTCGACCGTTCAGGGAATCCGCACCACCAGGCGCCCCCTGACCTCACCGCGCAGCAGGTGCGCGACGGTGTCGGGGACGTCGGCGAGTTCGATTTCCCGCGTGGCGGCGGCCAGCTTGGGCAGCTCGAGATCCGTCGCGAGGCGTGCCCATGCCGCCAGCCGCAGAGCGCGGGGCGCTCTCACGGTATCGATACCGGCCAGGGTGATGCCGCGGAGGATGAAGGGCGCCATCGACGTCGGCAGGTCCAGGCCCTGCGCGAGTCCGCAGGCGGCCACGACGCCGCGATAGCGCGTCTGCGCCAGAACGTTGGCGAGCGTGTGGCTGCCGACGGCGTCCACCGCGCCGGCCCAGCGCTCCGGACCCAGAGGCGGGCCGGGCCGCGCGAGGTCATTGCGGTCGATGACGTCCGCCGCGCCCAGCGCGCGAAGGTGCTCCGCCTCCGACACGCGGCCGGTGGAGGCGACGACCCGGTAGCCGAGCTTCGACAGCAGTGCGATCGCGATGGAGCCGACGCCGCCGTTCGCACCGGTGACGAGGACATCGCCGTCATCGGGTGTCAGGCCGGAATGCTCGAGCGCGAGCACGCACAGCATCGCGCTGTAGCCGGCCGTCCCGATCGCCATGGCATCGCGCGTGCTGAAGGCGTCGGGCACGGGGACGAGCCAGTTGGCCGGCACGCGCGCCTTCTCGGCGTAGCCGCCGTGGTGCGTCTGGCTCAGGTCCCAGCCGTTGACGAGCACGCGGTCGCCCGGCGCGAACCGGGTGTCATTCGACGACTCGACCGTGCCCGCGAGGTCGATACCGCCTACCAGCGGCAGCCTCTTGATGATCTCGCCGCGCCCTGAAAGCGCGAGCGCGTCCTTGTAGTTCACCGTCGACCATTCGACCCGGACGGTGACGTCGCCTTCGCCGAGCTCGGCGGGATCGAGGTGGGTGAGGGTCGTCGACAGCCCGGCCTCTGTTTTCTTTGTCAGCAGTGCGCGAATGGAGCCTCTCATGGATGCCCACAATGCGGCGGGTACTGACAAAACCACAAGAAGGTACAATAATGATGGTTACTACCAAGGGTGTACGTATGCGGTCCAAGCGCCATGACCCCAAGAGCGGTTGCCCTGTGGAAGCCACGCTACTATCAAGGATGTGTGTATGCGATCCAAGCGCCATGACCCCAAGAGCGGTTGCCCTGTGGAAGCCACGGTCTCGGTGATTGGCGGGCTGTGGAAGCCGCTGATCCTGTTCCACCTGATGGGCGGCACGCTGCGCTTCATGGAAATCACGCGGCGCATCCCGAAAGCCACACAACGCATGCTCACGCTGCAGCTGCGCGAGCTGGAGGACGACGGCGTCGTCGTGCGCCGCGTCTATCCGCAGGTGCCGCCGAAGGTCGAGTACGAACTCACGCCGTTCGGTCGCTCATTGGCGCCGGTATTGCTCACGCTGCGCGAATGGGGCGTGACCTACCTGCTCAGTCAGGGTGTCGAACCCGATGCATTGCCGACGTGTGCGGCGAGCGAGCTGTTGGCATCCAGAGCCAAAGCACCAGCTGCGGCTGGTTAGGGAGACGGCCCCGGTCTGTCCACCGCGCACGCCCTGCCGCCGTGCCCTGCGCGCTTGGATTTCGCAGTCCTGTCCATACACCTTCATGCACGCGGAGCCGGTGCCACCAAAGCTTGAGGTGATGCGTCACCCTGTTTGGCTCAGGGGGTGACTGGCTGCCGGCGCCGGGGTGTGGAAGCATTGGCTCTCATCATGGCCCACTCCACCGGTCTCCTGTTCCGCGCAGCGGTTGCCATCCTCCTGATGGTCCTCTTCTTCAGCCTCGCGCTCACCGCCTCCGCGGGCCTCGTCTACGGCGCGTACGAGCTGGGAGCCTTCACCCTCGAGCACGTGCGCGGCCGCGGCCTCGTCTTGCTCCTGCTCGTCGCGGGCGCCATGGGCTTCGGGGGCCTGGTCATCCTCTGGTCCATCGTCCCGCGGATCGACCGCTTCACCCCGCCGGGGCCGGAGCTGACGGCGAAGGAGCAGCCGGTGCTCTTCCAGGAGATTCACCGCATCGCGGAGATGACGGGCCAGGAGCCCCCCACCCACGTGTACCTCGTCCCGGACGTGAACGCGTTCGTCACGGAGCGGGGTGGCTGGATGGGCCTGGGCAGCCAGCGGGTGATGGGGCTCGGTCTGGGGCTCGTGAACATCCTCGGCGTGAGCGAGCTGCGCGCGGTCATCGCGCACGAGTTCGGCCACTTCCATGGGGGAGACACCAAGCTCGGGCCGTGGATCTACAAGACGCGCGGGGCCATCATCCGCACCGTCCAGAACCTTTACGCGGCCGGCGAGGCCTCGGCGGAGGTGGGCACCGTCGCCTTCGTCCTCAAGGCGGTGGGCAAGCCGTTCGAGGGGTTCGCGAAGGGCTACCTGCGCATCACCCAGGCCATCAGCCGCGCGCAGGAGTACAGCGCGGATGGGATCGCGGTCCGGACCCAGGGGGCGGCGGCGCTGGTGGAGGGGCTGAAGAAGACGCACCGCGGAGGGCTCGCGTTCTCGGCGTTCGTCGACAGCGAGCTGGGACCGCTGCTCGAGAACAAGCGCCACGCGCCACTGGGCGAGGGCTTCCGCCGCTTCCTCGGCGCTCCGAATGTCGCCGAGCGGCTGGGGCAGTTGGAGAAGGAGGAGCTCAGCGAGGGCAAGCAGGACCCGTACGACACGCACCCGCCGCTGCGCGAGCGCATCCGTCACGCCGAGTCGCTCGATGCGCCGTGGGTGGCCCAGGACGTGCGCCCCGCGGTGGAGCTGCTCGCGGACGTGCCGCAGCTGGAGGCGAAGCTCTACTCGGAGTGGACGCAAGGGGCGACGCTCACCCCCATCGAGTGGGCGGAGAGCGCGAGCGTGTTCGTTCCCGACTGGCGGGCGGCGCTGCTGGACGCCCAGCGAGGACTCGCACACGGCACCACGGCCCTCACGCTGCCCACCGAGACCCCGGCCCTGCGCGAGCTGGCCGCCAAGGTGACCGGACAGGACACGACCCATGTTCCCGAGGACACCCTCCAGCAGTGGGCAACCGGCCTCTACCTGCGCGTGCTGAGCGCCGTGCTGGTGGACCACGGCTTCACGCCCTCGAACAACCCGGGAGAGGCCATCGCCTTCACCCGGGGCGAACTCCGGCTCGAGCCCTCCTCGCTGGTGGGGCGCTACCTCCGCGGGGAGCTCGGTCGTGAGGCCTGGAGCGCGAGCTGGCAGGAGGCCGGGCTCGCCGACGCGCCCCTCACCCCCGAGGACGTCCAGCAGCGCCGCTCCGGCTAGTTCTGGAGAGGGTGTCTGGAGAGGGTGTCAAAGAACTTGAGCCGTCTACTGTCCACATAACCGGGCAAGCCCACCCCGCAGGCTGTTGCGCAACCGCGGGCGCATGATGGTGGGAATGTGCTCCGCGCGCCTCAGCGCTTCCTCCAGCAGCGCCACGGCGGCCTGGCACTCGCCCCGCCGCAGCCGGGCCAGGGCCTGCACCTCCAGCACCTCCAGCGGCTCCTGCTCCATGGAGCACGCGTCCGAGCTCGCCTGCAGGGTCTGCCACTCCTCGGGCGAGGTCGGTCGCGTGGTCATCTCCACCACCGAGAAGAGGACGAGCTCGGAGGAACTGAGCGCCGTGCCCGGCCGCTCCGCCAGCGCCTGGCGGATGGCTTGCAGCGCCTGGAGGGCCTGTTCCTCCTTTCCTTCGTAGGCCAGGACTCGTGCCCGCAGCAGCAGCCCCCACGGACGGGACGCCACCTCCGGGTGGGCGCGCTCCAGCTCCACCGCCCGTGCGATGTGTGGCTCGGCCGCCCGGACGTTTCCCGCCTGATAGTGCAGCTCTCCCTGGTTGTACTCGGCGAAGTACTCCCAGCCCACCATGCCCAGCTCCCGCCCCAGTCGCTTGAAATGCTCCTGGTCCTCCAGCGCCCGCGCGAGCTCGCCGCGCGCCACCCAGAGGTTGCGGCGGTTGTTGATGGCGCTGCCCAGGTGCAGCTTGTCTCCGCGCTCGGTGCAGGCGGCGATGCACTCCTCCAGCACCCGCTGCGCGTCGTCGATCCGGCCCAGGTTGGGGAGGATGAAGCCCAGCAACAGCAGGGAGATGATGCGCGACTCGTAGCCGGAATCCCCCAGACGGTGTCCCTGGGTCGCGGCGGCCTCCAGCAGGAGGCGGGCGCGCTTCCACAGGCCCTGGCGGAAGTGGACGCGCCCCATGCCGAGCAGCATCCGCACCTGCAGCAGCGGGGTGTCGAGTCGGGCCACGAGGGCCAGGGACACCGCCTGCTCGACGCGCTCCGCGGAGCGCGCGTAATCATTGGTCCAATCCAGGGCGGTGGCCTCGTCCAGCAGAACCTCCACCTCCTCACGCGCGTCGCCGAGCTGCCGGGCCAGCTCCCGGGCGCGCACCAGGTCGGCCAGCGAGTCCTCGTAGCGGCCCATCCGGTAGCGCATGAGGCCCCGGCCGCGCAGCGCGGCGAGGCACCACGGGCCGGCCGTCTCCGGCATCAGCTCCAGGGCACGGGTGTAGGTGGTCTCGGCCTCCAGGTAGGCGTGACGGCCCCGGGCCGACTCGGCCAGCTCCAGGTAGAGGGCCGTGGCCTCCTCCCGCAGGCCGCAGGAAGCGGCGTGGAAGGCCAGTGGGGGCAGGCGCGGGCGCCCATCGTGGGCCTCGCGGAGGTAGTAGCGGTGGGCCGCGCGGTGGATGCGCCAGCGCCAGCCCTCGGAGATCGATCGGACCACCGCCTCCCGTATCAGCGCGTTGCGGAAGCGCAGGCCCTCTTGCGGTTGGGCCACCAGCAGCCCCAGCTCCACCAGCCGGTGGGTGGCGTGGCGCGGATCCAAGGGGAAGTCGGAGGCGCCGTCCTCCCGCGCCAGCTCCTCCACCACCGCCTCCACCTCCTCGAGGCTGAAGTCGCTGCCCAGCAGCGCGCACAGCCGGGTATGCACGGTGAGCTCGGCCGGCATGGCCGCCAGCTCATGCTGGGCCAGCCACGCCACGAGATGGATTTCCGGCACCCGCTCCAGCTCGTCCGTGGCCAGGTACCAGCTTCCGCCGGGGCGCTGGCGCACCATGCCCTGGCGCTTGAGGCCGCGCACCAGCTCGACGATGAAGAGGGGCACGCGCTGAGCGCGCTCGGCCAGCCGGACCAGGGCCTCCTCGGGCACGCTCTCCGCGGGGCGCAGCTCGGCGCGGCACAGCTCGATCGCATCGGAGAGGGCCAGGGGGCCGAGTCGCAGGGAGTGGTGGTGGGCGGCGCGCGAGCCCCACTGGGGATGGGTGCGCAGGAAGCCGGGGCGGGAGAGCACGCAGACCCAGAGGGAAATCCGGGACTCGGCCCGCGCGGCGTACTCGAGCGCCTCCAGGGCCACCTCCTCGGCGAAGTGGGCATCGTCCAGCAACAGCAGCAGGGGGTGGGCCCGGGCACTGGCGGCCAGCAACTCGCCGGCGGCGCGTACCGTGAGCGCACGCAGGGCTCCGGGGGCGGCCGCCTGGTTCGACAGGTCGGTGGTGGGGGTGAGCCATCCCAGGCAGCTGGCCACCACGGGCCACAGCTCGCGGGCCAGCTCGGCCCCCAACAACGCCTCGCACCGGGCGTGGCCGGAGGCCTCGAGCTCCTCCGGTTCCGTGCCCCTGCCTCCCAGCACCCGGCGCAGCAGCAGGCGGAGGGTTCGCTCGGAATCTCCCTGCACCGGCGCCCGCGCGCGCAGGGTGAGGATGCGGGCCTCGGGGAGTTGCTGCTCCATGAGGTGGAGGAACGCGGTGGCCAGGTGGCTCTTGCCCAATCCCTGATCACCTCTCACGGTGGCCAGGGTCGGGGCCCGCTGTCGCACCGCCGTGACGGCGCTCCGCACCATCGCCTCCAGCTCCCGTTGCAGACCCAGCAGCATCCCGTGCTCCAGCCGCAGCACGGTGGAGGTGTCTTCACCACCGGCCTCTGGAGGGAGAGGGGCCTTGCGGAACAGGCCCGGGTGCTCCGGCACCGGGACGAAGGCCATTCCCGGCAGCATCTTCACCGCCGCCGCCGTCAGCAGCAGCGTGTGCGGCCCCTGCTCGGTGGGGTAGTGCTCCGGGCGGGAGAAGACGGGGCTCAGGTAGCGAGGAAGGCCGTTGGCGTTGCGCAGCACCTTCACCTTGGCCACGTCCACCAGGGCGGTGAGGGCCAGCCCCTCGGTCAGCACGCGCTCGGCGCATTGGCGGGCGCCCTGGAGGGGATGGGCCTCGGCCTCGGGGGCGAAGACGGCGGCGAAGCAGGTGCCCCTCTGGAAGGCGAGCTGTCCGCCGCACTGGGCCAATGCCTTCTGGACCGTGACGGGGTTGGCGCCAGAGCGCAGGAAGAGCGCGGCCACGGAGCAGGAAGAAGCAGTGGCGGACGGGCCTGGAGGCGCAGCGCGCTGGGGAGCAGGCGCCAGGGAGGGTTGCTCCAGCGCCCGCCGCAGGGCGAGGGACAGCTCCCGGGCGGAGGCGTAGCGGCGGGAGCGCTCCTTGGCCAGACAGCGCAGCACCACCTCCTCCAGCGAGGGGGGCACCGCACCCAGTTCGGAGGGACGGGGCGGGCGGCGCGTGAGGTGGGCGCGATGGACGTCCGCGACGGAGCCGAAGAAGGGCGTCCGGCCGGTGAGTATCTCGAAGAGGAGCACTCCCGCCGCGTACACGTCCGTGCGCGCGTCCAGCGTCGCCCCCAGGCACTGCTCGGGCGCCATGTACTCGGCGGTGCCGATGTAGACCTGTTCGTCGATGGAAGGAGCGCCGTCCTCCACGACGACCAGCGGTCGCGCCAGCCCGAAGTCGAAGAGGCCCACGGCCCCAGCGGCCTCGTCGACGAAGACGTTCTCCGGCTTGAGATCGCAGTGGATGAGGCCCCGGCCGTGGACGGCCTCGAGCGCCTCCACCAGCGCCAGCGCGCAGCGGCCCGCCTCGGCCAGAGGCCCCTCCTGCCGCTCCAGCAGCCCGGCCAGCGTCGGGTGGGCGATGAACTGCATGACGAGGTAGGGCCGGCCCATGGCCAGCCGGTCCGTCTCGTACACCTCGGGCACGGTGGGTGGACCGATGGTGCGCAGCGCCTCGGCCTCCTGGCGCATGCCCTCCTCGACGGGGGCTCCGCTGCGGTGGGCGACCTTGATGGCGACGTGCTGGCCATCTCGCTGGCGCCGGGCGGACAGCAGGGTGCCGAAGCCGCCTCGCGCCACCGGGCGCTCCACTTCATATCCGGGAATGACCAGCGGAGGCGGAGACATGAGGGAAGGCGTCTCGGAGGGGATGGCCCCCTCGGGACAGCGCAGATGGCTCCCGGCCCAACGCCGACCGCATGTCATGCAGCGTGGCATGGCTCTCCCCCCTGGAGTCACGCATTGACGAAACTCAATCGTATCAGAAGCCAGCCGGCAAATCGATGTATCACGGGAAAACTAGCCAGCTCTGTCACCCGCGGAGTCGAAGCCTCATACCCAGACATGGAGGGCGGAGGCGGTGACAGAGAGAGCGAGAGATAACCTCGCCCGGCGGGAGGACGGTGTCGGAGCGTGAACAGTTGCACGCTGGCGGGTGGTGAGAGGGATTCTCAGGGAGAGCGGGTCTGCCGGAACCTGGAGGAGAGGCCCGGGGCGCGGCCTCCCAGGGGGACAGACATGACGAGGAACCAGGTGGATTCCGTCCTGAAGAAGGAGGACGTCCCGGGGCCGGAGACTCGTATCGAAGGTCCGCGCTACCTCGTCGGGGCCGGGCCGCGGCCATCCGCCAGGGATGAGCCGATGGCGCGGGCGCTGGTGGTGGGCAGCCTCATCGGCGCGGTGCTGGCCGTCAGCAATGTCTACATGGGGCTGAAGCTGGGCCTGTGGGAGAGCGGCAACATCATCGCCACGTTGCTGGCCTTCGGCGGGATGGCGGCGCTGTCGAGGTGGAGGGGAACCGCGGGCCCATCAACGGGAGAGCTCCAGTTGGCGCAGACGGTGGCGACCTCGATGGGCATCCATTCGGCCACCGCGGGACTGATGGGGGCCATTCCGGCGCTGACGCTCATGGGGGCCACCCCGCCGGGCTGGGCGGTGGCGCTGTGGGGCGTGGGGCTGGGCTCGCTGGGCGTGTGGGTCGCGTTCGTGCTGCGCCGGAGGTTGCTGGAGGAGGAGGCGTTGCCGTTTCCCACCGGGGTGGCCACCGCGGACCTCATCTCCACGCTGAAAGCCCGAGGGGAGGCGCCTCCGGTGGGGGCCCGGGGACTTGGGTGGGCGGGCCTGGGCGCGGTGGGGGTGACCTGGCTGCGCGAGGGACCGCGGCTGTTCCCGGGGTGCTCGTTCTTCCCGGGGAGACTCGGGGGCGTGGCGGCGGAGCAACTCCAACTCGGGGTGGGCTGGAGCCCGCTGCTGCTGGGCCTCGGCGTGCTGGTGGGGCCGCGCGTGGGAGTGAGCCTGCTGCTGGGGGCGGTGGTGGCGTGGGGCCTCCTGGCGCCCTGGCTGGTGCGGGAAGGGAGGGTGGCGACGAGCGGGTTCGAGCACCTGGTGGCCTGGCTCACGTGGCCCGGGGTGGGGCTGATGGTGGGGGCCTCGGTCGTCACGTTCGCGGCCCTGGGGCGTCAGGTGCCGGCGCTGGGGGCGGATGTGCTCCGGCTCTGGCGGAGGCGCGCGGCCGGGGAGCGCCTGGCGTTCCAGTGGCAGGCGAGCGTGGTGCCGCTGGCCGTGCTCCTGGTGCTGCTCCTGGGAAGCACCGTATTCGGACTGAGGCCGTGGCACTTGCTGCTGGCGCTGGTGCTGCTGCTCCCGCTGTGCACGGTGGGCGCGCGCGCGGCGGGCCAGACGGACATCTGCCCGGTGGCCACCATGGGGGCCCTGCAGCAGGTGGCCTTCGGGGCCGTGGTGCAGGGCCAGCCCACGCTCGGCGTCGTCGCCGGCTCGGTGGTGGCGGGGCCCCTGGCGAGCACCAGCGTGGGCCTGTGGTCGCTGCAGACCGGGCGCCTGCTGGGGACCTCCGTGCTCCGTCAGTTCCAGGCGCAGTTGCTGGGGGTGGTGCTGGGCGCGGCGGTGTCCCTGCCCACGTATGTCCTGCTGGTGGAGGCCCATGGCCTGGGCTCGCCGGAGCTCCCCGTGCCCGCGGCGCTGCAGTTCCAGGCCCTGGCCGAGTTGAGCGCCCGGGGAGTGGAGGGCCTGCCTCCCTCCGGCGCGCTGGCGGCGGGCCTGGGACTGCTGGCCGGCATCCTGCTGTCGCTGCTCGCCCGGGGCCGCCTGGAGCACTTCGTCCCCTCGGCGGTGGCGGTGGGTATCGGCTTCCTGGTGCCAGCGTACTACTCGGTGACCATCTGCCTGGGCGCACTGCTGGCCGCGGGCGTGAGCCGTGCGTGGCCCGCCTCGACTCCGGCCCCGCGGGGAGTCGGAGCGGGGCTCATCATCGGCGAGTCCCTCATGGGGGTGCTCCTCGCCCTGTTGGGCCTGCTCGGCCTCGTGTCTCGCGCCTGAGGGCCGCGTCGCACCGCGGAGCGTCGTGCAGCGGCTCCTCGCGGTGTTGGCTTGTTTCTTCGGTAATCTCTTCACCGAATCCCAAACACAATTATTATTACACCTGCACTTATATAACTCCTGAAAAGGTGTCAAAGAACTCGTTTCGCCCTGTTGGGCCTGCACGGCCTCGTGTCTCGCGCCTGAGGGCCGCGTCGCACCGTGGAGCGTCGTGCAACGGCTCCTCGTGGTGTTGACGACCGGATGCCGCACCGTGCTCCCCGGTGCTACGGAAATCCGAGCCCTCTGTTCGTGATACAGTCTGAACCCTGGAGCCTGTCTCCTGGGTACCTGCTCCTTCGTGGCTCCCCGGGCCCGCGGTCGTTCGCGCCCGGAGCATCTCTTGGTCATCTGGGGGCACCATGCGAAGCCATTGGTTCGAAATTGTCCATCGCCGGGGGGGCCGACGTCCGGGTCGCGCTCACTCCCTCTTCCTCCTGGGGGCTGCGCTGCAGATCTCCTCCCTGAGTGGCTGTGGGAGCGTGGAGGCGCGGCCACCGGAGCAGGTCCTCGCCGCCAGGAAGCAGGCGGTAGAGGAGCTCAACGGGCTGGGAACCAATGGCCTGGGAACCAACGGGCTGGGAACCAATGGCCTGGGAACCAACGGGCTGGGAACCAACGGGCTGGCCTCCGCCGAGTTCTCCACCTGGTTCCAGACGGACCCGGAGCTCAACGCCCAGGTGATGAAGTACTTCGTCTTCTGCGCGGTCCCCGCGGGGGCGACGCGCACCTATGCCGACTCCGCCTCGGGCACCACCTACTCCTGGAGGGGTGGACTGGGGCTGGCGCCGGACTGGTCCGAAGGGATGCCGGCAAACGTGGCCGAGCAGCAGCTCGTCTCCGCCTGCCTGGCGGCGCACGTGAACATGTATGGGGCCCACGTCCCCATCTCCCTGCTGGGGCGCGACGCGAGGGGAGAGGTCATTCCCTTCACCAACGAGGAGCTGAAGGACTTTCAAGAGAAGGAGGCCTGCTTCTTCGGCAACCTCTTCAATGGCGAGGGGGTCTTCGCCAGCAGTGACAGGGGTCGGCTCCACAAGCACAACAGCTCCTCACGCTTCTGCGCGCTGACGGACGACTCGGATTCCAAGGACGACGAGCAGGAGGACGACGCGCGCTGCGCTCCCATGCGCCGCATCCGCCGCCTCAAGTGCAACAACCTCTGCGAGAAGGACCCGAAGGGGGCGTTCTACTCGACCTGCACCTTCAATGGCGTCACCTACCGGGCCATCACCACGCGGATGCGCCACGACGAGGTCTTCAAGTGCGGTGACGGCATCTGCCAATACACGGAGCAGTGCGGCACGAGAGATACCCCCGACAACTGCAAGGATTGCGGTCCCTGCCAGTAGCCCCCGAGGAACGGCTGCGCCTCGCGCGGGCATCGCGCCAGCGAGCGGTGATTGCCCGCTCGCTACACGATGGGGGACAACGAGCCCTGGAGGATCCAGCCCTGACGCCAGCCCTTGGACTGGCCCCGACCGCAGCACCCTCGACACCCCGGGGGCGGGTCCGGCACGCTGACCAGGGAGGAGGTGCCATGCCGGGGCAGGACGAAGTCATGAACAGAATCGCCGAGGCCATCGAGAGGAGCCAGCGAGGTGACCGCGAGAGGGCGCGCCAACTGTTCACGAGAATCTGGGAGGAACTCTCCCCCGAGGGTGAACCGTTCCACCGCTGCCTGCTCGCGCACTACATGGCCGATGTGCAGGACGATCCGCGCGAGGAGCTGGCCTGGGACCTGAGGGCGCTCGAGGCCGCGGCGTTGTCGACGGATGAGCGGGCGCGGGAACTCCACGCCTCGCTCTCCGTGCGCGCGTTCCAGCCATCACTGCACCTCAACCTCGCCGAGGACTACCGCAAGCTGGGTGACCTCGCTCGGGCGCGGGAGCACGTGGAGCGGGAGAAGGGCTCAGCGGATGCCTTGGGTGAGGACGGTTATGGCCGGATGATCCGTGCCGGAATCGAGCGGCTCTCGCGGCAATTGTCCCCGGAGTGACCCGGCCGCACGTCACTTCACCGCCAGGCATGATTTCGCGGGCGAGCTGGCCAGGAATGACGCAGGTGCACGGCCGGGGTCCGGGGTTACGTGCCCACACGGGGAACCGCTCCTCGCCGTCCAGCGTTAGAGTCTCCTGGTACCCCTCATGCGGTTCAAAGTGTCGTTCAATGTGTCCACCATGTCCTGGCGCATGGTCTTTGTCTTCTGCCTCCTCTGGCTGCTGCCCCCCCAGGCGGTGGCCCAGGAGGCGCGTCCGGCTGGAAAGTCCGTGCTCCTGCTCATTCCCGAGGATACGGCGCTGCCCGCCATGGCGACGCTCGTCGCCAGTCTCCGCTCCTCCTTGTGGGAGGCCCAGGACGGCCCGATCACTCTGGATGTCGAGAGCCTGGATCTGGGTTGGGCCCGCGGGCCTGCCTACACACACGCCCTGCACACCTGGTATCTGGCCAAGTACCGGGAGCGTCGGCCGGATGCCCTCATCGCCTTCCGCTCCGACGCCATCCAGTTGGCCCTGCAACTGCGCCGGGAGCTGTGGCCGGATATCCCGATGATCGTCCTCTCCGAGGACGAGCGGCTCTGGGAGCAGCAGCCTCGCCCGGAGCGGGTGGCGGGCCTCTGGCTGCATTATGACATGCGGGCCACCGCGGAGCTGGCCCTGCGGCTGCTGCCTGGTACACGGAGGCTGGCGCTCATCAACGGCTCCAGCCCCTGGGAGCGCGCTCGGCAGGAGCAGCTGGTGCGAGAGCTGCAACCGCTGCTGGCGCAGCGGGGGCTGGAGTTCATCGACCTGAGCAACCTGCCGCTGGCCGAGCTGCTCGAGCGCGCGAGGACCCTGCCGGACGACACCACTGTCCTCACCTTCACCTTCATGACCGATCCCAGCGGGAGACCCTTCGTGGGGCGCGAGATCGCACGCATGTTGCTCTCCGCCAGCAACCGGCCCTGCTTCGCCCTCCACGACACCGTCCTGGGTCTGGGGTTCGTCGGCGGAGCGCTCGTCAGCTACGAGGCCGTGGGCCAACAGCTGGGCCTGCTCACCTCCCGCGTGTTGCGCGGAGAGCAGGAGGAATTCCTCGCGCCCCTGAAGCCGGCACCCGTGGACACGCTGACGGTCGATGCCCGCGCGCTGCGGCGCTGGGGCATTCCCCGCGATCGGGTGCCTCCCGGGGTGCGGCTCGCCTTCGACGAGCCCACGCTCTGGGAGCGCTACCGCTGGTGGGTCCTGGGGGCTCTGACGATCAGCGGCCTGCAGGCGCTGGTGGCCGGGGGGCTCGTGGTGGAGCGCCGCCGCCGCATGCGTGCCCAGGCCGAGCTCCTCGAGCGCCAACGCCTGGAGAAGCTCGCGGAGATGGAGGCGCGTCGAACCCTGGAGCAACTGGCCCACGTGAGCCGGGTGGCCGCCCTGGGCGAGCTGGCCGCCTCACTGGCTCATGAGCTCAACCAGCCCCTGGCCGCCATCCTCAGCAACGCCCAGGCCGCGCGCCGCCTGCTCAATGCCACGCCCGCGCAACTGGACGAGGTGCGCGAGGCCCTCGGGGACATCATCTCCGACGACAAGCGCGCGGGCGAAGTCATTCACCGCATGCGCGCGCTGCTCAAGCGGGGGGAGCCCCGGCAGGAACTCCACTCACTCAATGACCTGGTGCGCGAGGTGGCGCGCCTGCTGGCCAACGACATGCACCTGCGCGGCGCGACCCTGCAGCTGGCGCTGGCCCCGTCGCTGCCCGCCGTCCAGGGGGACGGAATCCAGCTCCAACAGGTGGTGCTCAACCTGCTCATCAACGCCATGGATGCCATGGCCGATGTCCCCGCGGGCCAGCGCCAGCTGCGGGTCCGCACCGCCTCGCCAGGCCCGGGGCGGGTGGAGCTGAGCGTGCAGGACTCGGGAGGGGGCATCGAGCCGTCGCGGCTGGCCCTCGTCTTCGAGCCCTTCTACTCCACCAAGGAGAATGGGCTGGGCATGGGGCTGTCCATCAGCCGCTCCATCGTCGAGGCGCACGGCGGCCGCCTGCAAGCCGAGAGCCATTCGGGGCAGGGGGCTCTGCTACGGTTCGTGCTTCCCGCGGCGCACACGGAGTCCTCGCCATGACACAAGCCCCCGCCACCATCTTCCTCGTGGACGACGATGAGTCCGTGCTGAGGGGGCTGGGGCGGCTGCTGCGGGCCGCCGGCCATGCCACGAAGCCCTTCGCCTCGCCCTCCGAGTTCCTCGCGCAGCTGTCCGGGGACACGCCGGGCTGCGCCGTGCTGGACCTGCGGATGCCGGGGCTGAACGGGCTGGAGCTGCAGCAGGCCATGGAGTCCAAGGGCTGCCACCTGCCTGTCATCTTCATCTCCGGCCACGGGGATGTGCCGGCCAGCGTCAGGGCCATGAAGGCCGGCGCCGTGGACTTCCTCCTGAAGCCCTTTGATGAGCAACAACTGCTGGGAGCCATCTCCCAGGCCTTGCTCAAGGACGCGGCGGCCCGCGCCGGCCGCGCCGAGACAGCCGCGCTGCATGCCCGTCATGCCGTCCTCACCCCCCGCGAGCGCGAGGTCTGCGCGCTGGTGGCCCAGGGGCTGACCAACAGGGAGGTCGCCCAGCGGCTGGGCACCACCGAGAAGACCATCAAGGTGCACCGCGCCCGCGTCATCCAGAAGCTGGACGTGGACTCGGTGGCGGAGCTGGTGCGGTTCGTGGATCGGCTGGGCCAGGGCTGAGCCCGCGCGGTGTAAGTTCGAGTTTCGCACTTTTGATGCGCTGAGAGAGGAAGAGAAGAAGGGGCTGAAGAGTGGGCTGCTCCTCATGCGAGCTGGCGGCAGGAGGGCGAGCAGGAGGGGCGAGAGGCGCCGCAGGACGTTAGAAGTCATCCACTGCAAGCTGATGGCGGAGGTGGGGAGCGTCGAGTCGAGCTGGCTGTCCCCTCTCGCCAAGGGGACACCATGTTCTTGCCGGATTCCTTCCTCCAATTGCTCCTGGCGCTGGGCGCCACCATGAACGCGCCCACGCGGGCCTCGTGGGTGACGGTGGTCAAAGGCTGGCTGTTCGCTGGACGCCGCACTCTGACGGGGGTCCTGGTGGCCGCTGGAGCCGTGGGCGACAAGCACCACTCGGCCTATTACCGGGTTTTCGCCACCGCCCGCTGGAGCCTGGATGCATTGGGCCTGGCGCTCTTCGCCCTGGCCAGGCCCTTGCTTGAACCGGGCGCAGTGCCCCTCACTCTGGACGATACCCTGGCGCGCAAGCGGGGCGTGAAGATGTTTGGCACGGGCATGCACCATGACCCGTTGGCCAGCAGTCGCCAGTGCGCTGTCCTCAGCTGGGGGCACTCGTGGGTCGTGCTGGCCGTGCGCGTGCAACTGCCTTGTGTTCCAGGCCGCTATTTCAGCCTGCCGCTCCTCTTCCGCCTTTATCTCAATCGCAAATCCGCAGCGCGCTGGCGCCTGACTTATCGCACGCGGCCCCAGCTGGCTGTCGAAATGCTCAAGTGCTTGAGCAAGGGAGTGCCCGAGCGACGCTTTCACGTGTATGCCGACTCGGCCTACGGCGGACAGAGTGTTCTGGCCCATCTCCCTGACCGGTTTGACCTCACCAGCCGAATGCCATTGGATGCCCGGTTGCACGCCCCTGTCCCCGCGCGCCGGACGACGACTCGGGGTCGGCCTCGCCGGCGTGGGCCTCGCTTGCCCAACCCGGAACAAATGTTGGAAAAGCAGAAGGCGCGGCACCTGACGCTGCGACTGTATGGACGTCAAGACAAGGTGCGTGTCGTCGAGGGGCTGGTGTATTGGTACAGCGTTCCCAACCGTCTGCTCAAGGTCGTCGTCGTCGAGCCCCTGACGGGAAATCGACCCGTGCAAGCTTTCTACTCCACCGTCTCCACACAGACGGCGGAGGAGGTGTTGCAGGGGTACGCCGGACGATGGTCCATTGAGGAAGCCTTCCAAGGAAGCAAGAGCCACCTGGGTTTCGAGGAGCCGCAGGGTTGGAGCCGCTTGGCGGTGCGGAGAACCGCTCCTATGGCCATGCTGCTCTACAGCCTGACCGTGCTGTGGTTCGCCAGAGAAGGGCACACCCACTACGAGCCTCCCTTCCGCCCCTGGTACCGCCACAAGGTGCGCCCTTCCTTCGCCGACATGCTCACCACCTTGCGCTACGCCTGTTTGCGCTCGGCATTTTCTGCGACCCCGCGCGATGAGCAGGGTCAACAAAAACCGCTCCTCCTCCTCCCGGGCTCCTCCCAAGCGGCGGCTTGAGCCTCGCCAGAAAGTGCGAAACTCGAAGTAAGCACAAGGTCCAATATCCACTTCCCGACATTCTAAGTAGAGAGCGGGGCGCACGCTCGCTGTCTCCAGCGGAGCCTCGTGTGCGTCACGGGGTGCCTGGCGACTGCTCGAACCCGGGCGGCGCCGCCATCTTTGGGGAGGAGAGTTCATGTCCTATTTGCTTTCGAGGTGGCTCGCAGCGCCAGCCACCGCATTGCGCGCCGGACTGGTGTTTGGACTGGCTGCCAGCATCCTCGCCGCTTGTAACCCACCGCCGGTGGCCCAAGACGGCACTCTCGAGACGGCGGAAGACACGCCCCTCGAGGTGCACCTGCCGGCCAGCGGCAACGGGGCACTCACTTTCAGCATCGTCGACGCGCCGGACCACGGCACGCTGGGTGAGATCAGCGCCAATGGCTTCGTCACCTACACCCCCGGCGCCGACTACAATGGCGAAGATGCCTTCACCTTCCGCGCCACCAACCGCGAGGGCCAAAGCGCCCAGGCCACGGTGACCCTCACCATCACGCCAGTGAACGACACGCCCACCCTCTCCTCGGTGGCCAACCAGGGCATCACCGCTGGCAGCTCGACCGGCGACCTGGCCTTCACCGTGGGTGACGTGGAGACCGCCGCCGACAGCCTCACGGTCACCGCCACTTCCTCCAATACCGACCTGGTGCCCAACGACCCCAGCCATCTCGTCCTCGGCGGCTCCGGCTCCAGCCGCACCCTCAACGTCGTCTCCGCCGCCGGCACCAGCGGCTCCACCACCATCACCCTCTCGGTGAGTGACGGCTCCGCCACCACCTCCACCACCTTCGTGGTCGACGTCACCGCTCTTGCGAGCCTCTACTGGGTGACTGCCGCCGGCTCGCTGTGGAGGGTTGACGTGAACGGCACGAATGCCATTGAGCTCCGGACCGGCATCGGCGGGGCAGCTCTCGTCGCCACCGACCCGGTAACCCGTACCATCTTCTACTCCCGCGGCAGCGCAATCGCTCGAGTGGACAGTGATGGGGCGAACCCGGTCGATATCGTGGCCAACGGAGGCTCCCCCTCCGGGCTGGCAGTCGATTCGACGAACCGCAAGCTGTACTGGTCCGATTTCAACGGGAAACGGGTCATGCGCGCCGAGCTGGACGGCAGCAATCCAACGCAGGTCGTCGGCGGCATCGATAGCCCGTCCGCCCTCGCGTTCGATGTCCCGAGCGGCAAGGTGTATGTCATTACCTACAACAACACCAGGCTCGTACGATTCAATCTCGATGGTACCAACCTGGAGACCATCGGCTCGGGCCTGGGCGGCCAGGGCGTGGGCCTGGCGGTCGACTCGAGCGGCGGGAAGGTGTACTACTCGACCCGCGGCAACAGTATCTATGTCGCCAACCTGGACGGCTCCAACGCCACCACCCTGGTGACCAACCAGAACACAGTGCACGGGATTGCCATCGATGTCACGGCCGGGCGGCTGTATTGGGCGGATTGGCTGGGTGAAGTGCTCCGGAGCGCCAATCTGGCCGACGGCAGCGATATCCAGGACGTGAGCTCGGGCAGCGGCAGGAACTTGAGTCTGGCCTGGATGCCCGCGCCGTAGCCAGGAAGCCTGGGAAGGATTGAAGGCCTGTCGAGAGGGGGCGGACTGGGCTGGTGCGGCTTCTGAGTAGAGGTAGCCGCGCTGACATGATCCGGCACCTCCTCTGACTGCTGGCCGTCTGGGCCTTTCCCCACCATGAACCCGGAGCCACTTCGCATGAAAAACCTACCGCTCTCCCTTCTCGCCTTCTGCTTGACGCTTGCAGTCAATGGCTGCCGCTGCTCTCCATCTCCATCAGACGATTTCTCGATCAGTGTCGTCCTCGCGGAGACCCGCATCTCCGCGGGGATGAAGACCACCGCGAAGGCCCAGCGGGTCTATGACGATGGCCGCGTCGTCGACCTCGACGCCTCCACTTCACAGCAATGGACATCGTCCGATCCTCAAGTGGCCTCCGTCGAACCGCAACCGGACGGCACCGTCAAAGTGACGGCTCTCAAGCCCGGTAGTGCCATCATCACGGTCAACGCGGATGAAGCCTCGGGCGAGGCAACCCTCGAGATCACCCCTCCGCCGCCCGTGCTCACCTCCATCACGCTGACCCCCGCGACGGCTTCGGTGATCCAGGGCTCGACACAGCAGTTCACCGCTCAAGGCAGCTACAGCGACGGCACCACGGCCGACGTGACGAGCAGCGCGACGTGGACGACGAGCAACACCGACATTGCCACCGTGAGCAGCACGGGCCTGGGCACCGGCGTGGCCGGGGGTGGGCCCGTCACCCTCACCGCCACCCTGGGGGACGCGAGCGGCACGGCTCAACTCAGCGTCACCGGGTGGACGTCCGCGGGGTCCATGTCCACGAGCCGCGACAACCACACCGCCACGCGGCTCGACTCGGGCCGGGTGCTCATCGCTGGGGGGCGCACTGGGACGACCCCCCTGAGCAGTGCGGAGTTGTACGATCCAGCGACCAACTCCTGGTCTCCAGCCCGTGCCATGTCCAAGGGCCGCTTCGCTCACGCCGCCCTCTTGCTCCCCGCTGGTTACGTGCTCGTCACTGGGGGCGTCGGCGCCCTTACCAGCGTGGAGATGTATGATGCGGAGAACAACGCTTGGTATGAGGTCAGCTCCATGAGTGGAGGCCGCTCCGGTCACACCATGACGCTGCTTCCCTCGGGCCAGGTGCTCGTCACCGGCGGCACCGATGGCACCAACGCTTCAGCCACCGCGGAGGTGTTCGAGCCGCTCGCCAACCTCTGGGTCAAGTCCAGCACCATGAGCACCGCCCGCTTCCACCACACGGCCACATTGCTCCCCTCGGGCAAGGTCCTCGTCTCGGGAGGGACCAATGCCTCCGGGAGCTTGAGCAGCGCCGAGGTGTACGACCCGGCCACCAATTCGTGGGCTCCAGCTGCCACCATGGTGACGCGCCATGACCTTCACGCGGCCACGCTGCTTCCCTCTGGCAAGGTGCTCATCTCAGGGGGGCAATCGCTTACTGATCCCTCTTCCTCTGAGCTGTATGATCCAGGCACCAACAGCTGGTCCGCGGCTGGCGCCATGGTCGAAGGCCGCTCCCGCCACACCGCCACGCTGCTCGCTTCGGGCCAGGTTCTCGTCGCGGGGGGCGACGGCAGCAGCTATGACAACACCGCGGAGTTGTACGACCCAGCCACCTCTTCCTGGTCCGTAACCCCCTCCATGGCCGCGTCCCGCGGAGCTCACACCGCGACGCTGCTGACCTCAGGCAGGGTTCTCGTCGTGGGTGGCGAAGATGGCACCCGCTCACTTGCCACGGCGGAGATGTACGCGCCCTGAGCGCAAAGCCTCTCTGAAGGCCGCATCGAACCCGCGGGCGAGTGATTCATCGCCTGCCCTTCAGAAGCCGGATCGAAAAATCGTCACTCACCCTTCACAACGCCGCCCCGGCGGCCTGGAGCCAAGCCATGCCCATCGCTGTTCGCCACGCCCACACCCAACCCTCCAAGTCCGTGACGTTCGATTTCAGCGGGCACAAAGTGCTCAGCTATACGGTCGGCCTCGCGTACTGGAGGTTGAGCTTCAACAACGACAACCACGTCCGCACCCTCAGGATGTCCCTCACCGCCAACCAGCCGAGCGCAACGCAGGTCATCGTCAAGGTCAACGGGGAGATCCGGGACGACAGCGGGAACAACATCCACGTGGCTGACAGCTCGGCGGAAGTCTGCTGCATCGCGATCGTCGACAACGCGGACGGCGACGTCGTGCTCGCCTCCGAGAACGGCATCTCCGCCGGCACGCAGAGCGGCGCCATCACGCTCCCGAGCTCGACGCTCTCGATCGACGCCGCCTTCCTCTCCGGGTTTGAGCTCAGTTACGGCAACGATAACCACGTGCTGTCGGTCGAGCTTACGACGGGCGTGTCCACGAACGGCACCACGGCCTACATCAAGGCCGACGCGTCGATGACCGACTCCTCGGGCAACAGGGCCTCGACGGCGAAGCTCGACGCCGGCCTCCTCGCCGCCAACATCAACACGGACGCGGTGTACGCGGTCGCCAAGCCCGACCTGCAGAAGGCGACCGGCGGCACCGTCTCGGTGGAGTTCGGGAAGGCGCTCTCCGATGCGGTGGTGCTCCTCCAGGACTACCAGGTGCGCTTCGGCGACAGGGACCATCACGTCAGGTCGATTGGTGGCGGCTGCGAGAAGTGGGAGGTCAAGGGGACTACCGTCCAGCTGACCGACCCGAAGGCCTTCATCTGGGATGACAGCGGGAAGACCGCGGCGAGCGGCAGCTCGGTGTCGCTCCTGGTCGTCGGCGTCCCGAAGGACTAGCCGGCCTCCTGGTTCCCGCTGGCCGGACCCGACCGGTGCCCCGCTACGCCGCGGGGCACCCTCTTCCCGTCCCGTGCCATCCGCGCGGGCCCCACCCCATTCGCGCTCGAGGCCCACCATGTCGTCGT
This sequence comes from Cystobacter fuscus, assembly GCF_002305875.1. Classification (NCBI taxonomy): domain Bacteria; kingdom Pseudomonadati; phylum Myxococcota; class Myxococcia; order Myxococcales; family Archangiaceae; genus Cystobacter; species Cystobacter fuscus. Next base: position 10,849,538 of record NZ_CP022098.1, on the reverse strand, counting down.
CCAACCCCCCGTCGCAAAGCCAGCCCCCCGCCATCCGCACGTTCCAGATGGACGACAGCTCCGTCGGAAACCTGTCGAGCTCCGTCAACCTGTTCCGCGGGGACGTGAACCTCACCCAGAGCCTGTTCACCCTCCCGGGGCGTTCCCAGGACAACGGTCTCGACGTGACGTTGTCACTCCAGTACCAATCCAACGTGTTCCGCGAGGCGACGACGTGGAACCGCGAGGCGCCAACGGGGGTGGTCGGCCTCGGCTGGAGCCTTCCCCTCACGTGGATCGAGGCGGTGTCCTCGGGCTCGCCAGTGCCGGGCACGCGGCAGTACGCGCTCTACGAGAACGGAGTGCCCAACACGCTGGTTCGCCAGCCGTGGGCACCCCGCCTCTTCTCCTCCGACGCGGCCCTCGCGGGCGGCCTGGCCGACGGGAAGCCCGTCCCCGCCGCGCTCGTCGAGGAGTTCCACGCGCACGGGCTCCTCCTGTCGGCGGACGCCATCGCGCGGGGCGGCCATGGTACCTGGGAGCTCGTCGACGACACCCACGAGCTGCTCTACACGCTCGAGGTGGGAGAGCGGCTGCTGGCGAAGGACGGCGGCGAGGCGTACCAGCTCCAGAACTACCAGTTCTGGAAGATCCAGTACTACCCCCGCTACGAGCGTTGGGTGGTCACGAATGACTCGGCGGTGCGGCGATCGTTCGGCGGCGGTGTCACGCGGGATGCGGCCGGCGCGCGCAGCGTGAACGAGACGGTGGTGTGGTCGGTGTGGTGGAAGGGAAGCAACGGAGAGCCGATCTGGAGCGGCGCCTCGATGAGGACCGAGGGGCAGGTCCAGGTGGCGCGCGCCTGGTACCTCGGCCGCGTCACGGACCGATTCGGGAGCTCCGTCACCTATGCCTACAACGGCTTCGAGCGGACCGACGGTCTGATCCGCGGCTGTGAGCAGCGTGTGGGCGCCGGCGGACTGCCGTACACCAAGGCCGTGTACCTGACCCGCATCACCGACGTGTTCGGCCGCACCGTCACGCTCGACTACGGCGACAAGCTGTGGAGCGCCGGGGAGACGGCCCCGCGCGAGTACGCGGACCCGCACCGCGCCGTCCCCAGCGACGCCCCCGGTGCATGGCAGGATCGCTACGAGACGCGCTTCCTCGACGAGATCACCCTCCGGGCGGCCGACGGCTCCACGCTCTTCACCTTCCGCTTCAGCTACGATCCGCGGCCGGACGCATCCGGCCGGGAGCGCGAGGTGGCCAACGTCACCGAGGCCACGGGCCCCCTCCGGGGAGACACGTTCAAGCGCTTCCTCACCGGCATCACCCAGTTCGACCAGGACGGCGTGGCGAGCCCCGGCCTCGTGCTCGGCTACTACCTCGACGCCGCGGCGGAGGGCGGCCAGCCCGGGGCCCTCGCGACCCTCACCTCTCCGGAGGGCGGCACCGCCACCTATGGCTATACCCGCCAGGAGCTCACGCGGTGCGAACGGCGCGCGGAGGTGAAGCGGCCGGACGCCGTCGGCAGCGGCTCACCGCGCGTCTACTATGGCCCGGACTACGCGGTCGTCACGTACTACAACCAGGCGAATGGCCGGCTCTCACTCCAGGTCTGGACCTGGGGGGGCTCGTGGCTCACATGGCAGCTCGACCCGGACGACGCCCTCCTCGACACGCTCGGCCTCGATCTCAACAGCCTTGAGGCCGTCGCCAACCAGGACTTCTTCGCGCTCACCTTCACGCGCACCACCCCGTCGGAGCGCGCCGTCTACGTCTTCGACCGTGACGTGGCGCGGCCCGGCCAGTGGCGCAGCGCCACCATCGACGGGGTCACCACCGCGAAGAACGTCCCCACCCTCACGTTGCCGACGACCGGCGTCGCCACGACCTTCGTGGGCGGCACCACCTGGCTCGCCGTGGCCCGGATGAGCAGCAAGACCCTGTCCGGCAGTTACGAGCTGCTCACCTGGCGATGGACCACGCGGACGTGGACGCGCGAGACGATCACGACCCCCCGCTACACATGGATCGCGGGCGCGGGGGAGTACCTCGCCACGTTGGATCTCGACGGCAAGCTGGCACTCCGCTGGCTGGACAGTCTGCTCGTATGGAAGTCCGGGCCCCCGACCACGCTCCCCAATCTTTCGACGGTGAACCTGAACAGTGTCGCCCTCGTGCCGGGCGCCTCGCTCGTGACGGTGTCCAACCTGACCTCGAGCAATGCGCAGCAGAACACCTACCGCGTCTGGGTGGCACAGTGGACGGCGGCCTACGCGCTCGAGGTCCACGAGCTCGGCAAGTTCACCGACAACTTCGGGCAGCGCAACCAGCCCACCCCGTGGATTCCGCAGGTGATCGACGACACGCTCGTCGCCATCAACGGCAACCTCGCGCGCTTCGATGGCGCGGCGTGGGCGGTGAGCACGGCGCTCAACCCGGGCATGCCCGACGCGGATCGCGCCCAGCGCTACGCGTTCGGGCCCGACTACGCCCTCCAGGTCATCGCTCCCACCAGTGGCGTCGGCAAGGCCGTCGGGCGGGTGATGGCCTATGACCCGACGACGGGTTGGAGGCCGACCCCGGCCGCGTTGGGCCAATCACTGCCGGCCCAGGATAATCAAACGAAGAACTGGCCCACGAGCGGCGGTGCCGACTGGGCGGTCGTCGGCCCGTACGTGTACTTCCGTGGCATCGCGTCGGACTGGGGGGCCGTCGTGACCGCGCCGGCGTCCGCCAACCTGGAGGCCGTCGTGAGCGCGGAGGGCCACGACTTCGACTCCGAGTCGCTCGTGGACGAGGGGCCGACCTTCCTGGCGTTCACCGCCAAGAAAGGGAGCTCGTCGCAGCGGGTCGAGGCGGTCGTGCTGCGAAACGGGCAGGTGGGCAAGCCCGAGCCGTTCCTCGAGGAGAAGATGGTCAGAGGGACTGCCCCGGGCACCTCGCCCAAGGGGCCGCAGCTTTTCGCCACCTATCCCCAGGACGCCGTCGGCTTCGACGCGGCGACGACGGTGTACCTCCACCAGTACGCCGGGGACGCCTTCGCCGGTCCCATCGCGCACTACGCGGTCACCGGCCTCGACGTGACCGACGGCTATCAGGACGAGATCCCGACGCGCTACGTCTTCGACACGGGCACCGCGGGCTGCGACCCCCTGGGCAACATCGTGAAGTACTTCTCCGCCCGCACCTGCTCGGGAACAGCGGATGCGGCGAACCCCGTGAACGGGTGGGTGGACAGCACCTACCTCAACGGCATGGCGGATCAGACCGGCGCCAACTATTACGACATGCTCGACGGCCTCCTGCTGCGCACGGAGACGCGCGACCGCGACGGCGTACTGCTCGAGAGCACCGGGGCCACCTGGGTCGTCTACCAACAGGTCGCCTCCGACGTCCTCGAGCCCGAGACCGTCGTGCTCCGCGGCGGTTGGGTGGTGCAGACGGTGGACACGCAGGTCATCAACGGTGTCACCAACACGAAGACCACCGTGTACGTACCGGACGGCTCGCCCGGCTCCGCGACTGGCCAGCCGGTGACCGTCTCGCTCCGGCAGTACGGGGGCGGGGGCCAGGCGCAGACGTTCGTGCGAACCACGCTCCAGGGCGTCGCGGTCGATGCCGGCCTGGCCGCGATCCACGCGCTCACCGACCCCGCGCAGGAGACCCACACGGTCACGACCGACACGGGCACGGTCCCCGTGCAGGTCATGGCGACGACCTATGCCGGCTGGCCGAGCGCCGAGGGTGTGCTCGTCGCAGTGGCCGAGGCGAGCTTCGGCCTCCTCGACGCGGCGGACGTGGCGTTCCCGTTCGCCGCCTACGTACCGGGAGACAACCCGGCCGGCTGGGCCCTCGCGGCGCGCACCACGGAGCGCACGGCCTATGGCCAGGAGCAGGAGAGCGTGGACGGCCTCGGCGTGCCGACCGCCACGATCTACAGCACCCACTGCGAGTTCGCCGTGGCACGCTCGTCCAACGTGCCATTCGGCGGGCTCGCCTTCCTCGGCTTCCAGCCCTACGAGGACACCTCCCGCTGGACGCTCTCCGGCGTGGAGTATGACGCGGACGACGCGCGCACGGGCATCCGCGCGGCCCGGCTGCCCGGCGGCGCCAACGCCTCCCTCTCCGTGACGGTGGCGCCCGAGGCGCCCGAGGGCACGTACCTCGTCGGAGTGTGGGTGCGGACACCGGCCGGCTTCTCCGCCGACGCCACCACCGGCATCTCCGCGACCGTCACCGTCGACGGCGTGGCCGCCACGCCGATCTTCGTGCCGCTGCCCGCCACGGACGGCGCGTGGCGCTACGTCACCGTGCCCGTTCCGCTCGGCGGCCCCCAGGTACTCGGGGGCGCCGTTCCCGCGCCCGATCGGCGCTCCGCGGCCCGCCGCGCCCGCCTCGCCGCCCGTCCTCGCCGGCCGAGGACGCGCGTGACCAGCAGTGCCCCACTCGCGCCCCGCTCCGCCGCCACGGAGGCGTCGGTGGCGCTCGCCTTGTCGATCACGAACACCACCGCCAGCCCGGTGACCATCGACAGCGTGCTGGTGGGCCCCCTGGCCAACAGCCTCGTGAGCCGTACCTTCGACGAGCCGAGCCAGCAGGTCACGTCCACCCAGGACGCGAGCGGCCGCACCACGCGCACGTACTATGACCGCTCCTTCCAGCCGACCGTCTCGGTGGGTGCCTCCGGGGAGATCAAGGAGCTCTCCCAGAGCTTCTTGTCGCGCCGGGGCAACGACGGCGTCTTCTCGCCCATGAGCCCCAACGCCGAGGTCACCCTGCACCCCGCCATCGGCGGTGTGCTCGAGACCTTCCGTGACGGCGACTGCTGGCGCGAGCGCTGGGACGCGTCCGCCGGGTGGGCGGCCGGGGACGGCGCCCTCGTGCACACGGGAGCCACCGCGGGGTCGGTCACCTGGCGAGGCACCGCGGAGGGAACCCGCGCGGTCTACTTCGAGCTCCAGGCGCGCGACGTGGTCGCATCCGTGTCCGTGGGCAACGTGACGGTCCGCTGGGATGGCGGCTGGACCGCGTCCCAGGCGGGCGGGGCCTGGACGGCGTTGGCCACGCCCCCCCTCGAGCAGCACTGGCTCCTCGTCGTCGGCGATGGCGTCGTGCTCTTCTTCGCCGGAGGCCAGCTCCTCTACAGTCAGGCGGTCCGTCCTGTCGGGGACACCGTGTCCATCACGCTCGCCGGGGAGGGCGCCATCCGTAATCTCTCCGTCGTCGAGGGCGTCCGCGTCGGCGTGTCCTACAACGACGCCACCGGCCGACAGCGTCAGGTGCAGCAGCTCCAGGGCGCCGACAGCCTCGTGGTCGGCCTCGTCTACGACGCGCTCGACCGCCAGCTCGTGACGACGAAGGGCGCCCCCGGCTCGTTCGGCTCCGGCCAGCACCAGCCCGTCTTCCAATACCGGCCCGGCTTCGTGGACGTGGAGGACTTCCTCGCGAATCTCTCCACCACCTGGGAACTGAAGGGCGACGTCGCCGACTACTACCGGGGGCAGACCGAGGACGGCATCATTCGCTCGGACGACCAGGGCTACCCCTACCAGGGCACGCGCTACGAGGCCTCGCCCCGGCAGCAGTCCATCGAGCAGGGCAGCCCTGGCAAGCCCTATGCGATCGACCTCTCGGTGCCCGAGGAGCAGCGCCAGACCACGCGGCTGCGTTTCGGCGCGAACGCGGCGGGGAGCCTCCCGGCCGGCCAGTACTTCCAGGACACGCTCACGAGCCCGGTCCAGACGCGGTCCGTGCGCCTGACCGACCAGCTCACGCAGACCGTGACGAGCACCTACGTGTCGAGCGTGGGGGAGGAGGTCTCGCGCACTTCGGGCAACCGGACCTACACGGCGGGCGCGTCCGGGCCCGCGGCCACGCTCCAGACCGCGCTCCCCAACGCGCTGGTGGGCGGGCCGCAGCAGGACCCGAGCGCCTACGCACAGCGGATGACCACGGACGCCCTCCAGCGCACCGAGTCCCTTGCCGATCCCGACGCGGGGGAGACGCGGTTCGTGTCGGACGTGGCCGGGCGGCTGCGCTTCGTGCAGCCCGCGATGGATGCGGGCGAGCAGTGGTTCGTCTACTACAAGTACGACGCGCTCGGGCGCATGGTGGAGGAGGGCACCGTCTCGGCGGCGTGGGAGCCCGCGGCGCTGCGGCTGCGCGCGAACCAGCCCGACTGGCCGACCGAGGGATCCACGGTCGCGGTCACGATGCGCTACGACGGCGACGGGGACGAGCCCACCCTCATCGGCAGGAAATGGATCTCGGTGGCGAACAATCCCGGGGACGACGGGGACGTCACGGTCACCGAGGTGTTCGGCTACGACGACGACGGGCACCTCTCCTCGGTGCGCATGACACTCGACGGGCCCACGGCCGCCGACGGCACGGTCGCCTACACGTACGACAACCTCTCGGAGGTGGTCCGCGTCGATTTCCCCGAGGGAGCCCCGCTCGCGGCGGTCCACTACGCCCATGACGAGCTCGGGCACCTCGTGTCCGTCGGCACCGCCGCTGGCCTCGCCGACCTCGCGGCCTACGGCTGGAGCGCGGACGGCGCGGTGCAGCGGGAGGTGCTGGGGCAGGGCGCGTGGACCCGGCGCGTCGACTACACCTCGCCCGGCCAGGTGGCCGCGATGACGACCACGTCGGCGGCCGGCGACCAGTCCTTCGCGCTCGCCTACGCCTATGACGCGGATGGCGTCGTGCGCACCCGCGGCGTGCGGTGGCGCTTCGCCGGCGAGGACACCAGCCAGGATGAGGTCTTCGGCTACGACGCTCAGCGGCGGCTGCTCACCGCGGCCGGCGCCACGACGATGACCATCCGCTCCTACGATCCCAGCGGCAACATCTGGGAGGCCGAGGAGAGCGGCACCGTGGTGGCCACCCCGTGCGTCGGCGGCTCGGACCGTGTCGCGTCGCTCACCGTCGGGTCGGGGCCGGCCCAGCCGCTCACCTGGAGCGCGCGCGGCCAGCTCCTGGCGGGTGCCGGCCGCACGTTCGGATACGACCGTGCCACCAGCATGACGACGCGCATCGAGGCCGGCGGCGCGCTCCGGCTCGCCTACGGCGGGAGCCAGCAGCGCGTGCTCAAGCGCCGCCGCGACGGCGCCGACAGCGTCTACTTCTTCGGCGCGGGCCTGGTCCCCGTGGCTCGGCGGGATGGTGAGTCCTGGACGGTGCTCGTCCAGGGGCCGTCTGGGCTCCTCGCCCTGGTGGGCGCGGCCACGCGCTTCGTGCTCCCGGATCCGGACCAGTCCGTGTGGGCGGTCGTGGAGGGCGCCACGCTCGTGGCCCGCTACGCGTACGCCCCTTTCGGCGGCCTCACGCTCGCCGAGGGGGACCTGGCGGCCACGCCCTACTTCTTCCAGGGGCAGGAGTGGGACGCCGAGGTCGGGCTCTACAACTTCCGCGCCCGCATGTACGACCCGGTCCTGCGCCGCTTCGTGACGCCGGATCCGCAGCGGCAGTTCGCGAGCCCCTACATCTTCGCCGCGAACAATCCGCTCGGCATCACCGACCCCACCGGTGAGCTCTCGGTCGGGGCGCAGATCGGCATCGGTTTGGCCATGGTGGCGATCACGGCCATTGGCATCGGGCTTTCGCTTTTCACCGGCGGCGCATCGAGCGCGGCGACGCGCGTGGCGAAGGGCGCGGTGAAGGGCACGGTGAAAGGCGCGACGAAGGGCGCGGCGGCCGCGGCGGAGGGCGCGGCGGCCGGAGCGGAGGGCGCGGCGGCTGGAGCGGAGGGCGCGGCGGCCGGAGCGGCGGCGACGGGCTCGCAGGCGGCGGCCAAGGTGGCCGCGGGTGCCTCGGTGGCCGAGGGCGCGGCGAGCTCGACCTCGTCCATCTCCACGAAACTCACCCAGTTCGGTCTCAATGTCGCGGGGAGCACGCTCAAGAGCGCCGGGATGTCCGGACTGAAATACGACGTGCAGCACGGCCGCGACTTCACGGCCAAGGGCTTCTTCGAGGCCATGGGGATTGGCGCCGCCGCGGGCTTCGCGACAGGGGTCGTGAGCGGCCTCGGGGGGCTCGCGACGGGCGGGCTCTCCGGCAAGAAGGGGGCCAGCGGCATCGCCGCGCGCATCGGCGCCAAGGCCGTCGTGGGCGGAGTGTCGGGCGCGGTGTCGAGCGACGTGACGACGATCCTCACCAATGTCCAGCAGCACCAGCCCTGGTACCAGGGGCTTGCCAAGAGCACGGTCACCGGCTTCGCCAAGAGCGCTGGCACTGGCGCGGCCAGCGGCGCCTGGAGCGAGCGCGTGAACATCGCCAAGGCCGCGGGCGTGTCCGACCAGACGATGTCACGCGTGAGCAACATCGTCGACAAGGTCAAGTCGGCCGCAATCTCCAACGGCGCGTACAAGATCTACGGCACGGCCTCGTTCTTCGCGATGCCCGGGTACGTCGTGTGGGGCGCGGCCGACAGCTGGGGGCGGCACGACTGACGCGCGGCCAGCTCGCCCGTCTGCCGCTGGCGGCTTCAGGAGAAAAGGAAAACCCCGGCTCGCCTGATGGCGGCCGGGGCCTTTGCACCTACCAGCCCCACGGCGTTGCTTTTGAAGCGAATTCAAAAGAGCTTTGAAAGCAAGCCAGCTCAAGACTGAATCGGTCACGTGTTAATCCTGACGCGTCATCAGAACCCACTTCACGGAGAAACCCGATGACCACGTCCTTCAATACCGCTCTCTTCAGCATCCTCGCCACGTTGACCTTTGGCGTTCCGGCACGGGCCGCCACCCCGAGCACCCAGGATGTCTGGCAGCACCACATCAAGGCCTGGGAGGCCAATGACGTAGCCGCCATCACGTCGGATTACACCGACAGCTCCGTCCTGATTCTCAACAATCAGGTCATCCGCGGCAAGGCAGGTATCGCCCGGGCCTTCAGCCAGTTGTTCCAGATTTTCAGCACCGGCCAGAACAATCTGGATCAACCGATCATCAATGGCCGCGTCATCTACCTTACCTGGCGCTACACGCCGAAGAATGAAAACACGTTCTTCGGCAGCGACACCTTCGTGGTCGAAAACGGCAAGATCCAATTCCAGACCATCGCCTCCGAACTGTACTTCAGTCATCCCGTCAAGCCTTGATCGGCGCGCAAAGGCCCTCATGCCGGGACATCCCTCCTGGCGAGCCAGCGTCAGGTGCGCATCCCACTCCCCGCGTCCAAGCCCGGGCGAGAGCTAGCCCGCCAGGCCGTTAGGCCCATCTTCTCGGCGATCACCTCGCGCATGCTCGTCGGTTCACGTCCGAGCAACTGCCGCAGCGTGGGATCGACGGCCGCGAACTCGCCGTTGCGGCTCGCGCGGTAGAGACCGAGCGAGATGGCGACCGCGGGCGCGGGCATGCCGGACGCCGCGAGCTTCGCTCGCATCTCGTCCTCAGACACGGTGGTTCGACGAATCGGACGTCCGAGGAGGCTCGACGCGACGTCGCACAGCTCTCCGAAGTCGAGCGCCTGCGCTGCCGTGAGCGGCGGCATGGGCCCGTCGTACCGACCCTCGTTCGTCAGAATCACCGCTGCCGCCTCCGCCAGGTCGGAGTGCGTGGTCCAGGATACCTTTCCATCCGCGGGCGCTTCGAAGACTCCCGTCTGCAGGCCCTGCCCCAGCAGGAACATCGCGCTCGCGGCGTAGAAACCGTTGCGAAGCGCGGTCCACGCCAGACCGGACTCGCCAAGCATCTGCTCCGTCGCCGCATGGTCGAGCATCGGGGGAAACGCCGACGAACGGCTCGCGGCCATGTGGCTCGTGTAGACGATGCGCCGCGCGCCGGCGGACCGTGCGGCGTCGATGGCGGCGCGATGTTGGGCGAGGGGATCGCCCCCATGCGCACTCGCATTCGACGAGACGAGCAGGACCTGGGACGCGCCCTCGAAGGAGTGCGCGAGGCTCTTCGGATCCGTGAAGTCGCCTCTGCGCACTCGGACGCCGCGTGCCGCCAGATCCTGGGCCTTCCGCACGTCTCGGACACTGACGGCGACTCGGTCCACCGGGACGCGGGTGACGAGTTTCTCCACGATGAGACGGCCGAGCTGGCCTGTCGCTCCGGTCACGACGATCATTGAACGCTCCTCGATGTAACGATGGAATCAATATTTCGTTACCATTGATAACATAGCGACGGGTAACGGCGTTATCAAGTCGCTGTTAGCGTCGTTCCGGCAGGCGCGTGCTATGTCAGCCCCATGGAGGATCGCGAGAAGTTCGCCGCCGAAGACACCGAGAGCCCCGATGCGCGCGCGCGCATCATCGCGGCCGCCGCTGAGCTCATCTCCTCTGGAGGTCCGGATGCCGCGACCACGCGTGCCGTGGCCGCCGCCTCCGGTGTGCAGGCGCCGACCATCTACCGGCTCTTCGGCGACAAGCGTGGCCTCCTCGCGGCCGTCATCGAGCACGTAATGAAGAGCTACGTGGCGAAGAAGTCCGTGCGCACGCCGCACCCCGACCCGCTTCAGGACTTTCGCGATGGCTGGGACACGCACGTCGCGTTCGGCCTCAGCCATCCAGGGCTGTTCGCGATCATGAGCAGCGATCCGCATCTGGCGTGGCAGTCTCCTGCCGTCAGCGACGGGGACGATGTGCTGCGGCGGCGCATCCGGAACATCGCGCGCGCGGGTCGGCTGCGGGTCAGTGAAGAGCGGGCTCTCGGCCTCGTGTCGGCGATGGGCACCGGGGCCGTGCTCACGCTCCTTCGCCAGCCCGAAGGGCAGCGTGACCTCGGACTCGCCGATGCTGCGCGCGAGGCGGTCGTGAACGCGATCTCGAGCGAGGCGGCTACACCGGCGAACGCGGATGTCCGCTCAGTGGCCGCGGCGCTGCGTGCCTCGCTTGACCGGATCACTGTTCTCACGAAAGGCGAAAGCGCGCTGTTGAGCGAACTGCTCGATCGCATCGCGGACGCCGAGTGACGGCGAGGGCTGGTGCGACGCACTGGCGAGCGGAGCGCACGGCTCGCGGCCCATCCCTCTCGGGCACTCACGAGGGCTCAACGCCCAGAGGCTCGCACTCTCCAAAACAGAGCGGTGCGAGGATCGTCGAGCCCTACGACAAGCCAGGCCTGACGGCTCTTGGCGTCAAGAAGATTCATGCGGAGGGGCCTTCCGCGGGAAGCTCGAGCACCACCTCCGCGCCCGGCCCCGTCGCCTCCGCCACCCAGGCCCGGCCACCGTGGCGTTTCGCGACCTCCTGCACCACCGCCAGCCCCAGGCCCGTCCCCGAGCCATTGGGTTCCACGCGATGGAATGGCAGGAAGACCGACTCCCGGTGCTCCACCGGGATGCCAGGGCCCCGATCCCGGACCGACAGCCGCCACCGGGTCCCCTCGTGCTCCAACCGCACGGACAGCTCCGTCCCCTTCGGGGCGTACCGCAAGGCATTCGCCAGCAGATTGTCCACCGCCTGCCTCACCGAGGCCGCATGGAAGGTGCAGGGAGCCGGCTCGGGGCCTTCGACCACCACCCAGACGCCCCGTGCCTCCGCCTCCGCGCGCGCCGCGGCGGCCGCGTCCTCCACCACCTCGCGCAGGTCCCCGGCCCTCACCTCCCAGCCGCCACGCCCGAACGAGGCCAGGTCCAACAGGTTGCCCGCCAGCGCGCTCAGCCGCTCCACCTCCCGCCGCGTCTCCTCCAGCGCCTCGCGCAACGAGGCGGCATCCCGCTCCTTCCACAGCGCCAGATCCAGGCTCGTGCGCATCAGCGCCAGCGGCGTGCGCAGCTCGTGCGCCGCCCGGGCGATGAGCTGCTCCTGGGCCTCGCGCGCCTCGGCGAGCCGCGCCGAGGCCTCGTGCAGCGCACCCTCTACCTCGGACACCTCGTCTCGGCGCTTGCCGCTCCCCGGGGACTCGGGCAGTGCGCCCTCTCGCAGCCGGCCGATGAGCACTCGCAACCGATTCAACCGCCCGGCCAGCCACCGTGCCTGCCATGTCTGGAGCGAGAACAGCACCAGGCCCAGCAACACCGCCACCGCCAGCGTCACCGCGTGGAAGGCCCGCACCGCCGACTCCTGCTGCGCCAGCGACGCCGACAACCGCAGCAGGTACACCCCGCCCGTTGGTGCCTGCACCCCCAGGGTGAGTTGCCGCAGCCGCGCTCCATCCTCGCCTCGTACCGTCTCGAAGCGCGGCGGCGCTTGGGGCGGTTGTCGCGCGGGCGCCGGCCCGTGGAGCCCCTCGAGCGTGGAGGGATAGGACACCAGGCGCTGGCCCTCGGGATCGAACAGCTCGGCCATCGGCGCGAAGGGGCGCACCTCCTCCTCCAGCGGCGAGCTCAGCAGGTGCAGGTGCGGCTGGCCTCCGGGCCCGTCGAAGAGACTCACCGACTCCACCGCCGCCTGCGACAGCAGCGCCCGATCCACCTGACGCGCCAGCCATGTCTCGAAGAAGGACTCCGCGAGCAGCATCGCCAGCAGGAGGCCCACGATGGGCACCAGCGCGCCCAGCAACCACAGCCGCGTCGCCAGCCTCACCCCGCTACCCCTCCACCACCAACCGGAAGCCCACGCCCCGCACGGATTGGATGGACACCTGTGGCTCCACCGCCAGCTTCTTCAGCTTTCCGCGCAGGTAGCCCACGTACACGTCCACGATGTTCGGCGGCCCATCGAAGTTGTCTCCCCAGACGTGGCTGAGCAGCGTGGAGCGCGCCAGCACCTCGCCCGCGTGGCTGGCCAGCTCCGAGAAGAGGGTGAACTCGCGCCCGGTGAGTGACTCCTCGCGCTCCCCGTGCCGCAGCACCCTGCGCCGCGAGTCCAGCATCAGCGGACCCACCTGCCGCGCCAGGCCCTGGGCGTCACCCCGGCGGTACAGGGCCTCCAGCCGTGCCAGCAACTCCTCGAAGGCGAAGGGCTTCACCAGGTAGTCGTCCGCGCCCGCGCGCAACCCCAGCACCTTCTCTCCCACCGTGCCCCGCGCGGTGAGCATCAACACCGGCGTGCGCAGGCCCTGCTCCCGCCAGCGCCGCAGCACCGCCAGCCCGTCGAGGTCCGGCAGGCTCCAGTCCAGCAGCACGGTGTCGTAGTCGATGCGCCGTGCCTGCTCCAGCGCGTCCTCGCCCCGCTGGCACACGTCCACCTGGTGCCCCGCCTCCGTCAGGCCCCGCCGCAACAGCCGGGCCATCTTCTCCTCGTCCTCGACGAGCAGCAGCTTCATGCGGTCTTCTCCTCGAGGACCGGCGCGCGAGCCTCGGCGGACCGCGTGCGCTGCCCCGAGAACCACGGGTAGAGCGAGGGGAGGATGATGAGGGTGAGCAGCGTGGACGTCACCAGGCCGCCCACCACCACGGTGGCCAGGGGACGCTGCACCTCGGCGCCCACCCCGGTGGCCAGCATCATCGGCACGAAGCCCAGCGCCGCCACCAGCGCCGTCATCAACACCGGCCGCGAGCGCTCACGCGCCGCCTGGAGCACCGCCTCCCGCACCGGCAGGCCACTCGCCTCGTGGTGCAACAGCCTCGCCATCAGCACCACGCCGTTGAGCACCGCGATGCCCGACAGGGCGATGAAGCCGATGGCCGCCGAGATGGACACCGGCATGCCGCGCAGCACGAGCGCCACCACACCCCCCACGCACGCGAAGGGCACGTTCGTGAAGATGATGAGCGCCGGGCGGAGGCGCTGGAAGGTCAGCCAGAGCACGGTCACGATGAGCACCAGTACCGCGGGGATGACGAGCGAAAGCCGCCGCGTCGCCTCCGTCAAGGTCTCATATTGGCCACCCCATTCCATCCGGTAGCCCTCCGGCAGGCGCACGGCCGAGCCCACTCGCGCCCGGGCGCGCTCCACCACCGTGCCCAGGTCCGCCCCGCGCACGTTGAAGCCCACCACCAGCCGGCGCTGTCCCTCGTGCCTGCTCACCAGGCTGGGCGCCGAGACGAGCTTCACGTCGGCCACCCGCGACAGGGGCACCGTAGCGCCGGAGGCCACCGGCAGCGGCAGCTCCGCCAGCGAGAAGGCCTCGTGCTCCCCCGCCAGCCGTAGCACGAGGGGAATGCGCACCGCCCCGTCGTACGTGGCCCCCACCTCCAGTCCCGTGCGCACCGCCTGTACCGCCTCGAGCACCTCGCGCACGCTGAAGCCCATGCGCGCCGCGTCCAGCGGCCGGGGCACCACCTCCAACAGCGACACCTCCGGCGGCGCCAGCACCCGCACGTCCTCGGCCCCGGCCTCCCGGCCCACCTCCGCGGCCACCTGCTCGGCCAGCCGGCGCAACTGCCCCAGGTCCTCCCCGTACACGCTCACCGCCACGTCCGTCACCGAGCCCCCCAGCAGCTCGTTGAAGCGCATCTGGATGGGCTGCGTGAAGGCCGGCCCGCTCCCGGGGGCCTTGTCCTCCAGCACGGCCGCCATCTCCGCGATGAGCGCCTCGCGCGTGAGGCCCGGCCGCCACGCCTCGCGGGGCGCGAGGTGGATGAAGACGTCCGCCTGCTCCAGGCCCATGATGTCCGTGGCCACCGCGGGGCTGCCCACGCGCGACACCACCCGCCGCACCTCGGGAACATGCTTCAGCAGCACCGCCTCCAGGTGCCCCGCGTCGCGAGCCGCCGCTTCCAGGCGGATGTCCGCCGCGCGCGTCGTCTGCACCACCAGGTCCCCCTCGTCGAGCTGCGGGGCGAATTCGCTGCCCGCGTTCAGGAAGAGGCCCACGCCCAGCACGAGCAGCACCCCCGCCACGAGCGCCACCCGGCGGGGAACGCGCGCCATCCGGTCCAGCGCGGGGCGGTAGACCTTGTCGAAGAAGCGCACCAACAGGGGAGGGTGCTCGGGCACGTCCTCGGGGCGCAGCACGAGGCTGGCCGCCGCGGGGATGAAGGTGAGCGAGAGCACCAACGAGGTGGCCAGCGCCAGCATCACCGTGAGCGCCATGGGGCGGAACATCTTCCCGTCCACCCCGCTGAGCGCCAGCACCGGCACGTACACCAGCAGGATGATGAGCACCGAGAAGAACACGGGCCGCGCCACCGAGCCCGTCACGTGCGACACCTTCTCGCGCCACCCCTCTCGGCCCGAGCGCTCGTGCCCCACGTGGTGGAAGACGGCCTCCACCATCACCACCGCGCCGTCCACCAGCAGGCCGAAGTCGATGGCGCCCAGGCTCATCAGGTTGCCCGGAATCTTCAACAGCACCATGCCCACCACCGCGCCCAGCATGGACAGCGGAATCGCCGAGGCCACCACCAGTCCCGCCCGGAAGCTGCCCAGCAGCAGGAAGAGCACCGTCACCACCAGCAGGCCGCCCTCCAGCAGGTTCTTCGCCACCGTGCGCAGCGTGCCGCGCACCAGCGTGCTCCGGTCGTACACCTCGTCCACCCGCACGTCCGCGGGCAGCGCCGCGCGTACCTGCTCCATGCGCCCATGTACGCCCTTCATCACGTCCAGGGCGTTGGCTCCGCGCAGCATCTGCGCCATCAGGTACACCGTCTCCCCCCGGCCGTTGGCCGTCGCCGTGCCGATGCGCGGCAGGGCTCCCGGTACCACCTCGGCCACGTCCGCGAGCCGTAATGTCTGGCCTTCCGGACCGCGCACCACCGCGCCGCCCAGCTCGCTCGGGCCGGGAGGCCGTGCCACCGCGCGCACCAGCACCTGCCGGTCTCCCGTCGCGAGGCTCGCCCCGGGCACGCTGCCCGACACGCCCTCCAACGCTCGCTGGAGCTCCGCCAGTGTCAGCCCGCGCTGCGCCAGCTTCACCGGATCCGCGCGCACCTCCAGCGTGCGCTGCTGACCTCCCCAGGTGTTCACCTCCACCACGCCGGGCACGCCTCGCAGCAGGGGCGCCACCCGCAGCTCCGCCAGCTCCAGCAGCTCCGCCGACGTCCGCTCCGGCGAGCTGAGCGTGAAGTGGAAGATTTCCCCGAGCCCTCCCGACAGGGGCCCCAGCTCCGGTGCGTCCACGCCCGGGGGCAGCTCGCCGGAGATGGCATTCAACCGCTCCTGCACGAGCTGGCGCGCGCGGTACGGGTCCACGTCGTCCTCGAAGACGGCCGTCACCGAGGAGATGCCATAACGCGACAGGCTGCGGTGCTCCACCAGCCCCGGGATGCCGCCGAGCCCCGTCTCCACCGGCCGCGTCACCCGCCGCTCCACCTCCTCGGGCGTCAGACCCGGGGCACGGGTGAGCACCAGGACCTGGTTGGTGGTGATGTCCGGCAGCGCGTCCAGCTCCAGCCGCATCGCCATCGCCGAGGCCAGCACGGCGAACAGCGCCGTGAGCCCCAGCGTCCAGCCCCGGTGCTTCACCGAGCCCTCCACCAGCCGCGTCATCATGACCCCTCCACCTCCGCCGGGAGGACCCGCATGGCATCCGCGGCCACCGCGTCCGTCTCCTTGAGCGGCCCGTGCACCAACGCGTCGGCACCGGACTGCACCACCACCTTCACCGGCTGGCGGCGATGACCGTCGCCCTCACGCACCAGCACCGCGACCTCGCCGCCCTCCAGCACCAGCGCGCGCGCGGGCACCACCGTCACCTCGGGCAGCCCGTCCGCCTTCACCCGCACCGTGCCCTGCAGGCCCGCGGGCAACGCGCGCGCCGGCTCGGGCTCGAACCATGCGGCCGTGGTGCCATCCCTCACGTCCACCGCGGGCGCCCGCCCCACCAGCCGCACCGGCACCGCCTCGAGCCCCGGCGCGGAGAACTCGAAGGCGGCCTTCTCCGGCAGCGCATGGGAGAGCCGGGCTTCCAGGCGCGCGGGGCCGTCGCCCGAGATGCGCACCAGTGGCGCCGAGCCCGCTTCCCGCGTCTCGCCCAGCACCGCGTCCACCGAGGTGACGATGCCTTCCACCGGGCTGCGCAGCGACACCGTGCCCCGCTGCGCCACCCCGGCGGCGGACGCGCCCTCCAGGCCCGCGATCTTCAACAAGGCCTGGGCACTCAGCTGCGCCGCGCGCGCCTCGGCCAGGCTCGCCTCGGCCTCGGCCAGCTCGAAGACGCGTGCCATGCCCTGCTCCCGCAGGGCCTTCAACTGGGCCGTGCGGCGCTCGTACGCCTCGCGGCGCAGCGAAGCGGCCTCGAAGTCCCCCGCGGCCCGCACCACCTCGGGCATGAGCACCTCGACGAGTACCTCGCCCTTGCGCACCTTCTGGCCGGGCCGCACGCCGATGCGGGTGACACTGCCCCGGAAGGGAAGGCCGAGCGCCGCGGCGCCCTCGGGCGGTGGAAGCACCTGCGCGGGGGCCTCGGTGAGGGGCACGCCCCGGGGGGGACGCGGATGCACCCAGGCGGTGCGCGCGCTGGATTGCGCGGGAGGAGGCGCGGGCGGCGCGGGCGGCGTGGAACAACCGAGCACCGTGCCCAGGAGGACGGCGGAGCAGAGGAGCACGGAGCATCTCATGGCGTGGGGACTCCGGAGAGGGCGTCGATGAGGAGACGGGCCTTCACGCGCGCCCAGGACTCCTCGGCGCGGGCATGGCCCAGACGGATGCGGGCGGCGGCCAGCGCACGGCGCGCCAGCACCACCTCGGGGACGGTGGAGTCCCCGGACTGGAAGAGGAGCTCGCGCAGCCCCGCGGCTTCCTCGGCGGCGGGCAGCAACTGGTGCTGGAGCGTCTCCCGCACCTCGCGCGAGTGCTCCACGTCGTGGAAGCAGAGCGCCAGCTCGGCGGAGGCCCGGTGGCCCGCGTCACGCGCCTCGCCCTCGAGCTTCTCGGCGGAGGCCAGCAGCGTGCCCCGGTCCCGCTCGCCCCGCTCGAACAGGGACGGCGTGAGCGTCAACGTGAGGGCGCCACCGGTGGCCCCGTCGTACTCACGCATGCCGGTGACTCCCACCTGCAGCCAGGAGCCTCGGGAGGCGTGGGCCTCGGCCGCGCGCGCTCGCTCCATCCGGGCACCGAGCACCCGCGCCAGCGCCTCCGGCAGCCCGGAGGCCTGGGCCACCAGCGACCGCCGTGCCTCGTCCGGCGGCAGCTCCACCTCGGGCGGCGAGCCTTGCGTCTGGAGGGGACGCGTGGGCTCTTGGGCGAGCAGCTTCGCCATTTCCACGCGGCGCTCCGCCACCTTGCCCTCCGCGTCCAGCACGGAGAGCCGCGCTTCGGCGAGGTACGCGCTCGCCTCGGCCAGCTCCAGCCTCGTGGAGGCTCCCAGCTTCGAGGCCCCCTCCACGGCCTGGCGGAAGGAGCTGGCCAGCTCCACCTCGTGCAGGCCCTGGGTGACGGCCTGCTCGGCGGCCCATAGCCGCAGCCACGCCTCGGCGATGGCGAGCCGGCGCGTGAGCAGGGCGGCGAGGGCCTCGGCGTCGAGCGCGGCCTGCTCGGCGTGGACGGCGGTATTCCGGGCGCCCACCTGTCCGGCGAGTCCGAAGGACTGGCTCACGCCCACGCGCAGGTCGGCGCCGCGCTCGTCCGGGCGTTGCCGGTAGCCGGGCTCGATGGTGAGTTGGGGGTTGAAGACGAGGGGAGACAACCGGGCGCTCTCGGCGCGGCGGACCTCGGCGGCGCGAGCGGCGCCCTCGGGGCCAGGGGTGCGCCCGGCGAGCGCGAGCGCCTCCGCGAAGGTCAGGGCAGTGGCCTCCGGGGGCGAAGCGGTCAGCACGAGCGCGGCGAGGACGACGACCATGATGACGCGCACCGTAGAGGCCGCGTGCCGCCCTCGCATGAGAGGACATTGAGGGTTTTCTTAGAGTCCGTGTTCCGTGGTCCTCCACCTGGGCGGCTTCATCGCGGAGGGGACGCTGCACGGTCGTCGCACGGCCAGAGGCCCTTCGGCCCGGGGCGCATCCATTCGTCCTGCTTGAATAGTATTTTACGTCGTATATCATCTATGGCGTAAACATTCCCCCATGGCCCCGAGCGACCTCTCGGTCTGCCCGGGCTGGCCGCCGCCACGCCCGCCACGCGCAACGAGCGGCCCACGGCCGGCACGCCTGGCCGGAGGCGGTCCACCCGACGTGCCAAGACGGGCGCGCGCCCGCTCCAACCTTCCCGCAGGACCACCCGATGAGTGAAGGAGGACGACATGGCAGAACGTGACGTCAATGCAGCACAGGGTCAGCCCGCTCCACAGCCCCTGCCCACGGAGGTGGTGACCCTCACCCTGGATCCACACATCTCGCCCGAGACCTACGCACGGCTGCGACAGCAGGGCCGCGTGGCCCGGGTGAGCTTCACCCTGGGCGCCAACGCCGCCCCGGCCGGGGAGAAGTCCGCGGAGCTCATCGAGTTCCTCGGGCACGAGCATCTCTTCGTCACCCGGTACGAAGACGTGATCGCCGCCCTGCTCGACGACCGCATCTCGTCGGATCCCCGCACCGCGCTGACCGAGGAGCAGAAGAAGAAGCTGCCCAATGTTCCCGACGAGCTGCGTCCCCTGGCCCGGAGCCTGCTCTCCGTGGACCCGCCGGATCACTCGCGGCTGCGCAAGCTGATCCAGCCGAGCTTCACCCCGCGCGCCATGGAGTCGCTCCGGTCGCGAATCCAGCGGATCGCGGAGGACCTCGTGGATGGCGCCGAGCGTGCGGCGGCCGAGCGTGGGGAGAGCCGGCCGGAGCGGCGCATGGATCTCATCGCGGAGTTCGCCTACCCGCTGCCGGTCAAGGTCATCTCGGACATGCTCGGCATCCCGGAAGAGGACCGGGAGATGGTGAAGGGGTGGACGGAGAACCTCGTCAAGAACAACGCGGGTCGGGGGTTCCGGGACGCGGAGAGCCTGGCCAAGGTGAGGGAGTTCACCGACTACCTGCGCAGGCTGTTCGTGGCCAAGCGGAAGAACCCCGCGGACGACATGATCAGCCAGCTGCTGCGCATCGAGGAGGACGGGGACAAGCTGAACGAGGATGAGACGCTGTCCACGGTCTTCATCCTCTACCTCGCCGGGCACGTGACGACCGTGAACCTGATTGGCAACGGCATCTTCGCGCTGCTGAGCCACCCGGAGCAGCTCGCCAGGCTCAAGGCCAACCCCAGCCTGGTCAAGGGACTGGTCGAGGAGACGCTCAGGTACTGGGGGCCGATCGACTTCATCTCGCGGCGGATCGCCAAGGAGGAGCTGGATCTGGCCGGCACGCACTTCCCCAAGGGCGAGCCCATGATGCTCGGTCTGGCGTCGGCCAACCGGGATCCCGCGCGCTTCGCCCATCCGGAGGTCTTCGACATCACCCGCCCGGATGCCGACAAGCACATCGCGTTTGGCAAGGGCATCCACATCTGCATTGGCGCTCCCCTGGCGCGAATGGAAGGTCAGATCGCCTTCGAGACGCTGATTCGTCGCCTGCCGGAGCTGCGGCTGGCCGTCGCCTCCGAGGAGTTGCACTGGAGCAACTCCCTCCTGCGCGGGTTCGCGCAGCTGCCCGTCCTGTTCTGACGGGGGGGGCTTGCTTCACGTCCAGACGAGCACGTCCGTGTGAAGTGTGGCGGGGATGTGCGGCGGAAATGCTGGGCGTGACCCAGAGAGGGTGTCAAAGAACTTGAGCCAGGGAGGGTGCCAAAGAAGCACGATTTGGCGCGACACGCGGCGGGAAGGCGAAGGGCGGGAAGCGCGCCAAGAAATCCCCTCGACTCCACCGGGCTGCCGCCTCTCGAAATGCCGCGACGAAGGCCCGGTACTGCTCGCGCAACTCCTTCAACGCCTGCCGCGTGGAGGCATGCCCCAGCGGCCTCGGGCTCCTCTTGGGGTGCTCGGGCCGGGTATGCGGGTGCTGCGCCTCCACTGCTCTGGCCCCCAAGACAGGCTTGCCCCTAGATTGAGCCTCGGCTTCCACTTGCTCCACGAGCCCCCGCACCGCGTGTTGCCTCTCCTCCTCCTTCAGTCCTTCCCAGCACGGCAGTGGCGCGAGTTCCAGTTCCACCGGCTCGGCCCATTCCTGAGCGAAGCGCCCCTCTCCCGCCATGTCCTCGCTTCCGCGTTTGCTCCAGCGCTTCGTCCAGTTGAACCACCGGAACAGTCGCCGTGCAGGCCCCAGCAGTTGCGGCAAGCACGTGAGACCCGGCCACTCGGCGCTCCTGTCCACCAGGCCTTCCTTCACCCCATGGGCCAGCACGTAGCGCAGCCGGCCCACCAGCGCGGTGTCGTCCAGCACTGGCTCCGCTGAGTAGCGCCGCTCCCAGAAGCCTCCACTCCAGTCCACCAACTTCCCCACCTTCTTGGACAGGTTGGCGCGCAGGTACTGCATGAAACCGGCGAGCGCGGCTCCTCGTGCCCACACCAACAAGTGGAAGTGATTGGAGGCGAAGGTGAAGGCGTACAGCCGGACGGTGCCGGCGCTCTGCTGGACAGCGCGGGCCAGCACGCCGCCCACCACCTCGTTCACCTCCGCGCTGGGGCGCAGCAACAGTCGTCCCTGGAAGCATCTGGAGGTGACGAAGTAGTAGCCCTCCTCCTGGAACATCCTCAGTGGCCAGCCCATACCCTTCCCCCCCCGCGTGCGCTCCGCCATGCCGGATGCACCGCGCGCGCCAACTCGCAAGTCCGCGGAAGCATTTGAAGAGGGTGGATTCAACCGTCCACGCCGGGTCTCGTTTTGGTTCGGGTCCCTCGTTTCAAATCCTTTGACACCATCCGGGGGGGGGGGCGGGGTTCGAGTCCCTCGTTTCAAATCCTTTGACACCATCCGGGGTTTCAAATCCTTTGACACCATCCGGGGGGCGTCAGTGCGGGCGGACGCCCGTTCCCCGAGATGCTTCTCAGTCGGACGTCGTCTCCGACTCCGCGGCGAGCTCACGGCCGAGCCGCAGCACCTCGTGGACGAGGAGCTCGAGGTCCTCGCGGCGGGTGCGGTGGTTGGTGAGGCACACGCGCAGACAGTAGCGCCCGCCGAGCGTAGTGTACGAGGGCACGGCCACGCCGGACTCGTGCAGGCGGCAGAGCAGCTCGCGGTTCCACGCGTCGAGCCGCTCCTCGGGTACGCCCCGGCCCACGTACCGGAAGCACACCACGTTGAGGGACACCGGCGAGAGCCGCTGCAGCTCCGGCTCCGCGTCCACCCGCCGTGCGAGCGCGCGGGCCTGCTCCACGTTCTGCTCGATGAGGCGGGCGAACTTCGCCGCGCCATGCGCCTTGAGGCTCATCCACACCTTGAGGGCCCGGAAGCCGCGGGTGAGCTGCACGCCATACTCGCTGAACATGGAGGGCCGTGCCGCGAGCCCCCGTGGCATCTGCGCGAGGTATTCCGTCTGGTAGGCGAAGGCCCGGCGGTGGGCCACCTCGGAGCGGACGAGGATGCACCCCGCCTCGAAGGGGATGTGCATCCACTTGTGCAGGTCGAAGGCGAGCGAGTCCGCGCGCTCCATGCCCCGCAGAAGCGGGCGCAGCCGGGGAGACAGCGCCGCCAGTGCTCCGAACGCGCCGTCCACGTGGAACCACAGGCCCTCCTGTTGCGCCACGTCCGCGAGCGCCTCCAGGTCATCCACCGCGCCCGTGTTGACGGTGCCCGCGTTGCCCACCACGCAGAAGGGGCGCAGTCCCTCGGCCCGGTCGCGGGCGATGGCGGCGCGCAGGGCGCCCACGTCCACGCGGAAGTTCGCGTCCACCGGCAGCAGTCGCAGTGAGTCGCTCCCCAGTCCGAGCACCTCCGCCGCCCGACGCACGCACGCATGCGTCTCGCGCGAGGCGTACAGTGTCATCCGTATCTGGCCGAAGAGCCCGGTGCGCCGCACGTCGCCCCCGGCCTTCTCGCTCCGCGCCACGGAGAGCCCCACCAGGGTCGCCATCGAGGCCCCGCTCACGAGCAGGCCGCTCGCGCTCTCGGGGAAGCCGAGCAGCTCCCGGCACCATGCGAGCACCTGGTCCTCCACCCGTGCCGCCGCGTCCTCGTACCCGGCCACATGGCAGTTCATCCCCGCGGCCAGCATCTCCGCGAGCATGCCCAGTGGCGTCCCCGTCCCCATCACCCAGCCCCAGAAGCGCGGGTGGATGTTGCCGGTGGGGTAGGGCAGGACGTTCTCCACGAAGTCCCGGTATGCCGCCTCCGCGCCCTCGCCCTCCTGGGGCACCGGGCGCCGCGGGTTCAAGCTCTGGCTCGCGCCGGGAGGCAGGGGCCGCCAGACGGGCCGCTCGCGCACCGTGCGGAGGGAGTCCATCGCTTCGTCCACCATCCGCCGGCCGAGCGTGCGCAGGGCGTCCCACGCCTCGGGCGACTCGGGGTCCAGGGTCTCTTCGTGCTTCTCGTCGACGTCGGTCATGGGCGTGCTCATGGCCCCTGGGTAACACCCGCATTCGCGCATGGACGAGCGCCGTTTCCGCGTACCTGCTATGCATTCCTGCATCGATGTTCGGCTGGGACGACGCTCGCTATTTCCTCGAAATCCACCGCGCGGGCTCACTGTCCGCGGCGGGGCGCGGGCTCCGCGTCAATCAATCCACCGTGGGTCGGCGCCTGGCCGCGCTGGAGTCCGTGCTGGGCGTGCGCCTCTTCGACCGGACGCCGGGGGGCTACCTGCTGACGCCCGCGGGCGAGACGCTGCTGCCCCGTGCCGAGCGGATGGAGGAGGAGGCCCTCGCGGCGGCCCGGGACGTGGCCGGTGGAGAGGCCCGGCTCGCCGGTACCGTGCGCCTCACCTCGCCGGAGGCGTTCGGCAGCCGGTTCCTCACCACCCGGCTCGCGGACTTCCACCAGCGCTACCCGGACATCACCCTGGAGCTGGTGGCCGACAACCGCGCCTTCAGCCTCTCTCGCCGCGAGGCGGATGTGGCCCTGCGGCTGGCCCGGCCCGCCCAGCCCCTGCTCGTCACCCGGCAGCTGGCGGAGGTGGGCACCACGCTGTACGCCTCGAAGGGCTACCTCGCTGCTCGCGGCAGGCCCCGCCCGCCGGACTTCTCCGGGCACCAGCTCATCGGCTTCGACGAGACCTTCCAGCCCGAGGCGGAGGTGCGCTGGCTGGCCCAGCATGCCCGGAACGCACGCGTCGTCTTCAAGAGCAACAGCCCGCAGTCCCAGCTCGCCGCGGCCGAGGCCGGCATGGGACTGGCCCTGCTGCCGTGCTACCTCGCCGATCCCGTGCCCGGGCTCGTCCGGGTGCTCCCCGTCTCCAAGGGGGTGGTGCGGGGCTTGTGGCTCGTCCTCCACCGAGATCTGCGCCACACCGCTCGGGTGCGGGCGCTGGCCGATTTCCTCGCGGACACCCTCCACCGCGAGCGCCTGGCCCTGCGCGGTGGTCCAGAATCCAAAGGGTAGGGGAGGGGGCCGAGATGAGTGTCCCGAGATGAGTGTCAGACGACTCGTAGAGTGCAGAGCGCAACCCGAGTGGTGTGAGCAACTCATCGAGCGGGGACGCCAGCAAGGCCGGGAGGAGGGCAGGAAGGAGGGGCTGCACCGAGGGCGTTCCGGGTACATCCAAGGAACCCGAGCCTCGCTCCGTCACTCCTGGGTGACGCGCAGCTTGCAGTTGGCGAAGGCCTCGCCCGAGAAGAGCTGGCCCATGAACAGCTGGACGGGGTCCTTGCCGTTGACCTGGAGGGACAGCTCGTTCTTCTCCCCGCGCAGCTTCGCGCCCGGAGCGGCGTGAACCCGCCCACCCAGGGCGGACACTTCCCCTTCGAGGATCGCGCCCTCGGCGACGTGAACGTCCCCGCCGAGCGCGACCACCTTGCCCAGCACCCGGGCACCGGCCTCCACCGTCACGTTGCCGCGCATCGCCACCACGTCCTTCACCGTGGCACCCGCGCGTACCACCACATTTCCATCCAGGGCCACCGCGTCGTGCGCCCCCTGCGCTCCCTCCACTCTCAGCGTCGTGCCCCGGGAGAACAGGTCGCTCTTCTTGACGCTGATGGAACAGGTGGAGTCGTGAAACGCGGCTTCTCCCCCGTCCTCCGCCAGGGAGGGCGTGGCGAACAGGAGGACCGCGAGGAAGGAATGGATGAGCGAGGTCATGCGGGCAACTCCTGGAGCATCGTGACTTCCCCTTCTACGGCCAGTGTCCGGCGCCATTGCGGAGACGGGTGTCGGAGACCGGAGACGGGTGTCAGACCGGAGACGGGTGTCCCGGAGACGGGTGTCAGACGACTCGTAGGTACGACTCGGGGGGCTCGAGATGGTGTCAGACGACTCGTAGGAGATGGTGTCAGACGACTCGTAGGTGACGACTCGTAGGTACGACTCGGGGGGGGGGGCGTGAGGTCGTGCACTCGCTCCCGTCAGGCTGGGGACGTCGCCACCAACAGGGAGGTGGGCGCCGTGAGGGACAAGGCGGGGCTGAGCGCGGTCAGCCGTCCGGTGGTGGCATCGCGCTTGAAGGACACGACGTTGTTGCTCTTCTGATTGGCCACCAGCAAGTAGGTCCCCGTCGGGTCCAGGATGAAATCCCGAGGCCAGCTCCCCTGGGTGGATGCGTGCTGCACGAGGGTCAGCCGCCCGTCCGCGTTCACGGCGAAGACGACGATGCTGTCGTGGCCCCGGTTGGAGCCATAGAGGAACCGGCCATCCGGACTGACGCGAACCTCCGCGCAGTAGCTCGTTCCGGTGTACCCGGTGGGAAGCGCCGACACCGTCTGCACTTCGCTCAGGGTGCCCCGCGTGGGATCGTAGGCGAGCGAGGTGATGGTCGAGTTGAGTTCGTTGATGAGGAAGACGAACCGCCCGTTGGGATGGAACGCGAAGTGGCGCGGGCCCGCGCCGGGCTTCGTGGAGAACGAGGCCGGGGTGTTGGCGTTCAGGCGGCCCGACTGCGCGTCGAACCGGTAGAGCATGACCTTGTCCGTCCCCAGGTCCGCGGCCAGTGCGTACTGATTGGAGGCGTCCGTCATGATCTGGTGGGCATGCGGGGCGGAGCCCAGGAACTGCTCCTTGTCGGTGGACGTGCCCAGGCCGCCATCGCTCCGGATGGGGAAGACGGAGACGCTTCCGCCCCCGTAGTTGGCGACCATCACGAACTTGTCCGTCGCATCCACGCTCACGAAGCAGGGTGAGCTCCCCAGGGAGGCCTGCTGGTTGATGAGGGTCAACGCCCGGGTGGTGGGATTCACGGAGAAGGCACTCACGGCCCCACTGGACGTCCCCTGGTAGGATCCCAACTCATTGACCGCGTAGAGGTAGCGGCCCTGGTGGTCCATCGCCAGGAAGGACGGCTCCGACACGTTCCGGGTGACCGCGACCTTCTGCAGGGCTCCCGTCGCCATGGACAGACGGCACAGGATGATTCCCTCTCCGCCCGACGACGTGTAGGTGCCCACGTAGATGAAATATTCCGTGGGTGTTGCGAACAGCTCCGGGGCGAATCCCTTGTCCAGATACATGGACATGACGCCAATGCTGGAAAGACGCAGGAATCCACGACGGCTCAAATCAATCTCGCTCATGGGAAACCATGGAAACACGGCGAAAGCCATTTTTCCATGGTTTTCCTCGGGCATCGCTTTTTGGGAAGATAAACCCAGTCAGCCAAGGTCTCCCACGCGAGTCGTCCGAGACTCCTCGTGAACGAGGCCTTGGACGTTCGTGACGCGCTGGCTCAACTGCTTCGAGCGAGATGCCCTGGTCGGAACCTGACACAATGTGCGCCATGATTTCCTCCCAGCTCGGACTCGAGTTCACTCCTCTCGAGCCCCACTTCCTCGAGAATCCGTTCCCCTTCTACGCACGGCTGCGACGCGAGGCGCCCATCACCTTCGCCCCTGCCTTCCAGTTCTGGCTCGTCAGCCGTTACGCGGACGTGATGACCGTCTTCAAGGACCCGCGCCACTACAGCTCGCGCGACACGCTGCGCCCTCCCGTGGCGCTGCCTCGCGAGGTGATGGCCATCCTCGAGCCCGCCGGCTACACGTCCGACTACCCCCTGCTCGGAGATGATCCGCCCGCCCATACGCGCCTGCGCGCCCTGGTGGGCAAGGCCTTCAACCAGGCGCGTGTGAACGCGCTCGAGCCGCGCATCCGGCAGCTCGTCGGCGAGCACCTCGACACGCTCCGGGACGGGGAGCCCCGCGCCGAGCTCATCTCCCAGCTGATTTCACCCCTGGCCATGTCCGTCATGACGGAGCTGCTCGGCCTGCCCGCCTCGGACCGCGAGCGAATCAAGCAGTGGTGCGACGACGAGAAGCTCTTCTTCGTGCCCATCCCCCTCGAGCAGCACCTGCGCGCCGCCCGCGGCGTGGCCGACTTCCGCCGCTATCTGCGCGAGCTCGTCGAGGATCGCCGCGAGTCGCCCCGCGATGACCTCATCTCCTCCCTGCTGCTGGCGCGCACCGAGGGAGACAGGCCCCTGGACACCGATGAGCTCGTGGCGCTGGCGTGCGTGCTCGTGTTCGCCGGCCACGAGACGTCCACCAACCTGCTCGCCACCGCGCTCCATCACCTGCTGCGCCACCCCGGCGCATGGGACGAGCTGCGCAAGAACACCTACCTCGTGCGCAACGCCGTCGAGGAGACGTTGCGCTACGACTCGCCCGTGGTGGGCATGATGCGCACGACCACGCGGCCCGTTCAGCTCGGAGGCACCGCCCTGCCCGAGGGGGCGCGCCTGTTCCTCCTGTTTGCCTCGGCCAACCGCGACGAGTCCGTCTTCGAGCAGGGCGAGCGCTTCGACATCCACCGCGCCAGCGCCGTGCGGCACCTGGGCTTCGGCCATGGCATCCACTACTGCGTGGGCGCGTCCCTCGGGAGGCTCGAGGCGCAGCTCACCCTGGAGCTCCTGCTCCAGCGTCTGCCCGGACTGCGGCTCGCGCCCGGAGAGGCTGTCACCTACCTGCCCAACCTCGTGCACCGCGTGCCTCGCCAACTCCTGGTGGAGTGGGACACGTGAAGCGCCTTTTTCTTCAGCTCAGAGCTTCTCCACCGCCACCGTGTTGTCGTTCGGCTTGCGGTCGATGAGCTTGTTGAGCGGATCCACTCCCGCTTTCGCCGGACGCTTGTCCACCCGCGCCGTGAACTCCACGTCCTCCTTCGTCACCTGCACCTTCTCCAGGTACAGCGGCTTGCCGTCCTCGTCGAGCACGCCCACCTCCACCCAGTCGGCGAGCTTCAGGGGCGACTCGGTGCCCGTGCCATTGGCCTCCACCTTGCGCGCCTTGGCCGTCACCTTCACCTCGAACTTCCCGCCCTCCACCTCGGTGTACGTCGCCTTCAGCGCCCGGTTCTCGTAGAGGGTGATCCGCTCGAAGAAGTCCTGGAGGAGGTAGCGCAGGTGCTCGGGCGTCACGGCGCGCAGCTCGGCGAGCAGCTCCGGCGAGTTCGTGAAGGGCGGCTGCTGGAAGGCCACCTTCTGCCGGTACGCGGCCAGGGCGCGGTTGAGGGTGTCCTCGCCCAGATAGTCCTGCAGCGCGTACATCACCACGCTGCCCTTGTTGTAGTGGACGTATTGCTGGTTCTCCACGAGCAGCAGCGGCATCTCCCGCTTGCGCTCGAAGGCGCGCCCGCGCAGGTACCCGTCCATCTCGTAGCGCAGGAAGCGGCCCATCCGCTCCTCGCCGTACTTCTTCTTCATCACCATCAGCGCCGAGTACTGCGAGAGCGTCTCGGACAACAGCGTGGAGCCCTGCACGTTGCCGCCGATGACCTGGTGGGCCCACCACTGGTGCGCCACCTCGTGGGCCGTCACGTAGTAGGGGAAGTCCACGTCCTTTGGATCCTCCGGGTCCACCTTCGCGATGAAGCCCATGCTCTCCGAGTAGGGAATCGTGTTGGGGAAGGACTGGGCGAAGCTCGCGTAACGGGGGAACTCGAGGATGCGCACCTGCCGGTGCTGATAGGGCCCGAAGTTCTTCGTGTAGTAGTCCAGCGAGTCTTTCACCGCCTGGATCATCCGCTCGACGTTGTACGTGTGGCCCGGGTGATGGAGGACCTCGATGGCCACGTCGTTCCACGTGTCGCGCTTCACCTCGTAGCGCGCCGAGAGGAACGAGTAGAAGTTCAGGATGGGGCTGTCCATCGTGTAGTGGAAGTAGCGCCGTCCGTTCTCCGTCCACTCACGCTGGAGGTAACCGGGGGCCATGGCGATCTGATCCGGCGAGGTGCTCACCGTGGCCTCGAACGAAATCCAATCCGAGTCCGAGGCGATGTACGTGTTGCGCCGGGCCTCCAGGTCGTTCACGTCCGCCATGCGCTCCTTGGGGGCCAGCCCCTGCTTCTTGCGCGCTTCGTCGTCCCGGAGCTCGTGGTCATCCACGTAGCCCAGCCGCGGAAAGAGGGTGTTGTGGAGGAAGGTGCCGTTCTCCACGAGCGCCGTCTGCGCGCCCTTGTTGCGGAAGCCGCGCGGCTCCAGGCCCAGCTCGAACTGGAGCTCGGCCGAAGCCCCCGGCGCCAGCGGTGTGGGCAGGGTGTACGTGAAGAAGCCCAGCCGCGTGTCCTGCTCGGACGCGGACTCCGCGCCCGCCACCGCCAGCCGGTACACCTTCAGCTCGGTGGGCAGGTTGACGTACACCGTCTTCACCGGCTCGGCCGTCTTGTTGACGAGCCCGAAGGTGCCCCGGGCCCGCATGCGCGGCTCCTCGGGGAAGAGGTCCACCTCCACCTTCGCCGAGACGATGCGCGGCTGCGCCACCTTCGCGAGCGGCTTGTACTTCTTCTCGTAGTCGGCGGACTCCGCGTTCTGCTCGTGCTCCGTCTTGTAGGGGTTGAGGCGGTTGGTGTTGTGGAAGATGAAGGCACCCGAGGCCACGGCCGCCATCACCGACAGGCCCAGGCCCACCCGCACCGGCGTGGAGGCCCGCGAGCCAGCCAGTCGCAGCCGCCACCCGGTCGTGCTCTCCGTGCCGCGCACCCAGAAGAGGTGGGCGACGAAGGCGAGCGCCACCGCCACCAGCGTCCAGTACGCGCGGAACCACACCATCTGCGCGACGAAGGGCCCGTAGCCGTTCATGTCCGAGTACGTAGGCGGGGGCGCACTGCCGTAGTTGTAGAGGCCGTGCTCGAAGCCCATCGTCGGGGCGAAGGTGCTGGCCAGCAGGTAGAGCACCATCACGAAGTGGCCCACGTACTTGTGGTTCACCAGCGCGTGGACGACCACCGCGAGCACGCACAGTTGCCACAGGTCGAGCAGACGGAAGCCGAAGAATTCCGTGAGGTAGAGGCCGAGCTCGAGGTGGGTATAGCCCTTGAAGAGCTGCACCAGCACCCCGCAGACGAGCAGCACCGCGCTGAGCAGCACCTGCACGCCCATCAGCGCCAGCAGCTTGGAGAGGTAGGGCAGCCATCCGGGCACGGGGAGCGCGTCGGAGAGCTGGTTCATGCGCGCATCGCGCTCGCGCCAGATGAGCTCGCCCGAATAGAAGGTGATGATGATGAGGTGGAAGAGGCTGAAGCCGCCGCCCACCAGCTCCACCACCAGGTACGTCACCGGGTAGACGGAGGTGCCATGGATGGTGCCGAGCTGGCTCGTGGTGCCGAAGACCATGATGATGCCGGCCAGCACCATCACCAGGAAGTAGACGTTCTTCACCGTCTCCTTCAGATCCAACCACGCCAGGCGCGGGAGCAGCCGCAGGAAGGTGGTGCCCCGGAAGTCACGCGTGACGGTGGGGGCCGTGAGCGGCGCCTGGGCGGGCTCGGTCTCGGCGGGGGCCTCCGTGCGGCCTCCCGCCAACGCGTGGGTGCGCTGGAAGCGCAGGAGGGTGAAGCCGAGCACGGCCACGCCCAGGCCCACCCAGAGGAGCCGGTTGACGAGCAGCCAGCCCTCGAGTGGCACCAGGAGGGAGTTCTTCTCCACCGCCGTCCAGTACTCCATCCCCAGGCGCAGCGCGTTCATCCCGAACGGATCCACCAGCGCGGCCACCCACTTCGTGTCGAGCTCCCTCACCAGGTTGTTGCCCATGAGGTAGCCCACGAGCAGCACCACGCTGGCGACGTAGACGGGGAGGATGCGGCGGGTGAGCGCGGCCATTCCGAAGAAGAGCGCACCGGTGAAGAAGAGGTTGGGCAGGATGCTGACGAGGTAGGGCCGCAGGTACGAGCCCGGCACGGTGGGGCCCACCATGCTCTGATCCAGGAAGGGCATGCTGGCGCCGAAGCGGGCCCCCAGGCCGATGCTCGAGAAGATGACGACGAGCGTGAGGAAGGCCCCGAGGAAGCGGCCGAGCAGATAGCGGGCGCGCGAGATGGGCGCGGTGAAGAAGAGCGCGTGCGTGCCGTGGGCGAAGTCCTGGTAGACGGCCTGGCCCATCACTCCTCCGGTGACGATGACCCCGGAGAAGCCGAGCATGGTGAGGAGATTGACCAGCGTGAAGGGCGAGTTGGCGAGCACCTTGCCGCCGGAGCCTCCGCCCACCATGACGCTCTTGAAGGCGCCTCCCGCAGCGTTCATCGCCAGGCAGGCGAGCACGAAGAAGACGCCGAAGTAGACCCAGGTGGACAGCAGCTTGAGCCGCTGGCGCAGCTCGAAGAGGGCGATGGAGAGCATGGTGGGTGGCTCCTCAGCCCGCGTTGGCCTGGAGGGCGGGAGTCGCCTCCTGCGCGAGGTGTCCCTTGATGGCGGCGAAGTAGGCGTCCTCGAGGTCTGGCACGGCCGGCGAGAAGGAGGCGTCTGGCGCCCCGGCGCTGTAGACGTGCACGAGCGTGCGGCCCATCAGCAGCCGGTGGGAGATGACGGGCAGCGCGGACTGCAGCGCGGGCAGCTCCGTCTTGTCCACGAACTTCTTCCAGATGCGGCCCTCCAGGCGGGCGATGATGTCCTCGGGCGCGCCGGTGAGCAGCACCCGGCCCCCGTTGAGCACCGCCATCTGCGGGCACAGGTCGCGCACGTCGGAGACGATGTGCGTGGAGAGGATGACGATGACGTCCTGACCGATCTCGCTCAGCAGATTGTGGAAGCGCACGCGCTCCTCGGGATCCAGGCCCGCGGTGGGCTCGTCCACGATGAGCAGCTTGGGGTTGCCGAGCAGCGCCTGGGCGATGCCGAAGCGCTGGCGCATGCCCCCGGAGAAGCCGCCGAGCTGCTTGCGGCGCGCATGGTGGAGGTTCGTCTGGTGCAGCAGCGCGTCCACCACCTGCTTGCGCTCGCGCGCGCTGGCAATGCCCTTGAGGGTGGCCAGATGGGTGAGGAGATCCTCGGCCGTCACCTTCGGATAGAGGCCGAAGTCCTGGGGCAGGTAGCCGAGCACCCGGCGCACCGCGTCCTGGTCCTTCAGCACGTCGATGTCCCCGAGGAAGGCGCTGCCGCTGTCGGCCTCCTGCAGGGTGGCCAGCGTGCGCATCAGCGTGGACTTGCCCGCGCCGTTGGGCCCGAGCAGTCCGAACATGCCCGGCTTGATGGTGAGAGTGACGCCCTGGAGCGCCTGCGTACCGTTGGGGTAGCGCTTGGACAGGTTCTGGATGCGGAGCTCCATGGAGCCCTCCAAAAGAGAGGAGGGCATCATGCCATCAAGGATGGGGACGGACGACCTCTACTGCCCGTCCACCCCTACCCGAGCAGTTCCGACAGGGGGCCTTCGGCGATTCTCGTCGGTCCTTCCGCCCCGAAGGTGTTGAAGCCGGTATCCCCGAAGGCGTGGCCCAGGGTGTTGAACAGGTTGGAGACCTGGCGATTGCGTGCCGTGCCCTCGGCCGGATACACCACGGTCCGTCCATCCGTCTTCAGCCCCAGCGCATTGCCACCGAGGACGAGCTTGGGCCACTCCCGTGCCTCCGAGTGGTGCTGTTCGCCATTGTCGGACATCAAGACGATCACCGTGTGATCCAACATCGAGCCGGACGCGTTGAGCTCCGGCGTCGCCGCCAGCGCGCGTGCGAGCTTCGCCACCAGGGCCACGTGCTTCCGGGTGACCGCCGCGATGCCGGTCCAGTTGGCCGCGTTGTCGATACCGTGCTGGAGGTTGTGCCGCCCGACCTGCGAGATGCTCGGGTCATAGGCCAGGTCGAAACCCGAGGTTCCCGCCGCCAGCACCACCAGGTTCGTCAGTCCGCCCAGCAGCGCCGTGGTGGCGATCTCGAATTGCGCCTCGAGCCATTTGAGCGAGTCGGGCGGGGTGCTGCCTCCCTGAAGCAGTGGATTCACGGACGGATCCGGGGGCAGCAGCGGTTTCACCCGCGCCGCCATTCCCTGCAACTGCGTCTCTCTCGCACGCAGTGCCTCGAGCGAGGCCAGGTAGCGCTCCAGCTTCGTGCGCTCGTTGGAGTTGCCCTTGAAGGTCCCGAGCGCGGCCTTCGCGTCCTCACGGACGAAGTCGAAGAGCATCCGACGCTCCTGTCCCACCGCCGTGCTGGCCGAGAGCGAGCCGAAGATCGTGTTGTACGCGAGCATCGGGTTCACCAGGATGCCGGCGGGCTTGCGTGGACCGTACGCACACGTCTCGTAGACGATGGGGGTGCTCGCGGAGCTGGTGCCAAGCCGGATGGCGTCGAAGGGCGCGGTGCGCTTGAGCTTCGGCGCCAGCACCGCATCGAGGGTGGCGGCCGAGCCATGCACCGCGCAGCTCAGCGCCCCCGTTCCCGTCGAGTGCCCACCTCCGGCGATCGTCGATGACAGCCCGAGCAACACCGCCGCCCGGTTCTCCATGGAGGGCGCTCCGCTGCTTCCGGCGAGCGGCCCCAGGCACAACGCGCTGGAGAGGCCATCACCCGTGCGGACCCGCGACGTCTCGGGATACACGTCGCGGAAGTTGTGCCGCGTGCCGATCTTCGGACCGAGGGCCGCGCGCGTCCCGCTGGACAGGAACGCCTCGGGATAGATGCCGTTGCACTCCAGCACCAGCACCAGCCGCATGGGCTTCGCCGTCTGGGCGAGCACCTCGCGGTAGAACGGCGCGAACACTCCAGCGGCCACGGCGGATTTGAGCAACGCGCGTCGGGTCAGCATGGTCACTCTCCCAGCGCCGGCTCGCGGCGCGTCGTCCAGGTGTCGCTGGTCATCAGGGCTCTCAGCAGGGCCTTGAACGAGCCCTGGTGTGCGTCGTAGGCCTGCTCCATCCGCGCCAGCGTGCAGGCATCGCTCCGGTTTTCGTCGCGGCCCATGAAGTAGCGGAAGGCCTGGCGGACGAAGCAGCGCTTCACGTAGCCCGAGGCGGCGAGCTTCTCGCTGAGCTCCACCGCGTCCCGCACGGGTCCGTTCAAGCCCGGGTCCGGCAGATTGCTCAACATCACCTGCCCGGTGGGAGCCATCCATCCACCGTCGGGCGCGTGGTCCCTCGTCCGCAGGTAGCCGGCATGGTTGTAGATCTCGAACGTGAGGCCGAGCGGGTTCATCAGCGAGTGACAGCCCTGGCATTCGCTCTTGCCGGTGGCGTCCTCGAGCCGGGCACGTGCGTTCTTGTCCGGCGCGTGCGGCCCCACCTGCGCCACCACGCGCACCGAGCTGAGAGGGGGCACATAGCCGCAGAGCAGGTTCTCCCGCACCCACTTGCCCCGGTGGACCGCGGACGGATCGTCCTCGAAGTTTCCGCCATGCGAGGCCAACCACGCCGGGTGGGTGAGCACTCCGGCGCGCTCCGCTTCCGGGAGCATCCGCCAGCGCGCGTCGTTGGTCGCGGCGATCTCCGCGTTGGTGCCGTAGGGCTGGCCCGTGTAGCGCGTGGCGTTGCCGTCGAAGCCCGAGTCCCGGGTCGCGGCGAGGAAGAACCGCCGGGAGGTCAACAGGGTCTCGAGCACCGCGACGTCATTCACCACCGCGCGCGCGAC
Source organism: Cystobacter fuscus (assembly GCF_002305875.1). NCBI lineage: Bacteria > Pseudomonadati > Myxococcota > Myxococcia > Myxococcales > Archangiaceae > Cystobacter > Cystobacter fuscus. The sequence continues at coordinate 10,815,080 of NZ_CP022098.1, read as the reverse complement.
GAAGTCGTCCATCTGCTGGATCAGCGTCGACTCGTCGCCGTAGTAGCCGGAGAGCAGATTCTCCCAGGCCGCGGCCTGCGCGCGGTAGCCACTCAGCTCTCCATCATCGAAGGCGCTGGTCGCCTCCGGTCGCTCCTTGAAGATCGCCTCCACCTCCGTGTAGCCCAGCCATTGGCGGAAGAAGTTCGCCACGCCATCGGAGAGCCAGAACTCGCCCCGGCGGGGACGCTCCGGCTCGCCGAAGTCCTGGACCAGATCGAAGCGGGTGGAATCCACGCCGCCGAGGTGCTGATCGATCAGTGAGCCCACGACCTCCGGTGAGCGAATCCCTCCATCCCGGGCCGCGTCCGCGATGTCTCCGTAGTGGCCCTTGGAGGAGGCGGAGGTGTAGGGCCACCTCCAGGTGGGAACCGCGCCCGGGCCACGCTCTCCCAGCGCATAGGCGAGCTGCTGCGCGAGTTCCCACTCACCGAGCTCGACCCGGCCGTCGCCGCTCGGCGTGCCCAGCTCCTCGCGGAACAACGCGCCGCTCATCAAGGTCGCCGCGGTGACGACACGCGAGAGGCTGTGGGTACGTGCGCCCGTGCCTCCATCGGAGGATTCCTGCGCGAGCACCGACTGGGTGAAGGCCGCCAACCGGTCCAACTCATCCGCGCGCGCCGGCCGGTACATCACGCCCCGCTCGAGCAGCGTGGCGAGGTAGTTGCGAATACACGCGGTGCCTGGCTGTGTTTGCTCCCACATGCAACGCAACGACTTGTCCTCGCGGAGCAGGTCGAGTCTGTTCGAGCCGGTGTAGGGGCCGGCCCACGTCGCGCCGTATTCGTCCACGATGGGGAGGATGATCTCGACCATGGACTCATCCACCGTGTCGTCGGCGGCGTAGCTGCCGTAGGGAGAGCGTGGATCCGGATCGAGCGGATTGTCGTAGAAGCTGAAGCCGGTCCATCCACGTGTCACGGAGCCGCCAACGTTGCGGGTCCACTGCCATCGGTTGACGCGGCGAATGCGTGTGGGAGCGTCGGAGTCGGCCCCGCGGCAGTCGAAGAGTTCCTCCTGCGGAATCAGGTTCGGCGAGAGCTCGGTGCCCACGCTTCCACCATCGGCGGAGGGCACTCCGCCGTCCGAGGCGTCCGGCTCCTTCTGGGGCTGCGTGCACGCGCCGAGCACCATCAGGATTCCAGTGACACAGGTGCGCACTCCGTTATGACGAGCGCTCATTCCACTTCCCTCCTGGTGGGGCAGTCTAAACCAGGAGTACACTGGAATATCTGAAAATCCTATTTCGAGCCTGTTCCTGGTTACGTGCTGTGTTTGTCAGCGGAGCCAGCAGGCCTCCAGGCAACCAGGAACCCCATGCGACGTGGGACTCAAGCCTCCGGAAGGGCGGGAGCCCTGGGCCAGTCGAGCTCGGTCTGCGCGACGACGGCCACGGCGTTGGTGAAGCTCCTGAGGGCGACGACGGCGATGACGTCCACCACTTCGGCGTCGGTGAGGCCTGCCTCGCGCGCGCGGGCCAGCTCGCCTCCTGCGCCATGGCCGCCGGTGCGCACCACGCGGCGCGCCAGGGCCAGGAGGGCATTCTCGCGCGCGTTGGCGCCGGCGCCCACGCGCGCCGCCTCGATGTCCTGCTCGCTCAGTCCGGCCAACTTGCCGATGGCCGAGTGGGCGGAGATGCAGTAGCCGCAGCCATTGAGTTCCGAGACGTGCAGGTTGAGTTGCTCCCGCTCGCGCCGGGAGAGTGTGCGGCTCTGCGACAGTGCCTCCTCCCAGGTGAGCATGGACTGCAGCGCACCAGGAGAGTGGCCGATGGTGGCGTAGAGGTTGGGCACGCGGCCGAGCTTGCGTTGCAGGGACTGCAGGATGGGCTGGGTGGCGGAGGGGGCGGAGTCGGAAGTGGGGATGGGCAGGCGGGACATGGTCTTCTCCAGCGTGCGGTGGGAGCGGCCGGAAGTGGCCGGGTTTCGCCGCGACACCCAGAAAGGTGTCCAGCCCGGCCTGCATTACAGCCGCGAGCGGTTTTCCCCCGGTGGTCACGGCGCCCGGGGTGGAAAAGTCCTTTTCATGCCCTTGGGATGCTCGAGCATGAGGGCGGCCTCGACGGCGTCGAGCAGCACCCGTAGCCGGCGATGGTGTTGAAAGTCCCGATGGTAGCCCAGCCAGACATCCTGGTCGGGAGGTGGCTCGCCGAGATCCACCTGCTCCAGGCCGGGAGTGGACTCCGCCACCTGAAGGGGCAGCACCGCGAGTCCTCCTCCCTCGGCGCACATCCGCGCCTGCACGTGGCGGCTGCTACTGCGCCCGATGATACGGGCTTTGGGCAGCCGCCCCGTGAGCCAGACGACATCCGCCTGGTGGCTGCGCGCCGAGTCCATGGTGATCAAATCATGGCCCACGCCACCCGTGGACGGATGCGGCTTCCCTCGCTGCTCCAGGTAGGCGCGCGAGGCATAGACCCCGTAGTGAACGTGCGTGAGCCGCCGCTGCACCACATAGGCTTCCTCGAAACGGTTGAAGCAGAAGACAAGGTCGGTTTCCCGCCGGTCGAGACTCAACAGACGGGGATCCATACTGAGTTCCACCACCATGCGTGAATGCTGCTGCTGGAGCCGGGCGATGACGGGCGCCAGGACATGGCTGGCGAGCCAATCCAAGGCGGAGACGCGCAGCGTCCCATTGACTTCACCATCATGCGCGGCGAGCTGACGCTCGAAGGCCAGGGCCTCCTCTTCCATGCGCTCGGCATGGGACAAGACCGCCATGCCGTCCTCCGTCAGGATGTACCCGCTGGAGGTCCGCCTCAACAACTTGCAGCCCACGAGCTTCTCCAGTGACTGGAGCCGGCGGCCCATCGTGGGTTGCGTCAGCCCCATGGCCCGCGCCGCTGCTATCAGGGAGCCCTCTCTCGAGATGGCGAGGAATATCTTGAGATCATCCCACTGAAGACTCCGTATGTCCTTCGTGCGATTTTGTTTCATGCACCAACGTATGGTGCGACCTCGTGAGCCACTATTTTCAATAGAGAGAAGGTGCTTTCCAGAGATGGAGAGAAAGGTCTCGAGAGCACCCCCGAGACTGCCAACCGTCTTCCCATGTCCGATCGGCGGAGCTGCCCGAGTGGAACTCAGTCTGGTTCGGAGCCCCCCCAACACTGGCGGGCCAGTTCGAGGGGGCGGGCATTCTCGGGCACCTGATGTAGGAAGCGCTCTCGCGCGGTGTTGGAGGGCTTGAGGTCGCGGTGGATGATGCCCTGCCATGCGCGGTGGAGAGGGCTTCGGCGATGCGACGCAGCATGGCCAGCGTCTCCTGCTTGAGGGCGACCTTCTGGCCGGTGTGCGTGTCGACGGCCCGGTAGACGAAGCCCATGCCGCCGCGGCCGACAAGCTCCTCGATGGTGAATCTCTCGCAGATGATGCTGCCTCGGAGAAGCGCCGTCCCCGGCATGACCTGAGTGGGATGGGTGTTGCCGCTTTCCGAGTTGTTGCCGTCCTTCATGCAAGTGCACCGGAGCATATCCCGGGCATGTTTCCTCCCCAAGAAGGGTGGCCATGCCGTGTAGCGCCAGGCAGCTCGCTCCGCTTCCTCACGCCGGTTGCAGGAATCGTCCGTCCACCCAGTGGAGCGGATGGTCAACGCTGCGTTCGCGCCAGGGTGTCTGCTGCTTCGAGTTCCTCGCGGAATTGCTCGCGCTCCTCATCGGAGAGCGGGAGCCGCTGAAGCTCCTCCCTCGCGGTCCGGGCGCACGCCTCGTCCCCGAGCACGATGGCCAACTCGGCCCGGGCGGCGAGCGCCCGCGCGCGTTCAATGGGTAGAGCCGGCTCCTTTCGAGCGAGCGCCACATCGAGGACCTTCGCGGCGGCGAGATCGTCTCCTTTGAAGTCTCGCAGCCGCGCCGCGGCGCGCAGTGCCTTGCCGAGACGCGATGTGGATTGTGGCTTCTGGCCCTCGTCGTAGTCGTCGGGCGCATTCCGCCGGATGAAGATGACGGAGTTGCCAGAGGGATCGACCACGGTGAAACGACTCTGTCCCTTCCTCATGCGCGAGATGCGCGGGAACCCCGAGACCGGCAGCTTGCCGAAGACAGCGCGGAGCGCCTCGGCGAAGACCTGATGCAGTCGCTCGACTTCCGGAACGATCACCAGGCACGTGGTGTACGCCTCCGATGGCTTCAGCCCCTTCACGCCAGCGAAGTGAAGTTGAGCCCCATCGTGCTCGACGACTGCATACGGGTTCGGCGTGGTCTGCCGGTAGGTCTGCTGGAACCCGAGGCGCCGGTAGAACTCCAGCGACTCGTCGAGAGAAGCACAGGGAAGCACCGGAATCGTCATCGTGGATGTCACGCGTGTCTCCTGGGGTGAGCTCATGCCTCGTCCGAGGCGGATGCGTCCTTCTCGAGGAGCTGCCGCGCTTGCTTCAAGCCGTTCACGACAGCGCGGAGCTGCCGCGGGTTCATTCCGGCGCCGAGCTGGTTCGCCCAGAGCGCATGGAATCCCTCGACGCGCCGCAGTGCCTCACGACCCTTGGCCGTCATCGAGATGAGCTTCGCGCGGCGGTGGTGGGGATTCTCGAGGTATTCGATGAAGCCATCTCTCTCGAGGGCATCGGCGGTCTGCTGCACGCCCTGGCGGCTCAGTCCCATGATTCGAGCGACATTGGCGACGGGTGCCGGAGCGTGCTCCACCACCCCCAGCACCTGCCACCGGGCGCTGCTGAGTCCCATGGGCTCGGTCAAGCGATCCCCCGCCGCGAGCGCGAGGCCATTGAGTCGGAAGACCTCGAGCACCAGCTCCGTGAACGCCTCTCCCTCCTCGGTCAGCTTCACCATGGACAGGATATTGTCCATATGACAAGGGATTGTCAATGTGGCGGGGAGCCCGAGCTGGCGCGGGAGTCTTCCTTCGCCGTCTGGGATGTGGGAGCGTCGTTCCACGCTCTGCCCTGCTTTCACGCGCCACTGAAGCCATCACGATGACCACTTCACGGGAGGATGAATGGCTCTGGGGTTGGGACCCGACACCAGGCATCGTCTCGGTCTGGGCGGAGCCTGACGGCCGCGCGTTCGTCTGGCGCCGACTCCCCAGGCGTGGCGAGCTGGTGCGGGAGGACCTGCGCTTCCGCCCCTGGCTGCTCCTCTCCTCACTGGATGACGTGGTGCACCTCGGTGCGAGGCTTCGTCCCGAACGCGAGGGACCCGCGCCCAACCGGGTGACGTGGCAGGAACTCGAGGGACCGGGCGCGCTGCGCTACCTGCTCCGTGCGGACGATGGGCGAGCCCTGAATTCAGCCGTGCTCCATGGCGCTTCTCGGCGTCTCGGCCGTCCGCTCGGGCACCTACGAGAGCTGGGCACGGAGACGGCGCTCGTGCTGCCTCCCGAGGAGCAGTACCTCATCGCCTCGGGGCGCACGTACTTTCGTGAGCTCGACTTCGACGATCTGCGCCGTCTGCAGTTCGATCTCGAGACCACCGGGCTCGATCCCAGTCGTGATCACATCTTCCTCGTGGCCCTGCGAGACCCCGAGGGCAGAACAGAGGTACTCGAGAGCCACGGTGAGGGTGACGATGCCGAGGCAGACCTCCTCCGCCGGCTGGTCGAGCGGGTCCAGGCCTGCGATCCCGACGTGATCGAGAACCACAACCTGCACGGCTTCGACCTGCCCTTCCTCGCCCACCGGGCGCGGGTGCTCGGCGTACCGCTGGCGCTCGGGCGTGCTGGAGCTCCAGGTCTTCGGCAGCGCCCCGCGGCACGAGGTGCTTCCTTCGGACGTGGTACTCCGGGGCGCTCCAGCGAGGCGGCGCGTCGCGTACGGCACACGGTGCCCGGGCGCGAACTGATCGACACGCTGGATGCCGTCCTGCGGCACGACTTCTCGGCGCGGGATCTGCCGGGCCATGGGCTCAAGGCCGTCGCGCGCCACCTCGGACTCGCGGGCCCGGAGCGGGAGTACATCCCGGGGGCCCGGGTGCACGAGTTCTTCCGCCATGCCCCCGAGCGCGTGCGGCGGTACGCCCGCGACGACGTGACGGAGGCCGCGGGCGTCGCGCGCATGTTGGGTGGGGCCGCCTTCGCGCTCGCCCGTATGGCACCGCGCCGCTACGAGCGCCTCGCGGACGCGGGTCCTGCCACCGGGGTGATCGATCCGCTGCTGGTGCGCGCCTACCTCCGAGCGGGGGCCGCGCTGCCCGCCCATGAGCCTGGTGACGGTACGCCCCACAGCGGCGCGGGGCTCCACCTGTTCGCCACGGGGGTGGCACGGCACGTCGTGAAGGCGGACGTCGCCAGCCTGTATCCCTCACTGATGCGCGAGTACCGGATCGGCCCCCGGCGTGATCGGCTCGGCGTCCTGCTCGCGCTGGTCGACCGGTTGGTGGAGCAGCGGCTGGCGGCCAAGGCACGGGCGCGTGCCGCGGCGTCCGGCTCACCGGAGCGGCACGGTCAGGAAGCAATCTCCGCGGCCATGAAGATCGTCGTCAACTCGGCCTACGGCTACCTGGGGGCGGGAAGCCTCACCCGCTTCTCGGATGTCCACGCCGCCAACGAGGTGACACGGCGCGGGCGCGAGGTGCTGGGGCTGCTGTGCAACGAGCTGGCACGGCGCGGCGTCATGCTGCTGGAGGCCGACACGGATGGGGTGTACTTCGCCGTGCCAGAGGACTGGCGCGAGGCCGACGAGCGCCGGGTGGTGTCCGAGGTCGCGGCCCTGCTCCCGCCCAAGGTGCAGCTCGAGTTCGATGGACGCTATGCCGCGATGCTCTCGCACGAGCCGAAGAACTACGTGCTCCAGCCCTATGCGGGGCCCCTCGTCCTGCGCGGGGTGGCGTTTCGCTCCAGCCGGGCAGAGCCCTTCGGCGAGAGCTTTCTGCGCCGGGCCCTGGGCTGTCTCCTGTCGGGTGACATTCCGGGACTGAGAGAGGCCTACGTCGCGACGGTGATGGCGCTGCGCCGGAGAGAGGTCCGCACCTTCGAGGTGTCGGCCCAGGTCCGGCTGACGAAGACGCCCGAGCAGTACCAGGCCACGCGCGGGCGCCGGCGAGAGCTGCCCTACGAGGCCATGCTCGCGAGCGGGAGAAGCCACTGGATTGTCGGTGAGCAGGTCCGGATCTATCGCGCCGTGGGAGGACGTGCGGGCCTGCTGCCCGACCCGGAGACGGATGATGACGGCAGCGCCCGGAGTCCCGGGTCCGAGGACGGTGCCGTGAGTGACTCTCGGGATTACGATGGCGAGTTCTATGCCCGGCTGCTGCGCGAGACGTTCGCGGCGCGGCTCGTGCGAGCGCTGACCCCCGAGGACTTCGCGACGGTGTTCGCCGATCCCGGGCAGCCCTCCCTCTTTGCCCCTTCGCTGGCACAATCGCGACCTGTCCTCACCGTGCTGCGCGACCTCCGGACCGAGCCACTTCGGAGCGACGAGGCCGGGTGAGCCCCCGGAAGGGTGTCAGACGATTCGTAGGCGCCGAGGTGTCAGAACGAGTCCTTTGACACCTTCTCGCTGCTACCCCAACGCTGGCGGGCCAGCTCGAGGGTGCGGGCATTCTGGGGCACCTGGCGCAGGAAGCGCTCGCGCGCGGTGGGGTCGGGGATATCGGAGGCGCGCTCGTGCACATACCTCGAGGCCTGGCGCAGGGCGGACTCTCCCGCGCTGACCTCGCCCAGGGCAAGGCAGGCTTCCGCCAGCGCCAGGTACAAGGGCACCGCATACACGCCCGTACTGCCCATCCGCTCCAGATCCCGGACGCCGAGTTCCGCGACCTGCCTCGCCTCCTCGGCACGCTCCTGGGACAGCAGGATGGAACTGAGAACGCCGCGCGCGAAGAGCAGGCAGACCACGAAGGGCGATAGCAGCTCACACGCCTTGCGTGCAAACGATTCAGCCTCGAGGAGCTGCCCCTGCGCCCTCATCACCTGGGCCCCGGTGGCGTACCACATGCCTCGCCTGAATGCGGGGGCGTCCTCGCTGTCCATCCACTCGTGCACCAGTGAATAGGCCTCCTGCTGGTATGCCGGCTCGGAGCCTTGGGAGAGCGCCTGGAGCAGGTAGTACCGGCCATGGGGCGCCATGAGGTGCTGCTCCGTCCGAAGCGCGGTGGCCAGGGCCTCCCGGAGAAACTCCACGGCGCGGGGCTGGTCGCCCAGTTCGGCCAGACAGTAGCCCGAGACGATTTGCATCATGCATGCATCGCGCTCCGCGCCCACCTCGAGGAAGTCGCGCATCCCCATCTCCGCGAGTGAGAAGGCCTGCCACGGCTTGTTCTCGAAGAAGTGGATGAGCTGGCACTTCAACAACCTCATCCAGCCACGCGTCATGGCGTCATGTGCCATGACGTCGGCCCCCACCTCCTGGATGCGCCTGAGCATGGTTTCCGCCCCCTGGTGCCAGCCGTTCCAGAACAACGCGGAGCCCAGATGGGAGATGGCCTCCGCGTAGACCGCGATCGCCTCGGGCTCTGGCCTGGTGCGCAGCAGCAGTCCGCCCAGCCGGGCCGTCTCCTCCTGGTTCCCGGAGAAGGCGTTCGCGAGAATCAACCCCCCCGACAGCCAGCACCACGGTTGGCTGCCTGCCTTCAGCGCGGGAAGCACCGGAGTGCCGAGCTCCAGGGCTCTCGGCAACTGCTCCATCCAGAGGGCCACCAGGGCCTGGAGCGCACGCAGGCGGGTGAAGACCTCGCCGCTCACCCCGCAGGCCAACGCCGCGTCGGCGCACCGCATCGTCCCCTGCAAGTCATTGCGCTCGAAGAATTGCTCGGCGGCCTGGGTATGGAAATGGGCGGCGCGATCCAGCCGGTGGCCGAGCTGGTAGTGGTGGGCGAGCACCATCGCATCGGACTCGCCCCTGTGCTCCAGCCAGGTGCCAGCCAGCCGGTGGCCCACGGGCCGATAGGCCTCGGGGATCAGTCCATGGGCCGCGTCCACCACCAGGGCGTGACGGAAGCGGTACTCGACCTCGGAGGGGAAGCGGCTCTCCGGCTGGGGCTCGATGACCTCCTGCTCCACGAACCGCCGCAGGTGCTCCTCCAGCCTGCCGTCCGGCATCTGCTCTCCCAACAACTCCCGCACGCCCCCTGACCAGAAGGTGCGTCCGAAGAAGCTGGCGGCGAGCAGCACCTGTCTGGCTTCCGGCTCCATCCGCATCAGCCGGGCCTGGAGCATGGCGAGGACCGTCTCCGGTGGTGCCTCCCCGCGTCCCTCCACCTCCATGCGGATGAGCTCTTCCAGGAAGAGGGCATTGCCATCGGACTGCTCCACCACGCGCCGCACCACGGAGTCGGTCGCTCGCGGTCCCAGCACCTCGCGCACCAGTTGGGCACCGGCCTTGGGGCTGAGCCCGTTGAGCGGCATCTCCAGCACGCGCCGGGCCCAGAGGCCGGGGAAGAGTTCCTTCACTTCCGGCCGCGCCAACGCCAGCACCATGAAGGGGTGCTCGGCCAGCTCCCGCAGGGCCTCGTCCACCAGCTTCACGGTGAGCGCGTCACTCCAGTGCAGGTCCTCCAGCACCAGGAGTACCGGGTCGTGGGCGCACTCGGCCCGGAGGAAGGTCACCAGCGCCTTGCCCACCAAGGCGCTCATCAGTCGTGGGTCCTGCCGGGCCGCGCGTAACCGGGGGCTGTCCTCCTCGGGGAAGGGGATGGCGCAGAGCTCACCCAGGAACTCGGCCGTCTCCCGCGCTTCGGGGAGCGGCAGGTGCCGGGCCACGCGCTCGTACAACCTCGTACGGCGCGCCTCCAGGTTGGCCACCTCCACGACGCCACACAGCCGCCGCAGCGCCTGGCCCAACAGGTTGGAGGCGGCCCCGGTACTCATGGGATCGCCGCGCCCCTGCAGCACCAGGGCCTGGGGGGCCCTGCGTTCGATGCGGCGGAGGAACTCGTGGCGCAGCCGGGACTTGCCCGTGCCCGGCGGAGCCATCACCAGCAGGGCGCGGGCGGCGGGCTCCTCCATGCAGGAGGTGAAGGTGAACTCGAGCAGAGCCAGCTCCTGGGCGCGGCCCACGCAGGGGGTGGGCTTGCCCAGCAGGGGGCGGGACTCGTCGGTTCCGAGCTGCTCACCGTGCAGCAGGTAGGTGCCAGCGGCGGAGCGGGACAGCTGGAAGCCGGGACCGAGCAGCCCGGCCGTCACCTCGTCCAGCACGACGAGGGACGAGGAGGCGCCTGGCCCCTCCAGCTCGCGCAGCAGTTGCCCCGCCCTGTCCATGGCGGACCCCACCGGCAGGTGCTGGTTCAGGACCCCGAGCCCGGTCACCAGCACCACCCCGGCGTCCGGCCAGCGTTCCTTGAAGGTCAGGGCGCAACGGCCCGCGAGGGCCGCCTGGTCCGTGGCGGTGTCGCGCTCCAGCACCAGCGTGGCCGCCAGCGAGCCGTCCGCCAGCAGCTCCACCCGGCCACCATAAGGCGCTAGCATCGTGCGCAGCGCATCGCACAGCGAGCGCCTGTGGGTCTCACCCTCCTCCAGCGTGCCCGTTGCCAGGGGGCGGAGCGACACCAGCAGGATGCTCACGAGCTGCTGTTGCACGCCGACGAGCTGTGGCCCGTGCGCGGCCTGGACGGGCGGTGGCTCCGAGGCGGGAGCGGGCGACAACTGCAGCGTGGGGACGGAGTCCAAGGCCGCGAGCGACTCCAGAAGAGTGGTGGCATCCGGCAGCCGCCGCCGTGGGTCCTTGTCCAGCATGCGGTCCACGAGCACCTGCAGGCCCGGAGGCAGGCTGGGGCACAGGGTGTGAAGACGGGGCGGCTCGGCCATGAGAATCTTGGCCAGCACGGCGGCGAAGTGGGGTGCGGCGAAGGGCGGCTGGCCGGTGAGGCACTCGTAGAGCACGCACCCCAGCGAGAAGATGTCGGCGCTGGGGGTGAGGTGAGGCTGGCTGGAGGCCTGCTCCGGGGCCATATAGCCCGGAGTCCCCAGCACCGCGTCGTTGCCCGTCACGGCCACCGGGGTGGCAACGGCATGGCGGGCCAGCCCGAAGTCCAGCAGCACCACGTCCTCGGGGCGCCACCCTCGCAGGAAGAGGTTGGAGGGCTTGATGTCACGGTGGACGATGCCCTGGCGGTGGGCGGTGGCGAGCGCCTCGGTGATACGGCGCAGCAGGGCCAGGCTCTCGGAGAGGCCGAGGGGCTGACGGCTCAGACGACGGGCCAGGTCCTCGCCCTCGAGCCACTCCATGACCAGGAAGGGCTGACCCGCTTCGAGGACACCCTGGTCGATGTAGGAGACGATGGCGGGGTGGCGCAGCTCGGAGAGCAGGAAGGCCTCACGCTTGAAGCGGTAGGCGGCCTCCGGAGAGGTGACGGCATGCATCAGCTTGAGGGCGACATGCTGGCCGGTGCGCGAGTCGATGGCCCGGTAGACGACGCCCATGCCGCCGCGGCCGGCCAGCTTCTCGACGGTGAAGCGGTTGGCGATGGTGGCGCCCTGGCGAAGCGTCGTACCCGGAACGTATTCCGAGGGAGACGTGTACGTATCGCCATCTTCCATGTCGTCGCCGTGCCCCATGAGGTGCGTCGGAGCATATCCCCGGGAACGAGTGCGCCCAACCCCGACCTGGGAGGTTCTCACGGCTCCCACGGGTCCCGTCCGCCTCAATCCATGTCGAGGGGTTGCTCGGCCCCGCGCAATCAATCACTCAGCCATCCAGGCCTGAATCACGACGGGGGCCCCTGGTCTTCCCAGGGGCCCCCGCGCGCAGAAGACGGCCCCCCTCCCGAGTCGTGGGACGCCTCTATCTGGGTGCCCCCCTACCTGTTCAGGCAGGCGGCGCCGTTCAAGGTGAACAGCGCCGGAATGGGATTCGGTTCCGCCGCCGGAGCTCCGAGGAAGCCGAAGGAAACCGCTCCACCCGGTGGGATGAGGGCATTCCATGGCAGGTGGGTCGCGCTGACCGTGGAGCCGGACTGTGCGGCGTCCACGCTCCACGCCCGGGTGACGGTCTGTCCGCCCAGGAATGACCAGCGCAGGGTCCAGCCGTTGATGGCGCTGGCGCCGGTATTGTGGAGGGTGACCTGGACGTTGAAGCCGTCACTCCATTCGTCCTGTTTGACATAGCTGACCTGACAAGTGGCGGCGGGAGCGGCCGACCCGTCACCCTGACCGGCGAGGAACGCGGCGATCCAGGCCAGGGGGGCGTTCCAGTTGATGGTCAGCTCGTTCGTGGAATAGGACTCGATGTCGTCGATGAAGCAGAACTGGGCCACACAGCCCTTCAGCTTCTGCTGGGCGATCGGATCCTGGAGGGACGAGTTCGGACCACCCGACAGGGTGCCCCGTGGCGGGTGGGGCAGCGCCGGGTTGAGCTGGTGCGCGTACCACCGGCTGTGCTGGTTCTTGGCGCTCACCTCGCCGTAGCCAGTGACGTAGGAGATGTTCAGGGCGTTGCGGCCCAGGATGTAGTCCATGCCCTGCGCGACGCCGTCGGCGAAGCGCTTGTCGCCCGTGATGTCGTGCGCGGTCGCCATGACGACCATGTTGTTGAGGATCTGGCTGGTGGAGCCCCACGCGAACATGTTGTCCGAGGGCGCGTAGGGCAGTCCGTACGCATGGGCGTTGAGTATGTCCAGGTACTTCGTGGCGCCCGTCACGACGGACTGCCGCACCGCGGTACGGTCCGGCAGGTTGCTCGGCACCATCGCCAGGTCCATGCGTGCCAGCGCGGCGACCTCCCGCCAGTTGATGCCCTGCTCGGTCCAGATGTCGGCGGTGTGCAGCGGAGAACCCAGCACGAAATCACGGAATGGCGTCTCACCAGTGGTCAGGAAGAGCTCCGCGGCGGCCCAGTAGAACTCGTCCCTGACGTCGGAGTCCTCGTACGTGCCTCCTCCGTTGCTGTCGGACGGGCTGGCGTAGAGTGCCGGGTGGGCGAGCGCCGCGGCCCACGCCGCCCGCGCCGCCGTCAGACTCCGCCGCGCGAAAGCCGGATCGTACGGGGCGAACAGACGTGCCGCTTGCGCGGCGGTCGCGGCGAGGTTGAGCGTCGCCGCCGTCGACGGCGGGTGCAGCTCACGCTGCTTGGGGTCCAGGTGGGGAAGGAGCGGCAGGCCGGTCCATGAATCGTCGTGCATCTTGTGGTGGACCATGCCGGCCAGCGGCTTGCCCGCGGGCACCTGCATGCGGAGCAGGAACTCCATCTCCCAGCGTGCCTCGTCGAGGATGTCCGGCACACCATTTCCGCTCTCCGGGATGGCGAGCTGACCGTCCGTGAACGGCCGTGCGGCCCGGGCGTATCGGGTCCGCTCGAAGGCATTCATGAGCTGGAAGACCGAGATTCCGCCGTTGACCACGTACTTCCCATGGTCGCCCGCGTCGTACCATCCACTGGAGACGTCGAGCGTGTAATCACAGACGCCCGGCTGACACGGCACGGCGGTATCTCCGGTGTTCGGCGCGACCCCGAGGTGTCCGGCGGGACGGGCGTAGCCCGGCCTCAGGCTCTCGAGAATCTCGATGCCGCTGCGCTGCGGGTAGTAGAACTTCAATGCGTCATCGCGCAGCTGACCGTAGAGATTGCCGCCGAGGTCGAACGGGCGGCTGGTCTCACCATCGACGACCAGGGTGTATCCCACTCCGGCCACGACGTATCCGCTGAAATCGATGGAGTGGACGTTCTGGCCAGAGCTGACGTCCACGCCACGAGGGGTGCTCGAGCCGCTCGCCACCACCGCACCGGAGCCGTTGACGAGCTGCCACGGCAACGCGTTCGTGGCCTCGGTGACGACGGTCGCGTTCTTCGGACCGTGGGTGAGATAGCCCACCTGGTTGACCCTGACGCGGGGGCCGGTATCCGGCTTGTAGACATCAGGCGGGGCTCCCCCTTGCAGGGACACGTTGTCGACACAGAAGCGCCACGGTGTGGCACTTCCGCCCAGTTGGAAGGCCACCTGTGCGTTGGGCAGGCTCACCGGCGAGGTGAAGGTATAGGTGTACGTATTGGCCTCCGCGGTCATTTGCGGATAGACGGCCAGGTACTGCGTCCACGGGTCGACGGGAAGTTGGATCAGCGCCCTGCCAGAAAAGTCAGGCGTCGCGGTCGCCACGAAGCTGTACCGGTATGTCTCGCCCGCGACGAGCGAGACATTGTCCTGGCCGATGATCACATCCCAGGGGTTCACGGTCGCCCCGGGGATGTCGGCGCAAAGTTCACCGCTGCTCGAGTCGAGAGTGATGTTGCTGGTGCCCCACCAGGGCGCGTGGCCGGAGTCGAAGGTGCCGTTGATGATCTGCTCGGGCGGCTGGGCCAGGGCTGGGGCCGGAACCCACGTCAGCGTGGTGGCGGCGAGCGCCAGCATGACCGGCACGTGGATGGGAGAGGCGCGTGTGGGCGGCTTCATCTCGAGGGTGCCCTCACGCGGTACACTCAAAGTGGAAAGTTTTCGTGATTTCATGTATTACATGATTATCTCGAATTTGTCTTTCGTATGTCAACATCTCCACGGTGACGACTCGCACCCAATGAGTGTCCATGAGGTCTCATGGCCGAGCACGCGGCGAGTCGCGACCGACGTCCCCCCTGGTTGCTGGTGCGGAGAGGGGCGTGGCGGCATGGATGGGTTCTCGGTCAACGCGGCCGCGCCCGACACCATTACAGCGTGCCGGCATACTCCGGCTCCGGCAGGCCGCGGACGCCCGGCCTCACGGCGAATACCGCGCCGTCGTCATCCGAAGTGCTGCCCGCCGGCCGGATCGATGTCACGAACAACGTATCGAAATCGTTACCGCCGAACGCGCACATCGTCGGCTTCACTGCGGGCACCGCGATCTCCCGGTCCAGCTTGCCTTGCGGCGTGAATCGCAACAGCCGCCCCCCGTCGTTCGCGCATGTCCAGTAGCAGCCGTCGGCGTCGATGGCGGCACCATCGGGTCGGCCGGCGTAGTGGTGCAGATCGGCGAACAGGCGCCGGTTGTGCGGCGTGCCCGTTTCCGTGTCGAAATCGAAGGCCCAGATCGTCCGGCGTGTCGGATGCGAATCAGACAAGTACATCGTCGCGCCGTCCGGCGACCATGCCAGCCCATTCTGGGTGATGAGTCCATCGATGATCGGCGCCGACAGCACGCCATGCTCGTCGAAGCGGAACAGTGCGCCAGCCGGGCTGGCAAGCGACATGTCCTTCACCATGGTGCCGGACCAGAAGCGCCCCTGGCGATCGCAGCGCCCGTCGTTGAAACGCATGCCGGGCGCGGAGAAGGCTGGCGCGGCGAGCCGGCGAAGCCGCACCTCGGCCGGTGCGCCGGGTGCTCCGCTGGCGGCAAGCGTCACCGCGAAGAGTCCCGTCTCGAGCCCGGCGAGCACCGTCCCCCCGCGGTCGAATGCGAGGCACGCCACATGTTCCGGCAGGACCCATTCGGAACGGAGGCCCGAGCCCATGTGCAGCCGTACGATCCGGCAGGCGGGAATGTCCACCCAGTACAGCGCCTGCTCCGACGCGCGCCATACGGGGCACTCGCCCACCTGCGCGCGCCCCGCCACGTCGATGCGCTCGACGCTCACCTTCATGCTCATCGCTTGCGCTCCATCGGCTCGCCGAGCACGAACGCGCCTCCCTGGAACCGTTGTGCCGGATCGTCGCGATCCGCGGTCGGCGCGCTCGGCGGGAAGCGCTCGGCGAACTGCTGCGAGCTGTCCTTCGGCCGGAAGCCGAGGAACGACGCCTTGGTGTTGTCCCACCATTTCATCGGGTTGTCCGACACGCCATAGACGATGGCGTGCCCGACCCGATTGGTGAACAGCGAGCAGCGCACCAGCTCGATGAAGTCTCGGTAGCTCAGGTAGGTGACCATCATCCGCGGGTTCCTGGGCTCCTCGAACGACGAGCCGATGCGCAGGCACACCGTCTCGATGCCGAAGCGGTCGAAGTAGTAGCGCGACAGCGACTCGCCGAAGCACTTCGTCACGCCGTACAGGCAATCGGGCCGCAGCGGAGAATCGGCGTCGAGCACCTCGGTGACCGGATGAAATCCAATCGCATGATTCGAGCTCGCGAAGACCACCCGCTTCACGCCATGCTTGTGTACCGCCGCGTACAGGTTGTAGGTGCCGCGGATGTTCGCTTCGAGCAGATCGTCGAACGGCGCCTCGACCGAGATACCACCCAGGTGCACCACCGCATCCACATCCTGCAGCAACTGGTAGACGGCTTCCCGATCGGCCAGGTTGGCCTGCACGACTTCCTCGTGTGCGGCGGCTTCGCCGAGCGGGGCGAGGTCGGTGACGCGGACGATGTCCGCCCATTGGGCGAGCGCACCGCGCAGCTGGCGGCCGAGGTTGCCGGCTGCGCCGGTCAGAAGCAGTCGCCGGAAGGGTTTGCTTGGCGCGGAGGGGTTGGTCATCGAGAGCACCTCATACTCGGAGTGGACTGCGGACACGTTCGCCCAGAGGGGAGTGATTCGCCAGCCCGGGCGGGAAAATGGAGCCGGACCTTAACGGAGAATCCATGAGGGGAAAAACGTTTTCCGGCCAGGGCAGTGTCATGCGGACACCTGCGGCCCGGGGGCACCGACTTTTGCCGTACCACACGGGCTGCTTTCCTGCGAAAATTGGTTAACACGATGAAAAAACCCTCACCGACCATTCGCGACGTGGCGGCCGCCGCGGGCGTGTCGGTCGCCACGGTGTCGAAATACATCAACGGCGCGCAGCGCTTCTCCGCGCCGGTCGAAGCGAAGCTGAAGGCGACCATCGAGAAGCTCGGCTACCGGTCGAATCCGCTGGCGCGCTCGATGATTACCGGAGAGACGCGCACCATCGGCCTGACGATCCTCGACATCAGCAACCCGCATTTCACCAGTGTCGTGAAGGGCGCGAACCGCGTCGCGCTGCAGCACGACTACACGCTGCTGCTCGTCGATACCGAGGAGAACCAGGCGCGCGAGCGGCCGCTGATCGAGGCGCTCGCCCAGCGCGTCGACGGTCTGATCGTCAGCTCGCGCATGCCCGAGGAGGCCTTGCAATGGCTGCTCGAGCTCAACAAGCCCGTCGTGCTGCTGCGCCGCAGCCAGCGGCTGCCGATTCCGAGCGTCGGCATCGACAACCAGCTGGCGACCTACATGCTCGCGCAGCATCTGCTGAACCAGGGACATCGGCGCATCGCCTACCTCGGCTTCGGGCAGGCGCGCATCAACGACGAGCGGATTCGCGGCGCCCGCGCATGCCTCGCCGAGTCCGGCCTGACCCTCGAGGTCCACGATGCGAATGCACCCACCGCGCAGGCCGGTGAACGCGCGTGCTCGCGCGTGATGCTGGGGCCGAACCGGCCCGAGGCGGTCATCTGCTACAACGACCTGATCGCGCTCGGCTTCATGAAGGAAGCGGCCTCGCTCGGGTTCCGGCTGCCACAGGACGTGTCGGTGACCGGTATCGACAACGTGCCGTACGGAGAGTACTCGGCACCGTCGCTCACCACGGTGGACATCCAGAGCGAGAAGATGGGCGAACTCGCCATGCTCAAACTGCTCGACGCACTGGGCGGTGGGCCTGACAGTGGGTACGCGACCTTCGAGCCGCGGCTCATCGTGCGCGAGTCCACCGCCCGGCGCGGATGAGCCGCATCACGAGCGGCGGCCGCGCGGGGGCGATGCGCGGCGTGTTGGACTCCCCGGTGCTCACGCCTCGAGGCTGGCGGGCTTCATGTCCGACACCAGCAGATGCATGATCGAGAGCGCGAGAAGATAGCCGAGTGCACCGATCACGAACAGCACCCAGTAGTGGCCGGTGCGCTGGAGCACCTGTCCGATGACCTCGGAAAACAGCACGCTTCCGAATGCGCCCGCCATTCCGCCGATGCCGATCACCGAGGCGACGGCGCGCTGCGGAAAGAGATCCGACACGATGGTGTAGAGATTGGCCGACCAGCCCTGATGCGCCGCCGCCGCCAGTCCGATGATCACCACCGCGGCCCACAAATTGTCCACCTGGGAGACGAAGGCGATGGGCAATACGCAGCACGCGCAGATCAGCATGGCCGTCTTGCGCGCGCGGTTCACGTTCCAGCCGTTGCGCAGCAGCGTGGATGAAATCCAGCCGCCACCAATGCTGCCGATCGTCGTGAGCGCATAGATGCACACGAGCGGCAGCCCGATGTGCTGCAGGTCCATGCCGCGCGCCTCGTTGAGCCACTTCGGCAGCCAGAACAGATAGAACCACCACACCGGATCGGTCAGGAACTTGCCGAGCAGGAACGCCCAGGTCTGGCGCTTTCGGATCAGCACTCCCCAGCCGGGAGAGCCGGTGCCCGTGTCGGCGTGCACCGGTTCGGCGTCCTCGTAGGCCGCCTGCGTGGCGGCATCGGCCGGACGGTAGATGGTGAGCCAGAACAGCATCCACACGATGCCGATCGCGCCGATGATCACGAACGCGGCGCGCCAGCCGAGCGCGAGCGCCAGCGGCGGAATGATGGCCGGCGCGAAGACCGCGCCGATGTTCGCGCCCGAGTTGAAGATGCCCGTGGCGAGCGCGCGCTCACGGCGCGGGAACCATTCGGTGGTCGCCTTGATCGCGGCCGGAAAGTTGCCGCCTTCGCCGAGGCCGAGCAATGCCCGCATGAACGCGAAGCCGGCCACCGTGCCCGCGGCCGCATGCAGCATCGCCGCCGCGCTCCACATCACCATCGCCACCGCGTACGAAACACGCGTGCCGAGCCAATCGACGATGCGGCCGAAACACAGCTGCCCGATCGCATAGAAGGCCGAAAACGAGATGACGATGCGGCCGTACTCCACCTGCGTCCAGCCGATGTCCTTCTGGAGGATCGGCGCGAGCAGGCCGAGGATCTGCCGATCCATGTAGTTGATGACGGTCGCGAAGAACAGCAGCGCACACACGGTCCAGCGATAGCGGTTGGAGACGCGAGCGCTGCTGGCGATGACGGCTGATTGCATGAGTGTCTCCGTGCGTGGCGCGGCTCGTCATGCCGTGCCAATCTCGTTGTCGTCGGGTACAAGCACCGGAACACCACAGGGCCGCTTGCTCGCGTGGGGGTAGCACGCGGGCTCACGACTCGTGTTCATCCAAGGAAAACGTTTTCCGGGGATATAGCCTCCTTGGGTGCACTTGGGTAGCCCGAAAAGTCAGTTTGATGCGAGGTACCGCGGAGGGCGCGATGTGATGAGTTGCCTTGTCCTGCTGCGTCATGGGTATTGGGCATTGAACGTCAGGCTTTACCGGTGCCCCGAGGCGCCCTGTCCTGGGGCGGCACGACCTGTTCACTGACCTGGCCCACAACCCGGGCGACTCGTGTCAGCAACTCTTGTCGGCTTCTCCGCATCCGTTCGCCGGTGCGAGAGAAGTCCGCGCCCGGACGAATAGAAAGACGCTTTGCGCGGTGCGGCATCTCGATCGACACGTGCCGCCTCCCCCCACCCAGGGCGCAACGGTCTGACAAGTACGTTCTCGCGTGTCGGGGCGTGATGTCCGCCCCCGGTCACTCCGAGCGTTGACGAGTCATCGCCTCGGAGACCGCTCCGTTCACCAGCCCGGAAGCAGGGGGCCCCCCGTCTGGTGGGCTGGCGAGGTCGTGTTACCTCTCATCCATGCGTGAGCGTCCTTCGTCCCCGTTTTCCTCTCCCGCGTCATCGAGCGGGAAGGGACGGGTGCGTCACGTGCTCATGAGCACGCAGTCCTCGCGAGGAGAGTGGACGTGCGCGCTGGAGTTGAGCCGGGCCCTGGGCGAGCGGGGCCTGGCGGTGACGCTGGCCACCCTGGGCGCTCCGCTCACGCTGGCACAGTGGGCCGAGGCGCGTGACGTGCCCGGGCTGCGCGTGGAGCAGGGCGTCTGGCGCTCCGAGGACATGCCGGACGCCTGGGACGACGTCGCCGAGGCGGGGGCCTGGTTGTTGGAACTGGAGGCCAGGTACCTGCCGGACGTGGTCCATCTCAACGGCTATTGCCACGGCGCGCTGCCCTGGAAGCGCAAGCCGCTGGTGGTGGGCCATGCGTGCCCCCGGGCGCGAGCACGGTGCGAGCCGCGCTATCTCGCGGAGGTGACGCGGGGGTTGAGGGCCGCGGGCCACGTGGTGGCGCCTTCCCACGCGCTGCTCGAGTCCCTGGAGCTTCAGGCCGGGCCCCTGTCCTCCACCAGCGTCATCCCGCCCGCTTGCCGCCATGTGGACTTCCCTCCCTCCCCCGTGCGCGAACCCTTCCTCTTCACCACGGGGACGCCGTGGGACGAGGCACGCAACCTGGAGGTGCTGGAGGCGGTGGCGTCCCGGCTGGACTGGCCCGTGCTCGTGGCTGGCTCCCGCGAGCACCCCGCGGGTGGCCTCGTGCGCTCGCGTGCCCTGCACCTGCTGGGGGAACTGCCCCGCGCGGCGCTGGTGGAGCGTCTCGGTCGGGCCTCCCTGTTCGTGCTCTCCTCGCGCGAGGAGCCCTCGGGCCTGGCCGCCCTGGGGGCCGCGCTCGCCGGGTGTGCCCTGGTGTTGAGTGATATTCCCTCCCTGCGGGAGATGTGGGAGGACGCCGCCGTCTTCGTGCCGTCAGAGGACACGGAGATGTGGGGGCGGGCGCTGCGCCGGCTGGTGGCGGAGCCTGTCCTGCGGGGCCGGATGTCCACCCTTGCACGCACGCGGGCACTGGAGTTCTCCCCGGAGCGCATGGCGGATGCCTATGTTGCGCTCTACGGTCGCATGGGGGAGGTCTCCCAGCGGAGTTCGCCCTCCCAGCCCCAGCTGGCACGGGCGAAGGCGGGGGCGGATTGGGGTCGCTCTCGGGTTCTTTGAGGGGGTAGCCCGCGTCGACACCCATCTGGGGGGCTGGTGGGGGCGGGAAAAGGAGCGGACATGCGCAGCCAGGGACTTCGGATCGCCTTCTTTGGCGCGAGCCTTGCCTCGGCGTGGTGGAACGGGGCCTCGATGTACTACCGCGGCATCCTCCGGGCCCTGCACGCGCGCGGGCACCACATCACCTGCTACGAGCCAGCGCTCGCCGGCCTTCCGCTCCAGCACGACCTGCCGACGCCGTCCTGGGCGCGCGTCGTGGTGTACCCGGTGGAGGACACCTCGGGGCTGGAGCGGTGTCTGGAGCAGGCGCGGGGCGTGGACGTGGTGGTGAAGGCCAGCGGCGGGGGCTTCCACGACGAGTGGCTCAACCACCGGGTGCTGGAGCTGCGCTCGGGCCGCACCCAGGTGGTGTATTGGGACCTGGACGCGCCGGTGACCCTGGAGCGCCTGTTGCGCGAGCCGGGGGACTCCTTGCGCGCGCTGGTGCCGCTCTACGATTGCATCCTCACCCAGGGCGGGGGCGACCGGGTGGTGCTGGCCTACCGGGACCTGGGGGCACGCGACTGCGTACCGGTGTACAGCGCGGTGGACCCGGACCTGCACTACCCGGTGTCCGCGGATCCACGCTTCGGCTGTGCCCTGGCGCTGCTGGAGGATCGACTGCCGGACCTGGATCCGCGCGTGGAGTGCTTCTTCCTGCGGGCCGCGGAACTGCTGCCGGACAAACACTTCCTGCTCGGGGGGGCGGGGTGGGCGGACCGGCCGCGCCCCGCCAACGTGCGCTACCTGGGCGACCTCACCCCGTGTGCGCACAACGTCATGCGGGGCTCGGCGCGCGCGGTGCTCGACGTGAGCCGCGAGGGAATGGCGCGCTTTGGCTTCTCTCCCTCCGCGCACCTGTTCGCCGCCGCGGGCGCGGGCTCGTGCCTCATCACCGATACCTGGGAGGGCATCGAGCTGTTCCTGGAGCCCGGGCGGGAGTGCCTGGTGGCCCGGGATGGGCTGGAAGTGGCCGAGGCGGTGCTGTGCCTCACGGACGAGGGCGTGCGCGACCTGGGCGACGCGGCACGCCGCCGGGTGCTGGCCGAGCACACCTACTCACACCGGGCGGTGCAGGTGGAGCAGGTGCTCGGGTACACGGGGCGCCCGTCGGCTTCGCGCGAGGTTCGCGCCTGAGTCTGGGCACCGGGCTCGGGTACTCGCTACAGCTTGCCCGCGCCGACGTTCGCCAGGACCGCGGTCTTGGCGGTGTCCGCCGTCTTCAGCGTGTAGCTGTAGGGCGGGCTCCAGAGGTTGGCCACCGGAATGCCATCGCAGCCCTGCAACTGCACGTCGATCGTGGCCGTCATGGGCTTGCCGGCGTCGTCCTTGTTGCTGATGAAGCGGGCCCCGCTGCTGCGGAAGCTCACCCCCTTGCCGTGATCGGTCACGAGCTTGCCGCAGACCTCCTTCGGCTTGAGGGTCTTCATGTTGTAGTAGTTGTTCTCCGCCAGGATGTCGGCCTTGTAGCCCACGCCGATGGCGCTCTCGAACTTGACGTCCGACGCGGCCGCTCCGGCGGGAATGGTGCCATTGGCGGCACTCGGGTTGGTGTCACCCGTCACCAGGTTGTTGTAGATGTGCACCTGGCCATAGCGCACGCGCGGCGTCCGGCTGTTCACGCCCTCCCAGTGGTTGCCGGTGAAGGTGACGTGGAGGCGGCCCTCATCGCTCCACTGCCGCCCGGCATCGCTGTTGCCCACCAGGGTCGTCTTGCCGTGTATGGTGAAGTAGCTGTTGGAGATGGTGACGTAGTCGGAGCCACGCACCACGTCCAGGCCTCCGTCATGGCGGGTATCCGAGGACATGGACGACGGGGTCGGGAGATCCGTCAGGGTGATGTGATCGATCCAGACGTTCTGGGCCCAGGCGACGCAGATGCCGTCGGCATAGGCGTTGGATGAATCCTCCGGGTTCACGTCCCACATGGTGTCGATGGCCAGGTTGCGGACGATGACGTTGCGGGTCCAACCCGGGAAGGCATCCGGGTTCTTTCCCGCCGCCACCCAGGCCTTGAAGTCCACCTCGAAGTTGGCGTTCTCGTTGCCGATCAAGAGCTGCGTACCGGAAATCCTGGCGGGCTTGCCATTCGCGTCCTTGATTCCCACGAGCGTGGTGTTGGACGGAATGAAGAGGGAGCCGCCACTCTTCAGGTCGTCATAGCTGGTGTATTCCTTGAACACGCCACCATCCACCCGGAAGTCGATGTGCCCGACCACCCGGATGATCTTGGGCTCGTTCCTGGCCTCGCGGATGGCATTGACCAGCTGCTCCTTGGTGTACACGGTGTAGATACGGTTGGCCGCCGCCGAGGAACCGCCGGAGACCAGCACCTGGCGATGCTTGCCAGCCGCTCCGTCACGGGCCCAGGCATGCCACCCTTCCAGCGGCGCCGTTTCTCGCTCGAAGGTCAGCACGCCTCCTGTCGGATCGCTCTTGGCCGGCACGATGCTCGGCACCACGGGCGCCGCCTTGTAATTGGAGGGCTCATGCCCGCTCGACGTCTCGACCGGAGCGCTGTAGGTCCGGGTCCCAGACAGCGGCAGCAGCAGCGGTGCCGTGGTGTCCGTCAGGGTCTTCGCGTCAATCACTGCCAGGGGCGCGGAGGCGGCGCTCAGCGCGCTGTCCGTGTCGTAGGCCGTGACAGGACTGTCGGCTCCTCCACAGGCTGACGCCAGGGCTACCGCCAGAAACACAGCCGAAGACACCACTCCCTGCTTCTGGGATCTCAATCTCATGGCTTTCTTCCTCCGTCAGGAAACCGCGGTTGTTCTCGAGCAGAAAGGGGGCGTGCATCTGCTGGACCGAGCAGCGCCCGACGGCGACGTGTGGGAACGCCTCGGACTCCAGTCCCAGAACACTCCCAGCAGTGGTGTATGCGGTGCTGTCGCCTCAATGCATTCTACCACCTTTTGGCACGGATGTCTTGGAAAACGTTTTTTACGCAGTGTGTTATGGCTTTGCGGCACCCCCAAGGCTGGAGGTGCTTCCATGCAGAGGTGGCGGTAGGAATCCCAAGGGAGAGCGCACATGGCCGATTCCGTTCTCGACTTCTACGAGCAACTCGCCGGTGACTATCACCTCATCTTCGCCGACTGGCGGCGCTCGATCGCCTGGCAGGGCGACGTGCTGGACCGGCTGCTCGGTGCGGAACTGGGCCCCGGCCCCTACACGTTGCTGGATGCCTCGTGCGGCATTGGCACACAAGCACTCGGGCTCGCCTCGCGCGGCCACCGCGTCCACGCCACGGACCTCAGCCCCACCTCGGTGCAACGCACCGCGCATGAGGCCTCCTCGCTCGGCGTGCCGCTCACCACGGGCGTCGCGGACCTGCGCACCCTCGACACGCAGGTGCCCGGGACGTTCGATGCGGTGCTCTCCTGCGACAACGCGCTCCCCCACCTGCTCACCGACGAGGAGCTGCGCGCCGCCACGCGCGCCGTCTCGGTGAAGCTGAGGCCCGGGGGCGTGTTCCTCGCCACCCTACGGGATTACGACAAGCTCCTGGAGGAGAAGCCTCACGCCACGCAGCCCCAGGTCATCGACTCGCCCGAGGGCCGGCGCATCGTCTTCCAGGTGTGGGACTGGGCCGAGGATGGCCGTACCTATGCGTTCTCGCTCTTCCTCGTGCGCCAGCGTGGTGGGCAGTGGGAGACGCTCCAGCACAGGACGGTGTACCGCGCGCTCCGGCGCGCCGAACTGGACGCGGCGCTCGGCGCGGCGGGCTTCACGCGCATCCGGTGGCACCCACCCGAGGAGTCGGGCTTCTATCAGCCCGTCGTGACCGCACGCCGCTGAGTGGGCAGGGGGTCAGGTGCCGGGAGGCTCGAATCCTCTGACACCTTCCCCGGACACCTTCCCCCCGCCTTCATCCTTCCTTCACTGGGCGCCGGCGGGCTTGGTGAAGCGCAGCGTCATGCGGTCGCTCTCTCCGATGGCCTGGTACTTCGCATCGTCGGCCGCGTCGTGCCTGTTGCTGGGAGGCAAGGTCCACACGCCGTTGGGATGGTCGGCGGTGTCCTTCGGGTTGGCGTTGATTTCGCTCCTGTCCGCGAGCACGAACCCGGCGCCCTGGGCCAGCTCGATGACCAGCTCCTCGGTCAGATAGCCGGACTTCTTCATCACCTCGAGGTCGGTCCCCGGTTTGGCGCGGTGATCGACGACGCCCAGGGTGCCTCCCGGCTTCAACACGTCGTAGAACGCCTTGAAGTACGCCGGTGCGGTGCCGTCGCTGACCCAGTTGTGCGCGTTGCGGAACGTGAGCACCGTATCGGCCGACCCGGCGGCGCCGAAGTCCGGCTTCGCGGGATCGAACACGCGCACCTCGGGCGTGCCGTAGACCGCGGCGTTGCCGGCGAACTTCTCGCGCAGCTTCTGGTTGAGCTCGTAGCGGTACTTGGGCTGACCGGCGATCGCGTCGTCCCACACCGCGGCGACGTAGTGGCCCTTGTCGCGCAGGTAGGGCGCGAGGAGCTCGCTGTACCAGCCACCGCCGGGAGTGATCTCGATGACCGTCTGGTCCGGCGTGACGCCGAAGAAGCCCAGCGTCTGCTTCGGATGGCGGTGCCCGTCTCGGGCGACATTCTTCGGATCGCGCCAGGCGCCGGAGATCGCTTCGTCGAGCGCGGCAATGGTGGTGTGGGTGGCCGTCGGCGCGGTGCGCTCCGTGGGCGTCGCGGCGGTGGTGCTGGCGCAACCGGAGAGCAGCAGGGTGGGAATCACGGCGGTGAGCAGTACTCGTCTCATGTGACATCCTCCATGAAGGGGGGCGCCACCCTAACGCGAGTCGCGGCAACGGCCACGCGACCCGTCGTGCCGTTCGCCGCAAGGGCGTAATGGGGACTCATCCGCCCTTGAAGGCGAGGCGGGTCCTGGCCACCCACGCCTCGACGCGCTGCTCCAAGATGTCCAGCGGCAGGGAGCCGCCGAGCAACACCACGTCATGGAACTCGCGGACGTCGAAGCGCGCGCCCAGCTCGCGCTCGGCGCGTGTGCGCAGCTCGCGAAACTTGAGCTGTCCCACCTTATAGGCCAGGGCCTGACCCGGCCAGACGAGGTAACGGTCGACCTCGTTGATGACGTCCAGGGGCTGACGCGGCGCGTTCTCCAGGAAGTAGTCGATGGCCTGCTGCCGGCTCCAGCGCCGCGCATGCATGCCGGTGTCCACCACCAGCCGCACGGCGCGCCACATGTCGTAGGAGAGCTGACCGAACTTGTCGTACGGGTCGTCGTACAGACCGAGCTCGTCCCCCAGCGTTTCGCAGTAGAGGGCCCAGCCCTCGCCGTAGGCCACGTGGTAGCCATAGCGCCGGAAGTCGGGGAGCTGCTCCTGCTCGGCGGCGAGTGACGTCTGCAGGTGGTGTCCGGGCATGGCCTCGTGCAGCGTGAGGGGCACCATCTCCCAGGTGGGCCGCGTCTCGGGACGATAGAGATTCACCAGGTACGTGCCAGGGCGGGAGCCGTCGGACGCGGCGGGGTAGTAGAAGCCCGTGGTGGCATCCGGGGCCATGGCTTCCGGGGTCGGCTCGACACCATAGGGTTGCCGCGGCAGGGTCTTGAACAGCTTCACCGTGCGCGGGTCGATCTGCTTGGCGAGGGCGCGATAGCGCAGCAGCAACTCCTCACCGCTCTTGCAATAGAAGCGGGGGTCCGTGCGCAGGAACTGGAAGAACTCGTGGAGCGAGCCCTGGAAGCCCGTCTTCTCCTTCACCGCTTCCATCTCGGCGTGGATGCGCTGGACCTCGGCCAGTCCGAGCTCGTGGATCTGCTCCGGGAGCAGGTTCGTCGTCGTGTACTTGCGAGCGAAGAAGCCATACAGCGCCTGCCCCTCCGGCAACTGCCAGGCGCCCACCTGCTCGGGCGCGGCGGGGAGGTACTCGGACGTCAGGAACTGGTGGAAGCGCGTGAGCGCGGGCAGCACCCCGCGCGCGATGGCGGCATGGCCGGCGGCGGACAGCCGCTGCTGCTCGGCCACGGGGATGCTGGAGGGAAAGCGCGTGAAGGGACTGTAGAACCCGCTCCTCGCGGGGTCGTCCACGAGCTGCTTCTCGAGCTGGGGCGGGATGCGCTGCAGGACGACCCGGGGATACATGAGGCGCTCACGCATGCCCTCGCGCATGAGCGCGACGATCTGATCCACGTAGGTGCCGAAGCCGTCGAGGCGGGCAATCCACTCCTCGTAGTCCTTCGTCGTCGAGAAGCGCAGCGTGTCGGCGAGCTGGTAGGCCGTCTGGAGGCCCGGAGGCTGCTTGATGCCCTCCGGGATCCCGCCCATATGGTTGGTGGGCAGCAGGTGCCACTTGAGCCGGTGCTCCTCGATCCACAGCTCGTAGTCTCGCCGGAACAGATCGTAGGTGAGCTGGTCCTCGGCCGGGAGCTGCTGGCGATCCATCTCCTGGAGCCGCGCGAGAATCTGGAGGTTGTGCCGATGGTCCGCCTCGATGGCGGTGAGGCTCCGGTCGTCCCAGCGGTCGTTCCAGCGGCGATCGCCCAGCACCGACGCATAGGTGGGGCAGTGCTCGAGCTGGTACTGCCACTCGCTCGCGATCAGCGCGTGGAGTGTGGCCGTGGCGGCGTCCTTCTCCGCGGGAACTGCTTCCAGCATGAACCGTCCTCTCTGTGGAGTGGCGGGCCAGCATACCCCCGCCCTCACGAGGCGCCCCGGGAAGGTGTCAGAGGATTCGTCCCCCCCGGGAAGGTGTCAGAGGATTCGTCCCCTACGAATCGTCTGACACCTTGCCCGCGGACACCTTGCCCGCGAATCGTCTGACACCTTGCCCGGACACCTTGCCCGGGCCCTACCGATCCGGCCGGTGGATGATCCGCAGGGCGTTGACGAGCGGCTCCCCGTAGCCCTCGCGCGGAATGAACCGGAGGTTGAGCTGGCCGTCGGTGACCTCGAGGAAGAAGCCGTGGTCATCCGCCGTCAACCTGCCCACCTCCCCCGCGATGTCATGCGCCGGCAGCAGGAGGGTCTGCTCCGCCACCACGTCGAAGAGGCGCTCCCGGCGTCGCACGTCCTGGATCTCCGCGAAGCGCAGGTCGAGCTGGTACACGCCCGGAGGCAGGCCATCGAAGCGGTACTCGAAGAAGCCACGCCGGCCCGTCTGGTAGAGCGGATCCTCGTCCGTGCCGCGGATGGAGGATCTGGTCCGGACCTCCTGGGACGGGTCGACGTATCCCCAGCTCCCGCGGGCGTACCGCCGGTCGGGCGCCCAGAGGTTGCCCGCGCGGTCGATATGGGAGCCATCTCCCACGTTCACGCCCTGGTAGTACTCCGGCACGATCAGGACGACGCGCACCTGCAGCGTGGGCTCGCGCCCGCTGTTGCTCCGGAAGTACAGCGTGGCGTGGTAGATGCCTGGCTCCAGTCCCGAGGCATCCGCCGTGACGGCGATCCGCTGCTCGCGGCCAGCGGCCAGCCTCCCAAGCTCGGGGCTCTCCGAGAGCCAGGGCACGTCCGAGAAGACCGGCACGCCGCTCTCGACGAGGTACGCTTGGGAGGTTCTCTGACTGACCATCCACAGATTGCCCCGCTCATCCAACTCCAGGCCTCCACCGCTGAAGCCGGGAGTGGGGTGCGCCAGGGTCGCCAGCACCGTGCAGGTATCCGGGTTGAGTTCGTAGAGGGTGTCACTCGGGCTGTTGGTGGCCATCCAGAGCACCTGGAAGGACGGATTCCAGGCCAGGCCGGAGATGAGGCCATCCGGCGGTCTGCACTGGCCGATGACCGCGCCCCTGTCCGGATGGGACAGCCCCTTGACGTGGTAGATGATGCCCTCGTTCCAGCCACCGACGTAGAAGGTGTCGTCATCGGGCCGGTAGGCCAGGCCTCGCTGCGAGATCGCGGTCCAGGGGAACTCGCCCGTGATGGAGTCCACGACGTTGCCGGTGTCCGGATCCCAGCAATGGATGCCGTTGTCACCTCCGACGTTGACCTGGCACATCAGGCCGCGGCCCGCGTCGTGCGCCATGTCCGCCAGCCAGTCCCCCGCCCACGGTGCCAGCCAGCTGCGTCCCGTGGTCATCCCGTCCACGGTGAACTCGTGGTTGCTCTTGCCGGGTGTATCCGAGAGCCAGACATTGCCCGTGTAGCCCACGCCCCAGGGCAGCCCGAGCCCCGTGGCCGGCCAGCTCCTCAGGACGTCTCCCGTCAGCGTCGGTGCCCAACCGGGCCGTGCCCCGCCGCCGAACACCTCCCGCGTGGTGTGGCTGTTCGGATCATATTTCAGGCTGCGGATGAGCCCACGCCGGGAAACGACGCCCACCCGGTCGCCGCCCGCCTCCTGCAACGTCCACCCGAGGGGCGCGGAGCCCATGTTGCGCAGGGTCAGGTCCTGGATCCGTCGCTCTCCTCGCGGCACGATGAACTCGAGCACGGTGGGTTCGAGTACGGCGCGCGCCGTGCGCAGCACCCAGTGGTGTTCCACCACCTGGCCGTCCGTGGAGAGCGTCACCGTGTCCGTCTCGGTGACGTAGTTCGGTGGTGCGGAGGCCTCCAGCGTGTACGTGCCGAGGAAGAGCTGCATGCGGTAGCGGCCGTCCGCGCCGGTGGTGACCGAGCGCACCTCCCGCTCCCCCTCGAGCGCGCGCACGGTGGCGCCGGAGAGTGGCAGACCGTCATTGGCGTCGGTCACCACGCCCTCGATGAAGCCGTTGGGGGGCAGGGTGAAGCGGATCGCCCGCTCGTCGCGCAGCGAGGGCGTGTTGAACGAGTACTGCAACCCGACGGTTCCCTTCTCGTTCTCGATGCCCACCGTGGCCGACTCTCCCCTTTCGAACCCGGCGTCGGAGATGCCGCGGTACTGCAGGAGGATGTCTCCCCGCTCGGAGAGGATGATCTCGAAGTCGACGCGTTGGGACCCGTCGCTGAGGAAGGCCACGTTGCGCCACTCGATGACGAACTCGCGCGTGGGGGCCGAGCCCCTCGTCAGTGTCAGCATCCTGGACTCCCCGTCGACGAGGAGATCGTCCCAGAGGGCGAAGATGGCGGCGTTGGGCGGGAGCGGGCTGGGGATGGGCTCGTTGAAGAAGCTCGTGTTGAGTTCGAGGAAGTTCAGGTGGCCGTTGGTGGAGACGTAGGCGGTGCCGTACGTCTGGCCATGGAAGGTGAAGGCGAAGGGCAGGCTCACCTGGACCGCGCTGTCATCCCCGTCCAGAGCGAGGGGCGTGGTGGCCTCGACATAGGCGGGCGGCTCGTACCGGCAGGAGTAGCCGTAGGCGTCCGTTCGGGACTCCAGCACCAGCTCCAGCGACTCGTCGCCGTCCACGACCAGGTGCTCGGTGCGCGGCAGGAAGCAGCCGTCCGCCTCCACCCGCACGTCGTACTCGCCCTCCGGCACGCCCTCGATGCGCCAGGTGCCGGCCGCGTCGGTGAGGGCGGTGGGCAGGGGAGTGCCCAGGAGGGTGACGTGGGCGAAGGCGATGGGAGCCCCGGAGGTGTCGAGCACCCGGCCCGAGACGGTATGCACTGGCACCGGGCGCAGCGCGAAGTCCAGGCGGACGACGCCGCCCTCGGTCACCACCACCCCTTCCACGCTCTGGCGCTCGTAGCCGAAGAGGGTGACGGAGACGCGGTACGTTCCCACTGGCAGCGTCAGGGAGTACTGGCCCTCCGCATCCGTGACCGTTTCCCGTGTGAAGGGCCCCTCGGCCACGACCCGTGCGCCGGCCAGGGGGGCCCCGGTGGACGCATCGGTCACCACGCCGTTCACGCTGCCGGCGGGACCGACGGGAGAGCGCTCCACGGCGGCGAAGGCGTCGAGCTGGCCCTCCCCCCAGACGTTGTTGTCTCCCGACGTGCCTCCGCAGCTCAGATCTTCCCGGTCCACCGCCGACGCATCGAGCAGGGCGCGGGTGGTCTCCACGTCTCCCAGCAGCGATGGAGCCGCGGACCACATCAGCGCCACCGTGGCCGCCACGTGAGGAGCCGCCATGGAGGTGCCGCTGAGGGACTCGTAGCCGCCTGGTACGCTGCTGCGGATGTTCACGCCGGGCGCGGCGATGTCGGGTCGGGTGAGGCCCTCGAACGCCGAGGGGCCCCGGGCGGAGAAGGAGGCGATGTTCCCGTCGCTATCGAAGGCGCCGACCCCGTAGCTCTCGGGGTACGCGGCGGGCGCGCCCACACTGCCGCAGGTGGCCGGCTGGGGGTTGCCGACGGAGAAGACGGGGAAGATGCCCGAGGCGACCCAGGCCTGCACGAGGGACTGGAAGAAGGGATTCGTCGGCCCGTCACTCCACGAGTTGTTGATGACGTGCGGCCGCAGGTCCGGCCGCGGGTTGTTGCCGCTCAGATCCGTGGGGGCGAGCATCCACTGGCCGGCGGCCAGCAGTGTCTCGGGCGAGCAGCTCAGGTCCTCGCAGCCCTTGGCGGCCACCCACCGCACGCCCGGCGCCACGCCAATCTGGTTGCCGCCGTCATCATCTCCCGCCATGGTGCCCAGGGTGTGTGTGCCGTGGCCGATGTTGTCGCAGGGCGCCAGCGAGGGGTTGCCACAGACCTTGGAGGGATCGAACCAGTTGTAGTTGTGATCCAGACTCCCATCCGGGAGGCGCCCGCGGTACTGCCGGGCCAGCGCGGGGTGGTCGAACTGGACGCCGGTGTCGATGCTGCCGATGACGATGCCCTCGCCGCGGATGCCGAAGGTGGACCAGACCTCGGGGGCGCGGACGCGGGCGATGTTCCACTCGATGGCTCCGGGGGTGGGTTGCAGCCCCATCCCGGGGCGTGGCGTCGGGATGCGGTACTGCTCCTCCAGGAGGATGCGCTCGACGTCGGGCCGCCGGGCCAACGCCTTGAGGGTCTCGTCGTCCGCTTTCACGCGGATGACGTTGAGGAGCCAGTAGGGCTGGTGCTCCACGCCCTGGCTCCGCAATTGGGCGCGGAGATCGCCCTGACTGGTCCGGGCCACGGACTGGAGCTGCTCCACGACGAAGCGCCCGCGCGCGCTCCAGTCCTTCATCCCGAAGGCCGGGCGCAGGTCCACCTTCTGGCGGAGGAAGACCCAGGCGGTGCTGTTCCGCGGGGGTTGCGCTTGGGGGGCGAATGGCTTGCCCGGCGGCGTGTTTGATTGACGGGCTATCGGCAAGGCCACGGCCAACAGGAAGAGCAGTGCGAGCGGCCCCGCACTCCTCCTGAAGGGTTCAAGGAACTTGAATCGCATGGGCGTCATGACTCCCCCGCCGCTCCCCGGAAAGCGGCTGGCATTGCAACGGGTGACGACTGCCCGGAGAGAGGGGATGACGCAAGAGGTGCTGCTTGCTTGAGATGGAGCGCGAAGGTGGGCCTGGCCTCGGTCGCCTGACGAGGCCGGGAGCTATTCCCTGGGGCTCGTAGGATATGCGCCACCGTGCACTGGAGAGCCATTGCTCGCCGGTGCCGGGGCGTGCCGCTCCACCAACATTTCAGGCCTTCCGGTGGCGGAGACGATGGAAGACGAATGGCTTTGTCCGGGACGGCACTCCGTGTCCGCCTTCCGGTACGGCTTGTCCGCCGACGGGTGGGGGTTTAGCGTCCATGGGCTGGGGCAAGGGGCCTTCTTGGACCGGGGGGCGGCATCATGGGTCAGGCACAAGGTGTTGTCACCGTGGCGATGGGCCTGGTGATGCTGCTCTCGGGATCAACCACCGTGCGGATCGGGGGCGCGGAGGCGAAGCAGGCCGGTGTCCAATGCGGCGACACCATCACCGCGAGCACCCGGCTCACCCGCGATCTCTCGTGCCCGGGCACGGAGGTCCCCGCGCTTCGAGTCGCCGGCGCGGGCGTCATCCTCGATCTCGGCGGCCACACCGTGCGCCGCGTGGGCTCGGGGACGGGAGTGTCCGAGGGCATCAGGGTATCGGTCGACAGCACGGTGAGGAACGGCACGATCCGGGGGTTCGACCAGGGCTATGTCATCGGTGGCGAGGTGCTGCCTTCACCGGAGCGGGTGGGGCTGTCCGGGCTCACGTTCATCGACAACGGGATTGCCGTCTACGACCGTGGAGGCAACACGACGTTGACGGTCACGGACTGCCGGCTGATCAGGAATGGCTCGGGACTGGGCAGTGAGCAGGACGCGAGCAGTGGCGTGTTCGAGGTGCGGTCGTCGTTCTTCCTCGGCAATCGGCTCGCGTTGTCCGCGAACAGCCATTCCGTCGAAGTGGTGGGCTCGACCTTCCTCCAGAACGAGACAGTGATGTGGTGCCCCTATGGCCGCGTCTCCTTCTCGTCGAGTTCGATCGTGCGGAACACGGTCGTGGGTGACCTGCGGCTCGGCCAGTTTGGTTACGGCGTCTGCCAGGAGGCTTCGTTCGTTCGGACGGTGCTCGCGCGCAACGGCTCACTCTCCGCCACCGACGCGCCGGTCTGGGAGCCGTTCAACTTCGTGCTGCGTGACTCATGGGTCATCGAGAATGGAGGGGAGCTCCAGGTCCGGGCCAGGACGGTCGACGTCCAGGGCAGTACCTGGTGGGGAAACGGGAGCGGCCTGACGCTGGCCGATCTGCCGGAGTATGTGCCACCCGCGCTCACCGGCGGGGTGAGTGGCAATCGTTTCCTGCACAACCAAGGGGACGGTCTCCGGGTGTTGGTCCCCAGCACCCTCACGGTGTCCCGCAACGTCGCGATCGACAACACGGGCTGGGGTCTTCATGTGCCGGGCGTGAGCGACGGAGGCGGCAACGTCGCGCGGGGCAATGGCGCGGGCGACTGCGTCGGGGTCGTCTGCTCCGCTCGCTGATGCGCCTGGCTGTTCAGTGGTGGTCCATCCCCTCCGTCTGACAGCCTGCTTGCCGCGTTTCCATTCACGCTGCACAGTCCAGTGGACCATGCACCAGATCATCTCGTTCTCCGAGCCGGAGCGGTGGGAGCGCGCGTACGCGCGAACTTCATGCAAGGACATCTATTACCGCCACGCCTATGCGGAGCTGTGCCATTGCATGGGAGATGGTGAACCCTTTCTCTTCGTCTACGAGGACGATGAGGGCAACACGGTCTGCTATGTCTTCATCCGCAGGCCGCTCCAGGAACTGCCCTTCGCCCGCGGCGCGAGGCTCGAGGGGGAGTGGTATGACATCATCAGCCCCACCTACGGTTATGGGAGCCCGCTCTGCGCGGAGCCCCACGCGCAACTCCTCTGGGAGTTCCGGGCGGAGTTCGAGGCCTGGTGTCGCGGTGCGAACATCGTCAGCGAGTTCGTGCGCTTCCACCCTCTGTCGGGCAACCACCGGCTGTTCGAGGGGACGATGGACGTCGTCTACGATCGGGAGAGCGTCTTCATCGACCTGAGCCGGACGGAGGAGGAACTCTTCGAGTTCTATCACCCCAGCCACCAGCGGAACATCCGCAAGGCGCCGAGGCGTGGGCTGGAGTTTCGTGTGCTCGAAGGGCACGAGGCGCTCCAGCAACTGGAGGTGTTCTATCGCCTCTACCGGGCCACGATGGACAAGGTGGGAGCGCTTCCGTACTACTACTTCTCGGCGGAGTACCTGGAGCGGCTCTTCTCGCGCCTGGGCCGGAGTGCTCTGTTCGGCGCGGTCTTCCTCGACGGACGGATGATCTCCGCCGCCCTGTGCCTGCGCGAGGGAGATGTGCTCACCTACCACCTGGGCGCCTCGGAGACGGCGTCGTTGCACCTCGGGACGAACACCTTCCAATTCCATCACATCGCGCTGTGGGCACGGCGCAACGGGCTGCGTGTCTTCCACCTGGGTGGGGGCCACCGGGGGAGGGACTCCCTCTTTCAGTTCAAGCACCGCTTCAACCCGGAGGGCACGCTGCCGCTCAACCATGGGAAGAAGGTGTACCATCACGAGGTGTACGAGCGATTGGTCGAGAGCTGGAAGCATCACCATGCCCAGCCACTCGCCGAGTCCTATTTCCCGGCCTACCGGACCCCGCTCTCGTTGACGAATGAACGGGTCGACGGCGGGTTCCAACTCAGGTCTCCTCGCGTTGGCGTTGAACGCGCGCGGGAACGCCAGCCACCACCACTCGGGAGGGAATGTCGGAGGTGACCACCGCGCCGGCGCCGACCACCGTTTCCTCTCCGACGGCCTTGCCAGGCAGGACCGAGGCCGCGAGGCCGAGGTGCGTGAGGGCCCCGATCCTCACGTTTCCCCCCAGTGTCGCGTTGGGGGAGAGGTGGGCGAACGCGCCGATCTCGCAGTCGTGCTCGACGATGGCGCCGCTGTTGATGATCGCCCCATTCGCGACGCGTGCGTCCGGGTTGATGACCGCCTGGGCCATGACCACGACGCCCGCTCCGAGCTGGGCGGACGCCGCCACGGTGGCGGTGGGATGGATCAAGGTGACCGGCGTCATTCCCAGCCTTTCGCACAGCTTGTAGATGCGGTACCGCGCGCGGTTCTCTCCAATTCCCAGCGCGACACTCACTTCGGACCGGAACACCTCGAGCCACGCGGGCCCACCGAGGATGGGAAGGCCGAAAACCCTTTTCCCCTCGAGCGCTCTGTCGTCGAGGAAGCCCTCGACGGTCATGCCGCGGGCCAACGCGATGTCGGCGACCACCTTTCCGTGGCCTCCACATCCATAGATGACCAGCCTGGGTTTTGTTTTCGTTTGTGCCACGAGCATTCACCGGAGCGGAAGATAGGGCTTGGATGGGCAATCGGCACCACCCACCTCGTCATTGATACGCATGCCTCACCTCCCGGGATGCCGCGTGAACAGTCTTCGTGGGGCTGCACGTGCGCGGCTCGTGCCCGCGTCCGTGCAGATGTGGCGCGGCGTGGCGCGCCCCGCGACTTGCCCGACAGGACGAGGATCGGGCTCATTGCCTTTCATGTTTTTCCTATCACAGTGCCATGCTCCCGAGGGCAGCTATCAATCGTTCTCATTTCTGTTCATCTTCTGCTGTCAACCTAAGCGGGACGACGGCACGGCGTGCGCGGTGCCCGCATGAGTTCAGAGTGAGGAGAGCTGATGGCTCGTGGAATGAGTGGGGGAGTACTTCTATTGACCGGGCGCCCGATGGCGCAAGCGGAAGGTGGTCAGCGGTGTTTTCCACTCCTCCGTTCATTGTTCGTGTTGCTGACGGACGCGGTCCTCACGGGCAGTGCGCTCTTGTGCGCGATGATGCTGCGCTTCGATGGAGTGTTGCCCAAGCAGGGGTGGACGGCGTTCAAGCAAGGTGTGCCGCTGCTGCTCCTGGTGCGTCTGGCCATGCTGGCGCGGTTCGGGTTGCAGCGCTGGTCATTTCGCAGGTCTGGTCTCAACGAGGCGGTCCGGCTCGTCCTGGCCAACGTGTCCGCCACCCTCGTGTTCGAGGCGCTCCGGCTCTTCTCCTTCTTCGAGGCCCCACCGCGTTCGGTGGTCGCCATCGAGTTCATCCTCGCCACGGCGCTGATGGGGTTCTACCGCTTCGTCCCGCGGACGGTCCGGCTGTGGTACCTCGATCAGAAGCGCTCCCGGGCCCAGGGCACGCAGCGGACGATCGTCGTCGGGGCTGGTAGCGCCGGGGACCTGCTGTTGCACGATCTGCTGCGCACGCCGAGCAGCCCCTGGCATGTCATCGGGCTCGTGGACGACGATCCGGCCAAGCACGGCACCTTCCTCAATGGCAAACAGGTGCTCGGCTCCATCAATGCCTTGCCGGAGCTGGTGGCCAGGCACCGCGTGACCCAGGTGCTCATCGCCATCCCCAGCCTGCCTCCCGAGCGCATCCGCCACATTCTCGGCCTGTGCAAGAACCGGAGCGTTGGCTTCAAGATCATTCCCGCCTCCTTCGCCTACCTCGACCAGAAGATCACCGCCGCGATGCTGCACGAGCTGAGCCCGGAGCACCTGCTGCCCCGGGATGTGGTCTCCTTCGATCAGGAGGAGGTGCACCGGCGCGTCGCGGGCCGTCGCATCCTCGTCACCGGGAGCGCGGGT
The DNA here is from genome assembly GCF_002305875.1 of Cystobacter fuscus. NCBI lineage: Bacteria > Pseudomonadati > Myxococcota > Myxococcia > Myxococcales > Archangiaceae > Cystobacter > Cystobacter fuscus. The sequence goes on along the minus strand of NZ_CP022098.1, from coordinate 10,778,477 downwards.
TCCATTGGCAGTGAGATCGCCCGTCAGGTCGCCGCGCATGGGCCCGCTTCGCTCGTGTTGCTCGACATCAACGAGAACGAGCTCTACTTCCTCGTGCGCCAGCTCCAGGAGCGCTACCCGCTGCTGCCGGTGAGCGCCATCGTGGCGGACATCCGGGACCAGGAGCGGCTGATGCGTATTGGAAGGGATCACGCCCCGGAGTACGTGTTCCACGCGGCCGCGCACAAGCACGTGCCCTTGATGGAGGACTCGCCCGAGGAAGCCATCAAGAACAACGTCTTTGGCACCCTGAACGTCGCGCGCATGGCCGATGTCTGTGGCGTGGAGCGCTTCGTGCTCATCTCCACCGACAAGGCGGTCCATCCCACCTCGGTCATGGGGGCTTCCAAGCGGCTCGCCGAGATGGTCATCCGGGACGTCGCGGCTCGTTCACATACCGCCTTCACCGCCGTGCGCTTTGGCAATGTGCTCGGCTCGGCGGGCAGCGTGGTGCCACTCTTCAAGCAGCAGATCCAGCGGGGTGGGCCGGTCACGGTGACGCACCCGGACTGCACCCGCTACTTCATGGTCATCCCCGAGGCCGTCGGGCTCGTGGTGCAGGCGGGGCTGGCGGGCTATGGAGAGCTGTGCATCCTCGACATGGGCACCCCCGTGCGCATCGCCGAGCTCGCCGCGAACATGATCACCATGTCGGGCCTGGTGCCGGGCAAGGACATCCACATCGTCTACACCGGACTGCGTCCGGGCGAGAAGCTCGAGGAGACGCTCATGAGCGAGGAGGAGGAGCGCACCCACCAGGTCCGCAACCGCATCAAGGTGGCCCAGAGCCCCTTGCCCCCCGCGGACTTCCAGCTCCAGCTCGAGCGGCTGCGGCGGGTGGCGCAGGCGGGTGACTCGTCCGGAGTGATGCTCGCCCTGCGCCACCTCATCCCGACGTACAAGCCGGCGAGGCCCGGGATGGGTGGGCGGTCCGAGCAGCGGTGAGTGCTCGGAGCCGGGCCTGGTTTCCAGGCCCGGCTCCAGGTTCAGCGCCGGGGTGCCCGGTAGGCTGGGAAGTAGTCCGAGGGGAGGCTGCCCTCGGACAGTCGGGCGTACACCGCTGGATCGCAGATGAGTTCGTGGGTGCAGAGCTGGAAGCTCGCGTTGGCGAAGCCGCGCTTGAATGCTTCCAGGCTGTCACCCGGTTGCATTCCTCCCCCCAGGTTGAGCGGCATCCCAAGCTGCCTGCCGAGCTCGAGCAACGTGGTGAAGATGTTCTTCGCGGGCGAGCGCGACAGGTAGGCGTCGGCTGTTCCACCGAGGTAGTAATGCAGCACGCCATCGCTCGAGACGCCGATGGCCGCGGATGCCACGTCGCCGTTCGGTGCGCGGGTCGTCGCGAGCCAGGCGGCGGGTGCGGAGAACAACTCCTCGAAGTAGGTGTCCGGGAAGAAGTACCGGGCGCTCGCCTCATCCCGGACCATGGTCTGCCGGTAGACTTCCTTGAATCCCTCCCGCTCCTCGAGCGAGGCCTCGCGCGCGGGGCCATAGGTGCTCACGAAGCCCTGCCGGAGGTTGCGTTGGATGTGCCGGCGGTGCATCTCCCGGAACTCGACGGGCAGGCGGGGGTCGATGAAGAACACCTGGTTGCGCCCCGTTCCACCCGCGAAGCAATGGGGACCAGTCAGGCGGTCGCGTACGAAGATGCTGACGAGTTCGGTGCCATGCCAGTCCACCGCTTGCTTCGGCACCTCGCTCAGCCCGTCCATCACCCCGCTCGGGTAGCCATACGGGGAGACGGCATCCCGGTAGGGCGTCTGCTCGATGGGTCGCACGATGAGCGGAATCCGCAGTGAGCCTGTTCCGGCTCCTTCGATGACGAGCGTGTGGGTCACGCCCTCCGCGCGCAGGTGCTGCTCCGAGCGGAAGTAGTCCTCCGACACCGCGAGCTTTCCCGCGTCGGGAACCAGGACTGCCTTCAACCGGGTCGTCGTTGTCATGTGCTTCGCCATCGTCATGGCCACCTCCCCCTGTCCCACGCTCTCCTACCAGAGTCGCCTGAGAGCCAGGCCCATGTCGGCTCGCACCATGGAGCGAGCAACCTGTCCGTCACATCCCAAGGCCCATGCCGGAATTCAATTCGTGGACGCACGTTCTTTTCTGCCGTTAACAGAACGCAATTCAGCGTTCACATCACAGGGTAACCCTCCGGTCGAGCGTCGGGTTACCCCCCAAAAGGACGCCATTGATGTCTGGTTTTTGTCGTCGAAGCACCCGTGGCCTCGCCGTGTCCTCGCTGATGTTGCTCTCCGTGCTGTTCGGAGCGGCTTGTGATCCCAATGCCGGGCTGGATGCCTCCGGTGAGGAGTTCGCGCAGGAACTGTCCTCGAACTCGGACGCGCTCGCCGCCCTCCCGACGCCCGCTGGCCTGCGCTCCGTGGCTGACTGGGAGACGCTGTTCCGGAAGAACTGGAACTCGGAGCACACCTCCAGCTTCCTGCCCAAGAGCACCTCGCTCGATAGCTGGCAATTCTACGACCTCGCCTATGGCATCGATGGGAACACCGCGATGTTCCGGGCCACGGGGAAGACGGAATACCTCGACCGCGCCCTGCTCTATGTCAACAACATGGTGAACAACGCCAAGAGCTCCGCGTCCCTGCCGAAGAGCCAGTTCAAGGATGTGTACCTGGGCTGGGCCTCGGCGCGCTCGGACACGCTGGGGCAGGAGGTGCCGCTGTTCGAGAGCTACTGCTGGCGGTACGTGACGCGCCTGCTGCGCGCCATGCGTGAGACGCCCGAGGTCTACGGCAATACCAACTACCGCGCGCAGTACGACAAGCTGCTGGCGTTCTCCGAGAAGAACATCTTCGAGAAGTGGTTCAAGCGCGGGGCGAACAGCTACATCTACCGCAACAGGACGCACATGGCCGCGCACTGGGCCTACATCGCCATGGATCTGTCGCTCATGACGACGGACGCGGCGCGCAAGACCAACTACATGGCTGTCTTCAACAACATCAACCAGAACCTGCCCAACGCCGCGTCGTCCCTGCGCAAGCAGCTGGCTCCCAACCCCGTCAACGCGTCGGCCTACTTCTGGAGCGACCAGTGGGGCTCCCGCGCCCGCCCCGGCCAGGACGTGGCCCATGGCAACGGGGTGATGGCCTTCATCGTCGAGGCGCGCGATGCGAAGATGGAGTGGACGGATCAGGACGTCCGCGCCTTCACCGCGACGCTCAACTCCGTCATCTGGCCCTCGGCCGGCAGGTACACCGAGTACGTCGACGGCTCGGGGAGCGGCACGGGCTGGTTCAACGATGGCCTGATGAAGCTCGGCCGTTATGACACCAACCTCCAGAAGCGGCTCGAGACGCACTCGGTTGGCAACAACACCCAGTTCTTCGGCAACGGCGCGCTCAACGTGCGGTTGCTGTCCGCGTCGGCGCGGTTGTCGGCGCGGTAGACGACAGTCGTCCCTCCCTGTCGCCTGAGTGCGCGGCAGGCAGTGGGCGGGCAGGCTCCAGGGCGTGCCGGGCGAGTGTCCGGCACGCCTCTTTTCTTCCAGGAGCCTCGAATGCCCCCACGCATCCACCTGTCATCCCCCCACCTGGGCTCCCTGGAGCGCGGCTTCGTCGACGATGCGTTCGCGAGCAATTGGATCGCTCCGCTGGGCCCGCACGTCGAGGCGTTCCAGGAGGAGTTCGCCCGGTGCGTCGGAGCACCACACGCGCTCGCGCTGAGTTCCGGCACGGCCGCGCTCCACCTGGCACTGCGTCTCGTCGGTGTCTCTCCGGGAGACGAGGTGCTGGTGAGCACGCTCACCTTCTCGGCCTCGGTGAATCCCATCTGCTACCTGGGCGCGTCTCCCGTCTTCATCGACAGCGAGCGCGCTTCCTGGAACATGGATCCCACCCTGCTGAGCGAGGAGCTCGAGGCGCGCGCCCGGTCCGGCCGGCTGCCCCGCGCGGTCGTCGTGGTCCACCTGTATGGGCAGAGCGCCGATCTCGAGCCCATCCTGGCCGCGTGCGACCGCCATGGCGTGCCCGTGGTGGAAGACGCGGCCGAGGCCCTGGGCAGCACGTACAAGGGGCGGACCCCGGGCACGCTGGGCCGCGTCGGCATCTACTCCTTCAATGGCAACAAGATCATCACCACCTCGGGAGGAGGGATGCTGGTGTCGCCGGACGAGGAGCTCGTTCGCCACGCGCTCAAGCTCGCCACCCAGGCGCGCGACCCCGCGCCGCACTACCAGCACTCCGAGATTGGCTACAACTACCGCCTGAGCAACGTGTTGGCGGCGATTGGCCGCGGACAGCTCCGGGTGCTGGAGGACCGGGTCGCCGCGCGGCGAAGGAACCACGACTTCTACGTGCGGGCGCTCGCCGAGGTGCCCGGAATCACCTTCATGCCCGAGGCGCCCTGGGGACGTCACACGCGCTGGTTGACGACGCTCACCATCGACCCGGCGCGCTTCGGCGCGAACCGGGAGGCGGTGCGGCTCGCGCTCGAGAGGGAGGACATCGAGGCCCGGCCCGTGTGGAAGCCCATGCACCTGCAGCCGGTCTTCGCCGCCTTCGAGCGGAGGGGAGGCCAGGTGGCGGAGGAGCTGTTCCAGAATGGGCTCTGCCTCCCGTCCGGCTCCAACCTCACTCCAGACGATCTGGCTCGGGTGGTGGAGGTGGTGCGGGCCGTACACGCGTCTCGTTGCCGAGGAACTTGAACATCGTCGCGTCCCCCGCGTGGGAGATGCCCTGGCGCTGCACCACGCGGAGGACCGTCAGCGCGAGAATCCTCGTGTCCAGCGCCAGGCTCCAGTGGTCCACGTACCAGACGTCGAGCTGGAAGCGCTCCTCCCAGCCCAGGGCGTTGCGCCCGTTCACCTGCGCCCAGCCGGTGATGCCGGGGAGCACGTCGTGGCGCCGCGCCTGCTCGGCGGAGTAGCGGGGCAGGTACTCGACCAGCAGCGGGCGGGGCCCCACCAGGCTCATGTCGCCGCGCAGCACGTTCCACAACTGTGGCAGCTCGTCCAGGCTCGTCGCGCGCAGGAACTTCCCGACACGCGTGAGGCGCTGCTCGTCGGGCAGTGGTTGGCCGTCCGCGTCCAGCGCATCGAGCATGGTGCGGAACTTCACGAGCTGGAACGTCCTTCCCCCGCGGCCCGGGCGCATCTGCCGGAAGAGGACGGGGCCACCCATCGTGGTCCGGATGGCCAGCGCCGTCATGGCCATCACCGGGGAGAGGCACACCAGCCCCACGGCCGCCGCCAGCCGATCGATGCACCGCTTGAGGAACAGCCCCGCTCCATTCTGTCGCCGCATGTGTTCTCGCTCCGGTTTCCGGCGGGGGGCTTCGTGCTCGACTCCGTCCCCAGGGGAGGGAGCTGAACCCGCGCGCATGCACCCGCTCGAACTCGAGGGTAGAGGCCCCCCTGGTTGCTCACCAATCGCCCCGGAGCCCGGGCCTTGTGTTGGTGCGTGCGCATCCGCCGGCTTCCGCCTCCTGGAGCGCGAGGCGCCTCCAGGCGCGCACGGCGAGCCACGCGCCGCCGCTCAGCTCGACGAGCCAGCCCAACGCCAGGGCCCATGCCGCGCCCACGGTCCCCACGGTGGGCACCCACCAGGCGCTGCCCAGCGCGACCACCAGGACGGAGAGGACGAGCAGTGGCGCCTGTACCTTCAGCTCCCGCGCCGCCGTGAGCCCGAATTGCAGGCTCACACAGACGTACTCCAGCGCGGCGGCGCCCATGAGCCAGACGAACAGCTCGAGGTTGCGCGCGTAGGCGGCCCCATAGAAGAGCGTCAGCACCGGGCGCCCGAGCAACGCCGCGCCGGCGATGGCGCACACGCCCACCAGGGCCGCCCCTCCCGTGAAGCCCGCGAGCGTCCGGCCGTAGCGCGTCGCGTCCCCCGCCGCGTGGTAGCGCCCCAACCGGGGGCTCACCGCCTGCCCGAGCGCATGGACCACCCGGCCTCCCAGGGCCGTGAAGTAGGCGAGCGCGGCGAACATGCCCAGCTCGGCCTGGCCCGCGTGCGCCTCCAGGAGGTAGCGGGGCACGTTGGGGCGCAGCGAGCCCAGCAGGGCGGTGATTCCCAGCGCGTAGGCGAGTCCCAGCAGGCTCTTCAGGTGCGCGCCCTGCTCCCGCCACGGTGTGCGCCACACCCGGCCCCAGGGAGACTCCCCGCCGAACACGCGCCGGTACGCATGGGCGTCGAACAGGACGAGCACGAGCGCCCAGGACAGTCCCAGGGCCGCGGCCGCGGCGGCCGCGCTCCTCGTGAGCACGAGCGCGAGCGCCACGAGCACCACGGAGAGCACGCTCTTGGCGATGATCGAGCGGGCGATGAGGCCCATCCGCTCGGCTTTCTGCAGGGCGCCGTAGAACACCTCGCTGAGAGCCTCGAAGCCCTTGGCCAGCGCGAGCAGCGCGATGACGAGGCCGGAGCGCGCCGGATACCCCGCCAGCCAGCCGATGGCGCAGCACAGCAGCACTCCCCCGAGCACGTTGAGCACCATCAACCCGAGGTAGTGCTCGAAGCCATGGGTGCCCCGGGCATCGGTGGCCTGGAGCGTGCGCAGGTTCATCCGCGCGAGGAGCATCACCGGGGCGGTGAGGGCCAGGCCGAGGGCGAACTCGCCCAGCAGCTCCATGGTGCCGAGCCGGGCACAGGCCACCAGCACGCCCCACTGGGCGAGCGCGTACACGAGCCCGGACGAGAGCGTCCAGGCGAAGTTGCCTCCCAGCGACCGACGTGTCACGCCCTGCCCACCGCGCGTTGGAGCACTTCGGCGAGCCGGTGGGCCGCGGAGTCCGCGGAGAAGCGCTCCCGGCCGAGCCGTCCCGCCCGCGCCCCCGCCTCGGCGAGCCACTGGGAGTCACGCAGCCTGTTGGCCAGCAGCTCGCTCGCGGCGGCGGTGTCCTTGGGGGGCAGGTACAGGCCGAACCGCTCCCGCTCGAGCAGCTCCGCCTGCCAGCCGCCGTAGTTGAGCGCGAGGGGCCGGCTGGCGGCGAGCGCGTCGAAGAACTTGTTGGCGGAGTTGTCCTGCATGCCCGGCACGTCGGTGAAGAGCGAGGTGGCGATGGTGGTCGCGGAGAGCACCGCGGGGATCTCCGCCTTGGGCACGCTGGGCAGGAAGAAGAGGTTGCGGTCGCGCACGCCCAGGCGCTCGGCCAGCCCGTGCAGGGCCTGCTCCTCGCGTCCGTGTCCCATGATGACGAAGCGCACCTCCGGGTCTCGCTTGAGCATGTCCGCGGCGACCCGCACGAGGTACTCCACCCCATTCACCAGGCCGAGGGTGCCCGCGTACAGGACCATGGGCCGAGCCCCGAGCCACGGGTACCTGCTCCGGAACTTCGCGCCCGCCGAGGCAGGGACCTGGAAGCGCTCCGGGTCGCAGAGGTTCGGGATGACGGTGATCTTCTCCGGGGAGACGCCCGCCGCCTCCACTCCGGCCTTCATCCCCGGCGAGAGCGCGACGATGTGCGCCGCTCCCGCGTAGGCGGCCCGCTCGAGCAACTGGGCGGCGAGGATGGCGGGGCGGCTCTTGAGCGCGCCGACCGCGATGGGCAGGGCGGGCCAGAGATCCCTCACCTCGAAGACCATGGGCTTGTTGTTCCAGCGCGAGGCGAGGATGCCCGGCACGGCGATGGTCAGCGGGGTGCTCGTGGCGAAGACCACGTCCCCCGACAGCCGCATCGCCCGCTGCGCGGAGTTGAGGGCGAAGTGGCTGAAGGCGCGCATCCGGTCCCCGTAGTTCATCGAGTTGGAATAGGGCACCGGGAGCCAGTGCACGTGGATGCCGCTCTCGTTCGTCTCGCGCCAGCCCTTCGTGCCCCGGGTGGGCTCGGTGTCCGAGGTCACCAGGTGCACCTCGTGTCCCATGCCGACCAGGCGGCGGGCGAGCTCGTAGGACCGGGTGCCGCCGTGCATGGTGGGCGTGGTGAAGTACTGGTGCAGGTAGATGATCTTCATGTCAGGTGGCTCCGTGGACGGCGGGGTAGGCGATGGGTGAGGAGGGGACGAAGGCGGTCCTCGTGGAGAGGGTGCACGAGGACATGACCATCAGCAGGAAGAGGGCCCTCGTGTCGTAGAGGTCGCCACTGGACTGGCTGCCGAGCAGCACCAGCACCACCGCGCCGACGGTCGCGCCGTCGATGCGGTGGCGGCCCCGGAACGCCGCGCGGAGGAAGGCGAGCAGGGTCCATCCGAGCAAGGCGAGGCCCAGCGCGCCGCCCTCGCAGAACACCTCGAGGAAGAGGTTGTGGGGGTAGACACCCAGCCCCAGCGCGGGGAAGGCGGCGAGCCCCGCTCCCGCCACCGGGTTGTCGAGCCCGAGCTCGTACGCGGCGGCATACAGGGACTCGCGTCCCGACAGGTACACCTTGCTCTCCGTGTCGCTGCCTCCCTCGTAGTTCAGGGTCAGGCGCAGGAAGCGCTCCTCCATGGAGCGGCTGAGCGCCTTGCCCAGGGGGGTGAACGTGATCACCACCAGGACGGCGGCCGTGGCGAGCACCGACAGGAGCGCGAGCCGGCGCAAGGGGATGCGCCCCACCACGAGGAAGGTGAGGACGCCCGCGAGGATGGCGGCCGTGCCTCCCCGGGAGCCGGTGAGCAGCGCGAGCAGCACGCCGGCGGCCGCCATCGGAATCCAGAGCCACGTCTGTCCCCGCCGGTTCCAGAAGTACAGGGCGCCGAGCGCGAACAGCCCCATGAGCCGGGCGAAGATGTTCGGTCCTCCTCCCAGGACCGCCAGCCGCGCGCCACCCCCGCCACCCAGCAACTGGCTCACGCCGGTGAGCGCCAGCAGCCCCGTGGCCAGGACCACCACGGTCCAGAACGCGTCCAGCACCCGCACCGCCGGCTGCCGGAGCGCGGCGAGCCCGAAGCCCACGCTCATCACCCCCACCAGGGTGAGATCGTAGAGCTTTCCCAGGGCGAACTCCGCGTCGGGTGCCCAGAGCGCGCTGGTGCACAGGTAGCCGAGGAACAGCAGCAGCGCCATGGCGAGCCGGGTGTCGGGCCGGCTCTCTCCGGGCCTCGCCGCGCGGTGGGCGCGGTGGAGCAGTCCCAGGGTGGCGAGCACCACGCTTGCCAGGACGATCCACAGCCGCAGCTCCAGGAACGGGTCCGGCTCGGGGTTGGCGTTGGCCAACCGATGGAAACCCCAGCGCCCCGCGAGCACGTAGAGCGCGGCGATGAATCCCAGTCCTGAGCATCGGATCCATGTCATGGGGTGGCGCTCGTTCGTGCTCAGCCGGTGGTCGGGGAGTCGTACTGGTAGATGCCGCTCACGACGCGTCCCGTCGCGGAGCGCGGCACGCCGTTGAAGATGATTCCCCGCACCGGGACTCCGTCCTGCTCGAGCCGGTGGAGGGCCGCGCCGAGCTCCCTCATCGGGTGGACGCCCGCGCGCACCACGGCGAGGTTGATGCCCGCGTGCCGGCCCACGAGCGCCGCGTCGGTCACCGCGAGGATGGGGGGCGTGTCGAGGAGGACGAGGTCGTACCCGGCCGACATCCGCGCCACGAGCGCCGTGAACGCGTCGCTCTGCAGCAGCTCGGCGGGATTGGGCGGGAGGGCGCCCGTGGACAGCCAGGACAGGCTCTGGCCGGGCAGCCGCCGCACCGCCTCTTCCAGGCCGATCGTGCCGCCGAGGACCTCGGAGAGGCCCTGGGCGCACTCGGCCCGGAAGCCGAGGTGGAGCGTGCCCCCGCGCAGGTTGGCGTCCACGAGCAGGACGCGCTTGCCGGAGTCCGCCAGCACCCAGGCGAGGTTGCGGGCGACGAAGGACGTGCCCACTCCGGGACTCGGCCCGGTGAGGGCGATCACGTTGTTGGGCGAGTCCCGCAGCGCGAGCTGGAGGCGGGTGCGCAGGCCACGCAGGCTCTCGGTGACCGGGTGGCGCGGGTGGGTCTGGGCCAGGATGGCGAGCGCCTCGCGGCTGGACGCGAGGGGGAGGGTGGCCTGGATGGGCACCCCGAGCCGTGCCTCGATCACGGCGGGATCCGAGACGCCCCTGCGCAGTGCCTGCCGGGCGAAGGCATGCGCCACGCCGAGCGTCAGCCCGAGCACGAGGCTGAGCGCGAGCACGCCCGGCTTGCTGGGGCGCACCGGCAGGCGGGACACCACGGGCTCATCGAGGATCCGCGCGTTGCCGGCGATGCTCGACTTCAGGACCCGGTACTCCTGGGCTTTGTTGTTGAGCTGGAGGTACAGCTCGGTGGCGACCGTCACGTCCCGCATGAGCTGGGTCGACTTGAGCTCCGCGCTCGGCAGGCTCTTGAGCTGGGCGTTGATGGCGGCCCGATCGGCCTGCAAGCGCTCCAGCTTCTGGCCCGAGGTGATGAGCACCGGGTGCTGCCTGGTGAAGCGCTGCCGCAACTCGGAACGATCGAGCAAGAGCGCCGAGATGGACTTCTCGATGTCGACGCTTCGATCCAGGATCGCCTGGGCCTCCCGTCCGAGATCGACGATTCCACTACCGGCGCGGTGGGTGCTCAGGGCCCCCTCCGCCCGCTCCAACTGCACGCGCAGCCCGGGCAGTTGGGTGTCGAGGAACGCCAGCGTCCTCTCGACCTCCTCGCTCCTGCGCTCGACGTTCTGCCGGACGTAGTGGCGCGCGATGGCGTCGAGGGTCGCGGAGAGCCTCGTGGGATCCTCTCCCTCGAGGACCACGGAGAGCACGCCGGTGTTGGCGCCCTTCTCGCTCAGGCGCAGCGTCCGCTGGAGCTCCTCCACCACCTCGAGGCGCGAGCGCCGGGTCACCTGGAAGCGCGTGCCCGGACGGGCGTCGAGCTCGGAGACGAGGAGCTCCACCTGCCAGCGGGAGTCTGGCGGCGTCGTGGCGGGCTCCTTGGCGCGCCCGTCGAGGAGTGGCTGGGAGTCCGGATCGAGGAGCGTGTAGGCACCGGCCTCGCCCGCCACGAGCGTGAGTGGCAGCTCCTCCAGTTCCGGCGGCACGTTCATCCGCGTCACCTGGAGACGCCCTTCGTCCGAGGTGAACGGGAAGCGTCGCGGACCGGCCTCCACGTCCAGTTGGAGTTCATCGACGACCTTTCCCAGCAGCGTCCGCGAACTGATGATTTCGATCTCCGTGGACACCTCCCCGGAGAGCTCCGCGAGCAGCTCGTCGAGTTCCCCGAGCCGGCTGCCTTTCTTGTCGATCTGGAGGATGACGTCCGCGCGATAGACGGATGGCGCGACGAGCAGGTACAGCGAGCCCGCCACGAGTGTCAGGACGAGCGTCACGAGGATGGACCCGCGGGACTCCAGCAGGATGCCCAGGTGGCCGCGCAGATCGAGTTCGTCTTCAATTGCCCCGGGGTTGGAGCGAGCGGGGTCCTCGCGGCTGGGCGCGCTCGTCATGGCGATGTGAATACGACGGACCTGTTGCCGATATCTACTGCCTGCCAGAGCATCTGAACTGTTGGCTGGATTTGAGTGATGATGCGATTCCAGCGCGTCAAGTTGTGCGCCGAGACGAAGACGACGTCATGTGGTTGAAGTTGGAATTGCGTGGCGAGCAACAGCGCGTCCGGCGACCGGGCATCGAGCTTGTAGATGGTGGGCTGGTCGAAGTTGCCGCGGATGACATAGACCTTCGCCGGGTTGGAGCTGACCGGATCGAAACCCTCCGTGTCGCCAATCGCCTCCGCGAGTGTCATCCGGCCCTTCACCATGACGCGAGACGAAGGCTTGCGGACCTCGCCGAGGACGAAGACCTTGTTGCGGCTCCGGTCGGGGACGTGAAGGATGTCTCCGTCCTGGAGGAGCCAGTTCTGGCTGATGTCCCCCTGTTCGTAGAGCGCCTGGAGATCCAGGGTGGATGTCTTTCCGCCCCGGGTGAGCGTGACGCCGCGCAGGTTGGCCTCGGGGGTGGGCCCTCGCGCCTGGCTGATGGCGTCCTGTACCCGCATGGGCACGTCCGTGATGGGCAGGCTGCTGGGGGCGATCACCTCCCCGGTGACCTGCACCTTCTGCCCCCGGAAGCCCACCACGCGCACATCGAGCTGGGGCTTCTCGATGACGTGGTTCAGTCGTCGCGTCAGCAACTCCCGGATCTCGGGCAGCGTCTTGCCGGCGACCTGGAAGCTCCCCGCGTAGGGGAAGAACATCGTCCCATCGGTCGACACCGGGTGGCCGGTGGCCTCGGCGGAGCGGAACTCGCCCGCCGGGATGGTGAGTTCGGGGTGGTCCCAGACGATGACACTCAGCACGTCATGGGCGGTCACCCGGTAGTTGTAGTTCGCCGCGAACTCCGCCAGCGGATCCTGGAGGGGGGCGGGCCGTGTCTCCAGACGTGTCTTCTGTTGTTCTTCCAACAGGGCCACGTCGATGGGGACGATCTTGAATTCGTCGCCGGTACCCGCGTCGGCCCTCCCGGCGTACCGTTCTCGGAGAGCACCCTCGTCCATATACATGCCTGGGCCCCATGCGCACGCGCTCGTGCACAAGACCCAGACCAACAAGAGGACACGCCCCATCGACCATCTCCGACGGCTCTCCGAGGCCCCCCGACCTCTACGAGCCGATTGAACATGTCCTTCGAGGGGAGGGAGTGTTTGCCTCGAGACCGCCCGATTGTTCCTATCCCAGGGGGCCTCCGTAAACCCATGCGTACCCGTGCTGTCCGGAAGGCAATAGGACGCCGAATCCAGACAACGGAGCACCTGCCCTCCGGGGTGATTGACCCTCCCGGCCCGGGTCCGTCGGGAACCCCCGAGCGCGACGCGGCGGAGCTCATGGGGCCGAGCGGGCAATCCCTTGCAAGCCCCAGGGAGGAATTTTCGTCCGCCGACTCGTGTCATCAGCGGCCGGTCACCGTTCACTCCGTGGTCGGCCAGTGACCTTGCAACCATGCAGCCATCGTCCAATCTCCGCGCCCCCCTGGCCCGCTCGACGCTCCTCAAGATGGGGGCGCGCATCGGGGTCATCATCGCCCTCTCCACGCTCTTCAGCTACCTCCACATGCTGCACACCCTGCGCACGGAGAGCCTCGAGCGGATGGAGCAGTCGGTCGTGAAGCGCGGCGAGCACGAGCAGGCCATCTTCCTGCTGGCGGAAGACAACCACGCCCTCTTCAAGAAGACCCTGAAGGAGCGGATCCGGGAACTCCAGCAACACGAAGAAGAGGTGGGTGCGCGCTTCGACAGGCTCTTCGTGCGGCAGTCCGATGGCACGGTCCGCACCCCGCCTGAAACCACCGATGGAACGAGGATGATTCAGGCCTTCATTCCAGCCAGGGTGAGCCTCGACATCGGGTTTCGTACCCGGTTCCTGGCCGTATACGACGTGCTCTCCTGGTACGCCCCCGCCTTCCACATCCGCTTCTCGACGACCTACGTCACCTTCCCGGAGGGCGCGATCGCGGGCTTCTGGCCGATGCTCCCCACCTGGGTCCAGGAACTCCCGCGTGACTTCTCGGTGGCCGCCTACGAGGATTTCCCCCTTGCTCTGCCCGAGAACAACCCCCAGCGGCGCACCGCCTGGACCGGCATCTTCAAGGAGGTCGTCTCCAATCTCTGGCTGACCTCGGTCACCACGCCGGTGGACCTGGATGGCCGCCATATCGCCTCGGTCGGCCACGATGTCCTGCTCGACGAGTTGATGACGCGCACCATCAATGATCATCTTCCGGGTGCCTACAACCTGCTCTTCCGCGACGATGGGCAGCTCATCGCCCATCCCGAGCTGAAGCTGGAGGGCACCACCAGCGCCTACGACATCCTGAGCAACACCGGACAGCCCGAAGTCGCCGCCAGACTCCTCGGCTCCGCGGGAAAAGCGGCCCACCTGCGCGCCATCTTCGAGCGGGTGAAGGGCCGCCAGCCCGGCCAGACCCTCCTGGAGCTGCCGGAGTATGGCGAGTATGTCGCCGTCACCCGACTGCGTGGTCCTGGTTGGAATCTCGCCACGGTGCTGCCCGAGCACGTGGTGTCCCAGCCCGCCCTGCTCGCGGCGCGCTACGTGCTGCTGCTGGGCATCCTGTCGTTGCTGCTGGAGCTGGTCATCATGTACCAGGTGCTCCGTCGGCAAATCACCCAGCCCCTGCATGCCTTCATCCAGGCCACCGACAAGGTGGCGGCTGGAGACTTCCAGGTGGTGCTGGACACCGCGCGCCGCGACGAGCTGGGACAACTGGCCCAGGCCTTCCGGCTCATGGCCGACGAGGTGCAACGGCGCGAGGCGGACCTGCGCCAGGCCAACGAGGGACTGGAGCAGCACGTGGAGGAGCGCACCCGCGAGCTCAAGGATGTTCACCTGCAGCTGGTGCAGACGGCCCGGCGCGCGGGCATGGCGGAGATCGCCACCAACGTGCTGCACAACGTGGGCAACGTGCTCAACAGCGTCTACACCTCCGCGCAGATGGCCAAGGAGCGGATGAGTGGGATGCGGCTGGAGCACGTGGGGCGGGTGGCCCACCTCATCCAGGAGCACCAGGAGGATCTGTCCACCTTCTTCACCCAGGACGGGCGGGGGCGTCACCTCATGCCCTTCCTGGACAAGCTGGGGCAGAGCCTGGTCGAGGACCGCCAGGAGGTGGTGTCGTTGCTGGATGACGTGGGCCGCTATACCGAGCACATCGGCGACATCGTCAAGGTGCAGCAGAACTACGCCCGGATTCCCCGAGTGCACGAGCAGGTGTCACTGCCAGGGCTGTTGGAGGATGCATTGCGCATCAACTTCGCGGGGCTGGTGCGCCACCAGGTGAAGGTGCAGCGTGACATCGCGCCCCTGCCTCCGGTGATGACCGACAAGCACAAGACGCTGATGATCCTGGTGAACCTGGTGAGCAACGCCAAGTACGCCATGGATGTGGTGGCACCGAGCGAGCGGCTGCTGACGGTGAGGCTGGAGGAGGTGGGCGAACGGGTGCGCATCTCCATCCATGACAATGGCATGGGGATCGCGCCGGAGATGCTCACGCGCATCTTCCAATACGGCTTCACCACGCGCGAGGAGGGACACGGCTTCGGTCTGCACTCCAGTGCCATCGCGGCGCAGGAGATGGATGGCTCCTTGACCGTGCACAGCGATGGGCCCGGTCGTGGCGCTACCTTCACCCTGGAGCTTCCCTTCATCCCCGTCGCCGCGCGGCTCTCCTCAGGTGGGGGCTGCTGAAGGACACGGAGCATGGGGCCATCGAGCTGCGCATCGATGGCTCCACGGCCACCGCACGTGACGGATTCCAGGATGCTCCCAGGGGCTCAGGGCGTGTAGGCGTCCGAGATCTTGAGGAGATCCGCCATGGTGAAGGAGCCGTTGCTCCCGTAGGTGGGCTTCCACCCGGCGTTGTGGAGGAACGAGGAGGGGTCGTTGAGCAGGATGCCGAAGAAGACCTCGCCGACGATCCGTCCCCCGACGGGGCCCAGGAACCGGCCCTGGTTGGCGAGCCTGGCCTCCTTGAGGATGTAGTACCAGAGCGGCGCCACGTCGCTGTTCCAGGAGGGCGGCAGGCCGAGCTGGGAGTTGGTGTACTGCGTCTCGCCCAGTGCCTTCGCGATCGTCTGCCCGGCGGGCAGGTTGTACTCATTGTGGCGAAGGAGATTGCGCCCCGCGAGCGAGAGGTAGAGCGGATCCGGCTGCTGGGTCCCGGGATTCGTGAAGCCCTCGTAGCCAGGAATGGCCGCGGAGGGCAGCGCGAGCAGCTCGGAGGCCAGGAACGTGTCGAAGAGCTTGCAGGACTGCGGCTGGGTATTCGGATCCGTATTGAAGAAGTATCTCCAATCGATGCGGTTGCCCGGGGGCAGGAACGTGCCGGGCATGTGGGCGTCGAAGACCTGCTGCTGGGTGATCTCGACATTCACCCGGTAGGTCTGACGGACCGTCGAGTGTCCCATGCGGTAGGCCGCGGCCGAGAACTCGACCGGGATCTCCAGGCTCGTCTGCGTGTAGTACTGCGGACCGTTGGCGACGAGCTTGTCGAAGAGGCTCTGCCCGATGAACCGTGGCAGGAAGTCGTAGTAGACGATCCACTGGTAGTGCCAGCGAACGAGCTGCGACGCCGCGTCGAAGAGGTCCGGCCCCGAGTACTGGCCGCTCAGGTCCTTGACCACCTGATTGTGGAACTTGATGAAGGCCAGCTCGATCTGGCTGACGAAGAGGTTGTCGTCGTTGCGCGGGTCGCCAATGATGGCCGTGCCGACCGGGTTGCGGCACACGTCGTAGTTGGGGTTCTGCGTCGTGCCGTAGACGAGCGTCGCTCCGTCCTTCTTGTAGAGGAACGCGTCGAGGACGGGTCCCCGTCCGTAGACATTCCCGAGGTCGAGCGTCGGCGTCAGCGCGTTGCGCGTCTGATCGGGATCCGTGCCGACCTGGTTGATGTTCGAGTACACATCGAACGTCATGTCGTGATCGAGGAACTGGCCCAGGAAGGTGAACCCCGCGGGAATGGAGGGGTTGTCCTGCGGCGCGGAGCCGGCGTTGAGCTCGTCCATCGGCCCGCCCGGCGTGGTCAGCGAGCGGATGTCGTCCTCGTCGAACACGGAGGCCGGGAGGCTGGGGAACATCCGGGTGAAGTCGGTGACGGTGGGCCCGTTGTCCGTTCCATTGTCGGAGCCGAGGGGATAGCCCGAGAACCGCGTGGGCCGCCGCACCGTGTTCCGCGCGACGTTCACCTTGTTGCCTACGGGGCGCGTGGGCAGCGGCCCCACCTGGGTGCCGCGGTGGAAGGGGCACCCGCCCGACAGGACGGCATGACCCTTGGGTTTGCTCTTCTCACTCATGTGGTTGTCACTCCTTGTGGGCTTGAAGGTTGTGAGCTTGAAAGGGGAGCGCTGCGATCACGACTGGGTGATGGTGAGGAACGGATCCCAGTAGAAGTACCCGACGGGGTTGCCCTGGTCGTCCACGAGCATGAAGTAGAGCTGGTAGGTGACCTGTCCCGGGTACCTGGCCGTCGACTGGAAGTAGAAGTCCTTGTAGGGCTGGCTGCCGATCGAGGTGACGTTGTTGCCGTTGATCACGGGGGTGGGGATCTTGATCGCCGCCTCGTACGGCGCCGGTGTCGTGATGTCGTTACCCCCCGCGGAGACGTTCATCTGGTAGAGCAGGGTGCTGGGGCCCGTGTTCAGCGTCAGGGAAGCGGCTCTCCAGCGGATGGTGTCGCTGGTCTTGACGGCGACGCTCAGTTCGTCCTGCGCCTCCATGTTGTTCGCCTCGCCGCGCTTCACGAGCATGTAGACGTACTTACTGGCATTCCCTCCGAGGTTCGTCGGGCTGCCCTTCGTTCCCGGCTTGGAGGCATAGTCCTTCAAGAGGCTCTTCGCGTCGATGACCGTGAGGATGTCGATGAACGGATCGGTGCTGGACATGGTCTTGTCTTCCTTTTGTCTTGTGGAGTCGGGGGCCGAAGCGGTCTGGTCTCAGGAAATGGAGAGGTTGGGATCCCACTTGAAGTAGCCGAGGACGTTGCCGTCGTTGTTCGTGATGGCGAACGAGAACGTGTAGGTGACCTGGCCGGTATTCAGGCCAACGGCCTGGAAGTAGAAGTCGGTGAAGGTCTGCCGGGTCTCCCCCGTGACCGTGCCGCCGCTGACCGTGGGTACCGGGACGTACACCGAGGGGTTGATGGGTTGCGGCGGGGAGATCAAGCTCTGCCCCTGCGTGATCAAGCAGGAGTTGAGGATGACACTGTACTCGGTGTTCATCGTCAGGGAGGCGGCTCGCCAGCGGATGAGGTTGTTCGTCTTGACGGCGACGTTCAGGTTCGACGTCGCCTGTCCGCTGACCACCTCGTCCCCCTTCACGAACATGTAGACCAGGTTGGAGTTGGTCCCGATGTACGTGGGCTTGGCGGGGTTGGTGCTCAGGTTGCCCTGGAACTGCTCCATGATGCTCTCGGCGTCGACGACGACGAGGACGTCGATGACCTGCTCGGTGTTTGCCATGATTCTTCTCCTGTGGGTTGTCTTCGAAGGGGATGCTACGTGCTGGTTTTCGAGGGCGACTCGAGGGTCCCTCAGCTCGACAGGATGATGTCGGGCCGATGGATGGAGAACGGCGCGATGTTGAACTGCGTCGTCCCCGAGAGCGCGAGCTCGCTCAGGATCTTCCCGAGGATGGGCGTGAACTTGAACGCCTGCCCCGTGTCGCCCGTGAACAGGACGATGTTGTCGTGGCCGGGGACCAGGTCGACGACGAAGTTCGTGTCGGGCGTCATCGTGTAGAGGCAGCCCACCGCGTTCATCGCCGTGGACTGGAGCCCGTTGACGTGGGCCAGCATGAACTTGTCCAGATAGGACAGCATGCGTGGGTCCGGTTGGGGCGGTGAGGTGGGCGGGAGCGCGGACTTCTGGAAGGTGAAGTCCGTTCCCACCTTGATCTTCCCGGGGGTGAGCAGCGGCGGGAGCCCGTAGTAGGTGCCGCCATCGTCGCCATCGGGCGTGCCGAAGTAGAACCAGAGCGGGTAGTCGTAGCTGTACTGGTCCACGCCGTAGTACGCGTACGTCATGGTCCAGATCTCGAGGTTGAGCTTGACGGAGAGGCTCGAGAGCACCTGGTTGGTCCAGGCGGAGGGGACGAGGACCAGCTTCGCCGCGGTGTAGTCGCCCTGGTTGGTGGTGACCGTGACGGAGGTGGGGCCCGCGGTCCGGATCCGGCTCACGGTCTGGTGCGCCAGGAGCGTCACCCCCTGCTTCACACAGAGGTTGCGCAGCGCCTGGAGGGCCACGTTGGCGGCGATGACCGCGCCCATCGACTGGGAGACACCGACGCTGCTCGAGTCCAGGCCCTTGAAGACGGGATACGTGGACTCGAGCTGGCCCTCGGTGTAGCTCGCGAAGGGAATCCCGAGCTCGCTCATGACCGTCTCCGCCTGCGGGATGTTTCCTTCCGGCGTGTTGAGCCCGTCCGGAGTGCCGAAGAAGAGCAGTCCCGTGTCCGTGAGGATCCTGCCCTGCCCGTTCTCGCTCTCGATCTGCCGCCAGAGCGGATAGGCGGATTGCGCCAGCAGCGCGAGGAGCGGGTCGGAATACATGACCCGGAAGAAGCGGGACTCACCCTTGGAGGAGAAGTAGTCGTTGTTGAAGTCGAACTGGTCGAGGAGCAACACCTTCTTGCCCGCCTTCGAGCACCAATAGGCGGTGGACAGGCCGATGGCTCCCGCGCCAACGACAATCACATCATAAGCAGCCATGTTGGATGTTCCTTTCCTGGTAACCCGGACGGGCTGCTCTCACCAGCCGAGGTAGTAGTCGGCGTCCAGCCAGCTCGGCCACGAGACGTCGAAGTGCTCCTGGAGCATCTTCTCGGCGACGCAGAAGGCCCCCTCGATCCAGCCCTGCTGATCGGAGTACGCCTCGCCGCAGATGTGGATCCGCTCGTCCGGCTTGGGCCGCCGCATGTACGGCATGACGGATTTGACATCCACTCCGGCCTTCCAGGCGTGGTAGCCGCCGCCGAAGGGATCCCTCGTCCAGTCCTTGAAATACGAGACATACGGCTCGGGGACCGGATTGGTCGGGCCGTGCAGCTCGCGCAACTGGCTGACGGCTTCCTGGACCATCACCGCGGACGCCTGGAGCGAGTCGACCTCGGCGAGCGCCTCGCGCGTCGCGAACCGCGTGGGCCGGGTCTTGAAGCGTGCCTGGCTCAGGTGGGAGGTGGACTCGAGGACCGACCAGAACGAGGTGGTCCGCATGTCGTTGTAGCTGGCCAGGAGGATGGAGTGGCTGTTGCTCGGGTCCGTGCCGAAGTAGTAGCACTGGCGCATGGGCAGGTCGGTGAGCGACTCACCCGCCGTGGCGTTGAACTCCTTCGTCCACCACGGTGTCTCGAAGCCCATGAGCAGCTTGAACGAGGGCTCGGGAATGGTCGCGTCGATGTTGCGCCGCAGGGGCATCTGCTGCCCCCCCTCGAAGAAGAAGTTGTCCTGGTCGAGCAGCTCGAGCGAGCGGCGGGGCATGGCGAGGACGATGACGTTCGCGTAGACCGTCCAGGTCTTCTGGCTCGCCTGATTGACGAGCGTGAGGGCATATTTGTAGGGGCTGCCTTCCGGCGCCTTGTTGAAGGTCTGGAGCCGGTTCTGCCCCCAGATCTTGGCGCTCACCGGGCCGCCATTCAGCTCGACGAACCGCTGCGCGAGGATGTTGGCGATCTGGTCATAGCCCCCATCGATGGTCCTGTAGCTGACGTCGGCTTTCGAGAAGTCACCGACCATGTAGGGGAAGGCCTCGGCGGCGTTCCAGTTGATGGTGTTGGAGTAGTACCCCCCGGCCACCGACAGGAATTCATAGGCCTCTTCCCCCACCTGATCCTTGATCAGGTTCCAGAAGCCCATGTCGTTGACCTTCATGCCCTTGTACGGGCCGTCTTTCTGGTAGGTGAGGTTGGGTTTGATGTCGTCCCAGTCCTGGGCGGTGAGCTCGAACGTGTACTGGTAGGGCTTGAGGTTGCTCACCTTCGTGCCATGGTTCTCCACGAACCACGGGTCCGCGACGAGCACGTCATAGATGACCTTGTTGAAGAGCTGGTCCGAGTTGAAGCCGACGAGGTCGTCGCGCAGGTAGTAGTGGGTGGCGAACTTCTGGTTCTGCTGCTGGGCGTTGGTCCACGCATCCGCCTTGAAGCGCTGCGTGCGCATGTAGCGGTAGTGGTTGGCGTCATCGCCCAGCGGGAAGTCCACCGACGTGAGCTCGGAGGAGAAGATATCCTCGATGAGCGTGGTGACGATCTCCTGCGACCGCAGGTAGCGCATGCCGCCGATCTCCGCGGCGATGGAGATACCTGGCAGATAGACGGACTCGAGGCGCCCTCCGATGCGGTCGCTCAGCTCGAAGACGTGGACCTTGTTCGGTCTGGAGGCCTCGTTCTTGTACTCCCCATCGAGCAGGCGCCATCCGCTGTAGACGCCAGAGACTCCGGCTCCGATGATCGCGACGTCGACCTGGAGCCCGTCATCCATGCCAAAGTCCATGGATGGTGCATTCACTCTTGTCATTGTTCCCCCTGGGTTCAGACCGGCCCCCCGGCGCCAGGACTGTTCTGCAATGGATGCACCAGTCTCCTGGGGGGGCCGTTCCCCTGGGATTCCAAGGGTTTATGAGTGCGAGGGGAACGAGCCGAGGGACGCTCGACTTGTCAGTCCTCCGTGCTGACACGTCCGATGACAGGTCAGGCCGCTATTCCGCCGGGTAATGAGGAATAATGGTTTTCCTGTTAATTCGCGAAAAATTCAGGTAGACGGAGCGCGAAGCGGACCCGTGCCGGATGCCCCCTCATGCCGGGCCCGTGGAGGAAACCATGACCCGATCCCCTGGACTCTCGCGTGTGGGGAGCGCCGCCCTGCGGCTGCTACCTCTGTTGTGTGGCTTGTTCCCATGGCATGGCGCTCAGGCCGCCTGGGCGCTCAAGACGCCTCCCCTGGCCACGCAGTGGACCGCGCAGGTCTCCCCCACCAACGCCCTTCCGGAATATCCCCGGCCCCAGATGGTCCGCGCCGACTGGCTCAACCTCAATGGGGAGTGGCAGTTCGGCAACGCCACCGCCGGCCAGACGCCTCCCTTCGGCCAGAACCTCGCGGAGAGCGTCCTCGTTCCCTATCCCATCGAGTCCGGGCTCTCCGGCATCAAGCGGCACCAGGACCGGATGTGGTACCGCCGCACCTTCACGGTGCCCTCCGGCTGGAGCGGCCGCCGCGTCCAGCTCAACTTCGGCGCCGTGGACTGGGAGGCCTCCGTCTACGTCAACCGCCAGCTCGTCGGCACCCACCAGGGTGGTTTCGACGCCTTCAGCTTCGACATCACCAACTTCCTCAACGGCGGCACCAACGAGATCATCGTCGGTGTCTATGATCCCACCGACGCGGGTGGGCAGCCGGTGGGCAAGCAGACCAACAATCCACAGGGCATCGAGTACACGGGCGCCTCGGGCATCTGGCAGACGGTGTGGCTGGAGCCCACCCCCTCCGCGCGCATCACCCGGCTGGACATGACGCCGGACGTGGGTGGCTCCGCCCTCCGCCTCACGGTGCAGGGCGCGGGTATCGCCGGCCAGACCGTCGAGGCCGTGGCCTTCGATGGCTCCACGCAGGTGGGCAGCGTCACTGGAGCCGTGGGGTCGGAAATCCGCATCCCCGTGCCCTCGCCCAAGCTGTGGGCTCCCGAGAGCCCCTTCCTCTATGACCTGCGCGTGTCGCTCAAGAGCGGCACCAGCACGGTGGACCAGGTGTCGAGCTACTTCGGCATGCGCTCCATCGGCCTCAAGCTGGTGGGTGGGGTGCTGCGCCCGGTGCTCAACGGCCAGTTCGTCTTCCAGGTGGGCACGCTGGATCAGGGCTACTGGCCGGACGGCGTCTACACCGCGCCCACGGACGCGGCGCTCAAGTTCGACATCGAGAAGCACAAGGAGCTGGGCTTCAACCTCATCCGCAAGCACATCAAGGTCGAGCCCCAGCGCTGGTTCTACTGGGCGGACAAGCTGGGCATCCTCGTGTGGCAGGACATGCCGTGCATGGACTCGGGCAAGACGCCCACGGCCGCCGCGCGCACCCAGTTCGAGCTGGAGATGCGCGAGATGATCGACGAGCACCGCGGCTCGCCCTCCGTCATCACCTGGGTGATCCAGAACGAGGGCTGGGGCCAGTATGACCAGAACCGGCTGGCGGCCCTGGCGAAGAGCTGGGACCCGAGCCGCCTGGTGGACAACATGAGCGGCATCAACTGCTGTGGCGCCGTGGATGGTGGCAACGGGGACCTGGCGGACTGGCACGTCTACGTGGGCCCGGGTTCCCCGCCCGCGTCGTCCACGCGCGCCGCGGTGCTGGGCGAGTTCGGCGGCCTGGGTCTGAAGTACGACGGCCACGTGTGGAGCCCCACCGGGCAGTTCTTCTACTACGAGCTGGTGCCCGACAGCGCGACGCTGACCAGCCGCTACCTGGGCCTGGTCCAGGGCTTGCGGTCGCTGATGAACCGGCCGGGCCTGAACGCGTCCGTCTACACGGAGATCACCGACGTGGAGGGAGAGGTCAACGGCCTGTACACCTATGACCGCGCCGTGCTCAAGGTGGATGCCGCCCAGGTGCGCGCGGCGCACCTGAACCTGATCGCCGCCTCGCGCCAGCTCAACAGCCAGGGCCTGCTGGGCTCGGGTCAGCACCGCTCCCTGCAGGTGCTGACGCCCGGCTACACCAACCGCTACCTGCGCCACTCCGACAGCCTGGGCTTCACCGAGGTGGTGGACAGCGCCGGCAGCGGTACGCTCAAGCAGGACGCGACGTACAAGATTGTTCCCGGCCTGGCGGACGCCTCCTGCTACTCCTTCGAGCCGCGCAACTTCCCGGGCAGCTATCTGCGCCACTTCAACAGCCGCATCCGCCGGGACACGCGGGACGGCACGGCGCTCTTCGACCAGGACGCCACCTTCTGCGCCCGCGCGGCGCTCGATGGCTCGATGGCCGTGTCGTTCGAGTCCAAGAACAAGCCCGGCTTCTACATTCGCCACCGCGGCGGCGAGGTGTGGGTGGACGCTCTCGAGAACACCACGGGGTTCAGTCAGGACGCGTCGTGGGGCATCGCGTCGCCGTGGTGGCAGAGCGAGGCGAACGTGCCCATGGGCGCCTTCCAGTCCATCCAGGTGACGACGTCCGGCTACACCAACCGCTACCTGCGCCACTACGACAGCCTGGGCCACACCGAGGTGGTGGATGGCAACAGCAACGCCACGCTCAAGCAGGACGCGACCTTCAAGCTCGTGCCCGGCCTGGCCGAGTCGAGCTGCTACTCCTTCGAGTCGCGCAACTACCCCGGCAGCTACCTGCGCCACTCCAACAGCCGCATCCGCAGGGACGCCTCCGATGGCTCGGCGCTCTTCAAGCAGGACGCCACCTTCTGTGCCCGGCCGGGTCTGTCGGGCTCTGGTGTCTCGTTCGAGTCCTACAACTTCCCCGGACGCTACCTGCGTCACTACTCCGCCGAGGCGTGGATCGCCTCGGGGGTTGGGACGGGCTGGGACTCGGCCGGTAGCTTCAACGTGGACGCGACCTGGAACGTCGTGGCGCCCTGGGCGCCCTGAGTCGGGACGTCCGGCCCATGGACCGGGGAGGTGGAAGGCCCTTCGGCCCGCCTGCTTCCCGGGTCCGGCGCTCCAGCCCTCAGTGCGTGGAGCGGGGCCGGGTCAGCTCCTCGCGGAAGGCCTCGGCGATCTCCTGCTCCGAGGGGGTGCGTTCCCGGTCGCGCTCGAACAGGCGGGTGAGCACGGACACGTAGGCCTCGCCGAAGATGGTGGTGATGGACGCCGCCGTGGTGCCGGAGATGAGCGCCCCGGCGAGCGTGCCCGCGCCCGGCACGAACTTGAGCAGGCCCGAGACGATGGACTGGCCGGACACGGTGGCCATGAAGCCGCCGCCCGCCGCGCTGATGAGCGTCGTCAGGAAGAGCTGGCTGGGAGACAGGCCGAAGGTGGCGCTGACGCTGGCGAGCATGCCGATCTGGATGGGCACGAGCACGAGCGCGTCGGAGAAGGGGATGGGCGAGGCCCCCGTGAGCGCGGCCGTGGTGGCGGCTCCCGCGACGATGAGGCGGGCCCGCGCCTTCTTCTGCGCCACGCTGACCTTCTGCGCGGCGGCTAATGCATCGCGTTGAGCCTCGGGCACGAGCTGCATGGTGAGGTCGATGAGCTCCACGAGGCCGCGGGGCTCGAGCACGTGCCCCTCGTCGTCCTGCTCGCGCAGGGCGCGCACGCGCACGACGTTGCGCGCCATGGGCAGCAGCTTCTGGACCTCGTCGCGGAAGCCGCCGTCCGCGCGCGCCTTGGTGATGAGGGCCACGACGGGCATGTGCCGGGCGAGCATCTCGGCCATGGCGGACTCGCCGGGCTCCACGCGGCGCGAGTCCTCGGAGACGCACACCCAGGCGATGTGCAGGTGGTTCCTCGCGTCCGGATCCTGGGCGCGGGACCGCACCTCGCGCTCCAGTTGCTCGACGGTCTCCCGGTAGCGCTCCATCTCCAGCCCGCGCGTGTCGAGCAGGGCGACGGGAATGCCGTCCTTGGTGTACTCGCGGGCGTTCTGGGTCACGGGGCGCCCCTGGCCCGTCTCCGCGAGGTTGCCCTGGAAGACGGCATTGATGAGGGTGCTCTTGCCCACGCCGCTGCGGCCCGCGATGACGATGTTGACGCGGCCCCGCTTGCGCAGGGCCTCCTCGAGCTGCCGTCGGACCTCTTCCGCGAGATTGAATTCCACGTCGGGTGCTCCGGGGGAGGGGATATCGGGTCCTGGCGTCTGGGGCTACGCCGGCCCGGGAAGGGAACTCTTGGGCAGGTCCTTCGCGGTCAGGGCCTTGCCGGCGGTGGTCGGGACGAAGCCGATGGCCCAGGCGTAGTTCGACAGACACGACTCCACCGTGTACCGCACGCCCCCCTTGGCCAGCAGGCCATCCGCGATCACGAGTGCCTCCTGGCCCTCGTGCACCAGGACGCCCACGTGGCCCGCGTGGCCATGCCCGCCGACGGTGTAGTGCCCGCCGGTCTTCTGGACGCTGCGGTTGAGGGCGGGACCAAAGACAATCACGGCGCCCTCCGGCAGGGCCCGAAGCGCATTCACGCTCTCCGGGGCGGCCGCTCCGCTCCTGCCATTGCCGGGCAGGCACTTCGTGCAATCGGCGAAGCCGAGCATCCGCAGGGTGTGGGCGAAGAACTTGGCGCTCTCGTTGGCGGCCGCGGACTTCTGCTTGCCGGGAGTCACCCTGCCCCCCTCGCCGATGTTGCTCCGGCTGCTCACGTAGTAGCCCAAGGTGCTGCCCGACACCCAGGTGCCCGTGCTGTAGTCATACGCCTGGTTCTTGATGATTCCGTCCGCGACGCGGGGCCGGCTCCCCGCGTAGGTGTACCCCGCGGTCTGCAGCAGTTCGCTCACGCCCCGGGCACAGGCTCCCAGGTTCTTCAACTTGAACCGCTGGCGGGCCGCCGCCGCGAGCTTCGCGAGGGTGGCGGCATGTCCCTTGGTCGATGACGTCGGGCCATGGGTCGGGGCACTGTTCCCGCCTCCTGGGAGTCCGATGGGGAAGGACGGCACATCCCAGGGATTGGGCTGCTGCGCCGCGACCGCCGCGCCCTTGCCCGAGCAGAGGGCCTTGAACGTGCCGCCGCCCGGATCGACGCGGCCGTCTGGGTTCCGCATGCCCATCGAGCTTTGGAACTCGGTGATGGCCGAGACCGTCAGCGGGTCGGCCCGGCCGTTGACTGGCAGCAGCGCGCGTGGCGGCAGGCGGTGCGCGTTGAGCAGGGTCTGGACCAGGCGGACATCGGCGTCCGCGTTGTGGCCTCCCGTGCCGACCGAGCCGGTGAGGGTTCGCTGTTTTCCGGACGAGGCGCTGGTACCCGGGGAGGATGGCGAAGGGGACGACGCCGTGGCCGAGGAGGCGTGGGACGGATCCAGGCCCCGCACCTTCTTGCCATTGGCGGTGATCATTCCATCCTTGTCACCTTTGAGCTGGAAGTCCTTCGCGTCCACCAGCTTCTGCAGATCGGTCACGCGGCTTCGCGAGCCCTCGAGCATGCTGGCATGGTCTTCGTTGCCCTCCTTCCTCGCGTCATTCGCGAGGCGTGTCAGCCGGGCCTTTCGCTGGTGGTTGAATTCCGTGAGGAATTCCGCCTCCGTATAGGATTTGCCTTTCAGGGCCTCCGCGGTCTTCTCGCGCACCTTGGACAGACCGCCCTGGATGTTGGTGTCGTAATACATGATGAAGGCGAGCGGGGTCTTGAGCTTGTCCTTCTTCGCCCCCTGCTCGGCCGTGGGCCAGTAGTTCTCGGCGAACACCGAGTCCTGGATGGTGCTCATCAACGGATCATTCGCCGCCTCCAGGAGCAGCTTCTTGAAGGTCGCGTCCGTGCGCAGCGAGGTGTCCTTCTTGCTGATCTTGTCCTTGTATCTGGCCAGGCCCTTGGCCGCCTCGGAGCTGGATTGCTTGACGTACTGGGTGATGATGATGCCGAGCGTGCCGGAGGCCAGCGTGGCCTGGTGCTTGCCGTAGCTGACGATTCCCTTGTCCTTGGTCTGGTAGGTGCTGGCCTTGCCTCCCTCGAAGGCTCCGGTGATTCGGAAGGCGACCTCCCGGATGGCGTCCGCCGAAGGAGCGGAGGCGCTCTTGGGCGTCGGCGAGGCCTGCGCACTGGTGGGGGCGGCCTCGTTGTTCGGGTGCGAAGGGGCGGCCGTGGTCGTGGGAGCGGCTCCCGCGGGGGGGATCCTCAGCTCCTGGCCGACCCAGAGCAGGCGGGGATCCACGAGGCCATTGGCCTTCGCCAGCTCCGATGCGGAGAGCCCGTAGCGCTGCGCGATCTGCGGCAGGGTCTCCGACAGGAGGACCCGATGGGTCCGGGGCCGCACGGAAGAGGTCAGGGGCGGGGGAGGGCGAGCCGGGGGCGGGGCCTTGGGCGTGGACTGGGCCGGGGCGCTCTTCACCGGAATCCGCAGGGACTGGCCGACCCGGATGCGGTTGGCATCCTTGATGCCGTTGAGGTGGGCGATGTCATCTACGGTGACATGGTGAGTTCGGGCGATCGCGGACAGCGTGTCGCCCGGTTTGACCTTGTACTCGGTTGGGGTCATGCGCCTTCACCGCCAGGATGGGAGCTGGAGTCTATCGGATCCGCCCTTCCTTGGGGGCCACTCCTCCCCAGACCCGCCTGGTTGCTTCGCCGCCTCCCGTATGGGCTCGGTTTCGTGCTAGCGCGGCACCGTGGAGACGTGGTTCACCCCCTTCGAGCCGCAGCCGGCCCCGGACGAGCTTCCCGCGGCCTTTCCGAGTCCTTTCGACGAGCAGGGCCCGCACGCCCTGGCGCAACGGGCCGCGGAGGTGATGCGGGCGGAGCTTCGTTCGGGCTTCGTGGCTCCGGGCGTCCCCACCGGCCCGCTCGAGGGGGCCGAGGGCGGCAAGATGTTCGGGGTACTCGTGGTGCGCGAGCCCGGGGGCCGCATGGGCTTCCTGCGCGCCTTCTCCGGTATGCTCGGGGGCAGGTGGAGCCTGCCGGGTTACGTCCCGCCGCTCTTCGATGCCGAGGCCCGGGCCCGCATCGAATCCCCGGGCGAGGCCGAGGTGAAGCGGCTGCTCGCCCGCGCCGAAGCCTTCCAGTCCTCGTCCGAGCTCGCCGCGCTCCGCGACGCCCACGCGCTCCAGGAAGCGCGCCATGCCCGGCGCAGGGAGGAGCTCCGACTCATGCATGAGGAGCGGCGGCGCTTGCGCCATGCCCGGCGGGCCGAACTCGAGGCCCCGGGAGCGCTCTCCGAGGACGCGCGGCGCCAGGCCCTCCACCGGCTCGATCAGGAGAGCCGGGGCGACAAGGCGGAGCGGCGTCGCGAGGACGCGATCCAGGACGTCGAGCGCCGGGAACTCGCTCCGAGGCTCGCCCGGCTCGAACGGCGGGGACGGGCGCTCGAACGTCTGCGTCACATGTTCTGTCGCGCGCTCATGCGGCGCCTGCACGACACCTATGGGGTGGTCAACGCGCGGGGCGCGCGCCGCCTTCTCCGAGCGCTCTACGCTCCGGGCGAGCCTCCCTCGGGCGCCGCCGATTGCGCCGCCCCCAAGCTGCTCGCCCATGCCTTCGCGCACGGCCTGACGCCCCTGGCGCTCGCCGAGTTCTGGTGGGGCGCGCCGCCGTCCTCGGGCGGCCGCGTCTCGGGGGCCTTCTACGCCGCCTGCCGGGACAAGTGCGGCCCCCTGTTGCCCTTCATGCTGGAGGGGCTCGAGGTCGCGTCTCCCCGGCGTTTCGCTCCTCCCGCCCGCGTGGCCGGGGCGCTGTCCATCGTCTTCGAGGACACCTGGCTCGTGGTGATCGACAAGCCCTCGGGCCTGCTGTCCGTGCCGGGCAAGGACGAGGCGGTGACGGACTCGGTGCTGGCCCGGCTGCGTGCCCGGTATCCCCGGGCCACGGGGCCGCTGCTGGTGCACCGGCTCGACCTGGACACCTCGGGGCTGCTCGTCGCGGCGCTCGATCCGCGCACGCACGCGGCCGTGCAGCGGCAGTTCCTCCACCGTGACGTCCACAAGCGCTACGTGGCCTGGGTGGAGGGCCCGGTCCAGGGAGAGGAGGGCACCATCGATCTGCCCCTGCGCGTGGACCTGAGCGACCGGCCCCGGCAGATCCACGATCCCGTGCATGGCAAGGCCGCCGTCACCCGCTGGCGGGTGCTCGAGCGGACCGGGACGCGCACCCGCGTGGCCTTCTTCCCGCTCACCGGACGGACCCACCAGTTGCGCGTCCACGCGGCGCACCCGCTCGGCCTGGGCGTGCCCATCGTCGGAGACCGCCTCTACGGGCACGAGGACGCGCGCCTGATGTTGCACGCGGAGGTGCTCGAGTTCACGCACCCGGAGACGGGCGGGCGCGTCCACTTCGAGCGGCGGGCACCCTTCTGAGCTCTGCTCGTTCAGTGGTGGGCAATTCTCCATCCTGGGAGGCGCCTCCTTCTTGTTGCTGATTTCACTCCCTGTGTAGCTTCGATGGGAATGGGTGGGGCGTTTTCTCTGAATGAGAGCCACCCAGGTAGATGGCAGATGTCTGGGATTGTCTTGGGGGAACAATGAAAAACTTGAAGATGTGGGCGCTGTGCCTGGTGGTGTGGGGCGGGCTGGTGCCGGGAGTGGGTCTGGCCGCTGGTCTGAAGATTTCCCTCCAGTCGGATGAGGGGACGTACTTCGCGCGCTGCAATGGCTGCCAGAAGAGCGTGGACAACAAGATTCCCGACACTGTCACCACCCACGCCAAGGCGGCCACCGAGCCCTATGCCCAGTTCGAGCTGGTGCTGGTGGGCAACGGGAAGATCGCCCTCAAGGCGGACAACGGCAAGTTCGTGGGGCGTTGCAATGGCTGTATCGTGGGCGGCAAGGTGCCGGACTTCGCGACGGTCCACGTGGCCGACTCGGCCCCGGCGTATGCCCAGTTCACGATCGAGACGCTGGCCAATGGCAAGTACGCGCTCAAGGCCGACACGGGGAAGTATCTGGCGCGCTGCAATGGCTGCTCACCGGACGCCTCGACGCCCAACTCCGTCACCGTGCATGCCACGGACCCCAACAAGGAGGCCTACGCCCAGTGGACGATCGCTCCCATCTTCCCCAAGGGCAGCAAGATTTCCCTCCAGTCGGATGAGGGGACGTACTTCGCGCGCTGTAACGGCTGTCAGAAGAGCGTGGACAACAAGATCCCCGACACCGTCACCACCCACGTCAAGGCGGCCACCGAGCCCTATGCCCAGTTCGAGGTGGTGCAGGTGAACGGTGGGAAGATCGCCCTCAAGGCGGACAACGGCAAGTTCGTGGGCCGCTGCAATGGCTGCATCGTGGGCGGCAAGGTGCCGGACTCCGCGACGGTCCACGTGGCCGACTCGACCCCGGCATATGCTCAGTTCAAGCCGGTGCTGCTCAACAATGGCAAGTGGGGTCTCCAGGCCGACACGGGGAAGTACCTGGCGCGCTGCAATGGGTGCTCGCCGGACGCCTCGACGCCCAACTCCGTCACCGTGCATGCCACGGATCCCAACAAGGAAGCCTACGCCCAGTGGAACCTCGCCTACGTTCCTTGAGCGGAACGGGGTAGGGGCTGCACTCGCATGGACGGGGGCGGCGGCGTCCTGGGCGCCGCCGCCCCGCGTGTGGACGTGCCCGGGGGGCTACGTGCCGTTGATGAGGCGGATGGCGAGGTCGGGGCTGAACTGGCCCGCGGGGATGCCCGGGGCGGTGCCACACGTGCCATCGGAGTCCCCGGGGATCTTCACCCACAAGAGCAGCTCGGCGCCGCCGCCCACCTGGGACGGGGTGCCGAGCTTGCGCCCGGCGGGATTGCACCACTCGCCGTTGGAGCCGTTGCCATTGCGGCTGGTGTCCACCGTGAAGGGCTTGCTGTAGCCATAGCGGCTGGACAGCGCGGCGCTGACGGCGTTGCCGTACGAGATGGACTCGGCGGTGGTGTAGAAGTTGGAGATGTTGCTCACGAAGCCCCGGATGTTGCTCACGCCCGCGGAGTGGAGCCGCTGGGCCATGGTGTCGGCGGCGATCCACCGCGCGTTGCCCGCGTCCAGGTAGGCCCACGTGTTGGGGGCGCGGGTGCGCAGTTGCTCGGTGGCGTAGCGCAGCAGCTCCAGGCGGGTCTGCCGGTTGGCGTCATCGGGCAGGCAGTCGAGCTGGGCGACCGAATCCGGCTCGATGAGGACGATGGCGGGACGGGTGCCGATACCCGACGCGAGACCGGAGATCCACGTCCGGTACGCCTCCGGGCTGCCCGCGCCACCCGACGAGTAGCCGCCGCAGTCGCGGCCGGGGATGTTGTAGGCCACGAGCACGGGCAGCTTGCCGGCGGTCGCCGCCGCGCCGACGTAGCTCGACACCGCCGAGGTGATGTCGCTGTTCCAGTTGCCGAACCAGCGCGCCATCGGCTTGCTCGCGATGGCCGACTGGATGCTGGCGGCTCGCGAGTCGCCGCTGTTGGCCTTCGCCCAGGCCGCGGGGTTGGAGTTGGGGTCCACGTAGAAGCCGTTGGTCATGGCGATGGGTCCCGAGCCACCACCGGTGCCCCCGTCCGTGCCTCCTCCCGTTCCACCGTCCGTCCCCCCACCCGTCCCCGTCGTGAGTGAGATGTCATCGAACCGGAGGGTGCGGGCCGCCGGGCCGCCGAGCTGGAAGGTCACCTGTCCCTGACCCGTGCTCAGGGACGAGGTGAAGGGGAAGGAGTAGCGGCGCGGCGTGGCGTCGACCGTGACCTGCTGGTTCAGCGTCGCGGTGTACGGGGCGACCTCCGTCTGCACCGTGGTGACCAGCGTCCCGGCCGCCGAGGCCGACGCGGTGAAGGACAGGGTGTAGCCCTGCCCGCTCGCCAGGGCGATGCCGCTCTGGCCGACGATCGCGTCCCAGGCGTTGGCGGTGCCGGTGGTGACATCGATCCGCCACTGGGCGTTCTCGACGCGCGATTGCGTGTTGGCGCCATTCCACCAGGGCGCGGTGCTCCCCGCGTTGAAGTTTCCGTTGACGATGAGCTCGGTGAGCGCCGCCGTCTGGCTCGCGGACTCCGTGGGCGACTCCTCGCCCGTGAGGGGTTCGGGCTCCTGGATACAGGCCGAGACGAGGGCCGACGCCAGTGTCAGCGCGGTGGCGAGGAAAGGGCGGAAGGTGGTTCGGCGGAGATTCATGAAAACCTGCCTGTCGGGTTTTAACGTTTAAACTATCGTAACGTTTTTATGTGGGTTATATGGGATGCGTCAAGGCCACAAAATCCACCTCAGAAATTCGAGGGAGGCCCGCGGGAGGCCCTGTAAGCCATTGAAGTCCCTGGTGGGCTGTGCGCGCATGCCTCTTGCTATCTGGCCGTGCGAACACGTTGTCCGAGGGAGGAGCGTATGGTTTCACTGCGTCAGGGATTGAGGGGTCGTCTCACCACCGGGTGGTTGCTCGCGGCTTGTGCCTGCTCGTCCGGAGAACCGCTGGATGACGGGACGGGCTCCGCGGTGGAGGAGAGCGCGCCCGGTGAGTTCATCTCCGCGGGCAAGGAGCGCGTGGCGAACCCCGAGGTCTCCGCTTCGGACCTCGAGGCCGTCGCCGCGGGGAACACCGACTTCGGGGCCGCGCTGTACCGGGAGCTGCGCGAGCCCGGGAAGAATCTCTTCTTCTCGCCGTACAGTGTCTCGCAGGCGCTGGCCATGGTGTACGCGGGCGCGCGCGGGGAGACCGAGCGCCAGCTGGGCCAGGGACTTCGTTTCTCCCTGTCCCAGGAGCGGTTCCATCCGGCCATGAATGCCCTGAACCAGGCGTTGTTCGTCCCCTCGGGTGACACGGGGCAGGCGACGCCGCCCCAGTTCCACGGGGTGAACGCCGCCTGGGGCCAGAAGGGCTTCGCCTTCCAGCCCGGGTTCCTCGACGTGCTCGCCCTGCACTACGGCACGGGCATGCACGTGGTGGACTTCTCCGCCAACTCGTCCGGTATCCGCGAGGACATCAACACCTGGGTCTGGGAGCAGACCGAGGAGCGCATCGAGGATCTGCTGCCTCCCACCGCGGTGACGCCCCTGACGCGGCTCATCCTCGTCAACGCGCTGCACTTCAAGGCCGCGTGGCAGTCTCCGTTCAGGGAGAAGGGCACCCAGGACGCGCCGTTCCATACGCTCGACGGCGCGACCCGGCAGGTGCCGATGATGCAGGGGGGCGGGGCCCGGTACATGAAGGGCGAGGGCTTCGAGGCCCTCGCGCTCGACTACGTGGGGCGCGGCTTCCGCATGCTCATCGTCCTTCCGGACTCGGGCCGGTTCGAGGAGATCGAATCGCGGCTGTCGGCGGACTTCCTGGGTCGTATCCGCGGGGCACTGACGGGTCATCAGGGGGACGTGCACCTGCCGCGCTTCGAGGTGGAGACGTCGGCGTCGCTGATTCCGAAGCTGCGGGAACTCGGCATCCAGGATTTGTTCGACGAGCACGCCGACCTGTCGGGCATGTCGAGTGCCGACCTCGTCGTCTCGTCGATCGAGCACAAGGCCTTCGTGTCCGTGAACGAGAAGGGAACGGAGGCGGCCGCGGCCACGGCGGTGGTGGTGGGACCTCCCTCCCTTCCCGTGCCCTTCATCGTGGACCGGCCGTTCCTCTTCCTCATCGAGCATGTGTCCACCCGGAACGTGCTCTTCCTCGGGCGTTATATGACCCCGTGAGCGGGGGTCCGGTCCCGGAAGGGCGCGGGCGCCTTCGAGGTGGGCGCGCCCGTATTCCCCGGCGCTGATAGGCGGATGTTTTCAGCGCGATGTGGAACTTGTCTTGGCGCTCTCTGCTCCCAGGACGCATCTTTTCCTCCGTGACAGGGCGGTGGGAGCCGCTCCGTCGCGGATGGGAAGGAATGTCATGGTCGCAGCTCTCGTCGGACTGGGTTCGGGTGCGCTCCACGCGGTCTCCGGGCCGGATCATCTGTTGAGTCTGGCGCCTCTGTCGTTGGGGATGCGCCGGAAGGCCTGGCGTGTGGGGTTGCTGTGGGGCCTGGGGCATGCGCTGGGCACGCTCGTGTGCGCGGCGGCCGTGCTGGCGGTGGCCTCGATGTTGGACCTCGAGGTGGTGAGCTCCTGGGGCGACCGCCTGGCGGGAGGGGCACTGTTCGTCATGGGCGTGGTGGGCCTGCGCCGCTGGCGTGCCTCGCGTGCTCCTCCCAAGGACGCCACCCCGGCGAGCAAGGGCGGGGTCTCCGCCTGGGAGGTGCTGTCGATCGGCCTGCTGCATGGCGTGTCGGGCGCCGCGGCGGTGCTCCTGCTGCTGCCCGCGGCGCTCTCCCACTCGGCCGTGTGGAAGGCGCTCTACCTGGGAGGCTTCGCCCTGGGAAGCACGCTGGCCATGGCGGCGCTGACGGCGGCGCTGGCGGCCGGCTCGCGGGCCCTGCCCAGGCCCGAGGCGCTCCTGCGCCATGTGCCGGCGGTGGCCTCGGTGGGCTCGCTCTGTCTCGGGAGCTGGTGGGTGATGGCCTGAGGCGGTTGGAGGTAGCATCGCCGGGTGCGCCTCTCCGACGTGCCCCACCTCCCATTCGGGGGACCTCCGCCGCTCTGGCCGCCCCTGCTGGCCACGCGAGGCCCCGGTGCGCGCAGCACCGGCCATTCCCACCACGCCATGCACCTCGTGTTGGGGCTGGATGGGCCCCTGCGGATGCGGGCCGCCGATACGCCCTGGACGAGCCTGGCCGGCGTGCTGACGGCGCCCGATGTGCCCCACTCCCTGGATGCCGAGGGCCGTCAGGTGCTGCTCGTCTTCCTCGATCCGGAGAGCGAGGCCGGTGCCGCGCTCGCCGCCACCCTGACCGGGCCCTTCCGGGCGCTCTCCACCGCCGAGCGCGACATGCTCGCCCAGGACGCCGAGCCCTCGCGCCTCATGGGTCCCGAGGGCGTGGCGTGGACCCGGCGGGTGGTCGAGATGCTGGGGGCCGGAGTCATTCCGCCTCCCCGCTCCGTCCACCCCCGCGTGCGGCGCGTGTTGCGGCTGTTGCACGCGCTCCCCCCGGGGGAGGACGACTCGCTTGCCACGCTCGCGGCCCAGGTGGGGCTGTCTCCCGGACGGCTGATGCACGCCTTCACCGAGTCCATCGGGCTGCCCCTGCGGCCCTACCTCGCCTGGCTGCGGCTCCAGCGGGCCGCCACCGCCATCGTCTCGGGCATGCCCCTGGGGGAGGCCGCCCAGGCGGCCGGGTTCGCCGACTCCGCCCACATGTCGCGCACCTTCCGGCGCATGCTGGGCATGCCGCCGTCGGCGTTGCGAGGCGCTCGCCGTAGCCAGCTCGTTCAAGACCGGGAGGCCCGGCGCTCGTAGGTTTCCCCCATGATGGAACGCTCCGAGAAACTCCTCCCCTGGCAGTGGAAGCTCTACCCGGACAACCACGCCGCGCGCCGCAACCTGCTGCTGCACGGGGTGTCGGTGCCCGTGTTCCAGCTCGGCACGTTGTGCCTGGTGGCCGCGCCCTTCACGTCATTCGCCTGGGTGTTGCCTGGCGCCGTGGCCATGGTGGGGGCGATGGCGGTCCAGGGTCGCGGTCACCGGATGGAGCGGGTCGCGCCCGTGCCCTTCCGCGGCCCCTTGGACGTGCTCGCGCGCATCTTCGCCGAGCAGTGGGTGACGTTTCCCCGCTTCGTGCTGTCGGGAGGGTTCGCCCGGGCGTGGCGCGCGACGAGTCGTGCATCCGAGGCTCATCAAGCTGGGATTTGAGGACGCCGCCGCGAATGAGGGATGCGGCCTGGATGACGCTCGGGGAGACGGTCAAAAGCCAGAGGGTTGACGACTACCCCATTCCAAGAAGGAACGGGAGCGGCTGAAGAATTTGATGCCACTGGCGACCAATGCGTTTTTCACATCCGGTTGCTCGAAGCTCCTGGTGTTCTCGCTCAGGAACGCCTTGGGCCCCGGGGCGTACTGCTGACTGTGATGGAGGATGGTGTGTAGGATCAGGTTGTCCGTTGGTTCCCCCTCGATCAGTTCGGTCTCCACGGCCTCGAGTAAAATCCGTGGACTCGTGTCGAGCCATGTCGCTTTGGAGGACAGCTCCCGGAGCAACTCGAACATGCGACCCTGGACGTCATTCACGAGTCCGGCGTGTTGGATCTTCGCTTGCTCCAAGCTCATGAGGAGGGAGGAGGCATTGTGCGAGGTGTTGTCACGGCGCAGTTGGCCGATCTGCTGCTCCAACTGGCGGTCGAACTCTTTTCGGCCCTTGATGTCAGCCTCCAGTGCGGAGAAGGCCTCCATGATAGAGATCGTTGGCAGGGCGAGGACGAGGGGCGGGATGGCCTTGAGAAGATCCTGTACGTTTGATTCACGGCCCGTCGCGACGGCCATCAAGAAATTGGTCTCTACGTAGAGAATCACACCCTCGCCTCGGTTTCAGTCGACCCCCCACTGAGCTGTTGCAGCAGCCCGAGCGCCTCCAACTCCGCGGCGGCAGGTGGCACCGGACTCTTCCAGTGATAGGCGAGATCTCTCAGCCACGCGTCCACTAAAGTCGTGAGGTAGGGGCTGAAAATGCGCTTGCTCGCGAACTCCCGGTCGTAGTGCTGGAGGATGTCTCGGGTGCGGAGCGTACAGATGGGGTTGGAGAGATCACCAAAGCCACCACGGAAGATCCGGAGTTCCTCCGGATCGACCCACATGGCGAAAGGGACCTTCTCGCTCGCGGAGAGAAGTGACTCCGGCAGGTGGAACTTGGACCGGCTCACGGCTCTGCTCTTGACCTCGACAATGAGGACACTCCGGTTCTGTCGGTCTCGAACCACCAGATCTGCTTGAGGCCCCATGGAGGAAGCGTGTGTGCCTGGAGGTTGTTTGTCAAGCCGCTCCCAGGAGTGCTGTGCGAGCAGTGGTGCCGAGGGGATGTATGCTTGCTCGCCTCAGACGTCCGCGTCCTGACGCCGCAGCAGCTTGCGCATGGTGGCATGGGTCAGCGAGGCCAGGTTGTCCGGCGTGAAGCGGAACCAGAAGCCCACGTAGCAACCGTTGGTGCGGAAGTCGGGATTGATGGCGGCGTAGGCCTGGGCCGAGGGCCGCTCGAAGTAGGCCGGCGGATAGCGGCCGAGCGTCTCGGGCGTCATGAAGATGCCGACGAAGAAGACGCCGCTCTCCTCGTCGACCTGGAAGTCACTCTCCCGGGCCAGGGCGAGGAAGGCGTCCCGGAGGGCCTGCTGCTCGCGGGTGCGTGGCCGGGGCTGGAAGGGGTGGTAGTGGGCGAGGGCCTCGGTGATGGACACGAAGCCGAACGGGCTGGCGATGGACAGCCGGTAGTGGCGGCTGAGTGGGTGCTGGAGCTTGTCCTGGAAGAAGAACGTCAGGCCGGAGAGCAGGTGCAGGCCTCGCTGGCGGAACGCGGGCTGGATTCGCAGCTTGCCTCCGAAGATGGCGCGGGCGCGGGGCAGGTCGATGGGCCCCGCCTTCCAGAACTGGAAGCCCACCACCGCCTCCGTGTCCTGCCGCCGGAACACATGGACGAGATCGTTGCTCAGGGCGTGCACGCGGAAGTGTTCCTCGTCCTCGGCCATCAGGCCGTTGGCGAGCGCATGCAGTTCGCGAAGGAGCCCGGGGGAGAACTCTTCCCGGGGAATGGTTTCCATCCGCACCGGAGGGTTGTGTCGCGAGAGGCGGAGCAGGTGGGGGAGCATGGCGGGACTACCTGGGGGCGAGCTGGGTGAGCTTCTCGAGGAGGCCCGAGCGCTGGAGCCACAGCATGAGGGTGAAGTTGAGGGTGTTGAAGGCCGCGTGGGCCATCATCACTGAAGGTAGGCGCGTGCGATGGACGAAGACGAGGCCGAACCAGGTCCCGAGCACGGCCGTCTGGACGACGGCGAGGGTGCCCTCGTAGACGTGCCCCAGCCCGAAGAGCACGGCGGCCACGCCCACCGCCACGTACCAGTGGCCCAGCACCACCCGGAGCCTCGGCACGAGGAAGCCCCGGAAGGTGAGCTCCTCGAAGCCGGTGACGAGCACCATCATCAGGGCGAAGGCGGGCACGCCCAGCCCCGTCTCCACGAGCCCGGTGGCCACCTCCTTGCGCGCGGCCATCTCCTTGCCGGACAGGTGGAGGAGCGCGCCCAGGAAGGCCAGGGGCAGGGAGGCGGCGATATGGACGGCATACGTGCCGACGAGCACGGGCAGGCCCCAGAGCAGCTCGCGCCCCAGCCCCTCGCGCACGAGCCCCACCTGGGCGGGCCCCTGGCCATTGCGCCACAGCAGCAGGGCCACGAGCAGGCTCATCCCGAGCGCTCGCACGCACAGCCAGGTCATCGCCTCGCCCTGGAAGGGCCGGGTCTTGGGCGAGGCGGGGCCCACGGGGACGCTCACCTCGCGCGTCTCGCCCGCGCGCTCCAGGGTGAAGCGGAGGGTGGTCGACTGGCCGCCTCCGGCCTCGCTCACGCGCGTCTGGAAGTCCAGCTCGGGCTCGCTCGTGGACAGGGGCGTGCCGTCCACGGCGAGGATGCGATCGCCCACTTGCAGCCGTCCGTCGGCTGGCAGTCCCGGCTTCACGAGGGTGAGCTCGATGCCCGCGCCGGAGGCGGGCCGGGCGTGGCTCACCCCGAGGCGGGGGGGCGGTGTGGGCCGCTCCATGAACCAGGCGCTTCCGAGCGAGGCGCCGAGCGCCAGGGGCCACAAGAGCAGCGTGCCCACGGCCCGTCTCCGCTGTCCCGCACGCCACTGCGTCCAGGGATGCAGCAGGGCGAGCCCCCAGAGGGCCAGCAGGGCCGTGGCGGTGATCAGCGCCCCGCGTCCGAAATCGGCGAGGTTGGCCGGGAGGAACACGGTGGCGAGCACGAGCGCCGCTTCGGCCAGGGCCCGCCTGCGCGAGGGGGCGTTGTCACAGAGGGGCGCGGCGTCTCGCACGATCCATCCCACGGGTAGGGAGCCCGTCGGACGCGGGGGCTCCAGGTGTTTCGGGGCACGCTAGTGGAGAGTCCAGCTTGCTTTCCGCTTTTGCGTTGCCGTCTTGCGTCGGTAGTGTCTTTCGCATGAAACGATCGAACTACAACCTGAGCCTGGGGACGGTGGTCGTCCTGGGGGTGCTCGTGTCCGGCTGCGCATCGGGACCGGCGACTCTGGAGCCGACCAATGACGCGGGCTCCGATGGGGCCGTGGAGATGCCGGGCGGTGGTGTATCTCCAGCCGTTGAAGAACTCAATCGGTACGTGCTCGTCATTCAGGAGACCCCTCGCGGTCGCGTCACGCACGACTGGCGTCCCGTCGAGGAGTTCGACTTGTCGCGACTCGGTCTCCAACCACGCGCTGAAAGGACATCCAGGCGGATCATTCTCGCGGTTGCTCGCCAGCGAGATTGCCATGAGGAATTCAACGACTGCATCGATACGTGTATGGAGCGGCCTCTTTCGGCAGACTACGCGCACATCACCTCGGCTGGAGCCAAGAGGGAGTATTGCGGGAAGGGCTGCTGGCAGCCCTATCGTGACTGCGAGGAATTGCAGAATCTTCGTCCCCGGGAGTTTTCGGCCGCGGCCCCGGCGATTGACTGGTTGAAGCGCCATCGCGACGAAGTCCTGGCGGGAAGCGTTGTCGTGGTCGCGGGAATTGCTTTCATCGTGGCCTTTCCCCCAGGAGCCATCATTGCCTTGATTCCAGTGGCGGTCATGGCTTCATCGGAAGTTGTCCACGAGCCCTCCATCGCGGCGGTGGCGCCGTGACAATTTTTGACCAGATCCTCGAAGCGCAGGAACTCCTCGGCAAGAACCGTGAAAACGCGCAGTCACCGGAGGAGAAGAAGTTGCTTCTCCTCGCCATTGAAGCGCTTTGGTTCGTCTGGAGGAATGGTCAGTCGTATGAGTTCGAGAGCTACCTCAAGGACGTCGAAGCCAACGCCCCCCACCGGGTCATCGCCGCCTTCAACACGCGTGACGAAGCGGACGCCTGGCTCAGGACCCAATCCAAGCCACCCGATCTGGCCCTGGTGCTGATCGCGGACAAATACCACGTCGTCCTCTCTTCTCGTGATGGAACGCGTTGCTCGCTCGTCCCAGCTCCCGATCTTGAATACCACCTCGAGGAGATGATGAGGGACGGCCTGCCTCCAGCGGGGGTGACGTTCAACACGCGTGAGGATGCGGACATCTGGTTCAACGGTCAGGCCGAGCCCCCGGCCCAGACCGTTATACAGATTGGCGGCGAGCACTACCTCGCGGTGTATTACCGGAACATCAATCACCGCGCCCTGTTCCCTTTCTCTCGTGTTGAGCGGCTCCACGAGCGACGCAAGCGGAGAGCGGAGGAAGGGCTGGGAGAATAGACGCGGTCGACTCCACTACGGGCTTTTCCCTACCTGACCCAGGGCCGCCCGCTGTTGACGCCGTTCCTCCCGGGTTCTATAAGTTGGTCGACCAACCAGGAAACAGGGGCCCATGAAGACCGCGCTGAAGTCCTCCATGAAGCTCGGACTGCTCACGAGTCTCTACTTCTCGCAGGGGCTGCCCTTTGGCTTCTTCACCCAGGCGCTCCCGGTGCTCCTGCGCAAGCAGGGCCTGTCGTTGCCAGCCATCGGACTGGCCCACCTGCTCGCGCTGCCGTGGGCGCTCAAGTTCCTCTGGGCCCCGGTGATGGACCGGTACGGCTCGCAGCGGCTGGGACGGCGGCGCGGCTACATCCTCCCGCTCCAGTTCCTGTCGGCGGCGCTGCTCTTGGGGCTCGCCCTGCCCGAGGGGAGCGCGAGCGTGCCCACGCTCCTGGTGGCCATGCTGCTCGTCAACCTGTTGGCGGCCACGCAGGACGTGGCCACGGACGGGCTCGCGGTGGACCTGCTCGAGCCCGAGGAGCTGGGCTGGGGCAACGGCATCCAGGTGGCGGGCTACCGGGTGGGGATGATTGTCGGCGGCGGGTTGATGCTGCTCATCTTCGATGCGCTGGGCTGGCGGCCCACCCTGGTGAGCCTGGGAGTGCTGCTGCTCGTGGCCACGGTGCCGGTGGCGCTCTTCCGTGAGTCCCCCTCGCGCGAGCCGCGGAGCGCGGAGGGGAGCCTGGGGCGCTGGCTGCGCGAGGCCCTGCTCTACTGGGTGCGCCGCCCGGGTGCCGGCACGTGGTTCATCCTGCTCGTGCTCTTCAAGGCGGGGGAGAGCCTGGCGACGGGAATGCTGCGCACCTTCCTGGTCGACGCGGGGCTGGGCCTGTCTCAGGTGGGCTGGATGCTCGGGTTCGTGGGTTTCACCACCGGGCTGCTCGGCGCGCTCGTGGGAGGGGCACTCGTCCATCGGCTGGGGCAGCGGCGCGCGCTGCTCGTCTTCGGCACCCTTCAGGCCGGTGCGGTGCTGCTCTATGCCCTGGCCGCGAGTAGGGGGGCGGGCCTCGCGGTGCTCACGCTCGTGTGTGGCGTGGAGCACCTCACCAGTGGCATGGCCACCGCGGCGCTCTTCACGGGGATGATGGGCCTGTGCCGCGCGGAGCACGCCGCGTCCGACTACACGGTGCAGGCCTCGCTCGTCGTCATGGCCACCGGAGGCGCCGCGGCCGTGAGTGGCTTCAGCGCCCAGGCGCTCGGCTACGCCTGGCACTTCACGCTCGCGGCGGCCCTCTGTGGCGTGGCGGTGGCCTGGGTCGCGTTCACCTTC
Organism: Cystobacter fuscus; assembly: GCF_002305875.1. Lineage (NCBI taxonomy): Bacteria > Pseudomonadati > Myxococcota > Myxococcia > Myxococcales > Archangiaceae > Cystobacter > Cystobacter fuscus. Next base: position 10,736,972 of record NZ_CP022098.1, on the reverse strand, counting down.
CCCGCCCCCCGGAGGCTCGTCTCCAACCCTCCGGGTTCACCGTGACGATCGGCCCGATTACTGGGGAATGAACTGGAAGTCGCGGATGATGATCTCGACGTTCTGGCCATTCGAGGGCGGCGCCCCGAAGCACCACAGGTTCATGCCCAGCGGCAGGGCCTGCTGGGGAATGTTCGTGGTGGGGCTCGACGGCGCGTAGGTCCAGCTCTTGATGAGGCCGCTGGTGTCCCCGTTCGCCTTGAAGCCCTCCTGCAACGAGAACGCGATGTTGCCGCTCTTCCAGACGAAGGTCGAGGTCGTGTAGGTGCTTCCCAGGGTGAAGTTGAAGGTGCTCGAGCCGACCGTTGTCCCCGAAGCGGGATAGATGGTCCAGTTGCCATTGGGCCAGGCGGAATTGCCCCAGCGGGCGTACTCGATGTCGATCTCGTTGGTGCCGTCCCCGCCGATCCCCCCGGCGGGGCCGTAGGGGAACAGCCCCAGCACGACGTTCTTGTCCAGCTTGTCCACCGGGCCGTCGATCTGCCACCGGTAGGTGCCAAAGCCGAGCTTGCTCGTCGTGAACAGCTCGGCGGCCGTCCACGAGCTACCGGATTTGGTGATCTTCAGGTGCAGGTAGCCATTCGCATCCACGAAGACGTTGCTGGGGCTGCCGGGGGCAACGCCGGCCATGCCTCCGTTCGTGACCCGCCACGTATATCCCTTCCAGGAAATCGTGCTGGCGGCCTCCGCGGCGAGCTGATCCGTGGACTCCGGGCTGCTCTTCGCGTCTGACAACTCTCCCGGGCCGCAGGAGGACAAGAGCAACCCGGCGAGGGTACCCATCACGCACCCCAACGCCTGCTTCTTCACGACACCGAGGATATTCATTCCATCTCCTTGGAAAGAATCTTTTTCGAGGAACAGCAGAACTGTCATCCAGAGTAACCCAGATTAATCGATGGAAGGACCTCAATCAAGGTAATTCAAGGAAAAGCCATCTGGTTGGGCTTCCAAGTTCGAGGGGTGTTTGACGCAGCGCAAGGAACGCGTGCCCCGGCCCTGCTATCCCCGGTGCAATCACTGGTGAAAGGGAATGAACCGATGAGGTACTTCAGGCTTTGGATGGCCTTTCTGGCCGTGATGTTGAGTTCGTTTTTCGTCCTCGGCTACTACGGCCGGGAAATCTACCGGAAGGCCCCGCCCATACCCGAACAAGTCGTCACGGCTGGCGGGAAGGTCCTCTTCACCGGACAGGACATCCGCGACGGTCAGAATGTCTGGCAATCCATGGGTGGGCAGGAGGTGGGCAGCATCTGGGGGCACGGCGCCTACGTCGCTCCGGACTGGACCGCGGACTGGCTCCATCGCGAAGCGACGTGGCTGCTCGACCATTGGGCGAAGGCCGAGAAGGCGAGGCCCTACGCGGAGCTCGACGCCGAGACCCAGGCCGTCCTGCGTGAGCGCCTGAAGAAGGAGCTGCGCACGAATACGTACGAGCCCTCGACCGGTTCCCTCTCCGTCTCATCCCTTCGCGCCGAGGCCATCCAACAGGTCGGGGCGCACTACACGGCGCTCTTTGGAAATGATCCGGCGCTCGATGCGCTTCGGGATGCCTACGCCATCCGGAGGAACACCCTCGAGGATCCCGAGCGCCAGCGGCGGATGAATGCGTTCTTCTTCTGGGCGGCCTGGGCCACGTCCACGAATCGCCCCGGGGAGCCAATCACCTACACCAGCAACTGGCCGCCGGAGGAGCTCATCGAGAACCGTCCCACGGGCTCGATGGTCGTCTGGTCGGTGGCGAGCTTCGTGCTGCTCCTGGCCGGTATCGGCGCGATGGTCTGGTACCTCGCGCGTGTCAACCACCAGAACGCTCTCGAGGCGCCGCATGTGCTCCCGGAGAGCGATCCGCTTTTCGAGCTCCAGCCGACGCCGTCGATGCGCGCGACCTTGAAGTATTTCTGGGTCGTCGCCGCCTTGATCGTCGTGCAGGTCCTGCTCGGCGCGATCTCCGCCCATTATGGCGTCGAGGGTAGTGGCTTCTACGGCATCCCGTTGGATCGCTGGCTGCCCTACTCCGTGACGCGCACCTGGCATACGCAGCTCGGCATCTTCTGGATCGCGACCGCCTGGCTCGCCACCGGGCTCTTCATCGCACCCGCGGTCTCCGGCCACGAGCCCCGGTTCCAACGCCTGGGCGTGAACTTCCTCTTCGTCTGTCTGTTGATCATCGTCGTCGGCTCGATGGCCGGGCAGTGGCTCGGCATCGCGCAGAAGCTCGGGCTCGAGACGAACTTCTGGTTCGGGCACCAGGGTTATGAATACGTGGACCTGGGACGGTTCTGGCAGATCTTCCTCTTCGTGGGACTCTTCGTGTGGTTGGCCCTGATGGGACGGGCGCTCTGGCCCGCCGTCGCGCGGCCGAGCGAGAACCGGCACCTGCTCGGTCTCTTCTTGATTTCGTCCCTGGCGATCGCCGCCTTCTACGGAGCGGGTCTGATGTGGGGCCGTCAGACGAACCTCGCCATCGCGGAGTATTGGCGGTGGTGGGTCGTGCACCTGTGGGTCGAGGGGTTCTTCGAGGTCTTCGCGACGGTCGTCATCGCGTTCCTCTTCACGCGAATGGGTCTGCTGCGGGTGGCGAGCGCGACGACCGCGGTGCTCTTCTCGACGGTGGTGTTCCTGACGGGTGGAATCCTCGGCACCTTCCACCACCTCTACTTCTCGGGCACGCCGACGGCGGTCCTGGCGCTCGGAGCCACGTTCAGCGCGCTCGAGGTGGTGCCGCTCGTGCTGATCGGCTTCGAGGGTTACGAGAACCTGAGCCTGACGTGGGCCCGGCCGTGGATCCAGCAGTACAAGTGGCCCATCTTCTTCTTCGTGTCCGTGGCCTTCTGGAACCTGGTGGGGGCGGGCCTGTTCGGCTTCTTCATCAATCCTCCCATCGCGCTCTATTACATGCAGGGATTGAACACGACGGCCGTTCATGGCCATACCGCGCTCTTCGGCGTGTACGGCATGCTGGGCATCGGACTCATGCTCTTCTGTCTGAAGGGTCTGGACGTCGGAGGCGTCTGGAACGCGGGCGCGGTCCGGTTCGCCTTCTGGGCCATCAACATCGGGCTCGCGCTGATGGTCCTGTTGAGCTTGTTGCCCATTGGTCTGCTTCAGACCTGGGCGAGTGTCGAGCACGGCATGTGGTACGCGCGCTCGGCGGAGTTCCTGCAAACGGGCCTCATGGCCAGACTGCGGTGGATGCGGGTCGTCGGTGATACGGTGTTCGCGCTTGGAATCCTCGCGCTCGGAGGGTTCGTGCTCGGACTGAAGATGGGCTGGTCCACCTCCTCCAGCGCTGCCCGGAGGGTGGACTCGCGGACCGCGTGACCCGGAGGGCGTCGAGTCCTGGCGGAGGGCTGCCGGGACTCAGCCCACGTCTTCCTCGGCGATGCGGTGCAAGGCGTCCGGCTCGGTGAGGGTGATGGACTGTCTGCCGAGCAGGACCCAGCCATTCTTCTTCCACTGGTTGAGAATCCGGCTCACGGAGAACAGGGTGGTGCCGATCATCTCCGCGAGCTCCTCGCGCGACAGCGTGAGCTCCAGCACGATGGCTCCGTTGAGTCCTGGCCTTCCGACTTGGAGGGCGAGCTTGGAAAGCGCGCGCGCGAGACGCCGCTCGGTCCGTTCCGCGGCGAGCTCGCCGAAGCGCTCCTGCATCTCCCGAAGGCGGCCGTAGAGGATGCGAAGACCGTTGCGCGCGAGGCCTGGAACCTCGAGGAAGAGCTGGTCCAGTGTCTTGCCTTCCCAGCCCATCACGACGGAGGGGCGCTCGGCCTTCGCGGTCGCGGGATAGGTGGAGATCTCCAGGGCGGAGATGAGCGCGAGGAGTTGCCCCGGCCCGAGGATCCGGAGAAAGGTCCGGGCTCCGTCGGCCGTGACCTGGGTCAGCTTGAGCTGCCCCGAGAGGACGAGGTAGGTCGACGAGGCGGAGTCGGCCTGATGGAAGAGGACGGCGCCTTTTCTCAGTTTCAGGGTGTGGGCTTGCGCGATGACGAGGTCGAGGTCGCTCGTGCTCAGCCCCCGGCAGAACAGGGATTGTTCGAGGGTGTGCCGGTCCTGGGGGTTCTTGAGAATCGCCACCAGCGCGTTCCTCAGTTGCGGATTTCCGTCGGCGCCACGAGGTGCTCCGGCTCGGGCTGGGTTCGCTGGCTGGTGTGGTGCGAGTTGAGGAAGCGCCGCACGCGGGTGCGTGTGAGCAGCCCGCAGGTCTGTCCACCGGGAGGCCCCTGGACGGGCAGGGCGTCCACGTCCTCCTGGTCCATCAGGAAGAGCGCCTGCGCCAGGTCCGTGTCCGGGGACAGCAGGGGCACCTTGCGCGCCACGTCGCTCGCGACGAGCACGGGGTAGAGCGTCTCGTCGCGCCAGATGTCCTGGAACTGGTCCGCCTGGACGATGCCGTAGAGCTTGCCCTCGCCATCGAGCACGGGGAGCGTGCCGTTCTCGGTGGTGAACACCTGGTCCATCAGCGGGCGCAGGTGCATGTCGGCGGGCACCGGCGCCAGCTCGCGCATCAGCGCGCGCACGGGCGTGGTGGACAGGAGCTCCGCGTCCGTCTGCGACTTGGGCGCGCGGCGCTCGATGAGGTAGTGGCAGAGCGCGGAGGAGATGGTGCACGTCACCATGAGCGGCAGGATGATGGCGTGGTTGCCGCTCAGCTCGTAGAGCATCATCATGCCCGTGAGCGGTCCGCGGGTGAGCGCCGCCATGGCGCCGCCCATGCCCACGATGGCGTAGGCGCCACTGGGCCCGGTGCTGGTGGGAAAGAAGTAGTGCACCACGGTGCCGAAGGCGCCCCCGAGCATGGCCCCCATGAGCGCCGACGGGAAGAAGGTGCCGCCCGAGCCGCCCGAGCCCAGGGTGATGGCGGTGGCCACGAGCTTCACGATGCACGCGGTGACGAGGAAGACGAGGCTCAGCTGCCCGATGGCCGCCAGGTTGATGTAGTCATGCCCGCTGCCCCACACGGTGGGGCTGAGCATGGCGAGCACGCCCGAGCACAGCCCGCCGAGGGCCGCTCGCTTGGACAGCGTGCGCTGGCCGAGCCACGCCGACAGCCGTCCCTCGAACCGGCCGCCGAAGAAGTCCTCCGAGTGGTGCAGCAGCCGCACGAAGGCATACGCGAGCAGCCCGCAGAGCAGCCCCAGCCCCACGTAGCAGATGACCTCCCAGCCGCTCACCATCTGGTAGCCGAGCCGGTGGATCATCGACTCGGTGCCCACGGTGCCCCGGCCCACGAGCGTGCCCGCCACGCTGGCGAGGATGATGGGCGAGAAGACGCGCAGCTCGAACTCGCGCAGGATGATTTCCATCGCGAACACGGCGCCGGCGATGGGGGCGTTGAAGGACGCGGCGATGCCCGAGCCCGCGCCGCAGGCGAGCAGGATGGCCAGCTCGCGCCGGGAGAAGCCCAGGGTGCGGCCCACGGTGGAGGCGAACGCGGCGCCGCCATAGACGATGGGGCCTTCGCGCCCGGCCGAGCCTCCCGTGCCGATGGTGATCGCGCTGGCGACGAGCTTGAGCAGCCCGAACCCGCCGGGCAGTGCCTGGTTGCCCTTCACCGCCTTGACCACCTCGGGCAGGCCGTGGCCGCGGGTGTCCGGGTAGTCGCGCAGCAGGCGGCCCACCGCGAGCCCACCCAGGGTGGGCATCAGCAGGAAGATCCACCAGGGCAGATGGGTGAGCACCTCGGTGGTTTCGTGGCCGTGGTTGAAGACGCGGTTGAGCGCGGTGAGCGCCACCAGAGGGTAGTAGAGGGCGAGCGCGCCGAGCACCAGCAGGGCGAGCAGGCGCAGCCGGCGCTTCACCTCGTCACGCGGGCCTCCGGGCTCGATGATGCGCGCGAGCAGCAGGGCGCCCAGCGCCAGGGGCGCGCCGATGATGGCGTACTCCAGGTGCCAGCGTGCCGTGCTCAGCATGTCCCAGACGGACAGCAGCATGCGCGAGCCGGGCTGCCGCATGGCATCCATCAGCCAGGCCACGTTGAAGGCGGCGCCGCGGATGACGCCAATCAGGTTGGAGAAGATGCCCGCGGCCAGTCCGCTGTACAGGCCCACCACCGCTCCGGCCACCGGCAGCACCGAGGGGCCTGGAAGGCGGATCCGGTTGAAGGCCTGCAGGGACGCATGCGTGAAGCGCTCCAGCTGCGCGCGCAACGCGAATCGGGAAACCGGCGGGGGCTCGTCCTTCATTGGTGTTCCCAATAAACGTCCACCCCCCGGTGGTTTCAAGGTGCTTTGCCTCGAAAGGAACACTCTCCTCGGGCAAGGGGGGAGACGAGCGCTGGACGGGAAGGACGTGGGCCGTCCAGAGGTGTAGGCGAGCCGCCTACCTCACGGCTTGAGCAGGCCCTGGGGCTCCTGGGCGGAGGGCAGGCTGTCGGCCGCGGCGGCGAGGGCCTCGCGGACCTTCTCCTCGGCGGCCTTGACCTTCTGCTCGGCGGCCTTCTTGCGGGCGGCCAGGGGAGCGGACCAGGAGAAGAGGGGGGCGTTGAGCGCGGCGCGCTCCTCGGGGGTGTACTTCAGGTAGACGTTCTTCACCTGCTCGGAGGGGGTGCGCAGCTTGCTCACCAGCCCCACCCAGGAGAGCGCCTTGAGGGAGTAGTAGCTCAGGTCCACCTCCCACCAGAACCAGCCCTGGTTGGCGGTGTTCTGGTAGTAGTGGTGGTTGTTGTGCCAGCCCTCGCCCAGGGTGATGAGCGCGAGCAGCCAGTTGTTGCGGCTGGTGTCCGTCGTCTTGTAGCGGCGCGAGCCGAACACGTGGCTGAGCGAGTTGATGGTGAAGGTGCCGTGGTAGAGCAGGGTGGTGCTCACGAAGAAGCCCCACACGAGCATCGAGAAGCCACCGAGGAAGTAGAGCGCCACGGCGAGCAGCACCCCGGGCAGCGCGTGCAGCTTGTTGAGCCACACCAGCTCCGGGAAGCGCGCGAAGTCCTTGATGTGCTCGTAGCGCGTCTCGCCGTACTTGTCGCAGATGATCCACCCGACGTGGCTCCACCAGAAGCCCTTCTGCAGGGGCGAGTGGATGTCCTGCTCCTGGTCCGAGTAGCGGTGGTGGTGGCGGTGGTGCGCCGCCCACCACAAGGGCCCCTTCTGCAGGGCCAGCGTGCCCACGAGCGCGAGGAAGAACTGGAAGCCGCGGCCCGCCTGGTAGGCGCGGTGGCTGAAGTAGCGGTGGAAGCCCGCGGTGATGCCCCACATGCGCAGCACGTACAGCCCCACGCACACGGCCACGTCCACCGGCCGCGCCCCCGTGACGAACACGAAGAGGCACATCAGGTGCATGCCGATGAAGGGGATGGATGCCACCCAGTTGATCTTCTCGTCTTGAACGGACGCGGGAGAGGAAGCAGTCAAGGGAGCCCTCGGACCAGGAGTCAGACCGAGCCGGAAGGTGCTCAGTCTCGAGCCCCATCAACACTCCCGCGTGTCATGGCCGTGTCAGGCGGGGAGAGATTTCCGCAGCTCCCCGAGCCAGCGTTCGAAATCCGGATGCCCGTGCAGCGGGGCCAGGTCCTCGTCGGACGCCGCGTAGTGCACGTCCTGGAAGCCCAGCTCCGTGGCTCGCCGCAGCATGCGCACCGCGTCGAGCGGATGACGCGCCCGGGCATGGGCGCAGGCCGCGTCATAGGCGAGGCGCGCGCCCGGAGCGTGCTCGAGTCCCGCCTCGGCGATCGCCGCCGCCTCCGAGTAGGCCCCGCGCGTGAAGAGGGGACGCCCGGCGCACAGGAACGCCGTCTCGGCCTCCACGCCGGGCAGGCGCAGGGCGCTGTGCACCTGCGCGGCGCGGATGAGCGAGCCGGCGTACTCGTGCAGCACCGTGCGGTCGCGCGTCTCGTTCCAGGCCATCTCCCACAAGGCGAGCGCCCGGGGCTCGTCGCCCACCAGGGAGAAGGCCGCCGCCACGGCGTGGGTCTCCACCGGCTGGCGCCTCGCCTGGGAGAAGTGAGTGAGCGCCAGGCGCCCCTGGCCCTCCTTGAGGGCCACCCAGCCGAGCAGATGGTGCGCGCGCGCGACGAGCTCCGAGGTGGCCTCCCCGGCCTCCAGCACGCGTGCGCCCCGCTGCCGCGCCTCGTCCAGCCGCCCGTGGTCGAGCGCCGCCCGGGCCTGGTTCAGTTCCTCGACGAGAGGCCGCGGCGCCATGCCCGAGGACACCTGGAGCTCACCCCGCGCGGCGGCCAGCAGCAGCCGCAGGGCCTGCAGGCCGTAGAGCCCGAAGAGGATGCCGAGCACGGGCGCATGGCCGAGCCCGTAGGCGAGCAGGGCCACGCACAGCACGAGCGCGAGTCCCTGCGCGAACAGGAAGCCCGCCTTGCCGAACAGGCGCGTGGCCAGGGCGCTCACGAGCACGCCCCCGTCGAGGCTGGGCACGGGCAACAGGTTGAAGAGGCTCCAGAGGATGTTGGTGGCGAAGAGCCCGTCGAGCAGGAAGCGCGCCACCTCGGCGCCGGGGGACACGCCATGGTGCCACAGGACCAGGGCGCCCAGCCCCACGAGCAGTCCGGCGAGCGGCCCCGCGGCGGTGGTCATCACGTGTTGATGCCACGGCAGCGGCGAGCGGCCCCGGGGGCGGGTGTGGCCTCCCAGCCAGACGAGCTGGATGCCGGGCCGGTGGCCGAAGGCCCGGAGCATGAGCGCGTGGCCCGCCTCGTGGACGAACACGGTCACGGAGACGATGCCCATCCAGGCGAGCGCGACGAGCAGCGCCGTGCGGGTATAGTCCGGGCCGCCCGCGTCCTGGAGTTCACGGTAGGGCCAGGCGCCCGGGTCTCCCCCTGGCAGATCCCTCGCCAGCAGGGTGCCCAGGAGCGCGGAGAAGAGCAGGTGCGAGAAACGGATCTCGACGGGGATGTCTCCGAGCCGGAAGCGCAGCATGGGGCCGAACCTTAACCAAAGGCCCGCGCGCGCGCAGTGCCCGGCCGCCCCTGGAACAATCCATTCAATCCGCTAGGTTCTCGCCCCCATCATGCCGCGTCTCGGTCCCTACACCCTGCCCAACCCCTACATCCTCGCCCCCATGGCGGGGGTGAGCGAGATGCCGTTCCGCGTCATCGCCTTCCAGTTGGGCGCGGCGCTCTGTCCCACCGAGCTGGTGAGCTCCCAGGGCCTCATGCGCGCCAACCAGCGCACCCTCAAGTACCTCCGTTTCAATCCGGAGGTGGAGCGGCCCTACAGCCTGCAGATCTTCGGGGGAGAGCCGGAGGCCATGGTGCGCGCGGCGCTCGTGGGCAAGAGCCATGGGGCGCAGATCATCGACATCAACATGGGCTGCCCCGTGAAGAAGGTGACGCGCAACGGCGCGGGCAGCGCCCTCTTGTGCGAGCCGGAGCGGGCGGCCACGCTGGTGCGCGACATCCACGCGGCCACCGGCCTGCCGGTCACCTGTAAAATCCGCTCGGGCTGGGACGAGCACCAGCGCAACTACCTCCAGGTGGCCCACGCGCTCTTCGACGCCGGGTGTGCGGGGCTCGCCATCCATCCGCGCACCCGCGCCCAGGGCTACTCGGGCCAGGCGGACTGGCGTGTCATCGCCGACCTCAAGCGGCACTTCCCGGACCGGCCCATCATCGGCAACGGCGACGTGAAGACGCCCGCGGACGCGCGGCGGATGCTGGAGACCACGGGGTGTGACTTCGTGATGGTGGGCCGCGGGGCGCTGGGCAACCCGTGGCTCTTCCGCGAGCTGCTCGGCGGCGCGCCTCCGGAGCCCGAGGAGCGCTGCGAGGGGGTGCTCCGCCACTTCGCCGCCCACCTGGACTTCGTGGGCGCGGGGCTGGAGCTCGCCGCGGTGCGCTCCTTCCGCAAGCACCTGGCCTGGTACGGCCATGGCCTGCGCGGCGCCGCCCTCTTCCGCTCCGAGGTCAACCAGCTCGACTCTCCCGACGAGGTGCGCGACGCGGTGCGCCGCTTCTTCGGCTCGGCGAGCGCGGACCCCGAGGGGCCCGGCGAGGAGCAGGACGTGGACTACCGCGCCGCGCTCGGCTGAACGATGAGGTTGGGCGGGGCCACGGGGCTCGGCGGGACGAGGCTCGGCAGCCGCCGCGTGGTGGCCACCTCCCGGTAGAACTGGCAGGCGGGGGTGGGGCGGCGCTCGAGCGTCTCGAAGTCCACGTGGTACAGGCCGAAGCGCGGCCCCCAGCCCTCGAGCCACTCGAAGTTGTCCAGGAGGCTCCAGTAGAGGTAGCCGCGCACGTCCACGCCCTCGGCGCGCGCGGTGAGCACCTGCTCCAGGTGCTCGCGCAGGTAGGCCGGGCGGCGCTCCCCGCCGCGGTCATCGATGCCGTTCTCCGTCACCCACACCGGCAGCCCGTAGCGCTTGAGCTCGCGCAGCACCTGGCCGAAGCCCTCGGGCCATACCTCCCAGCCGATGTCCGTGAGGCCCCGGCCGTGTTTGTCGCGGAACTGGAAGGAGAGGAACGGGGCGCGCGGCAGGAAGCGCAGGTGGGCGCGCGTGTAGTAGTTCACTCCGATGAAGTCGCACGAGTCCTTCGCCCCGGGGATGTCCTGCTTCGTGGAGCCGATGCCGGGCATGTTCACCCGGAGCTTTCCGGACACCAGCGCCTCGTGGAAGGAGTGGTTGTAGGCCTGGGCGCCCAGGCGCACGAGCGCGCGATCCAGGGGATTCCACGAGCGGTCCGGCGCGAAGGCGAGCGTGTTCTGCGAGATGCCGATCTCCACGTGGCCGAGCGCCGCCTGGAGCTCCTCGCGCGCGGCCACGTGGGCGCGTACCATGTTGCCCAGGGCCGCCATCGTCTTCGCCCCGTCGCAGATGCCCGGCGGCATCAGGCCCTGCAGGTAGCCGCCGAGCAGCAGCACCATGGGCTCGTTCAGCGAGATGACGAGCGCGTCCAGTCCCCGGAGGATGGGGGCGCAGGCGCGCACATAGGCACGGAAGGCCTCGACGCTCTGGGGCTGGTGCCAGGGGGTGTCGCGGTGGAACCACGTGGGGTGGGTGAAGTGATGGAGCGTCACCACCGGCCGCAGGCCCCGGGCCTTCATCTTCAAGAGCCGCTCACGGTAGGCCTCGAGCACCGCGCCGTCGATGCGCCCTCGCTCCGGCTCGATGCGCGCCCACTCCAGCGACATGCGGAAGGCGCTCGCGCCCACGTCCAGCGCCAGGCCGTAGTCCTCCTCGTAGCGGTTCCAGTGGTCCACGCCCCGGCCGCAGCGCACGTGCGGTTCCTTCAGCTTTCCGGCCCGCTCCCACTCGGCCCAGTCGTTCTCGATGCCACCCTCCACCTGGTACGCGGATGTGGCGACACCGAAGGTGAAGGAGTCAGGAAAGGTTCTCACGTGAGCATTCATCGCGAAGGCAACGGTAAGCACGTACGTGCCCGCTCGCACTGCCGAACTCCGCGAAGTTCGCGCCGTTTCTCGCGCGAGTGCGCGCGGGGCGACACTGCCTCGGGCCCCGAGGGCACGTCCGGAACGCGGCGGAGGCCGGAAAATCGGCTCCGGAGCGCCGGAGCCACCGCCTGTAGCACCGTCCGGAGGGCCCTGATCGCGCGCGAGATGCCGAAAAATCGGCTCGCCACGCGTTGCACTACATCACCATGCGTTGACACACTGGCAAGGCATCTCTACTCTTCACCACAAGCACTCCCCATGCGAGTGCAGGCCCCACTCCTAGCGAGTGGCGGTAACCCACGGAGGCTTTAGATGGCCGCGAAGAAGAAGACCGCGAAGAAGGCCGCGACGAAGAAGACCGCCGCGAAGAAGACGACCCGCAAGAGCGCCGCTCCCCGCACCGCCACGAAGAAGGCGGCGGGCAAGACCACGGCCAAGAAGGCCGCTGGCAAGAAGACCGCCACCCGCAAGGCTCCGGCCCGCAAGCGCACGGCCAAGGCCGCCACCGAGGCCGCTCCGTCCGAGGACGAGGGCTAGACTCGAGCCAGTCACCTGGCGCAGTTTGAACGGCTCGGCGGACTTCCCGCCGGGCCGTTCGTGTTTTTCGCGCCAGTGAGGAGGCTGAGGTGTCGCTGCGTCCCTCGGAGTTGGAGCAGGTGGTGACGGAGGTGGCCGCGCGGCTGACGGGCGCGGTGGTGCAGAAGGCGTGGTGTCCCCTGCCGCGCCTGATCTACCTGGAGCTGCGCGTGCCGGGGCGCTCGGTGCTCCTGTGCCTGTGCGCCGAGGGAGAGCTGGCTCGGGTCTCCGTGGCCGCCGAGCGCTTTCCCACGCCGGGCGAGCCCGCCCCCTTCCAGCGCTGGTTGCGCCAGGAGCTGGTGGGCTTGAAGCTCGCGGGACTCGCCTGTCGGGACACCGAGCGGCTGGTGGTGCTCGAGCTGCACAGCGATGACTCCCGGCGGAGGCTCGTGCTGGAGCTGGGCTCGCCCGGGGGACTGGTGCTGACGACGGAGGCGGGACGGGTGTTGATGCTCTCGGGCGAGGGCCTCGCGCAGCGGCGCTCCCTGCACCCGGGCGCCCAGTGGTCGCCTCCCGAGCCCCTCTCGCCCGAGGTGCTCGAGCGGACGCGGAGCCAGCCCTCGCGCCTCGTGCCCACGGAAGGCGACTTCCTGCCCCTGGCCGAGGCGGCCGAGCGGCTCCTGGGCGCGCGGGACAAGGCGAGCCGCGCGGAGACGATCCGTCGGCGGCTGACGCTGCCGTACCGGGCGCGGCTCAAGCGCTCGGGGCGGACGCTGGAGAAGGTGCGCGCGGAGGCCGCGCGGGGCCCGGAGGCCGAGCGCCACCGGCGGGTGGGCGAGCTGCTCACGCAGAACCTCCACCGCCTCAAGCGCGGCGTGTCCGAGGTGACGCTCACCGCGTACACCGAGGAGGGCGTGGAGGAGGTGAAGGTGACGTTGGACCCCAAGCGCACGCCGAAGGAGGAGGTGGACTGGCACTTCCACCAGTACCGGCGCCTGCTGCGGGGCGTGGAGCATGCGCGGCAGCGCGAGGCGGAGCTGGCGCGGGAGGTGGAGCACGCGCAACTGGCGCTGCGTCAGCTGGAGGCGCTGGACGAGGCGGCGCTGCTCGCGCAGGTGGAGGTGCTGCGCAAGGGGGTGGGCGAGGACGGCCCGCCCGAGGCCCGGCCCTTCAAGGAGTACGTGGGGCACGGGGGCCAGCGCATCTGGGTGGGCAAGGGCGGCGAGGACAACGACACGCTCACCTTCAAGGTGGCGCGTCCGGGCCACCTGTGGCTGCACGCCCGGGGACTGCCCGGCAGCCACGTGGTGGTGCCCCTGGAGAAGGGCGTGGAGGTGTCGCAGGAAGTCCTCCTGGACGCGGCGCACCTGGCGCTGCACCACTCGGGGGCCAAGGGCGAGCCGCGCGGCGAGGTGAGCTGGGTGCCGGTGAAGTTCGTGAAGAAGGTGAAGGGGGGCGCGCCGGGACAGGTCCTCTACAGCCGGGAGAAGACGCTGGTGGTGCGCCTGGAGCCGGAGCGCCTGGAGCGGCTGCTCAAGACGCGCGGGGGCGAGGCGCCCGCCGCCCCATGACGGACACGCCGCCCATGGGTCCGGTCTGCGCCCGCTGTCCGCGGCTGCTGGGCAGCTCGTGCTGCGAGGTGAAGCCGGGGGAGCAGCTGGCCACCCTCACGCGCTCGGACGTGGAGCGCATCGCCGCGCACACGGGGTTTTCCCCCCGGCGCTTCGTTGCCGAGGAGTACCTCACCGAGGAGGACGCGGCGGGCTACGAGGCGCGCCGTCCCCTCTACCGGGGCTATTTCCGTCGCGGGCCGGTGCGGCTGACGCTGCTCGCGCGCGCGGGGGCCTGTGTCTTCCACGAGCGGGGCCAGGGGTGTGGCCTGCCCCCCGAGGTGCGGCCCCTGGCGTGTCGGCTCTACCCCTTCGAGCGCTGGCCGGACGGGAGCTGGAGCGTGCAGATGGGTCGCCATGGGGACCTGGCGCAGGCCCGGGCGGCGGGAGATGCCTGCCTGGCGGTGGAAGAGGCGGGCGATATGGAGGAGGTGTGGGCGGCGTTCCACACCACGCCGGAGACGGTGGAGGCGTTGGGGGCCCGGCTCGCGGAGGAGAGCAGACGACACGGCCGGGGTTGACGGGGCGACGCTGGGCGGGCGGGCAGGTGCCGCCGGTCTTGAGTCCCGGGAGCCGCCGGGTACGATACCCCCCGCGTGTCGTCGCTCCCGACCCAACCCCTCTATCTCCTTCCGCGAGCGCCCTCCGAGCAGGGCGCCGAGTCGCAGTCCGCGCGCCATCGGGCCGTGGAGGCCTCGCATCGGCTGGCCACGCTCCCGCGCGAGGAGGCGCCCCTCGTGGGGCACGTCCCTCCCGAGGCGGTGGTTCCCGAGGAATGGCCCATTGCGCCCCAGCCCACCCGGGACGAGCTGTGGGCCCGGGCGGAGACGCTCGCCTACTGGCTGTCGGCGAACCTGCGCATCCCGGTGCGCCTGTCGGTGACGGACAACCGCTCCACCATGGTGTCCTTCCGCCGCACCGCCCACGCGCTGCAACTGCGGCTGCACCACATGTTCCTGGATGCGCCGGAGGAGGTGGTGCGCGCGGTGGCGGACTACGCGGGCCGCGGCAACCGCATGGCCGGCGTCATCCTGGACGACTACATCCGGGGCCAGCAGCCGCGCATCCGCCAGGAGCGGCACGCGGCCGAGGCCGATCTGGATCCCCAGGGCCGCTGCTTCAATCTGCAGGAGATGTTCAACCAGCTCAACCGCACCCACTTCCAGGACACCATCCGGGCGCGCGTGGGCTGGGGTCGCCTGCCTCCTCGTCGGCGCCGCAAGTCCATTCGTTTGGGCGTCTATGATCATCAGACGCGGGAAATCCGCATCCACCCCGCGTTGGATCGCCCCGAGGTGCCCGCCTTCTTCGTGGAGTTCATCCTCTTCCACGAGATGCTCCACCAGCTCTTTCCCAGCTCCAACGCGACGGGCCGCCGGGTGCACCACCCGCGGGCGTTCCGGGAGCGGGAGAAGGCCTTTCCGCTCTACGCTGCCGCACTGCGTTGGGAGCGTGAGAACCTCAACCTGCTGCTGCGCGGTTGAGGGGCTCTGCTTTACGGATTTACCGATCGACGCGGTCACGCTGTCGCTGCTTGACCCTTTGCGTGACTCGGATTGATCCTCCCGCGCCATGCGACGCGCGAAGATTGTTTGTACCCTGGGCCCTGCGAGTCAGAGCCAGGAGATGCTCGAGGCCTTGATCGAAGCCGGAATGGATGTGGCCCGGCTCAACTTCTCCCACGGCAGCCACGAGCAGCATGCCGAGAACATCGCCAAGCTCCGGGCGGCCTCGCTCAAGTGCCGCAAGGCGGTGGGCATCCTGGGAGACCTCCAGGGCCCGAAGATCCGCACCGGCCGCTTCATCACCGGCAGCACCGAGCTGAAGCCCGGCGGTGAGTTCCACATCACCACGGACGAGACCGTGAAGGGCACGGATGAAATCGTGTCCACCACCTACCCGCACCTGGCCGCGGACGTGAACCCGGGCGACCGCATCCTCCTGGATGACGGCCTCCTGGAGCTGCGCGTCATCGAGACGGACAAGAAGCAGCTCATCCGCACCAAGGTCATCCACGGCGGAACGCTCAAGAACAACAAGGGCATCAACCTGCCGGGCGTGGCGGTGCGCGCGGATGCGCTCACGCCCAAGGACCGCGAGGACCTGGTGTTCGGCATCAAGGAGGGCGTGGACTTCATCGCCCTGTCCTTCGTGCGCCAGCCGGCGGACATCGACATGGCGCGCGCGGCGATGGCGCAGATCGGCCAGTCGGTGCCCATCATCGCCAAGCTGGAGAAGCCCGAGGCCATTGCCCGCCTGGACGCCATCCTGGACAAGACGGACGGGGTGATGGTGGCGCGTGGCGATCTCGGCGTGGAGATTCCGCCCGAGGAGGTGCCCTCGGTGCAGAAGGACATCGTGCGGCGCTGCAACTCGCGCGGCCTGCCGGTCATCGTGGCCACGCAGATGCTCAACTCGATGATCGACAACCCGCGGCCCACGCGCGCCGAGGCCAGCGACGTCGCCAACGCCGTCTTCGACGGGGCGGACGCGGTGATGCTCTCGGGCGAGACGGCCAGCGGCAAGTTCCCCATCGAGTCCGTGCAGATGATGGACCGCATCGTGCTCGCGGCCGAGTCCACCATCCGTGCGCAGGACTTGCTGCGCGCGCCCACCTCGCCCGTGGGGCTGCCCACGCACTTCCCGGACGTGATCGCCGCGAGCGCGTGCCAGGCGGCCAAGCAGGCCGGCGCCTCGCTCATCGCGGCCTTCACGCTGTCGGGTGTGACGGCGCGCCTGCTGGCGCACTACCGGCCCCCGGTGCCCATCGTGGCCTTCAGCCCCAACCAGGAAGTGCGCCGCCGGCTGGCGCTGCTCTGGGGCGTGGTGCCGCGCGTGCTCGAGCCCATCCAGGAGACGGAGGCGATGGTGCGCCGGGTGGAGGAGGAGCTCGTCGCCCGGGGCCTCGCGCGCAAGGGTGACCGCGTCGTCATCGTCTACGGCGCGCCCGTGGGCCAGCCCGGGAAGATCAACAGCCTCCGGCTGCACGTCATCGGGGGCTGAGACACACGGCCCTTGCCCCGGGCGACCGGGGCCGGGGTCGTGGCCGGGTTACCCGGGCTGGGGCTGCTGGACGCGCTGGGGCACCTCGGCCTCGACGAAGATGCGGAACAGCTCGGCGTCGAGCTGTCCGCTCTTCACCTCGCGCTGGAGGATGTCGAGCGCGAGCGGGTGCGGCACGGCCTTCTTGTAGGGACGATCGCTGGCGGTGAGCGCGTCGTAGATGTCCGCGATGGCCATCATCCGCGACTGCACGGGGATGCCGGCGTCGGGGATGGCGCGCGGGTAGCCCGTCCCGTTGAGCTTCTCGTGGTGCGCGTAGGCGATCTCCGGCACGCGCCGCAGGGTGCGCGTCCAGGGAATCTGCGACAGGAAGCGGTAGGTGTGCTCCACGTGGCTCTCGATCTCCAGGCGCTCCGCCTCGGAGAGCGTGCCCTTGAGGATGGAGAGCGACTGGATCTCCCGCTCGAGCAGCAGGGGCTGATTCTGGTCGAACCCGTCCTGGAAGCGCAGCAGCTTGAGCTCGTGCAGCCGCTCGAAGTTGCCCTGGGCGAGCACGCTGGGCCGGTTGCAGGTGAGGACGAACTCGAGCACCTCGTCCAGTTGCTTGGACTCCTGGGCGAGCCGCGCCTCCTCCTCGGCTTCGATCTCCGCCAGGTGCTGGGTGCCGCGCAGCTTCACGGCGGCGATGCGCCGGCGGTAGCTCTGGAGCTGCAGGTCCTTGCGCGCGAGCTGGAAGCGGGCGCGCAGCCCCTCCAGCTCGTGGGGGTAGAGCTTCTCGGCCTTGACGAGCACCGGCTCGCGCACGCCCACCTTGCCGAAGTCGTGCAGGAGCGAGGCGTAGCGCACCTCCTGCAGCTCGGTGGCGCTGAAGCGCGTGTGGGCGTAGGGCCCGGTGTGCACGTGCTCGAGCGCGCGCGCCAGGGAGACGGTGAGGTTGGCCACGCGGCCCGAGTGGCCCGCGGTGGTGGGATCCCTCGACTCGATGGCCACCACGGAGGCGGAGACGAAGCCCTCGAAGAGGCTGTTGATCTCCTCGTGGAGCAGGGCGTTCTCGATGGCGCCGGCCGCCTGGGCGCCGAGCGCGAGCAGCAGCTCCTCGTCCTCGGAGTCGAAGGCGCCGCCGCTCAGCTTGTTGAGGGCCTGGATGACGCCGGTGACCTCGCCGTTGGCGTCGCGCATGGGCACGCACAGCACGCTCTGGGTGCGGTAGCCGCTGATGCTGTCGAAGGTGCGGTTGAAGCGCTCGTCGGCGTAGGCGTCCGGCAGGTTGATGACCTCGCCCGTCTCCGCCACCCGCCCGGCGATGCCGCTGCCCATGGGGAGGCGGATTTCGCTCTTGGAGCCCTGGGCCACCTTGCTCCAGAGCTGGTTGCGCTCTCGGTCCAGCACGAAGAGCGAGCAGCGATCCGCCTCCACCACCTTGCTGGCCTCGTAGAGGATGAGGGGGAGCAGCAGATCCAGGTCCCGCTCGGCGCTCATCGCCTTGGTGACGTCCAGGATGGACGTGAGCTTCTTGAGGCGCCGGTTGAGATCGACGGGCTCGGATGGCTGGGTCTGTGGAAGCACCAGGGAAGGCTCCGGAGAGGAAACGGCGCACGGACTGTAAAGGTGCTTCTTACCACGGCCTCGGGAGCCACCGCTTCCTCCCGGGCCGGATGCTTCCCCTCCGAGTGAAACCCCTTCTTCGTCTGTTCGCTCTCCAACCGAGCCAGTATCCATCAGGTGGGGAAGTGGCTAAGTAGCGCCCATGACCCGCCGTGTGCTCGTGTCGCCCTCGCTGCTATCCTCGGATTTTGGCCGCCTGGCGGAGGAGGTTCGCGCGGTGGAAGCCGCGGGCGCGGATTGGATCCACGTGGACGTGATGGACGGGCGCTTCGTGCCCAACATCACCCTGGGGCCGGTCATCGTGCAGGCGATCAAGAAGGCGGCGACCCGGCCGCTCGACGTGCACCTGATGATCGTCGAGCCGGAGAAGTACATCGAGGCGTTCGCCAAGGCGGGGGCGGACATCCTCACGGTGCACGTGGAGGCGTGCACGCACCTGCACCGGGTGTTGCAGCAGATCCGCCACGCGGGGGCCCGGCCGGCGGTGGTGCTCAACCCGGCCACGCCGCTGTCGGCGGTGGAGGAGGTGCTGGGCGAGGTGGATATGGTGCTGCTGATGAGCGTGAACCCGGGCTTCGGGGGCCAGGGCTTCATTCCCCATACGGTGGACAAGGTGCGCCGGTTGCGCGCGATGCTCGAGGCGCGCGGGCTGCACACGCACATCCAGGTGGATGGGGGAATCAACTCGGAGACGGCCCGCCTGGTGGTGGCGGCCGGGGCGGACGTGCTGGTGGCGGGCTCGTACGTGTTCGGCGCGAAGGACTACGCCGCCGCCATCCACTCCCTACGCTCCTGAGCACAGGCCTCCGGGTGAGAGGCTCTTCAAGCCCGCCATCCTCGCCACCCGGGTCATGAAGGTGTGATCGAAGGGCTTCACCTCGTAGGCGTCCGCGCCCAGCTCGAAGCACACGTGGCGGGTGAACTGGTCCTCCACGCCACTGAGGATGATGACCTTGCAGTCCCGCGTCTGGGGGTCCTGCTTGAGCTGGGCGAGCAGGTCCCTTCCATCCTCGTGCTGGTGGATGTCCAGGATGATGACCGCGGGGCGGTGCCGCCGGGCCAGCTCCATCACATGCCGGGAGGTGGTGTCCGCCACGGAAGTGAGGCCCGTGCGCCGGGCCTCCCGGGCGAGCGCGGACACGACGAGCGGCTCGTCGTCGGAAATGAGGACAACCGGAGAAGCCATGGTACCCTGATGGATGGAGCGGTTTGGTGGATGCTCGAAGCAAGCGGCGTTCCGGCGGGGATTTCTTGGAAGATGAGGGGGTTGGAGGGCGGAGCCATGGGTTTTTCATGACCTATGGGTCGCTGGGGACTTCAGGGACGCAGGGGGGAATGGAAAGCGGTGCGTTGGGCGTTGACTCAGCCGGGTGGGTCGGGTACATCCCCGCCCACTTCGTCGGCCCGAGAGCAGTCCCGGCGGAGGTCGTACCGGTAACGGGGAGTGGCTCAGCCTGGTAGAGCACTTGGTTCGGGACCAAGGGGTCGCAGGTTCGAATCCTGTCTCCCCGACCATCAGAAGGGCGCGGAATCCTTGGAGAAATCCTCGGACTCCGCGCCCTTCGTCTTTCCGGGGCCCAGAGGCCAGCAGCAAACTAGCAGCAAGCGGCGGGGGCTCGTTCTCGGCGGACATCGGGACGCTCGGATTCGACGAGCGTGACCTGGGTAAAAGACGGCCGCGTGCCCCGTTGCGGAGCACGCGGCCAGATTGTGGGCTCAGGCGAGCAGGTGAGTGAACCAGGACGCGGTAATGACGGTGGTGGCCCAATTGCTACGGGTAGCTGCGTACTCGATAACCGCCTTCAAACAACGCTTCTCGTTCATGCCCTTCTCCTTGCTCTGAGACTTCTTCTTGAGTGCCGTGTACGAAAACTTCCAGCTTGCATTCAAAAGAAGGGCCATCACGACGCATCCGACTGCTGTGGGAATTGAACCCACTACTGCACCTGCAAATCTATTGACGCAAATATAAGCCGGGATGGCTCGGGCGCATGACTCCTCGCAGCTCCCTCGGCTACTTGGGCTCGGGCTCCGCGAAGTGGAGCTGGTCGAGGCCCTTGCGCATGTCCTCCACATCAAGGTGGCCGTACACCTCCGTGGTGATGGCGGGGTCTGAATGCCGGAGGATGCGCTGCACGGTGGCCAACGGGACGCCCGCCTTGAGTAAGAGGGTGGCCGTCGTGTGCCGCAGATCGTGGAAGCGGAGTGGGCGAGGGAGCGCGCGAGGCCACAGCTTCATGCCGCAGACAGGGCAGGGCTCGGGCACCCCGTGGCTCTTCCTGGCTGTGTAGCCGCAGCCCTTGCGCCGACAGACGTGGTTGTAGCCCTCCACCAGCCCCGCGCGCCCCAGGGCCCGGCGTAGCACTTTGTGCAGGGCCACGTCCGGCCGGTGCTGCGTGCCATCTTGCCGAGGGAACAGAAGCTCCGAGGGGGACGCGGCCATGGCCTCGCGCAGATATGGCACCAGGCCCACCGCGATGGGCAGCAGGTCCTCCCGGTTGCCCTTCGTGGTGTCGCTCCCGTGAGAGCGGCCCACTCGGATGGTACCTGTCTTGAGGTCCACGTCCGACTTGCGCAGCGCCAGCAACTCGCCCTTGCGCATCCCGGTGTAGACGGCCGTGGCGAACAGGGGTCGCCAGCGGCGCTCCAGGGCCGTGAGCATCAGGGGGACCTCCTCGGCCTTGAGGTACTGAGGGAGCTTCTTCGGCTGTTTGATACGCGGGACGGTCTTGGCGGGGTTGAGTCCGGTGAAGAGACCGCGCCGGATCGCCAGCTCGAAGATGCGGTGGACGTGAGCGCGCAGGTGGTTGAGCGACTTGGGAGCCAGCTCACCGGCCTTCGCGTTGAGCAGCGTTTCCAGCCGCGAGGGCGTAATGTCCTTGAGGGCCAGGGGGCCCAACTCATCGCGCAGGTGCTTCTCCGCGAAGCCGATGATGGTGGTGGAGCGGAGCCGACTGCCCACCTCGGTCTTCCAGCGGTCCATGGCCTCCCCGAAGGCGACTTGCTTCCGGTGCTCGGGCATGGGCTCCAGGCCGCGCCGTTGCCGGTCGGATTGAACCTCCAGGTCATGGAGGAGGGACCTCGCCTCCGTCTTCGTGGTGGCCTGGGTGGCGGTGTCGCGCCACCGGCCGTGTCCGTCCTTGAATCGGACGTACCACTTGTCGTTCTTGCGGTAGATGGAACCCATTCGGACCTCCTCGTGAAGATGAACCTCAGAGGTCTTATGACCTGGACCTACCTGATTTTTGTGCCCTGGCCCCTGATGAATGCGCGGATCTCTGCCGGCTCGAAGCGCAGCAGCCCGCCGATCTTCACGCACGGAAGCTGACCCGCCTGAGCCCGCTGGTACACCCACGAGCGCGAGGCTTTGAGGAAGCGAGCCACGTCATTCGCGTCCCAGAGGCCCTCCTCCTGCTCCAAGTTGTCCGTATCCATGGTGGGCCTACGCATCGGCGCCTCCTTCTTCAGACTCCACCGTGCCCAGGCCAGCGCGCTTTTTGATGTCGCCGACCGTGGAGCGGGCCAGCTTCAGCTCCCTGGCCACCTCTCGAACACTTCTGCCGCCACTCAACAAGGTGAGGGCCTTCTCCATCTTGTGGGCCGGCACCCGTGACTTCCGAGGGCGCGCGCCTCCCTCTCGAATCTGTCGCTGACGCTCACCTGCCTCCAGCCGCGAGAGTGAGCGGTACGGGGCGGTGTCCGTGCTCTGCGTGAATGGTTTGCTGTCGCGGTCGAGCAACCGTCGCTTGTTGTCCCACGAGAAACCCGTGCGCACCTCCTCCTGTACCAGGGAGTGGATGGGCTTGCCCTCACGTACAGCTGCCTCCACCGTCAGCCTCCGTTTCCTGATGCGCGTCGGGGCCACGTCGCGCCCCTCGCGCAGGCAGGCCAGCAGCGTCTGGGCGAAGTCCGCCTCCGACTCGCTCGTCCCCTGACGGGCGACACGCACCACCGCCCAGGTGTCGTCCCGTCCCAGCACTGTCTCACCGGGGCCCACGTCCTCCACCCTCCGCAGCAGCGCGTACAAGCGAGCACGGGCGATGAAGACGGCATCAGCCCGATGCTCCAGGCGCATGCCGCTGCCAACGCTCTCCAGCGCATCGAGCCCTTCACAGCGCAGGTCCAACTCCTCGGGGCAGATGATGGCGTCGGTGGAGACGAGAAGGGCCCCACGCGCGGTGATGTCGGCCATGAGGGCGCGAGCCCGGCCTAGCACCAGCGTGGCCCACTCCGGGGCGAAGGCACTGCCTACATCCGGAGGCCCCTTGAGCGAGGCGCGCAACAACGGCGAGCCGTGGATGGCCGCTCCCAGTCCCGGGCCGAAGCCGTGGAGCTGGGCCTCGCGCTCGACGTCCAGCAGGCCCGAACCGTGCATCTTCTCGGCCAGCTTGCCCAGCAGGGCGTTGGCGAAGAGCTTGGCCGTGGCGTACTCCAGGGTGCCCCTCTTGGCGGCGGCCTTCTTCTCGAGGAAGTGCCGCATGTAGCGGCTCACGTCGTGGTCGCGCTCACGAGGGCCGGGCTTGAAGCCGTAGGCTTCCACCACCTTCACCTTCGCCCCCCGTCGTAGCGCCAGGCGCACCTCGGCCAGCGTGCAGGAGGAGGTTCCTTGAAGAGGAAAGACGAGTCGACGCACGCCGTTGCGATGCACTGGCAGGCAGGGGTAGCGCGTGCCCCTCGGGAAGACGAACGTGAAGGTGCCGAAGCCCTCGTGCTCCTCGACCTGGGCGAGGGATTCCAGCCGGACCCACCGTGTCCCAGCGTGGGGGAGCGGCTGGAGCATCGCCGCGTAGGGATAGAGGGACACTGCGTCGTACTCGGCGAAGGCGCCGACGTGGAAGCCGCGCCGGAACGCCTCCGACTGCGCACCCCAGTAGGCGCGGCAGGCCATGCGGCGCACGTTCGGGTCGCCGTTGAAGACCAGCTCGACACGCGGCTCATCCCGGTAGCCCGTGCCCTTCTTCACCTTGCGCACCACCTCGCGCTTCACCACCGGGGCGGGACCATTCCGCACGAAGTGCAGGCGGAAGATGGCGGACGCCACGGCCGGTAAGGTGCGGTTGCCGAGCACGTCGATGTTCCACTCGGCGAGCACCCCCTGGCGGAAGTCCCGCATGGCACGCAGGGCCACCTCCGCGTCCCGGGTGGCATGGGCCACCAGCCGCGCTAGATCCGTCCGCTTCAGCTCGGTCAGGTGCGGCCCATCTGCCTCCAGGCGGGGACGGCCCACGGTTCGAGCGATTTCCTCCAAGGGAGTCTTCGGGAAATAGCCCGCGAGATCCACCAGCCGCACGTCCCAGGTGCCCTCCTCGCGCTTCACGCGCTCCAGTCGCGCGTGGTGGGCCTTTCCCACCTGCTCCACCCGCGCCTCGGCCACGGCGGAAGGAAAGAGGGCGAGGAGACTGCTGGCCTCGTGTGCCACCACATGCACCTGCCGGATTCCGCGCCGGGCGGGCGGCATGGCATCGGCCCGCCGGAGCAGTTCCCGGATGCAGTCGATGAGCTGTTCGCCCATGAGCTGTCCCTCGGGCAGCTCGTAGGCTTGGGCGTGGACGTGCTCGTCCGCGAGGGTGACGAGCTGCAACAGCAGCGGGACGCGATGCTCCTCGTCCCACTTCACGCTCACGCCCACCAGCACGGTGTGCGGATACGCTCGGGGCCGACGACGGAGGGGAGAGAGCGTCCGGGACAGGAGCAGCCCCAGGTGCGTCTCCAAATCCTTCTCGTTCATGCGCCACCCCCGAGCAATTCCAGGGACTTGGCGCGGCAGGAGACTGGCGCGTTTCGCCAGATGGCGGACTGGAGCCGTCCAGCCCCTCGGAGCTTGCAAGCCCTCGAAATTACGACGTCGAGGGGCTCAACAGAGTGTCCGGAACCGTGATGAGGGGGCGGATAACACGCCTGCCCCCTCATTGTGATCCCTTGGATGAGGGTGATGTTCTTGGAGTTCCCGGTGACTTTCGACCGTCGCATCTTGCCGCCTCGTGCGCAGGGCGCCTGTCCTGGGCGTCCGGCTCTGAGTGGCAATGTCGAGATGCTTTGGTCGAAGAAAAATCCTAGAGGTCTCGTGGGGTTGTGGGGCGATTGGTCTCTACTAGAGAGGGAAGGGGTCGTTACCCAGCACCATCTCTACCCCCTGGAGACGGGAGGGCTCACTACCCCCCATCATCTCCACCCCCTGGAACTCATGCCTGCAAGTCCCCGAATGGGGATTGCGGTGGAGGAAGGGGCGGCTCCTCTGGTGACGGGTCGGTTGGTGCCGTGGGTGGGGGACTCTGGCCTGTGAGTTGTCTCAACGCCGCCAGGAGCTCCTTGGAGTTTTGGCGCGCGTTGGTCCACTTCCACACCCGCTTGTCGGTTTCATCTTTGTCCGAGGTGGGGTCCTCATAGCCGATGAGGATGGCGAGCGCAGCGATCTCCCTGTGCGCCAACTCGATGCCGAGTATCTCCGCCGTGAAGTCCGCGAAGGCGGCCATCATCCTCTTCTCCGCACCCGCTCCTTCGAGCAGGACACGTAGAGCTGGCTTCTGTTTCACTTCTTCGAGCAGGGGTCCGATACGTCGTTGGAGAGCGAGAAGGAAGGTGGCCACTCGTTCCAGTTGGCGCAGAGGCTGGAGGCTCTCGACGAGCACGGGCGGCAGCAAGCCGCGCGTGACCTGGATGTAGCGCCCCACCCAACTGCTCCTGGCGTTCTGGAAGAGCGACTGCTTGCGCTGGCTGAGCACGTCGTTCTTCTTGCCGAGCCATCCCAGCAGGTTCCGCAGGGGCTCGGACGCATTGGAGATCTTGAGTCCCATCTCCATGCTCGCTGCAAGCGCGTCAACATGCGGGCGGATGCGGTCCTGCTCTACTTCAAGGTAGGCGAAAACCGAGGCATTCGAGGCGAGATGCGCGATGAAGCGTGGCTGGTTCATGGCCGAGAAGCTCGTCACGCCTGGTCCCCCCGCCAAGAAGCAGTTCCCACAGGTGTAGAGGGGTAAGCCCCCGAGCCAGCCCAGGGTGTCGACCAGCGAGGAGCGTGGCATGGTGGCCGCGTGATGGACGGCACGTCGACGAGCCTATCGCTGCTGAGCCTGCTGCTGGGCCCACGACTCGGGGAGGAGCTCCGCGAGGCGGGAGGCGGGGAAGCGGGTGTCGCCGAGCTTGGGCAGCACGTCGCGGAACCAGGCCCACGGGTCCATGCCCAGCCGGTAGCAGCTGAGCACGAGGGAGTAGACGTTGGCGGCCCGGTGGCCAGCGGCATCGCTGCCCAGGAAGAGCCAGTTCTTGCGTCCGAGGACAATGAGCTTGATGAGGCGCTCCACCTCCCCGTTGTCCAGCGGAATGCGTCCGTCCGTCAGGAAGCGGCCCAGGGGGACGTAGCGGTTGCGCGCGTAGGCAATGGCCTTGCCCAGCGGCGTCTTGGCGGGCACGTGCGGGGCCCACTGCTCCAGCAAGCCGAAGAGTTCCTCGTAGACAGGCAGACTGTGTGCAAGTCGCAGGGTCAGGCGCGCCTCGGGGGAGAGCCCCGCGTCCTGAGCCTGCCGCTCCACGGCGTACAGCTTCTGCACGAGCATGAGCACCGTGCCGCCGCGAGCGTCTCCGGCCACGTATGCGCGCTCGAAGCCACGCCGGGCGTGCATCCAACAGCCCACCTCAATGCGTGGAGAGGTGGGGCCGAAGAGGGCCTCGTAGCCCTTGTAGCCGTCCACCACCAGATAGCCTCGGAAGTCGGCCAGCACCGCTTGGGGGCCCGTGCCACTCCAGTCGGGGGTGTACTCCACGAAGACGTTGCCACCCACGCCCACGTACGGCCAGAGGTGGCCGCGCTTGATGCCACGGGCGTCGTCCCTGTCCAGCACGCGCACCCCGGTGTCGTCGGTGTGCAGCAGGGCGTCCGCCAGCGTGCGCTGCTTGAGCAGCTGCACCACGGGCGGCAGCAAGTCACTGGCGCTCGCCACCCAGTCGCCCAGGGTGGAGGCGGGCAGCCTCACCCCGTGGCGCTTGTCGAAAATGGCCTGTTGGCGGTGCAGGGGTAGCCCATCGCGGTACTTGCCCACCAGCAGCTGCGCCAGCAGCCCCGGGCCGGGCAGTGCCCCGGGTAGTGGCGTCTCACCGGCGGGCGCGGCGGCCACCCCCTCCTTGCAGCGCTGGCATGCCAGCTTCGGGCGCTTCTCCACCCGCACGTAGAAGCGCGCCGGCTCCAATTCCAGTCGCTGGCTGACCTCCTCGCCCATGGGCTGCCTCTGCTCACCGCAACCCGGGCAGACGCACTCCTCGGCCGCGGGTTGCACCAGCACCTCGCGCCTCTCCAGGTGCGCGGGCAGGGCCTGGGCGCCGCGCACGGGCGGGCGCTTGGGCGCCTTCTTCGGCGCGTCGGCCGGCGGGGCCGCTGGGGCGGCTGCCTGTGCGCCGTCGGCGGTGGTGGGCTCGGCCGCTGGCTCGACGGACTGCTGCTGGGTGAGCAATGACAGCAGGAGTTGAAGCTGACTGGCGGGAGTCTTCTCGCTGCGCCGTCCGTACAGCTGCCGCAGCGCCTGCTTGAGTCGCACCAGCGTGGAGCTGTGCTCCTCGCGCAGCCGACCCAACAGGTCCAACAACATCTCAATGGCCTGCTCGCCGCGGCCCTCCGTCAGCAGCTGCAGCACGTAGGCGCGCACCGCCTCCAAGTCTTTCCCCTCGATGGCGGGCAGCTGGGCCTCTTCCTCCTGGCCCCTCTCTTCTTCGATGGTGACGGGAGAAGTCATGCGCGCCTTGCCTATGCCCGAAGTCATGCCGGGCGCGCAAGCG
Source organism: Cystobacter fuscus (assembly GCF_002305875.1). Taxonomy (NCBI): domain Bacteria; kingdom Pseudomonadati; phylum Myxococcota; class Myxococcia; order Myxococcales; family Archangiaceae; genus Cystobacter; species Cystobacter fuscus. The sequence goes on along the minus strand of NZ_CP022098.1, from coordinate 10,710,094 downwards.
CGGACTCAGTGCACCTCGCGCCGCCGTACCGCGTGGCTTGCTTCCACCAGCGACAGCAACTCCGCGAGCTGCCGGACGTCCAGGTGCACCGCGGCCTGGCCCTCCACGGGCGCCGGTACCCGGAAGCGTCCCGCCTCCAGTCTCTTGCTCACGGTGCAGTACCCGTTGGCGTCCCAGAAGAGAATGCGGACGAAGTCCCTTCTCCTGGAGAAGAAGACGAACAGGTGGCCCGACTTCGGCTGCTGCCCAAGGCCGCCCTGCACCAGCGCACTCAGCCCGTCGGCCTGCTTGCGCATGTCGCACGGCTGTGTCGCCACCCAGATTCTCACTCCCTCCGGTAGCTTCAGCACCCCTGCACCTCCTTCACCGCCCGCAGCACCCGCTCCACCAGTGCCTGGCTTGCTCCCGCCTCCACTCGCACCCGCACTCCGCCCACCTCCACTTGCACCGCCTCCCCTTGCTCCCGCCCCGCCTCGCTCCGCTCAGCGGGCGCCGCCTCCACGGGCACGAAGGACATGGCCGTGCGCGCCCCCTCCTTCCCTTCTCGCCTCCTCGTCCAGAAGCGCAGCCTCTCGCGCGGCAAACCGTGCTTGCGCATGAAGGCCGACTGCGTGCCTCCTTCCTCCTCCCACGCTCGCACCACCTGCGCTGCTACCTCCGGTGTCCACCTCGGCCGCCGCGCTGCCTCCAACCACGCCGGCTCCGTCTTCGTCGTCGCTGTGTTCGTCGTCATCGCGCCGCGCACTCTGCGGCCCCTCGAGCACTTCCACTACCTGGGCTGGATCGGAGGCTTACTGCCTGTCTACGAGGAACTCTTCGGCTTGCTGGAGCAGTGGGCCCCGCACGTGCCCGCCAAGACGCCGCTGGGCAAGGCCATTGCCTACGCGCGCAACCGCTACGTCCCCCTGGGCCGCTTCCTGACGGACGGACGCATTCCGCTGGACAACGGGGAGGTGGAGCGCCTCATCAAGCTCATTGTCCTCGGACGCAAGAACTGGCTCTTCCTGGGCAGCGATGCCGCTGGCCACCGGGCCGCCAACGTCTACTCCCTCGTGCTCAGCTGCTACCGGCTGGGCATGGACCCGTGGGCCTGGTTCCGCGACGTGCTGCCCAAGCTCGGCGACACCCGCTTCCCCGCCTCCCGCCTCGCGGAGCTCCTCCCCGAGTCGTGGGCCCAGCAGCAGGCTCAGCAGCGATAGGCTCGTCGACGTGCCGTCCATCACGCGGCCACCATGCCACGCTCCTCGCTGGTCGACACCCTGGGCTGGCTCGGGGGCTTACGACAGGCAGACTGTGTGCAAGTCGCAGGGTCAGGCGCGCCTCGGGGGAGAGCCCCGCGTCCTGAGCCTGCCGCTCCACGGCGTACAGCTTCTGCACGAGCATGAGCACCGTGCCGCCGCGAGCGTCTCCGGCCACGTATGCGCGCTCGAAGCCACGCCGGGCGTGCATCCAACAGCCCACCTCAATGCGTGGAGAGGTGGGGCCGAAGAGGGCCTCGTAGCCCTTGTAGCCGTCCACCACCAGATAGCCTCGGAAGTCGGCCAGCACCGCTTGGGGGCCCGTGCCACTCCAGTCGGGGGTGTACTCCACGAAGACGTTGCCACCCACGCCCACGTACGGCCAGAGGTGGCCGCGCTTGATGCCACGGGCGTCGTCCCTGTCCAGCACGCGCACCCCGGTGTCGTCGGTGTGCAGCAGGGCGTCCGCCAGCGTGCGCTGCTTGAGCAGCTGCACCACGGGCGGCAGCAAGTCACTGGCGCTCGCCACCCAGTCGCCCAGGGTGGAGGCGGGCAGCCTCACCCCGTGGCGCTTGTCGAAAATGGCCTGTTGGCGGTGCAGGGGTAGCCCATCGCGGTACTTGCCCACCAGCAGCTGCGCCAGCAGCCCCGGGCCGGGCAGTGCCCCGGGTAGTGGCGTCTCACCGGCGGGCGCGGCGGCCACCCCCTCCTTGCAGCGCTGGCATGCCAGCTTCGGGCGCTTCTCCACCCGCACGTAGAAGCGCGCCGGCTCCAATTCCAGTCGCTGGCTGACCTCCTCGCCCATGGGCTGCCTCTGCTCACCGCAACCCGGGCAGACGCACTCCTCGGCCGCGGGTTGCACCAGCACCTCGCGCCTCTCCAGGTGCGCGGGCAGGGCCTGGGCGCCGCGCACGGGCGGGCGCTTGGGCGCCTTCTTCGGCGCGTCGGCCGGCGGGGCCGCTGGGGCGGCTGCCTGTGCGCCGTCGGCGGTGGTGGGCTCGGCCGCTGGCTCGACGGACTGCTGCTGGGTGAGCAATGACAGCAGGAGTTGAAGCTGACTGGCGGGAGTCTTCTCGCTGCGCCGTCCGTACAGCTGCCGCAGCGCCTGCTTGAGTCGCACCAGCGTGGAGCTGTGCTCCTCGCGCAGCCGACCCAACAGGTCCAACAACATCTCAATGGCCTGCTCGCCGCGGCCCTCCGTCAGCAGCTGCAGCACGTAGGCGCGCACCGCCTCCAAGTCTTTCCCCTCGATGGCGGGCAGCTGGGCCTCTTCCTCCTGGCCCCTCTCTTCTTCGATGGTGACGGGAGAAGTCATGCGCGCCTTGCCTATGCCCGAAGTCATGCCGGGCGCGCAAGCGCGGACTCAGTGCACCTCGCGCCGCCGTACCGCGTGGCTTGCTTCCACCAGCGACAGCAACTCCGCGAGCTGCCGGACGTCCAGGTGCACCGCGGCCTGGCCCTCCACGGGCGCCGGTACCCGGAAGCGTCCCGCCTCCAGTCTCTTGCTCACGGTGCAGTACCCGTTGGCGTCCCAGAAGAGAATGCGGACGAAGTCCCTTCTCCTGGAGAAGAAGACGAACAGGTGGCCCGACTTCGGCTGCTGCCCAAGGCCGCCCTGCACCAGCGCACTCAGCCCGTCGGCCTGCTTGCGCATGTCGCACGGCTGTGTCGCCACCCAGATTCTCACTCCCTCCGGTAGCTTCAGCACCCCTGCACCTCCTTCACCGCCCGCAGCACCCGCTCCACCAGTGCCTGGCTTGCTCCCGCCTCCACTCGCACCCGCACTCCGCCCACCTCCACTTGCACCGCCTCCCCTTGCTCCCGCCCCGCCTCGCTCCGCTCAGCGGGCGCCGCCTCCACGGGCACGAAGGACATGGCCGTGCGCGCCCCCTCCTTCCCTTCTCGCCTCCTCGTCCAGAAGCGCAGCCTCTCGCGCGGCAAACCGTGCTTGCGCATGAAGGCCGACTGCGTGCCTCCTTCCTCCTCCCACGCTCGCACCACCTGCGCTGCTACCTCCGGTGTCCACCTCGGCCGCCGCGCTGCCTCCAACCACGCCGGCTCCGTCTTCGTCGTCGCTGTGTTCGTCGTCATCGCGCCGCGCACTCTGCGGCCCCTCGAGCACTTCCACTACCTGGGCTGGATCGGAGGCTTACCCCGGCGTTCCCTTTTGGGGAGACTGGCGCCGCCACCGGCCCCCTGGGGGTGGCCATGGCGGCCCATGGCTTCGCACGCGGGTATGCTCCGCCAGGAGTCACCCTGCTGTGGGTGGGGAGCGACATGGGGGAGCGCTGTGCCCTGCGCATCCACGCACCCGGAGCGCTCCAGTACTGAAGCGAGGTACGGTCATGGCCGACAAGCAACACGTCCGAGTACTGTGGAAGAAGCCGAACCACGAGCAGGAAGAGGGCTGCATCAGCAGCCACGAGTTCGATTACTGGAAGCCCGACTATCCCAACTGCGCCTACCGGGTGAAGGGCCGGGCGGAGATCATGGTCAACCCCGGCAAGATGCGGCTGTACTTCAAGAAGCCGGAATGGGCCTTCATCGGCAAGAACTACACCGTGGCCTCGACGCCCTTCCCGCACCAGTACCATCACATCATGCCCAGCGGGGTCCTGCGCTCGAAGCTGGAGAACGACGAGCTCTCCATCCTCCAGGCCTCGCGCTACAACATCAACGAGGGCATCAACCTCATCATCCTGCCCCAGCAGGCGGACGAGGCCGATGAGCTCCAGCTCCCCATCCACCTGTACGCCCATGAGAAGTACAGCAAGGAGTGCAAGACGGTCATCGACACGATGAAGTCCGACATGAGCGAGCTGACGGCGGATGGAAAGCACGACATCACGGACGCCAACGTGGATGCCTTCCGCGCCTTCCTGCGTCGCTGGGAGCAGGAGGAGTTCTGGCTCATTGTGGATTACGGTAAGCAGGACGCCGCCCGGGGCGTGACGCCCCACATCAACAGCGGACGGGTCACCATGGCCCGCTGAACCCACCGCACCATGCCCAGATACTACATCCTGCAGGCCCAGCTTCTCGAGGACTACGCCGCCATCGGGAACTTTCCGCGGAGCATGACGCACATCCACATGCCGGCGACCGGTATGCGCATGGGAGAGATCTACAAGGACGGCCAGGAGTTCAACATGGATGAGGACTCGACGGGCATCCAGCTCTCCGACGTCCTCCACAACACCTTCGGCTACCTGATGGTGTCCTCCCGGCTGAAGGCGCTCATCGAGCAGCATGCGAAGGCCGAGATCGAGTTCCTGCGCTTCACCCTCATCAACCACAAGAAGCGGGTGGAGAGCGACAGCTGCTACATCGTCAATGTTATCGGAGGGAAGGACTGGGTCGACCTGGACAGGAGCGAGGGGCAGTTCAATCCCGCGCACAAGAACCGGTACATGCGCGTCAGGCGGCTCGTCCTGAAGGAGGACGCGGTCGACCCCGAGGCCAATCTGTTCCGGGTGGCTGCGGCGCCGCGGTTGCCCATCGTGCGCGAGGACTTCAAGGCCTTGCTGGAGTCCGAGCAGATCACCGGGGCCGAATTCTTCGAGGTCGGCACCCCCGTCAACCTCATGACGTGAGCATGGACCCCCTCGCCCAGGCCCGCCACAACTCCGCGTACTACCTGCGCAAGGCCCAGGCGGCGGCACGGCGCGCGGAAGGGGCGACGGCGGAGGAGCTGTTCACCCTCAGCTCCTGCTGGCGCAGCCTCGCGCTTTGCGCGCTCCTCCAGGATGCCGACGCGGACACCTTCGCCGAGCACCTGTGCAGGTCGGCCCAGGCGCGGCGCGTCCTCCTGGAGCTGGGAAGCCGCTCCTCCGTGAAGCCGCAACTGCTGTGCTGCACACGGGACCCGGGCTTCTGCGCGGCCCTCGCCGCCGGGCACCTGGGGCTGGCGGCCGACATTGCGGCCCGCTCCCCCACCCGCCACTTCCAGGGCGTGGAGTACGAGGACGACTTTCTCTTCTTCCACTTCATGCACCGGCTGGTCCTCAAGCCCGAAGGCATGGACGAACGGACGAGGCTGCTGGAGCGCTGGAAGCAGGTGGAGCAGGGCCGCCCCAGTGCGAACTTCGAGGTCTGCGTCGCGCTGAATGAAAAGGCCCCCAGGGCCTTCACGGCCGCGTTCGAACTCTTCATCGACACCCGCAGGGAGCAGCTCCAGGGCTACGCTCAGCGCATGGGCTTCAACCCGGAGCTGAACGCCACCGAGGGCAAGGTCTTCATCGAGGGGCTCGCCGTCCTCCGGCTGGCGGAGTTCCAGGGCCTGCCGACCCACCCCAGCTACGACTTCATCCCGGCCCTGGCGAGGTTCCCGCCTAGCAACCGCCCGCTCTCCAAGAACGCCTGGCGCGGGGACTGAGGCCCGCTCACCACTTCGAGTACAGGCCAAAGCCGGGGGTGCACCGGACGCGCAGTTCTGGAAGACTCCTGGCCGTGCACTTGGAGATGCCCCTCATCATCGGGTTGATGGTGGTGGCCGCCATCATACTGGCCATCGCCGCCAAGCGCGCGCCTGCCCTACAACGTTGCCCTGGTGGAGGGAGGTCTCCTCAGAGTATGGGCGGAATGAGGGCCCTGTTTGAGGGGGCGGGCTGGTGCAAAGGGGTTGAAAAGGGCCGCTAATGGGCACCACCCGGGCTGTGAGCCGGGCCGGAGGAGAGGCCGTTCCTCCTCTCTTGGGGCACACGCCGGCCCAGGCGGCCCACCCAGGCGCTCCGGACACAGCCAGAACAGGACCTGGAGCCAGCAGCAAACTAGCAGCAAAATCCTTGGTGCCCGCGCGTGCTGGATGGACTGGCTGGATAGCCTGGGGTGAAGAAACCCGAGTAGTTACCATGGGTTGTGAACCACTGGTAACGCCTGGACGCTCCCCGGCCTTGGTTCGGGACCAAGGGGTCGCAGGTTCGAATCCTGTCTCCCCGACCATTCAAAGCCCTGGAGTTTCGCGGACTTCAAGCGAACCTCCAGGGCTTTTGTTTTTCCTTCGGAGCCCTCCATCGGCAAGCGGAGGGGGCTCTCATCTGGCGGCCATTGGAACCGGGCGTTCGTTGCCCGGGCGCGGGGCTTAAACTCTGCCCGATGGCGACCAAGGAAGACCTCCTCTCGGATGTGCTGCGACTCCCTCCCGAGGAGCGTGCCGAGGTTGCCCACAAGCTCCTGCTCAGCTTGGAGGCAGAGGCCGAGGATCCGGAAGCCCAAGCCGAGTGGTCCGTGGAATTGGAGCGCCGGGCCCGTGAAGTGCTCGACGGTCGCGTGAAGACGGTTCCCTGGGAGCAGGTCGAGGAGCGCATCAGTACCCGGCTCGGCCAGCGGCGGTGAAGGTCCGTCTCGAACTTCACCCCGAGGCCGTTCGTGCGGTGGATGCGGCCATGGATTGGTACGAGGGCCAGCGTGCTGGCCTGGGAACCGAATTTTTCGCTGAACTCCGTCGGAGTCTCCGGGTGATTTGCCCTCGGAGGTTCGTTCGAAGTGCTCCGGGTCGTCGCGTTCCGCGTGGTGGCCCCCCTCCCAAGAGCTACTCATCGCGCTTGCGAGAGGTCCCCCTTCATGCTCTCGGGGAGGACTTCCCGGCGGAATTGCCTTTCTCGCTGGTGGTGCGCTTGTGCGCGGTCTTCCCGGCGGGGGCGCTCGCCTGGCGGCTCATGCTTCCCCGCTGTCTTGGCGGATGGGACGCCTTCACGCGGTGGACGCTCGCACCATCGCGGCGTGGCTCCCCGTTTCCCATTCTGGGGGTGACATCACTCGCCGCCTGTTCCGCCATGCGCCGGGCACTCCGGGTCGCGTCGCGCGCCATGCTCCGGGTCTCCTCGAGCACATCGCTCGTCACCTTCAGTCCCCGGCCCGGGGCCTCGAGCGTCCACTTGCGTGCCTCCTCGCTCACCTCCTCCGCGCGCTCGCGTCCCACCTTCGCGAGTTGCCGTGTCCACTCCAGGCCGCGTTCCACCAGCTCGGTGACCAGATCCCGGCCCCGGTCGAACACCGCCACCAGCGGCATCACCAGGTTGCCAGGAGGCTCATCCGGGAGCATCGGGTGCGGGTGCGTCGGCACCGCTCGCTTCGCGAGGGCGAGCGCGTCCGCCATGGCCTCGAGCTCCTCCTGGGTGAACGTCTGGTGGATACGGGCGAACAGCCCGTTCTCCTCCTCCTCGATGTGGTGCAGCACGTTCTGCACCAGCACGGTGAACCGCGCGTCGAACCGCGGCTCCTCCGGACTCATCCGCTGGATCGCGGCGAGTTCCCACTTCGCGACCCGGTGCTCCTCGAGGGACTCGTCGATCCGCTCGATCCACCTCGGATCGTGCGCCTTCACCGAGGGGTAGAAGACCTGCTCCTCGATGGCGGCGTGGATGGAAAGCTCCAGGATGATGCGCCGGGAGATCTCCTGCTTCTTCCTGACCTCCCCTCCGTGCTTGAGCGCTTCGTAACGCTTGAACAGCTTCCGGAGGGTGGCGTGGTCTTGTTTGAGTAGAGAGATGGCGTCCATGGCGCAATGGGTAAGCATCATGACGCGATGCGCCAGGGCCGCTTGCTCGCACGCTTCGTGCGGGTGTTCCTAGCCGCCCGACGTGATCTTGTAGGCCAGGCGCGAGGTGATGCGTTCGAGGTAGTTCTTGAAGATGGGCTCGTCCAGGCCGGGTGCGCCGAACTTCGCGCCCCAGCTCAGCTGGGCACCGACGTAGACGTCGGCCGCGCTGAACTGCTCCCCGAGGATGTAGGGGCCGGGGACGAGCATCTTCTTGAGCGCGTTGATCGTTTCCTCGTAGCTGCCGTAGCCCAGGGCGCCTTTGCGCTCGACCGGCGGACGCTTGAACATGGTGTCGATCAGCGCCGGCTCGAAACAGCCCGCGCCGAAGAAGAGCCAGCGCAGATATGTGCCGCGGCGCGGGTCTCCGGGCAGCGGGGCGAGCCCGGCCTGGGGGAACGTGTCGGCGAGGTAGGTGATGATCGCGGCCGTCTCGGTGATGACGGTGCCGTCGTGCACGAGCGTCGGCAGCTTGCCCATCGGATTGATGGCGAGGAACTCCGGCGTCTTGTGCTCCTGCTTCTCCATGTCGATGATCACGGTCCGATAGGGCACGCCACCGAGTTCCTCGAGCATCCAATGCACCATCTGCGCTCGCGACCTGGGGTTGTGGTAGAAGACGATCTCGTCGCTCATGTGCCGTTCTCCTAAGCTAGGGGGCGCGGAGCGTACGCTGGGCGCTCGCTTCCCAGCATGGAAATCTCCTGGCGGCGGTAGCGCTCGATGTGCGCGCTGCCCTCCTATCGTGAGGGCTACCCGCCCTTCTGGGACGTGTCCTTCTGGGGCTTGCCCTTCGTGGGGTCGTCCTCGCCGGGCTTCTTCTTGAGCGTCCCCAGGCTCGAACTCCACCACTCCGGGCCCAGCAGCAGGAAGACGCCGCCAAACGCCAGCACCCCCAACAGCGACACGATGATCACTTCCATACATTCCTCCCGGGCCCGGGGCCCCACATATCGATGTGCCCGGCGGTGGCCCGGAGCAGCTCGATTCCGAGGAAAGCCATGGGGTCCGCCGTCCGCGCGACCAGTGGAGAGCCGGGGGACCTGGGCCGCGGACAGGCGCCACCCGGGCGTCCTACGGCCGGGCAGCGGGTGCCCGAGCCGCCATCGGAACGCCAGGTGGCCACAAGAGGCCCGACCTTAACGTGAACCCCGGAGGCGGACAACCGCCGGAGGCACGCCCCACGACGTGGCCCGGGTGCTCCGTGCGCGCCCATGCCTTTTTCCCGTCGAGTTGAAGCAGCCGGGCGAGTACGTGCTCGAGCCTCGAGGGGAACTCGTTCCTAGCTTCGTCGGATGAACCTGAACCACACGTTGCGAAGCCTCGTCCTGGGCATGCCCCGGATGTTGCGCGGACGTCCCGGCGAGCGAGCGGGAGAAGAGCGACTCGCCCAATACCGGCTGGACTTGAGCCAGGTGGCTCCCCTGGTGGTGATGAGTCCCGCCTTCGTGAAGGGGCGCGACATTCCCGTGCACTACACCGCCGATGGTGCGGGGCTCAGTCCGCCGTTGCGCTGGGGCGCGGGCCCCACGGGCACTCAATCCTTCGTGGTCTGGATGGAGGATCCGGACGCGCCCACCCCCGAGCCGTTCGTCCACTGGCTCGTCGCGGACCTGGACGCCGGGCGCGACTCCCTGCCCGAGGGCATCCCGGCGCAGGGCGCGGACGTGGCGGTGCAAGGTCGCAACAGCTTCCTGCGCGTGGGCTACACCGGCTGTGCTCCGCCCTGGGGGGACGTCCCGCACCGCTACCACCTCCAGGTGCTGGCGCTCGACCAGCGCCTCGAGCTCGAGCCGGGCTTTGGACGCCAGCAGCTCTACCGGGCCGTGCAAGGTCATGTGCTCGCGTTCGGCGAGACCGTGGGCGTCTACGCGCGTCCCGGGTAGGCCCGACGGGGTGGGCGCACGGGCACCTCGACAGGGGCGCCCATCTCCTCCAGCGGGGCCTCCGCCCCCTCGCCCGTGCCCGCGAGCAGGCGTTTCTCGTGGCGCCGTCCCCACTCGAGCATGAGGAGGATGATGGGCTCGAGACTCTTGCCGAACGGGGTGAGCGAGTACTCCACCTTGGGGGGCACCTGTGGGTAGACCTCGCGGTGCACCACCCCGTCCACCTCGAGTTCGCGCAGCTGGTTGGTGAGCATCTGCAGCGTGATGCGCGGCATGAGCCGCCGGAACTCGTTGAAGCGCAGCGTTCCCTTGTTGATCAGATAGAAGAGGATGACGCTCTTCCACTTCCCGCCAATGACGTTGAGGGTCAATTCCACCGGGCAGCAGAAGTCCGAGGGTTTGCGTTGTTTCTTCATCCGGCCTCCACACTCTACTTTTACTGACTATATGCGAAAATCATGAGTACTTGAATCCGGGGAAGAGGAAGCGAATAAGAGGAGCCTCCAACCCAGAGGTCTCCATGAATGTCTTCATCGTGCACGCGCACCCCGAGCCCCAGAGCTTCAACGGGGCGCTCACCCGTCATGCCCAGAAGGTGCTGACCGCTCAGGGGCATCAGGTCGTGGTGTCCGATCTCCACGCCATGGGGTGGGATCCCGTGTCGGATCGCCGCAACTTCGTGACACGCAAGGATCCCACCTTCTTCAAGCAGCAGCAGGAGGAGCTGCACGCCGGGGCGCACGACGGCTTCGCTCCGGAGATCAAGGCCGAGCTCGACAAGCTCCTGCGGTGCGATGTGCTCATCTTTCAATTCCCGATCTGGTGGTTCTCCCTCCCGGCCATCCTCAAGGGGTGGGTGGACCGGGTGTTCGCCATGGGAACCATCTACGGTGGGGGCCGGTGGTTCGACACCGGGGTGCTGCGGGGCAAGCGGGCCATGCTGTCGTTGACGACGGGGGGCGGGGAGCCCCAGTTCTCCGAGGACGGGTTGTTCGGCTCGCTGGAGCAACTGCTCCTTCCCATCCACCACGGCATCTTCCGTTTCACGGGGCTGGATGTCCTGCCGCCGTTCGTCGCCTGGAGCGTCGCGCATGTCGGCGAGGAGGCAAGGGCCCGCTACCTCGAGGCCTATGGCCAGCGGCTCGTCTCGCTGGAGACGACGGAGCTGCTGCGCTTCCCGTCGTTCTCGGAGTTCGAGCCGAAGACGTTGACGCGCAAGCGGGCCTGAGGCCCACGAGGGGCCGATGCGAGCGATTGCCGGAGTGGACGCTTCGACCCGGTTGACGGGAGTGGAGGGCGTCTCACTTTAAAAGGGGAGGGAGGGAGCGTGTGTCATGGTCGCCGGAACCCCTGGACGTGCTTTCTACCCTCCATCCCATATGGCGTTTGCCATTGGGTACGTCCTCTCCGTGGTGGCGCTCTTCGTGGGCCTCCTGGCCGACTCCGTGCCGTGGCTGGCGCTGGGCGCCTGGCTCGGGATCAGCCTGACGGTGCTCGTCATCGACCACGCGGTCAGCCAGAAGCGGCCGAGCGCTGGACGTGAGGACACGGAGGGTTTCAGCGCCGCCTTCCGGGGCAGTACCGAGGCGCTCCTCATCATCTCGGTGCTGGCCGTGCTCGCCCTGCTCACGGGCCTCGTCGTCCGTCAGACCGGCTGAGCCATGGGGAGGGTGAGCAGGAGGGCGCCCGGCTTTCCGAGCGGAGGCGTCAGCGCTTCACGGGCTCGGCCAGGCCCTTGCGGATCGCGTCGTCCAACAGGGTCCGCACCTTCTTCTGTGCCTCCTGGTTGGCCAACTCCATCTGCCGGCCGAGCACTTCCATCGGCTTGGCGAGCTCTTCCATCTGCTGGCCAAGCTCCTCCATCGGCTGGGTGAAGACCTTCATCTGCCGGCCGAGCTCCTCCATCTGCTGTTCGAGCGGTTCCATCTCGCGCTCCAACTCCTGCTCCCGGCGCTCGAACTCCGGGGACACCTGCGCGTTCGTTCTCCCCAGCCGATGCCGCTCCATGGCGAGATCGGCTCGCTTCTGCGCCACTGCCGCCATCTTCATTCCGATGGTTGCCTGCTTGTGGCCCAGTTCGGCCTGCTTCTGGCCCAGCTCGGATTGCTTGTGGCCCAGCTCGGATTGCTTGTGGCCCAGCTCGGATTGCTTGTCGCCGATCGCCCGCTGCGCGTCGAACGACTCCAGGGTGGCCTTCAACGTCGCCGCGTCCCGGATGATGTACTCCTGGCCGTCCCGGCGCACATAGAGGAGAGGCTCCTTTCCCGCTCCCGCCAGCGCGCGTGCCACCCTCAAGTCCTCCGTCGAGCCGGACATGGTCGTGTGGTGGGGGGGATCGATGAGGACATACGAGAGTGCGGAGCCGTCGTCCGCTCGCGGGGCGCTCAGCGCGGGAAGGGGCACGGCGAGGTTGCCCGAGACACCGGGAGCCGTGGCGGTGACGGGGGTCTCGCGGGCGACCACCTGGAAGGGGACGAGCGCCACCAGGGCGAGTCCTCCCAGCACCCAGCGGGCCCAGTGGGGGTGACGCTTCGACTCGGTATCCGCGTGTTCCAGCATGGCGATTCTCCGTTTCAGGGCCGCGAGGTGTGACGGTGCACCGGATGCCGCCGCCGCGGCCGGCGCGCGGGCGACACCAAAGAGGAGCAGAAGGCGTCCATAGTCGTGGGGCTCGGCGCCGGTGGCCTGGAGCGCGGCGGCGTCACAGGCTTCCTCACGGGCGAGCGCGTACTCCCGGCAGGCCCGCCGCACGAGCGGGTGGAAGAAGAACACGGCTCGCGCGAGCGCCGGCACCCAGCCGAGCCACAAGTCCCGGCGCCGCACGTGGGCGAGCTCGTGCGCGAGTGCCATGCGCTGCTCCAGGGGAGACAGCGACTCCAGCGCGCGGCGCGGCAGGATGATCTCGGGTCGGAGCAGGCCGAGCGCGAGAGGGCCGGGTGCCTGCTCGGAGACGAGCAGGGAGGGAATCCGCGTGAGACCCAGCTCCCGTCCCAGCGTCATCGCGGCCTGGTGGAGCGCGTCGTCCTCGAGCGGCCGGGCCTCGCGCCGGAGGTGGCGCAGGCGCACCAGCCCCTGGAGCAACTCCCGTCCCTGCCATGCGAGCCCCCCGAGCCACAGCAGCAGCACCGCTTCCTTCCAGGGTGCTCCCCGCGTGGGCTTCTCGTCGCGCACGGGCGCGCGCGGAGCATCCACCGGCCGCGCGTCGTCGTGGGTCAGCGCGAGCCCGGGGGCTACCGTCTCCACGCGGGCCGTGGACGCCTCGGGTGCGGGCATCAGCGGCAGGCGCACCGCTCCCACCGCGCACAGGCCCACCAGGCACTTGAGCCCCACGAGCCACCACAGCGTGGTCCGCGCGGAGGCGGGCAGCTTCGGCCACACGCGCGTGAGGGCCCATACCCCCAGTGCCCAGAAGGCCGCCTGCCAGGACACCTGCCACAGCGTCCGCGCCACGGCGAGCGCCAGTTCACGTCCCGCGTTCCAGTCCAGCGCGCTCATGACTCCCCCTCCTTCTTCGACTTGAGCCGGGCGACGGCTTCCTCGAGCTGGCGCAGTTCCTCGTCGCTGACCTCATCGGTCTCGGACAGCCACGTGGCGAAGGGCGACAGCGAGCCCGCCAGCGACTTCTTCACGAAGTCCCCCACCACGCCGCGCAAGAGCTCCGCCAGCGGCATGCTCGAGCTGTACTGGTAGACGCCCTCCACCTTGCGCCGGGTGAGGTGCCCCTTGCTCCGCAGCCGCTCCATCACCGTGAGGATGGTGGAGCGCGCCAGCCCCTGCGGCTCGCCGAACTTCTCCGCCGCCTCCCCCACGGTGACGGGACCGTGCTCCGCCACCCAGCGCAGCAGCGTCAGTTCCTGTTCTCCCACCGGCTTCTTCATGTTCCCGCCCGCGTGACTACAAGTGTCGTCACGAAGCAAGGTACGTCCTGACTACGGTTGTAGTCAAGCAGGTGGGACGTGAATTCGTCGCGCCGGGGACGCCCGACGACCTGGTCCGTAGTGGCGTCGGTGCCCGACAGGGTGCCCGGTAGGCGACGAATCTCCTTTTGGGGGCCCTCACATCGTCTGCTGAATGCTCCGACGACTTTTTCTTTGGGCCGGTGTGCTTGTGGTGAGGCGTGGTTCCGATGCATTGGATGCTGCTCGCCATGAGCTCACTGCAGAAGCGGATCGAGAACGCGGAGTTGTTGGCCAAGGTCGTCCCGGTGGAAGAGGCGGTCAAGCACGTCACCGACGGCAACACCGTGGCCATCAGTGGTTTCACCAAGTCGGGCGAGCCGAAGACCTTCTTCCCGGCCCTGGCCCGGCACTTCGCCGAGACCGCTCCCGCCTCGCGCATCACGCTGCTCAGCGGCGCCTCGCTCGCCGACGACGTGGAGGGGCCCATGGCTCCCTTCATCCGCAAGCGCGGGCCGTACATGTCCTCGGCCGCCTCGCGCAAGCTCATCCACTCGGGGGAGATGGACTTCACCGACGTGCACCTGTCCGCCTTCGCGCGCAACCTCATGTACGGCTTCTATGGGGAGATCGACGTCGCCGTCGTCGAGGTGTCGCGCATCCTCGCGGACGGCAGCGTCATCCTCTCCTCGTCGGTGGGCATCTCCGCCGAGGCGCTCTCCCGGGCACGCAAGGTCATCCTCGAGGTGAACACCGCGGTGCCGGACTACACGGGCTTCCACGACATCGCCCTGCCCGCGGTGCACCCCAAGGTGGGCTGGCCGCTGCCGCTGCTCAACGTGCGGGATCGCATCGGCACGCCCAACGTCGAGTTCGACCACCGCAAGGTGGTGGCCGTCGTCGAGTCGCGCACGCCCGACCATCCGGTGCCCTTCAAGGGCACGAGTGAGACGGACCGCCGCATCGCGCAGAACGTCATCGCCTTCCTGCTCCAGTGCCGCGATCAGTTCGGCTGGGGTGAGCGTCTGCCCCCCATCCAGTCCGGCGTGGGCAACGTGGCCAACGCCATCATCGGTGAGCTGTACACGTCCCCCTTCCAGAAGATCCGCTTCTGGACCGAGGTCTTCCAGGACGGAATGCTGCGCTACCTGGAGGACGACGCGAAGTTCGAGAACGCCTCGGCCACCGCGGTGTCGTTCTCGGCGGATGGGCGCCGGCGCTTCATGGAGCTGTTCGAGCGCTGCCGGGACAAGCTGGTGCTGCGGCCCATGTGGCTGTCCAACAGCCCGGAGATCATCTCCCGCCTGTTCGTCATCGCGATGAACACCCCCATCGAGGTGGACATCTACGGCCACGTCAACTCCACCCACATCGACGGCTCGCGCATCGTCAACGGGCTGGGGGGCTCGGGAGACTTCTTCCGCAACGCCTACCTGAGCATCGTGCACACGCCGTCCACCCGGCCGCTCAAGGACGGGCGCACGGTGAGCTGCGTGATGCCGTACGTGCGGCACATCGACCACACCGAGCACGACATCAAGTGCGTCGTCACCGAGCACGGCTACGCGCTCAACATGGACATCCGCTCGCCCAAGCGCCGCGCCGTGGACATCATCGACAAGTGCGCGCACCCGCACTTCCGCCCGCTGCTGCACGCCTACCTGGACATGGCGGGCGCCGGCGACGAGCCCCGGCCCACCGACCTCAAGGCCCTGGAGGGTTGGTGGCGCGAGTACGGCGAGGCCTGCGCCTCCTTCCCCAAGGGAGGCTGAGCCGCGCCAGGCGTGTCAACACCCCGTGCTGACACGCCAGGCATGGGCCCTGACGGGCCCCGGTAGGGGCCCTCCCCGGGCGGGGAGGGGACCAGACACATGGGCATGAGGCTTGCTAGTGTGCGCGGAGCCGCCGGCCAAGGACGGCGGCCTTCTCCTCAAAGGCATCCCCGTTCCCATGGAATCACTCATCGAGCAGCTCAAGACCCTGGCCCTCACGCAAGCCCTCCCCTTCTTCATGAAGCTGGGCGTCGCGATCGTCCTCTGGTTCGTGGGGCGCTCGCTCATCGCCGGTTTCCAGCGCGTGCTGAACCTCGCGCTCAACAAGCGCAAGCTGGACGCCACGCTCATCCGCTACACCGAGTCACTCTTCTCGGGCGCCTTCACCATCCTGCTGCTGCTGGCGCTGCTGGGGATGATGGGCATCGAGACCACCTCGTTCGCCGCGCTGCTGGCCGCGGCGGGCATCGCCATCGGCTCGGCGTGGGCGGGCCTGTTGGGGAACTTCGCCGCGGGCGTCTTCCTGCTCGTGCTGCGGCCCTTCCGCGTCGGAGATGCGATCTCCTCGGCGGGTGTGTCGGGCACGGTCCAGGAGGTCGGTCTGTTCGTCACCGTCCTCGAGACACCGGACAACCTGCGCATCATCGTGGGCAACAGCCGGTTGCTCAGCGACAACATCGTCAACTACAGCCACCACGCCAACCGGCAGGTCTCCATCAAGGTGCCGCTGCGGCACGGTGCCGACGTCGCCGCGATCAAGCGGGCCCTGGTGGAGCGGGTGGCCGCGGTGCCGGGGGTGCTGGCGCAGCCCGCGCTCTCCATCGGCTTCGCGGAGTTCACCGTGAAGGGCCCCGTGTTGATGGTCCAGGCGTGGTGCCAGAACGCATCGTTCGGCCCGGTGTCGGGTGGCATGAGCGAGGCCATCGCGGAGGCCCTGATCCTCTCGGGCTATGCCGCTCCCCAGGACAACGCCGCTTCGCGGATCGCCAAGGTCGGCTGAAGCCAGGAGGACCCTCACCGGGAGCGTGTCCAACGACTCTCGGAGAGCACGTTCATCACCGGAGTGGAGTCGAGCAGGACGCGGGGTGGAGCCGGGGGTGCATTTGAGGTGGCGCCCTGGCGGCCCACTCGCTAGGCAGGGCGGATGCGTACCACGCAACGTCCCCTGACTACCCTGGCCCTCGCCCTGTGTCTCTTCATGGCGGCCCTGGAGATGACGGTCGTCTCCACGGCCATGCCCACGGTGGTGAGCGACCTGGGCGGGCTGCACAGCTACGCGTGGGTCTTCACCGCGTACATGCTCGCCTCCACCATCACCGTGCCCATCTACGGCAAGCTCGCGGACCTCTACGGTCGCAAGCCCGTGCTCCTCTTCGGCGTGGGCCTGTTCCTCGTGGGCTCCATCGCCAGTGGCCTGGCCACGTCCATGGGCATGCTCATCGCCTTCCGCACGCTCCAGGGGCTCGGGGCGGGCGCCATGCAGCCCGTGGCGCTCACCGTGGTGGGGGACCTCTACACGCTCGAGCAGCGCGCCCGCGTCCAGGGTGCCTTCAGCGCCGTGTGGGGCATCGCCGGCCTGGTGGGTCCCCTCACCGGCGGGCTCATCGTGAAGTACCTCACCTGGCATTGGATCTTCTTCGTCAACGTCCCCATCGGCGTGGGCGCGATGCTGCTGCTCGGCGTCTTCTTCCACGAGCGCATCCAGCGCAAACCCCAGCGGCTGGACATCGCGGGGGCGGTGCTGCTCTCCGCGGGCGTGGTGCTGCTGCTCATCGGGGTGCAGGGCATGGACCACCAGCTCCCCGCGCTCGTGGGGGCGGGGGTGTTGCTCGCCGCCTTCGTGTTCGTGGAGCTCCGGGCGGCCGAGCCCCTCCTGCCGATGTCCCTCTTCCGGATTCCCGCCATCGCCATCTCCTCGGTGGCCGGCGCGCTCTTCTCCTCCGCGCAGTTCGGTGCCACCACCTACGTGCCGTTGTACGTGCAGGCCGTGCTGGGCGGCTCTCCCACCATGGCCGGCGGGATGATCACCCCGATGATCGTCGGCTGGCCCCTGGCGAGCCTCCTGGCGGGACGGCTCATCCTCAGGATGGGCTTTCGTCCGCTCATCATCGGCGGATTCGGGATGGCGGGAGCGGGCACGGCGCTGATGGCGCTGCTGCTCAAGCCGGGCGCGCCCCTGCTCGTCCCCGAGGTGGCCATGGGGGTGTTCGGCCTCGGTCTGGGCTTTGCCTCCACGTCGCTGCTCATCGCGGTGCAGACGAGCGTGGGCTGGGAGCTGCGAGGCGTGGCCACCGCGAGCAACATGTTCTTCCGCACCATCGGCGGGGCGCTGGGCGTGGGGGTGATGGGCGGGGTGATGGTGTCCAAGTTGCTCGAGGATCCCAGCATTCCCCTGTCCGCGGCCAATCAGATCCTCAGTCCCGAGCATGGCCGGGGCCTCGCGCCCGAGGTGCTGCACACGCTCGGTGATGCGCTCGGCCGCGGCCTGTCCCTCAACTTCTGGCTCATCTGCGCCTCGGCCCTGGGTGCCTTCTCCGCCGGGCTCTTCTTCCCCCGGACCCATCGCCCCACTCCCACCTCCCTGCCCTCCAGCGACGCGGTGGCGCCGCACTGAGGGCCTCCCCTCGCGCGCATGGGCGTGGCACGCTTGCTCCATGTCCCGGATCATCCTGCTTCTTCGCGGCGTCAACGTGGGCGGGCATCGCAAGGTGCCCATGGAGCAGCTCCGCCAGACGTGCCGCGACATCGGCTTCGACGACGTCGAGAGCTACATCCAGAGTGGCAACCTCGTCGTCACCGCTCCCGGGGGCGCGGAGGCCGCCGCGGCGATGCTCGAGACCGCGCTGCAACAGCGCTTCGGCTTCCCGGTGGATGTGATCGCCCGGACCGCCCGGCAGTGGGCGGCCTATGCCGCGGGCAGCCCCTTCCCGGACGCGGCCGAGAAGCAGCCGAACCTCCTGCATCTGGCGCTGTCCAAGCAGAAGCCGAAGCCGGGCGCGCTCGCCGCGCTTCGTGAGCGCGCCAGTGCCGGTGAGCTGCTCGAGGTCTCGGGCGACGCGCTCTGGGTGCTCTATTCCAGTGGTGTGGCTGGCACGAAGCTTGGTCCGGCGGTGCTCGACAAGGCCGTGGGCTCGCCTGTCACCGCGCGCAACTGGAAGACGGTGTTGAAGCTGCACGAGCTGGCGGGAGGCAAGCCGTAGGGCGTCCGTCTTCCTGGATGCACGAATGTCCGGGGCGCTTCCCCTGCCCGAAGGAAAGGCTCTTCATCAGAGGTTGAATCATCGACAGCTCGAGGGGTTCGGGTTCCGATGATGTCGACGACAGGGCGCTCCATGGAGACACCGCTTCCGGCAGACCAATACCGTCTGCTGGTCGAGCATGCGCCGACGATGGTGTGGCGCTCGGGCCTGGACGCCCAATGTGATTACTTCAACGCGACGTGGCTTCGCTTCACCGGTCGCACCCTCGAGCAAGAGGTGGGGCCTGGCTGGGTGTCGGGGGTCCATCCGGACGACGTGCGGCGGTGCCTGGACACGTACCTCTCCAGCTTCGAGCGGCGTCAGCCCTTCGAGATGGAGTACCGGCTGCGGCGGCATGATGGTGTCTACCGCTACATCTTCGATTGGGGCGTTCCCTTCACCGATGACCAGGGCCGGTTCGCCGGCTTCATCGGGAGCTGTGTCGACGTGCACGAGCGGCGCGAGATGGACCAGGCCAAGGCGACGTTCCTCGCCCTCGCCGCGCACGAGCTGCGCACGCCGCTCACCTCCATGGGCATGTACCTGGAGGCCGTGCGCCGGGAAGTCGGGACGCGGGGCGTCGCGGGGGGCGCACTGACGCGGCTGGGCGCCCAGCTCGAGCGGGTTTCCTCCCTGGTGCGGGAGCTGGAGGACACCGGCCGGTTGGATGCGCACATGCCGCTCGTCATGCGCAAGGAGGTGCTGGAGCTGGCGGAGGTGGTCCAGGCCGTCGTGGCCAATCACCGGGACATGGACAAGCACCGCACCCGGGGGCGGCAGCGGCATTCCTTCGAGCTCGCCATCGCCCCGGGTGCCTATCCCGTCCTGGGAGATCGCCAGCGTCTGGAACAGGTGCTGAACAACCTGCTCGCCAACGCGCTCAAGTTCTCGCCACAGGGGGGCACCCTTCACGTCTCCCTGTCGCGAGGCGCGAAGGAGTTCGAGCTGTCCGTGGCGGACCCGGGGATTGGCATTCCCGCCGCGGATCTTCCCACCCTGACCCGGCGCTACTTCCGCGCGAGCAACGTCTCCGCGGAGAACTTCCCCGGACTCGGGCTCGGGTTGTCACTCGTCAAGGACATCCTGGACGCGCATGGGGGCCAGGTGCGCATCCAGAGTGAGCAGGGCAAGGGCACCACTGTCACCGTCCTCCTTCCCGAGCACCAGCGAGAGGTGCGGCCATGAAGAAGCGTCTGCTCCTCGTCGACGATGATCCGGACATCCTCGACTCGCTCGCTCTGCTGCTCGAGCAGCAGTACGACATCACCGTCGCCGAGGACGGGATGAGCGCGCTGGCGCTGGTGGAGCAACAGCGGTTCGACGCCGTGGTGCTCGACCTGATGATGCCCGTGCTCGATGGCACCCGGTTCCTCCAGACGCTGCGCCAGCGGGGGGACCTCCAGACGCCCGTCATCCTCATCTCCGCGCACCGTGACCTCGACAAGCACATGATGCTGCACCGCCGACTGGGGGCCTTCGCCTCCCTGCGCAAGCCCTTCGATATCCAGGAGCTGGAGAAGCGGCTCGAGCAGGCCCTGAGTCAGCGAGAGCCGGGGGGTTGGGCTCCAAGCGGGGCTTGCCCTCCTGAGCGCTCGTGAGGTGGGTGAACACGGACCGCGCGGCCGTCACGCTGGCAGGAAGCGGACCGGCATCTTCAACGGGCCGCTCGTGACGATGCTCCGGTTCCACACCACACCCTCGGGGATGAGCGAGAAACCGCTGAACCGGTCGAGCAGGGCGTCGAGGCCCGCCCGGGCCTCGAGCCGCGCCAGGAAGGCTCCGAGGCAGAAGTGGCTGCCAGCCCCGAAAGGGATGCCCGGCTGCTCCCGATCCAGGTCGAAGCGGTCGGCGTGGGGAAAACGGGCCTCGTCGCGGTTGGCCGAGGCGATGAGCGGCAGGACGCATGTGCCCCGCTCGATGCGCACGCCGGACAGCTCCACGTCGGTCGTGACGATGCGCGGCAGCCCCCGCACCGGGCCGTCGTAGCGCAGCATCTCCTCGATGAACTTCGGCAGCAGCTCGCGGTCGGCGCGCAGCCGTTCGAACACGTCGGGGCGCTCGGCCAGCAACGGCAGCGCGTGGGCGAAGAAGAAGCTCGTCGTCTCGAGTCCCGCCGCCAGCAGGGTGAAGGCGAGCCCGATGATCTCCTGGTCACCGAGCCGCTGCCCGTCGGGGCCGCCCTGCACGATGAGGCCCATCACGTCGTCGCCCGGCTGGGAGCGCCGCGCGTCGATGATTTGCTGCACGTAGCGCTTCATCTCGGCGATGGTGTCGCGGGTGCGGGTCACGTGCTCGTCGTTCTCGGGAACGGGTGCGATGCTGACGAGGACCTCCGTCCAGCGCTTGTAGTGGCGCTCGAGCGTGGGATCGATTCCCAGCAGGTCGCTGATGGTGCGAGCGGGCAGTGGGGTGGCGAACTCCTCCATGAAGTCCACCTCGCCCCGGGCGAGCAGGCCATCCGCCAGCCGGGCGGCGTTCGCGCGGACCTTCTCTTCGAGGCGGTTGATGGCCACGGGGGTGAAGGCACGGCTGACCAGGGAGCGCAGGCGGGCGTGCTCCTTGCCATCGGACGCGGCGAGGGATTGGGCGAGCGGGTTGTCTCCCACCCACGCCGGCTGCCACGCGAACCGGAAGCCGTGGGAGGAGAAGAGCTCCGGATGCTTGAGGACGTACTCCACGTCCTTGTACCGGCTGACGGCCACGAGTCCGCCGGGCTCTACCCGGCAGACCGGATGGTCGCGTCTGAGTTCCGCGTACAGGGGATAGGGATTCAGGCGGTGCGCGAGCGCCATCACATCCGGAGTCGGTTGCATCGGGCATCTCCAGGGCTGGGACAGGGCCGGTGTGGTGGGCCGCACCGGCGGGCCTCACGGAAGTATGACGATGCCGTTCTCCTCGGGGGAGGCCCTCAGGGCACGGTGAGCACGGGAGTGTCATCCAGGACGAGCGGTGACGTGGTGCCATCCGCACCCCAGAACTTCCACTGTTCGGACGTGGAGACGAGGGGCCGGTAGCCGTTGTCGTAGTCCCAGGTGGTGACGTAGACCTTCACGCCCTGGAGCGTCGACAGTCCGACGAACAGCTCTCCCGACAGGGTGAGGAAGACGGTGTGGGCGTTCTTGTCCACCTCGATGGCGGCGGTGGGGGAGACCGGGGTGCCCTCGTCGGTGGCGGAGGCTCCCTGGGGAGCGAACAAGGCGTTGGACCAGCCGTGGACGCGCAGGCGGTAGTTCCACGCCATGCCGACGGGAAGCGACGCGTTCTGTTGGGGCATCACGGTGAGACCCGAGCGTCCGGGCACGTCGATGTAGACGGTGAAGGCCACGTGGTCGAAGCCGTTCTGCGGATTCCAGGTGGTGGTGACGGTCTTCGTCTGGAGCGCGAGCTTGAGCGTGTTGCCCGAGCCCAGGAGGGTGACGCGGCGCAGGTCTCCCTGGTTGTTGACGCCCCAGGTCTCATCGGTGGGGTAGTGGTAGTTCTTCGTGGGGCCCACGTCATCCCCCTCGGGATCGTCGTGGGTGAGCAGGGTCGTGAAGACGCGCTCCACACGGAAGGTCCACGTGTCGGAGAGCACCTGGTCCTCCCCGGCCCACGCGACGAGCGAGTGCTGGAGGGTGCTGTCCGTCATGCCCTGGGTGCTGACGAGGGTGCTCCAGGAGCCATCCGCCCGCACCGTCACCAGGGGAGCACCCGCGAGCACGCCATCCACCACGAGGCGGAACGAGGACACGCCGGTGGCGGTGCCGGACAGCTCGAAGTCGCCCGGGACGGTGCCGCCGCTGGCGTTGGAGAGGGTGACGCGCGCGGTCTGGACGGGGGGCGGGACGACGTCGCCCGAGGGCTGGTAGACCCGGGCCGCGCGAGCGGGGAGCTTCAGGGACAGCCGTCCGTCCGCTCCGGTGCGCACGTCCCGAGCCTCCGGGTCCAGGCTCGCGAGCACCTTCAGCCCGCTGCCTCCGGCGAGGTCCGTGGGCAGGTTGTCCAGCAACACCTCTTCGTCCGAGGTGTTGAAGACGACGAACGCGACCTGTCCCGCGTCCTCCATCTTGAAGGCGAACACGCCCGCGCGTGCTTCGTTCTGCCGCAGCACCGTGGGGGTGCCATGCCGGAAGACGGCGTGCGTCTTGCGCAGCGTCGTCAGCTCGCGGATGAGGGCGTACAAGGGCGCCGTGGTGTCGAAGCGATCCCTGCCTCCCGAGCCGAACCCCTTCTGGAACATGGCGCCGCGCTGCTCGGTGAAGCCCTGCTCGGTGCCGTAATAGAGGACGGGAATGCCCGGCACGGTCATCATGAACAACAGCGCCTGCCGGAGCGCCGTCTCCGAGCCTCCCTTGAGGAAGCGGTCCACGTCGTGGTTGTCCAGGAAGGTGGGCATCAGGTGCGGACGCGGGAACGCCGTCGTCGCGCGCGTCATCCGGTAGCCGAGCTGGGACGTGGGGGCTCCCCGGGCGAACACGTCACCCGTCGTGCGGTAGAGCGGGAAGTCGAGCATGCCCGGTAGCAGGGCGTCACCCGTGGCCTCCTCCGTCAGGTACGAGGCGATCTTCCGGGTCGCGGTGTCCTGGAAGGGCAGGTCGGTGGCGTAGCCTTCGCCGAACGCGAGGAAGCCCTCCTTGCCCAGGCTCCGGGCGAACGGGACGACGCCCGGGTGGGCCGTGTCCGTGGCGTAGAGGAAGTCCTTGATGCTGGCCTGGGGCACGTAGAAGACCGTGTCCACGCGGAAGCCATCCACGCCCACCTCGCGGATCCAGAAGTCGTAGCTGTCCCGGAGGGCCGCGCGCACGGTGGCGTTCTCGGTGTCGAGGTCATCCAGGTCCGAGAGCTGCCAGTTCAGCTCCTGGTCTCGCACGCCGTAGTCCTGGATGGAGGGCGTCCAGTGGAAGACGTGGGCGTCGCGGTGGGCCGGACGGGTGGGATCCCACTGATCGAAGGGCGCCTGGGTGGGTCCACACGCGGGCCTGGCACCCGTGTTGAGCACCACGTGGGCGGACACGTCCGCGGGATCGTAGCGCGTGTACCGGAAGCAGTTGGCCATGTGGTTGAGGACGATGTCCTGCACCAGGTACATGCCGCGCGAGTGCAGCTCCCGCGACAGGCCCCGGTAGTCCTCCAGCGTGCCCAGATGAGGGTCCACCTGCTTGAAGTCGCGCGCCCAGTAGCCGTGGTAGCCACCGTAGTTGACGAGTGGATCCCACCACTGGTTCGCCACGGGCGGGGTGAGCCACACGGCCGTGGCGCCCAGGCCCTGGATGTAGTCGAGCCGCTCGCGCAGGCCCTTCAAGTCCCCACCGCTGTACTTCGCCCCATCCGCCGGGTCGTACTCGCCGGCGCCCTGGTCATCGTTGCCTGGCTCTCCGTTGGCGAAGCGGTCGGTCATGACGAAATAGAGGATCTGATCCCTCCAGTCCGGAGAGGGCACGTGGAGCGGATCCACGGGTGGTGGAGGAAGGGGCGTGACGGGGCCGGGCTGGGGGTCGCTCTTGCAGGCGAGCCATGCGGCGGCGACGCACACCGTGGCCAGACGCTTCGAGGAGAGGGAGGGCATGGCGTGGGAGCCTACCCGGGCACGGACGGCGTGGGAGGGCACGGTGGATGTGCCGGACGCGGCCGTCACGCCCAGGTGGGGCCGGGCCGGCGGCGAATGCTGGGGGGCTGGCCGTTCGACGGAATCTTCACGCGGCCTTTTTCCTTTTTTCGTCGCTGATGTGTCGTCCCTTTCATGAACGACTGTTTTGACGAGGTGTTCTCGTGTTTCGACGACTCATTGTAGGGGCCGCCGTGTTCCTATCGGGGGTGGCCCTGGCCAAACCTCCCGCGGGCGGAGCGTTCTGCTCCACCTATCCCACGGCTCCCGTGTGTGTGGGCCAGCAGCCGGCGTGCACGTACTGTCACGTCGCGCCGCCCCAACGCAACGTCTTCGGCGCCAGCCTGGAACCCCACCTGGTGCCCAACGCGGCGCGCCCCCTGTCCGACGGGGACTTCGCGGCCGCGCTTCCCTCGGCGCTCAAGGCCGTCGAGGCGCAGGACGCCGACGGTGACGGCGTGCCCAACCTCGTGGAGATCCAGCGCGGCACCTTCCCGGCCGATCCCAACAGCGTGCCCACGGATACCGGCCGCTGCCAGGCGGGCGAGAATTCCCAGTACGACGTGTGCCATTACGACGCGCGCTTCGCCTACAAGCGCCTCCTGCTCGACTTCTGTGGCACCCCGGTCACCTACGCGCAGCTCAAGGAGTTCAGCGCGTTGAGCGCCGATGCGCGGCTCGCCCGGCTCGACGCCGAGCTGGATCGGTGCACCCAGAGCGAGTTCTGGCGCGGCAAGAACGGGCAGTTGTGGAAGCTGGCGCACCCGAAGGTCCGCCCGGTGGGCTCGCTCAAGGGGGGCCCGGAGGACGCCGGGGCCATTCCGCTCGCGGACTACTATGACGACTACGCGCTCTACGCCTACGCGCAGCTCGACGATCACGACGCGCGCGAGGTGATGACGGCCAGGCACTACGTGCGCCGGGAGACCCACCCCACCCGCTACTCGGTGACGCAGACGCTGCCGTTGCAGGCCGTGGACGAGCTGCACCGCGCGGGCAACATCACCTCCGCGTGGAGTCTCATCTACTTCGTGATGTTCAGCGCGCTGCCGCGCAACGCCGCGTCCCAGGCGTACCGGGCCTACCTGGGCCTCGACATCGCCAAGCAGGAGGGCCTCTTCAGCATCCCCGGTGAGCCCCGTGACTACGACGCCAAGGGCGTGGACGCTCCCGCCTGCGCGGCCTGCCACGCGACGCTGGATCCGCTCAGCTACCCCTTCCGCAACTACGAGGGCCTGTCCTTCCCGCGCAACCCCGAGGTGCCCTGGGCGAGCTACGTGCCCGGCCGCATCGAGAAGCGCTTCGCCAACGCCTCGCCCATCATCACCCAGATGCCCGAGACCGGTTACCTCTTCGGCCAGCCGGTGAGCAGCCTCGTCGAGTGGGCGCAGGTCGGCGCCAACAGCGATGCCTTCGCCATCTCCGCCGTCACCGACTACTGGAAGCTGCTCGTGGGTCATCCTCCCACCGCCGAGGAGCACGCCGAGTTCGTCGCCACCTGGCAGCGCTTCAAGGGCACGCACCAGTACCGCGTGCAGCGCATGCTTCACGATCTGATCCGCACGGAGGCCTACGGTGCGCCCTGATTTCCTTCGCGTGTTGTTGCTGTCCTCCGCCTGTGTCCTCTCCGCGTGCCCCGCTCCCTCGCCCGCGCCCGGGGAGCCGGATGCCGGTACTCCGCCCGCCGATGCCGGTCCGGGTTCCTCCGGTGAGGTGGCGCCCTCCTCGCGCAACAACCTGCGCTTCAAGAATCCGGAGCAGCTCACGGCCCACTTCGCCTCGGCGCTGTCCCTGCCGCCAGAGCAGGTGTGCAACGAGCTGGGCCTGTACCCCTGCACCACGTACGTGCACAACGTGGCCCTGGGCGGCGTCGAGCCCTACGGCGTCGGCCTCTACGAGCCCCTGTCGTCCACGGGCGTGACGACCCCCATCGTCATCGATCGCGTGGCGCTGGCGGCCTGTATCCGACGCGTCTCGCTCGACATCGCCACTCCCGGAGAGACGAGCGTCTTCAAGGGCATCGAGCTCGACGCGCAGGGGCGTCTGGCCCACCGGGAAGGCGCGCCGGTCCGCGACGCCATCACCTCGCTCTACCAGCGCGCCCTGTTGCGAGACCCCAAGGAGGCCGAGGTGAACACCCTGTCGCAACTGGCCACCGAGATCGAGTCCAAGGGCAGCCAGACGCCGGGCCGCGACTGGATGATCGCGTCCTGCTTCGCCGTCCTCTCCTCCGCCGAATCCGTCTTCTTCTAAGGGAACGTCATGTCACTGCGTAACAATGGACGGCTCTCGCGCCGGGAAATGTTGAAGGCGTTGTCGATGTGCGCGGCGGGCTCCGCGATGGGGCCCCTGCTGACGGGTTGCCGGGATGCGCTCACCACCCCGGCGGCGCTCGAGCAGCTCGGGGGCGTGCGCCAGGCGCGCCTGGATGGCAAGCCCCGCTTCCTCATCGTGGTGGGCGCCGTGGGTGGCGCCTCCATCATCGACAGCATGCTGGCGGTACGGGCCGCGGAGACGACGGCGGCGGGCGGCAACCCCGAGAAGCTCAACACCTTCGCCGACTCACAGCTCGAGCTGGTGGACGGCTCTCCGTTCCGCGCCGTGAAGGTGAACAGCCCCCAGATGGGCAACATCCCCTATCCGGTGAAGACGGACCAGTCGGCCTTCGTGAAGAAGTACAAGGACTCGATGCTGGTGGCCACCACGGTGGGCACGTCGGTGAACCACGTCATCGCGCAGAAGCGCAGCCTCACCGGCAACGCCGCCTGGCGCGGCCGCACGTTGCAGGAGTGCGTGGCCCTCCAGTACGGCGCGGGTTTCCCCATTCCCAACGTGAACATGGGCAACTCGGGCTTCTCCGAGCGTGGCACCGACAGCTCCCTGCCGGCGCACTGCTACGGGGAGGTGGTGGCCAACCCCTCGCTCTGGCCCCTGGGTCTGGATGGCATCAAGGGCATCAAGGACGCGCCCTCTCGCGACGTGATGGCCCTGGCCCGGAACGTACGCAACTCGCTCGATGCCCAGTCGGTCTTCGGGAAGACCTTCGACGACGCGGCGGCGCTCAAGTTGTGGAACGAGCAGCGCACCGTGGGGCAGCCCGCGCTGGAGGTGCAGGATCTCATCAGCCGCCTCAACGTGCTGCCCGACCAGCCGCCGAAGACGCCGCTCTCCGAGTACGGCCTGTCGAGTTCGCCCGACGCGGAGCGGCTGCGCGCGGTGTTCCCCAATTACATGACGGATCCCGTGGAGGGGCAGGCGGCGCTGGCGTTCCTGCTGCTCAAGTACCGGGTGTCGGTGACGGTGACGCTGGGCCCGTCGTTCAACGTGGCGCTGACTCCGCCGTTCACGTTCACCAACCCGCCGCTGGCCTACGACTTCAGCCACAACGATCACCGCTCCATCCAGGCCTTCATGTGGTCGCGCATGATGGGCACCATCGACAAGCTCATCGAGCTGCTCAAGTCGGAGCCCTTCGACTCGAGCGGTGAGAGCCTGTGGGATCGCTCGTTGATCTACATGGCCACCGAGTTCGGGCGTACGCGCAACCGGACGGAGCCCTCGGAGATCTTCGGCACGGGGCATGACCTCAACAACGGGTTCATGATTCTCTCGCCGAGGGTCCGGGGCAACACGGTGCTCGGCGGCGTGGATCCGAAGACCACGCTCACCTACGGCTTCGACCCGCGCACCGGCGCGCCCCAGCCCGGCAAGGTGGACTCGAACGAGCCCGACATCTTCTCGGGCATCCTCACCGCGATGGGCGTCGACACCTCCGGCAGCGGGCTGCCCGACGCGAGCGCCTTCCTGCGCACCTGAGCCGCCCGGGACCGGGGGGCTCCTTCCCCCCGGCCCGCGTGCGGGTTGGTTTGAGCCGCCAGGGTGACGCGGTGCGTGTGGAGCATGCGCTCGCCGACGACCCGTGAACAGTTCCAGCCTCTAGGAGGAAGATCAAGGTATCCATGTTATGCCGGGATTGCTGGTCCCGACCATCACATGAAAGGCGGTGCCTTGGTGATTCCAAGCAAGAAGATGCTGGGCGTGCTCCTGCTGTGTCCGCTCTGGGCGGGGGAGGCGATGGCGCTTCCCTCGGACTACGTGAACACGCTGCGAGGGAGCAATTCCGGCGGTGGCTACTCCCGGGGGAACACGTTCCCGGCGGCGGCGGTGCCCTTCGGCTTCAATTTCTGGACGCCGATGACGGATGCGAACTCGACGAGCTGGATCTACGACTACAACCGGAGCGCGATCCAGGCCTTCACCATCAGCCACATGCCGAGCCCCTGGATGGGGGATCGGCAGACGTTCCAGGTGATGCCCCAGACGGGCTCGGTGACGGCGGACCGCGCGAGCCGGGGTGCGGCCTTCAGCCACGCCAACGAGATCGCCCGGGCGCACTACTACAGCGTGAGGTTCAACAACGGCCTCCAGACGGAGATCGCGCCCACGGACCACGGTGCGTCGTGGCGCTTCACGTTCCCGAGCACCAGTTCCTACGTGTTGTTCGACACGGTGGATGGCAAGAGTGGCTCGCTCACCGTCGATCAGGCCAATGGCGTGGTGTCTGGCTACACCGACCACTCGACGGGGTGGGGTCCCGCGCCCCGCATGTACTTCTACGCGAGGTTCAGCAAGGCGATCGCCGAGTCCCAGAAGGTGACGGGACAGCGCGCCGTGACGTCCTGGGTGCGCTTCAGCACCTCTCCGGGCGAGAAGGTGACGATGGCGATCGCCACCTCCTTCCTCAGCGTGGCCCAGGCCCAGGACAACCTGGCGCAGGAGATTGGCACCAAGAGCTTCGACACCGTCAAGCAGGAGGCGCAGAACGCCTGGAACGCGCTGCTGGGCAAGATCGAGGTGGAGGGGGCCAGCGAGGATCAGAAGACGATCCTCTACTCCAACATGTACCGGACGTTCCTGTACCCGAACTCCGCCTGGGAGAACGTGGGGGGCACGCCCCGCTACGCCTCGCCCTACGCGAGCGGCCATCCGGTGAAGACGGGCAAGGTGTACGTCAACAACGGGTTCTGGGACACGTACCGCACGACCTGGCCCTACTACTCCCTGCTCATCCCCACCCGGGCCGGCGAGATGATCGACGGGTTCGTCAATGGCTACAAGGACGGGGGGTGGGTCACCCGCTGGTCCGCGCCGGGCTACGCCAACATCATGGTGGGGACGAACTCGGACGTGATCTTCGCCGACGCCTACCTCAAGGGGGTGCGCAACTTCGACGTCGCCGCGGCGTATGACTCCATGCTGCGCAACGCGGCGACGTACAGCAGTGATCAGGCTCGGGGCCGCAAGGGAATGGATCGCTCCATCTTCCTCGGCTACACGCCGCAGGATCGCGTGGGCGAGTCGACGTCCTGGTCCCTGGAGGGCTACCTCAACGACTTCGGCATCGGCCAGCTCGCCCAGGCGCTGGGGAAGACCGAGGACGCGCAATACTTCCTCAACCGCTCCCTGAACTACGTCAACCTCTTCTCGCCCTCGGTGGGGTTCTTCCGCGGCAAGAACACCAATGGCTCGTGGCGGACCTCGGACGCGGACTTCAAGGCGAACCGGTGGGGCTGTGAGTACACCGAGGGCAATGCCTGGCATTACAGCGTGCTCGCGCCCCAGGACGGGCAGGGGCTCGCCAATCTCTACCAGGGCCGCAGCGGGCTGGCCAACAAGCTCGATGCCCTGTTCTCGGCGGCCCGGGACTACGACGTGGGCTGCTACGGCGGCGTCATCCACGAGATGAAGGAAGCCTACGACGTGAACATGGGCCAGTACGGCCACTCCAACCAGCCCGTGCACCACACGCTCTACATGTACAGCTACGCGGGGACGCCGTGGCGCATCCAGCAGCGAGTGCGGGACGTCTTGAATACCCAGTACCAGTCCGGGCTCGGCAACGGGTACGGCTACCTGGGCGACGAGGACAACGGCGAGCTGTCCGCGTGGTACCTCTTCAGCGCGATGGGCTTCTACCCGGTGAGCATGGGCCGGCCGGAGTACGCCGTGGGCGCTCCGTACTTCACGAAGATGACGGTCCACCTGGAGAACGGGAAGGACCTCGTCATCAACGCCCCGAGCGTCAGCGATACGAACCGGTACATCCAGGGCGTGTCCCTGAACGGGCAGGCGTATACCCGCAACTACCTGCCCCACTCGGCCCTCGCGAACGGCGGCACGCTGGACTTCACGATGGGCGCGTCCGCGACCAACTGGGGCTCGGGCGCGAGTGACATTCCTGCCTCGCTCACCACGGGCAGCGCCGTGGCGCAGCCGCTGGCCGATGTCGCCAAGGGGGGAAGCATTTCCGCCAGCGCGGACAACGCCGCGAGTGGCGAAGGCGCCGCCCAGGGCTTCGACGACGACTCGTTGACGAAGTGGCTCGCCTTCCAGTCCACCCCGTGGATCCGCTACCAGCTCACGGGCGCGAAGACGGTGAAGATGTACACGCTGACGTCCGCCAATGACTTCCCCGGACGGGATCCCCGGAGCTGGTCGCTCCAGGGCTCCAATGACGGCTCCACCTGGGTCACCCTGGATACGCGCACGGGGCAGGACTTCCCCTGGCGGTACCAGACCCGGGCGTTCGCCGTGAACAACAACACGGCCTACAGCCAGTACCGGTTGCAGATCAACGAGACCCACGGCGACTCGATCACCCAGTTGGCGGAGATCGAGTTGCTCGGCCGGTAGCCCGCCGCGTCAGGGCCGCGGTTGGTACTCCAGGGCCTAGGAGTACGGGACTTGAACCCGTGAATCAGGCGATGGAAAACCCTAAGCAGGACGCGCTGTTACCCGCTATCGCCTTGATTCTCCTCGGGCTCGTCATCCCGTCCCGCCCCACCCTGTGCCCTCGTGTCCCGTCCCTTTCCCCGCTGGAGGGTCACACTGGGGGCACATGCGGCCCAACAGGAGCAACCTGCTTGGAGGCAAGCGGCCTGAGTTCCCCGGTCTCCCAGGGCGCACGAGAACCCCGTGGGCGGCGGACAGTAGCGTGTGCCCTGGAACGGTGTGGCAGGGGAGGAGCGCGGGTGGGCGTACCGTCGGAGGCAGCCGGAGAGGACGGTGCTGTACGAGGCGGTGAAGGACAACCTGGCCACGCTGCTGGCGGAGGCGAGTGAGGTGGGGCGCGGCCTGCCCCGGTACGTGGAGCGGGACTTCGTCCGGTACCTGGAGTGCGGAGTGCTGGCGCACGGCTTCGCGCGGGTGCGCTGCGAGAGTTGCAAGGACGAGTTTCTCGTCGCCTTCTCGTGCAAGTGACGAGGGGTGTGTCCCTCCTGCAACGCGAAGCGAGCGCATGTGACGGCAGTGCACCGGGTGGAGTCGGTGCTGCCGCATGGCCTGCCTACCCTCCTGGCCGGTCGAGAATCACGGCCCGTCGTTTAGCGCGTGCACTCAGGGATATGCTGCCCTCAATACGGGCGGTGCATTGACCCTGTTCCGTGGGGAGAGTGCTGAACGCTATAACACTGGCCGGGTCGGCATGTGCTGGACGGCACGGAGGGAAACGGCGGTAATGTTTGCCAGATGGCTCAACGCTCTTTACGCTGGTGGTGGCGTCCTTCTTTCAGCAGTTTTCAGTCCATCCGCGGTAATCTCGGGCCCAGGTCGGCATAGCGAGTGGCTGGGCGAAGCAGAACATACGATTGATCCCACGGCCATCAGCGAAATGGAGGAGATGGTGCGTCTCCCCCAAATGCACTTGTCTACCGGCGCGACCGACGCTGACGAATAGGACGGAAAAGATGATGCACGAAGTCGACTTCAGCCAGCTCCAGCCTGACGACGAGTATCTGTCTGACCTCGGAGCGGACGTCTGGCTCATGGGTGATCACCGCTGGGCATTCCTCGTTTGGACGCGCTTCGGCCTTGAACGCGGAATCGAACGGTTTTCGCTGATCCATGCTGACCACCATTGGGATGGCATCAACGACTTCTATGAAAGAGAGGAGGCGCGAGACCGGCTTCTAGCCGCCGACCTGACGAAGATCGAGGCGATGGTTCGCAACAAAGAGCTCATCCAATTCGACTCGTTTATCGCGCCAGCCGTGATCCGAAAGCTCGTGACAGAGGTGCACTTCTTCGGGTCTTCGGTACGTCGAGTGGGCAGGACTGTCGACAAGAGGCCGTGCGCATGGGGAGGACATGGGGCTCAAGGGCGTGCGGAGCCGAGCGATGGCCATGGGATTCAAGTCCCCGCGAGAGTTCGAGGCATGAATGAGACAGGGGCACGACCTGGGGTGCCGAAAGCCGCAGCTGTGCATGACAGAGCGCCTGGCTCCGCTGCCCTACTGGCCGGGTTGCAGTCGAATCTGTCGGCGCTGCGGGGCTCGGTCCCCAGCCGCCTGCTTCTACGGCGAGGGGCTATGCCGCTACTGGCAACGGCGGAGTGAACTCCATGCCCCCGCAGCACAGCAGTATCATCGCCCTGAATGCCTTGGGATTGCGGAAGCCATAGGCGCGGCGGCTGAGGGCTCGAATCTTGTTGTTGATTCCCTCCACCACTCCGTTGCTCAGTCCCGTCTCCACGTAGGCGAGAATGCCGTCCTTGTGCCGCTGGACTGTCTTCGCCAGCTTCGCGAAGGGGGCGAGCCTGGAGTGGCTGGCCCATTGACACCACTTGTCCAGGTGCTCCGAGGCTCGCTTGGGCTGCACGTAGTCCATGCCCCGTGCCAGGCTTTCCTTGAGCAGATAGGCCCGGTAGAGCGTCTGGTTCGTCTTCTTCAACTCGCTGAGCTTCTCTCCCTGGCGCACCGTCAGGTTCCACGGATTCTTCAGCAACGCCCAGCGGCTCTGTTTGAGCGCCTTTCCCTCCTGGCTCCCCGCCTGCTCACGCACCTCTTGCCGGCGCACCGTATCCAGCGCTTCGTTCGCCAGCTTCTGCACGTGGAACCGGTCGAACACCTTGCGCACATGTGGGGCACGGTTGCCCACCGCCTTGCTGAAGGCCGCCGACAGGTCCATCGTCGCGTGCGTCAACTCCTTCGTCCTCTCCTCTCCCAGCTCGTCGAAGAAGGCGTCCAGGGTCTCTTCGTTCTTCCCCTCTCCCACCCAGACGACTCGCGAGCGCAGGTGGTCCACCACCAGGCTCACGTACTTGTGCCCGGCTTTCCAGCCCAGCTCGTCCACTCCAATGATTTGCAACCCCTCCAGGCGGCCTGGCGACAGGCGCTCCTCGACAATGCGCTCGATGATGGTGCCCACCGTGCGCCAGTTGATGCCCAGCAGCCGGCAGATGGAGGACTTGTCCAGGCGTTGCGCCTGGCCAGGCCACCAGCTCCTCGAAGGCCCGCGTGAAGCTCGAGTCGTGCGCCGCCCAGGCCACCCGCTCCACTCTCACCCCATGCTCGCGGCAGTGCACACGGCGCGGGGCGTAATGCAGCCAGAAGATGGTTTGTCCCAGCGCCAGGTGCCGCCACAACCGCCCAGGGCTCGCGTCGTAGCCGGGGGCGGGCCGGCCGCACACTCCGCAGCGAGGCTTGCGCTGGCGCGGGCGCACCTCCACCACCACTCCCTTGGCCTCCAGCCGGGCCCCTTGCACACTCAGCCCCTGGATGCGCAACACCCGCCCCAGCACCTCTCGCAGCCTTGGCCCCGCCACGCCCCGCCTCCCCCTCCAGCACCCCGGGGGCGGCACGTATTGCAACTCCGCGACCTGCTCTCTTCCCAGAGCGACAGCCTCTATCGGCTTCTCGCTCCCCATCTCTCATTGGAGACCCTCCCGTCCACGGCGGGAACGCCCATTTCGGCTACAGAAGATCCAGAAGTCCGAGCCCACGTAACGCACGACGCCCGGATTCTCCAGGAGGACGAGGATGCCGATTTCCCGTTTGGTCCTCCCGTCCATGGGGCCGGGAAGCAGTTTCAACGCGAAGAGGCGGCCCTCGCGCTCGACCTTGTACACGACGCCACGGTCCCCCGCGCCCAACCGCGTGACGACCTTGTACTCCCCGATGGCCTCGTCGGTGTCAGGATCCCTTCTTGCAACGTACACGCAGACTACCTCCTCAGTGGCGGAGCGTAGCATGACCGCCGGGATGTGGCTCGGAAGGCAGGACAGGCGGCGATGGGTGGGTCCTCCTCCGTGGCACCCGTCGATGCGCGACCGCCCCCAGTCCGCGCCAGGCACTCATTCGAGGCGGGTCCTCTTATCGGCACGGCCACAGGGCCACGAACCCGCAGCACGTGCAGCATGCCCTTGAGCCCTGCGACTCCTGTGTGGCAGCACCCGCTTTAGCGTCGCCTACGCGACGAAGAGCACGGCACATCGCAAGCAAGCAACGGCAAGCCCGACTGGAACGGATGCGGAGAAGAGGGGCCACGCCCGGGAGACCATCCACCTGCCCTCCGTGTAGCTGTTGAGCCTTGGGCGGTGAAGAGGGCACGGGGCAGGGCGCTGGGATGACCCTCTCCGGCGTGAACCGCCAGCGGAAGGCCACCACCCGACCTTCAACACCGTGAGGCCCGGCCCATGGGATCGCCCTCCTCGACTTCTCCAGCGCGGGCGATGACACGCCAGCTCGCGGCCCTCCAGCTTCGTTGACGCTGTGAACCGCTGCCCGCGCTGCTTCGTGCATTGCGGGCCCGACCAGAGCGCGTGCGCTGCGACTTGGGCAGGCCGCCTTGAGGCTTGCCGGAAGTGAAGAGGGCCACAGGGGCTCACAACAACTCCCCGCGAGCGGTGCAGGCGTCACGGAGTCTCGCGCCACCAATCTCCGGGAAGCGCGCGTAGACCCGTTTGAGCGCGTCCAGATGCGCGGGGTTGTCCAGGTCGAGCGGCGTGTCCGTGAGCCCGAGGCGCGCGACCTCCATTCTACAACGGCATGCGGTCCTTCGCTCCTCCGAGCAGTTCGAAAGCGGCGTCCCATGTCTGGGAATCAGATTCAGCACGCGGCGGCAGACGGTCGTGGGCGTGTAGGTCGTCCTCGTCCGGGGCCCTCGGGTCAGCGCCTGCGGCGAGCAGTAGCTTGATCATGGGTAGGTCCAGTCGAAGTGCCGCATGCCCGAGAGCGGTGAGCCCGGACAGCCCGCCCCAATCGTTGATGGTCCGGGCGGCCCCCGCGTACAGGAGCAGAGCCGCCATGGAAAGGCTGCCCACCTCCGCGCATGCCCGCAGCGGCATGATGCCTTCGCTGCTGCGC
Organism: Cystobacter fuscus; assembly: GCF_002305875.1. Taxonomy (NCBI): domain Bacteria; kingdom Pseudomonadati; phylum Myxococcota; class Myxococcia; order Myxococcales; family Archangiaceae; genus Cystobacter; species Cystobacter fuscus. The sequence goes on along the minus strand of NZ_CP022098.1, from coordinate 10,674,800 downwards.
ACATTGGGGTCGGCCCCCGCTCTCACGAGCACTTCGAGGGCTGCTACCTCTTGCTCGCAAACGGCCGTCAACAATGGGGTCTGGTCCCGCTTGGCGTCCCAAGCGTTGACGTCCGCGCCGTGCTCGATGAGCGCCTGGAGTACGTCGACCTCGCCTCCATCGTAAAGTGCGAAGATGGCCTCTTGCAGCGGACGCAGCCCCCGCTCCTCTGACTGCGGCTCGTTCGGATCGGCTCCCCCTGCCAGCAGTGCCTTGACCCGAGCTGTATCGTGCTGTTCGATCGCTGCGAAGAGTTCTTTCGACATGACTCACTTATCCGCCATTGGATGACCCAGGGCGCAATTTGTTGCTTCGAGTGGCTTCAGGTTTTTAATGCCCTGTTCAACATCGTCCATTGCTCGATCATGGCCAGGATCAGATTTTCCCCCAAAGCAGTCTCTCCGGATCTCCTCCCGTTTATCAAGAACTTTCTGCATGGCTGCAAGACGCAGCCGGCTCCTGGAGCACGGTGTCATCGGGTACCATCTTTTGTTCGACGAATTGGGCCGTCTTGGATCTAGAGGGGGGATTGCCTTGTAGAGTGCGAACTTCTGCTCACGATGTTTGTCGAGGTCGCTGTTCTTACATGTTTGATCAGGGTAACGCGCAATACGGTCATACTCCTCGACGCTGGTGTAGAACCTACCCGTCGCTGGATTTTCCGTGTTCCGCCAAGTCTTGGGTTCCCTGACGGCCATCAGCGGGGCCGAATCAAAGTCAGGCTCGGCATCCTGTAGTGCACGTTCCTCCATGAGTCGTCGCGACTCCTCCGCCACCTCCCGCAGACGGGCCTCGTACTCCCCTTGAGCGTCCACCCATTCCGGGCGACGGTCGATCTCCGGCCCGGCGGTGCTGGAGGGGTAGAGCAGCACGAGGAACACGAGCAACGGGCCCACTCGGGGAGAAACTTCAACCCACGTCCTGGCACGGCTCGCCTGTGCGAGTCCCTCCGCCCCCCTGACCACCTCGGCGGCTTGCCCGCTGGCTTTCGTGGCCTGGGAGAAGCGCTCGAAGGCTCGTTCCGCAGCGGTGAGTTTGCCCGCCAACGCTTCCCATTGACGCGGCTCCAGGTCATTGCGCGCCTGAAAGAGTAGCGCCCTGGCTTGTTCCAGGTCCGCCTTTCCTATGGGCGGCTGCTCGACGTCCGTCCGCGCGGAGACGAACTGGATGCGCGGGTGCGAGGGAGGAGCCGGGGCGAAGGTGGAGGACCGTGACAGCGAGGGCGAGGGGGGCGCGCTCGCGCAGGCGGACACCCAGAAGAGAAGTGCGAAGCACACTCGAAAGTGCATGGATACGTCCTCCAACCCATTTGGGACCTGGGGGGTCCTGGTAGAACTGTACGGAGTATGCAGGCGCGCTCTGTCAGCGACAGTTCCAGGGGCCCGAGTGCGAAGCATGGCGTGGGCCGGGACCTGTCGTGACGGGCTTGGGGCACGCATGGACTTCCCAGCACGGGCCGGAGAAGGTTGCGCCGCAGCGGCACTTCGCGGAGCGAGCGTCGTGAAGATCCAATCCCGGGGCCAGAGGAGTGCCGAAGTTTCGTGCGGAGAGCGCGCACCCGTGACGTGGAGAAGGGCGCAAACGTGAGGACGGCCATGTGAGCCGGGGCGCAGCTCCCCAGGTTCTCACCTGTCGGGGCGAGGGACGAGCCGCATGCCCCAGCAACTTGGGCCGGGAGCGGCGCCAGCGCATCGGCTGTAACGGTACGCGCAAGGGGCGCTGGCTCCAGGAACGCCGCAACCGATACTCGGGGGGAAGCCGGGGAACTGCGCAGCGGGCCGGTGACGGGCTCCAGAGACGCCGCAACGGATGGCGTCGGGGGATGGGTCGCCGGACCGGGCAACCGCGCAGCGGGGCCTTGGCACTTCATCAGCGGCTGCCGCAGTTCCAGGCGCCGAGAAGCGCGACAGGAGCACCCACTCGGCGGGTTCGTGGCAGACGCCAGGGCGCCGCAGCCCCTGCGCGTACGAGTCATGGAGAGCCTCCACCGTCCCGGATGCCAGGAGGAGGGCACGAGGAACGGCAGAAGCGGCGCGGCGTGCCCTGGACGTGGAGGATTCAAGGGGAGCGGCTCCCAGCGTTCGGAAGCTGGCGGCCAACGCGACGCCAACAAGGGCACGGCAAGGGCTGGAGGGCTCCAGGAACGCAGAAGGCCCCCCCTGGGGCTGACGGACACTGGAGGGGCGCAACGGCACAGGTAGGCCCGTGGAGCGCTTCAGGTGGGCGCCCCAGGCAGCCTCGTCACAGCGCCCCGGCAACGTCCAGTCAGTCACGGTGAGGGTTTCGGCGAGTCGGTTTCGACTACTACTTCAGCTTCGCCCCACACAAAACGGGACGCATGCTGGATGCGTTCAGGATTCGGCCTTCGGCGTGAACACATCGCCATGCGCCGCGAGTTTTTTTGGAAATTTTCCCAGCGTGTACGACCGCCGAGCAAGGTTCCGAGTGACAGCGCATCGGAAACGGGAACCAGGGGGACCCTCCCAGGGCACGGCGTGGCGAGCATGAGCCGCAGACAGCCAGGCCCCATGAGCTACGGTCAGGCGAGCGACAGCCGCACACCGCTGCCAGTGAGCCGCCCGCATTTGTCGCACTCATTTACCGGGTGAAAGCGAGGCAACGAGAAACAAACCCGCCGTACGCGTTCACCGGCTCAGGCCGGAGGTAAAGTCTGAGCGGTAGTCGAGAATGGGAGGAGGGAAGGCAATGGCAGCCCACGTCGATGTGCGTAGAGGAGGTCGGTCAGGAACTCCAGCACGTTGCGTTGTTGCAGGTCGAGTGTCGTCACGGCCGTCAGGATTCGCTCCACGAAGCGACTGCCTTCGGGCGACTGCGTCCCCAAGCTCGTCCCTCAGAAGTCCTGTGGGTCGGTCCATTCAAAGTCTTCATCTCGCCAGTCCTTGCGAGAGTTCAATCTTTCACCCAGTCTCGTGATGAGATCCTGGAGGGCCTCTACTTCTGTCCGTCCGAGCCCTGCCTCTCCATCGGGAGTGCCATTGGCATTTTTTTTACACACACATTGGCAACCGCGAGGAAGCCCCCGGAGCCTTCTTCGAGAACCTTGATCTTGTATTTGGTCCATGGAATACCGCGCATGTCGCGAATCTCGAAGACGTTGACTACCCGCGAAATGCTCGCGGCACCATGCAGGTCGATTGCCCTCCAATCCATCTGATTTCTCCCTTCTGGTTTGTCCTACCGAGACCCGAAAGATAAGATTCGCCCATCTGGAGCGAGATCAACATGCCGGCCGTTCTTGACATAGCGAATCACACCGTCGGTGGCGCCTTCAACTGGGAATTTTTGTGCGCCCTTGAGTTTCTGTGTGAATTCAAGGGCCTTCCGTAGATACTATGCGGCGTCCTTGGCATCAACCTCTGCTCCATGCTTGTTGAAATGGGCCTGGAGTGACTTTGATGGAGAGTCGTAACTCCCTTCATGCCACCGCGTATTGACCTCCTCGAGGTCATCCCCAGTCGGAGTGCCGCCACCGCTCGTGCCGCTTGAGGTCATCGCCACCGCGCCCGGCGCCAGGGCGATGGTGACGGTCTCGGCACTCACGGCGACCGTCTCTACTTCCCCCACCGCCGCGAGACGGATGCCCACCTGCGTCTCGGCTTGTACGGCCGCCTGCATCGAGCCGGGCAGCTTCGGCACCTTCGCGGCCAGCCCTGGCGCCATGTTGCCGATGGCCGCCATGGCCAGCATGGCGAATGCTCGCGCCGCGTTCCGGCCCATGAGCTTGCCGTACCGCTCGCCCGCCGCGCGCAGTTGGCTGAACGTCGTGGCCCGCTCCGCCTCGTCCATCAGCCGTTTGAAGCCCACGACGAGGCCCCAGAAGGTCTCGACACCCACGTAGGAAATCAGGGTGGCGGTCATCACCGCCGCGAGACCCTTGGAGACTGTCACGTCGGGAAGGGAGACGAGAACCATGTACGTGGTCCAGGTCCAGAGCACGGCCGCCACCATGGCGTGGGGGTCAGCCATGTCCTTGAACGCCTCCAGCATCTCGTCCAGCACCGCACCCTTGGCGAGCGCCAAAGCCAAGGCGAAACGGCCATCCCCGTTGAGGAGGGGGCTTTCCGTCAGCAGGCGCAGACAATCCCCGGGCCTGCCAGTGCGCTCGCACCAGCTGGGGGGCTGCGCGGGGGGGGCCGCACATCCCGATCCAAGGGGCAGTCCCCGCCAATTCCACCTGTCTCCTGGAGTCCCCTCCAGCCCTGGAGACATTTCGGAGACGCGCGGCGCATCAGCCGGGCGGCTCTTCCTGGCTGGTCGACTGCAAGTAGAACAGGCGTCCCTTGCTGCGCAGCGCCTTCTCCAAGAATTCCGAGAAGGAACTGGCGACTGGCTCGCAGTACTCCGGGTTCGGCCACGCCTCGTGGTAGCCATCCGTCAGGGGGTAGCAGTCGTTCTCCTGGCGAGCTACGTCCACCAATACGTAATCCCCGTCCTGTACATCACAGAGGGTGTACATCGAGGCCGGGCCCCACTTGTCATCATCTTCCCCGTAGATGGCTACCCGTGCCCGGATGATCTCGGCCAGGGAAAGGAGACGATACGGGGTGTTCGGTAGCCGCTTGAACAGTTCGGCGCCGTTGCAGTGCAGGTAGAAGGCCCGTAGGTCGGGGTCCAGCTTCCAGCCCACCCGACGCTCGAACTCTTCGATCTCCTCGGGTGTGGCGGGGGCATGCGGGAAGTGCTCGCGGGAGACTTCTTCCAGCAAGCGGCTCATGAGCGTGGCCACGGCCTCATTCCCCCAGCCAGTAGAGGCTACGCCGGGTGCGTAGCACCTGCTCCAGGAACTCCGAGAACGAGCTGGCGATCTGCGTGCAGTATTCCAGGTTGGGCCACGTTTCACGGTCTCCATCAATGAGCGGATACCGCCCGTCTACCTGTCGGCTCACGTCCACGACGACATAGTTGCTGTCGCGCACGTAGCAGAGCGCATACATCGAGGCTGGGCCACGCGAATCATCATCCTTTCCACGGATGGCCACTCGCGCCCGGACGATCTTCGACAGGGGAAAGAGTTCATAGGGCGAGTCCGGCCTCCGAATCAGAGAGGCTCCATTGCAGTGCAGGTAGAAGGCTCGCAGGTCTGGGTCCAGCTTCCAGCCCACCCGACGCTCGAACGCCTCGAGCTCCTCGGGCGTGGCGGGAGGATTTGGGAAGTGCTCGCGGGAGACTTCTTCAAGCAACCGGCTCATGGGCGTGACCATCGTCAGTTGTCCGTGTAGGGTAGAGCGGGACCTGCTGTATTCCAAGGCGTATTCCCGTCGTAACAGGCGGGGTACTCGTCATTGAATACCTTGTGAGTGTCTGGCTCGGCGGGAATGATGTTATTGGGGTCGGTCGGATCACCACCGTGCCATAGATCCCGGATGTGATGGCCCGGCCAGGAGGTGTTGCCCTCGGCAGGCCACTCTCCGAACTTCTTGCCCCACTTCTCTCGGAAGGTTTCTCGAATATTGTCCCACTTCTTGCGCTCAACCTCCTTCGCCGCCTTCGGCAGTGTGGGGTAGTTGCAGCAGCAGTGATAGATGCCGTAGCGGCTCCCGGCCCTCACGGGAACAGGCAAGACAACCAGGCGTCCCTCCCAGTCGAACTTGAAATCGGCCAGCCACATGCACCCCTTGAGCGTGTGGCCCTCGCTAGCGCACTCCCTCTGGCATCCGTTCATGAACTCCCGACGACACTGCCAGGGGCCATAGAAGAGGGTCGTCTTCATCCGTCCGCCGGGCACGTTCAACCAGGGCAGTTCCTTCTTCACGGCGGGCCTGGCCCCCGGTGAGGGCGAAGGGCCAGAACCTCCCGTTCCCTGGGTTGTCGCGCATCCGGTGAGAAACACCACCGCTTCGGCCAGCTTCATGGAAATTCCCCGTGGGGATGGCCACCCCCTGGGTGGGTTGCCAATCCGAGAAACACCCAGTGAGTCTGACATACTCAGGAGCGCCAGGAATCACGGGAAGGTCACGTTGCCGAGGGTGATGAGACGCTTCCCACTCTGGTCCCACAGCTTCAAGGTGAAAGGGCCTTGGGCTTCCCGGGCCGTCAGCTCCCACTCCATCACGACCTCCGCCTCCTCTGCGCCCGGCAGGATGGGCGAGGGCTGCCAACTCACCTTCATCGACTTGGGCTCCTGGCCCTTGCCCACCAGCGCCGCCCCCTGGAGCGCCCAGGGCTGCGTGCCCAGGTTCACCAGATACATGGCCACGGCCACCCGCACCACGCCCGCCTGACGAGTGGTGACGCGATAGGTGTAGACATGGCGAATACCGAGAGCGTTGCTCGCGGGCTGGGTGACATCTTTCGTTATGTGCTTGGCCTTCACGCCCGTGTCGTCCACCGTCATCAACCCGCTGGCGATCAGCCCCGCGAGACCACCCGGTCCCTTCTCCATCCGCAGGCGTTCAAGCTCCTGGCCGAGTTGCTGGGACTTCTTGCGCTCCCCCTGGATTTCCTTCTGGTAGTCCTCCACGGTGCGCTTGTGGCGGAACACGTTCACCTGCCGTGTCCCGAGTGCGGGGTGTCCTACCAGAATGAAGGTGGCGCTCGTTGGAGCCGCCCCGTCCGCGAAGCGCACCACCACCTTGAACCGCTCCCCGGCCTGGAGAGCCGCCGGAGGATGGAGGGTGAAGCTCCGCGTCCCTGGGGCCACGTCCTCGAAACGCTCGCGCTCTTGCAACTCCAGCGAGCCCGGCACCAGCGGCGAATCGAAGCGGAAGGTGATGGGCAGCTCCGGGCTGATGCACACCTCCTCCACCTTCCCGGTGGGCTCCGCTGGTAGCTCCACGCGAGACGGGGATGCCTCACAGTCCGGGAGAAGCGGTTGGGCGGTGGCGCTGGCCCCCGCGAGGAGCACCAGCGCCAGGAGGGCGGCGGGGGACGAGGCGAACACGAACGGGAACCTCACGAGGCGGGACGAGACCGGAGACGTGGCCTCTACCACACCTCCCCCCCTGGTAGTGTGGGGGCCGTATCGGGCTCGCGGCCCGCCAATCGCTGGGCCGGTTCACTCGAAGCGATCCACCGCCTTCAGGTCTTGGATGGAGAAAATCAGGACATTGTCCGGCGTACTCTCTGAATCCATCTCGGTACCGGGACCGGGCTTTTCGTACCCACCGCCTCGCTTGACCGTATGCTCCCCGGTGATGATTTGCATGCAGACCTTGTAGGTGTCCCCCATGGGAGTTCGGGCCTCGGTGAACCGGCCATAGACGCGACCTTCCCCAAAGTAGAAGCGTCCGTGGAGGATGGTCTCCACCGGCAATTTTCCCCGCGTTTGGGCGGTCTTCACCGAAGTGAGTCCCTCGCGCACGGAGACGAACTTGGGCTGGAGACCGACGTGGGGGAGAACGTCAACGTCAACCTTTTCCCCAATGCCGATGCCGAGCGTTTTCATGGTCTCGACGGCACCCTCCGGGCACGCCTCGGCTTCGGGGGAGGGACGCACCTGTGCACCGGGGCACGCCGTGTTGGCGGCAGCGGCGGCACCGACACACCACGTGGCCACGGTTGAGAGGGGCCCCTTCTTCTTCTTCTTCTTCTTGTCCCCCGGGGGGCTGGGGGCCTGCTGCTTCTTCAAGGCGTCGTCCTTGGGTCGCGTCACCAGCGAGGCGACGACCGCAGGGGTTGCCTTCGCCGGGGGCGGAGCTGCGGCCCGCTCAATTTCCGGCGGCGGCCACGGGGGCGCCACTTCCTGACCGAGAAGTGCTTTCCACGTTGGGGAGGGGGCGGAGGACTCCATGGGTGGGGACTCGGGCTGCCACCGCCGCGCGAGCCACCCCCCGGCAAGGGCCACGCCCACCAGCACGGCCATCCACACCGCCGCACGCCGAAGCGCCTGGAGCGCCAGGGCCTGCACGGGCACGTGCGCCACCGAGGCCGGAGTCGGTGTCGCCGGGGTGGGCTCCACGGGGGGCACGGCGGCCTCGGGCGTCTTGCGCGCCGCGGCTGCCCGGCGGCCTCGCCTCGGTCCACGGGGGCCGTCATGCAGGGGCACCTGCCAGGTCGCATCCGCACGGGCCTGCAAGAGCGTCAGCTCCTTCACCAACTCCAGGACGCTCGGGTAGCGCTTCTCCGGCGTCTTCTCCAGCAGCTTCATGCACACGTCACTCACCACCAGCGGCACGTTGGGGTTGACGATGTGCGGCGGCAGGGGCTCCTGGTGGATGACGGCCTGCACCGAGGCCTCGTCATCCCACGCCACCTCGAAGGGAAAACGACGGGTGAGCAGCCGGTAGAGCACCACGCCCAGGGCGTATTGGTCGTCCGCCTTCCCGGGCCGGTAGGTGACTCGCCGGTCGTTCCAGTGCTCCAGGCCGAAGCGCCACGCCTCCGGGCTGCGGTAGTTGGGCGTCCCCGGGGGGAACAGGCCCTCGGTGAGGGTGGTCTGCCCCTCACGCCTGGCGGCCCCGAAGTCCAACAGCACCGGCTCCCCATCCTCGTCGCGCACGACGATGTTGGCCTCCTTCACGTCCCGGTGGACGACCTGCCTGTCATGCACCACGGCCAGCCCCCGTGACACCCCCATCACCTTGCCCACCACGGCCCACGTATCGGGATTCTCTTCCCAGGCCCACACGTCGAGCGGGCGGCCCTCGACGTAAATCATCTTCAAGCAGAAGAACTCGGGCAGCACGGGCGGCCAGTAGCTGAAGCCCACCTGCTGCACGAGGTTCTTGTGCTGGAAGGGCATGGCGAGGATGCCCTCGCGCTCGGCCCACTGCTTGGCCCGGTAGAGCGGGACGAACTTGAGGGCGAACAGCAGCCCGGTCAGTTTGTCCCGTGCCCGGTACACGGTGCCGTAGCCCCCACGCTCCACCAGCTCCTCGATGATAGCCCCGTTGACGTTCGTGCCGGGCGGCAGGTCCGGTGTGTCCCGCTCGTTCATGGCGCCGCACGCTAGCAGCTCCACGGGGCGGATACCTACCTGGTGAGACTCCCTCGCGGGGCCAACTTCTCGGACAGGGTGGCAACTGAAGCACCCCCCGGTCTGCGTGAGGAGCACGAACGAACAACTCGAGTCGCTCCCGGTCTGGTCCGTCGGGTCAGGGTCGCAGTTGGTATTCCAGGGCCTTCGTCCGGAGTTGCTCGTACTTGCGCAGCAACTCCGGTTGGGTCAGCGCCTCGTCTCCGAAGAAGAACCCCTGTTCCTCACGCAGCAGGGTGAAGTGTTCCCGGAGGGCGCCCAGGGCCCAATCGGCCCGCTGGATGGTGGTCGGCGTGCAGGATTGGCCGTGCAGGTCATCGAACAGGTCCAGCACGTGGGAGCGGAAGCCCTCGACGAGGTACAGGCGCCGCAAGTCCTCGTCACTCCTCAAGGCTCGATGCCAGCGCTCGTTGATGTTCCGCTGCCAGGACAGCACGTGTTCCCCGGCGCCCATGGTCTCCAGCCGCGCCCGCTTGTCCTCGTAGTGCCTGAGCGCGTGTGTCTTCTCCTCCCGGTAGGCGGACAGGAGTTGCCGCTCGTCCAGACCCTGGGGGTTGCGCAGGAGGTGGTCGAAGAAGTTGCGCGTCTCGAAGCGCTCGATGCCATGGAACAGGGGCGTCGCGAGGCCGTTGTTGTTGTAGTGCTGGCGCGGCTCGAACCGGTACATGTAGCCGAAGTCGAAGAGCGTCACCCGCTCGCCGTCATCCAGGACGTTGCCCGGGCAGAAGTCCCACTCGAAGAAGCCATGCAGCTCGAGGTTCACGATGGTGCCGAAGAGCTGCTCGTAGACCCGGCCGTCGTAGCGCTGGAGCCGCTCCCCCTCGATCCAGGGCGAGAGGATCACCCCATCGAGCAGGGACGCGTAGTGCGTCTCGACGAGATGGGTGAAGCGTGGCGCGCTCGACGCATCGCGTTTGAGTTCAGTGAAGTCCCTCCGGCGCTGGACCTCGTTGAGGAACGAGGTCTGTCCATCCACGTTCTTCACCCGGCTCTCGGGCCGCTTGCGTTTGAGCGTCCAATGCCGGCCGCCCGCCTGGATCCGGTAGACGGAGGCGGTCAGTCCGGACTCGATGGCTTGCACCACGTGCGCATCGTGGGCCGTGGTGGCTGCCAGGATTTCCAGAGGCAAGGGCAGGGTGGAGCGATCGCCCACCTCGAGCGGCTGGCCGCTGGCGAGGAAGGACAGCTGGGCGTGTTGTCTTTCTTCTTCCAGGGTCATTCGAGTGGCTTCCAGGGCAGAATGCCTCGCGCGGACCCGCCCCATCCAGGGGAGTCCGCTGGGAGCATGCGACATGGCGGAGCAATACGACACCGTGGGCAACAAGTACGAGCAATTCAAGGACACGGCGCCCCTGCCCATCCCGGAGCGGCATACGTTCTTGAAGCTCGTGGGTGACCTACACGGCCAGCGTACCTTGGATCTGGCCTGTGGCGCTGGCTACTACACGCGGTTGTTGAAACAGCAGGGGGCCGAGAACGTCATCGGGGTGGACGTCTCCCCGGAGATGGTGGCGATCGCCCGGCAGCGGGAGCAGGAGCATCGGCAGGGCATCCAGTACCACGTCGCCAATGCCGTCCAGCTCTCCCACCTGGGAGACTTCCACCTGGTGACGGCCATCTACCTGCTCAACTACGCGAGCACCCGGGACGAGTTGCTGGGCATGTGCCGCGGGGCCTGTTCCAACCTCGTGGAGGGCGGGCGCTTCATCGCCTTCACCATCGATCCGGACTTCGTGCTGGAGAAGGGCCACTGGGGAAAGTATGGCTTCGAGGTGCTCGGTGAGCGGCTCGAGGGCGAGCGCCATGTGGCCCGGGCGCGCTTCCACACGGACCCCCCAGCGGATATCGAATACTTCCGATGGTCCACGTCCACCTATGAGTGGGCCATGACGCAGGCCGGCTTCCGGCAGCTCGAGTGGCGGCACTTCGAGATCCCCCCCGAGGCGGTGGAGAAGTTCGGCGCGGAGTTCTGGCGGGAATACCGGGAGAATCCGCTGCTCGTGGCGCTGACTGGCCGGAGGTAGACAGTCCGGGGCACACCCTTGTCAGAATTTTCCCGGCCGTCTTCTCTCCCCAAGAGGCGGCGCGGGGGCCTCACTCGAAAACTTGTCGTTCCTTCCGGGACGGCGCCAGGATGCCGCTCCTACCCCCTGAGGAGATCTTCTCCTCTGAAGAAGAAGGACGGATGGACATGCATTCATCGACGTCTCCGATTCGCACCGCCGGAATGCTCGCCGCGCTGTTGCTCCTGGCCCCCGCCTGCAAGCGCGACAACCCCGAGGCCAAGGGCACTCCGGCCACGGCCCAGAAAGAGGGCGAAGCTCCTGCCGCGGCCTCGGGCGGAAAGATCGCCCTGTTGCTGCCCGAGTCGAAGACGGCCCGCTATGAGACCCATGACCGTCCGCACTTCGAGCGCAAGGTGCGCGAGCTGTGTCCGGACTGTGAGATCCTCTACAGCAACGCCGACCAGGACGCCGCCAAGCAGCAGAACCAGGCCGAGGCGGCCCTGACCAACGGGGCCAAGGTGCTCGTGTTGGATCCGGTGGACTCGGCCTCCGCGGCGGCCATCGTCGCGCGTGCCCGTCAGTCGAAGGTGGCGGTGCTCAGCTACGAGCGCCTCATCCTCAACGCGGACGTGGACTACTACATCTCCTTCGACAACGAGCAGGTGGGCAAGCTCCAGGGCCAGGCCCTGGCGGACAAGCTGAAGGCGGACGGCAAGGGCTCGGGCACCATCGTGATGATCCACGGCTCGCCCACGGACAACAACGCGACGCTCTACAAGAAGGGCTCGCACAGCGTGATCGACGGCAGCGGCCTGAAGGTCGGCGCCGAGTACGACACCCCGGACTGGAGCCCGGACAAGGCGCAGCAGGAGATGGAGCAGGCCATCACCCGGCTCGGCAAGGAGAACATCGCGGGCGTGTACGCGGCCAATGATGGAACGGCCAGCGGCGCCATCGCGGCGATGAAGGCCGCGGGTCTCAATCCGGTGCCGCCCGTCACCGGCCAGGACGCGGAGCTGGCCGCCGTCCAGCGCATCCTCACCGGCGAGCAGTACATGACCGTCTACAAGGCCATCAAGACGGAGGGAGAGATCGCGGCCGAGGTCGCCGTGGCGCTGCTGCGCACGGGTCAGCCCCCGGAGGGCCGGATCAATGGCAAGGTGAACAACGGCATGAAGGACGTGCCGTCCATCCTCCTGCCCGCCCAGGTCGTCACCAAGGACAACGTGAAGAGCACCGTCGTCGCGGACGGCTTCTGGACGCCCGCGCAGATCTGCGAGGGCGCCTACGCGGCCGCCTGCGCGTCCGCGCAGCTCCAGCCCTGAGCTTTCAGCCGTCCCGCCCCGGACGCGCCGCGTCCAGGGCGAGGGCGAGGGAGCCCAGCACCCCGGCGCGGTCTCCCAACCCCGGGGGCACGATGTACGAGTCCAGGTGCTCGAGCAGGGCGGGCGCCTGGACGTAGCCGTTGAGCAGGCGGAGCACCTCGGCGCGCACCCGCGGGAAGAGGTGCCCCTGGGCCATCACCCCTCCGCCGAGGATGAGGCGCTGGGGGGAGAGGATGCAGATGTAGTTGGCGAGGGCCTGCGCGATGTAGTGCGCCTCGAGCGCCCAGGCCGGGTGCTCCGGCGGCAGGGACTCGGCGGGCTGGCCCCAGCGCTTCTCCAGGGCGGGACCGGACGCGAGCCCCTCGAAGCAGTCGCCATGGAAGGGGCAGCAGCCGGGGAAGGGATCCGCCTTCGCGTCGCGGGGCGGGCGGAAGTGGCCCATCTCCGGATGGAGCAGGCCGTGCAACAACCGGCCGTTGATGAGCGCTCCTCCGCCGATGCCCGTGCCCACCGTGAGGTAGATGAACGTGTCGAGCCCCTGGGCCGCGCCCCACTGTTTCTCTCCGAGGGCCGCGCCATTCACGTCGGTGTCGAAGCCGACGGGGATGTCCAGGGCGCGGCGGAACGGACCCGCCAGGTCGGCGTTCCTCCAGCCGGGCTTGGGCGTGGAGGTGATGAAGCCGTACCGCGGTGAGTCCGGATGCAGGTCCACCGGACCGAAGGACGCGATGCCCAGGGCGGCCAGGGGGCCGTGCTGGCGCGTCTGCTCCTGGAAGAAGGCCAGGGCCTGACCGATGGTGGCCTCGGGGGTGGTGGTGGGGATGCGCACGAGCGCCCGGATGTCGTCCGGGCCCGTCCCCATGGCGCATACGAACTTGGTGCCTCCCGCCTCGATACCACCCAACAGTGTCTTCACGGCGACCTCCTGGTCACGCCCCCCCTCTACCGCGTGAGGGGGCGGCATTCCACAGGGAGGTGGCCCGGGGCGTTCAGCGCACGCGCGGCGCGCACTCCCCCTCGCCCCGGTAGTGGCCCACCGTGCGGACCAGGGCGGTGACGAAGTCGCGCAGGTTGCGCACCTTCGAGGCGCCGCCGGTGCCGTACTGGTCCGGGGGCAGTTGCGTCAGGTCTACCTGCTCCAGCTCCTCGAGGGTGATCTGCCCGTCCGCGCCGATGATGCCCACGTTGTCGGCGGCGGCGAGCGCGTCGAAGCGCATCTTCGCGTCCGGCGACTGGAGGTCATCGAAGAACAGGTGGTCCCCGTGGATGGTGAGCTGCACCATCTCCTCACCGCCGTTGGGCACGGTCACGCCCACGCCGAGGTCCGGGTGCTCGCACTTCTCGTAGAGCGTGTTGGTCGGGAAGCCCCACCCGAACCGCTTCGTCTCCGTGCCCTTCGTCGCCACGCCCTCCACGAACACGGACCAGCCGTTCGTCTCGAGCAACTCCACGTCCTCGGCGCTCGCGTTGCCCGCCTCCGCGCTCGTCGACGGGGCGATGGCATAGCTCACCGCGTCCCAGTCCGACGCCGGAAGCCCGGAGAAGCGCGCCACCGTCACGGGGCCGGGCTTGTGCACGTCGAACACCTTGGCCCCCGTGGCCTCCACTGCCACCTTGGCGTCGTGGGCGGCCACCTTCACCTCGCCGAGGGTGACCAGGAACCTGGAGAACTTCACCGACCAGCCGTCCTCGAACGCCGTCGCGGGGATTTCCTTCTCGATGTAGTCCTCCCCGTAGGTGGTGATGGTCAGATCTCCCGAACCCCCACCGCACGACGCCAGTCCCAGCAAGCCCAATCCCAGCATCAGCTTCTTCATTGCGTTGCTCCTTCCACCCACGTCACGACGTAGGCACCCGTGTCCTCCACGCCCCGCGCCAGGGCGTTCATCGCCTGGCTTCCGGTGGGGAACGTGGACACGCCCTCGGCGTCCGCGGGGGACGCCGTGGCGAAGTCGATCCGGCCCAACCACGTGTTCAAGTCGACGGTGATGCGCACCCGGCCCACCTCCTCGGCCAGCGCCCGCTCGAAGCGGATGCCCTCGATGGGCTTGGGCAGATCCAGGGCCGCGTCGAAGCGCACCCGCCGTCCATCCGTGTGCGTCGCCATGCCGCGGACGCGCACCGCATGGCCTCCCAGGGGCGCCACCGCGTCACCCGTCGCCGGGGGGACCGGCAGCGTCAGCTCCATCGAGCCGTAGTCTCCCGTCACCGCGTTGGCCTCGCCGAGCACCGTGGGAGAGGCCGCCAGCAGGTCCACCACCGTGGTGCTCAGGACCTCGGCCATGGCGTCGCCGGGGAGGTAGTGCCCCGGGTGGGCCCACGCCGTGCCGCCCAGCAGCAGGAAGGGATCGAAGCGGGGCGCGCGGCGGGAGAGCAGCACGTGCCCCTCGTAGAAGCGCACGGGACCCACGGAGACATGGAGGGCCTCCGGGGTCACCGACCAGCCCCGCTCGTTCGGGCCCGTCATGGGCTGGAGCGTCATCTCCACGGGGAAGGTGCGCCGTTGGGCTCCCGTGCCACAGCTCGCCAGGAGCACGAGGAGGAGCAGCGCGGGGAGAAGGGACATGCGTTTCACAGATGGACCTCCAGGGTGAGCGAGGCCGTTCGTGGTGGCCCCGCGGTGAAATGCCGGCTGGGAACGAGGCTCGCGGGCGCCTGGGGATCGAAGCGCGAGCCGTACACGAACTCGCCGTCGCGCCACCGCGCATCCAGGACGTTCTGCACCTCGAGCCGCAGGGCCAGGCCACGCAGCCGCGCGCCCAGGAGCACGTCCGCGAGGAACACCGTGCGGCTGTATTCGTCGAAGGGCAGGGGCTTCGGCCCGAGGAGCGTCATGCCGAGTCCGGCGGTGAGCGCCAGGGGTTGTCCCCACACGGACACGGTCCGGTTCCAGCCCACGTCGCCCCGGGCCACCAGGGGCGCGAAGTAGGGCAGCAGGGTGTTCGTCGCGAGCACCCGCGCGTGCGCCACCGTCGCGCTCAGCGCCGCGATCACTCCGGGAAGGGGGCGGGCCTGAAGCGCCGCCGACAGCCCCGCGCGCACCGTCTCGCCGGTGAAGACCGTGGTGCCCACCGTGTGGTCGAAGAAGACGTCATCCTCCACCTGCGAGCCGAACAGGCCGAGCTGCGCCGCCACCCGCTCTCCCTCCCGCCGGGCTCCCAGCTCCGCGCTGCGGACCGAGACGAACGGGGTGCGCTCGCCCTCCGACAGGCTCCGGGCCTGTGGGGAGCGGAAGCCGTCGCCGTAGTTGGCGAACAGCCGCCAGTGCTCGGTGAGGTTGAGCTCGAGCCCCGCCTTCGCACCCAGGTGCGTGCCGAAGGCCCCACGGGAGTAGCCCTGGCCGTCGGTGTAGCGGGGATCCTGGAAGGCGAGGGTGTCGAACACCTCCACGCCCAACGCGTCCGCCCGGCCTCCGAGCATCAGGCTCCAGGCGCCCAGGACGAGCCGCGCCTCCGCGTAGCCCCACGCGTTCGTCTGCACGAACTGCGCGTCCACCTCGTTGGCGAAGAAGGTGCCATCCGTCTCGCGGTAGCGGCGCTGGGTCTGGGTGGCGCCATCCCTCCGGGCGCCCAGGCCCAGCTCCAGCGCCACGTCCTCGCCGAGCACCTCGACGTGCCGCCGGTGTTCCGCGCGCACGCCCAGTGTCCGCGCGTCATGCGTCTGCTCCAGCCCGTCCCCGCGCGCGTCCACCCGGAAGCCGGTGAAGTTGTTGCGCAGGCGCAGGTCCGTCAGCAGTCCGAAGACCTCCAGCAGCGTGCGCGCCGTGCCCTGCCGCGGCAGCTCCATGCCGAGCAGCAGTTGGTGCCGGGTCGCCGCGCCGCCCTGCCGGGAGAAGGAGGAGTCGAAGAAGCCGCTCCTGCCCGAGCGCAGGTCGTCCTCGCGCAGGACGCCGGGGGAGTCGAAGCGCGTGGTGTAGCTGCCCGCGAGCGCTCGCAGCCGCATTCGGCCCGCGCCCGTCTCCACGCTCGTTACCGCCTGGGCGAGCAGGGAGGCCCGTCCGAAAGTCCGCCCCGGTCCGAAGCCCTGGCCCTCGCCCAGCTCCACCGCGGCGAAGGTCTCCGCGTCGTCTCCCGGGCGGAAGGCGGCCACCACCCGGTGCTGGCCGTACTGGCCCAGGGTCCCCGACAGCAACACGCCGGGCTCCTCGAGGCCCAGCTCCAGCCGCACCGTCCCCGCCACCGCGAAGTCTCCCTGGGCGGCCCGGTAGGAGCCCTCCGTCACCCGGAGCTCGCGCACCACCTCGGGGATGATGAAGTTCATGTCCGCGTAGCCCAGCGCGTGGATGTGGCTCACCTCGTTGACGGGCAGGCCCCCCACGTTCAGCTCCACGTCCTGTCCGTGGAGCGCGTCGAAGCCGCGCAGGAAGAGCTGCTGGGCCTTGCCCTCGCCACCATGCCGCGAGGCGACGAGCCCCGGCACCAGCCGCAGCACGTCCACCGCGCCCTTCCGGGGCGCCGCGTTCATCACCTCCCGGTCGATCGTGAGCTCGGACGCGCCATGCGCCGGCCGCGCCGCGCGCACCGTGGTGTTCGCGGCGGGCGGGGGCGGTGTCTCCTCGGCAGGAGGCTCCTCGGCAGGAGGCTCCTGGATGGGCGGAGCTGGCGCCTCTTCGCGCCGCTCCTCGGACAAGGGGGGGACGTCTTCCATTCCTCCACCGTCCCAGGGGGACAGGGAGGCACAGAACAACAGACAGAGAGGAATCACTGGGGGCTCGGACGGACGAATGCCTGGCGCTCCCGCCTTCGCGGGGCGCACGCTTCTGACTGACTTCAGAAAGGAGGGCCGGGCCTAGGGGCCTTGCGGCATCGCCGTGGGGCGGAGCGGCTCACCTGGCAGCCACAACGGACCCCGGGAGGGCTCCCACCGCACGGGCGTCCACCACACCGCGGGGGCGCGTACCTCCACCCGGGCCACGGCCAGCGCGAGCAGGTGCTCCACGGAGCCCACCGGGTGCTGGTGGCCCGCGGCGCCCAGGACGGGTTCCCGCTCGTGGCCGCGCGCCTCCAGGGCCGCGGGGGCGTGGCGCCGGGAATGGGAGTGGCCATGGCCCACCGCCGCGTGGAGCACCGGTGCCAACGCGAGCCCATACACCAGGACCACCAGGCCCAGGCATGCCAGGTCTCGGCGGTCTCGGGGGTCCAACACGGGCGACGGGCTCCGACGACAAGGGGGGAGCGCCTCCCTATCCCTGTTCCACGCCAGGTGCAAGGAGCCCTTGCGCCGCGTTCAGCGCTGGGCCACGGCGAGCGGAGTGTGAAAGGGAATGAGCAGGGTCGCGGTGGTGCCGTGGCCAATCCCCTCGCTGTCCAGCGAGAGGCGGCCGCCCATGAGCTGCGCGGCGAGCGCGCTGGAGTGCAGGCCGATGCCATGGCCCTCGGCGCGGGTGGTGAAGCCCTGGGTGAAGAGGTGCTCGCGGATGTCCGGGGCGATGCCCACCCCCGTGTCCACCACCTGCATGCGCACCCAACCGTCCTCGAGCGTCGCGCGGACGGTGAGGTGGGAATCGTCCTGGGGGGGGTCCTCCATGGCCTGTCGCGCGTTGCTCAACAGGTTGATGAGAATGGTGAGCACCTTGTGCTTGTCTGTCTTCACGGGCGGAAGGTCTGGCACCTCCCGGGAGACGGTGATGCCGGCCTGGAACAGGGCGCCCTGTTGCAGGCGCAGGGCCTCGTCCACCAACTCACCCAGGTCACACTCCTCCATCAGCAGGGTGGAGGTGGCATGCGCCTGCTGGCTCTCCACGATGGAGCGCACCCGTGCCACGTTGGAGTCCAGCGTCTCCAGGTTCTGGGAGAGCGAGTCGTGCTCCTGCTCCAGCTCCTCGGACAGGCGGATGAGGTAGTCCACCATGTGGCGGCCGCGGGCGTCCTGGGTGAGGAACTCCGCGAGCTGGGAGCGGTTGTCCTCCAGGAGGGTGGTGGCCTGCCGGAAGCGGCTCACGCGGGAGGTGGCCGCGGCGCCGCGCATGAGCGCGGTGTCCACGACGATGCTGGTGAGGGCATTGCCCACGTCATGCAGGACACTGGAGGCGACTTCCGCCATGCCCACCCGGCGGGCCGTCTCCACCAGCCGGGCCTGGGCCTGCCTCAGCTCGTGGGTGCGCTGCTGGACGCGCGCCTCCAGCTCCTCGTTGGCGTGGCGCAGGGCGGTCTCGGCCTTGCGCACGTCCGCGTAGAGGCGGGCGTTCTCGATGGAGATGGCCGCCTGCGAGGCGAGGTGCTCCAGGAGCGAGAGCCGGCCGTGGGAGAAGGTCTCGGAGGAGAGCGAGTTCTCCAGGTAGAGCAGGCCCTGGAGGGTGTCCTGGCGGCGCAGGGGCAGGCACAGCACGGAGCGGGCGGAGGACGAGGAGAAGTAGACGTCGGAGGAGAAGGGGTGGGGTTGGGCGGTGTCGTCGAGCAGGACGTGCTCGCCGGTGCGGCGCACGTAGGCCAGCAGGGAGAGGGGCAGCTCGTGGGGCTGGAGGGCCTCGCCCTGGCGCTCCAAGGGGGGCTCGAGCGCCACCAGTTGCAGCGCGTCGTCCTGGAGCAGGAGGAAGGCGCCGCGTTGCGCTCCGGCGCTCTCCAGGGCGACGCGCATGAGGGTGGCCACCAGCCGCTCGAGGACGATCTCACTGGAGATGGCCTGCTGGGCCTTGATGACGGCGAGCGCGTCGATGCGCTGCACGCCCGTCCCCGTGGTGGTGGTGTCCTGGGTGGTGGCGATGACGAGGAGTTGGGGCCACTGCTCCTCCAGTTGGCGGGCCTTGCCGTGGGCGCCCCACTGGATGTAGCCCTCGTGGGCCTGACGGATGTAGGCGGTCGTGAGCGAGGGCAGCCCCAGGTCCTTGCAGCAGCGGGCGGCCAGCTCGCAGATGAGGCCCACCAGGTGGTGCGCACCGTATTCGCGCGCCGCGGACAGGGAGGCTTCGTAGGCGCGCAGGGCCTCTTCGGTGTGGCCGCGGAGCCGGGCCAGCTCGGCGGCTACCAGCCGCTCGGCGGCGAGGAAGTTCGCCGGGCAGCCACTGGCCCAACCCGCGAGCTGTTGGCGGTGGGCCTCGATGTCCTCGAGGAACTCCCGCTGCTCCTCGGCGGAGGCGTTGCGGTGGCAGGCGGCGAGGGTGAGTGCTCCATAGAGCTGGTAGGCGAACGCCGCGGTGTCGCCGGGAGTCCGGCGGGCCTCCGGGGTGGCGAGGGCGCGCGCCCGGCGCGCCTGCTCGTAGTCGCCACAGACGAAGCGGGACTGGAGCTTGATGAAGAGAAACATGTTGTAGTGCTGCGCCGAGCGACCACTGACGATGGTCGCCTCGGTGCTCTCTTCATCGAAGCCCTCTCCATCTGGAGAGGAGAAGGAGGGGGTAGACCCTCGCAGTTGTTGCACGAACCTTTCGTGGTAGCGCGTCAGGAGTTCGAAGATCCGATAGTTGGCCTTGCGTGAGAACTCGACGAACGCCTGGATCTCCTGGTGGACCTCGGAGAGCTCACGGCCCTCGACCAGGAGGCGGCGGCTGATGGAGAAGCCGTGAACGCAGGCGGCCGGAGAGTCTCCCAGGCGCTGCGCATATTCGAAGGCGGCGAGGCTGTATTTGTGGGTCTGGGAGAAGGGCTCGCGAAGGCTGGCCAGGCCGGCGTAGAAGGCGAGGACCCGGCCCCGGTAGAGGGAGTTGGGGTAGCGCTCGATCAGCTCGTGGGCGAGTTTGCCGAAGGCATGGGCCTTGTCGTACTTCTGGCGGATCATGCAATACCAGGCCGCGCAGAGGATGTAGCTGTTCGCCGAGGCTTCCGTGTTGCCATGGCGGATGCTCAGGACCACGGAGCGGAGGGCGGCGATGGTGGCCAGGCCGGGGCTGATGAACAGCGCCAGGGTGGCCAGGCTCGACAAGGCATTCTGGAGCGCCGTCACGTCGGGATCCGTCATGACGGGCAGATCGAGCAGGCTCTCGACGGAGTGCCGTTCCAGCAATTCTTCCAGTTCCGCTCCCGCGGCGCGCAGCTCCTCGGCGGAAGGGGAGAGTGGCAGGGGGATTCCAAACCTCTCCAGACACTCCAGGAGGTTGCGCAAACTGGCCTGGGTGTCGCCCGTGAGCAACTGGAGGCGGCTCTTGAGAATGTAGGCGGAGACGATGTCGAGGCGCGTTCGGGCGTGGTGTGACGCCTCGTCCACCAACTGGAGGGCCTGGGCGGTATGGCCCAGCACCATCTCACTGGCGGCGTGGGCCATGCGCAGGTTGAGGGCCAGCTCCGGGTGCGTCTGCCACGGATCTCCGGGCAGCAGGGAGAAGGCCAGGCCGAGGTAGCCCACGGCGGATTGATGGGCCGTGGAGTTCCTGGCCCGGAAGCCCGCCCGGGCATTGAGGTGCGCCAGCCGCGTGCGCTCCTCGACGTCGTCCAGCAGCTTCACGCCCGCGTTGAGCTGTCCCACCACGTCGAAGAGGCGCTCCTCGAGCTCCTCGGCGCCCAGGCCCCGCAGCAGCAGGCGGCCGATGCGCAGGTGCAGGCGCTCGCGTTCCTCCCGGGGAGTGAGGCCATGGGCGGCTTGTTGGATGCGGTCATGCTGGAATCTCAGCTCCAGGGGACCGGTCTGGAGCACCAATCCCTCCACCAGGGCCGGCTCCAGCCAGCGCTCCACGTCGGGGGCCTCCCGCTCGGACAGCAGGGCGAGGAGGTCGAGCGGAAAGGAGCCGCCCACGCCCGCGGCCAGTTGGAGCAGGTGCTGCGTGTCCGGGGGCAACTGGCGCAGCCGGCTCGCCATGAAGTCCACCACGTTGTCCGAGTAGCCACACGCCTTCACGCCCGCTTCGTCCCAGCACCAGCCGCCCTCGGGGGCACGCGTCACCAGCTCTTCCTGGTGGAGGGTCTGCAACAACTGCAACAGGAAGAAGGGGTTGCCCGCCGTCTTCTCCCACACCAGCGCGGACAGGGGCCACACCATGTCCTCCTGGGCCCCGGGCAGGGCATCCGTCACGAGCTGGCGCGTCTGCTCGAGCGACAAGGCTCCCAGGTGGATGTCCGAGAACCGCGTCCCCGTCTTGCGCGCCGTGGCGAGCGTCAACATGAGCGGATGCGTGGGACTCACCTCGTTGTCCCGGTAGGCCCCCACCCACAGCACGGAGGGCGTGTCCGGGTGGGTCATCAGGTATTGGATGAACGCGAGGCAGGCGGTGTCCGCCCACTGCAAGTCGTCCAGGAAGAGGACGAGGGGGTGCTCCCCCGTGGCGAAGACGCTCAGCAGGCGCTGGAAGAGGTGGTGGACGCGGTGCTGGGCCGCCTCGGGCGGCAGGTCCTCCACGGCGGGCTGTCTGCCCAGGATGAGCTCGAGCTGGGGCACCATCTCCAGCAACACCTCGCCCTGTCCTTCCAGGGCCTCCAGCAGGCGTTGGCGCCAGGTGGCCAGCTCCGCGTCACTGCCGGCCAGCAGGTGTTGGATGAGGCCCCGCAGGGCCTGCACCAGGGTGGCGTAGGGCTTGTCCCGTTGGTACTGCTCGAACTTGCCCTGGAGGAAGAAGCCCCGGCTGCGCAGGACTGGCTGGTGCAGCTCCTTCACGACGGAGGACTTGCCGATGCCCGAGTAGCCGCGCACGAGCACCCACTCCGGCCGGCCCGTCCGGGCCACGCGCTCGAACGCCTCCAGCAGCGTCGCCACCTCGGCCTGCCGGCCATACAGCCGCTGCGGCAGGAGGAAGCGCGCGGGCACGTCCTTCTGCCCCAGGGGGAAGTCCCGCTCTCCATTCAGGAGGCGCTCCAGGTCGAAGCGCAGGCCCTCCGCTCCCTGGTAGCGATCCTCGGCCCGCTTGGACAGCAGCTTCATCACCAGCGCGGAGAGGGCCGGCGGCAGGTCGGGCACCACCTGGTGCGGGGGCACGGGCGCCTGGGCCAGGTGGGCATGAAACCACTCCAGCAGGTCCCTGCCCGTGAAAGGCAGACGCCCCGTGAGCAATTGGTAGAAGGTGACGCCCAGGGAATAGAGGTCGGTGCGGTAGTCCAGCGCCCGGTTCATCCGCCCCGTCTGCTCCGGAGACATGTAGGCCGGTGTGCCCTCCACGAGCGCGGCGGGCGCCGCCTCCACGTGCTGCGTCCGCTGGAGGGTGGAGATGCCGAAGTCGATGAGCCAGGGCTGCCCGGACGAGGACAGGAGGATGTTGCCGGGCTTGATGTCCTTGTGGATGACGCCCCGGCGGTGCACCTCGGCCAGGGTGGTACACAGGTCCAGGGCGATGGGGAGGAAGCGCGCGACGGGGAAGGGTCGGTCCTGGTGCTCGGAGAGCGAGGCGCCGCCCTCGTTGCCGAGGACGAGCACGGGACGCTCCTGGAGCAACTCATAGGCGTGCACCTGGACGACGCCGGGCGTATCCCGCAGCCGCTGCAGGAGCGTGTACTCGTGCTGGAGGTGGGCGCGCTCGCGGGCCCCCGGGAAGTCGGAACGGGGGGTCTTCAGGATGACGGGCTGGCCATCCACCTCGCGCAGTGCACGGTACAGGAGGTTGGAGGAGGTGGACTGCAGGAGTCCGAGGAGGGAGTAGCCAGGGAGACGCATGGGGGCGCACCGAGCATAGAACAACTCCGTATCCGCTCTTGCCGGCTGCTCCTCCTCGAATAATGGTTCGACTACCACGGACCGAGAGCCTGTCCGCTCAGATGCTGAGAGTATGGAACGGGCGTGCCCCACCCCAGGGTCCTGAGTTCACCTGCGGGCGGACGCCGAGCGGTCACGGATGCTCTTGAACTCCGAGCCGGGCTTCCACTGGGGCCAGCGAGTGGACGTGGCCAGCTCCCGGCCGATGTCATGGAGCAGGTGCACGTCCTGGGCGGCGCCGCGCAGATCCCAACTGGCGCTCCAGGCATCGCAGGGTTGGTGGTAGCAGCGCGCGGTGTAATCCGCGACCCATTTGTCGCCGGCCTCCCGGCCTCCGTCCACCAGATCGTGGCCGCCGCCCAGCCCCATCAACAGGAGCACCGGCACGCCGCGCCGGGCCAGCGAGAAATGGTCCGCGCGGTAGAACAGGCCCCGCTCGGGTTTCGCATCGGGGGTGACGGTGCGGCCCTGTTTCGCGGCGGCCCGGGCGAGATCGTCCTCGAGCTCGTTCTGCCCATGGCCGACGAGCACGACGTCGCGCGCGGGCCCGGCGGTCTGTAGCACGTCCATGGTCAGGTTCGCCGCCAGGGTGGCGAGGGGTTGGAGCGGATGCGCGGCGTAGTACTCCGAGCCGAGCAGGCCCCGCTCCTCGGCGGTCCAGGCGGCGAAGAGGACCGTGCGCGCGGGCCTCGGTTCGCGCTGGAAGACGCGAGCGATCTCGATCATGCCGGCCAGCCCGATGGCGTCATCCACGGCGCCATGGCGGACCGTGTCGCCGGAGGCATCGGCCGGACCGGTGCCGTAGGCGTCCCAGTGGGCGCCGTACATGATGGCCTCGCGGGGGCGCTGCTTGCCGGGCAGCTTGCCCAGCACGTTGTGGCTGTCGGCGCGCGCGTGGGTCACGCGGTAGTCGGTGCTCAGGTGGGCTCCCTCGAGCGGGACGGGCTTGAAGCCCGCGGTGCGTGCCTCGTTCTCGAGCTGCTCCAGGTCCAACCCCGCGCGCGTGAACAGCGCGGTGGCGGCGTCGCGGTGGAGCCACCCCTGCATCAGGACCTTCTCCCGGGCGGGTTGGGCCCGGACGATGTCGTAGGTCTCGCCGTGGCCCGCCTGGACCGTGGACCAGCCATAGCCCGCGCCCGGGGTCTCGTGGATGATCAGCGCTCCGAGCGCGCCCCGCCGGGCCGCCTCCTCGTACTTGTAGGTCCAGCGGGCGTAGTACGTGGCCGCCCGGCCGCCGAACCTGCCGTGGACGGGTTCTCCCTCGCGCGCCTCGAAGTCGGGATCGTTGATGAGGAAGACGGCGATCTTCCCGCGCAGCTCGACGCCCTTGAAGTCATCCCATCCCCGCTCGGGCGCGGAGACGCCGTAGCCCACGAACACCAGCGGCGCCTTGTCGATCTTCACGCGGCTCACCGGGCGCAGCGTGTTGACCACCACCTCCTGGCCCTGGTGCAGCGGCGTGTCCTGGCCCCCGGCGAACAGGTTCACGGTGGCGTCCTCCTGCGTTTGGAAGCGGACCAGGGGGACCTTCTGCGTCCAACCGCCCTTCTCGCCGGCGGGCTCCAGGCCCGCCTCCTTGAACTGGCGGATGAGGTACTCGACGGTCCTGGCCTCGCCGGGCCCTCCCGGTGCCCGGCCCGCGAACTCGTCCGAGGCGAGCGTCTTGACGATCTCCGACAGCCGTGCCGGATCGATCGTCACCGGCTCCTCCGCACGGCCCTTCCTCGCGCCCAGAAGCAAGGCGAGCGCGGCGAGGAGGGGAGCACATGGAACGCGCCTCGAAACTCTCGGGAAGGTCATGGCCGCACTTAAAACACGACCGGGATCCTTTTGAAGCCGCGCAGCGCGGCCCCCATGCTGAGCTCGAGCTGTCCGGCGGGTTGTGCCAGCCGCAGCTCCGGCCATCGGCGGAACAGGGCCTCGAAGGCCAGCTCGGCCTCGAGCCGCGCCAGGGGGGCTCCGATGCAGACGTGGATGCCCTTGCCGAAGGCGATGTGCCGGTGGGCATCGGGCCGCGAGATGTCGAACGCGTCCGGGTTGGTGAAGCGCCGGGGGTCCCGGTTGGCCGAGGCGAGTCCCACCGCCACCTTCGCTCCGCGAGGCACGCGTGTTCCCCCCACGTCGAGGTCCTCGAGGGCGATGCGCGGGCCGCCGATGAAGTCGACCGGCCCCCAGTAGCGCAGCGTCTCCTCCACCATGCCCTTGACGCAGGCGGCGGGGTCCTCGAGGAAGCGGGCGTGCTGCTCGGGGTGGCTCAGGAGCGCGACGACTCCATTGCCGATCAGGTTGACGGTCGTCAGGTGCCCGGCGAAGAAGAGGATGAACACCATCGACAGCAGTTCCTGGGGGGAGAGGATGTCTCCGTCCTCCTGGACCTGGACCATCTGGCTGATCATGTCCTCGGCGGGCGCTTGCCGCTTCCGTGCGAACAGGGACTCGAGGTAGTTCGCGAAGGCAGTCAAGCCGGCGCGCGTCTCTCCATCCATCATGCCCTCTGGCCCCTTGGCCCGCAGGAGCCGCTCCGCCCAGGGATAGACCGTCTCCCGCTCCTCCACGGGAATGCCGAGCATGTCGCTGATGACGGTGATGGACAGCGGGTAGGCGAAGGACTCGACCAGATCCAACCGCCGGTCGGGGGACACCTCACCGCGCGTGGCCGCCTCGCGCTCGGCCTTGTCGAGCAGGTCCTCCACGATGCGCTGGATGCGCGGCTTGAGCGCCTCCATGGCGCGCGCGGTGAAGTTGGGCTGCACGAGCTTGCGCAGCCGCGTGTGGTCCGGGGGATCGAGCACCAGGATGCTGCGCACGATGGGGCGCAGCTCCTCGGGCATGGCGGCGTCCATGCGCGCGCGCTGCTCGGGGGGCATGGCCTTGAGCACATCGGACGAGAGCTTCTCCTCCATGAGGATGGACACGGCCTCGTCGTAGCGGGTCACGAAGTATTGCTCCGGGGAAGACGCCCCCGGTGACGCGCGCTCGGCCTGCGCCCGGTCCACGATGCCGCGCCCGGAGGGAACACGCACGATGGGGCCTTTGTCGCGCAGCTCGGCGTAGACGGCATGGGCCCGGGTCATGAACTCCAGACTCTCCTTGTCCAGGACCACGGGCCCCCCGAAGGGGGCCTCCCTCGGGGGCTGGGCAGGGGTCTGCTGCTGCTGCTCGTCCAGTGGGTTCGGCGCCATGGTGTCCTCCCTCGTCAGCGGGGAGGAACGATAGCCCAGGCGCCGCCGTGCCCTGGCCTACTTGATCTCCGCCTTGCAGAGGGCGCTGCACCCGTCGCCATTGACGGTGTTGCCGTCGTCGCACTGCTCGCCGGCCTCGGGCTGGACGACGTTGTCGCCGCAGCGGGGGCCGAACACGCACGCGCGGGTGCACTGACCGGAGCCGTTGTTGGCCCCCTCGTCACACTCCTCGCCCGGGTCCACCGTCCCATTGCCGCAGGTGGGCGTGCACTGGGTGCGGCGGGTGAGGAAGTTGGTGAGCGTGAGCCTGTACGAGGAGGCCGAGGTGTGGCGCTCGGCCTGGAACACCACCGCCTCGTAGATGCCGCCCACCTGGAGGCCGAGGTTGGTGGCCTGGTTCTTCAGGGTGATGATGCCCTCCTGCGCTCCGTGGACACCGCCGAGATCCAACGCCAGCCGGCCGTTGATGAACACCCAGACGTCATCATCCCCCAGGAAGTTGAGCACCTCGGTGCCCTTGTACTCGAACCAGTAGCGGGCCTCGCTGGTGAAGCTGAAGTTGTGATCGACCCCGCTGTTGTCCTTGCGCGTGATCTCCTTGCCCTGGGCAACCCAGCCCAGGTTGTCGAGCGGGAAGAAGGTCGTGTCCTCGAACCGGTAGGTGCCGGTGTCTCCCTGGCGCGCGAGCTCCAGCGAGCCCACCATCGTCAGGTTCACACCCTCGACGTCCCGGTACCATTGATCGAACGCCGCCCGGCCGTGGGTGGTGGTGCTGGCCACCCCCTCCTTCGCGTACACGGGCTTGCCGTCCGCGGACAGGGGCGAATAGAGCGGCCCACAGATGCCGAGCTCCGCGCCATTGGAGTTCTCGAAGTCGACGTGGCCCTTGGGGTTCGTCAGATCATTGCCGCGGAAGTCGCGGTAGACGACGGGAATGGACACCATCTCGGGCGTGGCCGAATCGACGGACTGGCAGCTGAAGCCCGGCTCGAGCGTGCACGTGGGCGAGCAGCCGTCGTTGGCGCGCGTGTTGCCGTCATCGCACTGCTCCTTCGGATCATTGGGCAACAGGACGCCATCCCCGCAGGTGCTCGCGCAGGTGCCGCCGGAGCAGCGGGGCTCGGTGGTGCACAGGGGCGAGCAGCCATCGCCCAGGTTGTTGTTGCCGTCGTCGCACTGCTCCGTGCCCTCGACGACGCGATCCCCGCAGACCGTGCGGACGCAGGGCTCGCCGGCCGCCGGGCACTTGTAGCCGGGCTCCAGCCGGCAGGTCGCGCCGCAGCCATCGCCGGGGAGGGCGTTGCCGTCCTCGCACTCCTCGTCCCCGGCGATGATGCGATCGCCACAGGTGGCGGCGAAGCAGCGATCCCCCTGCGCGGTGCAGCTCCAACCCTCTTCCACCAGGCAGCGGGTGTCACAGCCGTCACCCGCGGTGGTGTTGCCATCGTCACAGGTCTCGGTGTTGTCCCGGGTGCCATTGCCACAGGTCGTGCGGATACAGGCCTGGCCCGGCGTGTCGCACGCCCAGCCCTCCTCGACCGCGCGACAGCTCGCGGCGCAGCCGTCGCCGTCCACCGTGTTGCCATCGTCGCAGGACTCCGCCGACTGGCGTGTCCCGTCTCCACATTCGCCCCCTCCTCCACAGCCGGAGGCCAGCATCGACACGAGAACAGAGACGAGCACGAGGCCCGTGAATCGCACTCCACCAGGAAGGTCACTCCGCATGGAGACGGATGCTGGAAGTGGGGCAGTGGCGTGTCAACGCATCCGTACTTCCGGCGTGGAGGGTACGCCTTCGGAGCACATGAGAAGTCAGAGCTCGATGTCGTGTTGTTTGCAGTATTTCCGGACGAGGGCCTTCTGCGACTCGGGCACCCGGCTCCATTGGGCGCGGGCGTTGTTGAGGTCGCCTTGCTGGCAATGGGCGCGCGTGAGCAGGGAGAAGGACGCTCCCGTGACCTTCGTGCGCTGGCTGAGTCGGGCGAGCCGGATGGCCTCGGTGGACTGGTTCGCCTTCAACGCCTGTTCCGCCTGCTCCATCATCTCTCGCACACCGGCGGGCAGGACCTCGGGGGCCTGGGGCCGGGTCACGGGACGAGAGGTGGGCTGGGGGGCGGTGGCCGAGGCGGCGGGCTCGGTGGTTTCGGGGGGAGGCGTGTCCTGGGTGGGTGGAGTCTGCTGAGCGGGCGGAGTCTGCTGAGCGGGCTCAGGCGCGGGAGGCGGGGGGGCGGTGGTGGTGGCGACTGCCGGAGGAGGGGGCTGCGTCACGGGAGTGGAGGCGGGAGGTGTTCCACGCGACAGGAACGCCACGACGCCCCCGGCTCCCACGAGCAGCGCGAGGACGGCGCCGATGAGGGCGGTCCGCGAGGACTTCGCGGGCGCCGCGCTACCCGGGAGCGAGGGCGCGGGCCCCACCATCGAGGGGGGCGGTGCCTCCATCATCGAGGGGGGTGCCTCCATCGCCGAGGGAGGCGCCGCCTGCACCGCCCCGGGGCGAACGGTCGCGACCGCCTCCTGGGCGGAGGGCGCCTTGCGCCCGGCCACGGTCGCGGGCACGGCGGCGATGGAGGCCGCGGATGGTCCACCCCGGTCCCCTCCCGCGCTCACGGGCACCGGGGGCGTCTCCTGGCTGGCGGGCTGGGGCTCGGGCCGCGCCGAGGAGGCGCTGGGGGCCGCGCCGGTCAGCTCCTCGATGAAGGCCGCGATGCTGGGCTGACGGTCGGCGGGTTGCTTCGACAGGGCCTTGTCCACCGCGGCGCAGACGGACGCGGGCAGGTGCGGACAGATGGCGGCGAGGGGGTCCACCGGCTCGTTCACGATGCGGTAGAGGATGCCCACCACGGACTCGTCGGCGAAGGGCGACTTGCCGGAGAGCATCTCGTAGACGATGACGCCGAGCGCGAAGAGGTCCGAGCGCGCGTCCACCTTGGTGTTCTGGCCCCTGGCCTGCTCGGGGGACATGTACCGGGGGGTGCCCATGAGCACGTCGTCCTGCGTGCGCACGGTCTGGGCCGTGACGAGCTTGGAGATGCCGAAGTCGAGCAGCTTCACCTGGTAGCCGGCGACATCCCAGGACTCGGTGGGCACGAGGAACACGTTGCCGGGCTTCAGGTCGCGATGGATGACGCCCGCCTGGTGGGCCGCGTGGAGCGCCGAGCCCATCTGCCGCGCGACGAACAGGGCCTCGGGCAGCGGCAGGGGACCTCGCTTGAGCCGCCGGGACAGGGTCTCGCCGCTCAGGTACTCCAGCACCAGGAAGGGGGCCCCGCCCTCGCCCTCGGGCCCGTGGAAGTCGAGCACCCCGACGATGTTGGGGTGCCCGAGCCGCGAGGTGATCTCCGCTTCGCGGCGGAAGCGCGCGTACTGGTCGGCCGTCACCTCCTCGTCACTGAGGAGGACCTTCACCGCCACCTGTTTGCCGGGCAGCCGCAGGTGCCGGGCGAGGAAGACCTTGCCCATGCCTCCGGTGCCCAGCAGGGACACGATTTCGTAGGTGTCGCGAAGGATGCTGCCAATGCGGATGTCGTCCGGGGCGGAGGTGCTCATGATGTTCCGCGCGGACCATATCACCCGGAAGTCCTTCTTTCCGGGTGACTCATGCGCCGCTCAGCAGTTGCCGATCAGCTCCCAGACGCCCCAGTCGCTCTGGGTGGGGACCTCGTTCTGGGTCCACCACTTGGCGCGCCACAGCTTGCCGCCCGAGGTGGCCTGGTCCCCCTTCACGTAGACCTGGGTCGCGCTCCACGCGGCCACTCCGGCGCAGGAGCCGCCGTTGCCGCTGGTGACGGTGATGGAGACGGCCGCCGAGGTGGTGGTCGCGCCGCCATCGTCGGTGGCCACGGCCGTCAGCGTGTAGCTGCCCGCCGCCACGTTGAGCCAGGCGAGGCTGTAGGGCGCGGAGGTGAACGTGCCCAGCTTCTGGCTGCCCGCGTAGAACTCCACCTTCGTGACGCGGCCGTTGGAGTCCGAGGCATTGGCGCTCACGGTGATGGTGCTGCCGGGCGTGAAGGTCGTGCCGTTGGCGGGGGAGGTGAGGTTCACGGACGGCGCCGGGTTGGTGGTGCCGCCACCGACGACCTGGGAGATGGCGTTGAGCAGCGACGTCGTGCTCGAGGTGGTGTCCTGGGAGATCTCCCAGATCATGATGCCGCCGCCGCGCTGCAGCGCGAGCTGGGCCTTGCTCTTGATGGTGGGGATGCCGTTGTAATAGATGCCGTTGACCACGTCCTTGTTGGGGGCCTGGGGGTCCATGGCGACGAGCTGCGCGTAGGTGTAGGCCCCGTTGCCCGAGTCCTTGCCGTAGAAGGGCACGCCCAGCACCGCCTTGCTCGCGGGCAGACCGCGGCCGAGCCAGTAATTCATCGACTGGAGGGCGACGTCATACGACGAGTGGGGATAGCCCGCGTCGTAGGCCATGATGTTCAGGAAGTCCACGTCGGCGAAGGACGAGGTGGGGATGCCGTCGCCGCCCGTGGCGAGCACCGCGGCGGTGAGGATCTTGCCCCGCGCGTGCAGCGCCGTGCCCAACTGGTTCATCAGCGCGCCGAAGTTCTGGGACGAGGCGCCGGGGTCCGGCCACTCCCAGTCGATGTCCACGCCATCCAGTCCGGCCTGATCCACGAAGGTCAGCACGTTGTTGACGAAGGTGGTGCGCGCCGAGGCGTTGGCGGCCAGCTGCTCGAAGGGCGAGTCATTGCCATCCATCCAGCCGCCCACCGCCACCTGCACCTTGACGCCCTTGGCGTGTGCCGCCTGCACCAGCGAGCGCAGCCGCGCATCCCCGCTGCTCAGCCCCGTCAGCCCGCCCTGCGCCGTGGGCAACAGGAAGGAGTAGTTGATGTGGGTGAGCTTGTCGTACTGGATGGCGTTGACGTCCCCCTGCCATGTGGGGAAGTAGCCGACGACCCGGGTGGAGAGTGCTCTCGCCTCCTGGGTCCCCATGGGCTCGTCCAGCACCTCCGCGGGATCGGGCTGTCCCGTGCAGGCCACCAGGGTGGTGAGAAGGGCTCCGACCGCCAGACTTCTGAGTTCGAATGGTTTGTGCAAGACCGCTCCTTCGAGAACAGCCTGAAAGAGGGATAAACCTCGTATTTCGGGTCAAGGAATCGGAGGCGGGTGATCGTTTTCGTGACGTCTGGGTGACACTTGAGACACGCCGCCGTGACCCTGTGACACTTTCGCGACGGGCTCCGCCCTTTGTTGTCGGGGTGCATACGGATTGGGTACGGGGTGCGCCACACGCGAGCCCGGGGTCCTCCCGCCCGCGTGTCGAGCCCCGCCATGCACCTCACTGCTTCTTCCCGATCCGTCCTCCTCGCGCTGCTGCCTGGTGCCACGCTGTTCCTGTCTCCGCTGGCCCATGCCCAGCAGACGGGGAGCCCCGAGACTCCCGCGGCTTCCGGCGCGCCGGCCGCGAACACCGAGCCGCCCACGAACACCGAGCCGGCCGCTCCCAGCGCTCCGCCCGCCGCCGTGACGCCGCCTCCCGAGGCCCCCAAGAAGGAGACCCCCTGGTACGAGAAGATCCGCCTCCGGGGCTACACGCAGTTCCGCTACAACCGGCTGCCGAGCTTCCGCGTCAACGAGGATCTCATCAACGACCAGGGTGACCGGTTCCTGGGCAAGAACAACGGCTTTGGCATCCGGCGGGCGCGGCTCATCATCTACGGTGACGTGCACGAGCGGGTGTCCATCTACCTGCAGCCCGACTTCGCCTCGGTCATCTCGGATCAGTTCAACGTGGCCATCCTGCGCGACTGGTACGCCGACATCTTCCTGGACCCGGCCAAGGAGTTCCGGTTGCGCGTGGGCCAGTCGAAGGTGCCGTATGGCTTCGAGAACCTCCAGTCGAGCCAGAACCGTCTGGCCTTCGACCGCAACGACGCCATCAACAGCGCGGTCAAGGACGAGCGCGACCTGGGCATCTTCTTCTATTGGGCGCCGAGCGAGATCCGCAAGCGCTTCAAGGATCTGGTCGACAACAACCTGAAGGGCTCGGGCGACTACGGCGTGGTGGGCCTGGGTGTCTACAACGGGCAGACGGCCAACCGGCCCGAGCGCAATGACAACCTGCATGTCGTGGGCCGCGTGACCTGGCCCTTCCTCTTCGGCAAGCAGTTCGTCGAGGTCGGCGCGGGAGGCTATTACGGCCGCTTCAACGTCACCGTCTCGCCGAGCACGGGGGCGCCGTACGCGCTGGCCAACGGGGAGAACGACCTCGTGGACGCCCGCGCGAACGTGAGCCTGGTCATCTACCCGCAGCCGATTGGCTTCATGGCCGAGTACAACGTGGGCCGCGGGCCCTCCACGGGCGGTTTCGGGGACTTCACCATCGACAGCCGCCCGCTGCGCGGTGGCTACGCGCAGCTCATGTACAAGCTGGACAACGTGCTCGGCGTGTCGCTCATCCCCTACGTGCGTGGCACGCTCTACGAGGGTGGCAAGAAGTTCGAGACGAACGCCCCCCGCTACGACGTGCGCGAGCTGGAGATGGGCGTGGAGTGGCAGATCCTCAAGGCGCTCGAGGTGACGGCGGCGTATCTGGTCTCGGATCGCACCTCGTCCCGCGCGCCCTACGTCCAGCAGCGCGGCGACGTGACGCGCATCCAGCTCCAGGTCAACTACTGACCCGGGTGGTGGGCGTGCAGGGGCCCCGGAATCGTCGCAAGATGCGCTGCGCGCGCAGGCTCACCGCGGCGCGATGCCTGGAGGCCCCATGTCCTCGTCCGACCTGTGCCGTCGCTGTGGCTTGTGCTGCGACGGCAACCTCTTCAGCCACGTGCCCCTCGAACACGCCGAGGTGGACGCGGCCCGGCGCCACGGGCTCGAGGTGGTACGGCTCACCGGGGGCGCGCCCGCCCTTCGTCAATGCTGTCCGGCCCTCCACGCGCGCCAGTGCTCCGTCTACGGGGCCCGC
Source organism: Cystobacter fuscus (assembly GCF_002305875.1). Classification (NCBI taxonomy): domain Bacteria; kingdom Pseudomonadati; phylum Myxococcota; class Myxococcia; order Myxococcales; family Archangiaceae; genus Cystobacter; species Cystobacter fuscus. The sequence continues at coordinate 10,641,849 of NZ_CP022098.1, read as the reverse complement.
CCGGAAGGCTGCCGCCGCTATGGCTGCCGGTTGCTCGGCGCGCTGACCCGCCAGACGGTTTCCCTCGAGGAGGCGCTCGCGGTGGTGGAGCGGGCACACGCCCTGCTCGCGGAGGTGGAGCGGGGGCTGGAGCCCGAACCGGACCGGTTCTCGTCGGTGCTGGAGCGCGCGCGCTTCGCCTCCTGGGGGGGCGCGGACGGGTCCTCGTCCAGCACGAACGCCGCGCGGGAGCGGGCCGAGGCCTTCCTGGATGAGCACTTCCACGGGGGCCCGAGGCGTTTCGAGTCTTTCGCCGGGGGGTGAGGCGCTCACACCACCCCGCGTCATGGTACGCTGCGTCATCATGATGCACTACCGCCCCCCCCCTGGTGCCATGGAACGGAGCGTCTCTGGCGTCGAGCAGCCGCCTCCGGGGACCATGGCTGGCGGGTACCATTTTCCCCGCATGGGTTCGCCAACCTCCATCCTCATGGACGATTCGCTCTGGCCCCTGCTGCGGGTGACGTTCCCGCGGGTGATCACGAACGCGCAGAACGAGGAGCTGTTCGCGCGCACCCTGTCCTATCTGCGGCGGGGAGAGCGGTTCGTCTCCCTGGTGGACATCCGCCAGCTCCAATCCCTCACCTTCGAGCAGCGCGAGCAGCAGTGGCTGTTCCTGCGTCAGCAGACCGTCCTGATGCGCCAGTGGTCGATGGGAATCGTGGCGCTCATCAACTCACCGACCCTGGCGCTGATGGCGAGGGTCATCGTCCACCGCATCAAGCCTTCCGTCGTGCCGTACTCCATCCAGGCCTCGTGGCCGTCAGCGGTGTCGTGGGCGGCGGATCGGCTGAACAACAACGGTCTGAGCGAGCACGCCCAGCGGGTACGGCTACGCCTCGGCTCGTCTCCGGAGGGGAACGCGAGGTGATTGCCCACCTGCGCCCTCCCCTTCGGAAAGGGGCTCAGGGCGTGCGGGTGATGCGCAGCCAGTTGAGGTTCCATCCCCCCGTCGGGGCATAGATTCCGACGTTGTAGGTTCCCGCGGTCACGTTGACCGTATGCGAGAGGGTGGTCCAGTTCTGCCAGCCGCCCGTCGACGGAATGTTCAGCGAGCCCAGGACGGTGGCGCCCGCGTTGAGGTCCAGGGAGAGGCTTCCTCCGCCGGACAGGCTGGAGACGCGGTACTCGACGGTGTACGTGCCGGAGACCGGGAACTGGATGTTGTTGTAGGCCAGCCAGTCCGCCGTGTCGATCGCGCCCACGTTCGAGCCCCCGCCCGAATCCGTGGTCGCCTCGGTGATGATCCCGAGCATGGCGCTGTAGGACTCCGCCTGGATGAGCTGGGAGCTCGCCGCGCCCGAGGCTTCCACGATGATGGACGTCGCCACGTCATTCCAGCCGTCATCCACGAGCGAGGCATCGTCCGCCGTCTTGGTGAGGCTGGCGCCGGTGAAGTTGTCATCGGCGTACAGGGTGACCTTGTAGCCGTTGGCGACCTTGAGCGAGGTGATGTCGTTGTCGCGCACGCCCCAGGCCTTCAAGGTGGCGAGGTTGTAGCGGCCCACGGGCAGCGCCGCCGCGTAGCCGCCATGGTTGATGTCCTGGTACAGGGTGGTGGCGTTGGGTCCCGGGGACGCGTAGGTGAAGGGGAAGCTGCGCTGCGCCTGGACGAACTGGGTCTCCCACTCGGTGGGCCAGCCGAAGGCGGAGGTGGCGAGGGTCTTCAGGTTCACGCCCGCCGCGCCGCTCCAGAAGTGGATGAACTCGCCCCAGTTCAGAGAGCGCGCGTAGTCGTTTCCGTTCTTCGGGTAGTACTGGGCCAGCAGGGAGAAGTAACGGTTGAGCACCGTGGCTCCGCCGTAGTTCTTGTAGATGGGATAGAACCAATCCCTGAACCAGTGGGTGTTGCTCCGGGGGAAGCCGTCCGTCGTGTTCAGCATCAGGTTGTACCAGCGATTGGCATCACTGGTCCGGCCCAGTCCCACGTAGACGTCATAGACGAAGATCTCCGCCCACTTGCTGTCCCCCCACAGGCCGAAGGCGGGGGAGTTGTGGACGCCCTTGGAGGCACCTTCCACGATGTGTGCGACCTCGTGGGTGACGATGTCCAGGTCATTGCCCGTCCCGCTCGTCCAGGCGGTGGAGGACGAGGAGCCCACGTCGATGACGTTACGGCTGTCATGGCTGGTGTCGAAGTACGTGGACGGATGGCCCCCGCTGTACTTCGCCGTGTGGAAGATGGCGTAGAGCTGCGCGTCCGTGCCGAACTGCCCGTAGGTCCTCCGGGTGTACCTCCACACGTCGCCGACGAAGCCGTTGGGCCAGGTGATCGATCGGTTCACGGCCGAGTCGAAATACACGGCCACGTCCTTGTCTTGATAGACCCGCGAGACCGTCTGGTTGTGCTCGAACCAGTGCTCCGTCCAGGTGGCGGGCGCGTTCTGCGCCCACGTCGGCGCGGAAGAGAGCAACGGCAGGGCGAAGGCGAGGGCGGGTCCGAGAGTTTTCATGGGTCGATCGCGGCTTGGGGGTTTGTCCTGGAAAACCTGATATTCTCCAACCTAATGGCTGTCAAGGCAGGAATCACGGGGAGGCTCTGGGTTTTCGCCGATTGTCAAGATGGCGCGCAAAGGAACAGCGTCACTGAATCCGGGGTGGGGGCGTTCACGATTCCCCTGAATGGAGTATCCTCACCGGGCCTGCCTTCGTACCCACGGTGAGGCCACTGGCCAGCTTGCTCTTCGAGAGATGCTTCGAGCGCCTCGTGTTTGAGTTTCCGTCTCGAATGGATGAAGACAAGCGCGCCTTCCCGCTCGTGGTCTCACGGGTCAGGCCTCGGCATCGAAACATGACACACCCTGTCAATTTCTCTCCGGCTGCCGAGAAATTTGGAGACAAATGATGCGCTGGACCCTGTTGTCAGCGTGGTTGACGTTGTGTCTGGTGGTTTCGCCGGGTTGCGGCATCCACGATGACGCAGTGCGAGAGGACGCGGGGGTCGTCGAGGACGCGGGCGTCGTCAGGGACGCGGGCGTTATCGAGGACGCGGGCGTCGTCGGGGACGCGGGCGTTGTCGAGGACGCGGGCGTCGTCAGGGACGCGGGCGTCGTCGCGGATTCCGGCTCCCAGGAGGACTTGGAACTCCTGGATGCGGGAGCCACCGAGGACGCCGGCACCGTGGTGGACGCCGGACGGCTCCCGCCGCCTCCGATGATCACGCGCCTCCTCGCCACTCCGTTGCAAATCGAGAGGGGGCAGAGCGTGGTGTTGGAGTGGGAGGTCACGGACGCGATGGAGGTGCGGATTGAACCGGGCCTCGGCGTCGTGACGGGCTCCTCGCTCTTGGTGTGGCCCGCCGCGACGACGACCTATCGGCTGACGGCCCTGGGTGAGGGGGGAAGCGCCACGGCGACGGTGACGGTGAGGGTGACCGAGCCGGCCTGGGCTTCCATGAGCTGGGGGCACGAGCTGCCGGACGGGTACGACTCGGACGTCTACCGGTGGTTGGATTCCAAGGGCGAGCAGCGGACGGCGGTGCTCACCCGCAACGACGCCAGGGATCCCGGTGGAACCCATGGCGGCATGCTGCGGCAGTTCCGCTACGGCTCGGGGGCGAAGGCGCGGGTCGCCACCGGCACGGGCGCCAGCAGCGGACCCGCGAAATACAATGGATGGGGTTACGTGGTGAGCCACTATGGGAGCGGCAACTCCCTGGTGGCCCGTTCCGCGGACGTCACGGGCCAGTACCGTCAGGTCTTCATGGGCCGGCATCACGCCCTCCACGAGTTCTCCTGGAACCTGCTCTTCAACGACGGCAGCGCGCAGAACCCCAAATGGGTTCCCATCAAGACCACGGTGCAGTGGTTCTTCGCCACGGGACACGACCATCCGGTCTATGCCATCACCTTCGACAGCAGCGCGGCGCTCCCGCAGGGGTTGAGCACCCAGCCGGATTCCCGTACCCCTTACGGGGACATCGCCTGGGATGGGGATGGCACCCTGGCCACGGTGGATGGCGTGAAGTGGGGAGACAAGTATCAGTTCTACTCCCGGGACGAGCCCTTCACGTCCGCGAGCAGGTGGGATTACAAGACGCCCAACGTGGTGCCCTATGCCTCGACGTATTCCCGAAGCGCCGACGCGGAGATGGGCATCGTGCAAACCCTTTCCTGGGTGCAACACAACACGGGCGGGACCTGGCTCAACAACAACTGGGGCAAGGACTCCGAGAACCAGATCGATGGTGATACGTCAGACAACTGGGTGATGCCGCCCAACTGGAACTGGCCCTACCAGCTCTGCCAATACGAGATGAAGCTCAACCAGACGACGACCAGCAAGCGTGTCGCCTGGGGGTTGATGTCCGGTTCCGTGGGACGCGCCACCTACTGGGGGTATGGCTATGAGAAGCAGTGGTCGAGCCTGCCCTACCACAGCTACTCCGTCTTCATGGTGCTCGGGCGGCCCAGTGAGGGGTCGGTCCAGGCGTGGATCTCCGAAGTGGAACGCGCGCTCAAGGCGCAGCCGTCCGCGAGCCGCGGTCAGGTGGTGGCGAATGGGCCGGGTGGAGTGGCCCGCTCCGACAGCGAGAAGTACGCCGTGGCCGGCTACAACGGCGTCTACGGCGTCCACGAGTTCAAGGCGGACACGGATGGAAGCTTCTCCGTGAGTCTGAACGCCGCGGGCGGTGCGCTGCACAACCCCATCTTCCTCATCCGCGACATGTACGCGCCGCTCTCGCGCCTCACGTTGGATGGCGTCGCCCTGAGGGCGGACGTGGACTACTTCGCGTCCTATGACGACGCCACGAAGCGGGTGTGGATCACCCTCAACCGGGAGTGGAGTGGAGGCCACACCCTGAGCAATCTCCCCAGCGGTCCGTGACGGGGTAGGGGACGCTCCGGCATGCTCCCCGGCGCTTGCGTCCCCTGGAGGTCCCGTTGGTCGAGATCGAGAGCGTCGTGGCATTCGAGCAGCACCTGACGGCTGGCAAGAGCCTCGCCAACGTCATCATCCAGGGGCTGGATCTGTCGGACCAGGGCCGCGCGTTGTTGAGCGCGGACCTGACCGGCACCGTCTTCCTGGGCTGTCTGCTCGACAAGGACACCCTGACGGCGGTGGGCTCGCGGGGTGCCATGATCTTCCCGCCCTTCTCGGGGCTGCCCTACTTCCCCTACCGGCCACAGCTCTACACTCCGGAGGAGCTGTACGCGGGCTTCGATCCGTCGCGCCCGGAGAGCTACGCGGACACGCCGGATGCGCGCATCTACGCCCACTGGCAATCGAGGGGCGGCGCCCATCCCCCGTCGATGCTGGATGCGCTGGCGCAGCGGCTCCATGATCAGGCCATCACCGACGCGTTGGAGGAGGCGCTCGTCCACGAGGGCAATCCCCGCCGGGTGGTGGCCATCATGGGCGGACACTCCATGCGCCGGGGACAGCCCGACTACCGCGCGGTGGCGGAGCTGGCGCGCGAGCTGGCGCGCCAGGGCTTCTTCCTGGTGAGCGGAGGCGGTCCGGGCGCCATGGAAGCCACGCACCTGGGCGCCTGGTTCTCCGGACGGAGCGACGCGGAGTTGGACGCCGCGCTCGAGGTGCTCGCTCGCGCGCCGGCCTACACCCACCGCGAGTGGCTCTCCCGAGCCTTCGAGGTGCGCGCCACCTGGCCGCTCCGGGAGGCGGATCTCCTCCGGGCCGACAGCCTGGGCATTCCCACCTGGCTCTATGGCCATGAGCCCCCCAACCCCTTCGCCACGCGCGTCGCCAAGTACTTCGCCAACAGCGTGCGGGAAGAGGGGCTGCTCACCATCGCGCGCGGGGGCGTCATCTACTCACCCGGCAGCGCGGGCACCATCCAGGAGATCTTCCAGGACGCCTGTCAGAACCACTACAACACCGTGGGTGTCATCAGCCCGATGATCTTCCTGGGCCGTGAGTTCTGGACGCGCACCCGGCCCGTCTACCCCCTGCTGGCGCAGCTCGCCGAGGGGCATGAGTACGCGCGCTACCTGATGCTCACCGACTCCCAGGAGGACATCGTCCGGGCGCTCCTGGACTTCGCGCGGGAGCTCGATGCCCGCTCCTCCACGCCAGGTTGAGGCTTCGCCCGTGGGGGCCGGGCTCAATTCCGGCGCGCCGCCGCTTCCTGGAGGTTGGACTCCAGCTTCCGGGCCTGCGCGACCATGGGGTCCGCCGGAGGGGCCTCGCGCTGGATGCGGCGCACCAGCTCGAGCGCGCGCTCCGGGTGGCCGAGCTTCGTGTGGGCGAGCGCCAGGTTGTAGTGGACGAGCCACTCTCCCGGCGGCACCAGCGTGAGCGCCTTCTCCAGCAGCGGGAGGGCCTCGGCGTTCTTGTCCCGTGCCTTCATCTGCAGGAGCAGCCCCGCGAGGTTGGCCAGGGGCTTCCACTGGCTCGGGGCGAGCGCGATGGCCTCGCGGTAGGCCTGCTCGGCGTCCTGCTCGAGCGGCACCGCGTCGAAGAGGTTGCCCAGGTGGAACCACGCCTGCCAGTTCTTCGGATCGCGCCGCAGCAGCTCGCGCGCCGCGGACTCGCTCTTCTCGAAGTCCTTCGCCTGGAGCGCCAGGTGGGCCAGGTTGAGCCAGCCCTGCGCGTGATCCGGCACGAGCCGCAGCTCGCGCTCCACGTAGGCGATGGCGCTCGGGGTGTCCGAGAGCATCATCGCCGTCGCGAGCGCCTTCTCCAGCAGCGCGGGATGGTCTCCACAGGCCGCGAGTGCCTGATCCAGCACCTCACGCGCGGGCTTGTACTCCCCGGCCGCGAAGCGCACGTCGGCGAGCGTGGCCCAGGCATCCAGCGAGCGCGGGGCCAGTGCCGTGGCCCGCTCGAGCGCCCGGACGGCGTTCGCGTACTGGCCCGCCTGTTTGTAGGCGATGCCCAGCGCGGAGAAGGCGTCGGGGTTGCGCGGCTCGAGCTCGGTGGCCTGGAGGAGCGGCGCGAGCGCCTCGGCGGGGCGGCCCGACACGGCGAGCACCCGCCCGTAGTTGTACTGGCACAGGAAGACCGAGGGTGACAGGGCCACGGCCTCGCGCAGATGGTCCAGCGCCATCTCCACGTCGCCTTGGGCCTCGTGCACCAGTCCCAGCAGGGCCCAGGCGAGGCCCAGGTTCGGCCCCAGACGCATGGCCGCGGTGGCGTGGACGCGCGCGCTGTCGAGCTGCCCGGTGAGCAGGCTGATGCGCGCGAGGCCCAGGTAGACATCGGCGAGGCACGGGTTGCGCTCCATCACCTGCTCGAAGCGCTCGGCCGCGTCCTTCAAGTCTCCCGCGGCCAGGCGCGCCTCCGCCTGCCGCAACTGGGTCCTCGTCCCGGCGGCGGTGCCCGCGAGCTCCTCGTGCTCGCGGAACAGCCGCTTCGCCTCCTCGTAGTTGCCCGCCCTCAGGTGCTCGTACCCGCGTTGCTGGAGGTCGCTTGGGGTCATGGGGCGGGATGTTCCCTCTGAATGAGGCTGGATCAGAAGCCGAAGAAGTCGGCGACCTTGTCCTTCGCGTCGTTCACGGCGTTCTTGGCGCCGTCCACGACGGTCTTCGCGTCATCCAGGCCGAGCTTGCCGTCGCCGTTGGCATCCGCCACCTTGACGGCCGTGTTCTTGGCCATGTTGCCGATCTGCTTGACGTCGACCTCCACGGTGCCGGAGGCGCCCGCGCCGAGGCCCACCGCCGCGCCCAGACCGCCGCCAATCTTGAGCTTGCCGTCCTCGTAGCCGATGACGCCGGTGGCCTTGGCCTCGGCGCCCGCGCTCGCGTACGCGTCCACCTTCACGGAGAAGGGGCCCGCGGAGGCCTTGATCTCGGCCTCGGCCTTGGCGACGGCGGAGGCGCCCGCGCTGCCCTCGGCGATGGCCGTGGGCGGGTTGCGCGTGACCTTGACCGTGCCCTGGGCCTCGGCGGACACCTCGGCGGAGGCGCGCACCTTGCCCTCGACGGCGGCGTTCACGTCCACGCCCGCCACCTTCACGCTCTTCGTCGCCGCCTTGCCGGTGGCGGACGCCTCGACCGAGGCGCTCGCGCCAACGCGCCCCGTGGCCTCCAGGCCATTGAGGTTGAGCTTGGCGTTGCCATCCACGCCCGCCTTGGCCTCCGCCTTGGCGCCGGCGGTGTAGGACGCCTCGCCGTACTTGCCCTTCGTCTCGCCCTTCGTCTCGGCGTAGACGCCCGCCTTGGCCTCGCGCTTGTAGGAGGCGTTCAGGCCATCGGTGCCGACGCTGAAGCTCTCGGAGCCCGAGGTGCCCACGCGCGAGCCCACGAAGGAGTTGGGATCCGTCGAGCTGTTGTTCTCGGTGACGTGGTTGAACTCGTTCTTCCACTCCTTCTTGGCGCCCGCCTGGGCCAGCAGATCACCCCCCTGCTGCACCTTGCTCAGCCGGTCATTCTGGGAGAAGCCGTCGTCCGCGGTGCTCGGGCGGATCTGCCGCTCGCGGGTGACGTTGCGCTCCGTGTTGAAGGGGGTGTTCTTCTGCTCCGTCGTCCGGCCCAGGGAGAACGTCCCGCCCGTGAACGAGTTGTTGTCCTGCACCGTGCGCTCGGTGCCACCGGTGCGCGTGGTGGAGCGCGTGGTGGTGGTGTTGCCGGACGTGGTGGCGGTCGAGGTGCCCTGGGTCCAGGCGCGGTTGCCGCGCGAGTCGGTGGTGAACGAGCTGGACGTCGTCTCGGAGCGCTCGCCCCGGGTCACCTGACGGCTCTCGGCGCGCGTGTCCCGCTGGTTGCCGCGGGAGTCGACGGTCGTCGTGCGCGACCGGGTCTGCTTCACGTCGCCGCGCTCGAAGGACGACTCGCGCTGGTGGGAGGACTGCGTGCGGCCGAACATGTCGGTGCGCGCCGAGTACGTGTTCTTGGTCTCCCGGCCGCCCGTGGTCGAGTTCGTGGTGAACTTGAGCCGCGTGTCGCCGAACCGGCTCTGGGAGGTGGTGAGCTCCTGGGTCCGGGTGGTCTGCCCGCGCGTGTTCGACTGCGAGCGCGTCACCGAGCCGTCCCGGTTGGTGGCGATCGTCGCCCTGGGCGAGCGGGCCAGGCGCCGCATGTCGTTGTGCGCGCCCGAGCTGAACCGGGAGGCGTTGCGCTCCTGCGACTCGAAGCTGTCCCGGGACTGCCGCGCCGTGGTCGGGTTCGGCCGCGGCTCGGTCCTGGGCGCCGGGGGCGCGGAGGGGGCCGTCGACGTGGAGCGGGAGGTCCGAGTGGTCCGGGTGTTTCCGTTGTCGATGCGCACCGCGGCACTCTCCTTTGAGAAGCGTTTTCTAAGTTATCGGGAACTCTCACGCGTTGTTGCGTGGGGGGTGCGCTTTTTCCCGAAACCTGGGAGAAGTGAGCCGCTCAGGCGCGGATGTAGCCGAGCGCCAGATCGAAGATCATCATCTCCAGCCGCTCGCGATCCTCCTCGCTCACGTCCTCGAAGGAGAAGGAGACGCGCCGGGGATCCTTCTCGCCGGGCGCCCGGGCGACGATCCGCGCGCGCCCCACCACCGGCGCCTCGTTCTCTCCTGGCAGCCACAGCACGAACCCCCCCCTGCCTCCCTCGTCCGGCGGCTGGGTGAGCGTGCAGGAGAAGCCCCCCGAGGACAGATCCAGGGTGCGGCTGCGCAGGGCCGCCTCGCGGAAGCACACGTCCACGGGCAGGCCCTTGGGGACCCGGAAGGTGCGCCGGGCGCTGATGCCCTTCACCGCCGTCTGTCCCTGCGCCTTGAGGAGCGTGCGCGCCAGTTGCTCCCGGTCTTCCAGGTAGCGCGTGTACTCCTCACTCGTGAGGAGCTTGCGGCGCGCGCGCTCGTGCAGGTTGCGGAAGTTCGCCAGCCAGGCGGAAAAGTCCATGAACCCATTGTACCCGGGTCTTCACGTCGCGCCTCTCCAGGTCCCGGTTTTCCCTTGAAAAGGCCCCTCACCGGGCGGGGAACAAGTGGCGTTTTCCCGGGTTTTATGGGTTGATAGGATAATCAATCAAAGCTTCCGGGGCTCCCCTGTCCTCGTCCCGGGGAGCACGAGGAGATGCGCATGAAGATCGTGGTGGATTGGGATCGCTGTGAGGCCAACGGGGTGTGCGTGCGCGCGGCGCCGACGTCCTTCTCATTGGATGAGAAGGATCAGCTGCACGTGCTGGCGGAGACGGTGACCCCCGAGCGGCGCGCCCAGGTGGAGCAGGCCGTGCGCGAGTGCCCGAAGCAGGCGCTGTCGCTCGTCGAGGACTGAGGCCCGGCGCTCCGTCCGCAACCCCATCCGTACCCAGGTGTTTCAGGAGGCAGTCCATGTCGCTCGAGGCAACGAAGCAGAGCTCCCCCGCCGTGTTGTTCAACCCCCAGGCCCCCGGCTACGACGCCAATCCCTACCCCATGCTCGACGAGCTGCGCACGAAGACGCCGCTCGTCTATTGGGAGCAGGGCCGCGGCTGGCTGCTGTCCCGGTATGAGGACGCCATCGAGGTGCTGCGCGACGCCAGGCGCTTCTCCCCCAACCGGGACGAGTGGGAGTTCGCCTCGGTGCTGGGCAGCGCGGCGATGATCCCCGAGCTGGTGGAGCTGAGCAAGACGGGGCTGTTCGCGCTCTCCGGCGCGGACCATGCCCGGGTACGCAAGCTCGTCAGTCCGGCGCTCACCCCGCGCGCCATCGAGCGGCTGCGGCCGGAGGTGCAGGCGCTCATCGACGAGGTGCTCGACGAGGCGGCGGTCAAGGGGACCATCAACGTGGTCAGCGACATCTCGGACCGCATCCCCGCCCGGGTGATTGGCTCCATGCTGAAGATTCCCAAGGGGCGCGAGACGTTGTTCCAGCGCTTCACGGAGGCGTCGATCAAGAACTTCCTGCCTGGCCTGCTGCGCCCGGAGGAGGTCGAGGCGCTGCGCGCCGACATCCGCGAGGGCATCGCCCTGGTGCGAGAGACGATCGAGGACCGGCGCAAGAATCCCCTGCCGGACGACATCCTCACCACGCTCATCCAGACGGAGGAGCAGGGGGATCGGCTGAGCACCAGTGAGCTGCTGTCGCTGGTGGCCGCGCTCATCGTGGGCGGCTTCGAGACGACGGTGCACCTCATCGGCTTCACGACGTACAACGTGCTGCAGCGGCCCGAGCTGCGCGCCCAGCTCAAGACCGAGCCGGACCTGCTCAAGAACGTCATCGAGGAGGTGCTGCGCTTCGACAACTTCGGGAAGATCGGCGTCGCGCGCTACGCGCTCGAGGACGTGGAGCTGAGCGGGCAGACCATCAAGAAGGGGCAGATGGTGCTCATCATGCTCAACAGCGCGCTGCGCGACGAGGCCGCCTTCCCCAAGGCCGATACCTTCGACGTGCGCCGCAACACGAACGCGAGCATCGCCTTCGGCCACGGCGTGCACTACTGCCTCGGCGCGAACCTGGCGCGGCTGGAGGTGCAGCTCGCCGTGGGCACGCTCCTGCGGCGCTACCCGGACATGCAGTTGGTGCGCCCTCCCACGTTCGCTCCCCATCCGGTCATCCGCAGGATGGAGACGCTCGAGGTCCAGCTGCGCGCGCAGTAACAGGGGCATCCCGCCCGTGCTCCCTGGTGTCTGTTGTCACCAGCAGGTGATGACTGCTGTCACCAGCAGGTGATGACTGTTGTCACCAGGGGGCATGTGCGCACGGGGTTCGCGCGCTCGGGTGATCGCGCGAGGTGGGGCGGGGGTCTTTGGCACGCCAGACGCAACAGGAGATACTCTGGAAGTCTCCATCTCCTGGTTGAAGAGGCCTGACCCATGTCCATGAACGTCCGAACGCCTCCCTCGCCCAACTACCCCACGACGCCCACCGCCTCGTCGTCCTCGACGGCGGCCCCCCCGTCCTCGGCCAGTGCCCAGCTGACCGCGCTGGCGGTGGCGATGGAGACGCTCAAGACGGCGCTGGGGGCCCTGCCTCCGGCCGGGGGACAAGGCCCGGCGGTGCCGCAGGGGCCGGCGGGAGAGGCCCAGGCCGGCGTGTCGAGCTTCGCGCCCACGTCCGCTCCGGGCAACGTGTCGGCCGCCTCGGGCGTGCGAGGGGCTTCGGCTCCGGGTGGAGCGGACGCTGGGCTCGCGGCGACTCCGATGGGCAAGGCCCAGGGGGCCCTCGCCCAGGAGCAGCAGCGGCTGCAGAGCGAGAAGTACAACTTCCCTCCCCACATCAAGGAGGGGGCCGTTGAACACAACCAGAAGCTGGACGAGAAGAACGCCAAGGTCCAGGAGAAGCTGACCAAGCTGGACGCGGACATCGCCGCGGAGCGCGCGGGCGGAGGGGACAGCAAGAAGCTCAAGAAGATGGAGGAGGAGCGCACGAAGGTCGCGGGCGAGCTCAAGCCCCCGTTCGACCCGGCGAAGATCACCTCCGAGATCGACGCGGTGATGAACGATCCCGAGATTCCCGAGAAGGATCGCAAGGGGAAGCTGGACGACATCCGCAAGAAGTACGACCTGCCGGAGCACGGCGGCTCGATGTCCATGGACACGATGACCCGCCATCTGTCCGAGAAGACCAAGGAGAGCAAGGACCGTGTGGGGAAGCTCCAGGACTCCCACATGAAGCAGCTCGATGGGCAGATCAAGCAGGCCAAGGAGACCTACGGAAAGGACAGTCCCCAGGTCAAGGCGCTGGAGGAGCAGAAGAAGGGCGCCGATGGCCTCTACGGCCAGCAGAAGGACATGTTGGGTGCCCAGAGCGACATGCTCTGGAACTCCTTCCGCAAGGTCGGCTTCTTCGAGAAGGTCGGCAACTTCTTCAAGGGCATCGGCAATGCGATCGCGGCGCCCTTCAAGGCCATCGGCAACGTGGTCAAGGGCGTCGCCGAGGGCGTCGGCAAGCTGTTCAAGGGCGACATCGGCGGGGCCTTCAGTTCCGCGTTCGGGGGCGTCAAGAAGGGCATCGGCAACCTGGTGGATGGGGCCAAGGCGACCGTGTCCAACCTCGGCAACCTGGTCTCCTTCGTGAGCCCCAAGCTGGGAGAGAAGATCAACGGGTTCACCACCGGTCTGGTCGATGGCGTGGGCAACCTGGCCAAGGGCGCCTTCGACACCGTGACGTCCATTCCCCAGGGGCTCGCCAACGGCGCCGGGAAGCTGCTCAAGGGCGACGTGGCCGGGGCCTTCGGCGAGGTGGGCAAGGGCGTGAAGAACGCCGCGGAGACGGGCTTCAAGACGGTCAATGACGGTCTGCCCCTCATCGCCACCGCGGCGGCCTTCGTGCCGGGCCTCCAGCCCATCGCCATCCCCCTCGCCGTCGCCTCCTCGGTGAAGGGCGCGGTGGAGGCGGGTCAGCGCGGGGATACCTTGGGCGTCGTGGCCTCGCTGGCGGGCGGTGTGGCGGGTGGCGCGGGCGCCATGGCGGCCCGAGGCGCCTCGGGCGCGGCCACGGCGGGAAGCGCGGCGGCTCGAAGCGCGCCGGCGGCGAGTGGTGGGGCGGCGGCGGCGGGAGGCGCGGCGGCCCGAAGCGCACCGGCGGCGGGTGGTGCGGCCGCGGCAAGCGGCTCGGCGGCGGCGGGAGGCGCGGCGGCCCGAAGCGCACCGGCGGCGGGCAGCACGGCAACGGCGGGCAGCACGGCGGCAACGGGTGGTGCCTCGGCCAACCGCTGGAACAACGTGGCGCTCGGCGCGGAGCTCGTGGAGGCGGGTGCCAACACGGCGAAGGGCATCCAGGAGGGCGACTATTTCGGAGCCGTCGGCTCGGCGGCGGGCGGCGTGTCCAAGGGCGCGACGGCCATGGGGGATCGGCGCAAGGCCCGGGCGGATGCGGCCCCACAGGGCAGCGCCGCGCAGAATCAGGCCAATGCCTCGGCCAACCGCTGGAACAACGTGGCGCTCGGCGCGGACATGGTGGGGGCCGGTGCCAACACGGCCAAGAGCCTCCAGGAGGGTGACTACTTCGGGGCGGCGGGCGCGGCGGCGGGCGGCGTGTCCAAGGGCGCGACGGCCATGGGGGATCGGCGCAAGGCCCGGGCGGACGCGGCTCCGCAGGGCAGCGCCGCCCAGAACCAGGCCAATGCCTCGGCCAACCGCTGGAACAACGTGGCGCTGGGCGCGGACCTCGCGGGGGCGGGTGCCAACACGGCCAAGAGCCTCCAGGAGGGGGACTACTTCGGGGCGGCGGGCGCGGCGGCGGGCGGCGTGTCCAAGGGCGCGACGGCCATGGGGGATCGGCGCAAGGCCCGGGCGGACGCGGCTCCGCAGGGCGGCGTCGCCCAGAACCAGGCCAATGCCTCGGCCAACCGCTGGAACAACGTGGCGCTGGGCGCGGACCTCGTGGGGGCGGGTGCCAACACGGCCAAGGGCCTCCAGGAGGGTGACTACTTCGGGGCGGCGAGCGCGGCGGCGGGCGGAGTGTCCAAGGGCGCGTCGGCCTTCAAGAAGACGGACGCCACCACGACTCCGGCCACGACCACGCCTCCGAACAATCCGACGAAGACGTAGCCCGCGGACTCCCGTCAGCGCTCGCCGGTGCGCCTGCCGGTGGGGTTCGTGAGCACCCCTCCCGGCATGTTGTCTCCCGACAGGACCGCCGTGGGCTCCTCGCTCTTCGCGAAGAGGGTGCCCTCCCTCTCGGTGCCCCGATCCGACGGCTCCCCCGGAAGCAGCTCGCGCTTGCGCGCCATGGCCTCCTGGACCAGCCGGGCCAGTGCCTCCTGTCCTTGCGGATAGGGGGCGAAGGGCCCGGTCAGCTCACACAGCTGCTCGCGCAACCTCAGCCCCCGGGGCGTGCGCCGCGCCACCTTCCAATCGAGCAGCCCCATGATGGCGGCGTCCAACGCGGGGGGGATGTCCGGGCGGTAGCCCGAGGGGGGCAGGAGGAAGACGGGCGGCTCGCTGCGCATCGTGTCGGAGGCATCCTCCCCCGCGAAGACGCGCCGGCCCGTGAGGGCCTCGTGCAGCGACAGGCCGAGCGCGAAGAGATCCGCGCGCCCATCGAAGGACTCCCCCCGGGCCTGCTCCGGGGCCAGGTAGCCCAGCTTGCCGCGGACGCGATCCGCCCGGGTGAGGCGCACATGGATGGCCGCGCGGGCCACGCCGAAGTCCCCCAGCTTCACCTCGCCGATGCGCGACAGCAGGATGTTGGGCGGATTCACGTCCCGGTGCACGAGGTTGAGCGGGGTGCCATCGCTCGCGGTGCGCCGGTGCACGTAGTCGAGCGCCTGGCCCATCTCCGCCCCGATGAGGGCCACCGCGGCGGGCGGCAGGGGGCCGCACAGCTTGAGCAGCTCGCGCAGGGACACCCCTTCGACGTACTCCATGGCCATGAAGTAGGTGTCCTCGAAGCGGCCCACGTCGAGCACCTGGACGATGTTGGGATGGTTGAGCAGCGACACCAGCTCCGCCTCGCGCCGGAACAACGTCACGAAGTCCTTGTCCTCGGCATAGGCCGGGAGGATGCGCTTGATGGCCACCACCTTCTCGAAGCCGCCTTCCGGGCTGTAGGTGGCGCGGAACACCTCCGCCATGCCGCCCACGCCCAGGCGCTCGTGCAGGAAGTACTTGCCCAGCAGATCCTTCGCGCGGATGGCGCGCAGGGCCTCCTCGGCCTTGCGCATGAGGTGGCTGGCCACGAGCGCCGCCATCCACCCGGTGATGAAGTAGTAGGCGGCGCGCTGCCCCATGAGCGCGGGCGTGAACATCAGCGGAATGGGCTCGCTCATCCGGGGCAGGGCGACGAAGAAGTAGAGCGACAGCATCTCCGCGGCCACCAGCCCGCCCGCGAAGAGCGCCAGCTTGAGGTTGGAGCGCAACGCCGCGAGCACGATGATGGCGCTCCACAGCACCGCCGACGGGTTGGACAGGGCCTGCTCGGCGTCCGCGAAGACGATGTCGAAGATGAAGAGGGCGCCGACGGCGGAGTTCTCCAGGCAGACGTTGAACCAGCAGATGGCCGGATGGAACCAGCCCCGCCTCAGCACCCGGTAGAGCAGCGCGTAGTAGCCGGAGTAGCCCGCGCACATGACCACGACGCACATGGCCCGCGGCCAGCCGAGCAGATTGCCGAGTCCCAGCCCCGAGAGCAGGAAGACCAGGCACACCATGCTGTTGAATTGCGCCACGGAGGTTTCCCGGGCGGCGGCATCCGTCCGGAAGTGCTCGGCCAGCAGCTTGCTGCCGAGTGGCGCGACGTGTCCTGAGCGGTTGGAGGAGAGCATGGACCGCCCCATTGTCTTGCAGCACGCGCGCCAAGGCGAATCCCCGGCCCCACTTCCGCGGTCATGGGCGGCTGCCTACCCTGGACGCGGAGGGCCGGAACGTAGCGCGCCCCCACGGAGAGGGCCTTCCGTGCGCCGTGGGACACGCTCCGAGTGAAGTGGGGGCCCGCCCTGTTCTGGTGCTCCAGGAGGTTTGCCCACTCGGATGGGGGGACCTCGGTGTCGGACAGCGCCGCCAGGAGTACGTACGGGTCGAACGTGATGCGCGGCTCGGCGGCACTCCATCGGCTTTCGCATGTTTTGATAAAATAAAGTGGTGAGAGTCTTCCCGAACAGCGAGGCGACAGCAGGGGGGAGGCCATGGCGGGCGCCACCATGAACGACAAACAGTTGGGAGTGACTCGCCTGCACGTCTGAACGACATTCACCGTGAGCGCAGGAAGCCTGCCGAATCCCAACGGTAGGGCTGTTTTCTTCCTTTGAGCATGGAAGGTCACCAGCCGTCAGCAAACAATGTACAATTGGCTTGTTGAACCTCCCTCTTCATGCTCGGTCTACCCCATGATGAATACTCCAATTCGATCGCGATTCGTGGGCCTCGCCCTCGCCTCGCTCGTGTTGTCTCTCACGGCTTGTCCCGGTGTTGTCGTGGATCCCTCGGATCCGGATGCTGGCACGCCGCCCACGAACTGTGACGGTGGCTCTTCTTGCCCCATCGACCCGGGCCCCGGTGGCCGGTGTGGAGATGGGCGGAAGACGGGCAACGAGGTTTGCGATGATGGCAATACGGCGAGCAACGACGGTTGTGCCTCCAACTGCGGAGCTGTCGAGCCGGGCTATGCATGCGAAAACCCGGGTACTGCCTGTGTTTGGGTGGGGCTCTGTGGCGATGGCAAGGTCGAGGAACTCGAGGTGTGTGATGATGGGAACAGCTCGGCAGGCGATGGCTGTAGCGCCGATTGCAGGACGGTGGAGGCGGGCTGGAACTGCCCGCTGAGTGGCGGGCGCTGCCAGGCCGCCAAATGCGGTGATCTCATCATCGCCGGTGACGAGGAGTGCGAGGACGGAAACACCACCGAAAAAGATGGGTGCAACAAGGTCTGCCGCCTGGAGGACGGGTACAAGTGTGACACCATCGGCAAGCCCTGCACGCCGACCGTCTGTGGCGACAAGATTCGCGAGGGCACCGAGCAGTGTGATGATGGCAACAACGACATGGGTGATGGGTGCTCGCCGCTGTGCGTGCGTGAGCCCGACTGCGATCGTGAGGGCGTCTGCAAGGCGGTATGTGGTGATGGTGTGATCCTCCCTGGTTCGGGCGAGGCGTGCGACGACGGCAACACCCGCTCCAACGATGGTTGCTCGGCGGAGTGCAAGCTCGAGCCGGGCTTCATCTGCACTGTCATCAAGAGCACCCCGCCAAACAAGGTGGAGATTCCCTTCGTCTTCCGTGACTTCCGTGGCTGGAATCATGCGGCCAATGCCTCGCTCGGGCTGCCGAAGGGCCATGAGGACTTCGAGAATGTAAATGGCGACGACAAGGGAATCGTGGGGCCCCTGTACAGCTTGCTGGGAAGCGATGGCAAACCCGTGTACGCGAGGTCAGGGCCCGTTGGTACCACCCATGGCAAGGAGGCGTTCGATCAGTGGTATCGGGACCAGCCCAAGGAAAAAAATATCAACAAGACGGTGGTCAAGGTCCTCTCCCTGCCCAGGCAGTCGGGTGGCACCTACGAACTCGACGACGGCGATTTCTTCGAACTCGATGGCCTGGGTTGGGTGGCGCTCGGTTCTAACTACGAGCGCACGACCAACAACCACAACTTCAGCTTCACGAGCGAGGCGCGCTACTGGTTCGAGTACAAGGAGACCGAGGTGCTCTCCTTCCGTGGTGACGACGATGTGTTCGTGTACATCAATGGTCGTCTGGCGCTCGACCTGGGCGGTGTGCATGGCCCGCAGTCTGGCTCCATCACCCTGAAGGACGTCGCGGGCGTGAACCAGCTCAACCTGAAGAAGGGCCGCATCTATGAGGCGGTGGTGTTCCAGGCCGAGCGCCACACCACGGGCTCCAATTACAAGCTCACGCTCTCCAACTTCGAGACGACGAGCACCAATTGCGAGGCCACCTGTGGCAACGGCGTCGTCGACAAGGGCGAGGAGTGCGATGACAAGATCTTCGCCGGTGGCTACAACCAGTGCGCCCGTGGGTGCGTCTGGGGTCCCCGCTGCGGCGACAAGATCGTCCAGAAGGACCAGGGCGAGTCGTGCGACGATGGCAACAAGACGAGCGGCGACGGCTGCAGCGCCACCTGCAAGATCGAGCTCAACTAGTCCACTGAGTCCGTGAGCGAGGCCGCTCGGGAGCGCTGACTCCCGGGCGGCTTCGTCGTTTCAGGGGGGCTCAAGGGCCGGGTGGCCCCGTCTATCCCGCCGCCTCGCTCGTGCGCCGGGAGAGGACCAGGAGGGCCGCGAGCACCAGGGCCGCCGCGACACTCGCCTGGATTCCCGAGGACAGGCCGGGGTCGGTGAACTCGAAGTCGACCTGGTGGGTCCCCTCGGGCACCTCGATGCCCATGAGCGCGCCATCGACGGTCAGCACGGGCGCCTCGTCCCCATCCACCGTGGCGGTCCACCCCGGATAGCTCGTGGTCGCGAAGACGAGGAAGGTGCCTCCCGCGCCCGCCACCACCCGTGCCCGCGCGTTCCGGGGGCCGAGCTCCACCGCGTCCACCTGGGCGGGCGCGTAGGTCCTCGACGTCCCTCCCTCCACGGCGACGTTCTCGAGCCCGTCGACGCTTCCCGTGCTCAGCGCCCTGAGGGCCTCGCTCTGGTCCGGCACGGCGGTGGTGCGCGAGGCCGTACGCAGGCGGGGAGGACACCCGCTCAGCCGCTTCACGTCGAGCCGGTCCGGCCCCTGGAGGACGCTCACCAGACCCTCGCCGGGATTGGACTGGGGCGCGGACGAGGTCATCCACAAGCACGCCCCATACAGCCGCCCCACCAGCTCGGGGCGGGCGGCGAGCACGTCCATGAAGGCCCGGTAGCGCCACAGCTCCACCGCGCCGTAGCTCGTCACCTCCTCCAGGCCGAAGACACCGGCCAGGTTGCTCTTGAGCGTCGCCAGCTCGTAGTGGCGCAGGTTGATGAGTCCCTCGAGCGAGCGGCTCGGCGGGGCGTTGGCCTTGAGCGGCTTGTCCTGGCGGAACAGCCGTGTGGGCGGCGAGCCCACTTCCTCGCGCAGCCGTCCGATGAGCTCCGGCTCGCGGTAGAGCGAGGTGGGGCCCACGAACACCGTCACCCGCGCCGTCCAGAGCAGATCCCCCGCCACCAGCAGGAGCAGGGTCGCGGGCAGCGCGCGGTGGGTGGGGTGGCGCGACGCCAGCGCCGCGAGCGCGAGCATGCCGAGCATGAAGCACAGCGAGGTGCCCATGGCGCGGGCCGCGAGCCCGGCGATGACCTCATGGTGCGAGCCGTCCCCGGTGGCCAGCCCCAGCAGGCCGGTGGCCCAGGTCACGGCGGTGGAGGGCAGGGCCCAGGTGAACCCGAGCATGGCCACGAGCAGCAGGGCCCCCACGCCGAGTCCGGCCAGCCGGCGCCGCGAGACTCCGGCGAGCACGGCCCGCGCCCCGGACGCGGCGAGCCCCGCGCACCCGAGCGCCACCAGGACGACGTACTTCTCCGGGTAGCGGAAGAAGCTCAGTGGGGGCGAGGCGAGCAGGAAGGACAGCGGGGACTTCTGGCCCAGGGCGAGCAGCACGCCCACCGCGCACAGGGTGAGCGCGAAGCCGGAGAAGCGCTCGCGCCGCGTGCCCAGCACGGCGAGCACGAGCACGGTGATGCCCAGGTAGACGCTCAGCGCGAAGGGCACGGTGCTGGGCCCGCGGATCATTCCCCAGGCCCAGAACTGGGGCTGCCCCAGGTACTCCCCGAAAGGGTAGGGGAAGGCGAACTCGAGCAGTCGCGGCGGAGGCAGGTTCCAGCTCGCCAGGTAGGTGGGGGCGTCGGTGCCCCGCGTCGACTCCGTCAGCAGCCAGAGCGTGGGGAACACCTGGACTCCGGCGAGCAGCAGGCCGAGCGCGCCGGCTCCCGAGAGCGCCACCAGTTGAGGCCGGCGCTCGGTGAACCAGGCGACGTGCGCCGCGGACGCGAGGGCCGAGTAGAGCGCGGACTGGGGATCTCCCGAGAGGAGCTGGAGGGCGATGAGCACCGCGAGCACCGCGAGCTTGCGCAGGGGCACGAGTCCGGACTGGAGCGCGACGAGCACCCAGGGCATCCAGGCCAGTCCGAGCAGCAGCGGGCCGGCGTTGCACAGGCCGGCGACGTAGCCGGACAGGCCGAAGGCGAGCGCGCCGGTGAGGGCGGCGGGGCGCTCGAAGCCCTTGCCCCGGAGGAAGGTGTACAGCCCGAGCTGACCCACGAAGTGGTGGAGCACGAGCAGCAGCGCGTAGGCGGTGGGGAAGGAGAGGACGGCGAAGAGGAGGTTGGGCGGGTAGAGCACGCCCGAGTGGATGTCCGCGAGGAAGGGCAATCCGCCCTGGTGGAAGGGGTTCCACTGAGGCACCACCCCGAGCCGCCAGTGCGTGGCCTGCATGGGCCAGTAGTAGTGCAGCACGTCGCGGAAGAAGAACGCCCGGCCTGGCAGCAACCCCTCGCCGAAGAGGGCCAGGGACGCGAGCAGCAACACGCCGGGAGCGGAGAAGCGGGCCAGGGCCCGGGGCGGAAGGAAGGCCATCGCCAGCCGGGTATAGCACCCCCGTCAGGGCGGAGTGCCGGGGAGGATCTCCCGGAGGCAGCGCGAGATGTCGCCGCGCCACGTCCACTGCTGCGGATAGCCGAGCGATACCTCCTCGAAGCGCACGCCATCGCGCCACAGGGTGGCGGGCATGTGCAGGTGGCCGGTGACGACCACCTCGGCGCGAAAGCGCGTGTGCCAGTCCTCCGTCTTCTTCGTGCCGCACCACAGGGAGAAGCGGGGGATGCGCGGCAGGCGCACGTGCTCGTAGCGCAGCGGGAAGTGGTTGATGAGCACCGTGGCGCAGTCGCCCGGCAGCGCCTCCAGGCGGGCGCGGGTGTGCTCCACGCGCGCGGCGCACCAGGCGGCGCGTGAGGGGTAGGGGTCCGGGTGGAGCAGGGCCTCGTCGGTGCACAGCACGTTGGAGTCCATGGCCCACTGCACGGCGCCTTCCTCGGAGACATAGTCCGGCCGGAACGAGTAGTCGTAGAGCAGGAAGAGCGGCGCCAGGATGCGGGGCGGCCCCTCTCCCGGCCAGCGCGGGTAGGGATCCTCCGGGGTGAGCACGCCGTGGGCGCGGCACAGCGCCACCAGTTGCTGGTAGCGCGCCTCGCCTCGGGGGGCGGAAGGCTCGCGCGACACCGTCCACAGCTCGTGGTTGCCGGGCACCCACACCACCTGGCGGAAGCGCGCCGTCAGCGTGCGCCAGGCGAAGTCGAGCTCCTCCAACCGCTCTCCCACGTCGCCCGCGACGATGAGCCAGTCCTCGGGATGGGGGGCGAGCGACTCGAGCGCCCGGCGGTTGTGCTCGTGGCGGAGATGGAGATCACTGAGGGCGTAGAGCTTCATGGGGGGCCGTACCCTCCACTGTAACGGACGCTCCGGCCCGAGGTCCGTTTCTCGTGGGGGGGTGGAAGCAACCAGCCATGCGCCGGGAAGGACGGGCGAGGTGGCTTTTCCTTCGTGCTTCCTCCAGGCAGCATGAGGTCCCTTCTCGTCCGGCCCGCAATGATGGGGAAAGAGTCCGCACAGACATCGTCGGCCCGCGCTCCGGCGGCCGCTGCCGAATCCGGCGATCTCGTCGTGCGCTCGGTGTTGCCGGAGGAGCTGCTGTCCGCCCTGGAGAGCGAGCGCGCGCAGTACCGGTGGGTGATGCTCAAGGGCGCCGTGGACGTGCGGCTGGAGGACGAGTCGATGCTCGGCCTGACGCCCCTGCCCGCGGCGGACCCGAGCTGGAGCGGCGGTCAGCTCATCGGCTTCCTCCCGGACGAGCGCCGCTTCGTGGGGGAGATCGTCCACCTGGATCCGACCACGGGGCGCGTCTTCCTCTCCACGCGCTCGCTGGGCCACATCAAGCCCGAGGTGCTCTCCGCGGAGCGTTGGGCCTTCCAGCCCTATGACTTCTCCGAGGCGCTGCTGGCCGCCTCGAAGGCCTACGACGCGCGGGGCCCCCGGGTGCGCGAGGCCCTGGACCGGGTGCGTGGCCTCATTCCGGACGATGGCACCGGCCCCAGCCAGGGCCCCGAGCACCTGTGGGACAAGCCCTGGGCCCTGCTCTGGGGCCCCCCAGGGACGGGCAAGACGGAGACGATGGCGCGGCTGCTCGCCCGGGCCGTCCAGGACAACCCCGGCGAGCGCATCCTCGCGGTGGCGCCCACCAACCGCGCCGCCGATACGCTCGCGCTGCGCGTGGCGCGCATGCTGTCCAAGGCCGGGGCCCTGCACGCGCCGGACACCACCTGCCGCGTCTTCCGCGGGGGCCTGGGCGTGGGCCAGGAGCTGACCCGGGCCTTTCCCGCCGTGCTCCATGACTCGAGCTACCAGAAGCACGCGGCGCGCATCGCGCACATGGAGGAGCGCGTGCGCGAGGAGTACCTCCAGGGGGCCTCGTCCTCGCGCCTGGCGGTGGTGAAGGCGGAGCTGCGCAAGGTGCGCGACGGGCTCACCGACGAGACGCTCTTCGTCGCGCGCGAGGGCTATGCCACCCTCATGGTGCTCACCGTGCACCGGGCGCTGCGGCTCGTCTCCGAGCTGGAGGGCGCCGAGCGCTTCGATCGGCTGGTGGTGGACGAGGCGGGCATGGTGTCGCGCGCGGCGGTGGGGCTGCTCGCGCCGCTGGCGCGCAAGGTGCTGCTGGGGGGAGACCCGAAGCAGATTGGCCCGGTGAGCCGGGCGCTGGAGGGGGTGGAGCGGCCGGTGCAGACGTGGATGCGCAGCTCGCCCCTGTCGCACCTGGAGGACGCGCGCGCGGCGGCGGAGCTGCCCCACGTGCTGCTGTTGCGCACGCAGCACCGCATGCACCCACAGATTGGCGCGGTGGTGAGCCACTTCAGCTACGCGGGGATGCTGGAGGATGGCGAGGGGCCGCGCACCCGGGAGCCCAAGAAGGTGGAGAGCTTTCCGGCGGCGCGCGCGTGCTGGGTGGTGCTGGACGAGGCCACGCGGGATGTGCGCCGGGTGTGCCACGAGCGCGGGGACTCGGGGCATGGCTACCGGCGGCCCTTCTCGGCGGAGCTGGTGATGACGCTGGCCGCGCCGGCGCTCAAGGCGGGCCTCAAGGTGCTGGCGGTGACGCCCTACCGGGCGCAGGCGGCGCTCTTGCGCGCGATGGCCGAGGAGAAGGGCTGGCACGAGTCGCGCTTCCAGGCGTCCACCATCCACCGGCAGCAGGGTACCGAGTACGACGTGGTGGTGGTGGACACGGTGGCGGCCGGGCGCCCCTTCGCCCCGAGCGAGCTCACGCCCATGCTCAACGTGGCGGCGAGCCGCGCGCGCGAGTACCTCTTCGTCCTGTCC
This sequence comes from Cystobacter fuscus, assembly GCF_002305875.1. Classification (NCBI taxonomy): domain Bacteria; kingdom Pseudomonadati; phylum Myxococcota; class Myxococcia; order Myxococcales; family Archangiaceae; genus Cystobacter; species Cystobacter fuscus. The sequence goes on along the minus strand of NZ_CP022098.1, from coordinate 10,618,226 downwards.
TCGCGCGCCGAGTCCGAGGCGGCCATTCCCGCGCAGCTCCTGGAGCTGCTCACCCCGGTGGCGCCGCGCCTGGAGCCGCGCTTCGCGCTGCAGCCCCTGCTGGTGATGCCGGGCGTGCGTGCGCGCGAGGCGCGGAGGCCCGAGGCGCTGGGCCAGGAGATCGACTCGCTCAAGGAGATGGGGCCCCTGTTCACCCAGGAGCAGGTGTCGCTCTTCGAGCGGCGCTTCGACGAGGGGCACCACCTGGTGCGGGGCGTGGCGGGCAGCGGCAAGACGTACGTGCTGGCGCACTGGGTGGCGCGCTACCTCGCCGAGCACCCCGAGGCGCGCGTGCTGGTGTCCTTCTTCAACAAGGCGCTCACCCCGCTGCTCACGCGGCTGGTGGACGCGGCGCTGCGGCGGCGGCTCGGGCGGCGCGCCTCGTTCATGCTCCACCGCGTGACGCTCATGCACATGACGGGCACGGGCGGCTATGCCCCGGAGAGCTTCGACGCCGTGTTCGTGGACGAGGCGCAGGACCTGAGCGCCAGGGAACTCGCCCACCTCTACGGGCTCGCCCGTCCCTTCTCCCGCGAGGGCGGGCCTCCGCTCAAGGCCTTCCTGCTCTTCGCGGACGACTCGCAGAACGTCTACGGCCACAGCCCCGTGGAGGCCCTGCGCCAGGAGTTGCCGGACGGGCTCGACTTCACCGGTCGGGTGCGCGTGCTGCGCGAGACGTTCCGCTCCACGCGCCAGGTGTCCGAGCTGGCCTTCAACGTGGTGTTGGATCCGCTCGGGCTGCACCGGGTGGGCAACCCCGGCATGCGCGAGTTCATGCGCGCCAGCGAGCTGCGCGAGCAGGGCCTGCTGGAGGAGCCGGTGGCGGGGGTGGACGGCCTGTACCGGCTGCAGAGCAGCGAGCGCGAGGGGCTGGTGCCGGTGGTGCGTGCCTTCGACTCGCCCCAGGCGGAGGAGGCGTGGCTGGTGCGCGAGGTGAAGCGGCTGCAGGCCCACGAGGGCGTGCGGCCCGCGGACGTGCTGGTGGTGGCGCCGGTGCGGCCCGCGCGGCTGGCCGAGGCGCTCGAGCGCGAGGGCCTCAAGGCGGTGGCCTTCGGAGGCCGGGGCGGCGAGGACGTGGCGGGCTTCAGCGTGGGGAAGGTGGACTACCTCCGGGTGACGACGGCCTTCTCCTGCAAGGGGCACGAGAGCCCCGTGGTGTTCTTCTGTGGCGTGGACGCGCTGGACGACATGGCGTGGATGGAGGGGCGGCCGGGACGTCAGGAGCGGGAGCTGGAGCGCACGCGCCGTGCCCTCTTCTACGTGGGGGCCACCCGTGCCATGGTCCGCCAGTACGTGACGGGCCTTGGCGGCGCGCGCTTCACCCGCGTGGCCCTGGCGTATGCGCGGGCCCTTTCCCGTGAGTCCCGTCTTCCGACTCCAGAGGTTGTGCCCACCTCTTCACGGCGGGGCCCACGTGGCCATTGACCCCCGCTGGTCCGGCGGGGTGGAATGGGCCGCATGAGCGACGCCGAAGACACCACCGTTTACAAGGTCGTGGTCAACCACGAGGAGCAGTACTCCATCTGGCCCGCGGACCGCGAGCTTCCCCTGGGCTGGAAGGATGCCGGCAAGCAGGGGCAGAAGGCCGAGTGCCTCGAGTACATCAAGGAGGTGTGGACGGACATGCGCCCCTTGAGCCTGCGCCAGAAGATGGAAGAGGCGGCCAAGAACAAGTCCTGAGACGGCTCACTTCGGCGCGCCGCCCGAGCCCGACAGCAGGAAGGCCCGCAGGCGCTCCGGAGGACAGGGCTTGAGCAGGATGGTGATGCCGGGCGGGATGATGTCGCGTCCCGGCAACTGCGTGGTGTGCAGACCGCAGAGCACTCCAGGCGTGCGGCTCCTCAGGGCCGCGATCAATGACAACCCATCCATACCGGGCAGGATGTACGCGGCGATGACGACCGAGGGCGGCTCCTCCTCCGCCATGCGCAGCGCCTCCTCCGCGCTCGTCGCCGAGCGCTTGGTGCCGGGCACGTCCCGCAGGAGCCGGCGCAGCGCGGAGAGCTGGAGCGGATCCTCGTCGACGAAGAGATAGGAGGGCGTGGCGTCCGCGGTCATCCAGGACCTCCCGGGCTGGGTATGTAACGTGATGGGTCCTCGGACGGACATACTACCCCAGTCGTCCTGGGAAACCAACCTCCCGAGTCATATTGCCACCGGTGAACCACTCGGGTCCCGGGACAATGGCAAAAAAGCTGGCAACCAGGCTGGGAGAGTGCGCGCGCGCAGCCCGGCAGCGCCTCAACCTCACACAGGAAGACGTGGCGGAGCGAGTCGGCATCGCCACGGAGGTGTACGGGCGCCTGGAGCGGGGAAACATGCTTCCGAGCGTCCCCACCTTCCGCAAGCTGTGTGCCGTGCTGTCGCTGTCCGCCGACGAGGCCCTGGGGTTGTCCACCGAGGGTCCCACCTCCTGGACGCCTCCCGCGCCGCCCCCCGAGGCCAATGAGCCTGCGGAGCTGCGCCGCCTGATGCGGCGTGCCCGCCAGTTGGATCGCAACTCGCTGCGCGTGCTGAGCCTGGTGGCCGCGCACCTGGGGCAGAAGAACGGGTAGGCAGCAGCGTCGTCTCACGGGGAGAGCCTCGCGCGCAGTCTCTTCGCCGATGGAAAACCATGGAAGAGCACCACCTGTGGGTGTGCCTCCAGTGTCTCGCGCTCCTGGGTGCCCTTGGCGAGCGCTCGGTCTACTCCCAGCAACAATCCCTCATCTGGCCGTGAGCGCAACTCCTCCAACCTCCGTGCCAGCGGGCCCGCGTGCCAGGCATGGAAGAGCTCCAGCGCCACCTCGCGCCGCGTCTGGCGGTGGCGGAAGGTGACATCCGGTACACACAGTCCCGTGGCTCCCACGTTGCGGGGCAGGGGCAGCAGATCCAGCTCCCACTCCGCGTCCTCGAAGCCCTCGGCGAGCGATGCCACCTCCGGGGGAATATGTCCGAGCGCGGACCCATGAGGTGACACGAGGGGATCCTTCTCGTCGAGCACGAGCGTCACCCGGCGCCGGGGCGTTTCGAGGGCGGCGGTGAGCTGCCAGCGGGCGAGCACCGGCACCACCGACAGGAAGTTCGCCAGCTGCAGTCCGTACTTCTTCTGCAGCGACAGCATGGCGCCCGGGCCCTCCACCTCCAGCACCCAGTCCTCGCCCTCGCGCCGCACCTCGGCCACGAGCCGGCAGAACTTGAGCCAGCGCAGCACCTTGCGCACCCGGAGCAGCTCCGGTGCCCGCGCTCGCAGCGTCAGCCGCCGCGCGTCGAACAGCGGGCCCTGGGCGAGCGCGAGGTTGTAGCGATCCAACAGCTCCGCGGGGTCGAGCGCCTCCCAGTCCAGGAGGGCGCGGTGACCTGGGAGGTCGGCATAGAGGGCCTCGCGCAGCTCGGAGAGGGGCTGGGGCAGCAGCGCGGCGAGCCGCTCCTCGTAGTGCTCCACGGAGGCGCCAGCGGGCAGGGCGAGCCGCACCCGGGCCGCTTCCCGGAAGGTCACGGCGCGTGCCTCCATGGCCCCCTCGGCGGGCTCGTCGAAGCGCATCCGGTCCACCAGCAGCTTCACGAGCCCCCGCGCCACCTTGGGGCGCGCATGGGCGCCGGCCCGCAGCGCCAGGGTCTCCTCCACCTCGTCGCGCGACTGGCTTCGTCCCGCCTCCACGCTGGCGATGAGCTCGCCCGCGAGCGCGAGCAGCGCCGGGTCGTCGCGCCGGACGAAGGTGGGCCGCAGCTTCGCGTCGCGCGTGCGGAAGAGGAGCAGCTCGCGCGTCAGCATGCCTCGCCCCCTTCCTCCTGGTAGGCGCGGTGCTGGCGCCGCCGCTCGCTGATGGAGGACTCGGCCGTCTGCGCCGAGCAGACTTCGTAGAGGAGGGCGCGCTTGCCGGGGCGCTGGCGCAGGATGCGGCCCAGGCGCTGCACGTGCTCGCGCACGCTGCCACTGCCGCTGAGCACCACGCCCACGCGCGCCTCCGGGACGTCCACGCCCTCGTTGAGCACGCGCGAGGTGAGCAGCACGGGCAGCTCCCCGCTGGCGAACGCGGCGAGCAACGCCTTGCGCTCGGGCACGGGCGTGTGGTGCGTGAGCGCGGGGAGCAGGAGCCGCCGCGCCAGCGTGTACACGGTCTCGTTGTCGTCGGTGAAGACGAGCGTGCGATCCTCGCGGTGCTCGAGCAGCACGCGCCAGAGCACGTCCAGCTTCGCGCTGGAGGTGAGCGCGATGCGGCGCTGCTCGCGGTAGGCCCGGTAGGCGGCGCGGCCCTCCTCGGTGCGCTGGCTCTCCGCGAGGAAGCGCGCCCAGCCCTCGGGCACGTCGAAGCGGATGCCGCGCTGGCGGATGAAGCCGAGGTAGAGCTTGCGCGCCTCGTCATGCCGCGTCTGCTCCTCGGGCGTGAGGGGCACTTCGATGCGGCGCACCTCGTAGGGGGCGAGGAAGCGCCCCTGCAGCTCGCGGATGTCGGTGCGGTGTACCAGTGGCCCGAGCAGCTCCTCGCACACGCGCTCGCCCCCGTCGGTGCGCTCCAGGGTGGCGGTGAGGCCCAGCCGGTAGGGCGCGAGCGAGCCCTCGGCGATGAAGCGGTAGCTTGGCGCGGGCAGGTGGTGGCACTCGTCGCACACGAGCAGCCCGAAGCGGTTGCCGTGGAACTCCGTCTGCATCGCCGCGGAGTCGTACGTCGTCACCGTGAGGGGTTGCCGATCACTCACCCCTCCGCCCAGCATGCCCACCGCCTGGCCCAGGTGCCGCGACAGCACCCCCTGCCACTGCGTCATCAAATCCAACGTGGGGACGACCACCAGCGTGGGCCGCTTCACCTGGACGATGGCGAGCACCGCCAGCAGCGTCTTGCCCGCCCCGGTGGGCAGCTCCACCAGTCCGCGCCCTCCGGCCTTCAGCCACGCCTCCAGCGCGGCCTTCTGGTGGGGAAACGGCTCTACCGGGGCCGTCAGGTCCACCTCCAGCGGCTCGAAGCGCCGGGCCCGGTCCTCGTACGCCTCGCCCAGCTCGCGCAGCCGCAGCACCACCTGCCGGTAGTGCCGCGCCTCGCTCCGGTACACGCCCGTGCGCGCATCCCGTTGGAAGAGGGCGCGCAGGGCGCCATCGTCGGGCAGGGTGGGCGCCACCAGGGTGCCGCAGTCGAAGTGGAGTTCGGTCGCCATCGGCAGAGGGGGGGAGTTCGGAGTAACCCGATTCACGAACCCACGCCAGCATAGGACCTTCCAAGTCGCCCCGATCCGCGGGTGCTGGCAGCTCGGAAAGCGCGGCCGCTCGCTCCCCTGGCGGACTGGTGTAGGGTGGAGTGGCCTCGAAGCCCACGTGGGCCCGTTCGCCGGGCGAGGAGGGGAGTGTACAGCGGTGGTCCACGGGAGAACGAAGGCGTCGAGAGTCTCCTCTTCATGCCCGGAAGCCTCTAGCCTGCACGCCTTCATGCGCCGCCTCGTCATCCTCAGCCCCCATCGGCCCTCCCGGGAGTTGCTGTCTCGCCTCCTGGCGGAGCCTGACCTGCGGGTGATTGCCCTGTCGGACGCGGACGAGGTGCTGGACACCCTCGCCGAGGAGGAGCCGGCCCTGGTGGTGGTGGACGCGCGCCGGCCGGACGAGGACCATCCGCTGATGCTGGGCCTGCTCAAGCGGCGCTACCCGCGTCAGCCCCTCATCACCCTGGTGCCCGGGCGCCTGCGGGTCTTCGACGGCAGCGAGGAGCGCGTGCGCGACGTGCGGGACGGCTCGGCCGAGGGACTCCATGTCCTGCTCGGGGAGTTACAACGCGCCACGCGCGACCTGCTCGCCCAGCACCTGCTGCGGGTCCTCCGTCCTCCCACCGGCGAGGCCTGAGCCCGCCGCCCGGGACGAGACGGGGAGAAGGCCGTGCTCCGAAGAGGGAAGAAGTCTTCCCACCCGAGGGCCAACGCGTTCCCTCGTCCCCGAGGCCGTGGCGCCAACCCCCTGGAAAGTCGAGGGCGTGCCCGCCGCGTGGGGCTCGGCACGGCGGCTGCTAAGGCTTCCTGTCGCGAGCGGGGGGACGGTGCCGCGCGGGCAGGGGGAGGCGGCACCGGGAGGGGGAGCTCGTGACGGGAGGGCCAGGAAGGGGGGAACGGGCCGTCTCGGGGGGGAAGAAGGGGGGCGGGAGGGGGGCGGGAGGGGGGCCCGAGGGGGAGCCCGACCGGTGGGGGCCGGTCGGGCTGCTTCATTTTCGCGCGGACAGGAAGGCCAGCACCTGGGCTTCACCCCAGAAGCGGGGGGTGAGGGCGCCGCCGGCGACGAAGCCGACGTGGCCGCCCTGGGCGGTCACCACGCGGTGCAGGTGGGGGTTGCCGGACACGTCCCTGGGAATCGTCGAGGCGGGGATGATGGGGTCATCCTCGGCGCTCAAGAGCAGGGTGGGGCGGCGGATGGCGTGGAGCAGGGGGCCGGAGGAGGACACCTCGTAGTAGTGGGCCGCGTCGCGGAAGCCATGCAGCGGCGCGGTGACGGCGTCGTCGAAGGCGCGCAGGGTGCGGGCGCGCTCCAGGGCCTCGCCGTCGAAGGCGCCGGGGAACAGGCGCAGCTTCTCGCGGGCCTTCTGCTTGAGGGTGCGCAGGAAGCGGTCGCGGTAGAGCTTCTGGAAGGGCCCGGGCCCGTCGATCGCCTTCGAGCAGATGCTCAAGTCATAGGGCGCGCTCACGGCGGCGGCGGCATCCACGGGCGCTTCGTCCCCGGTGTCCTCGAGCAGTCGCAGCAGCACGTTGGCGCCGAGCGAGAAGCCCACCGCGTAGAGCGGGCCGGTGTGGCGCTGGCGCAGGTGCCGCATCACCGACAGCGCGTCCTCGATGTCACCCGAGTGGTAGGATCGCGCGAGCCGGTTGGTCTCCCCGCCGCAGGAGCGGAAGTTGAGGGCGGTGGCGCCCCAGCCGAGCGCCTGGGCGCCGGTGAGGGTGACGTTCATGTAGCCCGAGCGCGAGGAGCCCTCGAGCCCATGCAGGGCCACGAGGTGGGGGGCGCCCGGGGGCCCGTCGAAGGAGTCGAGGTTGACGAAGTCCCCGTCGGGCAGCTCCCAGCGCTCGCGCTTGAGGGGCGGGGCGTGCGTGGGGCGCACGAGCGAGGCGTAGATGGTCTGCGCGTGGGGGGACGCGAGGAAGCGCGCGGGAGCGAAGGGCTCGGTGGGTTGGAAGGACACGGACGGGCAGATATCACCCGCGGCGGGCGTGACGCATCGAGTAACAACCGCGCTGTCGCACGTCGTCGGCCTCGGCCGTCAGCTCGAAGAGGGCGAGGTATTTGTGCACGCGCTCCTCGAGCGTGGGGGCCTCGATGAGGCGGCACACCGCGTCGGGCTGGTAGTCGCGGCACACCTGGGGGCGCCGCTCGTAGACGGTGCACAGGTTGTCGGCGCCGAGGTGCGGGCAGCGCAGGCCCAGGGGCTTGTCGAGCGCGGCGATGTCGGGCGCCACGCAGCAGGCGCCACAGCGGGTGCAGTCCATGAAGGGGAGAGGATAACCCCGGACGAAGAAAAACGCGGCGCCGGGGACGGGGTCCACGGCGCCGCGTTCGATGAAGACGGTGGGCGGGCGGCTAGTGCGAGCGCCGCTCGGGGGCCTCGTTCGTGCCCGTGGTGTTGTAGGGCATGGACTGGCCCGTCTCCACCGGCCAGGCGATCGGCGTGCCGCTGGCGGCCAGCGTGGGCCGGAAGCGCGTGCCGATGTCGAACAGGGTGAAGAGCAGCATCAGCACCACGAACACCATGGACGTGATGAACACGATCCGGTTGGCGCCCTGGTGATCCGCCAGGTGCATGAAGTACAGCGCCACGAGCGCGCCCTTCACCGAGGCGATGACGAGCGCGAGCGCCAGGCCCCAGTTCGGCAGGTGCATGCGGCCGGTGAGCACGGTGACGACGGTGAGCACCATCAGAGCCGCCCAGATGATGGCGTACTTCGTCGCGCCACCGTGGTGCTCCTCCTGCATGTTCTGCGCTTCCTTGGATGATTCATTGGCCATCGCGGACATGAGCTGAGGCCTCCCTTAGATGAGGTACAGCATGGGGAAGAGGAAGATCCACACCAGGTCGACGAGGTGCCAGTACATGCTGCCCAGCTCGACGGCGGTGTAGTTCCGGGCGCTGAACTCGTTGCGGTTCGCCTTGAGCCCCACCCACGTCAGCACGATCATTCCGATGATGACGTGGAAGCCGTGCAGGCCCGTCGAGAGGAAGTAGATGGTGAAGTACATCGGCACGCCGGGCACCTGCAGTGACGGCTCCGTGTCCGTGAAGTACGGCCCGGGCAGCTGCCCCACGTGGATCTTGTGCGAGTACTCGAAGTACTTGATGACGAGGAAGCCGAGCGCCATGAGGATGGTGAGGATGAACATCACCACCACCTGCCGGTTCTTCGCCTCCTTGGCGTAGTGCACCGCCATGGCGGCGGTGAACGACGAGGTGATGAGCACCAGCGTGTTGACGGTGCCCAGCACGAGGTTCAGGTGACGGCTGGCCGCCGCGAACCCCTCGGGGAACATGAAGCGGTAGTTCGCGTAGCACACGAACAGACCGGCGAAGAGCAGGATTTCCGTGGCGAGGAACAGCCACATGCCCAGCCGCGCCGCGTGCTGCTGCACGTCGAGCGAGGCGAAGTGGGCGGCGACGGTCGGCACGGGGGGCACCCCGGGCGCGTGGTGCGCCGGGGCGGCGGAACTAGACTGCATCGGGCACCTCGGCCTTCTCGCGGTCCACGTAGAAGTGGGGCTCGTCCGTGTAGACGGGCTGCGGACCGATGAAGTTGTGGGTGGGGGGAGGGGACTCGGTCAGCCACTCGTAGCCGCGGCTGTTCCACGGGTTGGAGGAGGCCTTCTCACCGTACACCAGCGAGTAGGTGAGGTAGATGGCCGTGATGAGGAAGCCGAACGCCAGCAGCGTCGCGCCCGTGGTGGAGGCCACGTTGAGCGTCTGGAAGCGCTCCGGGTACTCGTAGTAGCGCCGCGGCATGCCCGCGTTCCCCAGGAGGAACTGGGGGATGAACGTGGCGTTGAAGCCCAGGATGATGAGCGCCGCGGACACCAGGCCCCACCCCTCGTGGTACGTCTTCCCGAACATCTTCGGGAACCAGTAGTGGAGCGCCGCCATGAAGGCCATGATGGTCGCGCCCACCATGATGAAGTGGAAGTGCGCCACCACGAAGTAGGTGTCGTGCCAGGGCACGTCCAGCGACGCCGTGGCGAACGCCACGCCCGTCATGCCGCCGAACACGGTGAAGTAGAGGAAGCCGCAGAAGTAGGCGAAGGGCGTCTTGAAGTCGACCGCGCCCTTGTAGACGGTGCCCACCCAGTTGAAGACCTTGATGGCGGTGAACACGCCCACCAGCATCGTCAGCACCGCGAACACGCCCGCGTTGAACGTGGACTGGCCCGACACGAACATGTGGTGGCCCCAGGCGAAGAAGCCCACGAAGGCGATGCCCAGCGACGAGAATGCCACCGCGCGGTAGCCGAAGATGTTCTTGCGGCTGAACGCGGCGACCACCTCGCTCATCACGCCGAAGGCCGGCAGCACCATGATGTACACGGCCGGGTGCGAGTAGAACCAGAACAGGTGCTGGAAGAGCACCGGGTCTCCGCCGCGCGCCGGATCGAAGATGCCGAACTGGAAGAGCTGCTCACCCACCACCAGGAGCAGCACGAGGCCGAGCACCGGCGTCGCCAGCACCTGGATGCACGCGGTGGCGTACATGGCCCACACGAACAGCGGCATGCGGAACCAGGTGATGCCCGGGGCGCGCATGGTGTGCGTGGTGACGATGAAGTTGAGGCCCGTGGCGATGGAGCTGAAGCCGATGATGAACGCGCCGAACAGGATGGGCGCCACCGTCGTCGTCGTGTGCGTGCTGTAGGGCGTGTAGAACGTCCAGCCCGTGTCCATGCCGCCGTTGAGCATGCCCCAGATGGCGATGGCCGCGCCGGACAGCAGCAGGTAGAGCGACAGCAGGTTGAGCCGCGGGAAGGCCACGTCCTTGGCGCCCAGCATCAAGGGCAGCATGAAGTTGCCGAAGGCGCCGGGGATGGCCGGAATCATGAACAGGAAGATCATCACCACGCCGTGCATGGTGAAGGCGCGGTTGTACGTCATCGCGTCGACGATGGTCGGCCCCGGCGTCAACAGCTCCAGGCGGACCACCAGGGCGTAGATGCCGCCCACGAGGAAGAAGAGCAGGACCCAGATGAGGTACATCACCCCGATGCGCTTGTGGTCGAGCGTCAGCAGCCACGACTTCACCGTGGTGCCATCGACGAGGTAGCTCGGGTGGTGATCGTGATGCTCACCCGGCGCGGGCACGGCGCCCGGCTCGGCTGCGATGCTACTGCTGGATGGGCTCATAGACAGGTCCTTGAGAAGCGCCGGTGGTGCGGATGTCCGGAGTGCGCAAAGTCTTGATGTATTCGACGATCGCCGCGGTCTGCGGCCCCGTCAGCTTGCCCTGGAAGGTGGGCATGGCGTTGGCGTAGCCCGTCACCAGGTGGGCTCCCGGGTCCATCATGGACTGGGTGATGTACGCCTCGTCCGCGCGGATGGCGCTGCCGTCCTGCAGCGTCTCCTGCCGCCCGTACAGCCCCAGGAACGTCGGTCCGATGTGCGGCTCGCCATTGACGGTGTGGCACTTGAAGCACCCCACCTCGGCGGCCACCTTCTGGCCCTGCTCGGCCATGCGCGCCGGCTGCGGCGCCAGGCTCAGGTCCGCCAGCGCGTCCTGGCGGTTGGCCAGGTCGCCGCGGCGCTGCTCCTTCAGCCACGCGTCCCACTCCTCGGGCGAGAGAACCACGACCTCGCCGAGCATCTTCGAGTGCGACAGGCCGCAGTACTCCGTGCAGAGGATCTGGTACGTGCCGGGCTTGGTGGCCTCGAACCAGGTCTGCGTGTAGCGCCCCGGCACCGCGTCCATCTTGATGCGGAAGGCCGGCACGAAGAAGGAGTGGAGGACGTCACGCGAGGTGATGAGCAGACGCACCGGACGGTTGGCCGGCACGTGCAGCACGTTCACCCCGTTGGGGCCCTCCGGGTAGGCGAACTTCCACATCCACTGCTTGCCCATGACGTAGACGTCCATCGCGTCCTTGGGCGGCGTGGTGACGAAGACGAAGTCCCGGAAGCCGATGACGAACCAGGTGAGGAAGAAGATGAGCGGCAGCGAGACGAAGAGGAACTCCGTCTTCACCGACGGGATGACGTACTCCGTCAGCTGCTCCGGCGTGCGGCGCCGGTAGCGGAAGAAGAAGTAGAGCGCCGCCGTGCCCACCGCGAGCGAACTGAGCATCGTCACGGTGACGACGAAGATGTGGAGATTGTCCACACGCTCCGCGAAGGTCGAGGCCTGCTCCGGCAGGAACAGGATGTTGTTCAGCAACTCGTTCATGCTGCTGTGCCTTTCTTCAGCTCACGCCTCCAGTAGTAGGCGAGCATGCTCGCGAGCGCGCCGAACACCATGAGCGCGCCTATCCGGAGGAATCCAAAGATGTAGAAGCCGTACCGCCGGGTGGCGGTGTCATACTTGAAGCAGGTCAGGACGATGCGATCAAAACTGGTGCCGACCCGGCCTCCCGCGGCCTCGAGCAGGGCGAGCTTCATGTCCTTGGGCTGGAAGGACGTGCCGTAGAGGTAGCGCGAGATGGCGCCCTCGGGGGTGAGCACCATCACCACGGCCGGGTGCACATACTGCCGCGTCGACGCGTCATAGGTGTACTTGTATCCCACCGCGTCCGCGAGCTGCTGGATGTTCTCCTGGGTACCCGTGAGGAAGTGCCACGGGGCCGTCTCCGGCAGACCCATGGACTGCAGGTGGCGCCGGCGCCGCTCGAGGCTCTGCGCGGGCGTGTCCTGCGGATCGATGCTCACCGTCACCGCCTCGTAGTCCTTGCCCAGCACCAGGCCCAGCTCGCGCATGGTGCGGATCTGCTCGTTGATGATGAGGTTACAGAGCAGCGGGCAGTTGTAATACACGAGCGTGAGCAGCACCGGGCGCGTGCGCGGCAACACGTCGCGCAGTTGCACCGGCTTGCCCGACGAGTCGGTGAACGCCGTCTCCAGCGCCGCCAGCTCGCCCAGGTGCTCCTGCACGTCCACGCCTTTGAGTTGCGGCGGAGCGTCGGACTGCGCATCAATGATGCTCTGGGGCGTGCGGCCACCGCCCGGCAGCGCGGACACGGGGGCCGCGACGCCGAGCGCCAGGACGAGCGCCGCCATGGCGGCGCTCAGGGGCATGGACGAAGAGGGGGTGTACATCGTGCTTCTTCCTCTACTGCCGCGACACTACGGCTGGGGAGCCGGCGTGGGCTGCGGCTCGGGGGTGGGCGCGGGCGCCGCGGGCTGCTGGCGCGCGGCCGCCTGCTGGGCGATGACCTGGTCCATCGCCTGGTTCAACGGGGTGCGGGACACCACGTTACGATCTTCCGCGTAGCCCTTGTCCAGCGCCTCCTGCTGGGAGCGGATCTTCTCCTCGGCGTGCGTGTCCTGCTGGAACAGGCGCTGGTTGACGATGCCGATCTCGTACGCCGTGCGGTGATCCTTGTCCGGGGTGATGAGCGCCGGGATGGGCGCGGCACCCTCGGGGGCGAACTCGTTCGTGGTCGCCACCTGCAGGCGCCAGGCCCAGATTCCGCCCACGATGAAGATGATGATGGAACCGATTCCCACCTGGAGCACCTTGCCGGTGAGGATGTGATCCTCCTCGGACGACACGCCATGCGCACCGTGGATGACGCGCGACTCGACCTCCACCTGGCTCTTGTTGCTCATGGCTGCACGTACCTCAGCGACTCGGAGATGTAGGGGTCCTTCACCGGCACCGTATACCGGCCGCGGGTCTGCCACAGGGCTCCCGCCACCGCGATTCCACCCACGCCGACGAAGGCGGTGATGAGCGTCCAGTGGAACGAGGGGCCCTGGGGCGAGAGGGCCGGCCAGATGAGCCAGTACATGTCCACGGCGTGCATGACCAGGATGTAGACGGCGACGACGGACAGGCGGCGGGGCTGGAGCTTCAGCTTGCGCGATAGCAGCGTGAAGAAGGGCAGCAGGAACTGGCCGAAGAGCAGCGAGAGCGACACGGGCAGCCACGGCCCCGTGATGCGCAGCCGGTACCAGCCCGCCTCTTCCGGCAGGTTGGCGGCCCAGATGAGGAAGAACTGGGAGAAGGCGATGTAGGCCCAGAACGCCGTGAAGGCGAACATGAGCTTGCCCAGGTTGTGGTAGTGCGCCGTCGTCACCAGCGACCCGTATCCGTCCTTGCCCTGCGCGTTCACCGTGGCGATCGTCACCACGCAGAACGCGCTCAGGAAGCTGCCGCAGAAGTAATAGACGCCGAAGATGGTGGACTGCCAGAGCGGCGTGAGCGTCATCAGCCAGTCGAAAGCAGCGAAAGTAATCGTCAGCGCAAGGAAGGGGAGCGAGCCCGGGGCGAACCGGCGCTGCTTGGCCGTCAACTCGAGCTCACCCGACGTGTCCTGCTGCACGCTCCAGCCACGCAGCCGCGAGGACACGAAGATCCACGTGAAGAAGTAGATGGCCTGGCGGATGTAGAAGAAGGTGAGGTTGAGGTAGGGGTGCTTGTGGTGCAGGTGGTGCAGCTCCACCTCGGTGAACTTCACGCCCTCGGTGCCGGGAAACACCCAGTTGGGCGCGTCCACCCAGGGGAAGAGGTACTTGACCCCGGCGAGGATGGGCAGCACGAGCACGGCGAAGAAGATCACGCTCGAGCCCATGGTCTCCATCGTGCGGCGCAGCACGGTGATCCACTTGACCTTGGCGGTGTGGAAGATGGCCACCATGATGATGGAGGCCACCGCGATGCCCAGCCAGTAGCTGAAGCCGAACAGGTAGCTGAACATCGCCTTCTGGGGGTCGAGCACGAAGCCGACGATGGTCAGCACGAGGCCGAGCACGCCCAGCGCTCCGGCCACCGTCATCGCCTTCGAGCCGCCCGTGAAACGATCCACGGCAATCATCGGTTCTCCTGCGGAAGGGGCTGCTGGCCGCCGGCCTTGGGGGCGCGAGCCGTCTGCAGCGCGCGAACGTAGGCCACCACGGCCCAACGCTCCTGGATGTTGAGTTCGCCCGAGAAGGACGGCATCACGCCGTAGCCCTCGGTGATGGCGGCGTAGAAATGGCCGTCCGGCTTGTTGGCGATCTCCTGGAGGGACGGGGGCAGGCGCAGCGCCATGTTCTCGGCGACCACGCTGTTGCCGTCGCCGAGCCGGCCGTGGCACTGGGCGCAGACGATGTTGTACTTCTTGTGGCCCTCTTCCAGCACGGCCCGGTCGAGCTTGAGCGGGTTGGCGCTGACGAACTCGCCATTGACCCGGCCCGTGGTCAGGCCGGGGTCACCCACCAGGCGCTCGCGCGGAATGGTGCCCTCGGGAGGCGTGCGCATGGCCTTGCCATCCGCCCAGAACTCGTTCGTCTCGTAGTACTCGTACTTGGCCTGTGCCTCCATGCGCTGGAGGAACTCGGAGGGCACGTTACAGGCGGCCAGGGCGAGCCCGGCCAGGGGGATGAGCCGCCTCATTCCTTCTCTCCCGTCACCACGGTCACCTGGGTGGCGCCCAGGGACTTGAGCTGATCCATGATCGCATCCGCCTGGAGCGTCGCGAACTGCGGCACGCTCAGCCAGTAGCCGTGCGTGGTGGCGCTGCGGAACGCCTCGTGCTCGTAAGCCGGGTGATACGGCTGCGGCAGCCGGGCGAGCCCCAGGACTCCGAAGAAGATGCCGAAGGCCGCCAGGAGCACCGTCAACTCGAAGGTGATGGGCACGTAGGCGGGCAGGCTGAAGAGGGGACGACCACCCACGTTGAGCGGGTAGTCGTAGCCGTTCATGTACGCCATGAAGGCGATGGCGGTGGCGGTGCCGGTGAGGCCCGCGCACAGCGCGATGAAGGGCACGCGCGAGGGGGGCAGACCCAGCGCCTCGGAGCCGCCATGCAGCGGGTAGGGCGAGTAGGTGTCCATCCCCTCATAGCCCTTCTCCCGCATCTGCCGGGTGGCATCCACCAGGGCCTCGGGAGTGGCGAACTCGGCGAGGACCAGGGTTTCCAGGACCTTGGTTTCGGCGGACATGGTCAGTGCGCTCCGTGGGTGAGGGTCCCGGCGGCGCCCGTCTCGGCGCCATGCGCGGCGTGGTGGGCGGCGTGCTTGAGCTCGAGCTGGAGCTCCTTCACCTCGCTGATGGCCACCGCGGGGACGAACTTGAGGAAGAGCAGGAAGAGCGTGCTGAACAGACCCAGCGTGCCGATGTAGAGGCACCAGTCCACCCACGTCGGGCTGTACAGGTCCCACGACGAGGGCAGGAAGTCCTGCGTCAGCGACGTCACGATGATGATGAAGCGCTCGCACCACATGCCGATGTTCACGACGATGGAGGCCACCCACATGATGGGGATGCTCGTGCGGCACTTCTTGAACCAGAAGATGTTCGGCGTGATGACGTTGCAGGCGATCATCAGCCAGTACACCCCGGCGTAGGGACCCCGCGCGCGGTTCACGTAGAAGGTCCAGATCTCGTACTCGTTGCCGGAGTACCAGGCGATGAAGTGCTCCATCATGTACCCGTAGGACACGATGAGGCCCGTCGCGAGGATGACCTTGTTCATGTTCTCCAGGTGGCGATCGGTGATCACGTCCCGGAGCTTGAGGTACTTGCGGGCCGGAACGATGAGGGTGATCACCATCGCGAAGCCGCTGAACACGGCGCCGGCGACGAAGTAGGGCGGGAAGATGGTGGCGTGCCAGCCGGGGATGAGGCCCGTGGCGAAGTCGAAGGACACGATCGTGTGCACGCTGAGCACGAGCGGGGTGGAGAGACCCGCCAGCAGCAGGTAGCCGATCTTGTAGTTGTGCCAGTGACGCCCGGAGCCGCGCCAGCCGAGGGAGAACAGGCCGTAGAGGATGCGCTGCAGCTTGCCCTTGGACGAGTCACGCAGCGCCGCCAGGTCCGGAATCAGACCGATGTACCAGAACAGCAGCGACACGGTGAAGTACGTGGAGATGGCGAACACGTCCCAGTCCAGCGGGGAGCGGAACTGGGGCCAGGCGCCCAGCGTGCTGGGGTAGGGCAGCAGCCAGAAGGCGAACCAGGGACGGCCCGTGTGCAGCAGCGGGAACTGGCCCGCGCAGATGACCGCGAAGATGGTCATCGCCTCGGCGAAGCGGTTGATGCTCGTGCGCCACTTCTGCTGGAAGAGCAGGAGGATGGCGGAGATGAGGGTACCGGCGTGGCCGATACCGACCCACCACACGAAGTTGACGATGTCGAACGCCCAGCCGTTGGGCTGGTTGTTACCCCACACGCCGATGCCGCGCGCGAGCGTCAGCGTCACGGCGACCAGGAACATGCCCAGGCCAACCAGGGCGATTCCGAACAGCAGGAACCAGCCCTTGCCCGGCTTGGCCCAGACGTGGTCGAGCAGGGTCTCGTTGAGCGAGGCGTCGTCGTGGTGCGGCGGGACGAGCATCCGCGGCTCGAGCGGATCGACGCCAGGTGGGTGATGGATTGCGGTCTCGGCCATGACTCAGTGGCCTCCTTCGTGCTTCGCAGCGGCGGGCTTGGCGGACGCGAGGGCGGGATTGGGGTTGCGCAGGCGGATGAGGTGGGCGGTACGCGGCGAGGTGCCCAGTTCCTTGAGCAGCTTGTACGCGCGCTCGTCCTGGTGGTGCTTGGTCACCTGGGCATTCGGATCGTTCAGCGTCCCGAACACGATGGCCTCGGTGGGGCACGTCTGCTGGCAGGCGGTCTGCAGCTCCTTCTCGAAGATGGGCCGCTTCTCCACGCGCGCCTTGATGCGCACGCGCTCGATGCGCTGCACGCAGTAGGTGCACTTCTCCATGACGCCGCGGTTGCGCACCGTGACGTCCGGGTTCATCAGCATCTTCTGCGTGGGCGTCTTGTCCGCGGTGTAGTGCAGGTAGTTGAAGCGGCGGACCTTGTAGGGGCAGTTGTTCGAGCAGTAACGCGTGCCGACGCAGCGGTTGTACACCATGTCGTTGAGGCCCTCGTCCGAGTGGACGGTGGCGTTCACCGGGCACACGTACTCGCACGGCGCCTTCTCGCAGTGCACGCACGCGATGGGCTGCATCACCATCTCCGGGTCGTGCAGGTCATCGCCCGTGAAGTACCGGTCGATGCGCAGCCACTGCATCTCGCGGCTGCGGGCCACCTGCTCCTTGCCCACGACGGGGATGTTGTTCTCCGACTGGCAGGCCACCACGCACGCGGAGCAACCCGTGCAGCGCGCCAGGTCGATGGCCATCGCCCACTTGTAGTCCTTGTACTCGTACTCCCCGAGCATGCTGGCCTGCTCGCCACGGACGCGGGCGAACACGGAGCTCTTCTGGTGCTTCTCGTCCTCCTGCTCCTTGCGGAACTGCTCGACGGACATGTCGAGCGCGAGCGGGCGGCCCTCCATGCTCCAGTGCTGCTGGGTGAGGGAGAACTTGTGCGTCCGGGGCGTCTTGTCCAGTCTGGCGCCGCCATCGAACCAGGGCGCGTTCACGCTGCGCACCCGGTTGGCGTTGAAGCCCACTTCCTTGGCCACCGTCTCGAACAGACCCGTGCGGCCGTAGCCCAGGGGCAGCACCACCACGCCGTCCGCGATGCCCGGGAGGATCCACACCGGCACGTCCAGCGTCTTGCCACCGTAGGTGAGCGTGGCCACGTCGCCCGGCTGGAGATTGTTCTGATTCTTGGCCGTCTCGGGGCTGATGTAGGCCGCGTTGTCCCACGTCATCTTCGAGATGGGATCCGGCAGCTCCTGCAGCCAGGAGATGTTGGCGAACTGGCCGTCGTAGACCTTGTAGTCCGCGACGAAGTTCACCTCGAGGCCCTCCGCGGAGGGCGGCTGCCAGGCGTCCACGAGCGCGCGGGCCGCGCCCGCGTTGGGGGCCGCCGTCAGGGCCGCCGTGGCGGTGCCGGGCACGATGCCCACGGACACCCACGTCTCCCACGCCGTCTCGAAGTCCGCGCCCGCCAGGTTGCTGCGGCTCCAGAAGTCCCGGAGGATCTGGTAGCTGCCGCGGTACGGCTCACCGAGGAACAGCGCGAGCAGCTCCGAGGTGGGCACGCCGTTGAAGAGCGGCTGGATGAGCGGCTGCACGATGGAGACCGTTCCATCGGCCGAGCGCCCATCACCCCACGCCTCGAGCTCGTGCGCGGCCGGGATGAACCAGTCGCTGAACGCGCTCGTCTCGTCCTCGAAGAGCGAGGTGTAGATGACGGTGAGCTTGGAGCGGTTGGGGTTCTTGGCCGGATCCAGCACCTCCTGGAGGCCCAGGTCCGCCGCCGCGCGGTAGACGGGGTTCCAGGCGGTGATGACCAGCACGTCCACCGCGCCGTTCTTCAGCTCCTCCACGAGCGGACGCAGGCCGGCGTCGCTGGTGGTCTCGTTCACCGCGGAGGCCACGTAGCGCACCGTCTGGCCCACGTTGCCCAGCGCCGCGTTGATGGCGGCGGCCAGGGCGTGCACCGCGGCGGGCTGACGCTCACCGGCCACCACCAGCGAACGGCCCTTGTGGGCGTTCAGGTCGGCGGCGACGGCGTCCACCCACGTCTGGTGCTTGGCGTCGAGCTGCGCCTTCTGGCTGCCGCCGGCACCCAGCCCAGCCGCGTCACCGCCCACGCGCATGGCGAGCGCGGCGGCGATGCCGAAGATGTCGCGCGACTTCACGCGCAGGCGGTGGTCCGCCATGCCACCGGTGATGGTGTAGCGCGGCTCGGCGACATAGAGGCGGTTGAGCTCGCCCTCGGCCAGGTCGCGCCGACGCGCGAAGGCGCGGGCATAGGCCAGATTGGAGGGACGGCTCTCCAGGAAGTCCGCGTCCAGGGACAGGACCACGTCCGCGCGGGAGAAGTCATACAGCGGGTGGGCCGCCTGGCCGAACACCGCGCTGGTGCCCTCGGCGGCCGGATCCTGCGAGAGCGCGGTGTAGCTCTGGAAGCGGGCCTTGGGCAGGCGCTCCTGGATGCGCGAGCGCAGGTGGCCGAGCACCGGCGAGGTGTTCGGCTCGGTGAGGAAGCGCACGCGCGCGCCGCCATCGGCCTGGATGGAGCGGGTGAGCGTGTTGCTGATCTCCTCGCCGAAGGTGCGCAGCGAGCGCGGCTCCTTGCGGTAGCGCAGCACGCGGGCGCGCTGCGGGTCATACAAGGACATCAGGAAGGCCTGCTCGAAGACACCGGCGGCGCCCAGGTTCACCGGGTGCTGCGGGTTGCCCTCGATCTTCACCGGACGGCCCTCGCGCGCGGTGACGAGGATGCCGGAGGTGTGGCCCCCGAACGTCATGCCCGAGGCGTAGTGCAGCGGGTTGCCCGGAACCATCTCGGGCGGCGTGCGGGTATAGGGCACCATGCGCTCGTCCACCGGACGGGTGGAGCAGGCGGTGGCGCCGGCCATCGCGAGCGACGCGCCGAGCAGCTGCATGAACTGGCGGCGGGCGACGCCCGTGGGCGGCAGGTCCGCGCCCTCGGGGAACTCGGGGCGGACGGACTCGAGGTACTCGGGCTGGCCGAGCTTCTCCTCGAGGCTGCGCCAGTAGGTCTTGCCGTAGGCGCCCTCGGCGGTCTTGGTGTGGGCGCTCTGCGCGGCGGCGTGCTCGAGGGCCTCGCCGACGGCGTCATGGTCATGCTCATGCGCCGGGGCGGCCGCGTCCGAGACGACCGGCAGGGCGAAGGAGGCGGGGGTGTCCTTCATAGAATCTCCGTCGAGCTTGGGCTTCAGCGATGGCATGTCGAGCAGCTCGTGCGACCGTGAACGTCGTTCTCTTCCATCAGCGTTTCCGCGAGCTTCTCCGCCTCGGCGTGATCCGCGGGCGGCTTCCAGGTCATGCTGGTGATGAACTCCTGCGGACGCAGGTTGGGCCCGGGATCGCGGTGGCAGTCGAGGCACCACTCCATGGTGAGCGGAGCCACCTGCTCGATGGCGCCCATCTCGTCCACCCGCCCGTGGCAGGTCACGCAGCCCACGCCCTTGGCGACGTGGATGGAGTGGTTGAAGTAGACGAAGTCCGGCAGGTTGTGGACGCGGATCCAGGGGATCGGCTGGTCCGTGAAGTACGCCTGACGCACGAGCGCCAGGTACGGACTCTGGTTCCACACCTGCGCGTGGCAGGACATGCAGACCGTGGTGGAGGGGATACCGGCCGACGGCGACTTCTCCACGGAGAAGTGGCAGTAGCGGCAGTCGATCTGCTCGTCACCGGCGTGGTGCCGGTGGTCGAACTCAATCGGCTGCTCGATCGGACGGTGCTGATTGGTGACGAACGGAGACCGTACGTACGCCATCAGTCCACCGAGCGCGAGCGCGGGGAATGCGAGGAGCGCCGCGACCGAAGCGCGCGACACCGTGTTCGTCCAACGTGGGAAGAGAGGACCGCTCATACCAGGACCGAGGGGCTGATCAGTGGATGGCTCCGGAGGTCGCGACCGGGAGCACAGTGCGACCGGACCGGAGACGGGTATGGGGAGATTGGGACAAGAAGCGCATTCACGGCGTTGCTATGGCTACGGCGGCTCCTGCCCAGACAGGAGACTCGCGAACAAACCCGACCCCGACCGAATGATGAGATGCCGTGGACAGGGTCGCTCCTCCTCGTCCCAGTCCAACGCGGCGCGTGACCATCGGGCATCATTATCAGACTGTCAACCTTTCTCGTTCCGCATCGGGAATAGGGCTGGCGCGCGGGATAGCACGACTCCGGCGCCGTGGCGCGATCAGAAAGCGCGGGCGATGATGATCTCTTCTGGAAGTTGGTAGGGGGGTTGAAACCGTGCGAGGTTCAGGCATCGTCCGGGTCGCGCCAGCGCTCCCGGCGGCGCGCCAGCAGCCGATCCACGATGTCACGCACCCGGGCGTCCCGGCGGAAGTGGCGGTCGTGGCGGCTGCCTTTTCCCTGATTGCAGCGCGCACACGCCAGGCCCAGGTTGCCCAGGTCATCCGTTCCCCCGTGGACCTGGGGGACGATGTGCTCGATGGTGGCGCGGCTGATGGGCTCGCCGTCCAGGCCGATGACGAGGTAGGCATTGCAGTGCAGGCACTTGCCCAGCCACACCTCCTGGCCCCGGTGCTCGGTCCGCTCGAAGGTGGCGTCGGTGGCCACGATGTCGAGGATGCGGCGGCGCCTGGCGAAGCTCACCCTCATTTCTATAGAGGTATGTAGCGCTACGTGCCAACGGGCCCGGGGCGCCGGGGAGTCGCTCGGTTAGAATGGCGGCCCATGAAGGACAAAACGGTGGTCGTCACGGGAGCCTCCTCGGGCATTGGCGAGGAATTGGCAGTACTCCTGGCGGAAAAAGGAGCACGGGTGGTGCTCGCGGCGCGCGACGAGGTGGCGCTCGCCCGGGTGAAGCAGCGCTGTGAAAAGGCCGGGGGCCAGGCGCTCATCGTGCCCACCGACGTGAGCGACCCCGAGTCCTGCCGCCGCCTCATGGCGCGCGCCGTGGAGGCCTTCGGCGGAATCGACGTCCTGGTCAACAACGCCGGGCTCACCATGCGCGGGCGCTTCGAGGAGGTGACGGACCTGTCCGTCTTCGAGCGGCTCCTGCGGGTGAACTACCTGGGCGCCGTCTACTGCACCCATCACGCGCTCGCCTCCCTCAAGGCGCGCCGGGGCCTCGTCGTCGCCGTGTCCTCCCTGACGGGCAAGAGCGGCGTGCCCGGCCGCACCGGCTATGCCGGGAGCAAGCACGCCATGCAGGGCTTCTTCGACTCCCTGCGCATCGAATTGCTCGGCACCGGCGTGGACGTGCTCGTCGCTTCCCCCGGCTTCGTCGCCACCCCCATCCGTGCCCGGGCGCTCGGCCCGGATGGCAAGACGGGGCACCCGGACGTCGCGGAGGAGAAGGGCGCGCGGATCATGGACGCCCGCACGTGCGCGCGCTTCATCCTCCGCGCCATGGAGCGTCGGGATCGCGAGTGGGTGATGATGCCCGCGCCGAGGGTCATGCTGGCCCTCAAGGCGCTCGCGCCGGGATTGATCGACCGGTTGGCCGCGTGGAAGATCAAGAACGCCCCGCCCTGAGCCCCGGCCGCGTCCCCGTCAGGCCGCGGCGAGCAGATCCTCCCGGAGGCGCGTGAGGACCTTGCCCAGCAGGTTCAGGCCCCGCCACTTCGCCGGATCCTGGATGCGGGGATCCTCCGCCGACAGCCCCACGCCCCAGATGCGATCCAACGGACTGGCCTCCACCAGCAGCGTTCCCCGGGTGGCCAGCAGCGCCGAGCGCAACCCGGCGTTCTGGGTGAACTTGGCGTGGTTGCCCTCGTACACGATGCGCTCGCGCTCCCGCTCCCACAGCGCGCCCTCGAAGCCTCGCACCTCGCGTCCGAGCGCCTTGTGCTCCTTGGGCGTGCGCGCCACGAGGATCCGGGCCGCCGTCTCCCCATCTCCGAAGAGCCGCGCCTTGCCGTACATCATGTACTGCTCGGCGCAGATGAACCGCTCTCCCTCCACCACGAACTCCGAGGCATGCCACTGCGAGAACGGTGACTCCGTCCGCCAGAAGAACGTGAACCCACCGCGCACGGTATCCATTGGCTGCACTCCCAGGTTGGTGTTCATTGAACACCAAGAGGGACGCCGCTGACAACAACACCTGACGGCGCTCGTCGCGCTCAGGAGGTGGGCGGCCGGTACGACACCTGCGTCACGGTGTATTCGATGGCGCCGCGGGGGCGCTCCACCCGCACGGACTCTCCCTCCTCCTTATCGAGCAGGGCCCGCGCCAGGGGCGACTCGACGCTGAGCCGTCCCGCCTTCACGTCTGCTTCGTCGGGACCCACGATGCGGTACGTCGTCTCCTCGCCTTCCTCGTCCTCGAGCGTCACCCAGGCTCCGAAGAAGATCCGTGCCTCGTCGGGCACCTCGGTCACCACCCGCACCTCTTCCAGGATGGCGGCGAGCTGCCGCGCCCGGCGAGCCCGCTCCCGCGCCTGTCCCTCTCCCGCGAGCGCCAGGGCTTCCTTCTCCTCCTGGGCCAGGGGCACGGAGAGCGCCGCCAGTTCCTCCTGCATCGCTCGGTAGCCCTCGGCGGTGATGTAGCGTTGCTCTCCGGATGCCGGGCGGGGGCGGGGTGGCAGGACGATGTCTTCTCCGCCCGCGTCCTCCTTGGTGAAAGCCTTCGACATGTGCTCCCTCCGTGGTTGGCCGCCTGTCCGGCTCGCCGCTCCGGCTTCCAGGCCGCGGGTGTTCTCCTCCTTACGATAACGACTCGCTTCACCCGAGGTCCGGAGTTCCCACCAGGAAGCAGCCAGCCCGGCAGGCCCTTCCTTCCGAAGGGAGGGCGTGCTCCCCCGTCTCCCCCACGTTCCGGGAAGCATGGGGTGGCGGAGCGGGGAAGGGCGCCGATCTTCCCCAGAGGGAAAAAGACCCGGGAGATACGACATGGCAAGGAAGGTACTGAAGGGCATCCGCGTGGGGGTGCTGGCGACCGATGGCTTCGAGCAGGTGGAGCTCACGCTTCCCGTGAAGGCCCTGCGCAAGCGCGGCGCCCAGGTGGACATCGTCTCCCTCCGCAAGGGGAAGATTCGCGGCATCAACCTGATGTGGCCGGGCAAGAAGGTCCCCGTGGACCAGACGGTGGACAACGTGCGGCCCAGGGACTTCGACGCCCTGCTCATTCCCGGAGGCTTCCAGAATCCGGACTCGCTCCGCCAGAGCGAGGAGGTGCTGGACTTCGTCCGGGAGATCGATCGGCTCGGTCGGCCCATCGCCACGCTGTGTCATGGGCCCTGGGTGCTCGTGTCGGCGGGCCTGGCCAACGGGCGCCGGCTGTCGTCCTGGCCGGGCATCAAGGATGACATCCGCAACGCGGGCGCCGAGTGGCGCGATGAGTCCGGAGTCCTCGACGGGCGGTGGTTCACCAGCCGTGGTCCTCAAGACATGCGCCACTTCATCAAGGGCATGGTGTCGCTCTTCGCCGAGCACGCACCCCGCAACCACCTGGCGCCGGAGCGCTCGCACTGGGGCCGCTGGGCCATCGCCGCCTTGTTGGGTCTCATCGCCATTCGTCCCGTTCGCGAGGCGCTCGCGCGCTGAGGGGCAGGCTCCCTTCCGGGGAGGGCGACCAACTGCTCGCCCCCCTTTCGCGGATTTCCAGGACGGGAGATAAACTGGGCGGACCTCCGTCATGAGCGGGGGCTCCCAACCCAGAGGCATGTGATGAACGCTCAGGAGCGCAAGGCGGCCTACCGCCAGCGCGCGGAGAAGGGCGAGGCGGTCCCCGTCTCCGTCGTGCTCCCCGCCGACCTCGACACGCCGCTCTCCGCCTACCTCAAGCTCGGTGGCGCACGCGGTTTCATCCTCGAGTCCTGCCACGGTGGCGAGCGCTTCGGCCGCTACAGCCACGTCGCCACCGCGCCCAGCGGTCGGTTGAGGCTCGACTCCCGCGGCGGCACCCTCTGGCGCGGCGAGCAGTCGCAGCGTCTCGAAGGCAAGCCGCTCGACGTCCTGCGCTCCGTGTGGCGCGAGCACGCCGTGGCCACGCTCCCCGGTGAGCCTCCCTTCGTCGGCGGCCTGGTGGGCTACCTCGGCTACAACTGCATGTCCTGGTTCGAGCGCCATGTGCCCGATCGCCACCCCTCGGACGTCTCCTTCCCCGACTCCGAGTGGCTCGTGTGCGATGACTTCATCACCCTCGACTCGCGCTCCCAGACGCTCCAGGCCACCGCCATCGCCCGGCCCTCGCGCCATGGCAGCGTCTCCCAGGCCCTCCAGGACGCCGAGTCCCGCGCCGAGGCGATCGCCCAGCGCCTGCTGCGGCCCATCTCCGCGGACGCCTACGCCCCCTCTCCGCCCATGCGCGGCGAGCTGGACGTGAAGGTCGGCTGGGATCGCGCCGGCTACGAGGCCGCCGTGGAGCGCGTGAAGGAATACATCCGCGCCGGTGACTGCATGCAGGTGGTGCTCGCCCGCCGCTTCGAGGCGCGCGGTGCCCCGCCGCCCCTCTCCCTCTACCGCGCCCTGCGTCGCATCAACCCCTCGCCCTACCTCTTCCACATCGAGATGGGTGAGGCGCGGGCCCTCGTGGGCGCCTCGCCGGAGCTGCTCGTGCAGGTGCGCGACGGGGACGTGGTGGTTCGCCCCATCGCCGGCACCCGCCGCCGCGGCGCCACCGAGGCCGAGGACCTGGCACTCGAGAAGGAATTGCTCGCCGACGAGAAGGAGCGCGCCGAGCACATGATGCTCGTGGACCTGGGCCGCAATGACGTGGGCCGCGTGGCCGCTCCGGGCTCGGTGCGTGTCGAGGACCTCATGGTCATCGAGCGCTACAGCCACGTCATGCACATCGTCTCGCAGGTGCGTGGCCGGCTCGACGCGAAGTACGACGCGCTCGACGCGCTCGCGTGGACGTTCCCCGCGGGCACCGTGTCCGGCGCGCCGAAGATCCGCGCCATGCAGATCATCGACGAGCTGGAGCCCATGCGCCGCGGCCCCTACGCGGGCGCCGTGGGCTACCTGTCCTTCTGCGGCGCGCTGGACCTGGCCATCGCCCTGCGCACCTTCTACATCGATGGAGATCGCACCATGTGGCAGGCCGGCGCGGGGCTCGTGGCTGACTCGGTGCCCTCGAAGGAAGCGGATGAGACCGAGGCCAAGGCGCGCGTGCTCGCCACGGCCCTGAAGCAGGCCCGTGAGGGAGGTGTGCGGTGATCCTCGTCATCGACAACTACGACTCGTTCACCTTCAACCTCGTGCAGCTGCTCTACACCCTGGGCGCCGAGGTGAAGGTGGCTCGCAATGACGAAATCGACGCCGAGGGCGTGGCGGCCTCGGGCGCGTCGCACCTGGTGGTGTCGCCGGGGCCGTGCACGCCCAACGAGGCCGGGGTGAGCATGGCGGCCATCCGCGACGCCAAGGTGCCCGTGCTCGGCGTCTGTCTGGGACACCAGTCCATCGGCGCCGTCTTCGGCGGCCAGGTGGTGCGCGCCCCCGAGCCCGTGCACGGCAAGACGGTGGCCGTGCGCCACTCGGGCCAGAGCATCTTCACGGGCATGCCCATCGGCTTCCAGGCGGCGCGCTACCACTCGCTGGTGGTGGATGCGCCGAGCCTGCCCGCGGAGCTGGAGGCCACGGCGTGGTCTCCCGAGGGCCTCATCATGGGCCTGCGCCACCGCGAGCGCCCCGTGGTGGGCGTGCAGTTCCACCCCGAGAGCGTGCTCACGCCCGAGGGGCCCAGGCTCGTGCGCAACTTCCTCGACGGCCGCTTCTAACGGGCTCAGGGGCTCGCGGGGGCCGCCACCGGAGCGGGTGGCACCGCGGGCACCTGGAAGATGCCTTCCTCGCTCCCGCCGAGCACCCGGAGCACGGGCAGCACACTGCTCCGCTCGTCCGTCCACCGCGTGGGCGGCGGTCCGTCATAGGCGAGCCGTTCCACCCGCTTGCCCTCGCGCAGAAAGGTGTCTCCCGAGGAAAAGTGGGCGTCCGCGCTCAGGAGCATCCAACTGCTGTTGCGCGCCTCCCCCTTCGTCTCGGTGCTCACCAGGGTGGCGTGCAGGCCGCTGACCCAGGCGTGCGCCACGGCGATGGGCAACAGGTTCAGGTGCAGGTTGCTGATGTGCATCGCCAGCACGCCTCCCGGTGCCAGATGCCGCTGGTAGACGGCCACCGCCTCCTCGGTGAGCAGGTGGACCGGGATGGAGTCCGAGCTGAACACGTCCAGCGCGAGCACGTCGAAGCCCTGCGCCTCCCCCCGCGCCAGCTCCTGCTCCAGCATGATGCGCGCGTCGCCCTCCACCACCTCCACCCGGGCCGGTGAGTCGCCCAGGTACGAGAAGTAGCCGCCCAGGCCCCGCGCGAGGGCGATGACCTGGGGATCGATTTCATAGAAGCGCAGCGTGTCCCCGGCCCGTCCCAGGGCCGCCGTCGTTCCCACGCCCAATCCCAGCACTCCCACTCGCAGCGAGGTGGGCTTGCCCGCGGCCTCCCGCAGCCGCCGCTGCTCGGCGAGCGCCAGTCCCAGCCCGCTGTCGGCGGTGTAATACGCCGTGGGGCTCCCGCGCCGCTCGGGCCGGGTGTACTGGAAGCCATGGAGGATGCCGCCATGGTGCAGCATGAAGGCATGGTCCACGTCGTCGCGGCTCCTCGCCTCCGACACCTGCACCACCCCGAAGAAGCCCCGCCAGTACTGGAGCGCCTGACGCTCGTCGAGGAACGACTGGATGACGACGAACGACATGAGCAGCAGCAGCAGGGCCGGGACGTAGCGGGGGGCGGCCCGCGCGACCGTCTCCTCGGGAGCGCGGCGCAGCAGCAGCATCGCCGCGAGCAGGCAGCACACGCTCAGGGTGAGCGGGTACTCCAGGTAGAAGTGGAAGATGCGGGGCGCCACCAGGTGGACGAAGACCGCGCCGAGCACGCCGCCCGCGGAGACCCAGAGGTAGAAGGCGCCCAGGTGGCGCGGACCCGGCCTCAGTCGGTAGAGCTCGCCGTGGCACAGCAGGGCACCGGCCAGGAGCGCGAGGCCGCGGAAGAACAGCAGCGAGGACAGGGAGGCGAGCGAGCCTTGATAGGTGACGTAGCTCACCCCCACCGCGGCGACCAGGAGCGCGATCGCGGTGAGGGGGCGTGAGTAGAGCGTCTCGCGCTCGAAGGCGATGATGAAGGTCAGCAGGTAGAGCGCCAGCGGCAGCACCCAGACGAAGGGGCCGGCCGACACGTCGTGCGACAACTGGTTCGTGGTGGCCAGCAACAACACCGAGGCGCACGCGCTCAACCCCAGCCACGCCAGGGTGCGCGCCACGCCCGGAGCGGCCTCGGGGGCACTCTCCTCACGCGGCTGGGCGGGGACGTCCTCAAGGCGCAGCACGCTCCAGGCACACGCCGCGCCGCCCACGCAGAACACCAGGAAGCCTCCGGCCCAGACCCAGGCCTGGACTCCCCGGCCCAGCCAGGGCTCGACGAGCACGGGATAGGTGAGCAGGGCCAGCAGCGAGCCGGTGTTGGACAGGGCGTAGAGCCGGTAGGGCGAGGCCCCTGGACGCGCGCGGCTGAACCAGCTCTGCATGAGAGGCGCGGACGTGGACAGGGTGAAGAAGGGCAGGCCCAGCGTGGAGGCGAGCATGGCCAGCAGCCGCGCGCTGGAGATGCCCTCCGCCGTGGGGCGCCACTCGGGCCCGGGAGCCACCGGCGAGCCCCACACCACGGCTCGCACACCCAGCACCGCCACCGTCACGCCCAGCAGCGCCAGGTGCACCTGCGCCTGCCGCCGCGACGAGAGCCAGCGCGCGCTCGCGTGGGAATAGGCATAGCCGCCGAGCAGCATGACCTGGAAGAACAGCATGCAGGTCGTCCACGCCGCCGGAGTGCCACCGAACCAGGGCAGGGAGTACTTGCCCGCCAGCGGTTGCACGCCGAACAGGAGGAACGAGCTGAGGAAGAGGGTCGCGGCGTAACGGAGCATAGGCGGGGGGAGTGAGGCCCTCGCCGGAGCATACCGTCAGTCGGGGTGGGCCAACGAATCCAGGGCCCGCTCGTCCGCCCGCTCAGCGCTTCGTGTCGCGCCGCTTCTGCTGACGGGCCTGCTCCGCCCGGAGCGCCCCGCCGATGCGACGTCCCGCCACCAGCGTCATCTTCGAGACGGGGTTGCCCTGCTTCTTGGGCTTGGCGGGTTGCCAGCCAGCCAGGGAACTCGAACCGTATTTGTTCTTCATTCGTTGCCCTCCTCGTTCGTGAGGCTGCTACCAGCGCCCGCGGACTTCAACCCCGGGCCGCACGGGCCTCGAGCTTCGCCAGGAAGCGCTCGGTGAAGAGGTAGGCATCCCCGGGCCAGCGCGCGGAGACGTAGTCGCCATCCTCCACCACGAAGGCCGGCCCATGGTCCGTGGCCGTGCCTCGCCGGGAGTACTCGCGCGGCCCTCGCTCGAACTGCCCCGAGGGCGCCAGGGCCTCGCGGACCTCCTCCTCCACGTAGGCGGGATACGTGCGGTAGTAGCGCCCCAGCTTCCACGCGGTGAGGAAGTACGCCGCGCGCTCCATGTACTTGGGCAGGCACGTGGTGCGCCGGCCTCCCAGCAGGCTCTTGCCGGTGGACGGGTCCTTCGCCCGCGCGAGCACCAGTACCCCGTGGCAGATGGCCCCCACCGGCCGCCCGAGCTTCCAGAACGCCGCCACCTTCGCCTGGAGCGCCTCGCTGCCCAGGTACTGCCTCATGCCGGGCGCGTGTCCCCCGGGCAGCACCATCCCGTCATACGCCTCGGGGTCGATCGCCTCCCAGGTGATGGGCTTCTGGAAGGCGGGGCTCTGGATCATCTGCTCGTAGAAGCGCTTGGGCTCGGGCTCCGCGCCGAGCTTCCCGAAGATCACTCCCGTGAGCAGCAGCGGATCCGCGGCGGGTGTGGTTCCCCGCTCCGTGGCGAACACCACCTCGTGGCCCGCGTCCACCAGCAGGCGCCAGGGCACGGCCACCTCGGTCACATCGAAGTCTCGGTCTGGCAGGGGAATGATGACGCGGCGCGTAGAAGTCATGCCCGGCCCCTTCGCATGACCACCCCCGAGCCGGCAATACCCTTGGTGACGCGGTCAGGGCGGCTCCACGTCCTGGAAGGGCAGCACCCACGCGCTCACGCTGTCCCAGGGGCCGACCCGGGCCAGGTCCACCGTGGGGTCCACGAGCCGCTGCCGGGGCCTGCCATTGAGGCTCGCGAAGGCATTGACGCGCACCTCCA
The DNA here is from genome assembly GCF_002305875.1 of Cystobacter fuscus. Lineage (NCBI taxonomy): Bacteria > Pseudomonadati > Myxococcota > Myxococcia > Myxococcales > Archangiaceae > Cystobacter > Cystobacter fuscus. The sequence goes on along the minus strand of NZ_CP022098.1, from coordinate 10,588,549 downwards.
CGCCCGGGTGTCCCCGCTCGGCGAAGTCGCGCGCCAGGTAGTGCGCGAACGTCAGCAGCATGTCCGGCTGCGTGGCCATCATCTTCACCTGGTAGGGCGCGAGGTACCTGCTCGGGGACACCACCCACCATTGGCCCGTGGTGGGCTCGCTGACGCGGAACTCCGCCATGCCGTCCTTCTCCATCAGCATCACGTTCCACGAGAAGCGGAAGCCCTCCTCCGTCCACATCACGTCGCCCGGGTAGAGCAGGTGGCGCAGGGGCAGCAGCACCTGCACGCCGAGGAACGCCGCGGCCAGCACGGGGCCCGTCCACGACGCGCGGAAGGTGGGGAACGTCGCCGGGGACGAGAGCGACGCGGGGAGCCGCCGCAGCCAGGCCCCGAGCCGCCGGGGCCAGTCCGGAGGGAAGAAGAGCAGCGCGCCGGAGATCATCACCCACGGGAACATGCCGATGGGGAAGAGCAGCCGGGTGATGACATGGAAGGTCACCACCGCCGCGAAGGCCAGCCCGCGCGTGCGCCGCCACAGCAGCGCGGGCACCACGCCCAGGTCGAACACCGCGCCGACGATGCTGAAGGCATGCGGGGCCCAGGGCAGCTCGAAGAACCGCCCGAGCACCGGCAGATCCGTGCTCGCCGCGAGCCAGATCTTCAACGGCTGGGCATGCACGAGCCAGTCCCGCTTGAGCTTGGCCACCCCGCCAAAGACATACACGAGGCCCACCTGCGCCCGCAGCAACCCCAGCCACCACGCGGGCACGGGGCCCTGACGGTCCAGGGGCAGCATCACCATCACCAGCCCCACCAGCGAGATGAAGTAGTAGTGGTTGAGGTAGTACGTCCGATCGATGAGGTGCGCGTACGTGAAGGTGAGCACGAACGTGAGCGCGCTCAGCCGGTACGCGACGCCGAAGGCAATCCCCAGCGCTCCCAGGCCCATCAACACGAAGTGGACATACATGCCCACGCCCGGCCAGGGGCGGATCCACTCCAGCCCCGCGAAGGGGAACAGCACCCGGGGCGCGAGGTAGTGCTCCTCGATCCACCCGTACGCGAAGAAGCGCGCGACGGCGAGGGTCATCAACAGCCCGAAGAGGACACGCCACGCCACGAGCGAGGCGCGATCCACGGGCGCGAAGAGCGCCGCGCCGAGCCGCTCGCGCATGCCAGGCGCGGCCTCAATCCCCATCGTTGTCGTTGAACTTGAGCGTCACACCCAGGTTGGCCACCACCTCCGAGGCGAGCGTGGCGCGCAGGTTGGAGAGCGCGGCGCGGGCGGCCTCCACCGACTCGCGGTTCTGGAGCAGGGCCGTGCGCAGCGGGGGCGGAATGGACTCGATCGCCGAGCGCACCGCCGCGAGTTCCCCCCGCACCGTCGTGTCCAGGGTCTTGTTGGTGGCGGCCACCACGCGCGACAGCCCTCCGTTGCCCTCCGGCCCCGTCCACAGCCGCTCCATGCCCACCAGCGCGTGCGTCAGGTCCGCGAGCGAGTTGTCGCTGCGCCGTGCCTCCTCCTCCTCGGGCCGCACGGTGCCACCGGTCTCGAATCCGAGCGGCTTGGACAGCTTGAGCTCCGCCACCTCCACCGAGCCGATGAGGCGATTGACGATCTCGTCCACCGCCTCCTTCTGGGTGGCGTACTTGCTGCCGCTGGTGCCCGCGCTCGCGAGCTGCGCGACGTAGTTGCCCTGATCCGGCTCCCACGCGTCGTGGACCTCCACCGCGTTGGTGTGCAGCACGGCCCCGAGCGCCTTCAGATAGGCCCGGCGGCGCGCTCCGGCGTCACCCTCGGTGAGCCGCGTGAGCACCGCCGCGTTGCCCGCCTGCGAGTCGAAGAGCACGTACTCCATGGCCATCATGCCCTTGCGGTTGGCGCCCAGCTCCCCGACGCTCTGCTCGGTCAGCGGCGTCGTGCCCGCGAGCAGGCTGTCGATGCCGCTCGTCGACGGCACCTGATCCACCGCGGCGCCCGTGTGCAGCTCCTCCGAGGGGCCGATGTGCAGCGCCTCCTGGATGCCCCAGGGCTCGCGCACGGAGCGCCACGCGGACTGGGCCGTGGCGAGCGTGGCCTCGGTGGGCGTGCGCTCCAGCTCCGTGAGCGCGGTGGCGAGCGTGCCCGTGCGCGTGTCGAAGTCCCGGTAGGTGGGCAGGATGGTCTTCTCGCCCAGCTCCCCGAGGAAGGTCGAGCGCAAGGTCGTGCCCTGCGAGTCTCCACACCCCGTGAGGGCGAGCGAGAGGAGGAGCGGGACGGACAACAGACGGCGCGAGAGGCGGTTCACAGGGACTCCAGGAAGCGCAGCAGTTGGGCGCGCTCGGTGGCGGAGAGGGTGCGGAAGCGCTCCCGGGCTTTTTCACCCTCGCCTCCGTGCCAGAGGATGGCCTCCTCCAGCGAGCGGGCGCGGCCATCGTGCAGGAAGCGCGTGTGGCGGTTGACCGTTTCCACGAGCCCGATGCCCCACAGCGGCGGCGTGCGCCACTCGTTGCCCGTGGCCTCGAAGTCCGGACGGTGGTCGGAGAGCGCCTCGCCCATGTCGTGCAACAGCAGGTCCGTGTACGGGAAGATGATCTGCCCGGACAGCTCGGGAGCGTCCTCCACCGTGCCTGTTTCGTGGCGAGGCACGTGGCAGGTCGCGCAGCCCACTTCGCGGAAGAGGCTCCGGCCGCGCAACACGTCCGGCGCGTCCGCGTCCCGGCGCGCGGGCACCGCCAGCATCCGCGAGTAGAACGTCACCTGGTTCAGCTTCTGCTCGTCCACCTCGGGCGTGCCCCCCTTGGGGGCCTGCTGGCAGGCCGTCTGCACCGGGGGACAATCCTCGTCGGGGAACAGCGCCGAGGTGATGCCGATGTCGCCCCGGAAGGCGCTCGTGTTCTGCTGGCTCAAGCTGGGCTGGTTGGCCTTCCAGCCGAAGCGTCCCACGCGCACCGCCCCGGCCTGCACATCCCAGACATGGTTGACCCGGCCCGAGATGCCATCTCCATCCCGGTCCTCGGGATCCGCGAGCTTCTCCAGCGCCGCGTCCGGAATGGCCTCGAGCAGGCCCAGGCCGATCATCACCGGCGCCACGCGCGGGCTCACCCTCAGCTCGGCGTGGGGCGCGCCGAAGGCCAGGTTCTCCAGCGTGTAGTGGGGCTCCTCCAGCGACCACGGCGTGCCGTCCGCGTACTGGCCCTCGTGGGTGTTGTACGAGAGCGCCATCTGCCCCTCGGCGGGGACGCCGAGGATGGAGAGCGGCTGGAGCTGACCTCCATAGACGGGATCCGCAAGGGGTCCCCCATGCTCGTCCACGCCGGGGATGCTCAGCCGGAAGAGCAGCGACAGGGGCTTCTCTCCCGGCTCGGTCGGGGGCTTGCCCCGGCCATCCTTGAAATGACATGCGGCGCACGACGAGGCGTTGAACGTCGGCCCCAGCCCGTCCAGGCCCTCGGCGGAGGCGGGCGCCGTCACCCAGTTGCGGTTGAACAGGGCGTTGCCCACGAAGAAGGCGTCGCGCCGCTCGCCCTGGAGGTTTCGGGCCGCCAGGGCGAAGGCGTTGCGTGTGGTGTCGTGGACCGTCGTCTCTCCGCCCGGCAACGCCTCCTCCGGCGTGGGAGCGTCGTCGTCACCACAGCCGCTGGCGAGCAGGCACAGGAGGGGGATGAGTGCGCGCCGCATGTCGGGTTACTCCAGGTTGAGTTGGATGCCGAGCGCGGTGGCCACGTCGACGAGCGTTTCCGTCTGCGCCCGCAGCGCGTCGATGGCAGCCTTCACCTTCTGCCGCCCCGGGCTGCTGTCATTGCCCATGATAGCCTGATCGAACGGGGCGGGAATCGCCTGGATGGCGTCGAGGCTGGCTTGCAGCCGCTGCTTCATCTTCTCGTCCAGCTTCGGATCCACCGCGGCCACCAGCTCGTCCAGGCCCGCGCCGTCCGTGCCGCCATAGCGCCCGAGGTACACGTTCTGGATGCCCAGCGCGTTGCCGTACAGGTCCGCGAGCGTGTTGTCGCTGAAGCAGGAGTGCTCGTCCTCCTGGTCCTTGTTGTCGTAGGCCACCGTCATGCGCTCGCCCGCCAGCTCCGCGCCGCTCAGGCTGCCCAGGCCAGTGAGTATCTTCAGCACGGCCTCCTTGGGGGCCTCGGCCACGAACGTCTTGCGGTAGTTGTCCTGGTTGGGCGTCCACGTCGCGCGCACGGACTCCAGGTCCTCCACCAACTGCTTCGTCACGAGGCTCAGGTACTGCCGGCGCCGCTCGGCGTTGGACGGCGTGATCCCGTCGACGAAGTCCGTATAGGGCCGGTTGCCCGGGCCCGTGGTGCTCTCGTCCTTGCCCCACAGCAGGAACTCGATGGCGTGGTAGCCCGAGGAGATGTTCGTCTCTCCATCGCGCTCGTTCATCGAGGTGATCAGCTCCTGGCTCAGCGGCTCCCGGCCGTCGATGATGCCGTCGATGTACGCCTCGTCCAGCGGCCAGGCGTTGATCTGCCCCTCGGGGCCGGTGTCCTCGTCGTCGATGGGGCCGCCGTAGAAGCGGAAGGCCTCGCTCTGGCCATAGGAGGTGCGCGCGTCGAGCCACGCCTGGCGCGCCCCCACCAGCTTCGCCTCGGTCGGATCAGCCACGAAGACCTCCACCGCCGCGCGCAGTGCCTCGGCCTGCTTCACCACGTCCGTGTAGTTCTCGTACGTCAGCGCCGCGTAGCGCTCCACCACCGGCCGCGCGCGCGACTCCTCCAGCGCATTCGTGCCACAGCCCGCGGTGAACAGCGTGCCCGCCGCCATCAATGCCAGCCAACCCTGCTTCGTCATGACCAACCCCCTCGTCGAGAGTGCTTTCGTAATGAATTTGCTAATCATTGTCAAAACGTGGGTCCCCAAGGATTCCGGGACGCGCGGTGCCAGAGCCGTTCACAGCGAGTCGAGGAAGGCGAGGAGGGCGTCACGCTCGGCGCGGGACAGGCGGAGCACCGCGTCGCGGGCGGATTGGGCCTCGCCGCCGTGCCAGAGGATGGCCTCGAGCACCGTGCGGGCCCGGCCATCGTGGAGCAGGCGCGTGTGGCCGCTGACGGTGCGCGTCAGGCCGAGGCCCCACAGCGGGGGCGTGCGCCACTCATTGCCGGTGGCGAGGAAGTCGTCATAGCCGTCGGCGAGCGCATCTCCCAGGTCATGCAGGAGCAGGTCCGAGTAGGGCCACAATCGCTGGTGGGAGAGCTCCGGGCGGCCTTCCACCTCTCCCGTCTCGAGCGAGGGCCGGTGGCAGCGGGCGCAGCCCACGCGGTGGAAGACGTCCTTGCCCTGGAGCACCTGGGGCTGGTCGTGTCCGCGGCGGGCGGGGACGGCGAGCGCGGCGGTGTAGGCGGTGAGGGCGGCCAGCTTGCCCTCGTCCAGCTCGGGGGAGCCGCCGGAGGAGGCCGAGAGGCAGGTGGCTTGCGCGGAGGTGCAGGACTCGGTGGGGAAGAGCGGCGAGGTGATGCCGAGGTCTCCCTTCATGGCCGCGGCGTTCTGCTGCTCCAGGTCGGGCTGGTTGGCCTTCCAGCCGAAGCGGCCTGGCTCCCACCGCCCCCGGCGCACGCTCCACACCCGGTTGGGCCGCCCGGAGATGCCGTCTCCATCCGCGTCCTCGGGATCCGCCCATTCGAGGAGGCGCTCCTCGGGCACGGCCGCCAGCAGCCCCGGCCCCACCAGCGGCTGCGCCACTCGCGGAGACAGGCGCACGTTCGGGGACAGCGGCCCGTGGGCGAGCTGTGAGAGGACGTACACGGGCGCGCGCAGCGTCCAGGGCTCTCCATCCGCGAAGGTGCCCGAGCGCTCCTCCCAGGTGATCGTGGCGCGTCCCTCGGCGGGCACTCCGGAAATGGCCCGCGTCTGGAGCTGATCTCCATAGGTGGGCTCGGGCCGGGGCCCTCCATGCTCGCCCTCGCCGGGCACGCTCAGGCGCAGGAGCAGCGAGACCGTGGGCTGATCGGCGCCCTGGGGTGGTGCACCGCGTCCGTTCTGGAAGTGGCACGCCTCGCAGGACACGGAGTTGAAGAGCGGTCCGAGGCCATCGCGATCTTCTCGTGAGTCGGGCGCCGCGAACCAGTCCGCCTCGAACAGGGCTTCCCCCGCGCCGAACGCGGACAGCCGCGACAGGGGGAGCGAGGGCGCGGGACGCGAGAAGGCCTGCGCGCTCGTGTCCTGGACCGTGGCTTCGCCTCCGGGCTTCTCCTCCCCGGCCTCCACCACCGCATGGCCCTGGTGGGGGTCGTCATCCGGTGCCCGCGAGGTCGGGCCACATGCCGCGAGCAGGCCCCAGCCGACGGTGACGAGCGCGTGCGCGGGCTTCATGGGAACACCACCGGGAGGGGAGTCGGAGAGCGGGGAGAGCCCTCGGAGGGCGTGCTCGCGCCGAGCTGCCCGTCGTGGTTGGCGCCCCAGGCGAGGCAGTCCCCTTCCCGGGTGAAGGCGAGCGTGTGCAGGGAACCCGCCGCCACGGCGCGCGCGGGCCCGAGCCCCTGGACCTGGATGGGCCTCGGCCGCTCCGCGAGGCTGCCATCCCCGAGCTGCGCGTTGGAGTTCTGCCCCCACGCCCAGAGCGTCCCCGAGGCCGAGAGCGCGAAGCCGACGTTGTTGAGGGCGGACACGGCCACTGCGTCCGTCACCTCCAGCACGTCCACGGGTTGGGCCCGGCTTCCGAGCATCCCACTCTTGCCATGGCCGAGCTGTCCCGACATGCCCAGGCCCCACGCCCGCACGCGGCCGTCCGCGCCGAGCGCCAGCACATGGCCTCGTCCCGTCGCGATGTCCACCACCCGGCCGAGGTGCGCCACCTCCAGGGGCTCGGGGTGGGGCGTGGCATCCAGCTCTCCGTTGCCGAGCTGTCCATCGCCGTTGTCGCCCCAGGTGAAGACGGTGCCATCGCGGCGCAGCGCCACGGAGTGCGCGGTGCCCACGGCCACGCGGACGATGTCCGACAGGCCGGGCACGGGCGTGGGGGCCTTCACGGGCGCGGTCGAGCCGAGCCCCAGTTGTCCCTTCGTGTTGCTTCCCACCGCGAGCACCGTGCCGTCGGCGAGCAGCAGCAGGGCATGGCTCGTGCCGAGCGCCGCGTCCACCACGGGGCCGGGAGTCTCCACCCGGGTGGGTGTGGAGGGCGACTGTCGTGCCGGGACGAGTCCCGAGGGCAGCGTGCCCCAGGCCCATGCGCTGCCGTCCTCCACGAGGGCGAGGGTCGAGGAGGGACCGGCCACCACCGCGCGCACCGGCGCGAGCCCTGGGACGGGGAGGGGCGTGTTCCCGGCGTCCGGGCGTCCCAGTTGCCCCGCGTCGTTGCCGCCCCAGGTGAAGAGCTGGCCATCGCGCAGGGCCGCCGAGTGCGACAGCCCCGCGGCGAGCGAGGTGCCCCACGAGAAGCGCACCTCGGCCACGCCCGTGTTGCCCGCCGCGTCCACGGCCTCCACGCGCAGGTGGTTGGTGCCCGGGAGGGGGCGGCCCTCGAGGGTGAAGGACTCCGAGGGCGTGAAGTCCACGGGCGGCGCGCCATTGAGGGACCAGGTGGCGCGCACCACGCCCTGCTCATCCTCGAGCGCTCCCCGGACATGCACCTGGAAGGCGGCGACGTCCTGCCCCTCGGCGGGGGAGAGGAGGCGCACGTGGGGCGCCTGGGTGTCGGGCGCGGGCGGAGCCGGGCGCGTGGGCTCCTGGCCACAGGCGAGGGCGCACAGCGCGAGCAGCGGGCTTCCGGCGCGGAGGGCGGCTCTCGGGCTCATGGCAACACCACCTGCTGGGGCAGGGGATAGGCCCACTGCTCCAACTGGTCCGAGCCGCCGCCCAGCGAGCCCCCCACGCTCCAGCCCCAGGCGAACAGCGGTCCGTCCCGATGGTGGGCGATGACATGGGTGGCGCCGGGGCTCACGTCGTCCAGTCCGGTGAGGGGCTCCCGGGGCTCCACGCGCAGCAGCACGGGGGTGGTGGGCACGGAGGCCCGGGTGGTGTCTCCCGTGCCGAGCTGTCCATTGGCGTTCTCACCCCAGCCCCACAGCGTGCCGTCGCGTCGGAGGGCGAAGCTCATGGTGCCCTGGGCGAAGACGGCGGTGGCGTCCGTGAGACCCTGGATCTGGACGGGGCTGTCGCGCTGGTCCTCCGCGCCCACCTGCCCATCGCCGAGCTGGCCGCTGGCGTTGAGGCCCCAGGCGGACACCGTGCCGTCCTCGTGCAGGGCGAGCAGGTGGTCGCGCCCGTTGGCGAGGTCCACCACGCCAGTGAGGCCGGGCACGCGCGTGGGCGTGGGGTGGGGCTCGTCGTCCTGGGTGCCGAGGCCGAGGTTGCCGTAGCCATTGTTGCCCCACACCCAGACGGTGCCATCGCGGCGCACCGCGGCCGAGTGCTGCGAGCCGCCGATGACCCGGACGACATCGGTGAGCCCGGAGACGGGTACGGGGAAGTGCCTATCGGTGGTGGTGCCGTCGCCGAGCTGGCCGTTGTTGTTCTGGCCGAAGGCGGACACGTGCCCGTCCCGGTGCAGCACCAGCATGTGCCGGTAGCCCACCGCGGCGGCCACCGCGTCGGAGATGCCCGGCACGCGCGTGGGCACCAGGCGCACCGTCGTGTCGGAGGCGCCGGGGGCCGCCTGGCCGAGCTGGCCGCTCGCGTTGTCTCCCCACGTCCACACCGAGCCGTCCCGATGAATCGCCAGGGAGTTGTTCTGGGCGAAGGCGATGGCGGCCACGTCCGTGAGCCCCTCCACCTTCACCGGGCTCTTGCTGTTCGTGGTGCTCCCGAGCCCGAGCTGCCCCCGGTTGTTGCGTCCCCAGGTATAGAGGACGCCGTCGCGCACCGCCCCCCCGTGCAGCGCTCCCGCACCCGTCTGGTTGCCGAGGGTGAAGCTCACCGAGGTCTTCGCCTCGTTGCCCCGCGTGTCGCGCGCGTGCACCACCAGGAGGTTGCGGCCCGGACGTGGCTGGAGTTCGAAGCCCAGCTCCTGGCGCGTCCCGCCCTCCGCGCCGAGCGCCACCGGCTCCCCTTCGTTGAGCCGCCAGCTCAGCTCCGCGAGCCCCGAGTCATCCTCCACCGTGCCCGCCACCTGGAAGCGCGCGAGCGCCACGCGCGACGCGTCCAGCGGCGTGGTGAGCGTGATGCGAGGCGCTTCCGTGTCTGTCTCCGGCGGGTCCACCTCCCTCTCTCCACACGCCCCCAGCAGCGCCAGCAGCAGAAGGGGGGTAGACCGGGAGTTGAAATTGACTCGCAATATCGACATGCAGGCGCGCTTGTAACAGGGCGCGTCTTCGGGGCGCAAGGGGACGGGGGGGGCCGCCCCGGAAGGTTACTTGTTCAAGTGGTGCGTGTCGTTCCAGCGCTGGATGACGGGCTGGTTGGCGTCATCCTGGTGGACGGTGAGCACGCTGATGGAGCCGGTGTTGAGCACGAAGAGGCGCCCGTCGGTGGGCGCCAGGCCCAGCCAGCGCGCGGTGAGCACGCGCAGCAGGTGGCCGTGGGAGAAGAGGAGCACGGGGCCCTTGGCCTTGTAGATGCCGGCGATGACGCGGTCGGCGCGCAGGCCCACGTCCTTGAGCTTCTCTCCGCCTGGCACGCCCTTCTTCCAGATGCTCCAGTCCGGCTCCAGGGCGCGGATCTCCGCCTTGGTCTTGCCCTCGAAGGTGCCGTAGTCCCACTCCGTCAGGTCCGCGCGCTGCTCGGCGCCGTGGCCCTGGTTGGCCAGCTCGCACGTGTCGATCGCCCGGCGCAGGGGGCTGGTCCATATGGCGGCGAAGTCCCACTGGCGCAGGGGCTCGCGCAGCTTCAGCGCCATCTGCCGCCCTTCTTCCAGCAGGGGCAGGTCCGTGCGGCCCGTGTGGTGGCCGGTGCGGCTCCACGCGGTTTCTCCGTGGCGGACGAGAACGACGAGCGGCAGGGTCTGATTCATCGAGGACCTCGAGGGGGATGCTCCGGGGGGGAGGAGCAAGCAGGCGAGCTTGGGGTTTTAAGAAGTATTAACGGAAGACCTGGAGCCTTGGGGGGCGGAGTCATTCATGACACAACGCGGTAGCGACCGTGTGCCGGACGCGGCGTCCATCAATCATCTGTGAGGAGTCGTGCGCTAATGGATGTCGGCAAGGGGATGGAGCACTTCGCCCGGTTGTCCTACCGGCACCCCGGGCGGGTGCTCGCGGGAGTCCTGGCCGTGGCGCTGATGGCGGGGCTGTTGGCCTCGCGCCTGGGCTTCCATGGCTCGTTCGTGGAGCTGCTCCCGGCGAATACCGTGGAGGTGCGCGACCTGGAGGCCGTGTCCCGGAAGGCCGGAGGCGATGGGTACCTCGTCCTGCGCGCCATGGGGGCCACCCCCGAGGAGCTGCGCCGCTTCGCCCAGGCACTGGCGCCCCGGCTCGAGGCGCTGGAGGAGGTGCGCTACGTCGAGTACCGCTATGACACGCGCTTCTTCACGGACCGGGCCCTCCTGTTGCTCTCCGCGCCCAGGCTCAAGGCGCTGCGCGAGGACCTCCAGGAGGCGGTGCGACAGCACAAGCGCGCCGCCAACCCGCTCTACGTGGACCTGGGGGCGGAGAGCAAGCCGCCCCTGTCGTTCGAGGAGATCGCCCGCCGGCACTCGCCGACGCTGGGGGTGAGCGAGTACCTGAGCTCTCCGGATGGGCGGGAGCTGTACCTGTTCGTGAAGCCGTCGGGGCTGGCGGGAGACCTGGTCTTCGCCCGGCGGCTGGTGACGCGCGTGCGGGAGACGAGCGCCGAGGTGGCGCGGGGCTTCCCCGGGGTGAAGACGGACGCGACGGGCGCGCACGTGCTGCGGCTGGAGGAGGACCGGCGGATGCGCGAGGATCTCACGCGCGCCTCGCTCTTGTCGGGCATCATCGCGGCGCTCATCGTGGCCGTGTCGTGCCGGCGCCTCACGGCGCTGCTGGTGGTGGGCGCGCCCGTGGGCGTGGGCCTGCTCGTCACGTTCGCGATGGTGCAACTCACTATCGGCTACCTCAACATCATCACCGGCTTCCTCGTGGCCATCCTCATCGGCCTGGGCATCGAGTACGGCCTGCACCTGGCGATGCGCTACGCCGAGGAGCGCCGGGGTCTGCCCGCCGAGGCGGCCCTGCGCGAGGCGGTGCTGGGCACATGGGCGGGCGCGCTGACGTCGGCCTGCACCAACGCCGCCGCCTTCGCCGCGCTCACGCTCGCCGAGTTCCAGGCCTTCGCCCAGTTCGGGTGGATCGCCGCCGCGGGCGTGCTGTCCACGGTGCTGGCCACGTATCTGGTGGGCCCCTCGCTCATCGCCCTGGCCGAGCGGCTGCGGCCCCTGCGCGCCGCGCAGCCCCTGCCGGCCCGGCCTCCGCGTCCGCCGCGGGGGCCCGTGCCCCGCTCCCTGCTGGTGGCCGTGGTGGTGGGCGTGTGCGCGCTCGTCGCGTACTCGGCGTCGGTGGCGGGCTCTATCGGCTTCGAGCCGGACATGCGCAAGCTGCGCGGGGAGTTCGCCGCCACCCGGCTGGACGACCACATCATCTCCCAGCTCGGGCGGCGCCACGCGCCCACGGTGTTCCTCACGCCGGACGTGGCGCAGGCGGAGCGGCTCGCGAGCGCGCTGCGTGAGCTGGAGGCCCGCCACGGCGAGGACCGCATCTTCTCGGAGGTGGCCTCGCTCAGTGACTTCCTGCCGCGCACGGGCGCGGACGTGGAGGCCGAGCGCGCCGCCCTGCGCACCTTCGTGGAGGGCCTGCCCGAGGTCGCCCGGGAGTCGGAGAAGGTGCGCCCCGCGCTCGAGCGGCTGGAGGCGCTGCTCGCGGCCAGGCCCTACGGGGTGGAGGCGTTGCCCGCGGAGGTGCGCCGCCGCTTCACCGCGCTGGATGGCGAGGGCAGCTTCGTGATGGCCTTCAAGAACGAGTCCCTCTCCGACACGGACGCGCTGCACCGCTTCGGCGCGCAGATGGAGGAGCTGCGCGAGGTGGCGCGGGAGAGGGGCCTGGAGGTCCAGGTGCTCGACTCGAACCTCATCGCCTACCGCATCTTCGATCTGGTGGAGAAGGACGGCCCCTGGCTGCTGCTCGCGGCGAGCCTGGCGGTGTTCGCGATGATCACCCTGAGCCTGCGCAGCCTGCGCCGGGCGGGGCTGGTGGCGGGGCCGTTGTACCTGGGGCTCGCGTGCCTGCCGGCGGCGATGCACCTGTACGGGCTCAAGCTCAACTTCATCAACGCCGTGGTGCTGCCCAACCTGCTGGCCATCGCCGTGGACAACGCGGTGCACCTCTACCACCGCTACCGCGAGGAGGGGCCGGGCTCGCTGTCCCACGTGGTGCGCACCACGGGCGTGGCGGCGGTGGTGGCCACGCTCTCCAACGCGGCGGGCTACGGCGCGCTGCTCACGGCGCGCCACCCGGGGCTGCACTCCATCGGAGAGCTGGCGCTCTTGGGCGTGGGCTGCTCGTTCCTGGGGACGACGGTGCTCTTCCCCTCGCTGCTCGCGCTGCTGGAGCGCCGCCCGCCGGACATGGCGGACGGCGAGAGCGTGCTGGCGTCCCTGCCGCTGCCCGAGGTGGAGCCGGAGGAAGACGTCCGGCCCAGCACCTGAGCGCGCTCAGCGCTTGAGGCCGCGCTTGATGTCGGCGCACACCTGACGGGCCGCGGAGGGCCCATCCGCCTGGGCGGCGCGCACGATGGCGCTGCCCACCACGACGCCATCCGCGTGGGCGCCCACCACCCGGGCCTGCTCGGCCGAGGAGATGCCGAAGCCCGCCACCACCGGCACCGGGGAGACGCGGCGCACCAGCTCCAGGCGCTCGGACAGGTCCGCCGGGAGCTGCGAGCGCATGCCCGTCACGCCCGCCACCGACACGCAGTAGACGAAGCCCCGCGCGTCCTTGGCGATGCTCTCCGCCCGCTTGGGCGACGTGGTGGGCGCGCACAGGGGGATGAGCTCCAACCCCTCGCGGTCGAACGCCTGGCGGATGTCGATGCTCTCCTCGGGCGGCAGGTCCGGCAGGATGGTGCCCGACACGCCGCGCTCCCGGGCGAGCTTCGCGTAGCGCTCCTCACCCAGGGCCATGATGACGTTGACGTAGGTCATCACCACCAGGGGCGTCTGGGGGCAGCGCTCGCGCACGGCGGGCACCACCTCGTCCAGCACGCGCCGCAGCGTGGAGCCGGCCTTGAGCGCCCGCTCGGACGCGCCCTGGATGACGGGGCCGTCGGCGATGGGATCGCTGAACGCCACGCCAATCTCCAGGATGTCCGCGCCGCCCTCCACGCACGCGGCGAACACGTCCACCGAGCGGGGAAGATCCGGATCTCCCGCCATGGCGTACGCCACCAGCGCGCCCTCTCCACGGGCCCTGGCCCGGGCGAATGCGTCCGCGATTGCCCCGCTCATGCTCCCTCCAGACGGATGGCGGGAGGCACGCCCCGCGCCGCGATGGTGGCCACGTCCTTGTCGCCGCGGCCCGAACAATTGATGACCAGGTACTTGCCCTTGCCCAGCTCGCGCGCCAGCTCCCCCGCGCGCGCGAAGGCGTGCGAGGACTCGAGCGCGGGGAGGATGCCCTCGTTGCGGCACACCTCGTAGAAGGCCTTGAGCGCCTCGTCGTCCGTGGCGGTGCGCACCTCCACCCGCCCCGTCTTCGCCAGGTACGCCAGCTCCGGCCCCACGCCCGGGTAGTCCAGGCCCGCGGAGATGGAGTGCGCCTCCATGATCTGCCCGTGCTCGTCCTGGAGCACCAGCGAGCGCGAGCCATGCAGCACGCCCTCGGTGCCCAGCGTCAGGGACGCGCCATGCTGGCCCGAGTCGAGCCCGTGGCCACCGGCCTCCACGCCGACGAGCCGCACGTTCTTGTCGCCGATGAAGGGGTGGAGGATGCCGATGGCGTTCGAGCCGCCGCCGATGCACGCGATGATGGCGTCGGGAAGCTGGCCGAAGGCCACGAGCGACTGGGTGCGCACTTCCTTGCCGATGACGGATTGGAAGTCGCGGACGATGGTGGGGTAGGGGTGGGGCCCGGCCGCGCTGCCGATGACGTAGTGGGTGTCATGAATCTGCGCCACCCACACGCGCATGGCCTCGTTCATCGCGTCCTTGAGGGTGCGCGAGCCCGACTCCACCGCGTGCACCGTGGCGCCCAGGGCCTTCATGCGGAAGACGTTGAGCGACTGGCGCTCCACGTCCAGCGCGCCCATGTACACCTCGCAGGGCAGGCCGAACAGCGCGCACGCGGTGGCGGTGGCGACTCCGTGCTGGCCCGCGCCCGTCTCCGCGATGATGCGCTTCTTGCCCATGCGCTTGGCCAGCAGCACCTGGCCGATGGTGTTGTTGATCTTGTGCGCGCCCGTGTGCGCCAGGTCCTCGCGCTTGAGCCACACCTCGGCGCCACCCCACAGCGTGGTGAGCCGGCGCGCGGGCGTCAGCGGCGTCTCGCGCCCGACGAACTCGCGCAGCACCTGCGCCACCTGCTCGCCGAAGGACGGATCCTTCTGGGCCTCGGCGTAGGCGAGCTCCAACTCCTGATGCGCCGGCACCAACGTCTCCGGCACGTAACGGCCGCCGTAACGGCCGAAGCGGCCCGGGGCGGTTTTCGTGTCCATGGTCGTCTTCCTCACTCCGAAAAGGTGCTCTTCACGGCGCGCACGAAGGCGCGCACCGCGTCCGCGTCCTTGATACCGGGGCTCGTCTCCACTCCGCTCGCCACATCCACTCCGTAGGCCCGTGTGGCACGCACCGCCTCGCGCACGTTGCCCGGATTCAGCCCACCGGCCACCAGCACCGGCACGCCCACGTCCGTCAGCCGCGCCACCAGCGACCAGTCGAAGCCCACGCCGCCTCCGCCGTAGCCCGGCGCCGCTCCGTCCAAGAGCAGCGTCGCCACGTCGCCCACGCCCACGTAGGCGCGCGCCCGCTCCACGTCCTCGGGGCCCCGGATGCGCAGGGCCTTGATGACGGGCACGCCATAGCCCGAGCACGCCTCGGGCGGCTCGTCTCCGTGCAGTTGCACCGACGTGAGCCCGCAGTCGCGTACCCGGGCCCGGATGACGTCGGGGGACTCGTTGACGAAGACGCCCACCACCGCGCCCAACGCGGGCCGGGTGCGCGCCAGGGCCGCCGCCACCTCGGGCGTCACGTACCGGGGCGAGCGCGCGTAGAAGTTGAGCCCCAGCGCGTCCGCGCCCGCGGCCCACGCCATGCGCGCGTCCTCCAAGCGGGTGAGCCCGCAGATCTTCACCCGCGTGCTCATGTCGTGTTCCCAGGCGCGAGCAGCCGCGCCAGTGCCTGGCCCGGATGGGGCGCGCGCAGGAGGGACTCCCCCACGAGCACCGCGTCCGCGCCCGCCGACCGGGCCGCCACGAAGTCCTCGTGCGTCTTGAGGCCACTCTCGGCCACGAACGCCTGGGCCCGGCCGCGCAGCCGCGGGATGACCTGCAGGGCGGTGGTGATGTCCGTGCGCAGCGTGGCGAGGTTGCGGTTGTTGATCCCCACCAGCTCCGCGCCCGCCTGGAGCGCCCGCTCGGCATGCTCCTGGGTGTGGGCCTCGACGAGCGCCGCCACCCGGCACGCCTTGGCCGTGGCCACCATCTCCGCGAGCTGTCCATCCTCCAGCGCGTCCGCGATGAGCAGCACCGCGTCCGCGCCAAGGGCCGCGCTCTCCTCGATCTCCTGGGACGCCACGAGGAAGTCCTTGCGGAGCACGGGCACGGACACGGCCGCGCGCACCTGGAGCAGATCCTCGAGGCTGCCGCCGAAGTCCACGTCGTCGGTGAGCACGCTGATGGCGCATGCCCCCGCGGCCTCGTAGCCCCGCGCCACGGCGACCAGGTCCGTGTGCGGGAAGTCACCGCCCGAGGGGCTGCGGCGCTTCACCTCGGCGATGACGTTGATGGGCAGACCCGGACGGTGCCGGGTGAGGGCGGCGGCGAAGTCCCGCCCGGGGGGACGGGGATGCTCGGCCACGCGGGGCCCGCGCGCGGCGAGTTCCCGGCGCTTGCGCGCGAAGATGGCCGCGAGCTTGTCGCCTTGTTGAGACGCGCTCATGCCGCACCGCCCTTGACGAGCGCCGCCAGCTTGGAGGCCGCGGCGCCGGAGTCGAGCGACTCCACCGCCCGCATCGCGCCTTCCTTCAGGTTGGCCGCCTTGCCCACCACCACGAGCGCCGCCGCGGTGTTGAGCACCACGGCGGTGCGCACCCCGGAGCGCTCGCCCGAGAGCAGTGCCCGGAAGCGCCGGGCGTTGTCCTCCACGTCCCCGCCGATGATGGACTCGGGCGACACGCGCTCGAGCCCCGCGTCCTCGGGGTGGAGGGTGAACAGGCGCACCGAGCCGTCCTCGCGCAGCTCCGCCACGTCCGAGGCCGTGCACGGCGACAGCTCGTCCAGCCCATCGCGTCCGTGCACCACCCAGGCGCGCTTGCTGCCCAGCCGCGAGAGCACTCGCGCCGTCTGCTCCAGCCGCTCCCCGGCGAAGGTGCCGAGCAGCTGGTAGCGCGCGCCCGCGGGGTTGGTCAGTGGGCCCAGCAGGTTGAAGAGGGTGTGCAGGCCGAGCTCACGCCGGCTCGGTGCCACGTGGCGCAGGGCGCTGTGGTGCGAGGGCGCGAAGAGGAAGCCCACCCCGTGCGCGTCGATGTCATGCGTCACCTGCTCGTGCGAGCGGTCCATGGGGACGCCCAGGGCCGCGAGCACGTCCGAGCTGCCACAGCGCGAGGACACCGCTCGGTTGCCGTGCTTGGCTACCGTCACCCCCGCTCCCGCGGCCACGAGGGCCACGGCGGTGGAGATGTTGAAGGTGTTCGCCCCATCGCCACCGGTGCCGCAGGTGTCGAGCACCACTTCGGAGCGCGGATGGATGCGCGTGGCGCACGCGCGCATGGCCTCGGCCGCTCCGAGCAGCTCGTCTTCCGTCTCACCCTTCATGCGCAACGCGACCGCGAGGCCACCCACCTGGGCGGGCGTCGCCTCGCCCGCGAGCATCTGGCCCATCACCGAGATCATCTCCTCGCGGGTCAGGTCCCGCCGGCTCACCGCTCGGCTCAGCGCTTCCTTGAGCGTCATGGCTACTCCGATCGCGCCACGTCACGGCCCGGGGCGCCCGGGTTGCCGATGGCCATGCGGGTCTCGCCGGGGATCGCGTGCGGTTGCCAGCCACGACGGCGGATCTCGTCGTTCACACGCTCGATGTCCTGGGCCGTCGCGTCTGGTTGCATCACGATCAACATGGCTGAGGGTTCTCCGATAGGTGCCGTCGCCTGGGGAAAGAGGTGACGGTTGTTGAGGGGTCCTGCTGTAACCGGAAGGGAGTCAGGGCACTGCGATTGTAGGAAACGCGTCCGCCTCTCCCGGATTCCCGGAGTCTGACTGGGACGAATCAGGGAATCAATGTAGGACGGGAAATAGGGACTTCGAGGGAGGGTCGAGCCGTGGGCAAGCCGGACGTCATCGTGGTGGGGGCGGGGCTGGCGGGGTTGACGTGCGCGAGGCTTCTTCACCAGGCACGCGTGAAGGTGCGCGTGCTGGAGGCGGGCGACGGGGTGGGGGGCAGGGTGCGTACGGACGCGGTGGACGGCTTCCTGCTGGATCGAGGCTTCCAGGTGTTCCTCACCGCCTACCCGGAGCCCGCCCGGTGGTTGGACTACCGGGCGCTCGACCTGCGGCGCTTCTTTCCCGGGGCGCGGGTGTGGCGCGAGGGACGGATGCACCTGGTGGCGGATCCCTTCCGCCGGCCGCTGCATGCCGCGCTGCATGCCTTCAACCCCGTGGGTTCGTTCATCGACAAGTTGCACGTTCTGGACTTGTGGAAGCAGGCACAGGCCGGCCCGGTGGAGGAGGTGTTCCTGCGTCCGCAGAAGACGTCGCGGGAGTATCTGCGCGACGTGGGCTTCTCCGATGCGATGCTGGAGGGTTTCCTCCAGCCCTTCTTCGGCGGCATCTTCCTGGAGAAGGGGCTGAGCACCTCCAGTCGGATGCTGGAGTTCGTCTTCCGGATGTTCGCCACCGGGGCCACGGTGGTTCCCGCGCGGGGCATGGGGGCGATCTCCGCGCAGCTCGCCGCGAAGCTGCCCGAGGGAGCGCTGAAGCTGAACACGCCGGTGGAGGAGGTCTTCGGGCACCGGGTGCGGCTGGCGTCGGGGGCTCGCGAGGACTGTGACGCGGTGGTGGTGGCCACGGACGCGCTCGCGGCGGCGGAGCTGCTGCCCGGCATGCCGTCGCGGCGGATGAACGCGGTGACGTGCCTGTACTTCGCCGCCCCCGAGCCGCCCGTGCGCGGACCCTATCTGGTGCTCAACGGAGACGGGCGGGGGCCGGTGAACAACCTCGCGGTGATGAGCGAGCTCTCTCCCGAGTATGCCCCTGCCGGTCAGGCCCTCGTCTCGGTGTCGGTGCTGGAGCCGGTGGAGGACACGGAGTCACTGGAGGCGCGCGTGCGCGAGCAGCTCACGGAGTGGTTCGGCGGAGGGGTGAAGGGGTGGCGGCACCTGCGCACGTACGAGCTTCCCCGGGCCCTGCCGGAGCAGTCGCCCGAGGCCTGGGAGTCGTCTCCTCGGCGGGTGAGGTTGTTGCCCGGGTTGTATGCCTGTGGGGACTACCGGGAGCATGGCTCCATCGATGGGGCGATGACGTCGGGGCGGCGCGCGGCCGAGGCCCTGCTGCGAGACTGGGAGCTGCCACTGCCATGACGAGGAATGAATCGACGCGGGGCGCGCATCCCGCCTGGCTCGTGGCCTCGTCCGTGGGCGTGGTGGCGTGGACCGCCCTGGTGCGCTGGAACCCTCCCCACTTCTTCGCGTGGGCCGCGCTCTACTGCGCGCTCTGGATGGCCGTCTCGGTGTTGGCGCTCGGAAGGGAAGGGCGGGCGCGGCTGGTGCCCCGGGGCGAGGACGTGCTGTGGGGCGTGACGTTCGCGGGGGTGCTGTACGTGGGCTCACGCGGCGTGTTGTGGGCGCTGTGCGGAGGCTTCTCTCGGGTGCTCTGCGAGCCCTTGCTGGATGTCTATGCGGGCTTTGGCCGGGGCGGGTGGCTCTCCGCGGTGGCGCTGGCGCTGCTCATCGCCCCCGCCGAGGAGGTGTTCTGGCGCGGGGTGGTGCAGGGGGCCCTGCGGCCGAGGGTGGGCAGCCGGGGCTGTGTCGTGGTGGCCGCCGCCCTGTCGAGCCTCCTGCTGCTCTTCTTCGAGGAGCCCCTGCTGGCGCTCGCGGCGTTTCCCACCTCGCTCGCCTGGGGCCTGCTCGCCGAGTGGCGTCGCGGTCTCGTGGCCCCGTGGGTGAGCCACGCGCTCTGGGATGTGCTCATCATCGTCCTGTTGCCAGTCGTCTGACGCAAGCCCGCGTCCTCGAGAGGGAATCGCCATGAGCCAGCCCACCGCCAGCGCCGCCGCCCCGACCTTCTACCCCATGCTGCGCTACAAGAACGCGCCCGCGGCCATCAAGTGGCTGGCCGCCGCTTTCGGCTTCGAGGAGCACCTGGTGGTTCCGGGGCCCAACGACACCGTGGCCCACGCCGAGCTGCGCTTCGGCACGGGCATCTTCATGTTGGGCAGCCAGAAGGACGACATCTACGGCAACGCCGGCATGGCCCCGTACGTCTACGTGCGCGACATCGACGCCCACTGTGCCCGGGCTCGGGCCGCGGGGGCCGTCATCGTGAAGGAGCCCTTCGACACCGACTACGGCTCGCGGGATTACGCGGCACGTGACTGCGAGGGCCATGTCTGGAGCTTCGGCACCTACCGTCCTGCACCGTGAAGTCGCCGCGCGACGGCGGGAGCTTCGCTGTCCACCCCGGCGCGCGGGAGGGTAAAAGGGCGGCCATGAAACGTACCCTCCGCACCCTCGCCACCACTGCGCTGCTCTTGTCGGGCGTCGCCGGTGCCGCCGAGCCCGCCCCGGCTCCTGCCCGCCTGCCCTCTGCCGCCGAGCTCAAGCGCATGACGGCGCGCTTCGCTCCCGTGGACATCCAGGTGGATGTCTCCAAGCTCCCGGAGAGCGAGCGGCGCGCCCTCGCGAAGATCCTCCAGGCCGCCCGCATCATGGATCCGCTCTTCATGCGCCAGGCCTGGGCGGGCAACGAGACGCTGCTGCTGTCGCTGCTCCAGGACACCTCTCCGCTGGGCAAGGAGCGGCTGCACGCTTTCCTGCTCAACAAGGGCCCCTGGTCGAGGCTCGACCACAACGCGCCCTTCGCGCCCGGGGTGCCCGCCAAGCCGCTCGAGGGCAACTTCTACCCGGCCGGCGCCAGCCAGGCGGAGGTCGAGGCGTGGGTGAAGTCCCTGCCCGAGGCCCAGCAGCGGCAGGCCACGGGCTTCTTCACCACCGTGCGTCGGGGCCCGGACGGCAACTTCGTCTCCGTGCCCTACAGCGTCGAGTACCAGGGGGAACTCTCCCAGGCCGCGCGCCTGCTGCTCGAGGCCGCCGAGCTCACCACCCAGCCCACGCTGCGCGCGTTCCTCACCCAGCGCGCCGCCAGCTTCCTGAGCAACGACTACTACCCGAGCGAAGTGGCGTGGATGGAGCTGGACGCGAGCATCGAGCCGACCATCGGGCCCTACGAGGTCTACGAGGACGAGTGGTTCAACTACAAGGCCGCCTTCGAGGCCTTCATCGCCGTGCGCGATGACGCCGAGACGCAGAAGCTCGCGAAGTTCAGCGGCGAGCTGCAGGGGCTGGAGAACACGCTCCCCATCGAGCCGTCCATGCGCAATCCGAAGCTCGGGGCGCTCGCGCCCATCCGGGTCGTCAACAGCCTGTTCTCCTCGGGGGATGGCAACCGGGGCGTGCAGACGGCGGCCTACAACCTGCCCAACGACGAGCGCGTGGCGGCGGAGAAGGGCACCAAGCGCGTGATGCTCAAGAACATCCAGGAGGCGAAGTTCCAGCGTGTGCTGCTGCCCATCGCCCAGGTGGCGCTCGCGCCGAAGGATCGCAAGGACGTCTCCTTCGACGCCTTCTTCACCCACATCCTCATGCACGAGTTGATGCACGGCCTGGGTCCCCACAACATCACCGTGGAAGGCAAGCAGACCACGGTGCGTCAGGCGCTCCAGGTGGCGTCCAGCGCGCTCGAGGAGGCCAAGGCGGACATCTCCGGCCTGTGGGCGTTGCAATCGCTCGTGGACAAGGGCGTCATCGGCAAGGAGATGGAGCGCACCATGTACACGACGTTCCTGGCGTCGGCGTTCCGCTCCATCCGCTTCGGCATCAACGAGGCGCACGGCAAGGGCATTGCGTTGCAGCTCAATCACTTCCTCGACACGGGCGCGGTGGTGGTGGCCAAGGATGGCACCTTCTCCGTGGTGCCGGGCAAGGTGCGCGAGTCCGTCACCGCGCTGACGAAGCAGCTCATGGAGTTGCAGGCCCACGGGGACCGCGCTGGCGCCGAGGCGCTGCTCGCGAAGATGGGCGTGGTGCGTCCCGAGGTGAAGCGCGTGCTGGACAAGCTGGAGAACGTGCCGGTGGACATCGAGCCGCGCTACGTCACCGCGGACAAGCTCACCGCCGAGTTCGGCAACGCCCCCGTGGTGGGCCGGTAGTCGTGCTTATGTGACACCCCTGGGGACATTCTGGAACCGACTCAGAATCGTCCCCAGTACAAGGCAAGCGCCAGGGTGGGGCCTCCTTCTGGGAACTCCCGCGCTTTGTGTGATTGCCACTCCCGGTGGTTTGACGGGCGCACCCGTATCTCCGTGTAGTTCTGGAGCGAAGACTTTTAGTCGCGTTGCTTCTGGAGGTGCGCCGTGTCCACCCGTCTTGTTGGCCCGTGCCTGCCTGGCGCTCGGCTGAGCCTCCTGCTGCGCGGCTGGTTGCTCATCGTCCTCTTCCTCAATGCAGCATGCGCCACGGGTGTGCCTCGGGGCGGCCTGTACACGCCACTGACACCCCATTTCCATGAGGCCGCCGAGTCTCCCACGGCTGAAGCGGAGGCCGAAGAGGTGGAGGCGGATGAGGTCGCGGACGAGCTGGTTCGCCTCTCCCTGCCCACCCGATTCGGGGCCGTGCAGGTGAGCGATTTCGAACTCAACGAAGCCCTCACCACCCTGGTGCTGAATATGCCGCTGCGGGTGGCCGGCTCCCACGTCCCGCTCTACCTCCACCGGAAGCTGGCGCTGGCCACCTCCGTCCCGCTCACGGGAGAGGAGTGGCGTACCCCATTGGCGCGGTCCTACGGGGGGTTCTGCGAGCGGCGAGGCACGTCGGGCGACTGCCTGGAGTTGTTCAAGGACGGGCCGGGCCTGGACGGTGAGGACAAGCGCGACCTCGCCCTGGCACTTTCCTTGGATGCGGCGCTGGAGGCCCGGGACGCGCAGCTGCGCGGCATGTTCTCCACGACGCAGCTCTGGACGACGCTGAGCCTCACTCTCATTGGATACATGGCCCTGGTCGCGGCACCCGAGCCCGTTTCCAAAGGCGTCGCCGCTGCACTCGCCTTGCTCATGTGGGGCTACCTGGGCTGGGAGCTCTTCGACCTGGTTCGAGCTTACTTCCTGCTCTGGGAGGAGGCGGCGGAGGCCAGCACGTTCGCGGAGCTGCGCGAGGCGGGGGACCGCTTCGGCAAGGTCATCGGGCCCAACAGCGTGCGGATTCTGCTCCTGCTGGGCACGGCGGCGGTAGGGGAGTCGGCGGCGCTCGTGTCCAAGGCCCCAACGCTACCGGGCTTCGCGAAAGCCGCCGGTACGCTCAAGTCCCATGCCGGCATCCGAGACGTGCTCACGGCCGTGCAGGAAGCGGACAAGGTGAAGGTCGCCGTGGCTGAGGGCACCTTCAGTGTCGTCCTGCCCGCAAATGCCGTGAGCATGGCCGCGAGGGGCTCTCCGGCACGCGTGGACCCGCCGAAGAAGAAGCCGGACGTGCATCACATCGCCACCATCGAGAACACGATTGCCACCGTCCGTGGCGGGCCTTGGACGCAGAAGCTCAAGCCATTCTTCGACAAGGCGGGCATGTCGATGAAGGATCCGGCGAATACGGTTCCACTGTTCGGGCACAAGGGACCTCATCCCAAGGAGTACCATCAAGCCGTCCTTGACCACTTGAAGAGGGCGACGGCACGGTGTCCCAATCAGCAGGAGTGCGCCGTGGCATTGCGGCAAGCGCTCCGTGAGTTGGCCGCGGAAATCACCACGAAGGGCAGCAGGCTCAACAAGCTGCTGACGACCAAGAGGTCACCGCCCTAGGAGTTCTTCATGGCGAAGCGGTATTTCAGACTGGTCGATGACGTCTACACCCCGGGCCGGTGGGAACTGGGAAGTCCTCTGGATGAGCGGGAGCAGGAGATTCGTACCTGGTTGTTCGAGCAGGGCGAGCCCGCTCTCGTCGAGGGGCGAATCCGGATTCCTATCTATGCCCCTGGCAAGGCGCTCGACTTCTCCTTGCTGGCGGGTTCGTCGATTCCCGTGGTCGATGCCAGGGTGGCCGCCGTGTTCGCTAGGCTGGCCCCCAGCGATGTGCAGCTCATTCCGGCAGAGGTGGAGGGACAGAGCGAGCCATACTTCCTTCTCAACATCACGCGTGTCGTGAAGTGTATCGACGACGAGGCTTCCGACGAGGTGCGCTACGTGACACCGGAGCATGGACTGCCAGACCAGCTCGGAGAGTACCGGTCCGTGATCGGCATGCGCATCGACCCCGCGAAGGTGGGCGATGCCCAGGTGTTCCGTACCTGGGGCTGGGTCGCCATCGTCGTCTCCGAGGCCATCAAGGAGGCCCTTGAGGAACTGGGCGCGACGGGGACGAAGTTCCAGGAGGTGACCGGCCCCAGCACCATCAGTGCGGAGGAGCGCGCGCGGGACCGGAAGAGCCGCGAACTACTGGAGACGGCGGCCTCCGCTCGTGAGGCGGCCTGGCGCACCCTGGGCTCGCTGGACAAGGAAGTCTTCATGCCCATCGCCATGAGCGGCTCGTGGCCGGGCCAGAGGCAGCTCTGGAGCGTCATCCGTCGCGAGGCAGGGCGTACGCTGCTGGTCACGCACGGACTCTCGGACCCCTTCATCGAGCGCCTGGAGCCCTCCGTGGGCTTCGGTCTGGAACTCGCCCTGGAGGTGGACGCGGCCGTGAAGGACATCTCGAAGGGGTGGCCCCTGCTGCTGCTGGACCGTGTGGCGGATGAAGTCGCCGAGCACGAGCACGTGCGCGAGGGGGTAAAGGCGGGCCTCTTCTCCATGGAGGTGTCCGGCAAGGGCATGCCCAGGTCCCTCGTCACTGAGGAGGGCAGGGTGGCTGTGCTGCTGGGCGTGGCGTCACGCACGCTGCCGAGTCACTTCTCCACACCCTATGGGGCGGTGAAGCTCGTCACCGTCAAGGCGTTGCTGCCCTCGGAACTGGGGTACGTGCTGGAGCACGGCGCGGAGGGACAGGCCGAACTGGTGCGGTGCTTCGTGGAGAGTGGCGAGGAGCACCTGTCCCGTCTCAAAAGGAAGCCCGTGGCGTAGCACGGAGCAGCGGTATCTCAGAATCGTCCCCAGTACCTCGCGAGGGCGAGGGAGGGCGCCTGGCCCTGGGTGAAGTAGGAAGACGCCTCGTCCCTGGCGTATTCCAAGAAGCATCGGACTGCGTGCTTTTGAGCCGATGAGAGGCCATCGAAGCGTTCGAGCTGCCAGTGACGAAGTTTCTCGTCCTGGGAGGATGTGCCCTCTGGCAGGGTGAGGCCGTACACGGTGTGTGGCATCAGGTTGCCGTAGTCCGCCAATGCGCCCATCAGGTAGGCGGGAAGGTAGTAACGGAATCCTTCCGAACTCGTGAACGAGATGCTGTGGTATTGCAGCTCGGCCAGGGACAAGTCCTTCCAGTGCCGTCCCTTGAAGGCTTGGGACAGCTCGGCACTCTCCCAGTCGTCGGGATTGTAGCCAATGCGATCCTCCGCCGGAGGGTGCGCATGGTCGAACGCAGATTCGATCTGGCTCCGAAGAGCGTCAAGCCTGACGGTTTCCATATTGGCTCACCTGTCTTACCTGGAACAGCGCTTCAACAGATGCGTACATGCCGTGCGGAGGCGGCGAGCGATGGATCCCATGGGCATACGTCCTCCAAGCGTAGCGCGCATGGCCGAGCTGGGGTTTTACCCTCCATTGCCCGCGCGCAAGCCATGGTTGGTTTCTCCACCGCGATGTTCCGTGGTCAACGGGCCGCGCCCCCTCCGCCGGGGAGTTGCTCACCGCCGAATCCAGAAGCACCCCTCGGGTTGGCCGCTCGTCGTGTTGGCCGCGTGGGCCTCGTGCGCGTTTTCCCGTGCACGAGGGGTGGAGCCATGATGAGACATGTGTCCCATGCGCAGCCACGTTCCTCGCGGTCCCTGGGGTGTCCTCATCGCGCTCACTGTCATCGGCGCGTGGCTGGGCCACCTCGTCTGGTTGCTCGTGGGCACGCGGCTGTCGCTTGCCTCGCCGCTCGCCTGGCTGCACATCGCGCTGCAGGCCTACCTGTGCACGGGCCTGTTCATCACCGGCCATGACGCCATGCACGGCACGGTGAGTCGCCACCGGTGGGTCAATGAGACCGTGGGCACGCTCGCCTGTTTCCTCTTCGCGGGCCTGTCGTACCGGCGCCTGGTGGTCAACCACCGCGCCCACCACGCCGACCCCACCGGTCCGGACGATCCGGACTTCTCCACCCGCACCCAGTCCTTCTGGCCCTGGTTCACCACCTTCATGGTTCGCTACATGACGTGGCCCCAGTTCCTCGTCATGGCGGCCAAGTTCAACGTGCTGCTGTGGCTGGGCGTGGCGCCGTGGCGCATCTGGGCCTTCTGGGTGGCGCCCGCCGTCATGGGCACGGTGCAGCTCTTCTACTTCGGCACCTACCTGCCGCACCGGCGCCCCGACACCCCGGAGATGCGGCCCCACCATGCGCGCTCCCTGCCGCGCAACCACCTGTGGGCCATGCTCTCCTGCTACTTCTTCGGCTACCACTGGGAGCACCACGAATCCCCCTCCACCCCCTGGTGGGCGTTGTGGAGGATGCGGGATGCCCGGGCTCGTGCCGCCGCGGCGCCCCCCGAGCGGGCCGTGGGCTTGTAACCGGATGGGGGGTTGAGGCGTTATGGAAGGAACCATGCGCCACCTGCCTCCCGAGCCCCCTGGTTCCGAGATCACCTCCGAGTCGCTGTATCTGCGCCGTCGCGAGTTCATCAAGGGCGCCGCGCTCTTCACGGGGACGGCCGCCGCCGTGGGCACGGGTCTCCAGTTGCTCAGCCGCCGGCCTTCCGGGGGTGGTGGTGGAGGGGGCGGGGGCGGACTCGAGGGCTCGACTCCCACGGTCGCGGGCGAGGTGCCCAAGCCGAAACGGCCCCGCGGTCCCTACGACACCGACGAGACGCCCACGTCCTACGAGGACGCCACCACCTACAACAACTTCTACGAGTTCGGCCTCGACAAGGGCGACCCGGCCGAGAACGCGCACACGCTCAAGCCGCGCCCGTGGACGGTCGTCATCGACGGCGAGGTGGCCAAGCCGCAGCGGGTGGACCTGGACACGATGCAGTCCTGGTTCCCCCTGGAGGATCGCGTCTACCGGATGCGCTGTGTGGAGGCCTGGTCCATGGTGATTCCGTGGCTGGGCTTTCCGCTGGCGGGGCTCCTGCGGCGCGTGGAGCCCACGAGCAAGGCGAAGTACGTGGCCTTCACCACCTTGAAGGATCCCGCGCAGATGCCCGGCCAGCGCGCGAACACGCTCGACTGGCCCTACGTCGAGGGGCTGCGTCTGGACGAGGCCCTGCACCCGCTCGCGATGCTGGCGGTGGGCATGTACGGCAAGGTGCTGCCCAACCAGAACGGCGCGCCGTTGCGGCTCGTGGTGCCGTGGAAGTATGGCTTCAAGGGCATCAAATCCATCGTCCGCATCTCGCTCACGGAGAAGGAGCCGCCCACCACGTGGAACCTGGCCAACGGGCGCGAGTATGGCTTCTACGCGAACGTGAATCCCCAGGTGGCGCATCCCCGCTGGAGCCAGGCCACCGAGCGCCGCATCGGCGAGCTGCGCCGCCGTCCCACGCTGCCCTTCAATGGTTACGCCGAGCAGGTGGCGAGCCTCTACACGGGCATGGACTTGCGAAAGTCTTACTGACGCCCATGGCCTCGCCCCCGCTTCCCTGGCTCAAGCCGGCCTTCCTCGTGGGAGGCCTGTCTCCGCTGGCGCTGATGCTGCTCGACTTCGCGCACGGCACCCTGGGCGCCAATCCCATCGAGCGCGTGCTCAACCAGACGGGGATGCTCGCCCTCATCGTCCTGGTGGCCTCGCTCGCGTGTACGCCGCTCAAGCTCGTCACCGGGTGGACGTGGCCCCCGCGCGTGCGCAAGCTGCTGGGCCTGCTCGGCTTTGGCTACGCGCTGCTGCACTTCCTCGTCTACGTGGCGGTGGATCAGGGCCTGCGCCTGGGCGCCCTCGTCGAGGACATCGCGAAGCGGCCCTTCATCACCGTGGGCTTCCTGGCGCTGGTGCTGCTCGTGCCCCTGGCCGTCACCAGCACCCAGCGCATGGTGCGCCGCCTGGGCTTTCCCCGCTGGCAGCGGTTGCACCGGCTCGTCTACGTGTCGGTGTCCCTGGGGGTGGTGCACTTCGTGTGGCGGGTGAAGCAGGACGTGACCGAGCCGCTCGTCTATGGCGGGGTGCTCGCGCTGCTCTTCGCCATTCGCCTGGCCGAGGCCGTCCGCAAGCGCAGGGCTCGCGCGGCTCTGTCGGCCCCCTGAGGCGCTGGGGCTATTCCTTCTTCGGCGCCGGGAGGATGGTGTCCACCAGCGTCATGAGCTGGGCGCAGCTCACCGGCTTGCGCACGAAGGCGTTGATGCCCGCCTTCTGGCCCTTGTTGCGCACCTCGGCCGCGTTCGCGTCGCCCGTCATCATCAGGATGGGCGTGCGCGTCACCCTCGGGTCCTTGTGCGCGCGCACCGCGGCGGCGAGGTCCGCCCCGTTCATCCCGTCCATGTGGAAGTCGGTGAGGATGAGGTCCACCGGCTGCTTCTCCAACTCCGCCAGCGCCGCCTCGGCCGACTCCGCCTCGATGTACTCGAAGGCGCGCGCCATCAGGTAGATCTTGAGCAGCGTGCGGATGGAGCGGCTGTCGTCCACCAGCAGCACGCGCTGGGGCTTCACGCCCGGCTCGGGACGGGCGAAGGGGCGGGTCTCGTGGGCCGCCACGGCGAAGGCGCGCGCCGTCTCGGCGTTGAGCGTGCCAAAGGGCCGCGGCGTCTCGGGCAGCATGCCGGGACGGGTCACCGCGCCCCCGGACGCACCCGTGGGACGCGCCGACTCGGGAGAGATCGACGTGGAACGTGACGTGGACGTCGCCATCACTTCAGGCACAACGGTGGCCGACTTCATTGAGCATCTCCATGCAATATCCCCCCCCCCCACACACCACCAGACCAGGTGGTGATGTTCGCCCACGGTCACCCCGAAGTCAAAGTCCTGTGAGGTGCGAGGGGCGGGGAATCCGTGTTCTCAGGGAACTTCGAGCACGAAGGATTGACTCTTCACCTCGGGCAGGCCACTGGCGGTGGCCACGGACGGGGACAGCTCGTTGGGCACGCGCCACGTCTGGCCGGTGAAGTGGATGAGGGTGAGGGCGTAGCGTCCGGAGGGCACGGCGCGCAGGGGCTGGGGCTGCTGGGGGTTGCGCGCGTCGAACGCCCGGGCCTGGACGACGACGCGCAGGGACTCCACGAACACGGGGCCCATGTTCCAGGAGCCGTCGGGCTTGCGCATGGCGTTGAGCACGGTGGTGTCCAGTCCCGCGGCGAGCACCACCAGGTCCGGCAGTCCATCTCCCAGTCCCTCCAACCGCGGGTACTCCGCGCCCTCGGCATCGAGGACGCCGTTGCGGTCCAGGTCGTTCTCGTCGGCGAGCCGCTGCGCCTCGGTGAGCGACTCGCCCTCGGCGAGCTTGCGCACCACGACGCGGGGCCAGAGGTCGGGCACGCCGTCGCCGTTGGCGTCGTCGGGCTGGCCATTCTGGTCCTCGTCCACGAAGCGCACGAGCATGGCGGCGGGCCGCTGGTCCACCGCGCCCTGGTGGATGGGCAGCGGCTTGAGATCCAGCAGCTTGATGCTCGCGGAGCGCTCGAAGCGCGGAGAGCTGTCCACCCAGAAGACGGGGCGATCCACGGGCACGGTGCTCGTCTCGCCGAAGAGCACGTTGACGCCGGTGAGGGCGGGGAGCGTGTCGTCCGCGTTCTTGGCGAGCTCCAGCACGCGGGGCACGCGCGTGACGGGGTCCACCGCGGCGCCGCCCATGTCCCCGGCGTTGGGCTCGCCGGTGACGGTGTACCAGGGGATGAAGTCCGGGGTGTGGCAGGGCTGGGGGTTGGTGCGGCACGTGTCCGCGTCGATGAAGCCGCGCACGAGGTAGCGCCCCGGGGCCACGAGGCTGAAGGTGTAGGGCGCGGTGAAGGGGCCCGCGGAGGTGTCGTCCGCCGGGCCGAAGAGCCGCTCCTGGGGGATGACGGTGAAGCTCAGCGGGCGGCCCGTGCCCTGGGGCGGCGGTGGCCGGGCGGCGTCGTAGAGCAGGACGATGGCGTTGCCGCGCACGCGGCCCTGCACCACCACCTGGCCCTCGATGCGCGACAGGTTCTGGCGCTGGCGGTAATCCGCGGTGGCCTCGACGGGCGGGGGATCGCAGTGGAGGGACAGCAGGCCCGCGAGGACGAGCCCCCAGCGGAGGGTCGGGCGAAGGGCGCTCATGGAGTCACCGTCAGGAGGGCGAGCACGCGGCGCTGGATGCGGTTGCCGAAGGGGTGCTCGGAATGGGGCGGGCCCAGGTTGGTGCCCACGAGGGCCACCGAGACCTTGTCCTTCACCGGCATGTAGCCCACGCGGGCGCTGATGACGGCGTAGGAGGGCAGGGCGTTGGCGATGGCGTCGATGCGGGTGGGCTCGTCCGCCGCGGGCTCGCGCTCCACCCACTGGGTGGCGGAGGACCAGGCCACGTCCAGGCCCAGCTCCAGGTTCTGCCGCGTGCGGTAGGTGACGCCGCCGTAGAGCTTCACCTGGGGCGCCTGGGTGCAGGGGCCGCACAGGCCGTCCTCGCCCTCGGCCGTCAGGTTCTGGAAGGCGGCGGTGACCTTGATGCCCAGGCCGTCCACCGGGGCGAGCGTCACGCCGGCCTCGGCGCCGCGCGCGGTGTAGACGGCCGCCTCGTTCTGGAAGTACGAGCGGCCCAGCAGGTAGGTGCCCGTGGTCGTGTCCCACGAGTCGTTCGCCGTCGCTGACTGCACCGCGGACAGCTGGATGAGGTCGTACACGGTGTTCTGGTAGAGGGCCACGTCCCAGTCGATGCCGAGCCGGGGCGCCTCGCCGCGGTAGCCCAGCTCGAAGGCCAGCAGCCGCTCGGGCTTGAGCGTGCGGCTGCCCTGGGTGAGCAGGTTGGCGCCGTTGACGCCGGGCACCGGGAAGGCGAGCGCGGCGTAGCTCTCCAGGAAGGTGGGCTCGCGGAAGGCGGAGGCGGCGCTGGCGCGGAAGGCATGGCCCTCGAGGGGCATGTAGAGCGCGGAGACGCGGGGCGAGTGCGCCAGGCCCGGCTGGCCATTGTCCAGCAGCGGGTGCCGGTCCGCGCGGTAGGAGGCCATGATGCGGAAGGGCTCGGCGATCCGCCACTCGTCCTGGATGAAGGCGGCGGCGTGCAGCTCCTCGCGCAGCGTCACGAGGTAGTCCCAGTTCACGCGCTTGAGCCGTCCCTCCACGCCCACGTTCACCTGGTGCTCGCCCAGCAGCGAGAAGTTGTGGCTGTAGAGCAGCTCGGCGTTGAAGATGTTGGAGTCGATGCGCGTGGCGAGCGGGCGCTGGCCGTGGGCCTGGTACTGCGGCCCCGCGTCGGCCGACAGCGTGTTCCAGAAGGCCTTCACCTTCAGGGGGCCCAGGTTCGCGTCCGCCTTGACGAAGCCGGTCACCCCGTCCACGTAGAAGTTGCGCAGGGCGCCCGGCGGGTAGGCCTCCGTGTAGAGCTGGTTGACGCCGCCGGACAGGCCCAGCTCGGTGCCCGGCTTGAACTGGTAGACGGTGGCCAGGGTGGCGCGCGCGCTGCGCACGCCCAGGTTCTTCTCCGGGTCCTGGATGACGATGTCGGGACGATCCTCGGCGAAGTCCCGGCTCCACTTGTCCGCCTGCGAATAGCCCGCGGAGGCGCGGTAGTGCAGCGGGCCCGCGCCGCCATGGGTGACGAAGTGGCCTCCGGCCATGTTGCCGGTGCCGATGTGGCCCTGGAAGCGCGCGCGGGGGCCGGTGCCCGGAGCGCGGGTGATGATGTTGACCACGCCGAGCATGGCGTTGGCGCCGTACAGCGCGCTGCCCGGGCCGCGGATGACCTCGATGCGCTCGATGTCGTCCAGCTCCACC
Source organism: Cystobacter fuscus (assembly GCF_002305875.1). Lineage (NCBI taxonomy): Bacteria > Pseudomonadati > Myxococcota > Myxococcia > Myxococcales > Archangiaceae > Cystobacter > Cystobacter fuscus. The sequence continues at coordinate 10,557,319 of NZ_CP022098.1, read as the reverse complement.
GGGAGCGAGGACCAGAGCGTCATGCCGAGGAAGTCCTGGTACTCGGTGCGCCCGTCCACCAGCACGAGCACCTTGTTGGCCAGGCGCTGGTTGAAGCCGCGCAGCGACACGTTGGCGCTGCCCGCCCCCATCGTCATCACCTCGGCCCCTGGCACGCGGCGCAGCAGATCCTGCACGGTGGTGGCGCCCGACAGGCGGATGTCATCGGCGGTGATGACGGTGGTGGCGTTGGGCGCCTCGAGCGAGGACTGGGCGCGGCGGCTGGCCGTCACCACGCGCTCCTCGTAGGGCACCGCGCCCTCGTCCTCGGTGGAGGCCCTGGTCGCGTCACCCGCGGAGGGCGTCTCCGACGAGGGCCGCGCGGAAGGGGCGGCCGCGGAGGACTCCGGCAGGGCCTCGGCGCGGGCGATGGCCTTCTCCAGGCGCTCCACCAGCGCGGCGAGCGACCGGGCCGCCTCGGGGCCGGGGGCGATGGGCATGGGCGGCAGCCCGGGCTTCCCCGTGGGAGGGGCCGCCGCGCCGGCCTGCGCGCTGGCCTCGGGGTTCTCCTGGAGCGACTGCTCGAGCTTCGCGAGCGTGGTGCGCACGCGGGCGGCGTCCGGGGGCGAGGCGTCGAGATAGCGCCGGTAGTACTCCACGGCCTCGGGCACCCGACCCGCGTCCTGGTAGGCGCGGGCGATGTTGTAGAGGACGTTGGCGTGGGGCTTGATGGCGTAGGCTTCCAGCAGCTCGGCGATGCCCGGGTCGTACTTGCCCTGGGAGATGAGGCTCATTCCGTTGCGGAAGTGGCGGCGGGCCTCCAGGCGGGGGTCGCCGAGGGCCGTGCCCGCGCACAACAACAGCGCCAGCGTGCCGGCTCGCTTCAGGGCGGTCGGGTTCTTCACCATTTTCAGTAGGGGTCGTCCTTGTACCCGGAGGAGTCCTTGCCCGCCGACGAACGGGGGCCGCTCCTCTTCTTCTGCTGTTGCTTCTGCAGCTTCTGGTTGAAACGGACCACCGGCCCTTCACCGCCAACGACGGCGGTGGCGCGCTGGTAGCCCTCGAGCGAGAACGTGACGTTGGCACTCGCGTGGCCCCGCGCATCGGGCGGCACGGACAGCTCCAGCGGCGTGCGTCCCACCACCTCGCCCTCGTAGGTCACCGTCGCGCCCTCCGGCACGCTGCCGAGCAGCAACTGGATGCGAGCGGGGGCGGGGGTGGCACTCGTGGGCACGAGCGGCGCGAGCTCATCCTCTTCCACGGCCTCTTCCGGGGCGGCGGGCGCGGGCTCGGGCGCGCGGGCCACGGCGGCGGGGGCCTGGCTCGGCTCGGGCGAGCGCAGACTCACCGCCGCCACCACGCCCAGGCCCAGCAGCAGCGAGATGGCGAAGAGGGCCAGGGGAAGGGTGCGCCGGGGGCCCGCCGTGGTCGCGGGCGCGGAGTCGCCCAGCGACAGGGTGTTGGCGCCCGAGGTGCTCGGCACGGGCAGGGGCCCGGTGCGCGGTCCGCTGAAGGGACCACTGCCCGTGTTGGGCACGGCGCTCATGCCGTTGCCGGTGAGCAGGGACGGCGAGGAGGAGGAGAAGGCGCCGCTGAAGCCCGCGGCCGAGGCGGCGCGGCGGATGCCCTCGAGCACCTCGTCCATGGACTGGAAGCGCTCGTCGGGGCGCTTGTTGAGGCAGCGCATCACCAGGGCCTCCACCTCCGGCGGCACGTCGTGCATGGGCCAGACGGAGGAGAAGGTGGGCGGGGCCTCGTTGATGTGCTTGAAGATGATGTCGATGCTCTGCGGGGAGTGGAAGGGGGGCCGCCCGACGAGCAGTTGGAACAGCACCACGCCCAGCGAGTACACGTCGCTGCGCGGATCCGACACGTTGCGCGCCTGCTCGGGCGCCATGTACAGCGGCGAGCCGAGGATGACGCCCGCCTGGGTGATCTCCGCGTTGGGCGGGCGCTCGCGCTCGGGCAGGAAGGACTTCACCAGGCCGAAGTCGAGCACCTTCACCACGTCATGGTCGTCCTCCTGGTTGAGGACCATGATGTTGGCGGGCTTGAGGTCGCGGTGGATGAGGCCGACGCGATGGGCCTCGCGCAGCGAGCGCGCCACCTGCTGGGCGATGTTGAGCACGCGCATCCACGGCAGTGCGCCCACCTGGGCGGACAGGTGCGCGAGCGTCTGTCCCTCCAGGTACTCCATGGCGATGTACAGCACCCCATCGTCCGTCTTGCCGTAGTCGATGATGGTGACGGTGTTGGGGTGGCGCAGCTTGGAGGTGACGGCCGCCTCCATGAAGAAGCGCTTCTGGAAGCCGGGATCCTTGCCCTCGCTGTACTGGGGGTTGAGCACCTTGAGCGCGACCAGGCGCTCGAGCGGTGACTGCATGGCCTTGTACACCCGGCCCATGCCCCCCGAGCCGAGTACTTCCAGGATGCGGAACTTGTCGTTGAGCACCCGCCCAAGCAGGGGGTCTCCGGGGTCGGACGGTGCGCTCTGCGCCTGGGTGCCACTGTGAATCATGCGCGATGCCCTCCGCCGGTGGGGGGTACGGGGCGGGTGTAAATCAGAAAACGTGTGTTGTACCGGATGCTAGCACTAGAAGCGAACCGCTCGAAAACCCGGCGCTTCGGGAGATTATCGGTTCCACCCCCACGCCTGTTGCGGCGCGTCATGGGTTGCTCTTCGCGGATTCATGCACGGGAGATTGGACTTGCGCGTTGCGTCACGGCACGCTGTCCCTCCATGGCGAATGCTTCAGGAATGAGAGGAATCCGGCCGCTCGTGCCGGTGGTCGGTGTGCTGGCGTCCGGGCTGGCGCATGCCCAGGCGGCCGAGCCCGTGGCCAACTCGGGAGACACGGCGTGGATGCTGGTGGCCTCGGCGCTGGTGTTGCTCATGACGCCCGGGCTGGCGCTCTTCTACGGCGGCATGGTGCGGCGCAAGAACGTGCTGGCCACGTTCATGTACTCGTTCTTCGCGCTGGCGCTGGTGACGGTGCAGTGGGTGCTGTTCGGCTACTCGCTGGCCTTCGGCAAGTCGCACGGGGGCTTCATCGGCGGCTTCGACTACCTGCTGCTCAACAACGTGTCGCTGGAGCCCAAGGGCAGCATTCCGCACCTGGTCTTCATGGCCTTCCAGCTCAAGTTCGCCATCATCACCCCGGCGCTCATCTCCGGCGCGTTCGTGGAGCGCATGCGCTTCAGCGCCTACGTGCTCTTCACGCTGTTGTGGACCACGCTCGTGTACGACCCGGTGGCGCACTGGACGTGGGCCGAGGGCGGCTGGCTCTTCAAGCTGGGCGTACTCGACTTCGCGGGCGGCACGGTGGTGCACTGGACGGCGGGCCTGAGCGCGCTCATCTGTGCCCTCTACGTGGGCAAGCGCCTGGGCTACGGGCGCGAGCGCTTCATCCCGCATGACCTGCCCATGACCGTCATGGGGGCGGGGCTCCTGTGGTTCGGCTGGTTCGGCTTCAACGCGGGCAGCTCGCTGTCGGCGGGGCCGCTGGCGGCGCTGGCCTTCGTCACCACGCACGTGGCGGCGGGCGCGGCGGCGCTCTCGTGGACGGCGGCCGAGTGGTTCTTCCGCAAGCGCCCCACGCTGCTGGGCTTCGTGTCCGGCCTGGTGGCGGGCCTGGTGGCCATCACCCCGGCGGCGGGTTTCGTGTCGCCGGGCGGCTCGCTCGCCATCGGCATCATCGCGGGGGTGGTGTGCTACGGCGCGGTGCTCCTCAAGGAGAAGCTGCACTACGACGACTCGCTGGATGCGTGGGGCGTGCACGGCGTGGGCGGTCTGCTCGGCGCGCTCCTAGTGGGTGTGTTCTCCCAGCAGGCGCTCAACCCCGCGGGCGCCGACGGACTGCTCCAGGGCAACCCCGTGCTGCTCGGCAAGCAGGCGCTGGCGGTGCTGGCAGTGGGCGCCTACACGGCGGTGGTGACGCTCGTGGTGCTCAAGCTCGTGGACAAGCTGGTGGGCCTGCGCGTCTCCGAGGAGGAGGAGCGCATGGGCCTGGACTCCACGCAGCACGGCGAGGCCGCATACACCTCGTGAGCCCTGGGGGGCCGGGCTAGACTCGGCCCCCATGACGGATCGGCTCAAGGCCCTGCTCTCCTCCGCGCCGCGCTACCCCGAGCGCATCGTGTGCATGACGGAGGAGACCGTGGAGACGCTCTACCGCATCGGCGCGGGAGACCGGGTGGTGGGCGTCTCCGGCTTCACCGTGCGTCCCCCCGAGGCGCGCAAGAAGCCGCGCGTCAGCTCCTTCCTGGACGCCAACTTCGAGCGCATCCTCGAGCTGAAGCCGGATCTGGTGTTGGGCTTCTCGGACCTGCAGGCGGACATCGGCCGCGAGCTGTGCAAGCGCGGGGTGCCGGTGGTGCTCTTCAACCAGCGCTCCCTCGCGGAGATCCTCCAGACGGTGCGGGTGGTGGGCGCGCTCGTGGGACTGGCCGAGCGGGCCGAGCGGCTGGCGGAGGAGCTCGAGGCCAACCTCGCGCGCCACGCCGAGGCCGCCGAGCGGCTGCCGCGCCGGCCCCGCGTCTTCTTCGAGGAGTGGCACGAGCCGCTCATCTCCGGCATCCGCTGGTGCTCGGAGCTGGTGGAGCTGGTGGGCGGAGAGGACGTGTGCCGCGAGTCGCGCCAGCGCCAGGACGCCCAGGGCCGCATCTTCGAGCCCGCCGAGGTGGCCCGGAGGGATCCGGAGGGCGTCATCGCGAGCTGGTGTGGCCGCAAGGCGAAGCGCGAGAAGATCGTCTCCCGGCCCGGCTGGGAGCGCGTGACGGCGGTGGTGGAGGACCAGCTCTACGAGGTGAAGAGCCCGATCATCCTCCAGCCGGGACCGGCGGCCCTGACGGATGGAGTGGACGAGCTGGCGCGCATCGTGGAGGCGATTGCCCGGGGCGAGCCGCTTCCGGCTCCCGGCCCGGGCGAGCTGCGCCGGGTGCCGCCGCGCTAGGCGCCGACGGCGCGCGGAGGCGGACGCACGGCGTGGTCCACCAGCCGCAGGAAGTCATCGATGTCCAGGGGCTTGTGCACCAGACGCACGCCCGGGGGCGGTTTGACGCGCGGGTGGGCGGTGATCATCACCGCGGGCGTGTCACGCAGCCGCTGCTCGCGCTCGGCCTGTTCCAGCATCCACCCACCGTTCTCGCCGGGCAGCATGTAGTCGGTGATGACGAGGTGGAAGACCTCGGTGCGAAGGCGCTCCAAGCCGTCTTCCGCCGAAGCGGTGCCGATGACGGAGTAGCCCTCGCTCTCCAGCAGGTCGGTCAATCCCTCGCGGATGTCCTCGTTGTCCTCTACCAGGAGAATCTTCACTTTGCGTCCGGACCTTGCGGAGACCCACTCTCGGCGCGCCCACTGTCTCCATTCTGGACCCCTGGGGGAATCCCCCCTGACCCCCCGGGGCCTGGAGCTGTTCACTACCGTATTCGGTGAGGAGGGAGCGTGACAGGATGAGAACATGCCGTCCGTCTGGCCCGCCCTGATCGCCGCGTCCCTGCTGATGGCGGATCCCCCCGTGGGAGCAGAGGGCTACGAGGACGCGCTCGTGCGCTGGGGGTTGGAGCAGCACGGGTGGACCCTGGAGCCGGCGCCCGAGGGCAAGCGCCTGGAGTCCGTGGAGGTGGCGAGCGAGGACGTCGTCGCCGCGAGCGATCCGTACCCGTCCCTGCTCAACGTGTTCCACGTGCGCACGCGCGAGCAGGTCATCCGGCGCGAGGTGCTCCTCACGCCGGGTGAGCCGTACTCGCCCACGCTCGCCCTGGAGACGGCGCGCAACCTGCGACGCCTGGGCATCTTCGCGGTGGTGCGGGTGGTGGCCGTGCGGGGCCGCGAGCCCGACGGCGTGTCCCTGCTCGTCATCACCAAGGACTTGTGGTCGCTGCGGCTCAACCAGGACTTCCAGTTGGTGGGCGCGCTCGTGCAGTCACTGCGCCTGCAGGCCACGGAGCAGAACTTCCTCGGGCTCAACAAGAAGGTCGCGCTGGACTTCCAGCTGCGCCGCGACTCGCTGAGCCTCGGGCAGACGTACGTGGACCCGCGCCTGGGGGGCAGTCGCTGGTCGCTCACCGAGAGTGCCGCCCTCATCCTCGCGCGCTCGGGCCGGCCCGAGGGCTCCCGAGGCAGCGTGCTCCTGTCCCGGCCCCTGTACTCGTTGAGCACGCCGTGGAGCTTCCAGGCACAGGTGGTGTGGCGCGTGCAGCCGGTGCGCGTCTTCCGGGGCGCGGAGGTGTGGCAGTTGCCCTATCCCGAGGGCGGTACGGTGCCCTACGTCTACGACGCTCGCGAGGTGAGTGGCAGCACGCTGTACCTGCGCTCCTGGGGCTCGCGCTTCAAGCTGGACGCGGGCGGAGGGCTGGGCGTGTATCACCGGCGCTATGGGGCTCCGGCGGACGCGGATCTGGACGAGGCGCGGCGGGCGTGGCTGCGCGACACCCTGCTGCCGCGCAGCGAGGACGCGACGTACGTGCTCGCCTACGCGCGCTTCTGGGAGACGCGCTACGAGGTGATGCGCGACGTGGACACCTACGCCCTCTCCGAGGACTTCCAGGTGGGCCCCTACGTCACGGCCACGGCGCGCTACGCGCCCGCGCTCCTCGCCTCCTCCAGCAGCTTCGCCGAGGTGGGCGTCACCGCGCGCTACCGCGTGCGCCTGGGGGATGCGCTCACCAGCGTGGTCACCGCGGCCTCCATCCGCCGCTGGCTCGGTGGGGCGGCCGGGGGCGAGTGGGCCAACCGCCGCTGGGCCACGGAGGTGCAGCAGGTGTCTCCCAAGGTACTCGGGGGCCGCTTCGTGGCGCGGGCCCTCTTGGACGTGAACCGCGATGACCTGAACGAGCGCGTGCTGCTGCTCGGGGGTGGCAACGGCCTGCGCGGAGCGTCCCCCGAGGCGTACTCGGGCAAGCGCATGGCGCTGCTCAACCTGGAGTACCGCACGCGGCCGCTCGTGCTCTACACGGTGCACCTGGGCGGCGTGCTCTTCTACGACGCGGGCACGGCGTTCGACGAGGCGCCGAGCGTCGTGCACACGGTGGGGCTGGGCGTGCGGTTGCTCTTCCCCCAGTTCAACACCTTCCCGTTCCGCCTCGACTTCGGCTACGTCCTCAATGGCGAGCGCCCTCCCGTCGGTGGGCGCTTCTCCTTCAGCGGTGGCCAGGTGACGGAGTTCCGGCCCTCGTTCCTGGACTCGCCCCTCTAACCTTCGCGTGCCTCGGGAGCGAAGGTGCGGCGGTAGCCGGGCCACGCGTCCCAGAGGTAGAGCGAGAAGGGCACCCACCAGATGAAGTCATTGGTGAGGCAGAGCACGAGCGTCGCCGGGGGCCACTCTCCGCGCAGGATGAGCCCCGCGAGTCCGATGGGCCCGAGCACCTTGCCCAGCAGGCCCACCGCCGCGAGCGCGAAGCCGTGCTCCGGCCGCCGGGCCACCTCGGCGTAGAGCAGGCCGTACACGCCGATGACCATGCCCAGGCAGGCGAAGAGGGCGGGCTGGTTGAGCGGCGGCATGTCCGCGAAGCGGAAGAGCCACTGAGGGTCCACCGCCGCGAGCAGTCCCCAGAGGAGGTTGTAGACGGCCGCGAGGAGGAACACGGCGCGATGGAAGGCACGCCGCTTCACGGTCGGACCTCGGGCTGGGCGGGCCAGGGCCAGTGGCTTCCCGGCACTCCGAGCGCGGCGGCGAGATCGCGCATGCCCGAGCCGAACACGCCCACCGCCATGAGTCCGAGCAGGGCGCGCAGGGGCTCGGGGAGGGGGACGGGGGCGAGGGCGAGCTGGGTGGGCAGGTGCCAGGCGTCGAGCAGCGCGGGCAGGAGGTGGGCGAGCACCGCGCCGTAGAGGATGCCCATCACCGCGTGGGTGCAGCGCTCGCCGGGAAGGATTCCTCCGAGTGGCCGGCGCACCCGGTCCTCCACCACGAAGTCCGCGAGCGTGATGAGGATCTCCGCGGCGATGATGAGCGCGAGCACGGCGGCCCAGAGGCCCCGCCACGCGAGCCAGGGCAGGGTGCCGAAGAGGAGCGCGTAGAAGAAGTCGCGTGCGGCGTGCAGGAGCAGCTCGGGGCGGGTGCCGGGGACGTGCGCGGGCAGCCGGGCCTTCCACTCGTGGTAGTAGAGCGTGTCGAACGCGCCCAGCACGCCCTGGACGGCGAGCAGCCACAGCGCCGTGCTCATGGAGTCTCCTCGGGGCATACCCAACCTTCGTAGGACAGCAGCGGGCCCAACAGCGGCGCTCCGATGCGCACGTGCACGCGCATTCCCTCCGGGGCGTCGAGGGCCTCGGCCTCGATGCGGGGCGAGAGCAGACGCGGCAGCCGCAGGCTCCAGGCACCGAGGCACACCCAGGCGCCCACCTGCTCGTAGCGCAGACCCCGGCTCTCGACGCGCAGGCGGAAGACACACGCCACGGCGCCGAGCCGCTCCGCGAGCAGTCCCCCGGGCCAGGCGTGCTGGCTCGTGACGAGCGCATGGCCGCCGAAGGCGCGTTCCCAGAATTGAGTGGCGCCCTCGCGCCGGACCACGAGCCGGGTGGGCACGTCCTCGCCCGCGGGGGGCAGCCGCGAGAGCCATCCCATCAGGGCGGCGAGGAGCCCCGGGGCCCGGCGCACGTGGAAGCGCCCGCGGGCGAGGCCCTCGGAGTGGAGCTGGCGCACCCGGGGCGGCAGCCGCTGCCAGTCCGGGCCCAGCAGTCGAGCGTAGAGCGAGGGCGGTTCAAGTGCCTCTGCGACGGCGGGTGCGGCGATCATGGAACCTCCCCCCTCGGAAGGCCCGCGCGGGTGCCCGCGTGGTCGAGTTCCTGCTCGAAGCCGTTGTCGGTGGCCGCCTTCTCGAGGTGCGAGACGATGATGGGCGACAGAGCCGTCGTCACTTCTTGTTCCCCTTGCGTTTGGGTGTCGCGCTGCGCGCCTCCAATTGTCTCCCCACCGCGGAGACAATCTGGGCCCCGTACTCCGCGCGGCGCTCTTCGAGTACCTCCGTGTGGACGCGCTGGCCGATCTGCCACCGTCCTGGGCATCTTGCTCGGGCGCTTCGTCATGGGTCCCGCCCCATGAGTTGGGAGGGCTTAGCGGTGGAGTTGGTAGCGGCGGGCGATCTCCGTCACTTCCCGGGTGACGGCCTGGAGCGTCTCGGTGGCCTGCAGCGTCGTGTCCAGACGCTTCATCGTCTCGTCCATGCCGGAGGACAGGTGGGCGATGGCGTTGAAGATGTGGGTGATGCCCGCGTTCTGCTGGTTCACCGCGGCGGCGATCTGCCGCACGGCCGCGGCGTTCTCCTGGATGATGAGCGACATCTCGCGCAGGTTGTTGCCCGAGGTCCTCACGCGCTCGAGGCCGCCCTCGACCTGGAGGGCGCCCTGCTCGCTCATGGAGACCACGTCCCGGATGGCGGTGCCGATGTCCAGGAGGCTCTTGCGGATGAGGGCGTTCTCCCGGATGGTCTGATCGGCCAGCTTGCGGATCTCACTGGCGACCACGGCGAAGCCCGCGCCCTGGTCCCCCGCGCGTGCCGCCTCGATGGAGGCGTTGAGCGCGAGCAGGTGCGACTGGTCGGCCAGGTCCTTCACGGTGACGGCGATGTGGGCGATCTGCGTGGCGCTCTCCTGCAGGCGCAGCACCTTGCCGCGGATGCCATCCACGAAGTCGCCGATGGTGCTCAACCCCATCAGGGTGCGCTCGAGGGCCTGTTCCCCGTACTGGCCGAGCTGCTCGGCGTGGCCGGCGACACTGATCACGCTCTCGGCCTTGTGGGAGGCGAGCTCGGAGGTGGTGCGGATCTCCTCGGAGGTGAGCTGGGCCTGCTGGAGCACGGCGGCCTGCTCCGACAGGCGTTGGCGCTGCTGGTTGCTCGCGGAGCCGAGCCCGGTGCTCGCGGCGAGCAGCAGACTGGCCGAGGCCTGCAAGCGGGTGGGGATCTCCTGGAGCTTGTCCAGGGCGAGGGCCATCTCGGTGGCGACATCGCCCAGCTCATCGGTGGAGGCCCAGGCGGGCGCCACCGGAGCCCCATTGGCCAGTCCCTGGATGGCCGCCCGGAGCGCGGTGGTGGCCTGGGACTGGCGCCTGGCCAGCATCCAGGTGGTGAACATGGACATGATCAGGGCGAACAGTCCCAGGGCGATCAGGGGAGGCCCCAACAGGGACGCCTGACTGTCGACGAAGCCGCCCAGGTGTTGGGCGATCCGCTCGGCCTGGGCCGCGGAGAGGGTCGGGTCGTCCAGCAGCGCCTTCATCTGGGCATCGCGCAGCGCGACGGTCTGCGTGACGAGCAGCAGGCCCATGATGAGCAGGGCGCTCACCACGACGGAGCCGATCGTGAAGGGCAGATGCCAGCTCTGGCGCATCCAGGAGGGGCCCTTGCTCTGGGTGCGCAGGCGCAGCCGATCCCTCTCCTCGAGCAGCGCGGGCATCAACAGCGCCTCGATCTGCAGGGCGGCGGGCAGGGCCATCGCGTACCCCAGGGTGACGGCGATGAGGCACTCGGCCCCGAGCAGGAGCGGATCCTTGTGGAAGCGCACCAGGAGGATCAGGCTGAAGAGCAGACCTCCGAGCAGCTGACTGCCCTGGCCGCACAGCAACGACAGCTTCCAGGGCAGCTTGTACAGGCGCACGAGGTAGTGGTGGGGCTCCTCCCCGGGGCGCGCGCCCAGGTTGTGCTGGAGCTGCGGAAACGCGATGAGCCAGGGCACGCCCACGGAGCCCAGCAGGATGAAGAGGGGCAGCAGGTAGCGCAGGCTCCAGGACATCTCCTCGGCCGACAACCCGAGCGCCAGCGCGAACAGGTAGGCGGTGACGGGCGAGAAGAGGACGCTCCACGTCGCCATGACGAGGAACACCCGGTGAGGAAGCTGCGGAGGGATGACCGTCTGCGGGTGTGAGCCGTTCATGAGACCGGGTCATTCTCCCAGAGAGAGGGGCGGGGAAGACAGGGACGCGCCCGGGGCCTCCCATGGCTGCTTGAATACTCCGCTGCCAGGCGGATGTTAACCAGGAAGTCCCGACTTGGTCGCCAGCTGGGTCGGGGGCTCCAAAAAGGAGGGCTTCTGGAGGCGGGCCCGAACAGGGCTCGGAGAGGGTGTCAGGGGGGCTGGGTGCGCAGCAACTCGCGGAAGAGCACCTCGGCCACGTCCTGGAAGAGCCTGCCGGAGGCGAGCAGTCCCCCACAGTGATGGGGCTCCCGGGCCAGGGTCAGCGCGACGCAGCGGCTCAGGACGGCCTCCCAGAAACACTCCGAGTCCGGTGGGAGCAGGTACTCCCGGATGATCTCCCGGGGCCAGGGCAGCACGGTGGTGGGGTCCGCGTCGCTCAGGCTCGTGAAGCAGTCCAGGTCCACGTCCAGCAGCACCCGCTCGGCGGCCTCGAGTACCTCGCGCACGCGGTCTCCCGGCGCGGGCGAGGCCCAGGCCTCCGCCGCCCGGTCCACCGTGGGCACCACCACCAGGCGGTGCGAGCGCCCCCGCGTGTCGACGTAGTGCTCCGCCGTGGACGCGCCGCGAGGAGTTGCCCGCGCGAGCACCAGGGCATCGCCCACGAGTCCCGCCTCCATGGCCGCCAGGATGTGATCGTAGTTGCGCACGTCGAGGTGCCAGCGCGCGTGTTCATCGAGCGCGCGCAGTCCCGCGGAGCGATCCGGCACCGCCGCGGGCGTCGCCGGCACCACCAGATCCAGGTGCCGGTCCAACGTCACCAGCAGCGCCGGAGGCCCGTCCTCGCCCAGGGCACAGGCCCAGGCGGGGAGCGCGAGGCGGTGTGGATCGAACACGTAGGCGTCTCTCGGCCCCCGCCCGCCACCGAGCGCCAGCCGGATGATGCCCGCCAGACGCAGGTGTCGCTGGGAATCGTCCATGAGCCGACGGGAGTGTAGGCTGCGCGCGCCTTTCCTCCCAAAGGAAGAATGGCCCTGCTTCCCATGCGCCTTGCTCCCATGCGACTCCTGCTCGCCGCCGCGTTGCTCGTCTCCTGCGCTCCCGCACTGAAACAGCACCCCCCGACCAAGCCCATGCCCTCCGCCACCGATTCCTTCCTGCGTGATTACGCCGAGACGCGCCGCTTCATGAGTGGCCGTCCCCTGGCGGCCCGCATCACCCCCGACGAGAAGACCGTGCTCTTCCTGCGCGGTCAGCCCCGCGCGCCCATCCAGACGCTGTTCGCCTTCGACGTGGCGAGCGGCGAGGCCCGGGAGGTGCTCACCCCCGAGTCCATCCTCAAGGGCGCCGAGGAGACCCTGTCTCCCGAGGAGAAGGCCCGCCGCGAGCGCATGCGCGTGAGCGCCCGGGGCTTCACCTCGTACCAGTTGTCCGAGGACGGCTCGAACATCCTCGTGCCGCTGTCGGGCAAGCTCTACCTGGTGGAGCGCGCGAGCGGAAAGTCCCTGGAGCTCAAGACGGGCGAGGGCATCGTGGATCCGCGCTTCTCCCCGGACGGCAAGCACGTGGCGTACGTGCGCGACAACGACGTCTACCGCCTGGAGCTGGCCTCCAACACCGAGCGCCAGGTCACCAAGGGGGGCTCGCCCCTGCTCACCCATGGCCTGGCCGAGTTCGTCGCCCAGGAGGAGATGCGCCGCTACTCCGGCTGGTGGTGGAGCCCGGACGCGCGCTTCATCGCCTATACGGAGTCGGACACCTCGGGCGTGGAGAAGCTCTCGCTCATCGACGTGATGCACCCCGAGCGGGGCGCGGACACCCCCGCCTATCCCCGCCCGGGCAAGGAGAACGCCAGGGTGCGCCTGGGCGTCATCCCCGTGTCGGGAGGCAACACGGTCTGGGTGAAGTGGGACGCGCAGGCCTACCCGTACCTCGCCACGGTGGTGTGGCCGAAGAAGGGGCCGCTCACGCTGCTCGTGCAGAACCGCACCCAGACGGAGCAGAAGCTGCTCGCGGTGGACCCGGCCAGCGGCACCACGCGCGAGCTGCTCACGGAGAAGGATGACGCCTGGCTCGAGCTGGATCAGTCGTTCCCGCACTGGCTCGAGGATGGCTCGGGCTTCCTCTGGTACACGGAGCGCAACGGCGGTCCCGAGGTGGAGCTGCGTGGCGCGGATGGCTCCCTCACGCGCTCGCTCGTGAAGCCGGAGGCGGGCCTGCGCGAGTTCGTGCGCTACCTGGAGAAGGAGGGCGTGCTCTACTTCAACGGCGGACCCAACCCCTCCGAGAGCTACCTGTGGCGCGTGAAGGACGGCGGGGCTCCGGAGCAGGTGCGTCCGGGCACCGCGGGCGAGGCCGTCGAGACCGGGACGGTGTCCAAGTCGGGCGCGCTGCTGCTCTTCACCCACTCGAGCCTCACGTCGATGCCGCGCACCTACGTGGCGCGCGCGGACGGCTCGCGGGTGGGGGAGCTGCCCTCGGTGGCCGTGGAGCCGCCCTTCACGCCGCGCGTGGAGTTCCGCGAGCTGGGCCCGTTGATGTTCCAGTCCTCGTTGGTGCGCCCGCGTGACGCGAAGCCGGGGGAGAAGCTGCCCGTCATCGTCGAGGTGTACGCGGGCCCCACCGTCACCGTCGTCCACAAGAGCATGGCGCCGCACCTGTTGTCGCAGTGGATGGCGGACCAGGGCTACCTCATCGCCCGCTTCGATGGCCGGGGCACTCCGCTGCGGGGCGCGCAGTGGCAGCGCGCGGTGCACCTGGACTTCTCCGGCGTGACGCTGGAGGACCAGGCCAACGCCGTCCACGCGCTCGCCGCCGCGGTGCCCGAGGTGGATGAGTCGCGCGTGGGCATCGAGGGCTGGAGCTTTGGTGGCTACATGGCCGCGCTCGCCGCGCTCAAGCGTCCGGACGTCTTCAAGGCGGCCGTGTCCGGGGCGCCCGTGGTGGACTGGCTCGACTACGACACCCACTACACCGAGCGCTACCTGGGGCTGCCCCAGCAGCACCCCGAGGCCTACGAGAAGAGCTCCCTGCTCACCTACGCGCGCGACGCGGACAAGCCCATCTCTCCGCTGCTCCTCATCCACGGCACCGCGGATGACAACGTGTACTTCTTCCACACGCTCAAGCTGTCCGACGCGCTCTTCCGTGCGGGCAAGTACCACGAGTTCTTGCCGCTCAGCGGGCTGACGCACATGGTACCGGATCCGCTCGTCACCCAGCGCCAGTACGAGTGGGTGATGGGCCACTTCAAGCGCCACCTCCAGAAGTAGGCGACCTCTTCCGCGTGCGCGCGAAAGCAGAAGGCCCGGCTCCTCTGTCGAGGGGCCGGGCCTTCTGTCTTCAGTCCATCTGCCGTGAGCAGTGGCTGGGGGCTTTCAGGTGGTGGCGCGCACGTTCTGGGCCTGCAGGCCCTTGGGGCCGCGCGACACCTCGAACTCCACCTTCTGCCCCTCGGCGAGGGTGCGGAAGCCATCCATGTTGATCGCGGTGTGGTGGCAGAACACGTCCTCACCACCCGAGTCCTGCACGATGAATCCGAAACCCTTCGCGTCGTTGAACCACTTCACGGTGCCAGTTGCCATTGATGCTTCCTCGTCAGGAACCGGTCTCGGTGAGACCGGTTCGTTGCCCGTCCCCCGTCCGTCGGGTGACTCTGGATATTTTTGGCGGGCAGCCGATCGGCTGTCCAGTCGGTTGCCCTGTTTTCCAGACTAGTGGCGTCTGACGTTGTTTCAAATTTCCAGCAGGAGCCGAGTGGGATCCTCGATGCAGTCCTTGATGCGCACGAGGAACTGCACCGCCTCGCGGCCATCGATGAGGCGATGGTCGTAGGAGAGGGCGAGGTACATGATGGGCCGGATGACGACCTGGCCGTTGCGGGCCACGGGGCGCTCCACGATGTTGTGCATCCCCAGGATGCCCGTCTGGGGCGGGTTGAGGATGGGGGTGGAGAGCATGGAGCCGAAGGTGCCCCCGTTGGAGATGGTGAAGGTGCCGCCCTGCAGATCGTTCAGGGTGAGCTTGTCGTTCTTGGCGCGGACGCCGAAGTCACCGATCTTCTTCTCCATGTCCGCGAGCGACAGGGTGTCGGCGTCGCGCAGCACGGGCACCACGAGTCCGCGCGAGCCGCTCACCGCCACGCCGATGTCGTAGTAGCGCTTGAAGACGACGTCCTCGCCTTCGATCTCCGCGTTGACCTGGGGGAAGGTCTTGAGCGCCTCGATGGCGGCGCGCACGAAGAAGCTCATGAAGCCGAGCTTCACGCCGTGCTTGGCCTGGAACTTCTCGTTGTACTGCTTGCGCAGGTCCATCACCTCGCCCATGTCCACCTCGTTGAAGGTGGTGAGGATGGCGGCGTTGGACTGGGCCTGGAGCAGGCGCTCGGCGACGCGGCGGCGCAGGGGCGTCATCTTCACGCGCTCCTCGCGGTCCGCGCGGGGGCGGGGGCCGGAGGGAGCGGCGGGAGCCGGAGCGCGCGCGGGAGCGGTGGCCTCAGGGGCCGGACGGCTGAGCTGACCGAGCGCGTCCTCCTTGGTGATGCGGCCGCCGGCGCCGGTGCCCTTGAGCTGGGAGACGTCGAGGTTGTTCTCCTCGACGATCTTCCGGGCGGTGGGCGTGATGCGCGTGTCGGCGGTGGCGCTCGGAGCGGGCGCGGCGGCGGGAGCGGGAGCGGGAGCGGCGGCCTGCTGCGGCGCGGGAGCCGAGGCGCTGGCGCCGCTACCGGCCTCGATGGTGCCGAGCACATCACCCACGCGCACCTTGTCGCCCTCCTTGAAGGCGATGGTGGCGATGGCGCCGGCGGCGGGGGCGGGCACGTCGATGGTGACCTTGTCGGTCTCCAGGACGACGAGGGGCTCGTCCACGGAGACGGACTCACCCTTCTTCTTGTTCCACTTGCCGACGACGGCTTCGGTGATGGACTCGCCCAGGGGCGGGACTTTCAATTCAACGGCCATTCTTGGTTCCTCGGAGGATGGCTTCCTCCACGATGAGCTGCTGCTCCAGTTTGTGCGTCTGGGTGAAGCCGGTGGCGGGGCTGGCGGCCTCCGCGCGGCCGATGTAGCCCAACTTCACCGGGTTCTGTCCCCGGGTGGCGACGAGGTCGTGCAGGCGGGGGAAGATGAAGTGCCAGGCTCCCGAGTTGCGCGGCTCTTCCTGGACCCAGAACAGCTCGGTGAGCTTGGGCATCTTCGCCAGCAGGCCCGACAGTTCGTCGAAGGGGAAGGGGTAGAGCTGCTCCACGCGCACGATGGCGATGGAGGTGTCCTTGCGCGCGTCGCGCTCCTTGACGAGGTCGTAGTAGACCTTGCCCGAGCACAACAGCAGCCGAGTCACGCCCGCGGGGTCCACCTTGTCCGCGATGACCTCCTGGAAGGAGCCCGTGGCGAGCTCGTCCAGCTTGCTGGTGGCCTCGGGCAGACGCAGCATGCTCTTGGGCGACATGACCACGAGCGGCTTGCGCAGGGGGCGCAGCACCTGGCGGCGCAGCAGGTGGAAGATCTGCGCGGGCGTGGTGGGGTAGACGACCTGGATGTTGTCCTCGGCCGCCAGGTTCAGGAAGCGCTCGAGCCGGGCGCTGGAGTGCTCGGGGCCCTGGCCCTCGTAGCCGTGGGGCAGGAACAGCGTGATGCCGCTGAGCCGCCGCCACTTGCTCTCACCCGCGGCGATGAACTGATCGATGATGATCTGCGCGCCGTTGGCGAAGTCGCCGAACTGGGCCTCCCAGATGGTGAGGCCGTCCGGCACGTCCAGGCTGTAGCCGTACTCGAAGCCCAGCACGCCCATCTCCGACAGCGGGCTGTTGTGGATGTCGAAGTGGGCCCTGCCCGTGGGGAACTGGCGCAGCGGCACGTACTCCTTGCCCGTCTGCACGTCGTGGAGCACGGCGTGGCGGTGGCTGAAGGTGCCGCGCTCCACGTCCTGACCACTCACCCGCACGGTGTAGCCCTCGGAGAGCAGGGTGGCGTAGGCGAGCGACTCGCCCTCGCTCCACTGCAGCTCCTCGGTCTGGACCATGGACTGGCGCTTCTTGATGACCGTGCGCTCCACGTCGCGGTGGACGTTGAAGCCCTCGGGCACCTGGGCCAGCCTGGCGAGCGTGCCGCGCAGGCTCTCCTTGTCCACCGCGGTGCGCACCTCGGGCACGCCCGCCTCGGGTCCACCCTTGTAGGGCTTCCACAGGCCGTCGAGCGCGTTGGGCTCCTTGAACTGGCTCTCCGCGCGGGCGCGGGTGAGCGCCGCGTCGAACTCCTGCATGCAGCGCTGCTTGAGGGCCTCGGCCTCCTCGGCGGACACCCGGCCCTGGCTGGCGAGCTGCTGCGCGTAGAGCGTGCGCACCGTCGGGTGCTTGCGGATGATCTCGTACATCTCCGGCTGGGTGAACGACGGCTCATCGCCCTCGTTGTGCCCGTAGCGCCGGTAGCACACGAGGTCGACGACCACGTCGCTCTTGAACGTCTGCCGGTACTCGGCCGTCAGCCGCCCGATGTGGACGCACGCCTCGGGATCGTCCCCGTTCACGTGGAAGACGGGCACGTCGAGCATCTGCGCGAGCGCGGTGGAGTAGATGGAGCTGCGCGACTCCTCGGGGTCCGTCGTGAAGCCCACCTGGTTGTTGATGACCAGGTGCACGGTGCCGCCCGTCTCGTAGCCCGGCAGCCGCGAGAGGTTGAGCGTCTCGGCCACCACGCCCTGGCCGATGAAGGCCGCGTCGCCGTGGATGAGCACCGGCATCACCCGGGTGCGCGAGCCATCCCCGCTGCGATCCTGCTTGGCGCGCACGCGTCCCTCCACCACCGGGTTGACCGCCTCGAGGTGGCTGGGGTTGAAGGCCAGCGACAGGTGGATGCCCTGGCCGCCGCGCGTGGTGTGGTCCGAGCTGAAGCCCATGTGGTACTTCACGTCGCCCCGGCCCATGTGCTTCTTGGGATCCTGCGGACCGTCGAACTCGCTGAAGATCTGATCCGGCTTCTTGCCCAGGATGTTCGTCAGCACGTTGAGCCGGCCGCGGTGGGCCATGCCGATGACGACTTCCTTGAGGCCCATGCCGCCGCCCACCTCGAGCAGCGCGTCCATCATGGGCACGAGCGCCTCGCCGCCATCGAGCGCGAAGCGCTTGGCGCCGATGTACTTGGTGTGCAGGAAGTTCTCGAAGCCCTCGGCGTAGGAGAGCTTCTCGAGGATGTGGCGCTGCTCCGCCGCCGGGAACTCGGTGCGGTTCTCGGTGTACTCCATGCGCTTCATCAGCCAGCGGCGCCGCTCGCTGTCGAGCATCTGCATGAACTCCACGCCGATGGAGCCCGTGTACGTGCGGCGCAGCCGTCCGAGCAGCTCCTTGAGCTTGACGCGCGCCTCGGGGAAGACGTTGGAGCTCTCCACCATCTGCTCGAGCTCGGTGGCGGAGAAGTGCTTGTCGTCCGCCATGCCCACGTCGGCCACGTGCTCCATGGGCGGGCGCGGACGGCGGAGCGGATCCAGGTTGGCGCGCAGGTGGCCGCGCAGGCGGAAGGCGGAGATGGCCTGATCCACCCGGGCCTGCAGCTTCATGTCCTGCTCGAAGGCCACCGTGGGCCGGGTCTGCGGGGCGAGCGCCTGGGCGGCGGCGGGGGCTGCCTTGCCGGCCTTGGCGTCCTTGCCCGGCACCACGGGGGCGGGGGGCTCGATGGGAGTGGGGTTGAAGATGGGGCGGCCGGCGCCGTTGGTGCGCTCGAACACCTCGCGCCAGCTCGAGTCCACACTGGATGCGTCCTCGAGGTAGCGCGCGTAGAGCCCCTCGATGAAGTCGATGTTTCCGCCAGAAAGATACGAGTCCTGGAAATTCGCCATGGCGTGCTGCCTTTTACTGGAAGGCCGCCCCGTTGGGGGGTTTTCGGCAAGATTTATTGGGAGTGCCCTCGCTCGCCCCTACGATTGAGTTCCCCGGGAACAGCAGGTTTCATGCGCGGCGTGAGCACAACTTCACCTCGGGAGGGCCCGGGGGTCGCCGGATTCGGACGTCTTCCTGGCTTACCCGGGGCTCGGGGAGTGGTAAACCCCCTGGCACTCTCACTTTCTTTCGTCAGAAAGGCCTTCGCATGTTGCTGCAGGGCAAGAAGCTCCTCATCACCGGAGTTCTCACTCCCCAGTCCATCGCCTACGGGGTCGCCGAGCACGCGCTGGAGCAGGGCGCGGAGATCATCCTCACCGGCTTCGGCCGGGCGCGCTCGCTCACCGAGCGCAGCGCCAAACGCCTCAAGGAGGGCACCGAGGTGCTGGAGTTGGACGTGTCCAATCCCGAGCACTTCCCGGCCCTCACCGAGGCGCTGCGCCAGCGCTGGGGCCGGGTGGACGGCGTGCTGCACGCCATCGCCTTCGCGCCCGAGAACGCCCTGGGCGGAAACTTCCTCAACACCCCCTGGGAGAGCGTCCAGACGGCGTTCCGCATCTCGACCTTCTCCCTCAAGGAGCTGGCCGTGGCGGTGCTGCCCCTGATGCCCAAGGGCGGCTCCATCGTGGCGCTGGACTTCGACAACCGCGTGGCCTGGCCCATCTACGACTGGATGGGCGTGTGCAAGGCGGGCCTGGAGTCCGCGGTGCGCTACCTGGCCCGGGATCTGGGGCCCAAGGGTATCCGGGTCAACGCTCTGGCGGCCGGGCCGCTGGCCACGGTGGCGGCCAAGGGCATTCCCGGGTTCAAATCCCTCCAGCAGGGGTGGGGTCGCCAGGCTCCTCTGGGGTGGGATGCGCGCAACAGCCATGACGCGGTGACGCGGACCGCGTGTGCGCTCCTGTCCGATTGGATGCCCTCCACCACGGGGGAGATGATTCATGTGGACGGCGGCTATCATGCGATTGGTGCTCCGCCGGTGGACCCTCATGAAGACGAAAAGGAGGAGAGCGGCCAGCCGGGCTGAACACCTTCGGCTGGTCGATTGCTGTGCGGCGGGAGAAGCTCGCTCCTCCCCCCGTTTTCCATGTTTCGACCCCCCCCGGCTTTTGCTGGACGGCGAGGTCACGGTACAGTCTCCAACGTTTCCTTCAACCGGGTCCCGAACTTCGTGGCCCGGGCGGAGCCCTGGGTTTGAGCGCCAACATCCTCCTCGTGGATGACAGCCCGACCGTTCGCAACATCCTCAAGATCTACCTCATGAATTTGAAGATGGGGTTCGTCGAAGCGGAAGACGCGACACGGGCGTTGCAGCTCCTCCGGCTGGTGCCGGTCAAGCTCGTCATCGCCGATATCAATATGCCTGGTATGGACGGCATCACTTTCGTGAAGCAGGTCCGAGCGAGCCCGTTGTCTCAGGTTCGCGATGTGCCCGTCATCCTGCTCACGGGCGAGCGCGGCGGCGACCTGCGTCAGCGCGGGGTCGAGGCCGGAGCCAATGCCTTCATCAACAAGCCGGTTTCCCATCACGACCTGACGGAAACCGTGCGTAAATTCCTCACCCAGAATTGAGCGTCGAGCCGTGAGCCTTCCGTCCCTGCTCCTTGTCGATGACAGTGATGCCATCCTCGCGCTCGAGCGCGCCATCCTCTCCGGCCATTACGCGCTGAACACGGCGAGCAATGGCCGGGAGGCCCTGGAGAAGGTGGTCCGGGTCCAGCCGGCCGCCATCCTGTTGGACTTGTCCATGCCGGAGATGGACGGGGACGAGGTGCTCAAGCGGGTGAAGGCGGAGCCCACCACCGCCGACATCCCCGTCATCATCATCTCCTCGGAGACGAGCCGGGCGGAGGCGTGTCTGGCGCTGGGCGCGGAGCTGTTCCTGTCCAAGCCCTTCCGGGCCGACGAGCTCTTGAGCGCGGTGGAGAACGCGCTGGAGAACGCGCGGCGCCGGGCACGCGCGGGGTCGCTGGCCCTGTTGCGGCTGTCGGTGGGCGGCCTGGAGTTCGCCATCCCCCTGGAGAGCGTGCGTCAGGTCATCCTCCAGCCCACCACGCGCCCCCTGCCACTGGGGCCGGGCTACATCTCCGAGTTCTTCGAGCTGCGGGGCCAGCCGGTGTGCGTGCTGGACCTGGCGCGCCGGCTCGAGGTCGAGCACCGCGAGCCCGTCGAGGAGCGCAAGCTGGTCATCCTGGAGATCGGCGGGGTGCAGCTGGCGCTGAGCGTGGACGCGGTGCAGGACCCCGAGGAGTACCCGTCCTCGGACATCGAGGCGCGTGAGCGCGTGGGCGGAGTCGGCCACGGAGAGCTGCGCGATGCCCTCATGGGCATGCTGCGCAGCGGAGAGCGCTCGGTTCCCATCTTCGAGCCCAAGGCGTTCGCCACGCAGGAACTCTTGCGCGAGGCGGTGGACGTGCTCCGTCCGGCGCGTAGCGCATGAGTGGAGGTGTGGGGGTGGATTCTCAGCTGGTGTTCGAGCGGGCGCGGGAGTTCGTCGCGTCGTGCACGGGCTTCCGGGACACGGCGATCTCACCCGCGGCGGTGGATCGCGTCGTGCGCATGGAGCTGTCTCGGGGCCGCTCGCCCTCGGAGCTGATGGCGGAGATGCACCGTCCGGGCTCCGCGTTGGAGCGGGCGCTGCTGGACGCGGTGCTGGTGGGCGAGACGTATTTCTTCCGCCACCCGGAGCAGTTCCGCTTCCTGGCGACCGAGGTGGTGTCCGCGGCGATGCGCCGGGGCACCATGACGATGCGGGCCTGGAGTGCCGGGTGCGCCTCGGGCGAGGAATCGTATTCGATCGCCGCGTGTCTCCTGAACATGGTGACGCCGGGCGTGCAGGTCGAGGTGCTTGGCACGGATCTGCATGAGGGCCGTCTGGGGTTCGCCCGCCGGGGCGTGTACGGCAACTGGTCGCGCCGCGAGTCGGGTCCGCTGCTGTATCCCGTCTATCAGGAGACGGCCGAGGGCCGGGTGAGCGTCATCGATTCCGTGCGCGCCGTCACCCACTTCGCCCAGGCGAACCTGTTGGAGCCCCTGGCCGAGAAGCACGGCCAGTTCGACGTCATCTTCTGCCGCAACGTGCTCACGTACTTCTCGCCCGATGCGGTGCAGCAGGCCGTGCGTCATCTGGCGCGGGTGATCGTGCCGGGCGGCTACCTGCTGCTGGGCACGGTGGAGATGGACAACGCGCCCGCGGGGCTGGTGCGCGTGGGGCCTCCCGAACTGCAGGCCTTCCGCCGCCCGACGCCCCAGGAGCTGGCGCCTCCACCCAAGCCTCCGCCTCCCGAGCCTCCCAAGATTGCCCTGCGCGTGCCTCCGCCCGCCCCGGCTCCCGCGCCGCCGCCGCCCACGCCCGTGAGCCTGCACACCGAGGCGCTTCAGCGCATCGAGGGGGGCGACGAGTCCGGCGCGGCCAGCACCCTGGAGGCCCTGTTGAAACAGTTCCGGGACTATCTGCCGGGCATGCTGGAGTTGGCTCTGCTGCGTGAGCGGGCCGGGGCGCGAGAAGCGGCCTTCGCGCTCATGCACAGCGTGCGCGATTGCGCCTCGCGACTCCCTCCGGATCAGGTCATCGAGGGACCTGAGCCGCTGCCTGCCCGCTTCTACAGGGCGTCCGCCGACGCCTTCCTCACGTTGGGATCCATCGAATGACATCCATTCCCCGAGGCCCGGAGGAGGTTCAGGACCAGGAGGTCCGTGCCCTCCTGGACGAGCGCGCGAGCCGCTTGCGCGGACGCTCCGACAACACCACCGACGAATCCGTGCTCATGGTGGCCGAGTTCCCCCTGGGCGAGGAGCGCTATGCGATCCCCTTGGACTCGCTGCGCGCGGCGCTGCCCCTGCGCCTGGTGACGCCGGTGCCCCTGTCCCTGCCGCACGTCATCGGCGTGTTGCGCTATCAGGGCCAGGTGCTCGCCGCGCTCAGCCTCGCCGCGCTCCTGGGCGGCCACGGCTGGCGGCAGGACCCCGCCGTGTTGCTCGTGGTGGAGCGGGGTGACGGAGAGCTGTGCGCCCTGGACTGCGAGGCCATCCCCCGCCCGCTGAGCATGCCCACCGTGGCGGTGGAGGCGGCGCGCGCGCAATCCGAGGGCCCGGTGACCCAGGTGCTCATGAGCGGCTCGCGTCAAGTCATCCACCTCATCGATCTGCCGCGCCTGTTCGCGAGCACATCCGGGACACGCAATGTCGGTTGACCCCATGCTGCAGAGCCTCGTGGCGGGCTTCTCGTCCGAGGCGCAGGAAGTCTGTCAAAAGGTCACCCTGGACCTGCTCGAGCTGGAGCGGGAGGGCCTGGACAACGAGGCCCTGGGCAAGGTGTACACGCGTCTGGCGCGCCACCTGCACACCCTCAAGGGCAGCGCCGCCAGCCTCGGGCTGCAGGACCTGAGCTCCATCGCGCACAAGCTGGAGGATGCCCTCGCGCCGCTGCGCAAGGACATCAAGCCCATGCCGCGGCCGCTGGTGGACCTGCTGCTGCACGGGTTGGATCTCTTCCTCCTGCGGGCCCAGGCCCACGCGGATGGCCGGGGCGACGCGCTGCCGGATCCCGCGGCGGCCCTGGCCCAGCTCGTGGCGGACGCCCCGCCCCCGGAGGAGGCCGCGGCGGCCGCTCCGGCGGCTTCCGCGCCCGCGCCTTCCGCCGCGCCCTCCACCGCCGCCGCGGTGGCCAGCTCCGCCCCGGATGATGACGTGGACGCGGGCTGGCGCGTGGCCGCGCACCAGGTGACGGCGCTCATGCGCGAGGTGGAGCGCCTGCGCGAGTTCCGCATGCGCCTGGAAGACCGGTTGCGCGACATCGGCAAGGTGGTGGAGCTCCTGTCGGCGCGCGAGCTGCTGGCGCCCACGGCCCGGGCGCGCGCGACGCTGGCGTCGGTGACGGCGGGCGTGCGCGCGGACGGACACGAGGCGTCGGACATCGTGGACAGCCTGGAGGAGGGCCTCAAGTCCATCACCACGCGTCCGGTGCGCACCATCCTCGAGCCCTTGCAGCGCATGGTGCGCGACCTGTCGCGCCAGCTGGGCAAGTCCTCGCGCCTGTCGGTGGTGGGCGCGGAGGTGTCGCTGGACCGACGGCTGCTCGAGAAGCTCCGGGGTGCCATGGTGCACCTCTTGCGCAACGCGGTGGACCACGGCATCGAGATGCCCGATGAGCGCGAGCGCGCGGGCAAGCACCACGAGGGCGCCCTCACGCTGCGTGTGGAGCAGCAGGGCAACATCCTCTTCCTGGAGCTCATCGACGACGGGCGCGGCATCGACGTGGTGGCGGTACGCGCGTCGGCCGAGCGCAAGGGGCTCATCACCGCGGAGGAGGGCGCGCGCATGCACGAGACGCAGATCCGCGACCTCATCTTCCGCCCCGGCTTCAGCACCCGCGTGGACGTGACGGACACGTCGGGCCGTGGTGTGGGCCTGGACGCGGTGCGCGCCGCGGTGGAGTCCATGCAGGGCCGCATCGAGGTGCTCAGCACCAAGGGCAGCGGCACGCGCTTCGTGCTCACCATCCCCATGGAGCTGGGCAGCTCGCCGGTGCTCACGGTGCGCGCCATCGACGCCTCGGTGGGTCTGCCCATGCTGGCGGTGGAGTCCACCCAGCTGGCCACCGCGGAGAACCTGCGCATCGGCCGCACCAAGACGCAGCTGGACTACAATGGCCAGCTCGTGCCGGTGACCGACCTGGGCGCCCGCATGGGCCTGCGCGCCGCGGCGCCTCCCTCCGAGGGCCAGCCGCTCATCATCGTGCAGAGCGGCGGCAAGCGCATGGCGCTCGCCGTGGACGCGGTGGTCGGAGACCGGGACCTGGTCATCCGTCCGCTGCCCGCCGAGGTGCGCGACGTGCCCTCCTACCAGGGCGCCGCCATCCTCAGCCGCGGCGAGCTGCTGCTCATCCTGCGCCCGGGCTGGGTGGTGACTGACTCCACCCCCCAGACGGTCGCCATGCCGACGAGCCGCCGGGCGCTCGTGGTGGACGACTCCCTCACCGCTCGCGCCCTGCACCGTGCCATGCTGGAGGCGGGTGGCTTCACCGTCCACCTGGCAGCCAGCGGCGCACGTGCCCTGGAGCGTTTGCAGGCGGAAGAATACGACGTGATCATCTGCGACCTTGAGATGGAAGAGATGAACGGCACCGAGGTCATCGCCCGCCTGCGCGGGCAGCCCGACACGCGGGACATTCCCGTCATCCTCGTGTCGGCCAACGACAGCGCGAGCGCCCGTTCCCGGGGTCTGGCGGCGGGAGCGGACGGCTACCTCAGCAAGCGCGAGTGCGCCGCGGGTCGCCTGCTCTCCGAGGTGCTCGACGTGATGAGCCGCAGGGGGGCCCGGGCATGAGTGGTGGGAAGGAGCCCATCCGTGTGCTCGTGGTGGATGACTCGCCCACCATGGCGGATGCCGTCAGCGCCCTGCTGACGGACGATCCGCGCATCGAGGTGGTGGGGCGCGCCAACACGGGAAGCCGGGCGGTGACGCTGGCGCGCCTGTTGCGCCCGGACGTCATCACCATGGACCTCTTGATGCCGGACCTGGATGGTCCGGCGGCCATCGCGGCGATCATGGCCGAGGCGCCCGCGCGCGTCCTCGTGGTGAGCGCCGTGGCGGACCAGCGCAACCTGGAGGTGTGCTTCCAGGCGATGAGCGCGGGAGCCCTGGAGCTCATCGGCAAGCCGAGCGTCATCAGCGGCGAGGAGCTGCGGCGCTGGGGTCGGCAACT
The DNA here is from genome assembly GCF_002305875.1 of Cystobacter fuscus. Classification (NCBI taxonomy): domain Bacteria; kingdom Pseudomonadati; phylum Myxococcota; class Myxococcia; order Myxococcales; family Archangiaceae; genus Cystobacter; species Cystobacter fuscus. Next base: position 10,531,915 of record NZ_CP022098.1, on the reverse strand, counting down.
GGCCGAGTCGGTGTGTCTGATGGCGGAGGTGCCCGTCATCTCCCGGCGCCTGCGCGTCTCCAGCCCGCCGCCGCCCGTGTCGGGCGCCCGGGTGGACATCATGGGGATCGCCGCCTCCACCGGCGGGCCGCCGGCCCTGTCCGAGGTGCTCTCGCGCCTGCCTCCGGACCTGCCCGTGCCCATCGTCATCGCCCAGCACATCACCGAGGGCTTCACCCCCGGCATGGTGCGCTGGCTCTCCCAGGTGACCTCGCTCAAGGTGGTCATCGCCCGGGAGGGGGAGCGCGTGGAGGCGGGCAAGGTGTACTTCCCGGCGGACGGTCATGACCTGACCATCGAGGGCAACGGCGTGGTGCGCATGACGCGCACGCGCGGCGGGCCCTGTCCCTCGGGAGATCTGCTGTTGTCCTCCCTGGCGCGCACCTACGGCAGCCGCGCCGGCGGAGGGGTCCTCACCGGCATGGGAGAGGACGGCGCCCGCGGCCTGCTGGACATCCGCAAGGCGGGAGGCGTCACCTTCGCCCAGGACGAGGCCACGTGCGTCGTCTTCGGCATGCCCCGGGTGGCGCTGGAGCTGAAAGCGGCGGACCGGGGCGTTCCCCTGTCCTCCATTCCCGACATCATCCGCATGAGCTGCCGCCGCGGTCCCATGCCGAACCGTCCTCCCGGTACGGAGGGCGTGGTTTGAACCCCTTTTCCTTCCTCACTGAGGTGCTTTCGTGAGCCCCGCTCGTAAATCCCTAGGCATCGGTGCCCAGTTCGTCTTCGCCACCGCGGCCGTCAGCGTCGCCATCGCCATCGTGCTCTCCATGATGGCGGCCCAGCAGCTGCGCGACAGCCTCATGTCGAGCACCTTGAACGAGGGCAAGGCGATCGCGCTGGGCTTCTCGGCCGCCGCCGAGCGTGCCGGCGGCTCCTCGTCGCTGCAGCCCCTGGTGGACGCGTTCCGGGATGCCCAGGGCCTGGGCTACCTCTACGTGGTGGACGAGAGCAACACGGTGCTCGCCCACTCCTTCCCGGGCGATGTGCCCGTGGAGCTGCTCACCGCCAACCCCCTGTCCGAGAACGGCCTCGCCAATGGTGAGCGCACGCAGACGCGGGAAATGGTGGAGATGACGGTCGACAACAAGCGGGTGGCCGTCGCCGACGTGGCCGCGCCCCTGTCGGGCGCGACGCGGGGCGTGCTGCACGTGGGCATGCTGCACGACAGCGTGAGTGTCCTGGTGGGCCAGCTGTGGCTCAAGATGCTGTTGCTGGGCCTGCTCATCGTGGCGGTGGGCGTGCTCGGGGTGTACGGGCTGAGCCGCTCCATCGTGGGGCCGCTGCGCGAGCTCACCAACGTGGCCGCGCACATCGTCCAGTCGGGCGACCTGACCCGTCCCATCCCCTCCATCGCGGGCGGCGAGCTGGGCCAGCTGGCCGTGTCGTTCTCGCAGATGGTGGATCGGCTGCGCTCGGTGACGCAGAACCTCCAGCAGGCCTCCGAGGCCCTCAACGCCTCCACCGAGCAGCTCAACGCCTCCGCCGCCGAGCAGTCGCAGACGGTGGCCCGGCAGGCCTCCGCGCTCCAGGAGACGCAGGTCACCGCCCAGGAAATCCGCCAGACGAGTCTCCTCGCCGCCCAGAAGGCCGACGCGGTGCTCTCCGTGGCCGAGCGCGCCGACGAGCTGAGCCGCACGGGCGAGGCCTCCCTGGAGCAGACACTCGCGGGCCTCAACGACATCCGCGCCCAGGTGCAGGAGATCGCCCAGAAGATCCTCGAGCTGGGCGAGCGCACCGTGCAGATCGGCAGCATCACCCAGACGGTGAAGGATCTGGCGGACCAGTCCAACATGCTCGCGCTCAACGCCGCCATCGAGGCGGTGCGCTCGGGCGAGCACGGCAAGGGCTTCGGCGTGGTGGCGCGTGAAATCCGCGCCCTGGCCGACCAGTCCATCGAGTCCACGGACCGCGTGCGCGAGCTGCTGGACGATATCGGCAACTCGGTGGCCACCGCGGTGCGCGCCACCGAGCGCGGCTCGCAGCGCATGGAAATGGGCCTGGAGCAGGTGCGCTCCTACGGCAAGAGCCTGCGCGAGTTGTCCACCATCAACCAGGACAACGCCGCCGCCGTGCGGCAGATCGCCGCCGCCGTGGGTCAGCAGAACGTGGGCATCAGCCAGATCAGCACCGCCGTGGGTGATCTCTCCAAGATGATGGAGGAGACGGTGGCCCGTATCAGCGCCACCGGCGAGGCGGCCACCACGCTGCAGGTCATCTCCGAGCAGCTCAGCAGCGCGGTGAAGGCCTACCGCGTGTAGCCGTCCGCGCGAGCCGCTGAATGCACGAAGGGCCAGGGGAGGGGACACCCTCCACCTGGCCCTCGTCGTTTCTCCCCCTCTCGCAGCCGAGGGAGGGGGAGGGCCCGGGCGCTCAGGCCGCGGGCGTGGGCTGCGCAACGGAGGCGGACTGGAGCTTCAGGCCGTCGCCCTCCACGTCGAAGCGGGCGGTGCCGCCGTCCTTCAGCTCTCCGAAGAGCACGGCCTCGGCGAGCGGCTTCTTGAGCGCGTTGTCCACCAGCCGAGCCATGGGCCGCGCCCCGAAGGCCGGGTCGTACCCGTTGGCGGCGAGCCACGCGCGTGCCGCCGGGGTCAGCTCCAGCTTCACGCGCTTCTCCTCCAGCATCTTCTGGAGCAGGCCCACTTCCTTGTCCACCACCTTGAGGATGATGTCCGCGGGCAGGCCGGAGAAGAGGACCCAGCCGTCCAGGCGGTTGCGGAACTCGGGGGTGAAGGTGTTCTCGATGGCCTTCTTCGCGCGCAGCGTGTCCACCGGGGCCTGCCTGTCGCCGAAGCCCATGGACTTGGTGCTCATCTCCCGGGCGCCCGCGTTGGTGGTGAGGATGAGGATGATGTTGCGGAAGTCCGCCTTGCGGCCGTTGTTGTCCGTCAACGTCGCATGGTCCATCACCTGCAGGAGGATGTTGAAGAGGTCCGGGTGGGCCTTTTCAATCTCGTCCAGCACCAGCACCGCGTAGGGGTGCTTGCGCACGGCGTCGGTGAGCAGACCGCCCTGATCGAAGCCCACGTAGCCCGGAGGCGCGCCGATGAGCCGGCTCACCGTGTGCTTCTCCGAGTACTCGCTCATGTCGAAGCGCAGGAACTCCACGCCGAGCACCTGGGCGAGCTGCTTGGCCAGCTCCGTCTTGCCCACGCCCGTGGGGCCCGAGAAGAGGAAGCTGCCGATGGGCTTCTCCGGCGCGCGCAGACCGCTGCGCGCCAGCTTGATGGCGTCCACCACCGACTTGATGGCCGGGTCCTGGCCGAAGATGACCCGCTTGAGCTCGGGCTCGAGCTTCTGCAACTGCACGCCCTCGCTGGCGGACACGCTCTTGGCCGGAATCTTCGCCATCTTCGCGATGACGGCCTCCACGTCGCCCACCGTCACCTGGCCGGTGCGCTGCTCCGCGGGCTTGAGCCGCTCGGCCGCGCCCGCCTCGTCCAGCACGTCGATGGCCTTGTCCGGCAGGAAGCGATCGTTGATGTGCTTGGCGCTCAGCTCCGCGGCGGCGCGCAGGGCCTCCGGCGCGTACTTCACCCCGTGGTGCTCCTCGTAGCGGCTCTTGAGCCCCTCGAGGATGAGCAGGGTGTCCTCCACGCTCGGCTCGCCCACTTCAATCTTCTGGAAGCGCCGGGACAGGGCCCGGTCGCGCTCGAAGGACGCCTTGAACTCCTGGTACGTCGTCGAGCCGATGCAGCGCAGCCTCCCACTGGCCAGCGCCGGCTTGAGCAGGTTGGAGGCATCCATGGAGCCGCCACTGGTGGCGCCCGCGCCGACGATGGTGTGGATCTCGTCGATGAAGAGGATGGCGTCCGGGTGCTCCTTGAGCGCCTTGAGCACGCCCTTGAGCCGCTCCTCGAACTGGCCGCGGAACTTGGTGCCCGCCAGCAGCGCGCCCATGTCGAGCGAGAAGACGACGGAGTTCTTGAGCACCTCGGGCACGCGGCCCTCGTGGATGTGCAGCGCGAGCCCCTCGGCGATGGCCGTCTTGCCCACGCCCGTCTCGCCCACGTAGAGCGGGTTGTTCTTGCGGCGCCGGCAGAGCACCTGGATGGTGCGCTCCAGCTCCTTCTGCCGCCCGATGAGCGGATCGATCCGGCCCGCCTTGGCCTCCTCGTTGAGGTTGGTGGTGTAGGCCTCCAGGGGGCTCTTGCGCGTGTTGCCCTCGCCCTCCTCGTCCTCGCCGGCGGGCACGCCCGGGTGGGCCTCGCCGCTGACGCCCTCGTCTCCCGGGTCCGAGGCGTCCTTGGAGATGCCGTGGGAGATGAAGTTGAGCAGATCCAGCCGGGTGATGCCCTCCTGCTGCAGGAGGTAGAGCGCGTGGCTTTCCTCCTCGCGGAAGAGGGCCACGAGCACGTCGCCGCCGTCGATGAACTTCTGCTCGGCGGACAGGGCGTGCATGGCGGCGCGGTGCAGCACGCGCTCCACGCCGATGGTCTGCTGGGGCTCGGCCTCCACCCCCTCGGGCAGACGCTCGACCGTCTCCTCCAGGAAGGACTCCAGGCGTTCCTGGAGCCGCTTGACCTGCGCGCCACAGCTCTTGAGCACTTCCCGGGTGCGGGTGTCCTTGGTGAGCGCGAGCAACAGATGCTCGAGCGTCAGGTACTCGTGACGCATCCGTCGCGCCTCCTCCAGCGCGTTGCGGAAGCTGTCCTGTAATGCCTTGGCAATCAGCGGTCCTGCCACGGTCTCAACCTTCCTCTGGTTCCATCGAGAGGCGCAGCGGGAAGCCATTCTCCCGCGCCGCGGCCTCCACGGTGCGTACCTTCGTTTCTGCGACCTCGTACGTATAAACGCCCGCCACGCCGATGCCGTTGTAATGGATGTGCAGCATGATCTGCACGGCATCCGTCTCCGATTTGTGGAAGACCTCCTTGAGGACGGCCACCACGAACTCGCGCGTCGTGTAGTTGTCGTTGTGCAACAGCACCTTGTAGAGCGTGGGCCGCTTGAGCTTCTTCTGCGGCACCGTCTCCGTGACGACGTTGGAATCCGGATCGGACTTCTCTCGAGGCATGCGCTTCCTCTAATGATTAGGGGGTGCGGACGGCTTCCGCTCGGAACCGGAGGAGGCCCGCCAACGGAGCAGGCCAGCCAGCGGCGCTTCCCATGGGTGGGTTCTCGGCGCGGACCGCCTGGACGCCTCGCGGCCCGGAGGTGGGGGCGCGGGTAGACACGGAGCAGGTGGGCGGCTTGCGGGCGGAGATCACGGCGGGCACCAGCCTATAACGTCTGGAGGAGGTGCTCGCCAACCGTGCGGGCGGCTTCGGGCCGCCTAGCGCCCCCGGGTGAGCTCGGCGGCCAGGAAGCGGCCGACCTCCACGAGCCCCTCCTGGGCGCGCTGCCGACCCTCGGGCGACTCCATCACCCGGCGCGCGGCCTCGCTGGCGGTGCCCGCTTCCAGGTCCGCGAGCACGAGGAAGGCGCTCCACGCGGCCGTCACCTCCACCACCCGTCCGGGGCGCTGGGGCCGGTCGCGCAGCGTGGTGGCCACCTTCTCCAGGAGCCCCTCGTCGTCCAGCCGCTTGCTCTTGCCGCGCATGGCCGTCCACGCCTCTTCCAGCAGCGACGGCAGCAGCCGGCCGCGCAGGGCCTGGGACAGGCGCTGCGCCGCCTCCTCCTCGTCGAGGTGGTGGGCACGCGAGTAGGTGGGCACGAGCTTCGCCACGACGACGGAGAGCGTGGCGAGGTGCGCCAGGCGGGGAGGGTAGGCCATGCGGCGTTCTACCAGCGCACGAGCAGGCGGAAGCCCTGCGGCGAGCGATCGTCCACGTGGATGATGGGCTGGTGCGCGTGGGCGTGTTCCAGCACCACCTCGAGCGCGCCGACGTAGAGCTCCGGGGGACTGTGGACGTCGGAGATGGAGACGCGTCGCACGCGCTCGCCCAGGCTGACGGACTGCACCTGGACCTCCGCGCGGCCCATCATCCCCAGGTAGCGCGGCAGCCGCTCCAGGGCGCGCGCGGGGCCCATCATCGGCAGCCCCACCACGGCGATCCGGCCCAGCGGCGTCTTGGCGAAGCCCTCGCTGAGCTGGCGTCCGAGCGCGCGGTAGGCCTCGTCATCACTCAGCGTCCCATACGCCAGGTACCTCGCCTGGGACACGCAGCGCTTCCACACCTGGATGGGGTAGTCGACCTCGGGGCACCGGGGATCGTACCCCTCCAGGGCCAGGGCCTTGACGAGGGCCGCGTGTGGCTGCATGCCTCGGACGAACAACCCCTCGAAGACACAGGAGGGGATGCGGAGCTGCGCGGTATGGGTGGGGGTCCTCGCCTGCAGGCTGGTGCTTTCCATGGACGTTCTCCCCATTGTTCCGTCTCCGTCCTCCAAGCTTAGCACGCCTCTACGGGGAATCAGTGAATTCAGGTAATGTTATCATTGTCAGATAGAGCAACTTCTGGGGTGGGTCTTGATCGAGCACGTGGTTGCCAGCCGGGGGCCAAGGGCTTAGAGGAGGAGGGAACGGAGAGATTTCGACATGTCGGTGAACATCCAGCTCGAGTGGACCCCCAACCCCAGCACCCTGAAGTACGTGGTGGATCGGCGGCTCGTGTCGTCGGGAGCGGTGAGCATCACCAGCACGCAGGCGGCGGAGGAGAAGTCGCCCCTGGCGCTCAAGCTCATGGGCATCGAGGGCGTGACGGCGGTGATGGTGGGCAGCAACTTCGTCACCGTCACCAAGGGGGACGCGGGTGAGTGGGACGAGCTGAACGACGCGGTGATGGGCACGCTGGACGAGCACCTCGGCGCGGGCCTGCCCGCGGTGAACGAGGAGGCGATCGCGGCGGCGCGCACCGCGGCGGGCGCGGCGGGCGGCTCGGTGGAGACGCGCATCCAGGAGATCCTCGACTCGGAGATCCGCCCGGCGGTGGCGCAGGACGGTGGAGACATCACGCTGAACCGCTTCGAGGACGGCATCGTCTACCTGCACATGCAGGGCTCGTGCGCGGGGTGCCCCTCTTCCACGGCGACCTTGAAGATGGGAATCGAGACGCGGCTGCGCGAGCTCGTCCCCGAGGTCACCGAGGTGGTGTCCGTCTGAGGCGGCAGGTCAAAGGCGCGCGGGTCAAGCGCGAGCTGCTGCCGGACCAGTCCCGGGAGCTGTTGCGTGAGCTGCACCTGCTCACGCGCGAGGGCAACCTCAACGCCGACACGCTGCGCAAGCTCAAGCAGGTCAACCACCTGGTGGGGCTGTTGCGGCCGGCGCTGGAGGACATCCAGGGCCGTCATGCCTCGCCCGTGGTGGTGGACGCGGGCAGCGGCAACGCCTACCTGGGCTTCATCCTCTACGAGCTGTTCCTCAAGGACGCCGAGGGGGGCGTGCTGCTCAACGTGGAGGGCCGGCCGGAGTTGACGCAGCGGGCCAGGGAGCGCGCCGAGCGGCTGGGCTTCTCCCGGATGGAGTTCCAGACGGCGCACCTGGAGAACGCGCAGTGGCCCGAGCGCATCCACCTGCTCACCGCCCTGCATGCCTGCGACACGGCGACGGATGACGCGCTGGCGGTGGCCATCCAGAAGGGCGCGGACCACGTGGCGGTGGTGCCGTGCTGCCAGGCGGAGGTGGCCACGCAGCTCAAGGAGGGCCGGGCCGCGGTGGACTCGACGCTCTCGCTGCTCTACCAGCACCCCTGGCACCGGCGCGAGTTCGGCAGCCACCTGACCAACGTGCTGCGCGCGCTGACGCTGGAGTCCTTCGGCTACCAGGTGACGGTGACGGAGCTGACGGGCTGGGAGCACTCGCTCAAGAACGAGCTGATTCTCGGCCGGCGCGTGCACCGGGAGAACCGGCAGGCGCGCGCGAAGCTGGAGTCGCTCCTGGGTGCCTACGGGGTGCGGCCCAAGCTCACGCGGCTGCTCGGCGTGGAGCCCGCGAGCGCCACCCCGGCCACCCCGGCCGCCGACATCACCCGTACGACTCCCGCTTGATGCGCTTGTCGTCGACGCCGAGCGTGTGCAGGTGGCCGATGACCGTCTCCAGGAAGCGAGGGGTGGCGGGCGTGTGCGTCTCCAGGGCCTTCTTGCGGGCCCACGGGGTGATGGCCGGGCCGCACACGTAGACGAGGCAGGTGCCGCGCTCGGGGAGCAGCTCCTCCAGGAGGGCCTCGCCGACGCGGCCCTTGCGCACGGTGGGGCCGAAGCGCGCCTCGTCCGTCTCGCGGGTGAGGGTGTGCACCACGCGCAGCCGGTCCGGGTACGCGCGCTCGAGCGCGTCCAGCTCCTCGCGGTAGAGGATGTCCTCCCACGTCTTGTTGGAGCACAGCAGGGTGTGCCGCAGCCGGAGGCTCCGGTGCAGCGCGTCCTTGAGGATGGAGAAGTTGGGCACCGCGCCGGAGCCGGCGACGACATGGACGAGGTGGTCCGTGCGCTCCTCCACGTCATCCGGCAGCACATAGGGGCCCATGAAGCCGAGCACCTTCATGCGCGAGCCCATGAGGGGCGCGTGCACGAGGTAGGGCGAGAGCAGGGGCGGGTAGGGGGTGAGGCCGGGGATGAACTCCTCGTCCTTCACGGTGATGGCCACGCGCGGCTCATGCGGCGCGGAGGCGAGCGAGTAGGATCGCGCCGGCTCCTTGCGTCCCTTGTGCTGCTGGAAGTAGGCGACGAGGTGGCCGAGGGCGCGGAACTGGTGGGGATCCAGGTTGAGGAACTGACCGGCGCGGTAGTCGGGGCGCTCGGGGCCGAAGTCCAGCTGGAGCGTGACGGTGTCGGGCGTCTCCCAGCGTACGCCGTCCACCGTCACCTCGTACTCCCGTGGCCGCTCGCGGGCGTTCCTCGCGACGTCGCTCATGGCGTGCTCTCCTTCGTCCGGGTGGACGTTCCCGTGAGGAAAGCATTGCGGCCGGGCGTCGGGCGCGGACAATGCCGCTCCAGGTGACCAACGTCCAACAGAGGGAGTGGCTCTTCATCCCGGCGCTGCCCGGCCTGGAGCCCGCCGTGGCGGCCGAGGCGGAGGCCCTGGGCCTGTCGCCCCGGCGCGTGGAGGGGGGGGTGGAACTCGAGGGGGCCCCGGGGCTGTACCAGGAGGCCAACCTGTGCCTGCGCACGGCGAGCCGGGTGTGGCTGCGCCTGGGTCGCTTTCCCGCGCCGGACGCGGCGGCGCTCGCCAGGGGACTCGCGGCCCTGCCCCTGCGGCCGGTATGGGACGGGCGGACGGTGCCCCGGCTGTCGGTGGTCCTGCATGGCGCGCGCTTCAAGGGGCCGGACGCGGTGCTGGCCGCCGCGGCCCGGGCCTGGGGGCTGCCATCGGTGGAGCGCGCGGGCCTCCTGGACGAGGAACCGGGCGAGGGCCTCACCCTGCTCGTGCGCGTGGAGGGCGACACGTGCACGGTGAGCGCGGACACCAGTGGCGAGCCGCTGCACCGCCGGGGCTACCGCCAGGAGGTGAGCCGGGCGCCGCTGCGCGAGACGCTCGCCGCGGGCATCCTGGTGCTGGCCGGGTACGACGGCGTGGCGCCGCTGGTGGACCCCATGTGTGGCTCGGGCACCTTCCTCATCGAGGGCGCGTGGATGTCCCAACAGCGGGCGCCGGGGCTCGCGCGGCCCTTCGCCTTCGAGCGCTTTCCCGGCTTCGACGCGGGGGCCTGGGCCGCGCGCCGGGCCCGGGCGGAGGCCCAGGTCCTGCCGGCCCCGCGCGCGGTGCTGCGGGGGCATGATCTCAACGCGGGCTCGCTGGGGACGGCCAGACGCAACGCGCGGCGGGCGGGCGTGACGCTCACGCTGGAGCGCCAGGACGTGCGCACGCTGACGCTGCCCTCGGGGCTCGGGCCCGGGTGGGTGGTGGCCAATCCGCCCTATGGCAAGCGGGTGGGCGAGGGGGAGGATCTGCCGGGGTTGTACCGGGCGCTCGGGGCCACCTTGCGGCGGGCCTTCACGGGCTGGCGCGCCGCGGTGCTCGTTCCCGAGGAGCCAGGCCTCATCCGCGCGCTCGCCCTGCCCGGGGCGCGCGAGCTGCCGGTGCGCAATGGGGGGCTGCGCTGCCGTCTGCTCCTGTGCGCCCTTCCCTGAGGCGCTTTCACTCCGGCGAGGGGTGAGCGAGCGGCAGCCGCAGCTCGAAGCGCGCGCCGCCTCCCGGCCGCTGCCCCGCGGACACCGTGCCGCCGTGGGCGAGCACCACGCGCCGCACCACCGCCAGCCCCAGGCCGGTGCCCGTGGCGCGCGTGGTGAAGAAGGGCTCGAAGATGCGGTGGATGTCGGCCGGGGAGATGCCCGAGCCCTCGTCCTCCACGGTGAGCAGCACGCCCTCGGGCACGCGCGACACCGACACGGTCACCCGGCCCTCCGGGGGCGAGGCCTGCACGGCGTTGCGCAGCAGGTTCTCCAGCGCGAGCTGCAACAGCATCTCGTCGCCCTGGAGCAGGGGCAGGTCCGGCGCCTCGTTCATGAGCACCTGGAGGGTGCCCAGCTGGTGGCGCTGGCGCAGCAGCTCCAGGGTGCGCCGGGCCAGCTCGCCCGGGTGCAGCGCGCGGGGCCGGGGCTCCATCGGCCGCACCACGTCCAGCAAGTCCCTCACCATCGCGTCCAGGCGCGTGGCCTCTTCCTCCAGCATCCGTACCGCGCTCGTGCTCACCGGGCCCAGCCGGTCTCGCTTGAGCACCGCCACCGCGTTGAGGATGGCGCCCAGGGGGTTGCGCACCTCGTGGGCCACCACGCCCGCGGCCTCGCCCAGCACGGTGAGCCGCTCCTGCGCCACCAGCTCCGACTGCAACCGCGACAGCTCCGCCAGCCGCGAGGCCGCCAGCCGGTGGTGTCGCACGTTCTCCAGCGCCCCTCCCATCTGCCGCGCGAACAGCTCCAGCGTGGCCGCGCTCGTGGGCGTCAGCGTCTCGCCCTGCACGGACAGGATTCCGTAGGGCTTGCCCTGCACGAAGATGGGCGCGTCCAGGGCGCGCACGCTCGGGTAGGCGCGCCGCAGCCACGCGAGCGGCTCCATGGTGCGCACGTTCTCCAGCACCTGGAGGAAGTCCGAGTGGAAGGCCGCCTTGTGCCGCGCCAGCACCTCGTCGATGTGCGGCATGCTGGAGCGCGGAAAGCGGATCTCCTGCAGGGGCTTGCCGTAGAGCACCTCGCACGTGGTCACCTGCGCCGCGTCCTGCCGCAGGGGCCCGTAGCGCAGGTTGTCGCCCTCGAGCAGCAGCACCATCACGGAGAAGCCGTGCCGGTGGATGGCCTCGACCGCCGTCTCCAGCACGCTCTGTTCGTCACGGCAGTGCAACAGCTTGCCCGCGGCCTCCACGAGTGACTCGGTGAGCCGCCGCGTACTCGCTTCTCCCTCCGCGTCCACCAACATCAACAGGGTGTCCTCCGCCCGCACTCCCTCGCCCCGACTCATGCAATAGGTCCGTTCTTGCTCTTCCGCCACCCGCACGCGCACCCACAGCTTGTCGGGTGTCTGCCTTCCACGGGTGTACTCGGTGTGCATCGGCTCCAGCCAGCGCTGATCCTCGGGCGAGAAGCGCGCGAGCATCATCAGCACGGGCGTGTCGAGCACCTCGGGCAGGCTGATGCCCAACAACTTCAACAACGCCGGGTTGGCGTAGACGGTCCGCTCTCCACGCACCACCAGCACCGGCGCCGGCAGTCCATCGAGGGCCTGGTACTCGGCCGGATCGGACACGTCCTGCTCCTTCCGGCGGAGGGGTGGGGGGCTGCGGCCGAGATGGACGCGGACCGCCATGTGGCTCAGCCCGCGGTCGTGGGCGCCTGGACGCGATGTGTGCGCAGGAAGTCGTCGAGGAAGGTGCGCTCCTCGGGCCTCAAGTCCGCCAGACCGAGGCCATAGCCGCGCGGCTGCTTACCATCGTCGAGCGTGTATTCCCAGATGACGGAGCTGCGCAGCTTGATCTGCCGCGGAGGCTGCTCGAAATTCAACACCAGTTCCACCCGGGTGCCCAACCGCAAGGGGTTGGACGCGGGAATGAAGAGCCCTCCGGACTGCAGGTTGATGATGCGGTGGTCGGTGAAGATGCCCATGTTGCGCGCGTTCACCTGGACTTCCACCTGGGTCCGGTCGTTCTGGGTGCGCAGGCCCACGAACTCCCCGGCCGAGTAGGTGTAGCCCGGGGCCTGCACGGCGGCGCGTCCGCCGGCGGGAGTCGTCGTGCGGGGACCCTCGCTCACGGGCGCCGCCGGAACCGTGGCGCGCTGGGCCTCCGCCTCGCGCATGCGGCGCGCGAGCAGATCGAAGATGTCCGCGTGCACCTTGCGCAGCTCGGGGCTGGTGTCCGGGGCCAGATGCTCGGGGGCGAAGCGCCGCGCCATCCGGAAGAAGGCGCTGCGCACCTCCTCCAGCGGCGCCTCCGGCTTCAACCCGAAGATCTGCCACACGCTCATCGACTGCATCTGCCCCAACTGCGTGCGCAGGCGCGCGGCCTGCCCGGACTCGTCGGCGGAGCCGGGCCGCAAGGTGCTGAACAGATCCTTCACTTCGTTGAACTGCGCGATGGGCTCCCAGGATTCGCCATCGCGGGAAGCGCGGGTGACGGCTTTGAGACGTCCCGAGCTCACCAGTTCCCGCAGCGACTGGAGCGTCAGGGGTCCCAACACGCGTCCGACGGAGTCTCCAATCCAGTAATTCGACATGGGCTCTCCTCGGTTTGTGTTCAGTGGGCCAGGGCCTGGCGGATGGCCAGGGAGATTTCCAACGGATGGAAGGGCTTGCCCACGAAGCCCACGGCCCCGGCGGACAGGGCCTGCTGCACCACCGGATCGGCATCCATGCTGCTGATGATGAGCACCCGCGTGTCCGGTGAGGACTGCTTGATGTGCGCGAGCACCTCCAGCCCGCTGCACCGGGGCATGAAGAGATCCAACAGCATCAACGCCGGCTGCTCGCGCGCGGCGACCTCCAGCCCCTCGCGGCCGTCCGAGGCCTCGAGCATCCGCACCTCGAGGCCACTTTCCTGGATGGCGTCCTTGAGGAGGTGGCGCACGAAGCGATCATCATCGACCAGCAGAAGCGTCGGGGGGGGCATGTCGCGCCATGATAAGGCGCCCACCCCTGGATTGCCCATGGGCTCGACGTGCTTTCTCATTGCTTTCATCACTCGCGCGGAGACCACGGGAAGTGGGCTAAGCACTCGCCATGTCCACCGATCAGGCCCTGGCCCACTTCGACGCCCAGAAGAACAGCTATCTCGAAGATTTGAAGCAGCTGATCCGCATTCCCAGTGTGTCTTTCGACGGCTTCGATCCCGCGCACGTGCGAGCGAGCGCGGAAGCCACAGCGGCACTGTTGAAGTCGCGTGGGTTCGAAAACGTGCGCTTGCTGGAGTTGGACGGTGCGCATCCGTACGTGTACGGCGAGCGGTTGAAGGCTCCTGGCAAACCCACGCTCCTGCTGTACGCCCACCATGACGTACAGCCAGCGGGGGACGAGGGGGCGTGGAAGAGCCCGCCGTTCGAGCCGCAGGTGCGCGACGGGCGGCTCTATGGGCGGGGCGCGGCGGACGACAAGGCGGGCATCGTGGTGCACACCTCGGCGGTGGACGCGTGGTTGAAGGGCGGCGGGGAGCTGCCGCTCAACGTGAAGGTGCTCATCGAGGGTGAGGAGGAAGTGGGCAGCGAGCACCTGGGCACCTTCCTGCAACGGCACAAGGCGCTGCTCCAGGCGGACGCCATCGTGCTCACGGACACGACGAACTTCGACACGGGGCTGCCCTCCATCACCACCGCGCTGCGCGGCCTGGTGACGGTGGACGTGGAGGTGCGCGCGCTGCGGCAGGCGGTGCACTCGGGCATGTGGGGCGGGCCGGTGCCGGATCCGGTGATGGCGCTGTGCCGGATGCTCGCCTCGCTGACGAACCCCGACGGCAGCATCGCCATCGAGGGCATCCACGAGCACGTGCGTCCGCTCACCGGGGACGAGCGGCGGAGCATCCAGGCGCTGCCGGGTGACGAGGCGTACTTCAAGCAGCAGGCGGGCCTGGTGCCCGGCGCCGAGCTGCTCGGTGGGCGCCATCCGTGGGAGACGAACTGGCGCCAGCCGGCGCTCGCCATCAACGCCATCCAGGCGAGCAGCCGCAAGGACGCGCGCAACATCATCTGCGACGTGGCGTGGGCGCGCGTGGGCATCCGCGTCGTGCCGGACCTGGACGCGGCGGACGTGCAGCGGCGGCTGGTGGAGCACCTGAAGCAGCGCGTGCCCTGGGGACTGGAGCTGCACATCAAGGAGGACGCGCCCGCGGGCCCCTGGTTCACGGAGACGTCGCATCCGGCCTTCCAGGCCGCCTTCCGCGCGCTGCGCCTGGGCTATGGCACCGAGCCCGTGGCCATCGGGTGTGGCGCGTCCATTCCCTTCGTGGAGCCGTTCGCCCGGGAGCTGGGCGGGGTGCCCGCGCTGCTCATCGGCGTGGAGGATCCGTACACCAATGCCCACTCTGAGAACGAGAGCCTGCACCTGGGTGACTGGGACAAGGCGGTGCGCAGCGCCATCCACCTGTACGCCGAGCTGGCCCAGGCATTGAAGCCGTACTGAAGTCGTGAAGTAGCGTCCGGGACGTTTCGCTTGTTATGAGGGCCTCATGAAAATCGCCAAGGACAGCGTCGTTTCCATCGAGTACCGGCTGCATCTGGGGGATGGAGAAGTGGTGGATGAGAGCGAGCCGGGAGAGCCGCTCGAGTACCTGCACGGGCACGATGAGATCGTCCCGGGCCTGGAGAAGGCGCTGGAGGGCAAGACCAAGGGCGAGTCCCTGAAGGTCGTCGTCTCGCCGGAGGAGGGCTACGGGGAGATCGATCCGGACGGCGTGGAGGAGGTGCCGCGCAGCGAGTTCCCGGCGGAGATGGAGATCAAGCCGGGCGCCATCCTCAGCGCCACCGACCACGAGGGCGACGAGGTGGACTTCCTCGTGAAGGAAGTGAAGGGCGACACGGTCGTCGTCGACTTCAACCACCCCTTCGCCGGCAAGACGCTCCACTTCGAGGTCAAGGTGCACAACGTGCGCGCCGCGACGAAGGAAGAGCTGGAGCACGGTCACGCCCACGGCGAGCACGGGCACGACCACGATCACTGATCACGTCGGCTCGCGCTGGCCCTCGTCCGGGGGCGGTGCGGGCGTCTTCGGGGCCGGGGGCACGCCCTGGCCCGCATAGGCCACCACCTTCACCTCCGAGCGGTCATCCAGCGCGAGCCCGTCTCCCTTGGCCTCGGTGTTCGTTACCGAGACGACGTCGCCGCGGTGCAGCTTGAAGAAGCGCTCGTTCTTCTCCGTGCGGTGCTTGTCCTGCATCGCCAGGCCCATGCGGCCCTCGGCGCCACAGCCGATGAAGCGCTGGCGCCCCTTGCCCTCGAGCGACTCGGACACGATGCGGAAGAGCCGCTCCGGCCGGGGCTCGGGCCAGCCTTCGCCCGCGGGCGCGAGCACCAGGTAGCTCATCTTCAGCGCTTCCTTGTGCAGCCCCGCCGCCCTGGCGATCTCCTCCACCACCCGGGGCATCGTCCAGGTGCGCTCCGCGTGGCACCAGTCGCTCTCCTTCACCAGCGCGGGACAGGCGCCCCGGTAGAGGCAGGGCGCGCGGATGGCGTAGCCCTTCTCCACCATGACGTCGCGCACCTTGAGCAAGAGCCGCGACGTCTCGCGCAGCGCGGGCTCCAGCACCACCAGGCTGCCCCCCGGCTTCACCTGGGCCAGCACCTGCTCCAGCAGTGCCGCGCGCGGCTTCACCGCCTCGTCCCCCGCGCCATACAGCTCGTTGAGCACGTGGCCCATGGTGATGAGATCGTACTTGCCCTCGGGTGGGGGGGCCTTGCGCAGCGGATCCCACTCCCGGGTGGCGAGCGCCTCACCGGCCTCCGTCGCCAGGGCGCGCGCGAGCGCCAACGCGGGCTTGCTGCGGTCCGCGGCCGTCACCTCGGCGGCACCCGCGTCCAGCGCGGCGAAGGCCACCGGAGCGGGACCGCTGCCCAGGTCGAGCACCGAGCGGGGCCTCGCGGACAGTTCGCCCAGGGCCTCGCGGGCCTGGGCATAGGAGACGGGCCAGTAGAAGAGCAGGTAGGCGCCGAGCAGCTTGGGGTCGTCCATGTAGCGCGCCCCGGCGAGTTTGCGCTCGCGCGTGAGTCCCAGCGAGAGCTGTTTCACTCCCGCGCCCACCTCCTTCACTTCCTGTGGCGTCAGGCGCGTCTCGGGTCCGTCCGCCCTGCCGCGCGCCTGCCTCCAGACGGCGATGAGCCGCGGAATCCAACGCTCCAAGTCCTTGCCGTACGGGCCACTCATCCCCACCCTGCCTTCGCGATAGAAGGGTCGCCTCTGAGGGGCAACCGCGTTAAACCCCGACTCAATGATTTCCGTCCGCGACCTGCGCAAGCACTATCAGGTCCACAAGCGTCCGCCCGGCCTCAAGGCCGCCCTCCGCTCGGTCTTTCATCGGACCTACACCTCCGTCAAGGCGGTGGATGGCATCTCCTTCGACATCCAGCCCGGCGAGCGCGTGGGCTTCCTGGGTCCCAACGGGGCGGGGAAGACCACCACCCTCAAGGTGCTCTCGGGACTGTTGTACCCCTCGAGCGGCGAGGTGCGCGTGGACGGTCATGTCCCGCGTCATCGCGAGGAGGCCTTCCTCAAGAAGATCATGCTGGTGACGGGGCAGAAGCAGCAGCTCATCTGGGACCTGCCCCCGTCGGAGACGCTCGAACTCAACCGCGCCATCTACGACGTTCCCACCGCCCAATACAAGCAGACCCTGGACGAGCTGGTGACGCTGCTGGATCTGGGCGAGCTGCTCGGCAAGCCGACGCGGCAGTTGTCGCTCGGCGAGCGGATGAAGTGCGAGCTGGCGGTGGCGCTCATCCACCGGCCCAAGGTGCTCTTCCTGGACGAGCCCACCATCGGCTTGGACGTGTCCATGCAGGCCACCATGCGCGCCTTCATCAAGGACTACAACGAGCGGCACGGCGCTACGCTCATCCTCACCAGCCACTACATGGACGACGTGGCGGCGCTGTGTCCGCGCATCATCGTCATCGACAAGGGCATCGTGTCGTACGACGGGGGGCTGGACGCGCTGGTGAAGAAGGTGCGGCCGGAGAAGCGCGTGGTGTTGCGCCTGTCGCGGCCGGTGGACGCGCCGGACCTCACGGCCCTGGGCAAGGTGGTGTCGCACGACCCATTGTCGGCGGTGTTGCAGGTGTCGCAGGAGGCCGTCAACGCCACCGTGAGCCGGGTGCTCTCCACCCTGCCGGTGATGGACCTGACGGTGGAGAACGCGCCCCTGGAAGAGGTCATGAGCGAGCTGTTCGCCGAGAGCAAGGCGCGGCGCCAGGAGGCGGGCGTATGAGCGTGCGCGGCACGCTGCGTGCCCTGCCCACGCTGCTGCGGGTGGGCGTGTCCGAGGCGGTGGCCTACCGGGCGGAGATGCTCGTCTGGGTGTTGGGCACCACCATGCCGTTCATCTCCATGGCGCTGTGGACGGCGGTGGCCCGCTACGAGCCCGTGGGGCGCTATGACTCCCACGACTTCGTGCGCTACTTCCTGGCCACCTTCTCGGTGCGGCAGATGACGGGGGCGTACGCGGCCTGGCAGATCAACTACGAGGTGCGTCAGGGCACGCTGGCCATGCGCCTGTTGCGTCCCATCTCGCCCCTGTGGAGCTACGCGGCGGAGAACCTGGGCACCTTTCCCCTGCGTCTGCTGCTGGTGGTGCCGCTGACGCTCTTCTCCGTGTTCACCCTGGGCACCCGCTCGGTGCCCGGTACCGCGTGGGGCTGGGGGTTGTTCCTGCTGGCGCTCGTGGGCGGCTGGCTCATCACCTTCCTGGCCAACGTGCTCATCGGCAGCCTGAGCCTGTACATCGAGAGCAGCAACCGGGTCATGGACCTGTGGTTCGCCTTCTTCCTCATCTGCTCCGGCTACCTGTACCCGGTGGAACTCTTTCCCCCCGTGCTGCGCGGCCTGTTGGACTGGTTGCCCTTCCGGTACCAGATTGGCCTGCCGGTGGAGTTGATGACGAACGCCCATGGTCTCACCGGGGCGCTGGGGTTGCTGGGCCGCCAGTGGTTGTGGGTGGCGCTGCTGCTCGGCCTGTCCATCCTGAGCTGGAAGCGGGGCCTCAAGCGCTTCGCCGCCTATGGAGGCTAGGGCATGTTCCGCCGCTATCTGCGTTTGTTGAAGGTTCGCCTCCGGGCGTCCAGCCTGCTCGCCATGCAGTACCAGGCGGACTTCCTGCTCGATGGGCTCATCTCCCTCTTCTGGATGGCCTCCGCGCTGGTGCCCCTGTTCGTCGTCTACCAGAACGCCCAGCGCGACATCGAGGGATGGAGCTTCGGCGAGTCGCTGCTGGTCATCGGCTGGTTCACCCTGCTGCAGGGCATCCTGGAAGGAGCCATCAACCCGAGTCTCCAGGGCGTGGTGGAGCACATCCGCAAGGGGACGCTGGACTTCGTGCTGCTCAAGCCCGCGGACGCGCAGTTCCTGGTGTCCACGGAGAACTTCCTGCCGTGGCGGGCCATCAACCTCGTCGCGGCGCTGATCATCTTCGGCTACGGCTTCCACCAGATCGGCCGCGCGCCGTCCCTGTCGGGCGTGGCCATCTCGCTCGTGCTGCTGGGCGCGAGCGTGCTCCTGCTCTACTCGCTGTGGATCCTCACGGTGTGCGCCGCCTTCTACGTGGTGAAGGTGGACAACCTCACCTACCTCTTCACGTCCATCTTCGATGCGGCGCGCTGGCCGGCGCCGGTGTTCCGCGGGGTGCTCGCCTTCGTCTTCACCTTCGTCATTCCCCTGGCGGTGATGACCACCTTCCCGGCGGAGGCGATGCTCGGCCGGCTGCCATGGACGGCGCTGGTGTGGGCGCTGCTCGGCTCGCTCCTCTTCGCGTTCTTCTCGCGCCGGGTGTGGTTGCACTCCATCGGCCGCTACACCTCCGCGAGCAGCTGACCCGGGGCACGAGGCGGCGGGTTCGCTTCCCGTCGCTTCCCTTGGTTGACTCGGCCGCACAGCCTCCCTGTAATCCCGCGTGGGACGCCTCGCGAGCGGAGCCCAGGCTTGGAGGCGCTGAATGCCAAGAGGGGTGGCTCTGCTGACATGCATGTTGCTCGTGGGGTGTAGTAGCGCCCCCCGGAGCATTCTCCCTGCCACTGGACAGACAAGGTACTGCGTCTACGTCCCGAGCAGCGGCTTTGCGCAGGCAGAACGAGGTGGAGCATCTGCCGCCGTGCCTGCGCCGAGGGCGAGCTCGCCGACAGCTCCACTTCCCCCTTCCCCACCATCGCTGCGAGGGCTTCCCGGCGGAGGTGTAGGAGATGGGGTACCCTGCGGTATGCTCCGCCCGGTGCCGCAAGGCGGCACGACCGCAGCAGGAGCAGGCACTGGCGCTGCGGCAGGAGAAGCCCTGGTGACGGGCGGCGCGGTCGTCGCGGCCGCGGGCAGTGTTCTGCTGCTTTGCTTCACCGTCAAAGCGGTCGTGGACGGTGAGCAGACCCCCATCGACATCGCGGACAAGTTCTACGGCACACACTTCGGAGATGTTTCTATGGGTTCAAGGCCGGTATCCCCCAAAGGGCTCTGCGCATCCGGCCACCCTCGAGATGGAGGTCATCATTCACCAGGCGCCTGATGGCACGGTGTCAGTAGAGACAAGCGCGCCCACGCCCCAACTCGAGCCGGTGTCTTCGCCCCACGCTCTTCCCAGTGGACGGCCAGATGCGGAGTCCGCCAGAGAAAGCAAAAAGAAACGCGGTCGTCTCTATGCAACCTACAGGAAGCTCAATGAGGCAACCAACCTTTACTACTCTGGGCGGACCAGCATGGTCGTTGATCTCGGTCTGCCACTCAGACTCCAGGCGGAGTTGGCCGTTCGGTTCCGAGACATGACTCATCACGTTGACGAGAACAAAGAGCCGAGGAGTGCTTCATTCGATGATGCACGGCTTGATGTGTTCGACATCGGGGCTGCCATCGACTACGCGCAAAGGTATGATGACCCAGCATATTGGCGGACTCGCGGAAGAGAGCAGCAACTGATAGACTTCAGCGGAGGCGCCCAGTCCGACACGGGCAAGCCCCATCGAACCGAGAACGTCGTGCGCGCCGTGGCAAAAGACAACCCGCGGGGCAGACGGTTTCACGATGCTGCCACGATTCGCTGGGGCGAGCTTCACCATTACACAGGATACTAGGACATGCTGCCAACGCATAAACCAGGCTCATTTTGGAGAATTCCCCTCCCAGACGGCTCCTTCGGCTATGGAAGGGTTCTCGAATGGCATTTCGATGCCTTCTACAATCACAGGACTGCCGAGCCAGACGCAGACCTGGATGGGATCGCATCCAAGCCCATCCTTTTCAGGATCCTGGTCAAGTATCCCTACCCGAAGTCATGGGCGCTCATTGGATGGAGAGAGATTGAGGAACACCTGACGCAACCCGTTGTCCGATTCCACATGGAGGTGGGCCCACTCCGGCGCTGTTGGATTTTCGACAGCCTTGGCAACGAGAGAGAGGCGTCCCCCCAAGAATGTATTGGGCTCGAGCCAGCGACCGTTTGGGAACCGCACGGTGTCGAAAAACGTCTGCTTGATGCCTTCATGGGACGTCCCAACCCAGTAATGGAGCGCATCAAGAGGGAGTTGGGGCAGTAGCGTGCCTTGACTCGCAGGGGGCGCCGCGCTCCCGATCTGAAGAAGCGCGGCACCTCATTGGCTCACCGTGGATGTGGTCCGGTCCGCCGGGCATGTAAAGACACTTTTCAGGTGACCTCATGAACGTTTATGCGCAATTTGAGGAGATCGAGTCCGAGATCAAGCGCCTTTTGCTGGATGCCAACCAATCAGTTCGTATCTGCGTCGCATGGATTAACGGCCAGGTCTTTGGCCCGGTATTTCAGCGCCTGCTCGACAAGGGTGTTCAGATAGAACTGATCTGCAACGACGACCCCGTTAATGACGGGACCGCGATGCACTTGCCGCCGGGAATCAAACGATATGCGATCAGATCGCGCATCAGCACTGCGCTCATGCATAATAAATTCTGCGTGATCGATGAAGAAACGGTACTGACCGGCAGCTATAACTGGTCGAAGAAGGCGCCCTTGAGCTTTGAAAACATTGTGGTCGCCAAAGGAGATTTCCTGTTGGCGAAGTCATTCCTGCACGAGTTCTACGACCTGATCTCATTCTATGAAAACAAGTCCGCGGACAAACTTCAGCGCTGCCCGTCTTGTCGCTCGCTCCAGTTCAACCTCGGCATATTTGGAAACGAGAGCGGCCTTTACAATGAGTCGAAAGTGGACATCTGGTCGGTTTGTGTCGCCAAACACCACGCTCATCATGTTGGCGAACAATATGAGCAGTTCGTGCGGGCGCAACTAGGCTTGGACGACGAGCACGAATACGAGTGCAACGATCTGGACAAAGAATCCGTCATGGCGGCGTTTCGCCGCGAGCGCCAGCGCATCGAACGGATTCAGGCGTACTTTCTCGGACACCGCTCGCTATCGATTCACGCCGTCGGCTGGGTAGTGCCCGATAACTTCAATGAGCACATCGAATGGGGTGTTGAACAACGGTTCTCCGTCCGCATCAAATGGCGCGACATGTATTACCGCAAGGTGATCCCCAGCCGCTTGCATCACGGCATAGGGGACGTCGACCGGATCATTGCTGAGCACCAGCCCTAGTCGAAGCGACAAGAGCCCAGCAACCCGTTGAGATTGCTGGGCTCCTGAATGAGGAAGCGGCGGCTTCGATTCCTGCCGCCTCCACGTCAGAGGCACGCGAGTGGAGGCCGGGTGCTCGGTGACCAGCAACTTCAACCCGAGTGGGACTCAGTCGCAGCCGCTACCCTTTGTCGGACCGAGGTCCGCCCATTGGATCCTGCCGTCGGGGAGGCCCCAGCGCGCGTTGGTATAGCTCTCGAGGTCGATCAGCGCGTCGGCGTCCCCCTTGTTCTGGGTGCAGCAACCACTGCAGTCCGAGTCGGCGCACGTGTCGAGCACGGTGACCACCATGGTCTTCGTGCCGGACTTCAAGCAGATGTCATGGAGCTTGAGCGCGTTCATGTTGGGGAACACCGCGGCGATGTTGTGCGCCGCCACCCACGCCTCCGACTTCTTCCCCGAGCACGCCGCGAACTGCCCTGCCCACGTGCAGCCGTTGTACTTGGTGCACTCCTCGCTGCCCGGATCCGGGTACGACGTGTAGTTGGTCTTGTTGGCGGTCTTCCAGACGAGGCCGGGAGCGTCACAGCCCGTGCCGGAAGGAGGCGGCGTCGTGCCTCCGGACAAGCCAGAGATCGTCAACTGCTCCCACGAGCCGAGCGCGGCGCCATACGCGAACACCGTGCTGCCGCCGCCGTTCTCCGCCGACACCCAATGGCCAGTCGTTACCGCCTGCAGGCCGACGATGTCGCCGTTGGCGATCGGGCCGCTCCCACTCTGCTTGACGATGCGGAACGTCTCCCAGCCCTGGCGGTTCCAACTGGCGGCGTTCAGCGTCGAGCCGCCGCCGTTCGCGGCCTGAAAGTACTGCCCGGTGCCCGCGGTGATGAAGATCGAGTCTCCACTCTCGAGGGCCCCGCCGTTGATGTCGTCGATCGTGAACTTCTCCCACGCTTGCGCGGCCGTCGCCGTCGCGATCACATCGCTGCCGCCGTTGTTTCGAGCGCCCACGTATCGATTGCCGAGCACCGTCTTGAAGCTCACTCCAGAGATGAGCAACGGACTCGAGGCGGCCCCTGTGACGTCGTCCTGCTCGTCAGGCGAATTGCTCACCGGCGTGCATGCGCCCGTGAGCAACAGAGCCGAGCACGTGGCACGAAGGAACAGCTTTGAACGTTTGGAATGGAGCATGAGTCCTTCCTTGATTGATGGGCGGAGGTTGGAGTTTGTCCTCGCACCTACAGAGACTCTTGCGGCTGGATTCGGGTCATCGGAATCGACAGGGTACTCCCAGTAGTCGAACAATACTGGATTTTTCTCTCAACTTGACTTCATTTTTTCGGGCCAGCTTTTCCGGCGTGTGGGTCTCCATCCTCCTGGAGCCCACCGACGGTAACCGTTCCACCACAGTGCTCACTATCTATTTCACTTCAGCGACCTGGGCTTGCGAAGCCTTGTGTCGGTCCATCGCTTCGTGCCAGCGGGGAATTTTGGTGGTTTCGAGATACTCTGCCTGCATATCCGGGGGCAGGACCTCGAGCACCACGCGGTCTTCCACCCAGAGCTCGATGACTCTAAAACCCATCTTCCGATACATGGGCCGGGTGAACCATCCTTCCCGCGCACCGATGGCAAATACCTCATCCGATGACATGTGCGTGGCAAGCGCCACATGGGTTGCGCTAAGCCCTGCCCCGGCGGAATTCGGATCGGCGGTCACGCTGCTGGGTGTTTTGAAGCTGAGCAGATTGCCGAGGGGATAGACTTCGATGGCCGTATTCCTCTCATCTGGGGCCAAGGCAATCCAGGAGCCGTTGCCGGCAGGCAGGAATTCTATCGATTCGCCCCGCCACAACTCCGCAATCACGCTCGCCACGCGCTTGGGATCCTTGGCTGCGATCGAGATGTGGAAAATCATCACTGTCTCCTGACTATCATTCGCTGTCGTGCGCTGTGGTAGGCGCCACGACCGTTGGTTTGCATCCGTTCGGGAGGTAATCGTAGACGTCTTCTATTCGAGTCAATCCGCGGCCGTAACTTCCGGGCTGCAAAAGGCGGTAGGCGCCGGAAACCGCCGGAAGCTGCCAGCCTTCAAGGCGAAGACTACCCTCACAGGAATCCATTGACGCATGGGATGCGCTCAATGCCAGCAAACGCAACAGGGCCATGTTGATCTTCACATTCGGGGCGGGGATCACCGCGGTCGCTACCGCCATCTTTGGGGGCGAGGCCGCTTTCTTCGGCGGCGTGAGCACCCTCATCGTGATCGTGCTCTCGATGCGCGTGAGCGCATCGAACTACTACTCAATCCCGCACTCAAACGACGCCGAGGGTGAACACCGGTGCATCTTCTGCGGCAATCGCGGCATCTGGCGCAAGGGGGTCTGTCGTACCAACGACAAGATCGCCAACTGCTCCAAATGCAAGGCACAGCTCTTCTACGAGTGAGGCGCTCGCCCGCGACGATGATCGCCTGCAACGGGGCGACCGAAGCGGGCGCAGAGCCAGATGGATGTGGATGCCACCTGCTCGGCGCGGATCCAGTCTCCTGGGGGCGCCATCAGGCCTTGCATCCTCGCGCTCGGCCAGAGGCCTCTCGGGGGCCCCGGGCGCGGGCGCCACGAGCGTTAGCGTCTGGGCCGACGGGAGCTTTCCACGCCACTGAACGTTTGCTGGACGCCAGGAACCGGGCCGCTCCCTGCCGTCCCTGGAAGTAGCGCAGACTCGGAGGAAGGCCCTGGCGCTGCGGACAGCGCGGAGGGGCGGACGGGCGCCCGTACGGGGGCCGGGAGCAGAGCCAATGAAGCACAAGGATCCGACGATGGTGACCGTCCCCGGACCGGTGGGACGATTGATGGCGACAACCGAAGGAGACGGCGGCATTCCCATCCTCTTCGTGCATGACCTCGCCGCCGACCGGACGCACTGGGCGCAGACGCAGCACGGTCTGGCGACCCGCAGCGTCTCTTTCGACCTGCGCGGGCTGGGCGAGAGCGGCGGCGCCCATGGCCCCTTTGGCGTGGAAGCGGCGGTGGAGGATGTCGCCGCTGTCTCCGACGCGCTCCTCCCCCAGAAGTTCGTCCTGGTGGGCCACGGCTTCGGCGCCGCGGTGGCCGGCGCCTTCTCCGCGTACTACCCCGAGCGGCTCGCCGGGCTCCTCTACGTCGAGGCGGCGGGAGATCTGCGCCGGGTCTCGAAGGCAGACGCGGACGCCTGGCTCGAGAACTTCAGCGGAGCGAAGTATGGCGCCTTCCACGAGCACTGGCTCACGCCGCTGCTCCTCAATGCGAAGGAGACGACGCGCGGGCTGGTGATGAAGACGCTACGCACCTCGCGTCGGGAGGCCATCGCCGGAAACCTGGCGTCGCTCTACAGCCACAACCCGGACGAGGCCTTCGAGCGCTTCACGGGACCCACCCACGCGCTGGTGGCGGCCACCGGCCCGGAGACGCTGGTGGCCCAGCGGCCCACGCTGTCCCGCTCCGTGCTGCCGCACGCGAGTCACTTCCTGATGCTGGACTCGCCCCAGTGGTTCCACACGGAGCTGGTCCGCTTCCTCGGCCACTGCAAGCCTCACCCCTGAGGCAGGGGGATGACCACCGCGGAGATGGCTGGGGTTTTCCCGCGCGCACGCCCGAGGTGCTGGTCAGGCGACCTCACGGAAGTTGCCCTGGTCCGCGTAGGTGTTCAGTCTGCGGCTGTTCCAGAACCACCCGGCGGTGCGCAAGCCCACGTCCACATCCGCGGCGCGCGCATCATCGAAGGCCAGCAACTTCAGCGGAGAGAGGCCCATAGTGAGCGTCGCGACCTTCGAAGAAGGCCCCTTGCTGGGTCCGAGCTTCTTCCTTTCCCGTACGGCGCTCCGTTCGCTCGCGCTGGCCCATCGTGACACCTACGGCGCCGCACGGCCCTATCCTCACGTCGTCATCGATGGCTTCCTGGGAGCGCGACTCGCGTCCGGACTGGCAGGGGTCTTCCCGGGCGCATCCGAGGCCAACTGGATGCGACGCGATTACCAGGAACAGGCGGCGCGCCTGGGACAGCTTCAGCGCAAGGCGTTCGAAGGTGTGCATGGCGCGCTGCGACACCTGCTCTCGGAGTTCTCGAGCATGTCGTTCCTCGACTTCCTGGAGACACTCACCGGAGTTCAGGGGCTCATCGCGGATCCGCATTTCCGGGGCGCCGGGCTGCACCTCACGCTTCGTGGGGGTCATCTGGCACTTCACGCGGACTTCAACCGTGATCGCTACCGTGGGCTCTCGCGGCGGCTCACCGTCCTCTACTACCTGAACCCCGATTGGGAACCCGCCTGGGGTGGCGACCTCGAGCTGTGGAATGCCGAACTCTCCAGGTGCGAGGCCCGAATCGCTCCGCTCCTCGATCGGCTGGTGGTGATGGCTCATGGCGATGACCACTGGCATGGCCACCCATCCCCGCTGGAGTGTCCGCAGGGACGTGGTCGAGCCGCGGTCGCGGCCTACTTCTATACGGCGGAAGCGTCCTCGGACGCGCCGGATGCCCACGGCGCCATCTGGGCGCCAGCACGTTCCTCGTGACTGGCGGCAGGCCGAAATCGTCAGCCACCTGAAGAGCGCTCCATCCCCAGACTCTCTCCCGCTGCGCCCAGGAGCGTCAGCAACGCGTGGGTGCTACCTGTCGGGCTGCCCCGGCTGCTCCAGCAGCCAATCGACGAAGGCGCGAGCCGCCGGCCGCAGCCGTCGATGTGCTGGATACACCACGTAGTAGCCGAAGCGCGTCGGCATGGCCGGTCCGGGGAGTTGCACGAGGCGGCCATCGGCGAAGTAGGGCGCGATGATCCGCTCGCGCGCGAGCACTGCGCCCAGGCCATGCACCGCGGCCATCAGCGCATCGGTGGTGTCGCTGAAGCTATGACGCTCATCGAGCCGGGCGCCGCGCACGCCCGCGGCGCGGAACCAGTCCTGCCAGCCCTGGAGCGAGAGGTCCGAGATCAGCGGCAGCTTCGCGATGTCGGCCGCTGCGTGGATGCCCTCGATACCGGCCAACGCGGGTGAGGCCACCGGGAACAGTGCGTCGTCCATCAGGTGGTGCGCGGTCAATCCCGGCCAATGGCCCTGGCCATAGCGGATGCCGAGGTCGGGGCCTCCTTCGTCGAAGCGAGTCAGCACCACTTCGGTGTCGACGTTGAGACGGATGTGCGGATGCGCGGCGGTGAACCGCGGCAGGCGCGGCAGCAGCCAGGTGTAGGTCAGCGAGTGCAGGGTGGTGATGCGTACGCGGTCGTGCTCGTCGCGAGCGGCGCGCAGTCCGCGCAGGACGACGTCCATGTCGGTCAGCGCGCTGCTGGCGGCATCGGCGAGCCGGCGACCTTCGGCGGTCAACGACACGCCACGCGCGTGCCGCTGGAACAGCGCGACGCCGAGCTGTGCTTCCAGCTTGCGCACGTGGTGGCTGACCGCGCTGGCGGTCAGGTGCAGCTCTTCCGCCGCGTGGGCGAAGTTCTGGTGGCGGGCAGCGGATTCGAACGCCGCCAAGGCCGGGAGCCAGTCCGTCGGCAAGGTCATGGCGAGCCTCAAATCACATTTGTGGCTGGCCTCAAAAGGATGCGCTTGTGACCTGGGCCCGGATGGCGACAATGGCGGTCAGACAACAATCTCATTGTTGTCACGGCGTCGCCTTTCCTCCCTTCCCAAGGACCCGGCAACCACCATGAGCTCTCCCGCGCTCGCCCGTACGACCTCCCGTCCCTTCATCGCGGGAGCGTGGCTCACGCCGCTCGAGCTGGGCCTGCTTGGCACCATCTGGGGCGCGTCCTTCATGTTCATGCGCATCGCCGCCAGGGACTTCGGCGCGCTGCCCCTGGTCGAGCTCCGGCTCGCCCTGGGAGCGCTCGTGCTGATGCCCTTCCTGTGGCGAGCGCGCGCGGCCTTCGGTCCGAAGCTGTGGCCGAAGCTGGCGCTGATCGGCGCGATCAACTCCGCGGTGCCGTTCGCGCTGTTCGCCTGGGCGGCGCAACGTGCACCGGCTGGCATCGGAGCGATCACCAACAGCATGGCGGTGTTGTTCACCGCCCTGGTGGCGTTCCTGTTCTACGGGGAGCGCATCGGCAAGCGGCGTGCGGTGGCGCTGTTCTCGGGCTTCGCCGGCGTGGTGGTGCTGGCCAGCGGCAAGGTCGGGGGCGCGAGCATCGGTTGGGCGGTGGCGGCGGGTACGACGGCCGCGTTCCTCTATGGCATCGGCGCGAACATGGTGCGACGTCATCTCACCGGGCTGCCGGCTGGCGCGGTCGCCGCGGCCACACTGTCATGCGCGGCCTTGCTGACGCTGCCGTTCGCGGTCGCCACGTGGCCGTCTCATCCCATTCCGGTGGTGTCGTGGCTGTCGGCCGCAGCGCTCGGCGTCATCTGCTCCGGCATCGCGTACACCCTGTACTACCGCCTCATCCAGCGCATCGGCGCGGCGCGCGCGGTCACCGTCACCTACCTCGTGCCGCTGTTCGCCGTGGCCTGGGCCTGGCTGATGCTGGGCGAGCCGCTGACGGGCACCATGTTGAGCGCAGGCGCGCTGATCCTGGGAAGCGTGGCGCTGAGTCAGCGGCAGTCGGCGTAGGGTGACATGGCGGAGAGCGAGGCGAGGTGTCGGAGTGGGTCCTTTGACACCTTCCCCGAGAACTTTCCGGGCACCCGTGCGTTTCCCGGCGACGCCCATTCGCGGCGCCTGGACACTCCATGCCCGATCCCTTCTCCTCGCGTTCCCTCATGGCACTGCTCGCCATGGGGCTCTCCCTGCCCCTCTCCCTCCAGAATTCACTCCTGACCGCCAAGGCGGATACGGAGTCGCTGGGCGGTGCCCACCGCGCCCTCACCTTCGTGAGCACCGACAAGCCGCTCTACCGGCCCGGCGAGCAGTTGATGGCCCGAGGGCTGTTGCTTGACTCGATCAGCCACAAGCCACTGGAACACAACCTGCCGGCGAACCTGGAGATCCGCGGCCCCAAGGGTGAAGTGATCACCTCCGCGCAGGTCCTGGCCCAGGACTCGGTCTGGGGCTACGCGTGGACGCTGCCGCCCACGGTGGCGGGGGGTGAGTACACCCTCCAGGTCACCTATCCGGCGACGGGCGATGCCCCCGCGGAGCGCAAGTTCGACGTGCGCGCCTACCGCGCGCCCCGGCTCAAGTCGCAGATCGAGTTCCTTCGCGACGGCTACGGCCCCGGGGACACCGTCACCGCCACGCTCGACGTCAAGCGCGCCGAGGGAGGCCCACCCACGGGCGCTCGTGTCACCGCCACCGCCCTCGTCGATGGCGTCGACGTGGCGCGGGTGGTGGGCTCGGTCGACGCGCGGGGGCTGTGCACGGTCAGCTTCAAGCTGCCGGCGCGCATCGAGCGCGGCGAGGGGTCGCTCGCCTTCGCCATCGAGGATGGCGGGGTGGTCGAGACGGCGGCCAAGACGCTCCCCATCCTCCTGCGGACGCTGGACCTCCAGATGTACCCGGAGGGAGGAGACCTGGTGGCGGGGCTGCCCTCGCGCGTCTACTTCGAGGCGAGGACGCCCGCGCGCAAGCCCGCGGACCTGAGCGGTGTGGTGATCAATCAGGACACGGGTGAGACGGTCGCCTCGGTGCGCTCGGAGCACGAGGGCCGGGGGCGCTTCGAGCTGACGCCCAGGGCGGGGGTCCGGTACGCGCTGCGCATCGACGAGCCCTCGGGCATCCGTGACCTCTTTCCCCTGCCTGGGGTGAAGAGCCGGGGCGCGGTGCTGCGCTCGAACACCGACGTCATCCCCGCGGGTCAGCCCGTGGTGCTCTCGGTGGAGCTCGTGGGCGTGAAGCGGGCGAGGGTGACGCTCAGCAAGCAGGAGGTGGAGCTCGCCTCGTCGCAGGTGGACCCCCACGAGCGGGTGATCCTCGATCCGAAGGACGCGGACGGCGTGCTCATCGCCACCGTGTGGGACGAGGCGGGCCGTCCACTCGCGGAGCGGCTCGTGTTCCGTCAGCCCTCCAAGGCCCTGTCCATCGAGGTGGCCACGGACAAGAAGCGCTACGTGCCAGGAGAGCAGGTGCAGCTCACCGTCCGCACGACGCGTGAGGGCAAACCCGTGTCGGCGCTGGTGATGCTCACCGTCACCGACGACGCCGTGCAGCAGCTCATCGAGAAGCGCGACCAGGCGCCCCAGCTACCGGTGATGGTGTTGCTGGAGCCCGAGGTGCGGGAGCTGGCCGATGCCCAGCTCTACCTCGACGAGAAGAACCCGAAGGCGAAGCTGGCGGTGGATCTGTTGCTGGGCACCCAGGGCTGGCGGCGCTTCGCGCTCGCCAACGCGGAGGGCTTCCTGGCCCAGTATGAGGACCAGGCCCGGCGCGCGCTCGCCATCCGCGCCCAGCCCCAGGTGCCTCCCCCGGGGGCGGTGATGGACGAGGTGGCCGGTATTCCGCCCCCGATGCCCGCTGCTCCAATGGCCCGGGCCGCACCGCCGCCTCCCAAGGCGGCCGTGCCCCAGGGCGCCCTGGCTCCACCCGCCAAGCCCCTTGCGGACAGGCTCGCGCCCAAGGCGAAAGAGGAGCGAGCACTCAAGAAGCAGGCCGTGGCCCGAAGGCACGCCGCGAACGAGGCCGCTGACGCCTTGGCCGGAATGCCCTTGGACAAAGCGCTCCCCCCCCACACCTACTTCCGGGAGTACGCGCACCTCGTTCGGCCCGAGCGCAAGCCCGGCGACCGCGTGGACTTCTCGGAGACGCTCTTCTGGAACGCGGGGGTGCGCACCGATGACCGGGGCGAGGTCCGGGTGTCCTTCGGGCTGAACGACTCGGTCACCACCTTCAAGGCGTTCGTGGGAGCCGTGGGGATGGATGGCGCGCTCGGCTCGAGGGTGGCGTCCATCGAGTCGGTCCAGCCCTTCTACATCGAGCCCAAGCTGCCGCTCGAGGTGACGTCCGGGGACGTGATCCAACTGCCGCTGGCGCTGGTGAATGGCACGACCACGGCGCTCGAGGGGGCGCGGGTGCAGGTGGATCTGACGGGAGGCCTGAAGGCAGCCAACGTCGACGGGGTGCGCCTGGCCGCGAACGAGCGGGTGCGGCGCGTCCTCGAGCTGAAGGTGGGGACGCAATCCAGGCCCGTGGAGGTGTCGATCGCGGCGAGCGCGGGCAACTACGCGGACACGGTGACGCGCACGCTGAACATCCAGCCTGCTGGCTTCCCCATCACCACCTCGTTCAGCGGACTGCTCTCGTCGCGCCAGCCCGCGGTGCACGCGCTGAGCGTGCCCTCCAACGTGGTGCGCGGCAGCGTGAAGTCCTCCCTCACGGTGTACCCCACGCCGCTGGCCAACATGACCGAGTCGCTGGCCCGGCTCATCCGCGAGCCCAGTGGCTGCTTCGAGCAGACGAGCTCGACCACCTATCCCATGACGATGGCGCAGCAATACTTCCAGACGCACAGCGGCGTGAGCCCCGAGCTGGTGGCCTCGGCGCGCGAGAAGCTGGAGACGGGCTACCGGCGGTTGGTGGGCTTCGAGTGCTCGGAGCGTGGCTATGAGTGGTTCGGCGAGAACCCGGGCCACGAGGCGCTCACCGCGTTCGGGCTGATGCACTTCAGCGAGATGAAGCAGGTACGGGACGTGGACGCCGCGATGCTCGAGCGCACGCGTGGCTGGCTGCTCAAGCAGCGCGATGGCAAGGGGGGCTTCGAGCGCAAGCGCCGCGCGCTCCACACGTGGGTCGAGGATCGCGCTACCTCCAACGCCTACATCACCTGGGCACTGCTGGAGAGCGCGACGCAGCCCGTGGCGCAGGCGCGTGAGTTGTCCCGGGAGGTGGCCGCGCTCAAGGAGGCCGCGGACAAGAGCCAGAACAGCTACGTGGTGGCGCTGACCGCCAACGTGCTGGCGCTCGCGCGGGACACGGCCGGGGCACGCAAGCTCATGGACCGGCTCGCCGCGAAGCAGGGCCCGTCGGGCGTGGTGGAGGGTGGCACCCAGTCCATCGTCGGCAGCACGGGCGGGACGCTCCAGATCGAGACCACCGCGCTCGCGGTGCTGGCGTGGCTCAAGGACCCGGGCCACCTGGTGAACGTGGAGCGCTCGATGCGCTTCCTGGCGGATTCATGCCAGGGGGGACGCTATGGCTCGACCCAGAGCACGGTGCTCGCGCTGCGCGCCATCGTCGCCTATGACCAGGTTCGCTCGGCGAAGCGGGCTCCGGGCCTGGTCCGCGTCTATGTGGACGGCCGGCCCGTGGGCGGCGCGGTGAAGTTCGACGCGCAGTCCCAGGAGGCGCTCAAGCTGCCGGACGTGGCCGAGCTGCTCACCCCGGGGAAGCACGACCTGGAACTGCGGATGGAGGAGGGCTCGGAGCTGCCGTACTCCATCGAGGTCACCTACCACGCGCTCGTGCCGGCCAGCTCGCCGGACACCCGGGTGGCGCTGGAGGTGGCGCTGGCGAAGAACGCACTGACCGAGGGCGAGCCGACCGAGGCGCGTGTGGTGGTGACCAACAAGACCGACGAGACGCTGCCCACCACGGTGGCCATCTTCGGAGTGCCGGGTGGACTCGAGGTGCGGCATGACCAGCTCAAGGAGCTGGTGAAGAAGCACGCGGTGGACGCCTATGAGGTCATCGGCCGCGACGTGGTCCTCTACTGGCGGGGCATGGAGCCGCGCAAGAAGCTGGACGTGCCGCTGTCCCTGGTCGCGGCGGTGCCCGGGAAGTACACGGGCCCCGCGAGCCGCGCGTACCTGTACTACTCGGACGACCAGAAGATCTGGCGCGATGGTCTCATGGTGTCCATCGCTCCCAGGTAGCTGGGCGGGCCTGGGTGGGGAGTGCGCTCTCCCCCTCCCGGGTGATGACGCTGGCGTCGGGGCTGGATACAGACGAACGAGTCCCAGGAGCCTTTGTCATGTCGAGAGCGGTAGTGATTGGCGGTGGTATCGCGGGGTTGTCGGCGGCGCATGTCCTGTCCCAGCACTTCGAGCGCGTCCTGCTCGTGGATAGGGATGGCCAGGACGTGGCGCACGAGCGACAGGGCGTGCCGCAGGTGGATCACCTCCATGTGCTGATGCGGCGCGGTTGGTTGGCGTTCAATGAGCTCTTCCCGGGCATTGGCGAGGAGCTCATCCGGGCCGGGGCCGTAGGCGGACAACCTCGTGACGATGGGCGATGCGCTGTGTGCCTTGAATCCCGTCTACGGGCAGGGGATGACGGTGAGCCTGTTGTCGGCGCTCGAGCTCGGGCGGCAGATGGCCCAGGAGGGCAAGACCTCGCAGAAGCGGTTCGATGAGCTCGTGGCGGGCCCCTGGCTCACGGTGGCCGGCGAGGACCTGCGCGTGCCCGGGTGCACCCTGGAGAACGTGAGCGCCATGGCGCGTCTGACCATGACGCTCAACGGCATCCTGGGAGACAGGGTGATGTTCCGGGCCACCTTCGATCCGGACGCGCATCAGCGAGCGATGCGCGTCCTCCACATGGTGGATCCGCCCTCCGCGCTCATCCCGCTCGCACTGCCTCGAGTGGTGTGACTTCCGCGATGTCCCGGGTCAGCCTTTCAGGGACTGTCGGGCTGCTTTCGCCAGGTGCACCATGGCGGCACGTGCTTCATCCGGTGTCGCGATCGGTTGGTCGAAGGTGAAGCGCAGGGGGCGCTCATCCGCCAGCACGTCGAAGCCGTCGGCATCAATGCCTTGCATGACGACCTTTTCCGCCGAGACCCCCTTGAAGGCCTGACAGTAGGCCTTGAGGTTGTGGGCGTGGTCCTCATTCATGTGCCCGACGATGTCGGCTTCGCTCTGTGCGAAGGGATTGGCGACGAGCACTTCACCGCGCTCCAGCCAGTAGATCCGCCCGAACCCGCCAATGAAGCGGGCGCGTACGAGTACGAGCCGGTACAGCTCGAAGTCGTGGGTGTCGAGGTAGTCCGCTGACCGGGGGAAATAAGCACGGTACCGGGCGTGAGCCGCGGTTTCGTCGATCGGGACGGGCATGGCATCCGCGACCCAGGTCAAGCGCTGGGAGGCCTGTGGGTCTGGATTCGTCGCATCGTGAATCGTCAAGGAGACCTTCGCGTCCGCCTGGATGTTCTTCGTGTGCTGGGCCAGGGTGCTGATGAGAATCAGCGGCGCGCCGGCATGGTCGAGGGTGTAGGGGGTAATCGACCCGAAGGGATAGCCGGGCAGCTCGAGGCTCATGGTCGCGAGTACGCCATGGCGCTGGTGCAGAAGAAGCGTACGGGCATGACGAGCGCGATTTTCGAGATCGGACATGACCCGAGGGTACCAGAACCCAACGGCGAACCGCATCGGGGAGAGCCTTCAGCTTCCCAGGAGTCTACTCGCCGCCCGGAAGGAGGCTGATTTGACACCTTCCCGGGCGGGGGCCGGTTCGATGGGTCCAGCCCCCGCCCGTCTCGGACTACTGCGACAGCTTCTGCTTGATGAAGGCGCCGGAGGGCGTGAGGGCCGAGTCGGGCCAGTTCCCGGTGGTATTCGCGCCGGGGACGAGCGCGGAGGCGGTCTCGGCCTTGTCGTTGAGCGACCAGTTGGCCCAGCTCAGCTTGCGGCTGTTCATGAAGTCCATCCACAGCTGGGTCTCGGCGAGGTTGAGGTTGCCATTGCCGGACGCGTCGCAGGTGCCGAACTCCGTCACGAACAGGGCGATGCCCTTGTTCAGCGCCGTGGTCGCCTTGTCACGCAGGAACTGCTTGTGCGTGCCCGCGTAGAAGTGCAGTGCATAGGCCACGTTGGGGTACTGGGTGATGGGGTTGCCGGCGGCCACGTCCACGTCCTGCGACCAGGTCGGCGTGCCCACCACCACGAGGTTGGGGGCTCCAGCGCCGCGGATGGCGCCAATGATTTCCACCGCGTAGGTCCTCACCTGGGTCCAGGACTCGTTGTCCGGCTCGTTGAAGATCTCGAAGATGACGTTGGGGGTGTTCTTGTAGAGCTGCGCCATCTCGGTGAAGAACGCCTTGGACTGCGCGGTGTGCGCCGTGGCGTTGTGATCATGCCAGTCGATGATCACGTAGAGGCCCTTGGCGATGGCCGCGTCGACGACGGTCTTCACCCGGGCCTTCTCCGCCGCGGGGTTGGTGAGGTAGCCGCCGCTCTCCACTCCCATGGCGGCGCGCACCACGGTGACCTTCCAGTTGTCCGCGAGCGAGTTGACGACGGAGGCGTTGTAGAACGTGCCGCCCCACTGGCTCCAGAAGAGGCTCATCCCCTTGAGCTGGATGGCCACGCCACTCTGGTTCCGGATCTGATTGCCCACCACCTGAAGCTTGCCATTCGTGGCGACGGGCGAGGCCAGCGGCGCCTCCAAACTCTCCACCTCCGGCGTGGCGGCTTCGTTCTCCCCGGCCATGGAGGTCTCCTCGGAAGGAGACGACTCCTCCATGCCACCGCATCCGCCGAGGAACGCGAGGTAGAGGACCGCCATACACAGGCTCCGCCATCCGCCCAGACCCGCGCTGCCCGAAACCAGGTTTCTTTTCATGCACGCCTCTCGTGGTGTGTGCGATGTCGCAATAGACATCTGCCAGACAGACACCCGCGGCTTGTCCCATCTTCCCGCGCACGGAGGATGGCTCGGCGCCTGGTTGTCGGGACGCTGCTTCCTGGAGTTGAGTCTCTCCGCGCCTTCCCTGAAGGGTCGTTCAGGAAGGGCGGGTATGCCGCTGAGGCCGTGGCTCGCGGGTGGCGGACGGCGCGAGGGGCCCGGCTCCCGCTCGCCGGGACCCCCGGACCGACGCGAGCCCGTCAGGCACTCGCTGTCTCCTTCCGCGCGGCGGGTGCCGACGGCACTAGAACGCCAGGGGCAGGTTCACCAGCCCACGAGCTGGGCACTCGGGCGTCACCTCGGCATCCTGGCCCGCGGCCAGCATGTGCTCGTAATGCCCCTCATCTCATTTGAGACAGGTATCTCCCTCGGGGAGTGCCATCACGGACCCACTCCTCGCGGTGTTGTATCGGGTGTAGGCATCGACGCGCGCGCGAGTATCCACACTGACCTTCTCCATCTCCGCGGCCCTCTTCGTGGCGGTTTCCGCGTCGTAGTGACTGAAGACACAGTTGATGCCCGCGTTGAGCCTGGAGGCCGCCTCGTGCAGTGCC
Organism: Cystobacter fuscus; assembly: GCF_002305875.1. Lineage (NCBI taxonomy): Bacteria > Pseudomonadati > Myxococcota > Myxococcia > Myxococcales > Archangiaceae > Cystobacter > Cystobacter fuscus. The sequence goes on along the minus strand of NZ_CP022098.1, from coordinate 10,496,201 downwards.
GCTTGACGGGTGGTGTCCACGATGAGCGTGCCACTCAAGGCCGCCGAGAGCTGGCGCAATGACTTCTTCTGAGCGGCCGTGTCTGGCTTCGCATCGATATACGCATCCAGCTCATCACGGACCCCATTGCCATCCTTGTCCGCGCCAAGAAGGTCGTCCACCGTCTGGGGCTCCTGCCTACACCCAGAGGCCAGCATGAGAACGACCGGGACGAGTCGTATGCCGAGAGGGCGAATGCGCATGGGTGTGTACCTGGAGGGGAATGGTGTGGTGCCGGCCCTGTCTACCACGCTCTACCTGCTGCGCGCGGGCAGGGGGGAGAGCGCATCCCCGGGCGCCTCCTGCCGGAGGAACGTCGCACCGGGCCGCTCGCGCTCGTCCACCTCCAGGCGGAAGATGTCGGGTCGGCCGTAGTGGCCGCAGGGGTCGAAGTCGAGCCGCGCCCGCGTCAGCATCCCGAGGTCCAGGTCGGCCGTCAGCACGCCCTCCTCGCCCCAGAGCGGGCCCGCGAGCACCTCACCGAACGGGGAGACGATGACGCTGCCTCCCCGGGACATGATGTGCGGGGCATCGGCGGGGAGGGCCTCTTCGCGGAGGACCTCGGGCGGGTACATGTCGCGGGTGACGAACTGGTTGCACCCGAGCACGAAGCACCGGCCCTCGTTGCCGATGTGGCGCATGGTGGCCTGCCACGTGTCGCGGCTGTCGGCGGTCGGGGCGAGGTAGATGTCGACGCCCTTGGCGTACATGGCCGCCCGCGCGAGCGGCATGTAGTTCTCCCAGCAGATGAGCCCACCGATGCGGCCGAAGGGCGTGTCCACCGTCGAGAGCGTGCTGCCATCGCCCTCGCCCCAGATGAGGCGCTCGGAGCCGGTGGGCTTGAGCTTGCGGTGCCTGGCGAGCAGCGCGCCCTCGGGCCCGAAGTAGAGCTGCGTGCAGTAGAGCGTTCCGCGCGTGAGGCGATCCCGCTCGATGACGCCGATGGAGAGGAAGACGCCGTGCGCGCGGGCGATGCCTCCGAGGCGCTCGATGGCCGGGCCGGGGATCTCCACGGACTGCTCGTTGTAGAGCTGCCAGAGCCGGCGGCCGGCATCGCTCCGGCTGCCCACGATGAAGCCGAAGCCGAGTCCGCGGGGATAGGCCGGGATGAATGCTTCCGGGAAGAGCACGAGGCGCGCGCCGGTGTTGGCGGCGCGGGCGGTCCACGAGGCGACGCGCTCGAGCGTTCCCTCGAGATTGAAGAGCACGGGAGCGGCCTGGACGACGGCGACACGGACCTGCGGGGAGTTCGACATGCCGCCGAGGATAGACGGCGGCCCGGTGTCCGCGAAGCCCTCGGAGTGCGGTCAGCCCCCTCCGTTACTTCGCCTCAACGCTCCAGTCTGCGGACGATCCCGCCGATGGGCGAGTCCCTGTACGCCCTCTCGTAGAACCTGCGGTCATCCGAACCCTCGTCGAACATCCTCAAGTTGTCATCGGTCTGGTTGTGGTCGGGATAAGAGCCCGAGTACTCGTACCGGAGTGGCGCCCCCCGCTCTTGACGAATCGCGTTTTCCGTCGGTGCCCAACCCCCCGGCGTATGCGGCGTCTGACGCAGCCCGACGGTCTCGAACTCCTCGCTCAGTCGGAGGCGATCCTCGATCGTTTCCCTCATGGGGGCGCGGAACTGGGGGTCGGTGCGCGCGAAGACGGGATCGTTGTTGTACGGGCTGACCGCCAGGGGGCTGACCGCGACGCCATGCGCGGTGCGCCAGCCGTGGACCATCTCGTGCCCCAGGCTGATGTGCCGATCCCTTTCACCCGACTCGTCATACCTGATGTCGCTGGGCCGACCGGAGCTGGCCTGGCCCTCGTAGCGGTACGCGGGCCGAAGGGAGTCATAGGTGCCCTCGTGGCGGGCCGCATGGCGATTGGGCATGGGCTGGCCCCGGCCCGAGTAGATGTTGACCGAGGTGGACGGCCGGTAGGGCGTCGGCGTCGCGCCGGGGTTGAGGTGCGCGGTCCTGCTGTCCAGCTCCGTCATCATCCGGCGGCCCGTGGAGACCCTGTTCGTGTCCTCGTAACCCACGGGCGGCCGCATCAGCGTGTGCGTGGATTCCCTCACGTCCCGGGTGAAGTCGGCGAAATCGTCGCCGGACTGCGTCTCGCGCCGGGTGCGGATGCCCGGCAGCTCCGGGTGCACGACGCCGTAGTCGGCGGGGTACAGGTTCTCCCTGCGGTGCTCGAGCTCGCGCTGCGAAGGGGGACGATAGGTGGAACTCCGCGAAATGGACGAGCTGGGCATGGGCAATCCCTTATGGGCGGGTCAGGGTCAGCAGGGGAGACGCTGAGACCTAGAGCAGCAAGCGTGCCAACGCCCCCGGGTGGGGGGCGCATCCGTAAGTCCCCTGATTTCCAGGGGAGGACGCCCCCGGAAGTCCGGCGCTGGTGCCGCGGCCACCTCCAGACAGGTGACGTCTGTCTCCAGCCTGGTGACACCTGTCACCAGACCGCTACAACGCCCCTTCGTGGGTGTCGGTGCCGTGAGGTGACACGGGCAGGGGCCGGAATCACTCCGTGCCAGTTTGTGAGATCGAGATGCCGTCCACCCAGGCCTTGGCGCGGCTGACCGTGGAGGCGGTGTCCGTGGCCGAGACGATGAACTTCAGGGTGACGGTGCGGTTGGCGTAGGCGGACAGATCGATATTGGTGCGCTGTGTCCAGGTGGACTCGGTGACGGTGCCGAGGCCCTTGGTGACGGAGTCCACCACCACGTCACTGCCGGCGTTGACGACGACCTTGAAGGACACCGACGCCAGGGTATTGGCCCCGGAGAGATCCAGCTTGCGCCAGTAGGAGAGCGTGGGAGCGCTGGACAGGGCCACGGTGACGCTGGCGGTGCGGGTGACGGTGTTGAAGGAGGGCGTGGCGGAGCCGAGGATGGATTTGCTGCCGCTCACCCCCGTCTGATCACTGGCGTCCGGGGCCCACTCGGTCAGGGTCCAGCCCGTCTTGTCGGGGCCGTTGGTGGAGAAGGTCTCGGTGAAGCGCGCCGAGTTCTGGTCCACGGTGACGGTGATGGCGGCGGAGGTGGTGGTGTTGCCCGAGGCATCGGAGGCCCGGACGCGCACGGTGTGGGCGCCGGGGGCGGCCGTGGTGGTGTTCCACGAGGAGGAGTAGGTACTACCCGAGGCCGTGCCCACGCCCACCACGGCGCCGTCCACGAGGAACTCCACCCGGGTGATGCCCACGTTGTCGGTGGCGGTGGCGGTGAGGGAGACGGTGCCAGCCAGGGTGGCGTTGGCGGCCGGAGAGGTGAGGGCCACGTCAGGCGCGGTGGTGTCGGAGACGCCGCCGGTGACGGTGACGGTGATGGAGCTGGACGTGGTGGTGTTGCCCGAGGCATCGGAGGCCCGGGCCGCCAGGGTGTGGGTGCCGTTGGCCGCGGCGGTGGCGTTCCACGCGAAGGTGAAGGGCGGGGTGGAGTCGGTGCCCACCACGGCGCCGTCGATGAGGAACGCCACCTCGGTGATGCCCACGTTGTCCGAGGCCTGGGCGCTCAGCGTCACCGTGCCGCTCACGGTGGCGCCGTTGGTGGGGGAGGAGAGGCTGACCGTGGGAGCGGTCGTGTCGGAGTTGTCGAGCCCGAAGAACTTCGCCACCTCCAGCGTGGAGCAGATGTTGGTGTCCAGGATATAGGCGCCCGCGGTGCCGCACGCGACGGAGGTGCCGGGGAACCGGGTGGCCGGATCGATGGCGGTGCCGTGCCCCATGCCGGTCAGGTCATACGTCTCCACGAGGGCCTTGCCCGCGCTGTTCTTGTAGACCTTGTGGGGGTAGGTGGCGACCGTGTCCGAGACGTCCGCCGTCATGTCGATGCCGTGCACCGCCGTCCACTGCTCCAGGGCCTCCACCTGGTTGGTGTTCTTCACGGTGTAGTCGGAGGTGCCGTGCCAGAGGGAGATCTTCGGGTAGGCGCCGGTGTAGCCGGAGTAGGCGCCTCGCACCAGGCTCGCCCACTGGTCCGGTGTCTTGCCCACGCCCGGGCTCATGCAGGAGAAGGCGTCGGTCATCGTGGTGGCGCACTTGTAGGGAATGCCGGCCATGATGGCGGCCCCCGAGAAGACGTCCGGGTAGGTGGCGGCCATGACGTGCGACATCGCCGCGCCCGCCGACAGGCCGGTGACGAAGACGCGGCTCGGATCAATGGAGACGTCCGCCTTCATCTTGTCCACCATCTGCTTGATGGAGAGCGCCTCGCCCGAGCCCCGCGCGATGTCTCCCGGCTCGAACCAGTTGAAGCAGACGTTCTGGTTGTTGGCGCTCTGTTGCTCGGGATAGACCACGTAGAACTTGAGCTGATCGGCCAGGGCGTTCCAGCCGGTGTTGGTGTAGGCCGCGGCCGTCTGGGTACAGCCGTGCATGGCCACCACCAGGGGGGCGTTGGCGGGCATGTCGGCGGGCACGTGCTTCCACATCTTCAGGTTGCCGGGGTTGCTTCCGAAGCTCGTCACCTGTGTCAGCGCGCTGTTCACCTGCCCCAAGGGAGTCTCCTCCGCGGGCGGGGGCTCGCCTCCGCAGCCAAGCAACGACAGGGTGAGAATGACATGGGGGGCGCCTGCGAATAGCCGCTTCGACATGGAGAGATCCTGGGGTAGGGGAGGCAATATTTTATCATGATCGACCCTTTCAGGTCTGACATGTTTTGACGACTTGACGGTTCTTTGTCCGGGTGGCGCGGTGCGTAATCCCCCGTGATCCGGCTCAAGGACGCCGAGGGGCCGAGCACGACCCGTCACAACCTGCCGCTTCCCTCTCCATTGCTCACGATGGGCGCCACTCACTGCGAGTGACCCCAAGGGATACATTCATGTCTCGCGCACTCGATCTTCCCGCCGCCGTGCAGTGGCACGAGGGCATGCTGCTCGCCCCTCAGCACTTCCAACAACAGGACCGCCGCTACGAGGCGCTCCTCCAGCTCCATCTCGGCCTGGCCATGCCCTTCCACTGGGGCGTGAGCCAATTCCAGTACGATCACTCGCTGTTGCTCGCGGGTACGCTCCGGGTGCTGGAGCTGGAGGCCGTTCTCCCCGATGGGCTCATCGTCTCCCACCAGGCGGGTAGGGGAAGCGAGCTGCAACTCGCGCTCGGAAGTCCGCACGGTGTGGACTGGCAACGCCCGGTGCGCCTGCATGTGGCCGTGGCCTCCGGGCCGCGAGGCGGCCCTGGCCCCAGCCGCTTCATCTCCACCACGAGCGAGCCGCTCGCCGACGAGAGCACCGGCGACATGCCTCTGCGCATCGCCCAGCTCCAACCACGACTCGAGCTGTTCGCGGGCCCTCCCCCCGCCGGCTATAGCGCGCTCCCGTTGCTCGAGTTGCGCCGCGACCATGAATCCTTCCTCGTGGAGGAATACCTTCCACCCCTGCTGGCGGTGCCCTTCGATTCTCCACTCGGAGAGCGGTGCGATCGGCTGACCCTGCGCATCCGGCAGAAGGCCGCCCGTGTGGTGGAGGAACTGCGCGCCCGGACCGCCGAGCCCGCGCAGCATGCCGAGAGCCAGCAACTGCTGCGCTGGCTCGTCGCCGGGCTCCCCGCCTTCGAGGCCATGCTGCGCTCGGGCATGCCCCATCCCTTCGGCCTCTACCTGGCGCTGTGCTCGCTGGCCGGCCACCTCGCCCCCCTGGGCGAGGGCAAGATCCCTCCCGCCTTCCCCGCCTACGAGCACCTGGAGCCCTGGCGCTCCTTCCAGACGGTCTTCTCCTTCATCGAGAGCACACTGGAGCAAGGCGTCTCCGAGGCGTACACCCGCGTCCAGCTCCAGTCCGAGGGGGGCGGCTTCACCACGCACTTCCTCCCGAAATGGATGGACCGGGAGCTGGTGCTCGAGGTGCGTGGCCGGCCCGGGACCACCCGCCAGCAGGTGCTGGGGTGGATGGCGGGCTGCCGCATCGGCTCGGAGAGCCGCCACCGGGTGATGCGCGAGACGCGCACGCTCGGGGCCCGCCGCGAGCTCATCGACAGCCGCCCGGGCCTGGTGCCCCGCTCCGGCTCGCTCCTGTTCTCCCTGGAGTCCAGCTCCACCTTCATCCGCCCCAATGAGCGGCTTCTCCTGGAGAACCTCCTCGAGCCGGGCGAGGTGCATGCCCCCGCCGAGGTCTTCCTTCTCATCCGCAACGACACCTGACTCCCATGCGACATCCAGCCCTTCCCACCGATCCCGAAACGCTCGGAGGCTCCCCCCTGCTCGAGAGGGCACGCGTCCTCTTCGCGGAGCTCCTCATGCTCCGCCAGCAGCTCCAGGCCATCTCCCTCCCCAGCCGCTTCGCCACGAAGGATCCGCCGGGCCCCACCGTCGAGGAGATCTGGCGGCGGCTGCTCGAGCGCATCCAACAGCAGACCAGTACCGAGGGCACCCCGCGTGGCTCGCTCCTCGAGCGCGACCTCGAGGAGTGCCGCTACGTGCTCACTTCCTTCGCCGATGAGCTGCTCGTCCACACGTCCTGGTACGGCCGCGAGGCCTGGCAGGCAAACCTGCTGGAGGACGAGCTCTTCGGCACCCACGAGGCCGGGGACCGTATCTTCGCGGACGTGGAGCGGCTGCTGCGCGAGCGCAACCCAGCACACGCCGAGCTCGCCCTCGTGTACCTGATGGCGCTCTCGCTCGGCTTCGAGGGCCGCTACCGGGGACTCGGGGCCGGGACCCAGCTCCAGGATCTGCAACGCCAGCTCTTCCTGTTCGTCTTCCAGCGGCCTCCGGAGCCAGACACCACCACCCGCCGCCTGGTGGACGAGGCCTACGCCCACACCCGGGACGAGCGGATGGATCGCCGATTCGCGCGCCGCTGGCCCTGGGGTGCCGCCATCGCCGCCGTGCTCGTGGGCACCCTCTCCACCAGCCTCGTCCTCCTGCGGCCCTCTCCTCCCACTCCTTCCGCCGCCATCACTCCCTCCCACCTGGAGACCCGGCCATGAGCGACCCTTCCTCGACCCTCCACACGGCACTTCACCGGCTGGGCGCCACCGGGCGGCACCGGGAGCGGCGCTACCAGGTACCCTGGTTGATGATGGTGGGAGAGCCCGGCTCGGGACGCACCTCGCTGGCCGCGGGTGCCAACCTTCGCCGACCCTACGGCTCGCCCACCCGCGGGGAGATGGAGGCGGGCGGTTGGGGGGTCTGGCTCTTCGATCAGGGCGTCGTGCTCGACATGCCCGGCATGACAGAACAGCCCACGGAGGAGTGGCGGGCCGTCCTCCAGCGCCTGAAACGCGTCCGCGGCCAGCGGCCCATCGACGGGCTGATGCTGACCGTGTCCGCCACGCACCTCACCGGGCCCAAGGCCTTGGATGACGTCGGGTTGGAGCGCATGGCCCAGGGCCTCTTCCAGGGACTTCAGGCCCTGCGCCGTGAGCTGGGGGTGCGCGTACCCGTCTTCATCGTCATCACCCGCTCGGACGTCATCCCCGGCTTCACCGCCTTCTGCCGGTCGCTGCCGCCACGCAGGCGGGACGAGATGCTCGGATGGTCCAGCCCGTACTCCCCCCAGGAGCCCTACACCTCCGCCTGGGTGGACGAGGCCTTCCAGGTCATCCACCGGGAGCTGTGTGGACTCCAACTCGAGTTGCTCGCGGACGGACACGGCACGCAGCCGGACCGGGAGACCTCCTTCCTCTTCCCGTCCGAGCTGCGCGCGTTGGCCGGGCCGGTGCGACGGTTGCTCGATGTCCTCTTCCAGTCCTCCGCCTTCACCCAGCCCGCGCTGCTGCGTGGCCTCTACTTCTGCGGGGACCCCGAGGCGGAAGGCGCCACGGGTCCCGGAGGAAGTCCGCGCTCGCTGGCCTTCATCACCCACCTGCTGGAGCGCAAGGCCTTCCCCGAGAGCGGACTGGCCAGCCCGGACGCGGAGGCCGCGCGCATCAACCGGAGGGGCGTCGGCCTGCTCCAGGGCGCGCTCGCCGTCAGCGTGCTGCTCGCGGTGCTCTTCCTGGGCGTGCTGTGGAAGGGAGTGCGAGGCCGCGAGCAACCTCCCGCTCCGCCTCCGGTGGCGGTGGTGGAACCGGTGGTGGAACCGCCCCCCGAGGCACCCCCGCCGAGGAAGGAGGCTCCCGCCCGGCGCCGCCCGGCACCCAGGCCGGCCCAGTCCACTGTCTTCGATGACGCCCCTCCGCCCCGACCCACCCGGGCGGGCGACTCCCCCTTCGATGACGCCCCTCCGCCCCCATCCACCCGGGCGGGCGACTCCCCCTTCGATGACGCCCCTCCGCCCCCATCCACCCGGGCGGGCGACTCCTCCTTCGATGACGCCCCTCCGCCCCCACTTTCCTCCCCGAGCCCCTAGCCATGGACGACATGCCCTCCGCCGCTCCGCCGGACCTCGAGCTGCTCCTGAGGCCGATCTCCCCCGACGCGCCCTCGGGTCGCGGCCTGCGCTACGAGCCGCTCTACGACCAGATCCGCGAGGCACGCCGCGAGGATGACCCCACGCTGCCCCAAGGGGTCTGGCAGACCTCCCTCAAGCGCGCCAACTGGGCCCAGGTGGCCGAGCTCTGCCTGCGGACCCTGGCACACGAATCAAAGGACCTGCAGCTCGCCGCCTGGCTCACCGAGGCCTGGGGGATACAGCAGGGCTTCCCGGGCGTGGAGCGGGGACTGAGGCTGACCACCGCGCTGGTCGAGCGCTTCTGGGACTCGCTCTGGCCCGCCCTCGAGGAGGGCGACGAGGAGGCCCGGCTCGCTCCCCTGGCGTGGCTCGACGACAAGCTTCCCCTCGTCCTCGCCAGGGTGCCGCTCGTCAAGACTCGAGCCCCCGGCGCCGTGAGTCATGACTTCGCGGACTGGCAGCGGATCCTCCACCACGAGAAACAACGGGGTACCCGCGAGGAGGCGCCGGCCGAGGGAGAAGCGAACGCCAACGAAGCCACGAGCAGTCCATTGACTCGAGACATCTTCCTGGGGACCGCCGCCCAGATGCCCACCTCCGCCGTCGACGCGCTCGCACGGCAGGTGGCCGCCGCGCTCGAGGCCAGCAGCGCGCTGGAGCAGTCGCTCGACTCGCGGCTGGGACGCACCAGCGCGGTGCTCCGCCGCACGCGCTCCGTCCTCGGTGACATCCAGGCGCTGGCCGCCACGCTGCGCGCTGATTCCTCGCGGGGGGAGGAGCCTGGAGAAATGACCGGGACCCCGCCCGACACGGAGGCTCTCGCGGCGGCTTCGGGCACCGGGCGGCCGCCGCGCGCCATCCGCAGCCGGGAGGAGGCGTACCAGCTCCTGACCCTCGCCTCCGACTACCTGCGGCGCACCGAGCCCCACAGCCCCGTCGCCTACCTGGTCAAACGCGCCGTGAGCTGGGGCCAGATGCCACTCCACCAGCTCCTCGCGGAACTCGTCCCCGATTCCTCCAACCTGGAAACCATCCAGTCCCTGCTCGGCATGAAGCCGGAGAAGCAGTGAGGCCTACCCATCCTCGTGAGGCAATGACATGTCATGGAACAGGCAGACACACGGATTCCCGGCACCGCTGCTGGATCGGCTGGTGGACGTGGAGAGCTTCCCATGGATGGATGAGCAGGAATTGCTTGCCTCGGTGAAGCGCGAGGTGGCCCACGCGCTGAACACTCGCTGCACGCTTTCCCTGGAGCAGGCCAGCTCGCTCGAGCCGCACGAGCGCTCGGCCCTCGACTACGGGTTGCCGGACCTGCGGCCTCTCGGCCCGAGCGCCGCGGATGCCCGGCTCCTGGAGCGGCTCATCGCCCGAGCGGTGGAGGCCTATGAGCCGCGCCTGCGACAACTCCAGGTCGCCGTTCAGCTTCCTCCCGAGGGGGAGGGCTCCCCCATCGCGGTGCTCACCGCCCGGCTGGTGCAGGGCCCCATCACCGAACCCATCTCCCTTCCGCTGCGGCTGGACCGGAGCGGAAGGCTGGTGGAGGTGGACGAGTAGTCGACGCCCATCACATCTCTCCGCGTCCCTCTCCATCCTCGCAGTGCGCAGCAAAACCCAGACATAACCAAGAGGAAGGAAAGACATGCCTGCAAAGGAAAGCATCCAGCACGTCCTGGACCGGGTCCGGCCGCCGCGAGTACAGATCACCTATGACGTGGAGATTGGTGACGCGGTGGAGCAGAAAGAGCTTCCGCTGGTGGTCGGCGTCCTGGCGGACCTGGCTGGCCAGCAGAAGGAGCTCCCGCGCTTGAAGGAGCGCAAGTTCGTGGAGGTCGACCGCGACAACTTCGACCAGGTCATGGCCGCTATCGGCCCTCTGCTGCGGCTGTCCGTGCCGGACAAACTCCGTGACGGTGACAGCCGCATGGCCGTGGAACTGCGCTTCAAGAGCATCGACTCCTTCCACCCTCGCCAGCTCGTCGAGCAGATCGAGCCCTTGCGCAAGCTCCTGGAGTCGCGCCAGCGGCTGGTGGACTTGATCGCCAAGCTGGACGGCAATGACGCGCTGGCGGACGTGCTGCGGTCCGCGCTGGCCGACAGGGCCCGGCTCCAGGCGCTCCAGTCCGAGCTGGCGACGAAGCGCGAGCCGTGAACGCCCGGTCCCATCCATCCACCCATATCCAACACGGAGAGAGAGATGTTCGAGGAAGCAACGCAAGAAGCAACGCAGGGAGCACAGGCCGCGGTGGCGGAGCCGGAGGGGGGACTGCTGGCGCGCATCATCGAGGAGGGCAGGCTGGCGCGCGATGACAGCCAGCAGCCCCGCGCCCGAGAGCTGGTGAGCGAGCTCGTGGACCAGGCACTCACCACCGAGTCCATCCCGAGCGACGTGGACCTGGTCGCGCTCATCAACCAGCGCATCGCCCGCATCGACGAGCTGTTGGGTGCGCAGCTCGACGAGGTGCTCCACACCGAGCCCTTCCAGCGGCTGGAGGCCTCCTGGCGGGGGCTGCACATGCTGGTCCATGGCACCGAGACGGGGACGAACCTGAAGCTGCGGGTCCTGCACGCCACCAAGAAGGAGCTGCTGGATGACCTGGAGCGGGCGCCCGAGTTCGACCAGAGCGCCCTCTTCAAGAAGGTCTACGAGGAGGAATACGGTACCTTCGGCGGGCAACCCTATGGGGTACTCATCGGCGATTATGAGTTCGGCCGCGTTCCGCGGGACGTGGCGCTGCTGGAATCCATTTCCCACGTGACCGCCGCCGCCCATGCGCCCTTCATCACCGCGGCCAGTCCCTCGCTGTTCGACCTGGACAGCTTCACGGACATTGGCGCCCCGAGAGACCTGGCGCGCATCTTCGAGAGCACCGAGCTCATCCGCTGGCGCAGCTTCCGGGACTCGGAGGACGCCCGCTACGTGGCGCTGGTTCTGCCCCATATCCTGGCGCGGCTGCCCTATGGCGAGGACACGGTGCCCGTGGACGGCTTCGGCTACCGGGAAGACGTGGATGGCCGCGATCACCGCAAGTATCTGTGGGGCAACGCGGCATACGCCCTGGGCCTGCGCGTCACCTCCGCCTTCGCCCAGCACCAGTGGTGCGCCAACATCCGCGGGGTGGAGGGAGGCGGCATCGTCCAGGGGCTGCCCACCCATACGTTCCGTACCGACGAGGGAGACATCGCCCAGAAATGCCCCACCGAGGTGGCCATCACCGACCGGCGTGAGAAGGAGTTGAGCGACCTGGGCTTCATCACCCTGTGTCATTGCAAGGGGACCGACTACGCGGCTTTCTTCGGCTCGCAGACGGCCAACAAGCCCCGCCGCTACGACACGCCCCAGGCCAACGCCAACGCGGAGCTGTCTTCCCAGCTCCCCTACCTCCTGTCCGCCTCGCGCTTCGCGCACTACCTCAAGGTCATCATGCGCGACAAGATCGGCGGCTTCGCCTCTCGGCAGGAGATCTCCGACTACCTCAACCGGTGGATCAGCCAGTACGTGCAGATCAATGAGAACGCGTCCTTCTCCATCAAGGCCCGTCAGCCGCTGCGCGAGGCGCGGGTGGACGTCACCGAGGTACCGGGTCACCCTGGCAACTACCGCGCGGTGGTGTTCCTCCGCCCCCACTTCCAGCTCAACGAGCTGACCGCCTCCATCCGCCTGGTGTCCGATCTGCCCCAGGCGGCTACGTAGGCAGGAAAGCCAGACGCTCCGGGATGGCACGGGAAGCGCGTGCCTTCCCGGGGCGCGGCGTGAAGCAGGAGGCGGGGGCCGATGAAGAGACCCCCGCCGGCACGTGTCAACTGCTCCGGGTGCTCTGCGAACCGACCCGGGTGCTCTGCAGCGCGGCGTTGTCATCCAGTTTGGTCGGGCGTGGATACCCCTCGGAACAATCCATGTCACGGTTGGTGCCATAGATCCATACACCGTTCAGGACGTTCTGCCCCTCGAGCGCCAGCGCCAGCCGAGCCGTGAAGTTCTCCACCTTCTCCATGCAGGCATGGATGAGAATGGGACCCGAGTACCCAGCCGGGGCAGAGTTTCTCAAGATGCCCGCGATGTCATTGACCGACCATCCCCAGTTGTTCCCTCCAGACTGTTCATCGCCGATCGCCTCGTCATTGCCATGCGCTGACAGGCACAGGGGCTCGTTCGGGCCGAGCTGACCGATCAGCGTCTGCAACTCCTGCGTCGCGGCCTGTGGACCGTTCGCGTTATTCATGGCGACGACCGTGCCCCAGGTATTCGCGCTGTTGGGGTAATTCCGAATCCGATTGTCCCTCGTACAGATGATGAGCATCCTGTCTCCATTCTCTTTTTTAACTTCAGCCATCCTGGCCATGGATGGGACTGGTCCAGGATGTGACGAGGGCGCCGGAAAAAACCGCGGACACCTGTCACATCCCTCCGCGCCCATCTCCACCCGAACCGAGAGCAAGATAATCCCCCCTCATCATGCGAGGAATCGACAGACATGCCAGAAAGCATCTATCTCAAGATCGCCAAGGCGCAGGGCAGCTCGAAGGTACAGGCGTACACGGGCCAGATCGAGGTCCTCTCCTATCGCTACGAGATCTCCTTTCCCATGAGCCTCAACGAGCGGTCCAACGATGGTGAGGTCAAGAGGCAGGGCCGCCCCAGCCACGGAGAGCTCGTCATCACCAAGTTGGTGGATAAAGCCTCGCCCAATCTCTACCTGTCCTGCAGCAAGGGAGAGAGCGTTGGCGCGGCCACCCTCACCGTGGCTGGAAGCGAGGACAGCAAGATCTTCACCTACGAGATGACGGATGTCGTCGTCACCGGTGTCTCGGTCTCGGCCGGGGGGAAGGGCGACCCCGTCGAGACGGTGAAGCTCGATTACGCCAGCATCACCTGGAAGGAAGGGGACAGCAATTCGACGAAGTGGGATCGCAAGACCAACAAGTCGGCCTGAGTCAGAGGACAGACACGTTCACGGCAGTGGCGACGAGTGGAGGCAAGTGATGGGCACCAGTCAGGACGAGTTGCTCCAGGCCTACCAGCGGGAGCTGGCATGGCTGCGCGGGGCGGGAGCGGAGTTCGCGGCCAGCTATCCCAAGCTGGCCGCGAGGCTCCGGCTGGGCGCGAGCGAGGTGGGAGACCCCCACGTGGAGCGCCTCATCGAGTCGTTCGCCTTCCTCACCGCGCGCGTCCAGCATGCCTTCGACAGCGATCTGCCGGAACTCTCCACCACCCTGCTGGGCCTGTTGGCTCCCCACCTGGTGGAGTCCCTGCCCTCGCTGTCCATCGCCTGCTTCGAGGTGGATACAGCGGCTGGCCTGCCCCTGGCCGGCAGCCGCGTCGAGCGCGGTACGCAGCTCCTGGCCGAGCCACGCCCGGGGCAGACCTGCCGCTTCCGCACCTGCGCCCCGGTGACGCTCTGGCCGATCCAGGTGACGGAGGCGAGCCTGGAGTCCCCACTCTCCATCGGCTGGCTGCGCGGGCGGCGGGACGTGTCGGCGGTGCTCCGGCTGCGGCTGGAGGCCCGCGAGGCCCGGCTGGCGGACCTCCAGTTGGAGCGGCTCCAGTTCTTCCTCGACGGACCCTCCGAGCTGACCTTCCGCCTCTACGAACTGCTCACCTGCCATGCCCGGAGCGTGGCGCTCGTGCCGGATGGCTCTCCGGGCGAGCCTCGCTTCCAACCCGCGGACAGCCTGCGGCAGCTCGGCTTCGGCCCCGAGGAGGCGGTGCTGCCCTCGTTGCCCCACCAGCACCGCGGCTATCGCCTCCTGCAGGAGTACTTCGCCTTCCCCGAGAAGTTCCTCTTCTTCGAGCTGGCGCTGGATCGCGCGTGCCTCCAGGCGTCGCAGCAGGCGCTCGAGGTGTTCGTGCTGCTGGATGCCATGCCCGAGGAGCAGCTCGCGCTCACTCCGGAGACGTTCCGGTTGGGCTGCACCCCCATCATCAATCTCTTTCCCAAGCTGGCCGAGCCCATCCGGTTGGATCAGCGCCGCACCGAGTACCCGCTGGTGCCCGACTACCGCCGCCAGCAGGAGCTGGAGCTGCACTCCATCCTCTCCGTCACCGCCGCCACGGAGGGGGCCGGGCACACGCGCGGGGTGGAGCCGCTCTTCTCCTGGCGCCACCGGGATGACGGACAGGAGCCGCGCGCCTTCTGGTACGCCCGGCGTCAGCCCACCGGCCGCGCGCAGGGACCGGGCTCCCAGATGCTGCTGTCCTTCGTGGACCTGGAGCTCGACCCGCACCTGCCGGCGGAGCAGACGCTGCACGTGCACACGCTGTGCACCAATGGGGAGTTGCCCGTGCAACTCGGGCCCGGCGCGGAGCTCCAGGTGGAGGAGCGCGTCCCCGTGGGCGCCATCCGCTGCCTGCGCCGTCCCACGCCACCCCGCGCGCCCCCGGAGCGGGGCGCCATGCTCTGGCAGCTCGTCTCGTTGCTGTCGCTCAACCACCTCTCGCTCGCCAACGGCCCCCAGGCGCTGGAGGCGCTCGAGGAGCTGCTGCGGCTGCATGACTTCTCCGGCGGCCAGGTGTGCGAGCAGCAGCTCCAGGGGCTGACGGGGCTGACGTGCCGCCCGGTGGTGCGCCAGCGCGGCTGGGATGCCTGGCGGGGCTTCTGCCGCGGCCAGGAACTCACCCTCACCTTCGACGAGTCCCTCTACGTGGGCGGCAGTGCGCTGCTGCTCGCGGCGGTGCTCCACCACTTCTTCGGCCTGTACGCCCCGGTGGATTCCTTCACCCAGCTCGTGGCGAGGAGCGAGCAGCGGGAGGACACATGGAAGAGATGGCCCCCCATGGCCGGCGACGCGCCCCTGGTGTAGCCCAGGAGCTCTTCGAGTCCGGCCACCGCTTCGACTTCTTCCAGGCGATGCGCCTGCTGCGCCTGCTCCGCCCGAAGGAGCCGGTGCGGCTGCGCGCCTCGGTGGAGCTGGCCTTTCCCGCCAGCGACATCGTCCAGGTGATGCCGCCCGCGAGGCCCGGGGGCACGCCGGAGATGACGGTGGCCTTCCTCGGTCTGGGCGGGGTGCAGGGGCCGCTGCCGAGGCCCTTCGCCCAGCAGCTCCGGGACAGGACGCGCGTGGGGGACACGGGCCTGCGCGACTTCCTGGACATCTTCCACCACCGGCTGCTGTCGCTGCTGTACCAGGGGCGGGTGCGGCGCCGGGTGTGGCTGGAGCCGGGCGTGCCCGAGGCCCATGACGTGGCCCGCTATCTGTATGCGCTCATGGGCCTGGGCACCCGGGGCACGCGCGGCCGGCTGGAGGTGGAGGATCGGCGGCTGCTGCGCTACGCGGGATTGCTGGCGCACCGGCCCGTGTCCCTCGAGGCCCTGCGGGCGATGCTCTCGGACGCGCTGGGCGTGGGAGTGAAGCCGCGAGCGCCCCGGGGCGCCTGGATGGAGCTGGAAGAGGAACAGCGCACGCGCCTGGGCCCCACCGGACGCAACCAGCGGCTCGGCCAGGGCGCGGTGCTCGGCGGGCGCGCCTGGCTGGAGCAGGCGGGCCTGGAACTGGAGCTGGGCCCTCTCTCCTGGCGCCGCTATGTGGAGCTGCTGCCCGGTGGTGGGGGACTGAGCACCTTGCGCTCGCTCACCCGCTTCGCGTTGGGCCCGGGGCCCGAGGTGTGGCTGGTGCTGGTGGTGCGCTCCGGCGACATCCCCGAGCAACCCCTGGGCGCGCCGAGCGGCCCGCGCCTGGGGTGGACGTCCTGGCTGAGGGCAAGGCCCGGCCGGCAGGGAACCCAGGCGGTGGCGCTTTCGCCCCGTCACATGTCCGCGCACGGCGCGCGGGAGGATGGAACATGAGGTCGGGATACACGCAGGACAACGTCTACCTCTCCGTCACCACGCCCCTGGGCAAGGACGTGCTGCTGCTGCACGGCTTCCAGGGCGAGGAGGCCCTCTCCCGGCCCTTCCACTTCACGCTGGAGCTGCACTCCGAGCGACTCGACGTGGACTTCTCCCGGGTGGTGGGCAAGGGCGCCGCCATCTCCCTGGCGCAACGCACGGGCGGCGAGCGGTTCTTCCACGGCATCATCACCCGCTTCGTCCAGGCCGGCACTTTCGGGGACTTCACCCGGTACCTCGCCGAGCTGCGCCCCTGGTTCTGGCTGCTCACCCTCACCCGCGACAGCCGCATCTTCCAGAACCTGACGGTGCCGCAGATCCTCCAGCAGCTCTTCCAGGAGCAAGGCTTCACCGACTTCCGGCTGGCGTTGCGGCGCACGTACACGCCTCGCGAGTACTGCGTGCAGCACCAGGAGTCCGCCTTCGATTTCGCCTCACGGCTGATGGAGGACGAAGGCATCTTCTACTTCTTCGAGCACACGAAGGACCGGCACACGCTGGTGCTGGCGGACGATGTGGCGGCCCATGAGCCCTGCCCGGGTCCCGGGACGGCGAAGGTCCAGGGGCACCTGGATGAGGCGCGGACGGAGGACGCCATCACCGGGTGCGAGCTGGAGCAGCAGGTGGTACCCGGACGCTACGCCCTGGGGGACTACTTCTTCGAGACGCCATCCACCCGGCTGCAAGCGCAGGTGAAGGGCAAGGAGGGGCGCCAGGAGCAGTACGAATACCCCGGTGCCTTCACCCGCCGGGACGTGGGTGAGCAGCGCGGCCGGATCCGCCTGGAGGCGCACGAGGCTCAGGCCCGGACGCTGCGAGGCCAGGGTCACGTGCGCTGGTTCATCCCTGGCTACCGCTTCACCCTCGCCGAGCACGAGCGCCAGGACATCAATGGCGCGTACGTGCTGTGCTGGGTGTCGCACTCAGCCACGGTGGGGGCCTATAGCAACAGCTTCGAGGCCATCCCCGCCGCCACGCCCTTCCGTCCGCCCCGGGTGACGCCGCGGCCAGTCGTCCACGGCGTGCAGAGCGCCCGGGTGGTGGGCAAGGCGGGCGAGGAGATCTGGACGGACCGATTCGGCCGCGTGAAGGTCCAGTTCCACTGGGATCGGGAGGGCCAGAAGGACGAGCGCAGCTCGTGTTGGATGAGGGTGGCGCAGGGCCAGGCGGGCAAGGGCTGGGGCCACTTCTTCCTGCCACACGTGGGCCAGGAGGTGCTGGTCACCTTCCTGGATGGGGATCCGGATCGGCCCATCGTCACCGGCTCCGTCTACAACGCCGAGCAGGTGGTGCCCTATCCGTTGCCCGCGGGGCAGACCCGGAGCACGGTACGCGGGGATGCCTCCGGCGGGGGACAGCCCAATGAGTTGCGTTTCGAGGACAAGAAGGGCGCGGAGGAGCTCTATCTGCACGCCCGCCGGGACATGAACGTGTCCGTGGAGCGCGACAGCGTGACGGAGATCCAGGGCAACTGCACCATCCGGGTCCGGGGCAACCTCACCCTGGACGTGCGGGGCTCCATCGACGTCAAGGCGGGAAGGAACCTCACGCAGGAAGCGAAGATGTCGCTCAAGAGCATCGCGGGGATGAACCTCACCCAGAATGCGAAGCTGGCCCTGGAGAGCTCGGCGGGCACGATGCTGCGGCACAGCTCCAAGCTCATGATGATGGCCGATGCCCAGACGTTGATCAGCAACGTCAAGCTCATGCACATGCTCAAGGCGACGCCCCTGATGATCCTGGGCCCGATGATTCCGCTTCCGATGGGAGGGCCTCCGCTCCCACCGATTCCGCCCACCCCCTGAGCGGAGGGATGAGCCCGTGCCAACGGAATTCATCGAGAAGGACGAGCGGGGGCGGGTGCGCGAGCGCTACTTCGAGGACGACGAGGGTCGGCTGGATGGAGTGGCGGCCACCTATGACGAGGATGGTCGGCTCGTCCAGGAATCGCACTGGCGCGCGGGCCTGCTGCACGGGCCCACGAGCCTCTACGACTCCGACGGCCAGGTGGTGCAGCGGGTCATGTTCGCGGACGGCCAGCTCCACGGGCCGGCGGAACTCCAGGACGAGCAGGGTCGCTTCCGCATGCAGCTCGGATTCCATGAGGGCAGGACGCACGGCGAGCTGCTCGCCTGGCGGGACGGCCAGCCGCTGATGAAGCACACCCTCGAGCAGGACAGACCCGAGGGTCCGCTCGAGCTCTACGAGGAAGGCAAGCTCACCCGCCGGGTGCTCTTCGAGCGGGGATGGCCCCTGGTGCCGGGGCAGCCCGCGGAGCAGGACTCGATGGCACCTGGACCGGAGGCCGGCACGGACAGGCCCGCGGAGCAGGAACGACAAGCACGGGAGCAACCCTCTGGATGGCTCCAGGGCTGGCTCCGAAGAGGCGGTGGTTCCTGACTCCATCACATGAGCGGAGAGGGCACTCCAATCCGTGGAGCGCCTCAACCCTTCACACCAAAGGAAGACACATGATGAGCCGGATGCTGTCCGTGGCGGTGGTTGCCGCCATGACGACCCTGGGACTCAGCACCTCGGCACGAGCCGAGTCCACTCCCCTCGTCATCACCCTGAAGGACAGCCCCCAGGTGATGACCCTTGGCGGTGGCCCGGAGGGACAGGAGGGAGCGGCCGTCATGCTGACCCCCAACAAGACCCAGCCCGGCCAGGGCTTCTCGCTCAAGCCGGTCGGGAAGCCCGAGGACAAGACGTTCAACATCGTCTCCCAGGCGAACCAGTTATGCGTGGACGTCGAGAACGGAAGCCGTGAGGACGGCGCCGCGATCATCCAGAAGCCGTGCAATGGCGCGAGCTGCCAGGTGTTCCGCGTGAGCGACAGGGGCGCCGATGGGCACCGGGAGCTTCGCAACGAGCTTAGCGGCAAATGCCTGGCGGCCTCACACGGCAAGAGTTCCGGGCTCATCCAGGCCGCGTGCACTGGCCAGGACAACCAACGCTTCCGCATCAGCCCCTCGCGTTAGCAGCCCTCGCCATGCAGCTCACGGCCGGAAGATGAACATGACGCAAAGCAAGAATTCACATGACAAGGAAAACACTCCATGAACGTCAAGACCCTGGCAGCAATCGTCGGAACCCTGTCCCTCGGCTCGCTCGCGACGGGATGTGCAACCACCCACCGCTCGGCGGAGCCCGGCACGGAGAACGGCACCCAGGGCGCTGGGAGCACCCGGGGCGGCGAGGCCTCGTGCGGTGAGAACACCTGTAGCGGCAAGGCCACCCAGAAGGGGGGCGAGGCCTCGTGCGGCGAGGGCACCTGTGGCGGCGGCCAGAAGGCCGCGACGCCGGAGAAGGGCTCCCACGCGAGCTGCGGCGAGAGCGGTTGCGGTGGTGGCAGGTAGCTCATGGGCCGTTCATGGCGTCAGGGATTGAAGCCGCTGGGGGCCGGTATCGGGCTGCGGCGGGAATTCCATGAGCAACTCCCTCGCACCGCGCGAGTACTGGACTGGGTGGAGTTCGTCTCCGAGAACTTCCTCACCCTGGGGGGCCGCGCGCAACGGGCGCTGGACGCCTGCGCCGAGCGCTGGCCGGTGATTCCCCACGGGGTGGGACTCGACATCGGTGGGCCCGAGCCCCTGAACGAGGATTATGTGACCCGGCTCGCGGCGCTGGTGGCGCGGGTGGACTCCCCCTTCTTCTCCGACCACCTGTGCTACGCGCGGCTGGGCGGGGTGTACCTGCACGACCTGTTGCCACTGCCCTTCTCCGAGGACGCGGTGGAGCACGTGGTGCCACGAATCCGCGAGGTGGTGGCGAGGGTGGAGCGACCCTTCCTGCTGGAGAACATCACCTACTACGCACACATGCCCGGGCGCACCCTGTCCGAGGCCGCCTTCCTCCGGGCAGTGGTCGAGGAGGCCGACTGTGGCCTGCTGCTCGATGTGAACAACGTGTACGTGAACGCGCGCAACCACGACTACGACCCGAGGGCCTTCCTGGACGCACTGCCCCTGGAGCGGGTGGTGCAGGTCCATCTGGCTGGCCACACGGAATTGCCAGACATGCTCATCGACAGCCACGGAGACACCGTCCGCGACGAGGTGTGGTCGCTCTACCAGTACCTCCTGGAGCGCACCGGCCCGGTGTCGACGCTCATCGAGTGGGACCAGGACATCCCGTCGCTGGATGCCGTGCTGGACGAGGCGGCTCGGGCGCGTGCGGTGCTCGGAGCGCTGGGAGAACGGTGATGCCGGGCCTCCAGCATTTCTTCGAGTCCATGAGGACCTTCCTGGCGGAGCCCGGTGCGACAGGACTGGAGCGGCTGTATGGGGCGCACCCCGGGTGGGAGGCACCGCGCGCGCGGGTGGCGCTGTATGGGCGCTTCGTGCGCCACCACGTGGCGGATGGAGTGGAGAAACTCTTTCCACTGGTGAGGCGATGCGTGGGCGAGGTCGCCTGGGAAGAACTGGTGCGGGGCTACTTCTCCACCGGGCCCGCCCGGCACTACGAGCTCAATCGGCTGGGAGAGCACTTCCCGGACTTCCTCTCGGACAAGGCGCCGGAGCGTGGGCTGCCCGCGTGGGTGCCGGAGCTGGCGCGCTTCGAGTGGACGGACTTCGCGGTGTACGCCTCGGAGGAGCGGGTGCCAGTGACGGTGGAGCGGCTCTCGCCCAATCCCACGCTCGTGGTGTTGCGGCACTCCTGTCGGCTATGTCCCTTCGTCCGAGGTGGCGCTCGAGGCGAGCCGCGGTCGGGTGAGGAACTGGCGCTGCTGTGGCGCCACCCGCGAGACCTGGTGAGCCTGTATATGGCCGCGGATGACGTGGCGTTGCTGGCCCTGAAGATGGCGGTGGAGGCGCTGGCTCCGGCCGAGGTGGCCGTGGCCACGGGCGTGGCGGAATCCGACATCCGCGCGGCAGTGGAGCGCTGTGTGGCGGATGGGCTGGTTCTCACCCCATGAGCAGACGTTATCTCCAGGCTTGTTTTTTTGAGTGGCCCTACCGTGGTTTTCGCGTTCGGCGGTCAGCGGTCGTCGCGGTGGGTCGCCGGGCGCGTGCCCGCTGCTCGAGCGCGGCCACCAGCAAGTCCATGCCGAAGTCGAACTCCGCCTCGTGGTTGCACGCGGCCAGGTGGAGCGCGGCCCTGGCCACGTGGGGGAAGCCGGAGTTCTCGAGTTCCACGCGGCGCTCCACCAGGCCCCCGAGGTTCTGGCCGCTGAAGGTCGGCCCGGAGGACACCTCGCGCAGGAGCGTCCCGACCAGGAAGGCGAGGACGGTCCTCAGGGCATGGACGGCCTCTTCCGGTGGAAAACCAGCCGCATGCAGCAGTCCGAGCGCTGACTCCGTGCCCACGAGGCCCTTGAAGGACTCGAGCTGGCGCGTGAGCACCAGCGGGGCGGCCTGGGGGTGTTGGGCCGCCGCGTGTCGGAAGGCCGCCGCGAGCGCGCGGACATCCGCGCGCCAGTCACCGGTCGGTTCGGGCAGGCCGATGCGTCCCAGGAACAGCTCCGCGATTCCGTCGAGGACCGCATCCTTGTTGGCGACATGGTTGTAGAGGCTCATCGCGTCCACGCCGAGCTCCGTGGCGAGGCTCCGCATGCTCAGCGTTTCGATCCCTCCACGGTCCACGAGCGTCAAGGCGGCCTCGAGGACCTTCTCCCGCGTGAGCCGGGGACCTCCCCTCGGCCGGCCGCGCCGGGGTGCCTCGCCGGCCGGCTCCATGTCGGGCTCTCGCCTGTCGGAACGCTTCATGACGTTGACAATACCTACGTCGTAGGATTACTTCCAGTCTACAGCGTAGGTAAACGCGGAAGGTGCTCGATGCGGCGTGAGTGGCTGGATTCCAATGTCGCGGACATGTCCGGGATTGGCGCGCGCATCGACGCCTTCGACGGCATGGAGCGCGTGCCGGGAGGCTCCGGCGCCAGGCTGCGTTGGGCCCGGACGCGGGCCGCCCGGTTCCGCTCGGAGTTCGTGTCGACGGGAACGCCTGACAGCGTGGACACCTGTGACCTGGTCACGATGCCGTACCCCACGGCGTTCGGACTGTTCCGCGCCAGCACGGCGCTGTCTCCCTTCCTGTCCATCACCAATCGCATGCTGGTCATCCGCTGGCGCGAGTCCGATGGCCGGCGGCGCGTGCTGCTCTTCGAGCCGAGCGACTTCGAACTCGGCCGCAAGACGCCGTACTTCGCGGCGCTGGGGGCGCGTGTCCCCAAGCCCCTGCATTCCCTCCTCGTGAAGGAACACGGCACGGTGCTGGACCATCTGGCGCGCATGCGAATCGCTCCAGAGGAGGTCGACTACCTGATGTTCGACCACCTGCACACCCAGGACCTGAGGCGCTGGGTGGGGACGACCGCCCCCCAGGAGGACCTGGGCGGCGTCGTGAAGCCTCTCCTTCCCAATGCCCGGGTCATCGTTCAACGCGATGAACTCGCCGCCATGGCGGATCTGCATCCCCTGCAGCAGCCGTGGTACCAGGCGGCGACGTTCGCGGACCTCCGGCCCGACGTCTTCCTCGCCATCGAGGGAGGGCACGTCCTCGGGCCCGGTGTCGCCGTGGTCGCCACGCCGGGTCACGTCCTCGGCAACCAGTCCCTCGTCCTGAACACGTCCACTGGCATCTGGGCCAGCAGTGAGAATGCCATCGCCGCGGAGTGCCTGACCCCGGAGCACTCGCGCATGCCAGGGCTCGCGCGGTGGGCGCGCACCTGGGGGCAGGAGGTCATCCTCAACGCCAATACCCTGGAGACCACCGTGGACCAGTACAACTCGCTGATCCTCGAGAAGACGCTGGTCGACCGGTCCCAGGCGGACGAACGATTCCTCCAGTTCTTCCCGTCCAGCGAACTCACCGCTGCATGGACCCACCCTGGCACGGCCCCCACGTTCAGCCACCGGGCCATCCATCACCGGGGCTGACCGCCCCTTCCCCTGAAGTCCTTCCCCCAAGAAAAGAGGCACGCATGCCCACTGAGCAGGTCCGCGAGGCACGGCAGAAGCTGGTGTTGAACCACTTCCACGACGAGGTGAAGCAGAACTGGGATGACGTCCTGTCGACCTTCCCCCATCCCCGTTACGAGCTGATCCCCACCCTGACGGTGCACGACGGCGACAGCAGGGTGCGCAGGTACTACCGCGAGACCCGCATCGCGTTCCCGGATCAGAGCCACGAGATCATCGCGCTGCGGCACAGCGACGACGCCGTCATCGTCGAATTCTGGTTGATGGGCACCCACCTGGGTCCGCTGGGCCAGATTCCCCCTACCGGGAACAGGTTCCGGGTGCGCGTGACGGCGTACTTCATCTTCGACGCGACCGAGACGCTGGTTTGCGAGCGCGTCTACTTCGACACCCTCAGCATGCTCAAGCAGCTCGTGGGCGGCCTCGACATGAAGCAGCCGAAGAACTGGCTCCTCGCCGCCCGGTGCTTCAAGGGCCTCCTGGCGATGTCCAACGACGAGCCGGTCCCCTCCCTGACCGAGACCACCCCGCCCATTTTCAACGCATAGGGCGGAGGAGAAGCCGTCACTTCGAGCGCTTCGACGCACGATAGGCCGCCCACGCGCCGGTCGACCAGAGGGCACAGGCGACGAGGACGGGCTGGAAGAAGAGCCGGATGAACCGAGCCCTGTCGGTGTCGAGACCGAACGCGCTGATGCCATTGACGTACTGCGAGATGTTGCCCGGGAAGATCGCGACGAAGAACGCGGCCGCCGCCCACCCGACTTGCGTGCGCAGGCGGCGCGCGAAGATGAGCGCCGCGCCGAGCACGAGCTCGACCACGCCCGAAGCGAGGACGACGAAGTCGGCGTCGAGTGGGACCCACTTCGGGACCTGGGCCAGGAACTCGGTGCGGGCCCACGTGAGGTGGCCCGCCCCCGCGAGGAGCAAGGAGGCTCCCAGCCAGATGCGTGCAAGGGTCCTCAGGAGACTGGGGCGTGCCACGGCAACGTCTTGTTGAGTCATGACTTGAGACATGAGTCCTCCATGGGAAGTTCGTGGAGGTCACCTCGCATCGGGGGTGACCGCCTCGAGCGCACATCGGATGTGTGAGCGTCAGTTCTTGAGCAGGCTTCTCTGCACCGACGGCGATCGCCAGGCGAAGTCGCCTGGAAGCCCGTGACGCAGCGCCGCCTGCCAGGCTGGAGAGTCGCGGTCGCGCCAGTGGTCAGCGAGCCGGCCGGCGGAGGTCAGCGCCAGGCGGTCGAGCGCGGTCAGATCCCATTCCGCACCGAGCTCCAGTTTCTTTCGGACCACCGGCGGCAGGATCGCGACCGCGCCGCGAGCCATCGCGCGGTGCAAGAAGCGCGGCACGGAAGGCGCCGCACGGCCCGATTCGATGATGTTCAGGAACTCGAGGTTGATCGGGTGCGGCTCGAAACCTGGCAGCAGCTCTTCCATCATCGCGACGAACTCGGCTTCCGACCCAACGCTGTGCGTGACGCCGTAGAGTTCGGCGACCGGCTTTCCCTCCCTGAAAAAACGCGCCTGATCCTCCGGAGAGAGCGGACGAACGAACGTGTGGTAGGCCTTGAAGAAGCCGAAGGCAGCCGTCGCGGAGACCCAATTGAGCAGCACCGGGTCGAGCGCACGGTACGACTGCCCGTTGGGCGTCTCGCCCGATACGCGCGCGTGCATCTTCGTGACGCCGGAGATCACTTTGCGCGCCACCGAGGCGGGGCCATACACCCCCACCATCGCCGCGATCCCGGTACGCCGTGAGCGTCCGAGCGGGTCCACCTTGTAGACCGAATGGTCCCAGACCCCGCTGCGGATCCGCGGATCGGCGAACTCGAGCAGAACGGCC
This sequence comes from Cystobacter fuscus, assembly GCF_002305875.1. Classification (NCBI taxonomy): domain Bacteria; kingdom Pseudomonadati; phylum Myxococcota; class Myxococcia; order Myxococcales; family Archangiaceae; genus Cystobacter; species Cystobacter fuscus. The sequence goes on along the minus strand of NZ_CP022098.1, from coordinate 10,471,246 downwards.
GCCACTCCGCCGATGCCCATGACGATCGGGTTGCGGTAGACCCGCCACTGCACCGAGTCCGGCGGGACCAACGAAGGCTCTCCAGCGGGGGAGAGATAGTCGATCTTCCACTCGCGCGCGGCCGCCCGCTTCGCCGTCTGCTCTGGCGCTGCTTCGCGCTCCGCCGGTACCGGATCACGTAAAGCCATCTCGTCACCTCTATCAGATGATATATTCCGTATATCAGGTGATAGGATCCGCCGCAACAACCGGAGTGCCTGTTCTGGTCGTGAGGACGTTCCGCATGCTCGCCCGAGAAGGAACCTGTCAGGAGTGTGCCCTACCGGAACGGGCTCCTCCCGGCCTATATGGCTGACCATGAGCCTCGAGACCAAAAGCCGCCTGACGCCGACGGAGATGACCAGGGCCCGGATCCTCGAGGCGGGCATGCGCTGTTTTGCTCGTGAGGGTTTCGCGGGTGCTACCACCCGGATGATCGCCGCCGAGGCGGGGGTCACGCTCCCGGTGATCGCCTACCACTTCGGCAACAAGGAGGGGCTGCACCGCGCTTGCGCGCAGGAGATCGTTGAACAGCACAGTCGCCGGCTGTTGCCGCTGGTGTGCGCTGCTCGCGAGGCAGCGAACAAGGGGTCGCTCTCGGCCACGGAAGCGCGGGACTGGCTCGACCGTATCCTCGACGCGCTCGTCAGCGCGATCACCGCCGATGCCGAGCAACGGCTCACCACCGATTTCGTGCTGCGCGAGATGAGCGAGCAGGGCCCGGGCTATGCGTTGTTGTTCGAGGGGCTGTGGAGCCCCGGCATCGGCCTCGTCGCCGACCTGCTGGCCATCGCTCGCCAGCGCCGCCCCGGGAGGGAGGAGGATCGCGCGGGCGCGGTGATGCTGATCACCTCGCTCTCCGCCTTCACGGCGACCGAGCCCGTGTCGCTCGCTTTCCTCGGGTGGGAGCGGCTCGACGCAACCCGCCGCGATACCGTGACGGTCCTCGCCAAGCGCCTGCTTGACGGTCTCGTCGGGTGCTGACGCCCCCGGTCGCTGGCCGCTGAATGACACCCTAATGAATGCGGAGTACCTGCTGGCACGCCTGGGGCAACAGCCGCGAGGACCTTCCCGCGATGCACGAGATGACCGTCGGCATCCCGCGCACCACCGCACCCGCGAAGTACGCTTCCCGCCGTTCACCCGAGCCGAGCATGCGCAGGTACGTGCACTGCGTCCTGGCGCCGTCGATGGCGCAGGGAAGGCGCGACTCCAGGTAGCTCGCCCGGGGGACGTCCTTGAACGTCAGCAGGCCCTCCTGCACGGAGTCCCGCAGGCGGGAGGCATCGGGGAGCCGGGTCCAGTCGAGCCGTGAGCCGTCGCCGCACTCGATCCGGCCGCTGCCATTGTCCGCCGTGAGGTTGCACCCGTCGGGCGCGACGAGCTCCCGGCCCGCGAGCGCGGCATCCGATTGCGCCACGGCCACCCCCTCCTCGGGGAGGGCCCTCCACGGTTGCGCCGCGAGCTGCTCCAGCACCTGCCCACAGCGGGCCTGCAGCTCCGGCGTGCCGCGAGCCTTGCAGAGGAGCCGCCGCGCCCCCTTTCCCTTCACCGGCACGACGGCGAACACCGAGGACTCCTGCGCCTCGGGCGCCTTCGGGCGCATGCGCAGGAGGCGCACCTCGCGGCCCGCCAGCGTGGCCTTCGCCACCTTGAACGTCGCTTCCCCCGCGGCCTGTTTCTGGAAGGTGCGGCGGCTGCGCTGCCACAGCCTCTGGGCGGACACGCCCGCGTGGTCCGAGAGGATGGCACTGAAGTCACCGCACTGGTAGCTCCACCCCTCACCGCCGAACGGCTCCGCCGTACAGCCCGCCAGAAGAGACCGTGGGCTCGCGTGGGCGGACAGCGGGCACACCGTCGCACAGAGCACGAGGGCCAGGCCCGGCAGGAGACGGATCGAAGGGGCGCGAATCAACGGCGCCCAGCTTATCAGGACCTCGCCGCACAAGAGAACGCTGGGCCCCACCCAGCCCGGCGAGCTTCCCAACCAGGGTGTCAGACGACTCGTAGGAGGCGAGGGAGCCCAACCAGGGTGTCAGACGACTCGTAGGAGGCGAGGGAGCGGAACGAGTTCTCCGACACCTCCTGCGGGCACACGCCCGCCTTGACCCACGTCACCCCACTTGCTTGAAAGAACGTAGCCATGCGTCTACGCGCTTACTTCTCGCTGCTGCTCTTTCTCTCCGCCTGCGCGAGCGCGCCCCCCTCTCCGTCGATGCCACGGTCTCACGCCTTTGTCCCGACTCCTCCCCCAGGCCCGAGCATCCGTCTCGTGTCCTCGCCGATGGAGCCGGTGCAGCAGGAGTCGCGGATTGGAAAGGCGGACCTGGACCGGGCCCGGGCGCTGCTGTTTCGGGCGCGTCATGACTTGGAGCCGCGTCAAGTGGTGAGGGGAGCAGAGGGTCTTGCCCAGGCGGGTCGTGCCAGGAGGTTCGTCGGGGCGCCCTCCCGGGTGGGCCCGTTGCTCGTGGGCCTCGTCCTGCTCTGGCCCTCCAGCACCGCCGGGCCGGAGTTCGACAGCCGCCCATCCTGGGTCGACGCTCAACGGGAGTTCGAGGCACTGCTGCGAGACGTGTCGGAGGCATCGCAGCAACTCGTGGTGGAACTCGAGGCCCAGCCTCGTGCGGCGAAAGCACCGGCCCGGCATCCCTCGCCGCAGAAGCAGCCCGAGACCGCCCTCTCCGAGGAGGACGACACGAGATGCAAGCCCATCCCATTGCCGCGCCACCTGGGCGGGCATGACCCGCACAACGAGTGCGCGGACAAGATGCCGAACAACAGCTTCCCCGGTGGGGATGTGTACGTGAATGGGAGAGAGTTTGGATGATACCCTTACCGTCGTCCTCATGAATTGGTGCTGACATGGCGTTTGGCCGAAATGAGATGACTATCAGCGTATACGCCCCTGTGCTTACGAGCGACGATGGGCGCCCGCTTGCCATCGTTCATGGAATGGAGCGTGCGCTCCCAGGATTGCGCTTGGGGTGGACGACCTCGGAGAAGGAGGAGCTCATATCGCTACCTCACCGCGATGAATGGGTCGCGTCCAATAGGACAGACGGAGGGTTTCCGTTCCTTTGCAATGATGACGATGCTCATCTGGTGACGATTTCCGGGTGGGAAAACCCGAACGGTCTTGCCGCGGATGGCGCGCCGCATTTTGAAATTCATGCGCAACTGCCATTCGACGCGGCCAGTATCGCGGCGGCCGCGGAGGTGCTCGCGGCGATTGGGCAAGGCGCACGCGCGTATTGGGGACATGCTACGCCTTTCAACGCGACTGTGGAAATTTCGCGGCAGACGGTCGATCCGGTGCGTAAGCCAGGAGTTCCGCCACGGGGGCTGCCCGCGCTCAGGTTCCCAGACTACATTCGTTCGCCTGAGATTCCGCGTCGCCTCGGGTGGCTGAACTACTGGTCGGCCGCCGCCGCACGAGCCATTGGGTTCCCGGACCAAGCCCGCGACGCGGACCTGCTCTCGCGCTCACGGTGTACCGCGACCGGTGGGTGGGTTGTGCAGCTCACGGAGGCGCCGCTCGACCTGGACGATTCCACGCACCTGGACGCGCTCAAGCGGGCCTACGAGCGCTTCCCGGAGATCGGCGGGCGCACAGCCCATTGAGGTTGGTACGGCTCGTGGGATCTGCGGGGACTCCGAGGAGATTGCCGTTGCTTGGATGGGGGATGCGTTGACAATACGCTCATGAACACCTCTTCAACCAATTCGTTCGCGTGCACCCGTCCGAAACGTGGAGCGAGCCCTGGAGGCTCGTTTCCATGGGCGCTCTTGCTCGCGCTCGGTCTTCTTCCTTGGGACGCTCACGCGAGCGACCCGACCGGGTTACTCGGCGGTGGCCCGAGAAGCGTATCGGACAATTCGTAGGGGCGATTCGGAGCCCTGTCCAGGTGTCAGACGACTCGTAGGCGGCGAGGGAGCGGAACAAGTTCTCTGACACCTTTCAGCGGACACCTTTCAGCGACACCTCTCAGCCCAGTTATGGCGTCCTTGGCTGGTGACGGGCAGCTGCGGCAGCGGAGGAGGGCTCGCCGACCATGCTCTCCTGGACGAACCTGTTCCCCACCTCGCCCCGTGGCTCGCACCGTGCGGAGTTGCAGCCCGTTCCCCTCGCGCTGGACCGTAATGAACTCCTCCGTCAGCGTCGGTGACGTGGTGGTCTTGTGGATCGTGAGCTGCTCCCCTGCGACATCAATGATCTCATACACATGCTGGTTGCCTAGGTTGTCCAGGTAGACCCATTTCTCACCCTCGGCGAGGCGGCGCGGAGACCGGAGCGGGTACAGCTCCAGGCTCGCCTCGTACACAACCCCGAGGAGGAAGCCCGCGGAGTAGACGCCAAGGAGCGACCCCGGTTGTGGGCCGGGCCTGAGCGGGTAGGAGACTCCGTCGATGGTCAACCGCGTTTCGGGGCTTGCGAAGGCGCTCGCGTTGGACCACAGCACCGGCAGCGCCTCCTCCCTCGCGTGCTCCGTCGCGATGAGCCGTCCCGCCACCGAAACAGGAGCAAGTGCCTGGAAGTGCAAGTCTATGTCCTCGCCTCGATAGGATTTGAACCTCAGCCGCGAGGTCACGATGCCAGCGACCTCGCTCTGCTCGTACAGGATGGGCCGGTAGACCGTCTTGCGTTCGGGCAGCAACGCCGCGCGCTCTCGAGCAAGCTGCACGTCATTGATGTGGTCGATCTGGTCTGTGTCATGCCGTGTAATGATCACCCTCAGCAGCGGCTGCTGGCCGGCCCGCCGGGTCACCATGACCTCTATGGCCTCGTACACGGGATGGTTGGCCAGGAAGACAATCACCTGCTCTTCGTTGCGGTCGAAGATGAGGAAGAAAGGTTGGATGAAATTCCGGGCGTCAGGCGGCACGGGAAGGGAGTCCGCGGCATGACTGACATTCCCCCCGGCAAACAAGCCCCCGGCGAGCAGCACCACGGCAAGCGCCGTCTGATAGGAGCGCATGGATATCCTCTCCCGCTCGCATCCGGCCCTCCACGAGCAGAGCCCCCACCATGCAGCCCTATGTCCCCGCCGTGAAATCACCCCCCGGTCGGAGGCCGTTGAGCAGAAACGCCGCTCATCCCACTCTCCCCCGCGTGGACAACCAACGTCGGAAGTCGCGGGTTCAGGGCACCAGCGCGTCGGCCTCGAGCTCCACCAGCATGGCCGGGTCGATGAGCCGCTTGACCTCCACCATGCTGGTACTCCACTTCCATCTCAAAGCAGGGACCGAGACGTGGTGAGGATCGGTCGCGCATGAACTGGCGCCGAGTCGAGAGTGGCCGCCCACCTCCCCCGGATCCTCCTTCCGAGCCACATCCTGGCGGTTGTGCTACGCCCCTTCACCGAGGAGGTAGCCCGCGTGTACATGGGACACCTTCCCGGCTCTTGCGGCTCTTGCAATTCTCTCAGCGCACCCGCGCGAGGCCGTGCGCCGACGGACGAAACCCACAGTTGTCAAAGGACGGGGAGTTGGGAGAGCCCGAGCGTCTTGTAGAGCAGCGCGGTGAGCTGGCCGAGTAGGTGCTCCGGGTTGCCTATGAAGGGGGCGAATGGCCCGGTGGCTTTCATGGCCAGGTCTACCTGCCCGTGGACTGTCGCTGAGCCAGCGGGATGCATCTGGCGCTCTCGGAGCGAGCGCGGGTCCTGGCACTTGATGCGCGCGTGACCGCTGTGGTAGGGCCTGCGACATGGCCGCGCCACAGTCCCCGGTGCTCGAGTTTCCCGCGATGCTTCACGGCCTTACCGGCGCCGTCCTCCGCAAGGTGAGGGCCAAGGGCCAGGGGTGGGCTCGGGAGTACCTCAAAACCGGTGCCTTTACCCAGCCCCGGCAGATGCTCCAGGTGCCGCCCGGTGAGCTTCTGGAGGTGCTCTCAGGGGCTGAGTTCGACGTCGTCCCCCGCCCGCGCTGGCGGGTGCACCTGTTCGCCGACGTCTTCTTGAGCTTGAATGAAGGCGTCCCGAAGGAGGCGCGCCAGCGCATGGAGGAAGCCTTCGAGGCTTTCTGTCTGAGCACCCCGTGGGGCGCGCTCTACCATGCCGTGTCCCCTCCCTCACCGCGGAGCGCGGAGCGCATGGCCAGGCGGCTCGCCGCGTTGCTGCGCTTCTGGGACGTGCTCCAAGGCCCGCGTTATGCGTACAGGGTGCCCGACACCCACCCTACGCTCGACGAACTCATGGACTCCATCTACCGCAAGACGCTGGAGGCGTGGTGTCCCGGTGGGCCCGTCTCGGTGCGCGAACACATGGCGCTGACGGTGGCGCGCATGTCTCGTGCGAGCCGAGAGGAGTGTATGGAGGCCATGCTCCGGGTCATTCCTGTCCTGGTCGAGGTGGACGCCGAATTCAAGCACCGCGAGGTACTCAGTGACCCGAGCTTCCTGCGCGAGCGCCTCTCCGCGCTTTCCCCGAGGGATTTCGAGAAGATCTCCAGTGCCTACACCTACACAGTGACCCTGCAGTTGGCTGCCTGGGATAGGGAGTTGGGGCGGCATTAGCACTATTAGCACTGCTCCTCTCCAGCCACACCTCGCCAGTCCATACGCTACACTCGGTGAGAGGGGAGAGCACGCGGCGGCGTAGCAGTCCTCGCCTGGGTTCCAACGATGAGGGTTGCTCTGCGGTCCTGGGCCCTACGTCCTATGTGGCGCACGCCCGAGACACCCGCGGACACCAATGCCTCGCATACCCCGTGCAACCCACGGGTTTCCACCGAGCCAGCAATCCAAGGTGAGGAAGCGACAGAACGAGGGCCGGGTGAAAACGGGATTGCAGCAGGCTCGGCCCCGACCTGTCCACTCCGCAGGCCCTGCCGCCGTGCCCTCCGATGCTGCAGAGCGAACACCGCGCGCAGAAAGATGCGGTGCACCGGCGGTTGAGTTCGCTCCACGTCATCGGTGCGCGTCACCCAAACAAGTACAACGTGCTGAACCAGAGACTGGCCGACGCCAGTTGTCATCGATGTTCGCTTCATTGAACACATAAGGTTGGAGCCCACAGCCCGATTCGACGGCAACATTCGGATAGAGCCCGAGGTCAGGAACGAAGAACTCTCGCTACGTCCTCCTACCGGAGTTTTGTCGTGGCCGGCCTCACGCCTCTTCAGTTCGCTACGGACGATGATTGTTGGGATGCATTGGTGACACGGAATCCGTGCGCCGATGCCTGCTTCCGTTATGGCGTCAAGACAACGGGTGTTTTTTGCCGGCCGACCTGTCCCTCGCGGAAGCCAAACCGAGAGAACGTGCTCTTCTTCGCGACGAGCCATGTGGCGATCACGGCTGGTTACCGCCCGTGCCAGCGCTGCAATCCCCTCGAATCCTCGATCCACCAGCGCTACCGGGTGGTGGTCCAACAGGCCTGTGAGCTGATCGAAGGAGCGGAGGAACCCCCCACACTCGAACACCTGGCCGAGCATGTCGGGCTGAGCCGCTTCTATTTGCAGCGGCTCTTCAAGAAGTACGTTGGGATTACACCCAAGGAATACGCGACCGCATGTCAGATCGCGCGCCTCAAACAATCGCTTGCCCAGGGGGCGCCGATCCTCCAGGCCATCTATGACGCGGGCTTCAGCTCGACGAGCCGTGTCTATGAGAAGACGGTAAGGGAACTCGGTATGACACCCGCTCAATTCAAGAATGGTGCGGCCGGAATGAGGATCCGCTATGTGCTGACCAGCTCGCCGCTGGGAACGCAACTCCTGGCGATGACGGAACAAGGAATTTGTGAGATCGACTTCGACGCCTCTCCGCACGAACTCGTGGAACGTTTGTCACAGCGATTCCCCAATGCGTTCATATTCCATGGTGGTGCCGAACTCACGAGGAAGGTGGAGCACATCCTCGGTATCATCGCCGCCCCTCAGTTCGGGCTGAAGCTCCCGCCCCACATCCTGAGCATCGCCTTGCAGCGGAGACTCTGGAAGGCGCTGCACGGCATTGCTCCCGGAACCTGACGCCTCCGCTCATTCGACGAGCAGGCCAGGAAGGCGTTGGTTTGAGCTTGGCTGGATGTCCAGAGCAAGATTCGGATAGAGGCCCCCCCGAGCATCCGCTAAGAGTGTTCCCGGTGGGGCCACGATGATTATGACCAATGAACTCGAGCGCGCCTTTCAAGGTGCCAGCGCAGAAGCTCCGTATGATTCTCTCGAGACCTTCGAGAAAGTGCTGGCACTCCGGCTGCCGTCTGAGGATTCCTCCGCCATCAACCGCGTCTACCGGCGAATGATACCCAGATGGCATTTCGCCATGCTCAACGACACCGAGCGAAACCGTACCTTTCACGAGGCGCTGCGCGCCCAGGTGGCGCCCGGTCAGCTTGTCCTCGATGTGGGGACGGGCTCGGGCCTCCTGGCGATGATGGCCGTCCGGGCCGGAGCCCGCGCCGCGGTGTCATGCGAGGTGCTGGAGCCAATCGCCCATATGGCACGACGCATCATCGCGGCGAACGATCTGTCCGAGCGCGTCTCCGTCTTGTCGAAGAGTTCCTTTGATTTGAGCGTCGGGCGCGATCTGCCCACTCTGGCTGACGTGCTCGTCACCGAGACCATCGATTGTGGGCTCCTTGGCGAGGGCATCCTGCCCATTGTCCACCATGCGCGCGAGCACCTCCTTCGCCCCGAGGCCCGGATCATCCCCGCGAGGGCGCGCATTGTGTTTGCTCTCCTCGAGAGTAGCGCCATCCACCGCAACAACTTCGTCTTTGAGGCCAGCGGGTTCGATGTGAGCATGTTCAACCACTTTTCGACACGGGAGTATTTCCCGGTTCGCTTGGTGACATGGGACCATACCCTGCTCAGCATCCCCACGAAGGCCTTCGACTTCGATTTTCGGGAGTTCCCGCCAACATCGCGCGTCACCAGGGTGCCGGTCGAGGTGCGGCAGAGCGGCACCGTCCATGGCATCGTCTTCTGGTTCGAGTTGGATCTCGGTGATGGTGTTCACCTCTCGAACGCGCCCAGCAATCCGCGAAGCCATTGGATGCAAGCCGTTCTGTGTTTCGAACGCCCCCTCCATTTCGACCGGGGCGCGACCGCTGTCGTGGAAGCGGCCCACGACGCCACGAGCGTCTGGTTCAATATTCATCCCCCAATCGAGAGGAAGAGCATTTGAAACACGTACCAGAGAAAACCAATCCGCCGGCCGTCGATCTCGGTGACCCTGAGCTGTTCAAACGCTGCCTCGTCCAGTATGGAGAGAGCGAGCTGTTCGTCGATACCGAGGAGTGGATCGTCCACGACAACCCCTACCGGAGGACGCTAAGGCCACATGTCTTCAAATACCTGGACTTCTCAAGGCCGCTCCGCTGGGACCAGATTCTCAATTATACGAGCCTGAGCGCGAATCGCACGCTGCTCACGATTTACGAACAGGACTTCCTTCTTCTGCCGGAGCAGGGGTTCGAAGCCAAGCGAGCTGACTTCGCCGAGTTTTATTCTGGACGGTCCATGGCCCTTGCTGCTGTCGTACGCCCATGGCTGGAGCGCTATTTGTTCGACGCACTGGAGCGCGAGGTCTCCGTTACCGGACGTTGGACCGCGGCCTCCTTGGAGGCCTATCTCCAGGACTACGCCGACTCGCTTCACCGCGAGGGCGAGAACAAGTCGATGGCGGCGATCCTCGGCTCCTCCAATCGTGAGCACGCGGCGAGGACGCTGCTCATCCAGCTCGCGGGAGACTTCCTCCTCGAGGCCTCGGCCATGGGCCGGAACGTCCTCGGCAATTTCGGTCCGATCCAGTCGGAGCTGTTCAAGATCGTGATCGACGAATATGGATACGGTGTCCACGAAACCAAGCACAGCACCCTGTTCGAGAGGCTGCTCCGGGCCCATGATCTCGACCCCAAGCCGCATGCCTATTGGCAATTCTATTTGACCTCGTCCCTGCTGCTGAACAACTATTACAACTGGATCAGCCGCGACCACTCGAAGTTCTTCCGCTATCTTGGCGCCATCTTCCAGGCGGAGACCGCATTCATCCATTCCTGTGCCCAGATGGCGGAGATGCTCATCGCCGTGTTCGGGCGCGGTGCCGAGGTCCAGTATTTCCTGGAGCATGCACACATCGATCGCCACCACAGCAAGATGGTCTTCGAGCGGATCGTCAAGCCGGCTGTCGCCACCCATGGAGAATCCATCATCCCGGAGATCGTGCGCGGCTTCGAGGAGGCGAAGCTGCTCGGGGAACTCGCCGAGCGGGACTTCTGTGAGCAGGTGAGTTGGGCGGACGGTGGACGTACTTTCAAGGATTTGCACCCTGGCGTCTACGCCAAGGTCCAGGCGGGCGTGATCCAGCCAGATCGGCAGACGTTCGTCGAGCCGCGTGGCGAACTCTCGGTGACCCACGTCCACGACGGAGACGAACTCTGTCACATCGAGTCTGGAGTGATGCACTTCGTCACCGGCCACGGGCGCCATACGGTATTGCACGCTGGAGAGGGGACGGTCATCCAGCGCAACCGGTTGCACGGGGCCATCATCGACTCCGACAAGTGTGTCTATACCATCTATTCCGTGGGAGATTACCGCGCGTGCGTGTCTTGAAGTTCGATCCAAGACGGGTCAACCTGCTCGAGGTGGGGAGCAAGAAGCTCTTCCTCCTCGCTCCCAGTGAGCAGGAGACCTTTCTGGTGAGCGCTGTCTGCCCGCATCGCGGCGGGCCGCTCCACCTCGGTCGGCTCGATACGAGCGAGGGGGTGATTCAATGCCCCTGGCACGACCGCGGGATCTCACTGCGCCACCTCCTGCGCGAGGCACTACCGCTCGTCCTCCGTCGGGACTCGGCCGTTGCGATTCTGGACGAGAGCGAGGAGGCACAGGTTCTTCTGCGGCGGCGTGTACTGCCTGCCGGGCCGCCGAATTCTTGCGGAGCCGTGGTGCGGACGTCGCGGCCTTCATGCGCGGAGTCCGACCCGAGAGGCACTGACGGGCGTGGTGAGCATCCAAGAAAAGTCGGCTCCCCATGAAGGAGCCGGAAGGAAATGCATCATGAAAGAGAACGACGAGCACTCTGCCTACAAGGCCATTTGCAATGAAGTCGACCCTCCGGAAGTGATCATTCGCATCCCAGAGGACCCCTCGCTGCTGGAGGTGCAGAGGAAAAACTACTGTAATCTCTTTCGCGCCTTCCCAGTTCCTCCTCGAGAGCGCATAGAGGTTCGTGATGAACTCATTGAGTTGGATACCCATTCCATCCCGGTGCGCTGGTTTCAGCCTCGGGACACGGGACCGGGGCAGACGTGCATCATCTATGCGCACGGGGGTGGATTCATTTGCGGCACGGTCGACGTCGCCGACGGCATGGGCATCGATCTCGCGGATCGGCTGAACGTCACGGTCGTGACGTACCACTACCGCCTGGCTCCCGAGCATATCTTCCCAGCCCCTCTCGAGGATGGATATACGGTGCTCCAGCACGTGGCCGCGTGTGCGACCAGTCGCGGTGTCGATCCCAACCGGCTGATCCTCTCGGGGGAGAGCTGTGGGGGCAACTTCGCCGCGGCCCTGTGCCTGCTCGCACGAGATCGTGGCGGGCCTCCTATCCTGGGGCACGTACCGATAAACCCGGTGCTCGATGTACATCGCTGGGCACGGCGCGAGGTCGAGTATTGCAGCCCTGATTTTCAATCCGAACTCTACCAGTACACGTCCCTTTACCTCGGCGATCATCATGACGTCTCGCCGGAGTATGCATCGCCCTTGCTGGCGCGCGACCTCAGCGCCCTGCCGCCTGCGCTGATCTGGACCGTGAGTACGGATCCGTTGAGCGAGGAAGCGCGGCTCTATGCCTGCCGCCTGGCCGCCGCAGGTGTACCTTGCGAACTCCATGTGGAACGTGGAGCCATACACGGTAGCCTTCGCGCACGCCATCGCTTCACGTTCGCCGCCCGTGCATTCGATACGCTGTGCGGGGGAGTGGAGCGTTTGATGGGGAGGATGGGCACGGGTAGGCGTTCGTAACTCCCCATGAGCCGGCTCTCTGGCCCCTTCTTGATCATGCTCTTCGCTCTGGTCTCGGCATTGCGCGATGTCTACCTGGGCGAAGTGTTCCAGAACAATGCCGACGTCTTTTTCGTGGCCATGACGGCCTTCTCCACCTGTTCCGCCTTTTTCCTGGTGTGGAGCGCGCTCGCCGACCGAGGGCAGTTACGGATGCTGTTGGCCCATCCCGGGTCGCTGCTGTGGATGAACGTCACCACCGCGCTGGCGTGGATCTTCTATCTTCTTGCCCTCCGTACGCTCGAGCCATTGTTCGTCAACATGCTCTGGGCCGTCACAGGTCCCCTGACAGTCGTGGCTCTCGATATCCTGGGCATTCGTATCGAAGGATCCGGGCGGATCGGGCGAGTCGAGCGGTGGTTCCAGGCAGGTAATCTGCTATCGCTTGTGTTCCTCGTGTCGATCCTGCTCGGCGGCCGCACGGGGGTTCCCTATCAGGGCCAGAAAACAGCATGGGTTGGAGTTTCACTGACGATCGCGAGCGGGGCATCCAGCGCGATCGGAATTCTCTTCTCTAAACGCCTGCACGACCAAGGCATTGGCGCTCGGCCAGTGATGGCCACGCGCTTTGTTGGCACCTCCGTGCTGGCGGCCTTTGTGCTCCTGGCCGGCGGAAGCGCTGAGCCGACTGTCTCGCTGGAGCCTGCTCGGTGGGCCTCGGTCGTGGCAGCCAGTGGGGTCCTCGTTGCACTACCCATCTACGTCTTCCAGGCCGGTATGCGGCGTACGACACCGATGACAGCCGAAGTCATCTTGGCGAGCAGCCCCATCCTCGTCTTCGTGCTCCAGTCGTTCGATAAACAGGTAGCGTTCGCGCCCTACTCGCTGGTTGCCGTCCTCCTGTATGTCGTGTTCTCGGCCGCGGGGCTCGTTGCTCGTGCCATGAGCGAAGCTTTTGAAACTCCCCCAAGCGGAGGAGGCGAGCGTGGCGCCTGATGCGGTGGGCCAGTCTCCCACGAAACTCCGCCAGTTTCGTTCTTGGGAGTGCCGTACCTGGAAGTCCTCCGGGGGAGTCGCGGGTTCAGGGCACCAGCGCGTCGGCCTCGATCTCCACCAGCATGGCCGGGTCGATGAGCCGCTTGACCTCCACCATGCTGGTGGCGGGGCGGATGGCGCCGAAGAAGGCGCCGTGGGCCCGTCCCACCTCCTGCCAGTGGGCGATGTCCGTCACGTACATCCGGGTGCGCACCACGTGCTCCAGCCCGGCCCCCATGCCTTCGAGCGCCGCCTGGATGTTGCGCAGCGCCTGCTGGGCCTGCGCATGGGCGTCCCCACCTCCCACCACCTGGCCCGAGCCGTCCGTGGCCGTGGTCCCCGAGACGAAGATGAACGGTCCGACCCGGACCGCGCGGGAGTAGCCCACCTGCGTTTCCCAAGGAGTTCCCGTCGAAAAGGTGCTGCGCTGCATGGTGGCTCCTGTCGTGGCCCCTTATCCCCGCCTCCTGGCGAAGAGGGGTGCACGGTGAGTGTACGCGGGGGCATACCCGAACGCCTGAAGGCCCGCACGCCTTCCGGCAAGGCGATGTCGCAATCTGTGCCCCGCGAAAAAATACACGCCGCGTGATAGTTCCACCCTCCATGGCATCCGAGCTCGACCAGGAGGTCGCCCGTCGGCGCACCTTCGCGATCATCTCCCACCCCGACGCGGGCAAGACGACCCTCACCGAGAAGCTGCTGCTCTACGGCGGCGCCATCCACCTGGCCGGTAGCGTGAAGGCGCGGCGCGCCAGCCGCCACGCGACGAGCGACTGGATGGAGCTGGAGAAGCAGCGTGGTATCTCCGTGACCTCCTCGGTGTTGCAGTTCCCCTACCGGGGCCACGCGGTGAACCTGCTGGACACCCCGGGCCACCAGGACTTCTCCGAGGACACCTACCGCACCCTGGCGGCGGCGGACGCGGCGGTGATGCTCATCGACGCGGCCAAGGGTGTGGAGCCCCAGACCAAGAAGCTCTTCAAGGTCTGCCGCATGCGCGGCATCCCCATCTTCACCTTCGTGAACAAGCTGGACCGCTTCGGTCGCGCGCCCCTGGAGCTCATGGACGAGCTGGAGCAGGTGCTGGGCCTGCGCGCCTACCCGATGAACTGGCCCATCGGCATGGGGCCCGAGTTCCGGGGCGTGTATGACCGGCAGCACAAGGTGGTGCACGTCTTCTCCGCGGAAGGGCGCCACGGCGAGTCCGAGGTGGCCGAGCGCTCGGTGCCGCTCGACTCCGAGGAAATCCACTCGGTGCTCAACGAGCGCGAGCTGGCCACGCTCAAGGAGGAGATCGAACTGCTGGACATCGGCGGGGACGAGTTCACCCGGGAGAAGGTGACCGAGGGACAGCTCACGCCCATGTTCTTCGGCAGCGCGATGACCAACTTCGGCGTGCGGCCCTTCCTGGACGCGTTCCTGGAGCTGGCGCCGCCGCCCACCTCGCGTCCGACGAAGGAGGGCCCGCGCGAGCCCACCTACCCGAAGTTCTCCGGCTTCGTGTTCAAGATCCAGGCGAACATGGACCCCGCGCACCGCGACCGCATCGCGTTCATGCGCGTGGTGTCGGGCCGCTACGTGAAGGGGATGACGGCGTTCCACTCGCGGCTGGGCAAGGACGTGCGCCTGGCCAAGCCCAGCCAGTTCCTCGCCGCCGAGCGCACCGCCATCGAGGACGCGTGGCCGGGAGACGTCATCGGTCTGTTCGACCCCGGCATGTTCCGCATCGGCGACACCCTGGCCGAGGGCGAGGACCTGCTCTTCGAGAGCGTGCCGCGCTTCAGCCCGGAGTACTTCGCCATCGTGCGCTCGAAGGATCCGCTGCGCCGCAAGCAGATGGAGAAGGGCCTGGAGCAGCTCTCCGAGGAGGGCACGGTGCAGATCTTCCAGCAGCTCGGCATGGGCATGAAGGATCCCATCGTCGGCGTGGTGGGCGCCCTGCAGTTCGAGGTGCTCCAGTTCCGCGTGGAGCACGAGTACGGGGCGCGAATCATCCTGGACCGGCTGCCCTTCAGCCACGCGCGCTGGGTGGTGGGGCCGAACTTCGATCCGAAGACCTTCGACTGGGAGGGCAACCGCCAGACGGTGCAGGACCGCGACGGCCTGCCCCTGGTGCTCTTCCGCGATGACTGGGCCCTGCAGCACGCCGAGGAGAAGCACCCGGAGCTGAAGTTCCTCTCGGCGGCGCCGCAGCTGCGCCAGCTCGCCGCGACGGGGAGCTGAAGCACCGGAGCCGCCCGGGGCGGGCTACTTGTACGGCACCACCGTGCCGCCCCGGTGCGCCGAGTCGCGCAGCACGAGGCGCGTCTCCTTGTGGAGGCGTGCCGCCTTGGGGCCCACGAGGAAGGGCTTGGGGTCGCCCTTGCGGAAGGTCTTCTTCAGGTACTCCTCCACCTCGCGGTAGGTGCGCATGAAGATATCCGCGGCCGCTTCCTTGCGGCCCGTCTGGGGCGTGACGTCCATCTCCGCCCACATCTGGCCGCTGAGCAGCTCGCCCTCCTCGTTCATCCGGCAGCGCTCGAGGAAGATGACGGGCGAGCGCACCTCGTCGATGCGCCAGAAGCCCTTGTCCGGGCCGCGCTTCATCTTGTCCACGATGGCCGGGCCGGCGGCCAGCACCACGAGGTACAGATCCTCCTCGGGCAGCCGGGGCACGTTCGCCTGCGAGGCGCGGAAGGTCTCCCAGTCGGGGGGCACGCGCCGGGGGTAGACCTCCAGCTCGAAGCGCTCGAGGTGGCGGAAGAAGGCGACCTCGTCGTCGGGGGACATGAAGAACTGAACCTGGGTGGCCATGCGTTGGCCCATTAACCGAATGCCGGGCCGTGCGGAAGTCCGAGCCGGGCTGGACTAAGGATTCCCTCCATGGACAAGACCTTCGACGCGCTGCTCGCCCGGATGCAGGAACTCCGCGACCTGGGAGGAGTCATCGGCCTGGCCTCGTGGGACCGGGAGACCTATCTGCCCACCCGGGCCCATGAGGCCCGCTCCCACCAGCTCTCCACCCTACACGGCATCCAACACGAGCGCCTGGTGGACCCCCGGCTGGGCGAGCTGCTCGCCTGGGCCTCGGACGCTCCGGGGCTCACGCCGGACCAGCGTGCCATGGCGCGCGTGCTGACGCAGGAGCGGGATCGGGCGGTGAAGCTGCCCCGGACGCTGGTGAAGGCGCTCGCCGAGGCCCAGAGTCAGGGCCTGCACGCCTGGCGCGAGGCCCGGGAAGAGCGCCGCTTCGCCCGCTTCCAGCCCGCCCTCTCCCGGCTGCTGGCCCTGCGCCGGGAGCAGGCGGACGCGTATGGCCATGGCGGCGAGCGCTATGACGCCCTGCTCGACGAGTACGAGCCCGGCATGCGCGTGGCGCGCCTGGGCCCGGTGCTGGCCTCGCTGCGTGACACCCTCATCCGCCTGGTGGGAGCGCTCCAGGCCGCGCCGCGCCAGGTGCCGGAGCTCTTCCAGGGCCAGCGCTTCGACACCGAGGCCCAGTGGCGCGTGTCGCTGCGGATGCTCGGGGACATGGGCTTCGAGCTGGACGCGGGGCGGCAGGACAAGAGCATCCACCCCTTCTCCAGCGGCCTGCACCCCACGGACGTGCGCCTCACCACGGACCTGGACGAGCAGTCGCTGGAGGGCCTCTTCAGCACGCTGCACGAGGGCGGGCATGGATTGTACGAGCAGGGCTTCCAGCCGGCCCACCACCGCACGCCCCTGGCGAACGCGCCCTCCATGGGGCTGCACGAGTCCCAGTCGCGCCTGTGGGAGAACCTCGTGGGGCGCGGCCGGTCCTTCTGGACGCACTACTTCCCGCTCTTGCGCGACACCTTCTCCGAGGGGCTCGCGGGCGTGGAGCTGGACGGCTTCCTCGCGGCCATCAACCGCGTCACGCCCTCGTTCATCCGCACGGCCGCGGACGAGGTGACGTACAACCTGCACATCGTGCTGCGCTACGAGCTGGAGCTGCTGCTCATCCGCGACGAGCTGCCCCTGGACGAGCTGCCCGCGGCGTGGAACGAGCGCATGCGGCGCTTCCTGGGCATCACCCCGCCGGATGACCTGCAAGGCGTGCTCCAGGACATCCACTGGGCCTGGGGCGAGTTCGGCTACTTCCCCACGTATGCCCTGGGCAACCTCTACTCGGCGTCCCTCTACGCCGCGGCGCGGCGGGCCCTGCCGGGGTTGGAGGAGGGCCTCTCCCGCGGCGAGCTGCGGCCCCTGCGCGACTGGCTGCGCGACCACGTGCATGCCGAGGGCTACCGCCTGCCCGCGGAGGAGCTCGTGCGCAAGGTGACGGGCCAGGGCCTCACCGACGTGGACTTCCTCGCCTATCTCCAGTCCAAGTTCGGCGCCCTCTACGGCGTGACACTCTGACGCGCGGACGCCGAGGGGGCAGGGGGGTTCACGCGATGCGGCGCTCCTCGTGGCCCTCCTGGGCCCGCGCGCGCCAGGCCTCGGGCACTCCGCCCTCGCGGCGGATGCGCTGCTCGATGTAGGCGAAGAGGTTGCGCTCCACCACGCAGGTGCGCTCCGCCTCGCCGGTCTTCTGCCCGCAGTTGTAGTGCTCCTCGGCGATGGGATAGCCGCTGCAGTGGCCGAAATAGGGGCAGGTCAGACAGTTGGCCGCCATGCGGCGCTCGGCCGCCAGCGCGGAGCGGGCGAAGCGCTCTCCCGCGAGGATGTCATCCAACGAGGTGGTGAAGAGGTTGCCCACGCACCACTCCGGCTCCTCGTACGGGTCCCCATAGGTGAAACAGTCGCCGTTGGTGTTCACCAGCAGCACGGGGAGCCACTCGCGCTTGTTGTAATAGACGGGCGCCGCGCCCGCCTGCATGGAGCGCAGGACCACCTGGATCTGCTCCAGCGTGGGGTACACCTCCAGGAAGCCGTCCTTCTCCATCCACAAGTCCACCAGATCCTGGAAGGCCTTGAGGATGTCCTGGGTGCTGATCTCGAAGCCTCGATGCTGCCCGTCGAAGGCGCCATCGAACAGGGGCAGCAGCCGGAAGGGAATGCGCGCGCGGGAGAAGAGCTCGTAGATGTGGCGCATCCGCCCGAGGTTGGCCCGGGTCAACACGGTGATGGTGCTGAAGGGGATACCCTGCTCCCGCAGCAGCTCCATGTTCTTCATCGTGAGGGGTTGCTGATCCCTCCCTCCGACGTTGACGCGCAGGCCTCCAAACACATCCACCGACACCCCCACCACGTCGAAGCCGTCGCGCAACAACGCGAGGCGCTCCTCGTCGAGGACCGTCAGGTTGGTTTGCAGCGTGTTCTTGCGTGCCACCTGCTCACCGAAGATCTCCCGCTGATCGGCGAAGGTGTCCCAGTAGAAGCCCGGCTCCAACAGCAACGGCTCTCCTCCGTGCCAGATGAAACCAATCTCCGTCCGCTTTCCGTCCCGGGCGTCCACCCGGGCCCGCCAGGCCTCGATGTGGCGGTAGAGCTGCCGCAGCTGTTCCCGGCTCATCGCCTCGCGATTGCCCAGGGACTCGTACTCGTAACAATACCGGCAGCGCAGGTTGCAGAACTTCGACACCTTCACCACGAATTCCATCCGGCGATCGATGGTTTGACTCATGTTCAGAGGGGCTCCCCGTGGCGAAAGGTTTCGATCCGGCCGGTGGCCCCGCCCGTGAGGAGACGGGACCGCCGGCTCGAGGTACGGCTCAGACGCTCTTCTTGCTGACCTCGTCCATCAACTGGCTGAGCGAGGTGTTCACGGGAGCCTGGCGCTCCGCCACCGTCGTCTTGATGGGGGGAATGTAGATGACCCGGCGCACGTAGGTGCTCTCGGGCCAGCTGGGCGGGACACTGGGGATGCTGTAGCCGTGCTCCGCCGCCTGCATGGAGGCCGTCAGGGTCTTCAGGTTCTGGGACGCCTGGACCTCGCTCTCGCTGGAAGGCATGGGCGCGGCCTCGGGCTGAGCAGCCGTCGCGGGAGTCGCTACGGTGAGCGCGAGCGCGCCCAGGTACTTCAAGTACTGCTCGGACGAATCCTTCTTCATGGCAACCTCGGGATTCAACGGGTGGATGCCGGCGTGGCCTTGGCCAGCGGGCGGGGACGTCCCAGACCCGGGCGCCCCCGCGAGACAGACTTTACTTCAATTCACGCTCGGGCTTCAATGACTCGTCATGGCTGGTTGGCGGGCCGTCACGTGTTGCTTCAGGGGCAACACCTTTCATCTGTTGCTCCAGGAGCAACACTCTCACCTGTTGCTTCCTGGGCGACAGGACAGACACCGGGCGAACGGATGACCTCCGGAATGACTGAGCTGGAGTTGCTGGGCCGGGCGCTCCAGGTCCACGTGGTGCCCTACTACCGCGCGCTCTATCCCGAGCGGCCCCTGTACGTGGAGGGCGGCTCGGGGCGGACACGGCCCCTCGACGAGCCCCTCTTCGCTCCGGGAGCGCTGGGGTACGAGGACTACCGGCGGGGTGTGGCCGAGGGCCGCTTCCTGGCCCGGGGGGCCCATGGCGTCACGCATTGCGTGCGTGTCACGTTCCTGGCCCAGGCGCTGACGCGGCTCTATGCCCGGGCGGAACGGCCCCCGGTGGACGATCCCCTGGGACTGGCGCTGGCGGCGGCCTTCCACGATGCCGCGCGCCAGGACGAGGGGCGGGATCTCTGGGACGCGGAGAGCGCGCGGTTGCTCGCTTCCCTCCTGGAGTCGCTCGGCGCCCCCCCGGCCCATGTCGAGCGGCTCGCGCGGGCGGTGGCGTGGAAGGATCCCCCTCCAGGCCAGTCCTTCTCGAGTGACGAGCAGCGAATCGTCCATGACGCGGACTGCCTGGACCTGTTGCGCGTGTTGCCAGACGCCCGCGAGTTCCGCCCCGAGGAGCTGTGCTTCCAGCACTTCGAGGCGTTGGGTGAGGGGTTGCGCGAGCAATTCCTCCAGGAGGTGCTCTCCCTGGTGCGGTTCACCGAGTCGTCCCGGTTCAAACACCACCTGGAGCGTCAATCCCTCCAGGTCTATGAGGACTTCATCGGCGTGCTGGGGTGGATGCAGCGCCGTGAGCGGCGCTGGCCGCTGTTGGAGGAACTGTTGTCAGACGTCTTCCGTTATACTGAGCGATATGAATGATTCTCGGCCCAGCGTGCTCTTTCATGGGAGCGCCATTGCGGACATCGCCGTCCTCGAGCCACGCCGCATCTTCATGCCGGGCGAGGTGGATCCGGAGCAATGGCCCGCCCTGGTCTACGCGAGCGACCTGGCCGCCTTCGCCGCGGCCCACGCCTTCCCGTGGGACTCCGAGGATGGCTTTCAGCTCTCGGTGGACTTCCACCAGCGCGTCAAGATGAGGGTTCCCCGTGCGTTGAGCGAGCTGCTCGGGCGGCCTGTCTACCTCTATACCGTGTCGGCCGAGGGCTTCGAGCAGACGCGGGAGGAGATCACCGGCCACACCTTCCATTGCGGCCGGCTCGTTCCCGTCATGGCGTGCAAGGCCTTTGACTCCGTCGAGGCGGCCATCCACTTCCACGGCGGCGTGGTGACCTACTTCTGACTTTCGCGCTTCAGGGCGGACGAGGGACGCGCCGCCGCACGGCGTCCTCCAGGTACTCGCGGACGACCCGCACGAGTGGCAGCCGCAGCGCGGTGTCCACGTCGATGAACCGGGCCCACACCACCTCGCGGTGGTCGAGCACCAGGGGGGGCTCGGTCTCGACCTCCAGCTCCACGAAGTGGCAGGTGTCGTGTTTGTACACGTATTGGTTCCGACTCACGAAGACGGGGCGCAGCCGCTCGGGCGGGACGTGCAGCCCCACCTCCTCGCGCAGCTCGCGTGCGCCCGTCTCCGCGAGGCTCTCCCCCGGGTTCTGTCCACCGCCCGGCAGGCTGAAGTCGCGCCTGTAGGAGTTCTGCAGCAACAACACCTCGCGGCCCCGCCACACCCCCACGAGGGTTCCCTCGGTCCTTGGACGTCGGACGAACCACCAGACGAGTGCCAGATTGTAGGCACCTCGATAGGCCACGCGCACGAGGGGATCCACTAGAGAACTCACGATGCCTCCCATGCGGACCCTACCTCGCTTCACGTTGTGGCGAGGGGCTCCTTCGTGAGAAGCCGTGCTCCATGGCCGCCTCGCACACCTTCGACATGACGCGACCGCAGAAGCTCTTCACCCTCGCAGGGGTGATGCTCGGCATGCTGCTCGCCGCGCTCGACCAGACGATCGTGTCCACCGCGGGGCCCTCCATCCAGCGCGACCTGCATATCCCCGCCTCGCTCTACGCGTGGCTCACCACGTCCTACCTCGTGGCCTCCACGGTGCTGGTGCCCGTGTACGGCAAGCTGTCGGACGGGTTCGGCCGGCGGCGCATCCTCGTCATCGGCATCCTCATCTTCCTGGGCGGCTCGGCGCTGTGCGGCCTGTCGCGCACCACGGTCCAGCTCATCCTCGCCCGGGCGGTGCAGGGGGCCGGGTCCGCGTCGCTCTTCACCAGCGCGTTCGCCATCGTCGCGGACATCTTCCCGCCCGCCGAGCGCGGCAAGTACCAGGGCCTCTTTGGCGCCATGTTCGGGTTGTCCAGCGTGGTGGGTCCCCTGGTGGGTGGCTTCCTCACGGACCACCTGAGCTGGCATTGGGTGTTCTTCGTCAACCTGCCCCTGGGCGCCGTGGCGCTCGTCTTCATCCTCACGCGCATGCCGCCCCTGCGCCGCCCGGGAGCTCGGCCTTCCGTGGACGTGGGCGGGGCCTTCACCCTGGCGCTGTTCACCGTGCCCCTGCTCGTGGCGTTGTCGTTGGGCCGCAGCACCTCCACCAGGGACGCGGTGGGGTACGCGTGGGGCTCGCCTCCCATCCTCGGCCTGCTGGCCGTCTCCGGGGTGGGGCTCATCGCCTTCCTCCTCGTCGAGCGCTCCGTGCGCGAGCCCCTGGTCGATCTGTCGCTCTTCCGCAACCGGGTGTTCGCCGTGGGCAACCTGGCCGCGTTCCTCAACGGCGGGGTGTTCCTGGGCGCCATCGTCTTCCTGCCCCTCTTCATGGTGAACGTGGTGGGGCTGTCGGCCACGCGCTCGGGCTTCACCCTCACGCCCCTGACGCTGGGCGTGGTCACGGGCAACGTCGTCTCCGGCCAGCTCGTGTCGCGCTGGGGCCGCTACAAGCCCTTGATGCAGATCGCCCAGGTCGTGCTCATGACGGGCTTTGGCATCATGGCCTTCACCCTCTCGCCGGACTCCACCCAGGGCGAGCTGACGTTGAAGATGATCCTCGTGGGCCTGGGACTGGGGCCCTCGATTCCCCTCTTCACGCTGGCCATCCAGAATGGGGTGGCGCCCCATCAGATGGGCGTGGCCACCGCGAGCGCTACCTTCTTCCGGCAGATGGGCTCCACCATGGGCGTGGCCCTGCTGGGCACGGTGTTCGGCGGGGTGCTCGCCTCCTCCATGGCCACGCACATGGCCGAGGCCACCCGGAACGTCCCCGCCGAGTGGCGCCGGGAGTTCGCTCCGCCCTCGGACGCGGGCGGGCAGGCGGGAGGGGAGGGCCTGGTGGGAGGGCGGATGTTCGACGCGGCGGCCCTCAAGGCGCGTCTGGCCGTGGACTTCGACCGGCGGCGCGAGGCGCTCACCCGGGCGGCGGGGGAGGGGGATGCCCAGGCGCGGGGTCAGCTCGAGGGCCTGGCGCGGGCGCGCGAGTCCGTCGAGTCCGCCGTGGGGCAGGTGGCCCGGGCCTTCAAGACGGCCTTCACCGAGGCCATCCGCCTGGTCTACCTGGTGACCCTGCTGCTCGCCGCGCTGGTGTTCCTCGTCGTCCTCGCGCTGCCGGAGCTTCCCCTGCGCAAGAGCAACGCGCCGCCTCCCGCCGCCTTGGAGTAGGCCCTCGAGACGACGCCCACGCATGCGCGGGCGGTAGATCCCCCACTTCTCCGCGGGGGCGGTTCCTCTTCCAGCGGATTCTTGAACGGTCGATCTTCCACCTGAGCATTGAAAAGAGAGAAGAAGATGTGTTAACCCGCCCTCCATCTGAACGAACGATCGTTCAGTAGAGCGAGTCATGCGCTTCTCTCCTCGGACGGGCCCTCGTGGCCGAGTGGCCATTGGAAGCGCATGGGCCGCCGCGCCCTGCTTCACGTCATGAACGACCACGCCATTCAACGCAGAGTCCTCGCCTTCCTGCTGCTGCTCCCTCTTGGCGTGATGCTCTACCCCGCGCTGCAGTGGTTCCGGGTGACGGAGACCGAGCAGGACCTGGTGCGGTTGCCGCAGCGGCTGGCGCGGCTGCGCGACCTCCCCGATACCGGCGAGAGCGGCCGTGAGGCGGCGATGAAGCGCAAGGTGATGGAGTCGCGCGCCAGACAGCTCGAAGAGGAACTGCGCTTTCTGGAGGGTCAGCGAGGCAGCCTGATGCTGCGCCGCGCGCTGTCGGTCGCCGCGCTACTCGGTGCGTTCGGCGCCTTCGTGGTGGGCCTGGGTATCGTGCTGAAGATTCGTATCGACAGCCGCCGCGCGTACCGCTCGTTCGATTACCTGCTGGAGCATCTGGGGGCGAGCTTCGACGCGGTGTCACGGCTGCTGCTGTGGCACATCGGCCTGCTGCTGACGGCGCTGAGCGCCACCGCGCTGTACGAGGTGGCATGGACGTATACCCACTGGGCCACCCACGGTTACGTGGCTCTGGTGTTCACCTTGCCGTGGTGGGGCGCGATCTGGTGCACCGCCTGGCTGTTCTTCCGCGCCCGTCGCGAGCTGGCGCCGCTGGAACCTTCGTGCGTGGACGTGCTCGGCCGGGTGCAGACGCGCGACGACGCGCCGGGACTGTGGCGGTGGATCGACGGCATCGCCCGCAAGCTCGACGTGCCGCGGCCGGACCATATCGTGGTCGGCCTGGTCCAGGGCTTCTTCGTCACCAGCACGCCAGTACGGGTCGAGCCGCAGCAGCACATGCTGAGTGGCCGCACGCTGTACATCCCGCTGACCTTCGCCAGTGTGCTGAGCCAGGCCGAGACGGCCGCGATCATCGGCCACGAACTCGGACATTTCTCGCACAACGACACCGACCATGGCGCGCGGCTGTCGCCGTTGTACCAGCGCATGCAGCAGAAGATCTCCGTGCTGGTGCGGCAGGACGAGGACAAGCCGAGCTGGTTCAACCGTCCGGCCATCTGGGCCTCGGTGTATTATCTCGAGCAGTTCGACCGCGCCTACCTCTACTGGAGCCGCCAGCAGGAACTGGCCGCCGATCAGGTCGGCGCGCGTGTCGGTGGCCCCGCCGTGTGTGCCTCGGCGCTGATCCGGGTCACCGCGGTGTCCGAGGTGATCGATCAGCTGTTGGCCGATCCGCGGCTGCGGGGTGCCAACCTGATCCAGGCCCTTCTGGAACAGCTCCGGCGGACCGAGCTGACGCTGACCCAGGAGACGCTGGAGCACACCATCGCCCACCCGGTCGATACCCATCCTCCGACCCGTACGCGGCTCGAGGCGCTCGTCGCATCGCTCGACCCGGAACTGCTGCGGCAAGCCACTCGCAAACTCGGTGAGGCGGAGACCTCATGGTTTTCGCGAATGCTGGAAAGCCGCCCACGGGCCGCCTGACACCCACCCGTTTTCTTCAAGGAAGCTGCCCATGCCTCAATCCCGAGTCCCAGACACCACGAAGAGCCTGGCGCAGTCGCTCAGCGAAGACTTCGCCCACAGCAGCAAGGCCGAGCAGGCCAAGGCGATCCACGAACTCGAGCAGATCATCGCCAACGCGCCCGAGCGCAGTGAGTTCCGCGATACCAAGAAGTTCTTCTACCGCTTCCCGTTGTTCAGCGTGGCGCCGCTGGCGCTGGCGATCTACATGATGAAGCAGCCCTCGCCGAGCTGGGGCGGGATCGCCGTCCTGTTGGCCCTGGGTTTGTTCGGTCTGGTGCTCGCCTACCAGCACCGCAATGATGGAGCCTCGCCGCACATGGTGCTGACCCGCACCGAACTGCGGGTGACCAATCTGTCCGCGCCACTGCCGCTGGTCGAGGTCACCGGCGTGGAGATCGTCGAGCCATCGCAGACCTGGATCAACTTCCAGGTCGGCCAGGACACGCGCCTGCCCACCGCGAGCAAGGTGCGCGGCATGCTGATGTCGCAGGCGCTGGTGGTCGCCAAGGGCAAGAATCGCCGCGTCGGGGTGAGCATGGTCGGCATCAAGGTCAACGGCGAGGAGTTGGACTGGGATGAGACCCTGGAGCTGATCGATCGTCATGTGCGGGCCGCCCACGCGACGGCTGAACTTCGGGCTCTCCGGGCCGGCTAGTCCTGTCGCTCGACGAGCCCACGACAGCGGCCCGTCAGTGAGCCCCTGGCCGCGCGCTCTGTTCGGAGTCCATGCCCCACGCCTCTTCCGGCTCTGGCCGATGCCAGGGCCAGAGCCGCTGGGCCAGTCGCATGTAGAGTGTCCCCAGACTGGCGAGCTGCTCCTGGCAGACGGAGACGGCCGCCCGCAGGACGCTTCCTGGAGACAGCTCGGCGCCCGTGTGGAGCAGCGCTTCCAGGTGGGTCCGCTTGTCCTCTGGCACGGTGTTCAGGATGTCCCGCTTGGAGAGGTCATCGTCATGGAGTGTGGCCCACTCCAGGAGCTGTCTGCGCAGTTCCCTCCGGAGCTTCTCCTCGGGGCCGAAGACCTGCATGCACATCTGGAACAGCTCCGAATCCGCCCCGGAGTCGAGCTCGGAGGGGTCCGTGCGGAAGAGGGGATCAGCCGCGGCGCGCCAGAGCAGGTCCCAGGTCAGCTCCGCGTGCACCCGCGTGAAGAGCCCGCGGGCGGTGAGATAGCTCTGCATGGAGTCGTGGAAGAAGCGGACCTGTCCCGGGTGCTGCCCTGGCGTGACGTAGGCGTCCTCCGGGACGAGCAGCCCGGCGTGGAGCAGCTTCCGCATCTGTTCCTGCTCCGGTGCGTTCCGGTAGCGCAGCGAGCGGATGCCCTGGGCCCAGTACGTCCGCAGACAGAACTCCCCCGCCCAGGCCAGCAGTTCCGTGTCCTCTTCCCCCGAGACGCCCTGCCGGCGCAGGAGACCCCGGAAGGCCGCTTCGTAGAGCGCGGCGATGCCCTCCCCCGAGTCGTGAGCGAACAGCAGGGCCAACCGGACCAGGATGGGCAGGTAGGTTCCATCGGCTCCCCGGCAGGCCTCCAGCCTCTCCTCGGCCCGTGGATGTCCCTCGGGGGCGTAGGCGGCGATGAAGCGGCCCAGGGTTTCGTCATCCAGGCGTCTGGGCTCCGCGATCATCCAGCGTCTGGAGCCTTCCACGGCCTGTCGAAAACCGAGGTGGGGCCTCGAGGTGAGCAGCAGCCTCACGCAGTGCCCATATCTTCCATCCAGGAACGCCTTCAGGGACTCGGTGCTCAGTGCCGACTCCGTCAGGCCATCCACCACCAGGACGTAGTCCCCGCGCAGCAACAGGACCTCGTGGATGTCTTTCGGAAGGGGATTGGACGCCAGCGCCTGGAAGACAATCCCCTCCAGCGTGGGTCCGCGCCCGTCACACAGCACGGGCAGGGGCTTGGAGGGATCCTCCAGGAAGTCCGAGAGCATCCGTTGCACCACCTCGCGCAGCAGCGCGCTCTTGCCACGCCCTCCCGGGGATTCGATGAGGACATGGCCTCCGGCCGGCTGGGTGAGGAATCGGGCGATGCGCTCCTCCGGTAGTTCCCGGGTCAGGTACGTCGGAGAGGCGGGGGCCGGTGTCCCCGCGGGCGACGCAGGTGTCGTTCCCTCCCGGAAGTGTGCGGGCAGGGAGACATAGCGTTCGTGATTGGACTGGCGGCGCCAGGCTTCCACCTTGCGGCCCACGTGCGCCACGTACTCGGCCTGGACGTGCCTGCGCGTGGAGGGCAGTCCGAGCGCCACGGGGACCAGCCACCAGAATGGCCGGGTGGAGGCCAGCAGCCGGAAGGCCGCGGGTGAGACGAGTCCCAGGACGAGCCCCAGGAGCAGCTCGAGGAAGAGCACTCCCACGAAGCTGGGGAAATGAATCCTCCAGGCGTTGGTCATACCGGCGAGGAACAGCCCACTGCCACCCAGGACGTTCGCGCTCCAGCCCAGGAAGGGGAGCCAGCGCTGGGCAAGACGCTGGCGAGGGAGGAACATCAGGGGAAGGACGAAGAGCAGCGTCGCCAGGAGGCAGGCCAGCGTCGTGCGGAACCACACCTGTTCGATGAGCGGTGCATGAAAGAGCACGTCGCTCACTTCCAGCTTGGTCTGCGTTCCCGCCGCGTCCTGGTACAGGAAGACAACCTTGAGGGGACGCCTTCCGAATGAGTGCTCATCCATGTACCAGTCGAGCTTGGGAGGAGGCGTGCCCGGAGCGTATTGGCGGGTGACCGAGGCCACGAGGGGCTCCGCCCTGTCACTGTCCCACAGCGTGACCTCCAGGCGTCCCGCCATCTTGTCGGTGGGCGCGGGAACCGGCCACCGCAGATCCACACTCCTGGCCTCGTCCTCGCGGAGTGGAGCCCTCAGGTCGAGCCTTCCCTGGACCGTGACGTTTCCGCCCGGCTCGACGCGCAGCTCGCCGCCCCGAAGCTTCAGGGTGGCGCCCATCTCCGCCAGGGGAACGGTGGCGAAGCTGGCGGAGCCTGTCTGGATCCATCCTCCCATCCGCTCGCCCGAGGGAATGACGATCGACACCTCGGCGCCCTTCATGACGGGAAGGGTCGCCTGGTCGTGCGACCCCTCCAAGGAGACGAAGGACAGCGTGCCGTCGTGTTCGTTCTGGAGCCATGCGCCCGTGCCGTCGGGCTCGACTCCCTGCACGGACGCTTGGGTGCCTTCCAGAAGTGGCACGGCCTCCACCCGAGCCGCCCGGTGCTTCACGTGAATGACCTTGCTCGTTGCTTCCAGGCACGCCGATACCAGAAAGTCCTCCGCTCCCGCGGGGAAGGTGACGAGCTTACGCAGACCTCCCTCCTCCTGAACGAGCGATGAGAGCAGCCCTTCCTGCCCGGCGAGGAGCCTGCCCTTCGCATCCAACAGGAAAACGCCCCCTGATTCGGTCAGGGCCCAGAGCCGATCGGTGGGAGTCCTGTAGAGGAGCACCCGTTGTCCCTTGAAGAGGGGTCCCCCTGGCAAGAGGGACTTGCCGTGGATGTCGATGAGATGGAGTCCGCCTTCTCCGGAGGCCTTCAAGGAACCGGCGACCCATGCTCTGGAGCCATCCACGCTGGCAACGAGCTGTTGGATGGAAGCTCCTCGCAGCAGGAGGGTAGATTGGGCGCCAGGAGGCGCTCGCGGGTCGAGGGTGTAGAGCTGCCGCCTCGAAATGTTGCTTCCTGGGGGGTGTTCCTCCGCCATCACCCATGCCCGCAGTCCGTCTGGGCCCGGAACGACCCAGAATCTACCCTGCCCGCTGAGCAGGGGTCGCCATCGTTCGGAGCGAGTCCTGGTGTCCAGGAAGAAGAGCTGTTGACCTGTCTTGAGCCAGGCCATGGGTTGCTTTCCTATCGGTAGTACCTGCCACCAGACGTACGGATCCTCGCCTGACGAATCCAGGGCCGAGAGAGGGATGGCGCGCGTGGCGTTGCCCTGCGCATCGATCACGGAGATGAGATCCGAGCCGGAGCGATTCATGAGCACCCAGAGTTGCTGATGCGGCTCCAGTGGTTCCGAGGGAAGCTGACTGGGATACACATCGGCGGGTGAGCGAAAGAGCTGTTGCCGGAATTGCATGAGCTTCTCCGCCTCGAGGAGGACGCGCCCCGTCACCGAGTCTTGGCCGGCCTCCACCAGGTAGAGTCGGGCCTGGTTGGCCTGGCCTTCCGTCGGATGGGCGCTCGTGAACACCCAGGCCCTCCCGGGAATCGGGGTCTGGATCAATGAGACGACACGGAACCCGGCGGCCAGCCAGGAGCCACGTTCATGGGTGATATTGCCTTGTCGATCCACGACACGGGCGCCGTGCTCATCCACTACCCAGACGTGTTGCCCATCTCCCCAGGGAACGAGCGTGGCCGGCGAGGTCGCTATCGGAACGGGCCAGATGGGGCTGCCACGCAGGCTGGCCGCGATGGAGTTTCGTGCCTGCCCGCACACCACCAAGAGGCATGACAGGGTCATCAGCCAGACTGGCCTCCGCCTCCACAAGGAAGACGCCCCCGCGCGCGCGTTCATGAAGGATAGAGAGTCCATGCGTGATTTGTATGGAAGGTGAGCCAGCCCGCGCTCCAGCCAGCGGCATCGTGGCCTCGGGCGGACTGGCTTTCGCCTCCACGAGCAAGATGCCCCCCTTGCATGTTCAAGGTCGGCTCGTGCGCTCCCTTTCCGTCGTGGCAGGTAGCCCGTGCTATCTCCACATCGAAAAAGACATCCGTCTGGGACGTAGTCACTCAGATCAGATCCACCGCGCCATGGGCCAGTCAACCCTGGCTCGGTGATACGTGTTTGACGGATGTTGGATCGTTACCCAGATTCCGGACCCATGGTCAGGTCCAGGGAAGATGCTCATGTGGGGAGCCAGCTGGAGAGAGCGATTGTGGGCCGTGGTGATGGCCACTGCGATGGGGGGACAAGGGGGCGGCTATGCGCGCGCCGATGAGCCGAACCCTACCTCCTCCAAGGAGGCAACCCCTCGCTCTGAATGCTATGTGGAATATTGGAACGTCAACAAGCCGGACATGAAGACTCGAATCTCTCGCACGAAGTCCGGCTCGCGGGATGATTCACGGGGGGGCGAACCCCTCATGCTGAGACCCTGCTGTATCTGCGAGTATCAGATGATATTCCCTTTCTTCTGTCCACTTCATCCCTGGTATTGGGGGGGGCCCTACCCGCGAGATTCGTATCTTCCCTGGAGGGAGTCGAGGGACCTGCTGCGCCTGGAGATCGGGCCCCGCGCGGTGCTGAGCTTCAGCCCAGAGCTCCACCTTGAACCCATCAAGGGACCGGCGCGAATCGAGCAAGGCCTCTCCTTGGAGGCCTTGAATGCCGCCACCCTCCAGTGTGAGGACGAGAGGTGACACGTTTGGTCTGTGGCGGGCGGACGTGCTCGGATGATTCGTCGGCGAGGGAGCGAGCAGGCCATCACGAGCGGCACCGGGGGCGGGCATACCTTGGTTCTGGGGCCTCATGAGCCACGGGGGACGTGCATGTCCGCGGACAACGAGCGGAAGGAGGAGCCGGAGTCCAAGGTCGCGCTGCGCGAGAGCGAGGAGCGCTTCCGGCTCCTCATCGACAGCCTGCGGGACTATTCCGTCTTCGCCCTGTCGGTGGAGGGGCGGGTGAACAACTGGAATCTCGGCGCCGAGCGCCTCAAGGGGTTCTCGACGCAGGAAGCCATCGGCCTGCACCTCTCGCGCTTCTTCCCGGAGGAGGAGAACGCGGAGCGGGTGCCGGAGCGGATCCTCGAGCGCGCGGAGCAGGAAGGGCGTTCCGAGTACGAGGGGTGGCTCATCCGCAAGGACAATTCGCGCTTCTGGGGCAGCGTGGTGCTCAGCGCCATGCGCGACCAGGACGGGCGGTTGCGTGGTTTCTCCAACATCGCGCGGGATCTCTCCGAGCGCAGGAGGGCGGAGAAGGCACAGGCTTTTCTCGCCGAGGCGGGTGAGGTGCTGACCGGCTCGCTCGAATACGAGAAGACCCTGCAGGAGGTGGTTCGCCTCGCCGTACGCGGCATGGCGGACTGGTGCTCGGTGGCCGTCCAGGGCCCGGATGGGTTGGCGGTGCGGGCCGCCGCGCACGTGGATCCCACTCGGGAGTCCACGGTCCGGGGCCTGCTGGGTGTGCTACCCGAGGCCGAGTCGAAGCCGACGCGGGGAATCCGGCAGGTGGTGCGCACGGGTCAGGCCGAGCTCTGCTCCGACACGCTCGAGGCCGCGTGGGTGCGGGCCGCGCTCGGGGTCGACACGCCGGAGCGCTTCCTGTCGCTGAGGGCGCGCTCGTACATGTGCGTGCCGCTCAAGGCGCGCGGGACCACCTTCGGCGCCATTTCCTTCGTGGCGGTGAAGCCAGGCAGGAGCTACGGGCCGGCGGACCTCGCGCTCGCGGAGGAATTCGTGCGCAGGGCGGGCCTCGCGGTGGACAACGCGCGGCTGTTCCGCAAGGCGCAGGAGGCGCTCACGGCGCGCGACGAGTTCCTCTCCATGGCGTCGCACGACCTGCGCTCCCCTCTGACCTCGCTGCGCCTGCAACTGCATGCCGTGCGCCGGGACATGCTGCCTGGAGACGACGGGCCGCGCGCCCCGGAGAAGCTGGTCTCCCGGTTGGAGTCGATGGAGCGGCAGACGGACCGGATGCTGCGCATGATGGATGCCCTGCTGGACATCTCCCAGATGACGGCGGGCCGGCTCGAGCTGAAGCGCCAGAAGCTGGATCTCGTCGAGCTGGTGTGCGGCTCCGTGGGCACGCTCGACGAAGAGCTGCGTCAGCGCGGTGTGCAGATGCGGGTCCACTCGGAAGGCCGGATCGAGGGGATGTGGGATCGGCTGCGGCTCGAGCAGGTCATCGACAACCTGCTGTCCAACGCCGTGAAGTACGGCAAGGGCCAGCCCGTGGACCTGACGGTGAGCACGGATGGCACCACGGCGAAGCTCGTGGTGCGGGACCAGGGCGTGGGCATCGCGCCGGAGGATCAGGAGCGGCTCTTCGAGCGCTTCGAGCGCGTGCGGCTCGATCGGGACGTCAGCGGGTATGGGGTGGGGTTGTGGATCGTCCGGCGCGTGGTGGAGGCGCACGGGGGCCGCGTCTCCGTCGAGAGCCGTCTTGGCGAGGGCTCGAGCTTCACCGTCCTGTTGCCCATGCGGGTTCAGGCTCCGGCCCAGCCCGGGTGCGCCCAGGAGACGGACCCGGAGGTACACCCACCCGCCGTCCACTGACGAGGGGTCCCGCTCTTCATCTTCCGCGGCCGCGGGTCAGCGAGCGCGGATGACCAGCGCCTGGTAGGGCCTCAGTCGCAACTCCCGCGTGCCCTCCAGGGACGGGTAGTTGTTGCTGAGCACCTCACCCCCGACGAACTCCTCGGGAATCCGATACGCCTCGGGCTGGCCGCTGAAGTACCCGACCACGAGCAGGCGGGTGTGTCCGTCGTCCCGGACGTAACTGAAGACGGTGGGATGTACGGGATCCAGCAGGGTGAAGGTGCCGTCGCGGACGACGGGCAGTGCCTTGCGCAACGCGATGACGTCCCGGTAGTGGTGCCAGACGGAGTGCGGGTCCGCCTCGGCCGCTTCGGCGTTGATGTCCGGGTAGTTGGGGTTCAGGGCGATCCACGGCATGCCTTCGGTGAACCCCGCGTTCTTCTCTCCGGACCAGTGCATGGGCGTGCGGGCGTTGTCCCGTCCTCGGGCGTACACGCCCGCGAGGATGCGCGTGGTGTCCCAGCCGTGCTCGTCGCGCAGCACCTTGTAGGCGTTGAGGGTCTCGATGTCCTTGTAGTGCTCGATGCTCTCGAAGGACACGTTGGTCATGCCGAGTTCCTGGCCCTGGTAGATGTAGGGCGTGCCCTGCATGAACAGCAGCACGGTGCAGAGCATCTTGGCGCTCTCCACGCGGTACTCCCGATCATTGCCGAAGCGGGACACGGCGCGGGGCTGATCATGGTTGTCCCAGTACAGGCTGTTCCAGCCGCGGCCGTGCAGCTCCGTCTGCCAGCGCGCCAGCACGCGCTTGATGCCCGGCAGGGTCAGTGGAGGGTTGCTCCACTTGCCGTGCTCGACGGTGTCGTCGCCGAGGAACACGTGCTCGAAGTGGAAGATCATGTTCAGCTCGCCCCGCTCGGCGCCGCAGTACAGGGCGCCCTCGATGGGCGCCACCCCGGGCGTCTCGCCGACGGTCATCACGTCGTAGTGGGAGAGCACCTCGCGGTACATCTCCTGGATGAACTCGTGGATGCGCGGGCCGTTGAGGAAGTACGGCCCGCCGTCGGTGAGTGTCGTTCCGGGAACGGGCCGGCCCTCGGGGTAGTCGGGGTGCTTGCTGAGCATGTTGATGGTGTCCATGCGCCACCCGTCCACGCCCTTGTCGAGCCAGAAGCGCATCAGGTCGTGGACTTCGCGCCGCACCGCGGGGTTCTCCCAGTTCAGGTCGGGTTGCTTGCGGCTGAAGAGGTGCAGGTAGAACTCCCCGCTCTTCTCGTCCTTCTCCCAGACGGGACCGCTGAAGAAGGACTGCCAGCGGGTGGGCGGCTGGCCCTCCCGGCCCTTCTTCCAGATGTAGTAGTCGCGCTTGCCGGAGCGCGGGTCCGCTCGGGATTCGATGAACCAGGGGTGCTCGTCGCTGGTGTGGTTCACGACGAGGTCGAGCATGATCTTCAGGCCGCGCGCGTGGGCTTCCCGGAGCAGCTCCTCGAAGTCGGCCATGGTGCCGAACTCGGGCATGATGGCGCGGTAGTCGGAGATGTCGTAGCCGTTGTCGTCGTTGGGGGAAGCGAAGATCGGCGACAGCCAGAGGACGTCCACGCCGAGGCGCTTGAGGTAGTCGAGTCGCCGGATGATGCCGCGCAGGTCGCCGATGCCGTCCCCGTTGCTGTCCTGGAAGCTGCGCGGATAGATCTGGTAGACGACGGCGTCCTTCCACCAGGGAATGGCAGGGGGGGCGTTGGGGGGCGTCATGTTCGTCTCCTCGCTGGAATCGCGGTGGATGTGAGTTGCTCCGGGGAGTGAATGCCCCCGGGAGGGTTTATGCCCAGAAGGCGAGCGCGGCGCCCGTGACGGTGGCGAGCACGTTGACGGTGTCATTGCCCAACCAGCCGAGGCCTCGCAGGCTCCGGGTGGGACGGCCACAGCGGTGGACCCGGCGCTCCGTTTCCCGAGCACAGGACTCGCACCAGCGCACGTCCTGCACGGTGGCGCCCATGAGGCTGTCGCTCAACGAGCCCACGACTCCCGCGAGGACGAGCCACGGCACGAGCCTCCACGACAAGCCGGTGGGCAGGGCGATGAGGGCGACGAAGGCGGCTCCCGCGGTGGAGGCGAGCAACCCCATCGCCGACACGGCACCGGACGTGCCGGGCGGCACGGGCCGCAGGGTGGTGATCTGTCTGGGGGGCGAGCGGGAGAGGACCCCCAGCTCGGTGGCCCACGTGTCCGCGTTGGCGGCGGCCAGGGCGCCGAGCATCGCGAGGAGGTAGCGCGAGTCCCCGGTGGTGGCCAGGAGCACGGCGGCCACGGCCGCCACGCCCCCGTTGGCCAGGGCCTGCCCCAGGTCACGCGTCCCCGTCTTGGCGTACTCGGCCTCCACGTCCGCCTTGCGCGCGCGGAACATCTTGGACAGGGCACTCGAGGAGAAGAAGAAGCCGAGCAGGGCCACGGTCCCCGCCGGGCCTCCCAGGCCGAAGACGGGCGTGCCGATGAGGATCGCGCCGAGGACACCACTCGGACTGAGTGAGCCTCGGGCCCAGGCCGCCACGCCGATGAGCAGGGCGATGCCCGCGCCCATGCCCAGTCCCCAGGCGTCAGCGGCGGGAGTCCACGCGAGCACGCCGCCGGTGGCCAGTGGCACCCAGAGGTTGTCCAGTCCCCGGGTGCCGAGCGCCTCGACGCAGGTGGCCACCACCGCCGCCAGCAGGGCCAGTGTCACCCGGGGCATGTCGGGGGGGAGTCCGGGCAGCCACGTGAGCGCGGCCAGCACGCACAGGAAGGTGCTCGCGCACAGGGCCAGCGAGCCCTCCAGGCTCTTGGACTCCCCACCCAGCGTTTCATAGCGGTGGCGCCCGAAACGCCGGCCCACCAGCGAGGCCAGCGCGTCCCCGATGGTCATGGCCAGGATGCCGCCCACCGCCACCGCGGGCCGATCCCATGCCCCCCATACCAGCGCGGAGAAGGACAGGGCGAACCAGACCGTGCCCAGGTTGTCCTGTGGGGCCTCCACTGCCTGGAGCAGACGCTTGCGGTGGATGACGTAGTTGCCCACCGCCGCCGTCAGCGAGGGCAGGACGGCCCACTCCCGGTGTTCGAAGAGGGCGAGGATGCCGAAGATCCACAGGCCCACGCCCACATGGATGAACTTGCGCGCCAGCTCGCGGGGGACACCCCGGCGCGCGGCCACCTCGCCCACCAGCACGCACGCGCCCACGTAGCCATAGGACAGCAGGAGCGCTTGGAGATCCTGGCTCATCATGGGCGCGAGTGTAGTCGCAGGAAAGGTGTCAGAGGACTTGGAGTGCTGCTGGAGTGGGAGGGCCTCTTCGCCCAGGTGCAGGCGGACGCCGAGGGAGCCGAGCATCTGGTGGTGGTCATTCGTTACCTGCTCTGGGTAGGGGGCGAGCCCGTGCATGAAGCCGCCGGGCAGGTGTTACATTCGGTGCTGGGCAGGAGAAGGACGGAGGAGCTGATGCGCAGCTACGGCGAGCAACTCATCGAACGGGGACTCCAGCAGGGCCGGCAAGAGGGCCTGCTCCAAGGGCGTGCAGAGGCCATCCTGCGGATTCTCACCGTGCGCGGCGTGCAGGTCGACGAGGCGGCCCGACAGCGGATTTTGTCGTGCTCGGATGTGGCGACCCTTGACCGTTGGCTCGAACTCTCCCTGAAGGCCACCACCCTCTCCGAGGTGCTGGACGACCTCACCCAGTAGACGGCGGGGACTCAGCCGCGCGGGGCGCGCACCCGGGTGTAGACGTACGAGACGGCCAGCAGCATCACCCCGAGCATCAGGAAGGTGAGGATGCGCTGGTCGGGCGGCAGCCCCGACAGGTCCACGAACATCAGCCGGCCGAGGGTGAAGGCCAGCACACCGAGGCCCACGAAGCGGTACCAACGCTCGTGTACGGCGAAGCCCAGCAGGAACAGGCCCGAGGCGGCCACGCCCCAGCCGAGCGTGGTGAGCTCCCCCGGCATCACCTCGCCCAGCAACCACACCCCGGCGAGTCCCACGCCCACGGCGCACAGGGCCTGGAGCGCGGTGCGGCCCCGCCCCGTCACCGGAGCGGGCAGGCGGTTGTCCAGGGGCACCACCGTAGCGCGCTCGACGAGCGTGAAGCTCACGAGCAGCGCGGCATCCAGGAGCGCGCGGCCCGAGGGGGGCAGCCACGTGGCGCCCAGGGCCACGTAGAGCAGGGCCACCGCCACCGCCTGCAAGGCCCCGCGCCCAGCGCGCGTCCGGCGAGCCCCGTCGCGAGCCCCACCGCCGTCCACGTGTGCACGAGCGTGGCGTCCTCGAATTCCGTGGGGACGCCCAGGGCGAGGGTGAGCACCCCCGTGGCGAGGTAGGCCTGGAAGAGCGCGGAGGAGGCGCCTCGCCACCGGGCCGCCGCGCCGCCCACGCCCTGGGCGAGCGCCACCGCCACGAAGAAGGCGAAGAGGTGGGGCCGGTCCCAGCGCTCCACCTCCACGGCGCCCAGGGTGAGCAGCCCCACCCAGTTGAGCAGCGCGAAGGCGAGCCCGGCCCTGCGCGACAACTCCCGCGGGTAGAGCAGCAGCGCCACGGAGAAGAGCACGTAGTAGAGCACCAGGAAGGCGAGGCTCAACGCCAGCCGCTCGTGCGCGGGCTGTCCCGGGGCGATGGCCTCCGTGCGCATGGCCCACACGACGTGCGTGGAGTAGACGGCCACCAGGCTCGACAGCGGGACGATCACCCAGCGGTTCTTCACCAGGAAGAAGAGCGCGCCGGCCGCCAGCAGGCTGGTGGACATCAGGGTGAAGAGGGTGATGTCGCTGAGCATCCCCGTGTGCAGCCCGAGGAAGAGCGCGATGCCCGCCACCGTCTCCGAGTGCATGCGCTGGGCGATCACCACGATGGCCACGGTGTTGAGCGCCAGCAGCACGAGCGCCAGCACCTCGCTGTCGATGACGCGCACCGCGGGCACGAAGTGCAACGCGTACGTGACGAAGTAGGCGAGCGCGAGCCCTCCGCCGAAGACGATGCGCCCGAAGAGCTCGTGGCGCCGCGACAGCCACAGCCCCAGCGCGGACAGTCCCGCGCTCAGCAGGTAGCCCGCTCCCACGCGCGCGAGCACGCCCAGGTCCCCGAAGTGGTAGATGATGAGGAAGGAGAAGCCGAGGATCAGCGCCACGATGCCCGCCCGGCTCAGCCAGTACGTGCCCAGGTGCGCTTCCAGATCTCGCGTCTCCGGCGCGGGACCGGGTTCGGGCGGGGGTGTTTCAGGCACGAGGGGCCGCGGGGGCGCGTCCGTCGCTTCCAGGTGGGCGATGCGGCTCTCCAGCCGGGACACCGTCTCTTCCAGCCGCCGCACCACCTCCGCCAGGTTCCGCGACTCGTCCTCCACCATGTCAGGTGAATAACAGAGGCCGGCAGGCCCGGGCCAGCCGCAGCGCATCGCGGGCGAGCCCGTGGCTGGCCGCGTTCCCGTCCAGCCAGGCGGCGCGCGCCACCTGATTGCTCAGCTCGAAACACAGCGTCGCCGTGCGCCGGGACAACTGGCTGTCCTTGCGCAGCGCCCGCACGTTCAGCTCGCACAGCTCCGCGCATTGGCGCAGCAGGCGCA
This sequence comes from Cystobacter fuscus, assembly GCF_002305875.1. Lineage (NCBI taxonomy): Bacteria > Pseudomonadati > Myxococcota > Myxococcia > Myxococcales > Archangiaceae > Cystobacter > Cystobacter fuscus. The sequence goes on along the minus strand of NZ_CP022098.1, from coordinate 10,433,887 downwards.
TGGGCTCACTGTCGGCGCGCATGCCGCTCGCCACCAACTGATTCATCGCCGCCTCGCAGGATGCCTGACAGCTCTGGCTCGCCACGATGCATTGATTGATGTCCACCGTCGCGCCACCGAGTCGCACTCCAGACATGCCCGCCACCTCCACAACCGCTCCCAAGCTACGCACGTTCCCCAGGGCCGCAACCGGTCCGACGTTCAGCGAACGACATGTCCGCTTTCCTTCACATCGCCGTCGCGCGCCCTCGTCCCGTCCCTTGGGAGCACACATCCATATACCCGCGGGGGGTCATGCCTGGACGGGGTACTGCGATAGCACCGCGAGGATTCCCTCGCCATAGAGACCCACGCGTTTGTCGCCCAGATAGGGCAGGGCGCGCAGCTCGTCGAGGTTGGCGGGGGGACGGGACACGAGGGCATCGAAGAGTGCGTTGGGCAACACCACGGAGGGGGTCACCTTGCGTGCCGCCGCCTGCTCCGAGCGCCAGGCCTTGAGCGCGTCCTCGCGCTTGCGCCGGTTGGCGTCGCGCGGGCCCCGCTCCTCCACCTCCGGCTTGAGCTCGCCCTGGCGGGACTTCTCGAGCAGCTCGCGCACCAGGGCGATCACCTCCTCGCCGTGCGCGCGCACGAAGGCCCCGCGCACGCCGGCGGCCCGGGCCAGCTCCTTGGTGTTGCCGGGCGGTTTGAGCGCGATGTCGGTGATGGCCATGTTGGAGAGCGTGCGCCCCATGGGGACGTTCTCCGCCTCGGCCCACTCCAGGCGCTTCTTGTGCAGGGCCTGGGCGATGGCGTTGGCGAGCAGCAGCTGCGCCGGGGTCAGTCCGCCCTTGGGCAGCTTGGGCTTGAACTCCGTGCCCACGTCGGGCCGGGCCGCGGCCTCGTCGCACATGCGCTGGCAGTCGAGCAGCACCTCCTCGAGCACGTCCGCCTTGCGGCACTCCTCGCGCACCTGGCGGCCGAGCTCCACGAGGTAGCGCACGTCGTTGGCGATGTAGTCGCGCATCCCCGGGGGCAGGGGCCGCAGGGCGAAGTCCGACTGCTGGTGCTCCTTGGGCAGCTCCACGCCCAGCCGCTCGCGCGCGAGATCCGCCAGGCCCACCTTGGGCCAGCCCAGGAGCGTGGCGGCGCGGTGCGTGTCGAACAGCCCGCGCACGCGCACGCCCGCCTCGGCCAGGAAGGGCAGGTCTCCCGAGGCCGCGTGGAAGAACTTGGTGCGATCCGGATCCTCCATCACCCGCGAGAGCAGCGAGGGGTGCACGCCGGGCTGGAGCGTGTCGAACAGGAAGACGTCCGTGTCCGTGGCGAGCTGGAGGAAACACAGGCGGGCGCGGAAGGAGTGCATCGCGTCCGTCTCCACGTCCACGGACAGCTCGCGCGCCTGCTCCAGCGTACGGGCGGCCGCTTGCGCCGCCGCGGCGTCCTCGATGTCCTGTGCTCCCGTGGGAAAGGTCGGCATGGCGGAAAGCAGGCTAGCGGACCGGCCCTCCACGTGGAGGGTGTTTTTTCCGCCATCGCAGCTAGGATGACACCCAATGACTCCCGATGTGCTCCGCTTGGAAAAGAACCTGCTCGGCCACATGGGCCGTGCCATTTCGGACTACTCCCTCGTCTCCGAGGGAGACCGCATCATGGTGGGGGTGTCGGGAGGCAAGGATTCCTACACCCTGCTCTACCTGCTGCGCGAATTGCAGCGCCGCGCCCCAGTGAAATTCGAATTGCTGGCGGTGAACCTGGATCAGGGCCACCCGGGTTTTCCGGCGCACGTCCTGGAGGGCTGGTTCCAGAGCGAGGGCTTCGCCTACAAGATGCTCAAGGAGGACACCTACTCGGTCGTCCTCGAGAAGACGCCGCCGGGCAAGACGCAGTGCACGGTGTGCTCGCGCCTGCGCCGCGGCATCCTCTACACGGCGGCGGTGGAGCTGGGCTGCAACAAGATCGCGCTCGGCCACCACCGCGACGACCTCGTCCACACGCTCCTGCTCAACCTCTTCTTCGCCGGCTCGCTCAAGGCGATGCCGCCGGTGCTCAAGAGCGATGACGGCCGCAACACCGTCATCCGCCCGCTGTGCTACGCGCCGGAGAAGGACATCGCCGCGTTCGCCGCGCTCAAGCAGTTCCCCATCATCCCGTGCGACCTGTGCGGCTCGCAGGAGAACCTGCAGCGCAAGCGCATGCAGAAGCTGGTGGAGGAGCTGGGCCGCGACATCCCCAACGTGCGCCAGAGCGTGCTGTCCGCCATGAGCAACGTGCGTCCGAGCCACTTGATGGACCGGGAGCTCTTCGACTTCTCGGCGCTCGCGTCCGAGGGCGCATCGCCTGTGGACGCGCAGGCACAACACGACGGTGGCACGAACGAAGGGAGGGTGGGCGGATGCCTCGAGAACAGGCAGTGAAGGCGCGCAAGGAGCGCAACGCGGCACTGGTGGAAGTGATGTTGCTGGCGGCCATGGCCGACGGAAAGGTGACGCAGCTGGAGCTGCAGACGCTGCTCCGCCGCGTCATCGAGCGCCCCGAGTTCGAGGGCACCAAGCCCGAGGAGCTCAACGCCCTGGTGGAGGCGAGCGCCAAGCGGCTGTCCAAGGCGCATGACCTGGAGGAGATCCTCACCTCGCTGCGCGAGCGCCTGGTGGGCCACAAGTCGCGGATGCTCGGCTTCGGCCTGGCGGCGGCCATCGCGTTCGCGGACCACCGGGCCACGCGCGCGGAGCTGGGCCTGCTCAAGCTCTTCCAGGCCGCGCTCGGCATCTCCGAGGACGAGGTGGCGCAGATCATCGACGTCATCGAGGGGGGCGGCAGCCTCTCGGAGGCGCTGGGCGAGCCGCTCGAGCGCCTGTACGCCGAGGTGATGGTGCTGGTGAGCGCCGCGGACGGCAAGCTCAAGGAGGCGGAGGCGCGCGAGCTGGTGGAGAGCTTCGCGTCGGATCCGCTCTTCCACAACGTGAGCCCCGAGCGGGCGCAGGACTTCGTGAGCGAGGCGGTGTCGGCGCTCGTGGCCGAGGGGCTGCCGCAGCGGCTGCACGTGCTCGCGCACGGGCTGACGACGCACGCCCAGCGGCTCAAGGCCTACCGGCTGGCGACGAAGATCGCGCACGCGGGCGGGCAGGAGCCCACGGCGGCCGAGCAGCGCATCCTCCACATCCTCCAGGCGACCTTCGGGCTGGCGGACGACGAGGTGGCACGGCTGGATCGGCAGGCCTGAGCGAGGAGACCCGCCCGACATGCCCGTTCCGCCTCCCGCGCAGAGCCGCGTCGCCTTCCGGTTCGGTCTGCCTCCCTCGCTGGGCAACGCGCCCGCGCTCGAGCGGGCCGAGCCCCTCGGCGCGTTCCTCGCGCGCGCGCTGGGCCGCAAGGTGGAGGTGGGCGTGGCGGCCAGCTACGAGGCGCTCGCCAAGGATCTGCTCGCGGGCCGGGCGGATGCCATCTGGGCGCCGCCCTTCGTGTGCGCGCGCGTGGAGGCCCTGGGCGTGCGGGTGCTGGCGCGGGGCGTGCGGCGCGGCCGTTCCTCCTACCGCTCGGCGCTGGTGGCGCGCGCGGACGCGGGGCTCACGATGGAGGGGCTGCGGGGCAAGCGCGTGGCGTGGGTGGACCGGGAGTCGGTGGGCGGCTATCTGCTGCCAGCGGCGTACCTGAAGGCCCGGGGTCTGGAGCCCGCCAAGGTGTTCTCCTCGCAGCTCTTCACCGGCTCGTACCGGGCCGCGTTGGAGGCGGTGCTCGAGGGGCAGGCGGACGTGGCGAGTGTGTTCTGCCCGCCGGAGTCCACCGGGCTCACGCACGCGGATGGCGTGGAGGTGGTGTTGCCGGGCCACGGCGGGGCGTTCTCGCGGCTCGCCTACACGGAGGAAGCGCCCAATGACGGGGTGCCCGTGGGCATGGGCGTGGCGCCCGAGCTCGTGGGGCTGCTGGAGCGCGCATTCCTGGGGCTGCACGAGCGCGAGGAGGGCCGACGCCTGCTGGAGAGCCTCTTCGCCGCGGATCGCTTCGAGCCGGCGCCCCGCATGGGCTACCGCGCGCTCTACCGCGTGGCCCTCGCGAGTCTCTAGCTTCAGGCCCTCGGCACGTGCGCGCGCGGGGCGTGCGCGTGCTGCTCGCCGGAGATGATGAGCGGGCACTCGAGCCAGGGGTGGGGCAGGGCCGTCATGGGGTAGCCGAACGCCCGGGTGAGCACCTCCGTCGTCATCACCTCGTGCGGCGTCCCGAAGGCGAGCACGCGCCGCTCGGCGAGCACGAGCACCTTGTCCGCGTACTGCGAGACGAGGTTCAGATCATGGAGGATGAGCAGCGCCGCCACGCCTTCCCGCGTCAGCTCCTTCACCAGTTGCAGGGTGCGGTGCTGGTGGGCGACGTCCAGGGCGCTCGTGGGCTCGTCCAGGAGGATGAGCCGCTGTCCGGGCGAACCGTGGAGCTGGGCGAGCGCGCGTGCCAGGTGGACGCGCTGCTGCTCTCCTCCGGACAGCGTCAGGTAGTCGCGCCCCTCGTAGCCGCCCAGTCCGACCCGCGCCAGACAGTCGCGCGCGATGCGCACGTCCTCGCGCGACTCCGGCCGGTGGCGCAGGTGGGGAATCCTTCCCAGCATCACCACCTCCAGCACCTCGGAGGCGAAGGGGAGGGTCGTGCTCTGCGGTACCACGGCCCGCTGCCGGGCCAGCTCCTCGCGCGGCTGGCTCACCAGGGGCGCGCCGAAGACGCGCACCTCGCCCTGCTGGCCGACCATCTCCCCCGTCAGGTGGTTGAGCAGCGTGCTCTTGCCCGCGCCATTGCGCCCGATGATGGCCAGGAACTCGCCCGGTTCCAGGGCCAGGTCGATTCCGGTGAGCAGCGGGGTGGTGCCGATCTGGCAGTGCAGGTGACGGACTTCGAGGGCCGCGGTCATGAGACGGGGAGCCTCCGCTGTCTCAGGATCAGGTAGAGGAAGAAGGGGGCGCCGGTGAGCGCGGTCACGATGCCGATGGGCAGCTCGGAGGGGATGACGACGGTGCGCGCGACCAGGTCCGAGAGCACCAGGAGCGTCGCGCCGAGCAGCGCCGACAGGGGCAGGAGTACCCGGTGGTTGGGTCCCAGGCAGATGCGGATGAGGTGCGGCACCACGAGCCCCGCGAAGCCGATCATCCCGGAGAAGGCCACCGCCGCGCCCACGCCCAGGGCCACGAGCGTCACGAGCTGCCACTTGAGCCGCTCCACGGAGATGCCCAGGTGGCTCGCGTTCGACTCGCCCAGCATCAGGGCGTTGAGCGGGTTGCTCAGCAGCGTCACGCCCACGGCGCACACCAGCACGAGCGGCGCCAGCGTGGACACCGACTCCCAGGTCGCTCCCGAGAGCGAGCCGAGCTGCCAGAAGGTGAGGGTGCGCAGTTGATCGTCCGTGGACAGGTAGGTGAAGAGGCCCGTGCCCGCCAGGCACAGGGCGTTGATGGCCACGCCGCACAGCAGCATCGTCGCCACCTGGGTCCTGCCGTTGCCCCGCGCGAGCGAGGAGATGAGGAGGATGGCCCCGAGGCTGCCCCCGAACGCCGCCACCGGCTGGGTGTGGAGGCCGAGGAGGTTCACCTTGAGCACGGTGACCGCAGCCACCGCGAGCGAGGCGCCTCCCGAGACCCCGAGCAGACCGGGATCGGCCAGGGGGTTGCGGAACAGGCCCTGGAGGGCCGCACCCGCGATGGCGAGCGCCGCGCCCACCAGCGCTCCCATGAGGACGCGGGGCAGGCGGACGGCGTGGATCACCGCGGCCTGTTGATCCGTGAAGGTGGCCAGGGGGGGAAGGCCCACCTTCGCGAAGAGGATGGAGACGACCTGGGCGGGGCTCATGGACATGGCTCCCGCGCCCATGGAGACGATCATGCACCCGACCAGCAGGGGCACGAGCACGAGCATTCCCTGGACGCGCCGGCTCCGGGCGGAGGGCACGTGGGTGATGGACGGCTCCGGTTGATCAAGGCCGAGCGTTCGCATGGAGGGCCGTGAAGAGGGAGTCGGCGAAGAGCGGGAAGCGGGGACCGACCCAGCGCACGGTGTCGTCCACGCCGATGATCTTCGAGTTCTTGCCCGCGGGCGTCAGGGCCACGCCGGGCAGCTTCAGGGCTCCGGCCACGCCGCCCACGGCCTCCAGGCTCCGGTGGAGCATGATGATGGCGTCCGGGGCGGCCAGCACCATGCCCTCGGCCGTCAGCGCCTTGGTGCCCGTGGTGAAGTCCGCGGCGTTCTGGCCGCCCACCAGCTCGATGAGCACGTGCACGCCCGTGTCCCGTCCGTAGACGAAGGCCTCGCCCGGTCCGTGCGCGTAGATGAAGAGGATGCGCGGCTTCGTCTTGGTCGCGGCGATGCGCTTGTTGAGCTCCGCCAGCCGCTGATCGATCTCCCGCGTCATCTTCTGGCCGGCCTCGGGGATGTCGAGCAGCCGCGCCACGGCGTCGATGCGCCGCTTGAGTCCGGCGATTCCCTCCTTCGAGGAGTTCTCCAGCACCAGCACGGGGATGCGCGCGCCCCGGAGCTGGACGGCGGTGGCGGCCTCCAGGTTCTCCTGGCTGGCCACGACGACGTCCGGCTTGAGGCTGATGATGCCCTCGACGCTCGGGTGGTAGGGGTGGCCGACCTTGGCGATCTTCGCCTGCTCCGGGGGGAAGTTCCCCCCGATGTCGGTGCCCACCACGGTGTCGCCCTTGCCGAGTCCGAAGAGGATCTCCACCAGCGAGGAGTTGACGGCCACCACGCGCTTGGGTGGGGCGATCTCCACCGTCTGCCCGTCGGCCCCCTTCACCGGCGCGGCGGAGGCCAGGGGACTGACGAGCAGCGTCCCCGTGAACAGCATCGAAATGGCGAGAGCTCTCATGGTGGCTGCGCTCCGGGAAAGGGCCGGTCCCGGGCACCCCCCTGGCCGGGTGCACACCCGTCCGTGGGAGGGGCGAATTTGAGTTTGATTCTCAAATTCAAGCCTGGGGCGCAGACCTTCCCTTCTCCTGGGGGGCGCTGTCAAGCGAAGCATCGGATGGGGGCCGGGAGGGGGAGGCCCGGCGATTACTTGCCCTTCGAGCCGTCATCTCCCGGGCGAGGCACCTTCGCGGCGGGCCTGCCGGGGGTGGAGCCACCGGTCTGCGGTTTGCGCGCGGGCGCGGGGCTCGCGGCGGAGGGCTTGGGGCGCGGAGCCGGGGCCTGGGCCGGGCCCACCCGGGTCTCCGACGAGGAGCTGATCTCCCGCGACAGCCGGGGGTCGAACTGGATGACGGTGGGCTCGCTGGCGAAGCGCTCCTCCTCCAGCTCCGTGGCGTACAGCTCCTTCATGAATGCGGTGAGGTGGGCCTGGGTGCCCGCGAGCCGCTCGGAGACGAGGAAGTCCTCGAGCGCGAGCTGGAAGTCCCCCGCGCTCTGGAAGCGCTCCTCGCGCCGGCGCGCCAGCGCCTTCATCACCACCGCGTCCAGGGACTTGGGAACGCCGGGCACCACCTCGGATGGGGGCAGCACGCGCGCGCCCACCACGGCCTTGAGGGTGGCCATGTCCGTGTCCCGTTTGAACAGCCGCTGGTGGGTGAGCAGCTCGTAGAAGACGGTGCCCAGGCCGTACACGTCCGAGCGCGCGTCGAGCTCCTCGCCCCGTGCCTGCTCCGGAGACATGTACGCGTGCTTGCCCTTGATGGTGCCGACGACCGTCTGGGACAGCTTGCCAACGGCCTTGGCCACTCCGAAGTCGATGAGCTTCACGTTGCCGTTGAAGCCCACGAGCACGTTCTGGGGGGACACGTCCCGGTGGATGAGGCCCAGCTTGCGGCCCGAGGGGGTGCGCGCCTGGTGCGCGTGGCCCAGGCCCGCGGCCGCGTCCGCGATGATGCGGCACTTGAGCCCCAGCGGCAGTCCGCCCTTGCGCTGCCGGGCGTGCACGTTCACCTGGCTGACGGCCTCGCCGTGGACGTACTCCATGGCGATGTAGAGCACCCCGTCCACGTCTCCCAGGTCGTAGATCTGCGCGATGTTCGGGTGGTTGAGCACCCCGGCGATGCGCGCCTCGTCCAGGAACATGTGGATGAATTCGGGGTCCTCGGACAGGTGCGGCAGGAGCCGCTTGACCACCAGCAGTTTCTGGAAGCCCACGGGCCCCGTTTGACGGGCCAGGAAGACCTGACCCATTCCGCCAGTCGCCAGTTTGCGCAGCAGTTCGTAACGGCCGAAGGTTTCCACGAGAGGCGTCCACCATAACCGCCTCCGGGCCACCAGCGGAAGGGTTCCCGCCCGGGTCCGGGCGGGAATCCACCGGGAGTGGGGGCCGCCGCTCAGGGGGCCGCGCAGACGCTGCGGTAGCGCACCTCGATGGTCTGGCCCGTCACCGGCACCGCCCCGCTCTTGAAGACGAGGGTGTTGTGCTGGGTGTCATAGGTCCACTTGTCCACACCGACCGTCGTGCCGCCCACGCGCACGGACATCTCCGCCAGGCCGTTGGGCGTGGCCGTCAGGGGGAAGTCCGCCTGGGGGCCCCCGGCGCGCTGGAGCAGGTTGTCCAGGAAGGGGCCGTAGTCGCTCTGGCAGATGGAGTCCACCGCGCCGCCCGTGCGCTGGGCGACGGTGGAGAAGCGCGCGCCCGGCCCGCCCGCGGTGGTGCAGCGCGCGTCGGTGGGCACCAGGGCGTACAGCTGGCTGCGGTGCGCCATGCCCGTGCCCTTGAGGGCCTGGAGGAACTGCACGTAGCTCTCCGGCTCGAAGCCCGAGTGGTCGTCCTCGTCGGACACCACCACCACCGCCAGCCGGGCCGTGGCGCGCAGGAAGCCCAGGTTGCCGTCGTTGGGCAGCGGGGTGCGTGGATCATCCGCGCTGGTGGCCAGGGGCGAGGACAGGCCCTGGCGCATCGTCTCCAGGCCCTGCACCAGGTTGTGGCACAGCCCCAGCGCGTCGATGTTGGCCTGCACCCCCTGGGCCGCCGTGGCCGAACTGCTCGAGAGCGTGCGCGGGCGGGTGCCGTCCGCCGGCACGAGCCGGCCCGCGTCGCCGCCCGCCGTGGCGTTGGCGCACGTCGGCGAGCGCGTGCTCAGGCCGGTGCTGGTGACGCCGATGCGCACGTCCACGCCCGCCTGCCGCGCCCGCTCCAGCCACCCGGGCATGGCCGCCTTCAGCCGCGCCTGGAAGTCCTGCATGGTGGTGGTGTTGCTCACCACGAAGAGCACGTCGAGCTGGCTGTCGGTGCCCTGGATGAAGCGGTCGAGCTGCAGGCCCTCGTGGTTCGTCTCCGCCAGCAGCGGAATCATCAGCGGCGTGGGCTCGGCCTGCTCCTTCACGAAGAAGGGGCTGTAGTGCTGGCCGAGCACGTTGCGCGCATAGGAGAACTCCAGCTCGAAGCCCTCGCCGGGCGCGAGCGTGCGCGGCAGGGTGAGGGGCGAGAGGAGCTGGTACTGGTCGCTCGTGCCCGCGCCGATGCGCGTCTCCGTCACGGCCACGGGCGTGGCGCACTGGTTGGAGACGAGCGTGCGCCGGGGCGTCGTCGCGCAGTCATAGCGGATGGGCCCGAAGTCCACGAAGGCCGGCGCCGCCACCAGGCAGCTCGCGCGCGACGTGCCGCGCAGGGGCAGCGTCACCGTGGGGTTGGCCGGGTCGTTCACCGTGAGCTTGAGCTCGCCCACGTAGTCGCCCGCCGCGGGCGGACGGAAGGACACCATGGCGCTGAAGGCCGTGTCGAAGGGCACCACGCCACCGACGATCTTCCCGCCCGGCATGGTGAAGGCGCCGCCCGCGTCGTTGGAGATGTGGATGTCCTTCACCGCGCACTCGGCCCGGCCCGCGTTGTCGAAGCGGAAGCCCAGCACCGCGCCCCGGCCCGGCTCCAGGTTGCCGAAGTCCATCTCCGGCTGGGGCTTGAGCGTGAAGACGCACGCGCCCGTCTCCCGCGCGCTGCCCGTCAAGAGGATGGTGCGCTCGGGGTTGAACAGGTCATCCGATACGAGCACCAGCGTGGCCTGCCAGGCGCCCGATGCCTTGGGCTCGTAGTACACCGTGAGATCCAACGCGTCCGTGCCCGGCGCGATGGGCAGGTCGTCCGTCTCCAGCGCGGGCCAGGCGCTGCCCGGCTTCCAGGGCTGGGGCGCCTTGCCTCGCTGGATGACGTCCACCGAGAAGTGCTCCACGTTCCCGGTGGCCTTCACCCCGCGGAAGTACAGGTTGCCCGTGGTGCCCGCGTTGGTGATGCGGATCGTCTTGCCCAGCTTGCCGCCCGCGGGCAGCTCGCCGAAGTCCAGCGCCAGCGGGGCCACCGCCAGCGTGGGCCGGCCGCCGCGCGCGTCCAGCGCCACCTCGGTCGTGCGCGGCTTGTCCGACTGGTAGCCCACCTTCAGCTTGCCCGTGTTGGGTCCGGAGAAGCGCGCCGCGAACTGCATGGGCAGTTGCACCACCTCGCCCGGCTTCACCTCCGTGGCCGTCATGGCGTTGAGCGGCGTGAAGGCCGGGTCGCTCGTGCTGAGCGCCTGGATGGTGACGGGCCGCCACGTGATGTTGCGCGCCCGCGTGAAGGAGCGCGTGGTCTCGTGCACGGGAATCGAGTCGAAGGGCACCGGCGAGGGATCGAACTCGAAGGCGCTCGCCACCGAGCGGCCCGTGAGCCCCGCGACGGAGGGCGTGCACGTGGCGCACGGCCGCACCTCCACCTGCGCGCGCATCTGCCCCAGGTCGCGCGGGAAGTACTTCGTCTCGAGTTGGTAGGTGGCCAGCGGCGGCACGGTGATGTTCTCCGCGCTGAAGGCCGTGGCGGCCTCGCCCTTCACCTCCACGCTCAGCGGCAGGTCCACCGGGTTGGTGATGGTCAGCCGCAGCACGCGCTCGCTGTCCACCTCGAGCGTCTCGAAGTCGAGCACCTCGGGCTCCATGCGCACCGTCAGCGGCGCGCCCTGGCCCAGCACGCGCACCGTGTGCTCCTTGCCCGAGTTGGCGTCCGTCCGCACCTGCAACGAGGCCTCGCTGCCCCCTTCCGTGAGCGGGTGGAAGCGCACCTTCACCAGCTTCTCCTCCCCCGGCATCAGCCGCGCGTCCCCGTCGAAGGACACCTCATAGGAGGGGTTGTCCCCGAGCTTCAGCGCCTCCAGCGCATGGAAGGGCACGTAGCCCACGTTGCGCAGGCGCACGACCTTCTCGCGCCACTCGCCAACCGGCACCTCGCCAAAATCGAGCGCGTTCGTGTCCACCGCCGCCGTGGCCTGGACCGCCCGGGTCTCCCCCGTCTCGTGGCACGCCGCCAGGAGCCCCGCCAACAGCGACAACTTGATGAGCCGCCTACCGCCTCGCTCTTTCATCATCACCCGTCCCCGCCTCGCACCCAATTCCTGCGCTGCTTCCATCAAATTCCGTACCAGTCCAAGCGGCCGATCACGGATGAGGAATTCCAGGGGGTTGTGGGCGAATGGGGAGGTGTAGGTGTTGGACCGACGGAAAGGGTTTGCCCTGGGGGGTGAACGAGTTTTCACCCTTGGCTGGCGGGGAGGTGGGAAACCGGCGCCTCAGGGAGGGAGGAAGTCCACCAGGGCACGGGCCACGGCCTCGGGGTTGTCCATGTGGACGTGGTGGCCACCGGGAATCTCCTGGGGAGGCCGGGCGAGGCGCAGGGCCTCGAGGCGCGCGCGGGTGCGCTCCTCGTCGAAGCGCAGGCCCTGGGCGCCGAGCAGCAGCTGCACGGGGCAGGTGACGGCGGCGCTCAGGGCGAGCCACTGGGCCTCATCGAAGGCCTGGGCGAAGCGGCGGCGGTGGGTGGGGTCGAACGTGAAGGAGACGCCGCCCTCCACGGGCTCGGTGCCATGGCGCGCCAGGTGGATGGCCGCGGGGCCGGACAGGTCCGGGTTGTTCTCGCGCAGCCGCGCGGCAGCCGCCGCCACGTGGGGGTAGACCTTGCGATTCGGCGGGCGCTCCAGGTCCTCCAGGAAGCCGCGCAGGCGCGACACGGCCCTGTCGGGCGAGCCCGCCTGGGGGCCGAGGCTCTCGATGAGGGTGAGACTGCTCACGCGCGAGGGGCGCGCGGCGGCGTACGCCGTGGCGATGATGCCCCCGAGCGAGTGGCCGACGACGTGTGCCGCCTCCAGCCCGGCGGCGCGCAGCACGGCCTCCACGTCCACGAGGTGGTCGCCGAACTGATAGCTGGCGGGGCGTGGCAGCCACGCGCTGCGGCCCATTCCGCGCAGGTCGAACAGCACCAGCCGCCAGGTGTCCGGCAGGAGCCCGGTGAGCAGGTCGAAGCTGTGCGAGTGGTCCAGCCAGCCGTGCATGAAGAGGACGGCGGGCGAGCCCGAGGCGTTGCGCTGGCGCGCGTGAAGGGCGAGCCCGTGGGCATCGACGCTCAACGGCTCGAAGGCGGAAGGCAAGGCAGCGGACTCCTGGTGGGCGCGCGAGGGGCGGCAGCCTATCAGGTGGACTCCCGATGTCCGGTGACTTGTGTCCTCCGCTCGGTCGTCGAGCCACGCAGGGGCGGCGCGCTTCGCGTCGCTGTGCAAGGCGTGCGGCGTGCCGGCTTTCACCGAGGCGATGCGGGACAAGCACGCCGCGCCGCTTCGGCTTCCACGAGATGCACCTCGACAACGTCGAGGAGACGGTGAATCGGATGGACCGCCCGTGGGCGCTCGAGCTGCTCCCGGCCTGAGTCCGGATGGACCCGGCCCGGGTGGGGCGGGCTCACGCCGTGGGCTGGCTGGGCTGCTCCGTCGGGACCGAGAGCACCAGCGCGAGCTGCCGTGCCTGTCCCTCGGTGCTGCAGCGGTACTCCTGCACCTTGCCGGTGTGGGTATGCAGGCGCAGCACCCAGATGTCCGCTTCCTTCGACACGACCGAACGAGCATTCGACGACATGGTCTTCCCCCGTGTTTACGACCTTCGCTCGTCCTGCTCTAGAGCAGTTTCCATGCCATGTCCGGCTTTCGCCGTTACCCAATGAATCCAGGGAGTTGGCCTTTGCCCATGACTTCAGGGGTGACACTTTTTGACACAGGTGGGTCAAAACGTACAAATCACTTCGTGGAATGATCGTGAAACACGAATTCATTGTTTTATTGGATTGAACAGTTCAAGATGGAATGAAACTTCAAACCCCGACGAAGCGAGGTCTCTCCATGAAGCCCACCCATCTGCTGACCGCGTTGTCCGTGCTGTGCCCCGCCCTGGCGTGGAGCAGCCCGACGCACAACGTCATGTCGAACCGGGGCCTCTACGTGAGCGAGCCGGGCGCGGCCTCCCAGAACATCACCTCCGCTGACATGACCTTCGTCTGGACGGAGGGCACCACCAACGCGTTCGGTCTGGCCAAGGCCTGGGTCGCCACCGGGGATGCCTATGAGTTCCAGCTCGCCTCGGTGACGGCTCCCACGACGGCCACGAGCATCCAGGGGTTGTGGAACATCAGCAAGAACGGGACACTGCTGTGCGCGAGCTGCGCGGGACAGGTCTACGGCTTCTCCGGTTCCTTCAAGTTCTACACCGTCGACAGTGGCTATCACTTCAGTGGCTTCATCACGAGCCGTTACGACTACTGAGCACGGCCGACTGGCGCGTCAGGCCCTCGCGGTAGCTTGCGCTTCCACCCCGACGAAGAGAGGTCTCTCCATGAAAGCCACCCATCTGCTCTCCGCGCTGTGCGTGCTGTTGCCGGCCCTGGCGTGGAGCGCTCCGACACACAGCATCTGGTCGACGCAGGGCTACTACCTGAATGTGCCGGGTGTCTCCACGACCGTGTCCTCCGCCAACATGTCCTTCAATTGGACGGAGGGCACCGGCCTCGCGTTCGTCAACGCCCAGGCCAAGGTGCCCTCGGGCGATCTGTATGCGTTCCAGCTCGTCTCCGTGACGGCCCCCACGACGGCCGATGAGATCGTGGGGCTGTGGAACGTCAGCAAGAACGGGGCGCCGTTGTGCACGGGCTGCGCGGGAAGCGCCTACGGGCTCAGCCTGCCCCTCAACAGCTACTTCAAGATCTACGTCGGAAACTATAGCTACCACCTCAGCGGTTTCATCACGAACCGCTACGATTACTGAGCGCGGTGGCTCCCGGCCTTTCGCGAGGCTGTCCGTCCCCGCGCGATGAGGCCCATGTCCCTCCTGTCCCGACTCCGACCTGACTCCTTCACCCTGGCGCTGGCCGGGACCGTGGTGCTGGCGACCCTGCTCCCCCTGCGGGGTCCCGCCGTTCCCCTGTTCGACGCGGTGACGAACGCGGCCATCGCGCTGCTGTTCTTCCTGCATGGCGCCCGCCTGTCACGCGAGGCCGTGCTCGAGGGGGCGACGAACTGGAGGCTGCACCTGGTGGTGCTGGCCTCCACCTTCGTGCTCTTTCCCCTGCTCGGGCTGGGGCTGCGCTGGGGGCTGCGCGACTGGCTCGCGCCCGAGCTCGGGTTGGGGGTGTTGTTCCTGTGCCTCTTGCCCTCGACGGTGCAGTCCTCCATCGCGTTCACCGCCCTGGCGCGTGGCAACGTGGCGGCGGCGGTGTGCAGCGCTTCCGCCTCGAACCTGCTGGGCGTCGTCCTCACGCCCGTGCTGGTGGGCCTGCTCTTGAATCAGCGTGGAGGCGGTATCTCCGGGCAGGCGGTGGGGGCCATCTTCGCCCAGCTCTTCGTGCCCTTCGTGACGGGACACCTGCTGCGCCCCTGGATCGGCGCCTGGGTCGGGCGCCACCGCGCGGTGCTGGCGCTCGTCGACCGGGGCTCCATCCTGCTCGTGGTCTACACCGCGTTCAGCGAGGCGGTGGTCAACGGGCTCTGGTCCCAGTTGGACGCGAGGGACCTCGGGGTGCTGGGGCTGGTGAGCGCGGCGCTGCTCGCGGCGGTGCTGGGGCTCACCACGTGGTTCAGCCGGTGGCTGGGCTTCTCGCGGGAGGATGAGATCGCCATCGTCTTCTGTGGCTCGAAGAAGAGCCTGGCCAGTGGCGTGCCCATGGCGGGCGTGCTCTTTCCCCCGGCCACGGTGGGCGCCCTGGTGCTGCCGCTGATGCTCTTCCACCAGCTCCAGCTCATGGTGTGCGCGGTGCTCGCGCGCCACTATGCCCGGACGTGGCCTCGGGAGCCGTCCGAGGCCACCCCCTCCTGACGCCTCGGTCGAGGGTCAGTTCATCCGTTGCGCGGGGGCGCACAGCCGCGCGCTGAGCGTGGCCACGGGAGTCTCCCAGTGGTGCTCGAAGGGGAAGCCGAGGAACTGCGGGGACGCGTGGCCACGGCGGTACGCGGCCTGGATTCGCCGCAGGTACTCGGACCGCCCCACACCGGACTGCGGAGCCCTGAGGTGTTCGAGCGAGCTGAACAGCAGGATGAACGCCGCGGTCCGGATGCCCAGGTTGCCCAGGGCGTACGCCTGCAGCTCCATCTCGCCCATCACGTCCGTGGCGTAGCCCGTCAGCACGTGCAACAGGTCATGCGTCTCGCGGTAGCGCTTGCCAATGAAGTCGATGTCGTTCTTGAGCTCGAGCGTCGTCTCGAAGGGCGAGATCTTGTTGTCGCGGAAGTAGCGCGCGAACTCATGGCCGAGCGTGCCCTCGGGCAGGCGCTCGAGCGCGGCCAGGTCCAGTTCCTTGCCCTGCAGGGAAGGGCGCTCGGACAGCAGGCGGCGTCCCTCCTCGCCGCTCTGGAGTTGCTGGACGAGTGAGGCGTAGACGCCGAGGTCCAGGCAGATGTTGAGCAGCTGGCCGCAGGTGGGATTCGCTGGATCGTTCTTGAGCACCTCCAGGCACTGGCGCGCCACGCTCAGGCGGGTGAACAGGGAGGCGTTGTCGGGCAGGGACGGGGTGTGGGGGGCGGTCATGGGAGTCGTTCCTATTGCGGCAACAAACTGCTCATCTGATTGAAGATGAACCGCGCCGCGCGCTGGGGGTTCAGTCTGTAGATGGCGTCCATGAGCCTGGAGTCGGAGCCCACCAGGACGCGGTAGCGGTTGTTCTCGATGCCGTCGAGGATGAGCTGCGCGGCCTTGGCTGGGGCCAGCATCTTGAAGGACGTCTCCCCGCCCTTCACCTGCATGCTATTCATCACCACCCCCGAGTTCGCCGCGATGTTCGTGCCAATGGCTCCTGGGAAGACCACCGTGACGCGCACGTTCGTCCCCAGCAGCTCCGAGTTCAAACCCTCCGTCAGCAGTTTGACGGCCGCCTTGGCCGCTCCGTAGATGGTCTGTCCCGGCACGGGCAGGAAGCCCCCCATGCTGGAGATGTTCGTGATGTGCGCCTCCGGGCGTGCGAGCAGGTGGGGCAGGAACGCCTTGGTCATGTAGAGCGTTCCGAACAGGTTGACGTTCATCACCCGGTCGATCGCCGCGTAGTCGAGGTCCTTCAGCTTGACGAAGGGTTGAATGACGCCCGCGTTGTTGATGATGCCGTCGACAGCCCCGAAGCGGGAGATGACCTGCTCCGGGAGCGACTCCACCAGGGCCCGGTCCGTGATGTTCACGGTGTAGGTGGCCAGGTTGGCTCGGTTCATCCCCGCCAGCGCGGCGGTCTCCTCGAGGGCAGAGGCGTTGATGTCCACGGCGGCGACGCTCGCGCCCTTCGACAGAAGAGCGAGGACGAGCTCCCTGCCCATGCCGTTTCCGCCGCCGGTCACGACGATGATCTTGTTCTGGACCTTCATGGTTGTGTTCTCACGGGTGCGGATACGAACCGATCGATGTGGGGAGGAATCGCGGCATCATGGGTGGGAAGACGTCCCGCCACGGGTGAGTTCCAGGCCCGCGAGTTCGTTTCCCTCGCGCCAGTTGCGCAGGAGCTCGATGAACTCGATCGTGCCGCCTGAGAAAGGGGCATTGCGCATCGTGCTCGGGGGAGGCGGGGCGCCCTCGTTGTTGAAGTAGCCGGGCGTGCATTCGACACCGCTGAAGGCCGCGGCCTTCATGAGGGTGCCGAGGATCACCTCCCACCACTGCTGCTGCGCCTGCTCCGTTGCCTCGATGGTCTCGATGCCTTGCTTCAGGCACCGCGCGATGATGTAGGCGGCGTGTTGAGACTGCTCGTTGAGGATGGAAACGAAATTGATCGCCCATCCGCTCTGGGTGAGGCTGAACATCAGGAGGTTCGGATAGCCGCGGCTGTGCATGCCGTGCAGCGTCGCCGCGCCCTCGGCCCAGTTCTCATTCAGGGACTTGCCGCCGCGCCCGCGAATGTCGAAGCCCAGCCGGCGGGTATACTCGCTCGAGACCTCGAAGCCCGAGGCGTAGATGAGGCAGTCGACCTCGTACTCCTTGCCCTTGACCACCACGCCGGTGGGGGTGATTCGCTCCACGCCCTTGCCCTCGGTGTCGACGAGCTGGACGTTGGGCCGGTTGAACGTGTCCAGGTATTCGTCGTGGAAGCAGGGCCGCTTGCACATCTGGTTGTAGTAGGGCTTGAGCGCCTCGGCCGTCACCGGA
The DNA here is from genome assembly GCF_002305875.1 of Cystobacter fuscus. NCBI lineage: Bacteria > Pseudomonadati > Myxococcota > Myxococcia > Myxococcales > Archangiaceae > Cystobacter > Cystobacter fuscus. The sequence goes on along the minus strand of NZ_CP022098.1, from coordinate 10,416,562 downwards.
TCCTTGACGATGGCGTCCACCCGCGCGCGGATCTCCTCCATCTTGCGGAAGTCCGTCAACTGGCGGAGCTCGGCGGCCTCCTCGGGGGTCTTGGCACGACGGCTCTCGGTATCCTGGAAGATGTACGTCCACCCGTCGCGCACCATGTCGACGTCCTGCTCACGGCCGGAGACGAGCGCGGTGAAGTTGAGGATGCGCTCCTGCTGCCAGCCGGGCTTGAGTGTCTTCACCCATTCCGGGTCCGTCGGCTGGTTGCCTCGCACGCCGACGCCCGAGGGCGTGCGCTGGAAGACATACAACTGTTTGGCCGACGCACCGAGGTGGGGGATGGCCTGGACCGAGGTCGCGCCCGTGCCGATGATGCCCACGCGCTTGTCCGCCAGCCGGGTCATGCTGCTCGTGGGGCTGCCGCCGGTATAGGCATAGTCCCAGCGGCTGGTGTGGAAGCAATGGCCCTTGAAGGACTCGATGCCCGGGATGCCGGGCAGCTTCGCCTTGTGGAGGATGCCACCGGCGGTGATGACGAACCGCGCCGCGAGCTTGTCGCCCCGATCCGTCGTGATGTTCCAGCGCCGGGCGTTCTCGTCCCAGTCCATCGTCTGGACCAGGGTCTGGAACAGCGCCGCCTTGTAGAGATCGAAGTGCCGGCCAATGCGCTGACAGTGGGCGAAGATCTCCGGCGCCTTGGCGTACTTCTCCGTCGGGATGTAGCCGGTCTCCTCGAGCAGCGGCAGGTAGATATAGGACTCCACATCGCAGGCGGCGCCCGGATAGCGGTTCCAGTACCAGGTACCGCCGAAGTCACCCGCCTTCTCGACGATGCGGATGGACTCGACCCCCGCCTGGCGCAGCCGCGCCCCCGCGAGCAAACCACCAAAACCACCCCCGACAATCAAGACGTCGATCTTCTCGGTCAGTGCCGGACGCGTGAAGCCGGGCTCGACGTAGGGGTCCTTGTCGAAGTCCGCATAGACGCCGCTGAAGTCGCGGTACTGGGCGTTGCCGTCAGGACGCAGCCGCTTCTCGCGCTCGAGCCGGTACTTCTCCTTCAGCGCTTCCGGAGAGAAAGAGGGTTCACCCTTCTTCGACGCAGTCATTCGCGCACTTCCTTTCGGCCAGACGGCCGCGGCACATGTACACGGCTGTGTACATCACGGACATAACCCAAGTGCTGTCGTAAGTAAACACCCGTGTACATCGAAGGCGGGGCCTGGGTTCCACCGCCGCCCCGGTCCGGCGCGCCATGCACGACTTGAAGAGCGTGCTGTTCGACACGCTCTCGGCCGGCGCCGACAAGAAGATCGTCCTCGATGTGGCGGCCCTGATCGACGAGGCCGCGCAGAAGCTCGAGAGACTCCGCTCGTGAATCGTCAGGCTGCTCAGGGAATCAGGCATGAAGCTCAGGAGTCTGGCAACGCGTCTCGGGCCAGCCCTCCTGAGAGCCGTGTCACTTCTTCTGGTCACTGTTCGCGGGCGGCATGCGTCTCCGCCGGGTGGGGCGCACCTCCTCGTCCTCCGGTCCTTCCTCGGGGGGCGAGGGCGTGCGTTGCTCCAGCGCGCCGAGCGCACGCTCCAGGAGATCCATCGCGCGGCCCAGTTCCTTCAGCTCCGCCTGGGAGGCGCTCGCGAACTGGGCGGCCAGGTCACCGGTCAGCGCCTGCCGGACCTGCTGGCTCACCGACAATCCGGCCTCCGTCAGCACCATGCGCAGCCGCCGCCGATCGTCGGGCTCGGCCTCGCGTCGCACGTAGCCCTGCCGCTCCAGGCGGTCGAGCAGCCCGGTGATGACGGCCGGCGTGACCAGCAGCCGCCGCGCCAGGAGCCTGGGCGAGGAGATTCCCTGATGGATGGCGTAGAGCATGGTGAGCTGGCGCAGACTCAACTCTCCGGCCAACTGGTTCGCCTGCACGCTCGTGGCGGCCCAGCGGTGGAGGCGGGACATCAGCACCAGTGCGCGCTCGGCGTGCTCGATGGAGGGGGCGCTCCGAGTCATCGCTTCCTACGCCTTCGCGGGGGCGCACAGTCGCGCGCGCAGCGTGGCCACGGGAGTCTCCCAGTGCTCCTCGAACCAGAAGTCGAGGAACTGCGGGGACGCACGGCCACGACGGTACGCCGCCCACACCCGCCGCAGGTACTCGGACCGCTCGATGCCGGACTGCGGAGCCTTGAGTTGTCCGAGCGTGCTGTTCAGCAGGACGAACATCGTGGTCCGGAGCCCCAGGTTGCCCAGGATGTACGCCTGTAGCTCCATTTCGCCCATCACGTCCGTTGCGTAGCCCGTCAGCACGTGCTGCAGGTCATGCGTCTCGCGGTAGCGCTTGGAGAGGAAGTCGACGTCGTTCTTGAGCTCGAGCGTCGTCTCGAAGGGCGAGATCTTGTTGTCGCGGTAGTAGCGCGCGAACTCATGGCCGAGCGTGCCCTCGGGCAGGCGCTCGAGCGCGGCCAGATCCAGCTCCCTGGCAGACAGGGAAGGGCGCTTGGACAGCAGGCGGCGTCCCTCCTCGCTGCGCTGGAGTTGCTGAACGAGCGCGGCGTAGACGTTGCCGTTCAGGCTCAGGTTGAACGTCTGGCCGTAGGTGGGGTTCGTTGGGTCCTGCTTGAGCCCCTTCAGGCACTGGCCCGCCACACGCAGGCGGGTGAACAGGGAGGCATTGTCGGGCAGGCGAAGGGTCTGGGCATGGCTCATGGCGGGCTCTCGGGATTGGGCCTGGTGGTTGACGGGGCCTGGCGTGGACAAACTCGCTTCATCCGTTTATGACGTAAACGGTAAGCGAGGTAAACGAATCCGTCAACGTGTATCCTTGTTGACACGCGAGAAGGAGGCCGAGAGACATGCCGTCACCTGGTGGGGATGCGACACGGGCACCTGCTGCCCCCCGTCGCTTGTTCAGAAGGGGATTGCGCATCGCCGCACGCGGTCTCCTCGCTCTTCTGGTGTTCGCCGCCGCGTTCGCTCTCTACTGGAAGCTCTGGCCGGCCGGGCGGGGTGTGGGCAGGGAGTGCGAGCTCAAGAGCGGTGTCCACGCCCTGTGTGGGATCAACAAGCCGGAAGACATGCTGCGCCTCGGGGACAGTGCCTGGGTCGTCACGGGTAACATGGGCAACGATGACTGGGCCGGGGGCGGCTTTTATGCCATCAGGATTGGTGACGAGGCTTTCCGCGCCATGACACCCGATCTCTCTCGCCCGGTCTCGCCGACCTACCGTGACTGCCCCGGGGCACCCGATCCGAAGCTCTTCTCCGCGCACGGGGTTGCCCTCCGTGCCCGCGCCAATGATGAGTACACGCTCTACGCGGTCAACCATGGTGGTCGCGAGTCGATCGAGGTGTTCGACGTCCGGGTTTCCTCCGAGGGACCAGAGCTGACCTGGACCGGCTGCGTCGTGCTGCCTCCGGAGCATGCGGCCAACTCCGTCGCACCCCTCCCGGACGGCGGCATCGTCGCCACCATTCCGCGCCTTCCGTCTTCATCGGAGGGGGTGGTGTTGCAGTGGGTGCCTGGCGGCGGTTGGACCGAGGTTCCGGGTACCCGCCTCGAAGGAGACAACGGCCTCCTCGTGTCGCCTGATGGCACGCGCCTGTACGTGAACGAGTACAACAACAGCAGGGTGCACGAGCTCTCTCTCGATGGAGCCGCCACCCATTCCCGGTCCGTCGACCTTGGCTTTCATCCAGACAACATCCGGTTCGCGCCCGACGGCTCCATTCTCGCGACAGGGCACCCGGATTCCATCGTCGTCGTTGGCCTGTGTGGATTCCTGGTGAAGTGCGGCATTGAGACGGAGGTGGCCCGCATCGATCCGACCACCTTCCAGGCGACCACGCTCTTCGAGCGGGGTGCGAACGAGACCTTCAGTGGGGGCACGAGCGCCGTCGTCATCGGTGACGAGCTCTGGATCGGATCCTTTGTCTCGCGCGCGCTCCTGATCGTGCCGCTCGGCGAGCTGAGGCAGCCGCTCGGAGCACCCGCGGCGTCGCCAACACACGAGTGAAGGAGCAAATAGATGAAGCCAACCACGAATCCGTTTCACCCTGACCTGCAACGCGCCGCGCGCCTCATCCCGAACGTCACGATGAGCCGACCGGTGCTCTCCGTGGTGCGGTTTCTCGCCCGCTTCCAGCGGAAGCCCCGCGTCCCCGTGGACGCGGCCGTGGAGGTGCAGGACGTGCGGGTGCCCGGGCCCACGGGGGCTCCGCCGGTGCGCGTGCGGACCTATCGGCCCCGGTCGGTCCAGGGACCGACGCCGGCGCTCCTGTGGATTCACGGGGGTGGATACATCATCGGCCAACCGGAGCAGGACGATGTTCTTTGCATCGAGTTCGCGCGTGAGCTGGGCATCCTCGTCGCCTCGGTGGACTACCGGCTGGCACCCGAGCACCCCTTCCCGGCACCGCTGGAGGACTGCTACGCGGCGCTGCGGTGGCTCTTCGCCCAGGCGGGGGCGCTCGGCGTCCTCCCCGAGCGCATCGCCATCGGTGGGGCGAGCGCTGGTGGGGGACTCACGGCGGCGCTGGCTCAACTGGCGCACGACCGCCAGGAGGTCCGGCCCGCCTTCCAGCTGCTCGTCTACCCGATGCTGGACGACCGCACGACGACGCGCACGGACATCGACGGCACGAGCCACCGCGCCTGGAACCAGGGCAGCAACGTGTTCGGCTGGAGGTCCTACCTGGGACGCGAGCCGGGAGGCGCGCAGGTGCCGGTGCATGCCGTGCCCGCGCGGCGCGAGGACCTCTCGGGTCTCCCTCCGGCCTGGTTGGGCGTGGGCAACTGCGACCTCTTCCACGACGAGGATCTCGCGTACGCCAGGCGCCTGCAGGCCGCTGGCGTGTCGTGCGACGTCGTCGTGGTGCCCGGAGCCTTCCACGGCTTCGACATCATCACCCGCGGCGCCGGGGTGGCGCGTGACTTCCGTGCGGCCTACTCGGCCGCGCTCCGCCGGGCCCTGTTCCCGGCGCCCGGTGCCGCGGAGCACGCCAAGGCGGGCTGAGTCACCCAGGAACAGGGCTCGCCCTGCCCTCGGTCGGGGCCCGAGGAGCTGAAGCCAGCACCGTCCGACGTGAACGAGGCCGGGCTCGCCGTTCGGTGGCCAGTGACCCGGTGACACGTGGTCCGCTGGCCGGGGAGGGTGTTGGCCACAACCTACAGGCCCGGTGCTTCCTGTTGTCTCGAGCCTACAACCCTCGCACCGCCGCCTCGTCGTTTCGCGGGTTTGGCGTTGGTCCGTCCCTTGCTCATGGGGCGCATGTCGTCGTGCAGACCTCATCACCCCGCTTCACGAGTCACTCCTATGCGCATCTCGTCCTCCCTCTCCCTGCTGTCCCTGCTTCTCCTTCTCCCCGCGTGTGGCCCGACCACCCGCGCGGATGCGCAAAGCCAGGCCACCCGCGCTGCCTGCGACTACTACGCGGAATGTGAGGAAATCGGCTCTGGCGAAGGCAAGGAGTTCCAGGACTGGAACGAGTGTGAGGTGAAGACCCGCGATTTCTTCCAGGCCGCATGGACGGCGGACAACTGCCCCGCCATCAACGAGACGGGGCTGGAGACGTGTCTGAAGCGCATTCCCACGACCTCGTGCTCGAGCGTGGCGGACTTCTTCAACACCGCGATCCTCGTCTGTGGCGCGGGCTCGGTCTGCCAGGACGTCCAGGACTGAGCGCGTGGTGGAGCGGCTCGAGGGGGGTGGAGAACCCGCTATGTTATCGCCATGACCCAGGGAGGAGAGGCAGGCACGGTGGGCCGCTATCGGCTGGTGTCCCGCCTGGCGCGCGGAGGCATGGCGGAGGTGTTCCTCGGCGTCCTGCCCGGGCCCGAGGGCTTCGAGAAGCCGGTGGTCGTCAAGCGATTGCTGCCGGAGCTGGCCGGACAGGACGCCTACCGACAGATGTTCGCCCAGGAGGCGCGGCTGATGGCCACCTTCGGCCACGCGCACGTCGTCTCGGTGCTGGACTTCGGGCTGGAGGCGGGCGCGCCCTACCTGGTGTTGGAGTACGTGGAGGGCGTGGACCTGGCCCGGGCGCTCGCCGCGCGAGGACCGCTGGTGCCCGCGCTCGTGCGGCACCTGGGCTTGTGCCTGTTGCGCGCGCTCGAGCACGTGCACGGCCTGCGCGACACCCAGGGCGAGTGGCTGGGGCTCGTCCACCGGGACGTGAGTCCCGCGAACGTGCTGCTGGGGCATACCGGCGACGTGAAGCTGGGAGACTTCGGCATCGCCAAGGGGCTGCGCACGCCCTCGCGCACCGCGCCCGGCAGCACGCGCGGCACGCTGCGCTACATGTCCCCCGAGCAGGTGCGCGGCGGCCCCCTGGACGCGAGGGCCGATCTCTTCTCGCTCGGGGTCCTCCTCTACGAGGCGGTGGTGGGCCGCATCCCCTTCGCCGCGGCCACGGACGCGCAGCTGCTGCTCGCCGTGCGGGACGCGCGCCTGGAGCCCGCCGAGCACCTGCTGCAACGGGCCGGGCCGACCCTGGCGAGCGTCCTCCAGCGCGCCCTGCGCCCCCATCCCTCCGAGCGCTTCGCCTCGGCGGGAGACATGGCGCGGGCCCTGTTGGACGTGGACACCGGCTCCGGGGCGGAACAGCCCTGGCACGTGGCCGGGTTGGTGGCGGAGACGCTCGCCGCCGGGCGTACCCCGGAGGACTCCGGGCCCGGGAAGCGAGTCGCGAGCCCGTTCTCCGCCGCCCTACTCGAAGGCCGGGGGGACGAGGAGGCGTGATGCCGGTGTGCCCGTGACTCCCCGGCCGCGTGCCCTCCCGGACGGAAAGGTGCTATGCACGACGGGCATGTCAGGGCGTACCGAGCTCATCCCCACGCAGACACCGGCCCGTGGGCTCTCCGTCCAGAGGGTGAACCTCGAGGTGTCGGCCGGCCCGGACGCGGGCACCACGGTGAGCAGCTCCGCCGAGAAGCTCACCCTCGGCACGGCCCCGGGCAATGATCTGGTGCTCACCGACACCACCGTGTCGCGCTTCCACGCCGAGCTGGTGCGCGAGCGCGGCGGCTACCGGGTGAAGGACCTGGGCAGCACCAACGGCACGCGGGTGGACCACGTCCGCGTGCAGGACGCCTATGTCGCGGACGGCTCCACGCTGACCTTCGGTGGCACCACGGTGCGCTTCTCCCTGGTGGCCACGCGGGACGTGTTGCCCCTGCATCCCGAGCCCCGCTTCGGCGCGCTGGTGGGCGAGAGCGCCGTGATGAGGGCCCTGTTCGCCCAGCTCGTGCGTCTGGCCGCCACGGACGCCACGGTGCTCGTCGAGGGCGAGAGCGGCACCGGCAAGGAGCGGGTGGCCGAGGCGCTCCACCAGGCGAGTCCGCGGGCCTCGGGCCCCTTCGTGGTGGTGGACTGTGGCTCCATCCCCGCCGAGCTGGTGGAGAGCGAGCTGTTCGGCCACGAGAAGGGGGCCTTCACCGGCGCCACCCACGAGCGCCGGGGCGCCTTCGAGGCCGCCAACGGGGGCACCCTCTTCCTGGACGAGCTGGGCGAGCTGCCCCTGGCCGTGCAGCCCAAGCTGCTGCGCGCGCTGGAGCGTCGGCAGATCAAGCGCGTGGGCGCGGATGGGTACCGGAGCGTGGACGTGCGCTTCGTGGCCGCCACGCACCGCGACCTGCGCGAGGCCGTCAACCGCGGGCAGTTCCGCGAGGACCTGTACTTCCGGCTCGCCGTGGGCATGGTGCGCGTGCCACCGCTGCGCGCGCACCTGGAGGATCTGCCGCACCTGCTGGAGCACCTGTGGACGGAGACGTTCCGCTCACTCGGCCTGCCGCCCCGGCCCTTCACCGCTCCCAGCCCCGAGACGCTGCACCAGCTCTCCACCTTGCCCTGGCGCGGCAACGTGCGCGAGCTGCGCAACTTCGTCGAGCGCAGCGTGGCCCTCTCCGGCGCGCTGGATGCCTCGTTCCTCCAGGCGGCCAGTACTCCGGCGGCGTCGGCCGGGGCTCCCACCGTGCGCGTGGAGCTGCCCTACAAGGAGGCCAAGGAGGCCTGGCTCGCCCACTTCGAGGAGACGTACCTGCGCCAGCGCCTGGCGGCCTCGGGCGGCAACGTGAGCCAGATGGCGCGCGAGGCCGAGGTGGACCGGGCCCACGTCATCAAGCTGTTGCGCAAGCACGCGGTACGCTGACGTCCGTGACCTCTCCTTCCCCCGTGCCATGAACCCAGCTCCCATGCCGCGCTGTCCGACGTGCCAGAGCGAGTACGCGGAGGACGTCTCGTTCTGTCCCCGTGATGGCGCGGCGTTGCTGCCCGCCGTGCTGGAGGGCCGCTACCGGTTGCTGTCCCCGCTCGGCGCGGGAGGTATGGGCGTGGTGTACCTCGCCGAGCACCTGGGCCTGCGCAAGAGCGTGGCGGTGAAGCTGCTGCGCGGTGAGCTGTCTCGAGACCCCGTCTTCACCCGCCGCTTCGAGCAGGAGGCCATCGCCGCCAGCCAGATCGGCCACGAGCACATCGTCAACGTGACGGACCTGGGCCGCACCCCCTCCGGCGAACTCTTCTACGTCATGGAGTTGCTGGAGGGAGAGAGCCTCGGGGCGCTGCTGCTGCGCGAGCACTTCCTCCCGCTGTGGCGCGCCGTGCCGATCCTGACGCAGGTGTGCTGGGCGCTCGAGGCGGCGCACGCGCGCGGCATCGTCCACCGGGACGTGAAGCCACAGAACGTGATGCTCCTGCGGCGCCAGGGGCAGGCGGACTTCGTCAAGGTGGTGGACTTCGGCATCTCCAAGGTGATGCAGGGACAGACGGGCAGCGGCCTCACCGAGGCGGGCGCCATCCTCGGCACCGCCAACTACATGGCCCCGGAGCAGGCGGCGGGCGGGACGGTGGATGCCCGGGCGGATGTGTACTCGTTGGGTGTGCTCACCTATGAGGTCTGCACCGGCTCGCTCCCCTTCCGCGGGGACAACACCTTCGCCACGATGTTGCAGCACCTGGAGGCCACCGCCGAGCCCCCTGGCCGGCGCCGTCCGGACCTCGGCCTGCCGCCGGAGCTGGACGCGCTGGTGTTGAGCGCGCTCGCCAAGGATCCGGCTGCTCGCCCCACCTTGGAGACGTTCCGCGCCGGGCTGGAGGCTCTCGCCCCGGGCCGCGTTCCCCTCCAGCTCACGCCGGCCATGGCCACCGGCCACGTGTCCGCGCTCCCGTCCGCCGCACCGTTCGCTGCTCCGCCCGCCGTGGCCGAGCCCTTCGAGCCTACCGTGGTGTCCACCCGGAGCCTGGAGTCGGTCCACCAGGGCAGGCGCGGCGGGCTCCTCGTGGGGGGCGTGGGCGCGCTGCTGCTGCTCGGCGGCGTGGGGCTGTGGGCAATCACCTCGCGCGGCCCGGCCGTGGCTCCTTCCGCTGTCCCGGCGCAGGTGGCGGCCCCCGCGCCGGTTCCAGCCGTGGAGCCCCCGAAGGAGTCCGCTCCTCCGTTGGCCCCGGCCCGTCCACGCTTGTCCATCGCTTCGCGGCCCGAGGGCGCCACGGTGACGCTGGGCGGGCGGGTGCTCGGAGTCACTCCCCTGGAACTTGAGCGTCCGGATGGAGATGCCGGTTCCCTGCGCCTCACCCTGAAGGGCTATGCCCCCAAGGAACTCGAGCACCTGCCCGAGGGCGAGCGGCTGGATGTCACGCTGAAGAAAACATCACAGCAGAGCGCGCGGACCGACAAGCCCCAGACGGGCAATGCCCAGGGCAAGGTCCAGGACCTCAAGGCCAACCCCTTCTGACCGACGATGACCACCTGCCACCGCCGCATGTCCTTTCCGGCGCTCCTTGTCGCGCTGCTGCTCGCCCTGGCAGGTACAGGGGCGAGTGCCACCGAGCCCGGAGCCGCCCGCGCCGCCGCTCGCAAGCACTTCGATCGTGGCACTACCCTCTACCAGGAGGGCCGCTACGCCGAGGCCGCCGCCGCCTTCGAGGCCGCCTACCAGACGCTCGCCAACGGCGTGGTCCTCTACAACCTGGGCCAGTGCTACGAGAAGCTCGGCGATCTCCAGCGGGCCATCGGCTACTACCGCGACTACCTGCGCATGGTGCCCGGCGCGGAGGACCGGCCGCTCGTCGAATCGCTCATCGCCCGGCTGGAGAAGCGCCACGAAGAAGAGCGCCGTCCCCAGGTGACCGTCTCCAGCGAGCCCGCGGGGGCGCGAGTCCAGGTGGATGGCGAGGCGCGAGGGGTGACGCCCTGGAGCGACAAGCTCAAGGTGGGCCCGCACCGGCTCGAGGTGACACACGAGGGCTATCAGCCGTTGCGGCGCGACGTGGAGCTGCGGCCGGGCGAGCCCCTCGAGCTCCGGCTGATGCTCACGCCCCTGCCGAAGGTCGAAGTGTCGATCGATGACCATCCGGGACAACCCAGGAGGCGCGTCTGGACGTGGGTGGCCGCGGGTGCGGCGGGGGCGGCGACGGCGGGGGCGGTGACGCTCGGGCTGTTGGCGCGCTCCGACTCGCGGGAGCTGCTGGCCCGGCCGCACGAGCGCGCCGAGGCGCAGCGGCTGCACGACTCGGCTCTGGGCCGGGCGCGGGCCTCCAACATCCTCACCGGTACCGCGGGCGTGGCCCTGCTGGCGGGCACGGCCCTGTTCTTCTTCGAGGGGAGCTTCTGACGTGCGCGCATGGCTGGTGGTGATGATGATGGCCCTGGCGGGCTGCAGCGTGCAGGTGACGGGCGCGCCATGCGAGGACGACCTGCAGTGCCCGAGCGCCCAGCGCTGCACCGCCGAGGGGCGCTGTGTGGCGGGTGCCCGCTCCGGGGATCATTTGCAGGAGTCCTGCCGCATGGCGATGGAGACGCTCGCCCGGCGCGCGAACCAGTGCTACGGCGGGCCGCCGGACAGCTACCAGCGGCTGCTGGACACCGACGCGGTGTGTGCCTCGGTGGTGGCGAGCGTCCAGATGGGCCGTCAGGCCTTCCTTCCGGAGCAGTTCGGCGCGTGCGTGCGCCGCCTGCGCGACCTGCCCTGTGGCGCGCTGACGCTCGAGGAGTTCAGCCAGGGAAACCTGTTGGCCCGCTGCGACGCCCTGGCGCCCCAGGTGGCCGAAGGCGGCGTCTGCGGCGGCAACATGGACTGTCAGGGCGGCTGGTGTGACACGAGCGCCGGCTGTCCTGGCGTGTGCAAGCGCTACGTGCCCGCGGGGAGCAGATGTGACGACAGTGTCCCGTGCCAGCCCGGCTCCACCTGCTCGCTCAACGTGTGCCGCGCGTACGCGAACCTGGGGGAGTCCTGCGCCTGGGGAGTGCGCTGCGCGCCCGAGGCCAACGCCGCGTGCGTGGACAATGTGTGTGTCGCACGCAAGGAGGCCGGTGCCTGCGCGAGCACCGACGAGTGTGCGCCCGGCCAGGTCTGCGCGAAGCTGGCCGTGGACGCGACCGCCCCGCGCGAGTGCCGCCCGGCCCGGGGCCTGGACGAGGCCTGCGCGCCCGGGGCCCTCGAGTGCGGTGGCCTGCTCTACTGCGAGGCCGCCTCCGCGCACTGCCGTCCGTGGAGGGAACTCGGCCAGACGTGCTTCAACCCGGACGGCACGGAGGAGCGGGCCCTGTGCCTTGGGAGCCGGTGCGCCTTCGGTCCCTTCGCCCAGCTCGTCTGCCAGCAGTACGTCGCCCCCGGAGGGGTCTGCGTGCTCAACGCGGACTGCGGCCCCACGGGCGCCTGTCGTAACAAGGTCTGTGTCACCACCTGGTGCCGGTAGGGGCGCTCTCCACCCTGGGCCTCATGTAGGGCGCGCCCTACAGCGCGGGCGCCCCCTGTAGGGTGCGGCCTACAGGCTCGGCGGGAGCACCTCATGGTTTCGCGGGTTTGGCGTTGGTCCGTCCCTTGCTCATGGGGACGGCACGACTCCCCACCCGAGGAAACACCATGAAGAAGATGTTCGGCGTCCTGGCTTCGCTCTCCCTTGCTGCTTGCGGCCCCCAGATCGAAACGGTGTCCTTCAAGGACGGTCTGCCCTCCCAGGAGATGGCGAAGCTGGAGGTCCCCTCCGAGAGCGCGCAGCGCATCGATGACGGTCTGGTCCGCGTGGAGCAGACGCTGCGAGGTGACGTCTCCCACACCTGGCTCGTGACGGGGGGGACGGTGCTCTTCGTCAACGGCGTCACCCTGTGGACGCTCGGCGCGCTCAACTTCGTGGCGGGCTTCGAGCCGACCTCGGATGACGGCACCACGGCGGTGTGGGGTCCGCACAACAACGACTGGGAGGGCACCACCTGGAAGCTGACGGCCGTGCGCACCGCGCCCAATGCCTTCCGCTACACCCTGGAGGCCAAGGCCAGGGGCGCCGCGGACAGCGAGTACGCCGCCATCATCACCGGCGCGCACACGGTGGCGGTGGATGACAAGGGCAAGGCCATCAAGGGCTACGGCGAGGGGCGCTTCGACATCGACTACGACAAGGCCGCCCGACTCCCGCACCAGGACAGCAAGAAGGGTCGCATCAGCTTCCACTACGCTCGCCCCAACCCCACGGCCGCCGTCACGGTGGACGTGGACCTCGAGCAGTTCGTCAACGACGCCGCCGTGCCCGACACGGCCGCCTACCGCTACAGCCAGGTGCCCGGGGGCGAGGGCTCGTTCGAGTTCGCCGTCGACTCGAACATCCACTGGTTCGATCTGACCAAGATCGCCCTGGAGCGCTGGAGCATCAAGAGCCGCTGGACGGCCACGGGCGCGGGCCGCGCGGACGTGCGCGCGACCGGAGGCGATCTCGCCAGCCCCGTGACGCTCAACGAGTGCTGGGACACGAAGTTCCGCTCCACCTTCCTGGACGGCAACGTGGGCTCCCAGGTGCGTTGGGGTAACGAGTCCACGGACTGCGCCATCATCGGCGCGTCCTACTCCACGCGCTGAGGCCGATGGAAAAAGGGCCGGTCACGTAAGTGCGGCCCTTTCGTTCATCTGAATCCGGCACCCCGCGAGCCCCCTCTCTCCGCGGGTGTTGCCGGGGAAATGACGTTCCACCTCAGCCCTCGTTCGACGCGTGAGGCCCCGTTACACGATTGAAGTACACTCCTGTGTTGCCAATTCGCTCGATCCTCGCCTTGATCTCCTCGGAAACGATGAGGGCTACTTCCCAACCCATCGGGCGGAAGACACGCGCATTCTCGATCTTCGAGGTGTCTATCCGTAGACCAGAGATCGAGCGGTACTCTCCCACCCGTTCGGGCACGGCGCCATCTGAAGGGTATACCTGGACCTCCCGAGAGTTCTTTTCGTCAACGCACTTGAAACTCCTGGTCGCGTTTACGATGTAGTACCGCTCGGGCGTACCCTCGACTTCGACCGGGAACAATTGCACGTCGTCAGGTGCAAACTCACGGAAGGCACGAGCGACTTGCTCGTTTGCAATGGGTGTGCGGTCTGCATTGGCTACCGTAAACGTGCGCTCTTCTCCATGGTGGAAGGGTTTGGTCTTGAGCGGACCAGGGTCTGGCACCGGCTTGCCTTCCACGAACATCCAGGGATCCTCCAGTTCGCCACCCGCCATGGGAACGGGAGTGTCGAGTCACCATTGAGGAACATCCCCAATTTCTACTACATAGAAATTGCGCTCCATCTTACCCTTTGACTTATTTCAACGAAGCTGCGGTGGAGCAATTTCTCCACGGGAAGGACTGGGAAGAGGTCTTCGCGTCCCCGGAGGGTGGTTGGCCAGGACGCGTGCCCGGGAGCGCGCGGGGAATTAGGCATCCTCGTTGGGGTCGGGCCATTCCCAGGCGGAGCGGTAGCCCGCGCCCTCCTGGGTGGACTCGATGAAGCGCGCGTAGAAGGTATGGCCGCTGAGCGTGGCCGAGTCGCCCACGACGAAGAGGTGCCGGCGGGCGCGGGTGAGCGCCACGTTCATGCGGCGCAGGTCCGAGAGAAAGCCAATCTGCCCCTCGGAGTTGGAGCGCACGAGGCTCACGAGGATGGCGTCCTTCTCCCGCCCCTGGAAGGCATCCACGGTGTCCACCTCCACGTCGGGCGAGAGCGGCTCCACGCGCTCGCGCAGGGCGTGGGCCTGGGCACGATAGGGCGTGATGACGGCCAGCTCGCGCGGCGCGATCCCCGCGGCCAGCAGCTCCCTCACCCGGGCGACGATCAGGTCCGTCTCGCCGATGTTGAAGAGACTGCCGGTGTCCTTTTCCTGCTCCTCCTCGAAGCCCTTGCCGGCCGTGTCGAGGTAGAGCACGGGCGGGAAGTCTCCCGGCGTCTCCGGTGGCAGCACGTCCGCGAGGGTGCGCCCGGCCACGCTCGGGTGGGCGCGCAGCTCGCCGCCATACATCTCCTTCGAGGGGAAGGTCATGATGGCGGTGTTCATCCGGTACTGCTCGCGCAGCATGCGTTTGACGCCGTCCCCATGGTCCGCGAGCAGGCGCTCGAAGAGGCTCACGGCCAGGCCTGCCTTGGCGGCTTCCGGAGAGAGGATGGTGGGGGGAAGCTGCTGGGGGTCTCCCGCGAGTACGACTTTGGGGGCACGCAGGAAGCCGAGCAGGGCGAGCGGCTCGGTGGACTGGGCGGCCTCGTCCAACAGCGCGAGGTCGAACTCCTCGTGGGCGAGCACGCCGGAGTCGAGGCTCGCGAGCGTCACGCACACCACCTGGGCGCGCTCCAGCACGTTGCGCACGGCCTTGCGCTCGAGGGCGCGCGCCTCGTCGAGCAGGCCCTTGGCCTCGGTGGTGGAGGCGCGGGCGTTGGAGAAGCGCTCGCGGCTGCGGCCCTGGGTGCGCTGGCGGCGCGCGTAGCCGAGCAGCGAGAAGGCCTCGTCGAACAGCTCGCGCGAGAGGACGCGGTCGGGGTGGTCCTCGACGATGAGATCCAGGGTGTGCTCCTGGAGCCGGGGCGTGACGCGGGCCGGGTGGCCCACACGCACCGCGCGCAGGCCCTTGTCGAGACACAAGTCGAGCAGGTGGTCCACGGCGGCGTTGCTGGCGGCGGCGCACAGCAGGCGCTGGCCCTGGGCGACGGCCTGGGCGGCCACCTCGGCGAGCACGGTGCTCTTGCCGGTGCCGGGAGGGCCGTGCACGAGGAAGAAGTCCTCGGCGGCCAGTGCGCGGGCGACGGCGTCGTGCTGCTCGGGGTTGAGGGGGCGCGAGGGGGTGAACTCGCGGAGGGAGTCGAAGCGGGGGGGCTCGTTGCCGAGCAGCACCTCGCGCTTGCGGCGGCCCAGGCCCTTGTCGAGCGCCTTGACGCGGGAGAGGCCGGCGCGCATGCGCTCGTAGGTGACGTCGTTGGGGACGCGGTCGAGCCGCAGCAGGCCCTCGTGGATGAAGGGGGGCGGGGAGCGGTCGAAGGCGAGCTGGACGCGGGTGGTGGTGGCGCGGGTGACGAGTGCCCGGGCGGGCTCCTTGACCTCGGCGCGGCGGGGGAAGACGGCCACCTGGTCGCCGTTGTCGAGCCGGGCGGGGAAGCGGGCGCGGTCCTGGCGCGCGAGCGTGACGAGGACCCGGCCTCCGAGGCCCACTTCTTCCTCCAGGCTCTCCAGGTCGAGGAAGGACAGGCCCTGTTCGGCGCGCTGCTGGAGGGACATGCCCTCGGCGAGGGCCGCCATGCGGGCGCGCTCGGCATCGCGCTCCATGGAGAGGAGGCGGCCCAGGGAGTCGAAGAAGGAGACGTCGCGAGGCATGGGGGAGGTTATGCCACGGCCGCTCCGGAAACGGGCCCCGTGTCGGGGGCGAAGGGCTCGAGGTGTGGGCTCGCGCACGGTGGCCCGGTGCGGGAATTCTCGTCGATACTCTCCTCCGCTTGCTCTCCTCCATGACCGAGTCCTCCCGCCGTTCTTCCCGCTCCGAGCTCGCCGAGTTCCTCCGCAGCCGTCGCGCGCGTGTTCGTCCGGAGGACGTGGGGCTGTCCGGAGGTTCGCGCCGTCGCACGCCCGGCCTGCGCCGCGAGGAGGTCGCTCGCCTCGCGGAGGTCGGCATCAGTTGGTACACGTGGCTGGAGCAGGGACGGGACATCCAGGTGTCCGAGCCCTTCCTGGAGCGGCTCGCGCGGGCCCTTCGCCTCAACCCCGCCGAACGCGCTCATCTCTTCGAGCTCGCGCAAGGCCGGCCACCGCCGCGCCTCGCCATCACGCCCGCATCCGTGAGCCCCGCACTCCAGCGAGTGCTCGACGTGCATCCGTTTCCGGGCCTCGTGACGACTCCGCGGTGGGACGTGGTCGCGTGGAATCCGCCGGCCGTGATTCTCTATGGGGACTACGCGCTGCGGCCACCCGCGCAGCGCAACATCCTGTGGTCCGCTTTCACCAGTCCGCGCACCCGCCTGCGCACGGAGCCCTGGGAATCGCACGCACGCGGGCTGGTGGCGCGCTTCCGCCTCGACGCCGGCCGCGCCGCCGATCGTACGGAGTTCGACGCGCTGGTGGCCGAGCTCTCGGAGGTGAGCCCCGAGTTCCGGCGCTTCTGGAGCGAACATGACGTGCTCGAAACCGCCGAGGGCGTGAAGTCCATCACCCACCCCGAGGTGGGGGTGATCGAGTTCGAGCACGTCACGCTCACGCATTCCGAACCCGACGGGCGCCTGCTGCGGATCACGCTCTATGGGCCGCGTCCTGGAGTCAGCACCACGCGGGCGCGAAAGCTGTTCGGCGCGGTCACGCGTTGAGCGAGACACCCGTCCACGCTTCGCTCCTCGCCCAGAGCCGCTCGGCCGCGTCGGGATCGATGGCCCACGGCCGGACCCCCCAGGTGTGGGGCGCATCCGCCGCGACGACTCGCGCGATGTCGACATCCTCGCAGTAGACGCCCCCCATTCCCTCGAGCTGGGGGCTGGTGGCGCACCACACGTTCGTCGCCGCGCCTTGCTCGATGCTCTTGAACTCGTTCACCGCTGGGACGCGTCCGTACTCGTCGCGTACACCCGTCGCGCGAAGCTCCTCGTCGGAGAGATGACGCACCAGATCCGTCAGGATGGCGCCCGGGTGCAGGGAGAACGCGCGCACGCCATGGGGCTCTCCGCGTGCATCCAGCGCGAGGGCGAAGAGGACGTTGGCGGTCTTCGCTTGTCCGTAGGCCAACCATTTGTCATACGGGCGCCGCTCGAAGTGCGGATCGTCGAAGTCGATGCCCGCGCGTCGATGCCCGCGCGAAGACACCGAGACCACTCGCGCGCCCCGTGCCTTCCGAAGGGCGGGCCAGAGCCGAGCGGTGAGCTGGAAGTGACCGAGGTGGTTCACGGCGAGCTGCGATTCGAAGCCCCGCGTGTCGCGCGCCAGGGGGCAGGCCATGATCCCCGCGTTGTTCACGAGCATGTGGAGCGGGCGGCCCGAGTCCAGGAAGCGCCGCGCGAACGCGTCGATGGACGCCGGCTCAGCCAGGTCCAAGTGCTCGAGTTCCACTCCCGGAACGCCGGCGAGCGCGGCGCGGGCCTTGTCGGGCGTTCGCGCCGGAACGATCACGGTCGCGCCGGCTCCGGCCAGGACACGCGCTGTTTCGAGGCCGATTCCCGAATAGCCTCCGGTGACGATGGCGAACGCGCCGCGCAGGTCTCGTGAGCCGAGGGCCTCCTGGGCGGTGGTGTGGGCTCCAAATCCAGACGGAATGGGCTTCTGGGCACTGGGCATGACGTCTCCTTGTCACGTCACAGTTAACGAGCCGCGTGCGACGCACCAGAAGGTGAATTTGTCATGGGTGTGGCAGTAACAGGATCGTCCACGCGGCATGAGTGCACGCATGGAGTCAATCCGTGTCTGTTTCATCCACGAGTTCAGTGGCACCCCCTGTCCTGCGCAGCGTCAGGAGGGCTGCGCGGGTGTGCTTCTCCAGGGAGGTGGCGAGCTCCCCGGCGTGCGTGGTGACGAAGATCTGCCCCCGGCGGCTCGCGTCGGCGATGAGGCGGGCGAGTGGCTCGAGGAGCGAGGGGTGCAGGCTCGTCTCGGGCTCGTTGAGCGCGAGGAAGGCGGGCGGCCTGGGAGAGAGCAGGGCGGCGAGCAGGCACAGGTAGCGCAAGGTGCCGTCGGACAGCTCCGCCGCGCCCAGGGGGCGGCCGAGCCCGGGCATGTGCAGGTGGAGCGAGAAGCGTCCCTCCTCGGCACCCAACTCCAATCGCGCACCGGGAAAGGCCCGCGTCACGGCCTCGTGCATCGCCCGGGCGTCTCCGATTTCCTGGATGGTCATCAACGCCGCGGCCAGGTCCCTTCCGTCATGGGCCAGCGCGGGAGTACGCACGCCGACCTGCTCGTGGCGCAGGGGCGAGTCGGGATCGGTCCGGAAGTGGTGGTAGAAGCGCCAGTGGAGCAGCTCCGCGCGCAGCGCGCTCAGCAGGGGGAAGCGGTGCGGCTCGGAGATCTGCGCCAGCACGGACTCGTGGCCCCACAGCCTGGCGGCGAAGGTGGTGCGGCGGCCCTCCGCGTCCCGCGCGAAGACGCTCTGGGCACGGCGCTCGGCCACCACGTGTCGGCGTGTGCCCTCGTGCACCCAGACCGTCTCCTCCTTCACGTCCGGGTCGAGCATGAAGGGTCCCTGGGGCGGCGGCACGAGTCCGCAGGACAGCTCGTAGGCCAGGTCCTCCAGGCGCACGCCCACGGTGACGCGCGCCGTCTCCGTCTTCTTGCGCGCTCCCGCCCACAGCGCCGAGGGCATTCCTCCCTCCTCGGCCAGCGTGTGCGCGAAGTCCCCCCGGGCCGCGGCGTGCAGCAGATACAGCGAGCGGTAGACGTTCGTCTTGCCGCTGCCATTGGGGCCCACCACCACCGTCACCGGCGCGAGCTCGAAGCGCAACGCGTGCACCGAGCGGTAGCCGGAGATCCACAGTTCCCGGACGGACATGATGCTCTCCGTGCTCCCTTCACTTGCCCTTGCGCCAGGCGGCCAGCTCCTTCTTCTTCTCCTGGCCCACCTCGTCGAGCTTGCCCTGCCAGGCGTCGCGGTAGGGCCGGAGCGTCTCGGCGAGCGTGTGCGCCACCACCAGGTTGCGGTACCACTTGGCATTGGCGGGGACGATCGTCCAGGGCGCGTTCTTTGCCGACGTGCGCGCGAACACCTCCTCGTAGGCCTGGGTGTAGTCCTCCCAGTGCGCCCGGTCCTCCCAGTCTCCGGCGCTGATCTTCCACGCCTTGCGCGGCTCCTTCTCGCGCGAGCGCAGCCGCTCCTCCTGCTCCTCGAGGCTGATGTGGAGGAAGAACTTGAGGATGATCGTCCCATGCTCGGCGAGCAGCTCCTCGAAGTCGCGGATGTGGCTGTAGCGCTCCTTCCAGAGCGACTCGGGCACCAGTCCCTTCACGCGCGAGACGAGCACGTCCTCGTAGTGCGAGCGGTTGAAGATGCCGAACTCGCCCTTGCGTGGCGTGTCCTTGTGGACACGCCAGAGGAAGTCATGCTCCAGCTCCTCGGGGGTGGGCACGCCGAAGGAGGTGACGCTGAGCCCTCGGGGATTGAGGAAGCCCGCGACGTGCTTGATGGTGCCATCCTTCCCGGCGGTGTCCCGGCCCTGCAGGACGATGAGCACGGCGTTCATCCGCGCGCCCCACAGCAGATCCTGCAGGTCGAAGAGCTCCTCGCCGAGGGCTTCCAGTTGCCGCTTCGCCTCCTCCTTGTCCGTCCCCGCTGGAGGTTCCGGCGAGATGTCGTCCAGACGGATCTTCTCGTTCTGCTTGTTGATGGTACGGATGTCCATGGTGTCCTCGCCGCGAGAGCGGGGCAGGTTTCCACGCGGAGGAGGGCCTGACAACAGCCACCGCCGCCACTGTCACACAGGGCACGCCATGGAACTCGTCCTCTTCATAGGGCTACAGGGCTCGGGCAAGAGCAGCTTCTACCGGGAGCGCTTCGCGGCCACGCACGTGCACGTGAGCAAGGACCTGTGGCCCAACGCGCGCAAGCGCGAGGCGCGGCAGTGCCGGCTCATCGACGAGGCGCTCGCGCGGGGCGAGTCGGTGGTGGTGGACAACACCAACCCCCGGCTCGAGGACCGGGCTCCCCTCATCGCCATCGGCCGGGAGCGGGGGGCGAGGGTGGTGGGCTATGCCTTCGAGTCGGACCTGGAGGCGTGCCTCGCGCGCAACGCGGGGCGTGTCGGCCGGGCCCGGGTGGAGGACAGGGCCATCCTCATCACGCGGCATCACCTGCGCTGGCCCTCGTATGCCGAGGGCTTCGAGGCTTTGTTCCACGTGCGACTCACCCCGGAGGGCGGTTTCATCGTGAACGCCTGGGGCACTCCGTAGCCCTTTGCCCAGCACCTTTCCTCCCGGGCCGTTAGGGTGCGCGTCCATGGCCAACCGACTCGAGCGAGAGCCCTCTCCCTACCTGCGGCAGCACGCCTCCAACCCGGTGGACTGGTACCCCTGGGGGGAAGAAGCCTTCGCGCGGGCGCGGGCGGAGGACAAGCCCCTGCTGCTGTCGGTGGGCTACTCGGCCTGTCACTGGTGCCACGTCATGGCGCACGAGTCCTTCGAGGACGAGGCCATCGCCCGGTTGATGAACGAGGGCTTCATCAACGTGAAGGTGGACCGCGAGGAGCGGCCGGACGTGGATCAGCTCTACCAGGGCGTGGTGCAGTTGATGGGGCAGGGGGGAGGCTGGCCGCTGACGGTGTTCCTCACGCCGGACCTCGTGCCCTTCTTCGGTGGCACCTACTTCCCGCCGAAGGACCGGTATGGACGGCCGGGGTTTCCCAAGGTGCTGCAGGCGCTGCGCGAGGCCTGGGACACGAAGCGCGACGAGCTGCTGAGCCAGGCGCGGGAGTTCCGCGAGGGCCTGGGCGAGCTGGCCCTGCATGGGCTGGACGCGGCGCCGGCGGCGTTGAAGCCGGAGGACATCGTGTCCATGGGCCTGTCCCTGTTGCGCCGGATGGACGGCGTGAATGGCGGTTTCGGTGGGGCGCCCAAGTTCCCCAACCCCATGAACGTGGCGCTGGTGCTCAGGGCCTGGCGGCGGGCTCCGGAGCACGACGCGCTGAAGCAGGCGGTGCTGCTGACGCTGGAGAAGATGGCGCGTGGCGGTGTCTATGATCAGCTCGGAGGGGGCTTCCACCGCTACTCGGTGGACGAGCGGTGGACGGTGCCCCACTTCGAGAAGATGCTCTACGACAACGCGCAGCTCCTGCACCTGTACGCGGAGGCGCAGCAGGTGGAGCCGCGGCCGCTGTGGCGCAAGGTGGTGGAGGAGACGGCGGAGTACGTGCGGCGGGAGATGACGGATGCGCGGGGCGGCTTCTACGCCACCCAGGACGCGGACACGGAGGGCGAGGAAGGCCGCTTCTTCGTCTGGCTTCCCGAGCAGGTGCGCGAGGTGTTGCCGCCGGAGCTGGCGGAGCTGGCGCTGCGCCACTTCCGCGTCACCGCGCTGGGCAACTTCGAGCATGGGCGCACGGTGCTGGAGTCCGCGGTGACCGTGGAGGCCCTGGCCGAGGAGCTCCAGCGGCCGGTGGAGGAGGTGGCCAAGGGGCTGAGCGAGGCGCGGCGGCGGCTCTTCGAGGCACGCGAGCGGCGGGTGAAGCCGGGCCGGGACGACAAGATCCTGGCGGGCTGGAACGGGCTGATGATTCGCGGGCTGGCGTTCGCGGGCCGCGTCTTCGATCGGACCGACTGGGTGGAGAGCGCCCGGAAGGCGGCGGACTTCGTGCTGGCGGAGCTGTGGGACGGCCAGCGGCTCTCGCGCTCGTACCAGGAGGGGCAGGCGCGCATTCCGGGCTTCCTCGAGGACTACGGAGACCTGGCGGCGGGACTCACCGCGCTCTACCAGGTGACCTTTGAGCCCCGCTATCTGGAAGCGGCGGAAGCGCTGGTGCGCACGGCCGAGACGCTCTTCTGGGATGAGGAGCGGGGAGCGTACCTGACGGCGCCGAGGACGCAGGGCGACCTGGTGGTGGCCACCTACGCGACGTTCGACAACGCGTTTCCCTCGGGCGCGTCGACGCTGACGGAGGCGCAGGTGGCGCTCGCGGCGCTCACGTCCAACAAGCAGTACCTGGAGCTGCCCGAGCGCTACGTGTCACGCATGGGCGAGCAGTTGCGCAAGAACCCGATGGGGTATGGGCACCTGGCGCTGGCAGCGGACGCGCTCGTGGATGGCGCGCCGAGCGTGACCTTCGCGGGGACGCGGGAGGTGGTGGAGCCCCTGCTGGCGGTGTCCCGGACGGTCTACGCGCCCACGTTCGGCTTCACCTGGAAGGAGCCGGGGGCCCCCGTGCCGCCCTCGATGCGCGAGACCTTCCTGGGCCGGGAGCCGGTGGGTGGATGCGCCGCCGCGTACCTGTGCCGGAACTTCGCCTGCGAGCCGCCCCTCACGGATGCGGGGCGGTTCGCCACCCGGCTCGCGGGCCCTGCTGCTCGATGAGCTCGGGCACGGCGGTGCTTGCCGTGCCCGAACGCGGGTTCAGGGCCAGATGCGCGAGGTCCAATCCCGCCACTTCTGGATGCGCTGTGCCTCGGCACCCAGCTGCGTGGCCTTCCAGACGCCATACTGCTGCTTCTGCTCGGCCGTCACCCTTCCGTCCACCGTGTTCATCGCGAAGTTGCCCGAGGTCGGCTGTGCCAGGGGCTGGCGGGTCCGGTCCACACAGAACGCGAACCCGGCATACGGCTCGGGCTCCCCCAGCTCCGTGTTGGCTGGATCGCAACGCCGCCAGCTCGCGGGATCGGTGTCGGTGTACAGGACATTGAACTGGTTGATCGCCCCGTTGAGCACCTTCAGGTACAGGCCCGGTTGGAGTTGCTCGAGCTTGCTGAAGGGCGTCCTGCTGGTGCCCAGGGTCGTCGCCTGATCCATGAAGTTGGTGGGAGCCAGGTGCTTCAGGACCTGTGCCCGGCCGAAGCGTCCGCGGTTGTTGATGAGGCCGTTGGTCTGGGTGGGCACGTAGAGCGGGATGTCGTTGTTGACGTACTGGGCCGACTTGATACGGGCCTGCAGCAGCCGGATGTCGCTCAGGAAGGCCGCGTTCGCGTGCGCGGGCGTCGAGCTGCCCAGGCTCTGCGACAGGAGCTCGTCGAAGCCGGTCAGATAGGGCCAGTCCACCGAGAAGTTCACCCAATCACCTTGAGCGCCCGGGTTGATGGAGACCTGCATCTGGTACCAGGCGTTGGTCCGGTAGTACGAGCCCACGATGTTGGAGCGCTCCCAGGCCAGGTACCACTCCCGGGTGACCTTCCCCGAAGACTCGTCGGCCTGGTAGAGCATGTGCGGAGCCAGGAAGAACACGCTCACCGTCATGAAGGGCCAGCCGCGCACTTCACCCCGGCCTCTCCAGGTCTTGGTGGTGGAGTTGAAGTCGCCAATGAACCACTGCTGATTGCCTTCGAGCCCATGAGTGTGGGCCCACTCCCACTGCTTGATGACGTTCCAGTGGAGCATGCTCATGACGGCGCGCTCGATGAAGGCGTTGGTGGTGAAGGACGCCGGATCGCTGGCCGTCGTGGCGCTGGAGGCGCGCGCGGCCAGGAGGCGGGCACCGACCTGCGCGCCATACTCGCCGGAGCTGGCGACGTGATTGCCACGGCCCCCGCCCAGGAAGCGGTAGGCCTCCCAGCCAAAGTTGGTGAAGTAGTTCTGGGCCTCGTTGCGCTCGCTCGGGGTCAGATGGCTCCAGTCTCCGTATTGCCCGTTGGGATTCTTGTGGGCCTTGAGCCACGCCTCGATCTGGTCCGCGCTGGCCTTGGGATGGGTGCGGCTGCTTTGCGACCACTGGGCTCCGTTCTCGAAGGAGCCGGCGCTGCTGGCGCCCGTGGGCCACACGTCGAGCGGATGGATCGTGGGCAGCCAGGCGTTCCAGTCGGGGTACTGCAACGGCATGGCGACTTCCCGCGCGTTCATGGTGGCGTTGGCGTTCATCACGGCATCGACGTCGGCCTGACTCAGGGAGGCTGGCGGCTTGCCGAAGAGGGCCTGGACGGCCTGGGTGGGTGTCTCGAGCACCGCGCCCAGACCTGCTCCGGCGGCCCATTCGATGATGGGTTTACTGTCCAGCCCCGGGCCAGGCTGGTACGGCGGGTTCCACGGCGTGGCCTGGGCCACGTGGGGGACGTTCCTCTGGCTGTAGCGGATGTAGGCGGCGATCTGCTTGCCTTGTGCCTCGGTCAGGCCGTGGAAGCGCGAGCGCTGCACGATGGCGTTGTTGGAGTAGTTGAAGTACTGCAAATCCCGCCCATCGCTCGCGTGGCAGGAGGAGCAGGCGGCCGTGATGTTGCGTCTGACGATGCTGCTCTTGAGGAGCTTGCCCTGGCCATACCAGAGCGCCTCGCCCGCCGTGACGTCGGCGCTCCAGGTCTGGCCCGCCACCTTCTCGGCTTGGATGTCGGCGTACTGCACGGGGTTGCTGGCCAGGCTGTTGCCCTGGGCGTCTTGCAACTGGAGGTTGAGGACGCGGTAGCCATTGGACTCACCATCGGTCCCGTTGAAACGGAACTGGATGCGGTTGGCTCCAGGCGCGGCCACGAGCCTCGCCCGGGTGGTGGCATCGAGCGCGAGGCTCATGCGCGTGGTGTAGAACCCGCCACGGAGCAGACCGCCCTGGACGCGTTCGACATCGGCCAGTTTCACGGTGGCGTCCGTGATGTCGATCCAGGGAATGCTGCCGGCCTGATCCGGGCTGATGCCGCCGAGCACGCGCACGCTGGCCTTGATCCGGGTGGGCGGCTGGCTCGTCGCTTCGAACTCGGGGGCGCCAAAGAAGGCGCAGCGGTGGCACGTCCACCACAGCTGGCTCACGGTGCCGAGTTTGCTGGAGTCCACGTGGAGGCTGGCCTCGGAGATCGCCGGGAGCGACGGGGCGCCATCGCTCAGGAGCTCGAGCGGCAACTGGAGCGGACTGGTGGAGGGGTCGGGCTCCGGTTGGCTCACGGCCTCCAGCCGCCACTGCTGATTGGGCTGGCCGTGGCAATCCCACTGGTGGATCAGTCCGCCCACGGCCTGGCTCATGTCCTTCACGTCGATGCACTTGCCGCTGTGCGAGGCCTTGATCTGGTAGGCATCTCCCTGTGCGGTCAGGATGAAGCGCTGGTTGGGCCCGCCGTTGTCGTTCCACTGCTGGAGCGGCTCGCCACTGACCTGGTTGTTCCCGCGCACGTCCAGGGGCTTGCCACTGTGGACGGCACGCAACTGGTAGGTGCCATCCGCCGAGGACAGCACTTCGAAATGTTGATGCGCCACGTTGGCGCAGGTGGCTTGCTGGACGGGGGCTCCATCGGCCGTGCTGGCGCTGGCGACCTCCAGGCACAGGTTGGAGTGCACCGAACGCAGGCTGTACTGGCCCACGGCCAGTGCCCCCTGGTTGTTGCCGCTCTGGGGATGGAGCGGGAGGGGTTGCGGCGTCGGGTCCGTGTCGCCACGGTCTCCACACGCCGCCAGCAGGCCCACGACCAGTGCCATCACCCCGCGAGGGACGCGGCGATGGCCTTTCAAGGATTCTGAAGATTTCCAGGTAATCATGAACTCAGGGTAGAGCTTCATGCCCTGGTGGAAATCACCCCAAAGAGGGAGCGAACTCTCACCCTGATGAGGGAGAAGCGTTACCCGGGGTTGGCCCTTTCTTGCTCCGAGGGGCTCGGCT
This sequence comes from Cystobacter fuscus, assembly GCF_002305875.1. Classification (NCBI taxonomy): domain Bacteria; kingdom Pseudomonadati; phylum Myxococcota; class Myxococcia; order Myxococcales; family Archangiaceae; genus Cystobacter; species Cystobacter fuscus. Next base: position 10,391,129 of record NZ_CP022098.1, on the reverse strand, counting down.
CGGCGTCGGCTCCAGCGGGGCTGCCCAGGGTGAAACCGACGAGCCCGGAGATGACCAGGAGGAGCCCCGCCAGCGCGCCCGCCTCGGGCAGGGGTGCCCCCAACAGCAGCACTTCTCCGAGCAGGGCGAAGACAACCTCGCCCGCCTGGGTCGCGTCAACGGCGGCGATGCTGTAGGCGTCACTCGCCGTGGTCCGGGCGCGGAGGAACAGCGGGGTGGCGATCACCCCCGAGGACAGCGCCACGACCAGCGTCTGTAGCACCTGGGATGACGAGGGCGCCGGCGGGCGCATGACGAGGCCGAGTCCGCACCAGAACGGAACCGAGCCGAGCACCATCAACAGCACACAGGAGGCCGCATCCACGAGGGCCGGCGAGTGGATGGGCGCGATGCGCGTGCTCGTGCCATGACGAGCCGCGTTCAGCATCTGGTTGCCGAAGGGGTAGGCGAGGGCCGCCACGAGCACGGGGACGACCCCCAACACCAGCTCCCGCGTGGACAGTCCGCCCCGCCACTCCTGCAGATTGACGAGGCTGATGCCCACGAGCACCAGGGCGATGAAGAACACGCCCCGAAGAGGAACGCGCAAGCCGAAGGCCCGCAGGACGAGGGGAGAGGCGAGCAGGGTGGACTGCCACGTGGTGGCGAGCACCCACCCCGGGGTGTGATCCGCGGCGAAGCAGATGCCCGCGTAGAACACGCCGAAGCCCACTCCGCCGGAGAGCAACCAGAAGCCGGGACGTGAGCGGAAGACCCGGGCGACCTCCACCAGCCCGTCGCGCCCCCGCCGCACGCCTACCCAGCCGCCGAGAATCAGCAGCATCGCGGCGTAGCGCAGACTGGCGCTCCAGAACCAATGCCCACCGGACAGGCTCATGGCGCGGTTGAGCACGAACGAGAGGCTGAAGAACGCGGACGCCAACACCCCCCACGCGACGAGCCGCCCCAGTCCGGGGCCGTGGGTCCGCCGCTCCCTGGACACCCGCTCGTTCTCCATGTGCCTAGCTCCTCTCGAGTGCCTGCCGCAGATCGGCGAGGATATCCGAGGGCTCCTCCAGGCCGAGGTAGATCCGCAGGCATGTCCCGCGGGCCGCGGAGCGCGACACGGTCCGCCACTCATTGGCCTCGAAGATGGTCGCCAGACTGAGCGAGCCTCCCCAGCCATAACCGATCCGGACCACCCGGAACCGATCCACCATCGCGTTCACCGTGGGCCGGTCGAGCCCATCGAACGCGATCGTCACCAGGCTGTTGGCGCCCTGGAAGTCACGCCGCCACACCGAATGTCCCGGTGCCTCCGGTAGGGACGGGTGGAACAGCGCCCGGACGCCTGGATGCCCGGCGAGGCCCTCGAGGACGAGCCGGGTGGTGTGCTCCTGATGGTTCAACCGGAGATCCAACGTCGCCAGCGCCAGGGAGGCGCGCGCGCAGGCGTCCGGACTGACGTGCAGGCCGAGCAGGGCCGTCTGGTTCTTGATGAGCGCGTGCAGGCGCTCCGTCCGCGTGACCACCGCGCCCAGGGACACGCCGGCCGGAGCCGCGTGGTACTTGGTCAGCGAGAGCACCGAGATGTCGACTCCGTGGGCGAACGGCTGGAAGCAGCGCGACGCCGCCCAGGTGTTGTCGAGCACCGTCACGATGCCGTGGCGGGCGGCCGTCTGGCAGAGGGCCGCGACATCCTGCACCTCGAAGGTCATGGAGCCCGGAGACTCCATGAACACCAGGCGGGTATTGGGCCTGAGCAGGGGTTCGAGGTCGGTGACGTCCGGTGGGTAGTAGGTAACGGCGACCCCGGCGGTGGCGAGGCACTGATCGATGTACCAGCGCGTCGTGTACGTCACCGTATCGACGATGAGGACGTGGTCGCCCTGCTTCAGCAGCGCCGACAAGGTGGCGACCAGTGCGCTCTGCCCCGAAGGCGCCAGCGCCGCGAAGGTGCCCCCCTCCAGCGCGGCCACGGCCTGGCCGAAGGCCTCGGTGGTCGGTGTTCCCACCCCTCCGTAATAGAAGTTCTCATAGGGGCTTCGCCCCGAACGGCGGAGCGAGTCCGGATCGATCGGGGCGAGCGACGCCGTGTCGGGGAACAACACCGTGGTCGCGTTGATGGCCGGCAGGACCGGGACCTCGACGCGTCCCACGGGGAACGTGCCGATCTGCGCCGTGCGGGTGGTCTTGATCGTCACGAGTAGTGTTCCCCCAGGGTGGGCAGGCCAGGCATCAGGGGCTTCTCGAGGGTGTCGAGCATCGCGGTCACCTCGCGCACCTCAGCGAGCCGTGGCGGGCCGACATGGGGCAGGGGGTAGCGCACGGAGGCCTCGCCAAAGCGATGGAAACACTCGAGGAAGGGCCCCTCGGGCGTTCCCCATTCGATGTACTCGTATCCGGCGCCGCCGTCCTGGCCACAGAGCGGGTGTTGCACCGCCCAGTTCGCGCTGACCGGCGAGGGCATTCCATACATGCCTCGCATCATCCGCAGCGCCTCGAGCAGTTCCAGCCGGCGCTCCTGCGTCTCCCCCAGGCCGAAGAGGATCGCGCAGCCACAGTGGATGCCCTGCTCGCCCAGGAACTCCAACGCCTGATGGATGCGTGACAACCAGGGAGCCTGGTCGCGGCCGAGATCCTTGCTCATGCCACCGATGGCCTCGGGGACCAGGGTCTCCACGCCGACGAACACATAGCGCAGGCCCACTCCCGCCAGCCGCGCGAGCTGGGTCCGGCGGGTGAGGATCTGATCGATGGTCAATTGGGCACCGAAGACGATGTCGAGCGGCTCGGACTCCAGCCGATCCACGAACTGATCCACCAGCCGGGGACTGCCCCCCAGTATGACGGAATCCTCCACGAAGGCGCTGGCGCCTCGGGCCGGATGATCCTCGGCGATGACCGTCACGGCCTCCGCCAATTGACGGTGGAGCCGCTCGCTGGAACGCGTGGGATCCCTCAACCCGCCCGTCACCGAGCTGCGCTCGCTGCAGAACCCACAGTCGTAGACGCAGCCGCGGCCGGTGTCGCTGAAGGCGTGCGCCGTCACCCGCCCACCGAACACATCGAACCCGGCGGCCGCGCCAAACATCCGCGAGGGCGAGGGCATCTGGCTGTAATCCAGACGCGCTCCGGTGCTGGGCAGCACACGCGGGGTGTCCCCGTCCAGCGCGCCCGCTATCCAACTGCCCGGAACCCGGGCGTCGAGCCGCTCCAACACCGAGAGCGACAGGTCCGCGCTCCCCTCGGCCTCGGCCGCCGCCACGGCCTCTCCCAGGGCGGCGATGAGGTGCTCGCCGTCTCCCGCCACGACCAGGTCGAACACCCGGGCGATCCGTCCCGTGGCCATGAGCCGCAGGGGCGAGCTGGGGTGATGGCGCACGTGCTCCGGCAGCCGCTCGGAGTGCTTCTCCAGGTACATGGATTCACTGGGGTGCCGACCGCCCAGTACCACGACGACCTGGTCTCCGAGGAGCTCCTTGGCCAACGAGGCGCAGGTCACCGCGCCCGGCAGACACAGCGTCATGGCCCCAATCAGGAGGAGGTTGGGCCGCTCTCGTCGCAGCAGCTCGGCGAACACGGACATGTCGTCGAGCGAGTACATCAAGAGGGTCTGGGCGCGTCGCTGGGCGCGCGTCCCGGCCCAATTGCTGCGTGACCAGGCGCTCGATGGATCGAACGTGCGATGCGCCGCGTAGCGGCAGGCATTGAAAAGGCTCGCGGGATCCTGGCTGTTCAACGCCCGGGAATCCTTCGCGCCCTTGATCCAGTCCGGGGCGGAGACGGCAATGGCTCTCAAAGGCATGAGACGGAACTCCTCCTTGGCTTCAAGGGAAAGGGGGGACGTACTCACACGGCGGAGTCCGCGGCCGCGGCCGGTACCCGGGCTCACGGCGATCCAACGCACGCCCGTGGTGAATCACTCCCGCCTGACATGGCCGCGCCAATGTCTCCAGGTCGACTCCAGAGAACATCACGCAATCCGTTGACTCGGATTCCACACTTCCGGGTCCTTGAACACATAGACACCGGAAAATGTGCGAGTTTTTGAAAGCAAATCAGGCACCCGACCCGGAGATCGAGCGCGTCATGTCTCCCTCCCTGCTCGCCCTCCAGTCGGCCGTGCTTCGCCTTCTCTTGGAATGTGGAACCTGCTTGAGCGAGGGTCCAGGCTCGCTCCGCGCGGCCTGTCCCTCGAGCAGGAACGCGGTGGAGCCTCAGCTGCGCCGAGGTGCCTCTCCGCGCGCCGCGGGCTCCAAGAACAGCCCGGAAGAGTACAGGATGCGATCGTTGCTCATCCGCGAGAGCGCGTCGCACAGCCCGGGCTGATCCATGAGGAACCGGTCGCAGCTTCCCCAGTCCAACCGCAGCAGCAGGCAGGTCGTCTCCGCGCGCACGGTGGCGGTGGCCGTCAGGCCGAGCATCAGGGAGATCTCCCCGAAGATGTCGCCTTCCTCCAGCGTCCGCAGGAGCCTCTCGCTGCCGTCCGGATGACGGTGCAGCACCTGGCACCGGCCCCGCAGCAGCAGGTACAGGGCATCCACCGGCGTGCCCTGTTCGAGCAGGATCGCCCCCTTCGCCCTGGCGCGGAGCTGGAATTCACCAGCCAGGGCGGCCCTGCGCTCGGGAGGGAGGAGCCGGAAGAGCGGATTGCCTCGGAGCACGTCACTCAGCAGGTGCTCGTGGTGATAGGCCCTCAGCATCTGCGCCACGGAGGGGTAGCGCTGGATGAGCCGCTCCAACCGCTCCCGTGACAGTTCGAGGACCGCCGTGCGCTCGAAGGCCTTGACGCTCGCGAGCCTCGGCACGCCGGAGAGGATGGACATCTCCCCGAAGAAGTCGCCCTCGCCCATGAAGGCGACCGTGCGCCGCCGCCCCGATTTCAGCGTCCGAACCACCTCCACGCTCCCCTCCACGATGGCGAACATGGAGTCGCCCGGCTCTCCTTCCTCGACGATGGTCTCCCCGGCGTGGAACTCCCGCAGTTCCAGCGCCTCCATGACCGACAGGAACTCCTTCTCGCCGAGCCGCGAGAGCAGGGAAACACGCTGCGAAGTCCTTCCCTCGGCCTGGCCCGTCTGGTGGGCCGACACCTGCCCCATGGGCATCGGCACGGAGAGCCCCAGCTTCGCCAGGAGAGCCATCTTCCGGACATCGAACTCCGCGAGCAGCCGCCGTGTCGGCTCATGATCCGGCTCGAATCGGAGGATGACCTTGCACAAGGAGATGGCGCGCATCAGCCATCCCCGCCGGGCCCACGTCTCCGCCAGGTGTTCGTAATCCGAGAGCGACTCTTCCGGCTGCTCGCTGGAAGGGAGTTGAACGGCCTCATCATGCAGCTCGCGCGACGTGTCGGACGACATGTTTCCCCCTGACATGTTTTTCCCCTCGAACAGGGCATTCCGTGTCGACAGGCCCTGACGACCGACAGCGTGCTCACTCCCTCGCTTCGTGTCTGTGAGCCAGTTCACAGCCCCGGCGAAAGTGCCGCCATTCCCCGTCCGGTCGGCTCGCATCCGGCTTCTCTGTTCAGCGGATGACATTGCCGTGGAATCACGGCACCCACCTCGCGGCCCGCCAGGCACGCGCCGTGGCCAGGCCCATCAAGCGCCGTTTCCCGACGCTTGCCGTTGGCGCGCGTTCCTGCGAATCAGCACCGCCAGGGTCGCGGCCATGCCGACTCCCACGAACCACCACATCCGCAGGAAGCCGAAGACGTAGAAGCCGTAGCGCCGCGTCGCCGGATCGTACTTGAAGCACGAGAGCATGACCCGCTCGAGCGTGATTCCCGCCTTGCCTTGCGCGGCCTCGTTGATGGCCAGGCGCATGTCCATGGCGGGGAAGTCGACGCCGTAGAGATAGCGGCTGACCGTCCCTTGCGGCGACAGGACCATCACCACCGCCGCGTGCGCATACTGGTCGGAGGATTTGTCATACGCGTAGCCAAAGCCCACCGCGTCCGCCACCTTCTTCACCTGCTCCTGCGTGCCGGTGAGGAACCGCCATGGGGCCTGCTCGGGCTGACCCAGTTGCTGGAGGTAGCGCGCCCGCCACTTCGAGGCCTCCTCGGGCGTGTCACGCGGATCGATGGAGAGGGTGATCGAATGGTAGTCCTTGCCCAGCCCGAGCTGGGTCTCGCTCAAGCTCTTGACGAGACCCTTGAGCACCAGACTGCATAGCTGGGGGCAACGGAAGTAGGCCAGGGAGAGCACCGTCGGCCGATCCGGGGACAGCATCTGCCGGAGCGTGACGCGCTGACCACCCTCATCGATGAGCTCGGTGTCCAAGGGAACCGGCCCGCCCAGCTTCTCGTCCACCCGGACCGCCTCGAGCGCCGAGGGCGGGGTGTTCAGCGCGGGCTCCGAGTGGGTCGGAGGACCAAACGCCTCGGCGCGTCTCGCGAGCAACAGGAGGAAGGCCAGGGCGAACAAGGTGGAAGTGGGGCGGGATCGGCTCGACAAGACGGGCTCCACGAGGTCGGGGAAGCAACTCCCCTCTCATGGTACAACTCGGGGCGAGTCCCAAGCGCTTCGTGGCCCGTCTACCCGTGCCCTTCAGTAGCGAGCCTTTTCCGAGTTATCGGCGGCCGCGTTGCGCCCTCCGCGGAGGGGAATGCTGGCGCCTGTCCGTGAGCGTTTGGTGCGCACGGCTCCACCGTCAGCAGACAGGCGAAGGGGCCGCGCTCGTGGCGCGCCCGCCGTGACATTTCACCGCGCTGGACTCTAACTCCAGTGACCACCTGATCAACGGGTGGCATGGAGGTTGGTCATGAAGAAGGACAAACAGGACTCGTCCCAGCAGAAGGGCAAGAGACCGTTCTTCGCACGCCTGCTCGAGGCCCAGGAACTCGAGCAGGCCGCCGGTGGCGCTCCGCTGCAGACCCTGAAGTTCCCCTCGGACTCGGATGAAGGGGGCCCCATCACCAGGAAGTGGCCCTCGGATTGCGAAGACGGTTAGTGACCCTCGACCCCTCTCGCCCTCCGAGGGCTGCCTGACACCCATGAGACCTCCAGCTCTCGCTCGACGAGGCCGCTGGGGGGCAGCTCTCCGGACCCGAGGGGGAGCTCGAGCTGGCCGAGGTCTCCTCCGTCTGGTACCGCCGCAACGCGACGGCCCAGCGCCTTCCCCCGGACATGGAGCCGCAGGGTGCCCCGCACGCTGATGACCAACGACCCGGAGGCGGTGCGTGCCTTCGCGGCGAGCTGCCCGGGGCCCGCGAGGACTGGCGCCGGGAGGGCGTGGCACTCCTCGATGCGTGGCGGCCCTACACGCTGCCCGAGCCGGTGCACACCCGCGTGTTGAAGCTGATGGACGCGCTGGGGCTCAACTATGGAGCGTTCGACTTCATCGTCACCCCCGAGGGGCGCCACGTCTTCCTCGAGTCGGTCCGAGTCCTTTGATTCCTTCCCGGCGGAACCTTCACGGCGTCACCGGCAGCCTGGCGCGGAACGGGCCCTCCACGTCTCTCCTTGCTACGGAATGTTGCTTGGATCACTCGTGAAAAGAGTATGGAAAAGGGTTGTTTCGGAGGGCTCGAGCAATCCGGCGTAAAGGGGCACGGGTGTTTCCGCCAGCTCACGAGGAAATGCGCTGAAGCCAAACATCTTTTCAATCGTCATGGCGACGACCTGGTCCGGCCAGGCCATGTTGGGCGGGGGTTGTTCGAAACTGGCCCTGAAGTTTTGCCTACGGCCGTCGATGTAGTCCCATTCCACGCCATACACGAAGTAGACAGGTGCCAACAGGCTCACACAGCCCACGACGTCCCAGTTGGATTGGGGGAACCATGACTCTTTTGGTAGATAAACCATGCACCGGGGCCCGCCATCCATTGATGGATATGTTTCACCGATTGTGTAATCAGGAAGTGCGCTCCGCAACTCGTCCCTGAATGCGTACCAGGGCTCCATGTGGGCAATCCATTGTTTCCAGATATCGTCATGTCGTTTCGTTTCGGGACTCGGTTCTGTCGTGAACATGAAGGCGTTGCTCGAATTGTAATATTTCCTGACGGTGGCAATCAGGTCTTCTTTGGAGGGGAGCACGAAAAGTCCGGATGGTTAGGGCTTGGGTGCGGGAATGCCAAATATGACCGGCTTTGCCGTGGAGTTGCAGGTCGATTTGACTCGAGAGCCCGGAATGGCTGCGCTGAGCCTCGACTCGAACGCTTTTCTAACAGTCATACACAGTGTGTAGAGCGGTGGTGGTGGAGGCTTGGTCATTGTTGAGAGCACTGCGTATGCGGCCTCGTTGGCACAGTCTGCCGAGATGCGCTGGGCAAGAGGTGTGGATATGGGACCGCTGTTGTTTTCTATTGGCATCTCGATGCCGAAAGGGCAGGTATATATCTCCCCTGTATCTCCGTTTTTGATCTGTGCGTGAACACACGCCACGCGCCACCCACCCGGGCCGGGTGTTCTTTGTGGTACAGTCGTAGTGAACTGGAAATGTGCTGGTTGGATTTGACCTGTCACGGTTGACGCACAGCCCGAAAACAGGACGGCTAGCGGCAGGAGTGCGGCCAGGTGTGCAAGCCGATGAGGCGTGACCGCTGCGCCGTTCAGTCGCGAACGCAAGGTAGCGGCAAGCGTCCAACGGACACGCTTGATTGCAGCTGGGGCATTGGCGGTCAGGAGAAGCAACGCCATTTTTCTCATTCCCCTCGGTGTTGCTACAAGTTCGGGCTGCGCCATGCGTGGATGCCGCATGGGCGATTCGAGCCTCCCGCTCAATCGGTAGCCATGAGCCGCTCCAACCGCGGCTACTTTCCCTTGCTCAGGGTCGAGTCCGGGCGCTTGAACGTGCGGCTCATATGCCCGGCACCCTCCTGGTCTCCGCGCGCGAAGCCCCAGGAGTAACCGCCCGGTGGATTGGAGAGGATTTCCCAGGAGTTGTCGTCCATGTCCCAGAAGTAGAAGCAATAGGTCCCGTGCTGGACGACCGGCTTCGTGATCTTCTTCAGGCCCCACTTCTCCGCGTCGCGCTTCACCACCTCGTAGGTCGCGTCGACGGCGGCCTCGTTCTCGACGTCGAGCCCATTGTGGTTGAGGAAGGGCATCTCCTCCTTCGCGCGAGCCGGACCCTGCACGACCACGATGATCTGCTCACCACCGAGCCGGGCCCAGAACGATTTGTCCGACATCTGGACGGTCTCGAAGCCGAGGAACTCCTTGAAGAATCGCCGCGTGCGCTGGATGTCGCGGCACTCCAGCGTCGCGTGGCTGTAGAACTTGAGCTTGAGCGTGGGCTCGACCTTGTCCTCTGGCTCGCGATCGATCTTGGTGTCCATGTTCGAGGAAGATACAGGAACTCGGACATGGCGCAGAAGGTGCCCGTCTCCCCCCCGAGAGGGTACTCGTGGCTCCCGGGGGAGTGGTGGTCTTACGAGGTTCGCCCCTCGGCAACGCCGTCTCGGAAGGTTTTTTCCGCCATCTCGACGAAGCGGCGCACCTTGGCCGGGACGTAGGGCGCGGGCGCATAGATGGCGAACACCCCGCGACCCACCGGCATGAAGCGTTCGAGGACCGTCTCGAGCCGCCCGGTCGCGAGGTCCTCCTCGACGAGATAACGGGGCAGATCGGCGATCCCGAGTCCAGCGAGCGCGGCCTGTCGCAGGGCGTGGGTGTTGTTGACGTGCAACCGGCCCGAGACGCGAATGGGCGTGGTGTGCTCGGCGTTCTCCGTGGCGCGCAGGTGCCACGTCTCCACGGGCTGACCCGCGACGAACACGATGCATTCATGGTTCGAGAGCTCACCAGGTCGGCGCGGGCGGCCTGCTCGGGCGAGGTAGTCGGGGCTGGCGCAGAGCACGCGCCGGTCATCACCGAGCCTGCGAGCCACGAAGGCAGGCGGTGGCTGGGCCGTCATGCGGATGGCCACGTCGACGCCCTCCTCGATGAGATCGATCCTGCGGTCCGAGAACTCGACGTGGACCTTCACGGACGGATGTGCCCGCTGGAAGGCGAGCACCACCGGCATCACCCGCACCTGGCCGAGCACCGTCGGCGCGGTGATGCGCAGCGTGCCGTGCGGGGTGTCCTGGACGCTCTCCGCCTCGCGCTCGACGGATTCGATGGACTCCAGGATGGAGCGGGCCCGCTCGCAGTAGCGCGCACCGGCCTCGGTGAGCTGCATGCGACGCGTGGTGCGCTGGAGCAGCCTTATCCCCAGCCGGGATTCGAGCCGCGAGACCTGCTTGCTCACCGCTGAAGACGTCATGCCCAGCTTCGTCGCGGCGGCGCTGAGCGAGCCCGCGTCGACGACGGCAACCAGGATGGACATTCCGGTGATGGCCTCGCGGTGCTCCAGCATTCGTGAATCCTCGGCAAGAGTGCTCGTCCTGGGGGAGCCTTTTTCATTCGCCAGGAACAACGCAAGTTCTGGGTCATCGAGGCGCCGGCCTTGATTCCCACCTTCTTCCGAAGAGAGCGCCACCATGGCCCCCACCAAGACCCAGAAAGCCCTCGTCGTCAGCCCCAGCGATACGAGCCGGTTCGAGTTCGTGGAGCGAGAGGTCCCCCAGCCCGGCCCGTATGATCTCCTCGTCGAGGTCAAGGCCGTCTCCGTCAATCCCGTCGACACCAAGGTGCGCGCGAAGCGGCCGGGCAAGGCCCTCGGCTGGGATGCCTCGGGCGTCGTCGTCGCTCGGGGCTCGGAGGTGAAGCGCTTCCGCGAGGGCGACGAGGTCTTCTACGCCGGTGACCTCACCCGGGAGGGCACGAACGCGTCGCTGCACGTGGTGGACGAGCGCATCGTCGGCCACAAGCCGCGCAAGCTGGACCACCTCCACGCCGCGAGCATCCCCCTCACGGCGCTCACCGCCTGGGAGGGTCTGTACGAGCAGCTCCGGGTCGAGCAGGGCAAGACCCTCCTCGTCATCGGCGCGGCCGGCGGCGTCGGCTCGCTCGTGGTACAGCTGGCCAAGAGGCTGACGAAGATGACCGTCATCGGCACGGCCTCGCGCGACACCACCCGGGACTGGGTGAAGAAGATGGGCGCGGACCACGTGGTGAACCACCGTGAGAACCTGCCCGCGCAGCTCGCGGCGCTCGGCCTGAAGAACGTGGACGCCATCTTCTGCTGCGTCGGCACGGATGCACACTTCGAGACGATGGCGGAGCTGATCGCCCCAGGCGGACGCATCGTGTCCATCGTGGAGCCCGAGCAACCGCTGCCGATGGGGAAGCTCTTCGGCAAGAGGGCGAGCTTCTCGTGGGAGCTCATGTTCACGAAGTCGATGTACAAGACGCCGGACATGGCCACCCAGCAGACCATCCTCGACCGCGTGGCCGACTTGTTGGACGAGGGGGTGCTCACCTCGACCCTGACGGTGGACGCGGGCGTGTTGGAGCCCGCCGCGCTCGCCGAGGCGCACCGGACCGTCTCCTCCGGCAAGATGGTGGGCAAGCTCGCCTTCCGCCTGTAGACGAGTTCAGTCTCGCGGCTCCGCGAGTAGCCCGCCTTCACGTATAAAAAGGGGGACATGACCTCTCCCTCCTCCCCCGGTAGCGACGAGCGGAGTGCCCGTCTGACCCGGGCCCTGGTGTCCCTGGAGGGCCTCTCCGTGGGGGATGCCTTCGGCGAGCGCTTCCTCCAAGCCCCGGCCGTCGCCGCGGAGAGCGTGGCGAAGCGCGAGGTCCCCGCGGCGCCGTGGCCGTACACCGACGATACGGAGATGGCGCTGGCGCTCGTCCAGGTGTTGGAGGAGCACGGCCGCGTCGAGCCGGATCGTCTGGCGCGTCTGTTGGGTGCCCGCTACCGGAAGAACCCGCGCCGCGGCTATGGCGCCACCGCTCACGACATCCTGCAGAAGATCCATCTGGGAATGCCCTGGCGGGAGGTGTCCTCCGAGGTCTTCGGCGGCACGGGCTCCATGGGCAATGGCGCGGCCATGCGCGTGGCCCCGCTCGGCGCCTGGTTCGCCACGGATCTGGAGCGCTGCGTCGCCGAGGCCCGGCTGTCGGCCCAGGTGACGCACTTCCACCCCGAGGGACAGGCGGGCGCCATCGCCATCGCCGTGGCGGCGGCCTGGGCGCACCGCTGGCGAGAGCGGCGCGGGCCCGCGCGAGAGCTCTTCGACACCGTGCTCGAACACACTCCGCCCGGGGAGACACGCGAGGGCTTGGAGAAGGCCCGGCGGTGGCCGCTCGAGGCCACTCCCACGTCCGCGGCGCGCGCCCTGGGCAGTGGCCGGCGCGTGCTCGCCCAGGACACCGTGCCCTTCTGCGTGTGGTGCACGGCCCGGCACCTGGAGGATTACGAGGCGGCGCTCTGGAGCACGGTGGCCGGACAGGGTGATTGCGATACCACCTGCGCCATCGTGGGCTCCCTCGTCTCGCTGAGCGCGGGCCGCGAGGCCATTCCCCGCGCGTGGCTCGAGGCGCGCGAGCGGCTCCAGCGCACGGTGTGACGCGTTCAATGAGTTTTTTGATACCTTCCGCGGTTTTGTTCACGAGAATGGATGGATGCTCTTGCCTGACCGTATCCGCATCTTGCGACCAAGAGGGCCGAGGAACGCCATGGATGATTTTTGGAGAAGGTTTCCGCTGCGTCAGGGCGTTTTGGATCGAGTCAAAATCATCATCGGACAGGAGCCATACAGGCAGAGTTTCGGCAATAGAAGACTTGCCGTCGATAGCCGTTCGTCGACGCATTCGTTCTATCGCGAACTCGGCTGTGTCGGGTTCTTGGTGGGTGATTGGATCAAGATTCAGGACTCTTTGGAGATGCTTTTCAATCTGCTTTTCAGACATGAGTGTGCTTTGTCTGCTTTGGATTTCCTGAGATCAAATAGAATTGATCCGGTTTCTTTCGCTGACAGCTTGTGGGATCGTGCTGGAGTTGCGCTCTTCAATAGGACTGTTGACGGAGAAGACAAGGGAGTCGATATATGGTGCTTTGCAAGGGGGCAGGCAGAAGTTTCTCAAGAAGTTCTAATGCTATTCGCCGGAGAAAAAGCCGCTCATCAATTCCCTGGTGTTTGCAGCAACTGCAAGTCGGCAGTTGCAATACATCCAAGCGGGGTAAACCTGAATAACGATCCAGTAAAGTACTCAAATACGTGGTATCGTTGTGACGAAAACGCCCTCCGAGTCGTTAATGGTGGTTTTCGTCTCGATGAGTTTCGAATACTGCGATAGAAGAGCGGGAAGCCGTCATGAGGACTCGTATCGGCACCTCTCTCCCCTACGAGTCGTTTGACACCTGGTCAGGTGGCTCCGCGGCCATACGCCCCAACTCTTTTTTCGTCCCCGTCCCCCTCGAGGCCCGGACCTGAGCGGAGGCATCGTCCGGAAGTCCGTGCCGGAAGGAAGCCACCCGACTCGGAATGTCCCGGCGAGTTCGGCTTGGTCGCATGCCCTACGGGGGACCACGCGAAGTAGAAGGTTTCGCCCAGGGGCGGTCAGATTGACTTCCCTTCGGTCCTGCTAAGAGGGCAGAACACAAGTTCATGAATCCGCGAGCCATCCTCTTTCTCTTGTTGCTGTTTCCACTCGCGGTCCGTGCAGATCCACCCGAAGTCGGGTCCCGCCTCCCGGTATTGCACCCTGTGCTGGTGAGTGAACCTCACGGCTCACCTCATGGCCGGAGACTTGAGTTCGCCTTCAAGCGCATTCCACCACATCCTCTCCTGGCCGGCCTCACCATCGACGAAGCGCGAGCATTCGTGGAGGCATTGGAGACGGAGTTCCAGGTGCCTCGCTCGGGGACCACTGGGCACATGAGCTGCTCAACCTGTGTGTTGCCAGCAGGTGCTGCTGCATGCTGTCCTTCGCACGAGGAACAAGCCGCTCAATTGGAGAAACGCCTTCGTGAGGGGTACGAGAGGATCTTCGGAACGTCATCGATGCCACGGCCATCCTCTTTGGAGAACAGCCGGTGGTTCCAGGCGCTCAAACTTTCACCGCGCTACATGGATGAGGGAGTGCGCGAGGCCGCCATCTCGCTGCTCAGTTCGCCCACCACCGCGTACTCCATGGCGCTCTCCATGATGCTATACATGATGACGTGGGCGGCGCCCGAGCCCCTCTTCTCCAAAGCGCTGGCCGCAGCGGTCACCGTGGGATTGTTGATGACCTACAGCGCGGTTGAACTCCACGCCGTGGGAGTGGCCTGCCTGAATTTGTACCGGGAGTCAGAAGCGGCCAGGACCCAGGAGCAGTTGGAGGCGGTGGCCATGCGTTTTGGAAAGGCGATAGGCGGAGTGGGACTGCGGGTACTGGTGACCGTGGCGGGAGCGAAGTTGGCTCGGAGTCTTCCGGAGGTGCCACAAGGAGGACCGTGGGCGCGTTTCTCTCCTCCACGCTTTGCTCTGCCGGCAGGAGGCACGCGAGGAAGTTGGTCAATAGGCGTGGGATCTCGCGCGCAGGTCAGTGTGGCGGATGGTACCGTGATGCTCATGGGGGCATCCGCGAGTACAGCGGCCGCCGCGACCGCTGGCGCGGCGAGCGCTTCCCGGACGATGGGGGCTTGCCGGGATGAATCGAACAAGGGCGAGGCCAAGGGACATCACATCGCCACCAACAAGAACGACACCGCCGAAGTCAGAGGTGGTCCCTGGACCCCTGTGTTCGAGCAGATCTTCAAGCGGGCGGGGATGAGCCTCGACGAACCCGCCAACATCGTGCATCTCGTCGGGCATCAGGGGCCCCATCCCGAGGAGTACCACCAGGAAATCTACAGCCGTCTGAACGATGCGATTTCAACCTGCCAAACGCGAACTGAGTGCAAGCGCAAGCTCGTCGAAGCACTCGATGAAATCGCGGGCGATATCTGTAAGCATGGGTCGCGGCTCAACAAGCTCCTCACGAAACAACCATGAGACCTCAATCCAGATATTTCCGCCTGATGGATGACGTGCACATCGAGGGACGGTGGCACGTGGAAAGCCCGCTGGATGCGCAGGGGAGAGAAATCATCCCCCAGGACTTCTTGCGAGGCAGGGCGCTCCATTGGGATGCGCCGCTTGTCCTCCCTTTGTATCGTCGGGGACGTGCTCTGGATTTCAGCCAGACGGGCCTCAATTTCGCGGTGGTCAATGGTCGGTTCGCCACCCTTTGTGAGCGGCTGGGAATCCAACATCAGATACAGCTCATTCCGGCACGGGTCGAAGAGCATCCCGAGCCCTACTTCGTCCTCAACACCCTTCGCCTCATCCGGTGTGTGGATGAGGCTCGGTGCGAAGAACTCTCCTTCTGGGAACCCCGTCATGGAGAGCCCGAGAGAGTGGGCCACTACCGGAACGTGGTCGGGCTGAAAGTGGACCCTGAGAAGGTCGGGGACGCCCACATCTTCCGGCCATGGGGCTGGCCCGTGGCCCTCATCGTCTCCGAGCGCGTGAAACGGGCACTGGAAGACGAGGGGCTGAGTGGCCCCAGGTTCGTCGAAGTTTGAGCGGTGCTAGTACTTCTCGGTGACTTGGGAAGTCGCGTCGGGGAGGACGCCCTCTCCGGGAAGGTGTCAGACTCGACTTGTAGGCGCCGGTCGGGGCCAACTGCGAGGCCACCGTCCTCTGCTCCTCCTCGTAGCGCCAGAGCGGTTCCGGCACGGTATGCTCCCTGGGAGGAGGTGGCCGGTTGCGTATCCGAGTCGCGATGTGGTCCTCGATGTGGTTCCTGGCCTTCACGGGCGCGTGCGCGCACGGTGGGGCGGGTCGGGAGCGTGTGACGGCGGCCACCGGCTGCGCGGCCTCGGGCTCCCTGTGCTGGGACTTCGAGGAGGGCACGCTGCCGGCTGGCTGGACGCCGTACCGGGATGAGTTCAGCGGGCAGTTGCTCGTGGATGACTCGCGGGCGCACCGGGGCCGGTACTCGCTGCATGCGAGGCAGCTTGTCGGCGGGAAGGAGGGCTCGCAGGGTGGGCCCAAGAAGACGGTGCGCTTCAACCTGCCCGCGGGCTTCGGGCCCGTGCTGTGGGGCCGCGTCTGGGTCTACGCGACGCCCGCACGGCCGGTGTCACATGCGGGCCTCTTCAACGCGCGATATCCCCGGCCAGGGAGCGGCGAGCGCGCCTTCGAGACGCTCGACTGGTACGAAGTGGCCACGTTCCAGCAGAAGTACATGGCCATCTGGCACCCGCCCGAGCCACCGGGATTCCCGGAGTGGGTGCAGGTGTCGGGCACGCCGCTCGTGCTGGATGCGTGGGCCTGCCTGGAATGGCAGTTCGATGGGGCCAACGGAGACAATCCGGAGGCGGCCGAGCCACGTGTCTGGCTGGACGGCGTGGAACTGGAGTGGCCCGAGCGCTTCGTCTTCTCCGATCCTCCCGCGACGGCGCCGGTGGTGAGGGAGAAGGCGTCCGACTTCACGGTGGTGGAGACGGGCGTCTTCCTCTATCAGGGCCTGTCGGTGCCCACGGACTGGTGGCTGGATGACCTGGCCATTGGCAGACAGCGCATCGGTTGTGGAGAGGGCTGAGGCGTGGGCCGTCCGTCACCGGATTCCCTCACGAGCTTCCGGGAACTCCATGAACTGCTGATGGACTACGAAGGCCCCAGCCTGTTCGAGGACATGTTGCGGCCGGCGATTCCCGCCGCGCGGGTGTTGCTCGAGCCGCTGCGGGGCGCTGATGGCTGGGGCCCACGGCACTACTGCTGCTTCGGTGGCATGGGGGTGTCGCCGCTGGTTCCCCACTGGCGGGTGACAAAGGTGCCACTGGAGCTTTGCAGGATGGTCCAGACACCGGTGGATGGGCGCCAGAGGGCATGGTCCGCCTTCCCATCCCCGTCGAAGTCGCCGTTCACGGGGATGTCCGACGCGGCGCCGAAGACGACACCGCCGGCGATCTGCCCGTCGGAACTGCGAATGGTGTAGAACTTGGTCTGCGAGGGTCTCCACACGGAGAGGTCTGTCTGCCCGTCGCCGTCGAAGTCTCCGGACAGCGGGATGTCTCCGTTGGTACCCCACTGGAGGTTGACGAAGGTTCCACTGCCGCTTGGCAGGATGGTCCAGATACCGGTGGACGGGCGCCAGAGGGCATGGTCCGCCTTCCCATCGCCATCGAAGTCGCCGTTCACGGGGATGTCCGACGCGGCGCCGAAGACGACACCGCCGGCGACCTGCCCAGTGGAACTACGAATGGTGTAGAACTTGGTCTGCGAGGGTCTCCACACGGAGAGGTCTGTCTTCCCGTCGCCGTCGAAGTCTCCGGACAGCGGGATGTCACCGCTGGTTCCCCATTGGCGGGTGACAAAGGTACCACTGGAGCTTTGCAGGAGGGTCCAGACACCGGTGGATGGGCGCCAGAGGGCATGGTCCGTCTTCCCATCCCCGTCGAAGTCTCCCTCGGTGGGGATGTCCGTCGAGGCGCCGAAGACGACGCCGCCAGCGACCTGCCCGTCGGAGCTGCGAATGGTGTAGAACTTGGTCTGCGAGGGACGGTGGACGGTGAGATCCGTCTTGTGATCGCCATCGTAGTCGGCAACGACCCGAGTGGCGGGGCCTAACCGTGCCTGCTGCGTCTGGCTGGGTTCTTCTCGCGGCATTTCGTCGGGGCCCGAGCCGCACCCGGCCGCGATGCCAAACATGCAGAGGGAGAGAGAAGCGGATGAGATCCTGCCTGGCTGGAACATGCACATCTCCTCGTGAGGAAGGAAATAGCTATTCTAGCGCACCGAATCAGGCAGACACAACGCATCAGGGAAATTTCCAAGCATTTCCACCAAGAAGAACTCGAGGTACCGAAGAGCTCCCCACTCGAAATTCATGAGTGGAGCATGGGAAGGATGGAAGGCTTGTGGAGGGAGCGGGCCTGTATGAAGTGGCGAAGGAACTGGGCATGAGCAACTGGGGCAACGTGGCTCGGAGGGCGAAGGAGTCGGCGCGTGTGGAACGGAACACCGTTGGACTGACTTCGGAGGGCATCTGGTCCTCCTTGACTTGAAGGGTCCAATTCGCTCCCCTGTGAGCCTCCAAGGAGGAGGCTCACCATGGCGGACGAGAAGAGCGGGAAGGGCGATGGACCGGGGCCCTTCGAACTGGGCAGGTGCTGCGAGGTGGATTCCCGCCTGGGGAGCCTCCACGAATCGCGGAACGCGGCCACGGGCACTCCGGCCCTGACGCTCGTTCCGAGAGAGGGCGTGGAGTGGCAACCCGAGGGAGCCTGCCGGATGCGTCTCATCTACGAGCCGGAGCGGGACTCGGTCGACGCCCACCTCTCCAGCGGGCCCGTTCCTGGCCTGGGGTCCAGGGACTCGCGCGTGCGCCGGGTGGGTCCTTCCAGGACGTGGCTTGCCGCTGGGGTTGTCGTGCTCGTGGTGGGCCTCGGTGTCTGGTCGTTACTCTGGCCTCACGCGCTCGAGCCTCTGCGGGTGGATGGCGCACCAGGCGAGTCTCTGTTCTTCGCGGATGGACAGGACCTCGCCCTGGCGGTCATCGCCTATCCGATGCCGGAGACACCCTTCAAGGAACAGCGCAAGCCGCCGTGTCTCGAAGGGACGGAGACGGAAATCCGGGGGGGATGCTGGATCCAACACAAGCTGGATGCTCCCTGTCCGCGAAACACGGCCGAGTACCAGGGCAAGTGCTTCATTCCCGTGAAGAAGCCGGAGCCCTTGCCGCGCTCCGTGCTGCCCTGAGTTCCAAGGGGCTCAGGACTCGTATCGGCGTACGTGAGAAGTGGACGCGCCAGCGCCCCGCAGGCGTGCCTCTTCGACGTCATCGACGCCTTGTCACGCACTCCCCTGCGGTGTATCGGGTGGCAGCTCGTATCCCTTGGCCATGGAAAGGGGGTAGAGGGCGCGGTGGCCGATGTTGGCATGATACACCGCGAGGTAGGGCTCACCTGCGATTGACACCCACGCCCATCTGGCTGGCTCGGGTTGTGCCGTCAGCCAGGCCTCTGCTTCCTCAATGCTGGCGAAAGACGCGGCGGCGACGGGCGGCTCCTCTTGTGCGAGCTCCGCGAGGTAGTACTCGAGACCACGGTTGCGCAGCAGGCGGCGGACGTTCGTTTCACGGTCATGGAACACATCGTGATAGCCGTTCGCGATCAGCACGTTGGCGAAATCGGGAGGATTGGGGTGATTTCCAAGCCAGGCTTCCGCCTCCTCCCTCGTATCAAAAGAGGCAATAGCATAAGGAGGTGCACCCGCCTCGACGTGCTCGAGGTACTCCCCGAAAGCGCTGGTCTGACCGGTCAAGGCGATGAAGTGGAACGCATCGAGAAAGACCTGGAGACGCTTCTTCTCCTCGGAGGAATCGGCCTCGTCGCGAAGCTTCGTGAAGAAGCCAGCCGCTCCGTCCATGCGCTCCTCGAGACTCGCGGAGGACTCTGGAGGCGGGCCGACGGTCGCGGCAGGGTGGGCATCAGACGAGAGGGCTTCGCGGAAGTCTGAAAATTGATACCGCTGTCCCGTAGCGAAAACGAAGTGGATGGCATCTCGCGCGAGCCCCAGAATGCGCGCCTGTTCGGGTGACTGTGCATCGCTCCAGAGCTTCCCAATCACCTCGTGTGAATCGGAAAGAAGGGTAGAGGACGTCATGGCTGCACCGCCGCGATTTGGGGTTCGGAAGGAGCATCAGACGACACGAGCAGGACCGCTGGAACGAGGACCAGCGCGGTTCCTCCGCTGCCCACGACAACCGCGACGAACACCACCCCGGCAATGACAACCACGGTACCAGCCAAGAGTTCGTCGTGGTGCTGCTTCAACCACTCGACTGCTTTGTCCGTAGCCGGAAATTTCAGGGTTTCGGCCAGTTCGCGGAGCCGACAACAGTCATTGTAAGCGGGCCTGCACCTGTCGCGACATATCGCATCTTTCGAGCCCCGACTCGCGTGGCTCCAATTCCGGCCCCTGAGCGACTTCATGCAAATGTCCTTGCAGGCATCAAGCTCGTCGTCGCAACTGCGAGTCCAGGCAGCCCGGACAACGGGGGCATCAGCGATACTGCTGCTCGCTCGGTTCGGGTACTTTGACAGGTCGAAACTGCTCAACGGCTCCCAGGCGTGGGTGACCTGACCCTCCGGTGTCTCCTTGATGACGAGCACCCAGCGAGAAAGTTCTTGGACGCTCGTAGGGGCAGGGCTCGAAGTCCGGAGCGTACTACAAGAAAAAAGCAGAAGGCCGAGGCTCATCACCATGAGCCGCTGAGGGGTCGAAGCCGTTCGCATGCTGTGGGTTTTGTACCATGAGGTCTCCGGGCGTCGGCCGATTTTCCGGCGCCTGCCCTGTAGTCCCGGGAGGGGGTCAAGGGACCTGGTCCGACAACTCCTCCCTTCCGAGTCGTCTGACGCCCTACCCAGGGCTTCATCCCCGTGAAGAAGCCGGAGCCCTTGCCGCGCTGCTCGGTGCAGCCCTGAGTTCCAGAGGTGGGGCAGGCGCGGTGGTACGGGCGGCACGGAGGCAGGACATGGTGTTGGACGACTCGTAGTGAGTGAGATGTCGGCACGAGTTCAACGAGTCCTTTGACTCCCTCTGCGGGCAATGACAATCCATTCGCCTTCACCTTGGAGTAGGAGGACGGTGCCACCCGTCTCGATTTGTTTGGGCTCGTGCCACGCGCTCAGTCCGGTGCCTCTCGTGTCTCCTCGGCCCGTGGGCGGGCACCCTACCTCGTCCGTAGGTTCAGGTGGGATAGCTTCTCTCGTGGGACTTTGAATCAAGCCTGGGCCTCGGTGATGGCACGGACGGCGCGCTGCACGAGGTACGCCGACGCGGGCTCGAACACATCGCCCCGATGGAGACGCCCGGAGAGCGCGTCCTCGAGCAGGCCCAGTCGCGCGGCGACCGTGGGCGCCTCGGTGAGGATGCGTGGGGCTACTCGTCCTCCCCTTCGGCCTCCACCACCGCATTTTGGGCCTCCTCACGCTCGACAGCCCGCTTCCTCTCCTCCCACTGCGTCAGGGTGGAGGCCACATGGTGAAGCGTGTGGCGCTTCAGCCTCTGGTGGTGCACCGCGAGATGATGCTCCCCGGCGATTGACACGAACTCAAAAGGCGCAGTGGGGTGGTTCTCCAGCCACGCCTCTGCTTCCGCACGGGTTTTGAAGGATGGTGGGTTGGGAGGTATTCCTTCCGCGACGAGTCCTTCGACATAGGGCTCGAGCATGTACTCGCGGTACATGCCGCGAGTGTTGTCTTTACGATCATGCCACATCTGATGATACTCATCGCCAATGAGTATCAACACCGAACTGGGGGGCTCCGTGAGGCTCCTCAGCCAGGTCTCCGCTTCCTCGCGCGTCGTGAAATGCTCGATGGCGAGCGGAGCATGGCCGAGGCGGTTTTTGATGTAGTCCTCGCAAGCCTCGAGTTGGCCAGTGTCGGCGATGAAGTTGACCTGGCTGATGAGAAGGCTCACGGACTGCTTCTGTTCAGGCACAGGCGTCTCGTCGAAAACCTTCAGGAGAAGTGCCATGACCCTTTGCGAGATCGTATCCTGATGCGCCTCGAGGGCGGTGCTCACCTGGGGAGATGTCATGGGAGCCACCTCCTTGAGGTAGTCTTCGAACAGGTAGACCTGGCCTGTCGCCATGATGAAGTCCCTGTACGCGTTCACCTGAATCCAGAGCCGCTGTTCTTCTTTTCTGCCTTCGAACTCCGCTGCGTGCCGCCGAGACGCGGCGAATAGAAATGCGCTGTGAAGGGAGTGATAGATGCTCATCGGGTCGCCTCCGCGAGAGAGGGGGCGGCTGGCGACCCCGAGGGGTTCTCCGCGACAAACACGAGCGGCATCAGGATGAGGGCACCTCCGCCTGAGGCGGCGACCGCGGCAACGAAGGCGACTCCAGCGATGACGATGACGGTGCCCACGAGAAGCTCCTCGCGGTGCGTCTTGATCCAATCAACCGCGGGCTCTATCGCATTGAACTCCGCGGCATATTCTTCGGCCCAGCTGCCCCGTTTCTTGTTGCACTGAGAAGGTGCCAAAGGACTCGTATTTCGACCTGACGGTGTCTTGGCGACGGTGAACTACCAGAGCCGATCCGTGAAGAGGCAGTGGATGATCTGGGCATGACCCAGGTCCAGATTTCCCACTTGAACGTCTGGAACTGGTGCGAAGAGAACCTCATTGGAAAGCTGGGATGTTCCCAGTACGGACCGCGCCAGCGAGTTCAATCGGGTCTCGAGTGATTGGTATTCAAGAGGGAGAGGCGGATGCCATATCCGCTGCTCGATGATTTGATGGTTTTCGACGTGTTGCCAGGAAGCGTAGATGTGGTGCACGGGCGCGAGGATGCTTGCGAGTAGCACCACGGCCTTCTGTTCGGATGCTCCTACGGGTGAGTCCACGAGCGATACTCGAACACAGCGGCAGGGGTCGTAGAGCAGAAAGGGGAGTTCCCAGAGACTACACTCCGGTAGTTCCTGGTGGATGCGTCGCAGGAGTGTGCTCCAGGTGCTGCTCTCTGCTTGGGCTGTCTTCCTGCGTTCGCGCAGTTCGACAGTCTCCGCCTGTGATTCATATCGCGCATCCGTGGTGTAGACATTCCTCGGGTAGAAGCGGTGGAGCAGGTCGGTGAGTTCAGCGGCTGTGAGTGGCATCAGCGAACTTGCCCAGCGCCCGAGTTGAAACGGCCTACTTCACCTCGAGCACCTTGAGCGAACCGATGAGGGGGGTGATCTCCGCGTTGCCCTCGCGCCCCACGCCAAAGTGCGTGGCGTCCGCCACCACCTGGTTGAAGGTCGGATCCATCTGGGTCCACTCGCCCACGAAGGCCTCCACCCACTCGTGCCAGTAGAGCGCAGGAACTCCATCCGCGTTCACCATGTAGATGACGCCATCCACCCGCCGGGCCGGAATGCCCGCCGCGCGCAGCAGCGACACCGTCAGCAGCGAGTGCTCCGTGCAGTCCCCCTTGCGCTGGCGCAGCACGTCCGTGGCCCGGTCCGCGCTCGCCCCGTAGTCCTTCTGCAGCGCCGTCGCCACCCACTCGACGATCTTCTTCGCCGCCGCGTACGCGTCCTTCTCTCCCCCCACCAGCATCCGTGACTGCTCGACGATGCGCGGGTTGTCGCTCTCGATGATGATGGACGTCTTGAGGTTCTCCCCTCCCTCGGGATCCGCGAGCGGCCGGGGCTTGAGCACCTTGGGCTCCGGAGGCTTCGCGGACAGTGTCACCAGGACGCGCCCGTCCTTCTCGCGCTGGTACTTCTGCCGGTAGCTGTCCTGCTGGAACTTCTCCGGCAGGTTCTCCATCACCAGCTTCACCTCGCCGGGAATCGCGTGCGCCGACTCGGGCAGCGCCTTGGGCAGCACGACGCGCGTCAGGCCGAACACTTCCACCAGATCCAGCCGCTTCGCCACCGCCTCGGGCTCGGCGCGTGCCTTCATCGTCTGGCCGTACTCCATCTCCAGCAGCCGCCCGTCCTCCTCGGCCACCCAGGCCGTCACCGGCACCTTCTCCTTGTCCGAGACGCTCACTGCCCGGCCCACCTTCACCTTGACGCCGCTGATGAGCCGCTCCTCGGAGGGCTGCACCGTGGTGGCGAGCTTGTAGGTGCCCAGGTCCATCCCATCCAGCACCGCCCCGCTCACGTCCTTCCGGCGCAGCAGCGCCACGCGCACCTGGTCCGCGTCCTCCACCACCTCCGTCGTGGCCGGCAGGTTCACCGTCTCGTCCTGCATCCCCGGACGCTTGCGCACCACGCTGATCCCCGTGGGCGTGGCGTTGCCCACCAGTGTCTGCGTGCCTCCATCCCCGTGCTGCTCGATGGTGAAGGCCACCAGCCTGCCCCCGGGGCGGGCCTCGTAGATGCGCTCCTCGCGGTGGACGCGCTCGGACAGCCGCGCCCCCACCTGCGCCTTGAAGTGCAATTCATTGATGGCGCGCACCCGGTCTTCCCGGCCCGGGATGAGGCCCAGGTCGTTGAAGACGTAGCCCACCTTCTTGTCCACGAGGTACAGGCCCAGGTACTCGCCCCCCGCGGGCCGCTTCGCCTTCACCACGTCGGAGACGGTGGCGGGCGCTTGCTGGGGCGCGGCGGCGGACTCGGGGGCCCGCTGCTCCTGGACCGGAGGCGGGGCCGCGGGCGCGGCGTCCTGCTTCTTGCACTGCACGAGCGCCAGACCCAGGACGGCGGCGCTCAGGGAGAGGAAGGTCTTGAGGGAAGTCACGCGCGCGGCTCCGGCGCGCGGGCCTGGCGCGCGGTGCGGCTCAGACCCGCTTGGTGAGGATGATGAGGTCGTCGCCGACCTTGTAGAAGTCGCGGATGCGCGCCTCCTCCGTGTACTTCATGGAGGCGTAGAAGCCGCGGGTGGGACCGTAGGCCTCGGTGGCGCTCGTCTCCACGCGGATGATGCGGGCCGTCAGGCGGCGCAGGTCCGCCTCCATGCCCGACACCAGCGAGGCGCCCACGCCCTGGCCCCGCACCTGCGGGTCCGAGGCGATCCAATACAGGTCGTACGTGCCCTCCGTCATCGGCGTGGGGCCGTAGCACACGTAACCGACGATCGTCCCGTCCCGGTCCGCGACGAGAATCTTGTAGTCGGGGTTATTCGGCTGAAGCGCGAGATCGACGAGCTCGATGGCGCACACCTGCTCGTCCTGGGAGAAGGTTTCGATTCGGCGAATCAGGGAGGCGAGGGGCTCCCGGTCCTTTTCTGCGAGCGGTCGGATGTCCATGGTGTCTCTCGAGGGCGATCGCCACGAGTTGCCGGGCGAGGGTGCGGTAGTCGATTCCGGCCGAACGCGCGGCCTTGGCGAAGCCCGCCTCCGGGTGGAGATCGCAGTTGGGGTTGATGTCGATGACGTAGGGCACGCCCTCGGGGGTGACGCGCAGGTCCACGCGCCCATAGTCCCGGCCCTCCAGCGCGGCGAAGGCGTCCATCGCCGTCTGGACGAGCCGTGCCTCCAGGGCGGTGTCCGTCAGCAGACAGGGGCCGGAGGGGGTGTTCACGTACTCGGGTGAGCCGGTCTCCCACTTGCCCGCGTAGGTGACGATGTTGGGCCGGTCGGCGAAGAGCTGGCCGAAGCGGATCTCCGACAGGGGCAGGGCCCGGCGGGGCGAGTTGCCCAGGAGCGGCACGTAGATTTCGCGGCCGGCGATGAACTGCTCGACGAGCGCGGGCTGGTGGAAGGTGCGCAGCACGGCGTCCACCGCGCGACGCAGGCCCTCCCGGTCGTGCACCACCGAGTCGCTCGTGATGCCCACGCTGGCGTCCTCGCGCGCCGGCTTGACGATGAGCGGATAGGGCAGGTTCACCGCGTCCAGGTCCTCGAGCCGGTCCACCCGCGCGAAGCCCGGGGTGGAGACGCCACGCGCCTTGAGCAGCTCCTTGGCCTTGTCCTTGTGCAGGGCGAGCGTCAGCGAGAGCGCGGACGCTCCCGTGTAGGGCAGCCCCAGCATGTCCAGCAGACAGGGGATGATGGTTTCCGCCCGGCTGTCCGCCGCCACGGACTCGCAGAGGTTGATGACCAGGTCGGGCTGCATCCGGGCGAGCACGTCCACGAACTCCAGCCGGGAGCCCGTGACGGGAACGAGCTCGACCTGGGTTCCATCTTGGGTGAGGGCCTCGGAGAGCGCGGAGGCCACTCGCATCACGTCTGCTCGCGCCTCCCGACCCGGGTCGTCCTCCAACTGCTCATGGTCTCGGTTGTACAGGATGGCGATGTGCATGCGGGGCATGTGTCGACGGCCAGGGTTAGCACGTCCCCAGGGGGGATGACAGTTCACAGCGGGCCCGATTGGCTGGCCGCTGAGCAGTGTCTGGAAGTATGAGGAGAACCATGCGGATTCGTGACCCCATCCACGGCACCATCGATGTGAGTGGCGAGGAGAAGGCCGTCATCGACAGCCGGTTCTACCAACGGCTTCGCCACGTGCGCCAACTGGGCTTCGGCGACCTGGCATTCCCAGGGGGCACCCATACCCGGCATGCGCATTCGCTCGGCGCCATGCACGTGGCCTCCCGGGTCTTCCTCGCCGTCACCGCCCGCTCGGGCCTGCCCGCGCCGGTGCGCGAGCGCTTCAACGCCGCCGTCCGGCTCGCCGTGCTGTGTCATGACCTGGGGCACATGCCCCTGTCCCATGCCTCCGAGA
Organism: Cystobacter fuscus; assembly: GCF_002305875.1. NCBI lineage: Bacteria > Pseudomonadati > Myxococcota > Myxococcia > Myxococcales > Archangiaceae > Cystobacter > Cystobacter fuscus. The sequence goes on along the minus strand of NZ_CP022098.1, from coordinate 10,365,164 downwards.
GCATCGCTCCCCGGCGTGCGCTGCTGCGGCTTCCGGCCTGGTTGGACCCCGTGGCGGAAGGCGAGCAGGCCACGCACGAAGATTTCACCGCCAAGCTTTTGTTGGACAGTTCACTCACGCCGCTCATCGAGGAGCGCTACGCGCCCCAGGGAATCACTCCCGAGGCGGCGGTGGGACTCATCACCGGGGCCATGCCCCCGAAGGATCCCGGCTTCTCCCACGAGGGGGTGGACTGGACGCCGCTGTTGCGCGCCATCGTGTCCGGGGAACTGGACGCGGACCGCATGGACTACCTGCTGCGCGACTCGTTCTACACGGGCGTGAACTATGGCCGGTACGACATGGACTGGCTGGTGTCCAACCTGAACCCGGCCATCAAGGACGGGCGCGCCTATCTGGCGTTGAGCCGGGCGGCGGCGTTCGCCTTCGAGGACTTCCTGCTCAGCCGCCACCACATGTTCCTGTCGGTGTACTACCACCACACCTCGGTGAACTTCGATCACATGCTGCGGCGCTACTACGAGGAGGCGCCCGGCGAGTTCGAGATCCCCGCCGACCCCGAGGCCTTCCTCTACTGCGACGACGTGGCGCTCTGGTACACGCTGCGCCGCTCGAAGAACCGGTGGGCCCAGCGCATCGCGTCGCGCCAGGGCTTCAAGCTGCTCGCGCAGTTCACCGAGCGCGACGTGGGCTATGATCTGGAGGTGCTGCGCAGCGCGCTGGTGACGGGCGGCTTCGAGCACTTCACGGTGGAGTCCCGGGGCGTGCTCTCCAAGTACTTCTCGGAGGGCGCGGGGCCGAGCCTGTTCATCATCGACGTGTCCACCGGTCGGCTCACGGAGGTGGCGCGCTACACGCCGCTCTACCAGCGCTACAAGGGCGCGGTGCGGCTGTCCCGGGTGTACGTGCGGCCGGATCAGATCGAGGATGCGCGCAACATGATGGCGCGGTTGCTTGGACAGGTGGTGCGGGAATGAGTGAGACGATCGCTGGTGCGCCTCCACCACCCCCCGTGGCGGTGCCCCGGCTCGCGTCGGTGGTGGTGCCCTACCGCCGCACGCCCACGGGGGTGGAGCTGTTCTGGGTGAAGCGCGAGAAGGCGCTCGCCTTCGCGGGCGGCTTCTATGCCTTTCCCGGCGGGAAGGTGGACAAGGCGGACGCGGCGGTGCCGGTGCGGGGGGCCTCGGGGCAGGAGGCGGCGCTGCGGGCGGCCGCGGCGCGCGAGCTGCTGGAGGAGACCGGGGTGCTGGTGGCCGAGGGCGCCGAGCGCCTCTCCGCCGAGGAGGTGACGGCGCTGCGCCGGGCGCTCCTGGCGGGCGAGTCGTGGGGAGCGCTGCTGGAGCGGCACGGGCTCGTGCTGCGGGCCGAGGACTTCCCGGCGGCGGGGCGGTGGGTGACGCCGGAGTTCGCGCCCGTGCGCTTCGACACCTTCTTCTATCTGGTGGAGGTGGGCGAGGGGATGCGGGCGGAGTGGTGGGCCGGGGAGCTGTCGGAGGCGGCGTGGGTGACGCCGGCCGAGGCGCTGGCTCGCTGGGAGGTGGGCACGGCGCTGCTGCACCCGCCCGCGGTGCACGTGCTGCGGGTGATGGCGCGCTTCGGCTCGCGCGAGGCGGCGCTGGCGGAGCTGGACGCGCCGCCGCTCGGCCCGGACTTCATCGCGCGCCGCATCGAGTACCACCAGGGCGTGCGGGTGTTCCCCGTGCGCACGGCGACCCTGCCACCGGCCACGCATACCAACGTGTACGTGCTGGGCAATGGGGAGCTGCTGCTCGTGGACCCCGGGGCGGGGGACGAGGAAGAGCTGGAGGGGTTGCTGGAGATGGTGGAGGGGCTGGTGGCGGAAGGGGCCCGGGTGAAGGCGGTGGTGCTCACCCACCACCATGGAGACCACATCGGGGGCGTGGGCGCGGTGAAGGCGCGGCTGAACGTGCCCCTGTGGTGCCATGCGCGCACGGCGGACCGGGTGCCCGTGCCGACGGAGCGGCTCCTGGAGGACGGTGAGGTGCTGGAACTGGCGGGGACTCCGCCCCAGCGCTGGCGGGTGCTGCACACGCCGGGACACGCGCGGGGTCACCTGTGCCTGGTGGACGAGCGCACGCGCGCGGCGGTGGTGGGTGACATGGTGGCGGGCGTGGGCTCCATCGTCATCGATCCTCCCGAGGGGGACATGAGCGAGTACCTGCGGCAGCTCGCGCGGCTGCGGGACTGGCCGGTGACGACGCTGCACCCGGCGCATGGGATGGCGATTCCGGATGGGCCGGGCAAGCTCCAGGAGTACCTGGACCACCGGGCGGCGCGCGAGGCGCGCATCGTGGCGGCGGTGCCCGAGGAGGGTGTCACCCTGGAGCAGGTGGTGGAGCGCGCCTACTCGGAGACGCCCGCGTTCCTGCTGCCCATCGCGGAGCGCAGCGCCCTGGCGGTGTTGCTCAAGCTGCTCGAGGAGGGCCGGGTGCGCGAGGAGTCCGGTCGCTACTTCCCGGCCTGAGCCTCGGCCTGGGACGAGGCGTCCGCCAGGCTCGCCGCTCCGCCGCCGCGCCGCTTGATGATGAGCAGGGCGAGCGGAATGGCGGTGAGCACCGCCTGGGGGATGAGCGACATGGCGTCGGGGTAGATGCCGAGCAGATCGATGGTGACGAAGCGGATGGGGTGGATGGGCACCAGGGCCACCTCCTGGAGCGCGCGGATCGCCTTGCCCAGGAGGATGACGGCGGTGGTCACCAGCAGCACGGTGGACGCCTTGAAGAGCGTCTTCATGGGCAGCTTGTAGCCCACGCGGTTGACGAAGAGGACGAGCACGGTGAGCGCCACCGCGCCCGCGGCGCACCCCCAGGCCACGCCCGACGCCGAGTCGAGCGCGAGCCCTTGCAGGAAGATGGCCGTCTCCACGCTCTCGCGCAGCGCCGAGGTGAAGGCGATGGCGAACAGGCCCATCATGCTGCCGCGGCCCAGCGCGCCCTTCATCTTCTCGCGCAGCTCGCCCATGAACTTGCTCATGTTGGCGCGCGCGTTGAGCCACAGCGCCGCGTACAGCAGCATCGCCACCGCCACGAGCCCGGCGATGCCCTCGAGCATCTCGCGGTTGGCCCCGTTCATCAGGTGCCGGCCGAAGATGAAGGCGAGCGCCCCCACCACCAGCGCGGACACCCAGCCCAGGTGCACCACGCGCGCGTACTCGGGCGCCTGCATCTTGCGCAGCATCGCCAGCAGCGCGGCGATGATGATGGTCGCCTCGAAGCCCTCGCGCAGCAGGATGAGCAGGGTGATCCAGATGACGGACAGGAAGCTCATCGTCTCGCCACTGTCCCGGCGCGCCTCGTCCAGCAGCGACAGGAGGACACGGCCCTCGTCCTGGAGGTGCGGGCTCTTGCGCTCGGCGGCCACGCGCGTGTCCAGGAAGGCCTTCTCCAGCTTGAGCACCAGGTCGGGGTTGCGCGCCCGGAGCGTCACCTCCACCGGCTCCAGTCCCTTGAGGTAGGCGTCCAGGAGCGCGTTGCGCGCGCCCAGCATGTCGCCGGAGGCGCCCAGCTTGAGCGCCTGTTCCACGTACTCGCGCGTCACCAGCAGGCCGCGCTCCTCGTCCACGTCGGGCATCTTGCGGCGCAGGCACGCGAGGTGCTCCTGCCCGTAGGCCTGGACGAGCTCGTTGTCCGTGGAGTTGGCGAGCTTCTCCAGCGACACGCGCGGCGGGACGGCGTCACACGCGGGCTGGCGGAGCGTGAAGAGATAGAAGGCCAGGCCCCAGCGCTCCTCCTCGTTCAGGGTGGGGAAGCCCGGCATGGGCGTGCCCGGTACGCCGAAGCCCACCGTGTTGAAGGCCTTGTAGGGCGTGAGCCCGCCCATCACCTCGGGATCATGGAAGTTGGTGGGGACGGGCTCCATCGTCCGGGCGATGGGCACCTCCGCGCGCCCGTCCGCGCCGTGACAGGCCGCACAGCTCTCCAGGTAGACCCGCTCGCCCACCTTCAGGTCCGGCGGCACCCGCGGGCTGCGCGCCAGTCCCCCCGCGAGCACCAGGTCCTCCACCAGCGCCCCGCAGTCCTGGCTGACGCCCTCGGGATCCTCGGCCTTGTCCACCCGGGCCTTGATCTCCTCCAGCCGCGCGAGGAACGTCTCTCCCGGGCGTCCCAGCTCGCGCGCCGCGTCGGTGGCCTCGGCGATGAAGCTGCGCTGCTCGGCCAGCTCGAAGTCCGACCTGGACTCCACCGCCGCCGGGTAGTCGGCCTGCAGGTATTGCAGAATGCCCACCAGGCGGTGCCAGGTGCGCGCTTCGGACTCGCTCTCGGCGGCGGTGGCCAACGGCGCCGCGAGCAGCAGGGACAGCAGCAGTAGACCGGTGCGCTTCACGCTCCACCCTCTACCAGTCCGCCCACATATTCTCAATGTTGCGAGTCAGAATCAAAACCGGGAGTCATCACCGCTCGTAGGTGAGGAAGGCGAAGGGTGGCGTGGTGTCGGTGGCCGGGTGGGACTCCTCGGCGGTGAGGCGCCAGGTGGACAGGTCCACGGCGGGAAAGAAGGTGTCGCCCTCGTACTCGCGATCGATGCGCGTGAGGTACAGCCGACGCACCCGGTCCATCGCCTGCTCGTAGAGCTGCGCGCCCCCGGCGAGGAAGACCTCGTCGCCGCGTGCCCGCGCGAGGGCCTCCTCCAGCGAGTGCGCCACCTCGATGCCCGCGGGGGCCCAACCGTGTTGACGCGTCACCACGAGCATCGTCCTGCCGGGCAGCGGCCGGCCGATGGACTCGTACGTCTTGCGGCCCATGAGGAGCGTGTGTCCCAGGGTGAGCCGCTTGAAGCGCTGGAGGTCCGCCGGCAGACGCCAGGGCAGGGTGTTGTCCCGGCCGATGCAGCGGTTGGACGCCATCGCCACGATGGCCGACAGCATCATACGGCCACCGGTGCCTTGATGGCGGGGTGGGGCTCGTACCCACTGAGTGTGAAGTCCTCGTACTTGAAGTCGAAGAGCGAGCGGACGGCCGGATTGAGCGTCATCCGGGGCAGGGGTCGGGGCTCGCGCTGGAGCTGCTCGCGTGCCTGCTCCACGTGGTTGAGGTACAGGTGCGCGTCGCCCGAGGTGTGGATGAACTCATGGGCCTCGAGCCCCGTCACCTGCGCCACCATCATCGTCAGCAGGGCGTAGGAGGCGATGTTGAAGGGCAGGCCCAGGAAGATGTCCGCGCTGCGCTGGTAGAGCTGGCAGGACAGCCGCCCGTTGGCCACGTAGAACTGGAACAGGATGTGACAGGGCGGCAGCTTCATGGCGCCCAGGTCCGCCACGTTCCACGCGCTCACCAGGTGACGCCGCGAGTCGGGGTTCTTCTTCAGCCCCTCGACGAGCTGGGTCATCTGATCGATGGCGCCCCCGTCGGGCGTGGACCAGGAGCGCCACTGGTGGCCGTAGATGGGGCCGAGGTTGCCCTCGGCGTCGGCCCACTCGTCCCAGATGGTGACGCCGTGCGCCTGGAGCGCATGCACGTTCGTGCCGCCCGCGAGCATCCACAAGAGCTCGTGGATGATGGACTTGAGGTGGAGCTTCTTCGTCGTCACCAGGGGGAAGCCCCGTGTGAGATCGAAGCGCATCTGATGGCCGAAGACACTCAGCGTGCCGGTGCCGGTGCGGTCGCTCTTCTTCGTGCCGTGATGCAGGACGTGCTCGAGCAGGGCGAGGTAGGGTGTCATGGACTTCTCCTAGCCCACGGCCCCCCCGGGCGCGAATTTCCGCCAGGTGCGGTGCCGATTGTCCAACGGAAGGGAACACGCTTTTGAAGATCTATACGAAGACTGGAGACAAGGGAGAGACGGGCCTGTTCGGTGGAGGACGGGTCCGCAAGGACAGCCTGCGCGTGGACGCCTACGGTGAGGTGGACGAGCTGAACGCCTCGCTGGGGCTGGCGCGCTCCCTGTCCATGCCGAGCGACCTGGATGCCCTGCTCCAGCGCCTGCAGGAGCAGCTCTTCACGGTGGGGGCGGTGCTGGCCACGCCTCCCGGTACCAAGGCCTCCGGTTTCATTCCCCCGCTCAAGAGCGAGTGGATCGCGGACATGGAGCGGGCGATCGACACCTTCGAGGGCGAACTGTCCCCCATGACGCACTTCATCCTGCCCGCGGGCGTCCAGGCGGCCGCCGCGCTGCATCTGGCGCGCACGGTGTGCCGGCGGGCCGAGCGCCGCGTGGTCACCGCCTTCAGCGAGGGCGAGGCGTCCAATGACGTGCTGTCCTTCCTCAACCGGCTCTCGGACCTGCTCTTCGTCATGGCGCGCGTGGCCAATCGCCGGGCGGGCGTCGAGGACGTGAAGTGGATCCCGGAGAAGTCCACGACCTAGCCCCGCGGGTCATCTCGGAAGGGGCGCGGCGGTTGGGTTATGTAGAAGCCGTGCCCCCGCTGTCCACCGAACACCTCCGCCAGCTCTCCACCCAGGTGGGCTTCGATCTCGCGGGCTTCGCGCGCGCCGAGCCCATTCCGGGTGACTTCCTCCTGGAGTGGTTGGCGGCGGGCCGCGACGCCGACATGGACTGGCTGGGCGAGCGGACGGCCGAGCGGCTCGACGTCTCGCTGCTGCTGCCCGGCGCGCGCACGGTGATCGCCTTCGCGACCAACTACTACCGCGAGGAGCCTCGGACGGAGGACTCGCCCATCGCCCGCTACGCGCGGGGTCGGGACTACCACTCCACCCTGCGCGACAGCCTGAAGTCCTTCCGCCGCCGGCTCAAGGAGGCGTACCCCGAGGTGCGCGACTACGGCAGCGTGGACTCGGGCCCGATGATGGAGAAGGTGTGGGCCTCTCGCGCCGGGCTGGGCTACGTGGGCAAGAATGGCTGCTTCATCACCGAGCCCCTGGGCTCGTGGGTGGTGCTGGCCGTGCTCGTCCTCGACGCCGAGGTGGACGCGTACGCCGACGGGCCCACCGCCGATCGCTGCGGCAGTTGCCACCTGTGCATCATGTCCTGCCCCACCGGGGCGCTACTCGGCCAGGGCCGGGTGGACGCGCGGGCCTGTCTCTCCTACCAGACCATCGAGAACCGCCATGCCGAGGTGCCCGAGTCCTTCCGGGTGGAGATGGACAACCTCGTCTTCGGTTGTGACATCTGCCAGGACGTCTGCCCCCTCAACCGCCGGCCCGTCAGCACCTCCAACAAGCGCTTTGTTCCCCGGGCGGTCGCCGAACTCGGGGTGATGGAGCTGGCGGCGCTCACCCCCGAGCAGTACGACCAGCTCATTCCTGGCACCGCGCTCGGCCGGGCCAAGTACGACGGCCTGCGCCGCAACGCCGTGTACGCGCTCGGGGCCGCCAGGCGCATGGAGGCCCGGCCCTTGATCGAGCGGCTGCGTGAGGATCCGAGCGAAGCCGTGCGTCATGCTGCCGAGTGGGCCCTGCTGCACCTCGGTTCCTGACACTTGTCCTGGTGACATTCACGCGGGCCGGGATGGCCGGCCGGGTCGGTGAATCGCGAGGGGTTATCTGCTACGTGTCGCCGCGTGCAGGCCTCCACCACCGAGATCGTTCCCGCTCAGCGCGAGTCGCTCAGCGGGGTCTATGCAGCCTTGTTCCTGCAAGTCGTCATCAGCGCGGGGACGTATCTGGCCGGCAAGCGCGCCATGGAGGAGCTGCCCCCGCTCACGGTGGTGATGTGGCGCTTCCTGCTCAGCGCCTCCCTCTTCTGCCTGCTGCTCGCCTTCACGCCCGGACCCAAGCTGCCGCCGCGCTCCGAGTGGCGCCGCGTGTTCATGCTCGGCCTGCTCGCGGGCCCGCTCAACCAGGTGTTGTTCTTCCATGGACTGTCCCACTCCACCGCGGCCCACGCGGCGCTGCTCTACGCGCTGACGCCGCTGGGCGTGTACCTGTTGGGGCTCGCGCGCGGGCAGGAGCGGGCCTCGTCGCGCGCGGTGCTCGGCATCCTCACGGCGCTCACGGGCGTGGTGGTGCTGTTGCTCGGGCGGGGGCTGGCCTCGGCGCGCGGCTCGCTGCTGGGAGATCTGCTCATCCTCGGCGCGGTGATCGCGTGGGTTGCCTTCACCACCGAGGGCAAGCCCTTCGCCTCCGCCCATGGCTCGGTGCGCTCCACCGCGTGGAGCATGGTGGCCGCCGCCCTGCTGCTGCTGCCCGTGGCCCCCTTCGTCCTCGAGCCCGCGCGCACCTTCTCCGCGAGCCCCTCCGCCCTGGGCAGCATCGCCTACCTGGCCGTCCTCACGTCCGTGGTGGCCTACCTCATCTGGTACTACGCCCTGACCAAGGTGCCCGCCTCACACGCGGCCATCTTCTCCAACCTCCAGCCGGTGATGACGGCGCTCGCCGCGTGGCTCCTGCTCGGCGAGTCCCTGCATGGGGAGCTCATCCTCGGCGGCGCCCTGGTGCTCGTCGGCGTGCGGCTGACCCAGAGCGCCCCCACGGCGCCCGGGCGTCAGGGCCTCGAGCGCGCCTAGTCCTTCCACCAGTTGTCGTCGGAGTGCCGCTTCGAGGCGCCCTTCTTCGGGGTCTCCGCGGGCTTGCCTGGCTTGGACTCCTTGGACTCCACGTGGGGCGCGGCATTCTCCTTGGATGCCTCCGTGGCCGTGTCCTCGGAGTCTCCGAAGATGCGGATCTCCTCCCGCTTTCCCCTGGGGGGCGCGCTCTTCTTCTCCTCGGCGGGCGGCTTCGGCGCGGGAGCTGGTTCCTCCTCGGGCTTCTCCTCCACCTCGGCCGGCGCGGGGGGAGGAGGGGCGGCGGGCGTTTCCTCCGGAGCGGACTCCGCGGGAGGCGCGGCCTCGCTGGCCCGGTAGACGCCCCGGCGCTCCGTGTCCTGGAAGGACGTGGGCTTGGAGGGCTCCTCGAACTGCTCCGAGGCCGGAGCCGAGCCGGTGGGGGAGGCGGGCAGATCTCCCGCCGTGTTCCGGAGCGTATAGAAGCGGGTGGTGCACGCGTCCCGCTCCCGGGTGCACCGGGCGATGCACTGGTTGAGCAACTGGTACTTCGTCGTGCCGCCGCCGTAGTCGATGGTGCAGTCCTCGCGGCATGTCCCATGGTCCTCACGGCATCCCGGGGGGATGGACCGGTCATCGCCAGCGGTGAGTGTCAGCAGGAGGACGAGCGGGAGCATGGGCATGATGGGGCGAAGGGTAGCAGGCCTCCAGGCCGCGTGGCATGGGCCGGGCACTGGTGCTCGAGCCCTTCTCGTGGCTAGCTTGCTCGCTCAACCCAAGACCCGTGCTGGGGAAGGAATGCGACTGCGTAAGCCGAGGAGCCTCACATGGCGCGAGTTCTTCCGGCGCCTCTGGGTGGAGATCGAGGAGGACGCGGTCACCGAGTGCGCGGCGCAGCTCGCCTTCTATTTCCTCTTCGCGCTCTTTCCCTTCCTCTTCTTCGTCGTGACGCTCGCGGCCCACCTGCCGCTGGAGCGGGGCGCGGTGGTGTCCATGGTGGAGCGGCTCGGCCCGCTCATGCCGGCGGATGCCCTGGGGCTGGTCCAGGCGCACCTGCGCTCCATCGCCCAGGACACCCAGCCACGCCTGGTCACCTTCGGCCTGGCGTTGTCGCTCTGGTCCGCCTCGCGCGGCGTGGACGCGTTCCGCCGGGCGCTCAACCTCGCCTATGACGTGCCCGAGTACCGGCCCCTGTGGCACACCCAGGGGCTCGCGCTGCTCATGACCGTGGCGGGCTCGCTGCTCATCCCCGTGGCCCTCACCCTGTTCCTGTTGGGCGGGCGGTTGGGGGAATGGATCGCCCAGCACCTGCACGTGCTCAACGCCTACCACGCCGTGTGGTCCTGGTTGCGCTGGCCCTCCGTCACCGCGCTCGTCATGCTGGCGCTCGCCCTGTGCTACTGGCGCCTGCCCGCCGTGCGCCACCGCTACAGCTTCCTGTCCCCCGGCGCGTTGATCGCCAGCGTGCTGTGGCTGCTCACCACCTGGGGCTTCACCCAGTACGTCGAGCACTTCGGCCGCTACAACGTCACCTATGGCTCCATCGGCGGCGTCATCGTGCTCCTGCTGTGGCTCTACCTCACCGGCCTCATCTTCATCCTCGGAGGAGAGGTGAACGCCATCCTCGAGCAGGCCGAGGCCGAGGCGGCGCTCGCGCAAGGGCGGCCCCCGCCCATCGAGACCCCCCACCTCAAGGGCGAGGCGGAGGTGGAGGCGGGAGGCTCGGGGCGTGAGCGGCTCGGCTTCTGGCGGTGGCGCCGGCGCATGGCCGAGCGCGCTCCCACCGACATCGAGCCCCCCGCCGAGTTGCGGGACGAGGCACCCGAGGCTCCCCCATCAGAAGAGTCCGAGCGCTCGTCCCTGCCGTAGCGCGGGTGCCTACTTGCGCAGGCGCTGCTTGATGGCGGCGAGCTGGCTGCCACCCAGCTCCGCGCCCTTCAGCCGGTTCTGCTGGATGAACTGGTTGATGTGCACGACGCGGTCGGCGCTCGCCGGGTGCGTGCTCAGCCACTTGAGCACCGCGGGCGTCTTGCCCTCCTGGGCCGCGAGCTTCTGGAAGAAGGAGGCCAGGGCGTGCGGATCGTAGTTCACCGCCGAGATGTACCTGGCGCCCAGCTCGTCCGCTTCCGTCTCGTTGCTGCGGCTGAAGGCCAGGGCCGCGCCATTGCCGGCCAGGCTCGCGGCGATCTGCGACACCGTCCCGGCGTTCTTGCCGAGCGCCGCGTCGACGATGGCCTGCTCGCCGTACTGCAGCAGCATCGCCTGGGCGGAGTGCCGGCCCACCACGTGCCCGGCCTCGTGGCCCATGACGCCGGCCACCTCCGCCTCGTTCTCGGCCGCGAGCAGCAGGCCCGTGTACACGTAGAGGTAGCCGCCCGGCGTGGCGAAGGCGTTCACCGTCTTCGGGTCATCGATGACGTTGATCTTCCACTTCACCCCGGGGCGATCCTTGTTGGCCTGTTGCAGGATGCCCGTGGAGAGGTTGCGCACGTACTCCACGACGGTGGGGTCCTCCAGGTACTTGATCTTCTCCTTCGTCTCCAGCTCCTGCTTCACCTGCAGGCCGAGCTGGTTCTCCTGTTGATCCGAGATGAGGAGGGAGGCCGCCGTGCGCCCCACGTTGAACTTCTTGCCCGCCGCGCAGCCCGTGGAGAACCCGAGCGCGTACGTGAGGGTGACCACCGCCAGGAGAATCCGCTTCATGCCTCGCCTTCCTTTGTCTGGGTGATGCTCCGCGAAGGGGCGTCGTATCCATCGGGCCGGGGCTCGGCAAGCGCCCCGTGATGAAGGGTCGGCATCACGACGCCTGGCCGCGAGGCCCAGGGCGCCGGGCCTCACGGGGTACGCCGCGTTTTCAGGCGTTGACGCCGGAGGGCGTGCTCGTCGCGGGACGGCTCACCTCCAGGTGACGGCGGGCGCGGGCTCGTGCGCGAAGCCGGGCCGCCACCCACCGCGAGGGTCGCGCCGGATACAGGCCAGCGAGGGCGCCCAGCAGGATGTGCAGCAGGAAGAGCAGGGGCGTCTGGCGGATCTCCCACTCGACGAGGCTCTGCAACACCACGCCGAGCAGGGAGAAGAAGACGCCGGTGCCGAAGCGGGAGCGGAACGACTTGGAGCGCGCGCGCAGGAAGCTCGCTCCCAGTTGGAGCCAGCGCCACCAGAGCACGCCCAGGAGGATGACCCCCAGCCACCCGCTCTCGCCGAGGGTGATGGCGTACAGGCTGTGCGCCGGAGCCGCCTGGGGCGCCTCCACGTTGGAGCCCGCGGGGATGGGCCTGAAGCGGGGGCGCTCGTCGGTGCTCTCGTAGGGCACGTAGCGCATTCCCAGCATCGGCCCGTAGCGGTTGGTGACGCACCAGGACCAGTTGTTCAGGCCGCAGCCCCAGGGCCGCTCGTTGACGATCAGATCGGCCAGGTTGAGGTAGACGATGCGGCCCTCGGTGGGCTTGTCGCCGTACTCCGCGGCCAGTGACGTCTCGAAGCGGGAGTTGAAGGCGTCTCCGAGCTTGAGGTACAGCCCCGTGCCCACCACGGCGAGGAGCACGGCGGTCACCGCCACGCGGATCGGGTTCTTCCAGAAGCCGCAGGTGAGGCCGACCCCGAAGAGCAGCAGCAGGATGCCGACGAAGCCCGCCCGGGAGATGGTCATCACCACCGACAGGGTGCCGAGCAGCGCGCCCACGCCGCACCAGCGCCGCAGCGTGCGCGGCGCGTCGGAGAGGTAGACGGCGAACAGCATCGGCGCCGTCATCAGGTTGTACATGGCCAGGCTGTTCGGGTGGTTGAGCGTCCCGTCCGCCCGGGCATGGCCCAGGATGATCCGCGAGTACACGGTCGCGAGGAATTCGTACGAGGTCGCGAGCGCCAGGGCCGCGACGATGATGCGCAGGTGCCGATCCTCCTTCACGTAGAGCGCCACCGCGAGGAAGAGCAGGGTGGCGCGGATCATCTTCGACAGCTCGAACATGCCGAAGATCCACGGGTCCGACGTCACCACGCGCAGCGCGTTGTAGCCGACGAACAGGACCATGGCGGACAGGCACATGGGCATGGCCGTGCCGGGTCTTCTGCGCTTCAGCTCGTCGACGAGGACGAAGATCCACAGGTAGTCGAGCCAGGACCACTCGAGGCCCCGCGTGGTGCCGCGGTACCACTCCCGGCTCATCAGGTTGATGTCGATGAAGCCGGAGTGGACGGTGCCCAGCACCAGGAGGAAGACGCAGGCGTCCTTGCGCCAGGACGCGCGCCCCACCCAGCCGCTGCCCACGTAGAGCACCACGGCCGAGACCAGCAGGAAGAGGATGGACTTGGTTTCCATCAGGGCCGCGCCCTCAAGCCAGCGCCTCTCGTGGGGCCGCCGGACTCAGCTCCTCGGCCAGATCCATCAGCACCTGGGCTCCCGCCCGGTCGGTGAAGCGCTCCTGGGCGAAGCGCAGCGCGTGGGCGGCCGTGCGGCCGAGCGCCTCGGGGTCCTCGAGCACCGAGCGCAGCGTGCGCCGCCACTCCTCCACGTCCCCCATGGGCACGAACCAGCCGTTCTCCCCGTGGTGGATGTAGTCCTCGGTGCCGATGCACCGGGTGGCCACCACCGGCACGCCGAGCGACATGGCCTGGATGAGGGTCATCTGCCCGCTGGCCGTCTCCTGGTTGTTGACGGGGATGGCGACGAGCTCCGCCTCCGCGATGATGCTCAGGTAGTCCTGCTGGGGGATGCTGGTGATGACCTTGACGTTGGCCGGGACCGGTCCGCCCGGCAGGCCATGCGGATGCGCCACGACCACCAGTTGGATGGGCAGGCCCTCCACCGCCTTGAAGAGGGTGGCGTAGTCCCGGCCCGACGAGCCGAGCGCGGCGATGTAGCGCGGCGCCAGCCCGAAGCGCTCGCGGGCCCCGCGGAACTTCTCGGCCTCGAGCGGCACCCCGGTCAGGTACGTGAAGTGGAAGCGGGACTCCGGCACGGCGAAGGTGCGCGCGTACGCGGTGCGCTCTTGCTTCGTGTAGACGATGAACCGGTCCACGTACCGGTAGGCGATGCGCGACAGCCACTTGCGCGCCCCGTGGTACTCGTGGCCGCAGTTGAAGTACCAGACGACATGCGGGGTGCGCTCGAAGGTCAGCAGGTTCACGAGCCCCTGCGTGAAGCCTCCCTGCGGGAAGGCCGTGACGATCACGTCCTGCGGATGGCGTGCCAGGTGCAACCGGGCCTTCAGGGCGAGCTGGACGAGCTGCAGCCACTTCTTGCCGGGCGTGCGCTTCTGGGTCGAGTCGACGCGCTCCTCCAGGCTCACGTACGAGCACTCGAAGCGCTCGGGTGGCAGGAACTCGCCGAGCCACTTGCGATCCGGGCGGAGGAACCACGCGACGAACAGGACGCGCACCTTCGCGCGCTCTGCTGGGGTGTCCTGGTCTTGGTTCATGAGATGGGTCGTGGGTTGAAGTCGATGCGACGATAGAACTCGAAGCCGTCGAAGAAGCATTCGAGGAACTCCCCTCCGTCGACGTCCCGGAGGGTAACCCAACGCGGATCTCCGTGGCGGCGTTCCAACTGGGAGGTGTGCCGGGCGAGGGCCGCCCGCTTGCCCGCGAGCACCTCGTGGACGTTCACGCACGTGCGGAACGCCGAGGAGCGCACCAGGCCCCTCACCGTCGAGGCGGTGTTGCGCACCCACGTCCGTGGATCCCACAAGGCGCCGTCGCGGCGCACGTGCGGCCAGTAGCGCCAGGACCAGACGGCGTATTCGAAGACCGTGACGGGCCGGTTCACGCGCCGCAGGGCCTCGTGCACGATGAGGCAGGTGGAGCCATGGTCCGGGTTCTCCCCGGCCGCGTAGGGAACGAAGAGCTGCTCGGGCCGATGCTCCTCGAGCAGGGCGACGACCCGGGAGATGGCCTCCTCCCGATGCTCCAGCAGGTAGCGGTCGGGGAAGCCCAGCAGGTGCACGCGCGAGGCGTCGACACCCAGCAGCTCCGAGGCCTCCAGGGCCTCGCGTGCCCGCACCTCCCTCAACTCCTCGGGCGGGAGCAGCTCGGGATGCGAGCCGGAGCCATCCGTCACGAAGACGATCCGCACCGGCACGTCCAGGCGCCGCTTCAAGAGGATCGTCCCGCCACAGCCTAGCGTCTCGTCGTCGGGATGGGGCGCGAAGACCATGGCGGGGCGTCGCATCTCCTCCTCGTCGAGGCGCCGCGCCGAGCGCGCCAGGGCCGAGCGGCAGGCCTGCCGGGACAGGGCTCGAATCAGGGGGCTACTTCGCACGGCGACGGTTCTCCTCCAGGACATCCAGGTAGACGTCCTGCGTTCGCTGGGCGAAGGCGGTCCAGCTGAAGCGCTGGCGGACGACTTCCCTGCCCGCCCGCGCCGCGGCGTCGAGTCTCTCGGGCGACGCGAAGCACGAGCGCAGGGCCGAGGCCCAGTCCTCCGGCTCCTGCGTCCGCACGAACAGGCCCTGCTCCCCGATGGCGTCCGCGAGGATCGCCAGGCCGAAGCGGGTCCCCATGAGCACCGGGCAGCCGGCCGCCCAGGCCTCCAGGACCACCAGGCCGAACGGCTCGACGTGGGAGGTCATCATCATCAGCCTGGACAGGGCGAGCAGATCGGGCACCTCCTGGACGGCATCCAGGTTGCCCATGATGTGGACGCGCGCGCCCAGGCCGGACGCCTGGATTTCCCGCTCGAGGCTGGCGCGGTAGTCGGCCTCCACGGTTGCGCCCGCCAGCACGAGGTGCGCGTCCGGCGGGGCTCCCCGGGCGAAGGCCTGGATGGCCAGGAGCTGGTTCTTCGCCCGGGTCAGCCGGGCGAGCACGGTGATCACCGGGCCGTTGGCGAGCTCCGGCCAGCGGCGGCGTGCCCGCTCCGCGTTGCCCGACTCCATCCGCCGCGGATCCACCCCTTGCTCCATGAGGATGACGCGCTGGCCGTACTTCTCGGTCATCGCCTGCCGTTCCTCCTCGTTGAAGACGATGATCCGCGCGGCGTCGTCGAGCACGCGGCGCGCGCCCACGAGCATCCCGAACGGGCGGCCCAGGTCCACCGCCCCCGAGAAGCGCTCCGCCATCGCCTTCTGCTGCCAGTCCTGGACGGTGAGCAGCGGCCCATGGATGGAGATGACATAGGGACGCCCCGTCAGCCGCAGGGCGGTTCGCACGGCCCCGCCGATCCGGCCGGCCGTGTGCAGGTGGACGAGCGGGAGCTGTCGGTCCCACAGCAGCCGCAAGGGCTCATCCACCGTGAGCACGCTGCCGGTCTCCTTGAGGGCCCGCCGCTTGCTCGCGGAGCCGAGGTACGGGGACAGGACGTGGTAGCGCTTGACGGGGACCGTGGGGTCCAGGGCATGGCCGGAGCCACTGGCGCCAGAGGTCATGTAGGGCGCGTGGATCTCCGCTCCCCAGCCCAGGAGCGCGAGATGGCGTGCCACCTGCTCCACGTGGGTCTCCATGCCTCCCCACTCGGCGGGATTGTATTTGCGAATGACGTGCGCCACGCGCGGCATCATCCGGGTCTCGCCAGCCATGTTCCTCCCACGCAGTCACGGGCCATTCCGGGCAGCATACGGGGGCCGGGGGTCGCCTCAAACGGGAATGGGCGGGGAGGGGGAGAAGCTCCGTGAGGGGAGCACTCGGCCGAGCATGGCGCGGGGGACGGGGTTTCGGCGCGAGGCGTGGTATGCACGGGGGCGCACCATGAGCCAGAAGCCTTCGACCCGGGGAACGATCTTCAATCTCATCGCGGCCTGCGCGCGGCACCTCGCGGGGGTCGTGGCGGGTCTCTTCACCATTCCCCTGGTGGCGCGCTCGATGGGTGCGGAAGGGCTGGGGGCCTGGGCGGTGCTCAGCACCACCGGGTACCTGATGGCGCTCTCGGATCTCGGCTTGAGCGTCTCGGTGCAGCGCACGGCCGCCCGCCCGGACCACGCCGCCACGCGCCGGATGATCCGCCTGGCGCTCCTCGTGGTGAGCATCGTCTGCCCGCTCCTGAGCGTGGGGGCGTACGCCCTGATGGTCTGGCTGCCCTCCGAGCAGAACACGGTGCTCCAGGCGGACGTGGCCCGTGCGGCCCTGCCGATGCTGTTCGCGGGACTGGTGGGCTCGCTCGCCAACCCCATCCGGGGCTTCCTCATCATGCGCAACGACTTCCCCGTGCTGGCCCGGGGGCGCGCGTATGCCTCGGCGGTCCAGGTGGCCCTGACGGCCCTGGGACTGTGGCTCTCCCCCACGCTCCTGGCGCCCACGCTGGGCGTGCTCGCCAGCTCGTTCGTCGAGGCCTTCGTCATGGTCCGGGCGGCCCGCAGGCATGACCCGGAGCTGTCGCTGCGCCCCGGGTGGCCGAACGACCCCGCCGAGGTGCGCGACGCGTTCCGCCAGGGCTCCGCGGCGCTGGCCATCAACTTCGGGGTCGCGGCGGCCGTGCGCGCGGACGTCCTCATCCTCACGTCGTATGTTCCCCTGGCCGCGGTGGGCGCCTATCAGGTCGCCGCGCGGGCCGTGGACCAGGTCGCCGTCTTCGCCAAGCAGGTGTGCGCGTGGCTGCTGCACCGGCTCGGCACCGCGGAGGAGCGCTCCTCGGCCGTGCGGCTCGGCACCGCGGCCATGGGCGGACTGGTCGCCAGCGGACTGCTGGCGCTCTGGCTGGATGGGACGCCCCTGCTCGTGGCCTGGGCGGGTCCCGTCGCCAGCGAGCGGCTCACCTCCGTGACGCTCGCCATCCTGGGCGCCGCGGCGGTCATCCAGGCTTCCCAGGAGGCATCGGCCGCCACCCTGACGCTGAGCAACGACAGCGCCTGGCGGGCGGCCCACCCCATCCTCATCGGCCACATGTTCAACGTGACCGTCTCGCTCATCGGCGTGAGGTACTTCGGCGCCTGGGCCGTCGCGGGAGGCACGGCCTGCGGCAACCTGCTCATGGCGGTGCTCATCTGGGGTCGCTCCCGCGCGTTGATGCAGTGGCGCCTGTCCCAGGTGCTCCGGACGCTCGCTCCCATCCTGGGCGCGGTGCTCGTCGCCGGGGGCGCGGGCTGGGGGCTGGCTCCGCTCTCCACGGTTCATCCCCTGGCGAGCGCGGCCGTGTGCGGCGTGGTCACCGTGCTGGGTACCGGGACGTCCCTGTTCCTCTGGTGGCGCCGCGACACCGCCAGTGCCTCCGCTCCGCCGCCGCCCGTCACCGCGGAACTGCCCGCCGTCGAATGATCGTCGGACGGGCGCCGACGGGCTCCCGCCGCTCACTGCCGCTCGAGCACCACCTTCTGCCCCGTGCTGGCGTCGCGGTTTCCGCTGCGCAGCCGCTGCTCTCCCAGCCGATGCCCCTGCAGGTGGGCCCAGTGGTAGACGAGCCGCCGGGGGAAGGTGAGCGCGAGCCCCGGCAGGTCCCTCGCCGCGACGTGGGCCAGCGCATCGCGGGCGCAGGAGATGCCCGTGCGCAGGGCGAAGCGGGCCAGGGAGGAGCGCTCACGCAGGATGAACGCGTCCGCCTCGCCCTCGATGAACCGCCGCCCGTAGAGCTGCCGGAGCGTGTAGTTGTGCGAGTGCATCACCAGCGCCTCGGGCACGTAGCGCACGCGCAGGCCGTTGTTGCGTGCCCAGTAGCCCCACTCGGTGTCCTCCGAGCCCCACGCATCCTCGTAGAAGGGGTGCTTCTCCCAGGCCGAGCGCGTCATCGCCGCGAAGGGCAGCGAGTAGGCCATCCAGGGTGGAGTGTCGCCCGTCTCGGGGAACGCCGCGGCGTAGTCCCGGCGCACCCAGGTGTGGGCCTCGGGCCGTGGGAGCTGGCGTGCGAACGTCGCGTCGGCGCTGCCGTTCTCGATGGGCGCCACCAGCCGATCCAGCGCGTCGGTGACGAGCGGCACCGTGTCCGAGTTCTGGAAGACGATGAGGCTGCCCCTGGCCTCGCGGATGGCCATGTTGAGCACCAGGCCGGGGAAGTACTCCTTGGCCTCGATCTTCACGAGCCGGCAGGGGTAGCGGCTCACGATGTCGAGCGTGGCGTCGGTGGAGCCGGAGTCCACCACGAGCAGCTCGAAGTCCCGGCGCGTCTGGGAGAACAGGGCGCTGAGCGCCTGCCCGACGACCCAGGCGGCGTTCTTCGTGCGCATGATGATGGTGATCTTCCCGTCCGTCGTCGTGTGATTCATGAGGGAGTGTCCTCCAGGGTGAGACCGAGCTTGCGGGCGGTGTGGATGAAGTTCGGGTCCCCCGCGGAACCCCAGAAGCGCAGGTAGGCGCGTTGCAGAGCGATGTCCGAGGTGCTGGCCGCGCCGAGCGCCTGCCGCGCGAACTCCCGGCCGGCTCCGGGCGCGCCGTAGGTGACGTAGGGGAACACCGCGGCCATGAGGCCCCGGGCGCCTCCGAGCCGCAGCCCGAGCCGCGCGCGCCTGCCCAGCTTCACGGGCACCGCCGGAGGGGACTTCAAGCCGGCGCGCAGCTTGTGCAGCCACGCCCGCGCGTCGAGTCCTCCCTCGATGAGGGCGTGCCGCAGCGCGCGCTGCGGGTAGTCGCTCCAGTCGAGCCAGGGCTCGCCCAGCCGGGCCGACTCGCAGGCGAGGTGCACGGCGGCGAGCTGCGTGCGTGTCTCGGACATCCACGCGCGCAGATCCCGCTCGGCGAAGCCCGTGTAGTCCGGCTCGAACCGGAAGGCACTGGCCTCCTCGTACAGGCGCCGGAAGGCTTCCGGGACGTCGGTGCGCCCGGCCATGCGGCGGCGCTTCTCCACGTAGCTCCAGTGGTACGCCCCGCGGAAGAACAGCAGCGCGTCGCCGTAGCCGATGATGGCCTTCACCGTGTGTCGGATGAGGGCGCGGCGCGACTCGGCGTCCAGCTCGCCCCGGGCCAGCAGCAGCTCGTTGATGACCAGGAGCGTGCCCCGGTTGATGAGCAGATCCCTCACGTCCTCCGGGAGGATCGCCTCGACGCGGAAGCGCTCGAGCGAGGGCAGCAGGGCCGCGTCGCCCAGGATCGTCTTGTGGCCGTGCCGCACGTCGTACCACATGACCCGGCACGGAGCGCGGCTCAGGCTGGAGAGCGTGACGAGCCCCATGTCGATGCCGACCTGGTACTCGGTGCGCAGGGGCTCCAGGGCCCGGTCGAGTTCGCCCTTGAGCCCCGCGGGTGGCGCGTTGCGGACCACGAGCATGAGATCGAGGTTGTTGTGGGGCCGCTCCTGGCCTCCGGCACGGTCCACGCCGCCCTCGCCGCGGCCATAGCCACCGATGAGGGCGAGCGTGAGCAGCTCACCTGGCGCGAAGCGCGGGGCGATGAGGGCTCCCGCCCGTGTCACCAGCTCCGAGATGGTGCGCTCGACGGCGGGGGAGCCCCGGTGGGTGTAGCGCTCCCCGGTCATGCCCGCCTCCTGCCCTCGGAGGCCACGCGCTGGAGCAACCGGTGCAGGCCGGCGACATGGTGCTCGGGCAGGAAGCGCTCGCGATGCAGCCGCGCGCCCTCCTGGCCCATCTTCTCGCGCAGGGCCTTGTCGCCGAGCATCCGGTCGATCGCGGCCGCCAGCGCGGCGGGGTCGCCCGAGGGCACGCCCAGGCCGGTGCGCTCAGGGAGGAGCCACTCGCCGATTCCACCGATGAGGCTGCCGATGACGGGCGTGCCATGCGCCAGGGCCTCGAGTCCGACGAGCCCCAACGTCTCCGGCGCGCGGCTGGGGAAGACGAGACAGGCGGCGCGGCGGTACTCGGCCGACAGGGCCTCGCTGGAGGCCAGGGGGCCCACGAAGGTGACCCGGTGCTCCAGCCGCAGGGCCCTGGTCAGGGCCTTGAGCTCCTCCTGCTGCCGCCCCTGTCCCACCAGGCGAAGCCGGGCGGGCCGCGAGGTGCGCGTGAGGGCGTGCAGCAGCACGTCGATGCCCTTGCCGGTGCTGAGCTGACCCACGGCCAGCAGCAGATCCTCCTCGCGCTCGACGGGCTGGGGCGCGTCGGCGGGAGGCTGGGCGTAGAGCGGCAGGACGTGGAGGCGGGCGCGGTCGAACCCATGGGCGGCGATGTGGCCCGCCATGTACTCGGAGCCGACGACTCCCATCTCCTCGTGGCGCACCAGCTCCTGCTCGGCCTGGAGCTCGCGCAGGGAGGCCAGCTTGACGCCGGGCCACCGGGCCGTGCGCCCGATGAAGCCCAGACACGTGATGCAGGCGCTGCCCACCGTCTGGGTGCAGGTCGTCTTCGTGAGCGTGGTGTACTTGTGCTCGCGCAGGCAGAACATCCGGTGGTCGTGGAAGAAGCGCATCACGGGCGCGGGCGAGTCGCGCAGGGCACGGGTGCCCTCCACGCCGAGCTGGTGCACGTACACCACGTCCGGCGCGAGCTCGCGCAACTGCCGCGCCAGGTCCACGATGGGGAAGGCCCCCTCGAAGGGCTCCAGCATCACGGGCGAGGGGTCCGGCGAGGCCCCGACGTCGTAGAACAGGAAGGAGCGCACGCCGTGCCGGGCGAGCTCCCGCGCCGTTTCCCGCACATAGCGCTCGGCACCACCCACCGGCCGCGCGCTCTCGTTGATCCACGCGACGGTCAGGCCGCCCATGACACCCCCGTGCCGCCCAGGCCGAGCAGGGAGCGGATCCAGGTCGCCACGTCCGTGAGCGCCCCGACACCCGCGGGAATGGGCCGGTCCGAGGCGATCGCCGCCCGGGCCGAGTGACAGTCCACGTCGTAGCCGTGCATGCCGCGCACCGTGCCACCCACGAAGCTCGGGGAGAAGAGGTTGCCCTCGTCGAGCACCAGGAGCGCGCGTCCGTACGGCGCATCCTTCACGGGCGCCTTGCGGGCCTGGAGCTCGCGCGTGTCCAGCCACCGCCCCGGAAGCCCCTCCGCCTCCACCAGGGCTCGCGCCCGGTCCAGCTCCTGGTCATCACCCCAGAAGCGCATCATCGTGCTGTCCACGAACAGGCGCATGCCCGACAGGTGCCGCACGAGGGGGCGCGGGTCGATGATGCGGTGGATGTCCGCCATGCCGTGGTCGCCCACCACGATGGTGGTCACCTCGCCGCCGCCCGCGCGCATCGCCTCCACCGCGCGCTCGATTCCGGTCGTCACCCGGCGCGCGGCCGCCGCCGCCTCCTGGCTGCCGTTGCCCGTGCGGTGGAGCGCGCCGTCGATCTCGGTCGCGTACGCGAACGCGAGCTGGGGGCGCTTCGTGCGCAGCATCTCCTCGGTGTGCCGCCAGCGCTCGGCCTCGGGCATGCGCCAGGGCGCGGTGAAGACCCGCAGTCCCGCCTGGCGCGCCTGGGACAGGAACGTCTCCTGTCCGCCGATGCGCTCGGCGGTGAAGAGGTCCTCGCGCTCGGGCATGTCCAGCCACCCGAACAGCTCGGGCGGAACCCGGTAGAGGTCCACGTAGCCGGTGAGCCCCGCGGTGCGCGCGAGCGCCCTGGCCGCCAGCCGCCGCACCCGGCCCCGCTCGTGGATGAGGCGCGGCAGCAGGCCCAGGTGGACGAGCGGCGAGAGGACGCCGGAGCCCTGATTGGCCTGGGAGAAGAGGCACATGCGCCCATGCTGCTCGGGCGCGGTGCCGGTGAGGATCGTGGGCAGCGCGCCGCAGGAGTAGCCCAGGATGCCGTGCAGGTGTCCCCGGTAGGGCAGCCCTCCCAGCCCGCCCGCGAACTCGAGCTGTGACGGCCCGAGCGCGTCGACGAAGACGAGCAGGACGCGCTGTTCGGCGCCGCCTCCCGTCCGCGCGACCGTGGGGGAGGGCTGCTGGGAGATGTGTGACGGATGCATGCTGTGTTGGTTCCTAGCGTTGGAGCTGGGTGCTCACCGCCGCGGCGGCTCCCACCGACAGGAGGGGAATGAGGCGCTGAATGACATCGGTGGTGGTGTAATACCAATGAGACGTGACGAAGACGACGTCTCCACGCGCCAGTTCGACATCCGTGCCTTTACCTCCGATGAGATCCGTGACGCTCGCCCGGTAGACACGCGGCTTGGAGAGCGGTCCCCGGATGACTCGCACATCCGCGTAGTCCGCCGCGTTGCGCACCAGGCCGCCCGCTCCGGCCAGGGCCTCCGACAGCCGCAGGCCCTTGCGCCAGGGAATCGAGCGGGGCTCGCGTACGTCGCCGTAGACGGCGATCGCGGCGCCTCGCAGCGCGGGGACGTACAGCACGTCACCGCTCTTGATCTGGACGTCGTGTCGGGGGTTGCCCATCACGGCCTCGGGGACGCTGATGGGCAGGGCCACGCCCGCCCGAATCAGCCGCGTGGACTCGAGGTCGCCGTATTCGATCAGCTCGGCCGACCGCTCCAGCTCTCCCACCCGGGTGCCGCCCGCCTTCGCCAGCAGCTCGGAGACCCGCGTCGGACCGCCCAACGGGTAGATGCCCGGTTTCTCGACCGCACCCAGGACACTCGCCTGGTGCCCCGCTGGCTCCACGAGCGAGAGAGACACGACGCCGTACTTGTCGAAGCGCCGCAGCCCTTCCTGTATCCTGGCCTCCGCCACGTCCAAACTGATGCCGCCGACCTGGACAGCGCCCACGAGTGGCACGTAGAGGACGCCGAGGTCGTCCACACTCATGCGCCCGACCTCGAACGGGGTCACCGAAATGATTCTCAAGGAGAGCACATCGCCCGGTTTCAACACGAAAGGCTCGGGGGGAATGGGAGCCATACCGGACGGCGTTGCGACTTCCTCCTGCTTGAAGTCGGGATCTTCCGAGGGCGTGGTGGGTGCGCGTGGCAGATGGGCGCACGCGGGAAGGACGAGCCAGGCGCCAAGGGCGAGTGTGAGCAGACGCGACATCGATGACCTCAATCTCCAGGCAAGAAACACGCCACGCGATTCGTGGCATCTGTTGTGTGGTAGTGGAAGGCGAAACAATGCAGACCTCCAGTAGAAAGCAGAAGATCCTCGACCTTGGGGCGAGGACACAAGGCGGCAACGATCAGGGGGTGATGCATGTTCGCGCCAGTTGAGGGGGAGGTGCCCGAGGCGGGCTTGGAGCGGCCCGGCCTTCCGTTGGAGCCCGTGCGGCTCGCGTGGGCGTTGCGCCGGAGGAGCCGGCTGATCGCCCTGGCCGTGGTGCTCGCCATTCCGGTGGGTCTGGTCGCGGCGTTCTTCCTGGCCCCGCGGGAGTTCGTGGCCCAGTCGGTGCTGGTGTGGGAGCCGGTGGCTCGTTCCTCGACACCCGCCCGGGATCTGCAGACCCTGACGAGCTCGGTGAAGTTGCCGGGCAACGTCGCGCAGGTGCGCGAGCGGCTGAAGCTGTCGAGCTCCCTCGAGGACGTGGGGGCGCGCATCCGCGTGGGCGTCGTCTCCAACGAGTCGAACGTCCTGACCATCTCGGGCACGGGCACCAGCTCGGAGGAGGCCGCCCGCTTCACCCAGGCCGTGACGGATGTCTTCCTCGATGCGCGGGTGCGGATCGCCCGGACGCGCATGGAGGAGCAGCTCAAGGGCCTCAAGGAGGAGGTGGAGCAGATGCACAAGCAGCTCACCTCCGCCCGTGAGCGCTACGACGGCTTCCGTGCCCAGCACCACGTGGTGGACTTCACGCTCGACCGCAAGACGGCCATCGAGCAGCTGGCCCTGCTGCGCTCCGAGGTGCACAAGAGCCGCGTCGAGGCGGACTCGAACTCGAAGAAGGCGAACCTGCTGCGCTCGGCGGTCCAGAAGGCCCCGGCGCAGCTCGTGCTCACGGAGAACCAGGTCCAGGCGGATCGCCAGAAGCTGGCCGAGCTGAGCGCCCAGCTGACCGCCCGCCGCGCGAGCCTCTCCCAGGAGCACCCCGAGGTCCGGGGACTCCAGGCCTCGGTGGAGGCCCTGGAGCGCACGCCCGCGGATGCCTACACCGTGACGGGCAGGCAGGTGGGAGCCAATCCGGAGTTCCTGGTCCTGCAGGAGCAGTTCACGCGCGCCTCCATCGATGGAGAGGCGGCGCAGCAGAAGTGGCAGTCCTACGCCAAGCTGGAGGAGTCCCTCAACGAGCGCGTCCTCCAGCTCACGGCGTTGGAGGGCGAGGCCAACCTGTTGCTCGCGGACGTGCATCTCGCCGAGGAGCGTCTGGGCAAGCTCAAGGCCGAGCAGGCCGAGCTCGAGGCGGGGGTGCGTCAGCCCTCGTCCGAGCTCCGGGTGCTCAACAGTCCGGTACCGCCGCCCTTTCCCGCCAACTCGTCCCGCCGCAAGGTGGCCCTGGCGTTCCCGCTGTTCGCGGGGCTGCTCGCCGTGCTCTTCGTCGTCGGTCAGGAGCTGCGGGGCCTGCGGCTGCGCACCCCGTCGGAAATCGCCTTCTGGGCGAAGGCCCCCGTGCTCGCCTCCTCGTCGTGGCCCCAGGCCCCGGAGGAGCTGCGCAACCTCACCCTGGAGCTCGCCTCGCGGGGAGAGCAGGCGCAGGGGATGACCTTGCTGCTGCCCCTGGATCCCGCGCGGGGCGCGAGCGCCGCCGAGCTGGTGGAGGCGCTGCGCGCGCGGATGCCCTCCCTGCGGCTGTGGGACGAGGCCGACCGCGTCCAGGCGCTGCGGCGTGCCGCGCGCGAGAGTGCCCGCGTGGTGGTGTTGGTGGAGGCGGGAGCGCACGCCGCGCTGGAGTTCACCGGACTGCGGCGCCTGCTCGGCCGGGAGGATGGGATTGGCCTCGTGGTGCTCGGGCTGGGGCCCGAGCTGGCCCTGCTGCGCGATCGGGTGGGGGATGACTCGGACTTCTGGGGTCCACCCCTGTCCCACGCGGAAGCCCTGTCTCCTGTCCGCGGCGTCGTGAAGGAGTCGTATCCCATCGATTCCGAGCAGCGGCTGGGCGGGCGGCGGTGACGGCGTGAGCGGCGCCCGTTGGGCACTCCCGACGGGCCCTGTCTCCGCGAGTGGGGATTTTCTTCGTCGCCTTCTGATCCAGACGTCCCGTTTGAGGACAATCCTGTCAGGAGGCTGACTCATCGGGAGGAGCGAGCCCCCTCGGACTTTCATTGGAGCCCGTAACTTCGAATGTGTGTGTCTGAGCCGCGGGGTGCGAGCTGCCCGCGGCGCACCATCTGCTTTGTTTCCTGGATGACTTTTCCAGGGCGGCGGGGCGGATTTCCTGGGAAGGGGCCTGGACACGCATGGTTACGCGGGCCGTGACGAACTTTCCCGGAAGTTTCCAAATTCTTTATTCGTTTGCTACATGTTCGACATCCCAGGCGCACTGGACCTGGTTTTTTATATCAGGTATTTACTTTGCGATAACGAAACTGTCATCCCCTGGACCAGGACAGCCCGGAGCTCTTGCTTCCGGTGTGAGGGGATGAGGGGGCCGGTGAGGCCCGGATACCAGGGCCTGGCGAATTCATTGCGGTAGAGGTGGGAGAGGCAGACGCATGAGGCTGGCAATGGCGCTGGGCGGAACCGACTGGGGACGCTCCGGAATTGGGACGTATACTCGCGCGGTGCTGGCGAGGCTGGGGCGCACGCTGCGTGCGTCCGGTGGCGAGCTGGTGGCGCTCGGTACCCCGCGGGATTTCGAAGCGTATGAGGGGGTCCTCGCGGACGCGAAGCGGGTGGTGTTGCCCTCGCTGCTGGACAAACCCGTGCTGAGTGCCTCGTGGTATCTCACCCGCGTGGGGGCCTGTGCGCGCGCGGCGGGGGCGGATGCGCTCCTGCTGCCCGCGGCCAACCGCCGGGTGCCTCTGCGGCTCGGTATTCCCTCGGTGGGCGTGGTCCACGATCTCGCCCAGTTCAGCGTCCCGAACAAGTACGACGGGCTGCGCACCCGCTACGTGCGCAACCTGCTGCCCCGGGCCTTCTCGTCCCTGTCGGCCCTGGTGGTGGTCAGCGAGTCCACCCGCGCGGACGTGGCGCGCATCCTCGACTACTCACCCGATCGGCTCCACGTGATTCCCAATGGCGTGGACACCGAGCGCTTCCACACGCCGGAGCCCTCGCAGATCGCCAAGGCCCGCGCCCACACGGGCTTGAGCGGTGACTACCTGCTCTACCTGTCGCGCCTGGAGCATCCGGGCAAGAACCACCTGCGGCTGTTGCAGGCCTATGCCGCGTCTCCCGTGCGCCAGACCCACCAGCTCGCCCTGGTGGGAGCGGACTGGGGCGGTGAGGCCCGCATCCGCGCGGAGATCCAGCGCTTGCAGCTCGAGGATCGCGTGCGCATCCTCGGCTTCGTGGCCGACGAGTTCATCCCCGGGCTGCTCGCCGACGCCTCCGCGGTCATCGCGGTGGGGCTGTGCGAGGGCTTTGGTCTGCCCGCGCTGGAGGCGCTGGCCATGGGCCGCCCCGTGGTCGTCTCCAACACCGGCGCCCTGCCCGAGGTCGTCGGAGAGCTGGGCATCCTCTGCGATCCCTACGACTCCTCGGACATGTCCGCGGCGCTGACCCGGGTGGTGGGAGATACCGCGTGGCGTGAGCGCATCACCCGCGAGGGCCCCGCGTATGCGCGACGGCTCAACTGGGATCGCTCCTGCGACCAGCTCCTGACCCTGTGCTATCAGGTGGCCGCCGTCCCCAGGCCGGTTCCGCAGGTCCCGGTTCGTCCTTCTCGCGTGACCGCGGCGATCAAGGCGGCCTAGCCGTCCGCGTGTCGCGGGCCTCAATCGCTGGAGCGATCGAGGCCGCGCGACAGCTCCCGCCCGAGCCTCTCGCTGAAGAGCCGGGCGCCCTCCGGATTCAGGTGGACTCCGTCCGCCTTGTAGTACCTGCGCTCCACAACCCACTGGCTCGCGTCGATGTAGAGGCCGTGGGCCGCCTCCACCTTCGCGCGGTTGTAGGCGCGCAACGCGCGGGAGGCCGGCTCCTCGTGGAACGCGGGCGGACGCCCGTCGGGCATCGCGACGACGATCATCCGCACGCCCCGGGTCTCGGCCAGGCGGAAGAGTTCCTTCACGGCCGCGGAGAAGCCCCGGTCCTCCTGGACCACGCGGCTGATCCGCCGGGTCAGCTCCTCCAGGTCCTCCCTCGGGGCCGTGCTGGCCGACGACATGCCCCAGGCACCCATCGCCTTGCGGAGCGTCTCCACCTTGGACCAGATCGTGGTGCGCTCGGCGAGCATGGGCAGCAGTGACATGGCGCGAAAGCGCCACGCCGTCCCCCACGAGCCAGGCGCATAGAGCGCGGCGGCGTCTTCGGGGAAGGAATAGGCGAGGGCGCGGCTGCTGATCATGTCCCGCCAACCAGTGTTGGACTGGAGGCTGAGCTGATCGTCGAAGTAGCCGTAGACGATGTCCCGCACCTGGGGCAGACGCGGGAGCGCTTGTTTCAGGATGAGCGCGTGCTCCACGGGCGTCGTCGCGTGGAGCGCCGCGTTGAACGAGGGGGGCGCGTGCCCGGCCGGGCTCCACGCCGCGGTGAAGGCGGCGATGTCGGCTCCGTCCTCGAGCAGGGAGTTGCCCAGGAAGAGCAGCCGGGTGTCTCGTGGGGCGTTGTCGAGGCGGGCGAGGAACTGGCGTCTCGCGGTCAGCCGTGTCGCCATCTCGACGGCGAGGTTGAACACGACGAGCACCACGAGCGCGGTGACAACGGACGGGAGCAGGCGCCTTCGGGTCATGGTCAGAAGTCGATGTAGATGAACTTGGAAGCCTGTCCCGAGAAGGCCAGGATGGCGCAGATGAGCAGTCCCCAGTAGAGCCCCAGCGCGAGGGGGGACAGGGGGCTCGTGCCGTCGGGTGGAGCGTCGGTGACGCCTCCCAGGTACTCGAGCCTCTCCTTGAGTCGTGGCGGTGTCTTCATCGTCTCACCCGAGGAACAGCCGGCGGAAGAAGAACCGGGCCGTGGGCAGGTCCATGCAGAAGAACGCCCAGCCCAGGTTGACCATGACGAAGGTGAGCGCCCAGCTCAGCGCCTGGCCGGCCAGGGACGGAGGGCCCTCGCGGGGGCCGCGCCAGCCCGACCAGAGGCGGTGGATGGCGAGGAGCGCTCCGTGCCAGAGCCCCCACACGACGAAGTTCGTGCCCGCGCCGTGCCAGATGCCGCTCACCAGCATGGTGGTCATCAGGTTGGCGTAGACGCGCACGGGCGCGCGCCGCGAGCCGCCGAGTGGGATGTAGACGTAGTCGGTGAGCCATTTGGAGAGCGAGATGTGCCAGTGCCGCCAGAACTCGGCGATGTTGGTGCACAGGTAGGGCCAGTCGAAGTTCTCGGGGACCTTGATGCCGAACAGGCGCGTGGAGCCGATGGCGATGTCGGAATAGGCCGAGAAGTCGAAGTAGATCTGCATCCCGTACGCGAGCAGCCACACGGGCAGTATGGCCCGGTGGGCCACGGCGAGATCGGCCTGGTTGAGATGGACGGTCATCGCGGTGAGGGTGTCGGCGATGACGAACTTCTTGGCGAGGCCACACAGGATGCGGGTGGTGCCGCGCTCCCAGTCGGTGCGCCAGTCGGTGCTCGGCGCCTCCAGCTTGGGCAGGAAGTCCTGGTAGCGCTTGATGGGCCCGGCCACCATGGTGGGGAAGAACAGGATGAAGGCCATGTACTGGCCAAGGCTCCCCGTCCTCGTCTTGTCGCGATAGCGATCCACGGCGTAGTGGATGAACTCGAAGGTGAAGAACGAGATGCCGAGCGGGAGGAACGCCCCTTCCCAGTAGAACGGATTCGTCTCCCGGGGCCCGAAGACCAGTCCGGTGAAGAAGTTCCAGTACTTGAACACCGCGAGGAAGAAGACGCTCTGCACCACGCCGAGCAGGCACAGCATCGAGCCCGGGCGGTAGAGGCGGCTGCAGAGCGCCTCCCACGCGAAGATGGCGAGGCAGGCCGCGCCCATGGCGCCACCGGACTCCGTCAGCGAGAAGTAGACGAAGAAGAGCGCGCCGAAGAGGACGCACATCCACGGTCTGGCGCCGGGCGGCAGGAGCCGGAAGAGCAGGGCCGCCGGAATGAGGAACAGGAGGAAGTACGCGAGGGTGTTGAAGATCATCCGAGAGCCGCGCCCCTTGTAGCCCAATTCGCTGGAGCGCGGGCCCCTCACTGCCGCGTCTGCTCTTCTTCGTCGCCAATGTCATGGTGACAAGAAATGCGCTCCCGGAGAGGCGTGAGCCTTATCTCCTGAACACTCACACGGTAGTGTGACAGGCGCGTCAAACTGCTTTGACGTCATTACTCCAAGAAATGCTTGTCTTCACGAGTGGTGTGGCTGATTTCTGAGAAAGCAGCTAAAAGGGCGCCTCCGGTGAATCTGGACAAAACCGGTTCACGGAATCAAACCAGGGGTAGCATCCACCGCCGAGGAGCAGCCTATGAGGACGATGAAGTTCGGTGCGGCCGCGTTGTTGCTGATGTGCACCACCCCCGCGTTCGCGGGAGAGAAGGACAAGGAGGTGTGGATCACCATCGGGACGGACGCGCTGGAGCCAGCGCTGGCCTCGTTCCAGGGGCAGGGCCTGGTGGCGCCGGCCGTGACGCGCGAGAAGGGTGGCGTCGCGGTGATGCGCGTGCGCGAGTCCCAGCTGGAGAAGCTGGCCTCGGTGATGCACGACAAGCTCAACCGGTGCGCGGGCTTCATCGCCCATGACTCCGAGGAGCAGGCGCTGGCGGCGGTGGAGAGCGCTTCCTCGCCCAAGCCGGTGCAGTCCCTCATCAGCTACACCATCGACAACGCGACGACGGTGAACTCGCTCCTGGGCAGCGTTCAGGAGTCGAGCATTCGCAGCACCATCACCTCGCTGTCGACGAAGTGGACGTCGCGCCGCTACAACGTGCAGTCGGGCGCGGACGCGGCCACGTGGATCAAGAGCCAGTGGACGACGCTGGCCGGCTCGCGCAGCGACGTCTCGGTGGCGTTCTTCAATCACTCCTCCTGGCTGCAGCCGTCCGTCATCCTCACCATCAAGGGCACCACGCTGCCCAACGAGGTGGTGGTGCTCGGCGGGCACCTGGACTCCATCAACGGCAGCAGCTCCACGGCCAGCGCGCCGGGCGCGGACGATGACGCCTCGGGTATCGCCTCGCTCACCGAGGTCATCCGCGTGGCCATGCTCAAGGGCTACAAGCCGGCCCGCACGGTGAAGTTCATGGCCTATGCCGCCGAGGAGGTGGGCCTCAAGGGCTCGGCCGCCATCGCCGCCCAGCACAAGAGCAGCGGCACCAACGTGGTGGGCGTGCTCCAGCTCGACATGACCAACTACCGCGGCTCCAGCTACGACATCGTCCTGGTGTCCGACTACACCAACGCCGCGCAGAACTCCTTCCTCACCAGCCTCATCTCCAAGTACCAGCCCGGGGTGACCTCGACCTCCACGCGCTGCGGCTACGGCTGCTCGGACCACGCCTCCTGGTACAACCAGGGCTACCCGGCCTCCATCCCCTTCGAGGCGCTCATGGGCCAGGACAACCCGTACATCCACACCTCGAGCGACACGCTCACGCAGTCGGCCGGGAGCGCGCAGAACTCGGTCAAGTTCGTGAAGCTGGCCGCGTCCTACATGGCCGAGCTGGCCAAGGGCACGGCGAGCTCCGCCCTGGTGCCGGACGCCGAAGCCGAGCGTTGATGCGACGCTGACGGCGCTCGGGTCCTTCCTCCGCCCGGAGCGTCGTCTTCCGTGGAGCATGCGGTGCGCCGCCAGGCGGGGTAGGGTCGTGGCTCACGGAGAATTCCCATGGGCATGATCCTCGTCTTCCGCCTGGCCCGGCGCGAGCAGCTTTCCTCCCTGCTCGCATCGCCGGAGCAAGTGATCGACTTCCTCCATGACACCGACGAAGAGGACGCTGGCCGCTCGGAGAGCGGTTTCGACCTCGACAAGGCCTGGCACGGACTCCACTTCCTGCTGACGGGAACGGATTGGGGAGGCAAGCCCCCGCTGAACTTCATCGTCGCGGGCGGCGAGATGATTGGAGACGTGGACGTCGGCTATGGGCCGGCTCGCGCCTTCACTCCCGAACAGCTCGCGGCGCTCTCCCGGGCCCTCGATGCGATCAGCTCGGACGCGCTGCGCCAGCGCTTCGATCCGGCGAAGATGATGGAGCTGGACATCTACCCGAGCATCTGGGACCGGGACCCCGCCGATGACGACACGTTGGGGTACGTGCTCGAGTACTTCGAGATGCTCAAGTCGTTCCTGCGCAAGGGCGCGGAGCAGGGGCTCGGGTTCCTCGTGTACATGAGTTGAGCGGCCGGCTGTAAGGCCCGGGCGGCACGTCCGTCCGCGGATTATATGATGCTCCAGCGGGTCCTCTTCCCCACGGTCGACATGCGAAGCCCTCCTCCTCCCTCCAGCGCCCCGTCCGACACCGAGCCGGCGCGCGAGGAGGCGCTGCGGATCCTGCTCGACCATCGGGACCGCTTCGCCTCCTTCCTGGCGAGCCGGGTGGACAGCGAGGCCGTGGTGGAGGAACTGCTCCAGGCCGCCTACGTCAAGGCGCTCGAGAAGAGCGCGGCGCTGCGGGACGAGGAGCGCGCGGTGGCCTGGTTCTACCGCCTGCTGCGCAATGCCCTGACCGACCACTACCGGCACCGCGCCGCGGAAGCCCGGGCACTCGAGCGCGAGGCCCGACAGCCCCTCGCCGTGCAGCCGGAGCCGGGAGCCGGCTCGAAGGTCTGTGCCTGCCTGCATGGCGTGTTGCCCACGCTCAAGCCCGAGTACGCACGCATGGTGCGGCGGGTGGACCTGGAGGAGCAGTCCGTCTCCGAGGTGGCGCACGAGGCGGGGATCACTCCCAACAACGCGATGGTCCGCCTGCACCGGGCCCGTCAGGCGCTCAAGACGAGGCTCCAGCACACCTGTGGCGCGTGCGCCGCGAGCGGGTGCCTGGACTGTTCGTGCCGGAGCGACGCTTCCTGAGCGACCCCTGTGGGCACGAAGCCGCTTCTCACGGGGCTGTTTTCTAGGGTCTCGCGCGGACGTGGACGAGCAGTCCCGTGGAGACCTCGCGTGGCGGTGGTTGGCTGAACATCGCGGTGGCGAAGAGCAGGCGGGCCGCGGCGTCCACCTCGGGTGAGATGCTCTCCACGGCTCCCTGGAGGGAGAGCTCTCCTTGGAGCACCTTCAGCTCCACGAGTGCGCCTGGTTGGAAGTCGCCTGCCTCTTCCTCGGTGACGGCGAAGCGCACCCTCCATTCGCCACTGCCGAGCAGCCGGAGCACGGGTTGCCCTGCGGAGAGGTGTGTGCCGGGGCCGACGAGCCGGGAAGTCACCACGCCAGCGAAGGGCGCCACGAGCGTGGCGTCCTCGAGGTGCTGTCTCAGCCCGGTCACCTGGGCCTGGCGCTGGAGTGTCTGGACCCGTGCCGCCTGCATGCGAGCGGCGGCGGCGCTCTCCTCGTCGCTCATTCTGTCCAGCTCCTCCCGCGAGTAGACGCCCAGCTTCAGCGCGCGCGGGGTGAAGGAGGGGCGCCTGTTGGCATGGGCCTCGGAGAGGGCGAGCGAGATGGCGTGCTCCTCGGCACGAGAACCCTGGAGGGCGGCCTCGGCCGCGGCCAGTTCCCGCTGGAGTGAGCGCGTGTCGAGCCGGGCCAGCACCTGCCCCTCGTGGACGGACTGGCCGACCTCGACGTCCACCTGCTCCAGCCGGGAGTCGAAGCGGGCGCTCACGTCCACGGAGTCATTGGGAATGACGACGCCCAGGATGGGCTGCTGGGCGCCCGGGCGGGAAGACGATGGGTCCACGACCAGGGCGGGCGGCGTGCCGTCCTCCATCGAGCCCGCGCTCGCGAGGCCAGGCACCGCGGCCCCCACGCTCCCCAGCCAGACCAGCCCCCTCATGGCCATCATTCGCACCGAACGACGCATTCCGCATCTCCCGTGGCAGGTCCCCTCTGGGAAGAGGGGGCACGGGCGCGTTGTGACGATTTCCGGCGCGCGAGGTTTGCTCCGTCTCCATCATGAAGAGGATGGCGAACTCGCGTTGTTGCACCACCATCCCCTCGATCTTGGTGCCCGGGCGCAGATGGAGCTGCCGCCGCGCCGTGCTACGCCACAGGCTTCCTTTTGAGACGCGACAGGTGCTCCTCGCCGTTCTCCGCGAAGCGTCGTGCCAGCTCGGCCTGGCCCTCCGCGCCGTGCTCCAGCAGGTACGCCAGCTCCGAGGGCAGCAGCGACTTGACGGTGACGAGCTTCACCTCCCCATACGGCGTGGGGAAGTGACTCGGCAGCGTACGTGACGCCACGCCCAGCAGCACGGCCACCCTGCCCTCCTCGGTGACGAGCGACTTGGGCATTCCCTTACCGGACACCTCCATGGAGAAGAGGCCCGCCTTCACGCTCTCGCGTACCTGCTCGTGCTCGGCGACTTCATCCGCCACACGGTTCAACAGCAGCAGGGGCCACCCCTTGGAGATGTCCTTCACGGCCGCGTCCACTTCCAGGGCGAGCTCCAGACCGAAGCCCACCGAGGGCTCCAGGCGCTCGATGAAGGGGTCCGAGAGCCCGTGCGTGACCAGCAGCGTACGCCCCGCCTCGCGACGGATGACGCGCCAGAGCTGCCGATGGCCCGGCCACGAGCCGCTCATGGCGATGGGCATGAAGACCTCCTTGTCCAGCGACCCCAAGGAACTCCAGGCGGCCTCACGAGCGGTGTCCGCCTGCTCGAACAACTCGCGGCTTTTCTGGTCCCGCGCGCGTTCCTCCGCGCTGATGGCGCTCGGGCCGGTGACCTCCTTGAACTTCGCCCCCGTTGCTCCCATGCGCTCCAGGGCCTGCTTGATGTCCTCGGAGATGATGATGGCCGGGCTCCAACCCCAGGTACGGAACACTCGGGCATCGCCCACTTTCGAGGGGTCGATGCGCATGCCAATCACGGACCTGTACTGGCCTGTCTCGTCGGGCCTGCCATCCTCCGGCTCCCAGTGGCGCACCTCGTCGGATGCCTCATCGTCGATGCACTTCACGACACGCGTGATGTTGAGCAGGACGTACGGTTCGCTCTGCCCGTCCACCTCCACCGGAATCAGCTGCACATCACCAGGCGCCAGCTCGGCGAACATGGCCGCCACCCTGGCATGAACCACGGGGATGGTTGCACCCGCCAACAAGGAGAAGTCGAGCGGCCTGCCCGGGACATAGATGGGTATCCGGATCCGCCCTTCGACGTGAGCGGGATCACCCCGTACGAACTGCCAGGTACGAATCTCCTGCCCCTGCTGATCCACGGGATCATCCAGGTGCCAGCGACCCGGGATGTAAACGTCATCGAACAGATCGAAGTACAGTCCCGTCATGAGGACTCCTAGGGTGATGCCCCGCTGGTTAGCAGCTTGTTGAGCCTGCTTCCCTCTCTGATGATCTCCTCGGCCAGCTGCCGAAGTGCTTGCCTCAATGCAAGCGCGCACTCCTGCTGGTTGGAGCACTTGTCCGTCGCACCTTTCAGGTGCTTATGAACGAGTTGATGGTACTCCTCAGGATGAGGCCCCTTGTGCCCAAGGAGCGGGATCGTATTGGCCGGGTCCTCCATCGACATGCCCGCCTTGTTGAAGAGTTTCTTGAATAGCGGCGTCCATGGCCCGCCTCGCGCAGTGGACTTGCTGTTCTCGACAGTCGCGATGTGATGCACCTCCGGCTTCTTCTTGGGCGGGTCCGCTCCGGCGGGAGACCTCCTCGCGGCCATGCTCACGGCGTTGGCGGGCAGGACGACACTGAAGGTGCCCTCGGCCACGGCGACCTTCACCTTGTCCGCTTCCTGCACGGCCGTGAGCACGTCTCGGATGCCGGCATGCGATTTGAGTGCACCGGCGGCTTTCGCGAAGCCCGGCAGCGTTGGGGCCTTGGACACGAGCGCCGCCGTCTCCCCCACCGCCGCTGTGCCCAGCAGGAGGAGAATCCGCACGCTGTTGGGCCCGATGACCTTGCCGAAGCGGTTACCCGCCTCGCGCAGTTCCGCGAACGTGCTGGCCTCCGCCGCCTCCTCCCACAGCTGAAAGTAGGCCCGCACCAGGTCGAAGAGCTCCCACCCGAGGTACCCCCACATGAGCAGGGCCAGTGCCGCGGCGACACCTTTAGAAACGGGCTCCGGCGCCGCGACCAGGGCCATGTATCCAATGAGAGTGAGGCTCAGCGTCGTCCAGAGCTGCGTCGTGGAGAACATGCCGCGCAGCTGCGCGTCCCGGGCCTCCAGCGCCGCATCCAAGGAAAGCGCCAGGGCGAGGTCACGCTTGTCCTCACCGTCCAGGCCCGGCCCGTCCTTGAACAACTCCAGGCAGTCGCCCGACGTGCCTCGCCGCTCGCAGAACCCCCCGTAGGACCGCGCCAATGGGGTACGCCACTCCTCGCCCGTGAGCGGGACGGAGGCCAGCGCCAACTTCCGGTGGAGGTAGAACGGGACGTGGGAGTCGGCCACCCGCAGCGGCATGTTCAGCACCAGGGTGGTGAGGGCTTCGTTGAGTTCGAAGTCGCTCACCCGCACGGCCCCGAATCGGGTGGGCAGGGAGAGGCGAATCTGCTCGTCCGCCGGCTTGTCCTCCGCCGCCTCGGCCTCCGCTTCATCTGTGGGCGGCCGGGCGCCCTCCTGGAAACGAGGTGTTGGGGACCCGTGCTGGGAACTCTCCCGCATTCCGTGCCGAGTACCGCTCGTGGCGCATGCGGCGTGGAGGAAGAGAACGATGCATGCCCAAGATCCCAACCAGAGACGCCGCGTGCCCTTCGGACGCGCACCAACAAGACGGGTAGACACTCCGCAGCTCCAATAGGGGGACTGAGCCCAGGAGTAGAGGGGGCCGAGAGCCACGTCAATTTGAAAAAAGCAGCGGTCTTCTTCGCGAAGGAGGGCTCGACGCCATCAACCCCGGCATCGCTCCCGACAACCCTCCCTGTACGGAGCAGCAGCCCGGTACGAGTCCAAGTGTGCCGCGAGTGGGTGTCTGGACTGCTCGTGCCAGAGCGGGGCTTCCTGGCTCCGGGAGGGGATGCCATCCCCTGCGGCACCTCAGGCCGGCGGAGGCACCTCGGAGAAGCCCCGGCGGAGGTCATCGAGATCCTCGGCGAGTCCTGTCTCCAGCCCGCGTTCGGATTCGATGTAGCGCCGCATGAGTGGCACGGGGCAATACAGACGCCCCTCTCCGTCTGGCACCAGCACGTAGCTCAGCTCCCGGTGGTCCATGGCTTCGTCGAAGTCGACGGCGGAGATGTTGGTTCCCCGCGCCTTGAGGGCTTGCCGGACCTCGTCCCGGGTGGGGCGATCGCGCAGGAGTGCCTGGCGGACCACGGCTCGATGGAGCGGGTGGTCTCCACGCCAGCGGCGGCATTGATCGCGCAGATCCTTGTCCTCGTGCAGCACACGCTCCAGATGCGCGCGGGTGAGCACGTGCGCCTCGGGGGGCAGGGTCTCCACCAGCGCCTTGCAGGCGAGCACGAGCAGGTTCGCGCGGCATCCCGCCTGCTGGAGCAGGTGCTCGGGCGTGGTGGGCGCATCCCACGGCAGTCCCAGGGCGGCGAGCGGCTCGGTGACCAGCGCCAGCGCGGAGCGCGCGTCCAGTGGCTCCAGCCGGAGGTGCTCGCCGAAGTTGCGCAGCGGTTGCCGCTCGTCGAGCACCACGGCCTGGTACAGGTCCCAGAAGCCCGCGAGGACGAAGTAGGCCCGGCCTTCCTCGGACAGCGCGCGCATGGCCTGCACCACCGGGTAGTTCGCCCGCACATCCGCCTGGATGAAGCCGTCCGCCTCGTTGATGAGCCACACCCGGGGCCGGGAGGCCGTTCCCGAGGCGAGATCCATGAAGGGGGGAAGCGCGTCCCCTGGGAGGAGGGCCTTCTGCTCACGTGCGAGCCGGCGGTGCAGGTCCGCATCGGACAGTTCGAGGTAGCGCACGTCCACGTCCGCGCGGGCCTGGAGTCGGCGCAGGACGGCGAGCAGGAGGCTGCTCTTGCCCATCTGCCGCTGGCCCACCACGAGGAAGTTGCGCGAGGTCCGGTCCGCGATGGCGCGCACCTCGCGCTCGCGGCCGAAGAACAGGTGGTCGTCCTTCACGCCACCGGATACCTGATAGGGCGACAGCTCCGAGACGGCGACCTGCTCGGCGATGCTACTGGCGCCTGATTCAGGGGAAGGCCACGTGTCCTATCGAGACGCGGCGGCTCCCGCTGTCATCCCAGATGTCGAGGGTATAGACCTGCCGTGCCTCGTCCTCCGTTTGCTCCGTCTCCATCATGACCCAGTGCCTGGATGTCCCAGGGGGAAGGGGTCTGGCTGTCCAGACGCTCAGCTCCTTCGCCCTCTGGCCCGCTCTGCCCAGCGCCGCACGCGTGGGCATCCAGGCGGTCATCCCGTGGTTGCTCAGCTCCACGGCCAAAGCCAATCGCAGCAAGGGCTGTCCTGCTTGTTTTCGTGAGGTCGTGGAGAGATAGCTGAAGATCCGTCCCCAGGAGATCACCTGCCCCGTGGGGCAGGTATTTTCCTTTGAGAGGTCTTTGGCCTCCACGCCGGTCCCAGCCTGTGCAATGACCCCCTCGGCAAGCAGCCCCGTGAGGCCTGGACCATGACCCCCGGTTCGTGGCTCCTCTGGGCAGTTCTTCACGCCGACGGGGGGGTGGACCACCGACACCTGTTTCGCGGCCCAGGAGGGATGGGCAACCAACTCGAAAGTCGCGCTCGTGGGGGGCACGTCATCCGCGAAGCGCACCTGCACCGAAAATCGCTCACCGGGCTGAATGTCCGTTGGTGGCATGAGCGTGATGCTGCGGTTCCCGACGGCCACATCCACGAAACGCTCTCGCTGTTGCACCTCCACACTCTTCGCGAGCAGAGGTGAATCGAAGAGGAACAGCGTGCCGGACCCTGGATGGATGCATACCTTCGCTGCTCTGCTTCCGGGCTCGGCGGACAGCTCGACACCAAAGGATTCCCCCATGCAGTCGAGGAGGTGTGGGCGCGCTGTGTCGCCGACGTCTGTGCTCAACACCAGCGAGAGGAGGGACGCAAGAGGCAAGGAGGGCATCGGGCTTACTTGAAGCGCTTCACGGCCATCAGCCGCTCAAGCGAGTGGATCAGGACGTTGTCCGGCGTACTCCCCTTCTCCAATCGCGAGCCGAGCAACCGGTCCGAACCTTCCCAGAGTTCCATGCAGACAGGGTAGCTTTCGCCCGTGGGCAGGATGACCCGGGTGAAGCGGCCATAGACGCGTCCTGGCACCAGATAAAGCCGACCCAAGACAAGGGTTTTGTCCACCAGTCCCTCATGATCTCCCCACACGGAAAAGGTGACCTCTCCCTCACGCACGGTGAGCGGCCCCCCGTATTCCCGGTTGACTATGGTGCCGTAATCATCACCAATATACAGACCCAACCTGCCGGTCATTGCCTCGACGGCGCCTGGCGGGCATTCCTCGGGCGGAGGAGGACGCTTGGGTGCCACTTGCTGCTGCGCACCGACGCAGGCCTGCAACGCCACTCCCACGAGGCCCGCGCACGCACCTCGAGTGGCGACCTTCGCCTTCTGCTTCCTGTCATCCGAGATTCGGTCTGTCTTCTGCTTGTTCACGGGGGCGTCGTCCTGGGTCGATGCCGCGGAAGGGGCGGCGGCCGCGGGGGGTGTTGCCGCGGTCCCGTCAGCTTCCGGTAGGGGCCCCGAGGACGCCACTTCCCGTCCGGAAGCAATCCCTTGCGTGGGGAGGAGTCCAGACGACGTCGAGCGTAGGGCAGCCCAGCCGACCACCACACTGCCCAGGACCAATCCCCCCCAGAGCACGCTCCGGCGAAGCGCCTTCCCACTCGGCCAGCGCGGGAGTCCCTCGCGCCTCTGCTGTGGGCGAGGCCTGTCCTGTAAGGGAACCCTCCAGGTGTCATCTGCCTGCGCCCGTAGGGTCTCCAGCGCCTCGCACAGGGCCACGGCGCTCGGGTAGCGGTTCTCGGGGCTCTTCTCCAGCAGCTTCAGGCACACGGCGCTCAGGGCCTTGGGGACGCGCGGGTTGACGATGTGCGGGGGCAGGGGAGGCGTCTCGATGATGGCCCGAATGGAGTCCTCGTCTTCCGTCACCCCGAAGGGATGGCGCCACGTGAGCAGCCAGTAGAGCACCACCCCGAGGGCGTACAGGTCATCGGCGGGACCCGCCCGGTAGCGAGCTCCCTTGTCGTGGGCGTGTTCGAGCCGGAAGCGCCAGGCCTCGGGGCTGCGGTACTCGAGCGTGCCCGGAGGGAACATGCCGTGGGTGATGGTAGGCGCTCGTGCGTAGTGGCCAGCTCCGAAGTCCACCAGCACCGCTTCGCCATCGCCCTCTCGCACCAGGATGTTGGCCTCCTTGACGTCCCGGTGCACCACCTGGGCATGGTGCGCCACCGCCAATCCCCGGCCCACGCCCAGGATCTTCCCAGCGGCCGTCCACGCGTCGGGATGGTGCTCCCAGGCCCACTCGTCCAGGGTTTTTCCCGGGATGTATGCGAGCCGCAGCCACAGGTACTCGTGCCGCTCCTCGGGCCAGTAGCCCCACCCTCCCAAGGAGACGAGGTTGAGGTGCTGTAGCCGCAAGAGGATGGCGAACTCGCGTTGTCCCCATGCCTCCGCGCTCCCCATGGGAATGAATTTCACGGCGCACAAACGTCCCGAGTTCATCTGCCTGGCCAGGTACACGGTGCCGTAGCCACCGGCCCCCAGGAAGGATTGCACCACCATCCCCTCGATCTCGGTGCCCGGGCGCAGATCGGGCAGGCGCCGCGGCTTCACGACTCTCTCCCGGAGAATGGATGGCTTGCTGGCGACACGTGAGGATGACCTCCTGGGACGCCCACTTATCAGGTCATGCCCTCGGAGGGGAACGTCCTCCCGCGCTCGCTCCCTGCCGAACTCCTCCCGTCACCATTTAGTCAGTGGCTCAGGGGCGCACGTCCTGCCGCGCCAGCGCCTCGCGGGCTACGCGTTCCACGGCCCTGCATCGCGGCACGGTCCTTCCCGCCGCGTCCGTGCGCACCAGCCCCGCGAAGTACAGCCGCACCTCGGGGAACTCCACCCGGTGATCGAGCGGCTCCAGCGCCTCCACGGGTTGTCCGGCAAGCAGCTTCTCGAGCACCGCGTGGCAACTGCGCTCCCCTCGATAGTCATTGCGTTCGTCCTGGAGCAGGCGCTCCCGCACCGTGCTTCGCAGCGAGGGGCTGCGCGCCAGCCGTGCCGTGATCGCATCCGCATCGCGCGGCCCTTCGCTGCTCAAGGCTTCCCGGAGCAGCCCCAGATGACCTCCCGTGGCTTCGTGAACGTCCTTCGCTTGTCGTGCCGAGTCCTCACCCTGGGCGGCCAGATAGCGTCCCACTTCCTCCACCGTGAGATCCGGCACCTCGCGCCGGGGGGCTCCCGTGAACACGGAGAAGCTCTTCACGTTGTGGAGGATCCACGCCGAGCGTTCGCCCCCCGCGATGAGGAAGTGGAAGTCCACCGGCGAGGGCTCGTCCATCATCCGGCGCAGCGTGTTGCCGAGCCGTTTGAGGTGCTCGAATGGCCCCCACTCGTTGCGCAGAACGATCAGGTGCTCGCGCCCGAGCCGCTCGGCCTTCTCGCGCAGGTGCTCCACCAACGCGTCGAAGCCCTTGACGTAGGCTCCTCCCAGGAGCGCCCGGCAGTACTCGGCCTCGGTGCAGTCGGGGACATTCGGGGGCGCCAGCCAGGTGACGTGCTCCCCATACCGCGCCGCCACGTCCCGGGCGAGTGACCGGGCCCCGCCGTCCTCGGGGGCGAGC
Organism: Cystobacter fuscus; assembly: GCF_002305875.1. Lineage (NCBI taxonomy): Bacteria > Pseudomonadati > Myxococcota > Myxococcia > Myxococcales > Archangiaceae > Cystobacter > Cystobacter fuscus. Next base: position 10,324,285 of record NZ_CP022098.1, on the reverse strand, counting down.
AGCACCAGCCGATGCTGGCTCCGGAGGATGCGCGCGTACTCCTCCACCAGCGCGGGCCGGGCCACGGACGGCTGGGACGGCACCGGCGCGGGGGGCGGGCCGGACGCGAGGGCCGCGGGGCTCGAGTCGCGCATCACGGGCGGTGCTTGCGGCACCGGCGCGGGGGCCGGGCTGGACAGGAAGGCCCCGGGCGCGGCGGCGGGCCTCGCGGGCGGCCATTGCGGCACGGAGACGGGAGCGGGGGCGGGGCTGGCGCCAAAGGCCGCCCGTGCGAGTCCGCGCAGGCTCTCCGCCAGGGGCGCTCCGTGGTCCTCGTACTCGACGAGCTGGATGTTGTACTTCGGCCAGAGCGCTCCCCGATCAATCTGTCCCTTCTTCATCAGCGCGAAGCTGGGAACCTGCCGCCCCCGGGTGATGCCGATGACATGCTCGAGCTGCTTGAGCACGTAGGGGTCGCTGAAGCTGAAGCCCATGTAGAGAAAGGGCCTGGAGCGGATCCACTCGCGCAGGCGCACCAGCGCGCTCGTGTAGTGGGAGTAGCTGGCGGGCTGGGCCGAGTCCCCATAGAGGCGCTTGTAGTCGGCGCCCGCGAGCACCAGCGTGGCGAGCCGGTGGATGGTGCCATGCAGGTGCCAGACGCGAGGGTCCGAGGGAGAGGCCTGGAGGTCCAGCAGGTTCAGCTCGTCATCCTGGTCATTGGAGACGGGCTCGGCGTCCCCTCGGCCCCAGAGCAGGACGTCGTCGTAGTTGGTGGTGACCACCACGGGGGCCTGGAGTTCCCAGAGGGCCTGGACCACGGACAGATCCACGTCGTCTGGCCGCTTGTGGCGGATGCGCTCGCGCAGGAACCGGTTGAAGCGATAGGCCCCCAGCTCCTGGAAGGCCCGCTCGGCCGCGGTGAGGTAGTCCCCCTGGTCGATGCGCTGGCGAACCTCCGCGATGGCGTCCTCCGGGCTGACCTCCTCGCGCATCCGTTCGACCAGCCCCTCCAGGAGCCTGGGCCAGGAGGGGAACAGTCCTGGTTTGACGCCCATGCTGATGCCGGCACCCACGAACGGGACGACCTGGTGCCTGCGGATCGCCTCGACCAGCTCCCTCGGATAGGCCATCGCTCCCCCTTGTGTCGCGTGGGCCGAACGGTAGCGTGTGTTATTCCGCGCACGCCATGCCCGAGCTACCCGAAGTCGAGATCGCCCGGCGCCACCTCGTCCACTGGTTGGACGGTCGCCGCGTGGTGAAGGCCGATGCGGACGACACCCGGATCTTCCGGGGCGCGCGCTGGAAGGACTTCGCCTCCCTCCGGGGCCGGCTGCTCTCGCTGGAGCGGCGCGGCAAGTACCTCCTCTTCTCCTTCGAGGAAGATCGGGGCCTGCTCGCCCACCTGGGCATGTCGGGTCGCTTCGTGCGCCGCCCCCCGGACACCCCCGTGCCCTACAGCCGGGCTCGCCTCCACCTGGACTCCGAGGAGGTCGTCCATTTCGCCGACGCGCGCATGCTCGGGCGCATGGAGACGTGTCCCGCCTCGTGCCTGCGCTCGCTCGCGCCCATCCAGGCCCTGGGGTTCGATCCGCTCGCCGATGGCCTCGACGTCGCGCGGCTCCGGGACGCGGTGGGGGGCTCGAAGCAGGAACTGAAGGTGGCCCTGATGGACCAGGGGAGGGTGGCGGGGCTGGGCAACATCCACGCCGCCGAGGCGCTCTTCCGCGCGGGCCTGCACCCCTCGCGACCGCCCGCCTCGCTCACCGACGCCGAGTGGAAGCGCCTGGCCCGGGGGGTACGCGCCGCGCTCGACTTCGGCCTCCGGGAGCAGCAGGCCGAGGAGGAGGTGCGCTACCTCAAGGAGGGGGGCCGCAACGGCTTCCTCGTCTATGGCCGCGCCGGGACGCCGTGTGTCCGGTGTGGAACGACCGTGGAGTCCGTGACCCAGGGAGGGCGCACCACCCACTTCTGCCCCTCGTGCCAGCCCTCGGGCCGGGTCCCGGAATCCCGGGCGGAACGCGGCGCGCGCACCGCTCGCCGTCGTTGACACCCCCCACGCACTCCGCTTGACTCGCCCGCCCTTTGCACCCGCCGCAATCGCGCGGCCTCGGAGAAGAATCCCCTATGTCGTCCAACGCCCTGCTGGCGGCGCTCCTCGTCGCCTCCGCCACGGCCGCCGCGCAGACGCCGGAGACGCCCCCCACGGGCTCGCCGGCCCCCGCGCCCGAGAGCGCCCAGCCCGCCACGCCGCCCTCCTCCCTGGAGCCCACCGTCTCCACCGAGGAGCGCATCCGCCAGGAGGTGGAGCGGCGCGTGGAAGCCGCCAAGCAGGAGATGCGCGAGGAGATCCGCGCCCAGCTCGCCACCCAATCCCTCGCCTCGGACTGGCAGGGGGAGTGGATGGAGGAGAAGCGCAAGCTGGAGCTCTTCACGCTGGATGGCTACTTCCGCCTGCGTCCCAACCTCTACTACCAGTTCGACCTGGGCAAGCAGCAGGAGCGCCGGCTCTTCCCCTCGCCGCGCACCAACGAGCGCACCCAGTCGGGCGCCGACATGCGCCTGCGTCTGGAGCCCACCTTCAACATCTCGGAAGAGGTGCGGGTGAAGGCCCAGTTCGACGTGCTGGACAACCTGCTCCTGGGCTCCACGCCGTCCACGAGCTTCCCGAGCGACGGCTACTACCTGTTCGACCTCTTCAATGACCGGCAGACGTCGCCCCGGGCGGGCCTCAACGCCCTGCGCGACGCGTTCTCCGTGCGCGAGGTCTACGGCGAGGTGTCCACGCCGGTGGGTCTGCTGCGCTTCGGCCGGATGAACGCGCAGTGGGGTCTGGGCGTGCTGCGCAGCGACGGCAACTGCCTGGACTGCGACTACGGCGACCAGGTGGACCGGGTCATGTTCGTCACCGAGCCCCTCGAGGGCTTCTACGTGACGCCCATGTTCGAGTTCAACAACGAGGGCCGCTACGCCTATCCGAACGGGCCGGACAGCCAGCCGGTGGACGTGACCAAGACGGACGACGTGCACAGCTTCGTGCTGGCGGTGGCCCGGCGCGACACGCCGCAGGAGGTGAAGTCCAAGCTGGACAACAACCAGGGCGTGCTCAACTACGGCCTCCACGTGAGCTACCGCAGCCAGCAGTCCTCGGCCGAGGGGCTCAACTCGCCCGCGGTGCTCAACCCGGACGGCTCGGTGGGTGGCAACGTCACCTACGTGCCGCGCAACGCCTCGCTCGTCATCCCGGACGTGTGGCTGCGCTACGAGGAGAAGAACTTCCGCGTGGAGTTCGAGGTGGCCGCCTACCTGGGCACCATCGGCAGCCGGCAGAACACGCCCCTGGCTCCCGGCGTGGAGGATCCCAACCAGAACCAGTCGCTCACCGTGGCGGAGTTCGGTGGCGCGGCGGTGGGTGAGTACCGGCTGCTCAACGGCAAGCTCAACATCCAGCTCGAGCTGGGCTTCGCGTCGGGAGATCGGGCGCCGGGCTTCGGGGCGTACCCGGGGCGGCGGGGCTCGGGTCCGGGCGGCTTCACCCAGCCGGGTGACGCGGATGGTCCGCAGTTCCGCTGCGGCGGCACCGACTGCGCCGACAGCTTCCTGCGCAACTTCCGCTTCAACCGCGCCTACCGCGTGGACAACATCCTCTTCCGCGAGCTCATCGGCACCGTGACGGACGCCTTCTACGCCAAGCCCACCCTGCGCTACACGCTCACCCAGGGCTTCGACGTCTTCGGCAGCGCCATCTACTCGCAGGCCATCTACCCCCAGTCCACGCCGTCCTTCACGGACCGGCCCCTGGGTCTGGAGACGAACCTGGGCGCGAAGTACGAGACGGAGGATGGCTTCATCGCCCGCGTGGACTGGTCCGTGCTCTTCCCGCTCAGCGGTCTGCAGGACTACAACACGGGCTCGGGCATCCAGGTCACCGAGCTGAAGACGGCCCACGCCGTGCGTGGCACCATCGGCATCCGGTTCTAGGAAGGCGCTTCCATGCAACGCTCGCGCGTGCTCGTCGTGGTGCTCGGTGGTGGGGTGCTCGTGGGGCTGTTGGGGCTTGGGGGGTGCGGCATCAAGGGGCCCGTGCGGCCGCCCCTGCCGCCGTCCGCTCCGCCCACCACCGAGACGCAGGCTCCGGCCGAGGCGGGGCGCGGTCCGTTCGCCCCCTCGGCGCCTCCTTCCGAGGACGCTGGAACCCCGTGACCGCCTTCACCTACCGCAAGCGCGTCCTGCACGCCGAGCACGTCCCCCTGCCCGCCATCGCCGAGGCGGTGGGGACTCCCACCTACGTCTATTCCTCCGCCGCGCTGCGCTCGCACTTCCGGGCGGTGACGGAGTCCTTTGGCGAACACCCGCATCTGGTGTGCTACTCGGTGAAGGCCAACTCCACCCTGGCGGTGCTGTGCCTGCTGGCGGAGGAGGGCAGTGGCTTCGACATCGTCTCGGGTGGAGAGCTGGCCCGGGTGAAGGCGGCCGGGGGCGAGCCGGGCAAGACGGTGTTCGCCGGAGTGGGCAAGACGGCCGAGGAGATGGCCGCGGCGCTCGCCGCCGGCATCCTCTTCTTCAACGTGGAGAGCCCCGAGGAGCTGGAGCTGCTCGACGCGGTGGGCCGGGCCCAGGGCAGGCGCGCGCCCTTCGCCATCCGCGTCAACCCCAACGTGGACGCGCGCACCCACCGCTACATCGCCACCGGCCTGAAGACGTCCAAGTTCGGCGTCCCCTTCGAGGAGGCCGTGGGGCTCTACTCCCGCGCCCGGAAGATGAAGGGCCTGGAGGCGGTGGGTCTGGACTGTCACATCGGCTCGCAGATCACCCTGACGTCGCCCTTCAAGGCCGCGCTCACCAAGGTGGGCGGGCTCTACCAGGAGCTCAAGGCGCAGGGGCATGGGCTGCGCTACCTGGACGTGGGCGGTGGCCTGGGCATCACCTACACCGAGGAGAAGCCGCCCTCGACCGCCGAGTACGCGCGCACCATCCTCTCGGCGGTGGGGTCCACGGGCGCCACGCTCGTCTTCGAGCCCGGCCGCTCGGTGGTGGGCAATGCCGGCGTGCTGCTCACCCGCGTGCTCTTCCGCAAGAAGACGCCCGCGCGGCAGTTCGTGGTGGTGGACGCGGGGATGAACGATCTGATGCGGCCCGCCCTCTATGACGCGCACCATGGCCTCCAGCCCCTGGTGCAGCGGCGGGGCAAGGCCGTGGACGTGGACGTGGTGGGTCCGGTGTGCGAGTCCACCGACGTGCTCGCCCGACAGCGACCGCTGGTGTTGCCCCGGCAGGGCGAGCTGTATGCCTTCATGAGCGCCGGGGCCTATGGCATGAGCATGGCCTCCACCTACAACTCACGACCCCGCCCGGCCGAGGTGATGGTTGACGGGAGTGCATGGCGGGTGGTGCGCGAGCGCGAGCGCGTCGAGGACCTCTGGCGCGGCGAGAGCCCCTGACCGTATAAGCCGCTGTATGAAGACTTTCGAAGGCTCGATGACCGCGCTCGCCACGCCGTTCCGGCAGGGAGCGTTCGACGAGGGAGCCTACCGGGCGCTCATCCGCCAGCAACTCGCGGGGGGCACCAGTGGGCTCATCCCCATGGGGACGACGGGCGAGGCGGTGACGATGTCCGCCGAGGAGCGCCAGCGCGCCATCCGCGTGGCGGTGGACGAGGCGGCCGGCCGGGCGCCCGTGGTGGCGGGCGCGGGCTCCAACAGCACCGCGGAGACGATCGCGGGCGTGCGGCTCGCGCGGGACGTGGGGGCGGACGGCGCGCTGCTCGTGACGCCCTACTACAACAAGCCCACGCAGGCGGGCCTGGTGGAGCACTACAAGGCCGTGGCCCGCGCCCATCCGGGCTTTCCCATCGTCGTCTACAACGTGCCGGGCCGCACCGGCGTGGACCTGTTGCCGGAGACGGTGCTGCGGCTGTGCGACGTGCCCGAGGTGGTGGCCATCAAGGAGGCCACGGGCAACATGCCCCGCGCGGTGGACCTGGTGGAGAAGTGCGGCGATCGGTTGACGCTGCTGTCCGGAGACGACTTCACCGTGCTGCCCTTCATCGCGTGCGGAGGCAAGGGCGTCATCTCCGTGTCCTCGAACGTGGCGCCCCGGATGATGGCGGACCTGGTGGCGGCCGCGCGCGCCGGGCGGTTCGAGCAGGCGCGGGCGCTCCAGGTGCGGATGAACGAGCTGCACCGGCTGCTCTTCGTCGAGTCCAGCCCCATCCCCGTGAAGTGGGCGCTGCACGCCCTGGGGCTGTTCGGTCCCGAGGTCCGCCTGCCGCTGGTTCCCATGACCGAGCCCAACGCCCGGAAGCTGGAGGCCGAGCTGCGCAAGCTGGGCCTGCTCCAGGGCTAGGAGACGCCTCCCCATGATTCGCACCGTCCTCACGGGCGTCACCGGGCGCATGGGCGCCACCCTGAACCGCCTCGTGCGCGAGGCGCCGGACCTGGAGCTGGCCGGTGCCACCGCCCGGGGCAAGGCCGAGCAACTGGCGGCGCTCGGCGTTCCCGCGGGGGATGACCTGGGCCGGGTGCTCGACGCGGCGCGGGCCCAGGTGGTCCTCGACTTCACCAGCGCGGAGGCCAGCGTGGTGCATGCGCGCCAGTGCGCCGAGCGCGGCGTGGCCCTGGTCATCGGCTCCACGGGCTTCACCCCCGAGGCCCGCGCGGAGGTGGCCCGGAGCGCGGCCTCCATCCCCGTGGTGCTCGCCCCCAACACCTCGGTGGGGGTGAACGTGGTCATCCGCATGGCCGCCGAGTTCGCCCGCGTCCTGGGTGACGGCTACGACGTGGAGGTGCTGGAGGCCCACCACCGCATGAAGAAGGACGCTCCCTCGGGCACGGCGCTGAAGCTGGCCGAGGTGCTCGCCTCGGCGCTGGGGCGCGGCCAGGAGGACCTGACCTTCGCCCGCCACGGCCAGATCGGCGCGCGCCCCAGGAAGGAGATCGGCGTCCAGACGCTGCGGGGCGGAGATGTGGTGGGCGAGCACACCGTGTTCTTCTACGGCGAGGGCGAGCGCATCGAGCTGACCCACCGGGCGACCAGCCGGGACCAGTTCGGCCTCGGGGCCCTGCGCGCCGCGCGCTGGGTGACGGGCCGGACGCCGGGGTTGTACGACATGGCCGACGTGCTCGGCTTTCCGAGGGCGACATGAGCCCCCTGGGAATCCGGACCCGGGCTCTTCCTGTTGAGATGGAGCCTTGAACTCCAACGTCTATGTCGGATTGGGCTCCAATGAGGGAGACCGGGAAGTCCAGCTCGTCTCCGCTCTCGAGGCGCTCTCGCGCATCGACGCGGTGGTGGTGCTGCGCTGCTCCTCGCTCTTCGAGAGCGCTCCGGTGGGGCCTCCCCAGCCCCGCTACCTCAACGCCGTGGTGGAGCTGGAGTGCGCGCTGCCTCCCCAGCGCCTGTTGACCATCCTGAAGCAGATCGAGATGGATCTGGGCCGCGAGCCCGGAGGGGCGCGCTGGGGTCCGCGTCCCATCGACCTCGACATCCTCCTGTGGGAGGGTGAGATCGTGGCCGACCCCAATCTCCAGGTTCCCCACCTGGAGCTGCACAAACGCCGCTTCGCGCTGGAGCCCCTGGCCGAGCTGGCACCCCATGTGGAGCACCCGGTGTTGTGCCTGACCGTGGCGCAGTTGCTCGAGCAGCTCTCGCCCCAGGACGTGCAGCGGTGCGAGTCCACCCAGTGGCCTGAACCCTCTTACCCCCTGACCGAGTCATGACCCTCTCGCTGGCCCTGACCGCCACCGCGGCGCTGCTCGCCGCCGATCCTCCCTCCCTGCCCGCCGGTCACCCGCCCCTCGGCGCGGCCGCCGAGCCCCCGGCTGCTTCCTCGCCCCCCACGGGTCTGCCCCCGGGCCATCCCCCCGCCGTCGGTGTGGGCAGCCCGGCCCCCGTGGATCCCTCCGCGCTGCCGCAAGGCCACCCCGCGATGACGGGCCGCGCGGCGCCCACCGCGGACGAGCTGCTCAAGCAACTGGAGGGGATGCAGGGCCTGCGCGAGCGGGAGAAGACCTTCGAGATCGCCTCGTCGCTCGGCAAGCTCTACTACACGAGCGGCCGCTTCGAGGAGGCCATCCCCTACCTCCAGCAGGCCGAGGACAAGGCGAAGTCCACGCGCGAGCTGTTCCTCGCGCAGCGCAAGAAGCTGGGCGCGGGCGCGGTGCCGAGCGCGGAGGAGGCCCGCTGCGGCTTCACGGATCAGACGGCGATGGAGGAGCGGGCGAAGGTGGCGGCCGAGCGCGCGAAGAAGGGCGACACGGCGGGCGCGGTGGCCTGTGCGCGCGCGGCGCTCGAGCTGTCGCTGGACGTGGAGTCCATGCGCGCCAACGCGCTCTTCCTGACGAATGACGCCCCGGGCGCGCTCAAGGTGTACGAGCGCGTGCTGGAGGTGGCGCCGTCGTTCGCCGACGCGCTCTTCGGGCGCTCGGCGGTGCTCTACGAGACGCGGGGCGAGGACGTGAAGGCGCTGCGCAGCGCGCACGAGGGCTTCGAGGCCTTCATCGCGGCGCACCCCACCTCTCCCCGGGTGTCGCTGGCGCGCAAGCTGTCGCGCATGACGGACGAGGCGGAGAAGGCCGGCGGCATGAAGAAGTGGCTGGCCACGCGCGAGGAGGACCGGCGCATCCGCTCCTCGAAGCTGGATCTGTCGCGAGGAGGTCCTCCTGCCATGGCGCAGGCGTCGGCGCCCAACGCGGGCGGACGTCCCATGGCGGCGGGTCCCATGCAGGGCGGCGGGGCCTCGGCGCCCATGGTCTCGCAGGAGACCATGGATGCGATGAACAGCGTCGAGCACACGCCAGAGCTCGAGGCCCAGCTCGATCAGACGGTGGCTCAGGGCGAGGAGCTGCTCTCCAAGGGGCGCTACGACGAGGCGCTCACGGCGTACCGGCAGGTGATGCCGCTGCGTCCGGATGGGCGGGTGAAGGCGGGTCTGGCGTGGACGCTCGTGGGTCTGGGCAAGCCCACCGCGGATCGGGTGTGGGGCGTGGCGGTGAGCTCGGATCCCGCGGCGGTGGACAAGCTCGGCGAGACGCTCAAGGCCAAGGGCGACACGAAGGGCGCCAAGGCCCTGTGGGCGAAGCTGGCGGCCTCCGCGCCGGACTACGCGGCGAGCGCCTCGCTCCAGGCCAAGCTGGAGTAGCCGCCGTGGCGCCTCAGGCGAGCCGGCGCACGGGCTTGCCGGCCTTCCAGGCGAGGATGTCCTCCAGCGCGTCGCGGTAGAAGACGGCGTAGTTCTCCCGCGTCACGTAGCCCAGGTGTGGCGTCAACACGACGTTGTCCAGGGCGAGCAGGGGATGGTTCGACGGCAGGGGCTCGATGGGGAAGACATCCAGCCCCGCCCCGGCGATGCGCCGCTCGCGCAGCACCTCCAGGAGCGCGGTCTCGTCCACGAGCCCCGCCCGCGCGGTGTTGATGAAGCAGGCCTCCGGCTTCATGGCGTTGAGTTCCTCCGCGCCGACGATGCCCCGCGTGCGCTCCCCGAGCACCAGGTGCAGGCTGACGATGTCGGAGGTGGCGAACAGCTCGCGCTTCTCCACCCGGCGGACGCCCACCTCGGCGGCCCGCGCGTCGGTGAGGTTCTGGCTCCAGGCCACCACCTCCATGCCGAAGGCCTGACCCACGCGCGCCACCTGCGTGCCCAGCTTCCCGAGCCCCAGCAGACCCAGCCGCTTGCCCGTGAGACTCGTGGTCAGTCCCGTCTGCCAGCTCCCCGCGCGCAGGGCACGGTCCTCGAGCGGGATGCGCTTGATGAGCGCGAGGATGAGGCCCCAGGTCAGCTCCGCGGTGGACGTGCCCACCGCGCCCGTGCCGCTCACGGTGATGCCGCGCGCCCGGCAGGCCGCGAGGTCGATGGACGCGTTGCGATTGCCCGTGGTGATGAGCAGGCGCAGGTTCGGCAGCCGCTCGATCACCTCGACGGGGAAGGGCGTGCGCTCGCGCATGAGGACGATCACCTCGAAGCGTTGGAGGGTCTCGAGCAGCACCTCGCGCTCGGCGATGTGGTGGTCGAACACCACGAGCTCACTGTCCGCGGGCAGGCGCGTCCAGTCGGCGAAGTCCCGCGCGACGCGCTGATAGTCATCCAGGAGGGCGATCTTCATGTCCCCGCAGTCTAGAAGGATCGCGCGGCGAGCAGGTCCTGTACATCGAGCAGTCCCACCGCGCGGCCCTCGGCGTCCACCACGGGGAGTTGATCCACGCGCGCCTCGCGCATGAGGCGGGTGGCCTCGAGCACCAGCACCTCGGGGCCCACGCACCGGGGCCGCTTGCCCATCACCTCGCGCAGGGGCCGCTCGAAGTCGGTGAAGCCCTTCTCCACGAGCCGGCGCAGGTCTCCGTCCGTGAAGATGCCCACCAGCCGCCCCTGCTTGTCCACGACGTTGGTGGCTCCGGGGCGTCCCGGCGTGTTCGTCATCACCACCACGGCCTCGGACAGCTTCGCGGTGTCGCGCACGAGCGGATTGGAGGAGCCCGAGCGCATCAAATCGACGACGCGCATGACGGAGCGGCCGAGCTTGCCCGCGGGGTGGAGCAGGGCGTACTCGGCGGAGCCGAAGGGGCGCGAGCGCAGCACGGCCATGGCGAGCGCGTCCCCGATGGCGTGCAGCGCCGCGGTGGAGGCGGTGGGCACCAGGCCCATGGGGCACGCCTCCTCGATGCGGCCGATGTCCAGCACCACGTCCGCGCCGCGCGCCAGCGGGCTCTCCGCGTCACCCGTGAGGGCGATGACGGGCGCGCCCAGCCGCTTGAACGAGGGCAACAGCCGCACCAGCTCCTCGGTGGCGCCGCTGTTGGAGAGCGCGAGGATGACGTCTCCACGGCCCACCCGGCCCAGGTCTCCGTGCGCCGCCTCGGTGGGGTGGAGGAAGACGGAGCGGATGCCGGTGGAGGCCAGCGTGGCCGACAGCTTCTGGCCGATGAGCCCCGCCTTGCCGATGCCCGTCACCACCACCTGGCCCGGGCAGTCGCGCACCAGCTCCAGGGCGCGCAGGAAGGCATCGCCCACCCGCCCCATCAGTCCGAGGATGGCCTGGGCCTCCGCCTCCAGCACGCTGCGGGCATAGGCGAGCGTGGCCTCGCGCTCGTCCGCGGCGGGCACGGACGGCGTCACGGGTGCATCTTCCTGGGGAGGCACGGCCCGAAGGCGCGGCTTGCGGGCGGTGTTGCGGGGGGCTCGGGCCATGGTGGGGCGGCGTTGTACCTCTGGACACAGCGGGCCTGCCAGCTTGACGCACCCGGGGGCATCGGCTACGCGCCTCCTCGCCCGGCGGGCACTCGGGAGTGCCTGAGCCCACCCCGCGGGTTGACTCGAAGAGGGCCCAACCGCCCGCTGACCTGAACCTGGAGAGGGGACGAGATGAAGTTCTTCATCGATACCGCCGACATCAAGGAGATCCGCACCGCCTACGACATGGGCTGTGTGGATGGTGTGACGACCAACCCGTCGCTGCTCGCCAAGGCGGGCCGGGGCCTGGAGGAGACCATCCGGGAGATCTGCTCCATCGTGGATGGGCCGGTGAGCGCCGAGTGCGTCTCCGAGAAGGCCGACGAGCTGGTCAAGGAAGGCCGGGGCCTCGCCAAGATCCACAAGAACGTGGTGGTGAAGGTCCCCATGGGCGTGGAGGGCATGAAGGCCGTCAAGACGCTCACCGCCGAGGGCATCAAGACCAACGTGACGCTGTGCTTCTCCGCCAACCAGGCGCTGCTGGCCGCCAAGGCGGGCGCCACGTACATCTCGCCCTTCGTGGGCCGCCTGGATGACATCTCCCAGGACGGCATGGAGCTCATCGCCCACATCATCGAGATCTACCAGAACTACGACTTCCAGACGCAGGTGCTGGTGGCCAGCGTGCGCAACCCCGTGCACGTGCTGCAGGCGGCGCGCATGGGCGCCGACGTGGCCACGCTGCCCTTCAGCGTCATCGCCCAGCTCGCCAACCACCCGCTCACCGACGCGGGCATCAAGAAGTTCCTGGCCGACTGGGAGAAGGTTCCCAAGGCCGCCAAGCCCTGAGACACAACCCCGGTTTCCGGGAACGCCATTGAAGTCCACGGGCCACCGCCTCCTTCACGGGAGCCGGTGGCCTTCTCGTTTCATCAGGGGGAACGAGCGAGCGCGGGCCTCGCGAGGGGGTGGGCGGACTGGCGGAATTCCGGGCCGCGGAGTATTCGTCTGGGCACCTACAGTCGTCTGGGGCCCTGGCGGAGAGGACGGATTCCTCGCGCCCACGCGGTCCCGGCCCCACGCAGCGAGGACCCCATGGACTTCCAGCTCTCCGAATCCCAGCGCGCCCTGCAGGAGATGGCGCGCAAGTTCGCCCGCGAGGTCATCCGCCCCAAGGCGGCCCACCACGACGAGACGAGCGAGTTCCCCCGCGACATCATCGCCTCCGCCTGGGAGAATGGCCTGCTCAACATGAACATCCCCGAGTCGTGCGGCGGCCTGGGGCTGGCGCACCTCGACCAGCTCCTCGCCTACGAGGAGCTGGCCTGGGGCTGCTCGGGCATGGCCACCTCCATCACCGCCAACGATCTGGCCAACCTGCCCATCGTCGTGGGCGCCACCGAGGAGCAGAAGAAGCGCCTGCTCACCCCCTTCACGGAGAAGTTCAAGCTCGCCGCCTTCTGTCTCACCGAGCCGGAGGCGGGCTCGGACGTGGCCAACATGAGCACCACCGCCGTGCGTGACGGCGACCACTACGTGCTCAACGGCTCCAAGTGTTTCATCACCAACGGCGGCCACGCGGACCAGTACACGGTGTTCGCCACGGTCGATAAGGCCAGGAAGCACAAGGGCATCACCTGCTTCGTGGTGGAGGGCCGTCCCAAGGGCCTGACCCCCGGCAAGCACGAGAACAAGATGGGCCAGCGCGCCAGCGACACCGTCACCCTCACCTTCGAGGACGTGCGCGTGCCGGTGGCCAACCGCATCGGCGAGGAGGGCGAGGGCTTCCGCATCGCCATGGAGACGCTCGACAACAGCCGTCCCATCACCGCCATCATGTCCGTGGGCATCGCCCGCGCCGCCCTCGAGTACTCCCTGGAGTACTCCAGCCAACGCCGCACCTTCGGCAAGCCCATCCGCGAGCACCAGGCCATCCAGTTCATGCTCGCCGACATGGCCATGAACACCCACGCCGCGCGTCTGCTCTGCCACGAGAGCGCCTGGCTGCTCGACCAGGGCCAGAAGAACACCCTCCTGTCCTCCTACGCCAAGTGCTTCGCCGCCGACATGGCCATGAAGGTCGCCACCGACGCCGTCCAGGTCTACGGCGGTTACGGCTACATCAAGGAATACCCGGTCGAGAAGCTCATGCGCGACGCCAAGCTCATTCAAATCTACGAGGGCACCAGCCAGGTGCAGCGGCTCGTCATCGCCAAGGAGCTGTTCAAATAGGACTCGTCGGATAAGAAATCCTACAGTCCGCGCGCGCTTCCCGGTTGCCGGTCGGGGGTGTTGATGCGAAAATCAATGCCCTCGATTATCTCCCCAGTGCGGTGCGTCATCCGACATGACGCCCCCGCCTTTTCGAGTGGGAGATAGCCGCTCTTCGTCTTCGGAATGGAGAAGAACGACCGTGAAGATCCTCGTCACCGCCAAGCGCGTGGAAGACCCCGAGTCCAAGATCAAGGTGAAGCCGGACGGTTCGGACATCGTGAAGGAGGGGCTCAAGTACAAGATCAATCCCTTCGATGAGATCGGGGTGGAGGAGGCCCTGCGCCTCGTGGCCAAGCATGGCGGCGAGGTGGTGGTGGTCTCCATCGGCGGCAAGGAAGTGCAGGAGCAGCTGCGGCACGCGCTCGCCATGGGCGCCACGCGCGCGGTGTGGGTGAACCACACGGGCGCGTTGGATCAGATGGGCGTGGCGGGGCTGCTGCAGAAGGTGACGGAGAAGGAGAAGCCGGACCTGGTCGTCCTGGGCAAGCAGTCCATCGACGATGACCAGAACCAGGTGGGCCAGTACCTGGCCGAGTACCTCGGCTGGGGCCAGGCCACGTTCGCCTCCAAGGTCGAGTCGCTGGAGAGCGAGCAGGAGAAGAGCAAGTCGCCGGCGCTGGTGCTGGGCGCGGATGGCAAGTCGGTGCGCGTGGTGCGCGAGGTGGACAACGGACTGGCCACCATCGAGTGCACGCTGCCCGCGGTGGTCACCACGGACCTGCGCCTGAACATGCCGCGCTACGCGAGCCTGCCGGGCATCATGAAGGCCAAGAGCAAGCCCATCGAGGAGCTGACCCCGCAGAAGCTCGGCGTGGACGTCACCCCCAAGGTGCAGGTGCTCAAGATGGCCGCTCCCCCCGCGCGCAAGGCCGGCATCAGGGTGCCGGACGTGGCGACGCTGGTGGACAAGCTGCGCAACGAGGCCAAGGCCCTGTAGTCCGGGCCCCTTCCTTCCTTCTTCCGACAAGCATTGGAGTCGAACATGTCGATCGTTCTCATCGTCGCGGAGCAGCAGCCGGACGGCCACCTGCGCAAGGCCACCCTCAACGCCGTGGGCGCGGGCAAGCAGCTCGCGGACAAGGCGGGCGCCGAGCTGCACCTGGTGCTGCTCTCCAAGGATCCCTCCAAGGTCACCGAGGAGCTCAAGGGCCTGGGCGCCAAGGTGGTGCACACCGCCGCGGCCCCCGAGTTCGAGCACTACCTGGCCGAGACGTACGCCCCGGCCATCGCCGAGCTGGCCAAGAGCCTCAACGCCTCCTTCGTGGGCGCGGCCTCCACCGCCCAGGGCAAGGATCTGCTGCCGCGCGTGGCTGCCCGGCTGCAGGCCGCCATGGCCACGGACGTGCTGGGCTTCGGGGGCTCGGGCGCGGACATCGTCTTCAACCGCCCCATGTGGGCCGGTAACGTCTTCGCCGAGGTGAAGCTGACCACGCCGGTGAAGGTGTTCACCCTGCGCGCCACCGAGTTCCCGGCCGCCGCCGGGGGCCAGGGCGCCGCCGAGGTCAAGACGTTCTCCCCCAAGGTGGAGGGCGGCAAGACGAAGTTCGTGGACTTCAAGGAGGTCAAGAGCGCGCGGCCCGAGCTGACCGAGGCGCGCGTGGTAGTCTCCGGTGGCCGTGGCACCAAGGGCGACTTCAAGGAGATCGAGGCGCTGGCCGACGAGCTCAACGCCGCGGTGGGCGCGTCCCGCGCGGTGTGTGACGCCGGCTGGGTGCCCAACGATCTCCAGATCGGCCAGACGGGCAAGGTGGTCGCGCCCCAGCTCTACATCGCCGCGGGCATCAGCGGCGCCATCCAGCACCTGGCGGGCATGAAGAGCTCCAAGACGATCGTCGCCATCAACAAGGACCCCGAGGCCCCCATCTTCCAGGTGGCGGACTACGGCCTGGTGGATGATCTCTTCAAGATCCTGCCCGCGCTGCGCGAGGCCGTGCACAAGGCCAAGTAGTCCCCGGGTGGCAGGAGGTCCGGGCCCGCTCGGGTTCGGGTCTTCCATGAAGGGGCGGTGGCGGGGGTTGTGTCCCCTCGCGGCCGCCCCTTCGGCGTTGCGGGGGGCTACAGCTCGACGTCCTTGTCGTCGGAAGCGGGGGGCTCCTCCTGCATCTCTTCCTCGTCGGGCAGGGGCTCCACGTCGGGCAGGTCCGGGCGGGCGGGGATGGTGCCCGGAGGGGCGGAGGGCGCGTCGCCCAGCAGGTTGAGCTCCGGGTGGTCGGGCACGTCGAGCTCGAGCGTGGTGAAGGTCCACGTGTCCGAGTCGCGCTTGTAGGCCTCCACGTGGAGGGTGCCCTCGGCCTTGGGGCCGCGGACGGGAATGGCCAGTTGGGCCGAGCCCTGGCCGTTGGTGGTGGAGAACGAGCCCTGGACCTTCCAGTCCGCCTCGATGGGCTCGCCGAGCACCTCGCGGGCCTCGGGCGACTGCCTCGTCCGGGCGAGCGCCTCGGTGACGACGTTGTTGTCGCGGAGGCTCTTGAAGGTGAGGCCCGCGATGAGGGCACCCAGGCAGCCGCAGGACAACAGCAGGCCCAGGCACCCCATGGGGATGAACCAGGCCCAGTTGCGGCCGAACCAACTCTTCTGGGGGGTGATGGGGCCCTCGGACGTCGTGCTCATGGTCGTTCTCCTGGCGGCGAGCGCCCCCTCTTAGCGCTTCTTCCAGGGCCGGCAAGCGCCGCCCGCTTGTTGCATCGCACCGGAGGGTAGGCCAAAAGGCGGAGGTATTCCTTCCCCCTTCGTGTCTTGCCGAGCCCGTCCGTGAGCACGCCCCTCGTCACCCCTGGCCCCCGGGCCTCCCTCGAGCGCCTCCAGGTGGATGGTGTGCTGCTCCTCATGAATGCCCTGTGGGGCGTCACCTTCGTGATGGTCAAGGACGCGCTCGGCCATGGGGATCCGTTCTCCTTCCTCGGGCTGCGCTTCTGCATCGGCGCGCTGACGCTCTCGGTCATCGCCCGGCGCAAGATGCTCGAGCGGGCCACGCTGCTGCGAGGCGGCGCACTGGGCGTGCTCCTCTTCCTGTGTTTCGCCCTACAGACGCTGGGCCTGGTGTCCACCACGCCGTCGCGCTCGGCCTTCATTACCGGGACGTACGTGGTGCTGGTGCCGGTGCTGGGCTGGGCGCTCTTCCGCCGGATGCCGCGCGCCTCCTCGTGGGCGGGCGTGGCGATAGCCACGGTGGGGCTCTACGCGCTCACCGGCGCGAACCTGCGCGAGGGACTCTCCCCGGGGGATGTCCTGACGCTGGGGGGCGCGGCGGCCTACGCCTTCCACATCCTCTTCACCGACCGCATCGCCGCGAAGACGGACGTGGTGGCACTCGTGGCGGTGCAGCTCTGGGTGGTGGCGCTGCTGTCCGTGCTCTGCCTGCCCTTCACCGGCGCGCGGGTGCACTGGACGCCGTCCTTCGTGGGCGCGGCGCTGTTCTGCGGCGTCGCCGCCAGTGCCCTGGCGCTCACCCTGCAGGTGTGGGCGCAGGCCCGCACGACGGCGGTGCGCGTGGCGCTCTTCTGTTGCACGGAGCCCGTCTTCGCGGCGCTGTCCTCGGTGGGGATCGGCCACGAGCGGCTCGGTCCGCGCGAGTGGGTGGGCGGCGGCCTCATCGTGCTGGGCGTCCTGGTGGCCGAGGTGAGTGGGGTGCTCTGGGCGCGCTTCTTCCCCGGGAGGGCCTCGGCGCCCACCGGGGGGTGAGTCAGCCGCGGGGAAGCCGCACGGTGAAGGTCGTGCCCTCCTCCACGCTGGAGTGCACCTCCACGCGCCCGCCGTGCGCATTCACGATGTGATGCACGATGTAGAGGCCCAGGCCGATGCTGCGGCTGGCCGTGCCCGCCTTCTCCTTGCCCCGGGTCAGGGGCTCGAAGAGGCGCGGCAGCAACTCGGGGGGGATGGGATCGCCCATGTTGTGCACGCGGAGCAGGACGGCGCCATCCTCGCCGCGCGTCTCCACGCGCACGGGCGTGCCCGGAGGGCTGTAGGCCAGGGCGTTGTTCACCAGGTTGGTGATGACCTGGGCCAGCCGGTCCCCATCCCACTCGCCCTTGCCCAGGCCGCTTCCCTCGTGGTGCACGTCCCGCTCGGGGTGGGCGAGCCTCACCTCCTCCACCACCTGCTGGGTGAGCGCGTGGAAGTCACAGGAGCCGCGCTGCAGGGGGATGCCCCCACCGAGCCGGGCCCGGGTGAAGTCGAGCAGGTCGCGGATCATCCGGGTGGCGCGCTCCGCCGCGGCCTGGATGCGCGCGATGCCCTTGGCTTGCCGCTCGCTCAGGTCATCGTGCCGCAGGAGCGCCGCCACGGACAGGGCGATCGCGTTGAGGGGATTGCGCAGATCGTGGGAGACGATGCCGATGAGCTGCTCCTCGAACTCCGCCCGCGTGCGCGCCTGCTGTTCCTGGCGCTTGCGGTCGGAGACGTCCTGGAGCACGCCGATGAAGCGCACCGCCTGTTTGCCCTCGAAGATGGCTCGGCCCGCCGAGCGGATCCATCGATGCTCCCCCGTGGGGCCCCGTGTCAGCGTCCGGTACTCGGTGCGGTACTCGCCCCCGTTCTCTCCCGCGAGCGCCCGCTGCACCAGGGCTTTCGTGCGCTCGCGATCCTCCGGGTGGAGCCGCGAGAGGAACAGCTCGTACGTCATATGGGTCTCGGGAGGTAGACCGAAGAGCCTCTTGGCGCGCTCGTCCCAGCGCAGCACGCCCGTGACTGGCTGCAAGTCCCAGGTGCCCAGCTCCGCCGCCCAGGCCGCCACCCGCAGCCGCTCCTCGCTCTCCTGGATGGCCGCGCTCGCCATCTTCCGCGCGGTGATGTCCTGCATCGCCCCCACCATCCGCACGGCCTTGCCCCGCGCGTCGCGCTCGATGAGGCCATGGTCGGTGACGTGGACGTAATCGCCGTTCTGGTGGCGGAAGCGGTACTCGCTCTTCCACCGCGTGCCGCCCCCGTCGATGGCCTCGTGGACGGAGTGGAGGATGCGCTCGCGCTCCTCGGGGTGGATGTTGTCGGACCAGCCGGAGATGTGCGGGCCGAGCTGTTGCGGGCTGTACCCGAAGAGCGTCTGGACACTGGGGCTCCAGGCGAGGGAGTCCGTCAGCAGGTTCCAGTCCCAGAGGGCATCACTGATGGCCTCGGTCGCCATCCGGTGGAACGTCTCGGAGGCGCGCAGCCGCTCGTTGCTCGCGCGCAGCCGCTGGAGCAGGAGCGCCTTCTCGATGATGCCGGAGAGGTACTCCACCAGTGTCTCGAGGTAGCGCCGGGTCTGGGGCTGGAAGATCCGCGTCTCGGCGACGCCGAGGTACAGCACCCCGAGCAGCTTGCCGTGGGACCACAGCCGCAAGCCCAGCAGCGAGCGCAGGCCACTGCGGCGGATGCCCTCGGCGAGGGGGACATGGGCGTCCGTCGCGTCCGCCAGGGTGAGGGGTTCCTCCGAGGCCGCCAGCCGGCCCACGAAGGACTCCGGATCCTCCACGGGCTCGGCGTCGACCTGGCCGCTCCATCGGCCCGTGTACATGGTGGGCAGGAGTCTCGTGGTGTCCGGGTGCGCGAGCAGGAGCGCGGCCGCGTCCGCGTTCACCGCTTGCTGGACGACCTCGACCAGGGCGTGCATCCGCTCGTGGAGGGGCACGGGGGTCTCGGGAGTCTCGAAGAGCTCCGAGGCGATCGCCTCGAGGCGGCGAAGAAAGAGCTTCTCCCGCTGCTGGTCCTCCAGGCTGTAGCCACTGAAGGTGACGATGACCTGGTTCATCGCCTCCTGGAGCTCGGTGAACAGGAGCGCCTTGTCCGGGTAGGGGGGCTGCTCGCGCTGGGGCAGGTGCTCCCAGAGCGAGGAGATGAGGCGTCCCAGGAGGACGTACTCGCTCGTCGTCTCCTCCTGGTTGTAGCCGGAGCGCAGGCGCAGGCCGATATGCGTCTCCTCCAGACGCCGCTTGGTCGCCTCGGGGTCTCCCCGGTGGCCCTGGCGGGAGATGGTGGCGAGTGTCGCGAGGTACTCGGGGATGGTGTCGATGAGCTGGTGGGGCTTGAGCCCCCGGGCCGACTCCAGCTTGCCCGCCTCTTCCAGGAAGCGCCGGACGAGCAGGTCGCGGTTGTTCTCGATGAAGTCGGCCACCTGGGGCATTGGGCTCGGTCTCCGGTGTATGTGCGTTCGGCGGGGCGGCGGCGTGCTAGCACAATGTATTTCCCCACTTCCCCGGGTGAGGGGTGCCCTGGTCGCGGGGTGACACTGGAGCCCCCAGCGATGTCTCCCAGACGGCCATGCGCGAGGGATCGCTCCGGTGCCCGCCCGGCATCCGGGCGAGAGGGGCCAGAAGAGGTGCACGCCCGCCCGGACGCGCTATACCCAACGTCTCTCATGAGCGTCGAACTGCGAAGGAATGGGTTGCAACTGGCCGGAACGCCCCTGTTCCTGGACGCCACCCGGAAGACGCCGCTGTCCTTCGTGAGTCACGCGCACGCGGACCACATCGCCCGGCACGAGCGCACCATCGCCACGGCCGCCACGCTGCGCTTCATGGCGCACCGCCTGGGCAAGGTCGCCGCGCCGCTGCCCGCGCCCTATGGTCGCCCCTTCGACCTGGGCCCGCTCTCGCTCGAGCTCCTGCCCGCAGGCCACGTGCTCGGCAGCGCCCAACTGCGCATCATCCGCGAGGACGGCAAGCGCATCGTCTTCACGGGGGACCTGAACCTCGAGCCCTCCCTCACCGCCGAGCCCGCCCAGGTGGCCGAGTGCGATCTGCTCATCATCGAGTCCACCTTCGGGCACCCGCGCTACGCCTTTCCGCCGCGCGAGGAGGTGCTCGGGGAGGTGGAGTCCTGGGTGCGCCGCCACCTGGAGCGTGGCGCGGTGCCGGTGCTCCTGGGCTATTCACTGGGCAAGAGCCAGGAGGCGATGAAGTACCTGTCGGGCCGGGGCTTCTCGCTCGTGGCGCATGAGTCCATCCACGAGGTGGCCGTGCTCTATGGCGAGCTGGGGGTGCCCATCGAGCGCATGCGCCGCTTCGATGGCCGGGTGGAGCCGGGCGAGGTGCTCTTCTTCCCACCGCACCTGGCTCGCAACGGGGCGCTCGCGCCCTTCTGGCCCCGGGCCACCGCCGTGCTCACCGGCTGGGCGCTGGATGGACCGGGGACCGCGCGGCGCTACGGCGCGGACGTGGCCTTCCCGGTGTCCGACCACGCCGACTGCGCGTCCCTGGTGCGCTATGCCAAGGCCACCGGCGCCCGCGACATCCTCACCCACCACGGCTTCGCCGAGGAACTGGCCGAGGTGTTGCGCGGGGAGGGGTTGGACGCGCGAGCGCTCGGGCAGCCCCGGCAGCTCGCGCTCCTGTAGCACCCCTCCCGCCGCTTCACGCCTCGCCGGGTGACTGGACGATGAGCTTCTCCTTGCCGCACACGTCACAGCGCAGGTGGACGAAGAGATCCTCGTCGCTCTCCTCGGGCACCTCGCCCTCGGGCACGCCCAGCTCGCTCTTGCCCAGCGCGGGCACCTTCTTGGGGATGTCCTCGGCGCGCAGCGACTGCACGTAGGTCATCTCCCGGTCGTGACACTCGCGCGTCTCGGGGCCGGTGAGCCACGCGGGCTCCATGCCCTCGGGCAGCCTTCCGAGCAGCTCCAGGTGGCCCAGGGCCTCGGCGAGGTAGGCCAGGCGCCGCAGCCGGGCCTCCTCGGGGAGGGCGGCGAACACCTGGAAGCCCTCGAGCAGGGCCTGCCGGTCGTCCCCGGTGGCCAGCTGTGCCAGCTCCATGGCGGCGTCGGCCGACTCGAGCGCCTCGTCCCAGTTGTTCTCCGGGTTGAAGCCGGCCTCGAGCAGGGAGGTGTAGAGCTGGGTGGCGGCGTGGCGGCGGCGCACGTCGTGGGTGTGCTCCACCACTTCCTGGGGCAGGCGCAGCTCCAGCAGGGCGCCCGTGGTGCGCGGGTCCACCGTGCCGGTGAGGTCATCCACCTGGAGCTCCTCGCGCAGGGCCTCCTTGAGCACCTTGGCCGCGGAGAAGCGGAAGGCGGGCACCACACCCACCTCGCGCAGGTACATGGCGGCGATGTTGGCGTCCTTGGAGCCCATGCGCAGCGAGCGCTGGGCGCGCTCCACGGCGGCCGGATCCGCCGAGGGCTTCTTGTTCTCCAGACGCGTCTTCACCGACTCGCGGTAGAGCGTCTCCAGGGAACTGCCCGGCGGCAGGCGCGTGGGGATGAGGGGGCGCAGGCCGGGCACGTCGAGCACCCACACCGGCGGGGCCCCCAGCCGCTTGAGGGCGCGGAAGAAGAGCTGGCCGGGGTTGTCCTGGGGCCGGAAGGGGGGCAGCTCGCCCTCGGCGGGGGCCTCCGCGGAGGGCAGGCCCAGCACCGCTCCCGGTCCCATCACCTTGTCGCGCTGCTCGCGGGTGAAGGCGGTGATGCCCTGGACGGGCGGGGGAGGGGGCGGGGGCGCTTCCTGACCATCCAGGCCGACGACGCGGTCCATGTCCACGTCGTCGAAGTCCGCCTCCTCCAGGCCCTGGGCGCCGGTGAAGTCGCAGCGCAGGAGCTTGAGCTTCTCGAAGGTGGCGCCTTCCAGGTTGGCACCGCGGAAGTCACAGTCCTGCATGCGACCTCCGTGGAAGTAGGCGTTGGAGAGGTCCGCGTCCCGGAAGTTCATCTTGGACAGGTCGCAGCGCTCCCACTCGCTGCCCACCAGCCCGAGGCCCGACAGGTCGGCGTTGGCGGAGAAGAGCTGCGAGAAGGTCGCTCCCGTGTGCTCGGTTGGCACCTTGCCGGCCTTGCGCAGGCGGTTCCAGTCCGCGCTTCCGTTCTGCAGGAGCTGTTCAATCGTGGGGGCTTTCGGCATGGACCCGAATTTATCGGTGTGGTGTGGTCCGGGCGCCAGTCAAATGATCGAGTTCCGAATCGAGGAAGACAGCGCGGGCATGCGGTTGGACAAGTTCCTCCGCAAGAAGCTCGCGAACGTGCCCACCTCTCACCTCTTCAAGATGATTCGCGTGAAGAAGGTGAGGGTGAACGGCAAGCGTGCCCAACCCGAGCAGCCCCTGGCTGCCGGGGACACCATCTCCATCCGGGGCACCGAGGAGCAGCTGCTCGCCCCCTCCGCGCCCGAGGAGCGCAAACCCGCACCCGTACCCACGGTGGACCCCTCCGAGCTGGACATCCTGCTCGAGGACGACTGGCTCATGGCCGTCAACAAGCCCAGTGGCATGGCCGTCCACACCGGCAGCGGCATCACCGGGGGCACCCTCGTGGACTATGTGCGCGCCTACCTCGGCCCCAAGGCCACGCGCAACGACTTCACCGCCAGTCCCGCCCACCGCTTGGATCGGGAGACCAGCGGCGTCATCCTGGTGGCCAAGCGCCGCCCGGCCATGGTCCATTTCACGGATCTCTTCACCAACGGACATCCGCGCAAGCGCTACCTCACTTTGGTGAAGGGCAAGATGCCACGCGACTCCGGGGTCATTAACCTGCCGCTCGCCGAGCACCAGCAGACGGCCGAGTCCAAGGCCCGTCGTGGGGTGAACATGCAGGACGCCATTACCCGGTGGAAGGTCATCCGGCAGTCGAGCGAGGCAGCCCTCCTCTCCTGCGTCATCGAAACCGGGCGCACCCATCAGATAAGAAGGCATCTGGTGGCCATCGGACACCCGGTGGCGGGCGACAAGAAGTATGGAGACTTCGCCTTCAACCGGGACGTGCGGGCGCGGTGGGGTCTCAAACGGCTGTTCCTGCACGCCGAGTTCATCGAATTTCCCCACCCGGCCCATCAGGGCAAGGTGGCAGTGGAGGCGGCGTTGCCGCCGGAGTTGAAGGACGTGTTGAAGCGCGCCGCGCTGGATCCCTCATGAGCACGAAATCCCCCAAGCCCAACCGCTCCGAGTCGAAGCTGGTGCTCGACGGTGTCCCTCCCAAGCGCGCCTGGTGGGTGCGCCTGCTGAAGTTCGCCGCCTGGGCCACGCTCACCGGCGCCACGGCCGCGGGCGTGACGGGCCTCGCCCTCTACTACCACTTCTCCGACGGGCTGCCCGACATCCCCCAGGTCAGCCGCTACTGGCCCCCCATCACCAGCGAGGTCTTCACCGACGACGCGGTGCTGGCCGGCGAGTTCTACCACCACCGGCGCAAGGTCGTGCCCTACGAGCACATCCCCAAGCGCTTCGTGCAGGCCTTCATCGCCAGCGAGGACTCGAGCTTCTTCGATCACCACGGCGTGGACGTGCTCGGCACGGCGCGCGCCGCCTTCAAGACGATCTCCAAGAAGATCGGCCTGGGCGGCAGCACCCAGGGTGGCTCCACCCTGACGCAGCAGACGGCCAAGGCGGTGCTCATCGAGGCCGAGGGCTACGCGTCCGCCACGGCCAAGAACCTCACGCGCAAGGCGCGCGAGGCCATCCTCGCCCGGCGCCTGGAGGAGGCGCTCACCAAGGAGGAGATCCTCTACCTCTACCTCAACAACGTCTTCCTCGGGCACCACAGCTACGGCGTGCAGAGCGCGGCGGAGAACTACTACCGCAAGGACGTGCGCGACCTGACGCTCGGGGAGATGGCGCTCATCGCCGGCCTGCCCCAGGCGCCCAGCCGCTACTCGCCCTTCCTGCGGCCGGAGGCGGCCAAGAGGCGCCGCTCGTACGTGCTGCGGCGCATGCGCGACGAGGGGATGATCTCCGAGGCCGAGCGCAAGCAGGCCGACGAGGAGCCGGTGCGCGTGTACCCGGTGGAGGACGTCTTCCACGAGTTCGCCCCGTACTTCACCGAGCAGGTGCGCCGCAACATGGTGGACCGCTACACCAACAAGGCGTTGCTCAACGAGGGTCTGAAGATCTTCGCCACCATGGACAGCGAGCGCCAGCGCGCCGCCCAGGAGTCGGTGCTCGAGGGGCTGCTCGCCATCGACAAGCGCCAGGGCTACCGCGGGCCGGTGCAGCAGCTGGCCACCGAGCAGGAGCGCCGCGCCTTCCTCGACAAGGCCATCAAGGTCATGGGCGACGAGAAGCTCGTGGAGAACAAGTTCTACGTGGCGCTCGTCACCAGCATCGAGTCGGACGGCTCGGGTGCGCAGGTGCAGGTGGGGCCGCACAAGGGCCTGTTGCCGCTGCTCGGCATGCGCTGGGCGCGCAAGGTCAACCCCGAGGGCTATTACCCGGGCGCGCAGCTCACCTCCGTCAAGAAGGCCGTCGCCGTGGGCGACGTGCTCGTGGTTCGCCACGTGGTGCAGAAGGAACTCACGGACGACAACGTCCAGTTCGACCGCAAGCTGGACAAGGAGATCCCCCAGGGCGTGCCGCTCTTCCGGCTGGAGCAGGAGCCGGAGCTGCAGAGCGCGCTGGTGTCCATCGATCCGCACCGCCAGTACCTCACCGCCATGGTGGGCGGCTACGACTTCGACGCCAACGAGTTCAACCGGGCCTTCCAGGCGTGCCGCCAGCCGGGCAGCTCCTTCAAGCCGCTGGTGTACTCGGCGGCGCTCGAGCAGCTCGGGTGGACGGGCGCCACCATCATCGTGGACTCGCCCATCGTCGAGCATGACCCCGACAGCGGCGTGTCCTGGAAGCCGGACAACTACAGCGACGAGTTCCTCGGCGACGTGCTGCTGCGCACGGCGCTGGTCAACTCGATGAACATCCCCGCGGTGAAGACGTTCGGCGCGGTGGGCGTGAAGAACATGGCCGAGTGGTCCACGCGCCTGGGCCTGAGCACGCCCATGAACATGGACTTCTCCGCGGCGCTGGGCTCCTCGTGCGTGTACCCGTACGACCTGGCCAACGTGTACGCCACCTTCAACCGCTACGGCCGCAAGAAGCCCACGTACTTCGTGCGCAAGGTGGAGGATCGCTTCGGGCGCACGCTGGAGGATCACACCTCCTACGATGACCCCTGGGCGCCCCTGCAGGACCGGGTGGCGGCGGGCTACGCGCGGCTGTTCGAGCCGGGCGAGCAGGTGATGAGCCCCGAGACGGGCTTCATCCTCACGTCCATGCTGCGCGGCGTGGTGCAGGAGGGCACGGGCGGGCCGGCGCAGAGGCTGGGCAAGCCCGCGGCGGGCAAGACGGGCACCACCAACGACTCCTTCGACACCTGGTTCGCCGGCTACACGCGCGACCTGGTGACGGTGACGTGGGTGGGCTACGACAAGAACGAGCACCCGCTCAGCCGCTACGAGACGGGTGGCCGCGCCTCGCTGCCCATCTGGCTCAACTACATGAAGCCGGCGCTCGCGGCGCGTCCCCAGTACGAGTTCTGGCCGCCCGAGTGGATGCGCGACAACCTGCGGCTTCTGCGCATCGACAAGAAGACGGGGAAGCTCGCCGCGGCGGGGGCCCGCGACAAGGACGCGGTGAACATCTGGTTCAAGAAGGGCACCCAGCCCGACGACGTGGCCCCGGAGAAGGGCGCCGTGGGCGCGCAGGACTTCATGATGGGCGCGCCCTGAGCGCGCCCCGTGCGCCGGGCCTCAGCGGGCGCGGCGCGCGATGCCGTCGAAGAGGCCATTGGGCAGGTGCTTCACCAGGCCCATGACGCCCGCCATCTGCCAGGGGAAGGCGTACTGGGCCTCCCCGCGCAGGATGGCCTGGCCCATGAGCTCCACGGCCGCGTCCGTCTCCAGGAGGAAGGGCATGGCGAACTTGTTCTGGGCCGTCATCTCGCTCTTGACGAAGCCCGGGTAGAGGCAGCTCACCTTCACCCCCGTGCCCTGCAGGTCCACGCGCAGGCTCTCCAGGAAGATGTGGAGGAAGGCCTTGGAGGCGGAGTAGGCGGCGTTGCGCGGCAAGCCCCGGAAGGCGGCCATGCTGGCCACGCCCACGACGTGGCCCCGCTTGCGCTCCACCATGCGTGGCAGCACCGCGCTCAACGTGGCGGCGGCTCCGCTGACGTTGACGTCGATGACCCGCTTGACCGTCTCCCATTTGATTCGCTTGCCGGACGTCTCCTGGCCGAAGCCGGCGTTGGCGACGATGAGGTCCAACCCGCCGCAGGCATCATCCAGCTCGCGCACCCGGGCGAGCGTGGCGTCCGCCTGGGCGACGTCCAACTCCACCGGCTCGATGTGGGCATGGGCCGCGCGGGCCTCCTGGGCGAGCGCCTCCAGGTTGTCCTTGCGCCGGGCCGCCGCGTACACCTTGACCCCTCGCCGGGCGAACCAGAGGGCCAGCCCGCGCCCCAGGCCACTCGAGGCCCCCGTGATCAACGCCGTCCGATAGCTCGACTCCGCCATGTGTGTGCCTCCCTGAATCCGGGGGCTTCATTGCCACGGAACGCCCCGGCGGGGGAGGGAAAGCGGCGCGGATGGGCTGCGAGTATCAAGGGGCTGAACGACGCCGGGACTGCAGAGGCCATTTCATGAGCCGACCTCTGCATGGTCTCTTCCCCAATCGTGCACCGCACCGGGAGGAGCCTGTTGGATAGGAAAGGGCGTGGAACCAGGACGTGTAACACCTTGGGGTTGGCAGGTTTTCTCCTGGTGCTCGTGGCGGCCCTCGGTGCCCAGGCGGAGCCACCCTCCTTCACGCTCCCTGGCCGTAAGCCGGACTCCAGGGAGCCCTGGGGTGCTTTTCTTGGCAAGGCCGCACATGAGGCCATTGGAATAGAATACACTTTGCAGCACCCCTGCAGCATTGCTGACGGCGCTCAATGAGGCCGTCAATCCTGACAAGAAACTCGTGGGAGGCACTGGCTTCGAGGGGTCCCTCTTCCTCGAATTCGAGAATGGGGGTGCACTGTGGCATTTGTCCTGGCGCACGCCAGAGTCCGGTGTGACTCTGTACCGCTGGAATTACCGGCGCAAGAAGCCCAATGCCTCCTGGAAGGAGCGGGCGGCCCAGAAGGTAGAAGACAGCGATGCTCTACGGCTCCTCTGCCGCCATCCTTCGCAAGGTGAGAGCAGAGGGCCACTGGTGGGCTCGGGAGTACCTCAAGACCGGTGCCTTTCCCCAGCCCCGGCAGATGCGCCAGGTGCTGCCCGGCGAGGTACTGGTGGTGCGTCCAGGGGCCGAATTCGACTTGAATCACACACGCTGGTGGGTGCACCTGTTCGTCGGCGTCTTCATGGACCTGCATGAAGGCGTCCCAACGGAGAAAGTCCAGCGCACGGAAGATGCCTTCGAGTCCTTCTGCCTGAGCACCCCTTGGGGGGCCCTCTACCATGTCGTGTCTCCGCCTCCTCTACGGGGTGCTGAGCGCATGGCGAACCGGCTCGCCTCGGTGCTCCGCTTCTGGGACGTGCTCCAGGGCCCTCGCTATGCGTTCTGGTTTGGCAAGAAGTACACCCTGGAAGAACTCATGGAGGAGATCTATCGCAAGACCCTGGAGGCATGGTGCCCTGGAGGCCCTGCCTCGGTCCGCGAGCACATCGCTCTGACCGTGGAGCGCATGTCTCACGCGACCCGAGAGGATTGTCTGGAGGCCGTGCTCCGGATGATGCCTATCCTGGCGAAGGAAGACACTGACTTGAAGCACCGCGAGGTGCTCAGCGACCCGGGTTTCCTGCGCGAGCGCCTCTGCGCGCTTTCCCTGGAGCGCTTCAAGGATTTCTCCAGCGCCTACAAATTCACGGTGTCCGTACAGTTGGCCGCCTGGGACAGGGAGTTGGGGCGGCATTAGGGTAATTCGCCGTGGTTGTTGACGTAGAACACGGTGTCCACGTCGGGTTCACCCAGCGGTCCATGGAGAGAGTTCGCGCCGCCAATGTCGGCTGCCTGGCTCGGACCCGCCGTCGTGAGCGGGTCAGGTCACCGGGGTTCGAGGCTGGGCCTCGCTCGCCGTGTGGGGGCCCCGGGTGGCCGCGTCCACCCGGTCCAGATAGCGCGTCAGCCGGGGCCGCGCGGCGACCTGATCGCGCTGCCACGGGGTGAGGTCCTGGCGCAGGCTGAAGAGCTGGCTGAACAGGGCAATGTCCGCGGCGGAGAACGTCCCCAGCCAGAAGCCCTCCTCGGGGGCGCGAGCCTCCAACGAGTCGAGCAGTTCCTGGAAGCGCCGCCAGCACACCTCGGGACCCGCGCGCCAGACATCACGCGCCACGAGTCCTTTCACGATGCGCTTGCGCAACCGTCCGCCGATGAGGCGCCGCAGGGGCCCCGGTAGGCTCGAGAAGGCCGTGTCGCGGAAGCGCGCCCAGTTGCGCTCGTCGGCCCAGCGAGCGCTGACGAGGAAGCCGGAGAGCGAGGTATCGGCGAACTCCTCCCACAGGTTGGCCTCGCCGGCGAGCTTGGGGTCCGTCGTGCCGTGGAAGGTGCGGCCCGCGAGCTTCTGGAGGCGCTGGAGGATGTCGGTGGAGTCGCCCACCGCCTCGGTGTCGCCGATGAGCAGCACGGGTACGAAGTGCTCATTGGACTCCCCACCGACGGGAAGTTCTGATTCGGTGTCCACCATGAGCCCGTTCACCCACCCACCCCCGCGCCCCTGGGCGTCCCTCCTGCTGCTCTTGCCGTGGCTCGTCCTCGCGGGCTGCGCGCTTCCCGCGCCCACCGAGGGCCGCCTCCTGCGCACCGGACCCACTCCCGTCGCCGAGGCCCTCTTCGAGGTGCGCGCCCGCCACACGGACCTCGTCCCGGTGCGGGTGCTGTTTCCCTCGGACTCGGAAGGACGCCCCATCCGGCCCGCCGATGGCTCGCGGCTCCCGGCGCTCGTCCTTGTCCAGGGCGCCTTCGTCCCCCCCGAGGATTATCTCTGGCTCGCCGAGTCCCTCGCCGCCCGCGGCCATGTCGTCGCACTGCCGTCGCACCCCCTCGACTTCGCCCTGACCGCCATCGACAATGGCCGCTCCGCCCGGCAACTCCTCGTCGAGCCCCCGGAGGGCTCGCTGCTCACGGACCTCGTGGACCCCTCGCGCATCGCCGTGGCCGGGCACTCGCTCGGCGGCGTCATCGCCAGCAAGCTCGCGCTCGAGGGCGGCTTCGCGGCACTCGCCCTGCTCGCCAGCTACCCCGACCCCGCCGATGCCGAGCGCGTCCCCACGCTCGCGTTGCCTTCGCTCTCGCTCGCGGGAGCGTTGGACTGTTCGGCCCTGCTGCCTCGCGTCCGGGACGAGGCCTCCCGTCTTCCCTCGCCCTCGGTGCTCGTCGTGCTCGAAGGCGTCACCCACTACCAGTTCACCGTCAGCGACCAGAAGGATCGGGAAGGTGGCTGTGCACCCACCGAGCCGCTCGACACCGCGCACGAGCGCATCTCCGAGGTGCTCGCGCGCTTCCTCCACGCCGCGCTCGCCGGGAACGGCACGGGCGCCGATGATCTCCGCCAGGTGCCCGGCACCGAGGTGACCGTCCGATGAAGCCTTTCGTCTTCTCCTGTGCCCTGCTGCTCGCCCCCGTGGCCGCCGCCGAGGCGCCCCTGCTCACCGCGCGCGGCCGGGTGGATGCCTCGCACCTGTCACTGCTCGGGGGAACGCAGGGCGTGGGCGTGGGCTTCCTCCTGGCCCAGGCCCCCCAGCCCGACACCCGTCCCACCGCCTACGGCGGCGAGTTCTTCGTCCAGCCCACGCCCGGTGTGCTGGAACTGCGCGGCGCGGGCCAGTGGCAGCTCTCCCCGGGCCCGGGGCTCTTCAGTGCCTCGGCGCAGCTCGGTCTCACCGCGTATGGGGTGGTGCGGGGCCCCGCCGACGTGGGACTCGGGCCCCACGCGGGACTCTTCGTGGGCCTCGGCGGCACGCACGTGGAGGGCTTTCTCGGCGCCCAGGCCGGACTCGAGGCTTTCTTGCGGACGGGCGGACCGCGCGTGCCCCTGCGCTTGCTCCTTGGAGGGCGGGGGCGGCTGGGGGCCGTGGGTCTCGCCCTCTCCGCGCGCGCCGGAGTGGACCTGGAGCGCGGCGTCCAGGCCACCTGGCGCGGTGATGTGCTGCTCTCCCTGGACTGGTACGGCGCGGGCTCGAACCCGGAGACCGGACGGGTCCCGGAGACGCCCTCGCCGTGACGCGGGAGGAAGCATGAAAGCTCCGGCCGGAGCCGGAGCTTAGTTCGGGACGTCGACCGTGGTGCCACTGACACTGATCGCGTTCGCCCCCGGCGACGCCGAGATCGGCGGCACATGGGTGTTCGTGATCGGCGTCGTCGCGTCCGTCCGTGTCACGGTGTGCACGACCTGTGAGGGCGGCAGCTCGGCACCGCTCTTGAGATGGGCGAAGGCCGCGTCCAGCGCACGGAAGAGATAGACGTGCAGCGGCACGATGCTGGCGGGCAGCGCGCTGGCGAAGGAATCGAAGTGGTTGGCGTTCGTCACCTCGATGTAGCGCAGCTTGCTGCTGTTGCCCTCCACCGCCGCGTTCAGGCCCAGGTAGGCGCGCGACGCGTGGTTCACCGGGATCAGCGCATCGTTACGGCCCGCCACGATGATGGCGGGCTTGCCGTGCAGGTCGCCTGTCGCCTGCACCTCGGCGATGCCTGCGCGCACGCGGGCGCTTTGCGCCGCCGTCTCGCCCGTCAGCGGCGCGCCCGTGACGGCGTCCACGCCCGTCACCAGCGAGCGCAGACAGAGGAAGCCGTCCAGCGCCTGGTCGGCCACGTTGGTGGAAGGGGAGATCGCCGCGCTGTAGACCTTGGCGCCGCCCACCGAGTTCTCATAGACCGGCGTGCCGATGAGGCCGCTCAGGGTGGCGAAGCTGACGGCCTTCTGCGCGGCGGTAAAGGCCACCGGATTGCCGTTCGCATCGGTGTTCGCCCAGCTGAAGCCGCAGACGTGGTCGGTCACCGAGAACCTGCCGTAGGCGTTCACGTAGGTCACCGCGACGAGGAGATTGCTCAGCGCGTGCAGGCTCTGCAGCGGCTCCGACTCCGGCAGCCAGCCGTAGGCCTTCATGCGCGCCTTGGCATCGTTCATCTGCGCCGTCAGGTCGGCCCCCGACAGCAGGCCCTTGGCGACCAGCGATGCGCAACGGCCAGCGGCACCGGCGATGCAGGGCTGGTACAGCGCCGCGTAGCTGGAGAAGTCCAGGATGGACTTGCCTTGCGCCGCCGCGCTCGCTCCGCCCTGATTGACCGTGTAGCCGGTGCTGCTCTTCGGCTGGATCTGCGGCTCGGTCACGGCCACGGCGTCGATCAGCCCTTTCGTATCCTGCTCGGCGGCCAGCAGCGCCGCGCCCGCGCCGTTCGAGATGCTGGAGGCGATGGTCCATGTGTTCTCGGGCGTCAGGCGCACGAGCCTGCTCTTGCCGTCCGGCGCCAGCTCGCCGTACTGCTCGTTCAGCACATAGAAAGCGAACTCCACGGCCTGCAGCGTCATCCTGCCCCAGTCCTTCTCGGGATTCTGCTGGGAGTGCGCGTGCTTGAAGGCGATACGGTTGGGGAAGGTGGTGGCGTAGGCGCTGCGCTCCGCGTCGCCGAGGGCTGGCGCGAAGAGGGCGTCCTTGCCCGCGGCCGTGCGCGTCGCGCGCGTGCCGTTCCGCTGGTTGACGTTGTCGTCGTCGAAGGTATAGAGGCCGGTGCCGCCGCCCTTGTCCGTGTAGGCGACGGCGCAATGGTGCTTCAGGCCCCACTCGCCCGCGCTACCGATCGCCCCGTACATGCCGCGCGAGCCGCTGGAAGTGCCGGTGACGATGCAGGGATTGTGGGTGGGATCGAAGCTGGCCGGCACCTGCACCATCAGCGTCACGTTCTGCGTGCCGCTGCCGTCGTCCGCATAGGCGATGTATTCGGTGCCCGCGACCTTGCCGGTGTCGGTGGTCGCCACGCCCGCCGCGTTCACGTTCGGGCCGTACATCGTGCCGTAGCCGCTGTTGGCGGAGATATCGAGCACGGCCCTGTAGTTGGTGTAGATGGCGTTGCGGCGCAGCTCGGCCGCGGTGGGGTTGTTGGGATCGGCATAGGCGGGTGGAGTGGTGGCGGCAATGCCGCTGGCGCCGAGGCCCGCGGTGAGCAGGTCGTCGCTGTTGCCGTCGTATGAGGTGGCCGTGACCGTGCCGAGATAACCGGGTTTCTGGTTCAGCGGGCCACTGTTCTCGCCCTTACAGGAAATCAGGGTGAGGAGCGTCGCGCTGGCAATGACCAAGGGATGGGTGTTTTTGTGCATGTCGCCATCCATCTTCCGTTTTCTGGGCGTCTGGCGACAGGGGCTCCTGGCCCTTTCAGCGAGTTGTCCAGGCGCGTCATCGGCGATGACGGCACGTCATCGCCCAGGTGGCGCCGGCCCCATTGCCCGGGTGCTCGGAGATGAACACGCGCACCGGAACCACGCGGCCCCATGGCGACGTCGTGCCGCGGCATCGTCCGGGCGAGCAGTGGATCGCCAATCACATACATCCACCGTCTCGAACGGACGGTCGCTTACGTACTCGCGGTGAACGAGGGTGCTCTCCTTGAACCATGGCTGATTTGGATGAGATGACGACCGTCATGCGTCGAGGCGTGACGGAGAGCGCCTGAGGGGAGGGAACTCGCTACGGTCGAGCCCTTGTCCTCGCGACTTGGAGCAATGGACCCCATGCGCAACTCGAAGTGGCCTCGTGAATGGACCTGGCGAGTCGTGAGCCTCTGCTTCGTGGGCTGCTCGAGCCCGGAGGTGGAACCGCCCGTGGACCCTGGCTGTGCCGAGCCCACGGGAGCGCCCGTGGAGCACGCCGAGCCTGTCGCTGAGCGCCCCGGTGACCGTGGAGGCGTGCGCCGTGGTGCGGCTGGGCCCGGGGGTGCAGGTGTCGGTGGACGCCTCACGTTGGAGCCCGGCGTGGAGCTGCGCTTCTCACCCGCGACGAGGCTCGAGGTGTATGACGCACGCAGCGCACTGGTCGCCGTGGGCACGGAGCAGCACCCCGTGGTGTTCACCTCGGAGCGAGCCGTCCCGGCCCCCGGGGATTGGACGGGACTGAGCTTCCAGGAGCCTCAATCCCAGAACCGCCTGGAGCACGTGCGGGTGCGCTACGCGGGCGGTGACTGCCAGTGCTCGAGCTACGGGTGCAACTACCTGCCGGGCTCGTTCTCGGTCGCCTCGGCCATCCTGCTGTTCGAGAAGCCCGCCACGGCGTTCATCACCCATACCCATATCGAACACAGCGCCGGACACGGCATCCTCCGGGGGGTGGGAGGGGACGTCGGACGTGGGCTTCCTGGACACCAACACTACCCACCGCTCGGCGTGCTCAGCGCGGCGAGCGGCCGGCTCCGTCGAACAGCGAGAATACCCAGCATGACGAACGCGATGAGCGTTGCTGCCTGTGCCGCCGCGAAAGGGGGCTCGGTGCCGTTGGGCGCGAGCGCATGCAATGGTGCGATCTTGAGGAAGGCCTGAACGACGCCGACGAAGCAGTTGAGGTAGAGCGCGATCGTTGCCGTGATGATGTAGGTCGTCTTTCCCGCTGGGTGAGCGTTCATCCGAAGCAACGCGTGGGTCGCGATCGCGAGGTCGATCGCGGAAATGATGGCAACACCCAGCGCCGGGGTGAAGATCGTGATTGGGAACAAGAAGCTGGTCACGGTCGTGAGCACGGTCGTCGTGAAGAACAGCACATTCACCGACGATAGCCATCGGCCGTTCGTGAGTGCCAACAACCAGACGAGCCCGGCGGCGATGCCAACGAGGCTGAACAGCACGTGGATGATGGTGAGGGTGGATATCGACAATCCGAGTATCATGGTGACGCTCCTTGTTTGTGGGCCAAAGCCGTTGGTATTGCTCTGAGGTGGTGCGGATGTCATCGGGGTTGTTTCTCGGCCGCCTGGGGGGGCTCGAGGGGAGCCAGAGCGCTGACCAGCTCCGCCGTCGTCGTCACGACATGGGCATAGGTCGGCGCGTTGATGTCATGGGCGCAGCGCATTGCCTCGGCGCTCGCCGCCGCGGTCGCGTCGCGGACGAGGGTCACGTGATAGCCGAGTTCGACCGCGTACCTGGCCGTGCTTTCGATGCATGTATTGGCGATGAGCCCGATCAGGATGACGTGGGTGATGCCCTTCTGTTTCAGGATCGTGTCGAGATTGGTGTTCGCGAAGCCGCTGGAACCCCAGTGCTCCGTGCAGATCAAGTCACCACTCCGCGGAGCGAAATCCGGGTACCACTCGCCACCCCATGTGCCTTCGGCGAATACCTGGCGCCGATAGCCACCGGCCATATAGGGGTTGGGGTGCGACCATCCGTCGAGATCGCCCGGCTTCCAGCGATGGTGCGGCACGATCACGACCTGGATGCCAGCCGTCCGCGCCGCGTGGGTGATCGCTTTCAGATGGGCGTGAAGGCCGACCTCGGTCGCGACCTGCGCGACCATCGGCCATAGCTTGCCTTGCTCCGCCAGGAAGTCGTTATAGGGGTCGACGAACAGTAGCGCGGTACGCGTGACATCCAGGGTCATCATCTACCTCCCGTGCTCCGCCTCGATGGCGGTGGAACGGGAGGGATGATGACCCGGACGCCGTAACGGCGAAATCGTACTGGGATGTCATCCTGCTCATACCAAGGGATGACCCCGGCTTTCCTCGGGTATAGGGAGGGGGCGGGCCAGCCCCCCGAAGACGGGAGCCCGGGGACTTGCGCCCCTCCAGGTTCACTTGCGTGCTCACCGTCGTATAGGTCTGCCACTCTCCGGTGTTCGGCACGGCGAGGGTGCCCACCTTCTTTCCGTCGAACAGGATGCGCAACGAGCTGCCATTGGCCGTCTGCGTCGCGACCCGGGCGGACACGGTATACGTGCCGCTCGTCGCCACGTTTACCGTGTACTCCGCCCACTCCGAGCTGCTCACCCAACTGGACAGGCGAAGGCGGCGAGGCTCACGGCGGCTGACGCTCCCCTGGCTTAGCGCTGGAGGATCGACTGGGCGGACTGGACGGTCTGGGCGGCCTGGGTCGGGTTGGTGAGGTCGAGCTTCGACTCGTGCGGCACGGTGAGGCCCTTGCGCGCCGCGGGCCGCTGCTCGATGGCGGCGAGCCAGCGCTGCAGGTTCGGCAGCCCCTCCACGGAGACGCCCGCCCAGGCGTGGACGCGCACCCAGGCCCAGTTGGCGATGTCCGCGATGCTGTAGTCCCCCGCGAGGTACTCGCCGCGCGCGAGCTGGGTGTCGAGCACGGTGTACAGCCGCCGCGTCTCGTTCTGGTAGCGGTCGATGGCCGGTTGGAGCTTCTCCGGGAAGTAGCGGAAGAAGACGTTGGCCTGGCCCTGCATGGGCCCCACGCCCGCCATCTGGAACATCAGCCACTGCGTCACCCGCGAGCGGCCCTTGCGGTCCGTGGGCATGAGCTTGCCCGTCTTCTCCGCCAGGTAGAGCATGATCGCCCCCGACTCGAAGATGGGGAAGTCGCCCTCCTCGCGGTCCACGATGGCCGGGATGCGCCCGTTGGGGTTGAGCTTCAGGAAGTCGGGCTGTTTCTGCACGCCCTTGCCGATGTCGATGGGGTGCACCGTGTAGGGCAGCCCCAGCTCCTCCAGCGTGACGGAAATCTTGTAACCATTGGGCGTCGCCCACGTGTACAGGTCGATCATCTCCGGTCTCCTCCGCGTCTCAGGCCCCGAATAGCTTCTGGAGCACCTCGCGGTGGTAGTTGGTACTGCCCACGTGGGTGGAATGCCACTTCGCCGACTGGCTCAGCCGGTTGAGCACCGCCTCGAACTCGGCCTGGCTCGTGTCGCGCAGGGACAGGTACAGCCGCGCCGCTCCTCGCAGGTACGAGAAGAGCGGGTGGGGGTCGCGTCCCTCCGGCTTGCGGCGCAACTGGCGGTAGAGCCGCTCGAAGGTGTCGTCCGTCTCGGGCTTGCCCGTGGCCGCGCAATAGTTGGCGGCCGTCGACTCCAGCAGCAGCAGGAAGGCGTGGTACTCGGGCGGCGGCGTCCGGCTCAGGTCCGGTGGCACCGCCGTTCCCGTCCACAGGCGCGAGACGGGCTGGAGCGAGATCAGCACCAGGCCCTCGTTGCCCATCACCGGCACCGCGTCTTCCACCGCAATCACCTGGCCCGCCTCGTCGCGCTGGACGGGAACCCGCAGCAGCTCGGGCTGCTCCACCTTCAGGCCCGCGCGCTGCAACTTCTCCACGGCTTCACGATCCACGTCTCACCCATCCCCTGTACGAGTCGTTGCCATGCTCCGCCTCACTGGCCCAACACGGGCCAGTGGGGTTGGAGCGCCTCCCGGCTGCGGCGCAGGGCATCGGCCGCGTCGCGCGAGACGCCCTCCACGAAGTGCTCCTCGCGCTGCCCCGCCATCACCTCCACGCACGCGTGTACCGAGCGCGACAGGCCCTCCAGCGAGTAGCCCCCCTCGAGCAGCAGCACGAGCCGGCCGTCGCAGAAGTCCCGCGCCAGCCGCTGGAACGCCGTGCACATGGCGGCGAAGCCGCGCTCGGTGACGACCATGCCACCGATGGGATCCTCGCGGTGCGCGTCGAACCCCGCGGAGATGATGACCAGGTCGGGCCGCCAGGCGCGTGCCACCGGGAGGAAGAGCCGCTCGCAGAGCGCGCCATAGTCCGCGTCACCCGAGCCCCCGGGGAGCCCGCAGTTGACGGTGTAGCCCAGGCCCTCGCCCTCGCCGATCTCCGTGGGGGCTCCCGTGCCGGGGTAGTAGGGGAACTGGTGCGCGGACATGTAGAGCACGTCCCGCCGCTTCCAGAAGGCCGCCTGGGTACCGTTGCCGTGGTGTACGTCCCAGTCGAAGATGAGCACCCGCTGGGCGCCCAGCCGGCGCGCGGCCTCGGCGGCGATGGCCGCGTTGTTCAGCAGGCAGAATCCCATGGCCTGGTCCGGCTCGGCGTGGTGGCCGGGGGGGCGCACCAGCGCGAAGGCATTGCGCGCCCGGCCCGCCATGACCTCCTCCACCGCCTGCACCGAGGCCCCGGCCGCCAGTACCGCCGCGTCGTAGCTGTCCGGGGACATTGTCGTGTCCGGATCCAGGCTCGTGCTCTTCCCGCGCAGCCCCCGCAGGGCCTCGAGCAACTGGGGGGAGTGCACCGCGGCGAGCTCCTCGTCGGTGGCCGGGCGGGGGGCCCGGCGCTCCGTTCCCGGGATGGGCTGACTCTCCAGCAGGCTCAGGATGCGCCCCAACCGCGCGGGACACTCGGGGTGGTCGGGTCCCGGGTCATGCTGGAGGAAGAGCGCGTCGGTCAGCAGCAGCGTCTGGGTCATCGGGTCTCCCACCCATGCAGTATGGCGGGGCCGAAGTCCAGACGCTCGCCATCTCCCCCTCCAGCCGGGGAATGGCGCGTCGGGCAGGCGGTGGAGCGCCGGTTCCTTGCCCTCCACCAGAGAACCTCTCTACAGTCCGGGCGCCTTGCTCAGACGCCTGAAAAAGCCCGGTCTTCGAGTCGCTCTCCTCGCCACGTTCACGCTGACCCTGTCCGTCATCCTGGCGACCCTGTACGTCTCCATCTCCTGGTTGGTCTCGAACTACCTCGAGACCCGGTTGATGGAACATGGCCGCGCCAAGGCGCAGGAATTGGCGGGCCTGATGGCCCGGCCCGATTCGGATCGGCTCGCCATGAGGGCCGTTGGCGGGGTGACCGACTCGGACAAGGACTTCATCTACGCCGCCATCGTCGCCAGCGACGGCAGCCTCCTCCTGGAGGGGGGGGAGCCTCCGCAGCGGCTCCCGGAGTGGCAGTCCCGGTTCTTCCGGCCGGGTGCCGAGTCCTCCTTCATCCTCCCCAACGGGGACCGGCTCCTGACGGAGCTGGCGCCGGGGCCCCAGTGCCGGGCCGAGTCGTGCCGGGTGGTGGTGGTGGTGAGCTTCGAGCCCCTGCGCGCCATGCAGCGCCAGCTCACCATCATGCTGGTGGTGGTCTTCGTCACCGGGCTCGTGCTGGTGGTGACGCTCGTCTACTTCGTCACCAACAAGCTCATCCTCCAGCCCCTGGAGCGGATGATGGCGGTGGCGCGCAAGATGGCCGAGGGCGATCTCACCAACCGGGTGACGGTGGACGCCGGAGGTGAGCTGGGCCAGCTCGCCGAGGCGCTCGACAGCATCGGCCAGTCCCTGCGCAAGACGCTCAGCCAGGTGCGGGGCGTGTCCGAGGTGGTCTCCAACGTCATCGAGCAGTTGTCGCGCGCGGGCAACACCGTGTCCTCGGGCGCCGCCACCACCCAGGGCCGGGTGGCCGAGACGTCCTCCTCCATGGAGCAGATGCTCGCTTCCTTGCGCGGCATCGCGGAGAACGTGGAGGTGCTCTACCAGAGCGCCGAGGAGAGCAGCTCCTCCATCATGGAGATGGCCGCCACCAACGACGAGGTGGCCGAGAACGTCCAGGCCATGGCGGGCAGCGTGGAGGAGACCACGAGCGCCATCGAGGAGATGACGTTCTCCATCAAGGAAGTGGCCAAGAACATCGACGAGCTGCGCGACTCCACCGAGGAGACCAGCTCGTCCATCAGCCAGATGGACAGCTCCATCAGCCAGGTGGAGGCCAACGCCAACGAGACGGCGCGCCTGTCCGAGCAGGTGTCCGAGGACGCCAAGACGGGCGTGGAGGCGCTGCGCAAGACGATGAAGGGCATGGACCGCATCAAGGAGTCCAGCCTCACCGCCTCGGGCGTCATCGACAGCCTGGGCCGGCGCATCTCGGAGATCGGCAACATCCTCAACGTCATCGACGACGTGGCCGAGCAGACCAACCTGCTCGCGCTCAACGCGGCCATCATCGCCGCGCAGTCGGGCGAGCACGGCAAGGGCTTCGCGGTGGTGGCGGACGAAATCAAGGATCTGGCCGACCGCACCGGCAAGTCCACCAAGGAGATCGCCGACCTCATCAGCAGCGTGCAGGAGGAGAGCCGCAACGCGGTGCAGGTGATGAACCTGGGCGTGCGCAACGTGGAGGAGGGCGTGCAACTGGGTCTCGAGGCCGAGGCCACGCTGCGTAAAATCAACGACAGCGCCCAGAAGTCCACGCAGATGGTCAAGGCGATCGCCCGCGCCACGGTGGAGCAGGCGCGCGGCAGCAAGCAGGTGACGCAGGCCATCCAGCGCATCTCCCAGACGGTGCAGATGATCTCCAAGGCCTCCAACGAGCAGGCCAAGGGCGGCGAGCAGATCATGAACAGCGCCGAGCGGATGAAGGCCATCACCGTGCACGTGCAGCGAAGCAGCCAGGAGCAGGCCCACGGCAGCAAGCAGATCACCCGCTCCATCGAGAACATCAACGAGATGGTCACCCACCTCAACCGCGCCCAGAAGGAGCAGACCAAGGGCAGCGAGCAGGTGCTCAAGGCGGTGGAGGCCATCAAGGGCGTGTCCGACCATCAGGCACGCTCGGTGAAGGCGCTGGAGGAGGCGATCGACAGCCTGCAACGCCAGTCCGAGGTGCTGCGCGCCGAGAGCCGGCGCTTCAAGGTCTAGGAAGGAGCGGGCCTTGTGTCCGCGCTGGACGGATGCCGGGCGAACAGGCACTCATCGGGTTGCACCAGGCCGCCCGGGGCGTCATAACCCGGGGCGGTTCATTCGGAGTCCGTGCGCATGTTCAACGTCGGTGCAGGCGAGCTGATCTTCATCTTGGTGGCGGCGTTGGTGGTGCTCGGCCCGAAGCAGTTGCCCGAGTTCGCCCGGGCCATCGGCAAGTTCGTGCGCGAGTTCCGCCGGCAGACGGACGACGTGCGCACGGTGGTGGAGCGCGAGTTCTACAAGATGGACCAGGAGTTCAACGACGAGCCGCGCCCCCCGGTGCCCATGGGCAGGCCGGCGGTGCTGCCCTCGCCGGTGCCGGCCGTGTCGTCCGAGTCCCTGTCCTCCCTGCCCGCGCCGGAGGCCTCGCCCGACGCCCCGGTGGCGCCCATGCCGGTCCCGGGTGCCCTGGCCGCCTCGGCCTCCGCCGACTCCCCCGAACTGCCCGCCCCCTCTCCCGTTCCCACCGCCGAGCCCCTGCCCGGCACGGTGGCGCAGGACCCCTCCAAGAGCGGCTAGCCCCCGAGATCCGTACCCGTGGAAAATGACCTTCGGATGAGTTTGATGGAGCACCTGTCGGAGCTCCGTTCCCGCCTGATCAAATGCATCGCCGCGGTGTTCGTCCTCGGGGCCGTGTCGCTCGTGTTCGCCCGGCCCATCTTCGGCTTGTTGATGAGGCCGGTGCTGGACGCGCTGCCGCCCGATGGGCGCTCGCTCGTCTACACGTCGGGTATCGAGGAAATCAACGTCCTCATGAAGGTGGGCGTCTACTGCGGCATCTTCCTGACGACGCCCGTGCTCCTGTGGCAGATCTGGGGCTTCGTGGCGCCGGGGCTCTACCCCGAGGAGCGCCGCTACGCCTCGCCGTTCGTGTTCATGGGCACGCTCGCGTTCCTGCTGGGCGCGCTGTTCTGCTACTTCGCGGTGCTGCCCTCGATGTTCCAGTTCCTCCTCAACGAGGAGGAGAGCACGGCGACGGCGCAGCGGCTGGACGTGGGGCGGCTGAGAGCAGACGACGCGCTGCGCTTCCTGAGCATCGGCGAGGCCGAGCGCGCGGGAAGGCTCGCCCAGGAGACGAGCACGGCGCTCAAGGCGGACGGCGCGGGAGCGATGCCCGAGGCCGCGCGGGAGCCCTCGGAGAAGGTGGAGCTGGAGGCGCGGCTGAGCGGACTGGGTCGGCTGGTGGACGCGGCGGCGCAGGGCTTCAACACGGTGCCGGCGCGCGTCGTGCTGCGGCAGACGGTGGAGAAGCGCGCGGAGGCGGTGGAGGCGTACGCCCGGGAGGACTTCTCGGCCTCCAGCCGGGCCATGGACGAGGCGGCGAGCCTGCTGGCGGGCGTGGCGCCCTCCCGGGCCGAGGAGGTGGCGGGCCTGTGGCGCCTGGAGAAGGAGCTGGCGCTGGGCAAGGCGCGCTACGTGGCGCAGGCGTGGACGCGGCCGATGCTCACCATGGAGGAGCAGTTGTCGCTGGTGCTGCTCCTGCTCTTGTCCTTCGGCATCATCTTCGAGCTGCCGCTGGTGATGGCGCTGCTGGGCGTGGTGGGCATCATCAAGGCGAGCTTCCTCCTCAAGTACCAGCGGCACGCCTTCGTCGTGTGCCTCATCCTGGCGGCGGTCCTCACCCCCACCGGTGACGTGGTGAACCTGTCGCTCATGGCCGGGCCCATGCTCATGTGCTACGAGATGGGCGTGATCGCGGTGTGGCTCATCGAGCGCCGCCGGGCGAAGAACGCGGCCGAGACGGGCATCACCCCGACGGGCGCCTGAGCCGGGGCCCGGCGCGGGTGGCCGGAGCAGTGGGGGCGTGCTAGGCACGGGGGCGTGTTGGTGACTCCCCCCCGCCGCCGCCGACTGGCCAATGACTTGCGCTACCTCGTGGCGCTGCTGCGCCGCTTCCGCCCCACGGTGCTCATGGCGGTGGTCCTCTTCGGCTTCATGCCGCTGGTGTACCGCTGGCGGCACGTGGGGGCGGATGGCCACGGGGTGAGCCTGGGCAAGGCGCTGCGCCACGTGTACTTCCTGCTCTACGGGCAGCCCTCGCTGGACGTGGATGACACCCTGTTGATGGTGCTCGACA
Organism: Cystobacter fuscus; assembly: GCF_002305875.1. Lineage (NCBI taxonomy): Bacteria > Pseudomonadati > Myxococcota > Myxococcia > Myxococcales > Archangiaceae > Cystobacter > Cystobacter fuscus. The sequence goes on along the minus strand of NZ_CP022098.1, from coordinate 10,282,568 downwards.
TGGTGATTCCCCCGGTGGGGATCGCCGTGCTGGTGGACGGCGTGGTGCGCTTCGCCTACCTCTTCTTCGCCAGGCACCGGCAGGACAAGGAGTGGTTCGAGGTGATCGCCGAGACGATGAAGGGCCACGTGGTGGTGTGCGGCGCGGGGCGCGTGGGCTACCGGGTGGTGTCGCAGCTCCGGGCGCTGGGCCGGGACGTGGTGGTGGTGGAGAAGCGCGAGGAGGCGGCCTTCGTGGCGGTGCTCCGCGACGAGCAGGTGCCGCTGCTCATCGACGACATCCGCAGCCAGCAGTGCCTGCCGCGCACCAACGTGAAGACGGCGGCGGCCATCGTCTGCGCCACGGATGATGACCTGGCCAACCTGAACATCGCGCTGGATGCCCGGAAGGTGAACCCGAACATCCGCGTGGTCATCCGGCTCTTCGATGACGACCTGGTGGCCAAGGTGCGCGACACCTTCAAGGCCGAGGCGCTGAGCAGCTCGTCGCTGGCGGCCCCCGCCATGGCGCTCGCGGCGTTGGATCCCCGCATCATCCACTCGTTCCGCATCGGCACGCACCTGATGGTGGTGTCCGTCTTCGAGGCGCGCGAGAAGCTGCCGGGCATGACGCTCTCCGAGGTGCGCGACCGCTTCGGTGGCCTGACCCTGTCCATGCGCCGGCACGGGGGAGGGGAGGAGCGGCTGCATCCCCCCGGAAACACCCTCATCGAGCCGGGAGACCTGCTGACGCTGCAGGCCGAGTACGAGGACTACCGCAAGCTGCGCGACTTCACCCTGGAGGCCGAGGCTCCGGTGTTCGCGCCCCCTCGCCCCGAGTCCATGTCCTGAACCCTCCTCCGCCCTTCGTTCGACGCGTGGGCCGCCAGGGCGGTGGTGACTTCTGTCACCACCCAGGACAACTGTCATCAGGTGACGGCGGGGGGAAAGGCGCTCCTCCCGAGACGTTCCCGAGGAAATCCGGGGTCTTCCCCGGCGGGGTGGGTTGGCCTCTTTCTTGCTGATGGACAGGGCAACTCCCCTTTCTCCCGGATTTGCTCATGCCCTATGAAGTCCGTCGTTCCGGAAGCGGTTCCCCCTATTCTTCTTCTTCCCGGACCCATGGTCACTCGCGGTCGTCGAGCAGCTCTTCCTCGCGGGCTTCTCCTCCCCGGGCTTCCTACGTCTCCGCCGAGCCCTCCACCAGTGCCGCGGCTTATGACCAGTACGCCTCCTATCGGGAGGAAGACCGTCACACGTTGAGCGACCCCTACGCCCAGCCCCAGTGGGGCTCCGCGTACTCGGGGGAGAATCCCTATGCGCAGGTCCAGAACCACACGCTGTATGGGCGTGGCGGTCCTCAGCCCAAGCATGTCAGACAGGGCAATCTCGGGGATTGCCACGTGCTGGCGTCACTGGCGGGCGTCGCCAGCGACCCCAACGCCATCCAGTACATGGTGCAGCCACAAGGATCCGGTTCGTACCAGGTCAATCTTCACGACCCCAGGACCATGCAGCCGGTGCAAGTGCATGTGGACAGCCAGCTCCCCACGGGAATGGAGCCCAGCTTCCACACGTCCCAGAGACAGCGGGTCATCTGGCCGCACATGGTTGAGAAGGGCTACGCCAAGGTTCACGACGCCAGCGAGTCCGCCTATCGGGGACAGGACACGAGTACTCGCCAGACCAGGGGGTACGGTGACCTGGAGGGAGGGACGGGCATCCACGCCATGCAGTCCTTCACGGGGCGGCCCGCGGATTATGTGTCCATCCGGGGTATGCCGGACCAGCAGCTCGTGAACATCCTCAGCATGGCCAACACGCGGGGCGTCTCGGTGATCGCCGGGTCCAACTACCATGGGACCGAAGGGATGAGTTCGAGAGTTGAAACCGCTCACGCCTACACCGTGACCGGCACTCGGACTTCCAGCCGCGGCGAGATCATGGTCGGCTTGCGCAATCCACACGGCGGGGACCAATACCCTCTCGTGGGCACCGTGAACGACACCTTCGAACTGCCGCTGCGTAAGTTCAAGGCCTCCTTCGAATCCGTGACCTATCCGGTAGGGTGACTCCAGTCGGGGTGGGGCCGTCGACCTTTTCCGCGTGCGCGCGTAGCGTCACGGCATGAACGACGATCCCCACGACCTCGCCCGCTTCGTGCGAGCCCAGGATGACGGTGGCACCTACGACCGGGCTCTCGCGGAGCTGCGCCGCGGACGCAAGACCTCGCACTGGATGTGGTTCGTGTTCCCGCAGATCGCCGGCCTCGGCCGCAGCTCCATGGCCCAGCGGTATGCGATTTCGTCGCTCGACGAGGCGCGGGCGTACCTGGCGCATCCGACGCTGGGGCCGCGGCTCGTCGAGTGCGCGAGGGTTGTCGCCGACACGTCCGCGCCCTCCGCGGAGGCGATCTTCGGCGGCATCGACGCGCAGAAGCTCCGGTCCTCGATGACGCTGTTCCTGCGCGCCGACCCGTCACAGCCGGTGTTCCAGCGGGTCCTCGACGCGTTCTTCGGCGGGAAGGCAGATGAGGCGACGGACCGCCTGCTCTGAGTCACGACAGACGGAAAAACCTTGGACGCACGGCTCCTCGCGGAGGCTTCCCGGCACATGGGCTGAGCGTTGAAGTCCCTGGAGCGCTGTCCCATAGTGGTCCTCATGACCGACCTCATGTTTCCCCAAACCGTTCTCGATCGGATGCGTGACGACGGAGACCGGATCTGGTTCGAGCACGGAAGCCGACGGGTCACCGCGGCCGAGATCCTGCGCACGACCCGGCGCGTGGCCTCGGGCCTGCGGGCCGCCGGTGTGGGACCGGGCTCCGGTCTGGCCGTGTCCGCCAGCGTCACGCCGGAAACCTTCGCGGCGATGATGGCGGCCTGGGCGTTGGGCGCCCGCATCGCGGGTATCCGTCCAGGGTTGACGTCCGGGCAACTGACACACCTGCTCGGTGATCGTGTCGACGCTCTGCTCATCGATCCGGCGAACAACACCGCAGAGATGCGCGAGGCGGCTGGGAAGCTGCCGGTGCTGTGCCTCGGCGCGGCGCCGGATCTGCCGGATGTGTTGGCCGCGGCGGATGATGGAGCGCCCCTGCGGGCCTCGGGACGGCCGGGGGACGTCGCCCGGATCATCTATACCAGCGGCAGTACCGGCAATCCCAAGGGAGGCGTCCAGACGTACGCGGCGATCAGCCAGGATTGGCCGGCCTACCCCGAGTACTGGAGTCCCGCCATCCGCGAGATGGCCTCCGGGATGCAACGCCATCTGCTGTTTGGCACGCTGAACAGCCAGGTCGCGCTGGACTACGCGCTGGTGGCGCTACTCGGTGGGGGGATGGTGGTCATTCCGGAGAGCATGGACCTGCGGCCGTTCTTCCCGACCGTGATCGCCCGCCACCGCATCACCAGCAGCATCCTGAGCGTGCCGCGCCTCTACCAGATGCTCGACAGCCTGCGGACGGACCCGGTCGATGTCAGCAGCCTGCGCACGCTCATGGTCTCCGGCTCACCGTTGAACCCGCAGCGCTATGCCGAGTCCCTGCGGCGGCTCGGCCCGGTGGTCTTCCAGGGCTATGGCCAGACGGAGGCGGGCCTGCTGTCGATGTTGACGCCCCGCGAAGCCCTGGCGTCGAAGGGGGCCCTGGAGTCCGTGGGCCGCCTTCATCACAGGGTGAAGCTGGAGGTTCGCGGCCCCAACGGCTCCCAGATGCCGCCTGGAGAGGTGGGCGAGCTGTTCGTCCAGACGCCATACCAGACGTCCGGTTACTGGGCGGACCCGCAGGAGGCCGCCGAGGTGTTCGTCAATGGTTGGATTCGTACCCGCGACCTGGGCTACGTCGACGGTGACGGTTATGTGCACCTCGCGGGCCGGGCGCGAGATGTGATCATCGTCAACGCGAATGTCTATTACGCGGGCCCCATCGAGCGGGTGCTCGCCGAGCACCCCTCCGTGGATCAGGCCTACGTCGTCGGCAAGGACGACGAGCAGACCGGGGAGGCGGTACATGCCTTCGTGGTGCCGAGGCCGGGCGCGCAGCCGGACGTGGGTGAACTGCGGGACTGGGTGGTGGGTCGATTGGGGCAGGCCTGCGCGCCACGCACCGTGACCTTCATCACCGAGGTTCCCGTCGGGCCGAGTGGCAAGCCGAACAAGCGCGCGCTGGCCAGCCGCTGATCGCGGAAGCCAGGGCGCGCTCGCTGACGCGCCCGCGCGCCGTTGGTGTGTGAATGACGCCTGCTATGCGCGTTATCAATACGGCAGGACCTGTCCCGACGGCCTGCATAACGCCGAGGAGATCATGCACGGCCAGCTGTTCTTCCCGGGCTCATGGCACCTCGTCGGGGAAGACGTGCTGTCCGTTCCCTCCCAGTGGAAGCGAAGTCTCCGACAGCACGGCCGACATGGGCAGTGGGCCATACAGGTGCGGGAATAGTCCCGGGCGACGGCCACCCGAGGCGGGCTCCCAGCGCAGCGCGGCGCCCAGTGCCGCCGGGTCGACGGCCACCAGCCACAGGTCACGTTCCCCCGAGCGGTGCTTGCGTGCGCTCTCACGCACCTGCTCGGCCGTGGACAGGTGCAGGAAGCCATCGCGCGTGTCATCGGCCGAGCCGTGATAGGCACCCATCGTTCTGGCGGCTCGCCAGTCGGCGCCGCGGACGAGCGTATAGATCGGGGAGTTCATGCCCTCTCCCCTATCGCACCTGTACGGGTGGTGACAGTTGGTTTCTGGCAGGGACACACTCTCTGAGATCAATCCACTGGCCCGAGCTCTGTGGCGCCACCGCCATCCCGACCTGGTGCCGATTGTTCGAGAGACCTTGGAGCAACTCGACCTGTCGGAGTTGAACTCCCTGCGGGGTCTACGACTGCTTCTGGAGAAGTCACCCGAGGAACTTCGCATATGGGCTCAGGACATGTCGGTGCCCATAAAGGACAAGACGGAAGTCCTCACGGTGCTCGAAGAAGAGTTGCCCGACGCATGGCTGCCTACCCTTTCCGTCTTTATCTCCACGGCGGAGGCTAGGGTCGATAGTGCGGTGAGCCAGGATGGAGAGGCCGCTTACTTCTGCGAGCGCTTGCTGCTCCTCCTGCTCGGGCAGGAGCGGCTCCTCCCGAGGGTTGCTCCCGAAGTCCGCTTTGATTTGCGCATCCTGGCCCGGAGACTGCTCTCTGCGACGTCTCTCAACTGCGCCACGCGAGCAGCCAGCCTCCTGGCGTTGATAGGCCAGCCGGAGGATGTTGCTCTCCTGGAGAGACACCGTCCGGCGGAGCCGATTCTGGCCAGTCTCTTCGATGAGGCGGCCCAGGTTCTGCGCCGCATCCAGGAAAAATGAGCCTCCTCGCGGAAAGCGAGGAGGCCTATTCGGCTGGTTTAGGCGGCGCACAGCAGCAGCAAGCCCGAGCGAAGACGGGAGACGATGCGCGTTTCCGAGAGGCGTCCCGAGTCGTCGAACAGTGATGCATTGATGAAGCGGAGGCGCTCCTTGTCGCCCATGCCGCCGAGGACGGTCACCCGAGCGGTGAATCCGCCCCGGGCGGCGATGACATTACCCAGGGAACAAGAGGCAGTTGACGAGTTGTCTTGACGAGTTGTCAGACACCCACCCAGCGGACGAGGGGATGGAGACTCATGGCTGAGATTTGCCGTGGCCTGGATAGGGCTCGACCACGAGAGCGTTGGGCGGACGCTCCTCCTGCTGCGGAGGCTTCGGCGCGATGACGTACTCGCCCGGAGTACCCGGACGGATGGACATGTAGGGGTCCACCTTCACTGGGATACCGAATACCGTGACCTTCTTGCGCGTCTCGGGCTTGCCAAACTCCGTGGAAGGGGGCGGCTTCGTCTCGGACATTCCCCGAGTCTAACGCCGACGCACCCAGGGTGGGAAACCCGTGCTGCTACCTACCGGGCTCTCTCGCGCGGGGAGGCCCAGCGTCCTCGACAGACAGCTCTCAATGAGGCGCACCCGATCTCCCGTGTGCACCAGGTCCGCGAGCGTGCGCGGCACGGGCAGGCTCGAGCCGATGTAGTGCCAGGTCCGGTGGTGCTCCCACGCCAGGGCGAAGAGCCGCTGCCTCGTCTCCTACCAGGCTCACCTCCGTGCGCGGCTCCTCCCCGGAGGCGACCTCCGCCGCTGTCCTGCCTCCCGGCGGCAGGGCGAGCGCGCGCCGCAGCAGCGCGTCGAGCGGCTCCCACTCGATGAGGAAGCCATCGTGGCCGTAGGGGCTGGAGAGCGCGGCGTACTCCGCGTGGCAGCCCAGTGCGCTCAGGCTCCGGGTCAGCTCCTCCATGTGCCGGGCGGGAAAGAGCTGGTCCTCCTCGATGCCCACGCACAGCGCGCTCGCCTGGATGCGCGGCACGCCCCACGTTCCCCGGGTGTTGGGCTCGGGGGACCGCGAGAGATCATGGTGATCCATGGCGCCCAGGAGCGCCAGGTAGGACCGGGCATCGAAGCGCGCCCGGAGCTTGGTTCCCTGGTGTTCCAGGTAGCTCTGGATGGGGTAGTGCCCCCGAGAGGACCAGCCCGGGGCCTGGGTCTCTCCGGGCCGGGGCCGACCGCGTCCGTGGTGCGCGTCCATGCCCGGCTCCGCGCGGTAGGTGAGGGTGGCGAGCTGGCGCGCCAGCTCCAGTCCCCGCTCGGGGTTGTTCGGATACCCGGGGTCCGCCAGCAAGGTCTGCCGCGCCACGTGGTTCCACCCCACCACCCACGCGCTCGACTCGCTCGCGGCGGCGATGGGCGCGATGCGCTCGAAGCGCTCGGGCGCCAGCACCGCGAGGCACAGGACGATCATCCCCCCGAGCGAGCCGCCCGTGAGGAGCGACACGCGCTCGATGCCCAGCGCGTCCAGGGACTGGAGGATGGCGCGCGCCTGATCCCACGGGGTGATCGTCGCCGGGAGGTGCGTCTCGTCGAGCCGCAGGTCTCCCTTGAGCAGCGGCGCGGGGGGACCGAAGCGCGCGTCATCCACGCGCCGGGGAAAGCCCTCGTCCGCCGGGCCCGAGCTGCCATAGCAGGAGCCCAGGTTGTTGAAGCACAGCAGCCGCACCCGCTCGGGATCCAACGCGCGGCCCGGTCCGATGACGGGCTCCCACCAGCCGCCCGGCCCTCCGGCGCGCATGTCCCCGGTGAGCGCGTGGACGAGCAGCACCGTGGGCACGGACGGGTCGGGGGCCACGCGCTCCGGGTGCAGGAGCGAGTCGGTCCGCTCGTCCAGCTCGGCCCGGGTGCGGCGCACGACCTCGAGCGCGTTGTCCCGCACCGCTTCCTCGGAGAGGAGGTGGGCGCGGGATTGGAGCCAGGGGAGATCCCCGGCGGGTCCCCACCACCAGCCCCGCGCGATGTGGGAGCGGATCCGGGCACCGGCCTCGAGGGGCAGGTCGGGCAGGGGAAGGTCGAAGACGCGGGCGGTGGGAGCGGACATGGCGGGTCTCCAGGAAGAAGCGAGGAAGGGGCTCAGGCCTCCGAGAGCGCCTGCTCCAGGTCCGCGGTGATGTCGTCGATGTGCTCCAGACCCACCGACAGCCGGACGAGTCCGTCCGTCACGCCGGTGCTCAGGCGCTCCTCGGGGGTGAGCTGCTGGTGGGTGGTGCTCGCCGGGTGGATGATGAGCGAGCGCGTGTCACCGATGTTGGCCAGCAGGCTCCACAGCTTCACGCCGTCGATGAGCCGCCGTCCCGCGTCCACGCCGCCGCGCACCCCGAACGTCACCAGGCCGCCCGAGCCGTTGCGCAGGTACTTCTTCGCGAGCGGGAAGGAGGGATCCTCCTCCAGGCCAGGGTAGCGCACCCACTCCACCTTCGGGTGCTGGCGCAGCCAGCGGGCCACGGCCAGGGCGTTCTGCGAGTGGCGCTCCACGCGCAGCTTGAGTGTCTCCAGGCCCAGGATGAAGGCGTGCGCGTTGAAGGGGCTGAGCGCGGGGCCGAGGTCGCGCAGGCCCTCCAGGCGCGCCTTGGCGATGAACGCCGCCGGGCCGAGCGCCTCGTGCAGCCGCAGGCCGTGGTAGCTGGGGTTGGGGTCGGTGAACTCGGGGAAGCGGCCGTTGTTCCAGGGGAAGTTGCCGCCATCCACGATGACGCCACCAATGGAGGTGCCATGGCCGCCGATGTACTTCGTCGCGCTGTGCACCACGATGTGGGCCCCGTGGCGCAGCGGGTTGAAGAGCGCCGGGGACAGCGCCGTGTTGTCCACGATGAGGGGGATGCCCGCCTCCCTGGCGATTTCCCCCAGCGCCTCGAAGTCCGGGATGTCCAGGCGCGGGTTGCCGATGGACTCGATGTAGAGCGCCTTCGTCCTGGGCCCGATGGCCGCGCGCACCGTCTCCAGCTCGTTCACGTCCGCGAAGCGCGCCTGGATGCCCAGCCGCGCCAGCGTCACCTTGAAGAGGTTGTACGTGCCGCCGTAGAGGCTGGTGGCGGTGACGAACTCGTCTCCGGCCTTGAGGAGGGTGAGCAGCGCGATCGTCTCGGCGGCCTGGCCCGACGCCACCGCGAGCGCTCCCACGCCGCCCTCGAGCGCGGCGATGCGCTTCTCGAAGACGTCCGTGGTGGGGTTGGTGATGCGCGTGTAGATGTTGCCCGGCTCCTTGAGCGCGAAGAGGTCCGCCGCGTGCTGCGCGTTGCGGAAGCGGTAGCTCGTCGTCTGGTAGATGGGCACCGCGCGCGAGCCGGTGGTGGGCTCGGGCTCGTAGCCGGCGTGGAGCGACAGCGTCTCGAAGTGCTGCGAGGGGGTCTGCTTCGTGCTCATGGGGTGCTCCTCGAGTGGGGTGAAGCCACGAGGACACCGGCAGCCCTGAAACGACCGAGCCCACCGGCCCCTCGTGGGGGATGGTGGGCTCCGCGCTCTCTGCCACTGGTCGACGGACGTCGGTCAACCGGTGGCGGGCGCGCGCCCACCACTCGGCATCAACATTCGACGACAGTTCAGAGCCACGGAGATCATGACGGGCGGCAAGATGCGCCTCCTCCGCCATCTTGTCAATACATCCGCCGTAGCGGATAAGTGACGCTTTCGAAAGCAGGCAGGCGGACGTGCCTGGCGCGGGGGTCGGGAGGACGTCCTCCATCCATCACCTGGAGCGGGACGCCAGAGGGGGGGTCCGTGGACTAATAGGAAAAGCAAAGAGAAGATGCGGGGGTGACCCCCTCGGTTCCCCCCCCTGCCCCAGGCAAGTTCACCGCGTCGGGCCGTTTCGCGGCGGTCAACGCGGCGGTCAAGTCGCTCTGGATGGTGCCGCCCCGGGTGATGTTGCAGCGCCGCGCCTCGCGCACGCTGCTGATGCACGCGCTGCGGGCCTCCGCCCGGGTGCTGTTGTTGCTGGCCGCGGATGCCACGGCCTTCGTGCTGGCGCGCGCCGCGCTGAATGCCTTTCAGACGAGTCACCGCTTCGAGCCACTCGACGCGGCCACGCGCTGGGCGGTGCCTCCGCTGGGTTCCGCGGGCGGCTGGCAGATGGGGGCCGCGCTCGTGGTGGGGCTGCTGGTGGCGGGGGCCTACCACTCGGGGGATGACTGGCGTTCGCCGCGGAAGATCGTCAGTGGCGTGTTGCTCGCCGTGGGCCTGGTGCTCTGGCGAGATCTGTGGCTGCGCGGCATCGCCCCCGTGGTGGTGCACTACATCACGGCGGTGGCGGGCCTCGGTGTCGCCCTGGTGGGGGCACGCCGGGGGCTGGCCTGGCTCATCGCCCGGCTGATCCGCATTCCCTTCTTCAGCTCGCCCGCCGAGCGGGTGCTGCTGGTGGGCGACCCGGAGGCCCTGGAGAGTCGCCGGGTGCGAGAGCGTCTGGAGCACTTCGGCGTGCTGGACATGATGGGCTGGGTGTCCATCCAGAAGAGCGCGCGGGTCTCCGGCGAGGACAAGCTGCTCGGCTCGTTGGACGACCTGTGGAGCGTGCTGCAGAACAACTCCGCGGACACCGTGGTGCTCTGCGGGATGCTCGGGGACTCGCAGCTCAGGCAGTTGCTCGAGGCGGTGGACTCCGCGGGCGTGCGGCTGCTCGCCGTGTCCCGATATGACCGGCTCGGCGGCTGGGTGCGCCCCTCGCCCATCTCCTACCGCGCCATGCCCTTCATGGAGCTGACGCTGCCGTCGCTGCGCGCGCAGCAGCTGTGGGTGAAGCGGATCGTGGACCTGGTGGGGGCGGGGCTGGGGCTCTTGCTCATCTCGCCGCTGCTCATGCTGATCGCGGCCGCCATCAAGCTCGACTCGCGCGGGCCCGTCTTCTTCGCCCAGGAGCGCGTGGGGCGCGGTGGCCGTACCTTCCGCATGATGAAGTTCCGCACCATGCGGGTGGGCGCGGACGCGGAGAAGGCGAAGCTGGCGCACCTGAATACCAGCGGGGACGCGCGCCTGTTCAAGATTCCCAATGATCCGCGCGTCACGCGCGTGGGGGCCGTGCTGCGCAAGTGGAGCCTGGACGAGCTGCCCCAGCTCTTCAACGTGCTGCGCGGGGAGATGTCCATCGTGGGGCCCCGGCCCTTCTTCGAGTCGGACCTGGCCACCTACCGCGACCACCACTTCGGCCGGCTGGGGGCCCGTCCGGGCATCACCGGCCTGTGGCAGGTCAGCGGCCGCAGCTCCATCACCGACTTCGAGGAGGTGGTGCGGCTGGACTGCGAGTACATCCACCGCTGGTCGCTCTGGCTGGACATTGAAATCCTCTTCCGCACGTTGCCAGCGGTGCTCCGGCGCACGGGCGCCTACTGAGCGGCGGCCACGTCCAGGGCCAGTTCGATCATCTCGTCGAACGTGGTCTGGCGGTCGGCGGCGCTGAGGGACTCCCGGGTGAGGAGGTGGTCGGACACCGTGAGCAGGCCGAGGGCGCGGGCGCCGAACTCGGCCGCGACGCCGTAGAGGCCGGCCACCTCCATCTCCACCGCGAGCATGCCCATGCGGGCATAGAGGGCGTTCTTCGCCGCCTCGCCCTCGGGGGAGTAGAAGAGATCCGAGGTGAACACGCTGCCCACGCGCACGGGCCGCCCGCGCTTCTCGGCGGCTTCCACCGCGTGGCGGGCGAGCGTGAAGTCCGCCACGGCGGGGAAGTCATGGCCGCCCAGGCGCATGCGGTTGACGTTGGAGTCGGTGCCCGCGGCCGTCGCCACGATGATGTCGCGCAGCTTCACGTCCTGGCGCAGGGCGCCGCAGCTGCCCACGCGGAGGATGACGCGCACGCCGTACTCGCGGATGAGCTCGGTGGTGTAGATGGAGAGCGAGGGGATGCCCATGCCATGGCCCATCACGGACAGCCGGCGGCCCTGGTGGGTGCCCGTGTAGCCGAACATGTTGCGGACCGAGGTGACCTCGCGTGCGTCCTGGAGGAAGCGCTGGGCGATGTAGCGGGCGCGCAGGGGATCTCCGGGCATGAGGATCACCTCGGCGAAGTCTCCCGGTGCGGCGGAAATGTGAGGAGTAGACATGGGGTGGCAGCATAGCCCCCCTCCCTCGGGGACGGGATGAAGTTCCGGAATCCACCGCACCGGTGACCGCGCCCTGGAGTTTCCAGGAGATCCACCCCGAACGGGGTCGCCCCGTGGGCCCATGCCCTGCCCCGCGATGCGTTGGCGCCGGTCTTGCTCGTGACAATCCTTGCGCGCAGACCATGCGTTCCCTGTCCTTCCGTTCGCTCTTTCTGCTGCTGATGGTGACACCAGTGGTGGTGGCGACGGGGCTGTTGGGCTGGTTGTCCTACCGGGCCGCCCGCGAGGTGGTGGCGCAGGACGCCATCCGGGCGGTGGAGATCGCCGCCAACGCACGGGAACAATCGCTGAAGTTCCGCCTCTCCCGGCAGCGTGAGCGCGCCCAGGGCTTCCTGAACCTCACGCGCGTGCGGTGTGCGCCCATGCCCGAGCGCGAGCGCACCCGGTGTTTCCGGGACGCGCTCGCCGACTTCGCCTTCACCGAGACGGCACTGGGGGCGCGGCTCCAGCTCTCCCACGGAGAGCCGCTGCGGGTGGGCACCGCACCGGAGGATCCGGCGCCCCTGGCTCGGCTGCCGCCCGGCCAGTGGGTGCGCTTCGAGCCGGGACAGGGCTTCGAGCGCGTGTACGAACTCATCGTCCACTCCGGAGACGACCTGCTGGGGATCCGCTTCGGCCTGGGTCCCATCAACGGCATCTTCCTGGATCGCTATGGGTTGGGGATGTCCGGAGAGACCTTCCTGGTAGACCCCGAGGGCGCCTTCCTCACGACGCCGAAGTACCCCGGGTACGGAGTGGAGAGCCATCCCCTCGACTCGCGGCCCATCGGGCTGTGTCTGGAGGGCCGGGACGACGAGATGGCGGGGGTGGACTATCGCGGCGTCCAGGTCATCCACGCCTTTCGCTACGTCGAGGAGATAGGCGGGGGCTGCATCATGGCCCAGATCGAGCATGACGAGGCCTTCGCCCCGGCGTACAGGTTGCGCCTCCGGGTGGCCCAGGCCTCCGCCGCGCTGGTGTCGCTCACCGTGGGGCTGTCCTTCCTCTTCTCGCGCCGGCTGTCGCGCCCCGTGCGCAACCTCACGCGGACGGCGCGGGCGCTGCAGGCGGGGGACTTCGACGTCGCGGTGCCGGCCGAGGGCCCCGGGGAGTTGAAGACCTTCGCCACCACCTTCGAGCGGATGGCGCGCTCGCTCCAGGCCTCCACCGACGAGCGCAACCAGTTGCTCGTGCGCGAGACGGAGGCCCGCCAGGAGGCCGAGTCCCAGAAGGCGCTGCTGCGGCTCATCATCGAGCAGAGCGGCGAGGGCCTCATCATGGCGGACACGAGTGGAACCGTTCGTCTCTTCAACGCCGCCGCCGAGCGTCACCATGGGGCCACCGCGGCGCAGGCGGCCGCGCCGTTCGATGCCCGGCCCTACAAGCTCTTCACGGTGGACGGGCGGGCCATGACGCGCGAGGACGCTCCCCTACAACGGGCGGTGCGGGGCGAGGTCGTCACCAACTTCCGTTGGCGGGTGCTCCGGCCGGATGGCCAGTGGCGCACGTTGGAGGGAACGGCCTCGCCGCTGCGCCAGCCCGATGGCACTCCCGTGGGCGGGGTCCTCATCGCCCATGACGTCACCCAGCAGCAGCAGGCCGAGGCCGATCGCGAGCGGTTGGTGCGCGAGCTGAAGGCGGAGCGCACGCGCCTGGTGGCGCTCGCGGGCCTGTCGCGCGCCCTGGCCGAGTCCCGGTTGTCGCTGGAGTCCATCCTGGACACCACGTGCTGGCAACTGGCCGAGCACGTCGGGGACGTGTGCTGCTGGCGGATGGTCTCCGCGGATGGTCGTCTGCTGGAGGCCCGGGTGCTCCATGCCCGGGACCCGGAGCTGGAGGCCAGTGCCCGCCAGTTCCTGATGCAGGTGCCCCTGCGCACCCAGGACGAGGCGCCGGCCCGGGCATTGGCCTCGGACGAGCCCCTGCTCGTGTCTCCCGAAGCACCGGGTCTGCGCGACATGTTCCTGGCGGTGCCGCCCAAGGGAGCGCTGGAGCTCGAGCGGTGGCGGCCGAACGGTGTCGCCCTGCTGCCCTTGCGCGCTCCGGGGCGGACCCTCGGCTTGATGGTGCTCTACCGGTTCGTTCCCAACCCGGCCTACTCCGAGGATGATCTCGTGCTCTTCCGCGAGGTCGTCGATCGCACGGCGCTGGCCATCGAGAACGCCCGGCTCTTCCAGCAGGAGCAACAGGCGGTGCGCATCCGGGACGACCTGGTGGCCGTGGTGTCCCATGATCTGCGCAATCCCATCTCCGCCATCTCCATGTCGGCCAGCGTGATGCTCAAGCGCGAGGGGCTCACCGACTGGCAGGCCAAGGGGCTCAGCCGCATCTACTCGGCGGCGGATCGGGCGCTGCGGATGATCCGGGATCTGCTCGATTCCACCCAGGCGCGCGTGGGGGGCATCCCCGTGTCGCCCAGACCGCTCGACCTGCACGGGCTCGCGCGGCACGTGGTGGAGGAAGTGCAGCTCGCGCACCCCGAGCGGCACATCCTCTTCCTGGCGAGTGGGGACGCGTACGGCGCATGGGACGCGGACCGCATGGCCCAGGTCATCACCAACCTGGTGGGCAACGCCGTGCAGCACAGCCCCGTGGACAGCGCGGTGCGCGTGGAGTCGCGGGGCCTGGAGGCGGAGGTCCAGTTGAGCGTCCACAACGAGGGCTCGCCCATTCCCGCCGAGGAGCTGTCGACCTTGTTCGAGCCCTTCCGGCGGGGGCGGGGGGCGACGGGTGCTCCGGGCAGCGTGGGCCTGGGCCTCTTCATCACCCGGCAGATCGTCGAGGCGCACGGGGGTGTCATCGAGGTGAGCTCCCAGGCGGGGGAGGGGACCTTGTTCCGGGTCCGTTTCCCCCGCGACGAGCTGCCCTCACTCCCGGCGGCGTGAGCTATGGCGCCGTGCACTTCACCGGGCTGGCCGTGCCCTGGAAGAAGTAGAGGTAGGGGTCCGGCGCGAGCACGAAGTTGCAGGTGTTCACGCTGTCCGGATCGAGGTCGGGGTGGTTGCGCACGTAGCTGGCGATGTAGTCGCGCACGCCATCGGCCGAGGTCCACAGCACACGGCCCTCGCGGTACATGGTGTAGCCGCCGCCGCCGCCCGCCCGGTAGTTGTTGATGGCGACGTGGAAGACGTCCGTGTCGCTCACGTCCTTGCCCTTGAAGCGCAGGTGGGTGAGGCGCGAGCCGGCGGGCCGGGTGAGGTCGTACCCGTACTCGATGCCCGAGTACAAATCCCAGTTGTAGTCGGCCACGGTGCTGGTCAGGGCGCTCCGGGGCCGCGAGGCATCGGGCGGGGCCTGGGTGTTCCAGGGGGCGAAGTAGTTCGCGTTCCACTCCAGGGCGCGGCGCAGGATGGAGCCGGTGATCTCCATCACGTAGAGCGTGTTGTCATAGATGTAGATGCTGTAGGCGTCGCGCAGGGTGAGGTTTCCCGCGGGCAGCTGGCCCTCGTCGGTGAAGAGGGCCGCGAGCGAGAAGTCCACGGGATGGCCGTTCTCCTTGGCCGCCTCCTCCTGCACGGTGTTGATGAGGTCCGCGAGCGCGCTGTCCACGTAGCGCGCCTGCAGGCCACCGGGAAACGCCGCGCGCGTGGAGCCGATGGGCGTGTTGACGTAGGCGACGGTGGTGTCGTGGTAGCCGCGCACGAGCCGCGTCACCTCCGCGTCCTCCGCCACGCTGGCGTCCACCTTGAGCAGGCGCGAGTCCTTGCCCTCCACCTTCCAGTGTCCGTCCTCGTGGACGAGCGACAGGTCCACCACGCCCAGGTGGCTGCCCCAGCGGTTGGGCTGGATGAGCAGCACGTCCTGGCCGCTCGTGTTGCGCAGGAGCATCTTGGGGATGGGCTGGTGGGTGTGGCCGGTGAGCATCACGTCGATGCCCTCGACCTGCTGGGCGATCTGCACGGCCTGGTTCTCGCCGGGCAGGTTGCCGCGGTCGGTCCACTTCGACGTGTCCGCGTAGTCCACGAGCCAGCTCGTCGGATCGCTCGCGCTGCCGGTGGGCTGCTTGTCCGGGCCGCTGTGGATGGCCACCACCACCACGTCCGCGCCCGCGCGCCGCAGCTCGGGCACGTACTTGCGGGCCGTCTCCAGGGGGTCCGCGAAGCTCAGGCCGGGGATGTTCTCCGGGCGCTCCCAGGTGGTCACGCCCGGTGTCACCAGGCCGAGGATGCCGACCTTCACCCCGCACACGTCCTTGAGGAGGAAGGGGGTGAAGGCCTCGCCGTCATCCGCGCTCTTGCGCACGTTGGCGCCGAGCACGGGGAAGTCCAGCTCGCGCTGGAACCTGCCGAGGGTGTCCAGGCCGTAGTTGAACTCGTGGTTGCCCAGCGCCATGGCGTCATAGCGCAGCGCGTTCATGGCCACGGCCATGGGGTGCTTGGACGTCTTGTCCACCAGGGCGTAGTAGGTGCCCAGGGGCGTGCCCTGGATGGTGTCGCCCGTGTCGAGCAGGAGGTTGCACTCGGGGTTCTCCGCGCGGGCCTGCTGCACGAGCGTGGCGACCTTGGCGAGGCCCCGCTGCGCGTCCGCCTTGCCGGTGAAGTAGTCCCAGGCGAACACGTTGGTGTGCAGGTCGCTCGTCTGGAGCAGCCGCAGGGTGCGCGGAGTGGGTGGCGAGGGAGGCGGAGGCTCCGGGGATTCACAGGCGGCGAGTGGAAGGAGGGCGCAGGTGAGGACGCGGAGGAGGGCCGCGTGACGCGGGCGCGTCGCGGAACGTGGAGTCATGGAAGAGGACCTCGAGGCAGGGCCCGGAACACCTCGCCGGGCGCGCGCACCCTACTACCTGGCCCCGACCCCGGCCCTGTCCGATGGACGACCGAGCGCTCGCACGCCCCGCATTGGAGTGGAGCGGCTCATGCCCCCTTCTTATTGTCCCGCCCCCCTCATCCTCGAAGGACGGACGATGCGCGGTTCGAGCAAGACGAGAAAGCTGTGGGCGGTGCTGGTGGCGGTGTCGGTGCTGGGCGTGGGCTGTGAGAAGCCGGACGAGACGCCGGACAACCCGGCTCCGGTGGAGCCCCCCATCACCACTCCGACCCATACGTGGAGCTGGGTCGATTTCCCCAACACCCAGTGTGACGAGGGAACACCCACGGGCCTGGGCGTCAACCTGACCGACAGCAAGAACGTGGTCATCTTCTTCAATGGCGGTGGGGCCTGTTGGGACGCGCGCACCTGCCTGGAGCAGAACCTCTCCACGCATGGGCCCTTCACCAAGACCCAGTTCGATCAGCTCGCCCCGCGCATCTCGGCGGGGAACATCTTCGACCGGGCGCTGGCCAACAACCCGTACAAGGACTGGAACCACTTCTTCATCCCGTACTGCACGGGTGACCTGCACATCGGCAACGCGGACAACGTGTACACGAGTGGCTCCGTCTCCGTGACGTTCCACCACAAGGGCCGGCCGAACGCCGAGGCCTTCCTCGCGCGCATCGCCTCCACGGTGTCCGAGCCCGAGCAGGTGGTCGTCACCGGCTCGAGCGCGGGCGGCTACGGCGCGGTGCTCAACTACGCGCTCGTGCGCTCGCACTTCCCCAAGGCGAAGGTCTTCCTGCTGGACGACTCGGGGCCGATGCTCAAGAGCGACGCCATCCACCCGCTCCTGCGGGCCGCCTGGGCCAACGCGTGGAAGTACGACGCGGTGATGAACGACATCGACCCCGCGGTGAAGGATGACTTCTCGGCCATCCACCCGGCGCTCGCGCGCAAGTTCCCCGAGGATCGCATGGCGCTCTTGTCCTCGACGCAGGACCAGGTCATCCGGGGCTACATGGGGTTGCCGCCGGCCCAGTTCCAGGCGGCGCTGCTGGATCTCTCCAGCTCGGTGCTCGAGCCGCTCGCCCACACCCGTGCCTTCATCGTCCCGGGCCAGAGCCACACCATGTTGCTGAATCCCGGCGGCTACAGCGCCCAGGGCGTGCCATTGCTGGAGTGGATCAACCAGATGCACACCGTGGACGACGCCACCTGGAAGACCCTGCGGCCGTGAGTGCTTCCGGGACGCGACCTCGGGGAGAGGCCGCGCCCCGGGATTCCCGCGTTCCTACTGCCCCATGTAGGGGTAGGGGACGCGGGTAGGCGGCACGAAGTTCTCCTTGATGGTGCGCGGAGACGTCCAGCGCACCAGGTTGAGCATGGAGCCGGCCTTGTCGTTGGTGCCCGAGGCGCGCGAGCCGCCAAAGGGCTGCTGTCCCACCACCGCGCCGGTGGGCTTGTCGTTGATGTAGAAGTTGCCCGCGGTGTGGCGCAGCGTGTCCATCATCTGGCGGATGGCCTTGCGATCCCTCGCGAACACGGCGCCCGTGAGCGCGTAGGTGGCGCTCTGGTCGCACTCGCGCAGCGTCTCCTCGAAGCGCGCGTCCGGGTAGACGTACACGCCCACCACCGGCGCGAAGATCTCCTCCTGCATGATGCGGTGGCGGGGGTTGGTGAGCTGCACCAGGGTGGGCTTGACGAACCAGCCCTCGTTGCGATCCACCTCGCCGCCCGCGAGGATGGCCGCCTCGGTGCCGCCGTGCCGGGCCATCTCGATGTACGAGGAGGTCCGCTTGAAGGACTTCTCGTCGATGACCGCGCCCATGAAGTTGCGGAAGTCGCTCACGTCGCCCACGCGCAGCTCGGCGATGAGCTCCTGCAGCCGCGGCTTGAGCCGGGGCCAGAT
This sequence comes from Cystobacter fuscus, assembly GCF_002305875.1. Lineage (NCBI taxonomy): Bacteria > Pseudomonadati > Myxococcota > Myxococcia > Myxococcales > Archangiaceae > Cystobacter > Cystobacter fuscus. The sequence goes on along the minus strand of NZ_CP022098.1, from coordinate 10,264,471 downwards.
GGACTCGGGCACGTAGACGCGCGAGGCGGCCGAGCACTTCTGTCCCTGGTACTCGTAGCCGCCGCGCACGATGGCGGTGGCGAGCGCGTCCAGGTCATCGGCCGCCGAGGCGTGCGCGAAGATGAAGTCCTTGCCACCCGTCTCGCCGACGAGCCGCGGGTACTGCTTGTAGTGGGAGATGTTCTCGCCGATGAGCCGCCACATGCCCTGGAAGGTGGGAGTGGAGCCGGTGAAGTGGATGCCGCCCAGGTGGGGGCTGGCCAGCACGGGGTTGCCGATGGTGGGGCCGTCTCCGGGCAGCATGTTGATGACGCCGTCGGGCAGGCCCGCCTCGCGCAACAGCTCCATGAGGTACCAGTTGCTCAGCGCCGCCGTGCTCGAGGGCTTGAAGAGCACCACGTTGCCCATGAGGGCCGGCGCCACGCTCAGGTTGAGCGCGATGGCGGTGAAGTTGAAGGGCGCCACCGCGAAGACGAACCCGTCCAGCGGCCGGTAGTCCGTCTGGTTCCACGTCTGTGCGGAGCTCACCGGCTGCTCGTGCAGGAGCTGCTGGGCGAAGTGGACGTTGTAGCGCAGGAAGTCGATGGCCTCGCACGCCGCGTCGATCTCCGCCTGGTGCGCCGTCTTCGACTGCCCGAGCATGGTGGCGGCGTTGAGCACCGGCCGGTACTTCGTGGCCAGCAGCTCCGCGGCGCGCAGGAAGATGGCCGCGCGCTCCTCGAAGGGCATGCGCGCCCACTCGTCCTTGGCCTCCAGGGCGACCTGGATGGCCTGCTGCGCGTGGGTGGCATCCGCCTCGTGCAGCGTGGCGAGCACGTGCGAGTGCCGGTGGGGCATGCGCACCGTGTCCGTGCGGGTGGAGTGGATGCGCTTGCCGCCGATGAGGATGGGGATTTCAATCTGCTCGGAGGCCATGCGCTTGAGCGTGGCCTCGAGCCCGGCGCGCTCGGGGCTTCCGGGAGCGTAGGAGAGGATGGGCTCGTTCTGCGGAGAGGGAACGCGGACGTAGGCGTTGATCACGCGGAGCACCTGGGGGTGGAAGAAGGGCGGCGGAGCATAGCCGCTCGGTGGCAATACCCAGGAACTTCCGGGGGGGTCCTCAGCTTCCCGTCGGCGGGATGGCGCGGCGCGGCGGAAGCATCTCGCGCAGCCGGGAAACGAGGATCGCCGGGGGCACCGGCTTGACGAGGTAGATGTGGCCCTGCTCGCGGACTCCCGGGGGAGGCTCATGCCCGCTCAGGAAGAGGAAGGGCACCTGCTCCAGGGCAGGTTCGGCGCGCACCTGTCGGCACAACTCGAAGCCGTCCATGCCCGCCATGTTCACGTCCGACAGGATGATGTCGGGCGGCTGGCTCCTCGCATGGTTCAGGGCGGACGGACCGTCCTCGGCGAGCGCGCAGTCGAAGTCCGGGGCGAGCAGCAACCGCAGCGTCTGCCGCATGGACCACGAGTCGTCCACGATCAGGAGCCTCGGTTTCACGGCGGCCACCTCTCTTGGAAATGGGTGCCGCTGGTCCCCTGCATGACCCGCGCACCGCGAGCCCAACATGTTCAGTTTCGCTCGTTTTCCGCGAAGAGGGAAGGGGATGCGGGTGAATGTCAGTGGGGCCCGGAGTGTCCGGCGCCGCCCACCCCTTGTTGGGCGTCGGGCCGGGCCACCTCCGCGACGAGCATGTCCACCAGGGGAGAGAGCTCGGCGGTGGGCGCGGCGATGCTGCATGCCGCTCCCCCGTGGACCAGGCCCACCACCCGCAGGTGTCGGTCCACCACGGGGGCGCCCGAGTCCCCCGGCGCACCCCTCAAGCTGGTGAAGAGCGCGCGGGGGACGTCCGGCAGGGACGGGCAGCGGCCGAGCCGCCGCAGCTCGACTTCCTGGGGCGGGATGGCACGGTCGTTGCGGCCAGCGAAGAGGAGCGCCTCGCCGGGAGTGGGGAGCCACGAGGCCACGGGCAGCGGGTGTACGGGAGCCAGGGTGTCGAAGCGCAGGACGGCCAGATCGCGCTGGGTGTCCACGACCTTCACCTCGCCCCCCAGCACCTTTCCCTCGCGCGTCACCACGGATTGCCGCGCCCCGGGGGCGCCCTTGATGCAGTGCGCCGCGGTGAGCGCATGGCGGCCGTCGGCCACGATGACGCCCGCGCAATGCCCAGGGGAGAGCGTCACCGTGGCGTCCTTGAGGGAGCGGATGTCGTCCTGCCAGGCCTCCTGGGGTGCTGGCTCCTCGGGCTTCGTGGGAGAGCAGCCCAGCAGCCCCAGTCCCAGGAGCAGTCCCGCCAGTGTCGCGCGCTTCATCTCACGCCTCCCGTCTTCCCGCGGCGCCTTCCCGGCTCCGCTTCCTGGAAGGACGATGTGCATGCTCCGGGCGCGGCCCTCGCCGCAGGTTCGCCTGGCGGGCGTGCCACCGGGCGCTTCGTGGAGTGCTAGGGTGGCCGCCCCATGTCTCCTGGCGGTTCCGCGGTGAATGCGCTCGTCGAGCTCTTCCTGGTGCTCGCCGTGCTGGCAATGGGCGTGAAGCTGTTGATGCTCAACGCCTGGCGCGCCTTCCTCTTCGTCTTTCCGGACCGGGTGCGGCTGTTGCCCGACGCGACCGTGGAGCGGATGGAGCTGCCACCCGAGCTGGTGGCTCCGGGCGAGCAGCTCCGGGCCCTGGGCTTCCGGCCGCTCGGCGTGCACCTGGAGAAGTCCCCCTTGCGCCGGGGCACGCGCTCCTATGACTTCGTCCACCCGGAGGAGCGCGTCTTCGCCACCCTCCACGTTTCTTCCCAGGGGCAGCCCCGGCTCTACCTGCTGACGCCGCTCGCTCCCAGGGGGTTCGTGCTCACGGCCGATTCCAAACGGCCGACGGTCGACGTTCCCGGGGTGTACCGGGTGGTGGGCATGCCAGAGTGCCCTCCCGAGTTGCTCCTCCAGGCCCATCGCCTGCGGGTGCGGGAGGTCTGTCCGGCGGAAGACTTCACGTGGGAAGGCCGGTTACAGGCGGGGCGCGACTGGTATCAGGGGCCGGGTGCCCAGGAGATCCGGCGACAGAACCTGCCGGGGTTGTTATGGACGCTCGTGGCCCTCGCCATCGTGGTGTCCCTCTTCCTGGGCGGCGAGCGCGCGGTTTGATGCAGCCGGGGCGTGCACCGCGCACCGGTGGAGAGTAGGAAGAGCCATCTATGAAGAGCCTGTCCAAGAGCGAAGAAATCTATTTCCTGTCCGGGAAGCGGACGCCGTTTGGGACGTACGGTGGCGCGTTGAAGGACGTGAGCGCCACGGACCTGGCCATCGAGTCCGCCCGGGCCGCGCTCGCGCAGGCCAGGGTATCGCCCGAGTCCATCCAGCACGTGGTCTACGGCAACGTGGTGCAGACGAGCGCGGACGCCATCTACCTGCCCCGCCACGTGGGTCTCAAGACGGGGGTGCCGGTGCCGGTGCCCGCGCTGGGCGTCAACCGGCTGTGCGGCTCGGGCTTCCAGGCCTTCGTGACCGCCGCGGAGATGATGCTCACCGAGCAGGCCGATTGCGTGCTCGCCGGGGGCACCGAGTCCATGAGCCAGGCGCCCCACGTCATCCGCGGCGCGCGCTTCGGCATCCCCCTGGGCATGGGCAAGGGCAGCGGCATGGAGGACATGCTCTGGAGCGCCCTCACGGACACCTATACCGGCAATCCCATGGCGATGACCGCCGAGCAGCTCGCGGTGGACTACGCGCTGTCGCAGGACGCGGTGGACGAGTACGCGGTGCTCACCCAGAAGCGCTTCGCCGCCGCGCAGGAGTCCGGTCGCTTCGACCAGGAGATTTCCCCCGTCACGCTCAAGGGCAGGAAGGGTGACACGGTGGTCAGCCGGGACGAGCACAACCGGCCGGAGACGTCGCTCGAGGGGCTCAAGAAGCTGCCCAAGGTCTTCAAGAAGGACGGCGTGGTGCACGCGGGCGCGGCCAGCGGCATCTGCGACGGCGCGGGCTCCATGGTGATGGCGACCCGGAGCTTCGTGGAGAAGCACGGCCTCACCCCCATCGCCCGGCTGGTCAACTGGGGCATCTCCGGGTGCGATCCGAAGGTGATGGGCATCGGCCCCGCGCCCGCCATCCGCCGGCTGCTCGAGCGCGCCCAGTGCAAGCTCGGCGACGTGGACCTCTTCGAGGTGAACGAGGCCTTCGCGCCGCAGTTCCTCGCGGTGGAGAAGGAGCTGGGGCTGCCGCGCGAGCGCACCAACGTCAACGGAGGCGCCATCGCCGTGGGCCACCCGCTGGGCGCCTCGGGCGCGCGCATCACCATGACGCTCGCTTATGAGCTCAAGCGCCAGGGAGCCCGCTACGGCATCGGCTCCGCGTGCATCGGGGGCGGCCAGGGAATCGCGCTCCTCATCGAAGCGCTCTAAGAGGCGCTCTCAAGAGAATGGATCCGATGACGATGAGCAACGAGCTGGATGCGAAGGCGGCCCGGGAGCGGGCCAAGGCGATCGCCGAGCAGCGGCGGGCCGAGCGGCGCAACCGCAAGCGCCGCTGCGTGGTGTGCGGTCTGGAGGAGAGCGACAAGGCGCCCCTGGTGGCCCACCCCGATGGCATCGGGCCGTCCTGCAAGGACGACCTGTCCTGTCAGGCCCGCCGCGCCTCGGGTACGCGCTGAGCCCCCGCCCGGGCACGTCCCGGGCCCCCCTCCCACTCCCAGAGGTAGGGTGGGGGGATCCCCTGAACTGTCGTCCCAGGGGTGGAAATCGGGGTCGTTTCCTTGATGGCCGTCAAGACTCGCGATAAACCTGCGGAATCTCTTCGGCTGCACGAGGATCGGAATGGCCGTTACCAACTTCACGGGAGTGAAGGTGTTCTCCACGACGCTCGCGCGTGATCGCGAGAACATGGGTGAGAACATCACCAAGTGGCTCAAGGAGAATCCGAACGCGGACGTGGTGGACAAGACGGTCACGCAGTCCTCCGACAAGGAGTTCCACTGCCTGACCATCACCCTGTTCTACCGCCATAAGTCCTGAGCCGGACGTATCGGCCGCGGCTGGTTCGCGCGAAGGCGCTCTTCCCGGAAGCAGGGGAAGGGCGCCTTTCGTCATTTGGACTGGGCGGTAGTGGACGGAAACGGTTGCCAAGCGCGCGGCGTTTCCCCACCTTTGTCCGACTCCTGGATACTCCGGGCGGAGGATGACGAGATGAGACCGATGCGAAGCTTTGGCGGGGGCAGGTTCGGATTCGCCGGCGTGGAATCCATGGCCGCCAAGCTGGCCATCGGGCTGGTGGTGGGCTCGGTGCTCTCCCTGTTGCTGCGCCCGGCGGGAGACCTGTTGCTGCTGTCGCCCGAGGGCGTGCTGTCCCACCTGTGGCTGTGGCAGCCCTTCACCTACGGCTTCGTCGAGCGAAGCTCGCTGGGCATCATCTTCGGGGCGATGATTCTCTACTCCGTCGGCGGTGGCCTGGAGATGAGCTGGGGCTCGCGCCGGCTGCTGGCGGTGGCATGGGGCGGCTCGGTGCTCGCGGGCCTGCTCACCATCGCGGTGAGTCTCTTCTCGCGCCTGCCCATGGTCTACACCGGCGGCGGGGTGATGACGACCCTGGTCTGGGTAACCTACGGCCTGTCGCTCGGGCGCGCCCAGTCCAACTTCTGGGGCATTCCCGTCACCGGCAACGTCCTGGCTGGCATTGGCGCGGGCTTCGTCCTGCTCAATGGGCTCATTTACGGATGGGTGACCCAGATTCCCGAACTGTTCGCGCTCGTCATCGCCTTCGTGGCCACGCGCGGCTTCAATCCCCGGCACCTGTGGCTGCGCGTGCAGCACTGGCGGCTGCAGCGGCAATTGCGCGGGCGCTCGCGCCACCTGCGCGTCATCTCCGAGGAGCGGCCGAACGACCGCTACCTGAACTGAGTCCCCCGGCGCCCGGAGGCGGCGGCTCGGGGGGCTCTCCGTACTGCTTGAGCTTGCGGTAGAGCGTGGCGATGCCGATGTCGAGCTGCTCGGCGGTGCGCGCCCGGTTGCCGCCGTTGCGCGCCAGCACCGCGAGCACGTACTCGCGCTCCATGGCCTCCAGGGTGCGCGGTTGCTCTCCGGGCAGGAGGCTCGGAGGCGCCGCGCGCACCTCTTCCGGCAGATCGTCCTTCTCCACCCGCGAGCCCTCGCACAGCGCCACGGCGCGCTCGATGGCGTTGCCCAGCTCGCGCACGTTGCCGGGCCACTCGTAGCGCAGCAGTTGTTCGGCCGCCTCCGGCGACAGCCCCATCACCCGTCGCCCGAGCCGCTCCGTCGCCTCCGCCAGCAACAGCCGCGCGAGCGGCAGCACATCGTCCCGGCGCTCGCGCAGGGGCGGCACCTTGAGCTCGATGACACGCAGCCGGTAGTACAGGTCCTGCCGGAAGCGGCCGGCGGCCACCTCGGCGGGGAGCTGGCGGTTGGTGGCCGCCACCAGGCGCACGTCCACCTTGCGGCTCACGTTCTCTCCCACGCGCCGCACCTCGCGCTCCTGGAGCACGCGCAGCAGCCGGGCCTGCATCGCCGGGGGCACCTCGCCCACCTCGTCGAGCAAGAGCGTGCCGCCGTGCGCCGCCTCGAAGAGCCCCGGCCGATCATGGGTGGCACCGGTGAAGGCGCCGCGCACGTGGCCGAACAGCTCGCTCTCCAGCAGGCTCTCCGTCACCGCCGCGCAGTTGACCGCGATGAAGGCCTTGTGCGCCCGGCCCGACTCCTCGTGGATGAGCCGCGCGATGCGCTCCTTGCCCACGCCACTCTCGCCGGTGATGAGCACCGTGGAGTCCACCCGGGCCGCGCGACGCGACAGATCCAGCACCCGCTTCATGGCCTCGGTGCGCGCCACCATCCCCGCGGGGTCCTCCTTCACGCCTGACACCCGCGCGAGCGTCTGGCGCCGGGCGCGCAGCTCGCGCTCGGCCTCCTTGAGCGCATGGGTCACCTGCGCGAGCGCTCCTTCCATGCACTGCGTCTCGTAGAAGCGCAGCGCCTCGCGGCACTCCGGGCGCCACGCCTCCTCGGGCTTGCCCATGATCTGGCAGACAGGGTCCCCCTTGCCCACGCAGCGCGTCTCGATGCAGTAGATGGGCTTGCCGTTGCAGTAGCTCAGGTAGCCGCTGGCGAAGCCCGTGAGCGACCAGCACACCGGCTCCTCCGCCGTGCCCAGGTGCAACAGGTGCTGCTCGGCCTCGTACGAGTCGCGCCACAGCGCCTCGGCGAAGGGGGCGGGGCCGTCCTCCTCGCGGCGCTCCACCGGCTCGAGCACCACCTGGCCCTGCAGGGTGTGCAGCCGTCCTCCCGAGCGGCGCCAGTGCGCCTCGTCCGTCCAGGGGATGGCGTTCTTCATCGTCTCCGCCGTACGCCAGCCGTGCGCGAAGCCCAGCCGCGTGAGCAGTCCCCGCGCCGCCGTCACCCCCAGCGTCTCGATGAGCTCCTTGCGCAGCAGCCCCATGGCCACCGGATCCCACAGCAACACCCGCTGGCCCGCGAAGTGGATGAGCCCTCCGTGGGGGTCGAACGTCAGCAACTCGCGCAGGTCCAACGGGGGCAGGGGCTCCATGACATCCTCTCGAAATGAGTGTCCACACTATCATTTTGAGAGGTTGTCCGCGAATCCAGGAGGCCGTGTCCGAGTTGTTTCAAGGGGTTGGAGGGGTGGACTCCATGGCTCGGGGCTTGCTGTAGAGTCCGGGCATGCATTCGGACGTCCAGGGAGGCGAGGTGGCGGGAGGGGCAGTGGCCCCAGCGCTCTTCGTGTCCACGGGCGCGCGGTGCTGGAACGATGCACCGGATCGCCGGCTCGCGCATCTGAGTGCCGAACACGTGTCGTCCCTGTTCTTCGTCCTCGGTGCCACCCTCCCCGAGGACCGGGTCATCCCCCGTATTCGAGGGTTTTCATCAGGCGGGCTCGTCCATGCGCAGCCTCGAGCTGCGCGGCTGAGCCGCTTTTCGTCCGTGCCCCCAGTTGGAGATACACCATGAAGATGTTCATGAAGTCCGCCGTCGCCGCCCTCGTGCTCGCCGCCCCCTCGCTCGCCTCCGCCACCGAGTACGTCATCGACTCGGGCCACTCGAGCGCGGCCTTCTCCGTGAAGCACATGATGGTGTCGAACGTGCGCGGCGCCTTCTCGAAGGTGACCGGCAGCGCCAACATCGATGAGAAGGACCTGACCAAGTCCACCATCGAGGCGACCATCGACGCCACCACCGTCAACACCAACGAGCCCAAGCGCGACGAGCACCTGCGCAGCCCGGAGTTCTTCGACACCGCGAAGTACCCGACCATCACCTTCAAGTCGACGAAGATCGCCAAGGCCGGCAAGAACCTCAAGGTGACGGGCGACCTCACCCTGCACGGCGTGACCAAGCCGGTGGTGCTGGACGTGGAGGGCTTCACCACCGAGTCGAAGGATCCCTGGGGCAACCTCAAGCGCGGTGGCTCGGCCACCACGAAGATCAACCGCAAGGACTTCGGCCTGACCTGGAACTCGGCCATCGAGACGGGCGGCGTGGCCGTGGGTGAGGAGGTCTCCATCACCATCGACCTGGAGATCAACAAGAAGCAGGAGGCCGCTGCCGCTCCGGCCGCTGCCCCCGCCGCCCCCGCCGCCAAGACCACGAAGTAGTTCCCGGCGAAGTCCGGCGCAGCACCCGGCGGGGCCCTGGTAACGGGGCCCCGTCGTCGTTGGGGCTCCTTGGCTCATGCCCCGGGATGAGGCATCGTGGTGTTTCATGATGAACACGAGATGTTCGCGAGCGTCGCGCTGGCGCGCGTTCGCTGGTGCCTTGATCGCCACCTGTGCCCTGTGGGGCGGAGGCGAGCGCATCGCCGAGGCCCGTGAGGCCCCAACGCAGGGCACGCCGGAGAAGAAGGCGCCGGAGAAGAAGGCATCCGAGAAGAAGGCGCCGGAGAAGAAGGCACCCGAGAAGAAGGCGCCCGAGAAGAAGACTCCCGGCAAGAAGGCTCCTGGCAAGACCCCGCCCGCCAAGGCGGCCAAGCCCCCGGTGGACCCCGCGGCGCTCTTCACGAAGCTCGGCTGCCCGGTGTGTCACGCGCCCGGTGCCCGCTACCACGGGAAGATCCTCACGGCTCCCCACAAGTCCCCCGAGATGTTGGCGAAGTGGATCCGCACCCCCGAGAAGTTTCTCCCCAACACGGCGATGCCCTCCTACGAGACGCTGCTCGACGAGCCGAGCGCGCTCGCCCTGGCTCGCTGGCTCAATGAGGCCGGTCCCGGCTCTCCGACGCACGGCTATTAGTGGCCCCGCGCGGTCGCGCGCTCACGGCTCGATGACCTGGTGGAGCATCCACTCGAAGACGGGCGGCACGCGAGCGAGCTGGCGGATGATCCGGGCGCGCAACCCGGGACGCCGCGCCAGGGTGAGCAGCAGCCGGGTGAAGAACACGTAGCGGAGATAGGGCGCGCGCACCGCCCGCTCATAGCCGGCGAGCGACGTGCGCGACGCCCCATTCGCGAGCACCTCGGGCAGCCGCCGTCCCAGCTCGGCCGCGGAGCGGAAGGCGAGCGTCAGCCCCTCGCCGGTGATGGCATCCACGTACCCCGCCGCGTCTCCCACCAGCACGAAGCGGTCCAGACTCCGGGCGCGCACGCCGCGCTCCAGGGGCCCCGCGCCTCGTGGCGAGGAGTCCGGGGGCGCGCCCTCGAGCCGGGCCCGCAACGCGGGGAAGTGGCGCACGAGCTCGGCGAAGCCGATGTGCCCCTGTATTCCTCCGTCCTGCCAGAGGAAGGCCACGCCCACGCGCTCGCCACCCGCGGGCGTGACATAGGCCTCCACGCCCTGGGCGAAGTGGACCTCCACGAAGGGCGTCCAGGGCTTCATCCGGAAGTGCTGGCGCAGGCCATAGCGCTTGGGCGCCGAGGCGCTCGACTCCATGTCCAGGCCCTGGTCCCTCCGCAGTGGCGAGGCCAGTCCATCCGCGGCCACCAGCAGGCGTGCCTCCACCTGCTCTCCGGTGGCGGTCGTCAGCCGTACGCGCTCGGACGTGCGATCCACCGTGGTGACCTGGGCGTGTTCGCGGATCTCCACGCCCACGTTCCGGGCCACGCGCTCCAGCGCCATCTCCAGGGCGAGCCGGCGGATGCCGAGCCCACCGGGCGAGGGCAGGCGGCCCTCGACCGAGGTGCCATCCTCCTGGAGGTAGCGGATGCCCACGATGGGGGCACAGTCGGCCGGGGTGAGGTGCGCGCGCGCCCCGAGCGCCTCGAGCTCGCGCAGGCCCGCGGGCATCAACCCCTCCCCACAGGCCTTGTCGCGGGGCAGTCCCTGCCGCTCGAAGAGGAGCGTGGAGATTCCCCGACGCGCGGCGTGGATGGCCACCGCGAGCCCCGAGGGTCCTCCGCCCACGATCGCCACGTCCGTCTTCGTCATGGCGCGGCGGCCTCAGCGCGGCTCATGGGCGCTTCCGGGAATGAAGCGGGGACGTGCCTGGAAGGCCCGTTGGTACTCGGCGCCGAGCGCCGCCTCCTCCGCGCGGATGCGTACGGAGAGCAGCACCGCGTTGGCCACCGAGAACAGGAGGGCCGTCAGGTAGCCTCCGTGGATGAGGGGGATGCACGCCATCTCCAGGATGACCGCGACGTAGTTGGGATGGCGCACGAAGCGGTAGGGGCCGGAGGTCACCGGCCGCGCCCCGGGAATGAAGATGATGCGCGTGTTCCAGCGCTCGCCGAGCGTGGAGATCGCCCAGTAGCGCAGCGCCTGTGCCGCCACGGCTCCCACGAGCGCGGCCCACCCCAGCACCCCTGGGAAGGTCCGCTGGAAGACGAGCACCTCGCCCGCGCAGGCCAGCAGGAACGCCGTGTGGAGCACCGTCATCACCCGGTAGTGCTCCTGCCCGACCTCCCGGCCTCCCTGGGCCAGTGCCCGGCGCGCGTTGCGCGCGGAGAGGACGAGCTCGAAGAGGCGCTCGACCAGGATGAACCCCAGGAAGAGCAGCCAGGCCCGTGCGGAATCGGACATCACCATCGCAGTCACACCCGTTCCAAGAGGAAACGGCCTCCCTGGAACCCGGAGGTTCCAGGGGGCCGTTGGTTCAAGGGCGTCCTGGATGTCGAGCGCCCGCGGGGAAGATAGGTCCGCGGGTCCTCTCACGCACCCACTCGGGGTGGACTCCGAGTGGAACTCAACCTTCGGCGACGGTCTGCACGCTGGAGCGGTAGATGAAGATGCGCGAGGTGTTGGTACGGGTGTCCGCAGGGATGACGAAGAAGCCCTGGCCCGTGCCCTGGTAGTCGTTGGAGAAGCCCGCGACCTGGCGGCCGTCGTTGAAGGTGACGCGGATCTTCTGTCCCTCGGGTTGAGGGGGACGGCTGCCCGTGGCGAGCATGAAGAAGATGGCCTTCACGCGCTGGATGGCGATGGACTCGGGGGCGAAGCCGGCCTGCTGCTCCAGGGGGATGGCCGCGTCGAGCAGGTCCACGTCGCGGATGGCGCCTCGCTTCACCTGTCCCTCCACCGTGTGGATGATGACGCGGTGCTCGCCCGCGATGAAGGCATTGAGGGGAGCCACGGCGGCCTGGGCCGCTGGCGGGGTCGTCACGGTCGCCATGGCCTGTCGCGAGGCTCGCGGCGGCGGAGAGCCGGGCACGAGGGCGGCTGGAGCGGCGGGCGCGGTCGGAATGGCGAAGACCGGTGGAGTGGTCTGGGCCCTCGGGAGCGGCGCGGGCGCGGGCGGAGGCGTCACGGGCGCGGGCGGAGGCGTCACGGGCGCGGGCGGAGGCGCCTTGGGGAGCGCCACGCTTCGCGGTGCCGGAGCAGCGGGAGCCGGAGCCCTGGGCACGGGCGCGGGGGCGGGCGGAGGCGCGACGGGAGTCGGCGCCACCGCCGGAGCCTCCTCGACCTCATCCGAGAGATCGATCTCCTGGAAGTCCATCGTGGCCAGACGCACTGGCTCGGGCTCGGCTTCCATGACGGGGAGGTCGGGCTCGGCGGGCGGCGGTGGCTCGGCGGGCGCGGCGCTCTCCTGGGCTTGTTCCCACGACTCGGAGGCGGCGGGAGCGCTCCATTCGCTCTGCATGGGGCTGGCCCAGGTGGAGTCCTGCTCCGCGGCGGGAGCGCTCCATTCAGGCGTGGCCGTCCCCGAGGCGGGCTCCGACGCCGCCCACTCGGAGGGAGCCGGAGCCTGCTCGCCCGGCGCACCCCACTGCGAGGCGGTGCCATCCGTCGACCACTCGGGCTGCGCGGGCTCCGTCCAGTGGGCGGAGTCCTGGCCCGGGAGTGGCTCGGGCGCGGGCGTGGCCCACTCGGGCTGAGCCTCGGCGGCGGGCTGGGCCTCCGCTGACGCGCTCCAGTCGGAATGCGTGCCAGTGGGCGCGTAGGGGTCGGCGGGTGCCGACCAATCCGTCTGAGCCCCGATGCCGGGTTGGGCCTCGGCGCTCGCCCACTCGCCCTGGGCACTCCACTCGGGCTGGGCCTCCATCACCGGCTGGGCGCCCCATTCGGCCTGGGCCTCCGGCTGAGCGCCCCATTCGGGCTGCGCCTCCGGCTGAGCGCCCCATTCGGGCTGCGCCTCCATCACCGGCTGGGCGCCCCATTCGGGCTGGGCTTCCGGCTGGGCGCCCCACTCGGACTGGGCCTCCATCACCGGCTGGGCCTCCGGCTGCGCGGCCCACGGCTGGGCTTCCTCGGGCTGAGCCTCCATGACGGGCTGGGCTTCCCCGGGTTGGGTGCCCCACTCGGACTGGGCCTCCGGTTGCGCGGCCCACTCGGGCTGGGCTTCCTCGGGCTGAGCCTCCATGACGGGCTGGGCTTCCTCGGGCTGGGCGCCCCACTCGGACTGGACCTCAGGCTGGGCGCCCCACTCGGACTGGGCCTCCATCACCGGCTGGGCCTCCGCTTGAGCGGCCCACTCGGACTGGGCCTCAGGCTGGGCGTCCCACTCGGACTGGGCCTCCAGCACCGGCTGGGCCTCTTCGGGCTGAGCGGCCCACTCGGGCTGAGCCTCCATGACGGGCTGGGCTTCCTCGGGCTGGGCCTCCAGCACCGGCTGGGCCTCTTCGGGCTGAGCGGCCCATTCGGGCTGAGCCTCCATGACGGGCTGGGCCTCTTCGGGCTGGGCCTCCAGCACCGGCTGGGCCTCTTCGGGCTGAGCGGCCCATTGGGGCTGAGCCTCCATGACGGGCTGGGCCTCTTCGGGCTGAGCCTCCATGACGGGCTGGGCCTCTTCGGGCTGAGTGGCCCACTCGGGCTGAGCCTCCATGACGGGCTGGGCCTCTTCGGGCTGAGCCTCCAGCACCGGCTGGGCCTCTTCGGGCTGAGCGGCCCACTCGGGCTGAGCCTCCATGACGGGCTGGGCTTCCTCGGGCTGGGCCTCCAGCACCGGCTGGGCCTCCTCGGGCTGAGCGGCCCATTCCGGCTGGGCCTCGATGGGGGCCGACTCGCTGGCGGGAGTGGACCACTCGGGCTGGGCCTCGGTGGCCGGGGCCACGTCGCTCGGAGTGCCCCAGCCCGCGGCGTCGCTCGACCCGTTGCCGTCGTACGCCGTGCCGTAGCCATACGGCTCCTCGGCGGCGTGGGTCTCCTGGACGGGCTGCTCGCTCTCCGGCCGATGACCCCAGGTGGCGCTCGCCGAGATGAACTCCGGCGTGTTCATGAAGTCCGCGGCGCTCTGCAACTGGAGCGGCTCCGCGGTGCCGTGGTCCAGGTCGTTGCTCATCCAGCTCGAGCGGATGTCCGCCTCGAGCGGCACCGGCTCGTCGGACACCGTGCCGTCGGCGTGCCGCGTGTTGTGTCCCAGGTAGTCGGAGGCGCTGGTGAGCGGGACGGGGTCTCCCGGATGGCCCGTGTCGAACGTCTGCTCACTCGTGCCCCAGTCCGACGGCTGGGTGGCCTCGGGGTTGAACGAGTCGGCGACCTGGACGGTGTCCGCCACCAGATCGGGTCCCACCTGCACTGGATTGAGCTCCAGCGTGGTCGGGCGGTAATCGGCCGGGTCTTCCATGGCGGCCGGAGCGGGTTCCATCTCGGCGCCAAGGTCGGCCACGTCGAAGGTGGGCTGCTCCGTGGACTCGGGCTCCGCCGAGAGCTGCGCGGAGGGCGGTTGCTCGACGGGCGCGCTGCTCGGTGCCACCTCCGGCGCGGTCTCCCACGGGGTCTCCAGCGAGGCGTCCGTGGGGGCCGGCTCGGGAGCGGCTTCGAGCTCGGAGACATCGAACGTGGGCGCTTCGTCGGCCGCGGGGGTCTCCGCGGGGTAGGGTTGCGGTTCCTGATAGGCGGGCAGCGCGTACGACGCGGTGACCTCCATCCGGTCCGCGTCCCTCAGGGCCTCCTCGGTGGAGGTGGCATCGAAGGAGCGGTGCGCGCTGGCATCCCATGCGTCCTCGGTGGGCGGAGGGGCCGTGGCGGCGCCATCCACCGCGAGCGGCGCGGAGGCCCACTCCTCGGAGACGGGGGCCATGGGCTCCTCGGCGAACATCGGCTCGGCTTGGAGCGGACCGTCCGCGGTGTCGAGCACCGAGACGTCCGTGGCCGGGATGTCGAGGGTCTGGGGCTGAGCCAGCAGCTCCTCGTGCACGGGCGGCGGGGAGGAGACGGGGATGGGGTCCGTGTCGGTGTTGAGCGAGGAGAAGTCGTCCTCACCCAGTTCCTGGATGGGCTCCGAGGCGCCCCTCACGGGAGCGGGAGTCGGAGGCGGGGAGGCGAGCGCGGTCGCCGAGGGCGTGGTGGTGTCCTCCCAGTCGCTCATGTCGACCGTCTCGACAGGCTCGGGAATGCTGATGGCCTCGCTGACGGGCGTCAGGTCGGTGTCGGCCACCTCGAAGACATCGTCGGCGGGCTGGGCCCCATCCAGGGACTGGGGCTCGGACTCGAGCGGAAGCGCGGTCAGCTCGTCGGTGGGCGGGGCCTCGAGGACGGCATCGTTCCCGGCCTGGGCGTCCTGGGCCGAGAGGGGTTGGGCGAAAGGCGTCGTGTGGTCCGAGTCCTGCTGCGCGTAGGCCTGGGGATCATAGGCCTGGGGCTGCTGGGGATCGTAGCCAGCGGGGTAGGCGTACCACTGGCCATCATCGCCGTAGTAGCCCTGGGGCTGCTGCTGCGCGTAGGCCTGGGGATCATAGGCCTGGGGCTGCTGGGGATCGTAGCCAGCGGGGTAGGCGTACCACTGGCCATCATCGCCGTAGTAGCCCTGGGGCTGCTGGGGATCGTAGCCAGCGGGGTAGGCGTACCACTGGCCATCGGCGCCGTAGTAGCCCTGGGGCTGCTGGGGATCGTAGCCAGCGGGGTAGGCGTACCACTGGCCATCATCGCCGTAGTAGCCCTGGGGCTGTTGCGCGTAGTCCACGGCCTCCGCGGGCTGCGTGGACGCACCCTGGCCGCCCAGGAATCCCTGGAGCTCGGTCCATCGAGCTTGTTCCGCGGGGGAAAGACTCCCCTGCGTCCGCTTCTCGTCCAGGAAGCGAAACTCCCTCATCGCCACGCTCGTGTCGGACATCCGTCACCTCGCTGCGAACCGGAGAGCCGGCTCTCCCGTCACAGCGCCAAGCAAGAAATTTCCGCGCGCGAGTCTAGGAGAGTCGGCAAGGGGGGTAAACTTCACGAACGCGGATTCCGCCTGCCTGTTACCTCCGCGAGAGAGCCGCCTTCACCGCTTCGTCCAACTGCGTCACGCTCCGGCCGTATTGGTGCTGGAGGGCCTCTTCGAAGGTGTCGCCCTGGCCGACCTGACGGATGAGGCCGAGGAGCCGGCCGGGCCCTCCCTGACTCAACAGTTCGCGCACCGCCATGCCCGAGGTGCCATAGGCCAGGGCCGGATCACCCTGCTGGATGAGGGCCTGCCCCGCCATCCGCGACAGCGAGGGAAGCTGACCGGCCTGGGCCGCGCCCCGCAGGCGGTTGGTGAGCGAGTAGGGCGGCTTGTCGCTGCCCAGGTAGCGCCACTCCACGTACTCCGCGAGCCCCTCGTTGAGCCAGACGGGGATGGGCTGGCCGCCCGCGTCGGCGCCCACGAGGTCATCCACCACGGCGTGCACGTACTCGTGCACGAGGGTGGCCTTGGTTTGGGGGGTGAGCTCGGCGGCGTCGTTGATGCGGATGGCGCCCGCGGAGTACAGGCCGGCCACGGCGCGCGCGAGGGCGGCGCCCTGGTGGGTGCGGAACTCCTCGCGGGTGTAGAGGACGACGTCGACGGGCGTCTCGCGCGCCTCGCCGAGCACCTGGCGGGTGTGGTGGCGCGCCTCGTCGAGCGCGGCGACGATGCGGCCCTCGTAGTCGGCGCGCTGGCCGAAGTCGCGCGCGTTGTTGAAGTACTTCACGATGAAGCGGCTGTTGGCGCGCGTGCGCATGCCGTCCTCGCCCACGCTGGAGGCGAAGGCGAGCCCCGAGGTGGACGCCGGGCGCGAGGGTGGGGTCTCCTCCTCGCCCGAGAAGCGCCGCTCGATGGCGCGCAACTGGGCTCGCGCCTCGTTCTCCTCGTTCGCCGAGGCGAGGGCCTTCTGCAGCAGGGCCCGGGCCTGGGGCGCCTCGGGGGCGCGCGAGGGAACGCGCCGCAGCGCCGCGAGCGCACCCTCCGGGTCCTTGTCCTCGAGCAGCAGCCGGCCCAGCTCCAGCCCGAAGTAGCCCTGCTTGGGGAAGTGCTCCAGTCCCTGGCGCAGGGCCTCCTCGGCGGCGCCGCGCTGGTCGGTGACGAGCGCCGTGCGGACCAGGCAGCGCAGGCCCGGCACCGTCTCCATGAAGTTCACGGCACGCTCGGCGAGCGAGTACGCCATGACGGCGTCCGAGCCGGCGAGGGTCTCGCATCCCTGGAGCAGGGCGGTGGCGATGGTGCGGCGCTCGGCGGGGGAGTGGGTCTTGGGTTTCACCGCGGCCCAGGCCAGGTACAGCTCATCCCAGTTGCCCTGGGCGGCGAGCTTCTGGGCCTGCGCCGGCGTGGGGGGAGCGGCCGAGAGCAGGGCGGAGAGGAACAGGGCACGCATTCACGGCGCAGTATGGCCGAGCCCGCTCTCCCGGGCGAGCCGGAAGTCCTCCCAGGTGGGTCATCCGGCAGGCTCTCGCAGGTAGTCCCTCGAGGACCCGGGGACATGTCTTCCCTTCATCGGGTTTTGGGCTTAAGTCGGCTTAAACTGCTTTTGCTCGAACCGAAGGAAGGGAGCCTCATGAACAGGGACCAGCATGGGAAGACGCGAGGGCGTGGCGGGCGGTGGCTGTTGTTCGCGGGACTGGCCACGGCGCTCGCGGGCTGCGGCGGGGAGCCCGGGGAGCAGGCCGAGCCCCTGGACACGGCGCGGCGGGCGCTCACGACCCTGACGCCGTCGGAGGACGCCCATGTCCATGAATCCAACGCCGCCTCCAACTATGGCGCGAGCACCTCGCTGGCCATCAAGAACGATCCGGGCGCGAGCCGGTATGCCTATGTGAAGTTCAAGCTGACGGGAATCACCGGGGTCTCGAGTGCCCGGCTGAGAGTCCATGGCAGCGCGTCCTCGAACACGACGCTCCAGGCCTTCCAGACAACGGATGGTTGGTCGGAGTCCTCCCTCACCTGGAGCAACAAGCCGGCCGTGGGCGCGCTGGTGGCAGACGTGGCGATCAACACGACCGCGAAGTATTACGAACTCGACGTCACGTCCTACGTGAACGCGCAGGCGGGTGGGGACGGCACGGTGTCCTTCGTGTTGCAGGAGACCGTGGGCAAGTACACGACGCTGGTGAGCAGTGAAGGCAGCGCGAACGTGCCGCAGCTGGAGCTCACCCCGAGCGGTGGTGGTACGGTGGACACCCAGGCGCCCTCGGTGCCCGCGAACCTGACGGCCACCGGGGTCTCCAGCGGTCAGATCGATCTGCGCTGGAGCGCCTCCTCGGACAACGTGGGGGTCACCGGCTACGCCCTCTACCGGAACAACGCGTTCCTGAAGAACGTCACGGGCACCTCGACGAGTGACACGGGCCTCGCCGCCTCGACCTCCTACACCTATTTCCTCCAGGCCCAGGACGCGGCGGGCAATACCTCGGCCAGCAGCGCACCCGTCACCGTGACGACCTCGAGCGGCGGCACGTCCTCGTGCGCGAACGCCCTGGACTCGACGGCCCGGATTCAAGCGGCCCTGAAGACCGCGGCTCCGGGGTCCGTCCTGCTGCTCGCTCCGGGAACCTATACGGGCGATCGGAAGAACAGCGGAGATCCGGGGGGACAGGGCCTGTTCTACTCGGGCCAGAGCGGGACGTCCGCCCAGCCCATCGTCCTGCGCAGCTGTGATCCCAGCCAGCCGGCCACCCTCCAGGGCACCGCGGTCAACGATGGCTCCTACGGCCTGCACCTGACGGGGGACTACTGGCAGATCCGCGACCTGCGCGTCACCACCGCGCAGAAGGGCATCATCATCGACAACGGCAACCGCAACCTGCTCCACGGGCTCGAGGTGCACACGATCGGGGACGAAGGCGTCCACTTCCGGGATGGCAGCTCCTACAACACGCTCGAGTCCTCGCGAATCCACGACACGGGCAAGTACCAGCCCGGATATGGCGAAGGCGCCTATGTCGGCTCCGACGCCAGCTCCTCGTACGAGCATGTCGTCATCGGCAATGTCATCCGCTCCGTGGAGTTCGCCGGAGGCATCACCGCGGAGCACATCGACATCAAGGAAGGCGCCGATGGCACGCTCGTGGAGGGCTGCACCTTCCAGGGCGCGGGCATCTCCGGCGACAACAGCGCGGACAGCTTCGTGGACGTCAAGGGCGTCAACACCGTCGTGCGCGACAACCGGGGCTTCCGTCAGGGCAATGCCAAGGTCCTGGATGCCTTCCAGGTGCGCACGCATGGCACCGGGTACGCGACGGGCGAGAACAACGCCTTCTCCGGCAACGTCGTCGATCTGGACGACTCGCCGGGCTACGTCGTGTACGCCACGAGCGCGGCGGTGGGGACGACAGCGCACGACGATGTCCGCACGGGGGGCGGCAATCTGTACAACGCCAACGTGAACCGTTGACGCCCCCCGGGGCTCAGGGACATTCGTAGCGGAAGTCGCGGCGCACGGGCCCCGCATCCAGGCCCGGCGTGCCCGAGTACTCCTCGTGCACCAGCCGGCCCGTGGCGTCCCGGACGTGCGTGCGCCGGGCATCCACCGCTCCGTCCTCGTTGCTGTCCCACTCGTCGAGCGCGACGATCGGGGTGCCACAGATGAGGGTGGTGCGGCGGGTGACGCGTTGGTGGGTCCAGTAGTCCTCGCAGGCACCGATCTGGCAGTCACCGCGATGGAAGACATCCTCCGCGAACCGCTCGCGCCAGCCCGCCGGATCGTGGACGGTGGTGGTGAGGGACTCGCTCGAGGTGGTGAACGTGCTGGAGACCTTCCTCACGCGGATGAGGCGGCCTGACGAGTCGTAGGCCAGCGTGGAGTCGCTCCCGCCAGCGCTCAACTCCGAGACGGAGTGGATGAGCCGGCCGGCCTCGTCGTACTCATCGAAGTAGGTGGCGTATCCCGCCGTCGACCAGTCATGGCGTTTGAGCTGGCCATTGGGCCAGTAGGAGAAGGTCGCGCATCGGGTTTCATCCCCGCCGCAGCGCTCGTCGCTGTCGATGGAGATCAGCCGGCCCGCCGCGTCGTACGTGTAGTGGCTCGTGATGACCAGGGTGTTGTAGTGGCCGACCACCTGGGAGATGCGGCCCTGGGTGTCATAGGTGATGTCGACCGAGTTCGTGCCGTACCAGTTCCATCCCGTCATGACCCGCCGCAGGAGCCGGCGCTGCGTGTCGTAGGTCCACTCCGTCTGCTCGAACCGCCCATCCGGGTAGTCCACCCGGCGGAGCAGCTCGAGCCCGTTCCGCCAGGTGTGGGTCTCCACCGAGGCGAGCGCTCCCGTGGCGGTAGAGGTGCGCAGCTCCAGCGGACGGCTGTCGGCGTCATACCGGGCGCGTTGGGTGGTGCCATCCGCGAACTCGGAGGACACCTCGCAGGCCGTCGCCCGCACCGGAGGCGTGGTGTACGTCCACGGGATGCAGGCCCGCGGCGGCAGTGAAGGCTCGGCCTCCAGGGGTGACGGCGTGCCGCCGTCTCCAGGAGGCGTGCCTCCATCTGGAGCGGGAGTGCCGCCATCCGTCGGGGCAGGGCTTCCCGCATCCGGCGGGGCGCCGCCTCCGTCGGGGGGCGTGGAGCCATCGGGCGTGGGAGACGGTGTGCCCGGGCCCGTGCCAGGCGGGGGGCCTGTCCGCTCGCCATTTCCTGGCGTCTCCGGGGACGGAGGTGGAGTGGAGGAACCACACCCGATCAACGCCAGACAGATGCCCAGCGCCCATGCCCCGTGCCATCGCCCCATGATGCCTTCCCCTCCGTGGGCGCAAGCTGCTCATGGAGCATCCAATCGCCAAGTCTGGGGTTGGCCGCGCTCGCTGGCTTGCCTACCGTTTCGCTCAGGCGATGCGCAGCTCCTGGGTCTCGCAGGACTGGAGCCGCAGACACTCGCCCCGCACACAGACCTCCAGCGGCTGCTCCAGGGGGCTCCACAGGCCGGTGAGCCGCAGCACGGTCGGAGTGAGCTCCACCTCCACCCAATGCTTGTGATAGCGCAGCGAGAACTTCAGCCGCTTCAACTCCTGGGGCAGGTGGGGATTGAAGTGCAACACACCCGCCCGGACCTCGAGGCCCGTGTACGCGCGCTGTAGCAGGTCCACCGTGCCCGCCATGGCGCCCAGGTGGATGCCCTCGGGCGTCGTCCCGCCCTGCACGTCCGAGATGTCGCTGCGCAGGGCCTCGTTGAAGAGCCTCCACGAGGCCTCCCGGTCACTGCGCGCCAGCACCCACGAGTGCACCACCCCGCTGAGCGTCGAGCCGTGGGAGGTGCGTTGCAGGTAATAATCCACGGTGCGCGGGATCATCTCCGGCTCGAACGGGTAGCCGAGCCGCTCGAAGAGCTCGCGCAGCTCGTCGGCCGAGAAGAGATAGAAGAGCATCAGCACGTCCGCCTGCTTCGACAGCTTGTAGCGGTTGGGCGAGTCCCCCTCGGCCTCCAGGATGCGATCCAACCGATGGATGTCCGGGTAGCGCGCGCGGTACGTCTTCCAGTCGAACTCCTGGAGGCGCTCGTAGCCCTCGAACTGGCTGAGCACCCCGTCCTGGTGGAACACCAGCCGCATCTTCCGGCTCACGTCGTCCCAGCGCTTGAGCTCCGAGTGCTCCAGCCGCAAGAACTCGAGGAGCTCCGCGCGGCGCTCGCGCGGCAGCAGGTGGAGGGTCTCCAACGCCTTGCTCAACACCCACACCGCCATGAGGTTGGTATAGGCGTTGTTGTCCAGCCCGGGCGCGGGCCGGTCCGGGTAGCCCGTGTGGTATTCGTCCGGCCCCATCACGTCCTTGATTTCGTAGCGCCCGAGCACGGGATTCCACTGGGCCAGGCTCGCCCAGAAGCGCGCCAGCTCCAGCATCATCTCGGCCCCGTAGTAGTAGAGGAACTCCGAGTCGGCCGTGGCCCGATGGTATTGCCAGACATTGTAGGCGACGGCCGCGTTGATGTGCCGTTGCAGCCACGTCACGTCCTCCACCCACCGCCCCGAGCGGGGATTGAGGTGCAGCCGCTGGCTCTCCTCGCGGCCGTTGCTGCCGCTCTGCCAGGGGAACATCGCGCCCTGGAAGCCCGCCTCGCGTGCCGCCTGGCGCGCCCGCCCCAGCCGCCGGTAGCGGTAGCGCAGGATGGCGCGGGTGAGGAAGGGCAGCCGCAGGTTGAGGAAGGGGAAGATGAACAGCTCGTCCCAGAAGATGTGCCCCCGGTAGGCCTCGCCGTGCCAGCCGCGCGCGGGCACGCCCACGTCCTGGTCGATGCTGTGTGGGGACACCGTCTGCAACAGGTGGAAGATGTGCAGGCGCAGCACGCGCTGGGGCTCGTCCTCCCCGTCCAGCTCCAGCTCGATGTCCACCCGGCGCCACAGGTGCGACCATGCCTGGACGTGTGTGGCCACCAGCTCCTCGAAGCGCCCGGGTGCCGTCTTCAGCGCGTCCCGCGCCTCCATCGCCGCCTCGGACACGGCGGGATCCTTGGACGAGTACAGCGCCACCACCTTCTCCACCGTGAGGCGCTGACCCTCGGCCAGCGTCAGGGTGAACTCGTGCGCGAGGAATCCCTCCTCCTGGAGGAGCGTCTTCAGGAGCGCCGCCGGGTGATCCTCCACGAACAGCCGGGTGCGCGCCGCCTCCGCCACCTCCAGGCGTGACTGCACCGTCTCGACCTCCAGCAGCAGCGTCTCCGGATCCACCTCCTCGGCCACGAGCAGTCGCAGGTGCTGGCCATTGAGCTGCCGGTAGCGGGCCACGCCCGCGTTCACCACCCGCCCATCCAGCGCCGAGCGCACCTGGACGCGCCCGCTCCAGTTCTCCGGCACGAGCACCAGCTCCTGTCCCGCCAGGTGCTTGTCGCCCATGTGCACGAACCGGCGTTGCTCCAGGCGCGTCCTGCGGCCCGCCGCGTCCTCGAAGCGCACCGTGCGCAGCAGCAGCCCCCGCTCCAGGTCCAGCACCTGCCGGTATTCCAGCGGGGTGACGGCACGCACGTCGAACCAGTCGCCGCCCTCGAGCCGGAAGGTCAGGGGCAGCCAGTTGGGCATGTTGACGAGGTCCTCGTTCTCCACTACCCGCCCGGCCAGGTCCGTCTTCAACCGGTTGTAGCCGCCCGCGAGGTACGTCCCCGGGTAGTGCGTCTCATCCGCGTGGGCCTCGGGCGCGGCCCCGCGCGTGGCGAAGTAGCCATTGCCCAGCGAGCAGAGCGCCTCGCGCAGTCCTTCCCTCGCGGGCTCGAAGCCGTCATAGGTGAACAGCCATTGTTCCCGACTCATGGCATCGCTCCCTCGGCGTGGAACTCCGGACGCGGAGGTGCTGCCCCCTCCACGCGCACGGCGGACAGCTCCTCCACCTCCACGTCCGCGCCAGCCCGCAGCAGGGCGCCCGTCTCTCCCGAGCGGCGGACCCCGATGACGAGCGCGAAGCCTCCGAGGTGCCCCGCCCGCACTCCCGCCTGGGCGTCCTCGAACACCGCGGTGCGAGCAGGCTCCGACCCCAGACGCCGTGCGCCCTCGAGGAACGTGTCGGGGGCGGGCTTGCCCGCGAGGCCCAGCTTCCCAGCCTCCACTCCATCCACGCGGGCGTCGAACAGGTGCTCCAAGCCTCCCAGCCGCAGCACCGCCGCGCCGTTGCGGCTGGAGGTCACCACCGCTGTGCGCAGGCCCGCCGCTCGCACCTGCTCCAGCAGCGCCACCGCCGCCGGATCCACTTCCACGCCTCGCTGCTCCAGCTCCTCGAGGAACCAGGCGTTCTTGCGCGCTCCCAGCCCGTGGACTGTTTCCGCGTCCGGACCATCGTCGGGGGCGCCCTCGGGGAGGGACAGGCCCCGGCTCGCCAGGAAGCAGCGGATGCCTTCCAGCCGGGGACGGCCATCCACGTACCGCCGATAGTCCTCCTGCGTGAAGGGCTGGAAGTCCCGGTCCGGGTCCGTTGAATGCTCGCGGAGGTACGCGTCGAACAGCCGCTTCCACGCGGCGGCATGCACCCGGGCGGTCCGGGTCACCACTCCATCCAAGTCGAACAGGACCGCATCGAGTTCCCCACGCGACAGGATGACGGCCACGGGTTCGGGCGAGGACATGGCGGGGCACTCCTGGAGGGCACGGTGCCTCTCCGCCTTCACGCTATGCACGCGCCTCGTTCGCCGGTCAGTGCCTTGGGAAGGCCAGATCTTGGTGCCAGGCGATGGCTCCCCGGGTTGGGCGAACACCTGCCCGGCTTGCTTCCGCTCGAAGAAGAAGGCCGCCGGGCTCGCGAGCCGAGCCCCTCACCGCCGTGAGTAGGTGCCTTGGGGGACGGGCTCCACTCCGTAGGTGAAGATGAACTCCTCGCCCTGCTGCATCTCCCGGGTATGCACCGTCCCATCATCGCGGCACCAGTCCATCTGGTACTCGCTCAGCGAGCGCGTCAGGTAGGGCAGGAGTGTCCGCGGATCCGTCACGAGTTCGAAGCGCTTGGTGGCCCGGGCTCGCGCGCATGGATCAGACGCCCGGTATGGCTGGAGGGGCTCGGTCACCGTGCGCACCCGCACACAGTGCTTCTCCGTGTCGTCCAGCGAGCACGCGACTCCTGTCTCGATCGTGGTGCGCTCCTCGGCTTCCATCTCCTCCCGCTCGAAGGCGTTCTGCCCCACCCACATCCGAGTCCTGGTCCGCACCGTCTCTCCCGGCACCAACATGACGTCGCGCCAGCGCCCCACGCGCTGCATCCAGCGCTCCCGGGCCACGTCCTCCCGCGCCGCATCCATCCGCTCGCGAACCTCGGCGGCCTGCTCGGCAC
Organism: Cystobacter fuscus; assembly: GCF_002305875.1. Lineage (NCBI taxonomy): Bacteria > Pseudomonadati > Myxococcota > Myxococcia > Myxococcales > Archangiaceae > Cystobacter > Cystobacter fuscus. The sequence goes on along the minus strand of NZ_CP022098.1, from coordinate 10,240,236 downwards.
TGAGCGGCAATGCGTTCAGCAAGCCCATGGAGTCCGAATCCTCGTGCGCCTCGTAGCTCACGAAGTCGCCCTGGGCGTCGAAGATGATCGAACTCTCGGGGTCCGCCATCGTGGAGAGCACGGACTGGGAGGTACCGGCCTCCTCTCGAACGAGCAGCCGCCGCTGTCCCTCTTCGGGTCCTGGCAACATCGACCACCAGTAGGTCCGCTGGCCCTGGGAGCCGCTGAGGAGGAGGGTGTGGGTGACCCTGGCGGAGAGTTGCTCCGGCCACGCGAACCGCAGGACGACCGCGCCTTCGGGTACCGGCTTGCGTGAAGTCGAGGAGGTGACGCAGGCGCACACCCCGGTGAGCAGGGCGGCGGACAACGATGAGCGAAGCAATGAGTTCATGACGCCCGCAGGGTAGTCCACGCGGGACGGAGCATGACGGATTCGTGGAGTCCTGCTGTCCACTGTCGACCCTGTGCGGGGGATTTCCAGTTTTCCCGCCCACCGAGCCTCGGGTCGGTCATGGCGCAACATCTGCGCATACCTTTCCCTCGTCAGACGTGTCTTATGGCTCCTTCACTGAAGCCTTATGTAACAGGAGTGCGGTGTTTCCGTGACAGCTCTTGAACGGACTGACCTGACATGCTTGAATATCCGTGAAAACAGGAGATTCATGATCATGCGTAATAGATCCGTGCGCTACACGCTGCTCTCCCTGGTCCTCGCGGGATGTTCGCTCGGGGGATGTGGGCCGGAGGGGTCGGAGGAGCCCGAGACGCTCTCGCTCGACGAGCCGACGGCTTCGGCGGAACCTCCGGCGGGCGGCGCGGAGCGCCTGGGTATCAACGTCGATAGACGGGATGCTACCCCAGCGCCGACAGCCACCGCTGCCGCAGCCAGGACCTATTATGTCTCGCCCACCGGAAAGTCGACCAATACCGGCGCTGGTTTCGACAGCGCCTGGGATTTCAAGACCGCTCTCGCCGCGGTCGTGGCGGGGGACACCATCTTGCTTCAGGGCGGGACGTACGCGATCCCCTATACCTCTGGGGAGAAGAACACGATTGGTTTCACCAAATCCGGCCAATCCGACAAACGGATAACCATTTCGTCCTACAACAACGCCAGGGCCGTATTCGACTTCTCCTTCCCCGAGCAGGCCTGGGTTCAGGACTCCTTCGGCTTCCACGTGACCGGTAGCTATTGGACCTTCAAGGGGATTGATATTACCCGGGCCGGCTACCAGGGCGCCTACGTCACTGGTTCCTACAACACTTTCGAGAATTGCCGTTTCTATGAAAACCGCAACACCGGCCTGGAGATCAACAAGGGGGGCAATCATACCACGGTGATCAACTGTGATGCCTTCCGGAACTACGACCCGAAGAAGCTCGGCAGCATGGCCGATGGCTTCGGACCCAAACAAACCATGGGTCCCGGTAACGTCTTCATCGGTTGCCGGGCCTGGGAAAACTCCGATGACGGCTACGACGCCTTCGATAGTCCCGAGACGGTTGTCTTCAAGGACTCCTGGGCCTTCCGCAATGGGGTGGACGTCTGGGGTTACGGCGGCTTCACCGGCAACGGTAACGGCTTCAAGATCGGTGGCAACTACGCGCAGGCCAATCACCAATTGACCAACTGCGTGGCTTTCGGCCATCCGAAAAAGGGTTTCGACCAGAACAACAATACCGGTGGGGTGATCATCTACAACTCGATCGCCTACAAGAACGGCACCAACTTCGGGCTCGGAAACCCGGTGAACTCGGGTCAGAAGCACATCCTGAAGAACAACATCTCGCTCGGTGCCTCGAACAGCATCGCCAATTCCACCGAGCAGAAGAACTCCTGGAACTCTGGCTTCTCGGCGTCGTCGGCCGACTTCCAAAGCCTGGACACCAACCTGGCGACCGCCGCCCGCAACCCGGACGGGAGCCTGCCAGCCACGACCCTGTTCCGCCTCAAATCGACGAGTGCCCTCGTCAACGCTGGGGTCAACGTCGGTCTGCCCTACAACGGTTCGGCGCCCGACCTGGGAGCTTTCGAGACTCCGTAGCCGCAGCGGCTCGACGCCCCTTCACGTGGAAGGTCTGCTCTCCGTCGAGGAGGGCACCTGACGGCGCTCCCAGCGATACAACGCGGCGACGAGGGCGAGCGTCGCGGCCAGGCCTCCCAGGAAGAAGGGCCGGCCGCTCACGAGGGCGGCGATCGCGCAGAAGGCCGCCATCTCGAACTTCCGGGCACGGGTCACCATCATGACCGTGCCCCGGTCGTAGCTCAGGCGGACGCTCGCCGCCTCGGGCACATGAAGCATCCGGCGGAAGAGCACGAGGTTCTGCAGGTGAACGGAAATGACCGCGAAGCGCGTCACGACCAGCGCGCCACACATGGCCTCAGACAGGTTGTCGGCCACCCCCTCCTGTAGCTCCTCCGCCACCCACTGGATGTACGCCACCACCATGGGGAACAGGACGGCGCCAAGTGCCAGCGTCAAGAGGAACCTCGGGGATACCCACTGCCCCTTCTCCACCGCCCGCACGAAGAGGGGATTGAGCTCGAGGCTGCCCCCGAAGCGCACCCGCTCCGTGAGGTCCCCACGGACACGCAACCTCGCCGTGGCGATGGTGAGCAGATAGTCAGCGCAGTGCAGCACGAGCCACAGCACGCCGATCCCGACCGGACTCCAGAGCCAATCCATGAGACCTCTCCCCTCCCGCGCATAACACGAAGCCCCCGCGCCCCGTGTCTCCGCTCACACCCCACGCTGCCTGAGTCGCTCCAGCTCGGCCTGTGACTCCGCGAGGCGGCGCTCCAACTCCTCCCGCCGCCGTGTCTCGTCCGCCAGACGCCGTGTCTCGTCCGCCAGACGCCGCTCAGCTTCCTGGCGCAGCCGCTCCGCCGCCTCCAACTGCCGGGCTTCCTCGTCGGCGCGCTGTTGCAGCCCCTCCATCATCTCCTGCATCCGGGCGATGAGCTCCTCGTACTCCAGCAACAGCGCGTGACCCGCCCAGAAGCGCAGCCGCCCCTCTTCCACCTGCAACTCCAGCCCCAATACCTCCGAGCCGTAGCGACCCTGCTCCGGTGTGATGGGGACGTACTCCCTCGCCTCGATGGACGGCAGCCGATAACCCTCCAGCCGCTGACGGGCCCGGTCGTAGATGAAGTACTCGGGGATGCCCAGCCGCGCGTAGCGCCTCACGTTGTATTCGGCGTCCTTCTTCCGGTCGCCGCCGACGTGAACCTCCAGCACCCAGTCCAGCCCCTTGCCCTCCTGGCTCACCACCCACTTGCTTCGAGGGTGTGTCTCGGCGTCCAGCACGGCCAACAGGTCCGGAGCGAAACGGCGCTCGGCGGGGTAGTACACCGGCAGCTCCGTGCCCAGGTACACCCGCCGCCGTTGCCGGGAGAAATACCCCTTGAGGGCCTGCAGCGCGCCCATCTTCGCCTGGGAGTGCAGGTCTCCCTCCGGCATCGCCATCTCGTCCCACGTCACCTCTCCGGGCAAGGCCTCCACCACCCGGACCCGCTCCTCCTCGCTCATCCTCGCCCACTCTTCCCGAGAGGGTGCCCGGGGAAAGGCATCCTCTCGTTCCTGTTCGTCCCGTGCCATGCCCGCCAGGGTGAGGCGCGCGGCGGGCCCGGTCAATCGTCCCCGCGGCGCCAGTGAGCAAGCGGTAGGCCATGTGACACAGGCACGCTCCTTCGAGTGAGCATCGCCGGGAGGCGCGACGAGCCTACTCCAGCGCACGTCTCACGTGAGAGACGGTTCGGGCTCGCGCCACCAGCTTCGCCGGGCTCGAGACCCCTGGCCGAACTCAACCGCCGAGCAACTGCACTTCATACAGAGTCGGCGTGTACCAGTTGTTCGGATTGTTCCACAGTACTGCGTTGACGAGCACGATACGGACGTACCGGGCGTTGAAGTTCACCGGGTCTGTCGTGAAGCCGTATGTTTTATTCGTCGTTCTATCGATCGTCGTCCAGGTCGTGCCGTTCGTGCTGTGTTCGATCCGATATTGGTGATAGGCTTCCGAGCCGTTGTACAAAAACCACGAGATATCGACCTCCTGGATGTTCCGGGTCGCACCGAGATCGACCTGCCACCAGGAGGGCCAGGTCACGCCGGACGCCTTCCATTCCGCCTGATAATTGCCGTCGTTCACCCGGCTCGCGGCGAAGCCAGAAGCGGAGGAGCTGGCCGTCGCCGTTTTCCCCAGGGCATGGTTGACGAGATTCGGATACGAAACAGCCCCTGTCACGGCGTCGATGTTCCACTGACTGCGCCATTCCAGGGAGGCGGTTGCGTTCGCGCCGTTCAAGGTCAGCGGGAGCCAGATGTAGCGAGAATCTCCGAGGCGGCTCGGATTCCACCGGTTTCCCATGTAGAGGTACGTCGTCGCCGACGTGCCCTGCACGGGCAGGATGAAATTGGACTGCGAGTAGAACGTCGAGCTGTTGCCCAGATTCTGCGCGGCCGACCACGGTCCGTTCATGGAGGTGGCCGTCATGTATCTGGCCTGGTTCGGATACCAGCCAGATGCACCCGAGGTGATCAGGAAATACCGTCCGCCCTGCTTGGCGATCGCCGGAGCCTCCCGATGTCCGTTCTCGGCCACCCAACCGAGGAAGGTGGAGACGTTCAAGTAGTCGTTCGTCAGTTTGAAGGACGCGAGTGAGCCGTTGGTCCCCGTTCCGGAGTTCGAGGCGGACATCAGGTAGGCGCTGCCGTCCTCGTCCTTGAACACGGTCATGTCCCTCGACTCGTAGCCGAGCGGCCGGAAGCTGCCGTGATAGGTATAGCTGCCGCAGACCGAATTGCTGGAGGCGACCGCGACCCGGCCCAGGGAATAGTCCGTGGCGTTCTCGTAATGCATCCACATGACGTATTTGCCGGTCGTCTGGTTGTAGATGACCTTGGGTCTCTCGATCTTGCTGCTCGCCAATTCGGCATGAGAACTGGGTTTCAGCGGGTAGCTGACCCATTTCCAGTTCTTCAAGTCGGGCGAGGAGTAGCACACGACGTTCCTGAACGTCGCCGAATCATGGAGCTTGTCTTCGCCGATCCAATAATACGTGGAGTCCACCTTGATGACGGAGCCCCCATGCGCCTGAATCGTTCCTCCCGTCGTATCGTACCAGACCGGCCCGTTGTTGATCGTCACGCTCGCCAGGTCGGCACGGTAGTCGTAGACGGAAGCCGCTGACACCAGCGGCAAGGAGCAAATCGCAAGCACTCGCTTCATCATCTTCACGAGCATTCCTCCAGAACATGGGTTGATACGGCGATGCAGGCCGATCATGCTCCATCAAACAAGGAGCTGTCCGAATGCTCGATGCCGGTGCCTGGTCGAAATGCTCTTTTTCGACTATCCGACAGAAGGGCAGGTGCCTCGTTCGGACCTTGGGGGATGCCTTCGCCCGTGCACTTCAGTGGCACTCCCTCAGGGACTGCCTCCCTGACGAATGGACTCGGTCAACCGGTAGACACCCGTGGTCGGGTTGCGGCCCGGTGCAGCCTGCCGTTGCGCCTCTGCGTCCAGCGCCTGCGCCCGGCGAACGGCGTTTCCATATCCAGGGTGGAGCTTTGGAAGATCAAGCCCCTTGTCGTAACCAGGTAGGTGGCGCCGCAGCACGGCTTGGGCCTTGCCACGCTCGACATGGGCACGCTGCTTCTGGAAGTGGAGCAGCGCCCAGAGTTCGAAGCAGGGATTGGAAATGGCAAGGTCGATGTCGTTCTTCAAGGCCAGTTGCTGGGCCTCGTCGAGCTTCGCATGCTCGTCCACGTCCACGACCCCCCAGACATCGTCCCAGCGAAGGTTGTCGTCGTGCTGCGACCTTGCCTCGCCCTCGGCCTTCTTCTTGAGGCGCACTGCAATCTCGACGACCTGCAAGGGCTCCCCGGTCTCGCTGGCCACCTCCACGTGGACGCCTGGGTTGCGAACCTCACGCTGGAAGTCTTTGAAATAGCCGCGCTCTGTCTTCTCCCCCTCGCAAACGATGAGGATGCGCCGTTTGGGCTCACGGGTAGGTCCGCGCCGCCGGATGGGGCGCTCATCGTGGCGTCGCCTTGAAACCATCTCTATTGCTCCTCCTCTGGATCGATGACGAGCTGGCCCAGGAATGGGATGGCGCCGTAACGGCCCTGGAGGTACCCACGCTCCAGGTTCTCCTCTTTGCGAGGCCGGAAGTCGGTGAGCGGATACAGCTGGGTGGCCCCAGTCCGGTCCTTCTCCGTGAACCATATCTGGTCTCGCCGCAGCGGCGGTTCACCAAGGACGTTGCCGAGCAGGTTCGTATCGTGCGTGGTGAAGAGGAGTTGCGCTCCCTTGGGGTTGTGCCGCGGATCTTGGAAGAGGCGCAACAGTTCAAACCCAAGAGCAGGGTGCAGGTTCGCCTCCAGCTCATCGATACAGAGGAGTCCTCCGCGCCTCAGCATCCTCACCAACCGAGTGGCAAGACCGAGCAGGGTGACTGTCCCAGCGGACTCCCACTCCAGTGGAAGCCAGACCTCGTGCCCGGCCTCTGCCTGATGGCGCAGGAGAATCTCCACTTTGCGGGGGTCGAACCTGCCCGGAAGAATCGGGCGCGGGAGCTCGACCTTCATGTCCAGGATGCCCAGGTCCGCTGAGCGCAGGAGGTGAACGATGGCTTCACGCTCGTGTTTCCGCGCCGTATTGTCCTCCTCGAACAGGGCGAGTTGCCCGGAGAAGAGGTCTCCGAGAAATGCGGCCCGTGAGGGCTCGAGCCCGAGGAGCGGGCCGCGGCGCAGCTCGAGGTGGGCTGACCGGAACCAGCCAAAGAGAGGGAGGAGCGCGGCGTGATTGTTCTGTGCGGCGGCCGAGAGGAACAGGCTGTTCACGCGAGTGAGTCCGCGAATGGTCTCGTTCTCGCCGTGCAGGTGCTTGCCAAAATCGAAGCGGTCCCCTTCGCGCTCGAACCACAGCTGCTTACGCCCATGCGGCCAGGCATGAAGCCACTCTTCCTCGATGCGCGCCGCACTCAGGACGAAGCCATAGCGAAAGCGCACTCCGCCCACGAGGAAGTCCACCTCATAGAGTGAAGGTTTCTGAGCCTTGCTCGACAGCGCGAACGATTCCTGGGGTACGCCCGCCTCCGGATCCCAGAAGCGGTGGGAGCGGAGGACGGCCTCGCGCATGAATGCAAGGGCGTTGAGCACATTGCTCTTGCCGGAGGCGTTCGCGCCGTAGAGCGCCACGGCCGGCAGCAGCGCTTCGCCGAGCTCGGGGGGACGGAGCAGCCGAGGATCCTCCGCGCCACCGAGGTTGGCGGCGACCAGGGAGAGCACCTGCTCGTCGCGCAGCGAGCGGTGGTTCTCGACGCGGAACTGGATCAGCATGGCAGCCTCCGAAGGAGCCCTCGTAGCCGTTTCGAGCGTCTATGCGCAAGATTTACGCACGAAACGCTTCGAAAAGGAGGCTCCAGACGCACAAGAGGGATGGGTGACGGGTTCCACCTCGTAGGTGAAGATGGACTTCTCACCCTGGCGCACTTCCTGGTGCGTAGGCACCCGTGGGTTTCAGGACGCACCCGTGCACGTGTCCGTGGGTTCCTCCAGCCACGCGGTGTGTCCGTGCGACCACGTCCTCGCGCTCCCTCTCGGCACTCGCCACGGCCCGCTCCTCTGGCCTCGTTCGCTCGCCTGCCCGGCACTCGACGTGCATTGCCCTTCATCCCGAGAGGGCACTCATGAGCGAGCAGAATCAGAACGAGACGCAGCAGCAGGAGCAGCGGAAGCACGGCGAGGAGAAACGGGGCGAGTTCCTCCGGAGGATGAGCTCCCTGGCCAGCGAGGCGACACGCGGGATGGTCAGCCGGGTCCGGTGGCTCATCTACGCCGAGCGCGGGCGCCGGGTGATGGCCGGGTTGGCGGTGACGGGGATGGTGGCGGGCGTGGTGGTTGCCCAACCCGTGTGCATGATCGAGCCGGGCGAGGTCGGCATCCGGGTCAACCGACTCACCGGCAAGGTCGCCGAGCTGCGTGAGGGCTGGGCCCTCCTGGTGCCACAGGTCCACCGGCTGAGCCGCTACAGCCTGAAGGACCAGACCTACCAGCCCACCCGGAGCACCCGCGCCACGGATCCGGCCCCCTTCCAGTCCGTCGAGGGCCTGTCCATCGGCGTCGAGGTCACCATCCGCTACGTGCTCGACCCGGAGCGGATTCCCGCCCTGGCCGCGCGGCTTCCCGAGGACATCGGCCGGGACATCGTCGAGCCGGTCATCGACGGCGTGCTCCGCCGCCACTTCGCCCAGCACACGGTCCGGGAGATCTTCTCGACCCACCGGGTGAAGATCCAGCAGGACCTCTCCGCCGAGCTCTTGCCCCTGTTGGCCGCCGATGGCGTCATCGTCCGCACGGTCACGCTGGGCAACGTGGACCTGCCCCAGCAGTACCGTACCGGCATGGAGGTGCTGCTCGCCGAGGAGCTGAACGCGGAGAAGATGCGCTACACGCTCGAGCTCAAGGACAAACAGGTGAAGCAGTCCGCGCTCGAGGCCGAGGCCGACAAGGTCCGGCGCGAGAAGGCCGCCGAGGCCGCTGGCAACGAGGAGATCATCGCCGCCAAGGCCAAGGCCGAGGCCATGCGCCACGTTCTTCCCTTCAAGGAGAAGGAGATCGAACAGCGGCGCCTGGAGGCCGAAGCCGCCAAGGTCTCCCGTCTCACCCAGGCCAGCGCCGAGGCCGAGGCCCACCGCATCGAGGCCGCCGGCGAGGCGGATGCCCGGCGCAAGCTCGCCGAGGCCGATGCCTACCGCGTGGATGTCACCGGCAAGGCGGCCTCCGAGCAGCTCGCTCGCGACGCCGAGCTGATCAGCCGCAACCCGCTGCTCATCCAGAAGACGCTCGCGGACAAGCTGTCCGACAAGATTCAAGTCATCATCGCTCCGCCCCAGGCGGGCGGGTTCATCGCCGGCAACCTGTTGGGACAGCCCCAGGAGGCCCGGTACGCGGGCGGCTCGTCGAAGGGCTCGTCCCTGGCGCAGGCCGCGGTCTCCGAGAACACGGACTCCGACACCACCGGCTCCGAGGAGTAGGAACATGCTCGCCACGCTCGTCGCCATCGCCCTCGTGGTGCAGGACCAGGCGCCCCTGCGCGCCGCGTCGCAGGACTCCGCTCCCCGCCAGGCCACCCTCTGGCAGGGAGAGTGGCTGGAGGTCCGAGGAGAACGGCAGGGGTTCATCCAGGTCTACGATCACCGCCGCGAGCGCCCCGGCTACGTGCGCGAGCAGCAGGTGCGCGTCGTCCACCTCGACGAGGCGAGCGTGCCCCGGCTCCAGGCGGTGGTGGAGTTCCTCGAGGACACGCCGGGCGCGGAGGCGCTGGGCATCGGCTACGCGGCGGCGCTGCTGCGCGCGGTACCGGCCTCCCAGGTGGGGCCGGAGCTGTTCGACGCACTGGGCTCCATGGCGGACCGGCTCGCCCGGCGGGCCACCTCCCACAGGAGCAATGACGCGTCCCTGGCGGCGCACCTCGACGTGGCGGCCAGCTACGGGGTGAAGCTCGTCAGCTTCGAGCGCGAGGGCCGCACCCGCGTCTGCTATGACGGGGAGGCGTTCCGCCGGGTGCTGGCGCTCGGTGGAAGCCCCGAGATGCGGCTCCGGGCGGCGCTCGCGCTGACGCGGCCCGAGTGCATCGACCCGGCGATGAACCCGCTGGAGCGGCAGGCGCTCGACGAGTGGCGGAGCACGGTGCTGGAGCAGGTGGACGCGGGTCGGCTGCCGGCGTACCTGGCCAACCGGCTCCACCTGCGCCGTGCCGAGGTCCACGCGGCCCTGTCCTACCAGCTCTCCCGCCGGGGCGAGGCGCAGCGGGGCGCGAAGGCCAGCGAGCGCGCGGTGGCGTCGCTGGCGAGCGTCCTCAAGGCGGAGCTGGCCGAGGAGGACAAGTCCGCCTACGCGGCCGCCGCGGTGCGGGTGGGTGCCTCGCGCTTCGCGTCCGAGCCCGCCTCGGAGCAGCCAGGGGCCGGGCCGGTGCTCGCGCTCTCCAAGGGGCAGCCGGGAGAGACGTGCCTGCGCCTGGCGGACGCGAAGGCTCCAGGGTCCGCCCTCTTCGAGCGCTGCACCTATGGGCTGGTGTGGCCGGGCTCGGTGCGGCGGTCCGCCCAGGGCTCGGCGGTGGCGGTGGCGGTGCAACTGCTGGAGGGGTGGACCGAGCTGTGGGTCTTCCACCAGGAGGGGGAGGGCTGGGTGCTGGACGCGCTGGCGCCCGCGGCGACCGAGCCGAGCCTGGGCTATGTGGAACTCGCGGGCTTCTCCCCGGATGGCTCGCGTGTGCTGGTGGCTCGCGAGGCCCTGGTGGAGGGCCGTATCAAGTCCTCCTTCCAGGTGCTCAAGCGCGACACCCTGCTGCCGGAGAAGAGCGCCGATAGCCCGGGGGCCCTGGGCGCCTTCCAGCGTTGGAGCTCCGCCGACTGGCGCGGCGGCACCGTGGCCATGCGGTGAGCCCGATAGAGGAGTGTCATTCCCTCGATGCGTAACCCAGCCCGCGCCTCTGCTTGAGCCGATGCCGCATGTGATCGTAGATGAGCCGCACCCGCGAGTTGGGCTGGGCGATGAACTGATCCTTGATGCCTCGGACCTGGCTCACCACCTTCCAGGCCAGACTGGAACGGATCATCGCCAGCTCGGAGCCCAGGTGCGCGCACTCCGCCTCCTTCACGGAAAGCGCGCTCGCGAGTTGTTCCACTTCTGTCCGCAGCCGGGCGGAGAGGGTGCGCTCGGCCTGGAGGCATTCCCTCAGGGTCGTCACCTCGCTGGCCTTTGCCTCGGACTCGCGCTGAAGCGCCTTCTCCCGTGCTTCGGCGTGCAGCCGCCCCACCCAGGCCTCCGTGTAGACCTGACCCTCCCGGCCATAGGCGCTCCGGGTCTGCTCCCCGAGGGAGGTCTTGCCCTCCAGGAGCCGGGTGTAGAGCGCCAGCAACTCCTCGACCCGCCGGCTGAGGGCATACTCGCGCCAGATCCGTTCCGCGAGCGCGGCGACATCGACCTGCCGTGCCTCGTCCAGCAGCAGGTGCTCCAGCTCCCGCCGTGAAGGACGCGACCGGGTAAGCCGGCCGGAGAAGTTCCGGGAGGCCAGGGCATCCAGACGCTCCGGTGTCATCAGGCCATCGCAGCCGTGCACGTCGTACAGCAGGCAGGGCTTCTGGAGGGCCGCCGCCAGCAGCGCCGTCCGTCCGATGGTGATGACCCGATCGAAGCCCCGCAGCAGCTCCGGGCTCATTTCCACGGAATTGTTCGGGTAGCCGAAGTGCGTCCACTCCAGCCCCGGGTGAGCGGCTCGGATGGCCTCGAGATCCCTCGCCAGCGTCTGATCCAGGTGGTTGCTCACCACGGCGATGCGCCGGGCCTCGCCAGGCCTGCCGGGTACCTCGGGTACCAGCCCGGTGTCGTCGAACCAATTCCGGAAGATCGTGAGCGGCACCTCCGAGCCGAATCGCGACGAGCGCAGCGCGTCCAGCACCTCCTCCGACACCGCCAACCCCTGGGCCACTCCCTCCCAGACGAGGGGGGCGGCTTCGAGCGCTGGAATGACTCCCAGAGAGGAGAACAGCACCTTCGCGCGCAGCCGGAGTGCTCCCAGGTAATAGAGGCACGGGGCGTGATGGACATGGAGGAGGTCGGGATCGAACGCCTCGATGCGCGCATCGTCCCCCGTGGTGAAGATCGGCACCCCGCGGCGGGCCAGTTCGTCGGAGATGTGTCCCGGCCGCAGGGTGAAGACGGCCACCTCATGCCCCACCCGTCGCAGCGCGGGGGCGAGCTCCGAGCAGTACAGTTCCGAGCCTCCGCGGTCGTCCAGGTGGTGATTGGTCAGGATGAGCTTCATACTTTGAACTCATACCTTGTTTTCCCGTGGCGGTGCATCTCCTGACCACCATCCGGAGCCCCAGCGGAGGGCTACGAGCTGGACAGGAGGATCAGATCCTCATCCTGCTCCAGGCGATAGAGCCCGTCGTCGCCCCGGCAGCGCTCGGCGTGCACGCGAATCCTCGCATCGAGCGCGCGCACCTCGTCCTCGCTCAGGGCGGCGAGCTGCTCCGCCGTGAAGCAGCCCTCGAGCACGAAGAAGCGACAGAGCGTGTACATCTCCTCGAAGGTCCTCGCCACGAACCCGCTCATCGTCGGGAGCACCTCGTGCGGCAGCCGCTTGTGTTGCATGGTGGTGAGCAATTGCTCGCCAAACAGCATCGTCTCCGAGAAGTCGCGACACAGCTCGTAGGTTGGGCCCCGGGCCGCGGCCATGACGATCACGCAAGCGCCTCCGGGGCGCACGAACGAGAGCAGTCTGTCGATGAACGCTCCCCATTCGGAGAGCGGCACGTGGTAGAGGACGTGCGAGCACACGACGAGTTCATATCGTTCGGGCGAGTGGTAGTGCTCCAGGGGTTCGAGAAGGATTTTCGCCTTCTCGAGCTTGAACCCGGCGATCTGGTTCGGATTGGGCTCGAGCAAGGTGAGCGAGCTGAAGTGCGGCGCGAGCCGTTCGGCCACCTTGCCCGACCCCGCGCCGACATCCAGCAGCGTGGGCTGCTTCGGCAGCCGGGGGAGGAGTCGTTCCTCGACGACCTGCTGGATGTTCTCGGGGTGTCGGGCGGAGGCCGCGAGCAAGCGGAACGCCGTGGCGTACTCCTGCGGAGACATCGTGATTCGCATGGCGGGTTCCTTCTCCTCCGGGGCCTGTCCCCAGGCGCTGGCCCGTCTCGGCCGGCTCACGTCAGCGCACAGTATAGAGGAAGCTCCTCCGTGAACCGGCTCGATCGCCGCCCCTTCGCACCGGATGCGTGCGGAGAGCTGCGCCTGATCTACCGCCTGAGATACGAACGCTCGCGCCTGCCGTTCGCGGTCAACGCCATCTATTGGATGAAGGACCGCCGAGCCGGCAACGACTGCGCGGAGATCGCGCGGCGATGGGATGCGGCCGGCCGCCTCGGTGGCAAGGCCCTGGCCGAGTACCTCGTGTCGAGCGAAGGTCCGTTGGCGCCGATCGACCTCGAGCCCGCGCGTCTGAAGTCCATCGAGGTCAATCTGCAGAGCGTGCGTTGGCCGTCGGGGGTGCGTCCCGATCGCGGCGGCGCGAGCAGGCACGCCAGGACGACGAGTCTCCGCACGAGTTCCCCCTCTTCCACATCAGGGGGGTTTATATCCAACCGTCAGATGTCGGGCCAGCGGCTCTCCCATCACCCGAGCATGCCATCGTGGGTCCTGGTGGCACGGGGGCCTGCTCCGGGGACGGTACTCGGCCGGGCGACGGGAGCTACATCGTCGGCATGAAGATCTTCAGTCCGGTGCGGCCACCGGCGCCAAGCGTGTTGCGCTCGATGAAGTCGCTCACGGACGAGCGACCGTCGCCGGTGGTTATCGCGGTGTGGCCGTAGATGCTGCCCGCGCGTGACGAGGTCTTCTCCCAGGTCAGCACGAGACCCGGAATCTTCAGCGCATCCGCGAGCGACATGTTGACCTGCTTGAACTTGTCGCGCGGCAGGTTGTTGTCGATCTGGTTGCCGTTGCCCCAGACCTTGAAGCCGAAGGCGTTCTGGATGGCCCTGCTCACGCCGGTGGCGCACAGGCCCTGGCTGTTGTACCCGCCGATGCTCATCGCGGCCGCACGGCCCGCGTCCGCGAGCTTGCGCATCGCGGCGGTCGCCTGGCCCGGACTCCCGGCACCACGGCTCTGTTCGACCTGCCCGCCGCCCCTCGAGCCGCCGCTGCGACCCGCGCCGCCAGAACCCCTCGTGCCGCTGCCGCCGTGGGCCCCGCCGGCCTTGGCGGACTCGAAGCTGTCCTTCCCGTCGTAACCAGGGATGCGCAGGGTCTTGCCCGCGTAGATGAGGTCCGGGTTGGCGATCTTGTTGACGCGCGCCAGCTCCGAGACGCTGGTCTTGTACCGGGCGGCGAGAGCCGAGAGGGTGTCGCCTTGGCGGATGCGATAGGTGGACATGTAGGTCTCCTGGGGCAATTGTCGCCGTGGCCCTCCTGGAGTTTCGTCCGAATTTCTCAGGCTCTTAAAATCCGCCTGGGCCCATGAGCGCCCCCGTGCGGTGGATGATTCGTGCGAGCGTCGTCCAACCCCGAGGGGTTTTCTCAGGCCGCCACGGCCTCGGCGATGCTGAGCGCGGCCGGCGTGTGGATGACGCGCGTGAGCCGCAGCCCCGCCTGAGCGAAGAGCTGCCTGAACTCCTCCTCCGTGCGCTCGCGCCCCGGCAGGGACATCATCATCAAGACGTCCAAAAGCTTGCCGTCATGCGGCGTGTTCCCTGGGGGAATGACGGTGTCCACGACCAGGATGCGCCCGTGTTCCGGCATGGCCTTCCGGCAATTGTGGAGGATGCGTACGCAGACCTCGTCGCTCCAGTCGTGGAGGATGCGCTTGAGGAGATACGCGTCCGCGCCCGCGGGCACCGACTCGAAGAAGTCTCCCTCCGCGAGCTCGCAGCGGCCCGCCAGGCCCGCCTGGGCGATCCGGGCCTCGGCGAGGACGTGGCGATGGTCGTAGAGCACGCCGCGCACCTGGGGAGCGGCCTTGAGCACTTCGATGATGAAGCCACCATGTCCTCCCCCCACGTCCACCACGCGTCGCATCGCCGTGAAGTCGTAGCTCCTGGCGATGGGGCCATTCTCCAGGTCGGAGAGGCAGGACATGCCGCGGTGGAAGCGGGCCCCTTCCTTGGCGTCACGCTCGAGGTAGTCGAAGAAGGGCGCGCCGAAGATGCGGTCGAAGGGGTCCTTCCCCGTGCGCACCGTCTCCGAGAGCTCCCCGGCGGGCGACCAGAAGATGCGCTGCGTGAGCATCAGCACGGCGCTGCGCAGGGAGCCCGGGGCGTTCGTGCGGAGGTGATGGGCGGCGGGCGTGAGCGAGAAGCGCCCGGAGTCGTCCTCGGAAAACACCTCCACGCTCGCCAGCAGGCGGAGGAGCCGGTACAGCGATTGGGCATCGGCCCCCAGCTCCTTCGCGAGTGATGCCGCGCTCCGAGGGCCTTGCTCCAGCAGGTCGGCCACGCCCAGTTCCGCCGCGGCACACAGCGCGGCGGAGTAGATGAAGCCAAAGCTCAGGTCGACAATTCGCTGCGAGGGATTCACCGTGGGTGGATTCATGCCTCGCATTCTTGGGAGGACTCACGAGGAGAGGTCAACAGGAGCGCATACCCGTCGTGAATGTCATGCGCTTCTGCTCGGTGCTCCAGGTGAGCGTCGAGGGGCGCCTCGACTCCGATGCTCCACCGGAGTCATGCCGACTCGGAGTCGGGCGCCGCCTCGAGGCTGACGACGTGGAGAGGGCTGGCGTTACTTCTGGCCCCCGAGCCACGTGCCCCACCGCACGAGGCGCGTGCCACCCTCGGACTCGCGCTTGCCACCGGCGGCCACGCGCTCGGTGCCGCTGGCGAGCGGCTGGAAGCGCGCCTCATAGGGCAGGCCCGCGAGCGCCGGAGCCCACGGCTCGGCCGCGTAGGTCTCCGAGGAGACGCGCGTGGTGCCCTCGACGTTCTCGGTGCGCTGCTCGGTGACGGCGGGCACGTTGCGGCCATCCGCGGTGAAGGTGCCACGGGTACCGGACGCGGCGGCGGCGGGAGGCCAGTTCCCCGAGGCCAGCGCCTCCCAGGGCAGGTTCAGCAGCAGCTCCTCGAGCGGCTCCGGCTCGGCCTGGGAGAAGTCCGAGCAGGGGGCGGCCTGGGGATCGATGGGGCCCTCGGTGCGCAGGAGGTAGCCACGCTCGGCGGCGAAGCACACGCGCTGCACGCTGGGCGAGGGGCCCACGTCCACGCTCCGCTCGTAGTACGCGCCCGGGCCCAGGGGCCGCTCCAGCGCGGGCACGGGGGCGTTGGCACCGGCCGAGCCCTCACGGAACTCGCGCAGGGTGAGCTGGAAGCCGCCCGAGGCGCCGAAGCCGGAGAGCGTGGTGTTCGCGTCGAGCAGGCCGTGGGTGAGGTAGAGCGGGCCCGGAGTGTTGGCGTACACGCGCGTGCGCAGGGGGCCGTCCACGGGGCGCTGGTCGCTGACGTAGCGCATCGCCTCCCAGGTGCGGCCCGCGCTGGAGGGCGTCTCGGCGGTGGCCTCGCCCGCGTGGGGCACGTCGAGCGGGCGCGTCGTGTCCGCGCGCACGGGGATCAAGAGCTCCTGCGCCAGCCGCGGGTGGGACAGGGGCTTGCCGGCCTCGTCGATGAAGGCCAGTCGCACCCAGACCCAGGGTTGTTGCACGGCCACCACCTCCAGCGTCAGCTGACCGCCGAGGGTGCGCGCGGTACCACCGCCGCCGCGGGGCTCGGCGCCGTGGGTCGCGGAGAAGGAGTAGGTGACACGGTCGCCCACGCGGGCGCGCTTCCAGGCTTCAGCGGCCTGCATGGCGGTGGGCTCCTGGGTCTGGGGGTTGGAAGGGGAAGGGCTGCTCGACTTCGTGGTTTCGCAGCCCGGGAGGAAGGACAGGGCCGCGCCCAGCAGTGCGGCGAGGGAGAGGTTGGAGTGGCGCATGTGCATGTGGGGCTTGATACACCGGGAGCGTGTTCACGCCCATTCCAGGGACGAGGAGTGCATCCGGCTCAACCTCGAGCCCTGACGCGTGCGCGGGGTGGTAGGGGCCCACTGTCCGAATGAAAAGCACACCGTCCGAGATTCGGACAATTCGGTGTCGTGTGCGTAACCCTTCATGCTGATAGATGTTTCAGCAGAAAACGTCAGGGCTCTTTACATGAAGTCCTGGGACAGCAGGAGCACCCGTGCTCCATGGTTAAGCGGGTATTGCTCGCCAAGTCCTTGTTTTCCGGTGTGCCCAGGTGTTGGCCCGGGGGTTGCTCATGGCAAGGGGCGCGCGGTCGCGGCTGGACCCCCCCCAGGCGACCGCGTCCAACTCAGGACAACGGGATCACGAAAATGTTCAAGAGAGCGGCAATCCTCGTGGCGAGCTGTGGCGCGGTGCTGTCTGGTTGCGGTGCCGACCTGGAGAGCGAGAACCAGGAGATCATCTCCAACCTGGTCGAGGCCGGGTTTCCCGCCGACGACATCATGGTTCACGAGGGTTCCGTGTTCGTGGGACTCGACGCTCACGTGACCCTCGAGGCGTCCCGCGAGATGCTCCAGCCGGGCAAGGAGAGCGCGGAGCAGTACCAGACGACCAACCTCGTCGGCACCAGCGTGACGAAGATCTGCGTCAACCCCACCTCCTCGTTCACCAGCTACAGCCGGCTGAGCGCCGGGCTCGATGCGGCCATCGCCAATTACAACGGCCTGGGGCTGCGCATCACCTTCGCGCGGGGACCGACCACCGGCTGCACCGCGAACATCACCGCGACGACCATGTCCGGCGCCGGCGGCTCCGCGGGCTTCCCCTCGGGCGGCAAGCCCTACGGGACCATCAACATCGGCACCGGGCTGCAGAGCTACAGCGCTGACGTGAACGAGCACGTCATCACGCACGAGCTCGGCCACGCGATCGGCTTCCGCCACTCGGACTACTACAACCGCTCCATCAGCTGCGGCGGCTCCGCCACCAACGAGGGCACCGCCGGCGTGGGTGCCATCCTCATCCCCGGGACGCCGAGCACGGCCACGGTGGGCGGTTCGATCATGAACTCCTGCTTCCGGTCGACCGAGACCGGCGAGTGGACCAGCTCCGACAAGACGGCGCTGAACTACCTCTACTGAGAGATGTCGCGACAGCCCCCTGGTTCGTTCATGACTCCGTGGGGCCCGCTCCTCGCGGGCACCGTCATCCTGGGCCTCGCGGCCTGTGGAACAGCGGTGCCCGCGGATCCTCCGGTCTGCGAGGAGCCGGAGAAGCCAGAGGTGAGCAGCCTCTGGCAGTGCGGTCCGACGCTCGATTTCACTCCCATCAACAGCTACCAGGGCGAGTTCGCCGACGTCATCCAGGACAGGGAAGACGCGGTCGTCCTGATCGACGGGCGCTGCACCGGAACGCTGATTGAAGCGAGCGCGGGACCGGTGGTGTTGACCGCGGGTCACTGTGTCGGGCTCGGAGACCGGTCGCTGCTGGTCTTCAACTTCGAGAACGACCCCGACGGCGATCCGCTGGTGGTCGAGGGCTCGGTCATCGAGCAATCGCTCGAGCCCGACTATGCGCTCATCAAGCCCGACGCGCTTCCCGCCGTCACGCCGGTCTTGCTGACGACCCGGATCAGCGAGCGGTTGGCGATCATCCAGCATCCCCGGGGCCGGCCCAAGGTCATCGCCGAAGGCAGATTCCTGGGCTCATGCAATCGGCTTGTCTACTACACGGACCTGGACACCCTGGTCGGCAGTTCCGGCGCTGGCGTGCTCAACCGTCAAGGCTACCTGGTGGGCATCCACACCGACGGCGATTGCGATGAAAAAGGCCACGGTGCGAACAGGGGCTGGACCATGGTCTCGATTGTCGAAGCCTCCCCGTACCTGCAGAGCGCCGACATCGCCGATCGTTGACCGGGGCCGGTGAGGACTCCTCACCAGACACAGAAGCAAGTCCGCGCGGTTGGACGGTGCCACCGCTCGGAAGCCGGGCCACCTGCTTGAATTGCACGTGAGTGGGAGACCGGATAAGCCCCGGGAATGAGTGAAAATGGGGCTCGGTACACGGGCGGTTGTCTCTGCGGCGCGCTGCGGTACGAAGCCGAGGGGAAGCCGTTGTTCACTGGCTTCTGCTATTGCGCCGACTGCCGGAAGGCCTCCGGTTCGGGGTTCATCGCCTTCATGGGGTTCGCGAGCACCGCGGTTCGCTTCAGCGGCGAGACACGGCAGTTCTGGTCGAAGTCATACAAAGGCACGGACTCCGTGCGCAACTTCTGTCCTGTCTGCGGTGGGCTCGTGTTCGGGGGAGAGGTCGGCAAGGACGATTCCCACACCATCTATGCGGGTTCCCTGGACGATCCGTCCTCCTTCCATCCGGAGATCGCGATCTTCACCCGCGACCGACCGGCCTGGGTCGCGCTGCCGCCGGACCTCCCGGCCTTCGACACCATGCCGGACTGAGTTGGAAGCGCGTTCGCAGCTGGGCCCGCCGGGCCATGTCACGGCCGCAGCGACTGGAGCCTCGTGCTCCGCGCCGGCGCGGCGGCAACCATGGCGTCGATCAGCGTGCGCGCCTCCCCGGGTCCATGTGCCCCAAGTGAGGCCATCAGGGGGTGGCGGCTGAGCATCCACAGCCCGAGCGTGGTGACCGGAGCCGGTAGCTTGCCGAGGATGGCCAGGTTCGAAGGTGTCACCGGATGACCGAGCGAGCGAACGAGCGCGAACCCTTCGGCCAGGCCGAGCGCGAGTTCGCGCGACTCCTTCCACGAGAGCCCAGACCCGCGCTCGTGCGCATGGTTCGCGGTGAGCATCACGGGCACCACCAGGGCCGCGTGGGTCCGCAACCAACTGTGCATGTCGGGCTGCGTGTCGGTGGGGATTCCGGCCTTCGAGAAGTGCTCGGCCCAGGCGGGGTCCGTCACGATGGTGATCTGCAGCGCGGAGAACGAGCGGGGGATGACGTGGGAGTCGAGCTTGCCCTCCTTGAGTTCGGCGAGGATGGCTGGAAAGCCAAAGACGAAGCGGTGGGCCCCCACCGCGTCTCGCAACCGGTCGAGCGGCGCGAAGGTGTTGAACATGAACATCACCTGCTTCGCGGCGCTGTGTTGCAGCGCTGGCAACACCGCGTCGACCTGTGACTCGAGGACGGTGACCAGCACCAGATCCCACGGGGTGGTGGTGTCGAGCGCGGCACTCACCTCGACCGGTGCGCGCTGCTCCTCCGTGGTGACGATGGCGCGCTCCTTCTCGAGCCACGCGAGGCGTGCGCCGCGCGCGACGACCGTCACGTCGTGACCCGCGCGAGCGAGGTGAAAAGCGAAAGTGCTTCCGATGGCACCGGGACCGACGATGGCGATTTTCATGATGGGTGAGACATTTGTACGAATGTCTTGGACGGAAGTCTAGGACAAGTGTCCAAGACGCTTGTGCCGATATCGGGTATGCTCCCACCCATGGGAAATCGTGAGGATCTGCTCGCGGGAGCCAGGCGCTGCCTGTACGAGAAGGGGTACGCGCGGACGACAGCGCGCGACATCGCCGCCGCGGCGGGAACGAGCCTGGCGGCGATCGGCTATCACTTCAAATCCACCGAGGCGCTGCTGAATGCGGCGCTCCTCCACGCGTGCGAGGAGTGGGGCGGGGAGATGCAGCGCGCGCTGGCCGCCGATGTCCAGGCCGAGGCCACGCCCCTGGAGCGGTTCGAGGCCATCTGGAAGCACGTGTTCGAGTCGTTCGCCACGCACCGGCAGATGGTGTCCGCGAACCTCGAGGTCTTCGCGAGCGCCGGGCACGTGCCGGAGGTCCGCGAGCAGCTCGCCACCGGTCTGGAGGCGGGGCGCGTCCAGATGGCCCGGATGTTCCAGGGCCTGGATGCCACCGCCGACAGGAAGGCGTGGGCGGTCGGTTCGTTCTACCAGGCCCTCCTCAGTGGGTTGCTGTTGCAGTGGCTGGTGGATCCAGCGCGTGCGCCATCGAGCAAGGACCTGGCGGACGCACTGCGGACCATCGCGGCGAGCGTCGAGCCGGCCGGTACGAAGGGCAAGGTCCGGAAGGGCGCCGCCAGGAAAGGCAAGGCGCCCCCGGCTGGTGGCAAGCGAGGCTGAGCGCGCCCGGCCGGGCGGTCAGGACGACGAGGTGGATGGGCGTGGCGCACCCCATCCCCGTTCGGGCTCGTGGGCCTCTTGCAGCCGACGATGGTGCGCGGCCAGGAGATCGCTGCGCGTGAGGATTCCCACCAGCGTCCACGGCGCGTCGCGCTTGACCACCGGCAGCCTCCCCACGCCCTCCCTCACCATGTGGTCCGCCGCCTCGCGCAGGGTGCTGTCCTCGAAGACCACCGCCGGGGGCCTGCCAATGAGCCCGCTCACGAGCCGGGACTCCACGGCCTCTTCCATCAGCTCGCGCCGGGTGATGACCCCCAGCAGCCGTCCAGCCGCGTCCACCACCGGGAAGCCCTGGTGCCGTGTGCCCGCCGCCCCTCCCGTGAGCCAGACGCGTACCGCCGCCACCGTGTCCTCCGCCCGCAAGGTCACCACGGGCCGCAGTCCCTGCTCACGCACCAGCGTGTTGGCGAGCACGTCCGCCGCGTATTCCGTGGGCACTCGCGCCCCGCGCCGCGCCAGCTTCTCCGTCATGATGGAGTGGCGCATGAGCAGCGCCGAGACGAGGTAGGCCGCCGCGCAGCCGCCCAGCAGGGGCAAGAGACCCAGGGGCTGGCGCGTCGTCTCGAAGGCGAACACCACCGAGGCCAACAGCGCGCGCGACGCCCCGGCGAAGATGGCCGCCATGCCCACCAGCGCCGCGATGCGCACGTCCACCCCCAATCCGGGCACCCACGCCACCGCCAGCGCTCCCAGCGCCGAGCCGAGCCCTCCCCCGATGGTGAACAGCGGGGCCAGCGTCCCGCCCGAGGTTCCGCTGCCCAGCGCGATGGACCAGGAGGTGAACTTCAACAGGCAGAAGACGAGCGCCGCCGTGCCCACCAGCCGCCCCGAGAGGATGGCCTCGATGTTGGTGTAGCCCACGCCCAGCGTGCGCGGCTCGAACCAGCCCACCGCCCCCACCGCGAGCGCCCCGAGCGCTGGCCACCACATCCAGTGCAGCGGCAGCCGCTCGAAGGCGTCCTCGATGGCATAGACGGCCCGGGTGGCCCCCACCGAGGCCACGCCCACCAGTGCTCCCAGGGCGATGTAGAAGGCCAGCGCTCCGCCTCCGGGGGCCGCCACGTCCGGCACCGTGAAGGCCGGCACGCCCCCCACGAAGAGCATCCGCACCGCCGTGGCCGTGCTGGTGGCCAGCGCCACCGGGATGAGCGAGCGCGGCTTGAGCTCGAACAGCAGCAGCTCCACGGCCAGCAGCACCGCGGACACCGGCGCCCCGAAGGTGGCCGCCATGCCCGCTCCCGCTCCCGCCGCCAGCAGCACCTTGCGCTCGTCCGCCGTCACCCGGAGCACCTGGCCCAGCAGCGAGCCCAGCGCGCCGCCCGTGGCGATGATGGGCCCCTCGGCGCCGAAGGGTCCTCCCGTGCCGATGGCCACCGCCGCCGACAGCGGCTTGAGGAACGTCATCCGCGGAGGAATGCGGCTGCGGTTGAGCAGCACCTGCTCCATGGCCTCGGGGATGCCGTGCCCGCGGATGGCCTTGGAGCCATAGCGTGCCATCACCCCCACCACGAGCGCCCCGAGCACGGGAATCACGAGCACCCACGCGCCGCGCGTGTGCTCCGCTGGCGACACCTCCGCCAGCGACACCCGGCCGAAGAAGGCCAGTTGGGTGATGAGCGCGATGAGCGCGCCGAGCAGCCGGGCCACCAGCCCCGCGGCGATCGCCAGCAGGACGCTCAGGCCACAGAGCCACACCACGCGGCCGTCCACGGGGCCCGTGCTGAGGGGCGCGCGTGGCTCGGTCTGCAACGTGGGCCCCATCGAGGGCGCCACCGGCAGCGCGTCCCGGCCGTTCAGCCCCTCCTCGGGAGAGAGAATCTCAGGTCTTTTCATGGCGTCGTTTCCCCTGGCGGCGCCTGGTGGGCGCCTCGTCCTCGAAGAAGAGCGGTGCGGACTGCTCCTCCAGCCCCAGCTCGCGCACGAGCGCGTCGAGTCCCCGCGCGAGCGCGGCGCGCTGGTCCGGCTCCAGCCGGAGCACTCCCGCGATGAGCCGTGCCTGGGCCATGGGCGGCGCGGTGCGCAGCAGTTGCTGGCCCTCGGCCGTCAGTGACACCTCCACACGCCGCCCATCCACCGGCGAGGGCCGGCGCGACACCAGCCCCGCCTCGATGAGGCCGCTGACCGCCACCGAGACCGAGCTCTGGTGCGTGAACGTCCGCTCGGCCAGCTGGTTGATGGAGCAGGCGCCCGCCTCGGCGAGCTGTTGGAGCACGAAGAGCCGCGCGCCACTCAGGCCCAGCCGCTCCTCGGAGGCCCGGGCGGACATGCGCAGCATCCGCACGATGCGCCGGATCGCGTCCAGCGACGTGCGCACCTCCTCTGGATTCTCCGAGGCGGGCCTGGCCCGGGTGGGGCGAATTGTATGGGAGCCCATATAATTCTCCAGATACATCCCGGCGAGCACGTGCGCAAGGGCAAGGCGCTCCCGTGCTCCTCGAGTCACTCGCCATTCACGGGACGTGGTGACAGTCTTCGTGTCGTTCCCTGAAGGGAAGGAGCACGTATGCCCACTGCGTTCGAAGAACCGGCCAGGCCAGTCCTCATCGGCCGCTCGAGCTCACACTTCACGCGCGTCACGCGGATCTTCGCCGCGGAGATGCGCATCGACTACTCCTTCCGGGTGGTGCGCGACCTCATGTCCTCCGATCCGGAGGACTACGGCGGCAACCCGGCGCTCCGCATACCGAGCTTGCGGACGTCCCGAGGCGTCTGGTTCGGCGCGCTCAATGTCTGTCGCGAGCTGTGGCGGCGGTCGAGTCCCAGACCCCGCGTGGTCTGGCCAGAAGAGCTCGACGAGCCGTTGCTCGCCAATGCGCAGGAGCTCGTGCTTCAGGCCATGGCGACGGAGGTGTCGCTGATCATGGCCGGGCTGGCCGGCACCAGCGACAGCAGTGCCCACCACGCGAAGATGCGAAAGGGGCTGGTCAACATGATGTCGTGGCTGGAGGAGAACGCGAGCCCCGTGCTCGCCGCGCTCCCGCCGCATCGGGACCTGAGCTTCCTGGAGGTCACGCTCTTCTGTCTCGTGACCCATCTGGAGTTCCGGGGCGTCTTGCCGACCACCTCCTACTCCGAGCTGAACACGTTCTGTCAGCGGTTCGCGACGCGGGCATCCAGCGGGGAGACCGCCTATCGCTTCGACACGTGAAGGCCGGCCGTGTGGAGCGGCTCCACGTTCATGGAGGCGCGGCCCCGCTCGTTGGCACCGAGGACTTCCCGCTCCTCGGTGCCTCGCTTCGTCCTCCCCTCCTCACCAGATGCGCACGCGCTGCTCGGGGGCGAGGTAGAGCGCCTGTCCAGGCGTGGCGTCAAAGGCCTCGTACCAGGCGTCCTGGTTGCGCACGGTCGCGGCGCGGTACTCGCCCGGCGAGTGCCCATCCGTCAGCAGCAGGCGGCGGAGCGTCGGCTCGCGATACTTGTTGCGCCAGACCTGACCGAAGCCGAGGAAGAAGCGCTGCTCGCCGGAGAAGCCATCGAGCACCGGCGCCGGCTGCCCACCCAGCGACAGCCGGTAGGCATCATGGGAGATCGCCAGCCCGGCGACATCGGCGATGTTCTCGCCGAGGGTCAGCTTGCCGTTGACCGAGACGTCGGGCAGCGGCCGGTAGGCGCTGTACTGCGCGACGAGCGCCTGGCCCGCCGCCTTGAACTTCGCCGCGTCCTCCTGGGTCCACCAGTTCTCCAGCTTGCCGCGCGCGTCGAACTGCGCGCCCACGTCGTCGAAGCTGTGAACGATTTCGTGCCCGATGACGGAGCCGATGCCACCGTAGTTCACCGCCGGGTCCGCGTGCGCGTCGAAGAAGGGCGGTTGGAGGATGGCCGCGGGGAAGATGATGGAGTTCTGCTGCGGGGAGTTCAGTGCGTTCACGAGCTGCGGAACCATGAACCACTCCGACCTGTCCACGGGCTTGCCGAGCTTGCGCAGGTCGCGCTGGTACTCGAAGCGCGACGCGCGCTCGGTGTTGCCGTAGGCGTCTCCCCGCACGATCTCCAGCTCCGAGTAGTCACGCCACCGGGCCGGGTGGCCGATGCCCACCTGAAGGGTGGCGAGCTTCTCCTTCGCGCGCTTCTTCGTCTCCGGGGACATCCACGCCAGGGCGTCGATGCGCCGATCGAACGCCGCGATGATGTTGCGCACCATCTTGTCGGCCTCCGCCTTGGCCTCCGGCGGGAAGTACTTCTCGACGTAGAGCTTGCCGATGGCCTCGCCCATCGCCTCGCCGGTCACGTCGACGCCCCGCTTCCAGCGCTCGCGCAACTGTTGCGCGCCGGAGAGCACCCGGTCGTTGAAGGCGAAGTGCTCCTCGACGAAGGCCTTGGGCAGCAAGGGCGCGGCACGCTCGATGGCGTGGAAGGTCAGGTAGTCCTTCCAGGTCTGCAAGGGCGCGCCACCGACGAGCTTCGCGATTCCCGTCAGCGCGCTCGGCTGCCAGACGATGAACTCGCGCTGCTGCCCGAGGCCCGCGGCGCCCAGGTAGGTGTCCCAGTCGAGGCCGGGCGCGCGCCGCGCCAGCTCCTCCCGGGGCCAGGGATTGTTGGCCTTGAGCACGTCCCGCGTGTCCACCTGGCTCCAATGCACCCGCGCGATGTCGCGCTCGAGCTCGAGGATGCGTTTGGCCCGGGCCTCCGGGTCGGTGATGCCCGCCAAGCGCAACATGGCGGCGACGTGCTGCTGGTAC
Organism: Cystobacter fuscus; assembly: GCF_002305875.1. Classification (NCBI taxonomy): domain Bacteria; kingdom Pseudomonadati; phylum Myxococcota; class Myxococcia; order Myxococcales; family Archangiaceae; genus Cystobacter; species Cystobacter fuscus. The sequence continues at coordinate 10,214,892 of NZ_CP022098.1, read as the reverse complement.
TTCTGACGGACGTCCGTGAAGCGCTCGTTGTCGACGAGGTAGTAGTCGCGATCCGGCAGCCCCAGGCCCCCTTGCAGCAGATAGGCGGCATAGCGCGAGGGCTCGTTCAGGTCCTCGGACACCCAGAGGCCGAGGAGCCGGTCCGTGGTGACGCGGCCCGTGTTGAGCGCATCCACGTCGGCGCGCAGGGTGTCGCCGAGGGCGGCGGCGAGCTCCTTCCGGTTGGTGATGGCGGCGATGCGGTCCAGCTCGGGCGCGAGCGGGGTGACGCCCTTCGCCTCGATGGCCGCCTCGTCCATGAAGCTCGCGAACAGGTCACCCAGCTTGCGGAGCTCGCTGCCCTCGGGCGCGTTGGCGCTCGCGGACTCCTCGAGCAGCGCGCGCGTGCGCCGGCTCGCCTCTTCCGCGAGCGTGGTGAACATGCCGTAGCTCGGCCTGTCGGCGGGGATCTCGACCTTGTCGTTCCACGTGCCATTGACGAAGCGGTAGAAGTTGTCACCGGGCGCGACGGAGGTGTCCATCCCGGCGGTGTCCACGCCGAAGCTGCCGTAGGTGGGTTTCGGCGAGCGGGCCGGGGCGGCCGCCGTCGCGGTGGGCTTCGCCTGCGCGGGCGTCTTGTCCAGCGGCGCGGACGTGGCACACGCGGCGAGCCACGCGGCCGCGCTGGTCGTGAGCACCACGCGTGCGGCGCCCGGGATACGTCGGTTCTGGAGGGTCATTCATGGCTCTCTAGCAGACGAGATTGTTTGGAGTCGCGACAACGTGACTTGGCTCGGTGCGCCAGAAATGATTGCCTCGAGCCTTCCCCTCACCTGGAAAGGCTCTCCTCCATGCGCAACATCCTCGCGGCCTCTGTCTCCCTCTTCTCGCTCGCCCTGTTCGGCCCCGTGGCCTGTGGCGGCACGGTGGCCGAGCCGCCCCAGGTGCTCTCGGAGCAGAAGCAGGGCCTGAATGCCGTGGGCTCCGGCTGCTCCTCCGACGCGCAGTGTTCGACCGGACTGTGCTGGACCGAGGCGGACTCCTACCCCCTCTACAACCCGCAGTGGATCCGCGCCGATAGCTGCACCGAGGAGTGCGGGGGCCCGGGCGACGACGCGTACTGCCAGCAGCTCGCCGCCGAGTTCAACGCGCCGCGTCCCGCGTCGGCGCGCTGCATCGCCGCCCGGGGCGTCTATGACAACTATCCGTATGACGACATCTTCTATGTGTGTGACCTGATCCCCGCCGGTCTGGGCAAGGTGCACTGGGTCGAGTAGTCGCGCGGCGGGACTCGCGCCGTCCGGGGGAAGATGGCCTTCCCGGACGGCGCGTTACGGCTCGGACAGCCCCGAGGCGAGCAGCGCCAGCCGGGTGACGATCTGCTCCTCCGAGGGCGGAATGACCGCGCTGATCGAATGCAGCAGGCTGATGCGCAGGCCGTTGTTCCTCAACCAGATGATCAGCTCGTCGGCGTTGAGGGGATCCGGCCGGATGAGGAACTTCCGGGCGATGGGCACGCGCGACAGGTAGAGCGCCTCGAGCGAGGACAGGTCGCCCTCGGGGCCGGCGTAGACGGGCTCCGTGTGTTTGAACCAGGGCTTGATGTCCTCCAGGAGCCACTGCACGCGGGTGCTCTTGAAGCGCTCGAGCTTCAGGAACTCCTCCAGGTGGTTGCGCTCCAGGAGGATGCAGTCGTCTCCCGCGCACCACGCCTCGATGCTCAGGTGGTGGGCCAGGAGCCGGTGCTGACGTCGGCAATATTCGCGGTGGGGATCCATGGACATGTGCGTGCGCTCGAGAATGGCCTGGGAGCGGGTCCCAGGCCAGGGGTTGATGGACTACGGAGCGCGTCCGCTCATCTTATTTCCAGCAGACAGGTGGCACTGCAGCCGTCGTTGGAGGTGTTGTTGCCATCATCACACTGCTCTCCCACGTCGATGACGCCGTTGCCACACAGGCGCATGCATTGGGTGCGGCGCGTGGCGAAGTTGTTGAGCGTGAGCCGGTACGAGGAGCCCGTGGTGTGGCGCTCGGCCTGGAACACCGCGACCTCGTAGATGCCCCCCCGCTGCAGGCCCAGCTCGGCGGCCTTCTGCGAGAGATTGATGCTGCCTGATTCCGGGCCATGCACGCCGCCCAGGTCGAGTGCCAGCCGGCCGTTGATGAATACCCACACATCATCGTCGCCGAAGAACTCGAGCACCTCGATTCCCTTGTACTCGAACCAGTAGCGCGTCTCGCTCGTGAAGCTGAAGTTGTGGGCGACTCCGTCGCTGCCATTGCGCAGGCGCTCCAGGTTCTGGGCGACCCAGCCCGCGTTGTCGAGCGGGAAGAAGCTCGTGTCCTCGAACCGGTATGAACCGTTCGGCTGGCGCATCAGGGAGAGCGTCTGGACCCGCGTCATGTTGATGTTGTACACGTCCCGGTACCATTGATCGAACGCGACCTTGCCGTGGGTGGTGGCGGAGGAGACGTTGGTCTTCGCGTACACGGGCTTGCCGTCGTAGCCCAGGAGGCTGGCCACGATGCCCCTCTCCGCGCCGTTGGCGTTCTCGAAGTCGACGTGGCCGCGCGGCAGGTTGCCGCTGGCCGGCAGATCGTAGCCGCGGAAGTCGCGGTAGACGATGGGGAGCTCCACTCTGTCGGGAGGGGCCTGCTCGATGGACTGGCAGACGAAGCCCTCCTCGCGCTTGCACTCCGGAGAGCAGCCGTCGTTGGCGCGGGTGTTGCCGTCATCGCACTCCTCGGTGGTGCCAGGGAGCATCACGCCATCTCCACACACCGCCTGGCACGTTCCGTTGGTGCACCGGGGCTCGCGCATGCACAGGGGGGAGCACCCGTCACCCAGGTTGTTGTTGCCATCGTCGCACTGCTCCGTTCCCTCGGTCACCTGATCGCCGCAAACGGTGCGGACGCACGGCTCGCCGATGGTGTCACACTTGTACCCGGACTCGAGGCGGCACTCGTTGCTGCAGCCGTCTCCCGAGAGGGTATTGCCGTCCTCGCACTCCTCGTCACCGGCGATGAGCTGATCACCACACCGCGCGGCGAGGCAGGGCCTGCCAGCGGACGGGCAGCTCCAACCCGGCTCCAGGGCGCAGGTGGCGGAACAGCCGTCGCCAGCGAGCGTGTTGCCGTCGTCACAGGCCTCCTCGGTTTGTTTCAGGCCGTCACCACACGAGGTGGCGCCGCCATCGAGGGGCGTGGAGGCATCGGGGTCATCCGGGGTCGGGCCGGCGTCCGTGTCCGAGGCGCCGCCAACGAGGGGAGTGGAGGCGGCGAGAGGGTTCGAGGGCGGGCCGTCACCCGCGTCCGGTTCACGGATTCCGCAAGCCACGAGTGACGAGAAGAGCGTCGCCAACAAGAGGACCGAGAGCCGCGGTGTTCTGGATGTATTCATCATGGGGAAGTGCAATCGCTCCATTGGGAGGGTGGTGCCCCCTGGGCAGCGCCGGACTCCATGGCCCGACATGCTTGGGGGCGGTTGGAGATCGAGTCTGCCATACATGTCTGACTGGAGCGTGACTCCATGGGCGTTTGAACACACGTCATGTACCGTTCCCCGCAACGAAGACGGCGGAGGCGTGGTGCATCCGCCTCCGCCGGGTTCGAGATTGTCTCGGTGAGAGACTACGGGTAGCAGGTGCTCCAGTTGGAGAGGGCCGCGCGGATGGATTCGCGCAGGGGCTCGACCTTGGCGGCATGGAAGGTATTGCTCGCCGCGGTCTTGTTGCTGGCTCCGGAGATGAAGATTCCCCACACGTAGTTCTGTGTAGACGTCACACCGAGCGAGCAGCGGGGGACCTCCGCCACGCCAGCCACCGAGATGTATTCCAGGCACGAGCCGCTGCCGCACAGCGTGTAGTTGCCCGCCTTGTAGTGGGAGACGAGACGGTTCTTGTACTGGGTGAGGGCGGTGGTGCTCAGCCCGAGGCTCGCGCCCTCCTGATCCACCAGCGTCCTCAACGCGCTCCGGATGCTGGTGAAGTCCCCCGCCTGCTCGGGCATGCGCTGGTACAGGGCGGTGCGGCTGGAGGCGGACAGCAACGTGCCGTTGGCGATGCCCTCGTACATGCGGCCGGCGTCCGCCAGGGTGAGCGCGTTGGCCACCGGGCCCCCGCAGCCCGGGTAGTGGTTGAGCTGGGTGGAGGTCATGCCCGCGGCATCGGCCGTCTGGTTGATGGGCGCGAAACCAAACGCGTCGATGACCGCCCGGGTGCGCTGGTTGTCGGAGAACTCGAGCATGTTGTAGATGGCGTTGCCCAGCGTCTCCGTGCCGGTGATGGTGCTGGTGGGGCAGCTCCCGGACGACGGCGCGTAGATGTTGACGAGCTGGTTCAGGCTGGCACGGCCGGCGTCGACCTCGCGCATGGCGTGCAGGCCGATGAGCGCCTTGATGGTGCTGGCGGGCTCGAAGACGAGGTTGCCCTGGAGGGACGCCTGGACGGAGCCGCCCACCTGCTTGACGTAGTGGCCGGTGTCGCCATCCGTCCCGTCGCGCATCAGCTCACCGATGCGCGTGGTGGCCGCGTTCGAGTTGTTGACCATGATGGCCGCGAACTTGCGCGCGCCACCCGACGTGTACGTCTTCACGTCCAGCAGCCGCGCGCCGTTCTGCGACAGGGCATCCGCGAGCCGTGAGGAAGAGACACCGTGGTACCACCACCAGCCGATGCCCGGGTTCTGCTCCATGATGACGTTGAACGTGGAGCCGCTGGCATCCGCGGGCTGGATGTGGGTCAGGAATCCGTTGTTCTGCGACAGGTAGCTGGAGACCTGACTGCCAGTGACGCCGTAGTACCACCACCAGCCCTTGGCGTCGGCGCCGGTGTTGCTGATCATCACCGCCGCGTAGCGCGTGCCGGCGCTGGTGGCGTAGCTCTCGATGTCCACCAACCGCGCGTTGTTCTGCTGGAGCACGGTGCCAATCTGCGCCGGGGTCGCGGCGTAGTACCACCACCAGCCCTTGGCGTCGGCGCCGGTGTTGCTGATCATCACCGCCGCGAAGTACGTCGTCCCGTTGAGCTCGTAGGGAGACAGGCTGACGATGCGCGCGTTGTTGGTGCTGAGATACGAGGAGAGCTGGCTGGCCGTCAGCCCGTAGTACCACCACCAGCCCTTGGCGTGGGTGCCGGTGTTCTTCACCAGGGCCGCGGTGAAGCGCGGCGGAGAGGCCTGCTCCACCTGGAGGCTGATGATGCGAGCGTCATTGGCACTGACCAGCGCCGAGAGCTGTTCGGGGGTCTGGCCGTAGTACCACCAGGCTGCGGTGGGCGTGGTGTTGAGGTTCTCGCCGAGCGCGGCGTCCTCGCGCTGGGCCAGGCCGGCCTCGGCGGGGGAATCCGTGTCGGCGGTGGGCTCGAGCGGGCCACACGCGGTGGAGAAGGTCACGCTGGCCAGGGTCAGCGCGGACAACAAGCGGGAACGCAGGTGGAACATGGTGGGGCTCCTGCCGGGCCGATGCGCCCGGTGGTGTTTGAGATTGCGCTGGAGCCCATTGCAGCGTGCGTGCCGAGGCCCGGAGCCCCGTTTGGACGGGGCATCTGGGCGAGCGCGGGCCCCCCGCTCCTCGGCGTACAGAGGAGAGGCGGGCCCGAGGGGGCCGTGCCTCGGGGTCATGAGGCACGGGGGTGGCACGGGAGGTGGCACAGTCCGGTGGCACGGCGAGTGCCTCGATCCGCTCCATCCTCGCGGGACAGGCCTGCTGGTGGGCGATGGTGTCCCACCGCGCCCGCCACTCCGAAGAGCTGAGACAACACCGGCACCCCGCGCAGGTCCACGCTGCCCGAGTCGGGGCACAGGTTGAGATGGTCGCTCTCGGGCCACCCGCCATCACAGCGTGTCAGGGCGCCCGTGTGCCCTCCATGGAACCACCCGCCTCCGAAGGCCTCCTCGGCGAACATGTCTCAATCCAGATGTCAATGCATCCCCGTGAGATGAAGCCATCCGAGAATGACTGGGAAATGATTGGCGGGTGATAGGGAAATGACTGGACGATGACTGGGCATGAATGACAGCCGGTTCTCGTGGTCCGTGTCGCCCTCCGTCCGGGGGGCGCGGAGTGGGTGACCGCCGCAGGGTCTCCGCGTAGGATGGCGCGCGGGAACGTCTCCATGTGGATCTTCGGCTATGGCTCTCTCATCTTCCGCCCCTCCTTCGCGTACGAGGAGCGGCGTGACGCGTGGCTGACGGGCTGGGTGCGGCGCTTCTGGCAGTCCTCGACGGACCACCGGGGCGTGCCGACGGCGCCCGGACGGGTGGTGACGCTGGTGCCCGAGCCCGGCGCGCGCTGCTGGGGGATGGCGTACCGGATCGCCACCGAGCGGGTGGAGGAGGTGCTGGCCCACCTGGACTACCGCGAGCAGAATGGGTACGAGCGGCACCGGGTGATCCTGGAGACGCGCGAGACCACGCTGCTGGACGCCCTGGTGTACGTGGCCGGCCCTTCCAATCCCCACTACCTGGGGCCCTCCCCGCTGGAGGAGATCGCGGCGGTGGTGCGCTCCGCTCACGGCCCCAGCGGTTCGAACCGCGACTACGTGCAGCGTCTGGCGGAGGCGCTGGCCGAGGCCGGCGAGCAGGACGCGCACGTGATGGAGCTGATGCGCTTGCTGTAGCCGCCGGCCGTGACGCTCCCGGAGCGGGTTGCCTCCTTCCTCATGAAACACATGCTCCGTTCATCGGAATGCATGTGTTTCACGGCACCCCTCATCGGGGTGGAGGCTGACGCAAGGAAACCCCGCGCGGATGTTCGGGGCCCGGCCGCAGCCGGCGCATGTCGACGAGGATGTCGTAGGTGCTCGGCGTGGCGACGGCCTGTCCGCCGGTGAAGCGGTAGAGTCGGCTCACATCGCTTTCCTGGGGAAAGCGCTCCTGCACCAGCTCCCGGAGCATCTCCTTGGCCACCCACTCGGCATCCACCGACACGGAGCCGAACTCGTCCAGGTAGCGGCGGGGGGCGGAGGTGTCGGTCTGCCTGGCATAGCGCACGAAGACCCGGGGCCGGTTCTGGGGCACCACCTGGCGCGCGCCTGCCTCCATGAGCGCCAGCTCCCGGGCCTGCGGCAGCGCGAACAGCTCGAGCGATTGCTGGTGGGCGAGCACGGCACTGGCCGCCACCAGGCCCCCGAGCAGCAGCGTCGCGACGCGCGGACCGCGCGAGGGCCAGACGCCGCCGAGGTTCATGAGCGACGCGACGAAGAAGACGCTCCACACGCCGGTGAGCGCGTAGATGGTGCGGTAGGAGGGCCAGCGCTCTCCGGCGAGGAAGCTGACCGAGTAGGTGATGGCGGACAGCATCACCAGGCCGAGCAGCCAGCGGCCCACGCCCGTGCGGCCCGTGCGTTGGCCCTCGACGGTGAGCCCCGCGCCCAGGAGCACCAGCGTCACGCCCACCATGAGCCGATAGCTGTCGGGGGAGGGGGTGCCGGGGCTGTTGTTGAGCACGGACAGGGCGAGGGCATTGGGCAGGACATGGGTGAGTGCCCAGACGAGCTTGTCCAGCCAGTGCTTCTCGAACACCATCCGGACCGAGGGCGTGAGCCACCCCAGCGCGAAGGCGAGCTTGGTGAGGCCGAACGCCAGGGCCAGCCCCAGGCCCATGACGAGCAGGTGCCGCGCCAGCCAGTGCGCGGTGTCCCGGAGCGAGGCCTCGCGCCGCGCCACGAGTGCCGCCGCCACCAGCACGGCGTAGAACAGGCCACTGGCCTGGTAGGTGAGCGTCGCCGTGGCCATGAGCCCCACCGCGGCGATCCGCCATCCCTGGGAACGGGGAGGGGGTTGAGGCGGCCAGGGCAGGCCGCGCCGGGCGAGCGCGAAGGCGCCAACGCCCATCAGCAGGGCTGGCGCCTGGGGCCAGCAGATGCCCCAGTTGGCGATCACCTGCGCGGAGGGGGCCAGGGGCAGGAAGGCGGCGAGCAGGGCCGCGGGCGCCGGACGCCACCCCTCGTCGAGCAGGAGCAGGAACACCGAGGCGGCGAGCAGTCCGAGCGTCACGACACCCAGCAGTCGCAGCCCGCTCAGGCCGTCGATGTCACCAGCGAGGCGCGTGGACAGCTCGAGCAGGGCGCCATACAGGGGCCGCCCTTGAGAGGCGCACACCCGGAAGATCTTGCCGGGCTCCATCTCCGCTTCCCGGAGGATGGCGTAGTCATCGCGCAGCCCGTAGCGGCGGAAGATGACACTGGCATAGGTGACGAGGGGCAGCAGGCAGAGCAGGGCGGCCGTGCCCCAGACACGGGGCCCACGGGGAGGACGGGGAGGGAGGGAGGCGGTCGTCATCTCAGGTCTCTTCCGCGACTTGCCAGCCGTTCTGTCCCAGGCTCGCCATCAATTCCTCGATGTGGCCGCGTCCGCGCGTCTCCAGTGTCACCTCCACCGCCACCTCGCCCAGGCCCGTCCGGGAGAAGGCGCGGTTGTGGTAGATCTCCACCACGTTGGCGCCCTGCTGAGCGATTCCCGCCGTGAGCCGCGCGAGCATCCCCGGCCGGTCCGGCATGCGCACCACCAGCCGCACCAGGCGCCCGTCCTTCACCAGGCCTCGCTCGATGATGCGGCTGACCAGGTTGACGTCGATGTTGCCCCCGGACAGCAGCAGCACCACCTTGCGGCCTCGCGCCGAGGGAATCTTGCCGTTGATGAGCGCCGCGAGCCCCACGGCCCCCGCGCCCTCGGTCACCGTCTTCTCGCGCTCGAGCAACAGGAGGATGGCGTTGGCGATCTCCTCCTCGTCCACCGTGACGATGTCGTCCACGTAGCGGCGGATCATCTCGAAGGTGTAGTCGCCGGGGCGCCGCACCGCGATGCCGTCCGCGATGGTGGTGCCCGCGGGCAGCTCCGTCACCTGGCCCGCGTCCACCGACGCCTTCATGCTCGCGATGGCCGAGGCCTGCACGCCGATGATCTTGATGCGCGGGTTGGTCTCCTTGAGCGCGCACGCCACGCCGGAGATGAGCCCTCCGCCGCCAATGGGCACCACCACCATGTCCATGTGGGGGCACTGCTCGAGCAGCTCCAATCCGATGGTGCCCTGGCCGGCGATGACGCGTGGATCATTGAAGGGGTGGATGAAGACGCGCCCGTCGTGCTCTTGCAGCCGCAGGGCCTCGGCGTAGGCCTCGTCGAAGTTGCTGCCGTGCAGCACCACCTGGGCGCCGTAGGCGCGCGTGCGCGAGGCCTTGATGATGGGTGTGCGCTCGGGCATCACGATGATGCTGGAGATGCCCTGGCGGCCAGCGTGGTAGGCGAGCCCCTGGGCGTGGTTGCCCGCCGAGGCGGCGATGACACCGCGTGCCCGCTCCTCGGGCGTCAGGGAGAGCAGGGTGTTGAGCGCGCCCCTCTCCTTGAAGGCTCCCGTGCGCTGCAGGTTCTCCATCTTGCAGTAGAGCGCCGCGCACTGGGTGATGTCCTTGAACTGCTCGGAGCGCGGGCAGGGGGAGCGGTGGATGGCTTCGCCGATGCGCTGCTGGGCGGCCTCGATATCCTGGAGCGTGACCATGAGTGTCTGTCGCGCCCCATAGCCGATGCGCGGCCCGGACGAAAGGGACGGGGGGGACCCCTCCCCGCGCCCGTCAGATGCCGCGCAACACCGTGGCCTTGCCCACCCGGCCGATGGCCAGGATGTACGCCGCGGTGCGCAGGGGCACCTTGCGCGTGCGCGCGAGCTGGGCAACCCGGTCGTACGCCTCCTTCATCGTCCGCTCCAGCTCGGCGTTCACCCGCTCCTCTTCCCAGGACAGGTGCTGGAGGTTCTGCACCCACTCGTAGTAGCTGACCGTTACCCCGCCCGCGTTGGCGAGGATGTCCGGCACCACGAGCACGCCGCGCTTCTCGAGGATTTCGTCGGCCTCGGGCTCGATGGGGCCGTTGGCGGCCTCGATGACGAGCCGGGCGCGCACGTGGGGGGCGTTGGCGCGCGTGATCGCCTGGCTGAGCGCCGCGGGAACGAGCACGTCACAGTCCGAGGCGATGACCTCCTCGTTGGAGCACGCCTGGCCGCCGCCGAAGCCCGTCACGGTGCCCGCGCGCTTGACGTGCTCGAAGAGGCCGGGGATGTCCAGGCCCTGGGGGTTGTGCACGCCGCCGTACACGTCGGACACGGCCACGATCACGGCCCCGTCCTGCCAGAGCAGCTGCGCGGTGTGGCTGCCCACGTTGCCAAAGCCCTGGATGGCGAAGCGCGTGCCCTTCATGGGCAGGCCCGTGTCCCGGAGGATTTCCCGGGTGATGTAGAGCAGACCGCGTCCGGCGGCCGAGTCCCGGCCCCGGGTGCCGTAGAGCTCCGGCGGCTTGCCGGTGACGACGGCGGGCGAGTGCCCGTGGTAGCGCGAGTACTGGTCCATGATCCACGCCATCACCTGGGGGTTGGTGTTGACGTCGGGGGCGGCGATGTCGCGGGTGGGGCCGATGAGGTCCTGCACCTGGTCCACGTACTTGCGCGTCAGGCGCTCCACTTCCTTCATGGACAGCTGGGTGGTGTCCACCGCGATGCCGCCCTTGGCGCCACCGTAGGGCAGGTTCACCACGGCCGTCTTCCACGTCATCAAGGAGGCGAGCGTCGCGCACTCCTCCTGGGTGATGCTGGGGTGGTAGCGCAGGCCGCCCTTCATGGGACCGCGGCTGTTGTCGTGCTGGATGCGGTAGCCGTGGAAGGTGCGGATCTCCCCCGTGTCCAGCTCGATGGAGACCTGGACCTTCACCTCGCGCAGGGGGGTGGCGAGCAGCGTCTCGATGCGTTCGCCCACGTCCATGATGCGCGCGGCCCTGCGGAAGTAGTGATGGATTCCTTCAACGGCTTGCATGGCCGGAGTGCTCCCTTGGGCGCGATACCAGCAACGGCGAGTCTTGCGCTACCATGGGTTGGTCATGCGCTCCAGTTCCCCGTTGGTGACGGACACGAGCGGTGCCCTGCGGGGACTGGCCCGCCGCATCCGCGCGCTGCGAGAACGTCGGGGCCTCAAGCAGGAGGACTTCGCCGCCCGGTGCGGCATCTCGGCGAGTTTCGCGTCCCTGCTGGAGCGCGGCGAGCGCAGCCCCAGCTACGAGACCCTGGTCCAGATCTCCGAGGCCCTGGGCGTGCCCCTGGCCGATCTCTTCCGCGAGGAAGACGATGCGGCGGGGGCACACCGGTTGGTGGACTTCGTCCGGAAGAACGCACTGTCGCGCCCGGAGGTGGACCGGCTGCTGGCGGTGGCGGACGTGTTGTTCGCCGAGCGCTCCGAGCCGCCGCCTCCCGCCGCGCCGCCCCCGGAGTGCCGGGAGCGGGGTTGCGGCAAGCCGGTGCTGGCCCGGGAGCTGTGCGGTGCGCACTACCACCGGGAACGCCGGGCCCGGGCGAAGGCTCCGCCCTGAGGCGCGCTCCCGGTAGGTGGGACTACTTGCGCCGGGCCCGCTCCAGCTTGAGCGGCTTGTCGTTGTGGGGCTTGCCCTGGAGCGCCTCGAAGGCGGCCACGTCCTCCTCGGCGATGAAGACGTAGGCGTAGGAGGGCTTGAGCTCCACGCGCTGCACCTTGCCCGCCGGGGCGCCGAGCGACTCCAGGGCGCTGGTGAGGGCGGCCTCGTCCGCGACGTCGGAGCGGCCCAGGCCCACCCAGAGGCGCGCCTGGCCGGGCACCTCGGGCGTCTCGGTGCGCTCGGGGCGGGGCGGGCGCTCGCGGGTGCCGCGGGGCCGGTGCTTGTCCACCTTGATGGCCTTGTCGCCGTGGGACTTGCCGTCGAGCGCCTCGAAGGCCTGAGCCTCGGACTCGGGCACGTAGGCGTAGCCGTAGTGGCCGCGCAGGAGCGCCTTGTTCACCTTGCCCGCGGGGGCACCGGCGGCCTCCAGGGCGGCGATGAACTTCGCCTCGTCCAGGCCGTCGTCCGTGCCCAGGTTGAAGCGCAGCTTCGCCTCGCCGGGGCCCGCGTCGGGGGAGGGCGGCGGCCGGTTCGGATCCCGCTCGCCGCGCGGCCGGCTCTTCTCCACCTTGAGCGTCTTGTCCTTGTACGGCTTGCCGCTCAGCGCCTCGAAGGCCGCCAGGTCCTCCTCGGCGACGAAGACATAGGCGAAGCCGGGCTTGAGGTCGGCGCGCAGCACCTTGTTGGCCGGGGCTCCCGCCTCCTCCAGCGCGGTGACGATGCTGCCGGGCCCGAGGCCATCCTCGGTCCCCAGGTTGATCCACAGCTTCACCTCGCCCGCGGCGGCGTCCATGCGCGAGGGGCCCCGCTCGGGGCGCTCCCGGCGGCGCTTGTCGCCCCGGTCCTCCCGGCGCGACTCGCCCGGGCCTTCCGCGCGGCGCTCGTCCCGGCGCGGGGGCCGCTCCCGCTCCTCGCGGCGGGGCGGACGCTCGCGCTCGGTGCGCTCGCCGCGCTCCTTGCGGCGGGGCTCGGACGGGCGTGGAGCCGGCGCCTCGCCCGCCTGCTCGCTGGCCTGGGCCTTCTCCATGCGCAGGTGGCTGAAGAAGTACTTGAGCAGGAAGGAGATGAGGTCATCCGCGTCCGCGCGGCCCTTGAGCTGGGCGGCCAGGGGGAGGAAGCCCTCGAAGATGGCGCCGGAGGCGGCCTCGCGGATCTCCCGCACGTGGCGTTCGGCCCACAGGCGCATGGCCTCCTCGGGCGCGGGCATCTCCTTCTTCTCGAACTTGATGCCGAACTTCTTCTCCAGCGTGGTGTACGTGGCCAGCTCGCGGCCGGAGAAGAGGTTGATGGCGGTGCCCTTGTTGCCGATGCGGCCGGTGCGGCCCACGCGGTGCAGGTAGACGGCCGGGTCCTCGGGCAGCGAGTAGTTGATGACGTACTCGAGGCCGGAGATGTCGATGCCGCGCGCGGCGATGTCCGTGGCCACCATGAAGGCCACCTCGCCCCGCTTCACCTTGGCCATCACCCGCTCGCGCTCCTTCTGCGGCAGGTCTCCGTTGAGCAGCTCCGCGTCGAAGCCGTTGCGGTTGAGCACCGCCGTCACCAGCGCCGTGTCATCCCGGGTGTTGCAGAAGATGATGGCGTTGCTGGGCTCCTCGGCCTCCAGCACGTAGATGAGGTTGCGCGGCTTGGGGAACGCGTCCGACACGTCGTAGCGCACGTGGTGGATGTGCTCCACGGTGAACACGTCGCCGGAGAGCAGCAGCGTCTCGGCGTTGGTGGTGTAGCGCGCGATGAGGTTCTGGATGTCCGTGGGGACGGTGGCGCTGAAGAGCAGCACCTGCCGGTCCTTGGGAAGCCGGTCGAGGATGCGGGTGACCTCTTCGTAGAAGCCCTGGTTGAGCATCTCGTCGGCCTCGTCGAGCACCGCGTGGGTGCAGCCGTCGAGCTTGAGGTTGCCGCGGTTGATGTGATCGAACACGCGGCCAGGCGTGCCGACGATGATCTGCGTGCCCTCCTCGAGCGCGTCCTCCTGCTGCTTCATGGAGGCGCCGCCGTAGATGGCGGCCACGCGCACGCCCTTGTACTTGCCCAGGGCGGTGAGCTCCTCGGACACCTGGAGCGCCAGCTCGCGCGTGGGGCAGAGGATGAGGGCGCGCACGCGCTTGTCCTCCGCCGACAGCTTCTCCAGCAGGGGCAGGCCGAAGGCGGCCGTCTTGCCCGTGCCGGTCTTGCTCCGCACGATGAGATCCCTGCCTTCCACGACGGGCCGGAAGGCCTTCGCCTGGACGGGCGTGGGGTGGGTGTAGCCGCGCTCGGCGATGCCGCGCCGCAGGGGCTCGGAAAGGTTCAGGTCATCGAAGCTGACGTCCGCCACGTACTCGGCGGGGCGGGACGAGGCTTCGGCAGTGTTTCCCGGCTGCTCCGGGGTATCGATGTCACTCATCAAGCAGGGGGCATAACCCCTGCATTACGCTGTGGCAACAATCGGAGCACTTTGCTTAAGAAACCCTCCATGGCGAATGGGCGGAAGAAAACGGCGGGGACGGGTTCTCGGAGCCGGGCGAAGCGGCCCGCCGAGGCCTCCGCGCCCCAGGAATCCGAACCGTTGGAGCCGGAATCGGTCGACCCGGAGGCCCTCGAGCCCGTCCTCGAGGAGCTGGAGGAGGTCGAGGCCGAGGTGGAGGCCTCCCCCGTCCCCCCGGCGCGCGCCCTGGTGAGGGCGGGCGAGTCGGCGGTGACCCGGGCCGACCCCCTCCAGTCCTATATGAACGAGGTGCACCGCCACGCCCTGCTCACCCGGGAGGAGGAGGTGTCGCTCGCCCGGCGCTTCCGGGACACGGGGGACGTGCAGGCGGCCTACCGGCTGGTGGCCTCCAACCTGCGGCTGGTGGTGAAGCTGGCGCACGAGTACCACCGCAACCCCCTGTCCCTGCTGGACCTGGTGCAGGAGGGCAACATCGGGTTGATGCAGGCGGTGAAGAAGTACGATCCCGAACGGGGCGTGAAGCTCAGCTCGTACGCGGCGTGGTGGATCCGCGCGTACATCCTCCGCTACATCATGGACAACTGGAAGATGGTGAAGCTGGGCACGACGGAGGCCCAGCGAAAGCTCTTCTTCAAGCTGCGCCAGGAGCAGGAGAAGCTGGTGGCGCAGGGCTTCGAGGTGACGCCGAAGATGCTGGCGGACCGCCTCAACGTCACCGAGCAGGACGTGGTGGAGATGGACCAGCGGCTGGGGCACGACGAGGTGTCGCTGGACGCGCCCGTGGGTGGAGACGACTCGACGGCGACCCGGGGGGACCGGATGTTGCCGTCGTCCTCGCAGGGGGCGGAGGAGCGGCTGGGCAACGAGGAGTTGCGCGCCCTGTTCCGCGAGAAGCTCCAGGCCTTCTCCCAGTCGCTCGAGGGCAAGGAGCGCTACATCTTCGAGCACCGGCTCATCTCCGACGAGCCGCTCACGCTCCAGGACATCGGCGACAAGTACGGGGTGAGCCGCGAGCGGGCCCGGCAGATCGAGGCCGCGCTCATCAATCGGATGCGCGAGTACATGCGCGAGCACATCCCGGACTTCGATCTGGTGGCGGTGCCCAAGAGCTAGGCCGGGCCGACTAACGCCGGTGCCGCCCCCGGAAGTGCCGGTCCAGGTAGGCCTCCACCTCGGGGCCTCGCCCGGCACCCTGGGCGGCGAGCAGGGCATGAGCCCCGTCCACCACGGCGAGGGCCTCGGGCAGGGACACCTCGCCCTCGGCGAGCGCGGAGAAGAGCTGGCAGTGGTAGCGGCGGCAGCCCTCGGGGCGCGCGGCGTAGGCGGTGCAGTGGCGTCCGTCCAGGGCCGCGCAGCGCTGGGGCAGCACCTGGGTGCCGTCCTCGCGCTCCTTCACCGGCAGGCCGAGCGCCCGGAGCGGGGCGGCCTCGGCGCGCTGGAGCGGCACGTGGGTGAAGAGCGTGCCGTCGCAGCACAGACCGCAGTGCAGGCAGAGGGTGGACAGGGACATGGTGAGCCCCTGGTAACACGGCGGCGGTGGACTCGCCCGGAGTCCATGGACTGGCGGGCGAGCCCCTTACCGCCCGGGAGTGCTCCCAGTTACTGGAGCGTCTACTGGAGCGTCCACTGCTGGTTGGTGCCGCCGTTGCAGCTCCACTGGCGCACCTTCGCCCCGTCATTGAGCGAGGAGGCGTCGACATCGGCGCACCTGGCGCTGTTGGCGTTCACGACCGTGTAGCCCCCGCTGCTCAGCGCGTTCAGGCTGAAGGTCTGGGCGCTCGTGTTGTTGCAATCCCACTGCTGGATGGTGGCGCCATCCGCGGTGCTGGAGTTGCTCACGTCGACGCACTTGCCGCTGTTGACGTTCACGAGGTTGAAGCCCCCGATGGCCGACTGCAGGCGGAAGGCCTGGGCGTTCGTCCCGTTGCAGGTGTACTGCTGGAGGGCGGTCCCACTCGTGGTGCTGGAGTTGGGGACGTCCAGGCACTTGCCGCTGTGCTTCGCGACGAGCCGCACGATGGAGCCGTCCTGGGGACCGGGAGGGGTGCCACCGCCGGGCAGCGTGCCGTCCGCGCAGGTGTTGGTGCCCGTGCCGCCGTTGGGGAAGGAGACCTTCACCGTGGCCTTGGTGCTGCTCTGCGACACCACGGTGATGCTCACGCGGCCATCGGGGTCGCTGAAGGTGCGGCCCGAGGTGAGGCGGGGGTCGCGGTGGGTGTTGGGGTAGTTGGGCGCGAGGTCCAACAGCAGGGGCCGGGAGTACAGGGCGCTGGAGGAGCGGAAGTCCTGGGCGACGTTGATGTGCACGCCCGTGTTGACCTCGGGCGCGCCATCCGGCCCCGCGTTGAAGGTGGCGAGCGTCGGGTTGCGGTACTCCACCCAGTAGTAGAGGGGGTTGCTGCCATCCTTGTCGCCGCCGGTGGAGATCTCCAGGGCCTGGATGCCGGTGGAGGACGTCTGGATGGGCACGAGATCATACGTGGCATCGCGCGAGGCGCGCACGATGTTGCACTTGTTCAGCCAGCCCATGGTGGACTTGTGGAAGGCATCCAGGTGCCCGAGTCCGCCGCCCATGGTGTTGAAGCGGTTGCCGTACTCATCGGGGCTGCAGCTGGCGAAGGGATCGCGCCGGTAGGCAACGCCCGTGCCGCAGCGCGCCGTGGGCGAGTGGTTCATGCCAAAGCCATGTCCCATCTCGTGCGCGAAGGCGTTGGGGTCCGTGCACGTGTAGAGGCTGCCCGGGCCGATGCCCGGCGAGGACGACGTGGGCGGATTGCCAATCCACGCGAGGCCGCAGGCGCAATCGCTGAAGCCCGGGTTGTTGGGAATGACGAAGGCCACGTGTGCATAGACATCCAGGTTGATGCCCTGGCTCTTGGCCGCCGCGCGCGCGGAGCTGTTGATGACATCCAGCGCGCAGCTGGTCGGCTTGGGCATGTTCAGCGGCGCGAGCGCGTCGCCCTGGACGGTCCAGGAGCCGTAGGAGATCTCCTTGTAGTACGCGGCGACCGTGTCCAGGCGCTGCCGGGAGGTGGCGGTGTCGATGCGCGCCGTGGTGCCCGGGAACACCAGGGGGAGGATGGCCACCCGCGCCGTCTTCGCCGTGCCGCCCGCGAGGGCGTCGCGCGAGGTGGACAGGCCCTCGGACGCCGGGGTGACGACGTCGAAGGAGTGCACCGAGAACTGCTCGCCCACGTGGCCCGAGCGGCCCACGCGCTCACCGCGGACGATGAGGCGGTCTCCCGGCTTCGCCGTGGGCTCGCCATCGAACTTCAGCTCGAGCGTCGTGCCGTCTCCGGCCACCAGGCCGTACCCCATCTGGTGCGAGCCATCCGCGTTGTCCACGGCGAACATCCGCAGCTCGCCCTCGTAGCTGCCCGCCTCGTCCATGCCCGCGCACCCCAGGGACATGCCCAGGGTCAGGGCCAGACCCGTCCGGCCCCAGCGGTTCATTCGCGAAACAATGGAAATACCTCGTGCCACGCCAATGGAAGGCATGTCTGTCCCCTGTGTCTGGGTTGAATGAAGTCTTTCTACCTCATTCCCAGCCTAGGCAGGAACAGGAAAACGAGTTTAAAATGTTTGTCGAGAATTAACCCGAAAAAATGAACCCCCTCCTCTTGGGTTGTCTTGGGCCGGGAGTTCTCTCACGGCTGGAGTTCTCGCGGCGGAGTGAAGTTCGCGGCGATCGAAACGATTGCGGAAAGCACGACAGGCACACCCGGAGGGATGTGCCTGTCGGAGGAGTCAGGGCAGAGGTGCGCGCTCAGGGCTTCTTGTAGTCCCGGAAGGTGGGTACCTCTTCCATGCGGGCATCGGTGTAGTTCCAGTGCTCGACGTCCACGCGGTACTGGCCCTGGGCGATGAGCATGCCCCGGCAGAGCTTCTTCTTGTCCGGCTCGTTCTGCTGTTGGCGCGCCCGGTCGAGCAATTCATCCCAGACCCATTGCGGCACGTGGTCGCGCTGGCCCGGATAGCTGAAGCGGTAGAAGGTGACGTGGGCCAGGAGCACCTCCCAATGCGGCTCGAAGCGCATCATCAGGTGCTTCCAGTCCATCTGCTTGCCGCGCGCGAGGATGAGATGGTTGATGTCCGTGCCATCGAAGCGCTCACGCTCGCAGACGAAGGCCTTGGACCAGATGATGTCCTCGGGGGGCGCCACGAGGATGGGCAGGCCATGGACGATGCCGGACTGGGCCCGGTCGATCCACAGGTCATCCACCACCGCCACCCCGTTGCCCGAGCTGAAGATGAGGTCGGCGAAGTACTCGTCGTTGGCGTACGCCTTGGCGATCCACACGGGGTCGTGCATCTTCGTCTGGAAGGACATGCTCGACAGGGCTTCCATGGCGCGCTGCACGTGCTCGCGCTTGAGGAAGATGTCCAGGTCCTTGGTGCTGCGGTAGATGCCCGTATAGACATGCAGCGCGTAGGCGCCCGCGACCACGAAGGGAATCTCCGCGTTCTTGAGTGTGCTCAGGGCCAGCAGGTGCGCGCCCCGCTCGATGGGCGTGCGTTGGTCCGCCTGCATCGGCGGAGGCGCCTTGCTGGGCCGCTTCGACTGCTCGTCCTGTGCTTGCGTGGTGTCCTGCCCAGCCATCTGGGTGTCGATGTCGCTCATGGCACGCCCTCGGTTGTCCTATCGGCAAAGGTAGGTCCGGGAGCAACCGAGCGCAGAGCGGCGGAGAACACCTCGTCTGGCGGGCTGCCCCCCTGGCGAGCAACTGCTCTCAGGTCGGCGCCCAGAGGGCGGTGCCCGGCTCCGCTCCCATCACCTGGCGCTCGGCGTGGCGATAGGCCAGGGCCTTGGAGGCGGCGTCGACCTTCATCTGCTCCCCGCGGGGCCCATGCAGCTCGAGGTGGTACTTCCGCTCCCGCGGCCCCTCGTTCGCGATGCTCCACCCGGCCTGCTGGATGTGCTTCTTGCACACGCGCTGACGACCCTTCATGTCCCGTCCCCTTTTGGAATCGAATGACCGACGAGGCTTCAAGGTCCATCCGCTTCCCCGCGCGTGCAGGAAGGGAAGTGGAAGGCGAGGCCCGGTTGCCTGCTCTCCGGCGCGGCGCTCAATCCCTCCCAGGCTCGAGCGGAGCGCCGAACGGCCACTGGAAGCCGGGGTACTGGAGGCGCTCGGGGGATTTACGTCCCCGCCACGCCAGGGCCTCGCCGGGACGCAGCAGCAGGGCCCTGGGCCCGTGCCGCTCGCGTCGGCGCACCTCTTCCAGCCGCTCGGGGTAGGGGTCCGCGTCCGGGTTCTCGTCGCGGGTGCTGGCGCCGCTCACGGGCTCGCCCGGATAGCCCGGGTAGCGCGGGCCCATGCCCTCGCGCCAGTACCACGGGGCGCCGCCATCCGCGCAGGGCACCACGTAGCGCGCGCCGAGCAGCTCGCCATAGCGCAGCGCCTCCTCGGGGCCGGCCATGAGCCGCTGGGGCCGGGTGAGCGCGTCCACGGGCACGTCGACGAGGTAGGCGTCCAGCGTGGTGTAGCCGAAGAAGAGCGGCTCGAGCCGGAAGCCGCGCACCCCGCAGAAGAGCACGTCCACGGGTGCTTCCTCGCGCAGCGCGCGGCACACGTCCTCCATGTCTCCGCGCACGTCATGCCCCGCGTCGGCGAAGAAGGCCGCGGAGAAGCCCGGCGCGCGCACCAGCCACGTGTTCCCCTCGTTGAAGAGCCCCGGGTACAGGCCCTCGCCATCGGTGGGCTGCTCGCCATGGAAGGGCAGGGCGCGCACGGTGATGTCCCCCACCTGGCGCTCCTCGCCCCAGCGCAGCGGCTCCACCCGGGTGTAGCCCAATTGCGCGAGCCGCAGGGCGCAGTCGGTGGAGAAGAGGCTCTCGCGCGCCACCGAGGGCACGAAGATGCGCGTGTCGCGCGGCAGTTGCAGCAGCGAGCCCAGGTGGAAGTGGTCCCCGTGCGAGTGGGTGATGACGACCGCATCCACCCGCCCGATGTCCCGCGGCTGCATGGGCTGGTAGTCCGCCCGATCCAACGGGTGGGCGGGGCGGAAGTAAGGATCCACGAGGACGCGCGCCTTCGCACTCGCCACCAGCACGGTGTTGTGGCCGACGAAGAGCGCGCCCGGCGTGGGCACCTCCACCGGCGCTTCGTGGCGCACGAGCCAGCCCGCGTCGGACAGGTCCGCGAGCAGCTCGCCTGCGGCGGGCAGCGCCGAGAGGGCCCGCAGCTCGGCGGGAGTCGCCCCGCGTGCCAGCGTCGCGAAGAGCTCGGCGAGCGCGGGCCACTCGCGCGCCTTCACGGGGAAGTCGAGCCCCTGCTCCTCCTTGCGCAGGTGCAGCACGCGGGGCGTGTGACGGGTGGCGTCGGGAAAGAGCACCTCGTGCCGCACGGGGCGCCGGCCCAGACGGCGGCGGCCGCCGGTGCACAGTGCGGCGTAGCGGGGCGTGTCCTCGAGCCAGCGCACGAGGGCGCGTGCCTCGCGCAGGGCGCGCTCGGGGCCGAGCTTCGCGAGTTGTTGCTTGAGCGCGAGCTGGGCCCGGCGCACCGGACGGGAGGTGGGGCCCTGGATGCTGCAGCCCAGGTCCTCATGGTGCTCGGCCTCGGTGCGGGCGGAGGCGAGCACGGCGAGGCTGACTCCGCGATGAAGAGAGAGCGGCATGAAGTTCGTGGTCCTACCAGGACGATGATACCGGTGCGGGCAGGGCGAGCGGACTGCTTGCCCACCCCGCGCTTTCCGATGATGCTCCGCGCCAGACCGGGACCGTGGGCTGGAATGGGAGGTGGGTGCCGGGTGGATTCTGTGTTCCAGCCATCGGAGGGGGCATGAGAGGTGTTTACAGGAAGGTCGCCGTCCTCGCGACGGTGTGCGCCCTGGTCAGCGGGGTGTGGCCCGCGGTCGCCCGGCCCCTGAGTGCCTACCGCGAGTACGACAGCGGAGTGTTCGCGGGCGGTGGTTTCAAGATCTCCCTTCCAGGCAAGGGCCGCGCGGAAGCCTCGAGCGACAAGCCGTCGGGCCGAGGGGGTGACGGGGAGGCGATCTCCCCCGAGTTGTTGCCGCTGTCGGTGTCGTCGTTTCGCACCGTGGGCAACCCCATCATGCCCAAGCGCGTGGCGGAGGCCGTGCCCGGCCTGGACAAGGAGGCGCGCCGGCAGCTCGAGGCATCCCTGATGCTGCTGCTCAGGCAGTACGAGCAGCAGCTCGATCGCGATGATGACTTCCGCCTGAAGAACAACCTGGCGGGTGCCTTCAACTTCCTCTTCGGCGCCGCCTACAGCGTGCACAAGGACGGCCGGGCGCTCAGCCCCGAGCAGCGCGAGAGCATGCTGCGGCAGATCAACGCCGGCTTCGCCCTGCGGCTCAAGGAGCAGCGGCTGTCGGATCGGGAGAAGCAGGAGCTGTACGAGTCCGCCGTGCTCTCGGGCTCCATCATCCTCGGGCTCTACTCGGAGGGGCGGGACACGCGTCAGCCGGAGCAGCAGCGCACGGCGCGCGAGCTGGCGCGCGAGCTGTTGACGCGGCTCATGGGCCTGTCCATCGAGCAGGTGCGCACCGAGGGCGGCTCGGTGCGGATCAACTAGGCGCCGCGCCCCGCCTCAACGCCAGGGGCGGGAGATGACGCAGGCGTTGATGCCGCCCACGCCCATGGACAGCTTGCCGGCGCAGCCCTGGGGCGAGGCCACGGGCGAGTCGAACACGTAGCGCTCGTGCACGCGGCCGATCTCCTTGTTGAGCTCGCCCTCGCTCAGGGGCGTGGGGAACACCTGGCCGCGCGCGTAGCCGAGGTACTGGGCCGTCAGCTCCCAGCCACCCCCGGCGCCCATGCCGTGGCCGAAGGTGCCCTTGCGCGCGGTGACGAGCACCGTCTCGGGCAGCACCGCGCGCAACGTCTCCATCTCCAGGTAGTCCCCCGGGGTGGCGGTGGCGTGCAAGTCCCAGCTTCCCATGTCCGCGGGGCTCAAGCCCGCCTGGCGCAGGGCCTCGTGGATGGCCACGGTGGGGCCTTCCTTCGAGGGGGTGATGATGTGGTCCGCGTCCGAGGTGACGCCCACGCTCAGCGGCTCCATGCCCAGCGGCTTGAAGCCCTGGGCGGTGAAGTGCTCCAGGTCCCCGAGGATCCACACCACCGAGCCGCCGGACACGTGCGTGCCGCGCAGCTGCGTGAGGGGCTTGGACACGGCGCCGTCCGCGCTCACCACGCGCGCGTTGTAGAAGCCGCCCACCACGAGCGGATGCGGCGGCGGATCCGTCATGCCCAGCACCACCGCCTGGGCGTCACCGCGGTGGATGGCATCGAGCGCCAGCTTCAGGCCGTAGCCGAACGAGGAGCAGGCCGCCACGGGCGCGAACGACATGCCGGTGAGCTTGCCCATGATGGAGATCTGCGAGGCGGGCATGTTGTGGATGTTCCACAGGATCTCCGCCGGCACCGCGTTCCACGGCGGCTCGGGCGCGCCCCACTTCTTCTGCAGGCGCTGGTTGCGCGTGCGCTTCTCCTTGATGACGGCGAGCTTGGCGGCCTCCACGTTGCCGCTCTCCACGCCCAGGCCCTCGATCTCCTTCTGCTCGGCGAGGTACTCGCGCAGCTCGGGCGACTGACCCGCCCAGAAGTGCCACCACGCCTCCTCGGCCACGTCCCGGTCGTTCTCCTCCACCGTGGCGGGGTCGGGCGGCAGGCCGGGCAGGGGCTCGCGCGTCTCCAGCCAGTGGCGCAGGGCGGAGTTGCGCTCGGGCGCCGCCCAGAAGCGGTCCCAGCGGCGCTGGGCGCGGTGCAGGTTCAGGGTGATGTCATGGACGGTGGGCAGGTCCCCGAGCCCGGTGCCCACGTAGACGTGGGCGCGGGGCCCCAGCGCCTGCAGCGCCTGCTCCAGCCCGGGGTTCTGCCCCAGTGCCTGGATGAAGGAGCCGATCGCCATCTTCGTGGGCATGCCCATCTTCTTGTCGAGCTGGGCGAAGCGCGTGGCGGGAAAGCGCGCGTCCACCCACGGCTTGTACTCGGCGAAGTCGAAGTCCGGGTTGCCCACCAGGAAGTTGTTGGGACCGAAGCCGCCGTTGAACGCGGACAGCCAGCTCTCCGACGTCGCGAGGTTCTTCTCGAAGGTCTCGATGTTCCGGGACCGGGGCGCGACCACTCCCCAGCCAAAGATTCCGACTCTGCGCACGTTGTGTTCCCCTGATTCCTGATTCGCCGCGGGTGGCTGGGAGTGGTTCCTGTTGCTACAGCGGCTCGATCTTCAGGTTGTCGAAGAAGAGTTGGGCCTCCCAGCTGGAGAACCCGAAACGGTCGTGACCCTTTCCCACGAGGGGAAGGGGATCATCGAATTGCATGAAGGGCTTGCCGTCGATGCTCCAGCGTAGCAGCGAGCCCTTGCGCTCGATACGCCAGTGATACGTCTGTCCCTGCTTCACCGGATAGGGCCGTGCTTCCACGCGCATGTGTGTCCTGGCGCGCAAGACGCCCGTCTCCACGAGGCCCGCCTGCTGCGCGTTGCCCCGCTGCTCCGCCACGCGCTGCGCCTGGCGCTGGAGCTTGTCCAGGGGCGTGCCGTGCTCGTCCAGCCTCGCGATGATGGACAGCGTGTTGTTCCACCCGCCGTGGATGAAGATGTAGCCGGAGGCGTGGTCGGAGCCGTCGCCGAAGAGCTCCACCTTGATGTCGCCCTCGGGTGACTCGGAGCGCACGTCGAACTCGACGGCCACGTCCGCGGGCAGTGACGCCTGGAGCCACAGCGGGTTGTTCCTCACGCCGGGTGACAGCAGCTGGCCGTTCACCACGCGCCAGAAGCCGCCGGTGGAGAAGAAGTCGCGCCCCACCACGCCTGGATCCGAGAAGTCCTGGGCGTAGGGCACCCGGGTGGTGGTGGCGGGCTCGCCCCGGAAGAGGGCGTAGTGGATGAGGGGGAATTGCAAGAGGACGAGCACGGCGCCGAGCACCGCCCAGCCCCCGAGGGACAGACCCTCGGGCTTCTTCCAGGCGGGCGGGGCCTCCGTGGCCGGCTCCTGGGGCCGCCCCGCGGTGGGCTCCGGCGAGGGCTCCGGCGGCGGCTCGGAGCGCCTGGGCTCCCTGGTCTCGGCGTTCTTCTCCTTGCGTCTGGCCTGGCGCATCGGTGTCGCTCGTCCCGGGGGGAGGGTGAGGGGGGCGCGGACTCTACGCGCGGCCCAGGTGCAGGTAAAGACCGAGTCCCGGGGCCTAGTCGCCGCCCCGGGGAACGCTCCAACGCTTCTCGAGGGCCTTCTGTTCCGCCTTGCGCTGCTTGAGCTTCTGGCGTTCGGCGCGCTGCCGCTCGGCTTCCTCGGGGGAGGGCCGCACGGCGATCTGGTAGATGCTGCCGGCGAGCGCGAAGAGGCCCGCGGCGATGACGATGCCCCAGGGCTGCTTGGCCATGACACCCACCAGGCCCGTGAAGCGATGCAGGGCGGCCATGGCCCCGATGACCAGCAGCCACCCGCCGAAGCACGAGGCGATGATGGCGGCCATCTGCCGGTAGAGCACCACGCCGATCAGCCCTCCGAGGATGAGGCCCGGCGCGAACCCGATGACGAAGTCGTTGGGCCCGGCGATCTCCCCGCCGAGCAGACCCAGGGGGATGCCCACGCCCAGGTAGACGATGATGGGCGGGAAGAGGAACCCCACGAGGGTGAGCGCGGCGGCGATGACGTTGATCAGGCGCGGATCCACCCACCCGAGGGAGAAGCGGGTGATGAGCAGGCCCGTCCATCCCAGGCCGATGCACGCCCCGATGGGGCCGGCCAGCACGCGGAACAGGCGACCGCCTCCGGCCAGCAGGAGGATCAGCCCCAGCACGCCGCACACGATGCCGGCCCACATGGGCAGCACCCGGTAGAGGGCCACCCAGCCCGCGGGGTTGAAGCTCTGGTAGGCCTTGAGGGCCTCGAGGTAGGCGTCCAAGAGGATTGTCCTAGTAGCGCGTGGCGGCGAGGACCACGAGCAGCACGAGGAAGAAGGCGGCCAGGGCCGCGTAGCCGTAGAGAGCGGGGGGCGTGGTGCCACGGCGCAACAGCTCCGCGGCCTGGGCCGTGTCCTCGGGAGCCGAGGGTTCGGCGAGGAGCCGTTCGGCGGCATGCCGCGCGGCCACCACGTCCCCGGCTTCCTTGAGCTTCCATGCCGCCTGCATCCGGGGGGATACGGGCTCCCTGGGCGTCTGTCCGCCTTTCGCCATGGCCCTCCTGTATAGCGGGGAATGCGAGGGCGCGTCGACGGTATATAGGGCCCCCATGCCCGTGCGCCCCCTTAGCCGTCGCCACCTGCTGTTCGGGAGCGCGGCGCTCGTCCCGCTGCTGGCCGGACGTGCGTCCGCCTTCGGAGAAAAGAGCCGTTTCATCCCCGCGGTGGCCCGGCATGGCGGCCGCTGGGATGCCCGCCTGTCCGGTCTGCGGCGCATTTCCTGGGAGGTGCAACGGCGTACCTCCGTGGAGGTGCTGCCCGATGCCCGCCCCTTCGCCCTCTCCAGTCCGGAAATCTTCGAATACCCCTTTCTCTACCTGGGCGGAGACGGGGGCTTTCCTCCCTTCAGCACCGCGGAGGTGGAGAACCTGCGGCGCTACCTCACCTTCGGCGGCTTCCTGCTCGCGGACGCCAATGACGGCAGCGACGGGGACGGCTTCGACGCGAGCTTCCGCCGGGAGATCGCCCGGGTGCTGCCCCGCAGCCCACTCACCCCCGTGCCCTCCACCCACGTGGTCTTCAAGAGCTTCTTCCTGCTGGATTCCGCGCCGGGCCGCGTGCTCAACAAGCCCCAGCTCGAGGCGGCGAACGTGGGCAAGCGCGCGGCGGTGATGTACTCGCAGAACGACCTGGCGGGGGCGTGGAGCCGCGGCGAGCTGGGCGACTACGAGTTCGACGTCACCCCCGGGGGCGAGCCCCAGCGTGAGCTGGCGGTGCGCCTGGGCATCAATCTCTGCATGTACGCGCTCTGCCTGGACTACAAGGATGACGCCGTCCACCTGCCGCTCATCCTCAACAAGCGCCGCTGACGCGCGGGACTTCGACTGTCATTCATGGACACCACTCCCTTCAATGCCTGGAAGCTCGTCAGCCTCTCGCCGCTGCCCATGTGGGTGCTGGTGCTGCTGGGGGTGGGCGTGGCGCTCGGCGTGGGACTGGCGGCGTGGGGCGTGCGGCGCGAGCCCGCGCGGGCGCGGCGCTGGACGTTGTGGGGGCTGCGCCTGGGCGCGGGCCTCGCGGCGCTCTTCTTCCTGCTCGAGCCCGGCATCCGCAACCTCCAGGTGGCGCGGATGAAGAACCGGCTGGCGGTGCTGGTGGACCGCTCGGCCTCCATGAACTTCCCGGTGGAGCCCGGGGGCGTGACGCGCTCGGCCGAGGCGGCCGCCTTCCTGGAGGGCGCCGCGCCGGGACTCGCGGCGCTCCAGGACCGCTACGCGGTGGAGGTGTATGGCTTCGACCCGGAGCTGGCGCCCGTCACCACCGAGACGCTCACGAAGGAGCCGGCGCGCGCGGGCACGTCCGACCTGCTGTCGGCCCTGCGCTCGGTGGGCGCGGGGGCGCAGGGGGCCAAGAAGCTCGGGGGCGTGCTGCTCTTGAGCGATGGCGCGGACAACGTGGAGCTGGCCAGTGGGGCGGTGGGCCGGGCGCGCGCGGCGCTCGCGGACCTGGGCGTGCCGGTGTCCACCTTCGTGGTGGGCCAGGAGGCGCTCAAGGACCTGGCCGTCGAGCGGGTGAAGGTGGATGACTTCGCCTTCGTGCGCAACTCGCTCACCGTGGAGGTGGAGGTGCACGGCCGGGGCTTCTCCGGCCAGGACGTGCCGGTGGTGCTCAAGCAGGAAGGCAAGGTGGTGGCGAGCAAGTCCGTGCGCTTCGAGTCCTCGGACGACGTGAAGCCCATTGGCTTCACCTTCACGCCGGACCAGACGGGCCGCTTCGTCTACACCGTGAGCGTGCCGGTGTACCCGGACGAGGCGGTGGGCGACAACAACACGCGCTCCTTCGTGCTCAAGGTCATCCGCGACCGGGTGCGCGTGCTGCTGGTGGTGGGCAAGCCCTCGTGGGACGAGCGCTTCCTGCGCGGCCTGCTGCGCCAGGACGCCAACGTGGACATGGTGTCCTTCTACATCCTGCGCACCATGTCCGATGACCCGGGCGTGGTGAGCCAGGAGCGCGAGCTGTCGCTCATCCCCTTCCCCATGGAGGAGATCTTCGACACGAAGCTGGACACCTTCGACGTCGTCATCTTCCAGAACTTCGGCTACTCGGACTCGTCGCTGTCCATCGCCCAGTACGAGCGCAACCTCGAGCGCTACGTGCACAACGGCGGCGCGATGGTGATGATTGGCGGGGACAGCGTGCTGGGCGAGGGCCGGGCGAACATGCCCACGCTCTACGAGGCGCTGCCGTTGGAGGGCGCGGGCCCGGCCAACGTCGATTCCTTCAAGGCGCGGCTGACGCCCGAGGGGATGCGCCACCCGGTGACGGCGATGGCCTCGGGAGGCACGAGCACGGAGGCGGCGTGGGCGGAGCTGCCGGCCATTCCGGGCGCCAACCTGACGCGCGCCAAGCCGGGAGCGACGGTGCTCATGGACCATCCCTTCCTCACGTCGGAGGGGAAGAACGCGCCGCTGGTGGCCGTGTGGGACTACGGCCGGGGCCGGGCGATGGTGCTGGCCACGGACGCCAGTTGGTACTGGGCCTTCACCGCACACAAGGAGGGCTCGCCCAGCCGCACCTATGATCGCTTCTGGGGCAACGCGCTGCGTTGGCTGGTGCGCGACCCGGACCTGACGACGCTCAACGTGACGGCGGATCCTCCCTCGGTGGAGCCGGGCCGGCCCGTGGGCGTGGTGGTGGCGTCGCGCACGTCGGACTATCAGCCGGCCCAGGATGCCCAGGTCCGGGTGGAGCTGGTGTCGGTGGACACGCAGAAGCCGGTGGCGGTGCAGACGGGCCAGACGGGGCCGGATGGCGTGGTGCGGCTGGAGTTTCCTCCGCCCGCCCCCGGGCCGTACAAGCTCGTGGCCACGGCGAAGAAGGGCGAGACGGACCTGGGCCGGGGCGAGGACGCGGTGGCGGTGCGCGCGGTGGGCCCGGAGTTGTCGGACGCCTCGGTGCGGCCGGAGCTGATGGAGCAGATCGCGAAGTACACCGGGGGCAAGGCGTACCGGTTGCCCATGAGTGGCCTGCCGGACGATGTGCCGCTGTTGGACCCTCCGGTGGTGGAGGTGGGCCGGGCGAAGGACAAGCCGCTGTGGGATCGCTGGTACTACCTCGTGGCGCTCGTGGGGTTGATGGGGGCCGAGTGGTTCCTGCGCCGCCGCTTCGGCTATGTCTAGGGGGGCATGAGCGCCTCCCCCCTTCGTGTCGGCAATGCCTCGGGTTTCTACGGCGATCGCTTCTCCGCCTTCCGCGAGATGCTCGAGGGGGGACAGCTCGACGTCCTCACGGGCGACTACCTCGCCGAGCTGACGATGCTCATCCTCGGCCGGGATCGGCTGAAGGATGCGAATGGCGGCTTCGCCAAGACCTTCCTCCGCCAGATGGAGCAGTGCCTGGCGCTCGCCGTCGAGAAGCGGGTGAAGATCGTCACGAACGCCGGAGGGTTGAACCCCGCGGGGCTCGCGACCGCGCTCCGGGCGCTCGCCGAGCGGCTGGGACTCCAGGTCCGGGTGGCGCACGTCGAGGGAGATGAACTCCTGGCCCGTGCCGGGGCGCTCGGGCTGGGCACGCCGCTCACGGCGAATGCCTACCTGGGTGCGTGGGGCATCGCCGAGTGCTTGCGCGCGGGGGCCGACATCGTCGTCACCGGACGCGTGACGGATGCCTCGCTCGTCGTGGGACCGGCGGCCGCCCACTTCGGCTGGCGGCGCGATGACTGGGATTGTCTGGCGGGCGCCCAGGCCGCGGGCCATGTGCTCGAGTGCGGTGCCCAGGCCACGGGGGGCAACTACTCCTTCTTCACGGAGATCGACGCGCGCCGCCCCGGGTTCCCCCTCGCGGAACTCCACGCCGACGGCACGTCCATCATCACCAAACACGAGGGCTCGGGAGGCGCGGTGTCCGTGGATACGGTGACCGCGCAACTGCTCTACGAAATCGAGGGCGCCCGGTACGCGGGCCCCGACGTGACGGCGCGCTTCGACACCGTGGAACTCTCCGCCGTGGGGCGCGACCGCGTGCGCATCTCCGGGGTACGCGGCGAGCCGCCTCCGCCCACCCTGAAGGTCTGCCTGAACCACCTCGGTGGCTTTCGCAACGAGATGACCTTCGTGCTCGTGGGGCTCGACATCGAGCAGAAGGCCCGCCTGGTGCGCGAGCAGCTCGAGGCCGCCCTCCCCAAGAAGCCCCGGGAGCTGCACTGGACGCTCGTCCGGACCGATCGGGAGGATGCCTCCACGGAAGAACAGGCGGCCGCGTTCCTGCGCGTCGTGGCGAAGGATCCAGACGAGAAGAAGGTGGGGCGTGTCTTCAGTGGGGCGGCCATCGAACTCGCCCTGGCGAGCTACCCGGGCTTCACCATGACGACACCTCCCACGGACGGCATGCCGTATGGCGTCTACACCCCGGCTTATGTCGACGCGGCGCTCGTCGAGCATGTCGCCGTTGTGCCGGATGGGACTCGGGTGGGCATTCCTTCATCGCAACAGACGCTGGCCCTCGCGGCGGTGGAGGCCCCGTCGCTTCCCGCGCCGCTACCTCCAGGGCCCATGCGCCGGGTGGCGCTCGGCCGGGTCGTCGCCGCGCGGAGTGGAGACAAGGGCGGCACCGCGAACATCGGCCTCTGGGTCCGCACGGATGAAGCCTGGCGATGGCTCGTGCATACGCTCACACCGGAACGGCTTCGTGAGCTGTTGCCCGAGACCCGGGACCTCCCCATCCAAAGACACCTCTTCCCCCGGTTGCGCGGGTTGAACTTCGTCATCGACGGCCTGCTCGGAGAGGGCGTGTCGTCCTCGACGCGCTTCGATCCACAAGGCAAGGCGCTCGGAGAGTGGCTCCGCTCGCGCCATGTCGATGTCCCCGAGGCGCTCCTCTGATTGCACCTCGGGCCGCTTGGGACGTGCCCTCGCTTGCGGCTATGACAGCGGGCCATGAGCCCTGACGCCACCCGCCTGTTGGATCTGTTGTGGGAACGCTACTCCGCCGAGGTTCCCTACGCGCGCACCTTCGCCGAGCTGTCCGGCGGACGCTTCCGCAATGATCACATCGCGCTGCGCTCGCTGGCCCGGTCCGGCGGGGGCATCGCGCTCTTCGTCCACGTCTTCGAGCGCTTCGGCTGGAAGCCGGCGGGGACGTACTCCTTCCCCGAGACACACCTCTCCGCCATCCACATGTCCCATCCGGAGGGGCTGCCCCGCGTCTTCATCTCCGAGCTCCACGCCGAGAAGCTCTCCGCGGAGGCCCAGCGTCTGCTGGCCGCGCTGCCCGTGGATCCTCCGGCCCCCACGTCCATCGAGGCGCTCGCCAACTGGTTCTCCGCGCCTCCTCCGCCCGAGGAGTCGGCGTTGCTCACGCTGGAGCGGGAGTCCCAATATGGCGCGTGGCTGCTCGCCTTCGGCCGCAAGGTGAACCACTTCACCGGCGCGGTGGATGACGTGGAGGTGTGGCAGCGGCGCATGCTCGAGGCGGGCGTGCCCATGAAGCGAGACATCGAGGGAGCACCGGGGGGAGATCTGCGCCAGACGGCCACCCACGCGGCCCCCGTCACCGTGACGCTCCGGGACGGCCGCACGCGCTCCTGGCCCTATGCCTACTTCGAGATCGCCCAGCGGGTCCCCGGCTTCGATGGCTTCCTGGACTCGCAGGCGCGTGCCCTGTTCGACATGACGAAGCGCTGAGCGCGGGGCACTTCGTGGAGGTTGGACGCGGTGCGTCCAACGAAACCTGCTCAACAGAGAGGGAGGACAGGTAGCCTTCGGGGGATGGCCGCCGGGGGGAGTCCGGCATGCTCCCGCGCCTCGTGCCACCAGGAGACGTCATGAAGAACGCTCGAATCGCCGCACTGCTCGCTACCGCGGGTCTCTGCTCCGCCCCCGGTGCGCTGGCCCAGACGCCCGGCTCCAGTGAGGCCACGGCGCCGGTCGCCGCCACCCAGCCTCCGCCTCCGCCCCCTCCGCCCTCCACCCCGGAAGAGGAGAACCTCTTCCGCTTCTATGGCACCTTCAACCCGCGCCTGATTGCCGCCACGGGCGCGGTGGAGTCCTACAACCAGCCCAACGCGGTGGCGATCACCGCCGCGGGCAACCCTGTCTTCTCCAACGCTCCGGACAAGGCTCGCTACTCCTTCCAGGTGGCGCAGTCGCGGGTGGGCTTCTGGCTCAACGAGAAGGGGCGCGCGCGCGCGCAGCTCGAGATCGACTTCGTGGACTTCGCCAAGGCCACGCCCACCGTGGCGAGCCTGCCCCGTGTGCGCATCGCGCGGGTGGACTATGCCTTCAATCCCAACCATGTCTTGTCGCTGGGGCAGGACTGGGATCTGCACGCGCCCCTCAACCCGCACGGCATCAACCTGGTGGGCGCGCTCTTCCAGGGGGGAAACACCGCCTTCATGCGCCAGCAGGTGAAGTATCTCTATTCGACACCGTCGCTCGAGCTGGGCGCGGCGTTGGGGTTTCCCACGCCGAACAACGCGGCCAAGGACGCGGCCTTCGAGCTGGCCTTCACGCCGACCCTGGCGGTGCGCGGCGCCTACAAGTTCGGCAAGAGCCGGGTGGGGGCCTCGGCCATCGCCACGCGGGTGCCCTTCAACCTGGGCCAGGCGGATGAGCGTTTTGGCGCCGCCGTCTCCGTCTCGCTCTTCTCCGAGCTGTCGCCCACCGCGAACACCAACGTGCGGGTGGAGCTCAATGCCGGGCAGAACTCCGCCAACCTGGGCCTGCTGACGCTGGCGCAGGGGCGCCTCGCGGAGGACATGCGGGAAGTGGGCGGCTTCATCTCCGTGCGCCAGCTCATCGCGGGCCCCCACGCCATCTACGGGATGGCGGGCTACCAGCGGGTGTTGGACCCGGAGAAGGTGGTGCCCTCCTACGGTTACTCGGGGCCCACCACGGGCGAGCCTCCGGCCTTCGGCACCGCCACGCTCTCGGGCACCGGGCCGGGTCTGCAACACAACGGCTCGGTGCGTCTGGGTTACGAGTTCAGGCCCCTGCGCCAACTGGCCTTCGTGCTGGAAGGCTTCCTCTTCCGCTCGCGCTTCCGGTTGCAGGACGTGGATGTGCCCCGCATCGGGGCGGCACGCACCGCGCTGGGCATCGAGACGGGTGCGGTGCTGACCTTCTAGGCGGGAGGCCGGGGGGCGCGCCGCAGGATGAACTCATGGTCCCGGACGCGCCCGACCGGGAACTTGTACTCGCCGACCCGGACGAAGCCATGGCGTGCGTAGAAGCGCTGCGCGCCGTGGTTCTCCGACCAGACGCCGATCCACAGGGTCCGCGGGCCGTCGCGCTCGAGCCACTCGATCGCCGTGCGGAACAGTCGCTCCCCGTGGCCGGCATTCTGGACGCGCTTGAGCAGGTAGAGCCGCTTGAGTTCCCCGTCCTCCTCGCGCACCTCGGGATGGGGGAGGGAGCAGGGCCCCGCCAGCGCGATGCCGACCGGCTCCCCGTCCGCTTCCACGAACCAGGTGCCATGGGCCTCGCTCGCGAGCACCCGGCGGTGGACCTCCACCGTATGGTGCTCGGTGAGGAAGGCGAGCAGATCCTCGGGCGGGTAGAGGTGCCCGAAGGTCTCGGTGAACGTGGCCGCCGAGAGCTTCGCCGAGGCTTCGGCGTCATCGGGTCCGGCGCGGCGGATGAGGAGGGAGGACGGGCTCAAGGGCTGTTCCGTGGGGCGAGGGTCCGGAATGGAGGATATCGCCCCTCGGAACGCGGAAGGTGCTTCAGGGGAACGTTCCGCCATCCCAGCCGGGAGGCGGGCCCATGCCGCCACCATCCCGACCACCCGGGGGAGGACCCATGCCGCCATCGCCGGGCGGGCGGGGTCCGCCGCCACCACCGCCGCCGCCCGGGACCGAGCACGAGGCATTGGAGAGCGAGGAGCGGATGACGATCGTCTTCCAGGCGAGCATGGCGCCGTCCGCCATGCGCCTGGTCTGGAAGGAGTACTCGGGAGCGCTCTCGGCCGAGACGACGTTGTCGGTGGAGTTGGTCGTGTCGCGCGGGCCGCGCGTGTTGTAGAGCGGCTGGGAGTTGATGATCTCGTCGTCCAGGGTGTCGTCGAAGACGAACTGGGACGTCACGTACTCCTGGTTGTCGAGGCGCACGGTGAAGTGGATGTGGACGGTGCGGCTGCTGTACCAGCCCGGGAAGCAGGTGTTGAAGTTGACGCGGCCGTTCGCGTCCGTCGTCTGCACGCCGCGGTACCACCGCGCGGAGCGCGCCCGCGTGTCACCCGTGGTGCAGAAGTCGCTGGCGTCCTCTCCCGAGTACAGGCCATCCGGACCGCAGTGCCAGATGTCGAGGGTCGCGCCCGGGATGGGCTTGCACGTCTCGTCCACGATGAGGAAGGCCAGGCGCACGGGCAGTCCGTCCTCGCCCTCGGTGATGTCCTCGCGCTCCACGGTGGTGGCGTAGCAGGGCCCCAGTGTGGCCTCGCACGTCAGCGCGCACGCGGTGCCCAGTCCCGCGGCGAACGGATCGGGGTAGCTGCTCAGGGCGGTCATCGCCTTGGTGCCGCCGGTGGCCCAGGCGCCGGGATCGACGACGCTGTCCATGGGGTCGGGCGTGCCAGTACCCGAGCCATCGGTGCCTTCACCACAGGCCGCGAGGAACTGGCCGAGAGGGACGGCCGCCGCGGCGAGTCCCATGCCGTAGAGCAGCTTGCGGCGCGTCAGCATGGGCGTGGGGTTGTGGGTCTTGGTCTCGCTACTCATGGTCGATGCCTCCGAGGCACGGGGCCCATCCCGTGCGGTGCCGCGTGTCGTCGCGGCCGTCAGGCATCTCTCCCATCCACATCTTAAGGAAGTGTTACGGGAGGGGTTCAGACTGACCGTCTTCCTCTCCAAGCTGGAGTCCAATCGGCCCGCGTCCACGCGTATGGCGCCGCCGGGCTCACCGACTCGCTGGATGGGGAACCGAGCCCTGCCTACGTGGTGAACGCTCTGTAGAACAGCGTCAGCTCATGCTCCTGGCCCTCCTCGAGTCGCTTGAACACCTTGCCAATGGGATTGCAGTAGGTGTTGGCGCCGAGCTGGATGACGAGGGGGAAACCCGCCGCACGCGCCATGGGCGTCCTGGCCGCCAGGCGCCACTGGCCCTTGGCATGCCGGACGAAGACCTCGCCCACATAGCAGCCGAAGCTGAACAGCGTCTCGGCGACCTCCTGGGTGCTGATGCCGTCCTGTCGCAGTCCTTCGATGACCTCGTCCAGCTTCGCCAGGCTCTCCACGGAGTAGTCCAGGGAGACACCGTCGATGTTCTGGGCCGCGGAGACGCAGAGCTGGGCGTGGTCCGGCGCGGCCTCGGGGATGGCGGGGTACTTCAGTCGCAGTTGCATCGTCCGGGTGCTCCTGTGGCTCGGCGCGGGGGGGTATATACCTCGCGCCTCGGGGCATTTCGAGCGGGGTGTTCCAGCTCAGGTGAGCAGCCCTCTCGCCACCAGGGAGTCCTTGAGCCGCCGGGCCAACTCGACATGGGCGGGGTTGTCGGCCGAGGGCGGCTCTCGCATGAGGGAGATGAGCACGCCCTCGTCCAGCGTCTCCGACTCCACGCCGGGGGGCAGGGTCAGTCTCGCCGCTGGATTGGCCAGATAGGTCAGCCAGCCCACCGACCAGTCTTCGCTCTCGGGCTCGACCTTTTCCGCGAACTCCTGGGCGGCCACGAGCCCCCGCTGGGGTTTCCAACTCTTCACCGTCACGCCCATCAGTTGCTTCACCAGCTTGGGATCGAGCA
Source organism: Cystobacter fuscus (assembly GCF_002305875.1). Lineage (NCBI taxonomy): Bacteria > Pseudomonadati > Myxococcota > Myxococcia > Myxococcales > Archangiaceae > Cystobacter > Cystobacter fuscus. The sequence goes on along the minus strand of NZ_CP022098.1, from coordinate 10,180,280 downwards.
TCTCCGAGGTGCGGGCGACGTGCTGGTTGATCACCACGGAGTTGCTCAACCAGGGGGAACTGACGCCCGCGGTGATCCGGAGCTGGATCCTTCCTTCCTCCAGAGGCTTGTCATTGGAGTAGACCATCAGGAAGCCGCTCTCGCATTCGGACTCGGGGGAGAGGCCGCCGTCTGGCCGGAGGTGGGTATAGAGCGAGTCCTTGTCCCGGCCCAGACGGTGGATGGCATCTTCCAGGTGGCTCAAGCTCGGCCCCAGCTCGACCCGGGATTTCGCCGTGCCTCCCCAGGCCACCAGTTCGTGGAACATCGGGTGCAGCTTCTGCAGTTCGAGCAGGTAGTGCCGGGTGGTGGCAATATAGTGACGCAGCGTCAGCCGCCGGTTCATCCAATAAGTACCCAGAAATTGACTTGCCATGCGCCAACGCCCTTACGGTTTGGGGGTGTGAATGACTTTGATACCCTTGAGATTGTTTTCCTTGAAGATCGAGCGCACCAGATCGGCACTGCCCTTGTCGGAGACGTGCCACTCGATGGGCACTCCCTTGGCGGCCTGGACTTGCTTCCTGGCATCCGAGAGGACGGCTTGAGTAGAGAAGTCCTTGTCCGGGATGGGCCACTTCTTCCAATCCTTGGCATCGATCAGCTTTCCGTCCTTGTAGCCGTCGAAGAGGACCTTGCCGCTCTTGGTATTGGCGGGGACGGCGTATTCGGTGCCCCGGTCGATTCCGGTGACCTGCTCCTGATATGCGACGCCCTTGCCCCGCTTGGGCGATTTGGCCCACTGGCCCGGTCCTCCATCGCTGTCTCCGTGCTTGGGGGAGCGCAGCTTCTTCTGGTGGGGATGTTCGGGGAGCTTGTCGGGGGGCGGGGTGGCTTTCTGGTTCCGGACGTTGGGGGTCGAGTGGCCCGCCGTGCTCGTGAGCCCGCTCTGCAGGGCGAGGTTCTTGCCGGGGAGCACTTCCTCCACCTGCTCACGGATCCACTTGTTCACCTGCTGCTTCATCGTGTCCAGACGGCCGTGGGCCTTCTGGACCGTGGTCTTGATCTCCTGGAGGCTCTTCTTGATGTCGTTGAGCTGCTTCTCTTCCAGGACCCACTTCGCGAGCTGCTGGTTGGTGTACGCCTCCGCCTTTTGGATGAGCTCCTGGATGGTATCGAGGCACGCCTTGATCTTGCTGGTGGCCGTGGCCATCCAGCCGTCGAGCTTGGAGGGAAACTCCTTGAGCCAGTGGTGCGCGTTGCCCTTGCCGAAGTAATTGAGGACCTCGACCAGCATTCCCCACAGCTTCTGGAGCTGTTGGGGAGCGAGGTCCTCCGCCTTCTTTCCCGCCTCCATGAGGAAGACGATGAGGGCCTTGAGCACGCCCTTGATGACGGACCCGAGCTCGGGGATACAGCCCAGCGCGATGATGAAGACGTTGAGCCATAGCCACAGCTCGTAGTCGAGCCCGAGCACGTCCTCATGCGCCTCCTGGCGCTCCGAGTCCTCCATGTAGTATTCGATGATGTCCTTCAACCCCGCGATGATGTCTCTCAGGTCGAGCGCCTGATCCACGACGGGGATGAGCCCGAGCACGGTGTTGACCGCGATCTGGCTCAGGGAGGGATCTTTGTTGAAGTCGCCCTGCAGGGTGCCCCAGATCCAATCGAGGATCTCGTCGAAGATGCCGCGAACGGGCTCCGCCTGGGGCTGGGCGGAGGGTTTCTTGAGGGGCGTGTAGGTGGCGGGGTCCTTGTGGAAGTAGAATTGGAACGACGTGACGTGGGATTGCACATCGGTGATGTGAGCCTGCCCGTTGGTGTCGAGCGTCCCCTGGTGCAGGTGTTTTCCTGTATGGGAGAGGACGACGTACTGGGCGCCGGCAACGGGGGTGCTGTCCGCGTGCCGGTACTGCAGATCGATGTGCCGGAGCGGGCAGGATTGGACCGCTGACTTGACCGAGTTCGTCGAGGTGTTCGCCTCCTCGACTTTCCCCCCAGCGGCGGCGTAATCCTTCAGCCATTGCTCTCGCTGGGGGACGTTCGTGCTCGAAAGCGGGTCCAGGGCCTGCCCCCCCGTTGTCGCCATGAGCTTCTCGTTGGCGATTCGAGCCGCCCGGGCATTGATGGGAAGTTTGGCCCGTTTCACGCGCGGGTGACTCCCTCACCTCCAACTCCAAACACGAGGTGATCGTGGATCAGGTCCATCTTGGCGGTGCCGGAGAGATCCTCGCGCCGCAGGATTTCCGTGGCCCAGGGCAACTGCGGGTCATTGGAGAAGCGGGGAGAGAGGACCAGCATGCACTCGATGTAGAGCCGGACGTCGTCCCCCTGGGTGATGCCGAACGCCGTCGCATCCGCGACTCCTCGGTGAACCAGCGCTTCCAGGGCGGGGCCCTGCAGCCCGTGCGCCTCTATTTCCGAGGGAAAGTCCTCGCGCAGCTGGTGCACCGTCCGGTTGATGAAGGATTGCTCCACCGTGGTGGCTAATGCCTGTAATTGCTCTTTCGCGATTCGGAACATGATGGGGGGGTCCCGTCTGACGCTGGGAAGCAGCTTCTCCATGGAGCGAAGGGAGGGGCGGTGTTTCACTCCGGAGTTCAGGGCCGAGGCGGTCCGGCTGGTAGGTGAGGGCAGCAAGAACCTGCCCAATGAGTGGATGGCTCAGGGGCGCGGCGCCTTCCCGGGCACGTTGGGCGGCGGCCACTTCCTGGCTTCCCGCAGGGCGTGGCCCTCGTCGGGCGTGGGCGCGGGGCTGGGAAAGCCAATCGCGCGAAGTCGCTCCAGCACCAGCTCCCGCTCCTTGTTCATGGGGCTGCGGCGGTCCCACGCGGGGACGGTCGCCGCTTCCTCGGCCGAATACCCCAGCGTCGTCCCGAACGAGTCCATCACCCAGGGAGAGGCGCCGCGGTCGAGGAACTCGTTCACGAGGTCGAAGCGCCGCAGGTCCGCCGCGGACAGCGCCACGGAGCCGCCGACGTTCGAGCGCATGTTCACGTTGGCGCCGTGCTCCAGGTAGAAGTCGAGGGTCGCCCGGTTCCGGGTGTTCATCGCCACCTCGAGCAGGAGATCCCCACCGCCGTAGTTGTTGAGGTCCGCCCCGGCGGCGTGGAGACGCTTCAGCCAGTACAGGTCATCCAGGAGCGTGGCGGAGTACAGGGCCTGTCCGGCGATCTTCCCCTTTGGGTCACCCAGGGCGCCCAGCTCGAGCAGCGTGTCGAGTGACTCCTTCTGACGCGCGGCGATGGCGATGGTCAGCCAGTGGGTTGCGTCGCGGCCGACGGTCAGCGGATCGACCTCGCCGGATTCGAGCAGCCGGCGGATCGTCGCGACGTCCCCATCGGCGACGGCCCGGGCCATCTGCTTGTCCGCGGGCTTCTCGAAATAGCTATCTGGGCCAGACACTGTTGCTCCTCCCTGTCTCGAACACCCACCAAACAACGAGAGCATGGCGGCCCAAGCCAGCCACGGCCATCGGCGCATCATCGGTTACCCCTCTACCGCTTTCCAAGCTGGGCCTCGCACCCGTTGGCGACGTACGTGTTCTGGAGAGTCTCCCGGTGCTCATCGAGGCTCTTCTTCACCTGGTCCATGCCATGCAGATCCACCCGGTACAGGACGGGGTCATACCAGGCGGGCTTGAAGTCCTTGCTCGGGAGGATGTTCACGCGCCGGCCGGTGGCCTGGGGCAACGTGCCGTGGACGAGCATCGCGGCCACCATTCCGCCAATGGGGCCGCCCAGCTTCGTGCCCGCGACGACGGCCCCTCCCTGGATCACCGCCCGGTTGTCCTGGACCCAGTTGAGGACCTCGCCCTCCACGACGTAGGCGTTGATGTTGGCCGCCGCGTTCGACATGTTCATGCCGGACACGGTGTTCGGATGGACGCCCGCCGGGTTGAAGGTCGTCGTCTTGGCGCCGGTCACGAGGCCCGCCGCGGCCGCCATGCCTCCCCCCTTCGAGTGGCCGATGATCTCCAGGTTGCCGGGTCCCACGGCGCGGTTGAGCAGCTGGGCCAGCTTCTTGCCCTTCTCGTAGTGCTCGCTCTCCATGCCGGCGCCCTGGAGGAGGTTCTCCTTCCAGTCCTTGAAGCCTTCCTTGTTCTCCGTGCCGCGGAACGACAGGTAGGTCTTCCCGTTCTGGTCCTGGTAGATGGCGGCGCGGTAGCTGGAGCCCTCGGGCGCGGTGAGGTTCTTGAGCTCCTCGTCGGAGAGGCGGCCCTTGAAGAGCGCCCGGAGCTTCTCGGGGTCGTTGCTGGTCCGGGTGAAGCCCTCGGGGAGCGTGCCGGGCTCGCCGGTCTGGTTGTACACGTCCGCCGCGAGGGCGGCGCGGACCTGGGCGTGGTCCATCTCGTCGATCTGCTGCGCGAGCTGCACGCACGTGACGGTGGGCGGGCGGGACTGCAGCAGCGCCATGGGGAGCATGGTGGCTGCCAGGTTCATCGGCTTGATGGGCGCGAGCTCCGTCGCGCCCTGCGCCACCGGCAGACCACTGGGTGCACGGACCTTTCCATCATCCGCCAGGGCCGGCACGGTGGGTACGGCCTCCACCGCGTCCTTGGGCGCGGTGGGCGACACCCCGCTGCCGGACAGGGCCGCGCCGCCGCTGTTGATCAGCACCATCGAGCCCTTGATGGCGATGCCGCTCGCGTCGATGGTGATGAAACCTCCCGGCCCCTGGATGGTGATGCCGCTGGCCGCCTCGACGACGATCTTGTTGGACTTGAGGTGGATCTCCTTGCCCGTCTCCTCCGCGTGGATCTGGCCCACCGAGGTGTGCAGGTCCTTGCCGACCGCCAGCGACTGGATGCCGTCCACCTTCTCGAGCACGCTCTGCTTGACGTGCAGGTGGCTGTTCTTGTGCACCAGCTCCATGCGGTTGGACTTGATGACGATGTCCACGTCTCCCGCACCGTCGATGCTGCCCACGTGTCGCTTCAGGTTGCCGCCCACGTGCTCCTGGCTGTGGCGGTGAACGGTGAGGCTCTTGTCCCGGTACACCAGCTCGTTCCGGTCGCCGACCTTGCCGTCCTTGCCCACGGCGCCGATCGTCTGGTGGCGGTCGTGCAGGATGTTCTCGAACGAGTCGTTCTTCACGTGCACGTCCATGTTGCGCTCGGCGTGCATGAAGAACTGCTCCTTCTTCTTCTCGTCCTCGAAGCGCAGCTCGTTGTAGCCGTTTCCGCCCTGCGAGGAGTTGGACTTGATGGTGCTCTTCGTCTTCTCCGCCGGCAGCTCGTAGGGCACCAGGTTGGCGCCGTTGTACGTGCGGCCGGTGATGATGGGCCGGTCCGGGTCACCCTCGATGAAGTCGACGATGACTTCCTGGCCGATGCGCGGGATGAACATCCTTCCCCACAGCTCTCCGCCCCAGGGTTGGCTCACGCGCACCCAGCAGGAGCTGTTCTCGTCCAGCTTGCCCTGCCGATCCCAGTGGAACTGGACCTTCACCCGGCCCCACTCGTCCACGTGGATTTCCTCGCCCGCGGGGCCCACCACCACCGCCGTCTGTCCTCCTCGGACATAAGGTCTGGGTGTCACCCGGGCGGGCCGGTACGGCACCTTCTCCGGGATGCAGGTGAAGGCGTTGGAGTAGCTGAAGTCCTCCTGTGCGGCCTCCTCATCCATGGCCTGGGGCTGGCTGCCCTCATGGCTCACGTGGGTGAGCAGCCAGCGGCCGTTGTAGTCCTCGCGCGAATGCTCCTGGAGCGAGAACATTCGCCCCGGACACAGGCGCTCGCAATCACTCTCACCCTGGGCCTGCATCCGGGAGGCCTGCCACGCCTCGAGCCGTAACCGGGCGATCGTGGCTCCCTTGGCGGATGAGCCGCGCCCGGAGTCCTGGTACTCGCCCGGATAGTCATAGACCTCCAGGTCCGCATCCACTTCCGCCTTGTGGTCGGCCTCCATGGGCAGGCCAGGCTTCTTGAAGTTGAAGTCCCGCAGGCTCGTGCGTCCCGGACGCACCTCCTGCACGCGGCGGAAGCGCGCCACGTGGTCCTCCATCACCACGCCGCCCGTGGCGCGGCGGAAGGGCAGCGCCTCCACCCCGTCGATGGGCTTGAGCGCCGACTCCTTGTCGCCGAGCACCAGGATGTGTTTGTCCTCATGGTGCTCGAAGAAATAGAAGATGCCGTCCTCTTCCATGAGGCGGCTGGCGAAGGCCCAGTCGGACTCGCGGTACTGCACGCAGTAGTCGCGCGGCTCGTAGCTGTTCACCAGCGAGAAGCGCACCCGGTCCGCGGGCACTCCGGCCGTCTCGAAGACCTTCTTGAGGATGGCGGGGGTGTCCAGCTTCTGGAAGATGCGGCAGTCGTGCCGGTGGTGGAGCCGCCACACCATGGGGACCACCGTGGCCCGGTAGAGGGCGTAGTGCGGCTGCTCGTTCACCTGCTCGAAGCGGCCGATGATGCCACTCAGATGGCGGAAGCCCGCCTCCCCGCGGATCGCCAGCAGCGCCGTCTTTCCCACCACCTGCGCGAGGTCGACGTCGTGGTCCTCGCAGGCCAGCTCCACCTGGAACTCGAAGAGGCTCGACAGCCCCTCCGAGCCCGAGAAGCGGAGCACCCGCATGGGTGTGTCGAAGTCCCCGATGTCGAACAGGAAGACAGGTGCTGCTCCCACCTCGTGTACGTGTGCGCGAGCAACCATGGTGTCAGCCCATTGTTCCGATCCGGCCCGGCGGACGCTTGTCGTCCTGGGAAGGTATTTCGATGACCTCCCCATCCGTGCCGCTGAAGATGAAGCCCTCGATGTCCCCGAAGAACTCTTTCCTCGACGCTGGTGGGCACGTGGGGAGGAAGGTGCCCAGCACTCGAGGATCGTAGTAACGGAAGTAGAGCCTGCTCTCGACGCCCTCCGCCTCCACCATGAGGAACTTGCGGAAGTGGCGCCGCAGCTGGATCACGGGCTGGGCACAGAGGAGGTAGACGCCCCAGTGGGCACCCCAGCCCTCCTGGACCAGCGCCTCCAGCAGCCACGAGTCCTTCCGGGGCAGGCTCACCAGGTAGGGAGCCACCTCCGCCAGCGCCGTCCCCTGCGGCCCTTCATAGAGCGAGTGGCACTCCTCTACCGACTCGTGCAACAGCTCGAGGATGCGCTGGTCGCGTGCCGCGTCGACGACGGCATACAGCGGGGCCCTCTGGGCGCGCAGCACCTCCAGGGCCCGGGCCTTGTAGTTCACCAGCCAGGAGGGCTCCGGCTGCTCGGGCTCACGCGGTGGGGTGGTCCGCTCGAAGTACACCGAGAAGTCCGTCTGCCCCGCGCGCAGCCAGGTGCCGTTGAAGACCTCGCCCTGCTCCACCTGCTCGCCGTCCAGCAGCATCCCCGTGGGGCCCGTCATGCCGTGCATCCAGCCCCTCTTGCCGCTCCAGGAGATTTCGAACTGCTCCTCCGCCAGTTGGGCGTCGTGCGGCACCGCCAGCCCCGTGGAGGGGGCGCGCCCTACCCGGAGCACCTGGCCGGGCTCGATGATGGCCTTGTGATGGGCCATGGGTCCCCAGCGCACCTGGAGGATGGCATGGCGCTTGGTTTGCGTGCTCATCGGCCGCCCTCTCAGGTTTCCTGGGCCTGCTGCCGTTTGCGCTTCTCGCACTCCTCGCAGAAGGGCACGCCATCCCGTGCGGCGATCGAAATGGTCTGCCCCTGCGCGGACGAGCCGATGACCACCGTGGGACAACCCGCGACGATGACGCCCCCGTGGGAGGTCGGGTCTCCCAGGCGGGCCGCAGGCTTGCCGCCGATGATGACGGTGGCCTCGCCCTGGGAGATGGAGTCCGACACACCCGGGCCCGTGCACAGCAGGGAGTCCCCCACCCGTGCCGCCGGTTGATAGCCGATGAGGACCGTGCCCTCACCCGAGGTCGTGGGGCCGCCCACGTGTGGCACGGGGCCCGGCTCCACCTTGGGGCACACGTGCACGTCCGAGATTCGTGCTGCTGGAGGCATCGGGTTCTCCTCTCAGGGACTGCTTCCGTCATCCGCAGGGGTAGGGACGGTGGGCGTGGCCTCCACCGCGTCCGTGGGGTCGATGGGCGACACCCCGCTGCCGGACAGGGCCGAGCCGCCGGTGTTGATCTGCACCAGGGTGCCCTTGATGGCGATGCCGCTCGCGTCGATGGTGATGAAGCCTCCCGGCCCCTTGATGGTGATGCCGCTGGCCGCCTCGACGACGATCTTGTCGGACTTGAGGTGGATCTCCTTGCCCGCCTCCAGCGCGTGCAGCCCGCCCACCTTCACGTGCAGGTCCTTGTCCACCTGCAGCGATTGCACGCCGTCTACCTTCTCGTTCAGGTTCTCCTTCACGTGCAGGTGGCTGTTCTTGTGCACCAGCTCCATGCGGTTGGACTTGATGACGATGTCCACGTCTCCCGCACCGTCGATGCCGCCCACCAGCAGCTTCAGGTCCCCACCCACGTGCTCCTGGCTGTGGCGGTGAACGGTGAGGCTCTTGTCCCGGTACACCAGCTCGTTCCGGTCGCCGACCTTGCCGTCCTTGCCCACGGCGCCGATCGTCTGGTGGCGGTCGTGCAGGATGTTCTCGAACGAGTCGTTCTTCACGTGCACGTCCATGTTGCGCTCGGCGTGCATGAAGAACTGCTCCTTCTTCTTCTCGTCCTCGAAGCGCAGCTCGTTGTAGCCGTTTCCGCCCTGCGAGGAGTTGGACTTGATGGTGCTCTTCGTCTTGTGCGCCGGCAGCTCGTAGGGCACCAGGTTGGCGCCGTTGTACACGCGGCCGATGATGAGCGGCCGGTCCGGGTCACCCTCGATGAAGTCGACGATGACCTCCTGGCCGATGCGCGGGATGAACATGGCGCCCCAGCCCTCGCCCGCCCAGAGCTGGCTCACGCGCACCCAGCAGGAGCTGTTCTCGTCCAGCTTGCCCTGCCGATCCCAGTGGAACTGGACCTTCACCCGGCCCCACTCGTCCACGTGGATTTCCTCGCCCGCGGGGCCCACCACCACCGCCGTCTGGACTCCCCGGACATGCGGCTTCGGCGTCACCGGCGCGGGCCGGTACGGCACCTTCTCCGGGATGCAGGTGAAGTAGTTGGAGTAGCTGAACTCGCCCTGCCGAGACTCTTCCTCCATCACCTGCGGCTGGCTGCCCGTGTGGCTCACGTGGGTGAGCAGCCAGCGGCCGTTGTAGTCCTCGCGCGAATGCTCCTGGAGGGTGAAGAGCCGCCCAGGCGCCAGGCGCTCGCAATCACTCTCACCCTGGGCCTGCATCCGGGAGGCCTGCCACGCCTCGAGCCGCAACCGGGCGATCGTGGTGCCCTTGGCGGATGCGCCGCGCCCGGGGTCCTGGTACTCGCCCGGATAGTCATAGACCTCCAGGTCCGCATCCACCTCGGCTTCGTGCTGGGCCTCCATGGGCAGGCCGGGTTTCTTGAAGTTGAAGTCCCGCAGGCTCGTGCGTCCCGGACGTACCTCCTGCATGCGGCGGAAGTGCGCCACGTGGTCTTCCTGCACCACGCCGCCCGTGGCGCGGCGGAAGGGCAGCGCCTCCACCCCGTCGATGGGCTTGAGCGCCGACTCCTTGTCGCCGAACACCAGGATGTGTTTGTCCTCGTGGTGCTCGAAGAAATAGAAGATGCCGTCCTCTTCCATGAGGCGGCTGGCGAAGGCCCAGTCGGACTCGCGGTACTGCACGCAGTAGTCGCGTGGCTCGTAGCTGTTCACCAGCGAGAAGCGCACCGCGTCCGCGGGCACTCCGGCCGTCTCGAAGACCTTCTTGAGGATGGCGGGAGTGTCCAGCTTCTGGAAGATGCGGCAGTCGTGCCGGTGGTGGAGCCGCCACACCATGGGGACCACCGTGACCCGGTAGAGGGCGTAGCGCGGCTGTTCGTTCACCTGCTCGAAGCGGCTGACGATGCCGTGCACGTACCGGGGTACCAGCTCGCCATTGAGCGACAGCACCCCCGGTTTGCCCACCACCTGCGAGAAGTCGAGATCCTGGTTCTCGCAGGCCACCTCCAGCTGGAACTCGAAGAGGCTCGACAGCCCCTCCGAGCCCGAGAAGCGGAGCACCTTGAGCTGCTCTCCCAGACCCGTCACTTCGAACAGGAATAGAGGAGTCTCTCCCAACAGGTGCACGAGTGCCCGAGCGACCATGGTGCAACTCCATTCCGTATGAAACGAACCGGCTCAACCCCACCCGAACCGATGTCGAGCCGTAGGGGCTCGAGGCCCCAACCCACAAGACTGTCGGTGTGCTCTAGCCGACATGCGCCAGACAGGGCAAGTACGTGTCACGATTCCACAATACGAGAAACCAGCGTGGCGGAATTGTCCGCGTGCCTCGAATTTTCCTGTGGTAGGCTCCAGGGCCGTCCCTTGTCGACACGAGGAGCCACGCACATGGCAGCCGGTGATTGGATGGAGGGGTTCGTCATCACCCACTACATCATTGTCATGGAAACGGATCCGGTGTTCGCCCATGACAAGAAGGTCAAGGCCAACGGGCTCGAGGGCGAGTACCGCGAGGGTTTCCTGTTCAAGGCGAAGACAGGGGTGACCTTCCAGGGAACGGGGCAGACCGAGTCGGGTGAGTTCATCACCATCAACTGGAGCAAGGGCGGGCCCAAGGGGCGGGACACCTGGTTCACCAAGGGCATTGGCGGCACGTGGAAGAACCCGGTGAAGTGGGAGTCGGTCGCCGTGGACCGCAGCGTCATTCCGCTCGGCAGTCGGCTGGAGATTGAAAGCTATCCGGGCAGGAAGTTCGTGGCGTGGGACACGGGAGGCGGCATCAACGGCAAGCACATCGACGTCTTCCTGGGCCCCACGAGTCTGAGCGAGGGCAATGCGTACGGCAGGAAGAAGTCCCGGGTCCGCATCCTCAAGTAGTCACAGGGGGCCCATCATGACGACTGCCGCGACCCGTTGCGCTGGAGTGCTCCTGCTGGTGTCGCTGGCGGGGCCCGCCTGCCGCTCCGTCCGCTCCGGGAAGCCCGAGGCTCCCGTTCCGCTCGGGGATCCCCACCATCACGTGGTCGATGTGAGCCGCTCGTGGGCGATGGAGAATCCCAACGAGGGCTTCTCGCTGGTGGAGGTGCCCGCGCTTCCCTCGGGGACCGAGCTGGATGAGCGTGCTCTCAGCCCGGATGGGCGCTTCCAGGCCTTCGCCACGTGTGAGCCGGGGTGCCGGGTGCTCGTGCAGCCCGTGGGCCGGGAATCGCTCCTGGAACTGAGGGGACCGGCCTTCTCGGAGCTGAGGCCCTTCTCGGGCCTGGTGTGGCTCACCGCGGACATCCTCGTCTTCGACCAGTGGACCCAGCCCCACTATGGCATCCACTACGCGGTGGACGTGAGGAACCGCAGGCTGCTCCAGGCCGCGCCCTTCCCGGACCGGATCGAGGAGCATTGAACTCGACGTGGATTTTCAGTCCCCAACCCCGAGGGGAACCGGCACCACGCGCGAGGCACCATGAACGGGCGCCCAGCATTTCTGCACCTCGGGTCCGTTGAGGAAGCGCACGAGTGCCTGGAAGGCGGCCAGTGGCCCTCCGCATCGCTCCGCCCAGGCCAGTCCCCGAGGTGAGAGATTGGGCACGAGGGGGCCCAGCTCTTCTGTGGAGCGAGCGACACGGGTGAGCCCGAGTCCCTCGTCCCGGAGCCGCTGGGGGACGAACAAGGGCGCGAAGCGGGCGTGCCGATGGTCATGCACGCAGCCCTCTTTCTCCAGGAGCGCGGCGGACAGGGGCAGCTCGCGGACGTTGAAGAGCAATTTCACCTCTCCCCGGTGCGGATCCCACGGCCCCCGCAGCCGGTGGTCGCCGCGAGGAATCAGCCGCCGATCGAGGTAGCAGAAGGCGCGCGCCTCCGCGGGGACGTGGCCTCGGTGCCGAGCACCCGCGTAGCGGAAGAAGGGCCGCACGCACGCGGCCTCCACCGCGAAGGCGGGCCCGTCCTTCAGGGCGCGCAGCTTGGGTAGCAGGGGCTCGGGGATGTTCCACGCCCGGGCGAATGTCGCGAGTTCCTCCAGGGGCGTGCGCGCGAAGTCCTCGAGCCGCGCGAGCAGCCTGCTCGGGTCCTCATCCACCAGCAATTCATCGAAGCGCGTCTTCACGCCGGGCAGGCTCACCGGCACGAGCGTGGTGAGCGGCTCGCCCTCGGCGCGCCAGCGCGCATCCAGCTCGGCGGCTTCGGTGGGCGTGGGCTGCAGGCGCCACTCGGGCGCCTCGGGCACGAAGGACTCCGCGCGTGCCGGACCCATGGCGGTGAACGGTGTGTAGAGGGCCGGGCCGCGCGGCTCGGGAGGCGAGGTCCACACGGTGATGCAGGTGCGCACCTGGGTGCCCGCGAAGGCGCCCGGGCCCAGTTTCACCACCTCGCGCAGGGTCAGCGTGCGCAGCAGCGTGGCGCGCAGGGGTGCGTAGAGGAAGGCGTCGAGGAGGCTCGTGGGGGTGATGAAGGCCAGCACCCCGGGACGCGAGGCGAGCCGGTGCGCGGCGAGCAGCAGGAAGAAGGCGAAGTCGTCGCGCAGGCTCGTGCCCGGTGGCAGCGAGAGGGGCAGCAGGGCCCTCAGGCGCTCATACGCGGCCCGGTCCTTCAGCAGCGCCGATTTGCCGTTGTAGGGCGGATTGCCGAGCCACAGTTCGCGGTGGGTGGAAGGCACGCGGGCCAGCAGTGGCTCGAGCCCTCCGCGCAGGGCGTCTCCCTGTTGGATGTCCGCGAGGGGAAGGCGTGCCTGACAGGCGCGGGCCACATCGGGAGACAGCTCCAGGCCAGCCAGATGGGCCTCGGGTCGGGCCCGTGCCGCGGCCGAGAGGAACGCTCCCGCGCCACAGGCCGGGTCCACCACCGCGAGCGGCCCGTCCCCCACGTGCTCGAGCGCGAGGGCCAGGGTGCGCTCCACCAGCGGTGCCGGCGTGTAGAAGGCGCCCAGCGCGCGCCGGTCGATTCCGGGGAACTGGTGGACGAGCGCCTCCTCGTCGATGACGGGAGGCGGCGCGGAGGGGGCACGAGGCATCTCGGTGTGCCCCCTTTTACTACGGGTGGAGGCTCAGGCGCTCGCGGTGGGCGCGGCCTGGGTGCTCGTGGTGGGCGCCGCCGCGTGGTTGCCCTCGGGCGGGGCGGAAGGGGTGCCGCCCTGTGCCAACTGGGTCATCAGCGCCGTCATGCGCCGGGCGAAGCGGTTGGGATCCTCCACGCTGCTGCCCTCGGTGAGCAGCGCCTGATCGTAGAGCATCTCCACCCACTCCTTGAGCTGCTCCGAGCCGGGCTCCTTCTGCTGCAGGGCGCTCAGGTGCTGGATGATGGGGTGCTGGGGGTTGACCTCCAGGATGCGCTTGGCGCGCGGAATGCTCCGGCCGCGCTCGCGCAGGAGCCGCTCCACGAACGCGTGCGAGCCACCCTCGGGCACCACCAGGCAGCAGGGCGAGTCGGTGAGGCGATCCGACGCGCGCACCTCGCGCACCTGCTCCTTGAGCACTTCCTTCATCTTCTCGGCGAGCGGCCCCAGGCCCTTGGCGCGCTCCTCCTTCTCGCGCTTCTCCTCGTCCGTCTCCTTGAGCTTGAGGTCCGCGTGCATCGCCGACACCAGCGGCTTGCCCTGGAAGTCCTTGAGGCCCTGGCTGGCCCACTCGTCCACCGGGTCCGTCATGTACAGCACCTCGTAGCCGCGCTTCTTGAGCGCCTCGAGGTGCGGCGAGTCCACCACGGCCTTCCGCGTCTCGCCGAAGACGTAATAGATGGCCTCCTGGCCCTCCTTCATCCGCGACACGTAGTCGGCCAGCGAGGTGAGGCCCTCCTCGCGCGAGCTCTCGTAGCGCAAGAGCGAGCCGATCTTCTCGCGGTACTCCTGGTCCACCGCGAGCCCTTCCTTGATCACGGCGCCAAAGGCCTGCCAGAACGTGCGGTAGTCCTCGGGCTTGTCCTTGGCGAGCTTCTCCAGCATGTCCAGCGTCTTCTTGGTGACGTGCTTGCGGATGCCCTGCACCACGGCCGAGTCCTGGAGCAGCTCGCGCGACACGTTGAGCGGCAGGTCATCCGAGTCCACCACGCCGCGCACGAAGCGCAGCCACTGCGGCAGCATCTCCTCGCAGCGGTCCATGATGAGCACGCGCTTGACGAACAGCCGCACCCCGCGCTGCTCCTGGCTGTTCAGGTCGAACGGCGGGTGCTTGGGCACGAAGAGCAGGCCGGTGAAGACCTGGTTGCCCTCGGTGCGGAAGTGCGTCCACGCGAGCGGCGCCTCCCAGTCGTGCGACAGGTGCTTGTAGAACTCCTGGTACTGCTCGTCGGTGATCTCGCTCTTGGCGCGCTGCCACAGGGCGCTCGCCTTGTTGATCACCTCGCGCTTCGTCTCGGTCTTCTGGGCGTCACCCTCCCCGGTGGTCTTCTTCACCTCCAGGTGGATGGGGTGGCTCACGTAGTCCGAGTACTGCTTGATGAGCTCGCGCAGCCGCCACTCGCCCAGGAACTCCTTCTGCTCCTCCTTGAGGTGCAGGGTGATGGCGGTGCCGCGCGTCGAGCGCTCGGCGGGCTCCACGGTGAAGGAGCCCTTGGCATCCGACGTCCAGCGCCAGGCCTGGGTCTGCCCCGCGGCGCGGCTGACCACCTCGACGCGGTCGGCCACGAGGTAGGCGCTGTAGAAGCCCACGCCGAACTGGCCGATGAGGTTGACGTCCTTCTGGCCGCGCTGGGCCACCATGTCCAGGAACTCGCGCGAGCCGGAGTGGGCGATGGTGCCCAGGTTCTTCACCAGCTCGTCATGCGTCATGCCGATGCCGGTGTCCTCCAGCGTCAGCGTGCCCTTGTCCGCGTCCGGAATGATGTGGATCTCCAGCGCGGACTCTCCTCCGAGCAGCTCCGGCTCGGTGACCGAGCGGAAGCGCAGCTTGTCGAGCGCGTCCGAGGCGTTCGACACGAGCTCGCGCAGGAAGATCTCCTTGTGGCTGTAGAGAGAATTGATGACCAGGTTGAGGAGCTGGTTGATCTCCGCCTGGAAGTGGTGGGTCTCCCGCTGGGAGTCGACGGACATGGGGTTCCTCCGAGGGCGTCCGGTGAACGGGACGCGAGCGTCCCTCCCTTTAACCATGGGGGGGGCCTTGTCCAGCGGACAGTGTCTGCTCGTCAGGGGGACGGGCGGGAGGCGTGTGTTCTAGGCTGCACCCCCCTTCACGACCCCCAGGAGACCTTTCATGGAAGCGGCCGTAGCGGACTTCGGACCCCCGCGGGATGAGCGGGAAGTGGCCTCGGCGGAGGACATCCTTTCCCAGGCGTTCGCCATGACCCCGGACTTCACGCTCGGCTGGCTGCGCCGGATCGAGGAGGGAGGGGCCCGGCTGCGACTCCTGAGGGAAGGGGGCGCGGTGGCCGCGACGGCCGTCCTCATTCCCATGGGGCAGTGGTGGGGAGGGCGCCGGGTGTCCCTGGGCGGCGTCGCCGGCGTGGGGGTGGCGCCCGCCCGCCGGGGGCAGGGCTCGGGGGGACGCCTCATGCGCCAGGTCCTCCAGGAACTGCGCGCCGAGGGCCATGTGCTCGCGGGTCTCTATCCGTCCACCCAACCGCTCTACCGGCGCGTGGGCTTCGAGCAGGCGGGCGCGTGCTTCGAGCACCGCCTGCAACTGTCCGGAATCGATTTCCAGGAGCGGACGCTCGCGCTGCGGCCGGTGGAGGCGGACGACATGCCCGCCCTCCACGATGTCTATCTGCGTCATGCGCGCAAGCAGATGGGGTGGCTCGATCGGGGCGCGTACATCTGGAACCGCGTCCGGCAGCCCCGGGGAGAGCGCGCCTATGGCTACCTGGTGGAGGGGGCCTCCGGGGTGGAGGGCCACCTCTTCCTGTCGCGCCGCAACCTCTCGGCCTCTGGCCACAAGCAGGAGCTGAACCTCACCGACATCCTGGCGCTCACGCCCGCCGCGGGGCGCCGGTTGTTGAGCTTCCTCGGAGACCATCGCTCGCTGGCCGCCGAGGCCACCTGGCGCGGGGGGCCCGTGAGTCCGCTCCTCTTCCTGCTGCGAGAGCAGTCGTACCAGGTGAAGCTGAACGACTACTGGATGCTGCGCGTGCTGGACGTGCCCGCCGCGCTCCAGGCCCGGGGCTATCCTCCCGGGCTCTCGGGGGCGCTGCACCTGGAGGTGGTGGACGACCTCTTCCCGGAGAACCAGGGCCGCTTCGTCCTGGAGGTGGAGGAGGGGGAGGCCCAGGTGCGCCCTGGCGGGGAGGGGGACTTGAAGCTCCATGTCCGGGCGCTCGCCGCGCTCTACAGTGGCTTCCTGTCACCCGCCGCGCTCCAGCTCGCCGGAGTCCTGGAGGCCGATGACTCCACCCTGCGCACGGCCGAGGCGCTCTTCTCCGGAGCGCCTCCGGCGATGCCCGACATGTTCTAGGACGTCAGGGCACCCAGGCGCCGAGTCCCGCGGGGGCTCCGCCGCAGTGCCCTCGCAGCCGTTCGAGGGCTTCCTCGTAGGTGAGGGTTTTCGCGGCGTGCTCGATGGTGGGCGACACCCAGTCGCGCCAGGAGCGCAGGACGACGACGTAGCGTCCATCGGACTCCTGGGCCTCGGAGGCGTGCACGAGCAGCCGCTCCTCCAGGGCCTCGCGGGCCTTGGTCCATTCGCCTTCCTTGTCCAGACGCACCTCCCGGTCGCGCTCCACGGCGGTGAGCAGGGCGCGGGCCTGGGGGGACAGGCCCTCCAATGAGCGGCGGCGGCGCGAAGGCTCCATGGCCACGCGGTACACCGCGGGCCACAGTGAGGCGTCCACGAAGGCCACCTTGCCCTCGACGAGCCGCACGGAGAGCACGTCGTGCGAGGCGCGCAGGATGCGGCCCAGCCGGTACATCAATCGGCCCTTGGCGTGTGCGCGCCAGCTCCCGCTCACCGGGCCTCCGGCCACGGCCTCGACGAGCGAGGTGGTTCCCATCGCGGGAACCTCGGTGATGACCCGCCGCTGGTGGATGAGCTCCAGCGCGTCATGCTCGGTACGGACGCCCATGCTTCGACTCCTTCTTGCCCTGGTTCTCAGGGTAGACAGCCCGGCGGGGCCTGTGTAGCGCCCACGCGCGGGAAGGAGGGCTCCTGGGAGGGCTCCCTCGCCCGCCTGGAGGGTCATGGGCCGTCAGACGGGGATGGGGCTGCGCTCGGCGAACTGCCCGTTCCAGTAGGGATAGTAGGGATAGGGCGGAGTGACGGCGCTGGCGGCATCGAGCCGAGAGAGCTGCTCGGGCGTCAGGGTCCAGCCGATCGCACCGAGGTTCTGGCGCAGTTGTTCCTCGTTGCGCGCGCCGATGAGGACCGTGGACACCGTGGGACGCCGCAGCAACCAGTTCAACGCGATCTGCGGCACGCTCTTTCCCGTCTCCTTCGCGACCGCATCGAGCGCATCGACGACGCGATACAGACGCTCGTCGTCGACCGGAGGCGCGAAGCTGGCGGTGTCGTGCAGCCGGCTGCTCTCGGGCAGGGGCTGACCCCGGCGGATCTTCCCGGTGAGCCGCCCCCAGCCGAGCGGGCTCCACACCACCGCGCCAATTCCCTGGTCGATGCCGAGCGGCATCAGTTCCCATTCGTAGTCACGTCCGATCAGCGAGTAGTACGCCTGGTTGGCGACATAGCGCGAGTAGCCGCGACGATCGGCGACCGCGAGCGACTTCATGAGCTGCCATCCGGAGAAGTTCGACGCACCGAGGTAGCGCAGCTTGCCCGCGCGCACGAGGCCATCCAGGGTCGACAGCGTTTCCTCGACCGGGGTCATCGCATCGAAGGCGTGCAGTTGCAGCAGGTCGATGTAGTCGGTGCCCAGGCGCCGCAAGGCCTTGTCGACCGCGCCGATGAGATGGTGCCGGGATGAACCCACGTCATTGGGCGCCTCGCCCGCGCGCAGTGACACTTTCGTGGACAGCAGCACCCGGTCTCGCCGTCCCTTGAGCGCCGCGCCGAGGATCGACTCGGATGCACCATCGGAATAGACGTCCGCGGTGTCGAAGAGGTTCACGCCGACGTCGAGGCAGATGTCGATGAGGCGGGTGGCCTGCGCGACATCGGTGTTGCCCCACGCACTGAACAACGGGCCCTTGCCGCCGAACGTGCCGACGCCGAAACCGAGCGCGGGGACCTTCAAACCAGACGTGCCGAGAAAGCGGTACTCCATGAATGCCTCCGATGATGGGGATGTGGGAGAAGATCAGTTCGCTCGGCCCGGTGTGTTGGACAGGGGCGTGGCATGAATCGCGGCGCCGCCTTCGCGCGCATCGAGCGCATGGCTCCAGGCCGCCACCACGAGGCCCGCGAGGGGCAACAACGCGGCCGTCCAGGTCACCGCGCCGAGCCCGGGGCCGTGGTCGATCACCACGCCGCCCATCCACGCGCCGACCGCGTTGCCGAGATTGAACGCGGCGATGTTGAGGCTCGAGGCCAGGCTCTGGCCCGCGCCCTCGGCCTTCCGCAGCACGCGCATCTGCAGGGGCGCCACCGTCGCGAAGGCCGCGGCACCGAACACGCCAACGAAGGCGATCGCGGCGATCGGGACGCGCAGCGCGAACGTCATCGCGAACAGCACCCCCGCGAGCGCCGCCAGGGTACCGAACACCGCGGGCATCAGACGGTGGTCGGCCAGGCGTCCGCCGAGCAGGTTGCCGAGGATCATGCCACCGCCGAACACGAGCAGGACGGGCGACACCGCGCCTTGCGTGAATCCGGAGATCCGCGTGAGCAAGGGCTGGATATAGGTGAACACCGCGAACACGCCGGCGAAGCCGAGCACCGTCATCACGAGCCCGAGCACCACCTGCGGACGCGCGATCACACCCAGTATCTCGCGAGACGTGGGCGTGGCGTCGTCGTTGCGAGTGTGCGGCACCAGCAAGGCGATCACCCCGGTGGCGACGAGGCCGATCGCCGTGACGGCCCAGAATGTCGCGCGCCAGCCGAAGTCCAGCCCGAGCCGCGCGCCGGCGGGCACGCCCAGCAGCGTCGCGACGGTCAGCCCGGTGAACATGATCGAGATCGCCGAGGCCTTGCGTTCCGGCGCCACCATGCTGGTCGCCACGACGGAGCCCACGCCGAAGAAGGTGCCATGCGCCAGCGACGTGACGACGCGTGCGACCATCAGCAGCGTGTAGTTGGGTGCCAGCGCGCAGGCGAGGTTGCCGAGCGTGAACACCCCCATCAGCGCGACCAGCACGGCCTTGCGCGGCATGCGGCCGGTCGCGAGCGTGAGCAGCGGTGCGCCGACGAAGACCCCGAGCGCGTAGCCCGAGATCAGCAGGCCAGCGGTGGCGATGCCGACGTGCAGGTCGTCGGCGACCTGCTGGAGGAGGCCCATGATCACGAATTCCGTCGTGCCGATTCCGAAGGCGCCGACGGTGAGGGCGTAGAGCGTCAGGGGCAGGCGTGTGGGGGGTGGAGCGGGAGTCATGCGGGGAAACTAGGCAAGCGGATATTTTTCAAAAACCGCCGCTACCTGGATTCAGTTTCAATAGAATCTTGAGAATGGATCGCGTCGCCGACATCAGCCTGTTCCTGCGTGTGCTGGACCTGGGATCGATCAGCGCCGCCGCCAGGAGCCTCGACCTCTCGGTCGCGGTGGCCAGCCTGCGTTTGAAGCGCCTGGAGCGAGACCTGGGTGTGCGCCTGCTGCATCGCACGACCCGCCGCCTGCATCCCACGCCGGAAGGAGCGCTGCTCGCCGAGCAGGGGCGCCCGTTGGTCGAGGACCTCGAAGCGTTGGGAGACAGCCTGCGCCGCTCGGGTGCGGAAGTCGCGGGCACGTTGCGCGTGGCGACGTCGGCCTCGTTCGGGCGCATGCATGTCTCGCCGTTGCTGCCCGCGTTCATGGCGCGGCATCCACGGGTGCGTCTGAGCGTGCATTTGAGCGACCAGTTCGTGGACCTGGTGAGCGAGGGCTTCGACCTCGCGATTCGCATCGGCGCGCTCGGAGACTCCAACCTCGTCGCGCGCCGCATCGGGAACAACAGACGCGTGCTGTGCGCCTCACCCGCCTATCTTCGCCGTCGCGGCACTCCGCGCTCGCCCGACGATCTGGCGGCACATGATTGTCTTTTGCTGTTCGGCGCGAAGGGCCGGCAGGACACCTGGAGCCTGCTCGATGCCTCGGGTCGTGGCATTGACGTGCGCGTGCGAGGACGCCTGGAGAGCAATTTCGGCGAGCTGCTGCGTGATGCCGCCGTCGCCGGCGAGGGCATTGCCATTCATTCCATCTGGCACATCGCGGACGACCTGCGCGCGGGGCGGCTGCGGGTGGTGCTCCCGGGCTACACGCTTCCGGAGACGGGCATCCACGCGGTCATGCCGCAGCGGCGCATGGTGCCGCCGCGTGTGCGCGCCTTCGTCGATTTCCTCGCGGAACATTTCGGCGACAACCCACCGTGGGAGCGCGCCCTGGCGAAGTGAGGAAGTGTTCTCAGGGCAGGCGCTTCTTCATGCGCAGCAGGCCGTAGGCCGAGATGCTGGATGCATCCTTGATGCGGCCCTCGAGGACGAGCGCCTCGAATTCCTCGACGGTGACCCGGGTGACCAGGAGGTCGCCCTCCTCGGCGGACAGGCGCTGGGGGCCCGGAGACAGCTCCTCGGCGAGGAAGACGTGCATGCCCTGCGTCGAGTACCCGGGGGCGTTGAAGATGTGCCCGAGGTACGTCATGCGTCCGGCCACCAGCCCGGTTTCTTCCTGGAGCTCGCCCGCGGCGACGGTCTCGGGTGGCGCATCCGCCTGCTCCTCCCAGGAGCCCTGGGGGAACTCCAGGTAGCGTCCCTTCACGGGGTAGCGGTATTGCTCCACCAGGTGGAACGCGCCGTGCTGGTAGGGGATGACGAGCGCGAAGTCCGGCTTGTCGACGACACCGTAGATGCCGCTCGTGCCGTCCTGTCTGCGGATGGCGTCCTCGCGCACGGTCATCCAGCGGTTCCGGTAGACCTCTTTCGAAGAGAGCGTCTCGATGGTCATGGCCCCAGTGTGCTCCGAAAAGAGCATGGGGCAAACGGCTTCCTGTTCACCCTTTGACGAGCGGGACGCTCGCTGGCGTGGGGATGCCTCGGCGAAGCGCTGAGAGGGCGCGAGTCAGTCCTCTTCGTTGGCGGCGAGCGACTCCAGGAAAAGACGCAGGCTGTGATTGCGCGTGGCGCAGTCCTCCAGCGTGCGTCGCTTGCGGAAGTCCCGGCTCAGCTTGTCGTGGTGTTCGTAGGCCCTCATCTGGGAGAGCTGCTTGCGCTCCTTGTCCGAGTGGCGCTGGTCCAACTCCTTCCGGAGCGCCTTCTTGGGGTCGCGAGCGGTGGAGGTCTCCTTCTTCTGATAGAGCGTCAGGATCCACGCCTCGGTCTCCTCGACGGCGATGGCGTAGTGGAACTGGTCCGACTTCCGCTTGGATAGCCACTCGTCGAGTTTCGCCGCGACGCGCTTGCGCAACTCGATGGCGGAGTCCTTCGTCGAACCCGGAGGACGGGTGACATCGTAGTCGGGAAGTCCCGCCTCCGCCGTGTCGATGTGGATGACGACCAGTCGCTCCTCGTCGATGGGGCTGTTCAGGAACTCTTCCAGCAGTGAGCCGGTGGTGCACTCCTTCTTCACGAGCCCCCAGTTGCTGAATTGCTCCTCCGACATGGCGTGGAGATCCGTCTCATCGAGCGCATATTGGGGCCGCAGGAACTGGATGTCCTCGAAGTCGATACCGAGCCCCCTCAAGATATTGGAGATGACGGCGAGGTCGCCCCGGCCCTCCGCGATGATTCCGATCCGCATGGCCAGGTTCAGAACGCCTTGGGGAGCCCGCCGAGGTGTCCACGCATCCACAGCTCCGAGAGCTTGTACTTGGATTCGCCTTTGGCCTGGGGCTTGAGTTTGATGCGCTTGCCCACGGTGTGCCCCTGATCATTGCGGTGGATGACGATGAGCCGCTGATCGTCATCGTGCAGATCCAGCCCATCCAGGATGGCGGGATTGTGCGTGGTGATGAGGACCTGCTTGTCGTGCGCCTTGGCCATCGCCGCGAGGGACTTCATCAACTCGCGGCAGAGTTGCGGGTTGAGCGCGGTCTCGATGTTGTCGATGGCGAAGATGGGCGGCGTCTTGTCACTCAGGAACAGGGCCAGATAGAAGAGGATGTGGAGGATGCCCTCGTTCGCGTTCTCGGCGGAGAAGACGTTGTTGCCCTTCTTCATGAACCGGTCCCGGAAGTAGAGCCGGGAGGTGCTCCGTCCGAGCTTGTGCCCCTTGAACTTCAGTTCATCCTGGGTGTCGATGAGGAGATTGTCGAACCAGGGGATGAACTTGCTGTAGCGCACGAGTTCGCGGCGCTGTGTCTGGGTCAATTCTTCGAGGAAGACGTCGAGATTTTCGCCATTGATGCCCAGCGGGATTCTCCGGCTGGTGTTCTGGATTCCGCGAAGAGCCAATGGATTTAGATTGTAGATGCAGAAACTCTTTAATTGTTTCTGAAGGATGGGTGCGTTTGGGCGCTTGAGTCTTAGTTTTAAGAACTCTTTCAGTGCGCCTTCGGCCAATTCCTGGCTGAGGCCAAGCTTGCGAAAGCTTCGCAGAGCCTTATCCAAGTCTACCTTGTTGGATGGAAGCTCTAGAGTCATGGTGTTGCTAGATGAGTCAACTCTCCAGCCCGAATCAATGTCGCCGGCATCTGGAAATAACCGAAGCTCCAACCGTGGAACCTCTTCATCCGTGGATGACGTTTGGGCCGCAGCGGTAAGCGTGAGCGCGATGTCCCGGATGGGCTTCTTCTGTAGAAACGAACTGATGGTGATGGAGGGTTTGGCGATCCGGACACCTCTTGTATAGAGGTCCTCGATTTCAAGAGCGCCATCCGAAGCCGCGCTCGCCGTGGCGAAGGCCTCGAGGATGTTGGTCTTGCCCGCGCCGTTCTCGCCGATGAAGACGTTGATCCGCCCAAGCTCGAGCGTGTAGTCGAGGATCGACTTGAAATTCTGGATGTGGATCTTCGCGATCATGCCGGGGCTCACCTTAACCCCGGCAGTCAGATCCCCGGAAGATTACTCACCGTCGCCTCTGCTGCGGCGGTGGGAAGGGGCCCTTGGAGTCGGGCTCCCTTCTCCTCACGGGCGGGAGCGCCTTCCGTCCGTCAGTTGTGGGGCGTCGCGGGGACCACGGGCGCCGCCGGAGCCGCGGGCGCCACGGCGTCCTCCTCCTTGCCCATGTGCATGCGGTGGCGCACCTCGGCGAAGCGCCCGGCCGCCTCGGGCTCGGGCGAGAGAATCGACACGACCCAGCCCACCAGGAAGGCCAGGGGCATGGTGACCAGTCCCGGGTTCTTCAGCGGGAAGAGGGCCTCGGGCCGGCCGAGCATCTCCACCTGCACCGTGGGCGACAGGATGATGAGCACCACCGCGCTCAGGGTGCCGGTGAGCATGCTGACCACCGCGCCGCGCGTGGTGAAGCCCTTCCACGCCATGGACAACAGCAGGGCGGGGAAGTTGCCGCTCGCGGCGATGGCGAACGCCAGGCCCACCATGAAGGCCACGTTCTGCCCCTTGAAGAGCAGGCCCAGCACGATGGCGAGCAGGCCCAGCCCGAGGCTCGACAGCCGCGCCACGCGCAACTGCTCGTGCTCGGGTGACTGGCCCTTGCGCACCACGTGCGTCCACAGGTCATGCGACAGTGCCGCCGCGCCCGACAGCGTCAGCCCGGCCACCACCGCGAGGATGGTGGCGAAGGCCACCGCGGAGATGAAGCCCAGGAACGGCGTGCCGCCCACGGCCTCGGCCAGCAGCGTCGCGGCCATGTTGCCGCCCTTGTCCACCTGGGTGATGGTGCCACGGCCCACGATCACCGAGGCGCCGAAGCCGAGGATGAACGTCACCAGGTAGAAGTAGCCGATGAGCCCCGTCGCGTAGAACACCGAGCCGCGCGCCGCCTTCGCGTCGGGCACCGTGTAGAAGCGCATGAGGATGTGGGGCAGTCCCGCCGTGCCGAACATCAGGGCGAGCCCCAGGGAGATCGTCTCCAGTGGGTTGGACACGAGCTTGCCCGGCGCCAGCGTCTCCGGCCCGTACTGCTTCACCGCCTCCTGGAAGAGGAGGAGCGGGTTGTAGGAGAAGCGCGCGAGCACCATCAACGCCAGCGCGCTCGCGCCCGCGAGCAGGAGCACCGCCTTGACGATCTGCACCCACGTGGTGGCGATCATCCCGCCGAAGAGCACGTAGAGGATCATCACCCCGCCCACGATGAGCACGGCGGCCTCGTAGGACAGGCCAAACATCATCCGGATGAGGTTGCCGGCGCCCACCATCTGGGCGATGAGGTAGAAGCTCACCACGGTGAGCGTGCCCACCGCGGCCGCCAGGCGCACCGGCGTCTGCTTGAGCCGGTAGGCCACCACGTCCGCGAAGGTGTACTTGCCCAGGTTGCGCAGGGGCTCGGCGATGAGGAACGTCACCACCGGCCAGCCCACCAGCCAGCCCACCGAGTAGATGAGGCCATCGAAGCCCGAGAGGGCCACCAGCCCCGCGATGCCCAGGAAGCTCGCGGCGCTCATGAAGTCACCCGCGAGCGCGAAGCCGTTCTGCACGGCGCTCACTCCGCCACCCGCGGCGAAGAATTCCGAGGTCGTCTTGGTGCGGCGCGCCGCCCAGTAGGTGATGCCCAGCGTGAGGCTCACGAAGGCGAGGAAGAAGATGATGGCGGTGGGATTGGCCTGGCCAATCGTTGTCGTTGCCTGATTCATGGAGTTCGGAGTCCTCGGTCAGCGGCGCAGTTGGCGGATGGTCTTGTCGTAGCGGCCGTTGGCCCACCAGACGTAGGCGCCCGTGAAGGCCCACGCGGCGACGATGACGAGCGCTCCCAGGAGGATGCCCACCGACAGCCCCGGCACGAGCTGCTGGCCCATCAGCGGCTTGTTGTAGGCCACCAGCAGGATGAAGCCGAAGTAGGAGACGAGCGTGGCCGTGGTGAGGACGGCGGCCACGCGCCAGCGCGCCGCGGCCAGGACCTCGAGTTCTCGCGATTGGGGGGTTTGCTGCATGCTTGCGGCGTTCTCCTGCTGGGGTGGAACGCCAGTAGAGCACGTTGGCGCTGGACCGTGCCCACATGGACCCACGACGCCGTGTGTCGAAGTGGCCGTGGACGACCCCCGCGGTCGACGTCCGCGTTGAAATATTCGACGCGGACCGCCGGCTCGGCGGAGGCGGGCGCGCTCAGTCGCGCAGCTTCAGCTCGGCCATGAGGAGGGGCCGGGCCTCGGCGTAGGCCTGCTCCACCTGGGTGAGCAGCCCCTCCGCCCCCTCCAGGCTGGAGCCTCGCGCGAGGTTCTCCAGCGCCTTGCAATGCTGGCGCACCCGCATCATGCCGAACATCCCGCTGGCCGTGGCCAGGCCGTGGGCCTCGTTCGCGAGCAGTCCGGCATTGCCCGCCGCCAGCAGCTCGCGCAGCCGCGAGAGCCTCGCGGGGGTACGGGCGAGGTAGCCCTGGGCCATCTCCGCCACCAGGTTGGGGGCGTCCTCGTCCTGCAGCACACTCAATTTCTCCAGTTGCCGCACATCCAGCGAGAGGGCCTGCTGCTCCATGGCGGCCATTGTGCCCCAGCCTTCCGGGAGGCCCAACTTCCGTATTTTCCAACTTGGAACGGGAGGGGGGCCTTCGCCTCACCAGCCCCACCGCGATAGAACGGGGATGGCTTTCCTGTGCCTCCCATGCGCGTCATCGTCCTTGGTGGTGGAGTCTCCGGGCTGTCCCGTGGTGTCCGGCTGCTGGAAGCCGGGGACCTGGTGGACCCCTGGGCGCGTGAGCTTTCGCCCAACACCCCGTTGCCGAGCGAGCTGGCCAGGCAGCCGGGAACGGGCGTGCGCTGCATCCCCGGGCTCGAGCCGCGCGAGCAGGAGTGCATCCTCGGAGCAATGGCCGAGGAGGGCGTCTCGCTCTTGGAGCGGGCCCGACAGGAGGCGGCGCATGTCGGACCCATCGCAAATCCTTCGATCACGGGGAGTTCGGATGGAACGTGAGCAGAATCAGGAACGAATCGAAGCCGTGCTGCGGTTGCCCGCCGCACGGCGCTACGCGTACTTCCTTCAGCGCGTGACGGAGTCGGGAGAGGTGTGGGGCCTGGATGGTGAGGGATGGGCACTCGCGCTCGACGATGCCGGACGGGACGTGCTGCCCCTCTGGCCGGCACCCGAGTTCGCCGAGCTGTGTGCCACGCGGTTGTGGTCCGGCTTCAAGCCGCGCGCCATCCCGTTGCAGGAGCTGCTCGAGAGCGTGCTGCCCCAACTGGAGCAGGAGGGGATGCCGGTGGGCATCTTCTTCACCCCGCAGGGGCAGGGCCATCCGGCCTCGGCGCGGGAGCTGATCGACGCCCTGCGCTCGGCCCGGGGCCCCGTGGCCTGACGGGTTGGGGGGGCTGCTCGCGGGTTTTCCGCGCGTTGAATGAATAATCGCGTGCCCTCTCCGTCGGGGCACAGCGGTCGTGACGAGCGCGATGGCCGCCAGGCGGCGTGTGGCCTCGTGCGCGATGCTTCGAGACGGAGTTCTATCAATGCAATCCGAGCTTCACCTGGAGAGGTGTCGCGGCATCCCGCTGCGCGCGTGGATGGTCGCGTGCGTGCTGGTGCTCGCGGCCTGTGGTGGCGAGTCGCTGTCGGAACTGGACGGCGAGCCGCCGGTGTCCGGGCCGGGCGCGGTCTCCCCGCGAGCGAGCACCCGGCCCCAGGGACTGGTCAGCGGCGACAAGGTGCTCATCCTGCGCGACACGGTGGAGATCCTCCGGGCGGGCGACAGCGTCGAGGAGCGGAAGGCCCGGGCGCTGGGCTATCAGGTGGAGGTCGTCGACGGTGCGCGCTGGAAGACCCTGGGCTCCGCGGACTTCGCCTCCTACCGCGCCCTCATCCTGGGAGACCCTTCCTGCAAGACGGACGTGGGCCGCATGGCGGCCGCCGAGAGCACCAAGCACCTCTGGGGCCCGGTGGTCGACGGCAACGTCATCGTCGTGGGCACGGATCCCGTCTACCACGGCAAGGCGGACGATCAGGTCACCCTCAACGCCGTGAAGTTCGCCGCCGCCCAGCCGGGCAAGACGGGCATGTACATCAGCCTGAGCTGCTACTACCACGTGGAGCCGCCCAAGACGCCGGACCCGCTGCCCATCGTCCCCGTCCCGGTCCCGGTGCTCGATCCCTTCGGCTCGTTCGTGGTGACGGGCGTGGGTTGCTACAACGACGCGCACATCGTCGCCTCGCACGAGGCCCTCAATGGTTTGACGGACAGCGTGCTGTCCAACTGGGGCTGCTCGGTGCACGAGGCGTTCGTCTCCTACCCGGAGGCGAACTTCACCCCGCTCGTCATCGCGCGGGATGACGCCTCCCGGGCGCGCTGGCCGGGCTCCCGGGACTTCGCGGATGGCTCGCACGGCGTGCCGTACGTGCTGGTGCGCGGAGCGGCGCCGGTGCGCTGCGGGGACGGGGTGGTGCAGTACCCCGAGCAGTGCGACACGGGCGCGCAGAATGGTGTGCCGGGCACGCCGTGCTCGTCGGTGTGCCGCACGCACTGGTGTGGCGATGGCGTGGTGGATCCGGGCGAGCAGTGTGACACGGGGGCCGCCAACGGCTCGGGCACCTGTAGCGCCTCGTGCCGTACCGTCGTCCCCGCCAACCGTCCTCCGGTGGCGCAGTGCAGGGACCTGACGCTGGCGGTGGGTCCCACCTGCGGCGCGAGCGGCTCGGTGGATGCGGGCTCGTATGACCCGGATGGCAACCTGAAGGAGTGCACGCAGAGCCTCGTCAGCTTCGGTCCGGGCACCACGCACGTGACGCTCACCTGCACGGACACCGCGGGCCTGAGCTCGAACTGCACGGCCACGGTCTCCGCCGTGGACACCACTCCGCCGACCATGGAGTGCCCCGAGGACTTCACGGCCGAGTGCTACAGCGGAGGCCTCTTCGGGGTGTATCCGCCCCAGTCCACCCAGGACAACTGCGGCATCGCCGATGTCCTCGGACCGTCCAACAACTTCTATCCGCTGGGCACCACCCGGCGGACGTACACCGCGCGGGATCCCTCCCGCAACGAGTTCTCCTGCTCGTACACCGCGACGGTGGTCGATACCCGGCGCCCGATGCTCAGCCTCTTCGGCTCCACCTCCGTCACCTTGCCGTGTGGCGAGAACTTCGTGGAGCAGGGCTACATGGCCTACGACGAGTGCTCGGGTGGGCGGCAGGTGACGCGCTCGGGAACGGTCAACACCCGGGTGCCGGGCACCTACCCCCTCACGTACACGGCGACGGACTCGGTGGGCCTCACCAGCACGGTGATGCGGACCATCACGGTGGTGCCGAGCCCCGCGTGCGAGGAGGTCCCCCAGGGCGGGTGGATTCCCACGGGCAGCATGGCGCTGCCTCGCCTGTCCCACTCCGCGACCCTGCTGGAGGATGGCCGGGTGCTGGCGGCCGGTGGCTTCAACTCCACCGCCGAGCTGTATGACCCGTACACCAAGACATGGTCCCCCACGGGGAGCACCCAGAGCGCTCACCGTGGCCACACCGCCACCCGGCTGCGCGATGGCCGCGTGCTCATGGCGGGGGGCACCGGCTCCACCAGCAAGCCCTCCGCCGAACTCTACGTGCCCGCGTCGGGCAGGTGGCTGGCCACTGGCGCGCTCACCGAGCGGCGCTTCTACCATGCCGCCGTGTTGCTCAATGATGGCCGGGTGCTCGTGGCCGGTGGCTTCGGCTCGGAGTCACGCGGTCCCGCGCTGAGCTCGGCGGAGCTGTATGACCCGGCCACCGGCGTGTGGTCCGCCACGGGCAGCCTCGCCCAGGCGCGTGGCTTCCACACCATGACCCTGCTGCCCGATGGCAAGGTGCTGGTGACGGGAGGCAGCGAGCAGCCGGATGACAACGTGGAGGACGACGCGCTGCTCTCCAGCGCCGAGCTCTATGATCCGGCAACGGGCACGTGGACGAGCGCGGGCAGTCTGAGCACGGGCCGAGCCTGGCACTCGGCCACCCTGCTGCCCAATGGCAGGGTGCTGGTGGTGGGTGGGGCGGGCATCGACATCGCCCTGAGCGCTTCGGCGGAGCTGTATGACCCGGCCACGCGCGCGTGGTTGCCCACCGGCGGCATGAAGTCGCCGCGCCGCTGGCACACGGCCACGCTGCTCGACAATGGCGAGGTGCTGGTGGCCGGCGGCTACCACCAGTTCCTGGGCATCCAGTACGCCTCCGAGCGCTACAACCCGGCGACGGGCACGTGGTCGGTGACGTCCAGGATGAACGTGGATCGCTACCGGCACACGGCCACGCTGCTGCGCGACGGCACGGTGCTCGCGGTGGGCGGAGCCAGCAACCACGACCAGGCCTCGGCCGAGTACTACGATCCGCGCGGGCTGTAGTCGCGAGGAGCCCGGGAGGGCGGTGGGTCGCCGTCCTCCCGAGGTGTTTCAAGGGGCTTCTTCAAGGGGCTTCAGTGAGGGCCGGGCTGGGCGAGCGAGCCAGAGGGGGGGGACTCCCGGGGGGCGTGCCGCCGCAGCAGTTTGTCCAGCCGGGCCAGCTCGTTCGCGTGGCGGATGGGTGAGCGGGAGTAGGTGGCATGGGCGGCCATGGCGAGCTTCCAGGCGCGCTCCGGCTGCTGCCGGGTGTCCCAGAGCGAGCGCGCGAGGGCGGCCTGCACGGCGGCGGTGTACGCCGGGCGCATGGGATGGGACTCGATGATGTTCAGCACGCGCTCGAGCAGCGGAAGGGCCTCGGCGGCCCTGCCCAGTTGCTGCAGGGCCTCGCCCTTGCCCGCCAGCGGCAGCACGCCCGAGGGCGAGTCCGCGCTCAACGTCTTCTCGAAGAAGGCCTGCTCCTTGTCGTAGAGCGCCAGTGCGCGCTCGGGCTCTCCCAGCTCCAGGTAGCTGCTGGCGATGGCCACGCGCATGAGTGCCGTGTTGATGTGCTCGGGGCCCAGGTCGCGCTCGCGCAGCTCCAGTGCCTGCTGCCGCAGGTGGAGCGCCTGCTCGTGCTGGCCGCGCGCGTCGTTCAGGTCCGCGAGTCCGGCGAGCGCCTGGGTATGCACCTGGGCGTACTGGCGCGGGTCCTTCTTCGTGAGCTCCAGCACCTGCTGGTAGGTGCGCTGGGCCGGCGCGAGCTGTCCGAGCTCCGTCCGGGCATCCGCTTCCTTCACCAGGGCCTGCAGCAGCTCCAGGCTCTCGGCGCCCGTGAGCTCGCGGAACAGGTGCGCCGCCTCCTCGTAGTGCCCGAGCGCCTCGGTGTCATGGCCCTCGGCGGCCTCGAGGTCTCCGTAGGCGATGTGGAACTGGGCCCACTCCTCCGAGCGCGCGCCATAGGCCTGCTGGCCGATGACCCGCACCCTGTCGAGCAGCCGGCGCGCGTCGGCGAAGCGCCCCTGGAAGGCGTAGAAGTTGGACAGGTTGGACAGGGGTTGGCTGAGGAAGGGGTGCAGGGGGCCGAGGTTCGTCTCGCCCAGGTGCACGAGCATCTCGAAGGCCCGCTGGGTCTCGTCGATGCGGTCCAGGTTGCCCAGCGCGGCCACCGAGTTGGTGGCGTAGCGCAGCGTCATGGCGTTGGCCGCGCCCAGGTTGTGCTCGGCCAGCGCGAAGGCCTTGTCGAAGGCCTCGTAGGCCTCGGCGAAGTTGCCCTGCTGGTAGAGCGCCAGTCCCCGGTTGTTGTGGAAGATGGCGCGCAGCTCGCCATTCTCTCCCAGCCGATCGAGCGCCGCCTGGGCGAACTGCTCCCAGTGCCGCGCCTCCTCGGGGGGACCGTGCGCGCTGTGGTAGCCCATCAGCCGCACGCAGGCGGCCGCCGCGATCCGATCATTGCGCGAGGCGTGCGCGAGCCACAGCGCGCGTTGGAGCAGCGCGGGCACGCCCTGGTTCTCCCCGGCGATGAGCTGCGTCCAGGCCTGCATGAAGAGGGCCTCGGCGTACAGGGGAGGGTAGTGCAAGCCCGCCGCCTTCTCGGCCACGTTCTTGGCCAGCAGTTGGGCGTTCTTGAACCTGCCCGCCTCGGTGAGCGCCTTGACGCGGGCGAGCTGGGCGCGCGCGGTGTCCACGGACTGGCGCGTGGCTTGATCCTCCGGAGGCGTCACCTCGGCCATGAGCGCCTCCACGTCCGCGCACCCCTCGAGCCCGCGCAGCGCGCTGGTGGCGGAGATGGCCTTCTCCACCACCGTGGCGTCGGCTTCGGTGAAGACCTCGGTGAGCGCGGCCACGTCCTGCAGCCGGTTGTCCAGGCAGGCCATGCGCAGCGACAGGACGGCCTCGGACTGCTCGCCTCGCAGGCGCGTGGCCTCGCACGTGCCCTGGTGCATGTTCCGCCACGCGGTGGTGTACAGGTCGAGCGCGTCGTGCACCCGCTGCCACGTGTCGTGGGCGTAGGAGCGCTGGGTGGCGAGGAACGCCTTCTCGATGGCCTTCTGCCGGGGCACATCCCAGACGCCGCGCAGGCGCTCCGCGGCGCCGGTGCACAGGCTCGCCTGGCGCTGGTGCCAGGAGAACCAGGCGAGCGTCCCCGAGCCCACGACGAGCAGCAGCAGGGCGGCGGCGGACAGCCGGCGGCGGCGCACCTGGGCGGGATCCCGCTCCAGCAGGGCCAGCAGCGCATCCAGCGACGGGTAGCGCGCCGCGGGCTCGGTGTTCAGGGCACGCAACAGGGCCCGCGTCACCCACGGGGGTACGTCCGAGTAGGCGGGGGGCGTGCGGATGCGCCCGTCCAGCACGTTCTGGCGGCGCTCGCCCGTGGTGGTTCCCTCGAAGGGACGCTCCCCGTACAGCGCTTCCCACAGCGACACGGCGAAGGAGAACTGATCGCTGCGCGCGTCCGCCGCGGCGCCGCGGAACTGCTCGGGGGCCATGTACGCCGGCGTCCCGAGCACCGCGCCTCGCTGCGTCAGCTCCAGCTCCAGCATGCTGTGCGCCTTGACCGGGCCGGTGTCCCGCGCGCCCGTGGAGGGCTCGGGCTCGGAGGGCTCGTCCGGGGGCGCGTTGTGCGTGCGTGCCAGCCCGAAGTCCGTCACCCGCACGCGGCCGTCCTTGCCCACCAGGACGTTGGTGGGCTTGAAGTCGCGGTGGACGAGCCCCGCGGCGTGCGCGGCGGCCAGGCCCCGGCCCGCGGACAGGAAGGCGGCGAGGATCTCCCTCCACCCGCGCTTCTGCTGCCGCTGCCACTGCAGCAGCGTCTGCCCCTCCACCAGCTCCATGGCCATGAAGACCTGGAGGCCGTGCTGGTGCACGTCGTAGACGGCCACCACGTTGGGGTGGGAGAGCCGGGCCATCGCCTGCGCCTCGCGCAGCAGCCGGGCCCGCCCCGAGGTCATCTCGGTATCCCCGTCCACGTCCCCGGGAGGCAGCAGCTTGAGTGCCACCTTGCGGTCCAGCACCGAGTCATAGGCGGCATACACCATCCCCATGCCCCCCTGGCCCAGGGGCTCGAGCACCACGTAGCGATCCAGGGCCGTGCCCCGGCCCAGCGTGGCCGGAGCGGCGGCCTCGGGGGCTTGGGCCTGGGGTGGGGGCGCCTCCTCCGTGCCGAGCGCCTGCGTGCGGTGGTTCTCGGTCCTCACCGTGCGGCGATCGTCGGTCCTCACCGTGCGGCGCTCGTTGTCATCCATGGGCTGCATGCGCCTTTCTTCCCCGTCCCATGTTACGTCCTCTTGCTCGCGCGCAGATGGGGCGGCCGGGAGAGCCTCGTCGCCAGGTGGGTGGCCGAGCCTACGTGCTTCCCGCCAGCCGCGTCAGGGCCTCCCCCGTGAGCCGGAAGACGGTCCAGTCCTTCAGGGGCACGGCGCCGAACGACTCGTAGAAGGCGATGGCGGGCGCGTTCCAGTCCAGCACGGACCACTCGAAGCGCCCGCAGCCCCGCTCGACGGCGAGCCGCGCCAGGTGCGACAGCAGCGCCTTGCCATGGCCTCCGCCCCGGTGCTCGGGCAGCACGAAGAGGTCCTCCAGGTACAGGCTCGGCCGGGCGAGGAAGGTGGAGTAGGTGTGGAAGAAGAGGGCGAAGCCCACCACCGTGCCCGCCTCCTCGGCGAGGACGACCTCGGCATGGGGCCGCTCGCCAAACAGGTGCTGCTTCAGATCCTCCTCCCGGAGGACGGCCTGGTGGGAGAGCTTCTCGTACTCGGCCAGGGCCCGGATGAGCCGGGCGATGACGGGGACGTCCTCGGCGGTGGCGGAACGAATCATGGGCGCGGATGCTAGCGCCCCGCTCCCATGCGGTGGGAGCCCCGATGGCCCGCTCCGCTCACTGGCCGCTGGTGGCCGCGCCCTGGGCGGGGGCCGGAGCTCCCGACTCGGTGGGCTGCTTGTCGATCTCCTCCGCGGGGTAGCTCCGCGCCGCGTCGAGGTAGCGCGCCGGCTTCACCTTGCGACGATCCTTCGCGCTCAGTCCCTCGGGCGACACCAGCGTGGGCTCCGCGCTCGCCGAGGAGGCCTGGACGCGGTGGCCATCGCAGAAGAGCCACTCGGTGCGGCCATCGGCGAACCGGCGCGCGTAGAAGAGATCCGTGCTGCCCACCTCGGGCTCCTTCGCGCACCACGTCTGCCGCGCCGTCTGCTCGCGCTGGGGCGCCTCCTCCGTCCACTTGAGCTGGGCCGCCTCGACCTTCTTCGCCGCGTTGCCCTCGGCCAGCCGCGCGCGGGACATCTCCACCAGCTCCAGTCCCCGCCGGCCCAGCTCCGGGAACGCCCCCGAGCGCGCGAAGCCGCAGCCCTGCAACGCCTTGAGGTTGGACTGGTGCACGTCGAGCACCTTGCCCAGCGAGCCCGCGGCCTCCTTGAGCAGCGCCATCTGCTGCGCCTGCTCCGCCGCCCCCGGCGTGTTCGCCTGCTCCGTCGAGGACACGAAGCGCGCCAGCAGACCATTCATGCTGCTCAGCTCGTCCATCAACCAGCGCGGCTCCGAGTCACAGATGTTGGCCCGCTCTCCCGCGTAGTCGCGGTACTCCGCGCGCCCTCCCGCCAGGGAGTACTGCTTCACTGGCACCTGCTGCGACGCGCACGCTCCCAGCACCAGACCCGCGCCTCCGATGACCCCTTGCTTCCAGCTCATGAAATTCATCGCTCCCAACTCTAGCGGACCATCGTCCGGCTGAATCAGTTTGATGTCAAACCACCTCGCCCGGAAGGGACGGACTCCGGGGGCGGGGTGCTGTCGTGACAGGGGTGGAGGGGACTTGCAAGGAGCGGATGGGGTTTCGCGGGGGGGCTCGCCGCGGCGGGGCCTCAGATGAGGCCGTCCCAGGCGGCGCCCTGGCGGTGGAACGCGTCACGGAGGCGTTGCACGAGGGGCTCGGGCAGGGGGCCCTGCTCGAGGGCGCGCAGGTTGTGCTGGAGGTGCTCCAGGCGCGTGGTGCCCACGATGCAGCTCGCCACGCCCGGAGTGAAGGCGGTGAAGCGCAGGGCGAACTCGTTCCAGTCCAGGCCCGAGGGATCCAACCCGAGCGCGTGCATGCGGTCCCAGTACGTGGCGATGTCGTGGGCGGCGGGGCGCTGGGGGAAGCGCCAGGGGGCGTTGCCCAGGGGCCGCTTGGCGATGACGCCGATTCCCCGCTCCCGCGCCAGGGGCAGGGCCGTGTCGAGCGCGCGCTGGTCGAAGAGGTTGAGCGAGAGCTGCACCGAGCCGAACGCGCCCGAGCGCAGGGCCCAGGCGAGGGCCTCGTTGTCGCCCGAGTACGCGGCGACGCGCACCTGGCCCCGCTGCACGGCGGCCTGGAGCGCGTCCACCACGCCGGGACGCTCGAGCACCTCCACGGGACACGAGTGGAAGTGCACCACGTCGATGAAGTCGGTGCGCAGCCGGTGCAGGGCCTGTTCAATCCCCTGGGTGATGCAGGGCCCCGTCCAGTCCTCCACGCCGGGCACGCCGTAGCCGCACTTGGTGGAGAGGATGAACTCGTGACGCCGGCCCTGGAGGGCCCGGCCGATGCGCTCCTCGGACAGGCCGTAGCTCGGGGCGGTGTCGATGAGGTTGATGCCCGCGTCGAGCACCCCGTTGAGCAGCGCGTGGGCCGCTTCCTCGGACAACTCGGGACTGCCCACGGGCCCGGCTCCATAGCCCAGCGCGGACACGTGCGGGCCGGTGGCGCCCAGGGGACGGCGAATCATGTCAGGTGCTCCCACCTCCGCGCGCCGCCAGGTCGATGAAACCGCGCACCCAGATGAGGTTGATGGCGTGGCTGGCTTCGAGCGGAGTCTGGGTGGTGGTCTCCAACGCCGCAGTATAGGGCACGCCGCTGCGCACGAAATAATCGGTGACGCTGCCGTCGTGGTACTCGATGAGCCCGTGGCGGTCCGTGCGGTTGTGCTCGTCCACCTTGTCGTCGCGGATGACGTGGGCGTGCGTGGACGCGGCCTCCATCAGCGGCACGAAGGCGGCCTTGTCCCCGAAGGTATACGCGTAGGTATGGGCCCCCGGAATGTAGTTGTCCTGGTGGATGTCGAGCGCGGCGGCGGGCGCGGGGTGCCGGGCGATGTCCGAGCGCACCGCGCGCGTCTCCTTGGGCCCGCCGTCGAACAACACCCAGCGCAGGAAGGACTCGTCGCGCTGCACCTCGCCCTTCCAGGTGCCGGGCGTGGTCTCGTAGCGCAGGAAGTCGTTGTTGATCTTCTCGCC
This sequence comes from Cystobacter fuscus, assembly GCF_002305875.1. Lineage (NCBI taxonomy): Bacteria > Pseudomonadati > Myxococcota > Myxococcia > Myxococcales > Archangiaceae > Cystobacter > Cystobacter fuscus. The sequence goes on along the minus strand of NZ_CP022098.1, from coordinate 10,144,771 downwards.
GCTGCGGTTGTAGCGCGTGCCGTCCTCGAAGCCCGAGGGGTTGATGCACGGGTAGACGCGCAGCCCCACGCCGCGCTCGCGCGCGTAGAGGACGATCTCCTCGAAGTGCCAGCTCAACGTGAGGGGCCCGGCGGGCTCCTCTCCGTGGAAGCCCGAGGTGATGACGAGCCAGCGATCCCCGGGGACGGTGAGGCGGAAGAGCGGGTACTCGACGCCTCCCTCGAGGACCCGGGCGTACTCGTTCACCTCGGCGAGGCGGGAGTAGTCACGGATGCGGCGGGCGAACTCCTGGTAGTTGTGTGGCACCCCCGTAACGTAGCCATTCGGCGGGGGGCGCGGAGGGTCCCAGGGTCGCGGGCCTGTCCACCCGTGAGCATCCGGGGGCGCGTGGCTAGTGGCGGGCGTTCATGTGTTCACGGGCGCCGGCAGACACCTGCTGGCGCTGTGCGGGGGTGAGGACGCGGTGGGCCTCCAGGGCGGCGTCGGCCACCTTGTGGGCGAAGGCGCGCCAGGCATCCACGCGGGCGTCCACCAGGGCATGCACGGCGCGGGCGTCGGGCTGGGCCGCATCCCACTGGTTCACCAGCTCCTTGCCCGCCTCGCGCTGCTCCGTCACCAGCTTCTGGCCCTCGTCGAAGAGCGAGTCCTTCAGCCCTTGAATCGTCCGCTTCTGGTCGTCCGTGGCCTTCAGGTCCTCGAGCCGGTCATCCAGGCGCCAGGTGATCATCTGTTTGATGCGCTCGGGGTCTCGCGCGCCCCAGCCCATGTGCCCGCCCCGGAAACCCGTGAGGAGGACGACACCGAGGATGGCGGACCCGGCGAGGAGGATCTTGCTCTTCGTGTTCATGACGGTTGCTCCCTGGAGGACCCCGCGGGGGCCCTCGCGTGTTGCGCGCCGTTCGTTCGGCGACGATGGGGAGAATGCGCGGCGCTCGTCAGGGGCGTTTGTGGGGCGCATGAAGAAGTGTGAAGAGGCCCGTCCGACGGGGCGGCCGGGCGGGCGGGCGCCCGTCCCGGGCTCCTTCCAGGGGGCGGGCCGGGTAGCACTCGGCCAACCCAGGGGCTCCTTCACCCGGGGTGAGGGCCGTGCCACAAGGTGCCCGGGCCGCGCTTCCGGTCCCGGACGAACCGGGTGGACGGGAACTGGCGGGCGGCCCGGGCCTGAACAATCGTCTGGTGAAGCCACCCCCAGCTGACTACTTATCCGCCATGTCCTTTACCCACCTCCACCTGCACTCGCTGTACTCGCTCCTCGACGGGGCGATCCGGATGAAGGATCTCATCAAGACGGTGAAGGAGAAGGGGATGACGAGCGTGGCCGTGACGGATCACGGCAACATGTTCGCCACCATCGACTTCTACAAGAAGGCCAAGGACGCGGGCATCAAGCCCATCATCGGCATGGAGACGTACGTGGCCGGCCCCAAGGGGCGCGCGGACCGTACGGAGAAGGTGGGCCACCACCTCATCCTCCTGGCGAAGAACAAGGAGGGGTACGACAACCTCAAGTACCTCTCGTCCATGGCCTACCGCGAGGGCTTCTACTACCACCCGCGCATCGACAAGAAGCTCCTGGCCGACCACAGCAAGGGCCTGTTCGCCCTCACCGCGTGTCTGGGCGGCGAGGTGACGGGCGCGGCCTTCCGCGGTGACATGGACCACGCGCGCCGCGCGGCGCTCGAGTACAAGAACATCTTCGAGCCGGGCCAGTTCTTCCTCGAGGTGCAGTCCAACGGGATGCCCGAGCAGGAGACGGCCAACACCAACCTCAAGCAGCTCAGCCGCGACCTGGACATCCCGCTGTGCGCCACCGCGGACGCGCACTACATCAAGAAGGAAGACGCGCGCGCGCACGAGCTGCTCATGTGCATCGCCAGCGGCAAGACGCTCGCGGACGGCAAGCGCATGAAGCACTCCACGGACAAGCTCTACGTCACGAGCCCCCAGGAGATGCTCGAGTACTTCCACGACACGCCCGAGGCCGTCCACAACACCCAGCGCATCGTCGAGCAGATCAACCTGGAGCTGAAGCTCGGCAAGCCCATGCTGCCCACCTTCCAGGTGCCCGACAGCCACACGCCCGACAGCTACATGGCGGAGCTGGCGCGCGCGAACCTCGAGGAGCGCTTCAAGGAGATCGACCTGGCGCGCTTCCGCGCCGGCCAGAATCCCGTGGACCGCGAGCCCTACAAGGCCCGCCTGGAGCTGGAGCTCGGCGTCATCCAGAAGATGGGGTTCAGCGGCTACTTCCTCATCGTCCAGGACTTCATCAACTGGGCCAAGCAGAACAACATCCCGGTGGGCCCGGGCCGTGGCTCGGGCGCGGGCAGCCTCGTGGCGTACTGCCTGCGCATCACCGACCTGGATCCGCTCCCGTACAACCTGCTCTTCGAGCGCTTCCTCAACCCCGAGCGCGTGTCGATGCCCGACTTCGACGTCGACTTCTGCCAGGACCGGCGCGACGAGGTCATCAAGTACGTGGGCCGCAAGTACGGGGAGAACAACGTCGGGCAGATCATCACCTTCGGCTCGCTCAAGGCCAAGAGCGTGCTGCGCGACGTGTGCCGCGTGTTCGCGCTGCCCTTCAGCGAGGGTGACCGCATCGCGAAGCTCGTGCCCGAGGTGCTCGGCATCACCCTCAAGGACGCCATCGAGCAGGAGCCGCGGCTCAAGGAGATGATGGAGAAGCCGAGCGCCATCGGCCAGGTGGATGGCAAGGACGTCACCACCAAGGACGTGCTGGAGATCGCGCTCGCGCTCGAGGGCCTGCACCGCCAGCCCGGCATGCACGCGGCCGGCGTGGTCATCGCCGACAAGCCGCTGTGGGAGTTCGTGCCCACCTACCAGCCGCCGGGCGAAGACACCCTCATCACCCAGTTCGCCAAGGACGAGGTGGAGGCCGCGGGCCTGGTGAAGTTCGACTTCCTCGGCCTCAAGACGCTCACCGTCATCCAGAACGCGCTCAACCTCATCAACCGCAACCCGCCCAACGGCAAGCCCCTCCTGCGCGAGGACATCCCGCTCGATGACGCCGAGGTGTGGAAGCTCATGGCGGACGGCGACACGGCCGGCGTCTTCCAGATGGAATCCAGCGGCTTCACCGAAATGGTGATGAAGCTCAAGCCGTCGTGCTTCGAAGACGTCATCGCCGCGGGCGCGCTCTACCGTCCGGGTCCGCTCGACTCGGGCATGGTGGACGTGTTCATCAACCGCAAGCACGGCCGCGAGAAGGTGGTGTACCCGCACCCGCTGCTCGAGCCCGTCCTCAAGGACACCTACGGCGTTATCGTCTACCAGGAACAGGTGATGCAGATCTCCCAGGTGCTGGGAGGCTACACCCTGGGCCGCGCGGACCTGCTTCGCCGCGCCATGGGCAAGAAGAAGGCCGAGGTCATGCAGGCCGAGCGCGCCGGCTTCCTCGAGGGCTGCAAGAACAACAACGTGGACCTGAAGGTCGCGGGGGAGATCTTCGACCTGATGGAGAAGTTCGCCGAGTACGGCTTCAACAAGAGCCACTCGGCGGCCTACGGACTCGTCACCCTGCACACCGCGTGGCTCAAGGCGCACTACCGCGTCGAGTTCATGGCGGCGCTGCTCACGAGCGAGAAGGAAAACACGGACAAGGTGGTGCTGCACATCGGCGAGGCGCGCCAGTCGGGCGTGCAGGTGCTGCCGCCGGATGTGAACCAGTCGGACATGGCGTTCGGCGCGGTGGAGGGGAAGATCCGCTTCGGCCTGGGCGCCATCAAGGGCGTGGGCGAGGGCGCCATCGAGTCCATCGTCGAGGCACGCAAGGAAGGGTCCTTCAAGAGCCTGTTCGACTTCTGCGAGCGCGTGGACTCGCGCAAGGTGAACCGCAAGGTGCTCGAGGCGCTGGTGAAGGCGGGGTCCTTCGACTTCGAGAAGCGCCCGCGCCGGCAGATCTTCGAGAGCATCGAGCGCGCGATGAGCCGCGGCTCGAGCAGCCAGAAGGACAAGGCGGCGGGGCAGAGTTCGCTCTTCGGGATGCTGGGCGGGGGCGCGTCGGGTGGGGCGGACCTGAAGAACGACTACGTGCAGGTGGAAGAGTGGTCGGAGAAGGAGCGCCTGGCGCTGGAGAAGGAGGCCATCGGCTTCTACGTGTCGGGCCACCCGCTGCATGCCTACGACAAGGAGCTCAAGCGCTACGCGCGGCCCATCACCGCGGTGCAACGCGCGCGCAAGGACGAGAAGCTCACCATCGCGGGCGTGGTGGCGGCGCTGCGCGAGCGGCCCACCAAGACGGGCAAGCGCATGGCGTGGGTGACGCTGGAGGACCTGTCCGGCTCGCTGGAGCTGGTGTGCTTCCCGGGCAAGGACGGCACGCGCAACGTCATGGGCAAGGACGGCAAGTGGACGAAGTCGGGGCCCAAGCCCGGCTTCGAGCACTGGGAGACCCTGCTCAAGAGCGATGATCCCATCCTCGTGACGGGCACGGTGCAGATCAACCAGCGCGACGAGGACACGCCGGTGGCGGAGCTCATCGTGGAGGACATCCAGAGCCTCAAGGCGGTGCGGGAGAAGCGCACCAAGCGCCTGGAGCTGCGGCTGCCGGCGGATCTCGCCACCGACGAGCGGCTCACGAAGCTCGCGCAGCTCGTCAAGAAGTACGAGGGCGCCACGCCCCTGGCGGTGAGCCTGCTGTTCTCCAACGAGGCCGAGGCGCTCATCGCCAACCTGCCACTCAAGGTGCAGGTGAGCGACGAGCTCATCCAGTCCGTGGAACGGCTCTTCGGTATGAAGGTCGTCGAGTTCGGCTGAGCGCTCGGGTCCGGGCGTCAACGCGGTCAAGAGAAGGGGAGTGACATGGCACAGGGTGTGTTCCGGGATGGATTGCTGGCGGGCAAGTCGGCGTTCATCACGGGGGGCAGCAGCGGCATCAACCTCGGCATCGCCGAGGCCCTCGTGAAGGCGGGCGCGAAGGTCGCCATCAACGGCCGCAACGTGGAGAAGTTGGAGGCAGCCGTGAAGGGGCTCCAGGCGCATGGCACCGCCCTGGGCGTGGCCGCCGACGTGCGCCAGTACGACGCCCTGGAGAAGGCCCTCCGGACGGCGCGCGACGCGCATGGGGAACTCGACATCCTCGTGTGCGGCGCGGCGGGCAACTTCCCCGCCCCCGCGGTCGGCATGTCCTCCAATGCGTTCAAGTCGGTGCTGGAGATCGACGTGCTCGGCACCTTCAACACCTGCCGCGCCGCCTTCGAGCACCTGCGCAAGCCGGGCGCGTCCGTGCTCAACATCTCCGCCCCCCAGGCCTACCTGCCCATGGCCATGCAGGCCCACGTGTGCGCCGCCAAGGCCGGCGTGGACATGCTCACCCGCACCCTCGCCATCGAGTGGGGGGGCCTGGGCATCCGCGTCAACTCCATCACTCCCGGGCCCATCGATGACACCGAGGGTATGCGCCGCCTCGCTCCGGGTGATGATTCGCGCGGCAAGCTCCTCGAGGCCCTGCCCCTGGGTCGCCTCGGAACGAAGCAGGACATCGCGCAAGTCGCGCTTTTCCTGGCCTCCGACGCCGCTTCGTACATCACCGGTTCACTGCTGGTGTGCGACGGAGGCCAGTCCCTGCTCGGCTCGGGGTTGATGCTCAAGGCCCTGGGTCTGTGAACGGCATGTGACGTTCTGGGAGGAAGCAGGCGTTCTTCCTGGGCTGTGTTTTTCCAGGCAGGGAGCATCTGATAAGAGGGTTGTGTGCCCGCGAAGCCTCCTGGCTGGCGGGCTGCGTTCCCTCTTCAGCCTGGAGTTGCTTCATGAAGCATGCCCCCCCCTCGCTCGCGCGGCTGGTCGCGTGGAGTGCGTTGTTGCTCGGTCTGTCCCTTGGTGGATCGGCATGTCGTGATCGGCCGAACCCGCCTCCTCCGCCAGTGCGGGAGGTGCCGGACGCGGAGCGCTCGTCGGTGGAGGTGAACCCGGCCCAGGGCGTGCGCGCCAACGGCCAGGACACCGTGGAGATCCGGGTGACGGTGCGCACGGCGGAGGGCACCCCGCTGGAGGGCCGCTCGGTGACGGTGGAGGCCTCGGATGAGGGCAACACGCTTCAGCAGGCGTCGGGCCCCACGGATGCGCAGGGCGTGGCGGTCGCGACGCTCGTGTCCACTGTCGCGGGCACGAAGACGGTGACGGCCACGGTGGAGGCGGAAGAGGGCCCGGTGACGCTGGCCACGCGGCCCACCGTCGAGTTCGTCTCCCTGGCTGCCCCCCATCTCGTCTTCACCGCGGCGCCCTCGTCCGGTACGGCGGGCGAGCCGCTGGGCACCTTCGAGGTCACCATCCAGGACGCGAGCGGCCAGACGGTGACGGACGCCAGCGACACGGTGACGGTGGCGCTCGGCGAGGGCTCTCCCTCGGCCGAGCTGAAGGGGACGGTGTCCGTGGCGGCGGTCAATGGCGTGGCGCGCTTCTCCACGTTGGTGCTCGAGAAGGCCGCTGCGGGCTACACCCTGGTGGCGAGCGCCGCCGGCCTGGCGTCGGCGACGAGCTCCCCCTTCGAGGTGCTGCCCGCGCCGGTCGCCGCCGCGAAGCTCGTCTTCACCCAGCCGCCCTCCAACCGTCGCGCTGGTGAGACCTTCGAGGTGCGGGTGGCCGTGACGGATGCTTCCGGCAACCCGCTCTCCGTCTCCGCCCCGCGGGTGACGCTCGCCCTCAACAAGGGCACGCTGGCGGGGACCACGTCCGCGGACCCCGTGGATGGCGTGGCGTCCTTCCCGGGCCTCTCCATCACCGAGGCGGGTACCGGCTACGTGCTGACGGCCTCCGCCGAGGGGCTGGACTCCGCTTCGAGCGATTCCTTCGACATCGACAGCACGGGGACGCCCGCGATGCTGGTGTTCCGCGCGCAGCCCTCCAGCGTCAAGGTTCGCGAGGTGATGCCCGCGGTGACCGTGGCCATCACCGACACGTTCGGCAACGTGCTCTCCGTGGACTCGCCCGACATCACGTTGGGCCTGGTGGGCGGCAACAACGCGGCCGAGCTCCTGGGCACCGTGACCGTGAAGCCCGTGGCGGGACTCGCCACCTTCTCCACGTTGAGCGTGGACCAGCAGGGCACGGATTTCTGGCTCGTCGCCATGGCGGGCACGCTGGACAGCGCCACCAGCGGCAAGTTCACCATCGTGGATGACGTCGCGCCGAGCGCCGTGTCGCTCACGGTGGCCGAGCTTACGGCCAACGCGGTGACCCTGGCCTGGACGGCCGTGGGCGATGACGGGACGCTGGGTATCGCCTCCAGCTACGAGCTGCGCTACTCCCTGAGCCCCATCACCGAGGCGTCGTTCGAGGGCGCCACGCCGGTGAGCGTGGGCGTGCCCAAGGCCCCGGGCAGCGCGGAGTCGGCGCGCGCCACCGGCCTGACTCGCGGCACCCACTACTACTTCGGGCTGAAGGTGAAGGATGACGTCGGCAACTCCAGTCTGTCCCTCGTGGACACGACCACGCCCGAGGACGTGTGCGCGGGCGTGACCTGCACTCCGGATGCTCCCGTCTGCGCGGCGGATGGGGTCTCGCGGACCACCTACACGGTGGCCTGTGTCGACGAGAATGGCACCGCCACCTGCAAGCAGACGGGGACGACCACCGCGTGCACGGGCACCAACGCCGTCTGCTTCAGCGGCCAGTGCGACACGGCCACGCGTCCCATTGCCAACCAGTTGCTCGTCTCCGAGGTGATGCACTCGCCCTCGAGCGGGACGACCGAGTACTTCGAGCTGACCAACGCCACGGACGGCCTGCTCAACCTCAACGGCCTCACGGTGACGTACAAGAACAGCTCGGACGCCGTGCGCTCGTTCCAGGTGGGCGAGGGGAGCGTTCCGCTGGTGGTGGGCCGCAAGGGCCACTTCGTCCTGGCCCAGAACAAGGATCGGGCCTCCAATGGTGGCGTCTCCGCCAGCTACCAGTACCCCAGCGCGATCGCCCTGGAGGGCTCGGGGTCGTTGAGCGTCGCCAATGGCGCCAGCACGGTGACGGAGTTCCGCTACACGCCGTCCTTCCCCCAGAGCACGGGCAAGTCGATGAATCTCTCCTCGCTCATCCAGGGGACGCGCGCCTCGGCCCTGCCCTGGTACTGGTGTGACTCGACGGATGCGCTCACGGGAGGGGACTTCGGCACGCCCGAGGCCGCCAACACCACGTGTGGCATGACGGCCAGCCCGGTCGTGAGCCTCTGCTACATCCAGAGCCCGAAGACGATTCCGCCCGCCCAGGCGGGTACGTCGGTGGCCGTCTCCAGCCGGTTCAAGGCCGCGAGCGTGACGGACCGGAACACGGCTGGAAACGATGGCTACCCCCACGTGGTCGCGGAGCTGGGCTACGGCCTGGACACGAGCCCCGCGACGGCGTGGACCTGGGCGCCCGTCTCCTTCAACGGGGAGTACGCGCCCACGGTCAGCGACGAGGACGAGACGTCTGGCATGCTGACCATTCCCACGCCCGGCTCGTACAAGTATGGCTTCCGCTATTCCTTCAAGGACCCGGTCACCGGCGCGCTGTCGGCCCCCGTCTACTGCGGCCAGAGCGACATCTCGGATCCGACCAACGGCGTCTTCGGCACGGTGACGATCACCGAGGCGCCGAGCGCCGACCACGTGGTCATCAGCGAGTTCGCCTCGAAGAACTTCGTCGCGGGGAGCACGACCGTCAATCACGACGACGAATTCATCGAACTCTACAATCCGACGAACGTCGCCGTTCCGATCACGGGGTGGAAGATCCAGTACAAGTCGGCGTCCGCGGGTTCCAGCTTCAACGACCTGCAGGGGCTGACGTTCACCACGGGGAGCATCCCGGCGAAGGGGTTCTATCTGGTTGCCCAGAAGACCTCGTTCATCGGTCCGACGCCCGATGCGACCTATACCGCCCTCACCGCGCATGGAGGCGCTTCGCTGCGGATCCTCGACGCGAGTGGCAACGTGGTGGACAAGCTGGCCTGGGGTACGGGAGCGGCCCTTGATCCCGAAGGCACCGCGGCTCCAGCCATTGCCAACACCGTGGCGGGTAGCAGTTACGAGCGCAAGGCGGTGTCCTCTTCGACCGCTGACACGATGTCCGGAGGCAGCGACGCGTTGCGTGGCAATGGGTATGACAGCGGCAACAACGTGGCGGACTTCGTGGTGCGCGCCACGCGTAATCCGCAGAACTCCTCGAGCGCTCCCGAGTCTCCGTAGGCGCTCGTCCCATCCGTGATCCAGGCCGCTCCGGTCACTCCGGAGCGGCCTTTTCCTGGTTTTTCACGAGCCCGGGATGACGCGCCGCCTCTCTTCTGCTAGAGTGCCGCGCCACGGAGCTTCCTGGGGGGGAGCGTCGATACCCGAACGCTGGGAGCCAGGCCTCGCCTGACCCCTTCCCCCCTCCTCGACTCCGAGATGTCCGCATCGGGGGGATGCATGTTCGCTGTCATTACTTTCGACGATTCGTCGTGGCCGTTGCTCTCGGTCCGCATGAGCGGGAACGTGTCGGACGCGCAGTACGCGCACTTCCTCGAGCGGATGGACAGCTATCTGGACCGGGGCGAGCGCTACGTCTGTGTGATGGACGTGAGCCTGTGCTCCATGCTCACGGTGACCCAGCGCTACATGCATGCGGAGTGGATCCACCGCAACGAGGCCCGGCTGGGCCAGCAGCTCCTCGGACTCGCCTCGATCATGACCTCGGCGCATATGCGCCTGTCGAGGAGCCTGCTCACCTACCTCAAGCCGATGCCCGTGCCGTGCGCCACCGTGCCCGACATGGACGCGGCCTTGCGCTACGTGGCGGGTCGGCTGGTGGGTGAGGGGCTCCTCGCCTCGGCCGAGCGCTTCCGCCCTCGCTTCGGCCCGCGCATCCGCCAGGCGAGCTGAGTTCCTCGGGCCCGTTCCGGGAGTCCGCGGTGCGCCTGGCCCCGCGGCCTCCCGTTACCCGTCAGCTCAGGGCTTCACGTCGATGCGCTTCACCTGCCAGATCTCCTCGGCGTACTGCTTGATGGTGCGGTCCGAGGAGAAGATGCCGCCGTGCGCCACGTTGTGGATGGCCATGCGCGTCCAGCGCTCGGTGTCCTTGTAGGCGCGCGCCACTTCCTGCTGCCTGGCCGCGTACGAGGCGAAGTCGGCCAGCACGAGGTAGCGGTCCTCCTCGAGCAGGCTATCCACCAGTGGCCGGAAGAGGTTCTTGTCCTCCGGCGAGAAGAAGCCCGAGCCGATGAGATCCAGCGCCTCGCGCAGCTCCACGTTGCGCTCGTACTCTTCCCGGGGCCGGTAGCCGGCGCGCTTGCGGGCGATCACCTCGTCGGCGGTGAGGCCGAAGAGGAAGAAGTTGTCGTCGCCCACCGCCTGGCGGATCTCCACGTTCGCGCCGTCCAGCGTGCCCAGGGTGAGCGCGCCGTTGAGCATGAACTTCATGTTGCCCGTGCCCGACGCCTCCCAGCCCGCGGTGGAGATCTGCTCGGACACGTCCGCCGCCGGGATGATGCGCTCGGCGAGGCTCACCCGGTAGTTGGGGATGAACAGCACCTGCAGGCCCGTGGTGCCCGCGTCGCTGTTGACCACCTCGGCGATGCCGTTGATGAGGCGGATGATGAGCTTGGCCTGCACGTAGCCCGGGGCCGCCTTGGCGCCGAAGAGGAACACGCGCGGGGCGATGATGGTGCTCGGGTCGCGCCGCGCCTTCATCCACAGCGACACGATGTGCACCGCGTCGAGCAGCTGCCGCTTGTACTCGTGCAGACGCTTGATCTGCACGTCGAAGATGGCGTCCGGGTTGAGGTCCACCCCGCACAGCCCCTGGAGGTGGCGCGACAGGTCCACCTTGTTCTGCCGCTTCACCTCGGCGAAGGCCTGGCGGAACGCCGCGTCGTCGGCGAGCGGCTCGAGCTTGCGCAGCTGATCCAGGTCCGTGACCCAGCCCTCCCCGATGCGGCTGGTGATGAGTCTGGCCAGCCGGGGGTTGCTCCACAGCATCCAGCGGCGCGGCGTCACGCCGTTGGTCTTGTTGTTGAAGCGCTCGGGGAACATCTCCGCGAACTCGGGCAGCACGTCACGCCGCAAGAGGTTGGTGTGCAGCTCCGCCACGCCGTTGATGCTGTGGCTGCCCACCACCGCCAGGTGCGCCATGCGGATCTTCTTCTCCGCGCCTTCCTCCACGAGGCTCATGCGGCGGATGCGCTCGGTGTCGAAGGGGTAGCGGATCTGCACCTGGCGCAGGAATCGCTGGTTGATTTCGTAGATGATTTCCAGGTGGCGTGGCAGCAGGCGCTCGAAGAGCGAGGCCGGCCACTTCTCCATGGCCTCGGCCAGGAGCGTGTGGTTGGTGTAGCCGAAGGTGGCCTGGGTGATGGCGGCGGCCTCTTCCCAGCCCAGGCGCTTCTCGTCCACGAGCACGCGCATCAGCTCGGCCACGCCGATGGCCGGGTGGGTGTCGTTGAGCTGGATGGCGACCTTCTTGGGGAAGTCGCGGAAGTCCGAGTGGTTCTTGAGGTAGCGCCGGACGATGTCCGCGATGGAGCAGGCGACGAAGAAGTACTGCTGCTTGAGGCGCAGCTCCTTGCCGGCCTGGAAGGCATCGTTGGGGTAGAGCACCTTGGAGATGACTTCCGAGTCGTTCTTCTCCACCACCGAGCGCTCGTAGTCACCGGCGTTGAAGAGCTTGAGGTCGAACTCCTCGCTGGCGCGCGCCTGCCACAGCCGCAGGGTGTTGACGGTGTTGTTGCCGTAGCCGGCGATGGGCGTGTCGTAGGGCACGCCGATGACCGTCTTGCCGCCCACCCAGCGCGCCACGGGCTTGCCGTCCGTGCCGTGGAAGTGCTCCACGTGCCCATAGAAGCGCACCGGCACCGCCTTCTCCGGCCGGACGATCTCCCACGGGTTGCCGAACTTCAGCCACTCGTCGGCGCGCTCCACCTGGTAGCCGTCGATGATGTCCTGGGTGAAGATGCCGAACTCGTAGCGGATGCCGTAGCCCATGCCGGGGTAGCCCAGCGTGGCGAGCGAGTCGAGGAAGCACGCGGCGAGCCGCCCGAGGCCGCCGTTGCCGAGCCCCGCGTCCGGCTCCATCTCCACGAGCGCGCCCAGGTCCACGCCCACCTCGCGCATGGCCTGCTCGGCGGCCTCGTACATGCCGATGTTGAGCAGGTTGTTGCCCAGGGCGCGGCCCAGCAGGTACTCCGCGGACAGGTAGTACGCGCGCTTGACGTCCTGCTCGTAGTAGGTGCGCGCCGTGCGCACCCACCGGTTGGCGAGCCGGTCTCGCACCGCCAGTGCCAGGGCCATGAAGTGATCGTGGGCGGTGGCGTTTTCCGGGTTCTTGCCGCGCGAGTAGCGCACGTGCTCGAGGAAGCCACGGTGCACGCTGTGGGGATCCAGCCCGGTGCGGCTGGACTCCTGCGCCGTATCCGGCGAGGCGGGGGTGGTCGGGGTGAGGATGGGTGAGGCGTTCGACATTCGAGGGGTTCCTCGTGAGACGCACGGCCCTCTGGGCCAGCCGTGTGTGGAGCATGATAGGGTAGACCGACCCACGTTGGACCGCACCGAAAGAAACCCGTGGCCGGCCCCCCGCCGAGGTCTCTTCCATGCTCCGGTTTGGTCGGGAGTTTCAAAGACTTTCCTGGATATCCAGGCTCACGGGCGGAAGTATGACCGCGCGTGCATCCTGTCCCGGAGGACGAGGAGCGCTCGCGAAGCGGGGGAGGACTCTGGTAGGAAGCGGGATCATCCAGGTTCTGCCTCCAACCTGGGACCTAGAAGGTTCCTTTCATGCCCACTGACAAGAACGACCTCGCTCAGCGGATCGCCATCTGCAAGCCCGAGGACACCGTGAGGGGCTTCATCTTCAAGTCGGTGTACGGCCTGGTGGAGCAGCGGATGGGGAACACGGGGGTGGATCGGCTGCTGCAGCAGCTGCGGGTGAACAAGCTGCCCGTGGACTTCTTCTCCTACCCGTCGGCGGATTTCCTGCGGTTGCTCTACACGGCCTCGGACATGCTGGAGCCGTACTATCCGTCGGTGGAGGAGGCGATCCGCGCGTGTGGGGCGGCCACCGTCACGGGCTTCTTCAAGTCCTACGTGGGCAACACCCTGGTGAAGCTCATCGGGATGAACGATCCCAAGCGGCTGTTCTCCTCGGTGGACACCGTCTATTCCACGCTGGTGAGCTACGGGAAGCGCTCGTACGAGGACCTGGGCCCGACGCGCTACCGGCTGGACTTCCAGGGGGACATGCAGCCGGTGTACTTCCACGAGGGCGCCCACCGCGAGGCCCTGCGGGTCATGCGTGGCAACGGCACGGTGACGGGGACGGTCCTCACGCTCAACCACGCGCAGTACCTGCACGAGTACACCTGAGCACACGCGCCCCGTCTTCTCTCCCCCCGGGAAGCGGCCTGGCTCAGACCTGCTTCTGGCCGGCCCAGAGGATGTTGGTGTGGGAGGACGCGTCGGTGATGTTCTCCAGCGTCTTCACGCCGCGCGCGGGAGTGCCCTCGCACAGGGCCTGGAACTTGTCCTGGGTGCGGTGGATGACGTACCAGTCACACACGTACTCCATGAAGGACTGCCAGGGGTTCTCCTGGTGCAGGTTCGTCAGCAGGAGCAGGCCGCCGGGCGCGAGCAGTGAGCTCATGGTGTCCAGGAAGCGGTGGATGACGTTGTCCTTGAGGTAGTCGAGGATGCCGGCGGCGATGACCACGTCCATGGGGCCCTCCGGGTGGCGCAGCTTCTCCGGGGCCTCGCGCTGGCGCAGCAGGTTGTAGGTGGACATCTGGATGAAGCGCACGTTGGGCGGGGGCACGCCATTGCGTGGCAGCCGGGCGAGCTTCTCGAACTGGCGGCGGTTGAAGTCGAGCGGGGCGGGATCGAAGTCGGACAGCGTGAAGTCGCCGGTGCTGCCCAGCGCCGTGTACTCACGCAGGGTGTGCTCGGGCCCGCAGGCGAAGGACAGCACGCGCATGGGGCGCCCCAGGGCCTGGGCCTGGCGGTGCAGGTGGCCGAGCAGCCAGGGCACGCGGGCGCGGTGTCCCCGGCCGGGTCCGCAGTTGATGGAGTAGTGCGTGAGGATGCGCGCGAGCGTGGACACGCCCCGGTCCTCGCTGTCGAAGATCATCTCCACCGTGACGTAGTCGCCGGGGTAGCCCAGGGGCTTGTCCACCGCGCGCCGCACGAAGGGGCTCTGCAGGAAGAAGGGCTGGACGGCCGAGCGGTGGTGCTCCAGCGCCCGCTCGCGCTCCTCGCTCGTGAGCTGGTGGTTGAGCTGTGTGAGGCGATGAAAATAGCCATCCAGCCAGACGGTGACTTCCGGCAGGCGCTTGCGCAGCAGTGCCGCCTGCTCCTCCTGCATCTCCTGGCGCTGCTGGGGATCTCTCGGAAAGCGCGCCAGACGCTCGGGAAGACCCTGTTGCAGCTCGGCGCTGAGGCTCACGAGTCCACGGTGGAGTTCCTCGGCGGTATGGATGAAGTCTGCGATCGCGGGCATGGGGGTGGGGGGATTGGGAAGGGGGGGCAAGGAGCTGCGACGACGGGAAAATCCCATCCTATCAGACAGGTTGCCCCTCGGGCATAGCCTCCGACCCCGGGACAGTATCCCCCTCCCCGAGGGGAATGTGCGAACGAACCCTACATGAGAGGTAGGGTGGACCCGCGCGGGAGAGGGCTCAGGGCTGGGCGCTGGCCTGGGCCACGGAGACGGCGTCGAGCCGCTCGGCCAGGGGAGCCACCTTCGCGCGGAAGTCCGCGAGCAGGCTCTTGGGGAGCGGCTCGGTGCGAGGGAAGTTCTGGTTGAGCGGGTTGACGTAGTGGCCGCTGCGCTTGAGGGCGTAGTGCAGGTGGGGGCCGGTGCTGCGGCCCGTGTTGCCCGACAGGGCGATGACCTGCTTCTGGCTCACCCGGGCGCCCGCGCGCACGCCCTGTCCGAAGCGCGACAGGTGCAGGTAGCACGTCTCGAAGCCATTGCTGTGCCGCAGGCACACGGTGTTGCCGCCGGCGCCCGTGTTGGCCGCCACCGTGACGGTGCCATCGGCCACGGCCCACACGGGCGTGCCCACGCTCGCCGCGTAGTCCACGCCGTTGTGGGCCTTCACGTACTGGAGCACCGGGTGGAAGCGGCTGCCGAAGGTGCTCGTCACGTGGGCGTACTTGAGCGGGCTCTTGAGGAAGGCCTTGCGCGCGCTCGCGCCGTCCTCCTGGAAGAAGCTCGGCTTGCCGTCCGGCAGCTCGTAGCGGAAGACGCGCTTCTTGCCCACCGACTCCCCCTGGTAGCTCGCCGCCAGCACCTCGCCGTAGCGCAGGAAGCGGCCCTTGGAGACGAACTTCTCCACCACCGCGCGCGCCCGGTCCCCCCGCCGCACGTCCCGGTAGAAGTCGATGTCCCAGGCGAACACGTCCGCCAGCACCATGCCGATGAGCGGATCCTCCCCCGCCGCCAGTGCCGCCTCGTAGAGCGAGGAGTTGACCTCCAGCGACACCACCGCCACCTGCTTCTCCACCTCGATGGCGCGCTTGCTGCCCACGAAGCGATCGCCATCGCGGCGCACCTGCCACTCGTCCACCGCGCTCTGCCGGTAGCCGAAGAAGTCCAGCTCGCCCTCGCGCAGCACCAGGCGGAACTGGTCGCCCACGCGCGACTTGCGGAAGTCGAACACGCCCTCCAGCGCGGAGATGACCGCGCTCACCTGCTCCGGCGGCAGTCCCGCCTCCTGCAGGGCCACCGCGAGCGGCTGGTTGGGCTCGATGCGGCGGTTGCGCACGCTGTACGAGGTGGTGGCGGCTTCGACGAGGGGCGCGGCGAACAGCACACCCAGGCACAGGACGACGGGGGCGAGTCTCATGGGGCTCGCGCAGTGTAAGGGAGCTACAGGGCTGTTCCCAAATTCCAGCCCCTCCTCTTCTCCTCCCCGGCGGGAACTCGGCCGCCTGGTCGGTTCTCAATCCAACCAGACGGTGTTTTTTCCGCGGGGCGGCAACGCGGCGGGCAGAGCGCCTCTCAGAGATCGATCTTCTTCTCGGTGTGGTTCTGCCCGTCGAAGCGCAGCAGCACGCCCTTGTTGTCGTAGCGGGTGATGATGCACGCGGGGCGGCGCCACAGCGACTGCACGTTGCGCAGCGTCTCGCGCGCGTAGTCGCCCTTGAGATCCTGCCCGTCGTGCTTGTGCGCCATGAGCAGCTCGCCACGGTTGTCGTGGTTGCCGTCCACCACCTCGATGATGGGCTGGCCGAAGTTGGTGAGCTGCTGCAGCAGCTTGTTCTTCACCTTGCGGAACTCCCGGTCGAGGATCTCCCAGGAGTTGCGCTTGTCGTTGAAGCCATAGACGAAGAGCTTCTGGTCGATGGCGAACTCGGCGGTGAGGAAGGTGTCGATGAAGGTGATGTCGTTGTAGTGCTTGCGCACCTCGAAGATCTTCTCGCGGCCCTGGTTGAGCTTCTTGTCCCAGGAGCGGCGCGCGCGCAGGTCATCGCACTCGTCCCACTCCTTGCCGAAGCGGCCCTTGTTCCAGCGCTCCTCGATGTCGCGCCACAGCTCGATGCCGAGCTTGTACGGGTTGAGCGCGCCGGGCCGGGTGCCCATGGTGCCCGAGTGCCGATCCGCGTAGTCGATGACCTCGTCGTCCTTGAGCGCGCGCCGGGTCATGATGGTGGAGTGCCAGTAGCTGGCCCAGCCCTCGTTCATGATCTTCGTCTGGCCCTGGGGCGCGAAGTAGTAGGCCTCGTCGCGGATGATGGAGAGGATGTCCGACTCCCACGGCTCGAGCGGGGCGTGCTCCAGCAGGAAGGCGAGCACGTCGCGCTGGGGGCGCTCGGGGAACTTCTTCGTCCGCGCCTTCTCCTCCTCCACCTTCTTGCGCTGGCTGTCGAGGAACTCGGAGGGGTTGATGAAGCCGCGCATGTACTCGCGGTTCACCTTGAAGCCCTCCACGCGCTCGTTGCTCTTCAGCTCGTCCTCGGCGCGCTGGGGGTCCGGATTGCGGCGGATGTGGGGCGCGTGCTGATCGATGAGGTTCTCCAGCGACAGCGCCCGGTCGATGAAGTCCTCCACCTTCTCCACGCCAATCTTGTCGATCCACCGGCGCACGCGCGTGGCGTGGTTGGCCATGTCGTCGATCATCCGGCGGTTGGTGTGGCGGAAGGAGAAGTTGTTCTTGAAGAAGTCGCAGTGCCCGTACACGTGCGCCATGACCAGCTTCTGGTCCACGTCCGAGTTGCTCTCCAGCAGGTAGGCGTAGCAGGGGTCGTTGTTGATGACGAGCTCGTAGATCTTGCTCAGTCCGTACTCGTACCCCTTGGACAGCTGCTCGTACTCCATGCCCCAGCGCCAGTGCGGGTAGCGCGTGGGGAAGCCGCCATAGGCGGCCACCATGTTGAGCTCGTCGTAGCTGACGACCTCGAAGATGGTCTCGAAGAAGTCGAGGCCGAACTCCCGGGCATGGCCCTCGATCTCCTGCTTCAGTTTGGCCAGCGGCGGGGTGAGGCTCTTGGGCATCGCGAACTCCGGAAGCGGGGGGCGGCGGGCGGGAGGAGGCGAGGGGCCTTAGCGGCCCTTGCCGAGGAAGTCCTTGATGGAGGCGTAGATGGCGTCCTTGTCGGCGATCTCGCTCAGGGCGACGTTGGTGGAGTCACCCACGGCCTCGCGCAAGTCCTTGATGAACTGGCCACTGCCGTAGGGGCTCTCCACCTGGCCGTAGGCGAACTGGTTCACGTTGGGCAGGACGTCCTCGCGGAGCATCTCGATGCACTGGCGCGTGTCATCCGCGCTCCAGTTGTCGCCGTCGGAGAAGTGGAAGGGGTAGATGTTCCACGCGCTCTTGGGGTAGTCGGACTTGATGATGTCCCGGCACAGCTTGTAGGCGCTGGAGATCATCGTGCCGCCGGACTCGCGGGTGTGGAAGAAGGTGTCTCGGTCCACCTCGCGCGCCACGGCGTCGTGGATGATGTAGCGCGCCTCCAGGCCCTTGTACTGGTGGCGCAGCCACGTATCGAGCCAGAAGCTCTCGATGCGGACGATCTCCTTCTGCTCGTCACCCATGGAGCCGGACACGTCCATCATGTAGATGATGACGGCGTTCGTCTCCGGCAGCTCCTGGAGCTTGTAGCTGCGGTAGCGCCGGTCCTCGCGCGTGGGGATGATGACGGGCCGGGCCGGGTCATACGTGCCCATGGCGATCTGCCGCCGCAGGGCCTGCTTGTAGGTGCGCTTGAAGTGGCGCAGCGACTCGGGGCCGGTGGTGTTGACCCCGGTGTACTTGATCTTCTGGGTGACGATCTTCTCGTTCTGTCGCCGCTCGATGTTGGGCAGGCGCAGCTCCTCGCCCAATATCTGCGCCAGCTCGTCGAGCGTGACGTCGACCTCGAGCGAGTGGTCGCCCTCGCCCTGGCCGGCCTGGTGCCCGTCCCCGGGCTGGACGGCGCCCGGGGAGAGCTGCTGGCCCACGTCCCCATCCCCCTGCCCGACACCCCCCTGCTCCTTGTGGCCGTACTTGAAGTGGGGGATGTCGATGAAGGGAATGGGGATGGAGATCGTGTCCTTGCCCTTCTTGCCGATCATCTCCCCCTTCTGCACGTATTTGCGCAGGTTGGATTTGATCTTCCCGCGGACGATCTGTTTGAAGCGTGAGTGGTCCTGGTGGATGCGCAAAGACACGAGTGCTCCCCTTCCCGGTTGCTATTCCTTGGCGTCACCGCGCGCGAAGATGCTCGCCACGAAGTTGAGCACGTCCGTGGAGCAGATCTCGCAGTAGCCGTAGTTCTTCATCAACCGGTCCTTCACCAGGTCGATCTTCTCCTGCGTCTCCTTGTCCACCACCGTGGACACCAGGTTCTTCAGCTTGATGCTGTCCTTCTGGTCCTCGAACAGCTTGAGCTCGAGCGCCTTGTGGAGCCGCTCGTTGGTCCGGTAGTTGAACGTCTTGCCGTCCACGGCGAGCGCGCCGATGTAGTTCATGATCTCCCGGCGGAAGTCGTCCTTGCGGCTGTCGGGGATGTCGATCTTCTCTTCGATCGACCGCATCAGGCGCTCGTCCGGCTCCTCGTAGAGGCCGGTGTACTTGTTCTTGACCTTCTCCTTCTGGGTGTAGGCCTTGATGTTGTCGATGTAGTTGCCGCACAGCTTGCCGATGGCGTCCTCGTCGGCGCTGATGGCGCGCTGGACCTCGTTCTTGACGATGTCCTCGTACTCCTGCTTCACGCTGGTGAGCATCTCGCGGAAGCGCTTGCGGGCGTCGTCGCTGTTGATGAGCGAGTGGCCCTTGAGGCCGGCCTCCAGCTCGTTGAGCACCATGAAGGGGTTGATGCAGCCCTCGCCCTTGTCGCTCACCAGGGCGTTGGAGATCTTGTCCTGGATGTAGCGGGCGCTGATGCCATCGAGGCCCTCGCGGCTGGCCTCCTTGCGCAACTCCTTGATGTTGTCCTCGGTGAAGTTGGGCAGGGTCTTGCCGTTGTAGAGCTTGAGCTTCTGCAGGAGCGACAGGTTGTGCTTCTTGGGCTCCTCCAGGCGCGTGAGCACCGCCCACATGGCCGCCATCTCCAGCGTGTGCGGCGCGATGTGCTTGCCCTTGATGGCGCGGGAGTTGAAGTCCTTCTCGTAGATCTTCACCTCCTCGGACAGCTTGGTGATGTACGGGATGTCGATCTTCACCGTACGGTCACGCAGGGCCTCCATGAACTCGTTGGTCTCGAGCTTCTTGAACTCGGGCTCGTTGGTGTGCCCGATGATGACCTCGTCGATGTCCGTCTGGGGGAACTTCTTGGGCTTGATCTTGTGCTCTTGCGAGGCACCCAGGAGATCATAGAGGAAGGCCACGTCGAGCTTGAGCACCTCGACGAACTCGATGAGGCCGCGGTTGGCGATGTTGAACTCGCCATCGAAGTTGAAGGCGCGCGGGTCCGAGTCCGAGCCGTACTCGGCGATCTTCCGGTAGTTGATGTCGCCGGTGAGCTCGGTGGAGTCCTGGTTCTTCTCGTCCTTGGGCTGGAAGGTGCCGATGCCCACGCGGTCCTTCTCGCTGAAGACGAGCCGGTTGACCGTGGTGTGCTCGATGACCTTGGCGAAGTCGCCCTTGTACTGGGTCATCAGGTCCTTGAAGACGTAGCGGCACGCGGGACACAGCTCGCTGCCATCCGGGATGCTGTAGCCGTTGTCCGAGGAACTCAGCTCGGAGAAGATCTTGGAGCGCCACTCGCGGGGGATGAGGTTGAGCGGCTCCTCGTTCATCGGGCACTTCATCTTCTCGCGCACGGTGCCCGCGCCGTCCGGGTTCTTCTTGTCCAGCGTCCAGCTGAAGGTGTAGGCGGCGCCCTCGGGCGTCTTGGAGTACTCCTCCAGGCCCTTCTTGAGCAGGCGGGCGATGGTGGACTTCGACGAGCCCACGGGGCCGTGCAGCAGGATGACGCGCTTTTCCGTGCCGTAGCCCTGGGCGGCGGACTTGAAGACGTTGACCAGCTTCATCAGCGGCACGTCCAGGCCGAAGATGGCGTCACGGCCGCCGAACTTCTCGTCGGAGAAGAAGTGGTAGCGGATGAGCTTCTTCTTGTTGTCGATGTACTCCGTCTTCCCGTGCGAGAGGATCATGTCGTAGATCCTCTGGAAGGCGGTGCGGGTGACCTTGGGGTTCTTGCGGACGATCTCCAGGTAGTCCTCGAAGGACCCTTCCCAGTGGAGCTCCGCGTAGGTCTTCGCGTCCTGGAGCGCGGCGATGCGTGCGATCCACGACGAGCCCTTGTTTTCCACGTCCTTCATGACGCTCCCTCGGGCCCTCCAGAGGCGCGGAATTCCCGCGCTCTCTCGGAAGGCCAAGAATTGAACCTGGGGGGGTAATGGGCCATTCCAATCCCACCCGTGACGGGTCCCAGAAAGACACGACCGTGCGACCAGCCCTTTCGGGACCCCGCCGCGGGGTGGGACCGCGAGGCAAGAACGTGAAGGGCGCGTCGTGACCACGGCGCTTCCCCTCCACGGGGTGAAAAGGCACAGATGATTATACGCGCGAGCCCCGGCGCGCGCAGGGGGGGGGGCTCCGGCAGGTCATCATTGAACGGCCAGGTCGACGGATGGGCGGAAATTGAACGCTCGGCTGTGGGGTCTCGTCCCCTCCCGCGCTACATGTCGGCACTGCACGGACAGGCAGGGGACCGAGAGGGTGTCTGGTGACGGACACCCGGGGTGTTCAGCCGCGGGGCGAGAGGGCCACGAGGTTGGAGAGCACGGAGAGCAGCTCGTCGGGCTCGACGGGCTTGGACACGTGCATGTCGAAGCCCGCGGTGAGGGCCCGGGCGCGGTCCTCGACGCGGGCGTAGGCGGTGAGGGCCACCGCGGCGATGGTTCCGCCCTGGGCGGGGGGCAGGGCGCGCACCCGGTTGATGAGCGCGTAGCCGTCCTCGCCGGGCATGCCGATGTCCGAGACGAGCAGCTCGGGCCGCTCGGCGACGAGCACGCGCAGGGCCTCCTGGGCGGAGGCGGCGGTGCTCACGCGCGCCCCGTGGTCCTCCATCACCAGCCGGAGCATCTCGCGGCTGTCATCCTGGTCATCCACGACGAGGACGTGCCGCCCGGCGAGGGCGGGCCAGGTGCTGGGGGCGGAGGTGCTCGAGGGCGTGGAGGCTCGCGGTGTGAGGGAGGACGGCGTGGGGGGCAGGCGGACGGTGAAGAGGGCGCCCCGGCCCGGGGCCCGGCTGGTGGCGTGCACCGTTCCCCCATGCAACTCCACGAGGTGGCGCACGATGGCGAGCCCCAGGCCCAGGCCTCCGTGCTGGCGTGTGCTGCCTCCTTCCAGCCGGCGGAAGCGCTCGAAGAGGTGGGGCAGGAATTCCTCGGGAATCCCCGGGCCCTCGTCCTCCACCGTCAGCTCCACCGCGCCGCCCTCGCGCCGCAGCCTCACCCACACGTTGTGGTCTCCGGGGGAGAACTTCACCGCGTTGGACAGCAGGTTCCACGCCACCTGCTGCAGGCGCGCCGCGTCTCCCATCACCACGTCGTCCTGGGTGTCGAGCTCGGCGTTCAAGCGCATGCCCTTGGCCTCCGCCGCGGGGCGCAGGGACTCCATGGCCGCCTGGATGATGCCCGCCAGGTGGACCGGCTGGGGTTCCAGCCTCAGCTTGCCGGAGACGATGCGGCTGACGTCCAGCAGGTCCTCGATGAGCTGGGCCTGGGCGTGGGCGTTGCGGTCCACGGTCTCCAGCGCGCGCGCATGCTTGGCGGGGGACAGACGGCCATCCCGTAGCAGCTTCAGCCAGCCGATCATCGCCGTGAGCGGTGTGCGCAGCTCATGGCTGACGGTGGCGAGGAACTCGTCCTTGAGCCGGTTGGCCTCCTCGGCCCGTTCGCGCTCCGTCCGGGCGAGGGAGAAGAGCCGCGCGTTGTCGATGGCGAGCGCCGCGCGGTGTGCCATCTCCTCGAGCCGCAGCACGTCGCCGCGCTCGTAGCGGCGTCCGGAGTGCGAGGTGGTGAGGAACGTCAGCACGCCGAGCGTGCGGCCTCGCGCCAGCAGCGGCACGGACACGACCGAGCGCAGCTTGAGCGCCAGCACGACGCGCAGGTGCTCGGCGTCGCGGGTGTACTCCTGCAGGTGCGTGCCCGTCACCTCGGCCAGGTAGATGGTCTGGTCCGTGCGCGCCGCCTGGGGGGCGGAGCCGGTGGAGGGCAGGCGGGGAGGAAAGCGCCGCAGGATGTCGGCGAGGTCCGCGAGCGCGGGGTCGGCGTGGGCCACCTCGACCCGCTCCAGGTGATCCTCCTCGCCCATCACGTCCACGATGCACCAGTCGGCCAGCGTGGGCACGGCGAGGCGGGCCACCTGCCGGAGCGTCTCCGCGTGCTCCAGCGAGGCCGCCAGCACGCCACTCATTTCGGAGAGGAAGCGCAGGGACTCGGTGCCGCGCTTCTGGTCGTCGATGTCCGTGCAGGCGCCAATCCAGTGGGTGCAGTTGCCCGCGGAGTCGCGCAGGGCCAGGCCCCGCGTGATGAACCAGCGGTAGGCCGCGTCCGCGCCCCGGCGCAGCCGGTACTCGATGACGTAGGGCTCTCCGCTGGCGACCGAGCGCCGCGTCGTCACGAGCGTGGGCGCGACGTCGTCCGGATGCAGGGCGCGCATCCAGCCATCTCCCCGGGCCTGCTCGGCGGTCTGCCCCGTGTACTCGTACCAGCGCGGGTTGAAGTACTCGGCCGCCCCATCCGCGCGCGACATCCAGATGAGCTGGGGAATGGTCTCCGCGAGGATGCGGAAGCGGTTCTCCGACTCGCGCTGCGACTGCTCGGCGAGCTTGCGCTGGGTGATGTCCAGGAGCACGCCCGCGAGCTTCACCGGCTGCCCGGCGTCGTCGAACAGGAGGCGGCCCCGGTTCTCGTGCCAGCGCATGCCGCCGTCCGCGCGCAGGATGCGGTACTCCAAGCGGAACTCACCCGGGTCGTTGCTCGAGGGCGCCAGGCGCTGGGCCAGCAGCTCGCGGTCCTCGGGGTGGACGAGCGCCAGGAAGGAGTCCACGGTGCCCGGAAACGTGTGGGGCGCCATGCCGGACATCGCCTCGGCCTGGGCGGACCACACCACGCGCCGGGTGCGCAGGTCCGCCTCCCAGGAGCCCACGTCCGAGGCCTTCAGGGTCCGCCGCAGGTGGGCCTCGTTCTCACGCAGCGCCGTTTCCGCCCGCTGGCGCTGGGACAGGGCCTCCTCCGCGGCGCGCCGCGCGCCCACCTGCTCCGTCACCTCCACCGCGAACAGCAACACGGCATCCACCTGTCCGCGCTCATCCTGCAGGGGCTGGTAGGTGAGGTTGACGAAGGACTCGGTGGTCCGGCCGTCCGCGGCGCGCTCGAGCACGAGGCGGTAGCCGTTGGTCGTATAGGGCTGGCCGGTGCTCAGCACCGTGTTGAACATCTCGACGAGGCGGCCGCCCGGGGGTTCGGCGTGGACGTCGCGCACGGTGCGGCCCACCAGCTCACGGCCGCCGTAGAGCTTCAAGAGCGCCGGGTTGGCCAGCTCGCAGCGCTGATCGGACGCCCGGAACAGGCCCACCGCGGCGGGCACCTGCAGGATGATGCGCTGGTAGTACAGGCGCTGCCGCTCGCCCTCCGCCGCCATCCGGGTTTCCTGCTCCCGCGTGCGCGCCCGCTCGCGCTCGAGCTGTTCCCGCTCCCGCAGGCGCATGTCCCGCCTGGAGCTGAACGCGGCGATGCCGAGGAAGGCGAGCAGGAAGCCGCTGCCTCCCAGGACGATGAGGTCGGCCCGCGCGGAGGCCCGGACCAGCTCCGCGTTCTGCTCCGCGAGGCGTCGCTCCTCCTCCTGGTCCATCGTCCGCTCGACCTGCCACAACTCGTCCATCCCGCGCTGGCTCGTCTCCGCGCGCAGCGCCTGGAGCGCGGCGTCCGCCTTGCCGGCGCGCATGAGCGCGAGGGGCCGCTCCATCGACGCGAGCTCGCGCTGGATGAGCGAGGCCATCCGGTCGAGCCGCTCTCGCTGGCGGAGGTCATCCGGCGCGAGGGAGCGCAGGCGATCGAGGGAGGGGCCGATGAGCCGCCGGGCCTCCTCGTGAGCGGCCAGGCTCCGCTCCTCGCGCAGCAGCAGGTAGCCGCGCTGGCTCGTCTCCGCTTCCTTCACCAGGGAGACCAGGTGGTCCGCTTCGTTGATGAAGTCCAGGGTGCGCGCCAGGCGGAAGGAGGCCTGGGTCAGCGCATGGCTCGAGCGCAGGAAGAGGCCGGCGATGAGGACCACGGAGAGCAGCGCCGCGGCGTACCCGGCGAGCGCCGGCATCGCGGGCCAACCCGGGCTCTGGGGGGATGGGCCCCGAGGAGAGGGAGAACCGGGGCGCTGTGGAGGGATTGCGTCCATGCCTGGGTCGGAGTGCTGGGCTCCATGCCGCTGCCGGGGCGGCGATGGGCCAGGGTCGCACGGGGCGCTGCGTAACACATCGCCACGTGAAAAGACGCGGTTGCTCCCGGGCATGCGTGCCATGGAACACAACGCCTGGGAAACCCCAGGGGGAACTTCCACACGCACATGGGCGCCGCCCGGCAACAGGGTAGGGGAGTGAGAAAAGGTCCACTCCGGGGAGGTGGTCCCTTGGTTTTGGGCCGCGCCTGCGTATTCTCCGCGGCCTCATGTCGTCCGCCTCGCCCGTTCCCTCCCCACCCTCGCGCCTTCCGGGCGCCTCGTCCCCCCTCTCCGCGGTGCCCGATGCCGCGCCGGAGCCCTCCACCCGGCTGCTGATCGGTCTGCTGATCGCCGCGGCGCTGTTGCCTCGTCTGCTGTTGATGCCCTTCAACGAGAACTATTACGGGGACGCGGTGGCGCGCACGGAGCTGTCCGAGCGCTGGGCACGTGAGCCGCACGTGATCACGTCCTACGGAGACGGCACCTACCAGTTCGGTCCGCTCCACATCTATCTCGTGGGGGCGGCGCTCAAGGCGGTGCCGGACAAGGCGCTCGCGGGCCGTCTGGTGAGCCTGCTGTTCGGAGTGCTGGCGGTGGTGCCCCTCTTCTCGCTCACCCGGAGGTTGTTCGGCTGGCGCGCGGGGATGGTGGCGGGGCTGTCGCTGAGCGTCTGGGGCATGCACCTGCAGATGTCCACGACGGCCGCCAGCGAGGCGCTCTCGCTCTTCCTCATGCTGTGGGTGTTCGCGCTGGTGGCCCGGGGACTGGACGAGAACCGCATGGGCCCGCTCTTCGGGGCGGCGGCGGTGCTCAACCTCGCGTGCGCCACGCGCTACGACGCCTGGCTGTTCATGCCGCTCTTGTGCCTGGCGCTGCTCTTCTGGGGGCCGGACCGGATCGCCGGCCTCACGCGCGCGGTGGGCTTCGGCATCGTGTGCCTGCCCTTTCCGCTGCTGTGGATGCAGGGCAACGAGATGGCGCATGGGGATCCGTTCTTCCCCATCCGCGCGGTGGAGCAGTTCCATGACGCCTGGGTGAAGGACGGCATCGCCCGGGTGGGTCCGTGGCGCTACCGCCTGGAGAGCCTGGCCTTCTGGCCCGCCATGGCGCTGCTCACCCTGTCGCCCGGAGTGGCCCTGCTGGGCATGGCGGGCATGTGGCGCACGTGGCGCACGCGGCCGGACGTGCGCTGGTTGACGCTCGCGGCGGTGGTGCCCACCGCGTACTTCACCTTCCGGGCCGCGGTGTTGCTCGACTTCCAGCCGCTCGGGCGCTTCACGGTGACGGAGCTCGCGTTGCTGTTGCCCTTCGTGGGGCCCGGCTTCGTGGCGTGCGTGGGCTCGCGCGGGGCTGGGGTGCGCGGCGCGCTGGCCGGTGTGTGCGCGGTGCTGGCGGTGGCGGTGCCCGTGGCCATGGGCCTCTACACGTTCCGCGCCGATGGTGGTCTGCGCGACAGCCTGCGGCCCGTGAGCCCCACCTCCACCAACCCGGTACCCCTGATGCAGGTGGCCCGCTTCCTCAAGGACGAGGTCGCCGCCAAGGGTGGCGCGGCCGTGCTCGACGAGGATCCGAGCTACATGGACCTCCAGCTCGCCTTCTTCTCCGGCCTGGACGATGAGCGGCTCGCCCGGGTGCGCTGGGCCACCTTCCGCGATCACCTGCGCCGCGCCCAGCCGGAGTACCTCGTGCGCTTCGAGCAGGGCCGCCTGGTGAAGGACGCGGGCGTGAAGTGGGACGGGGGACGCACGCTGGTGCTCGATGGCGTGGAGTACGGCGAACTCGACGGCTTCTCTCCGCCGCTGCACGTGTACCGGCGCCGCTGAGTGCTGGAGGGCTCGCTCGCCCGGGGCTCGGCCTCGCGGCGAGCGCTCCTCCTCCTCGAGGGGCGACGGCCAGGGGGACGAGGCGTCGAGGCTCCGGGCTGAATGAGGGCCGGGTGAGACGTTGCTCCGCGGATGGTCAAGCACGGCACTGTCGGCACGGAGCAGTTCCACCTCGGCTGCTTCATCCACACCCAGCGGGCTCGGATCCTGGCGGATTGGGAAGAGGCGGTTCGTCGGCTCCCCTACGCCCAGGGACTCTCCCGGCCCCGGTTGCTCGATCATCTGCCAGAGCTGCTGGACCGCATCGCCAACGTGGTGGAGACGGTCCACACCGGTGGCGAGTCGTCGCTCGACGAGATGCCCGAGGTGCACGCCCTCGAGCGGCTGGACTCGGGGTACGACCTGGACGAGGTGGCCGAGGAGTACGCGCTGCTGCGCGCCTGCATCCTCCAGCTCTATGGCGAGCACCTCGCCTCCGTGGGGGCCTCGTCCCTGGCGGTGGCCATGCGGGAGATGGTGTCCTTCAACCGCACGTTCGACGAGGCGGTGTCCGCCGCCGTTTCCCGCTACACCCGCGCCCGCGAGCGCACGCTGGTGGCGCTCGATCGCATCTCCGAGGCGGCGCTCGGGACGGAGGACCTGGACGTCTTCCTGCCGAGGTTGCTGCGCGTGATGTTGGAGACCACCGAGGCGGTGGACTCCGTCACCCTGCTGCTACGCGAGGAAGACGTGTTGCGCATGCGCGCGTCGGTGGGCCTGGAGGGTGACGGGGCGCGGGACTTCTGCGAGCGCCTGGGCGAGGGCTTCAGCGGGCTCATCGCGGCGGAGCAGCACCCGTTCGAGGTGCGCTCGGCGGCGACGGATTCCCGGGTGCGCTGCGAGGCGCTCCGAGCCCGGGGAACACGGGCCCTGTATGGCGTGCCCCTGATGTACGGCGGCGAGGTCATCGGCGTGGCCCAGATGGGCAGCCGCACCACCTTCGAGTTCTCCAACGAGGACATGCTGCTCTTTCGCGCGATGGTGAGCCGGGTCACCGCGCTCATCATCCAGGCGGGGCTCGCCGCGCGGGAGCACGCCGCTCGCATGGAGGCGGAGGAGGGTCGGCAACTGCTGCAACTGCTCATCGAGCAGAGCAGTGACTCCATCATCATGGCGGATGCGCGGGGCGTGCTGCGGGTCTTCAACTCCGCGGCCGCGCGCGTGCATGGCTCCGGTCTGAAGGATGTGCCTCCGTTCGAGTGGAGCGAGGCCTACGGACTGCTCACCCTGGACGAGCGGCCCCTGCGCTCGGAGGACACACCACTCTTCCGCGCCCTGCACAACGAGGTGGTGACGGAGGCGAGGTGGAAGGTGCGGCACGCGGATGGTTCGGTTCGCACCTTGAGCGGCACCGCGTCGCCGCTGCGCCGGCCGGATGGCTCGCTGGTGGGGGCCGTGCTCAACGCCCGGGACGAGACCGAGCGGTTGCGCCGCGAGCAGGAGCGGCTCGAGATGCTCGCGTTGCTGGACGCGCTGCTGGCCACGGCCCCCGTGGGCCTGGCCTTCCTGGACGGTGAGCTGCGCTACGTGCGCGTCAACGAGATGGTCGCCGCCGCCCACGGTCAGCCCATGGAGGCCTTTCCGGGCAGGACCCTGGCCGAGGTGCTCGGCGACGAGGCCGCGTGCATCGAGCCGCTGCTGCGGCGGGTGCTGGAGACCGGGGAGATGCTCAAGGGGCACGAGTTCGAGGTTCCCTCCTCCGGGGCCTCCGGCGTCCGTGCGCATTGGGTGGGGGATTACTTTCCGGTGCGGGCGGGGGACGGACGGGTGCTCGGGGTGGGCTGCGTGGTGTCGGACATCACCGATCGCAAGCAGCAGGAGGAGCGGATGCGCCAGACGGCGGAGTTCCGCGAGCGCTTCCTGGGCATCGTCTCGCACGATCTGCGCAACCCCCTCAACGCCATCCTGCTGTCCGCCAGCGCGCTGTTGAAGCTGGACAGCATGCCCCCGGGTCATGTGCAGCGGGTGCGCCGCATCGTCACCAGCGCCGGGCGCATGGGGCGGATGATTGGCGAGCTGCTCGACTTCACCCGCGGACGGCTGGGCGGGGGAATTCCCATCCAGCCGCGAGCCGCCAACCTGCGCCACCTCTGCCAGCAGGTGTTGGAGGAACTGGAGAGCAGCCACCCGGGCCGGGAGCTGCGCCTGAGGGCGGAGGGCGACTTCCAGGGAGTCTGGGACGCGGATCGGCTCGTCCAACTGCTGGGCAACCTGGGCAAGAACGCACTCGACTACAGCCCGCCCGGCACCCCGGTGGACTTCGTGCTGCACGACGAGGAAGACGCCGTGCGGGTGGAGGTGCACAACGAGGGGCCGCCCATCCCGGCGAGCCTGCTGCCGGAGATCTTCGAGCCCTTCCGGCGGGCCGTGTCGGGAGAGACGTCCCCGCGCTCCGGCCTGGGGCTGGGGCTCTTCATCGTGCAGCGGATCGCCCAGGCCCACGAAGGCCGCGTCGAGGTGCGCTCCACGGAGGACGCGGGGACGACCTTCACCCTGTTCCTGCCCCGGCGGGCGCGGCGGGTCCCCGAGTCCGGTGGCGAGCGGCACTGACTCGCCGCTCGCCGCGGGACCTCGGGGCGCGCGCTACGGGTAGACCTCCCGGCGGGTGGGCGGCAGCGTGCCCTCGGGCGGAATGCGCGAGCCCTCCACGAACTCCTTCTGGTGCCGGCTCATGCCCACGATGCCGCCGAGGATGGCGGAGACGAGGCCGAGGAACAGCGCGCCGAAGACGCCCCAGAACACCTTGCCCGTGGTGTCCGCGGCCTTGAGCGCGCCCGTCTGGATGTTCTGCGCCGCCTGGCTGGCCTTCTCCTGGAAGGCATTGAACTGGTTCTCCACGCGGATGGTGACCTCCTGGGCGTCCGCGTGGGAGAGGTTGGTGTTGGCGGTGATGGCCTGGAGCAGGTTCTGGCGGTCGATCCGCCGCTCGCGCACCGCGGTGCCCACCACGTCCCGGGTCGCGGCCTCGAGCTGCTCGGCGGTCACGGTGGGCTTGCCCTCGGCGGCCAGGCGCTCGTTGATGGGGCGCAGGGCATCATTGGCGTCGAGGCCGAAGCTGCGCGCCAGTTCCCCGATGTCGCCGGCCTGCGAAGCGCCCGCCGCCACGGTGGCCCCCGTGGCCTGGATCGCCGTCTTGCCCACGGAGAACAACCCCCCGGCGACGGAGGACAGCACGTTGCCCAGCAGCCAGATGCCCACGAGCGCGGTGAGTCCCCACATCACGAGTCCGTGCATGCCTCCGCTCGCCCGGCTCTGAACTCCCGCTCCGCGCCCGGCTACGATGCCGCCCACGAAGAGGGCGATGAGGGGAGAGAGCAGTCCCCAGATGCCCGTGAAGATGCCGGAGGACCTCACGCTTCCCGCGTCCGCCGGGTTGATGGAGGACAAGCCCAACGCCAACCCGAGCGTGTACAGCAGCGCCCACAAGCCGAGCGCGGTCACCGTTCCCGCGAAGATCGCCCCCCAGCGCACGGTCATGGGAGCGCCCGTCATGATGTTGACCCGAACGCCTTCTTGAGTTGTCACCGCCATGGCCCACCTCGTCGAAAGACAGGGGAATCCCCTGTCCACTGGAAGATGGACATGCGCACGCCCGGAACAGGGCGGCCTTCCCCGCTGCTTCCTCGTCCCCTCGCGGATGACCTCGGGCGAGCGGTCAACGAGACGCTCGCGAGGTGGGCTCACTCCTCCGGGTCGTCACCCTCCTCGGCGTGGAAGGTCGTGGCCCGAGCGACGCTCCGGGCATCCAACCAGCCCTGGAGGATGAACTGGGCGGCCATCTGATCGATGACCTCGCGGCGTTTGGCGCGCGACAGGTCCGCCTCGAGCAGGGTGCGCTGGGCGGCCACGGTGGACAGGCGCTCGTCACACAGCTCCACGGGCAGGCCGAACGTCTGGGTGAGCACGTCCACGAACTTGCGAGTCGCCTCGGCACGCGGTCCCTCGCTCCCATCCATGTTGAGGGGCAGCCCGACGACGAAGGCCTGGGCTTCGTACTCCTCCACCAGTGCCTTGAGCGCGGCGAGGTCTGCCTTGAGACCACTTCGCCGGATGGTGGTGACCGTCTGGGCGGTGAGGCCCAGGGGATCTGAAACGGCGACGCCAATCGTCTTGGTGCCCACGTCGAGGCCCAGGGTGCGCATGTGCTTCGCAATCTAGCCCCAATCCTTGCTCGTGGACCGCCCCGTCCGGTGCCCAGGACGCCACCCGGCTCAGGGGCCGAGCCAACCCGCTGAATTCGTTGGCGTGGCGAGGCGCCGGGGACGCGGCATCGCCGCTGCAATGCGTCGGGCGCGCAACACGACGCGGTGCTCGGGGGCACGGAGCCCTCGTCCCGCGCGGGAGGCACCATGGAAGGCATCGGGAAGTTCTTTGGAGGGGTGGCGAACGTGCTGTCGGGAGGCTTTCTCGTCGATACGTTGGGCAACGCGCTGGGCCTGCCCCCCGTCGTCACCAACACCATCAAGACGGTGGTGGGAGCGGCGACGGGCAATGTGATGCTGGCGATGGACGGCGCGGCGGGAGTGGCCCAGGAGTTGGGCAAGAACCCGCCCGCGTCCACCGAGTACTGCCCGCCGAAGGACAGCGCGCGGGCATGTGAGGGCTATTCGCGGCCGACGCATGGGAGTTCGCCGGTGGGCGGGAGCGAGGGGCGGCTGGACCCCAAGATGAAGGACTACCTCCAGTCGTTGCAGACGCTGGAGCGCAACTTCCAGTACCTCGACGCGACGGATGGAAAGATGGAGGGGATCCTGCGGCTGTCGGACCTGCAGCGCATCGCGGGTGATCGCCGGGTGTCGCCCGAGCTGCGCGAGGCGGCGCGCTTCCTCGTGGCCAACCCGGGCTACTTCGAGCGGCTCGACGTCTCGACGGACGCGCGAGGCCTCATGGAGGGGCCTTTCCGGGCCTTCAAGAACGACAACGCGTTCAACGTGCAGGACCTGCGCGGGGAGATCGGCAAGGTGAAGGCGGAGCTGGCCGCGGGTGGCACGGCGAGGCCTCCTCCCGGACAGTCGTGTCCGACGACGGGCGGCTCGGCGCCGGGTTCGACGTCCGGCTCCACGGCCAGCTCGAGCGTCAAGGGCATCATCAACGACCCGAACATGAGCCTGGAGGAGAAGATCAACGCCATCCTCATGAACCTCACGGAGAAGATGGACGACGAGATCCTCCAGACGATGGACAGCCTCGCCGCGGCTCAGGACAAGAAGGCGGGCATCTCCAACGAGAAGGGCAACGAGAAGTCGCTCACCGAGGCCCAGCGCGACATCGACCGGCTGTCCATGCGGCTGCAGCAGCTCGTGGAGAAGCGCAAGACGATGTTCGAGATGATGAGCACGATGTCGATGAAGTTCAACGAGATGGCGAAGACGGCCCTCTCCAACATGCGCAGCGCGTGAGCCAGGCGATGGGACGGGTCATCAAGTACGAGGGAGCGGCCATGGACACGGCGACGGTGCGGAAGCTCGAGGCGTTCGTGCGGGGGGAGGCGACGTGGGCGGAGGTGGAGGGGATGACCTTCGAGGAGGCGAAGGCCATCGCCCGGGTGGGGTGTGACCTGGCGGGGGCGGGGCGCCACGAGGAGGCGCGCATCCTCTTCGAGGGGTTGGTGGCGGGCAATCCCCAGGACGCGGCGAGCCGGGCGGCGCTGGGCACGGTGTACCAGAAGCTGGGCCGGCTGCAGGAGGCGCTCACCGAGTACAGCGCGGCGCTGGAGCGCGATCCGGGCAATCCGGTGGCGCTCGTCAACCGGGGCGAGCTGTACCTGCGGCAGGGCAACCGGCAGGGCTTCACCGACATCGCCAACGCGGTGGAGGCGGACCCCGAGGGCTCGACGCTGGCGGGACGGCGCGCCCGGGCGCTGGTGAAGGCCATCGCGCTGGCGGCCGTGGAGAAGATGAAGGGAGAAGCGGCGCGGGCGTGAGTTGTCCGCGTTGGGGGGGCTGGGTGGAGCGGGGGGCTCCGTTCGGACTCAAGGGGCGGGGGGGACGGCCGCCAGCCGCTCGCTCAAGGGCGGGTGGCTGTGCCCCTTGAGGACGGCCCAGCGCGGGGGATCGGGGTCCATCTTGTTCACCCGGGCGGCCTTCACGAGCATGCGCCGGAAGGCGGAGGGATCCTGGGTGAGCTGGAGGGCGTAGCGGTCGGCCTCGCGTTCGCGCTCGCGGGAGAAGGCGGCGGACACGGGGGTGCTCAGGAAGAAGACGAGGAAGGAGAGCAGCCACAACAGGGGCAGGGTGCGGATGTCGGCGAAGCGCGTGGTGCCAAACCACCCGCGCTTCGCCGCGAGCCGGAGCACCCGGTCGATGGCGAAGAGGAGCGCGATCAACGCCACCGAGGAGGCGATCCTCCCTGGCCATTTCGGTTCGTGCACGTGGCCCGCCTCGTGGGCGACGGCGGCGAGGATCTCCTCGGGCGAGAGTTCCTTCACGATGACGTCGTTGAGCACGATGGTGCGCGTGGGGCCCTGGCCGGCGAAATAGGCTTGCAGGCGTTTGCTGGCCACGGAGGTCTTCTCCACCCGGACGTCCTCGAAGGGCACGTGCGCGCGGGCCATGAGGGCGGCGATGCGCTCGCGCAGGGGGCCGGGCTCCAGGGGTGTCTGCTCGAAGTAGAGCTGCCCGCGGTAGGGATCCAGGGCCGAGGCGACCAGCAGCAGCAGCGCCGAGGGGATGCCCAGCACGAGCCACCAGCGCTTCACCCGGCGGGCCAGACCATACAACCCGAGCACCAGCATGGAGGTGGCGATGGCCGAGAGCGCCAGGCCCTTGAGCTCGTCCAGTGCGTAGCGCAGTGGGGTGTACGTGGACATGCCGTAGCGGTGCTCCAGCACGTAGTCGAAGTAGATGTTCGAGGGGGTGTGGACGAGCTGGATGAAGAGGTCCACGAACAGCGCGAAGAGGAGCGCGGCGCCCCAGCCCGGCTCACCCCAGATGCGGTCCAGGGCCTGGAGGATGACGCGGCTGACGGGGGCCGTCCTGAGGAAGGCGAGCTGGCGGGAGAGCCAGGCCGCGCAGGCCTCGGCGCCCCGGTGGAAGGGCCGCACCAACGCGCCGAGGATGAGGGCGAGAACGCCGAGGTAGACCAGCGGACTCACCGCGCTCCCGATGTAGAGCGGCTGGTGGTAGGCCTTGATCTCGGCGAGCTGCGCGGGCGTGAAGAGAGGCTCCATGGGTGGAGCCTACCCGGTGGAGCCTCCGTGCTCCCAGCTCAGGAGCGGGGCGGGGTGCCGGTGGGAGCGGCGTTCTCCGAGTCCTGGAGCAGCAGGGCCTTCATCTTCTCCAGGCTCTGGCGCGTCTTGTCGACGAACGTGTTGTGGGAGCCGATGCGCTCGGCCGCCTCCAGGGTCTGCTCGTAGACGTCGATGGCCTTGGTGAGCAGCACGCGCACGCGCTGGTGCAGCTCCTCGCGGTAGATCTCCGCCTGCTCCGCGTCCAGCTCCTTGGGGGCCGGCGAGTTCACGAGCTTTTCGTACAGGTCCTCGTAGAGCGAGCCGATCTGCGTGCCGGCGGCCGTGGCCCAGTGCCCATTGCCCACGCGGATGGCGCGCAGGTAGTGGCCCTGCGCGGACAGGAGCAGCTCGGCCTTGTCGTTGAGGTCATTGGCGAGCGCATCGGCGCCCTTGCCCGGGTCGAGCGCCACGTCCGCGTAGCGCAGCCGGTAGATCTCCCCGATGAAGAAGTGGGCCTGGGCGGGGT
The DNA here is from genome assembly GCF_002305875.1 of Cystobacter fuscus. Classification (NCBI taxonomy): domain Bacteria; kingdom Pseudomonadati; phylum Myxococcota; class Myxococcia; order Myxococcales; family Archangiaceae; genus Cystobacter; species Cystobacter fuscus. Next base: position 10,110,389 of record NZ_CP022098.1, on the reverse strand, counting down.
AGTAGTCCGGCACCTCGTCCTTGTCCGAGAGCTCCTCGTAGGTGGAGACGGCGCGGCGCAGCGTGGCCTCCGCCTTCTCGGGCTGTCCGGCCTCCAGCTCGCACACGCCCTGCTGCACCTGGGCCTCCAGGCGCTTGCCCACGGGCAGGTCCTCGCGTCCGGCGACCGTGGCCAGCAGCTGCACGGCCTCCGGATAGTGCTCCAGGTGGTAGTGCGTCTCGGCGAGGCGGAAGACGGACTCCAGCGCGTCGCCGGTGCCCTGCTTCGCGTCGGCCAGCTCGGAGAAGCGCCGGGCCGCCGCCTCCCACTGCTCCAGCCGCTCGTGGGCGAGTCCCGCCTGGTAGATGGCCTCGCGCCGGTGGGGGCTCTGGGGATGGAAGTCCGCCAGCCGCTCGAAGTAGAGCGTCGCCTGGACGAAGTCCTTGGCCGCGAAGGCCGACGTCCCGGCCGCGAAGAGCTCCTCGTCATTGAGCGCCGCGAGCTCCGCGCTTCCCGTCACCCGCTCCGCGTCGAAGCGTACTTCCTGCCGGGGCGACTCGCCCGAGGCATCCCTGCCCGCGGACCCCGTCGTCCGGCACCCCACCAGACCCAGCACTCCCACCCACACCCATTTGCGCCAGGTGGCCGACATCCATGTCCTCCGCTTCTGGGGGCCGGCGGGGCCCCTCCAGGTCCATTGTCCCAGGACAACGCCGCGTAGCATGGGTTCCCGGGCAACTCTCAGCTTAATGTCGTTAGCGCTTGGCTGCCCGCGCCGTGCGCCGCCTGGGATGGGGGCGCGCCCCGGGCAAAAGTGCACGCGTGGACGGTTCCGGGCTGCCCGGCCCGGCGGCGAGTGGCGACGGCGGGAGGACAATCACCTCCCCTGGCCGCCGGGGAGCCAGACGCCTGGCGGTTCTCGACACCCTGCCGCTCAGTTGATCTTGATGAGCGCGCCCGTGATTTCGTGGATGCCGATTGCCGAGGAGGTGATCTGCGGGCCGGAGACGTTGACCCCGGGCGGCTCGAGCTTGACGGTGCTCTGCTGGACGCCCAGCTCCACCGCCTGGGCGCCCGAGATGGTGATGGTGCCGCTCTTGTCGAGCACGATGCTCGCGGCGCCGCAAACCAGCTCGAGCGTGGTGTTGGCGACGAGCCGGACGACGCCGCCACTCTCCGCCAGTTCCAGGATGCCCGAGGGGTTGTGGGTCCGCAGACTCTTCTCCGCCTTGAGATCGGCATGGCCCTCGGACAGGGCCAGGGTGGTGCCGCCCTGGGTGACCACGAAGTTGGGTCCTACGGCGATGTTGTAGCTGCCTGTCACCTGGGTGCTCTTGTCGGCGCTGACGGAGAGCTGGTCGTTCTGGGTGATGCTCGTCACGCGCTCGTTCTGGATCGTGATCGTCTCCTTGCCGGTGACGGTCTCCTTGCGCTCTCCGGAGATGGTGACGGTCTCGTTGCCGTCGATGGTGGTGGTCCGGGAGCCGTGGATGGTGCGGGTCTCGTCCTGGTCCACGGTCTTGGTGCGGTTCTGGTGCACCGTGATCGTTTCGTTCTTGTCGATGGTGCGGGTCCGGTTTCCCTTGACGGTCAGCGTCTGGTCCTTGTCGATGCTCTCGACCTGGTTGCCCGTGACCGAGTTCGTCTGGTTCGCGCCCACCGAGGTGTTGTGCATGTTGAGCACCACCTCGTTGAAGTCCTTCTGGGCGTGCAGGAAGATCTCCTCCTGACTGGCAAGGTCTTCGAAGCGCAGCTCGTTGAAGCCGGCCTCCTTGGGGGAATCCTTCGGGTGGGGCGAGCTGCGGGTCTTGATGGTGCTGCGGGTCTTGTTCTTGGGCAGCTCGTAGGGCGTCAGGTTGGTTCCGTTATAGACGCAACCCACCACCAGCGGGCGGTCCGGATCGCCCTCGATGAAGTCGACCAGCACCTCCATGCCGATGCGAGGCAGGAAGAAGGTACCCCACATGCCGCCGGACCACCCCTGGACCACGCGGAGGAAGCAGGAGCTCTGGGCGTCGCGCTTGCCGACACGGTCCCAGTGGAACTGCACCTTGATGCGCCCGTGCATGTCTGTGTAGATCTCCTGGTCGGCCGGTCCCACCACGGTGGCCGTCTGAACACCGAAGATGCGGGGGCGGGGCCTGCGGCGCTCCGGGCGGAAGGCGATGTTGGCGGGGATGCACTCGAAGCGGTTGTGATAGCGCTCGGCGTGGGACTGCGCCTCGGACTCCTCTAGTACATGACTGGTGAGTTCCTCGGGGGCCCGGCCGAAGTGCTCGACACGGGTGAGCACATACCGCTGGTCCAGCTCCGCCTTTCCATGTCCGGACAGGGAGAAGGTCAGACCCGGGCACATGCCGATGACGTTGCCGCTGCCCCGGCCCTGTCGCTCGCGCGCCGCATGCGCTTGCAGGCGCAGCTTGCTCTGGCGTTTGCCATCTCCCTCCGTGTAGGCGCCAGCTCCTTCATCGTAGCCGCTCAGGGTCATGGGGGACTGGTGCTCGTAACGCTCCATGAGCACGAGCTCGGAACTCGCTCCGGTGTCCTCCTCGTGAAGCGGCTGCTTCTCGGCGTCTCCTGGAATCCGGCTCCAATCAAAATCGCGAACCACCACGCGATTGGTCCGAAGCTCGTGGGAGAAGTCGAAGGCGCGGATGGACTCCGTGTCCGCGGTGTCCGCCTCCGGTCCACGGATGCCAAGAGGCAGTCCGTCCATTGTATTCAACGGGACGCAGCACTCGTTGGCATCGATGAGCACCAGCTCCTCGGCCTCGCCCGAGTGGTCGAAGTAGAAGGAAATGCCTTCCTCCTCCATGAGACGCAGCACGAAATCCAGGTCGCTCTCGCGGTACTGCACGCAGTACTCGCGCTTGGGGTACTGCTGGGTCAGCGCGAGCCGGACATTGCGCTTGAACGGCGTCAGGCTCTCCTTCAGCACCTCGGAGAGGATCTCCGGAACCGCCATCTCCTGGAAGATGTAGGAGTCGACACGCTGGGAAAGAGCCCAGAGCGCCGGGACGATGTGGACGCGCGCCAGGGCGTTGCCATCCTTGCTGCCCAGGTGCTCCACGCGGTGGGCGATGCCATGGAGCTGGCGCGTGCGGGAGTCCCGGGAGACGGCGAGGGAGCACGAGGTCCCGAGCATCGCGTCCGGATCGGCGAACAGGCTCTCGCTGGCCAGGTCCACCACGCACGCGTAGAGTTCGGAAAGGCCCTCGCTTGTGCGGAAGGTGAGCACGCGCCAGGAATTGGCCGGGTCCCCTCCGGAGGAGAAGGCGAAGCGGACACTCTCCAGTCTGAGCGCTCCGGAGAGCAGGCTCGTGGCCTGGCTCAACAAGTCCAGGTCCTCCGAGCCCGTGACGGCGCTCGCGGCCCCCACCAGGGTCCGCACCGTCTGGATGGCCTGTCCGGTGTGTGGGCCCGTGACGGCGCGCGCGGCTCCCGTCACGGTCTGAGCCGCCTGGACGGCCTGCCCGGCATCACTCAGCAGCTTCTTCCAGTCCGACATGGGTTTGTTCCTCCCCCGTGGAGTCTCAAAGATAGACTCATGTCGCGAGCACGTCAGCAATCAAGCGAATCCGGAACGGCTCGAACCAAAAGTAGCACACCCAGGCCAGCAGGCGCGTACTTGACGTGGCGGGGACATTGTGGATTCCACTGTCACCATGGGAGCAACTGGCAGAATCGCGGTCGGGCACCCGGTAGACGTTTCCTCGGGCGTGCTGTTCAACACTTTTCTGGACTTCGCCCTGCCAGGAGCGCTGCCCCTGTCCTTCGACCGGTTCTACAGCACCGGATTGCTCGGCGGACAGCGCGGGGAGCCACTCGGGCCAGGCTGGCGCCACTGCTTCCAGCACGAATTCCGGCAGACGGTGGACGGCTTCGCCTACGTCGACTCGACCGGGGCGGAGCTGGCCCTCGAGGACGTTGGCGGGCAGTTTGCTCGCACCGGCCTGCTCCGCTCTCCCCAGAACCAGCTGGAACTGCGTGGAGATCCCAACCACGTTGAATTGCAGCTCTACGGCTCGGATCAGCCCACCTGGAAGCTGGGATTCGCCCGCAAGCCATCTTCCCTGGATTATCTGCTTACCTCCATTCAACTCAATCCCAAGGTAAAGCTGACATTCGAATACGACATCCGCGAGCGCCTCGTGCGCGTGACGCAGACGCGGATGAATCGTTCATTGCGTCTGGAATACACGGCGAACGATCAGTTGGCCAGCATCTGGTTCGAGGTGGCGGGGGGGCGGGAGCTGGTCGCCCGCTTCACCTTCGATGAGCACCGCCACCTGATACGGGTGACCGACCGGGTGGGCGAGGTGTCCGCCTTCGCGTACGACGCCAGTGGGCGAATGGTGTCGGAAGCGCGGTGCAGCGGCGCTGTGTATTCCTTTCGCTATGACGTGGAGGGGCGCTGTGTCTACGCCGCAGGGGCCAATCGCCACGAGGAGCGGACCCTGCAGTACGACGCAGCCCGGCGTACCACCTGTGTCACCGACAGCCACGGCCACGTGACAACCTACTCGTACAACGAGGCCGGACAGGTGACGCGCGTCCTCTTCCCTCTGGGAGGCGAGGCCCATTACTCCTACGATGCCCAGGCTCGCCTGGTCTCCATCCGCGGCGTGAACAAGCAGCAGCGCACGCTGGAGTACGATGACCTTGGGCGGTTGTGCGCCATCCTCCCTCCGGGGAGCGCACTGCGCTACACCATCCAATACAACGAGCGGCATCAACCCACCCGGGTGACGTCTGGCGCCGACGCCTGGTCGTATGGGTTCGACGAGGAGGGCTGCTGCACCCATTTCATCGATCCGGCGGGCCAGGAATGGAGCTACCGCTACAACGAGTACGGTGAACTGGTCACGGTCCGAGATCCACTCGGCCACGAGGATCAACGGCAATGGGGGCCGCGCGGTGAATTGTCGGCCTTCGTCACCCGGGATGGCCGCGTCTGGCGCGCCGGGCATGATTCATACGGACGGCGCGTCAGCGTGACGGATCCCCAGGGCAGCACCTCACGCTACACCTATGACCGTGCTGGCAACTTGGCGAGCGTCGAGTCGCCCGACGGACGCACCTGGAGTTACACCTACGACGGGGGCGGGCGGTGTACCGCCGTGAAGGAGCCGGGCGGAACCATGAGCCGGGCCCGCTACAATGCCTGTGGGCAGGTGGTGGAACTCATCGCCCGGGACGGGACCCACCGCCGCTTGGAATGGGACACCGAGCCTGGCCGCCTCCTCGCGCTCGAGAACGCGCGGGGTCAGCGAACCGAGTGGACCTATGACGCGCAGGGCCGGGCCGTCTCCCGGCGCCACTGGGATGGCTCGGTGACGCACCACGAGTTCGATCTCGCCGCCAACCTCACCGCCCTCATCTCCCCGACCGGCGAGCGCTACGAGTTCGACTACGATGCCGAGAACCGTCTCGTCGAGCGCCGGACTTCGGACGGCGCTCGGACGCGCTACGAGTACAATGGGCACTCCCGGCTGGTGAAGGTCTCGGCACTTGGCTCGGAGATCGTCTACGAGCACGATGCACTCGGGCGGACGGTCGCGGAGTTCCACAATGGCGTGGCCGTGCGGAGCGCCTATGACGCGATGGGGCGGCGGCTGGAGCTGAATTCGGACCTGGGCGCGCACGCCCGCTTCGACTGGAGCCCGGAGGGCCTGTGCTCGGCCATCCACCACTCCGAGGGACCCTTGCGCTTCCGACATGGGCTGCTGGGTGAGGAGTTGCAGCGCATCCTTCCCGGAGGAGCTGTGTTCGAGCAGGCCTATGACCGTCTGGGCCGCCTGGTGGAGCAGCGTCTCGTGCAACCCTCCGGCGCTGTTGCCGAGGCGGGATGGACGTCACCGGGGCAGTTGGAGCTGCCCATCCCCTTGCGCCGCAGCTTCAGCTACGACGTCATGGGCCATGTGGCCTTCATCGACGACTCGTCGCGCGGCTGGAGGCGCTTCACCCATGACCTCGCGGGCCGGCTGCAGTCGGTGCAACACTCGACGGGGGAACTCGAACTCTTCGACTACGACGCTGCGGGAAACCGGCAGACCGCCGCGACCCTGGCGGATGGCATGGCCAGCTCCATCCTGGAGGGCTCACTCCGGCGGAGCGCGCAAGGCCTGCCCATGCTCGACATCATCGAGCTGTCCAATGCTGGTGCCGACCTGTCCGTGGCGATCTCCCCCAAAGGCAACCAGACGGTGGAGTTGCAATGCACCGGCCGGAGCCTGCGTTACGAGTACGACGGGCAGGGACGGTTGGTACGCAAGCACGTCCATCGCAACGACAAGGTCGAGACGTGGAGCTATGCGTGGAACGCTCTCGGCCAGCTCGTGACTCTCACCCGTCCCGATGACGAGCTGTGGACCTATGAGTACGACGCCATCGGCCGCCGCACCGCCAAACACGGGCCGCGGGGAACCCGGCGCTACGTGTGGGATGGCCTCAGGCTGTTGCACGAGATGGAGCCCTCGGGCGAGCTCACCACCCGCCTCCACCACCCGAACCAGCCCATTCCGGTGTTGGAGCAGCGGGCGGGGGTGACTCACTACGTGCTGCCAGACCAGATTGGCAGTGCGAGCGAGCGTGTCACCCCGGACGGACATGTGGTGTGGGCGGCCCGGCGTGGCACCTGGGGCCAGCCAGTTGCCCAGGTCAGCGAGGGCGAACCGGGCTTCCCCGGGCAGAGCTACGACACCGAGTCAGGCCTTTATTACAATCATGCGCGCTACTACGATCCGGAACTCGGCAGGTACATCAGCCCGGATCCCATCGGGCTGCGCGGCGGGTTGAACGAATACGCCTACGTTCCCAGCCCGGTGGAATGGATGGATGTGCTGGGGCTGACCCCCGTCACGGGAGGCCCCTATCCCTGGGCTTTCCAGGGTTTAGATCCCTTCCTGAGTGATGGCACTCCCGATCTCTCCAACCCCCAGAATCGCTATGTCAATACAGACATGGGAAAGGGTTACAAGGATTACAAGGCTCGATCCTTCGATGAGGACGGAAAAGGGGGCAAGTGCATGGCCGTCGTCATTTTCAATGACCCCGATGACCCCAGCGAGCCGGTGGCCTTCATCAGCGGTCACGGTAATCCCACGGAGAACACGGTCCGGGCCAATGCCGCCATCAAACATACCAAGGGCGATAGTGGGAATTGGACCCACTCGGAAAATCAGGCGCTCAATTACTTGGACAAGAATAATGTGACCTCCGCGACCATCTATGTCGACCGTCCGCCTTGCAGTCACTGCCAGAATACCTTGCCAGATACATTGAAGAAGATGGCCGACAGTGGTAGGAATTATAAAGTGTTGTTCTATGACCATGAGAGAAAAATGTATAGGGACTTCGACCTGGGTTCGAACATCGATAGAACGCACGGTACATGCGATGGTTCATGCCCTTAGAAAGGACTTTCTAGGATGACTGATGAAATCTCGGCGGGTCTGCGGCGATTCGCCACGCTGCTCGACCGGCTCTGCCCCCGGCATCGCCGGATGCGTCAACACTGCCAGCTTGAGAAGGACGCACCACGGTACGTGAGGGAGTTCTGGGAGGCCGTTGGCTGGAGTGATGCGGTGGGGGGAGGGGGAGACTCGCCCCGGACGTTGCGGCCTGAGCGAGCGGCCTCCCGGTCCTATATGCAGGAGTGTTTCGAGGCTTGGTTCGAGAACGCGGAGATCCGTGATGCCTGGGGCGCGGAGCCGGGAGACTTCTCCGCCGCCTGGAAACGCTTGCCCGAGAAGTTCCGCGTCATCGCGCCGAGCGAGTACGGCTCCGCGTTGATCGATGAAACAACGGGCGAGAATGATCCACTCGTGCATGAACTCAAGCCGACACGGGCCCAGCTCGTGAAACAACCGGAGCATTTCCTCGACCACGTCATCCGCTCCACGTTGGAGCGGGTGATGGGCAAGCGCAAGGCCGCCGCGTACGTGCAGAAGCCCTGGGGGGAGCCCATTCTTGGTGCGGCCTTTCCGGGACTGCGGGAGCTGGCCGAGGGGATTTGGGGGGTTGATAGAAGTCCGCGTGCCCCCGCCCATCTGCTCAACGGCATGCAGATGATCTACTACGAGTCCTTCGAGGGCTACATCGACTTCATCCTGAAGCAACCCTCTGAGCTGCTACCGGGTTTCGGCCCCCCTTCGGGCCAGACCTTCCTCCTGGAGCCGAGCAGCAAGTTCGATCCGGGCAGCCTCGCGGAGCCCGGCTTCCTGCGTTTCGAGACCACCACGCCCCCTCCGCTGAGGCGTCAGGTGAAGCACGCCGTGGGCCGCATCGAGGGCCGAGGCGTCTGGCTCTCCACCAACAACAAGTCATCGACGCTCTGGCTCACCGTGGCTCCCGAGAACCTCAAGGTCACCCTAGATTGGATCAAGCATAACAAGCTGGAACTGCAAGAGCCCCCAACGCCCCTGCCTCCCGACCTCTGGGCTAGTGACGCGTCATGAGCCCGGCTCCCACTCCCGAACTCATCCGCTCCGAGGCGCTCGCGCTGCGAGCGCAAGTGGTGCGCAAGTCGAGGCGCGTCGCCGACTCAATGCGCCCCGTGCGATTGGACGAGACGGAGCCTGCTCTCGTCCGCGCCTTCTGGGAGTCCCTCGGCTGGACGCCCCTGCTGGCGGAGCTGCTGGGTGAACCCGAGCGCGAGAGCGGGCGGAAGAGGGCCGAGCGCTACATGGCGGAGTGGCGCTCCTGGGGCGAGGGCTTCGCGCTGGAACTGAAGGACCTGCCCCGGCACTTCCGGCTGGCCGAGCCCGATCCCAACCAGGGAGTGGGCTTCTCCATCACCAACGAGGACGGTGGCGAGGCGGATCCTCCGGTGCTCTTCATCTCCGCGGACGAGGGCACCGTGCGGCCCTCTCTCCCGGGCTATCTCCGGCTCGCGGGCCACCGGGTGCTCACGTTCGCGCTGGATGGCTGGTACCGGACGCGGGTCGAGACCCAGCCCCCGCTCACCGCCCTGGCGGGAGTCAGCCGTCCGTATCCCCACCTCGTGCCCGCGGCGTTGCGGCTGTCCGAGGAGGTCTGGGCGCTTCCCCTCAATGCCCTGGATGAAGCGCCCGAACCCACCCTGAGCCATGCCCGGTTCGAGGCGCTGCTCGACTGGCTCGCGTCGGCCCGGGACCTGGAGGCCCTCCACGTCCCGCACCTGCCCGGCAGGGTCTGGCCGTTGTCCGTGTCCCTCGAGCACGTGGATGCGGCCCTGCCCGATCTGCGGAAGCTGCGAGGCCTGGAGCAAGGCATGGACTACCGGGTGGGAATGTTGGAGGGGGTGGGGATCCTCCTCGCCGCATCACCCTCCGGTTCCGTGCGGCTCTCCGCCAACGCCCGCCATGCCGGGCACCTGGAGCAGGTGCTGGGTGCGCGTGGGTGGCTCTCCTCCCGCTGAGAGGCGAGTCCGGGGCCGGTATGTTCCGGTTCATGGACGCAGCTCCCCGAGCGCGGACCTCCAGGCCTCCACCGCCTGGAGGATGTCCTCGTCCGTGGTGGTGAGCCCCAGGCTCCAGCGCAGGGCCGTGTCTGCCCTCCAGGGTTCCTCGGGAAAGGCCTCGGCCACCACCGGTGAGGCCACCACGCGCGCCTGCAGGCACGCGGAGGTGCGCGCGATGCAGATGCCCCGCAGGTCCAGTGCGGACTCCATCGTTCGGGCATCGATGTCTGGAATGGAGACATCCAGGATGGGGCCCAACCAGCTCTTCCCCCCGTTGTGAACGAGTTCGGGACACGCCCGTCCCATGACCTCCAGCAGCCGCAGGGCGCGTGCGCGCACCTGGGGGAGCCCTTCGGGCAGCAGGGCTTTGCGCTCGCGGCAGGCGGCCCCCATGCCGATGGCCGCCAACCAGGGAGGAGAACCCGGCGTGGGCTCGAAGGCCGCGGCCACCCCAGCCGCGGGCGAGAAGGCCAACTCCGGAGGTACACGCACCACGGCCGCTCCGGGGGGTCCCCCCAGTTTCTGGGAGGCACAGGCGAGGAAGACGCGGGGCTCCAGCAATGGGCGCACGTCCCGCCACGCCGCCGCCTGCACCGCGTCCACCACCCACCAGGCCCGTGGCGCGAGCGCCAGCAGCGGCGCGAGGTCTGGTGCGGTGCCGAGTTCGTGGTTCATCGCGGAGAGCGCCACCACCTCCGCTCCCTCCAAGTACTTCGTGGCCTGTGCCTCCTCCCACTCTCCCGCAGGGAGTGGCAACCACCGCACCTCCCGGCCCTGCTTGGCCACCTCCTCGAGAGGTCCGCGGACGGCTGGGTGCTCCAAGTGGCTGGAGACGATCGGCCCTCGCGTGTGGAGGAGCGCGAAGCGCAGCGCGTGTCCCAGCGCCGCCGTCCCGCTCGGCTCCCAGCGCAGCTCCGCGTGCGAGCAGCCCAGGTAATCGGCCACGGCGATGCGCGCCTGATCCAGTGCGGCGCGGGCTCGTCGGCCCGCCCCATGTACCGAGGCCGGGTTGCCCCAGCTTTCACGCGCGGCGTGCATCATGGCCTCGAGCGCGGGCTCCATGACGGGGGTGGCGGAAGCATGGTCCAGGTAGATCATCCGCTTTTGACTCCCTCTTGTGCCCACACTACATTCAGCGATTCCTTCGACCATGCAACGAAAACTCCAGGAGTTGCAGGCGACCCTCCGGAACTTCGTCGATCAACGCGACTCGCTCATCCTGGTGGTGAGCGCTCGCGATGACGAGATGGCGTGGGTGTTCAAGACGCTCCAGGGGCTGGACGAGGAGATGGATGCGGATCTGTTCCTGGTATGCGATCCGGAAGCCGGTCCGGTGGCGCAGTACGTGACGGCGGTGAACGCGGGCGTCGCGGCCCAGCTCGAAATGGCCAACACCGCGCGAGCGGCGAAGGGCGGGCCCCGCTGGGCGCCGCTGCCCACGCGATGCCAGGACATGCGCCTTCCTCCGCACACGCGGCTCCAGGCGGCGATGATCCATGTCCGCTCGCTGATTCCCATCGAGGCGGACCATCGGCTCGTCTGGTGCCTGCTGCCGCCGACGTTGAAGGATCGCTCCGGCTACGCGGAGCTCGTCAGCCAGTTGCTCCCCGTGGACGGCTACGAGCCGTGGATGCGCTCGCTGCGCATCATCGTCCGGGATGATCGCTCCGAGCCCTTCCTGGGGCCGCTGCTGCATAGGCTTCGGGCGCCGGGAGTGCTGGTCTACGAGGTGGACCTGAGCACGGCGGCGCTCACCGATGGGCTCGCGCGGGACGCGGTGGATGAGAGCAGGCCCGTGGCGCAGCGGATGCAAGCACTACTCCAGGTCGCGGCGCTCGACTACTCCCACCGGCGCTACCCGCAGGCCCTGGAGAAGTATGGCCTGCTGCACGACTACTACGCGGAGCACGACGCGAAGGCGATGCAGGCGCTCTGCCTGCAGGGCGCGGGTGATGTGTTGCGGCAACTCGGCCAGGCTGAGAAGGCCCGGGAGCGCTACCAGCAGGGGCTCGCGCTGGCCATCCAGACCCAAGCGCTGCCCGTGCTGCTCAACCTCTCCATGGCCGCGGGCGAGGTCTGCCTGGAGTTGAAGAAGTACCCGGACGCCGAGGGCTATTTCGACATCACGGACCGGGTCGCCGCCAAGGCGCTCAACGCGCACGCCAAGGCGGATGCACTGGAGAAACTGGGTCTGGCCCGGGAGTACCAGTCGGACACGGCGGGAGCGCTGCGTGCCTGGAACGACACGGCGATGCTCTGCCGGAGCGTCGGGTATCTGGACAGACTCCGCTCGGCGCTGGAGCGCATGGCGCGGCTCTACGAGAACGCGGGCATGCGGCAGCAGCGGCAGCAGTGTCTGGCGGAACTGAGGGCCCTGTCCGGGCGCGAGGAGGCACGATGATTCCAGGCTCGACAGCGGCCCACCAAGCGGTGCGCCAAGCCCAGCATCCCCCCAGCCCTCCCAAGCCGCTGGTGCAGCCCACGGGAGAGAACGTCGCGCTCGACTCCTTCGCGACGGTGGTCAACCGCACGGCCGCGCCCTTCCAGAACGCGCCTCCCGCCCACCAGGGCTCGGTCGGTGAACTCAATCAGCTCCTGTCGGGTGTGCTGGGCGCCATTGGCGCGCCGGTGGAGTTGCTCAACACGGGCTTCGCGCTGGCCACCAACGCCGTGTCGGCCATGCTGCCCGCACTGCCAGCGGCCACGCTCACGGCCCTGCACGTGGGGCTGCCGCATCCGCACTCCCATCCGCCCAGCCTCATCCCGCCAGCCCCACCCATTCCACTGCCGAGTATTGGCACGGTCCTGCTCAGTGGCTGTGTCTCCGTGCTCATCAATGGCCTTCCGGCGGCGCGCGCCGGTGATGTGGGCGTCTCCGTCACCTGCGGGACCTTCACTCCACCGCTGGAGATCTTCACCGGCTCGAGCAAGGTGTTCATCGGCGGGGCGCGGGCCGCCCGGATGGGGGACATCACCAAGCACTGCACCCCATCGGCGGGTCCGATGTCCAAGCTGTCGAAGGTGATGATGGGCGCGGGAATGGCGGCGGGCGCGTTGAGCGTGGTCACCAACCTGCAGGACGCGGCGGCTTCAAGCGCCGCGCCCGCCGAGTCCGCCGCCGCGGCGGCAGCCAACGCCGCCGCGGCCTCCGGCCAGGCACTGGCGGCGGGAATGGCCGCGGCCCAGCTCGCCGCCGATGCCGCCGCCATGGCCATGTCCCTGTTGGTTGGAAAGGACCCGGGGCTCATCCCTGGCTTGGGGGCCCTCGTCACCGGGCAGCCGAACGTCCTGATTGGGGGCTTTCCCATGCCCCCTTGGGGCGACGTCGCGCGCGGGCTGATGAAGCTGGTGAAAGGCCTGCGAGGTGGGAATCGCGGCGGACACACCCAGGGGCATCAGCATTGCGCGACCTGCTCATGATGGGGGCACGACCCGTGCCCCTGCCATGTGGCTCGCCGTGAACGGCGCTTGTCGGGTCAGCCCTGGCCGGCCGTGAGCTGGGGCGGCGGCAGGGCAATCACCTCTTCGCCCATGAGGAAGCGCCCGGTGCGCCACAGGGCGCCGATGTCGTGCACGTCCATCTCGAAGCGTGGCACCTGGACCAGGGGTGTGCCCTCGCAGGCGGCTTGCAGCTCGAGGATGCCGCGGGCGTCCTGCTCGGCCAGCAGCGTCATCTCCCGCAGCGTCTGCTCCACCTTCGCGCGCCGGGCGGGAATGAGGCTCCGGGCCTCCTCCCAGAGGGAAGCAGGGGGCATCGGGTGGACGCGGTTGACCACCACGGCCACGATTTCCATCCCGTTCTGCCTGAGCAGCTTGTGGAAGTGCACCACCTCGTCCAGGCGCTCCCGGCCGGGGCTGGTCACCAGGACGAAGCCCGTCTGCTCCGCCTCCAGCAGCTCGCGCACGCCGCGCGCCCGCACCCGGAAGCTCTCGTTCATGGGGGCGATGGAGAGCATGAAGGCGGCCAGCTCCTGCAGGGTCTCCGTGCCGGTGAAGCGGGAGATGGTCTTCGCCATGTAGCTGCTGCCCAGGTTGAAGAGCGACAGGCCCACCTTGCCCGCGGCGAGCGCCGGGGTGAGCAGCCACCGGGCGGCCTCGTTGTCCAGGAAGTCCAGCACCCGGTTGGGGGCTTCCAGGAAGTCGAGCGCGTGCGCGGTGGGTGGCGTGTCGAGCACGATGAGCTCGTAGTCGCGCTGGGTGCGCAGCTCCCAGAGCTTCTCCATCGCCACGTACTCCTGGCTGCCGGCGAGCGCGCTGGACAGCGACTGGTAGAAGCGGTTGGCGAGGATCTTCTCGCGCTTGTCGGCGGGGGCGTTCTTGACGATGAGATCGTCCCACGTCTGCTTCATGTCCAGCATCATCGCGTGCAGGCGGGCGCGGGCGGTGACGCCCAGCGGCGCCAGGGCGCTGGCGGGCACCTCGGCCTCCACGTTGCCCAGGGCATTGAGCCCGAGCGAGTTGGCCAGCCGCTTGGCCGGGTCGATGGTGCACACGAGGCTGCTGCGGCCATCCACCGCGGCGCGCAGGGCGAGCGTGGCGGAGACGGTCGTCTTGCCCACGCCCCCCGAACCCACGGACACCAGGACGCGCTTGGACGCGAGGGCTTCCGACAGCGCGTTCATGGGGCCGCCTTCCCCGTCACCAGCGGCTCCAGGTGGGTGATGATCTGCTCGATGGCCGAGCGGTCGAAGCACGGGGTGAAGATGCGGGGCACGGAGTGGACGGGGACGTGCAGGTTGCGCTCCAGCTTGAGCTGCGCGAGTACCGTCTGCGCCGCGCGGGCGTGGTGGGCGCGGGCGAGCTGGAACAGCTCGGGTTGGTCCACCAGGGCCTCCAGATCATCCTCGGTGAAGCGCTCGGGGAAGGTGGCGTTGAGCACCGCCGCGTGGGTGCGCACCCGCACCTGGTCGCGCAGCGCGGCGTGCAGCTCGAGCGTCTCGTTCACCGGCATCTCCTCGGGCAGCGACACCAGCACCGCGGCCGTCACCGCCGGATCCTCCAGGAGATCCTTCATCTTCAGGGCCTCGCGGGACATGGGCCCGGGGGGCACCGTCTGCATGAGCACCTGGGGCACGCGGAGGAAGGTGATGGCGTGGCCCGTGGCCGGAGCGTCCATGACGATCGTGTCCCACAGCGGCTGGCCATCCGGGCGCTTCTCCTGGGCGTGGAAGAGGATCTTCCCGAGCAGCACCAGCTCCTGCAGCGAGGGGATGAAGCGCAGGAAGTAGCGCACCACCTTGTTCTCGAAGACCGTCTTGTAGAGGGTCTCGAAGCGCAGGACCATGAGCGCGTACTCGCGCATGGCCTCCTGGGGGCGCACGTCCACCGCCCACAGGTTGTCTTCCAGGGGAGTGACCTGGGGGCCCACGGGGCGATGTCCGAGCAGGCCGCTGATGCGCTCCTGGGTATTGACCTCGCACACCAGGGTGCGGCGGCCCGCACGTGCCGAGCGCAGGGCCAGGGCGGCGGCGACGGTGCTCTTGCCCACGCCACCCTTGCCGGAAACGATCCACAACCGCTTGTCGAACAGCGCGCCCATCGGGAGGGGGGACCCTAGGGATGGCCCCCCCACCTGTCAACGCACTCCGTCGCGAGTCCGACACACACTTGACACGTCGCGTCGTATGCTTCCAGAGTCCGCGCGATTGAACCCGGGGCTTACCGCGTCCCCCGACAATTCGCGGATTCAAGGAGACCCCATGATCATGAACAACCCGATGGTGAAGAGGATCGTCGAGACGGGCGAGGAGCGCGTGGGCAAGCTGACCCAGCAGCTCATGTCGAACGAGAAGTTCGTCGCGGCGGTGCAGTCGCTGGTGACGCGCTCGCTGGCGGCCAAGGGCACGCTGGACAGCGCGCTGCGCACGGCCCTGTCTGCCATGAACCTGCCGTCCACCGCGGACCTGGAGCAGCTGCGCGCCAAGGTGGATGACCTGGAGCGCCTGCTCACGTCGGTGGAGTCCAAGGTGGACGCGCTGTCGGCCGCCAAGAAGAAGTAGCGGAAGAAGCGGTTCGAGCAGCTCCGCTCGGCGGGCCAGACCCCACTGGACACCTCGCCGAGCGGTCCCCAGCCACCGCATGGTTCGAGCACTCCACGGAGTTGTTCACGGCGGTTGGCTGAACGGGGGTTTCAGCAAGGAAATGAACTCGCGGTGTGGCGTGAGCCCTGACACCAGGTGAGGACGCCCCGTGTCATGGCCTCCGGGCGCTGTTTCTCTTCACGCAATCACACGCGAATCTTCGTTTTTCTGACCCGAATCATTAAGTGGGCTTCTCTTGTCTTCACTATTTGAAGGAGAAGGCATGTCCCACACGGTATTCCGGAATGATCGAGCTGTTCGGACGGGAAGCAGGAGCGCGCTGCTCGCGGGTGGCGCGGGGTTGATGCTGGCGACGGCCCTGGGCTGTGGCCAGATGCCGGAGACCAACAGCCACGAGGACCTGGTGCGCAAGGCGCAGGAGGTCATCGTGGGCAGCCGCATCCAGGCGGAAGGTTGGAACTCCTCGCTGACGACGGCCGGCGCCGTGTTCAACGAGGGCGGCGGTGACGGGCAGTCGGTGGCCGGCCTCCAGGTCAACGAGGTCATCGGCTACAGCGGGGTGAACTTCGGCAGTGGCGTGAACCAGATCCAGGTTCGCGTGGGCGCGCCCTACGCGGGAGGCAAGGCGGAGATCTGGGCCGACGCGGTGGGCAGTGGCACGAAGCTCGGCACGGTGGCGATCTCCGCCGCCACGGGCAGTGATTGGAATACCTTCACCACCCTGACCATCGCCACGCCGGCCATCAGCGGCACGCACAACCTGTTCTTCAAGGGCGTGGCGACGGGCGGTGACTGGTTGTTCAAGCTCGACTACTTCGAGCTGCACAACACGACGGGGGGCGGGGGCACGAATCCTCCTCCGACGGGCACGGTGCCGGTGGTGGTGACGAACAAGTGCCCGTTCGCCCTCAACGTCGTCCTGTCGGGCGTGGGCGACATCCCGCTGGAGAAGGACTCGGCGGGCAACAAGATCTACCGCAACCTCGGCACCGGCGGCAGCTACACCTACTACCCGCCGGGCAACTACCCCAGCGGCCGCGTGAGCGCCTACCGCACGCTGCCCTCGCCCTCCTCGCCGCGCGAGCTGGAGAAGGCCGAGTTCACGCTCGGACCCGACGGCAACGGCGTGCAGAACATCTACTACAACCTCACGTACGTGGACCACGTGGGCCTGCCCATGCAGATCTCCACCGTGGGCAACAACGGCTGCAACATGGCCCAGTGCAACAAGAGCTACAGCGCGCTGAGCACGGCCATCGCCAACGCGTGTCCGGACGGGCTGCGCTACACCATGGGGGGCGGCACCATCTGCCTCGCGCCGCGCTCCTTCTGCATCGACGGGGAGTACGCGAGCGACCCGCGCCGCGCCTCGGTGTGCAACCGCCTGGACAGCGAGATCGCCCGGTGCGCGAGCAAGTACCCCGGCCAGTGCAACCCGGGCTCGGAGAAGACGCCCCAGGTGTACGCCTGCTCGGGCAACTTCTTCTCCCAGAGCGCCAAGTGGTGCTCGGCCATCACGCGCGGCATGGTGGACAACCCCGACAGCACGAACGTGGCCCAGTACTACAACACCGGCAAGCCCTACAACCAGTACGCCAGGTGGGTGCATGACCAGTGCGGCGCGGTGTACTCGTTCGCCTACGACGACTACCCCATGGCGGCCAACCAGGCCGGCTTCTACACCTGCAACGGTGGCCGGCAGCTCAACGTGACGTTCTGCCCCGCGGGCTGAAACCCATCCGTCCTCTTCCTCGACGCCCGGCCCTCCCAGGGGACCGGGCGTCGTCGTTCCTTCCCCCCTGGGGTTCATCACACGAGATCGATCGACCCATGACTCCCTTCAAGAAGAACACGCGGACGGGTATCACGATGGCGCTGTGGGGCTTGTGCGGGCTGGTGCCCTCGCTCGCCGCGGCGGCGGGTGAGTCCGTCCAGGTCTGGCTGACCACCACCTCGGGCAGCTCCCTCTCCAAGCGCTTCAACGCCGAGGCGAACAAGACCTTCGGAACGCAGAGCGGCACGTCGACGACGATCGACATCACCGAGTCGACGACCTACCAGACCATCGATGGCTTCGGGGGGGCCCTGACGGACTCGTCCGCGTGGCTCATCTACAATTCACCCCAGCGCAACGCCATCATGAACGATCTGTTCAGCGTGTCGGCGGGCGGGGGCTACGGCATGGTCCGCCTGCCCATGGGGGCGTCGGACTTCGCGCGCAACAACTACAGCTACGACGACACGTGCTGTGACTTGAATGGCTTCTCCATCAACCACGACACGGCCTACATCATCCCGCTGCTCAAGCAGGCGCTCCAGCTCAACTCCGAGCTGAAGATCACCGCCGTGCCGTGGAGCGCCCCCGGGTGGATGAAGTTCAACAACTCGTTCACCGGCGGCGGCTACCTGCGCAATGACCTGTACGGCATGTATGCCGATTACTTCGTCAAGTTCCTCCAGGGCTACAAGGCGCAGGGCTTGTCCATCCACTCGGTGAGCATGCAGAACGAGCCGCACAACGCCAACAGCACGTACGCGACGATGCAGATGGAGCCGGCGGATCAATCCAACTTCGCGGCCAACAACCTGCGGCCCGCGCTCGACAACGCGGGCTTCGGCTCGGTGAAGATCTTCGCCTGGGATCACAACTGGTACGACGGGGGCGTCCCGGCGCGCTTCCCCTACGACACCATGGCCTACAACAACGGCCAGGCCCAGTCGGCCATCGCGGGCGTGGCCTGGCACTGCTACGAGGGCCCCGAGGGCAGCTTCAGCGTCCAGAACGACTTCCACAACGCCTACCCCAACGAGGAGATCCACTTCACCGAGTGCTCCGGTGGCGAGTGGGCGAAGGACGCGGCGGCCAACCTGACGTGGAACGTGCGCAACCTCGTCATCGGCCCGCTGCGCAACTGGGCGCGCAGCTCCATGTACTGGAACATCGCGTTGGACCCCAACCACGGCCCCTACACGGGCGGCTGCTACGACTGCCGCGGCATGCTGACGGTGAACAACTCCACGGGCACCTACACGAAGAACGAGGACTACTACTCCTGGGCGCACTTCGGGAAGGTGGCGCGCGCGGGCGCGGTGCGCATCGGCTCGACGAGCCTGGGCAATGGCAACATCGAGACCGTGGCCTTCAAGAACCCGGACGGCTCGCTGGCGCTGGTGGCGCTCAACTCCAACGCCAGCCAGACGCTCACCTTCAAGGTGCGCTGGAACGGCCAGTCCTTCGACTACTCGCTGCCGCCGCGCTCGATCGCCTCGTTCAAGTGGAAGGCGGGCTCCTCGGGGGGCAGCACCACCGCCTACCGCATCGTGAACAAGTCCACCGGCAAGTGCGTGGACATCGAGGGGCCGAGCACCGCGGATGGTGCGAAGATCCACCAGTGGGCCTGCCACACCGGCTCGAGCCAGCAGTGGACGCTCCAGCCGACGGACGGCGGCTACTACCAGATCGTCTCGCGCTACAGCGGCAAGGCGCTCGACGTGGCGGACGTGAGCACCGCGGACGGCGCGCCCGTGCAGCAGTGGGTCTGGTCCAACGGCTCCAATCAGCAGTTCAAGACCGTCTCACTGGGCAACGGCTACGTCCGGATCGAGGCGCGCCACAGCGGCAAGGTGCTCGACGTGACGAGCTGCACGAGCAGTGGGGATGGGACGAAGCTCCAGCAGTGGACGTGGTCGAACAACGACTGCCAGCAATTCCTGCTCGAGCCGATCTGACGACCCCCGGGACTGGGTGAGGAGGCCCCCGTGCCTTTTGGGCGCGGGGGCATCGCCCCCTCCACGGCTCAGGACTGCTTCTTCTTGTCCATCTCATCCAGCTTCTTCTCGAGCTCCTCGAGCCGCTGGGTGAGCACCTGCATGTCGCGGCCCATCGCGGGCAGGTTGCCGGCCAGGTTCTCCACGGCCTGCTTGACCCGCTCGTCGATCCGGCGCTGCCAGTCCTCGAGCGCGCGCTGGCTGGCCTTGAGCAGCTCCGCCGCTCCGCTGGGGGCCGGTGCCGTGGCGCCGCTGGCGTCCTCCTGGGGAGCCGCGGGCTCGCCGCCCGGCGTGGTCTCCTCGCGGCGCAGCAGCTTGTCGAGCCGGGACTCGGCCTCCTCGCGGATGGAGGCCACACGGGGCGTGACGGCCTTCTGGATGAAGTCCGTGAGGGACTCGCCCGGGTGGCGGATGATCTCCCGGAGCACCGTCAGGGGCATCCGGTTCCGCTTCTTCTCCTCCTCGAAGATGATCTGCGCGAGCGTGACCGAGGTGAGGTCTTCCTTTGTCTTGTTGTCGACAATCTGGACCTCCACGCCTTCCTTGATCATCGCGGCGATCTCGTCGAGGGTCACGTACCGGCTCTCGACGGTGTCGTAGAGCTTGCGGTTCGTGTAGCGCTTGATGACCTTGGGCTCCTTCGCCGGCACGCCTGCCTGCTCTGGCTCGCTCATAGTTTGGTTTCTCCGCGACGCATCGTGACGTTTGCGTACTCGGGTGGGACGCCAGCCTGTAGCAGAGGGGGGGGGGGCGGGCAAGCCACGCGACGGGTTGCTCGCGATGGTCTGCTCCTGCCTCTATACTTCGGCTCAGGCCGAGCCCTAATGATCGTCAAGTGTGAGCAGTGCGAGACGCGGTTCAAGATCCCCGATGAGAAGGTGACGGAGAAGGGGGTCAAGGTCCGCTGCACCAAGTGTCAGCATACGTTCCGGGTGGTGCGCGAGGAGGCTTCTCCCGCCGTGCCCGCACCGGCCGTGGTCGCCCCCGCGCCGGTGGCGAAGCCCGCGATGGCTGCCCGTGTGGGCACGCCCCTCGAGGTCCCACGGGCCGCGACTCCCGCGACGAGGCCCGTCCCGCCTGGCGTGAAGCCGGCCCAGGCCGCCGCCCCGCCGGGTCTCGCCGCCGCCCCGCCGGGTCTCGCCGCTGCTCGCGGCGGTGCTCCCGCGCTGCCTCGTGTCACGTCCATGGATCCGCCGCGGACCCCCGCGACGCTCGATCTGGATCCGCTGATGGAGTTCGCGGGGGAGACGTCGTCGGCGTCCGCTCGGCCACTGACTCCCGCGCTGTCGCTGTCGTTCGACGAGAAGAATCCGTTCGCGACGGTGGATGCGCCCGCGCCGAAGCAGGCCGTGGCCAGGCCGCCGGCGCCCGTGCGCGCCGCTCCGGCGCCGAAGCCCGCCCCGGGGCTCGCGCCTCCGGTGCCGGCCCAGGTTCCCACCCGGAGTCCCACGCCGGTGGCCATGCGCGCCGCTCCGGCGCCGAAGCCCGCCCCGAGCCCCGCGCCGGTCCAGGTTCCCGCCAGGAGCCCGGCGCCAGCGCCCGTGCGCGCCGCTCCGGTTCCCCTTTCCGTCGAGGAACCGGATCCGTTCTCGCTGCCTCCGGACGACGAACCCGACGTGACGACTTTCGATCCGGATCCCGCCCCGGCGGAGGCCCCCGCGTCGTTCGCGGCGGCGGATCCGTTCGCGTTGCCGTCGGACAATGCGCCCGCGGCCCCCGTGTACGAGGAGATGGAGGGGCTCGAGGGCAACAACCCGTTCGTGTCGTTCGTCCCCCCTCCGGTGGCTGCGCCACCCCCACCCGCGCCGCCTCCTCCCGCTCCGGTGCCCGTGCCGGTCCGGAGCGCGGCGCCCGTCGCGGCCCCGGCTCCCGCCAGCATGGGCGGGTTCGAGAGCGACAACCCGTTCGCCGCGTTCGATCCCGTGTCCGCGCTGCCTCCGGCGGCCGCGGCGGCTCCCGCTCCGTCCATGCCCTCGGGCATTCCGGATTGGGGGGCTCCCGCGCAGCAGGGCATGCCTTCGGGCATTCCGGACTGGGGGGCTCCCGCGCAGCAGGGCGCGCCTTCGGGCATTCCGGACTGGGGGGCTCCCGCCGGGCAGGGGAATGCCCCGGGCGGGCCTTCTCCGTTCCAGGACTTCCGCGGGCCGGACGCCACGCCCTCGGGCCGGGGTGCTCTCGCCGAGCCGCCGGCGCCCAAGCCCGCGCCGCCGGTGGTGGCCCCGCCCGAGGCCCCGGCGGCAGCGGCGGAGCGCCCCGGTCCCGGGGGGCTCGTTCAGTGGCTGGCGGCGGCGGCCGTCCAGTTCGTGGTGGTCGTGGTGCTCCTGGTCGGGTTGCTCGCCGTGACCCTTGCCTCGCTCAACGAGGGCCGGGTGGAGTTGTCCGATCTGTCCGTCGCGCGCATTCGCGAGTGGTTGTCGCCCACGACGCCGCTGGTGGCCAGTGACGTCTCCAATGGGCTCTATGAGGTCACGGGTGGCAAGCCCCTCTTCTTCGTCCGGGGCGAGGTGGTCAATCGTGGCGCCACGCCCATCCGGGTGAAGGCCCGGGTCTCGCTGTTCGATGGGGAACAGCGGGTGTTGTCGTCGGAAGGGCTCGCGGGCCCGCCGCCGACGCCCGAGGATCTGCACTCGGTGCGCACCGCCGCGGACGCCGCCGCGCTGCGGACCCGTCTGGACTCGGCCGCGGAGGCGGTGGCTCCCGGCTCGCACACGCCCTTCGTCGTCTTCTTCTTCGAGTACCCCGAGAACCTGGCGGACCTCCGGTTGGAGGTGACGCTTGAACCCCAGGACGTGGCGGCCACCACGGGAGGCGTTCGGGAGGGAAGCGCGGGCAATGGCCAGCCGTGAGGAAGCCAAGGCCGTCGTCCGCAGGCTCCATGCCCTGGGCGGGGGAGGTGGGGAGATCGTCCGCAAGGCGGCCGCCCGGGAGATCGCCCGGCTGGATCCGCTCGATGCCAACGAGCTGATCCACCACGTCATCCAGCTCGCCCGGGGTGGCTGGGAGCCCGCCACCTGCGTGCTCTCCTCCTTCGTGGCGGCGCTCGGCAGGGAGTCCGCGAGCATCCCCTACGCGGACTCCCTGCGCCGCATGGCCGAGGTGCAGTCCCTGGAGTCCGTGGCGGACTTGTTCCAGACGGCGCCCGCGCACAAGGAGTTCGACGAGGGCGCGGCGGCCCGGGCGGACGCCAAGGCCTTCACCCAGTCCCTGGGCCACATCAAGCAGCAGGCCCGTCTCACGAGGGATCCGGACGTGCTCGCGCGGCTGTCCGCGGTGAGCAATCCGTCGGTGATCCGCAACGCGCTGCTCAACCCCCGGCTCACCGAGGAGATCGTGGTGCGCATGGCGGCCCGCCGCCCCGCCCGGCCCGAGCCCCTGGTGGAAATCTGGAAGTCGACGCGCTGGTCCTCGCGCCACGCGGTGCGCCGCGCGCTCGTCTTCAACCCCTACCTGCCGCCAGAGGTGGGGGTGAAGATCGTCCCCCTGCTCAACGGGAGTGACCTGGCGGAACTCGCCGCGGACTCCTCCGTGCATGCCTCCCTGCGCGAGCAGGCGGCGCGTCTGCTCAAGGGCGGCTAACCGCGCTTGGGGCCGGAGTCGTGGTGGTAGTCGGCGTCCGTGACGTCCTGGCCCCGCTTGTTGCGGGGCAGGGGCTTGGCGTCCACCAGGTCTCCACCCTTGGAGGCCTTCTTGAAGGAGTAGACGAAGCGGCCCACGGCATTGCCGAGCTGACCCATCCGCGCGGCGGAGAACACCACCACCAGGATGAAGCCGATGAAAAACAGTTCTCCGAGCCGCAGTCCCAACATGAGCCGCACAGTGCAGCAATGCCCCGGGGGAGGCAAGCCACGTGTCGGCGCCTGGATGGCCCACCAGAGGGCTCGCGCCTGGGGCCGGGCTGTCGCACACTCCACGGCATGCTCCTGCTCGCCCACCGTGGTGCCAGCGCCGATGCCCCGGAAAATACCCTCGCCGCCTTCCAGGAGGCCGTGACCCAGGGGGCCGATGGCGTGGAGCTGGACGCCATGGTGTGTGGCTCGGGCGAGGTGGTGGTGTGCCACGACGAGCACCTGGAGCGGCTGGCCGGCCTGCCCTGGGAGGTGCGCACCACCTCCTGGTGGAAGCTGAAGGGCGCGGACGTGGGCAGCCGGCTCGGCTTCGCTCCCGCGCGCATCCCCCTGCTGGAGGAGGTGCTGGACGCGCTGCCCGCGCACTTCCTCGTCAACATCGAGCTCAAGTGCGACCACTTCGACGATGGAGGGCTCGCCGTGAAGGTGGCTCGGCTCGTCACGGAGCGGCGGCTGGCCGAGCGGGTCATCATCTCCAGCTTCAACCCGGTGTGCCTGTTCCGGACCGCCGCCGCCGCGCCCTCGCTGCGCCGTGGCTTCCTCATCGATCCGGACAAACGCTGGGGTCCGCAGGCCCACGGCCTGGTGCCGCTCGTCTCCTCGCACTCGGTGCACCCCTTCCACGAGCAGTGCACTCAGGAGCGCGTGGAGGAGTGGCGCGAGCGGGGGCTGCGCGTGGCGGTGTGGACGGTGGATGACGCCCGGCGCGCGCGCGAGCTGAAGGCGATGGGCGTCTCCTACCTCATCACGAACAGGCCGCACGCCGTGCGCGAGGCCCTGCGCTAGAAGTCCAGGCCGAGCGTGGTGCTGAAGGCGAACACGGGGGCCAGGGCGCGGTTCTCCGTTCCTGCCGCGTTGGTGGGAATGCTGCCCTGGCTGCTCAGCGACACCTCGGCGCCGATCTGCAGCGCGCCGCCGATGAAGCGTCCGCCGGCGTAGAAGCGGGTGTTGATGTTGTCCCAGCCGTTCACTGGCGTGTAGGCGGCGATGTCAGCCGGCTTGCCCGTGGCATCTAGCGGCCCGAAGCCGAGCAGCTCCGACTTGGCGGCCACGCCCACGAAGTCGATGCCGCCGTAGGGAGTGAGGCTGATCATACCGCCGAGCGGGAACTGCTTGCCCACGTTCACGTCCAGGCCGCCCGCGGTCAGGTGGAAGTCGCGCGTGTTGAGCAGGTGCGTCACGTGCGCGCGCAGGCCGATGTCCGGCAGCCACGGGATGAAACCCTCGTTGACGGCCCACTTCACCTCGCCGGTGGCGGCGAACAGGTTGCTGCGGTCCAGCCAGCCCACGCGCGCGCCCAGGTCGATGGAGAAGGGGAGTCCCTTGCGCACGTGGATGGAGGGCACCAGGGCCGGACCCTCCAGCGCGTTCACCATCGGCAGCTTCACCTCCTCGGGCATGCTGACGACACCCAACTCCAAGCCCACGGCGAAGCCCGCGTGCCCGAGTGTCTCCGGAGGCGTCAGGTTGGTCGCGGTCATCATCGCGCCCAACGTGCGCGCGAAGGCGCGGAAGTTCGTGTTGGGTGCCGAGTACTCATCCGTACCCGGATTGCCGAGCTTCGACAGCTCGATGTCGTTGCGATCCGCGTACGCGGCGGGACCGCCCACCAGCACCGCGAGAGCCATCCACCGGCTGAACGTCCGCATCCTCAGAACCGCCTCCCAGGCGCACGTGCTGGCCGACGGCGCCAAACGGGGGCGACGCTAGCGTGCGCGAGAGTGGAGCGTCAATAAAACGGGCGGCTTCCCGCGGAGTCCGTGGACTCCGCCGAAAGCCGCCCGGAGACAGCCAACGGAGGGCCTACTGCTTGGCGGCCGTGCCCGGAGTCGCGAGCTTCTGGGCCACCTCGGCCGGACGGCGGCGGATGAGCACCGCGCGGCGGCTGGCGAAGTCGGAGCTTTCGCGCGCCACCACCAGGACGCTGTTGTTGCCCTCCTTGAGCGCGAACTCGGTGGAGAACTTGATCTTGTGCGGCGTGCCCGCCTTGGCGTTGGTGTCGGCTCCCTGGAAGTAGACCTTCTGGTCGTTCACCAGGACGTACATGTCCAGCAGCCCCTGCGCGTCACTCACCTCACCGCTCAAGGTGTACTTGTCGCCCGTGGCCACCAGTCCGCCCTGGCTCGGATCCACGTCGAGCTTGATCTCCGGCGGCGAGCGGCGCGACAGGTGCGCGAACTCGGGCGTGGGGCCGGCCTTGGCCGTCGTCTCGCGGGCATCCTGGGTGCGCACGAAGACGAAGCGCTCCTTGTCGAGCGCCACCCGGTAGAAGCCCTTGGCCGCCGCCTCCACGGCCAGCGTGGCCGCCTTGGGCAGCCGGCCCACCACGGCGGCGTCCGCGCGCGGCTCGGCCAGCAGCTCCGCCTTGTCCGCCACCTTCACCGAGCCCTTCTTCGCCTCGAACTTGAGGGCCGGGGCGTCCGTCACCGGCAGCTCCAGCTTCTCCATGGCCAGCTCCTCGAGCGGCTCGTCGAGGACGGCCAGCTTGAGCTGGAAGTGGTCGTCCTTGAGGGCCTTCTTCACCGCGAGCTGGAAGCGCGCCGTCTTCGTCTCGCCCGGGGCCAGCTCGCCCAGCTTGAAGCGGCCCTTCTCGATGAAGATGTTCGGCTCGCCCGCGTTCTTGATCTGCGCGAACGAGTCGAGCGCCTTGCCCTTGCCGGTGTTCGTCACGTCGAGGATGACGCTGATGTCCTCGCCGCGCTGGGCGACGCCATCGCGGTTGCACGTGTCGCAGTCATCCACCACCTGCCAGTTGAAGGCGAAGGCGGGGCGCGGCAGCTCCACGAAGCTCAGCTCGCTCACCAGGTTGGTGGGCAGCGTGCCGTTGTCGTCGAGCACCTTCACCGTCACGTCATCGCGGCGCGAGGTGAGATCCTTGGGCAGGCGCACCTTCACCTTCCAGGTCTTCTTCTCCCCGGGGGCGAGGCTGCCGATGAGGAACTCGCGGCGGTCGAGGTAGTAGTTGTCGCTCTCGGTCCAGGCGCGCACGCGCTTGAGGGGCTCGCTGCCCTTGTTCTCCGCGGTGAAGGCCATGTCGAACGTCTCGCCCGCGGTGATCTTCTGGTCCACGGTGGGGCTGAAGGAGGTGGCGAGCTTCACGTCCTTGGGCGTCGGGCCGGCGCTCCAGTCCACGCCCAGGGCGGCGATGGCCGAGTTGATGCGCTGCGCCTCCTCGGCGATCTTCTTCTCCACGTAGTCCTTGCCCTTCTGCAGCATCTGCTTGCGGTCGGTGTAGGGCACCTGGAGCACGTAGTCGCGGGCGAACTGCACCTCGAAGTCCTCCTTCACCTCGTCCTGGCTCTCCGCGTCGAGCTGGTCATCCAGCTCCTCGCTGCTGCCCACCGAGTCCACGTCCAGCAGGTGGCTGCCCGCGTGCGCCTTGGGGTCCTCCTTGGCGCCCTCGGGGTTCTTCGCCGCGTCCTCCTGCTTCTTGGCGATGGCCTGCAACTGCTTCTGGTCCACCTTGAGGTACTTCACCGACTCGAGCGGCTTCTCGCGGCCGAGCACGTCCTCGCGCTTCTTGGCCACCGACTCGGAGTTGGGGTTGCCGAAGTGCTGATCCAGGTCCGCCTCGCCAATCGTCTTGCGGGGGGCGAACACCACCACGCGCTCGTCGGTGACGGCGGAGGGGACGAGCTCGATGTCCGGAACGATGCCCACCTCCTGGATGGAGACGTCGCCCGGGGTGAGGTACTTGGCGATGGTGAGCTTGAGCGCGCTGTCGTCCGGGAAGTCATAGAGCACCTGCACGCTGCCCTTGCCGAACGTCTGGCGGCCGATGATGACCGCGCGGTTGAGGTTCTTGAGCGCGCCGGCGACGATCTCCGAGGCCGAGGCGCTGCCCGCGTTGACCAGCACCGCCACCGGATAGGCCTCCTCGCCCTCGTCCGCGTGGGCCTTCTTCTCCTCGCGCAGCTTGTCCGACAGGCCCACCGTGGAGACGATGGTGCCGTTGGACACGAAGGTGTCGGACACCTGGATGGCCTGCTCGAGCAGACCGCCCGGGTTGCCGCGCATGTCGAGCACCACGCCCTTGAGCCCGCCCTTGGCCTCGCTCTGCTTGCGCATCTCCGAGAGCGCCGCCTGCAGGTCGCGCGTGGTGTTGCCCTGGAAGTTCTTCAGCCGCACGTAGCCCACGTTGCCGGCCAGCAGCTTGTGCTGCACGCTGTCAATGGAGATCATCCCGCGCGCGAGCGTCATGGCGCGCGGCTTGTCCCAGCCCTTGCGCTCCACGGTGATGGTGATGCGGCTGTCCACGGGGCCGCGCAGCTTGGACACGGCCTCGTTGAGGTCCATGTTGACCGTGGACTCCTCGCCGATCTTCTTGATCTGATCGTCCTTGAGGATGCCCGCGCGTTGCGCCGGCGTCTTGGGCAGCACCTTGACCACGGTGAGGTTGCCCTCGCGCATCTGGATGACGAAGCCCAGGCCACCGAACTCACCCTTGGTGGACAGCTTCATCTCCCGGTACACCTCGGGGCGCAGCAGCACCGAGTGCGGATCCAACGTGGAGAGCATCCCGTTGACGGCCGCGTACTCGATGTCGCGCGTGTCCTCCATGGGACGCATGTTCTTGTTGATGAAGTCGAAGACGTCCTTGAGCGTGAAGGACATCTTCCAGAGCGAGTCCACGTGGCTCAGGTCGAACTCGCGCAGCTTGCCGTTGACGTTCACGTTGAGCTTGCCCGTCTCGGCGCTGCCGTCCACGAGCACGTCCGGCACGCTCTTCTCCACGTACTCCAGCGCGGCGATCATCATCTCCTTGGGCCGCACGCGCTTGGGGTCGACGTAGTTGTCCTTCACGTAGAGGATGACCTTGGTGAAGACGCGCAGGGAGGACAGGTCGTGCTGCTGCCCACCGTTCTTCTCCCCGGTGGCGCGGGCGGCATCCGAGCCCGCCTGGCCGGCCTCCGCGGCCCCCAGGGTCAGGGGCAAGGGGGCGCGGTCATTGCCAACGAGGGCCCAGGCGCCCAGCAGAACGGCGACGGCGGTGATCCGGCGAAAGAATCGCGGCATGGTTCATCCAGGTGAGGCCCGTGAGCCTCGGGGTGATGCGTGAAAACCCAATGAAATCGAGATCTTGAATCGGGTAAAAAGAGGGATGCCGGAAGCAGCCGGGCAAGCCTAATCATGGACTCCCGGTGCTTCAAGCGTGTGCCCACGTGCAACGTTGGAGAACGCCACCTGCGGGGAACTCCTTCCCGCGCCGGAGCTTCCGACCGTGACAACCGGCCGGGAGGATTATTTCCCGTCGGGGGGAGGGGGGACATTGCCCACGGCGAGCAGTCCCCGGTAGAGCAGCGTGCCGCCAACCACCGCCACGGGGAGGAAGAAGTTGTTGAGCAGGGGCACCCAGAGCAGGGCGTAGACCCCGGCGCCGAAGCCCAGGCAGAGCGGCCAGCGCTGGCGCAGTACCCGGCGCACCTCGCCAAAGGGGTACTGGTGGCGGGTCATGGGGGCGGCGAGGTGCTCGCCCGCCAGCCAGAGCATCGTCCAGAGCGTGGCCAGCACGGCCCAGGCGATGCTGCCCACCCCCGGCACCAGGTGCAGCGGCAGGAGCACCCCCAGGCCCAGCAGGAGGAAGAAGATGCGCGCCAGGGTGTGGGACACGCCGAGGACCAGTCCCCGGAAGAAGGTGCCGAGCCGGAAGGGCGGCGAGCCGTAGTCGCCGCAGCGCTCCTCGGTGAGCTCGGAGAGCGGATCCTGGAGGGGCGCGAGCACCAGGGGGACCACCACGCTGGCCCCCACGACGAACAGCACGAGGAACAGGAGCACGAAGACGAGCCCCCAGAGCACACGGCCCCACCAGGGCTCGGGCCTCGTCCACACCATACCCAGGAGGTCGGGCGCATACACCCAGAGCAGGGCGAAGAGGCCTCCGAGCGCCACCAGGGTGAAGAGCCCACAAAGGAGGGACAGGCTCAGCAGGCGGGGGGTCCGGAAGATGAGCCCCGTGGCCCGGCCAATCAGGGCGATGCCCTGGAGGAAATCCGCCGGGTTGGACCGGGCGGAGAAGGAGGGCACCGGTGAAGAAGCACTCATGAGGGGTAGACCATGCGCAAATGGCAGCGGCAGGGTCAACGACCGTTATATAGGGCCGCCATGTCCCTTGACCTCCAGCGAACTGCCTCCGAGCCCATTACCTCCGTCGACATGCTCCTGGCCGGCTTCCGGTCCGCCGAGAAGCCGCGCGCTCAACATCGACTGGGGCTCGAGCATGAGAAGTTCGTCTACCCGGTGCGCTCCGCGAGGAGCGTGCCCTACGAGGGGCCCTCGGGGATTGGCGCGCTGCTCGAGAAGCTGGCTCCGGGCGGCTATGAGCCCTTCCGGGAGACCCCGTCCTCCCCGGCCATCGCGCTGCAGAAGGGGATGCTCACCATTTCCCTGGAGCCCGGTGGCCAGTTCGAGCTGTCCGGCTCGCCCTTCGTCACCGCGCGCGAGGCCCATGCCGAGAACCTCGCGCACCTCTCCGAGGTGAAGGCCGCCGCGGCCCCCCTGGGCTTGCAGCTGGTGGCCCTGGGCTACCGGCCCTTCGGGACGACCGAGGACGTGTCGTGGATGCCCAAGTCGCGCTACGTGGCCATGCGCCAGGTGCTGCCCGAGCGCGGGGCGCTCGCGCACCACATGATGTTGATGACCTCCACCGGTCA
Source organism: Cystobacter fuscus (assembly GCF_002305875.1). Taxonomy (NCBI): domain Bacteria; kingdom Pseudomonadati; phylum Myxococcota; class Myxococcia; order Myxococcales; family Archangiaceae; genus Cystobacter; species Cystobacter fuscus. Next base: position 10,080,664 of record NZ_CP022098.1, on the reverse strand, counting down.
GGTGTCGCTCGACTGGGAGGACGAGGCCGACTGCGTGCGCAAGACGGTGCTCATCGCCCGGCTGACCCCGCTGCTCGTGGCGCTCTACGCCAACAGCCCGCTGCGCGACGGCAAGCCCTCCGGCTACATGTCCTTCCGCAGCCGGGTCTGGGACGAGGTGGATCCCACGCGCTGTGGCTACCTGCGCTCCTTCTTCGATGGCTCCTTCTCCTACAAGGCCTACGCGGAGTGGGCGCTGGATGCCCCCATCCTGTTCCTGCGCCGGCGCGGGGAGTACCTCCGGCCGAAGATGACCTTCCGGCAGTTCATCCGCGAGGGCTTCGAGGGAGCTCCGGCCGACCTGTCGGACTGGACGGACCACCTTTCCACGCTCTTTCCCGAGGCGCGGCTGAAGAAGGTCGTCGAGGTGCGCGGCGCGGACTGTTGTTCGGCGGCCATGACGGGCGCGCTCGGGGCGCTGTGGCGCGGGCTGCTGTATGACCGCACGGCGCTGGACGAGGCCTCGCGCCTGCTGCCGCCGCTCACCTACGAGCAGCAGCTCGCCTTCCACGACACCGCGCGCCGCGAGGGACTGGCGGGGCGGTGGAATGGACAGGAACTGCACCGTCTGGCCGGGGAGATGGTCGCCATCGCCCGCCGGGGTCTGGAGCGCCTGGACCCCCAGGACGCTCCCCTGCTCGAGCCCCTCGCCGAGGTGGCCGCCTCGGGACGCTCGCCCGCGCAGGCGGTGCTGGAGGCCTGGGAGAAGAACCCGGCCCCCGAGGCGCTGCTCTCGCGCTTCACCCTGTGAGGGGTGACGTCCGGGCGGGACGCTAGAAGCGCCCCCCCACGGTGGCGGCGATGTTGAGCAGGTTGCCGCCCGAGTCACCGCTGAGCGTGGCCGCGTCCGCGAACTCCTCGCCGAAGAGCACCCGGTAGGACGCCCGCGCGCCCGCGAAGATGCCGTTGCCGAAGCGGTAGTCCACACCGGCCGCGAGCGGCACCTCGGTGATGAAGTCGTTGCGGTAGAGGCTCTCCGCGCCACTCGTGGCGTTGAGGTAGCTCACGCCCGCGCCCACGCCCACGTAGGGCCGCAGCCTGTCCTGGGAGAGCAGGGGGCCCGCCTTGGCGAGCAGACCGACGTTGTAGCGGTACATGGCCTCGCCCTCCCCGACGCGCGGGTCGTCGATGGGCAGACGTTGTCCCTCGACTCCCGCCTCGACGCCGATGAAGCGCCAGGGCTGGGCACCCGCCGCGATGCCCACCATCGGACCCACCTTGGTGACGTCTCCGCCGCTGCCCGCCAGTCCTCCCGCGCCCAGCCGGACGTCCAGGCCCACCGGGGTCGTCTCCTCGTTGAACTTGAGATCCTCGGCGACGCGCTCCGCGCTGGGTGCCGCGAGCGCCACACCCGACATGCAGAGGGACACCAGCGCGACACCACCCATCCAGGAACGAGCTTTCACGTCATCCTCCCCGTCATGTCGGCAACCGAGGCCGACTTCTGTTTCCCAGGTGAAATCTGCACGCGTGTCCGGGACGGGAAGGATGGCGAGACGCGCTGGGCCCCATGGCCGCGCCTGCTCCGGGGCAGGCGCAGGGCCCTCGCCTGGCTGGCTGCCCTCGCGCGCCGTCAGCGGCGGCCGAAGAGCTTGCGCAGACCCGACAGGAGTCCACCCGGACGCGTTCCGGGCTCGCCCTCGAAGGGGGAGCGCGACAGCAGGGCCTCCCACTCCGCGTCCTCGGGCGGCTGCGCGGCGAGGGTGACCGGCTGGCGTTTGACGCCGGGCAGGGTGACGGCCAGCGACAGGAGCCCGTCCTGCGACAGGCTGAAGTGCACCTCGGCCTCGCCCGGACGCTCGAGGGTGAGGGAGAGCGTGCCGAGGTACTCGTTCTCCACCGCCACGAGCGAGGGCCCCTGGAAGAGCGCGAGGGCGAGTGGGCCGGCGGTGACGGGAATCACCAGCGTCTTCTCCGCGGGCAGGCGCGTGTCGCGCTCGAGGACGCGCCGCAACCCGCCTCCGCGCTCGGCGACGCCCACGGGAACGGAGAGCACCTCGGAGACGGTGGCGCCCGGCTTGCCCTTCTCGGCGTCGAGCAGCCCCTGGCCCAGCAGCGCCGCGCCGAGCGCCGCCGGGTGCTCGGCCCCCACGTCCGTGCGCACGGGCACGCCCAGGGCCTCCTCCAGCCCGCGACGCACCAGGGGCGCGCGGCCCTGGCTGCCCAGCAGCAGCACCTCGTCGAGCCCCTGGGGCGTGAGCGCGCTGGACTCGAGCACCTGCCGCACGACGAGGGTGAGGCGCTGCACGAGATCCTCGGTGAGGGTGTCCAGGCGCTGGCGGGTGAGCACGAAGGGCGGGGCGCCGCCGGGCAGGGGCAGGGACACCTCCTCCCGCTCGCTCAGGGCCACCTTGGCGGTCTCGGCGGCGAGCAACAGCTCGACCCAGTCGGAGGGGTGCTCGGGACGGGGCAGTCCCTGGGCCTGACGGGCCGTGGCGAGCGCCTCGGCGATGCGCGCGTCGAAGTCCATGCCGCCGAGAGTGGGGTCTCCTCCGGTGGTGATGACCTCGAGGTCGTCGCCGGTGAGCTGCACGACGGACACATCCAGCCCCCCTCCGCCGAACTCCACCACCAGCAGCCGCTTGCGTGCCAGTCCCCGCCCGTGCCCGAAGGCGAGCGCCGCGGCCGAGGGCGCGTTGAGGATGCGCAGCACCTCGAGTCCGGCGAGCGTGGCCGTCTCGCGCAGGGCGGCGCGCTGCCGGTCGTCGAAGTGGGCGGGAACGCACAGCACGGTGCGCGCGGCGTCGTGGCCGAGGAAGGAGGCGGCGGCGGACTTGAGCTCGCGCAGGAGCTGGGCGGCGAGCTCGGGCAGGAGGAACTGGCGGCCGCGGATGTCGATGCTCGCGTCGCCCTGGGGACTGGTGCCCAGGGCGAAGGGTAGGGGGCCGCTCAGCGCGCGCATCAGTGGCGAGCGGGCGCGTACTCCGAGGAGGCGGCGCAGCCCGGGGATCGCGTGGCTCGGGGTGCGCTCGGCTTCGGCCCGGGCCGCCTCCCCCACGAGGAGCTGGCCCGCCTCGTTCACGGCGAGGAGCGAGGGGAGGGCCTGGGCTCCACCGATGGGGATGAGCTGGAGCGTGCCCTGGTGGTGAACGGCGGCGCGTGCCCATGTGGTGCCCAGATCGATGCCGAGCACGACGTCGCGAGGCGCGGCCGTGACGGGAGCCACGGGGACCACGTCGAGGATGGCGCGCCGCCGGCCCTTGAATTCGGGCACGGGCGGTTCGGGAGCCACGGGAGCGGGAGGCTCGGGCGCCAGGGGAACAGGAGGCTCGGGGGCCACGAGAGCGGGAGGCTCGGGCGCGAGGAGAACAGGTGGCTCGGGGGCCACGAGAGCGGGAGGCTCGGGCGCGAAGGAAACGGGCGGTTCAGGGGCGGGGAGTGGCTCCGCGCTGACCGGAGCCACGGTGGGAATCCCCTCGCGGGACGGTGTCCTGGACGAGCCCGGGATGGGCATGCGCTCGGCTTGCCGACGCAGGGCTTCCGCGGAGATGACGGGGCGTCCCTTCCGAGTCGTCTCGGTGGGCGGTGGGGCTGGCGCGGCGGGTGCTTCTTCCGGAGTGGGGAAGTCCGGGGAGAGGGGTGACTTCGCCGTCGCCGGGCCCTGGCCCTTGTGGTCCATGACACGGTCGATGAGCGCCTTGCTGTTCGCGTCCAGGCGCACGAAGCGCACCGTCATTCCCGCGCGAGGGCCGTCGGCCTGGGACTTCACCACCACGCCCTCGCCTCGCAGGAGGCGTCCGCCATCGGCCAGCACCAGCTCGAACAGGAGTTTGGTTCCCTCGGCCTTGGGCGCGCGCGTGGCGAGGAAGAGGCCGCCCCGCGCGACATAGGCGCCGTAGCGGACGATGAACTCCTCCTCCGTGGCGTACGGAAGGCGGATGCGCAGCGGGAGCAGCTTGGGCTCGACCGTCACCGTGCGTCACCGTCTCCCGGAGGGCTTCATTGCAGCGGAAGGCGGGTGTCCTTGCCGCCGCGGGATGGAAACACGAGCACCAGCCCGGGCGTGACGGCGGCCAGGGGCACCTCGAAGACGAGGGCGAGCGACTCGCTCTGCCCCGGTTCCCAGGTGTGGTCCAGCCTTCGGGTGCCGCCCACGGCCTGTGCATCGCGGGGGATGGGGTACTCCTGGCCCTCGGCGTCCACGAGCTTCGCCGCCGAGAGTGGCACGTCCACGGCCTTCGCGCCGGTGTTGCGCGCCTCGAGCTTCACGCGCACGAAGAGATCCGAGGTGGTGAGGGCCACCTTGCCGGCGCCGCGCAGCGAGTGCATCGACTCCAGGCCCGTGGGCTGGAGCTCGAGCGTGTCCACGCTCACGGGCTGGCGCGAGGCCAGCACGAGCGTCTTCACCGCGTCCGAGTCCTGCGCGGCGGCGAGGTCGGCGAGCTGCGCGTGGGGATCGGTGGGTGTGCCGGGTGGGGCCGAGGGAGCACCGCCCTGGTTCACGCGATCCACTTCCAGGCGCAACTTCTCCAGGGTGCGGTCCTCGGAGGGACCGTCCACGGGTTTCTCCTTGCAGCCGCCCAACGGAGCGGCCGCACAGAGCAGCAGGAGGAGCGCCTGGGTGGGGGCTCTCATGCGAGGGTGGTTCCCTGGACCAGCTCGTAGAGCTTGTCGAAGGCGGCGGGGATGCGCGAGGGATCCTCGCCACCACCCTGGGCCAGGTCGGGCTTGCCTCCGCCGCGGCCGTTGACCTCCTTGGCGAGCTCCTTGAGCAGGTTGCCCGCGTGGATGCCCCGGGCCACCACGTCCTTGGTGGCCGCCACGAGCAGGACGACCTTGCCGTCCTTCTCACCGCCGATGAGCACCACGCCGGACTTGATGCGGTCGCGCAACTGGTCGGCCATGCCGCGGATGACGTTCGCGTCCGCCTGGTCCACGCGCGTGGCGAGCACCTTGATGCCGTGGATGTCGCGCGCCTGCTCGAGCAGATCCTTGCTGGAGCCCGTCTGGGCCTTGACGGACACCTCCTCGACCTTGCGCTCCAGGTCCTTCACGCGCTTCTGCGTGGCCTCCACGCGCTTGACCAGGTCCTTGGGCGAGGTCTTGAGCATCTCGGCGACCTTCTTCAGCTCGCGCTCGGTCTCGCGCACGTACTGGAGGGCGCCCAGGCCCGTGACGGCGGTGATGCGCCGCACGCCCGAGGCCACGCCGCTCTCGCTCACCAGCTTGAACAGGCCGATGTCCCCGCTGCGCCGCACGTGGGTGCCGCCGCACAGCTCGGTGGTCTGCGGGTGCACGGTGACGACACGCACCGTCTCGCCGTACTTCTCGCCGAACATGGCGACGGCGCCCGACTTCTTCGCCTCCTCCAGGCTCATGATGCGCGTCTGGGACTCGGTGTTCTCGCGCACCCAGCCGTTGACCAGGTCTTCCACCTGATCCTGCTGCTCGGGCGTCATGGGCGAGAAGTGCGAGAAGTCGAAGCGCAGGTAGTCCGGCGCCACCACGGAGCCGGCCTGCTTCACGTGCTCGCCGAGCACCAGCTTGAGCGCGCGGTGCAGCAGGTGCGTGGCCGAGTGGTTGGCGCGGATGGACGAGCGGCGCTCGCCGTCCACGCTCGCCTGCACCATGTCGCCCGTCTTGAGGGTGCCCTCGGTCACCTTCGCCTTGTGGACGACGAGGCCGGGCACCGGGCGCTGCGCGTCGGACACCTGGGCCACCGTCTTGCCCCCATGGGCCACGATGCGGCCGGTGTCGCCCTGCTGGCCGCCGGACTCGCCGTAGAAGGGCGTGCGGTCGAGCACCAGCTCCACTTCGTCACCCGCGTGGGCCTCGGGCACCTCGGCGCCGCCCTTGAGGATGGCGCGCACCGAGCCCTCGCCCTCGTGGCCCAGGCCCTCGTAGCCGAGGAACTCGCTCTGGCCCACGCGCTCGAGCACCTGCTGGTAGACGGCGCCCACCGCCTTGTCGCCCGAGCCCGCGAACTTGTTCTTCTGGGCCTCCTTCTCGATCTCCTTCCAGAAGCCCTCGACGTCGGCCTCGAAGCCGCGCTCGCGCAGGATGATCTCCGTCAGGTCCCACGGGAAGCCGTAGGTGCCGTGCAGGTAGTAGATGTCCGCGCCCGACAGCTTCTTCTCGCCGGCCTGCTTCAGCTTCGCCACGCTCTCGTCGATCATCTTCATGCCGCGATCGAGCGTGCGCCGGAAGCTCTCCTCCTCGTGCCGCGACACCTCGAGGAGGAAGGTGCGGCTGTCGCGCAGCTCGGGGTAGGCATCCCCCATCAGCTCGATGACGCGATCGACGACCTTGAAGAAGAACAGCTCGTTGAGCCCGAGGATGGAGCCGTGGCGGATGGCGCGGCGCATGATGCGGCGCAGGACGTAGCCGCGGCCCTCGTTGGAGGGCTGCACGCCATCGGCGATGAGGAAGGCGGCCGCGCGGGCGTGGTCGGCCACGACGCGCATGGAGGCACCGTCCTCCTGGGTGTAGCGCTTGCCCACCAGCTCGCTCACGCGCGAGATGATGCTCTGGAAGAGATCCGTGTCGTAGTTGGAGCGCTTGCCCTGCACCACCGAGGCGATGCGCTCCAGGCCCGCGCCCGTGTCGATGGACGGCTTGGGCAGGGGGATGAGCGGCGCGTCCTTCTCCTTGCGCTCGAACTGCATGAACACGAGGTTCCAGATCTCCAGCCACCGGTCGCAGTCACACGCCACGCCCTGACACGCGCGGCCCGCGGCCACCTCGGCACAGGGGATGTCATCGCCCTGGTGGAAGTGGATCTCCGAGCAGGGACCGCACGGGCCCGTGTCGCCCATGGCCCAGAAGTTGTCCTTGAGGCCGAGCTTGTAGATGCGCTCGCGGGGCACGCCCTGCTTCGCCCACAGCTCGAACGCCTCCTCGTCCCAGGGGATGCCCCCCTCGCCGTTGAACACGGTGACGGCGAGCCGGCTCTTGTCCAGCCCCAGCGTCTTCGTCACGAACTCCCAGCCGTACGCGATGGCGTCGGCCTTGAAGTAGTCGCCGAAGGAGAAGTTGCCGAGCATCTCGAAGAACGTGTGGTGGCGCGCCGTGTAGCCCACGTTGTCGAGGTCGTTGTGCTTGCCGCCTGCTCGCACGCACTTCTGCGAGGTGGTAGCGCGGGAGTAGTCGCGCTTCTCGCGGCCGGTGAACACGTCCTTGAACTGCACCATGCCCGCGTTGGTGAACAGCAGGGTGGGGTCGTTCTGGGGGACGAGGGACGACGACGCGACGCGGCGATGACCGCGCCCTTCGAAGAACTGGAGGAACGCCTCGCGGATCTGGGAGGCGGACAGGGCAGAGGACATGGTGAGGGTATATGCCACAAGTGGCGGGGCCGCTGTGTTTCTTGCGGGCCGCGATACGCTCGGTTTCACACCATGCGCTTCTCCTCCCACCTTGTCGCCCTCCTCCTGCTCGCCTTCCCCCCCTCCGTGCTGGCGCAGGCGGATGCCCAGACCTCCTCGCTGGCGAAGACGCTGAAGCAGGGGGCGGTGGTGGCGCACCGGGTCCAGGCGGCGCGCCTGCTGGGCGAGTCGGATGACCCCGAGGCGATGCCGCCCCTGTGCGCGGGGCTCGCGGACGAGAGCCCCGAGGTGCGGGCGGCGGTGGCCTCGGCCCTGGAGAAGCTGGCGGAGCCCGGCGCGGTGGGGTGTCTGGAGGCGCGCAAGGGGGAGCCGGACCCCCAGGTCCAGGCCGCCCTGACGTCCGCCTTGAAGGCGCTGCGAGCGCTCCAGGCACGACCCGCCCGGCTGTACGTGAGGCTCATGCCGCTCGAGGACAAGACGGGCGCGTTGTCGCCGGAGCTGGTGAAGCTGACCGAGGCCCAGGCGCGCGACGTGCTGCGCAAGCGCAAGCTGTCCGGCTACCGGCTCGTCCCCGAGGTGCGTCCAGGCCCCACAGGAGGGCTGACGCTGGCGGTGTTGTGCCTGCGTTATCCGGGCAAGCAATTGCTGGGGAGCGTGGATGTCCAGGGCTCGGAGGGCGAGTCGGGAGAACTCCTCGCGGCGCTGGTTCCGCGGGTGATCGCTGATTCCGCCACCGCGTATAAATGGAGGTAGACTGGACGAGCTGGGGGGCCCCGCACCTCGCGGGGCACGGAGGGCTCGAATGCGTCATTCCGTCAAGCGGTGTGCACTGTCTTTGATCGCGCTGTTGTCCTGGGGGGCCGCGTCCACGGCCCTGGCCCAGGTGGATTCCCGGACGGCCTCGTTGAGCCGACAGCTCGGGCAGGGGATGGAACCGGGAGCGCGATCGCGGGCCGCGTCGGGGCTGGGAGCGTCGGATGATCCCGAGGCGCTCGGGCCCCTGTGCGAGGGCTTGAAGGACACGAGCGAGCAGGTGCGCGCGGCGGCGGCCCAGGCGTTGGGAGTGCTGAAGGAAGTGGCCGGGGTGGAGTGCCTCAAGGCGCGCAAGGGCGAGCCGGACTCGGCGGCACGAGCGGCCATCCTGGCGTCGATCAAGACGCTGCAGTCGTTGAAGGAGCAGCCTCCCCGGTTCTACGTGCAGCTGGTCGACGTGAAGGACAGGACGGGCCAGTTGTCGCCGGAAGTGCTGCGCTTCACCGAGGCGCGGATGCGGCGCAAGCTCTCGCAGCTGGGCGCGATGGTCGCCCCCGCGAGAGAGAACAAGTCGGCGGCGCAGGGGGTGCTGCGCAAGTACGGCGTGCGTGGCTTCCGGTTGCAGGCGGAGATCCACGACACCGAGAGCGGGGGCCTGCAGGTGACGATGGCGTGCATCAGCTATCCGGACCAGACGCTGCTCGGGGACGTGGAGCTCCATGCGGGTGGGGCGAAGCCGGAGGATCTGCTCAAGGTGCTGGCACCCCGCATCATCGAGGAAGCCGCGGACACGTTCGAGTGGGACACGTGAAGAAGTTGGATTGACTCGGTGGGGGGAGAGGGGCGAAGAACGCCGCATGTGGCGACGCGTTTCGCTGAGGAACTACCGGAGCATCGAGAAGGCCGACGTGGTGCTCGCTCCGTTCACGGTCCTGGTGGGCGCCAACGGCAGCGGAAAGTCCAACTTCGCCGACGCCCTGCTCCTCGCCACCGAGATTTCCTTCGACGCGGAGGCCGCCATCAAGCGGCGCGGTGGCATCGCCTCGATCCGGCGGTGGGGCATCCCCGACAGCGAGGAGACGAGTGTCACGATTCGTGGGGCGGGTTCCAACGCGGACTTGGGCCTCGAGTTCGCGGAGCAGTCCTTCTCCCTGCTTCCAAGTCCCGACTCGGGCTGGCGATTTGGTTCGGAGCGGATGGTCAGGCGGGTGGATGGGACCGAACTTCCCTTGCAGAGAGGAGACTTCAACGCGCTTGCACCGACAGCGAGCATATCCCTCTTCGCCCGGCAGCTCGGACTTGTCTCTTATCCGTACTACCCTTCACACAGGCTCCAACTGGATCTGAGCAAGATGCGGGCTCCCCATCTGGTCAGTTCCAGCACGGAACTCGAAGAGGATGGAAGCAATGTGGCGGGGGTCCTACGGCGGTTGAAGGCCGAGGGAGGAGCTGCCTTCGAGGGAGTGCTCCTCGCGATGAGGCGGCTGGTTCCGGAGTTGGTGGATCTCTCCGTTTCCGAGGCCGGGCAGTTCCTGTTCGTGGAGTTCGTTCAGCGGCAATCGGGTGGAGACGCTCGCTTTGGAATCCGCGAGATGTCGGATGGGGCTCTGCGCGCGCTGGGCATCATCGTCGCCGCACGGACGATGCCCGCTGGGCGGTGCCTGATCATCGAGGAGCCCGAGGTTTCCGTCCATCCGGCGGCGGCCGCGGTGCTCTACGAGGTCCTCAAGGAAGCTTCCGAGCGAGGTTCCATCCTGGTGACGACACACAGCCCGGAGTTCCTCGATGCCGCGCACGACGAAGAGATCCTCGTCTGCCGGTACCGGGATGGACTGACTCGGGTAGGACCGCTGGCGAACGCTCAGCGCGAAGTGGTGAACGAGGGGCTCTTCAGCCTCTCCGAGCTCATCCGGAGCGAGCCCCTGCGCATCGAGGGCGAACCTCCCGATGTGGTCGGCGCCCCCGGCACCGAGTCGTGAACCGCCTCGTCTGCATCGTCGAGGGGCACGGTGAGGTCGAGGCCATCCCGAGCCTGTGCCACCTGGTGATGAGCCATCTCGGGGTGACGGGGTGGTTCGTCGACAAGGAGCCCATTCGGCAGCCACGCTCGGCGCTCGTGGATGGGCGGCTTCCGGGGCCGAAGCGGCCCGGCCGGGACGACGGAATCTTCCGGGCGATGAAGCTGGCCCGCTCGCGCGGGGCCCGGGCGGCGCTCCTGCTCTGTGACGAGGATGATGATTGCGCCGCGGTGTGGGGTCCCGATGCCACGGAACGCATGCGGAAGCTGCTGCCCAACAGCCTCGCGGTGATGGTGGTCCGTGAGTATGAAACCTGGTTGCTGCTCGCGCGGGGGATGATCGCCCTGGGGTCCCTGGGCATCTACAAGCCGGAGAAGATCCGTGACGCCAAGAAGGCCATGAGGCTCCTTGTTCCCGGTTATCTGCCTACGACCCACCAGTTGAGTGAAACTCGGGGCATTGACGTGGCCTTCCTCCGCTCGCAATCCAGGTCGTTTGACAAGTTCGTCCGGTCCATTGAGATGCTCTGTGTGACGACAGGGTCCGTGGATGGACAGGGAGACACGCCATGACGATGACGCGCCGACGGTTCCTCGTCGACTCGATGCTGGCCACGGTGGCCGTGGCGGCGGGATGCCGTTCTGGAAGTGAGTCGCGGGCTCCCGCGTTCATCGCCACGTCGGACCGGAGTGTGCTCCAGACCCTGGAGGGCATGCCCACGAGTGACGGCGCGGGCGTGCGGTTGACCCGCGTCATCGGCCAGCCCGCGTTGCGCCACCTCGATCCGTTCCTGATGCTGGATCGCTTCCACTCGGACGAGCCGGGGGCGTACCTGGCCGGCTTCCCCGATCATCCACACCGGGGTTTCGAGACGGTGACGGTGATGCTCGAGGGCCGCATGCGGCACCGGGACAGCCATGGCAACTCGGGGCTCATCCTCGGGGCGGGCTCGCAGTGGATGACGGCGGGGCGCGGCATCATCCACTCCGAGATGCCCGAGCAGGACCGGGGATTGATGTCCGGCTTCCAGCTCTGGCTCAACCTGCCGGCGAAGGAGAAGATGTGCCCGCCGTACTACCAGGACCTGGTGCCCGAGCGCCTGAGCGAGGCGAAGCTGTCGGCCGCCGGCAGCCACGTGCGGCTCATCGCGGGCGGAGTGAGCGGGCTGGTGGGGCCCGTGCGCGAGCGTCCGACCGAGCCCATCCTCTTCACGCTGCGCCTGGAGGATGATCAACCGTTCGACGTGGAGCTACCGCCCGAGCACACGGCGTTCGCGTTCGTCCACGAGGGCGAGGTGGACCTGGGTCCCGAGGGCAAGCCGAAGACGGTGCGCGCGGGGAGCCTCGCCCTGCTGGGCACGGGCAAGCGGCTGCGACTGCGCGCGACGAATCAGCGCAGCGCGGTGCTCGTCGCCGCGGGCAGACCCTTGCGCGAGCCCATCGTCCAGCACGGCCCCTTCGTCATGAACACCCGGGAGGAGATCCGCCAGGCCATCGAGGACTACCAGAACGGCGTGTTGGACAAGGCGTGAGCGCGGGGTTGGCTGGAGGCGTCACGGCCCGCGGATGAGTCCCATCTCGTCCATGGCGGAGAACAGGCGCACGCGGGCCTCGCTCCAGGGGAGCATCACCACGCGATAGCCCGCGAGCGCGTCGAGCAGGGCCTGACGGTAGCTGGGGTGCCCCGGGTCGGCGATGATGACCACGCCCCGGTCCCCATGCGAGCGGATGAGCCGGCCCACGCCCTGGCGCAGTTGCAGCAGTGCCCGGGGCAGGCGGTAGGAGAGGAAGCCCAGGTGCGTGTGGCGTCCCCGGGCGAGCGTCTCCTCGCGAGAGGCCACCAGCGGACGGCTGGCGGGCTCCAGGGGCAGCTTGTCGATGAAGACGCAGCCCACGCCCCGGCCGGGGATGTCCACGCCCTGCCAGAAGCTCTTGGTCCCGAGCAGCACCGTGCCGGTGTCCTTCTCCTGCCGGGCTGCGAGCGAGCGGCCGTGCCCGCGCGACTGCCGCATCACCTCGATGCCCTGGGGCTCCAGCTTCAGGCGCAGCTCATCCGCCACGCGCTCCATGCGCCGCGTGGAGGCGAACAGGCCCAGCACCCGGCCCCCCATCACCTTGGCCATGCCGGCGATGCGCATCGCCGCCCAGTCGATGAACGCCGGCTCGTGCGCGCGCGGCGCGTCCGTCACCAGCACCACCAGCGCCTGCGTGCGCAGATCGAAGGGCGTGGGCGCGCGCATCATCCGGGGGGCGGAAATCCCCTCGTTGCGTCCGTCCAGCCCCAGCCGTCCGAGCACATAGGGCATGCGCTCGGTGCCCGTGCTCAGCGTGGCCGAGGCGAGCACGAGCGCCCGCTTGTGCTGCGCGAAGTCCCGCGACACGTAGGCCGCCACGTTCACCGGCTGGGCGATGAGCGTCCAGCGTTGCTTGCGGGGCACCGCCGTGGCCGCGTAGCACCGGCCCTCGGCGGGATCGTCGGACAGCTCCGAGGTCAGCGTGGCCAGCTCCTGCACCTCCGCCACGCCCCCCGCCAGCTCTCGCTCCAGCGGCGGCATCTTCACGCCCAGGTCCGGCAGCACCTCCGCCACGCCCACCGTGAGCCGCTTGTGCAGCGCCTGGAGGCACTCGCGCACCTCGAGCAGTCCCTCGCGCACGGGCATCCAGGGCGCGCTCGAGCGGACCTCGGGGGTGATGCGCAGCTCCGGGGCGTAGGAGGACTCGTCGTCGGCCTCGGAGGCATTCGCGGCGGCCGGCTCGCACAGGTGCACCACGCTCTCACCGAGCTTGCTCACGGCCGTGCCCACCGCCGTCAGGGCGCCTTCAATCTCGCTCATCAGCACGCGGGCTTCCCCGCGCCGGGAGGCGAAGAGGGCGCGTCGCAGCTCGGCGAAGAGACCGCGCCGCCCGTCGCGCCCGTGCAGCCGCTCGGCGAGCCGGGTGAAGGCCATGTCCGACAGCTCCGAGGAGAGCGCGGTGGTGGCGACGTCCTCCACCTCGTGCGCCTCGTCGAGCACCAGGTGATCCAACTTCGGGTAGCGCGCGGGCCAGGCGAAGGCGAGCGACTGGTTGATGACGAGCACGTCCGCCTCGCGCGCCTGGGCCACGGCCGAGTGGTAGTAGCAGCGGTGGTAGTGCGGGCAGCGCTCGCCGAGCGTGGTGGCCGCCTCCGAGCGCACCGCCGGGGCGAGCGCGAGCAGCACGGGGAAGCGGTCGCGGAACCAGTGGCTGAGCCGGTCCAGGTCTCCGTCGGGGCCGCGGCGCAGGAGGGCGCGCAGGTAGGCGCGGGGCGCGCGCGCGGCGTGGCTCATGCCGGGCTCCACGCGGGTGACGTCGAGCGCGCGGCGGCGGCAGAGGTAGTTCGTCTGGCCCTTGAGCAGCGCGTAGGAGAAGGCGCCGCCGGTGGCGCGGTGCAGCCGGGGCAGGTCCTTCTCGATGAGCTGATCCTGGAGCGTCTTGGTGTGAGGGGCCACGCCCACCTTGTGGCCGTTGCGCACGGTGAAGAGGGCGGCGGGCGTGAGGTACGCGAGCGACTTGCCGGTGCCGGTACCGGCCTCCACCGCGAGCTGCCCGCCCTCGGACAGGGTGCGTGCCACGGCCTGGGCCATCTCCAGTTGGGCGGGGCGCACCGCGAAGCCCTCCTGGGCGTGTTGCAGGGCGCCGTCGGGGCCGAGCAGGGCCGTCACCTCCTCGGGACGCACGGGTTGTACGGGCGTGTCCTCGCCGGGGGGCTCGTCCGGGGGCTTGGAGCCATTGGCGCGCTGGCGCTCGGGCCGTCCGGGCAGGAAGCCCGAGGCCGAGAGCTTCAGGGCGGCGGGACGCGAGCGGCACAGCGTCCACAGTCCGGTGAGCAGCGACACGAGCGGCGCCGCGTCCGCGTCGAGCGAGCCCTCCAGTTCTCCGCCCGCCTCACCCGCCTCGATCTGCGCCAGCCGCAGCGCGGCGCGGGGATCGAGCGTCTCCAGCAGATCGGCGATGTCCTCGGCGCGCCCGTCGCGCACGCAGCCCTCCAGGGCATGCACGAGCACGGCGTGGGTGGCCTCGCAGTCCGTCATGGCGCGGTGCCGCTCGCGAGGGCTCTTGCCGGCCCAGCGCAGCAGCGACTCCAGCGAGTGGCTGGGCAGCTCCGGGTGCAGGTAGTGCATGAGCTCGCACGAGTCGAGCACCGGGGCACGCAGGGGGCCGAGGATGTCGGGGAGGAAGCCCTTCTCGAAGGAGGCGTTGTGGGCGACCACCGTCCAGCCCGCGAGCCGCTCGCGCAGCTCGGCGGCCTTGTGGGCGAGGCGGGGTTGTCCGGCGAGCTGCGCGTCCTCGATGCCGGTGAGCCGGCGGATGGTGAGGGGCAGGGGACGCGAGGCGGCGAAGAACTGGGCGTAGCGGTCGGTGATCCGGCCGTTCTCGATGAAGAGGGCCCCGAGTTCGATGACCTCATCGACGCGGGGATCCAATCCCGTGGTCTCGAGGTCCAGGAACACGTGCCGGGTGAAGAGTTCCGCCGCGCCGTTCATGGGAAGAAGCGCCTAGCCTACCCGCCTTCGGGGGTGATGCCGAGAAACCGGGCGTGTGGGGTCCGGCGGAGCGACCGTTGGCGGCCGGGATGCGACCACTCGCCGTGAAGATCCGCACGGCGGCCCGCCAGGAGTCCATCTTGGGGACTCTCGCTCGATTGCCTGTCTGGAGCCCTCGCATGCCGATCTCCGCCACCGGACTGTCCCTGCCCGTCGTGTCTCCACCCTCGCCCCAGGCCGTTCCCCGTCCGCGGCGGCCACGCGCGACCCTGCTCGCGGCGCTCGGCCTGGGCCTGTGCGCCGAGGTGTTCTTCGATGGCCCCGCGCTGGGAGTCTCCTTCCCCCTGTTCGCACTGCTGCTGCTGGGGGCGCTCCTCGCGCTGGGCGGCCGCGAGGGCTGGCAGCGGGCTCGTCCCAATGCGTGGCTGATCGTGCCCTGGCTGTTCTTCTCCGGGATGGTGTTCGTGCGCGCGAGCCCCCTGCTCACGGCGCTCAACGTCCTGGCCTCGGGCCTGCTGCTCATGCTGCTGGTGCACTTCTGGGCGGCGGGACGCGTGGAGCGGCTCGGGCTGGGCGACTATGCCTCCACCGTGCTGGGTGGCGTGTGGCAGGCCCTGTTCCTTCCTCCGGCGGTGGTGCGCGCGGAGGTGGAGCGCATTCCGCTGCGCGGCCAGCTCCCGAAGCTGCTGCCGGTGGCGCGGGGTGCCCTGCTCTCCCTGCCGATCCTGATCCTCTTCACCGCGCTGCTCTCCTCGGCGGACGAGGTCTTCTCGGTGGCGGTGGGGCGGGGGTTTGCCTTCGTGTGGAACATCTTCTCGGTGGACACGTTGGCGCGAGGGGTGTTCGCCGCGGGCAGTGCCTTCGGGGTGCTGGGCCTGCTCACGCATGCGCTGCGGCGGCGGCGGGAGCGGGAGGCGGGGGTGCTCGAGGCGGCTCCGGCCGTGGGTCGTCTGGGCTTCATCGAGAGCCTCACGCTGCTGGGCGCGGTGGACGTGCTCTTCCTGGCCTTTGTCTCCCTCCAGCTCGCCTTCATGTGGGGCGGGGCCCGGCTGCCCCTGGGCCTCACCTATTCCGAGTACGCCCGGCGGGGCTTCTTCGAGCTGCTCGCGGTGTCGGTGATGACGCTGGGGCTGAGCCTGGTGCTGGAGCGCTGGACGCGGCTGAACGGGGCGGGGCAGGTCACCGCCTTCCGGGCGGCGTGCTCGGCGATGGTGGGGCTGGTGCTCGTGCTGCTCGCCTCGGCCGTCAAGCGCATGGCGCTCTACGAGTCCGCCTATGGCTACACGCACCTGCGCGTGTACACGCACGTCTTCATGCTGGCGCTGGCGGGGGTGCTCGTCTGGCGCATGGTGACACTGTGGTGGCGGCCGGAGCGCTTCGCCATTGGCGCCTTCGCGGGGGCGCTCGTCGGCCTCGTGGCGCTCAACGTGCTCAACCCGGATGCCTTCATCGCGCGGGCCAACCTGGCGCGCTCCTCCGAGGGCGTGTCCTGGGACGTGTCCTACCTGGCCTGGTCACTCTCCGAGGACGCCGCGCCCGAGATGGCCGCGCACCTGGCCCAGGCGCCCGACAGCGTGTTCTCGCCGGAGATTCGCGGGATGTTCTGCCGCTTTTCCGCGCGGGACCAGGGGAGCTGGCCCGCCTTCCATCTCGCGCGCCACCGGGCCGCGGCGCTCGCGCCTCCTGGCTCGTGCCCGGAGGGGTGAGCGTCACTCCACCATGAACACGCCGCTGATCATCTTCCCCATCGCACAGCCATAGACGAGCTTGCCCGTCTTCGTGGGGGTGAAGGCCACCTCCACCGGCTGGTTGAGGGGCACGGGCGTGTTGATGTTGTACTCGTCGAGGACGATCTCCGTCGCGCAGGTCTGCTCCGTGGTGCGCGTGAGCACGAGCTTCACCGGCTGGCCCTGCTGGAGGGTGATGGGGCTGGGCTCGTAGCCCTTCTCGGTGATGGTGAGGGCGATGGTGCGCGGCTCACCCGGCTTCGCCGCCGGAGCGGCGGGCGCGTTGTCCTTCGTGCAACCCTGCTCGGCGCCGAGGACCGCCGCGGACAGGGCGAGCGCGAGCAGGGGCTTGATGATCTTGGAGAAGAACGGCATCGGGTTCCTTGGGGGCTAGGTGTTCTCGCCGGGCTCGGCGCCGGGGTCGTCCAGCGAGTCCTCGGCCGAGAAGCGCACCAGGGCGTGCAGGGGAATGAACACCTCGTGTCCGTCCTCGCCGAGCAGCAGGTCGAAGCGGCCCACCACGCGCAGGGGCATGACGAGCTGGATGCCGTTGCGCAGCGTCAGCCGCACGGACTGGCCCTGGTGGGCGAGGAAGGGGCGGGGGTCGGAGAAGGGGCGCTTGTCGGGCTGGCGCGCGACGTTGGCGGGCTTCTGGGTGAGCTTCGGGTCGCGCTCCAGGTGGGGCATGAGCTGCTCCCAGTCCGAGCGGCGCGTCATCATGACGACCTGGAGCTTCTCCTGCCGGCCGCTGCGGCCCATCACGAAGGAGATGGGCTCCACGCTCGCCACGGTGTCGAGCACGGTGCGCTCGCCGAGCACCATGGCCATCTCCGTCTTCGCCTCGACGAGTCCCTGGATGAAGGCGCTGATGGAGCTGTCATCCACCTCGCCGCGGGCCGTCTTCACGGCGGCCTTGCGCTGGGTGCGCTCCTTGCGCGCGAGGAACTCGGCCACCGTCAGGCCGCTCTGCAGCACGCCGAAGCCGTCCGCGAGCGACAGGCCCGGGTTCTGGCCCATCAGCGCGTACACCTGATCGAAGCGCTTGGCTTCCTCGGCGTGCAGCTTGCGCCAGATGCGGCACTTCATCTTGCCCTCGAGCTCGCCCTTGGCGATGCGCGCGGGCACGTGCTCCTTGGCGGCCAGGGCGAGGATCTGCTCGTTGGTGGGCGGGGGCCGAGGCGTCCGGGGTCGCGCGAAGCCGCCGGGCCGGGCACCGGGCGGTCCACCCGCGCCGGGTGCTCGGCTCGGGGTGAAGGCGGGCCGGGGCGAGACGGACGAGGGCGCCGGAGCGGGCCGGGGCGAGACGGGCGTGGGGCTGGGCCGGGGGCGCTGGCGGTGGCCGGCTCCGGGGCCGAGGGAGTCGGGACCGCGGGGGCACTCGGTGTGGGCGAGGGCCGGGGTATGGGCCGGGGCGTCACGTTGACGGCCGGTCCCGCCGAGGGCGTGGGAGACGTCGACGAGGGCGCGGTGGGGCGGGGAGTGGGGCGGGGGGTCACCGAGGCCGTGGGCGTCGGGGTGGGCGCGACGGTGCCGGGGTTGGCCACCGGGCGGCGGATGACCTCGACTGCGGGCACTGCCCGCCGTGTCTTCCGATCGTTCACGTTCGTAGGCTACCTGATGCGTGAGAGACCTGGGGGGTCCCTGTCCTCACGGCTGCTGGAGGGACTGCGTAAGGTCTATCTTCCATCCGGACGTCTCACGGACCATCCGGACCTGTCTCTGGACCTGGGAGAACACCACGTTCACCTGCGCCGTGTCGCCTGTCTCGCCCGCGAGCGTGACTTCAGCAACATCCGGTGGAGGAGCGACATTCGCGAAGAAGAAGGCGACGGGGTCCGCCTTCACCGCGCCCGCGGAGGCGTTGGCCACCGTCTGGGCCTTCTGCTTGAGGGCCTCCTGGGTAGGTTGTGAGAGGGCGGAGTAGGCGGTTTTCCCATCTCCCCGCTGCACGGCCCGGAGGAACGTCTGGTAGGCGCGCACCGGTGTCTCGTAGCTGGGCCGGTTGCAGCCCCCGAGGGGCAGCACGGACAGCAGGAGCAGGGAGATCACGAAAAACAGGCGCATGGTCTTGTCATGTAGGCCAAAGAGCCGCGCTCGCCAAGAGGCAGCGTCACTCGGGTGGTGTGTCCTTGTACTGGCGAACGCAATTGCGGCCGGCCGCCTTGGCGGCGTAGAGGCAGGTGTCGGCCTGCTTCTTGAGATCCTCGGCGCCCAACAGGGTCGGGGAGGGCACGCTGGCCACACCCAGTGAGGCCGTGCAGCGCACCTCCAGTGCGTCTCCCGACGGGGGCCGGTACTCCAGACGCACGGAGGCCACGGCCTCGCGGATGCGCTCGCACGCCCCCATGGCCTCCTTGGGACCGGTCTCGGGCAGCAGGGCGATGAACTCCTCGCCTCCGTAGCGCGCCACGAAGTCCACCTCGCGCAGCCGGCCGCGCACCGCCTGCGCCACCGCGCGCAGCACCTGGTCGCCGAAGGGGTGGCCGTAGGTGTCGTTGAGCCGCTTGAAGTGATCGATGTCCATCATCACCAGCGACAGGGGCGAGCGGTAGCGCGCGGAGCGGGCGAACTCCTCGCCCAGGCGCTCCTCGAAGTAGCGCCGGTTGTACAGGCCGGTGAGTCCGTCCACGCGCGTGAGCCGCAGCAGCTCCTCGCGCTTCTGATCGAGCTCCTTGTTGGCCCGGTCCAGCGCCTGGTTCTTGGAGTCCAGCTCCCGGTTCTTCTCCACCAGGGCGTCCTGCAGCACCTTGAGCCGCAGCATGGACTTCACGCGCGCGGACAGCTCCAGCATGTCGAAGGGTTTGACGAGGTAGTCGTCCGCGCCGAGCTCCAGCCCCTCCACCTTGCCGGCCGCCTGCCGCGCCGTCACGAGGATGACGGGAATGAAGCCGAAGCCCCCCTCGCCGCCGTTGGCCTTGATGATGCGGCACACCTCGACGCCACCCAGCCGCGGCATCTCCACGTCCATGATGATGAGGTCCGGCCGCGCCTCGCGCAGCGAGCGCAGGGCCTCGGTGCCGTCATGGGCCTCGCGGAAGCGGTAGCCCGGGCCGGCGAGCCCCTCGCGCACGTGCTGGATGTTGGCCGGATCATCGTCGACGATCAGGATGGTGCGGTCGGCCAGGGGGTTGGGGGGTGGGGCCCGGCGTGCCGCTTCTGCCGTCTTCTTCGCGCTGTCCGCCATGTCGCTGCCGTTCGTGCCTCGGAGTTCTTCGGACCGCCGTGAGGAAGGGATTGTTCCCCGAACGAGGGGGGGATGCCAAGCCGTCCTCCCTCCGGGCGGGAGGAAGCGCCCTCCTCGCACACGGCACGACACGGTCGGGGGTGCCGGGGGTGTGGGCACTCAGGCGGGCTTGCGCAGGCGGGCACGGTAGACGGGCTCGCCGCTCGCCAGGTAGCGCCGCTCGCGCGTGGAGGGGACTTCCTCCGGGTCATAGGGGTGGAACACGCCCTGGCCCAGCGGGTTGACGAAGCCGGCCTCCTCCAGGATGGAGAGCATGGCGATGGCGCGGTCCTGCACGTCGGTGCGCATGTCGAAGAGGCCGCCGGGCTTGAGCTTGTCGAGCAGCAGCCGGGCGAAGTCGGGCTGGATGACGGCGCGCTTGAAGTGGGCGCGCTTCCACCAGGGGTCGGGGAACTGCAGGTGGATGGCGTCGAGCGAGCCCGCGGCGAACAGGCGAGGCACGTGGGCGCGGGCATCGGCCTCGAGCACGCGCAGGTTCTTCAGGCCCAGCTTGTTGCCGCGGTCCTGGGTGTCGCGCGCGTACTTCTTGCGCCACTCGAAGGCGACGAGGCGCGCTCCGGGGTTGCGGCGGCAGTACTCGAGGGCGTGGCCGCCCGCGCCGGAGCCGATTTCCAGTTCCAGGGGGCCGGGGAAGCCGAACTCGGCGTCCCAGTCGGGGGGAGCGTCGAGGCGGGCCAGGTGCAGGCCCACGGGGTCGGGGAGCAGGGGAGGACGGGCCATGAAGGATGCGGGAGGCTCCGGGCCTCTTCGCACGGGGCGGGGCGGTCTGGCCAGGGCAAAGCGACGGGTTTGGCGCTATATGGGCGCTCCATGAAGGTCTTCCACGGGGTGACGGAGGCGCGCGAGCTCTCGGGTTGTGCGCTCGCGCTGGGCAACTTCGATGGCGTGCACCTGGGCCACCAGGCGCTCTTCGCCGAGGCGCGGCGCCACGGCGCGCTCGTCGCCGCGCTGACGTTCCAGCCGCATCCGGGCAAGGTGCTCCAGCCGGAGATGGCGCCCAAGCTCATCACCCTCCTGCCGCGCAAGCTGGAGCTCTTCGAGTCGTTCGGGCTGGACGCGGCGGTGGTGCAGCCCTTCACGCGCGAGTACGCCCGCCTGTCGCCGCGCGACTTCGAGGTCTCGCTGCTGGATGGGCTGGGCGCGCGCCACCTCGTGGTGGGCCATGACTTCACCTACGGGGCGGCGCGCGCGGGCAGCGTGGACACCCTGCGCGAGGCCGCGGCGGCCCGGGGCGCCCAGGTGCACTGCGTGGAGCCCGTCACGGTGGATGGACTCGTGGCCTCCTCCTCCAAGATTCGCGAGTACATCCTCGAGGGCCGGGTGAGCGCGGCGCAGCGCCTGCTCGGCCGTCCCTTCGACCTGGAGGGCACGGTCGTGCGGGGCCAGGGGCGCGGCCGGGGCATCGGCTTTCCCACCGCCAACGTGGACACCCAGAACGAGCTGCGGCCGGCCGCCGGCGTGTACGCCATCCGCGTGCGCTTCCGCGAGGCCCTCCAGGCTCCCTGGCTGCCGGGCGTGGCCAACATCGGTGTCAAGCCCACCTTCGGCATCAACGAGGTCACGATCGAGGCGCACCTGCTCGACTACAGCGCGGACCTCTATGGCCGCGAGCTGCGGGTGGAGTTCCTCGAGCGGCTGCGTCCCGAGCACCGCTTCGGTTCCGTGGCCGAACTCGTGGGACAAATCAAGCGGGACGTGGAGGCCGCCCGGGTGGTGATCGCCCGGGCATCCGACTGAAGGTTTCCCGAGCGCTTTCAATGGCTTGGTCGGCGAGGGAGCCAGGGACGGCGCCTTGACAGGTTCGCGTCTCCCTCTCTTTAATCTTGGGGCTCATGCGCCCGTAACCCCGCGCATCTTTTGGTGTCCGCCGCTTCCACGGCGGACCCCATGATTGTCATCCCCACGCTCGAGGCTTTTTGAATGTCCGGTCGACTTGGTGAACTGCTGGTCCGTGAGAACCTGATCTCGGTCCAGCAGCTGCGCAAGGCCCAGGAGGAGCAGCAGAAGAACGGCACGCGCATTGGCACCGCGCTCATCAAGACGGGAGCCATCGAGGAGTCCAAACTCACCGACTTCCTCTCCAAGCAGTACGGCGTGCCGGCCATCAACCTGAAGGACTTCGACATCGACGCGGAGATCATCAAGCTCGTGCCGAAGGAAGTGGCCGAGAAGCACCTGGTGATCCCCGTCAATCGCGCGGGCCCCTCGCTCATCGTGGCCATGTGCGATCCGTCCAACATCTACGCCGTGGACGACCTGAAGTTCCTCACCGGCTACAACGTGGAACCGGTGGTCGCCTCGGAGATCTCCATCCGCGAGGCCATCGAGCGCTACTACGCCGAGAAGGGCCCGGACATGAATGCCCTCGTCGACGAGATCGCCGAGGACATCGAGGTCGCCAAGGAGGAGGAGGAGGGCAACGTCGAGGAGATGGCCCGCGCGGCCGACGACGCGCCCGTGGTGAAGCTGGTGAACCTCATCCTCCAGGACTCCATCAAGAAGCGCGCGTCCGACATCCACGTGGAGCCCTACGAGAAGGACTTCCGGGTGCGCTTCCGCATCGACGGCTCGCTCTATGACGTGATGCGCCCGCCGATGAAGCTGCGCAACGCCATCACCAGCCGTCTGAAGATCATGGCGAACCTGGACATCTCCGAGCGCCGCCTGCCCCAGGACGGCCGCATCAAGATCAAGCTCGGCGGTGGCAAGGAGATGGACTTCCGCGTGAGCGTGTGCCCCACGCTCTTCGGCGAGAAGGTCGTGCTCCGTCTGCTCGACAAGAGCAACCTGCAGCTGGACATGACGAAGCTCGGCTTCGATGCGCAGCCGCTCGCCTGGTTCAAGGAGGCCATCGAGCGGCCCTACGGCATGGTGCTCGTCACGGGTCCCACGGGCTCGGGCAAGACGACGACGCTCTACTCGGCGCTCTCCTCGCTCAACCAGGTGGACACCAACATCGCCACCGCCGAGGACCCGGTCGAGTTCAACTTCGGCGGCATCAACCAGGTGCAGATGCACGAGGACATCGGCCTGAACTTCGCCGCGGCCCTGCGCTCCTTCCTCCGCCAGGATCCCGACATCATCATGATCGGCGAGATCCGCGACTTCGAGACGGGTGAAATCGCGGTGAAGGCGGCGCTCACGGGCCACCTGGTGCTCTCCACGCTGCACACCAACGACGCCCCGGGCACGGTGAGCCGTCTGCTCAACATGGGCATCGAGCCCTTCCTCGTGACGGCCTCGCTCAACCTCATCCTCGCCCAGCGTCTGGCGCGCCGCCTGTGCCCCGCGTGCAAGAAGCCCGCGGAGAACGTGGACGAGCAGGCGCTGCTCAACGCGGGCGTGCCCGCGGAGAAGCTGGGCACCTTCACGATTTACGAGAAGGTCGGCTGCCGCGAGTGCAACGACCGTGGCTACCGCGGCCGCGTGGCCATCTACGAGGTCATGCCCTTCTGGGATGGCCTCAAGGAGCTGGTCATCAACGGCGCCTCGGCCGCCGAGCTCAAGGCGGAGGCCATCCGCCTGGGCATGAGCTCGTTGCGCATGTCGGCCCTGGCCAAGATGATGGACGGCGTCACCACGCTGGAAGAGGTGGTGGCCAACACGGCCCCGGACAACTTCTGACCTCGCCTCATCCCCTACCCAAAACCTCCGAAGGACGGTCTTCGTGAATCTGCATCAGCTGCTCAAGGCGATGGTCGAGAAGGGTGCTTCCGACCTCCACATCACCACTGGCTCCCCGCCCCAGCTGCGCGTGGACGGCGAGCTGGTGCCGCTCAAGACGGCCCAGCTATCGCCGGTGGAGACCAAGCAGCTCTGCTACTCCATCCTCACCGACGCCCAGAAGCACAAGTTCGAGGAGGAGAACGAGCTGGACCTCTCCTTCGGCGTGAAGGGGCTGTCGCGCTTCCGCGCCAACGTCTACATGCAGCGTGGCGCGGTGGCGGGGGCGTTCCGCACCATTCCCTTCAAGATCCTCACCTTCCAGGAGCTGGGTCTGCCCCCGGTGGTGGGGGAGCTCGTCAAGCGCCCGCGCGGCCTCATCCTGGTGACGGGTCCCACGGGCTCGGGCAAGTCCACGACGCTCGCGTCGATGGTCGACAAGATCAACACCGATCGTCATGAGCACATCATGACGATCGAGGATCCGATCGAGTACCTGCACCCGCACAAGAACTGCCTCGTCAACCAGCGCGAGGTGGGCGCCGACACGCGCAGCTTCAAGACGGCGCTCAAGTACATCCTGCGCCAGGATCCGGACGTGGTGCTGGTGGGCGAGCTGCGCGACCTGGAGACGATCGAGGCGGCGCTCGTCATCGCCGAGACGGGCCACACCTGCTACGCCACGCTGCACACCAACAGCGCGGTGCAGACCATCAACCGGGTGCTGGACGTGTTCCCGCCGTACCAGCAGCCCCAGGTGCGCGCCCAGCTGTCGTTCGTGCTGGAGGGAGTGATGAGTCAGTCGCTCATCGCCAAGGCGGGCTCTCCGGGCCGCGTGCTGGCGCTGGAGGTCATGATTCCCAACCCCGCCATCCGCAACCTCATCCGCGAGGACAAGATCCATCAGGTCTACTCGTCGATGCAGGTGGGCCAGGCCAAGTACGGCATGCAGACCTTCAACCAGGCCCTGGCGGCGCTGCTGGCGCGGCGCCTCATCACCCAGGACGAGGCATTCGGCCGTTCCTCGGATCCGGACGAGCTGCGCAACATCCTCGCGGGCGGCACCGCCGCTGGCATGCCTGGTCAACGGCCCGCCGGTCCCGCGGGGCGCTAATTCGTGAATTCCAACCGGTGGGATAGACTGCTGTCCCTCTCGGAGGCCTGATGGCTGCAACGGCGACCAAGTCCACTCCCCAAAAATCGAAGAACACGGCCCAGTTCCTCTGGGAAGCCAAGACCAAGTCTGGCGAGACCAAGAAGGGCGAGATGGAGGCCTCGGACATCGAGGCCGTCAATGCCCGTCTGAAGTCGCTCGGCCTCAATCCGGTCAAGGTGCGCCGCAAGGGCCTGCTCGACTCCGACCTGAACCTGACCATCGGTTCGGCGGTGACGGGCAAGGACATCCTCATCTTCACCCGTCAGTTCGCCACGATGATCGACGCCGGCCTGCCGCTCGTGCAGTGCCTCGACATCCTCGGCACGCAGATGGACAACCCGGCCTTCCGCAAGGTCGTGTTCGCCATCAAGAACAAGGTGGAGCAGGGCTCCACCTTCGCCGACGCCCTGGCGGACCACCCCAAGGTCTTCGACGAACTCTTCGTGCAGCTGTGCGCCGCGGGCGAGGTGGGCGGTATCCTCGACAACATCCTCAACCGGCTCGCCAACTACCGCGAGAAGAACGAGAAGCTCAAGCGCAAGGTCAAGAGCGCGATGACCTACCCGGTCATCGTCGTGTTGGTGGCCATCGCGGTGACGGCGGTGCTGATGCTCAAGGTGACGCCGGTGTTCGCGAAGATGTTCGCGGACTTCGGTCAGGCGCTGCCCGCGCCCACCCAGTTCGTGGTGGACCTGTCCGAGTGGTGCCAGAACTACCTGCTCTGGGTGTTCGCCGGCCTGGCCGCCTTCTCGGTCATCTTCGGCTACGTCTACCGCAACCCCCAGGGGCGGCGTCTGCTGGACAGGGCGTTCCTGATGGCCCCCATCTTCGGGCCCGTCATCCGCAAGGTGGCGGTGGCGCGCTTCACCCGCACGCTGGGCACGATGATCTCCTCGGGTGTGCCCATCCTGGATGCGCTGGACGTCACCGCCAAGACGGCCGGTAACCGGTCCGTGGAAGAGGCCATCTTCTTCGTGCGCGGGAAGATCGCCGAGGGCAAGAACATCGCGGGACCGCTCCTGGAGACGAAGGTGTTCCCGCCCATGGTGGTGCAGATGATCGGCGTGGGTGAGGCCACGGGCGCCATGGACACCATGCTCAACAAGATCGCCGACTTCTACGACGACGAGGTGGACACGGCGGTCGCGGGCCTCACGGCGATGATCGAACCGTTGATGATGGTGTTCCTGGGTGGCGTGGTCGGTGGCTTCCTCATCGCCATGTACCTGCCCATCTTCTCCATCGCCGGTGCCGTCAAGTAACAGCGGCCGTTCGTCGTTGGCCGGTTCGCCGCAGCCGCACACGCTGCGCAACCGGCTGACGTGGCTCACCGTGTTCCGCACGGTGGCCGTCAGTCTGTCGCTCGTGGCCTTCGCGGCCCGCGTGTTCCTGCAGCCCGTGCAGGAGCCCAGCCACGGCGACATGCTGTCCTTCGCGGTCATCGGGCTCGTCTACCTCTTCACGCTCGTCTACGGCCTCATGCTCCGAGGGGGCTGGGCGGACCGTCTGGCGGCGGTGGTACAGGTGGTGGGCGACCTGCTCATCGCCTCGGTGCTCGTCTTCCTCACCGGCGTGGGAGACAGTCCCTTCACCTTCCTGTACCTGCTGGCCGTCATCGGCGCGAGCATCCTGCTGGATGGCCGCGGCGCGCTCCTGGCCGCGCTCGCCAGCGCGCTCACCTATTCGTTGCTGCTGGTGGCGGTACGGTCGCGCTGGCTGGTGTCTCCCACGGGAGGGGGGGATTTGAGCCTGCAGCGGGTCGCCTTCCTCATCGGCAGCAACCTGCTCGCGCTCGTGCTCATCGCGGTGCTCGCGGGCTATCTGTCGCGTCAGCTCTCGGCCACGGGTGGGCGGCTGTCCGCGCGCGAGGCGGACCTCAAGAAGCTGGGCACCCTGCAGCAGCAGATCCTCACCTGCATGCCCTCGGGCCTCATCACGTGTGACGCGGAGGGCCGCGTCACCTTCGTCAACCGTGCCGCCAGCGCCATCCTGGGGCTGGACGCGGCGGCGGTGGTGGCGGGCCTGCCCGTGGAGTCGCTCCTGCCGGGGGCGCTCGGAATGGAAGCCCACGTGCGCCGCCGGGAGCTGTCCGTGCAGACGCGCGAGGGCGCGCGCACGCTTGGGTTGACGGTGACGGGCCTGGGTGACACCGGGAGCGAGGGCATGCTCATCGTCTTCCAGGATCTGACCGAGCTGCGCCGTACCGAGGAGGATCTGCGGCGCGCCGACAGGCTGGCCGCGCTGGGCACCCTGGCCGCCCAGCTCGCGCACGAAATCCGCAATCCCCTGGCCGCCATGCGCGGCTCGGCCCAGTTGCTCGTGCAGGAGTCCTCCGGGGATCCGCTGTCGGCGAGGCTCGTGGACGTGCTCCTGCGCGAATCGGATCGGCTCTCCCATCTGGTGGAGGACTTCCTGCGCTTCGCCCGCCCTCCGCCTCCACTCAAGCAGGAGGTGGACCTGGGAGCGTTGGTGGCGGAGACGGTGGACATGCTGCGCGCGGATCCGCTCGCCCGTCAGGTGCGCGTGGAGACGGCGCTGCTTCCCCTGCGCATTCTCGTGGACGCGGATCAGCTCCGGCAGGTGCTCATCAACCTGCTGCGCAATGCCTTCCAGGCGGCGGAGGAGGGGGGAGTGGTGCGCGTGACGCTGCGGCCCGAGGACTCCTGGGCGGAGCTGCTCATCTGGGACTCGGGGGGCCGCATTCCCCCGGCACACCTCTCGCGCATTTTCGAGCCTTTTTTCAGCACCCGGCAGGGCGGCACCGGCCTGGGGTTGTCCACGGCGCATTCCATCGTGCGCTCACATGGTGGCAACATCCGCGTGTCCTCCTCCCCCCAGGAGGGCACTGGGTTCCTCATCCAATTGCCCATGCGGGACTGACGGGGAAGGAGGGTTCGGCGCCGTGCACATCCTGGTGGTGGACGATGAGCGGTCGATGCGCGTGGTGCTGGAGGTGCTGCTGTTGCGCTCGGGCTACCGGGTGACGTGCGTGGAGGGCGTGCGGGCGGCGCGCGAGGTGTTGGAGTCCACCCTGGTGGATCTGGTCATCACCGACATGAAGCTGGGGGCCACGCAGAGCGGCATGGACGTGCTGCGGGCCGCGCGGGCGCAGAGCGACGCCCCCGAGGTCATCGTCATCACCGCCTTTGGCACCGCGGCCTCGGCGGTGGAGGCCATGCGCGAGGGCGCGTACGACTACATCGGCAAGCCCTTCGACAACGAGGAGCTGCTGCTGCTGGTGCAGAAGGCGCTGGAGAAGCGCACGCTGCGCCAGGAGAACGTCTCGCTGCGCGAGCACCTGGTGCCCGGCGTGGGAGTGATGGCGGTGGGCCGCGGCGAGCGGATGCGCGCGGTGTGGAGCATGGTGGACAAGGTGGCGCCCACGCGCTCCACCGTGCTCATCCATGGCGAGAGCGGGACGGGCAAGGAGCTCATCGCCAAGGCGCTGCACCTCAAGAGCCCTCGGGCGGGGCAGCCCTTCCTGCCCATCAACTGCGCGGCGCTCAACGAGGGCGTGCTGGAGAGCGAGCTGTTCGGCCACGTGAAGGGGGCCTTCACCGGGGCCACGCAGGACCGTCCCGGCCTGCTGGTGCACGCGGGCGAGGGGACGGTGTTCCTCGATGAGATTGGCGAGGTGCCCCTGGCCACCCAGGTGAAGCTCTTGCGCGTGCTGCAGGAGCGCAAGGTCAAGCCGGTGGGCAGCTCGGCGGAGATTCCCTTCCAGGCGCGCATCCTGGCGGCCACCAACCGGCGGCTGGACGCCGAGGTGAAGGCGGGCCGCTTCCGGGAGGATCTCTTCTACCGGCTCAACGTCATCACCCTGGAGCTGCCACCGTTGCGCGAGCGGCCCGAGGACATCGCGCCGCTGGCGGAGCACTTCCTCGCCCGGCAGCGTCAGGA
Source organism: Cystobacter fuscus (assembly GCF_002305875.1). Lineage (NCBI taxonomy): Bacteria > Pseudomonadati > Myxococcota > Myxococcia > Myxococcales > Archangiaceae > Cystobacter > Cystobacter fuscus. The sequence goes on along the minus strand of NZ_CP022098.1, from coordinate 10,052,395 downwards.
GCTGGAGCGGCCGGGCCTGCGCTTCTCTCCCGAGGCCCTGGCGGTGCTGTCCGCCTATGCGTTTCCGGGCAACGTGCGCCAGCTGGAGAACGTCGTCGAGCGCGCGGCGACGCTGGCGGATGGGGACGTGCTGACGTTGGCCTCGCTGCCGCCCTCGCTCCGGGGTGAGCCCGTGCAGCCCGCGGCCACCGCCACGCCCGAGGTGGCGCTCGGGGCGGGTTTCTCCCTGGAGCGTCACCTCGATGAGGCCGAGCGGCACTACCTGGTGGCCGCCCTGGCGCAGGCGGGTGGGGTGAAGACGCGGGCGGCGGACCTGCTCGGCTTGACGTTCCGCTCCTTCCGCTACCGTCTGGCCAAGCACGGGCTGTCGGATCGGGAGGACGAGGCCTGAGCTCGTCCGTGGCGGGCACGCCCCCCGGAGGGCTCGGAGGGCGTGTCAGCGGAAGTCGCGCCGGTTGAAGAGCAGCACGGCCAGCGACACCAGCACGGCGGTATAGGCCGCGCCATAGGCCATGTCGGACAGCAACTGGGAGGAGGAGATGGCGGTGGCGTACGACGCCTGGGGCCGGTAGTTGAAGCGGGAGAGGTTGGGCAGCACGTAGTACACGGCTTCGCCCAGCGCCTGGAGGGCGTCGCTCTTGGACTTGCGCGCCAGGGAGTAGATGTCCGAGGACAGGTTTCCCGCGGCGTAGATGCTCACGGTGACGAAGGCGGACACCGTCTGGTGGTGGGAGAAGCTGGACATCAGGAAGCCCACGCCGCTGAGCACCCAGAGCTCGAACCACAGCATTCCCACCGCCGCCATGTGCGCGGGGGTGATGGGGACGGCGTAGAAGACCATCAGCAGGAAGAAGAGCGCGGCCATGGCCAGCAGCAGCACCGTCACGGTGAGCATGTTGCCGAACAGCCGGCCCACCAGGAAGGCGCCTCGCGACAGGGGCTTGGACACCATGAGGAAGATGGTGCGCCGCTCGATTTCCCGCGAGATGAGCCCACTGGACAGGAAGATGGTGAGCAGCACCAGCATCAGGCTCATCGAGCCCAGGCCCATGTCGGTGAGGACCCGATCGAACACCCCGACGGTGACCTCCACCACGAGCGAGGAGGACAGCAGCAGACTCAGCGCGAAGAGGGCCACGAGCAGCGTGACGCGGTTGCGCCGGGCTTCCCGGAAGCCATTGAGCGTGAGGGCGATGAACGGACCCATCATGAAATCTCTCCTCCCACGGGGCCCTGGCGTGCCTCCTCGAGGGCGCGCAGGAACAGGTCCTCCAACGAGAACCGGGTGGGTTGTAGCTGGGTGATTCGCCCATTGAGCTCGAGCAGCCGCTTGAGCAGGGGCTGGCTGTCCACGTCGCGCACGCGCAGGAGCACTCGCTGCTCCAGGGTCTGGGCCCGCTCCAGCTCGAAGCCCAGCGTCTGGATGCGCTCGAGCGGCACTCCCTCCACCGTGATCTCCATGTGCGTGGCCTGTGCGCTCACCAGCTCGGACACACTGCCCTCGCGCACGCGCCGGCCTCCGACCAGCACGGCCACGCGGTCGCAGAGCGTCTCCACGTCCGGGATGATGTGCGTGCAGAAGAGCACCGTCGTGCCCCGGTGGCGCTCCTCGAGGATGAGGTCGCGGATCTGCCGGCGGCCCACGGGATCCAATCCCGAGGTGGGCTCATCCAGGATGAGCAGCGAGGGCTTGGACACCAGGGCCTGGGCCAGCGCCACGCGCTGCACCATGCCCTTGCTGTAGCGGCGGATCTGCAGGGAGGCGGCGCGGGTCATCTGCACCATGCCCAGCACCTGCTCGACCCGGGAGTCCAGCTCCTTGCCGCTCATTCCCGTCAGCCGGCCCGCCAGCGTGACGAACTCGCGGCCGGTGAGGTACTCGTAGGGCGCGGGGTTCTCGGGCACGTAGCCCACGCGGCGGCGGGCCTCCCGGTCCCGGGGCGGCAGGCCGAAGAGCCGTGCTTCTCCACTGGTGGCCTGCACCAGGTTCAGCAGGATCTTGATGGTGGTGGACTTGCCGGCTCCGTTGGGACCGAGCAGGCCATACACCTGGCCGGGCAGGATCTTCAGGTCGAGCGACTGCAGGGCACGGACCTGCCGGTTCATGAAGAAGCCGAGCCGGTACGTCTTGGACAACTCTCGGATTTCGATGGGGATGGGCGCATCCATGGACATCAGGGCTCCGCGCGCGCTGCTCAACCGCGGCCTCGGTTGAAGGGGGTGAAGATCTCCAAGCGTCGCTGTTGGGTTGTCGAGTAGGCGCGCCCGTCGGAACCGATGAAGAAGCCACCTCCCTGGGGGTCCTGTGGGGGCTCGGACAGGAAGCCCAGCCAGGACAGGGTGTCCACGTCCGGAGGAGTCGTGCCGAATGTCTCGCGGAAGCGCTCGATGGCGGCATCCACGCGCTGCAGCTCCGCTTCCATTTCCAGGTCCCGGATGCGTTGTTCGAACAACTGCCGCGTGGCTTCGTCCTCGGCCGAGTCCAACAGGGACTGGGCCAGCGCGAGACCGGCATCCACCGAGCCCGACTGGGCGTACAGCCGCGTGGCCAGCTGGGAAAGGTAGGGGGGCGCGCCCGGCAGCCGTGAGGCCCGCTCGGCCACCTGGGCCGCTTCCCGATAGTTCTTCTCGAAGGTGCTCAGGTTGTAGGCGAGCAACATGTTCATCTTGAGATCATCGGGGAAGAGTTGCAGGCCCTTGCGCAGCAGCCGGGTGGACTCCTCCGTGTTGACCCAGGTCTCGCGTCCGAGGTTGGTGGGCAGCGCCCCTGCGGCGAACCTGTAGACCATGTCGAAATGGGGATCCAGATCGGTGATGAGTTCCGCGTAGGGGTAGAGGTCGCGGTACTCCTCGGCCGTGCGGGCTCGGCCCGCGGTCTGGACGAGCTGGATCCAGAGGTAATCGGCGATCAGCTGGATGTAGCCACGTCCCACCACGCGCAGCACATCTTCCCGGGGCAGGAGGACCTCCTGATGCGGACCACGCGGGGGCTTGCGCGGCGGATCCGCCAGCAGCAGGAGCGCGATCAGACCGCACAGGATCGTCACGACAGGGAAAAGGAAGGGGCGTGACTTCATGGTGAGGGACGCAAAATAGAAAGGACATCTGGAGGGTGTCCAGATGTCCTTGGCACTGTCAGGACTGGCCGAGCTGGGTCAGTCCCGTGCTCGGACGAGCATCAGGTGTCGCAGTCGACGTCGTTGTAGGAGAGGAAGGGGGCACCGGCGACGGTCACCACCTCGTCGTTGCCGCAGGCCGCGGTGATGGTGGTGGTGTCCTTGGTCGAGATCCACCAGGTGTCGATGCCCACGGAGTCGTTGTCGACGTTACCGGCGGCCAGACCGGAGATGTTGCAGCCGATGCCGGTGGCGCAGCCGGCGAGGCCGGGCATGCCCGGGTCCGCGCCCGCGCCCGTGTAACCCGGGCTCTGCGGGGCGGCGTACTTGGGCGTGGCCGAGCCCGCGAACTTCGCGCTGTCCACGGTGATGCAGTTGGCGCCCTTGGTGTCGGTCACGCCCTTCTGCTCACGGAGGATGCAGGTGTTGGCCGTCGCGAAGTAGTAGGCGTAGCGGTTGCCACGCTCGGGCGAGAAGCCCACCGTCTGCACGTTCTCCGAGTACTTGTCCTTCTCCTGCAGGTAGGCGCGCTGCGAGGTGAACCAGGCCTTCAGGTTGGCCTTGGCCTCACCCTGCTTGGAGCGGGCCTGGAACTTGATGAAGTTCGGGATGGCGATGGCGGCGAGGATGCCGATGATGGCCACCACGATCATGAGCTCGATGAGCGTGAAGCCGCGGTTCTTGCGAACGAAGAGACGGTTCATGGGGTTTCTTTCTCGGAACGGCAGGGGGGATGACGGCCGAAGCCGTCGAGAATGGATAGCATGATCAATGCCAGCGTCAAAACACGCGGGCCGAGGCCGCTCCCCAGGCGCATGAGCGGACAACGGAAGGCGGAAGCTGGAAAACGGGTGCCCATTTTTGTCACTGGGGTGACAGGAATCGTCTGCCCCCGGGCATCGCCCGGGTCCTATGCTGTGGGGCTCGGGGTGTTGGCGCGACAAGAAGGGACGCGATCACAGTGACTCCTCAGTGGGTGGAAGGCATGGCCGTGGCGTGGGTGGTCGTCCTGGGCCTGGTCTTCGGTAGTTTCTTGAATGTCGTGATCGCCCGCGTTCCCACGGGTGAGAGCATCGTGCGGCCCCGCTCGCGCTGTCCCAAGTGTGGCCACACCCTGGCCTGGTTCGACAACGTGCCGGTGCTCTCCTGGCTCGTGCTGCGCGGGCGCTGCCGCTCGTGCGGCCAGCCCATCTCCTGGCGCTATCCTTTGATCGAGCTGCTCACCGGGGCGCTCTTCTTCGCCTGCCAGCGCCGCTTCGGCTGGACCCCGGAGCTCGTCTCCGCGCTGGTGCTGGTGTTGGTGCTGGTGCCGCTGTCCTTCATCGATCTGGAGCATTGGATCCTCCCGCACGAGCTGACCTGGCCGGGCATCGCCGCGGGCGTGGTGCTGTCGGCTCCCATGGGGCTGGTGCGGCTGCGCGACTCCATCCTCGGCGCGTTGGTGGGCTTCTTCGTCTTCTGGGCGATGGAGTGGCTGGGAGAGAAGATCTTCAAGAAGGAGGCGCTGGGGGCGGGGGACAAGGATCTGCTCGCGCTCATCGGCGCCTTCCTCACCTGGAAGCCGCTGCTCGGCATCATCTTCCTCTCGTCGCTTCAAGGGGCCGTGGTGGGCTCGGTGATGTTGCTCCTCCATGGCCGGGCGGGACCCGCTCCCGCGCCCGACGAATCGCCGCCCACGCCCGCTTCCCCTGATACCGACGCTCCTTCCCCGGAGGCATCCGACGCGGCTTCCGCGCCGCCGCCCGAGGGGGAAGCCCACCCCGAGGGGGCGATGGCGCAACCGGCCCGGGGGGCGGAGGGGGTGGTCGAGGGAGAAAAGGGTGAAGAGGGAGAAAAGGGTGAAGAGGGAGAAATGGGGGAAGACGAGGAGGACGACTGGGTGCCGGGCCCCACCAACCTTCCCTTTGGCCCCTGGCTGTCGATCGCGGCACTCGAGGTGATGCTGCTGGGTCCCTGGCTCAGCGCGATCCTGCCGGTTCCCATGAACGTGTTGGTGACCGGCGTGCGCTGAGGTGCGGGAGCCGTCGCGCCCCGCTGTAGAAAAGCAAGGAGCGCGGTATCGCCGCGCACCCCGGGCTCCCATGTGGTCGACAGCCCGCCCCAAGAGGGAGGAGGCGGCGGCCGGTGGGATTTGACGAAACGCGCCCCAGGCCGGAAAATCGGCCCTCGCAGAGCGGCGTGGGTGCACCGCCGTGGGACTTCGGGGGACAGGGTGGCCGCCTGCTGGGCGGGCTGTCACGAAGCACTTTTTAGGAGGGCTTGCCAGCCGATGCTACCCTGGCGGCCCCTCCACGGAGCGACGACTGTATGGCGAAGGGAAAGCTGGCTCTCGGTCTGGATATCGGATCGACCTCGGTGAAGATGATCCTCCTCAAGGAGCAGCGCAAGCGTGGCCAGGTGAGCTACGCGCTGCAGAGCTTCGGAATGAAGCCGCTGCCTCCCGAGGCCATCGTGGATGGCGCCCTCATGAACTCCACCGCCATCGTCCAGGCGCTGCAGGAGCTGCTCACCGAGCTGAAGATCAAGAGCAAGGACGTCGCCATCGGCGTGTCGGGCCACTCGGTCATCATCAAGAAGATCCAGATGCCCCGCATGAGCCAGGAAGAGCTCGAGGAGAGCATCCAGTGGGAGGCCGAGCAGTACATCCCCTTCGACGTCAAGGACGTGAACATCGACACGCAGATCCTCGACGCGGGGGGCAATGACGCCACCGGTCAGATGGACGTGCTGCTCGTGGCGGCCAAGAAGGACATGATCAACGACTACACCACGGTGGTGTCCGAGTCCGGGCTCCTGCCGGTGGTGGTGGACGTGGACGCCTTCGCCGTCCAGAACATGTTCGCCGCCAACTACGACATCCCCGACAAGGAGACCGTGGTGCTCATCAACGCGGGCGCCTCGGTGGTGAACATCAACATCATCTCCAACGGCATCACGGTGTTCACCCGCGACGTGACCATCGGGGGCAACCAGTTCACCGAGGAGATCCAGAAGCAGCTCAACGTCTCCTACGAGGAGGCGGAGACGCTGAAGATCGGCGGCACCCGCAGCGACGCGGACGCGGTCGTCCCCCAGGAGGTCGAGCGCGTGCTCCTGAGCGTGGCGGAGCAGGTGGCCGGTGAGATCCAGCGCTCGCTGGACTTCTACGCGGGCACCGCCGTGGACGCCAACTTCACCAAGGTCTACCTGTCGGGCGGAACCGCCAAGATTCCGGCCCTGTTCAAGACGATCGAGACGCGCGTGGGCGTGCCCGTGGAGATCCTCAATCCCTTCCGGAAGATCGACGTGGACAACCGCAAGTTCGACCCCGCCTTCATCATGGAGGTGGCGCCGATGGCCGCGGTGGCCGTGGGTCTGGCTCTCCGGCGTCCTGGCGACAAGCTGGCCTGATCTCCCTCCCTTTCCGAAGGACCGACTCACATGATGATCCGCATCAACCTTTTGCCCGTCCGCAAGAAAGTCAAGCAGGAGGCGGGCCGGCAGATCCTGGCCCTCTTCGCGCTCGTCCTGCTGGGCGCGGGCGCGGGCAACTTCTTCTGGTACTCCGACCGTGAAGGCGTCGTGGTCAAGCAGAGGGAAGGTCTCGCGCAGACCCGCAAGCGCATCGCCGACCTGGAGAAGACGATCGGCGAGGTGCAGCACATCAATGCTCGCAAGGCCGAGGTGGAGAAGAAGCTCGCGGTGCTGGACGAGCTGCGTCGCGGCCGCTCCGGTCCCGTGCGGATGCTGGACGCGCTGGCCAATTCCATCCCGAAGAAGGCCTGGATCAAGAGCTTCAACGAGGAGCGAGGCGCGGTGAGCCTGCTCGGCTCCGCCGTCAGCCATGACGACGTGGCCGAGCTGATGCGCAACCTCAACGGCATGGTGTGGACGCCCAAGGGCATTGGCCGCCTGGTGGAGCAGCGCCGCGATGCGAAGACCTCGCGTGTCGAGCTGCTGTCGGCCGAGGTCTCCATCGAGGAGTTCCCGGTGGGGGACATCAAGCCCTTCTTCACCAACGTGGACCTCAGGAGCACCCAGCAGCAGAACCAGAACTCCAAGCCGGGTGATGTGTCGACGGTGGAATTCGACATCTCCCTCTCCTCCAACTACGCCATCTGAAGGGACGCATCGCGATGGACAAGTATCTCGACAGGATCGTGAAGGCGCCGCCCGCGGCGAAGTTCGGTGGCCTGGCGGCACTGGTGGTCCTCATGACCGCCGCCAACTATTTCCTCGTCATCGAGCCGTTGGAGAACGAGTCGGTCTCGTTGCGCGCGCAGCAGCGCAAGCTGGATCTGGATCTGGCGGAGAAGAGCGAGATCGCCCAGAACCTCAACGAGCGTCGGCGTGAGATGGACGTGCTGGAGCAGAAGCTCGCCGAGGCGCTCACCGAGCTGCCCCAGAACAAGGACGTCGAGGAGCTGCTCGCGCAGCTCAACGACATCGGCAAGAAGTCGGGGCTGGAGATTTCCCGCGTGGAGCCGGGTCCCGAGTCGGTGGTGGGCGACGAGTTCTTCTCGCGCATCCCCGTGCGCATGGTGGTGAGTGGCAACTACCACGAGATCGCCATGTTCCTGCAGGAGGTGTCGAACATGCGGCGCATCGTGAACGTCAACAACATCAAGCTCGAGGGCGCCCGGGTGAAGAACGAAAAGGTGGTGCTCAGCAGTTCGTTCATGGCCACGACCTTCCGCTTCGTCAAATAGGCGAGGCCCACCGAAAACCAATGTCGTCGCAGAAACTTGATCGGTCCTGGAATTGGGGCGACAAGGGGTCCAGAGGATGAAGACGTTCCACTCCATGTTCATTTCGGGGGCGCTGGCCCTCTCCCTGGTGGGTTGCGGCGAGGAAGAGCCGCCGCCCCCGCCAGTAGCGGCCAGGCCGGCGGCTCAGGAAGAGCCCGCCCCGGAGAAACCCGCGGAGCCCGCGGTGGCCGCTCCGTTGTATGTCTACAACTACAACCCGGTGGGCAAGCGCGATCCGTTCCGCAGCCCCGTCGAGGACATCAAGGCCGCTGACACGCCCGTGGGCGCGCAGCTGCTGACGGCCTGCACCGAGGCGCTCTGTCAGTGGGACATCGACCAGCTCAAGCTGGTGGCCGTGGTGTCGGGGGATGCCAACCCGATGGCCATGGTGGAGGACCCGATGGGGCGCGGTCACATCGTGCGCCGCAACAGCCGGGTGGGCCGCTCGGGTGGCAAGGTCACGCAGATCCTCCGGGATGAGGTGGTCGTCACCGAGACCATCACCACGCCGGAGCGGGTGGTCTACAACCCAGTGAAGCTGGGGCTGAAGCAGGATGACAAGATGGATCCTGCCTACAACATGATGACAGGCAAGAACTGGGAGCCGTAGCGTCCCGGTGTCTTGGAGCCGAGCAATCCTGGCGCCCAATGGCACAGTGCAACTTGTTGAGGGGAAGCATGCTCGAGGAGAGCGTTGTGACGAGGGGCAAGTTGGTGAGCGTGGTGGTGGCCCTGGTGGTCGCCACCCTGGGCCTGGACTCCCAGGCCGCCGAACTCAATACGTTGCGGGACCTGAAGGTCGTGCAGACGGGAGCGGGCGCCCAGGTGGTCGTCACGGGCACACGGGCGCCCACCTTCACGGTCTTCCGGCTCAGTGGACCCGAGCGCCTGGTGGTGGACCTGTCGTCGGCGGACGCCACGGGCATCAAGGGCCACCACAACGGGCAGGGTCCGGTGGTGGGCGTGGTGGCCTCCCAGTTCTCCGACGAGCGCGCCAGCGTGGGCCGGCTCCTGGTGGCCCTGCAGCAGGCGGCTCAATATGACGTGCGCGCGGATGGCAACCGGGTCGTCATCTCCGTGGAGGGCACCCAGGCGCCCGCGCCCGTGGCCGCCGCTCCCGAGGTGAAGACGCCCGCGCCCGAGGTGAAGACGCCCGCGCCCGAGGTGAAGCCCGAGCCGGCCCCCGTGGCCAGCGCCGGGCCCGCGGAGACCCGGGCCGCTTCTCCCCGGCCCGTCGCGGAGGTGAGCCAGGACAAGGCCGCCGCGCTGCCGGAGAACGTGGTGGCGGCCGAGGCGGACGAGCGCGAGGTGGCGCATCCGGCCCGTCGCATCACCGGGCTCTCCTTCGCCCGCGACACGCTGAACATCCGCGCGGACGGCGAGGTCGCCCGCTACGAGGTACTGGAGCTGGCGGATCCTCCCCGGCTCGCGGTGGACGTGTATGGCGTGGGCCTGGCGGCGCGGGCTCCGCGCGTGAACTCCGGGGCGGTGAAGGACCTGCGGGTGGGTGCCCACTCGGACAAGGTTCGTCTGGTGCTGGACGTGCGCAACACCATGCCCGCCTATCACGTGGAGCGCTCGGGCCGCGGTCTGGCCGTGGTGTTCGGTGGAAAGCTGGCCCGTCAGTCCAACGCTCCGGCCAGCACGCCGGAGAAGATGGTGGCCGAGAGCGAGCCCCTGCGCACCACCCCCGTGGACGCGCGCCTGCCCGCCGTCGACGTGAAGGAGCTGTCCTTCGACGAGAACGAGTCCGGCGGCCGGGTGAACCTGAAGCTGTCGGGCGCGGTGGCGTGGAAGGTGGAACGGCCGGATCCGCGCAGCGCGGTGCTGACGCTGGAGAATGCCCGGCTGCCGCGGCGGCTGGAGCGCAGCCTGGACACCAGCGAGCTGGACACGCCGGTGAAGATGATCAGCGCCTTCTCGGTGCCGGGTGAGGGCAACCGGGTGCGCCTGGTGGTGGCCGCCGATGGCGCCATCGAGGAGAACGTGAGCCAGGTGTCGGGCGGTCTGTCGTGGCGGCTGAGCGTCAATGGCGTGAAGACGGAGCAGGTGACCGTCACCCAGCGCACCGCTGGCTTCACCGCCGAGGCGCCCACCTACGCCGCCGAGGGCGCGCCGCAGCAGGCCCGCTACCGCGGCAAGAAGGTGTCCTTCGAGTTCAAGGACATCGACATCCAGAACCTGCTGCGCATCATCGCGGAGCTCGCCAAGAAGAACATCGTCGTCTCCGATGACGTGACGGGCAAGCTGAGCCTGCGCCTGCGCAACGTGCCGTGGGATCAGGCGCTCGACATCGTCCTGCGCACCAAGTCGCTGGGCAAGGAGGACCTCGGCAACATCCTGCGCGTGGCTCCGCTCAAGACGCTGGAAGAGGAGAGCAAGCTGCGCCAGGAGCGCAAGAAGTCGCTCATCGCCCTGGAGGACCTGGTGGTGAACCTCATCCCGGTCAACTACGCCACCGCCAGCGAAATGGCCGCCCGGGTCAAGGACGTGCTGAGCGAGCGGGGCACGGTGACGGTGGACACGCGCACCAACGTGCTCATCACGAAGGATGTGCGCGCCAACATCGAGAAGGCGCGCGCCCTCGTGCGCAACCTGGACACCCAGACGCCCCAGGTGCTCATCGAGAGCCGTATCGTGGAAGCCAACACCACGTTCAGCCGGGAACTGGGTGTGCAGTGGGGTGGCCAGGCCATCGCCTCGCGGTCCGTGGGTAATGCCACCGGTCTGATCTTCCCCAGCACGGCGGTGGCGACCGGTGGTGTGACGGGAACGGCACCGGGCCTTCCCCCCATCCCCAACTTCGCCGTCAACCTGCCGGCGGCCGCGGACGTGGGAACGGGTGGTGCCATGAGCTTCGTCTTCGGTTCGGCGGGTGGTGCGCTCGCCCTCAACCTGCGCCTGTCGGCGGCGGAACTCGAGGGTACGCTGAAGACCATCTCCTCGCCCAAGGTGACGACCCTGGACAACAACACCGCCCGCATCAGCCAGGGCGTGTCGCTGCCCTTCAGCCAGGTGTCCTCGGCGGGCGCCAACACCACCTTCGTCGAGGCGCGCCTGTCGCTCGAGGTGACGCCCCACATCACCCAGGATGGCAGCATCCTGATGACCATCAACGCCCAGAACAACCAGCCGGACCCGGCCAACACCGGTTCCAACGGTCAGCCCGCCATCCAGCGCAAGGAGGCCAATACCCAGGTGCTGGTGAAGGACGGTGACACCACCGTCATCGGTGGCATCTACGTGCGCCGCGGCAGCACGACGACCGCCTCGGTGCCCTTCCTGTCGAAGATTCCCATCCTGGGCCTGCTGTTCAAGCGGCACGCGGAGAGCGACAACCGGCAGGAACTGCTCATCTTCATCACGCCGCGCATCCTCAACCGGCAGACGATCGCGCAGAGCCTCTAGCCGGTATTTACTCGAGCCGTCGAATGGAGCCGATGTCCATGAAGCGATTGATGATGGTTGCGGCGCTGGCGGTGGCGCAGTCGGGTTGCGCCTCCTCGCAAGAAGATGCGCCCGTGCTGTTTTCCAATGTCCTGGCGCTGGCGGGCTCTCCAGGGGGGGCGTGTGAGCCGGATACCTCCAAGTTCATCAGCCAGGGTTCTCTCGACGTGGCGGGTGGAGACAACTACGTGATGGCCGTGAGGGTGCGGAGCACCATTCCCGCTGCCCGCACCATCCTCGTCGGAGACACACCGACGCTCGTGGGGGGGGAGAGCATCACCCTGACCGAGTTCGTCTACCGCTATGAGTCGTCCCCGGAGCTCGGCCTTCCCGATGAGGATCGCGCTGCCACGAACGCCGTCATCCCGGCGGGCACCACCGGTGACAGCAGCTACGTGCCCGTGAACGCCTTTGGCCCCCTGGCACTTGAGAAGTTGCTCACGGCGACCCCGGGGGAGCCTGGGGTAAGCGTCATCGTCTACATCAAAGCCCGGGGCCGTGTGGGCTCCACCAGCAACGCGGAGAGCAACGAGTTCTCCTTCCCCGTGAGGGTGTTCCGTAGCCTCGATTGTTCATCGAATCCGGTCACTGCGGGCATCTGCAGTTTTGGACAGGACGTGCGGACCGCTTGCCCGCCTCCCACTTTCGCTCCCACCACTCCTTGACCCACCACTCCCAGCCGCCTAGAAGCCAGCTGCCATGTCCTTCCGCACGCACCTCGAGTCCGTGGTCAATCAGGTAGATGGGGCGCTGGCCTGCAGCGTGATGGGGTTCGACGGCATCGCCGTGGACACCCACCAGAACGAGGAGGCGCTCGAGCTGGAGCTCAACGGGGCGTGGATCGAGTACGCCAACCTGCTCGGTCAGCTCCGGCAGGCCGCCGAGGCGCTCAAGACGGGCGAGGTGCAGGAGGTCAGCATCAACAGCGAGAGGGTGCTGACGCTCATGCGCCTGGTGTCACCCGAGTACTTCCTGGTGCTCGCCCTCCGGGCGGATGGCAACTACGGCAAGGGCCGCTACGTCCTGCGGCTCACCGCGCCCAAGATCCGCGCCGAGTTGTAGGCTGGCGGGCGGACGGCGCGATGCGCCGCGCCTTTCCACTTTGCAAGCCGCGTCACCATCGGCTAGACACCCCGGACTTTTCGCGAGTCGTCCGAAGGAGCTGTCCCCATGGCCGGTGTCATCGATACATCCGAATTCCGCAATGGCCTGAAGATCGAGATCGACGGTGAGCCGTTCGTGATCGAGTACTTCCAGCACGTCAAGCCCGGCAAGGGCTCGGCCTTCGTGCGCACCAAGATCCGCAGCCTGCTGTCCGGGCGCGTGCTGGAGCCCACGATGAAGTCTGGTGACAAGGTGGGCGTGCCGGACATCGAAGAGAAGGCGATGCAGTTCCTGTACGTGCAGGACGGCGACTACTACTTCATGGACAAGCGCAACTTCGAGCAGACCTTCCTCAGCGAGAAGGTGCTCGGCGACGCGAAGAACTTCCTGAAGGAGAACATCGACGCCGACGTGCTCTTCTGGAACGGCAAGGCCATCGCCGTGACGCTGCCGAACTCGGTGGACTTGAAGGTCACCAAGTGCGATCCGGGCGTGCGTGGCGACACCGTGTCCGGCGCCTTGAAGCCGGCCACGCTGGAGACGGGCTTCGTCGTCAACGTGCCGCTGTTCATCAACGAGGGCGACGTCCTCAAGATCGACACGCGCGAGGGTGGCAAGTACCTCACGCGCGTGGCCACCGCGGGTTAGTCGGTTCATCGGGGCCCAGGGAGGGGACGCAACCGTGGCAAGCAAGCGCAAGGCAGTCCGAACCGAGTCCGCGTCCGGCGCGCGGACCGAGGGCATCCGCGTGGAGGGCAACAGCACCTCCCTGGACGTGGAGTCCCTGCGGCAGATCGTCGAGATCCTCGAGGCCTCGGAGGTAACGCGGCTCGACTGGCAGCGGGGCGATGAGCGCCTGCTCATCCGCCGGGGCCACGTGCCCTCGCCGACCATCGTGCACGCGGCGCCCATCACCCCCTCGGTGACGCCCGCCCCCCTGGTGGCCGCCGCGCCCCGGCCGTCGCGCCCGCCGCGCCCGTGCCGGCTCCCGCCGCCGCTGCCGCCCCCGCAGCGGAGAAGTCCGGCCATGCCGTCACCAGCCCCTTCGTGGGGACGTTCTACCGGACGCCGGCCCCGGACCAGCCCAGCTTCGTGGAGGTGGGCTCGGTGGTGAAGAAGGGCCAGGTGCTTTGCATCATCGAGGCCATGAAGTTGATGAACGAGATTGAGGCCGACGTGGCGGGTCGCGTGGCGGAAATCCTCGTGGAGAACGGGCAACCGGTCGAGTTCGGCCAGACGCTGTTCCGCATCGAGCCGGTCTGACATACGCGGGCGCTCCTCGCGCCCCGCGGAGGCACGACATCGTGTTCAAGAAGGTGCTGATCGCCAACCGCGGGGAGATCGCCCTGCGCGTCATTCGTGCCTGCCGGGAGCTGGGCATCGCCACCGTGGCGGTGCACTCCACGGCGGACGCCAACGCCCTCCATGTGCGTTTCGCCGACGAGTCGGTGTGTATCGGCCCGCCCGCGTCCAAGGAGAGCTATCTCAACATCCCCCAGCTCCTGTCCGCGGCGGAGATCACCCGCGCGGACGCCATCCACCCGGGCTACGGCTTCCTGTCGGAGAACGCCGAGTTCGCCAAGGTGTGTCAGGACTGCAAGATCCACTTCATCGGGCCGCGGCCGGAGATGATCCGGCTCATGGGCAACAAGGTGCGTGCCCGTCAGGCGGCGCGTGAGGCGAACCTGCCCCTGCTGCCCGGCAGCCCCACCGCGCTCAAGGACGCGCGCGAGGCGGAGGTCTTCGCGCGGGAGATCGGCTTTCCGGTCATCCTCAAGGCGGCGGCGGGTGGTGGCGGCAAGGGCATGAAGATCGTGCGCGAGCCGGGCGCGCTGCCGCAGGCGTTCGCCACGGCGGCCGCCGAGGCCGTGGCCTCCTTCGGCAATGGCGATCTCTACATCGAGCGCTACGTCGAGCGGCCGCGCCACATCGAGATCCAGATCGTGGCGGACGAGCATGGGCGCGTCATCCACCTGGGCGAGCGCGAGTGCTCGGTGCAGCGGCGCCACCAGAAGCTCATCGAGGAGAGCCCCTCGGTGGCGCTCACCCCCGAGCTGCGCCAGCAGATGGGCGAGGTCTCCGTGCGCGCCATGGAGAAGCTCGGCTACAACAACGTGGGCACCATCGAGTACCTGCTCGACGAGAACGGGCGGTTCTACTTCATGGAGATGAACACCCGCATCCAGGTGGAGCACCCGGTGACGGAGCTCGTCACGGGCATCGACCTGGTGCGCGAGCAGATCAAGCTGTCCTCCGGCCAGCCGCTGCAGCGCAAGCAGGAGGACATCCAGATGCGCGGCCACGCCATCGAGTGCCGCGTCAACGCGGAGGACCCCGTCACCTTCGCGCCCTGGCCCGGGAAGATCACCGCCTACAGCGCGCCCGGTGGCTATGGCGTGCGCGTGGACTCGAGCGCCTACGAGAACTACACCGTGCTGCCGTACTACGACAGCCTGCTGGCCAAGCTCATCGTCTTCGCCGAGGACCGGCCCACCGCCATCCGCCGCATGCAGCGCGCCCTGGGCGAGTACGTGGTGCAGGGCATCCGCACCAACATCCCCTTCCACCGGGCGGCCCTGGCCGAGGAGTCCTTCATCGAGGGCAACTACGACACCCGCTTCGTGGAACGCCTGCTCGCCTCCGAGACGGGCACCAAGCGCCTGCGCAAGGCCATCGAGGAGACGCCCTGACGGCTGCCTGTCTGCTCGTCACCCAGGCTCCTGATCCGACAGAGGGGCCAACCCGGTGGATTCCTTGACCCCCGAGGGATGATTCCGCTAGCCTCCCACCTCCCTCGCAGTCTCCTTGAAGGAAGCAGAAACCCCAGGTTTTCCAGGGGGTTCGCTCGGCAGGAAGCCCACGCTCGATGGACAAGAACAAGATCATCGAAGCCGCCGCCAAGCTCGTCGCGAAGGGCGCCTACGACAAGGCCATCAAGGAATACCAGAAGGTCCTGGATTCAGACCCCAAGGACGGCCGCGTCCTGCAGAAGATGGGGGAGCTGTTCCAGAAGAAGAACGACAACGTCCAGGCGGCCTTCTACTTCACCAAGGTCGCCGAGGGTTACTCGGCCGATGGCTTCTTCCTCAAGGCCGTCGCGCTCTACAAGCAGGTCCTCAAGCTCAACCCCAACCTGCTGGACGTCAACCTCAAGCTCGCGGAGCTCCATCAGCAGCTCGGCCTGATGTCCGAGGCCATGGCGTATTTCCAGATCGTCGCCAACCACTACGACAAGGCCGGCGACGTCAAGAACTCCCTGGATACGCTCAAGAAGATGGTGGATCTCGACCCCGAGAACGTGGCGTCGAAGATCAAGCTCGCCGAGCTGTACGCGCGCGAGAACATGGCGCGCGAGGCCGCCCAGGAGTTCAAGAAGGCCGCCGAGTACCTCAAGCGCAACAACCGGATGGATGACTGGTTCCGCGTGGCCGAGCGCCTGGCCTCGCTGGAGCCGGAAAACGTCGCGCTGGCCAAGGATCTGGCCCAGCAGTACCTCGCGCGCGGAGACCAGAAGCGCGCGCTCGCCCGGCTCCAGGTGTGCTTCAAGGCCGACGGGCGGGACGTCGAGACGCTGAGCATGCTGGGCCAGGCGTTCCAGGGGCTCGGCCAGACCGCCAAGACCATCTCCGTCTACAAGGAGCTGGCCAAGGTCTATCAGGAGCGCTCGCGCGCCCAGGACGCCCGCGACATCTGGGATCGCATCGCGGAGCTGGATCCGACCGACGCGGATCTCCAGGCCTACCAGGCCGAGGCTCCCGCGGCGTCCTCCGCCGAGCCTCCCTTCCGGCCCTCGCGCTCGATGGCCGCCGTGTCCCCGGCCGCCGCCGCGCCTGTTTCCCGGCCCTCGCGCTCCATGGAAGCCGTGGCGGCCACGCCCGCGGAGTCTCCCGCTCCGGCCTCGCCTCCTCCGAGCACCCCGGCGCCAGCGGCTCCCGCCGCCACTCCCGCCACCGCCGCTCCGGCCTCCTCGGGCAAGGATCAGTTCTCCAAGCTGCTCACGGAGACCGAGGTCTACGTCAAGTACGGCCTGCACGACAAAGCGCTCGATCACCTGCGGAAGATCTTCGCGGTGGACCCCGAGAACCTCGACGCGCACGAGAAGGCGTACCACATCTACGTCGCCTCGGGGAACGTGGCCCAGGCCAGCGAGCAGCTGCTCAACGTGCTGCGCCTGTGCACGCGCCGCTCCGAGGTGCAGCGCGCCCAGCCCTACCTGGCCACCATCCTCCAGCAGAACCCCGGCCACCCCGAGGTCCCCGCCTTCCTGTCCGTGCTGCAGACGGATGACGCGGTGGCCAGCGCGGGCTCCTCCGTGGAGTCGGTGGCCGAGGACGCCATCCTCGTCGACTCCAACGACGATGAGATCGTCGTGGCCGACGCTCCCGCGGATGCCCTCGCGCAGCCCATGGATGACGAGATGGCCCTCGTCTCCGCGAGCGACGAGCACGACGAGGACGCGCAGATCGTCTCCGGCGAGTTCAGCCTCCCCTCGGACTCCGAGGAGGAGGGCGTGGTGCTCGCGGATGAGCAGGCGGAGGACGAGCCCCTGCTCGGCGCGGAAGAAGAGCCCGAGGCGACCACGGTCGCCTATGTCGGCACGGCCGCCCTGGATGAGCCCCTGGAGGCGTCGTTCGAGGACGAGCCGCTGACGGGCGAGGAGACCGACGAGGAAGAGCCGGCGCGCGAGTACTCGCTGGAGCTGGATTCCACCGGCTCCGAGCCGGATCCGTTCGCCGCTCCCGTCATGGACGACGAGGGCACGCCGGCGGACTCGCCCGCGCTCGGCGCCTACGAGCTCGAGGAGCCCGAGCTGGAGCCGGAGCCCGTTCCCGTCGTCGTGGCGCCCCGGGCCCCCGTCCAGGCGCCCGCGCCCGTCGCCAAGGCTCCGCCCGCCGCCAAGCCCGCCGCGCCCGCCGCCAGGCCCGCTGCTCC
This sequence comes from Cystobacter fuscus, assembly GCF_002305875.1. Lineage (NCBI taxonomy): Bacteria > Pseudomonadati > Myxococcota > Myxococcia > Myxococcales > Archangiaceae > Cystobacter > Cystobacter fuscus. The sequence goes on along the minus strand of NZ_CP022098.1, from coordinate 10,035,069 downwards.
CACCGCGAAGCCCGCCGCGCCCGCCGCCAAGCCCGCCGTGGCCGCCAAGTCTCCTCCGCCGGCCGCCAGGCCCGCGCCCGTGGTCGAGGCGCCCGAGGAAGAGCCCGGTGGCGAGGAGTGCGACGAGGCCAGCTTCTTCCTCGACCAGGGCATCTACGAGGAGGCGCGGGAAATCCTCGAGACGGTGATGATCGCCTTCCCGGGCCATGCGCGCGCGAGCGAGTTGATGGCCCGACTCGAGGCGCTCGAGTCGGGTGAGACTCCGGAGGCCGCGGAGGCCGAGGATGCCGCCACCGAGTTGGCCGTGCCCGTGGTGCCCGCCCTGGGCGAGTCCCCGGCGGAGCGCGATGCGTTCGTGCTGGCGTCGGAGCTGGCCGGCGAGTTCGGCGACCTGGGCCTCGAGCAGGCCGCGCCTCCCGTGGAGGAGGACTTCCAGTACTCGGTGGAGGAGGTGTTCGCCGAGTTCAAGAAGGGCCTCGCCAAGGTGGTCAAGCCCGAGGACGTGGACACGCACTACGATCTGGGCATCGCCTACCGGGAGATGGGACTCATCGACGACGCGCTCCACGAGTTCGCCGTGGCGCGCGAGGGCTGCCTGGGCAAGAAGCGCGAGCTGGACTGCCTCACCATGACGGGCATGCTGCAGCTCCAGAAGGGCGATGCCCGCGCGGCGGTGGGAACCTTCAAGCAGGCGCTCGCCTCCGAGCACGCCGTCGGGGAGGTCCCCAAGGCGCTCGGCTTCGAGCTGGCCATGGCCTACGACGCCGTGGGCGAGTCCGGCAAGGCGCTCTACCACTTCCAGCGGGTCGCCGGGCTCGACGCGAAGTTCCGCGACGTCGCCGCCCACGTGGAGCGGCTGTCCGCCACCACGTCTCCGGTGGCGGATCCGCTGCCCACCGCCACCTCCCGGCCCGGCGGGGCCGCGGGGACGGGGTCCCGGCCTCCCGTGGCGGCTCCCCCCACGGCCGCCAAACCGCGTAAGGTCGGCTACGTCTAGCGCAGTCCGAGGTTCGCCGAGACCATGACCACCTACCTCGACTACTTCGAACTCACCCAGGAGGCCTTCTCCAACGCTCCGGTGAGCCGCTTCTATTACAACTCGGCCCAGCACTCCCAGGCCCTCACGCGGCTCATGCATGCGGTGAGCTACATGAAGGGCCTGTCCATCCTGGTGGGTGACATCGGGGCGGGCAAGACGACGCTGGCGCGCCGCATGCTCGACTCGCTGCCCGAGTCCGAGTACGAGGCCGCGCTGCTCGTCATCATCCACTCGGGCATCACCGCCAACTGGCTCCTGCGCCGCATCGCCCTGCAACTGGGCGTGGAGAACCCCGCCCAGGAGAAGCTCGCCCTGCTGTCGCAGCTCTACCAGCGGCTGCTTCAAATCTACGAGTCCGGCAAGAAGGCCGTCGTCCTCATCGACGAGGCCCAGATGCTCGAGACGCGCGAGCTCATGGAGGAGTTCCGGGGGTTGCTCAACCTGGAGGTTCCCGAGCGCAAGCTCATCTCCTTCGTCTTCTTCGGGCTGCCGGAGATCGAGAAGAACCTCAAGCTGGATCCGCCGCTCGCCCAGCGCGTGGCGCTGCGCTACAAGCTCGAGCCCTTCACCGCCGAGTCCACCGAGGCCTACATCAAGCACCGCCTGCGGCTGGCGGGTTGCCCGCGCATGCCCTTCACCGCCGAGGCGCTGGCCACCGTGCATCAGCGCTCGGGTGGCACCCCGCGCGTCATCAACAGCATCTGCGACAACGCCCTCTTCGAGGCCTTCCTGCTCCGCGAGCAGACGATCGGCCAGCCGCTCATCCAGCGGGTCGCGGACAACCTGGGATTGCAGGGCGGCTCCGCTGCCACCACCCCCCCACTTTCCACCCCCGCCAGTCGGCCAGTCAGCAGCCCGAAGGTGGACCTCGCGGAGATCGATCGCTACCTCGAGGGACTGGGTAAACTGTAGCGGTTTTGGCCCCAAGGAACAGGCAGCAGGGCGCGCGGCGCATTCCCGCGTGGCTCATCGTCCTCGCGCTCGTCGTGGGGACGGTGTTGCTGCTGCGTACGCGCACGGCCTGGGACACCGTCTGCGCCCAGGCGCGGCGCCAGTTGCCCGCGCTGCTCGGCCTGGACGTGGGCATTGGGGAGTGCGAGGTGGATCCGCTCGGCCAGCGGCTCGTGCTGCGCGGCGTGTCCGTCTCCGAGCCCGGCAAGAGCGACCCGCCCCTGTTCGCCGCGGACCAGGCCGAGGTGCAGCTCGGCCTGCCCAACCTCTTCTCGGGTCAGTTCGCCATCGATCTCGTGCGCGTGAGCCGGCCCCGGCTCGCGTTGGACCTGACGCGCCCGCGGGCGCCCCGGAGTGAGCCGGGCGTGTGCCCGCTCGTGCCCCTGCGCCGGTTGAGTCTGGCTCGGCTGAGCCTCACCGGCGCGGAGGTGCGGTTGCTGCTGCCCGGTGGCCGGCAGGTGGAGCTGTCCGAGCTGGACGTGAACCTGCGCGAGCGCTGGGGCGAGGAGGAATTCGAGGTGGAGGCTCGGCGGGGCCTCGTGCGGCTGGGGCCCGGACAGGAGCTCGCCCTGGGACGTCTGGCCGTGTCGGGCGCCCTGGACGTGGAGGAGCAGTTGCTGGAGGTGGACCGGGGCGAGGTGGCGCTCGACGAGGCGACGGTGAACATCTCCGGGCGGGTGGAGCGGCTGTGCGAGCCGAACCTCGCGCTCGATGCCCAGCTGTTCCTGCCGCTGCGCACGCTGTCGCGCTCGGGGTTGTTGCCCAGGCCCGCCCAGGGCCACCTCTGGACGCGCCTGACGGTGAATGGTCCTCCGGCCGCGCCCACCGTGTCCGCGGAGCTGTCGGGCAGCGGGCTCGCGTATGGGAAGTACTCTCCGGGCACGTTCACCGCGCGGCTCATCTACTCCGGCGAGACGGTGACGCTCGAGGAGCTGCGGCTGCCCATCGGCGCGGGAGACGCGCGCATCACCGGCTCGCTCGCGCTGCGCTCGGGCCTGCCCGTCTCGCTGGTGTTGGATGTCCATGACGCGTCGTTCGGCCGCATCCTGGAGAAGGCCGGTGTTCCGGGCTCCTGGGTGGACTTCCCCATCACGACGGCCAAGGCCCGACTGTCCGGCACGCTCCTGCCCAGGCTCCAGCTCTCGGGTGACCTGGACCTGTCCCACGGCCGCTTCATGCTCGCCTCGCGCGCCTTCGATGCGCCGGCGGATCGCGGACGCACCTTCCTCACCTACGCGCAGGGCCACGCGCGCACGCGGGTGTCGCTGCTGTCCGACCGCGTCACCTTCTCCGACATGCAGATCGACTCGGGCCGCTCGCGCCTCGGCGGTGGCGCCACGCTCTTCTTCGATACCCAACGGGGCCTGCTGGTGGATGTCCGGGGGGACGTGGACCTGTCGGACTTCGGCCACATCGCCCAGCTCGCGTGGGCGGGACGTGGCTCGGTGAGCACCACCGTCGAGGGCCCCTACACGAAGGTGCGCATCGGCGCGGACCTGTCCCTGCGCGACTTCGAGTTCTGGAACTTCGACCTGGGCGTGGTGCAGGGCAAGGTGACGTACCAGGACAAGGTGCTGGGCCTGCCCATGTTCTCCGGCCAGAAGGGGCGCACCCAGTACTTCGGCAACGCGGCGCTCACCTTCGGCCGTTCCCTGCACCTGCGCACCGAGGTGGAGGTGCCGCGCGGCCGCACCGAGGATCTCATCGACTTCATCGCCCCGATGCACCCCAACGTCTCCCTCCTGCAGGGGCCGCTGGTGGGCGAGGCCTCGGGCCGCGTGGAGATCGACAGCCCGCTGGAGCAGTTCGAGGGACTGGTCGCCCTGGACTTCCGCAACACCACCTACTACGGGCGCCACATGGGGGATGGCTCGACGCGGCTGCGCTTCGACCGGAGCGGGGCCATGGTGCTCGAGCGCACGGCGCTGGAGGGAGCGCTGGGCCTCACCTGGGTGGAGGGCTCCTTCTTCCTCTCCGGGCCGGACAAGGGCCGGCTGGACTACCGGTTCGGCGGGGAGCGTCTGTCCCTGGCGGAGCTCGTCGGCCCGGAGTCGGCCCGGCGCCTGGGCGTGGAGGGGATGCTGGCGCTGGAGGGCACGGTGTCGGGTGACACGGACGTGCCGGTGACGATGGCGCGGGTGTGGGGACCCCGGGTGACGTTCGCCGAGCGCGACCTCGGCAACATGGACCTGGAGGCCCGGCTCGAGGGCCGCGAGCTGCAGGTGGTGGGCCGTCCCTCGCGCGACACGAGTGGCGTGCTGTCCCTGCGCCTCAAGGAGCCCTATCCCTTCGAGGCCCTGGTGACGCTGGAGCTGCCGGAGATCCGTCCCCTGCTGCCCGCCAATGCCTTCACCCAGGGGGTGTCCGGCTCGATCAAGGCGGTGGTCCAGGCCCAGGGCGCGTTGCGCGACACGGATGCGCTCCTGCTCAAGGCCAAGGTGGAGCGGCTCGCCCTGTCGCGTGAGGACATCTCGGCCGAGAACGAAGGGCCCATCGTTCTCGACTACGCGAACGGGCGGCTGGTGGTCCCCTCCTTCACCTTGCGCGGTCAGGACACCACGCTGTCCGCCAGCGGCTGGGCCACTCCCGAGCAGATGGAGTTCTTCCTTCAGGGCGCCATGGACCTGCGCCTGCTGGAGTCGCTCGCGCCGATGTTCACGCGCACCGCGGGGCGCGTGGAGTTCAGCGCCGTGGCCAGTGGCAGGCCGGACCGTCCATCCCTGGAGGGCTCGGCCCTCATTTCCGACGCCCGGCTGTCCCTGCGCGACCAGCCGATGGCGGCCCGGTCGGTATCCGGACTGGTGCAGTTCACCGAGCAGCGGATCCTCCTCGATGAGCTGAAGGGCACGCTCAACGAGGGCCAGGTCAAGGCCAAGGGGCAGGTGCGTCTGGACGACTTCCAGCCCAAGGAGGTGTTGCTGGACGTGCATCTCACCGAGGTGTCCATGCGCTTCCACGAGGACCTGCCCTTCACCACCACCGGGGAGTTGTCTCTCACCGGCACGCCGGAGGCGCTGCGGCTGGGTGGCGTGCTGGACATCCTCGGTTTGCGCTACCGTCGCGGCCTGGAACTGGAGGACATCCTCAAGCGGCTGTCCCGGCGCATCGTGCTGCCTTCCCCCACCACCGAGCGTCCTCGCGAGTACCTGACCCTGGACGTCAGGTTGAACCTGCGTGACGTGTACGTGGACAACAACCTGGCCCGGGCCCGGCTGTTCGGCTCCCTGGACCTCACCGGGACCAATGCGCGCCCGGGCGTGCTCGGCACGGTGGAGACCGACGCGGACAGCCAGGCCTTCTTCCGCAACAACCAGTTCACCATCACCCGCGGTCAGATTGAATTCCAGGACCGGTATGGCATTGATCCGGTGTTCGACCTGCGCGCCCAGTCCCAGGTGCGCGAATACCAGGTGAAATTGCACGCCTTCGGCCGTCCCGCCGCGCCTCAGGTGCTGCTCACCTCCGAGCCGGCTCTGCCCGAGGGCGACGTGCTGTCGCTGCTCACCCTGGGCTTCATGAGCACGGATCGGGAGACGGCCACCTCGGCTGGCGTGGGGCTCGCCGCCGAGGCCTTCTTCAACATGTCCGGCCTGGACCGGCAGGTGAAGCGCTTCCTTCCCAGCAACCCGGTCATCAAGGATCTGTCCCTGCAGATCTCCACCACTTACAACGACGTCACCCAGCAGGCCGAGCCCACGGCACGGTTGGAGTCGAAGTTCCTCACCGAGCAGCTTAAGATTGGGCTCTCACAGCCCGTGAGCGGGCGCGGCACCCGAGCTCGTGCCGAGTACCGCTTCGACAACCGCCTCTCCGCGCAGCTTCAGTGGGACAACGAGCACAGCGAGAACGCCCTCAGCCCCCTCGGAAACCTTGGACTCGAGCTCAAGCTGGGCTGGGAGTCCGAGTAGCGCTGACGTTCGTCCTGTGGCTGCTGTCCCCGCGCGCGCTGGCGCAGCCGGATACCCCCACGGTCGTGAGCGTGGAGCTGCACCTGCCGGGTAACGCGGACACCCAGGGACTCTCGACGTTGGTGGCGGTCCGCAAGGGCCAGGCCCTCTCGGCCCGCGCCGTGCGGCGCTCGGTGGAGCGGTTGTGGGCGAGCGAGCGCTTCTCCGACATCGTCGTGCGCTCGGTGGACGTGCCCGGGGGCGTGCGCGTGGTGTTCGAGCTCACGCCCGTTCAACCCCTGCTGCGCCTCTCCGTGGAGGGCAATGTCGTCCTCTCGGACGAGGCGCTCCTGGACGTGCTCGAGGCGCGGGGCATCGTCGTGGGCCAGCGGCTCGACGAGGAGCGCCTGGAGGCGGCCCTCGAGGGCATGGCCCGGGCCTACGGGCGTCAGGGCTACAACGAGGCCCGCATCGAGCTCACGCGTGAGCAGGAGACTGGCGGCGTGGCGCTCGTCTTCACCGTCTTCGAGGGCCGGCCCACGCAGGTGGCGGCCGTGTCGGTGACGGGCAGTCCGGGGCTGCCCCTGTCCGAGCTGCTCGCCACGCTGGGCCTGCGCGTGGGCGGGGTGCTGGACCGGGGAGGGTTGGACGCGGGTCTCGAGCGGCTGCGCACCCTGCTGCGCGAGCGCGGCCACTGGCGCGCCAGCGTGGGCCGGCCGATCCTCGATGAAGCGGCGGGTGCGGCGACCGTGGTGGTGCCCCTGTCCGCCGGGCCGCGCTTCAGCCTCCACTTCCACGGCAACCATCACTTCGCGGACGCGCTGCTCAGGCGGGTGCTCGCCTACGAGGGCGCGGAGCCCCTGGACTCGGCGACGGTGGCGCGGCTGGCGCGGCGGCTCGAGCTCTTCTACCTCTACCGGGGCTTTCATTCCGTGCACGTGGAGCCGCGCGAGCTGGTGCATCCCCAGGGCGAGGCGGCGGTGCTCGCCTTCGACATCGAGGAGGGGCCCGTGCTGCGCGTGAGCCGGGTGCACTTCCGGGGCAACACGGTCCTGTCCAGCGAGGCGCTGCGCGAGATTCTCACCGAGCGTCTGCGGGCCAGCACGCCCCAGCCGGGCACGCCGCCGCGCCTGCGGGGCGTGGCGGAGATGGGGCCGGAGGGCTCGCGCCGGGGACCGGGCGAGTGGTTGTTGGATCCGGCCATCGTCTTCGTCGAGGAGGCGTACCGGGACGCCGCGGAGGCGATGACGGAGGCGTACCGGGAGCGAGGCTTCCTGGAGGCCCACGTGCGCTTCACCCGCATGCGCGAGAGCCTGACCCGGGGCCTCGCCGAGGCGTGGTTCGAGGTGCATGAGGGCACGCCCCTGCGCGTGGCGGCGGTGCGTCTGGAGGGCGGTCCCCCGGGCTTCGAGGGCCAACGCTTCGTGCACGTGGCGCCCGGCGAGGCGCTCAACCCCGACACGGTGGAGTCCGGCCGGCGGGAGCTCGTCACCGAGCTGGGCCGCCAGGGCTATCTCTTCGCCCGCGTGGAGGCCGAGCCCACGCCGGGAGCGGAGGGCGTGTCGCTGCTCTTCCGGATGGAGCCCGGGCCCCGGGTGACGGTGGGCCGCATCCTCGTGCGCGGCCTGGTGCGGACCGAGGAAGACGTGGTGCGCGCCACGGTGCGCCTCAAGGAAGACGAGGTGGTGGTGCCGGACAAGCTCGTGGAGAGCCAGCGCCGGCTCGCGCTGCTCAACATCTTCCGGCAGGTGACGGTGCGGCTGGACAAGCCGGAGGTGCCGGAGGCGAGCAAGGACATCGTCGTGGAGGTGCGCGAGCGCCCGCGCTGGGAGGGAGAGATCGCCGGGGGCTACTTCCTGTCGGAAGGTCCGCGCCTGGTGCTGGACGCGGCCCGCACGAACGTGGATGGCCGCGGCCTCAACCTGTCCGCCCGGTTGAAGCTCAACTACGTGGGGTGGAGCACCCAGGGCGTGGAGAAGGCGAACGCGCTCCGGGTGACGTGCGAGAAGGTGCCCGAGGAGTGTCCGGCTCCGGCGCCGTGGATGAATGACTTCGGCGGGCGTGCCGTGTTGTCGGCGGTGCTGCCGCGGCTCTACGGCCTGCAACCCCTGGAGGTCGGCGCGCGGCTGGATCTCATCACCGAGCGCGTGCAGCGACCCTCCTATCTGTCCTCCCGGGTCGCCGCGGTGACGGGCCTGGACTGGTCGGTGACACGCTGGTTGAACGCCACGCTCCAGTACGAGCTGGAGGGCAACGTGCTGCAGGCCGGCGCCCGCCCACTCGCCACGCTGAATCGGGCGGACCAGGAGCGGCTGCGCTTCCCCTACGGCTTCTTCATCCTGCATTCGTTGCGCGCCTCCGCGGCGGTGGATCTGCGCGACAACCCGGCCAATCCGCACAAGGGCTTGTTGGTGTCCACCAGCGCCGAGTGGATGAGGGATCTGCAATCGTACGAAACCACGAGCAGCGGCACCCCGCTGGAGGCGTTGCCCCTGCACAACGCGAAACTCTCGGGGAACGCGAGCGTGTACGCGCCCCTGCCTTCGGGAACGGTGCTGGCGGTGTCGGTTCGCGCGGGCATCATCCTGCCGTTGGAGAAGGACGCCCGGGTCATCGGCTCCAAGCGCTTCTTCCTGGGCGGCTCCAGCAACCTGCGTGGCTTCCGCGAGGACGGCATCCTCGGCGAGGACCGGCGCACGCAGTTGCGGAGTCAGGTGGCCGATTGCCGCTCGCTCATCCAGCCGGCGGGTTGTAGCGCGGAGCTGCTGACCCTGCTCGCGGGGCAGCCGCCCGTGAGCGAGGGCGGTGAGCTGTTCACCCTGGCCAAGACGGAGCTGCGCATCCCCGTGCGTTCCTCGTTCGACCTGGGTCTCTTCCTGGAGGCGGGCAACCTCTGGCTGGACTGGACGGCCTACCGGTTCTCCACGCTGCGCTACACGGTGGGCGCCGGCTTCCGCTACGTGACGCCCGTGGGCCCACTCGCCTTCGACGTGGGCATCAACCTGGACCCGGACGAGGTGCTCAACGAGCCCTGGGGGCAGATCCACTTCAGCATCGGCGCGTTCTGAGCCCTCCGGTTCCGGGCCGGGGCCCCTGGGGGAGGGGACGATTGGGCCCCGCGCCGCCCGGTGTACACTGCGCGCGTGTTCTACAGCTTCGTACGGACGGTGGTGGCGCTGTTGCTGCGGCTCTTCTACCGGGTGAAGGTGCATGCCCCCCAGGCAGAGACCGAGGGGCCCGTCATCTTCGTGGGCAATCACCCCAACGGGCTCATCGATCCCGCGCTCGTCTTCATCCTCACGCGCCGGCAGGTGACGTTCCTCGCCAAGGAGCCGCTCTTCCGCATTCCGGTGATCGGCGCGTTGCTGCGGGGGCTCGGGGCGCTGCCCGTGTACCGCAAGCAGGACGACCCCACGCAGATGGGCCGCAACGAGGGCACGCTGGACGCGGCGCGCGGAGCGCTCGTGGCGGGCCGGGCCATCACCCTCTTTCCCGAGGGCAAGAGCCACTCGGAGCCCGGGCTCGCGGAGCTGAAGACGGGCGCGGCGCGCATCGCGCTCGGGGCGGCGAAGCAGGGGGCCGCCGTGCGCATCGTCCCGGTGGGCCTCACGTACGCGGACAAGCACCTGTTCCGCAGCGAGGTGCTCATCGAGGTGGGCACCCCCATCGACGTGCGCGACTTCCTGCCCGCGGACGGCGCGGACGAGGCCGCCTCGGTGCGCGCGCTCACCGAGCGCATCGCCGGAGCACTGCGCGCCGTCACCCTCAACCTGGACAAGTGGGAGGACCTGCCGCTCATCCAACTCGCCGAGGACCTCTACGCCCTGCGCCAGAAGCAGGCGAAGGATCCGGAGCGGCTGCGCTACTGGGCGCGGGGACTCGAGCTGTTCCGCGCGGAAGAGCCCGAGCGCTTCGAGCGGGTGCGCGGCCAGATGATGACCTTCCAGCGCCACCTGTCCCTGGTGCGCGCGGACCCCGCGGATCTCTCGCTGGAGTACCAGCCCGGGCCCGTGGCGCGCTTCGCGCTGAAGAACCTGTTGTTGCTCGTGGTGGGCCTGCCCCTGTCGCTCGTGGGGCTGTGTCTGTTCTACGTGCCCTACCTGTTTCCGCGCTGGGCGAGCCGCAACGCGGAGCTGGACGTGCAGGCGACGGTGAAGTTCCTCGCGGCGGCGGTGACGTCGGCGGTGTGGTGGGCGGCGCTCACGGTGGGGGCGTGGCTGTGGCTCGGGGCGCCGGTGGGAGTGGCGGTGCTGCTGGGTGTTCCTCCGCTCGCGCTCCTCACGCTGTACTTCTCCGAGCGCTGGGGCGTCGTGCGGCATGACGTGTCCGTGTTCTTCACCCTGGGCAACCGGGCGCGGCTCAAGGCCCGCCTGCTCGCCGAGGGAGGAGGACTGGCGGAGCAGGTGGAGCGGCTGGCGGGGGAGTACCACCCGAGGTTGGCGTCTGCTGCCGCGACGCCGGATGTGATACCAGGGCGGTAAGCGGCACATGTCTTCCGTCGATCCCCACTGGCCTGATTCCCTCCAGGCGCTCTACGAGCAGGCCTCGGGCGCTCCCGCCGACGCGGTCCTCGCATCGCGTCCCCAGTGGGCCGAGCAGCTCGCCGACTGGGTGCGGCGGGCCACCCTGGAGGAGCGCGAGCGGGCGCAGGCGGCCACCTGGGCCCGGCTGGACGTGGGCCCGCGCTCTCCCGGAGAGCTGTTGTTCCTGCTGGTCCACTCGGGTGAGCTGCTGTGGCCCTATTCGGAGGCGCCCCGCGAGCTGCTCCAGCGGTTGCTCTCCCGGCAGGATCAGCTCGTCCAGGCGCTGCGCGGTGGTGGACAGGGCGAGGCGGTCGAGCCGCTCACGCGCGAGATGGACGCCGAGCTGTCCAAGGTGGTCGCGCGCTACCTCAAGCGCCACCCCGACGAGCTGCGGCGCCTGGTGAGCGGCGTGCGCTGCACGTTCGACGGTCGGGTGCTGTGCTTCAACGACACGGTGGCGGTGGACCTGAAGACGCTGCTGGGCTCGGACAAGCGGCTCATCGGCCGGTTGGATCAGCTCCGGGAGCTGCTGCCGCACCTGCGCGAGGGTCGTGACAAGCTGGTGGCCTTCATCCGCGAGCGGGCGGCGAAGATTCCCTGGCGCGAGTGCCGCGACATCCTCGAGGAGAAGCTCTTCCAGCTCGTGGCCTCGGCGCGGGGCCCGGGTGAGCTGCGCGGCTTCCTGGGGTGTTACGCGCACGGCAAGCGCGAGGCGCGCTGGTGCACGCGGGCGGGCCTGCTGCTCGCCCGGAACCTGGAGGAGGGAGGCGCGGTGGCGGTCATCGACAACCTCAGTGAGGTGCTGGTCTCCTTCGAGCCGCCGGTGGAGGGCCTGCGCGCGTCCCTGAACGCGGTGGTGGCCAGCCTCCACGAGGATCGGGAGTTCGCGAGGCATCGGCGGGTGGTGGACACCTGCTGGGAGCGGCTGGTGCCCAAGGCCGAGCCAGGGCTGGCGCTCGTGTTGTTGTGGGTGGAGGAGCGGCTGTTCCGGGTGGCGCTGCGCCAGGGCGCGGAGGATGCCTTCGAGTGCCGCAACCGGGCACGCGAGCGGGTGCGGAGCCTGCCGGTGGCGGACGCCCTGGAGTGGCTCGCCGAGGAGTGCGCGGAGCTGTGGCCCCGCATGGAGTCGGAGCACCGGCCCGGCGCGGACGAGCTGGCGGCGTGGCGGCAGGAGGTGACGCGCCGTTATGCGAAGAAGCCCGTGCTGCGCAAGGCGGCCATGGAGTTCGTCCTTTGGTGCGCGCCGGACGCGGCCGCCTCCGAGGCCGAGCTGGTGACGCTGTCGCTGGTGAAGACGTCCACGGATCGCAGGCTCCTGCGCCGGCTGGGAGATCATCCCTCCACGCGGGTGCGCTTCCGCGTGCGGGCCATCAACGCGTGGCTCGCGGCGGGGCCCGAGTCCTCCGAGCCGGAGACGCCCGCGACCCTGACGGGCGCCTTGCGGCATCTGCGCTCCGCCGGAGCCCTGACGCTCGGGGGCGGCCGGACGTGGCTGCGGGATCGGGACCTGGAGGAGCTGCTCCTGGGCGCCTTCGGCCGCGTGGAGCGGGACTTCTCCGCGCGCTATCCGGAGCACTTCCGGGAGGACGAGTCCGTCCTGGTCTCCCGGCTGCTGGAGGACTTGAAGAACGAGGTGGACAGCATCCGCTCGGACCTGTCGATCCTCCTCGCGCAGGGACAGCCCGTGCCCCTGGAGCTGGGCTTCCAGTACCGGCGCCGGGAGGACGCGGGGCAGGGGACGGAGGTCGTGGAGGGGACGAGGCCCGCGGGAGTGGAGCTGGGCTTCGTGCTGACGGTGGAGGTGGAGGGCTTCCTCACGACGAAGCGCGCGGTGCTCGTGCAGGCGCGCAAGCTGGAGCAGCGGGGCGAGGGCCAGTGGGCGCCGAACCTGCGGCTGGCGCGCGAGCAGGTGGACGCGGTGCTGGGCCGGAGCGAGTCCTCCGTCTGTCTGTTCCTGGTGCCGCCCGCGCTGCGCGCCGAGTGCTGGATGATTCCGGCGAGGCTGGTGCGCGGGCTGATGGACGCGCAGGGCTCGTTGTCGACGGTGTCGCGCGAGGGCGCGCAGCGGGTGGCGCGCTCGCTCGCCCAGTGGATGACGTACGAGCTGCTGGGCCTGTGGGCCGGGGACGATCGGCCCGGGGTGCTGGAGTGGGCCGAGGGCCGCGCACAGGGCGGGCCCGACTTCATCGTGGAGCTGTCCGTCCGCAAGAACGGCCGGTAGACAGTCGACATCCCGGGAGTGTGGGAACCGGCCCGGATTTGGGCGCGTGGCGCGCGGGCTCTATGCTGATGCGTGCCATGGATCTCGGTCACTACCTTCAGCGGATGGGTTACCGAGGTCCGTTACGGCCCACGCTGGAGACGTTGCGGCGCCTGCACCTCCAGCATCTCGAGGCACTTCCCTTCGAGAACCTCGACGTGCTCGGCGGCCGACCCATGGTGCTCGAGGAGGAGGCGCTCTTCGACAAGCTCGTGCGGGGCAACCGGGGAGGGTTGGGCTTCGAGCTCAATGGCCTGTTCGCCGCGCTGCTGCGCGAGCTGGGTTTCCAGGTGACGTATCTGGCGGCGCGGGTGTCCGCCTCGGGCGAGTGGCCCATGGCGCCCGGGTTCGCGCACCTCGTCCTGGAAGTCACCCTGGAGGAGAAGTGGCTCGTGGACGTGGGCTTCGGGGAGGCCTTCGACGAGCCCCTGCCCCTGGTCCCCGGACGCTGGCCCACGGCGGGGCGGATGTTCCTCCTGGAGCCCCAGGGTGAGGAGTGGGTCCTCGCTCGCGAGGAGCCGGACGGCTCGTGCCCGTGGCTCTACACGTTCTCCCGGGAGCCGAGGCGGTGGGAGGACGTCGTGGCGCTCGGCCGGGACTACCCGCCGCCCGGGTCGCCCCTGCGCCGGGAGCTGCTCTGCACGCGCAAGACGCCCCGGGGCCGGGTGACCCTGCGCGGCGAGCGGCTCATCCTCTCGGAGGGAGGACATTGCGTGGAGCGCTGGCTCGGAGCGGCCGAGGAGCGCGAGCACCTGCTGCTCTCGCACTTCGGCCTTCGGCCAGGCAGCCTGGGCTCGCGCTGAGTTCCCGCCGGCTCAGTTCTGCGCGCGCTCGTACTGCTTCGGCCACGCCACCTGGGTGTACAGCTCCTTCGCCGCGTGCAGGGGCCAGTAGGGGTCGCGCAGCAGCTCGCGCGCGAGCAGCACGACGTCCGCCTGCCCGGTGCGCAAGGTGCTCTCGGCCTGGAAGGCGGATTGGATGAAGCCCACGGCGCCCGTGGCGATGTCCGCCTCGCGGCGCACGCGCTCGGACAGGGGCACCTGGTAGCCCGGCCCGGCGGGAATCCTCACCCCGGGCACGGCGCCTCCCGAGGAGCAGTCGATGAGGTCCGCGCCATCCTCCTTGAGCAGCTTCGCGAGCGCCACCGAGTCTTCCACCGACCAGCCTTCCTCGACCCAGTCCGTGGCGGACAGTCGCACGAAGATCGGCAGCTCCTCGGGCCAGCGCTGGCGCACCGCGCGGGTCACCTCGCGGATGAGCCGCGTGCGGTTCTCGAAGGAGCCGCCGTAGCGATCCGTGCGCTGGTTGGACAGCGGGGAGAAGAACTCGTGCAGCAGGTAGCCGTGCGCGCCGTGGATCTCCACCACCCGGAAGCCCGCGGCCCGGGCGCGGTCGGTTGCCTCGGCGAAGGAGCGGATGATGCGTTGGATGCCCGTCTCGTCGAGCGCCGTGGGCACCACCGGGTTCCTCGGGTCGAACGGGAGGCCACTGGCGGAGACAGGGGTCCAACCTCCCTGGGCGGTGGAGGCGATGGGCGCTCCGCCCATCCAGGGAGGGCTCGAGGAGGCCTTGCGCCCCGCGTGCGCGAGCTGGATGCCCGCCACCGAGCCCTGCTCGTGGAGGAACTTCACGATGCGCGCGAGCGGCTCGACGTGCTCGTCCTTGTAGATGCCGAGGTCCTGCGGGCTGATGCGGCCGATGGCCTCGACGGCACTGGCCTCGAGGATGATGAGCCCCGCGCCGCCCACGGCCCGGGAGCCCAGGTGGACGAAGTGCCAGTCGTTCGCGAAACCGTCCTCGCTCGAGTACTGGCACATGGGCGAGACGACGATTCGGTTCTTCAACGTGACCCCGCGCAGGCGCAACGGGGAGAAGAGCAGGCTGCTCACGGACTACTCCTGGGTGAGGGGAACCGGGAGGAGCCCGGTTCTCAGTCGTTTACATGCCGGAACGCCTTGCCCGCCATCAATAGCGCGAGCCCTCCCAGAAGCACGGGAATCGCGTTCACCTGGATGGCCACGGCGAGGCTGCTGACGTCCGCCAGCTTACCAATCACCGTGGGGGACAGGGCGTCGCCCAGCATGTGGATGAAGAGGACGTTGAGCCCCATGGCGAAGGCGCGGAAGGCGGGGGGCACGCCGTTGACGATGGCCGCGTTGATGGGCCCGCTGTTGAGGAAGATGAGGAACTGGGCCATGAAGATGATGGCGAACATGGGGGCGTGCGCCGACACCTTCACCGCCAGGACCATGAGCGGCGCGGCGAGCAGCAGCCCCACGCCCGACAGGCGCAGACCTCCGCCCGGCATCCGCTGATCCATCCGGTCTCCCAGCCAGCCGCCCGCCATCGTCCCCGTCAGGCCCGCGAGCGCGGTGACCGCCCCGGACAGGAAGCCCGCTCGATCCAGCGCCATTCCCCGCTCGTTGACGAGGAAGGAGGGCAGCCAGAAGGCCAGTCCGCCGATGGAGAACGTCATCAGGGTGTAGCCGCTCGTGGTCCACCAGAAGGCGGGGTTGCGCCCCAGGCCCTTGAGGCCCACGAGGAAGGGCAGCTTCTTCTGGGCGTCCGGACCATCCATGGCGCCGCGCTGGGGCTCGGGCATGAAGAAGGCCATGACGGCGAGGATGATGCCCGGCACGCCTCCGGCGTAGAAGGCCACGTGCCACGAGTAGGCGTTGCTCAACCAACCGCCGAGTCCGTAGCCGGCCGCCGCGCCCACGGGGATGGCGATGTAGAAGACGGACAACACGCGCGTGCGCTGCTCGCGCGGGAAGAGGTCGGAGATGATGGAGGGGGCCACCGCGCCATAGCCCGCCTCGCCGATGCCCACGCACGCACGCGCCACCATCAGCGCGGCGAAGGTGCTCGCCAGTCCCGAGGCCCCCGTGGCGAGGCTCCAGAGCAGCACGCCTCCGGCCACCAGGAAGCGGCGCGGGACGCGGTCGCCCAGGAAGCCGCTGATGGGCGAGGCCAGCATGAACACCACCATGAAGAAGCTGCCGAGCAGTCCCGCCTGGGTGTTGTCGAGCTGGAAGTCGCGCTGGATGTGGGGCAGGGCGACCGTGACGATGTACCGGTCGAGGTAGTTGACCAGGTTGATGAGCGAGAGGATGAACAGCGCGTAGGTGCTGTTGGGGGCGGCGGCCGGGGACGCCACGGCGACGGGCGGGCTCAAGAGGTGGCTCCGAAGCGGTGCGCGAGCAGGCCCCAGCGCAGGCCGCGATCACTCACGAGGCAGTTGTCCAGCCGGAGCGCCCGCAGGCACTCGCGCAGGATGAGGGCTCCGGCGGGAATCACGTCGGCGCGCTTGGGTTGCAGGCCGGGCAGCTTCTGGCGCTCGGCGAGGGGCTTCTGGCACAGGCAGTCCACCAGCGCGTCCAGCTCCGCGAGCGACAACGTGCCTCCATGCACCCGCCTGGCGTCATACGGATCGATGGCGTGGCGCACGGTGAACAGGGTGGTCACCGTGCCGGCGATGCCCACGAGCTGGGCACCCGGGGGACAGGGCGGCAGCGAGGAGAATGTCTCGCGCAGGTGCGCTTCCACGCGGGTCCGGTCCTCGGCGGAGGGGGGATCGGCGCGCACGTAGCGCTCGGTCATGCGCACCGAGCCCACGTCGAAGCTGTGGCGGAAGGTCACCTTGCCCGCGGTGTCCCCGTAGATGAACTCGGTGGAGCCTCCGCCGATGTCCACCACGACGAGGGGACCGCGCGCCGTGCGTCCGAAGTCCGCGTACGCCGCGGTGAAGGACAGCTGGGCCTCCAGCTCTCCGGGGATGATCTCCACGGTGACTCCGGCGCGCGTGCGGGCGGCGGCGAGGAACTCGGCGCCATTCTCCGCGTCGCGCGCCGCGCTGGTGGCGGACACGGCGATGGCCTCGGCACCCAGGCGCCGGGCCTCGTCGGCGAAGTCGGTCAGCACCTGGAGGGTGGTCTCCATTCCCTCGGGGGACAGGCGGCGGCTCTGGTCCACGCCGCGTCCCAGACGGGTGATTTCCGCGCGCTCCTGCACGGCGTGGAAGCGGCCATCGGGATGGCGGTCGGCGACGAGCAGGAGGACCGAGTTGGTCCCCACGTCGATGGTGGCGTATCGAGGCATTCAGCGCAGCTTACTCAGCGTGGCAGCGCCTCCAAAGCTTCCGCCAGCCGCTGGTACTCGGCGAGCGAGTTGTAGAGCTGGGCCGACACGCGCACGTGACGCTGGGGGGCCCGGGGCCAGGGCGTGATGGGCACTTCGATCCGGTGCTCGAGGAAGAGCCGCTCCTGGAGTGGATCCAACCCGAGCACGGAGGGCTCCTCGGGGAAGCCGTCCGGGAGGGCCACGGTGGCCATGCTGCCCACCATGTCCTCGGGGCAGCGGGGGGCGCCGCCCAGTCGTTGGTGGAGCAGGGTTCTCGCGGAGAGAGCCAGGGCGCGATTGCGGGCCATCACCTCGGGCCAGCCGCCGGGCACCAGGCCCGCCATGACTTCAATCGCCTTGGGGATGCACAGGAAGGGGGTGGGGTCGTTCGTGCCGAGCCAGTCGAAGTCCAGGCGGAAGCGCGAGCGATCCTCGCGCCGCGAGTTGTACCCGTGACTGATGACGAGGGGGCGGATGAGCGCCTGCGCATCTCGGCGCACGTGGAGGAAGGCGGCGCCCTTGGGCGCGCACAGCCACTTGTGGCAGTTGCCGGTGTAGTACGCGGCGCCCAGCTCGCGCAGGGACAGGGGAATCTGACCGGGTCCGTGCGCCCCATCCACGAGCGTCTCCACGCCGCGCGAGCGCAGCGTGCGCACGAGCGAGGCCACGGGGAGGATCATGCCCGTCTGGCTGGTGATGTGATCGATGAGAAGGAGCCGGGTGCGCTCGGTGACGCGCGCGAGCACCGCGTCCACCACGGCCTGGGGGGAGGGGGTGGGCCAGGGCAGCTTCGCGACCACCACCTGCACGCCCCAGTGCTGGGCCACGAAGTCGAGCGCGTTGCGCGAGGCGTTGTACTCGTGGTCGGTGGTGAGCAGCTCGTCGCCGGGGGCGAAGCGCAGCGAGCGCAGCACGGTGTTGACGCCGGTGGTGGCGTTGGGGACGAAGGCCAGTTCGTCCGGGTTGGCGTCGAGGAAGTCCGCGAGCGCGCCGCGGGCCGCGTCGGCGAGGTCCGGCAGGTCGCGGTGGAGGAAGCGCACGGGATTGGCTTCCATGCGCGCGCGCAGCCGGGACTGCTCCTCGAGCACCCGGGTGGGGCAGGCGCCGAAGGAGCCGTGGTTGAGGAAGAGTGTTTCGGGGTCGAGCGCCCAGTGGGCTCGAAGGGGGGACCGGTCCATGGGGCCGGGGAGTGTAGACGCAGTCCCCCTCGGGAGGGAGCGCTTAACGGCCCCAGTCGGGCGTGGTGAGCGCGGCCTTGTCCTGGCCGGGCAGGGGCAGGGGGTTGTTGCCTTCGGCCGTCATGACGAAGAGCTGCGAGGGGCCGTTGCGCGTGGAGGTGAAGAGCACGAGGCGCCCGTTGGGCGAGAAGCTCGGCTCCTCGTTGTTGGCCTGGTCCTGGGTGAGGCGGGTGATCTTTCCGGTGTCCACGTGGACGGTGAAGAGATCGAAGGCGTTGCGCTCGTCGCGCGCGGTGAAGGCGATGAGGTCGCCGCGCGGCGACCAGTTCGGCGTCTGGTTGTAGTTGCCCTGGAAGGTGAGGCGCCGCACGCCGGAGCCATCCGCGTTCATCACGTACACCTGGGGCGAGCCCCCGCGGTTGGACACGAAGGCGATGCGCTTGCCATCCGGAGACCAGGCGGGGCTGGTGTTGATGCCGAAGCGCGTGTCGGTGAGCTGCCGGGCGCCCTCGCCATTGGCGCCCGCGACCCAGATCTGGGTGCTGTCGTCATCCGCCAGGGCGTAGGCCACGCGCTTGCCATCCGGCGAGAAGGCGATGCCGGTGGCCATCTGGCCCTCGCTCGTCTTGAGCCGGACCGCGTCCGCGCCCGGCTTGTGGACGTACAGGTCCGGCTTGCCACCCTGGTACGAGGTGTAGCCCACCTGGCCATCCGGCCCGAGCGCCGGCAGCACGTTGATGCCACCCCGGGAGAGCTGCCGGGCGTTGCGGCCATCCCAGTCCGCCACCCACACGTCCTTGTTGGTGCCCGACTTGCGCACGTAGGTGATGGGGACGAGGAACGGGCTCGGCTCGCGGGTGTAGTGGCGGTAGATGGCGTCGGCGACCTTGTGGGCGAGCTGCGAGGGCTGCGCGGTGGGGCCGCTCTGGGCCGTCTTGAACTCCTCGCGGCCGTTGCCCACGTTGAACACGCGCGCCTCGGCCTTGAGCTCGTCGCCCTCGCGCGTGAGGGTGTACTTCACCAGGGCCTCGGCGCCCACGTCCGCCCAGCGCGCGAAGTTGATGCTGCCCGCCGTCATGCCTTCCTTGGCGTCGGCGAGGAAGCTGGCCCGGTCGAGCACCTGGAAGAGGCCCGAGGCGCGCAGGTCGAACAGGAGCGCGTCATCCACCGCGGCGGCGGAGGACTTGAGTTCGCCGCCCTGGGTGAGGGGCGTGGAGAGGGCGAGCGGAAGGGGCTGGAAGGTGGCGCCGGAGATCTGGATGACGGGCGCCTGGGCGAGCGCCGCGAGCGGCAACGACAACACCAGGGAGACGAGGAGGGCTTTCACGTTCACGGACTGAACTCCAGGACGATGCCGCTCTTCTGCAGCATGTCGCGCAAGGGATCGGGGGGAGGAGAGAAGGGGGAGGCCTTCTTCACCGCGGACAGCACGGCCGAGTCGAAGAGGGTATTGCCGCTGGCCTTGGCCAGCCGTGCCTCGAGCACCTCTCCGGCGCGGCCCAGGCGCATGGCCACCTGGGCCTTGAGCATCAGCCGTTCGTTGTCGGGGATGGTGTCCGCGACGTTGTAGTGGCGGCGCACCTGCGAGGAGATGAGGCCGAAGTAGCGCTCGCCTTCGGCCTTGGCCGCGTCGCCATTGGGGTCGCCATCCTCGGCGCCCTCGGGGTCTTCCTCCTGCTTGGAGGGCTTGGCGAGCTTGTCGAAGGCCCCGAAGAGCCGATCGCGGCGGTTCTCGCCCTGGGTCTCTCCGCGCTGGGGGGCGGGCTTGGGCGCGGGCTCCGGCTTGAGGCTCGGGATGGCCACGGCCTCCTTGGGAGGCTCGGGCGGCGGGGGCGTGGGCGAGGGCGGCGCCTCCACCTTCTTGGGAGGCGGCGGCGGGGGTTGTTCCTTGCGCGGCAGGAGCTTCTCGTCCCGGGGCTTGCCCAGGCGCACCAGGGTGGCGCGGATGGGCGTCTGCTCCAGCTTCAGGGGAGGCGCCTGGAACCAGGTGGTGTACACGCCCACGGCGGCCAGGACCAGGGCGTGGCCCGCGAGGGAGAAGCCCAGGAAGCGGCCCACGCGCGAGGGACGCGAGGCGAGCAGGCTCTGATTGGCGGCGGGATGCATGGGGCTAGCGTCGCGCCTCCTTCTTTCCCTTGCTGGAGGCCGAGGCCCGGCCGCCCGCGGAGGGATCGGTGATCATCCCCACGTTGGTGATGCCCGCGCGCTGCGCGGCGGCCATGACGTCCACCACCACGCCGTAGGGCACGTCCCGATCCGCGTGGAGGTAGAGCTCCTTGTCCGCCTGGGCCTTGGCGTTGGTGGCGAGCTTCTTCTCCAACTCGGCCATGAGCACCTCGGCCTCGCCGAGGTACACGCGCCGCTGCGCGTCGATGGACAGCACGAGCTTCTTGTCGGAGGCCTCCACCGCGGCGGCGCGCGCCTCGGGCAGGTTCACCTTGACGCCCTGCTGGATGAGGGGCGCGGTCACCATGAAGATGATGAGCAGCACCAGCATCACGTCCACCATGGGCGTGACGTTGATCTCGCTCATGGTGACGCGGCCACTTCCCTTGTTGGAGTTGGAGCCCATGCCCATGGTGTGCCGTGCTCCCTAGCGGAAGAAGTGCCGCTTGACGATGTTGAGGAAGTCCGCGGAGAAGTTGGCCATCTCCGTGTCGAACACCTTGATGCGGCTGACGAACGAGTTGTAGGCGACCACCGCGGGGATGGCGGCGAAGAGGCCGGCGGCGGTGGCGAACAGCGCGTTGCCCACGGGAGCGGCCACCGTGGCGAGCGTGGCGTTGCCCTGCTCGGCGATGGAGTTGAAGGCGTTGAGGATGCCGATGACCGTGCCGAACAGGCCCACGAAGGGCGCGGCCGAGCCCACCGTGCCCAGGAAGGACACGCGTGCCTCCAGGTCCGTGAGCTGATTGGTGGAGGCCCGGTTGAGTGCCCGCTCCACGTTCTCGATGCCGCCGAGCCGCTCGGCCATGGCGCCATTGGCGCCCTCCTTCGCCTGGGCGAGCTTGGTCAGCTCCTCGTACCCGGCGCAGAACACCTTGGACAGCGGCGAGCCCTCGAGCTTCTGCGCGTCCTGGTAGATGGTCTCCAGACGGGAGGCCTTCCAGAAGGTGTCGAGGAAGGTGAGGGACTGGCTCCGGGCACGCGCGAGCTGGGTCGCCTTGAGGGCGATGAGCGCCCAGGAGGCCACGGAGACGACCATGAGCAGGCCCAGGACACCCAGCTCCAGGAAGGACGCGTCCTGGAGGATCTGCACGTAGTTCATGGCGCCAAGCGCCAGGGGGAAGCGGGGCATCAGCATGGGGTGCAGGCCGTAACACCTGGGTCCGGGTGGGTCAAACAAAGCCCGGAGGGAGGGGGGTTGGTTGGTTGCTGCGTCGAACGAAATGAATAATTCCCGGAATGGGGAGTCCAGGGAGAAGTGTGGCGGGCTGAACGCCCGCTCTCCCCTTCCCCACCCGAGAGCGCTTCCATGAACGCCAGAATCCTTCTCGCATTCCTCTGTCTGACCATGGCCGGTTCGGGCTGCATCATCGTCGACAGGGATGATGACGGCCCCTGCTGCTACACGCCGTCGCCGAGTCAGCCGCGGCCCGATCCGACCTATCCCGGAGACGTCATCTTCCTCTGGACGTTCGCCAACATCGGGGCGGGCCGGTGCGCGGACGTGCCCGACGTGAAGAGCATCCGCATCTCCATCCCCGGTGAGACGCTCCACAATGGCGGCGTGTACGCCTGCAACACCGGGGGGTCGGATGGCATCGTGCTGCACGACTTCCTGCCCCGGACCTACAGCTACACGCTGGAGGCGGTGGGCTACGACAACAAGGTGCTCTACCGGGCCAGCGGCGACTTCACGGTGAACGGCGAGACCCGGGTGAACGTCAACCTCACCCCCCAGGGCGGCGGCAGCTCCTTCGCCTACGTCTCCTGGTCCTTCGAGGGCAACACCAACAACTCCAACCCCACCTGTGCCCAGGCGGGGGTGACCCACGTGGACGTGCGCATCGACAACGGGGAGTGGGCGCGCCTGGCATGTGAGGACGGCATCGGGGGCAAGCAGGTGTCCTCGCCCTTCCTGGCGCCCGGCAACCACACCATCGAGTTCGTGGGCATGAACGTCACCAGCTCGGGTGCGACGCCCTACTACTACCGTAGCGGGACGCTGACGACGCAGGCGGGCAGCCCCATCTCGGTGTCCTACACGCTCTGGATGGTGGGCGGCATGTCGCTGCGCTGGGACTTGCTCGACGGCGCCACGAAGAAGACCTGTGAGCAGGCGGGCGTCACGGGGGTGCGCATCAACATGCGTGACCGGGTGACGGGCAAGCTCGTCTACGGGGAGGACGGCGACGCGCAGTCCTGCACGGGCGCTCCCATCCTCTACAAGTACCTGCGGCCGGGGCAGTATGACGTGTTCATCCGCGGCATGAGCGGCTCGCAGGTGACCTACACCAACGAGAGCAATCCTCCCACGCTGACGGTGACGGCCTTCGTCCAGAAGAAGGAATCGGACGCCTACACCATCAACCTCCTGCGCAAGTAGTCGTCCACCTCCATGCTGGGGTGGGAAGGGCCGGGGCCTTCGCCTTGGCCCTTCTGCTTTGCGGGGGGCCGCCATGGGTTGGCATCAAACGTGATAGGAGCCCCCGTCATGCGGCCAGACAGCCACAGTCCCATCGGTGTCTTCGATTCGGGGGTTGGAGGACTCACCGTCCTCAAGTCCCTGATGTCCCAGCTTCCCGGCGAGAGCACCCTGTACCTGGGTGACACGGCACGGGTGCCCTATGGCACCAAGTCCGGCGAGGTGGTGACGCGCTACTCGCTGAAGAACGCGGCGTTCCTCCTGGAGCGCGGCATCAAGGTGCTGGTGGTGGCGTGCAACACGGCCTCGGCGGTGGCGCTGCCCGCGCTGTCGGCGGCGCTGCCGGTGCCGGTGGTGGGGGTGATCGCTCCCGGGGCGAGGGCGGCGCTGCGGCGCACCCGGGGTGGACAGGTGGGCGTCATCGGCACGCCGGGCACCATCCGCTCCGGGGCCTACCAGCGCGAGCTGGAGGCGGCGGCCGGACCGGCGGGGGCGCGGGTGAAGGCCCGGGCGTGTCCGCTGTTCGTTCCCCTGGCCGAGGAGGGCTGGCTCTCCGGAGACGTGCCACGGTTGGTGGCGCGCGAGTACCTGGGGGAGTTCGTGCGCGGCGGGGTGGACACGCTGGTGCTGGGCTGCACGCACTACCCGTTGCTCAAGGACATCATCGCGGAGGTGGTCGGCCCCCAGGTGGCGCTGGTGGACTCGGCCGAGGCCACCGCCGAGGTGGTGGCGGGGCTGCTGGTGGAGCGCGGGCTGCTGGCTCCGGCGGGACGCGCCCCCTCCCACCACTTCTTCGTCACCGACGTGCCCGAGCGCTTCGTGGAGGTGGGGGAGCGCTTCCTCGGGCGGCGCATCCCCTCGGCGGAGCAGGTGGACCTGACCTTCTGAGGGGCCGCGCCACCGCGCGGCGGTGTGTCAGGACGGCCGCACCGGGGACACGGCACTGGCCTCCTCGGCGAGCGCGCCACCCTCGAGCAGCTCCTGGGCGGCCTTCACCACGGGGGGCGCGTCGGCGGCCTGGGTCTGGAAGAGCTCCAGGGCCGCTTCGGCGCCGATGTCGTCCTTGCGGGGAATCAGGCCCGTGGCCCAGGTGATGACGCGCTCCATCATCGGGAAGAAGCCGATGAGCGCGAGCGGCTTGTTCATCCATCCCACGGTGATGCAGTAGTACTTGTCGTAGGGCGCCGTGTGGTGGATGCGGTGGTGATCCGGCGGCAGGATGAGGTGGACGCGCTGCATCAAGCCGATGAGCGCGGGCGGCTCGTCCGTGTGGGACCACTTGTGGAACTGGTTGGTCGCCATCACCCAGAAGATCATCGCCCCGAGGAAGCTGGAGAGGAACACCCAGGTGGCGCTGGTGTGGGGCAGCAGCAGGGCGAGCAGCGCCACGGGCAGCGAGACGAGGCAGTTGTTGCCGTTGGTCTCCACGAAGTCGTGCCGGGTGATGGCCTTCTCGTCCACGTGGTGCTCACGGAAGGGCCGGATGAAGGCCTTGCCGAGCACGGGCATGTCGGTGGAACCCCAGGTGTCCCCCATCCAGTGGACGATGCCGGAGACGAAGTCCGCGGCCAGGTAGCCCAGCAGCACGGCGCTCAGCACCATCCAGGGGCCCACCAGGGGGTTGCCCCACAGCCGCCAGACGAGCGCCGACTCCAAGGCCACGAAGGCGACGATGCTGATGACCTCCATGGCGCGGATCGCTGGAGAGTAGCCTTGGGCCAGGACGGTGGCGTCCTGCTGGCGCAACTGGTTCTTGAGCTCGGTCTTCATCGTGTTCCCTCGCGCCGGGAAACGCCGGCGCTGCCTTCCCCCCTGGGGGAGACGGACTTTAATCCCATGTGAGGCACAGCGGCGTCGGATGGTGAACGGACCGGCCGTCTGCTCCGCTCTCGGGCTGGCCAGCAGGCGGACGTCGCACACAATCCGACGCGTTTCTTGTTTCGCCCGGGTCGCACTGCTACGGTCCGCTCACTCGGGCATGGCGAAAACCTTCGAAAAAGCCGTCACCGGCTTCAACCACAACATCAAGTACAAGGGTCGCGTCTACCACGTCCAGACCGAGGACTCGGGCGTCAACAATCCCCACATCATCACGCACCTGTTCGTGGGCGGGAACATCCTCGCGTCGAAGAAGACGTCCTACGCGGACATCCTCAACGCGGAGAGCCTCGCCGAGGTCGTGCGCGAGTTGATGGAGGAGCAGCACAAGGAGATGCTGCGCAACCTCATCAACGGGGTCTACGACGGCTACGAGACGGGCGTGCGCCACTACCAGCCCGGACAGCTCGGCACCGCCGAGGACGCGCCCCATGCGCGTCCGCCTCCGGGGCATGCCGCCCCCAAGGCGCCTCCTCCCGCGGCGTCCCCTGGCTCCCACCTTCCTCCGGAGATCGCCGCCGCGCGCGCCATGCAGGTGCAGCCGAAGATCAACGAGGTGGGCGTGGAGACGTTGTTCGGCGAGGACCTCATCTCCGAGAAGAGCCTGGACGAGGTCATCCTCAGCTACCTGGCGGGCGAGGACAACAACCAGTAGTGCGGCTGTCCCGTGGCACATGGGGCGCGAGCGGGGCCATAATCGCCCCCGCCGATGATCCAGATGTTCCACGTCTACAAGGCCTATCCGGGCGATCCGCCGGTCCTCTCGGACATCAACCTGCACGTGCAGAAGGGCGAGTTCGTCTTTCTCACGGGCCCCTCGGGCGCGGGCAAGACGACGCTCATGAAGCTCATCTTCTGCGCGGAGAAGGCCACCAAGGGGCAGATCCTCGTGGGCGGGCGCAACATCGCGCGCATCCGCGAGTCGGCCGTGCCCTACCTGCGGCGCAACATCGGCGTGGTGTTCCAGGACTTCAAGCTCCTGCCGCACCGCACCGTGGAGGACAACGTCGCCTTCACCCTGGACGTGCTGGGCGTGCCCCGCGCCGAGGCGCGCGAGCGCGTGCACCGCATGCTCAAGCTCGTGGGTCTGCAGCACAAGGCGGGCTCCATGCCCCTCAAGCTCTCCGGTGGTGAGCAGCAGCGCGTGGTCATCGCCCGCGCGCTCGTCAATGATCCCACCATCCTCCTGGCCGACGAGCCCACGGGCAACCTGGACCCGGCACTCACCGTGGAGATCATGGATCTGCTCATGGACGTGAACGTGCGAGGCACCACGGTGATGGTGGCCACCCACGACACCGGCCTCATCACCCGCTACCAGAAGCGCACCCTGCGCCTGGAGGGAGGCTTCATCGTGTCGGACGAGGACGGGGTGAAGGCCGCCCGACGGGTGGCGGCGGGATGAGCGTCCTGGCCAAGACGGCCTACTTCTGGCGCTCGGCGGCGTCGGGGCTGCGCCATGCGCCCTTCGTCCACTTCATCGCCGTGACCACCATCGCCATCGCCCTGTTCGCGGCGGGGCTCGCCCAGGCCATGGGCCGCGGAGTGGACGCGCTCCTCGCCTCGCTGGGCGGCGAGGTGCAGGTGACGGTGTACCTCTCTCCCGGTCTCGACGAGGAGGGCGCCGCGGTGCTGCGCGAGCGCATGGAAGCGGCCAGCGGCGGACGCGCCTCGCTCGTGCCTCCCCAGGCCGCGCTGGATCGTCTGGCGCGGGAGCTGGGTGACCTGGGTGAGGCGCTCGCGCAACTGCCCGAGAACCCGCTGCCCCCGTCGCTGGAGCTGCAGGTGCCCGCCGAGCGGCGCACTCCCGGCGCGCTCAAGCAACTGGCCAAGGAGCTGCGCGCCCTGCCCGGCGTCACCGGCGTGGACTATGGCGAGGAGGCCGTGGAGCGGCTGTCGGCCATCTCTCGCGCCCTGCGCTATGGCGGCTGGGTGGCGTTCGCGGTGGTGCTGCTGGCCACGGTGGTCATCGTGTCCGCGACGCTGCAACTGGCCATCTACTCGCGGCGTGGGGAGATCGAGATCCAGAAGTTGGTGGGCGCCACGGATCGCTTCGTGAAGATGCCCTTCCTCATCGAGGGCTTCCTCCAGGGCCTGCTGGGGGCCGGGGTGGCGCTCGCGGGGCTCGCGCTGTTCGAGCGGCTGGTGGGGCCGGGGATGAACTCGCTCCTGTCCTTCCTGGTGGGCCCCGGCGGCGCGGTGCCCCTGCTGGAGCCGGCCCTGGCGCTGGAGATGGTGGCGGTGGGGTGCGCGCTGGGCCTGGGGGGCAGCTTCATCGCGGTGGGGCGCTTTCTCCGGGTATGAACCGGCTCCTGCTGCTCCTCCTGCTGTCGTGGGCGCCCGCGGCCTTCTCCCAGGACGAGGCGGCGGAGCGCGAGTCCGTGCGCGAGAAGTTGTCCACGCAGCGCGCGGCGCTCGCGCTCATCGAGTCGCGCAAGGTGTCCGCGCTGGAGGTGCTGGAGATGGTGGAGCAGCGCGCCGCCACCAGTGCCCAGCGGGTGCGGGTGTTGGAGCGAGACCTCGTCGTCTTCCGCAAGCGGCTGGCCGTGGCCGAGCACGAGGACGAGGTGACACGGGAGATGCTGCGCGAGCAGTTGCGCCGGCTGTCGCCCCGGCTGTGGAGCATGTACCGGCTCATGCGCCGCCGGCCGCTGGAGGTGCTGCTCAGCGCCCGGGACTTCTCCGCCATGGTGTGGCGCTCGCGCGCGCTGCGGGCGACGTTGGAGGAGGACCTGCGGCAGTTGCGCACGGTGCAGCGCGTGGCGCGGTTGCGGCAGCGGGTCTCGGCCGAGCTGCGCCGGTTGCAGGGCTCGCTGGACGTGCGGCTGGCGTTCCTGCGCGAGCAGGCGCGCATGGCCCGGGCGCAGCAGGAGGCGCTGGAGGAGCTGGTGGGCACCATCAAGGGCGAGGCGGAGCTGGCGCGGCGCATGGTGCGCGAGCTGGAGCAGGCGGACGCGGACCTCGGCCGGGTGCTCCAGGAGATGAACGAGGGGCCCGCTACCTCCGGCTTCGGGGCGCTCAAGGGCAAGCTGTCCCCTCCCGCTCCCGGCGTCATCGAGGTGGGATTCGGCCGCGTGGTCAACCCGCGCTTCAACACCGTCACCGTGCAGAAGGGCGTGGACATCCGCGCTCCCGCGGGTACTCCCGTGAAGGCCGTGGCCGAAGGGACCGTGGCGTACGCGGGCTGGCTGCGCGGCTATGGCAACCTGCTCATCCTCGATCACGGCGGGGGCTACCACTCGCTGGTGGCCCACCTGTCCTCCGTGACTCCGGGCGTGGGCGATCGCGTGGCCGCGGGTGACACGGTGGGCGAGGTGGGCGAGACGGGCTCGCTCAAGGGCGCCTACCTCTATTTCGAAATCCGCCGCTCCGGTCAGGCCCTGGATCCCGCGCCCTGGCTGGCGGCCGCTCATTGAACCCTGGACGATCCATGACCGCTTCCTCCTCTCGCGCTCCCCTGCGAACGGGCCTCATCGGCTACGGCCTCGCCGGCACCGTCTTCCACGCGCCCCTGCTCGCCGCCGAGCCCGCGTTCACCCTGGCGGCGGTCGCCACCCAACGCGCCGCGGAGGTGGCGCGCGACTGGCCCGGCGCGCGCGTGCTCTCCCCGGACGCGCTCCTGGAGGACCCTTCCCTCGACGTCGTCATCATCGCCTCGCCCAACGACACGCACGCGCCACTGGCCGAGCGCGCGCTCCGGGCTGGCAAGCACGTGGTCGTCGACAAGCCCTTCACCCTGGACGCCGCCGAGGCCTCGCGGCTGGATGCCCTGGCGCGCGAGCGCGGACGGTGCCTCACCGTCTTCCACAGCCGGCGCTGGGATGGCGATTTCCTCACCGTGCGCCAGTTGCTCGAGCAGGGGCGCCTGGGCCGGTTGTTCAGCTTCGAGAGTCACTACGATCGCTTCCGACCCCAGGTGAAGGCGCGCTGGAAGGAGGACGCCGTGCCCGGGGGCGGCACCCTGTGGGATCTCGGTTCCCACCTCATCGATCAGGCCGTGCAGCTCTTCGGGATGCCCGAGTCCGTCAGCGCCGACCTCGGCCAGCAGCGCGAGGGCGCCCGGGCCACGGACTGGTTCCACCTGCTGCTGCGCTATGGCGAGCTGCGCGTCATCCTGCACTCCGGCTCCGTGGTGCATGAGCCCTGGCCCCGCTTCGTCCTCCAGGGTGAGCGCGACGCGTGGGTGAAGTACGGGCTCGACCCGCAGGAAGAGCAGCTCAAGGCGGGGCTCCGGCCCGGTCAGGCGGGTTGGGGCCAGGAGCCCGCCGCGCGCCATGGCCGCTTGAGCCAGGGGGGCGAGGTGCCCACACTGCCGGGCCAATACGAGTCGTTCTACCGGTGCTTCGCCCGGGCCATCGCCGGCGAGGGCCCCGTCCCCGTCACCGCCGAGAGCGCGGGTCAGGTCATTCGCATCGTCCAGGCCGCCGAGCGCAGCGCCTCCGAGGGCCGGCGCATTCCCCTGGAGCGCCCGCCCGGCTCCCAGGGAGCGGCGCATGGGGCTGATGCGGTGCGGCAGGGGCGGAGTTAGAGTCTCGTCGTGGACCTCATCTCCGGACTCCAGGAAGTCTCGCGGCGCCTGTTGGTGATGCGCGGGGTGCGCTCGGAAGAAGTGATGGTGGGCGGACAGCGCCTCCATCACTTCACGTTGAAGGGCAGCGGCAAGGGTCCGCCCATCGTGCTGGTGCATGGGCTGGGCGGGGCGGCCAGTGGCTTCGGGCGCGTCCTCATCCCGCTGGCCAAACGCTTCGAGCGGGTGTTCGCGGTGGACCTGCCGGGGCATGGCTTCTCCCCGGAGTACTGCCTCGGGCCGATGTGCGTCCGGGGCCAGTACGAGATGCTGGTGCGCTACTGCCGCGAGGTGGTGGGCGCCCCGGCGTTCGTGGTGGGCAACTCCCTGGGTGGGGCCATGTCGGTGCAACTGGCGGCCGAGCACCCGGAGCTGGTTCGCGCCCTGGCCCTGGTGGCCTCGGCGGGAGCGGACGTGGGGCACGAGCTCATCCGCGAGGTGTTGGAGTCCATGAACGTGCGCACGGGCGAGCAGGCCCGTGCGCTCACCCAGCGCCTGTTCCACCGGCCTCCCTGGGCGATGATGTTCTTCGCCAATGCCCTCCGGGGCGTCTATGGCACCCCCGCCGTGCGGGCGCTGAGCGCGGACGTGATCGCCACGGGCGAGTACCTCAAGCCCGAGCAGCTCCAGGGGCTCGCCATGCCCGTGCTGTGCGTGTGGGGGGCGAACGAGAAGCTCCTGCCCCGTGAGAGCCTCGACTTCTTTCGCACCCACCTGCCGCCCCACTCGAGCGTGCGCGTGGTGGACGGCTTCGGTCACCTGCCGCATGTCGAGCGGCCGGGCGAGCTGGTGGCGGAGTTGCTCCAGTTCGCCGACTCCGCCGGGCTGTAGTCGGACCGGGAGGCGGCCGGATGGTAGAGTCCGCCTCCATGCGCTCCTTGCACTCCTGGCGCGCGGCACTCGCCGCCGGCCTGTGGCTCCTGGCTCCCATGCTCCCGGCCCAGGCGCGCGAGCCCTCCGCGAACACCCTGGCCTACGAGCAGCTCGAGGTGTTCGCCCGGGTGCTGTCCTACGTGGAGAACAACTACGTGGATCCGGTGGACGAGCGCCAGCTCATGCAGGGCGCCATCCAGGGCATGTTGGGGACGTTGGATCCCCACACCGTCTTCATGCCGCCCGAGGTCTTCAAGGAGATGAAGATCGACACCTCCGGCGAGTACGGTGGGGTGGGCATCGAGCTGGCCCCCCAGGGCGACGGCTTCCGGGTGTCCTCCTCCATCGAGGACACGCCGGCGTCCCGGGCGGGCATCCGGGTGGGGGACGAGCTGGTCGCCATCGACGGCGAGCGCACGCGGGGTCTGAGCCACGTGGAGGTGATGCAGCGCATGCGCGGTCCCGCGGGCAAGCGCGTGCTGCTCACCATCATGCGCGAGGGTTTCAGCGCGCCGCGGGAGCTGGCCCTCATCCGCGACCATGTCCGCATCATCTCGGTGGAGGGTGCCCTGTACGGGGGCATCGCCCACGTGAAGGTGAAGAGCTTCCAGGACCGCACGGCGTTCTACCTGCGCAAGGAGCTGGACCGGCTGCGCGCGCAGAACGAGGACAAGCCGCTGCGTGGCGTGGTGTTGGATCTGCGCAACAACCCCGGCGGCCTGCTGGAGCAGGCGGTGGCCGTGAGCGATCTGTGGCTGCCGGGCAACCTCACCATCGTGAGCACGCGCGGGCGCAACCCGAGCCAGACGACCGAGGAGCGCAGCAAGGACCGGGACACGGAGCCGGACTATCCCCTGGTGGTGCTGGTGAACGCGGGGAGCGCCTCGGCGTCGGAGATCGTCGCGGGCGCGCTCCAGGACCATGGCCGCGCCACCATCCTGGGCACCCAGACGTTCGGCAAGGGGAGCGTGCAGACCGTCATCGAGCTGGAGGACGGCTCCGGGTTGAAGCTGACCGTGGCGCGCTACTACACGCCCAAGGGGCGGAGCATCCAGGAGAAGGGCATCACGCCGGACTACCAGGTGGCGGAGTCGGCGACGGGCGAGCGCACGGCGAAGGACGAGACGCGGGAGAAGGACCTGGAGCGGCACTTCAAGGCCGAGCCCGGGGCGGCGACCGAGGACGCTCCCGTGGTGAAGGCCAGGCGGTTCTCCGAGGAGCCGCGGGCCTGGGACGTGACGTCGAAGCTGACGGATCATCAGCTCCAGGTGGCGTTGAACTACCTCAACGGCCTGGCCCGTGGCACGCGCCCTCCGATGAAGGCCAGCTCCTCGACCCCGTGAGCCCTGGGCTCAGCGGGGCACGACGCGGATCTGGAACAGCTTCGACCAGTACTTTCCGGTGACGAACAGCCGATCCCCGGCCGCGTCATAGGCGATCCCATTGAGCACGTCCTCGTCTCCCGTGCGCTCCGCGCGTGGCAGCAGCCCCGCGAGATTGATCCAGCCCTTCACCCGCCCCGTGGACGGATCGATGCGCGCGATGAGGTCCGTCATCCACACGTTCGCGTAGACCTCGCCGCGGACATACTCCAGCTCGTTGAGCTGGGAGATCTCCCGGCCAGCATCCTGCACCTTGACGGTACGCCGGACCGCGAACGTGTCGGGGTCCAGGAAGCGCAGCGTGCTGCTGCCATCGCTCATGATGAGCGACTCCCCGTCCTCGGTGAGTCCCCATCCCTCGGTGGGGTAGGTGAAGTGACCCACCCGCTCGAACGTCGCGGCGTCGTAGATGAAGCCCTCCTGGGAGCGCCAGGTGAGCTGGTACAGCCGGTTGCCTCGAATCGCGATCCCCTCGCCGAAGTACTGGCGCTCGAGCCGGGACTGGCGCAGCACCACGCCCGTCTCGAGCTCCACTTCCCGCAGGCTCGAGCGGCCCTGGAGGCCCGTTCCCTCGTACAGCTTGCCCTGCCGGAAGACGAGCCCCTGGGTGAACGCGAAGGGATCATGGGGCCAGCTTCGAACGATCTCGAATCCCTCCACCGGCGCGTTCGCGGGAGGCGGTGGGGAGTGCACTTCACTCCGGCAGGAGACCGCCGCGATGATCATGAGGACACAGAGGGACAATCGGTGCGCCATGGGCCGCAAAATACCGCGAGGCCCGCTCCCGGTGCGCCTAAGCTCCGCGCCCCATGCGATTCCTTCTCGCCGCTGCCTGCCTGTCCCTCGTGGGTTGTTCCCATACACCCGCCGCTCCCTCGGCTCCCGCGTCCGAGGACGTGATCTCTCCCGCCGGAGCCATCGTCGCCGCCGCGGACCGGCCCGAGTCCGATCGGGCCCTCGACCCAGGCCGTCATCCCGCCGCCCTGCTCGAGTTCGTGGGCGTGCGGCCCGGCATGAAGGTCGCCGAGCTGATGGCGGGGGGTGGATACACCACCGAGCTGCTCGCGCGCGCCGTGGGTCCTCGCGGGGTCGTCTATGGCGAGAATCCCCGGCTCGTCCTCGAGCGCTTCGCGGAGCAGCCCTGGAGCGAGCGGCTCGCCCGACCGGTCAACCAGAACGTGGTACGGGTGGATCGCGAGCTGGACGAGCCCCTTCCGCCCGAGGTGACCGATCTGGACGCGGTGGTGAGCAACATCATCTATCACGACACGGTGTGGCTCGGCACCGACCGGGCGAAGATGAACGCGGCCGTCTTCCGCGCGCTCAAGCCGGGTGGGGTCTACGTCGTCCTCGACTCGAGCGCGAAGCCCGGCACGGGCGTGAGCGACGCCCAGACGCTGCACCGCATCGACGAGCAGACCGTGCGCGACGAGGTGCTCGCGGCGGGCTTCCAGTTCCTGCGGGACAGCGATGTCTGGCGCAATCCCCAGGACACGCGCGACTGGAACTCCAGCCCGGTCGCCGCCGGGGCGCTCCGTGGCACCAGCGACCGCTTCGCCCTGAAGTTCATCAAGCCACGGTGAGCTTCCGGGCTTCGTCTTGGAAGGATTCCTCGACGTGAGAGCGCCCGTGCCAGGGCGTGGGCCTGGCACGGGCGATTCATGGTCACACCGAGGGCGAGGGCCGGCACTCGGCGACGAGCTCCGCCAGTGCTTCCTCCCAGGCGAGGTCATGCTGCTCGCCATCCCGCCGCCGCAGCCGGACCCCGTTCTTCTCCACCTCGCGAGCGCCCGCCACGACGAGCCAGGGCACTCCGGCCTGATGCGCGTCGACGATCTTCCGGGAGAGCGATTCGGCTCGTGCATCCGCGTGCGCCCGGCAGCCCGCCTCGCGCAGCTTCGCGGCGAAGCGCTCGGCGTAGCCCGCGGCTCCTTCCCCGATCGAGGCCACCACCACCTGCTCCGGTGACAGCCACGCGGGCAGCGCGCCCCCGTGGTGTTCCAGGAGGATGGCGATGAAGCGCTCGAGGCTCCCGAGCATCGCGCGATGCAACATCATCGGCCGGCGCTTCTGCCCCGAGGCATCCACGTAGTGCAGATCGAAGCGCTCCGGGAGCACGAGATCGAGCTGGATCGTCCCGCATTGCCAGTCGCGGCCGGGCCGATCCTTGAGCACGAACTCCAGCTTGGGCCCGTAGAACGCGCCCTGTCCCGGCTGCATGCGGCAGTGCAGCCCCGCCTGCTGGGCCGCCTCGAGCAACAGGGACTCGGCCACGTCCCACACCTCATCGCTTCCGGCCCGCTGGGCGGGACGGCTGGAGAAGGCCACCTGCACGTCCTCGAAGCCGAAGTCGGCGTAGAAGGCGCGCAGCGAGCGGCAGAAGCGGAGGACCTCGTCCCTCATCTGCTCCTCGGCACAGAAGATGTGCCCGTCGTCCTGCGTGAACTGGCGCAGGCGGAACAACCCGTGGAGCGAACCACTGGGCTCGCTGCGGTGCACGAGTCCGAACTCGCCCAGCCGCAAGGGCAGGTCGCGGTAGCTGGGCCCCATGCGCTGCACGAGCTGGATGTGGCCGGGGCAGCTCACCGGTTTGAGCGCCAGGTGCCGCCCGCCCTCCTCGGCGAGCTGGAACATGTTCTCGCGGAAGTTCTCCCAGTGGCCGCTGCGCTCCCAGATGGGCTGGGCGAGCAGTTGAGGCGTCCTCACTTCCTCGTAGCCCTCGAGTCGCATCTGCCTGCGGACGCGCTCCTCGATGAGCCGGTAGAGCAGGTGGCCCCGGGGGTGCCAGAACACCATGCCGGGGGCCTCCTCCTGCAGGTGGAAGAGGTCCAGGCGCTGGCCCAGGGAACGGTGATCATGAACGTCGAGCATGGGTGACTCCGAATCGGAAAGAGAGAGGTTTTCCGGTCGGAGCACTGAGCGCTTGCACGGACGCCCCGGCCGGAAGACGGCGGGGCAAGGGACCGTGCGTTCGTCAGCTCACGCCACGCACGAGTCCACTCCCGCCGAGGGAAGTGGCGGTAGTCGTGGTCGTGGTGGTGGCGCGAACGAAGCTCACGCTCCACAAGGTGCGTGGCGGGGAAAAAATTGTCAAGCCGGGGTCTGCTGCAACGCCGCGAGCCGCTCGGCGGCGCGGTGGGCGCCCATGGCACGGGCGTAGTCGAGCGCCGTGCGCTTCTCCGCATCCCGGCGCTCGGGGATCGCGCCCCGCGAGATCAACTCCTCCATCATCTCCACGCGGTCGAACATCGCCGCGAACATGAGCGCCGTCTTGCCGTCCGGGCCCGCGCCGTCGACCTGGGTGCCATGGTCGAGCAGCAGCCGCGCCATGGCGAGGTCTCCCTTGAAGGCGCAGCCGGCCAGGGGCGTCTGCCCCCGGTCATTGGTGCGCTCGGGGTCGGCCTTGTGCTCGAGCAGCACCCGGGTGGCGTCCACGTGGCCGTGATAGCTCGCGAGCATCAGCAGCGTGTCGCCGCGCTCGTTGCGCAGGTTGGCGGGCAGCCCCGCGTCGAGAATCGCGGCGAGCTCCGTGGCGTTTCCACCGCGCGCGTACTGGAACGCCATGCGCGCCACCTCCAACACTTCCGCGTCGATCACTGCGGACTGCGACTCCTGGGTCCCGGTCTTCATGGCTGTCTCTCTTGTCGTTGGAGTTGGAGGTGGAAGGGTGACGGTCTAACGCGACTGACGCAGCTTGTGGACGGCCGCGGCCACGCGCGCGCCGTACTGTTCATCCGCTTGACGGAAGTGGGAGATGGCCCGGGTGATGATGTCCTCGCGGCTCACCTGCGCGAGGCTGCCCGCGATGTTCGCCACGAGACGCTCGCGCGCCGACTCGTCCATCAGCCGGTACAGGTCGCCCGCCTGCACGTAGTCGTTGTCCTCGGCGTGCCGCGGGTTGACGTAGGTGCCCGTGGTGCCGCTCACGGAGACGCCCAGGCCCGAGGGCTCGTTGGACTGCGCGGGGCCGTTGAAGCTGTTCGGCTCGTAGTTCTTCGAGCGCCCGCCGTTGCCATCGAAGCGCATGCCGCCGTCGCGGCCGTAGTTGCGCGCGCCGCCCTTCACGCCCTTGGGCGAGTTCACCGGCAACTGGGTGTGGTTGATGCCGAGCCGGTAGCGGGCCGCGTCCCCGTAGGCGAACAGGCGCGCCTGGAGCATGCGGTCCGGCGAGGGGCCGATGCCCGGCACGAAGTGAGCGGGATCCAACGCCGCCTGCTCCACCTCGGCGAAGAAGTTGTCCGGCGTGCGGTTGAGCTCCATGCGGCCCAGCTCGATGAGCGGGTAGTCCTTCTGGGACCAGACCTTGGTGAGGTCGAACGGGTTGAAGCGGTAGGTGGCCGCGTCGGCCTCGGGCATCACCTGCACCTTGAGCGTCCAGGACGGGAACTCACCGCGCTCGATGGCCGCGTACAGGTCGCTCTGGTGGTGCTGCGGATCCTTCCCGCCGATGGCCTCGGCCTCCTGGGTGGAGAGGGTGCGGATGCCCTGGTTGGTCTTGAAGTGGAACTTCACGAAGAAGCGCTCGTTGTTCGCGTTCACCCACTGGAAGGTGTGCGAGCCGAACCCATCCATGTGGCGCAGCGACGCGGGGATGCCCCGGTCACCGAAGAGCCAGGTGAACTGGTGCGTGGCCTCGGGCGAGTGGGAGAAGAAGTCCCAGACGTTGTCGGGCTCCTGGCGGTTGCTGTACGGGTCGTACTTCTGCGAGTGGATGAAGTCCGGGAACTTGATGCCGTCGCGCAGGAAGAAGATGGGGGTGTTGTTGCCCACCAGGTCCCAGTTGCCGTCCTCGGTGTAGAAGCGCACCGCGAAGCCCCGGGGGTCGCGCGCGGTGTCGGGCGCGCCCTTGGAGCCGGCCACCGTGGAGAAGCGCAGGAAGACCTCGGTGCGCTTGCCCTGCTCGCTGAAGAGCTTCATGCGCGTGTAGCGCGCGATGTCGGGGTGGGTCACCACGAAGGTGCCGTAGGCGCCCGAGCCCACCGCGTGCACGACGCGCTCGGGGATGCGCTCGCGGTTGAAGCGGGCGAGCTTCTCGAGCAGGTGGTGATCCTGCAGCAGCACCGGACCCGCGGCTCCGGCGGTCTGCGAGTGCTGGTTGTCGGCGACGGGGGCTCCGGACTCCGTGGTCAGCTGGGGACGGGTGCTCAAGGACATCTCTCCTGGGGTGGGCGGGAAGTCCGCCGTGGATGTCCCTCAAGGTAGAGAGTCCGGTCTGAACGGGCCAAGACATCGTTCCGATGGACTTGATAGCCTGTTCCTATCAAACTTCCCGGAGCCATGGCCTCCCTGAACGACCTGACCCTGCGGCAGTTGGAATATGTCGTCGCCGTCGCCGACGTGCTCGGCTTCCGCAAGGCGGCCGAGCGCTGTCACGTGTCGCAGCCCGCCCTGAGCGCGCAGATCCAGCAGTTGGAGGACGTGCTCGGGGTGAAGCTCTTCGAGCGCGACAAGCGCCGCGTCATGTTGACCCAGGCGGGCGAGGAGCTGGTGTCCCGCGCCCGCCGCGTGCTCACCGAGGCGGGGGACATCCTCTCGGCCGCGTCGCGCCTGTCGGATCCCTTCGCGGGCCCCCTGCAACTGGGCGTCATCCCCACCGTGGCGCCCTACGTGTTGCCCGAGGTGATTCCGGCGGTGACGAAGCAATACCCCCGCATGCGGTTGCGGCTGCGCGAGGAGAAGACGGAGCTGCTCGTGCGCGGGCTGGAGGAGGGGAGGCTGGACGCGGCCCTGGTGGCGTTGGATCCGGAGCTGGGGGACGTGGAGCAGACCGTCATCGCGGAGGATGCCTTCGTCGTCGCGCTGCCTCCGGGTCATCCGCTGACGAAGAAGAAGCAGGTGCAGCTGCGTGACCTCGACGAGGAGAACGTGCTGCTGCTGGAGGATGGGCACTGCTTTCGCAGCCAGGCGCTCGCGCTGTGCACCCGCGTGGGCGCGCGCGAGGTGGACTTCCGCGCGACGAGCCTCACCACGCTGGCGCAGATGGTGATGTCGGGCGAGGGGAGCATCACGCTGCTGCCCGCGCTCTCGGTGCCCCTCGAGAACCGGTTTGGCCAGCTCGAGGTGCGGCCCCTGACTCCGTCTCCGAGCCGCATCCTCGCCCTCGTGTGGCGGCCGGGCTACCCTCGGGCCGGGGCGCTCCGGGCGCTCGCGGACACGATGCGCGCGGCGTGGCCCGGGAGGCGCGAGGCGGCGAAGCGGAGCTGAGACACGCCTGCGCTCCCGTCACCTCGTCAGTGCTCTAGTCTCTACAGTCGAGCCATTTGAAGAATGCCGTATGAGCAGTGACTGCTTCGGACGGGATGTTTCCGAGCGAGAGCTGAAGACAGTAATAAGACTTGAGCTTCTGATCCGCGGCTGCCTCCCGCGAACCCAGCAGGGAATCCAGCGGTTTCAACTTCAGAATCTCGAGTTCCTCTTGCCGCAGGGGGCGTACTCCCTGGACTCCGCGAGACTCGAGTCGGACGTCCAGGAGCGTGAGCTCGGTCTTCTTGTCCTGGAGCGAGTAGGTCATCCTGGCCCAGGTGGGACCCACGAACTCCCCGTCCCGCAGCACCAGGGGATTCATGCCCCGTGCGAGAGCGTAGAAAACAAGAGTCCCCTCCACGGACGGCCACGTCAGCGGAAAGGGGTCGCTGATATAGGTCCTCCAGCCGATGAATGTGGCATCGGCCGGATTCGCGTTCCTCGGAGCCAGTGACTCCTTCCACTTCTGTTCGGCCACGGCCCTGACCGTCGCCATGACTTCCGCGGTGTCGGGGGGCGAGTTCTTCCACATGCTCGTTCGTGCTCCATTCCTGTTCGAGCCATTCGTGTTTCGAGCGGAACCCTATCCCATCTGACGTGTGGTCAGCCGAGCAGGGTCCGCACCACCTCCTCCGCGAGCCGAGTGCCGCGTCCACGCCGCATCAGCAACCGGTAGGTTACCGGGGGAAGGCCGCGCACGGACAGGCGTGCGAGGCCCGGGGTGGCCACCACGTCGTTGATCACTCCCACTCCCACCCCCAACGTCGCGAGCCGGCAGACCGCCTCCCAGCCGGTCACCTCCGCGGCGACCTCGAGGGTCCGTCCATGGGCCGCGGCGGCGTCCTCCAGGGTGGCGCGCAGGGCGCGGCCGAGCGGAGGCACCAGGAGCCGGTGCTCGAGTAGTGCCCGCACCTCCACCTCGCGTCCCGCCCGTGCCAGCGGGTGTTGCCGGGAAGCCACGGCCAACATCGAGGCGGTGACGAGCGGTTGCGAGCGGAGCCCCGGGGGACTGGACGCGGGCCCGGCCACCACCGCCAGGTGCGCCGAGCCGCGCTCCACGGCGGCGACAGCGGCGGGGCCATCCAGCACGAGGAAGGAGAGCACTCCGGTCCGCTCGCGAAGCAGCGGAGCGACGCGCTCGGCCACCACATGCACCAGGGCTCCCTCTCCGCAGGCGAGCACCACCCGCTCCTCCGCGTGTCCCTGTCGCAGCTCCACGCGCAGGGCTCGCTCACGCTCGAGCACGTCACGCGCCCAGGCGAGCACGCGCGTTCCATCCGGGGTGAGCTGGAGGCGCCGGCCCCGCCGCTCGTAGAGGGAGATCTCCAGCGCTCGCGCCACCCCTTGCAGCCGCGCATGCACCGCTGGCTGGGACAGCCCGATGGCGCGCCCCGCGAGCGTCAGATTGCAGCCAGCCTCCGCGAACGCCACCAGGGCGCGAAGCCCATCCGTTTCCATGAGTGGAACTATCCGTTTCCTCGATAGCTGGTGGGAAGTCCCGATTCGTGGGCGGGGAGGGGGTCGGCTAGTGTTCCTCCTCGGAAGAAAGGAAGAACGGTCATGGCCAGTTCACGCCGCCCGGAGAAGGAACTCCAGGCGCTCGCCAGGAAATCGAAGAAGCTCTCATGGTTGTTGCGCCACGGCGCCCGGGAGATGGGCCTCGTCATGGACTCCGCGGGCTTTGCCCTCATCGGCGAGGTGCTGCGGATGACGGGGCTGTCTCGTGAGGAACTCGACGAGGTGGTCGCGGAGAACAACAAGTCGCGCTACGAGGTGCGGGGCAAGCAGGTGCGCGCCGTGCAGGGACACTCCCTGGAGGGCACCCCCGTGACGCTCGACGGGCTGGAGCGCAGCTGGGACGAAGTGCTCGGAGATGCGCCCCTCTACCACGGTACGTCCGTAGCCGCCGCGCGCGCCATCCTCTCCGGAGAGGGTATCCATTCCGCGGCGCGCACCCACGTCCACCTGGCCGCCGCGGTGGACTCGAAGGTGGGCAAGCGCGCCGGTGTGGATGTGCTGCTGGTCATCTCCCCCGCGCGCCTCCGGGCCTCGGGGCTGCGCATCTTCCGCGCTCCCAATGGGGTGTTGCTCGCGCGTGCCATCCCCTCCGCCACCATCGTGGACGTGATCGCGTGCAATGGCCCGGGACGCTCCGCGCTCGCGGAACTGAAAAGACGGCTGGGGACGGATGCCGCCCCGATCGCGCCTTCCCGGGGTGGATGAGGCGCGGTGCCATCACCTGGCTGCCCCACGGCGACGGAGTTCAAGGAAGTGTAATCCGTGGTCCTTGGACGACTACTGAGCGCGGCGGGGGCGGGTGGACGAATCCCGCGTCAGGTCCTTTCATGGGGGCCCTTCCGACACCCTGTTCAGCGAGGACCCATGACTCAGGAAAAGTGGACCGCGGTCGACCGCTACATCACCGACCATCTGGTGCCGCCGGAAGCGGCCCTGGATGAGGCACTCGAGGCCAGTGCCAGGGCGGGTCTGCCCGCCATCAACGTGTCGCCCAACCAGGGCAAGCTGCTGATGCTGCTGGCCCAGGTGCAGGGGGCGCGCACCATCCTGGAGATCGGCACGTTGGGCGGATACAGCACCATCTGGCTCGCGCGGGCGCTCCCCAAGGATGGCCGGCTGATCACCCTGGAGTTCCAGCCCAAGCACGCCGAGCTCGCGCGCGCCAACATCGAGCGTGCCGGCCTCTCGCACCTCGTGGAGGTCCGTCTGGGCAGTGCGCTCGATCTCTTGCCCCAGCTCGCGGCGGAGAAGGTGGGTCCATTCGACCTGACCTTCATCGACGCGGACAAGGAGCACAACGCGGACTACTTCGAGTGGGCGCTCAAGCTCTCGCGCGTGGGGAGCGTCATCGTCACGGACAACGTCGTGCGCAAGGGCGCGGTGCTCGACTCCTCGAGCCCCGAGGCGAGCGTCCAGGGCGTGCGCCGCTTCTACGAGCGCGTCGCCGCCGAGCCGCGGGTGAGCGCCACCGCCATCCAGACCGTGGGCAGCAAGGGCTACGACGGTTTCTCGCTCGCGCGCGTCACGTCGTAGCCCTCGGCCGCATTTCGTTTGCATCCGGCTCAGCCCAGATCGAACAGCAGGGCCTCGAGCGGCTCGGTCGCGGAGAGCTCCAGCCGGGACTCCTCGGACACGGCCACGCCGTCACCGGCCTTGAGCGCCACGCCGTTGAGCGTGCCCGCGCCGCGCGCCACCTGCAGCCACGCGTGCCGCCCTGGCGCCAGGGTGTACTCCGTCTTCTCTCCCTGGCCCAGCACGGTGCTGTACAGCCGCAGATCCTGGTGCACCTTCAACGAGCCGTCCTGCCCCTCGGGGGACACCACCAGCCGGAACTTGCCCTGGCGCTCCGCGAGCGGGAACTCCTTCTGCTCGTAGCCGGGAGTCAGCCCCTTGCGCTCCGGGAGGATCCAGATCTGCAGGAAGTGCACCTCCTCGTCCGAGTTGTTCATCTCGCTGTGTCGCACGCCCGTGCCCGCCGTCATCCGCTGCATTT
This sequence comes from Cystobacter fuscus, assembly GCF_002305875.1. Classification (NCBI taxonomy): domain Bacteria; kingdom Pseudomonadati; phylum Myxococcota; class Myxococcia; order Myxococcales; family Archangiaceae; genus Cystobacter; species Cystobacter fuscus. The sequence continues at coordinate 9,994,070 of NZ_CP022098.1, read as the reverse complement.
CTCCCGCGCGCAGCACGCCCACCGAGCCCAGGCTGTCGCGGTGCTCCAACTGGCCGTCGAGCACGTAGGTGATGATCTCCATGTCCCGGTGGGGGTGCGTGCCGAAGCCGCTGCGCGCGGCCACCCGGTCCTCGTTGATGACGCGCAGGGCACGGAAGCCCATGGCGGACGGGTCGAAGTAGTCCCCGAACGAGAAGGTGTGATGGGAATCCAACCACCCGTGGTTCGCATGGCCGCGCGCTTCTGAATTCCGAACGATCATCATGATGTCGTGTCTCCTTGTCTGACAGACATCATGTGGGCGAGACCCCTCGTGAACTAGGCGCCCACTTCGGGACGCATTGTTCCACCCATGGGATTCGTGCTAGCTCTCCGCCCAGCCATTCGACGCTCCGATGGCGGCGCGACGCGACGTCGTGACCGTAGGGCGTCCTCGGATGGCGTTGGTCGTAGTGGCGTCGTCCGGGTTCCCACCCGTGCCGTTTCAGGAGACGCCTCCCATGTCCGACGCCCAGCTCCCCGTCCTCGACTTCGTCCTGAGCAACTACAAGAACTTCAACGCCCGCGCCACGCGCGACGCGCTCCTCGCCTACTGGCGCCACATCTCCGCGGGTGGCCGCATGTTCTGGGCCGTGGCCGGGGCCATGTCCTCCGCCCAGCTCGGCATCACCCTCGCTCCCGCCATCCGCGCCGGCCTCATCCATGGCCTCTCCGTCACCGGCGCCAACCTCGAGGAGTCGCTCTTCCGGCTCGTCGCCCACCACAGCTACAAGGACTTCCCGGACTACCGCTACTTCACCAAGGAGAAGGACACGCAGATCCTCGCCGACCGGATGCGCCGCGTCACCGACACGAGCATCCCCGAGGACGAGGCGTTCCGTGCCGTCGAGAAGATCATCGTGCCCATGTGGCAGCGCGCCACGGAGGGTGGCGAGCGCCGCTTCTGGCACGAGTACTTCTACGAGGTCATCCAGGCGATTCCTCCCTCCTCCCACGAGGGCAACCCCGAGGAGTGCTGGCTGCTCGCGGCCGCGCGCGCGAAGCTGCCCATCGTCGTGCCGGGCTACGAGGACTCCACCTTCGGCAACATCTTCGCCTCGTACGTGCGCTCGGGCGAGTGCCACGCCAGCATCGTCAAGTCCGGCATCGAGTACATGGCGGACTTCTACGACCGCTACCAGGAGCTCTCCGCGGGCGAGGGCATCGGCTTCTTCCAGATCGGCGGTGGCATCGCCGGGGACTTCCCCATCTGCGTCGTGCCGTCCATCAAGTACGACCTCGCCCAGCCCGTGAAGCCGTGGGCGTACTTCTGCCAGATCAGCGACTCGACGACCTCGTACGGCTCGTACTCCGGCGCCACGCCCAACGAGAAGATCACCTGGGACAAGCTCACCGAGACCACGCCCATGTTCGTCATCGAGTCGGATGCGACGATCGTCGTGCCGCTCGTGCTCCGCGCGCTGCTCGAGTGCAAGCGCCACCCCGCCGAGGCGGAGGCGCTCATCGCCCGGCACATGGGCTCTCGCTGACGCGTCGGCGAGGGGGGCCGGATGCCAGCCCCGCACCAGGCTCCCCGGCCTTTTCGCCAGACCGGTGGAGAGTCCGACCGGGCTTGAACCGGTGACGTGGATCAGGTCCAGTCAACGCTTGCGACACCGGACCTCTTCAGGACTGGAGACGGGAGAAGACCATGACGAACGTGGAACAGCTGCGCGCGGCGATGCTGAAGGGCGTACACGAGCGCGCGACGACCGATACCTTCGACCTGCACGAAGCGCTGCGTGCCATGCTCGCGCCGCTCGGTTTCACCCCGGAGGACTGCGGGGGAACCATCCGCTTCGACAAGTGCGATCCGCTCATGCCGAGCAACCTGCGCCTCGGTGGCGCGGCGTCGCTCGCGCTCGTGCAGCAGTCCGTCATCGCGGCGAAGCTCTGGCGGATGCGCGGCGGGCTCGGGCAGGACATCCACGTGGACCTCGGGCAGGCCATCCGCCGGCTCGCGCCCGCCTCGGAGCTGAAGTGGGAGACGCTCAATGGCTTTCCGGCGGACGTGGCGGACCGGACCATCTTCTCGTACCTGGGTTTCTATCCCACGAAGGACGGACGCCACATCCTGCCGGCCAACATCTACCCCGGCCTGAAGACGCGGATGCTCGCGGTGCTCGAGTGCGCCGACAACCCGAAGGCGCTCGGACGCGCCATTGCCCGATACACCGCGGACGAACTCGAGGCGCTCGGGGAGCAGCACGGCATCGTCTTCGCGAAGGTCCGCACGGTGGACGAGTTCGTCGCGACGGAGGTCTTCGAGTACCTCGCCAGCCGGCCCCTCATCGAGATCGAGAAGGTCGGTGACTCCGCGCCCGAGCCGTTGCCGTCGTTCGGCACCCATCCGCTCTCCGGGGTGCGTGCGCTGGGCATGGGGCATGTGATCGCCGGGGCGGGCATCGGCCGGTCGCTTGCGTCGCTCGGAGCGGACTGCCTCAACGTGTGGCGCGTGATGGAGTGGGAGCAGGACACCCTGCTCGCGACGGCGAACGTCGGGGTGCGCTCCACGCGGCTGCACGTGAAGTCCGAGGACGGCCGCCGGCAATTGCACGCGCTGCTGCGCGACGCCGACATCTTCTACGCCAACCGCCGACCCGGCCTGCTCGCCGAGCTGGGCGTGGACCTGAAGGCCGCCACGGCGGTGCGCCCCGGCCTCATCCACGTCACGGTCAGCACGCACGGCGAGGACGGCCCCTGGAAGAACCGCGTCGGCTTCGATCAGGTGGCGGGCACGGTCACGGGGATGGTCGCGGCCGAGGGGACGCTCGCGGCGCCCCGGCTGCCACCCACGTCCATCATCAACGACTATCTCGTCGCGTGGCTCGGCGCGACGGGTGCCATGGCGGCGCTGGCGAGGCGCGCGGTGGAGGGGGGCAGCTACCGCGTCCATGTCTCGCTCACGCGCGCCGCGATGTGGGCGGTGACACTCGGGCTCTTCGAGCCCCGCTATGTCGAGTCCGCGCTCCGCTCGGGTGGGGAGCACACGCTGATCGACCCGCAGCTCTTCACGTCACTCACGCCGCTCGGTATCTACCAGGGCGTGACGGAGAACGTGACCCTGTCTCGCACACCCCACCACTACATGAACGTGTTGTCGCCGCGTGGCGCGGATCAGCCGGCGTGGCTGCCTCGACCGAAGCAGGTCAACACCGCTGATTTCATCAAGCTCTTCCGCTGACGAGAGGAGGTGGCACCGCGAAGGCCACGTGGCTTGCACCTGGAAGCCACGGGCTTTGAACCAGCCAACGCGAATGAGCGCGAGACGCTGCCCGCCGTCGCATGGAAGTCATTTCTGTCGGGACTTGCTGTTCTGAATCATGTATTGTCGTCCAGACGCAAACCGTGGGCGAGCGCGTTGGTCGTCTGGCCTCCGCGATCGCGGCACGCCACCACATGGTGGGAACAAACCCCACGAGCAACGCACTCAAGAGGAGCACTGGTCATGTCGATCAAATCAAGCTCTCTGATGTCTGTCTTGATGATGGGAAGTACCTTCGTTCTCGGCGCCTGTGGTGTGGGTGCCGCGGAGGACGCGCAGGGTCGCGAAGAGGTGGCGGACCTCGCGACCCAGGAGCAAGCGGTCTCTTCCGGGTGGACCCCGTACACCTCGGATGAGTTTTCGCCGATCTCCTGTGATGGAAGCAGCCTGATCAGCGCCGCTCAATGCAGCGGGGATTACTGCGACAACATTCGTTTTTATTGTCAGCCCACGGCCGGTGTTCGTGGGAGCTCGTACTGGACCGGCTACTTCTCGGATGAGGGCGTCAACTACAAGTACTGCGACCCCGGTTTCTGGATCACGGCGGTCGCGTGCAGCCATGACTACTGCGACAACATCTCCATCCAGTGTTCCTACATGAGCAACATCAGCCAGAGGAACTGCTATTGGACGGGATGGATGTCCGATGAGAATGGCGGCTACCTCGGGTTTGGTAGTGGTTACTTCGCCATGGGCGTGCAGTGCAGTGGGGAGTTCTGCGACAACAAGCGCTACTACGTCTGCCAGCCGTAACAGAGCGGGTTGAGCGAGCCCTGGGCCCGGCGGGGGTTGGAGGTGTTCGTTCCTGGCCTTCAGAGTTGCTTAAGGATTCACCCGCGCCTGAAGCAACTGTCGGGCCCGGCCGCGGACGCGGAGCCTCAGTGGCACCCGACGAATCCCGACCTGCTCTACTACCTGCCCACCAATGGCGTCGGCATGAAGCTCCACGAGCTGAACGTCTCGACGGGAGCCTCGCGCGTCGTGGGCGACTTTGGCGCACGGCTGAAGGCCCGGTGGCCGACCGCGATGGCGGCATGGACGAAGTCGGAGGGCTCTCCCTCGGCGGACCAGCGCTACTGGTGCTTCATGGTCGATGACACCAACTGGGGCAGCCTGGGCGTGTTCACCTGGGATCGCGACAGCGACACCATCCTGGGCACGTACGACACCCACGGCGAGCGTCCCGACCATGTGAGCATGTCCCCGAGCGGTAACTCTTGTGTGGTGTCCAGCGACGGTGCGCTCGGCACGGTGGCGTTCTCGCGGGACTTCAGCACGAAGACCCAACTGCAATCGAAGTCCGAGCACTCGGACCTCGCGCTGGACGCCAACGGCGACGACATCGACGTGTCCGTCGACTACCAGTCCAAGGCGGGCGACGTGTTCATGGTGAACGTGCGCACGGCGTTGTTCTCGACGTACGTGAGCGGTACCGCGACGGCGCTGCATGTCTCGGGCAAGGCGTTCGCCAGGCCCGGCTGGGTGGTGGTCAGCACCTATGCCGACTACGGCGGCGCCCAGCAGTGGCTGCACCGCAAGGTGATGGCCGTGCAGCTGAAGGCCAACCCGACCATCTACACGCTGGCGCACCACCGCACCGTATCGAACGGTTACTGGAGCGAGCCTCACGCCAGCGTCAACCGCGACTTCACCCGGGTGGTCTTCGGCTCCAACTGGGGCAGTGGCAGCGCCACGGACATCGATACGTACGCGGTCGAGATTCCGGCGGGTGCGTTGAAGTAGGACCGGGCTTGCTCCTGTTGCGTGGACAGTTGGGGCCCGGTCAGCTGTTCGCTAGCGTGCCGGGAATGCTCACCGAGGTCAGCGCGGGCCCCTACACGATTCGAGGCATCTCTGTCGGTGGCGTGTACACGTCGTTGCAGGTGCCGGAGCTGGGCGTGGTGCTCGACGCGGGGGTGCCCATCCGCTCCTTCGCGGGCACGGATCGCATCTTCCTGAGCCATGGTCACTCCGACCACGCGAGCGCCCTGGGCTCGTTGCTCGGCATCCGCGGTCTCATCGGCAAGGACACCCCTCCGCGCGTGTTCCTCCCCGCGGAGATCGAAGCGCCCCTGCGCGAGACGCTCGCGGTGCAGGGCCGGCTGCTGCGCGCCTCCCTGGACGTGGAGACCGTGCCGATGCTCCCGGGGGACACGCATTCCCTGGGGCATGGCCTGTGGGTGCGCGCCTTCCGCACGCACCATCCGGTGCCCTCGCTCGGCTACCAGTTCTTCCGCCGCGTCTCGAAGCTCAAGCCCGAGCACCAGCACCTGCCCCCGGAGGAGATCGCCCGGGGGCGCAAGGCGGGCGCGGACCTGTTCGACGAGATGGAACGGCTGGAGCTGGCCTACGCCACCGACACGCTCTCGCGGGTGTTGGAGACGTCCCCCGAGCTGTTCGACAGCCGGGTACTCATCCTCGAGTGCACGTTCCTCGACGGCAAGCGCACGGTGGGCGATGCCCAGGAGCGCTCGCACCTCCACTTCGAGGAGATCCGCGCGCGGGCGGAGCGCTTCCAGAACGAGGCCCTGGTGTTGATGCACTTCAGCCAGGCCTACAGCCCCTCCGAGGTGCACGCCGTCCTCCGGGCGCAGGTGCCCGAGCGGTTGAGGGACAGACTGCGCATCTTCGCCCCCGAGTCGGGACGCTGGTTCGGGTGAAGGGCGAGGGGACGGACGTGGCCGGGCGGACACGGCGCGGTTGGCGGGACACGCTCGCGCCGTGTGGGTCCGGGAGCGACCTCTCGTGAATCCCCCTCGGTATCCAGAATCTGGCGTGCCGGACTCGCGCTGGCATCCTGTGTGCTCTGGCCCGGAGTTCAAGGAGGGTTCCAAGTCATGAGCAAGCGCGTGGGTGTCCTGATGGGGGGCTGGGGCGAGGAGCGGGAGATTTCCTTGAAGACGGGGGAGGCCATGGTGGCGGCCCTCGAGTCCCGTGGCCACGAGGTGGTCCGCGTCTTCGCCGGCCCCGGGCTGGATCGGGCCCTGCGCCAGGCCGAGCTGGATGTGGCGGTGCTGGCCCTGCACGGGCGCATGGGTGAGGACGGCAAGGTGCAGGGACTGCTGGAGCTGATGGGTTTGCCTTATACGGGCTCGGGAGTGCTGGCCTCCGCGCTGGCCATGAACAAGCCCATGGCCAAACAACTTTTCCGGTTGCACAACCTGCCCACGCCCCTGGGCTACCGGGTGGGTCGCGCGGAAGCGCACCGGGCCGCGGAGCTGCATGGGGACCTGGGGTTTCCCTGTGTGGTGAAGCCCGCGTGTGGGGGCTCCTCGGTGGGGCTCGCGCTGGTGCGCGACGCGGAGGCGCTGCCGGCCGCGGTGGCGCTGGCGTGCCGCTTCGGAGGCGAGGCCCTGGTGGAGCGCCGGGTGCTCGGCCGCGAGGTGACGGTGGGCATCCTCGGCGAGGAGGTGCTGGGCTCGTGTGAGATCGCCACCCCGCGCGAGGGCTTCGACTACGATGCCAAGTACAAGGGGGGCTCGAGCTACTTCGTCCCCGCGCGCCTGTCGCCCACGCGCCTGAAGAACGTGGAGTCGCTGGCGCTCGCGGCCTGGCGGGCCCTGGGCTGCCGTGGTTATGGCCGGGTGGATCTCATCTGCTCGGACGAGGAGAACGACGTCATCCTCGAGGTGAACACCCTGCCGGGGATGACGCCCACGAGCCTGTTGCCGAAGATCGCCGCCGCTCGGGGGCTCGACTTCCCCGCGCTGATGGAGCGCATCCTGGAGCTCGCCGCGCGCGACGAGGTGGAGGTGGCCGGAATGCCGGCGCTGTCCCCGGCGGAGCCTACTGGGGAGGTCAGGCGGGTGGCGGGTTGATGTCTCTGGAAAACCTTCCCACCCCGACAAGCATTTGACAGCCACCTGACGCATCCCTATTGTCCGGCGCTCGTGACGGCCTGGGAATGACAAACCCTTGTCATTCCGGGTACATACGAGGCGGGGGGCCTCCGCTCGACCGAGTGCGGCGGTCGGTGTGGGTTGGTCTTTCACTCCGCCGTGCAGGGTTGATGACCGCGGCGACTTCACCCGCGGGAGGGGCCAGGTCAGATGACCACCGTCGAAATCCTCTTCTTGGGCGTGTACTTCAGCGTCCTCTGTGTGTTGGCGGTGTACGGGTCGCACCGCTACCGGATGGCGTACCTGTACTACCGTCACAAGTTCAAGCTGCCGACCCCCCGGGGCGTGCTGGCGGAGCTGCCGCGCGTCACCATCCAGCTGCCCATCTTCAATGAGATGTACGTGGTGGAGCGCCTGGTGGACGCGGTGTGCCGCATCGACTACCCGCGCGAGCTGTTGGAGATCCAGGTCCTGGACGACTCCACGGACGAGACGTGCGCCATTGCCCGGGCGTGTGTGGAGCGCCAGCGGCAGAAGGGGCACGACATCGTCTACGTGCACCGCACCAACCGTCAGGGATTCAAGGCGGGCGCGCTGGAGAACGGCCTGTTGACGGCCAAGGGCGAGTTCATCGCGGTGTTCGACGCGGACTTCGTGCCGGGGCCGGACTTCCTGCACCGCACGGTGCCGTTCTTCGCCGACAGCCAGGTGGGCATGGTGCAGGTGCGCTGGGGTCACCTCAACCGCGACTTCTCCATCCTCACCCAGGCGCAGAGCATCTTCCTGGACGGGCACTTCATCATCGAGCACACCGCGCGCAACCGCTCGGGCTGCTTCTTCAACTTCAATGGCACGGCCGGCATCTGGCGGCGCGTGACGATCTCGGACGCGGGCGGCTGGCAGCACGACACGCTCACCGAGGACCTGGACCTGAGCTACCGCGCGCAGGTGAAGGGCTGGCAGTTCATCTTCCTGCCCGACGTCATCTCCCCGGCCGAGGTGCCGGTGGACATGAACGCCTTCAAGAGCCAGCAGCACCGCTGGGCCAAGGGCTCCATCCAGACGGCGCGCAAGCTCCTGCCGATGATCCTCAAGAGCGACCTGCCCTTCGCCGTCAAGCGCGAGGCCTTCTTCCACCTCACCAACAACATGGCCTACCTGTTGATGGTGGTGCTCAGCGCGCTCATGCCGCTGTCCATGGTGGTGCGCTTCCAGCATGGGCTCTACGGCACGCTCTTCCTGGATCTGCCCTTCTTCATCAGCGCCACCGCCAGCGTGTGCGTCTTCTACGTGGCCGCGCAGCGCGAGCGTGGGGCCAAGGGTTGGGATCGCTTCAAGTATCTGCCCTTCCTGATGAGCCTGGGCATCGGCCTGGCCATCAACAACGCCCGGGCGGTGCTCGAGGCGCTGCTGGGCCAGCAGTCTGGCTTCACCCGCACGCCGAAGACGGGGGCCGAGGGCAAGAAGGTCACCGCCATCAAGAAGAGCTACCGCGGCGACAAGACGCTGATGCCCATCCTGGAGCTCACCTTCGCGCTCTACTTCACCGGCGCGCTCTGGTTCGCCTTCGAGAAGCGCATCTACACCTCGGTGCCCTTCATCCTGCTGTTCCAGCTCGGCTTTCTCTACGTCGGCGTGTCCAGCCTGCTGCAGGGCCGCCTGCGCTTCAGTGAGTCGGCTCCGGCGGCCGTGGTCGCCGAGGAGCAGACCCGCCGCGCGGCCTGAGGGCTCGCGCGGGCGGGGGGGGACGGGCTTCAGTCCCCCGCGTCCCCCGAGGGAGTCCCGGCATCCGGCGCGGGCTGGACCTGGGCCTCCCGCTTGAGCAGCCGTTGTTCCTTCCACTCGGGGGCGGGCCCGTGGGCCGCCGGGCGGCAGTCCTCGTCCAGCGCCATCGCGCTCACCGAGCGCAGCGTGAGGCCCTGCTCGTCGCAGCCCACCGCCCGCGTGGGGAAGCTCACCGGACAGGCGGTGCCCGCCGCGGTGAAGGCCGTGGCCCGCGTCTCCCCCACGAAACCCTCGGGCGTGCGCTCCAGGACGATGCTCACCGCCGTGCCCGCGTCCGCCGGGGCGGGTGCTTCCTGCTGGGCGCGTGTCACCGAAAGTGTGAGCGTGCTCCCATCATCCGCGCCCTGGTAGCGGAAGCTCGGATTCTCCGCGTGCTGGTACTCCCCCGTCTGGTTCCGCTCGCACCCGGCGGGCACCTGGTTCTTGGGGACGGCGGGTGGTGGGGCGGGGGTTCGGGCCGGACAGGCCGTGAGGGCGGTGGCGAGACCCCCGGTGGCGATCCACAGGCGTGTGCGTGACATTCGGCGACAACCTTCACTCATGTTTGATTCCTCCCGCGCGACTCTCTAACCTCTCCGCCGAATGCTCTCGCGCCGCGTCCATTTGATCGCGTTGGTTTTTTGTCTCATCGCGCCCCGCGCCTTCGCCCAGGGGGACGATGATCTCCTCGCGCCGTTGACGCCCTCGGCCCCCGCCACCAAGGGCAAGACGACGACCAAGGCCAAGAAGCCCACCAAGGCCACCAAGGGCAAGAAGCCCGGCAAGGCGGCCGAGGCGGAGCAGGACGACGAGACTGATCTGCTCGCGCCCCTGGTGAAGAAGACCGAGCTGCTCGTGAAGTTCAACGGCGGCACCCGGGGCACGCGCCTGCTGGTGGATGACAAGGACCTGGGGCCGGTCTCCAAGAACCCCGTCGAGGTGGACGAGGGCGAGCACACCGTGGTCGTGCGCAAGCCGGGCTACCGGGACTTCTCGCGGCGCCTCACCTTCAAGGAGGGAGAGCGCACCGAGGTGGCCGTGTCGCTCGAGGCCACGGCGGGCTTCGTGTCGGTGAAGGCGGACATCGCGGGCGCCCGGGTGCTGGTGGATGGCGAGGAGAAGGGCCGCACTCCGCTCGATGACCTCTTGTTGTCGGCCGGCTCGCACGAGATCGTCGTCGAGCAGGAGGGCTTCCGCCCCGAGTCGCAGCGCATCGCGGTGCGCGCCGGCAAGGAGTACACCGTCAACTTCAACCTGCGTCCGGGTGCGCTCGCGAAGACGGACGAGCCCCGGGCGCCGGTGCTCACGCCCAGCGCCGTGGCCGAGCCTTCGCCCTTCACCCAGCCGCCGGCGGAGGTCGCCGTGAGCAAGCCCCTCACCCAGCGCTGGTACTTCTGGGCGGGCGTGGGCGCGGTGGTGGCCGCCGCCGCCGTGGGCACGGTGGTGGCGACCTCGCAGCCGCTCAGTCCGGACTCCGTCTGCGGCGGCGTGTGCGATGGCGTCATCAACGATCCCCGGGCGGCCTCGGCCGGGGGACTGCGCTTCTGATGCTCCCGCCCGGGGCGTCTAGCCCCGGAAGCGCTCCGGGTGCGCGGTGATGTAGACCACCACCCCCGCGATGGCGAGCAGCAGCGGCGCGGCGCGAGCGAAGACGCGGGCCCGGCGCGCAGGGCGACGCCCACGGGCAGGCCGAAGAGGAAGCCGCCGAGGTGCCCCGCCCAGCTCACGCCGGGAATCAGGCTGAGCACCGCCACCTGCGCCAGCCAGAAGATGATGCCGCGGCGGAACTCGCGCGTGGCGGTGACGAGCATGGCGCCTCCGTAGCCGAGGATCATCCCCGAGGCCCCGACGGTGACCACCTTGAAGTTGAACAGCAGGGCGAAGGCGGACGAGCCCAGCGCGGCGATGATGGACAGCAGCAGGAAGCGTCCGCTGCCGATGGCGCGCTCGAAGGGCGTGCCGAGCGAGTACGCCACCCACATGTTGAAGGCCAGGTGGAGCGGGCCTCCGTGGGTGAGGATGCAGCCGAGCACCCGCCAGTACTGGCCGTCCTGGACGAGGGGCCCGTAGAGGGCGAGCCACTGGAAGACGGGCCCCAGGCCCCCGCGCAGGGTCTCGCCCTGGCTCAGCACGGCATCCACGACGAACAGGGCCACCGAGCCGCCGATGAGGGCCGCGCACACCGGTGGGGGGCGGGGCATGCGCGCACGCGGCAAGAACGGGGGGGGTGGGGGTCGTTGCTCGGGCCCGGGGGAGGGTGGGGCGCCGTGGGGATCGGTGGGAGAGGTCATCCGGTGCTCAATAGGAGAGGCGAAGGGGGCGTGGGCGCGGGAAGTGGATGCACCCGGGGTGTACCATGTCCCCCATGCCCGCCCATCCGCGTCACTGGCCGCTGCTCGCCCTGTTGTTCGCTCCTGGGATCGCCGCCGCCGGCGACTTCGTCCCGCCCGAGGTGCAGTTCTCGCTGCAGCACCTCAAGACCGAGGAGCGGGCACGCGCGGCGCGTGCGCTCGGGCCCCTGGAGGAGCTTCCCCGCTACCAGGTGCAGCTCGAGGTGGACCCGGACGCGCGCGCGGTGAAGGGCCACCTCCGGGTGGAGTGGAGCGTGCGCGGCCGTCCGCTCGACGCCATCCCCCTGCGCCTCACCCCCAACGCCTTCGCGCCCCGGATGTCCCTCTCCGAGGTGACGGTGAACGGCAAGCCCGTGAAGCCGCGGCGCCCCGAGGACGGCCTCTACCTGCTGCCGCTGGCCGAGCCGCTCGCCCCGGGGAGCGCGGTGGTGGTGGAACTGGATCTGGAGGGGCGGGTGCCTCGCGCGCAGCCGGGCACGGCGTCGCTGTTGGGGGCGCTCGGGGCCTCGGGCGGAGGGAACAACGAGGCCGGTGACTATGGGGCCTTCTCCGCGACGGAGGACTTCGTGAGCCTGGTGGGCGTGGTGCCCCGGGTGCCTCCGCTCGACGCGAGCGGCACGCCCTGGGGCGGTCCCACCGGCGTGGGCGACCTGGCGCTGTACGAGCCCGCCCACGTGCTCGCCAACGTCATCGTTCCCAGTGCCTGGAAGGTGCACGTCACGGGCGTGGCGATGGGCGAGGTGCCCCAGAAGGATGGCCGCCTGCGCTACAGCTTCGCGGCGGGCGCGGTGCGCGACTTTCCGGTGTTCGCCTCGCGCGGCTACGAGAGTGCCACGGCGACGGTGAATGGCGTCAGCGTGGAGAGTCACTTCGCGGCCCGGGACGCTCAGGTGGGCAGGCGCGTGCTCAAGTACGCGAGCGACGCGCTCACCGAGTTCGAGCGGCGCCTGGGGCCCCTGCCCTTCAAGACCTTCCGGGTGGTGGAGGCGCCGTTGTCGGGGGGTGCGGGCGGCATGGAGTTTCCGGGCCTCGTCACGGTGGGCACGTCGCTCTACCGGGGGGCGGCGGACCCGGCGGGCGCGCTCGAGGGGCTGCCGGGGATGGGGCAGATGCAGGGCCTCTTGCAGGCGATGGGCGGGGACACGGCGCCGCTCGGGCTGCTGGGCAAGGCGCTGGAGCGCACGCTCGAGTTCACCGTGGCCCACGAGGTGGCGCACCAGTACTTCGCGGGGCTGGTGGGCTCGGATCCCATCAACGCGCCGGTGGTGGACGAGTCGCTCGCCCAGTACACGGCGCTGCTCTACATGGAGTGGAAGCACGGGCGCGCGGTGGCCGAGCAGATGCGGCAGGAGGCGCTCGTGTCGGCCTACCACATGCTGAGGTTGTCGGGCGGCAAGGACGCGCCGGCGGACCGGCCCACCTCGGGCTTCGAGGATCCGCTGCAGTACGGCGCGCTGGTGTACGGCAAGGCGCCGCTGTTGCACCACGCCTCGCGCAAGCTCATCGGGGACGAGGCCTTCTTCAAGGGCATGCGCTCCTACGTGGACACGTACCGCTTCAAGTGGACGTGCGGGGAGTGCTTCACCCAGGAGCTCGCCAAGGCGAGCCCCTCGAATGCCAAGGAGCTGGAGCGCCTGCGCGTGCGCTGGTGGAAGGAGGCCCACGGGGACGAGGACCTGGGCGAGCCCAACCTGGGGGCGCTGATGGGCGGCGGCCAGATGGACCCGGAGACGCTCAAGCTCATGGAGGAGCTGCTGCCGGGCCTGATGAAGGGGCTGCAGCCGTAGGCGTCAGTCGAGCGTCAGTCGAACAGCGCCTGGACGAACTCGCGGGGCTCGAAGCGGCGCAGGTCGGCGACCTTCTCGCCGACGCCCACCCACACCACGGGCAGCTTCAGCTCGTCGCAGATGCCGATGATGACGCCGCCCTTGGCGGTTCCGTCCAGCTTGGTGAGCGCGAGCGCCGTGACGCCCACCGCGTCGTGGAACTGCCGCGCCTGCTGGATGGCGTTCTGGCCGTTGGTGGAGTCGAGCACCAGCAGCACCTCGTGGGGAGCCCCGGGCAGCGCCTTGTCGATGACGCGCTTCACCTTCTTCAGCTCGTCCATGAGGTTCACCTTGGTGTGCAGCCGGCCCGCCGTGTCCGCGATGACCACGTCCGCGCCCGAGGCCTGCGCCTTCTTGATCGCCTCGAAGATGACGGAGCCCGGGTCCGCGCCCTCGTTGCCCTTGATGAGCTCGGCCTTCGCCCGGTCCGCCCACACGTCGAGCTGCTCGGCGGCGGCGGCGCGGAACGTGTCGCCCGCCGCCAGCACCACCTTCTTGCCCTGGCCGGTGAGCTGCGCGGACAGCTTGCCGATGGTGGTCGTCTTCCCCGCTCCGTTGACGCCCACCACCATCACCACGTGCGGCGGGCCGCCGCCCTCCAGCGTGCGCGGCACCGGCAGGTCCACGATGCGCGTCACCTCCTCGCGGATGAGCGACTTGATGCGGCTCGCGTCGCTCAGCTCGTTGCGCTTGAGCTTCTCGCGCGCCACCTCCACGAGGTTGCTCGCGGTGCGCACGCCGATGTCCGCCGTGAAGAGGATCTCCTCCATCTCCGCGAGCACCGACTCGTCCACCTGGCGGTTGGCGCCGAACAGGCCATTGAGCCGCGCCATGAAGCCCTGGTTGCGCGTGCGATCCAGGCCTTGCGCGAGCGTGCGGCCCGCCTCGGCCTCCACCTTGGCGCGGGCCTCCGCCTCCTCGGCGCGCCGGGCCTCCTCGACCGCCGCCTGGGCGCGCTCCTTCTCCTCGCGCACGAGCCGCTCGGCCTCCTCGCGCTCCCGTTTGCGGCGCTCGCGCGCCTCGTCCTCCACCGCCTTCTTCGCGCGGTACTCGGCGCGCTTCTCCTCCTCCTCGCGCTCCTTGAGGGCACGCACCTCGGCCTCCAGCCGGGCGCGCTCCTCGGCGCTGGTGGCGGCCTTCGCGGCGCGCGCGGTCTCCTCGCGCTGACGGGTGAGGGACTCGGCCCGGGCATGAAGCTCCTCCGCCTCGCGGCGCCGGGCGAGCTCCGCCTCGGTGGGCGGCAGCTGTATGCGCAGCTCCGGGCTCTCCGCGGGTAGGGCGGGCTTGTCTGCCGGCGCGGCTGGCTTGCCGGGCAGCTCGGGGCGGCGCTTGAAGAAGAGCTTGCGCGCCGCGGCCACCAGGAGGGCCACGAACAGCACCGCGACGCCCACGCCCACCACGGTGTCCACGGTGCCGCCGCCGGGCGGAGGTGGGGGCGTGCCCGTCTCCGGTACGCCGGGCTGCGTGGCGGGGGGCTGGGGGGAGGGCGCCTGCGCGAGGAGGAAGGGTAGGGCGGTGGGCGTCTGCATGGCGCGCACCGCATATCGCAAGACGCGCTGGGAGTCCTACCCCGTCTTGGGCCAGGGCCCGTCCTCTGTCCACCACGGGCAGGTGGATGCCGTGCGGGGAAGCCGCTAGAAACGCTCCTGCCATGCGACGCCCCGCGCTTCCCGCCCTCCTCGCTCCCGTGTTCCTGCTCGGTGCCTGCATCGTCGAGGCACCCGGAGGGGCCAGCCCCAACGAGCGGCGCCAGTCCGTGGTGACCCAGGTGCCCACGCTCTCCACGAAGGGTGGCGCCAACTTCGAGGACACGGTGGAGCTGGTGGGTGCCAACCTCCAGCCGGGCCGCCTCTCCCCGGGCGACTCCGCGCGCGTCACCGCCTACTTCAAGGTGCTCAAGCCCCTGGACGAGGACTACACCATCTTCGTCCACGTGGAGGACGCCGAGGGCCGCATGGAGCGGCTCAACGTGGACCACAAGCCCGCGGGGGGGCTCTACCCCACCACCCAGTGGAAGGTGGGCGAGACGGTGAAGGACGAGTTCATGATCGCGCTTCCGCCCGGTGTGTCCGCGCAGACGATCAACGTGTGGATGGGCTTCTGGGAGCCGAAGACGGACGGGCGCCTGCAGCTCAAGAACCCGGAGGCGGTGCGCAACGACGGGCGCAGCCGCATCCTGCTCATGCAGATTCCCGTGGCGCGCTGACACCGCGCGGACGGGAAAAAAGCCGGAGTGGCCCTGTAAGCCGAGTCCTGTCCCCACCCCTTTCGGGATGGGCGGTGAACATTCATCTAGGGCCCTGGTTGCCCAGGGGCCTCATCAGCGAGCAACCCGAGCGCATGGGGCGGGCAACCCGTGTCCCCCGAGAGGGACGCGCTCCTATTGGCTCTTGCTCCAGGTGGGGTTTTCCGTGCCGTCCGAGTCACCCCGGACGCGGTGCGCTCTTACCGCACCGTTTCACCCTTACCGGCCCCTCGCGGAACCGGCGGTTTGTTTTCTGTGGCACTTTCCTGCGAGTCGCCTCGACTGGCCGTTAGCCAGCACCCTGCCCTGTGGAGCTCGGACTTTCCTCCCGTCACCCAGTCCCGCGGTGACCAGCGTTCACCCGGACCACTCCGGCCCGAGTCTCATAACACGGAAGCGGGGCGGCGCGGCACAGGGTGTCACGTGGGCTCAGCGCGGCGGTCGCCGGTGACGCCGGGCCCCGGGCGGGGGAGGAGGCGGCGGGGACTCGGGGGGAAGCGCGGTGAGGTGCTCGGCCGCGGCTTCGAGCAGGCGGCCCATGTCCTCGCGGGTCATCCCGGGAAAGGCCCGCACCGTCCCCGTGAGCGGCTCCTCGCGCGCGATGTGGCGGAGGATGTCGACGAGGGTGGGGAAGAGCGTCTGATTCAACGCTACTTCTCGGCCGGGGTTTCGAGCGCCTCGACGGCGTAGATGATGCGGTTGCAGGAGGGGCACACGTCGGTGCCCAGCGACACGCGCAGGTTGTTGTAGAGCTGCGGCGGCACGTTCATCCGGCAGCCCAGGCACGTGCCCCCGAGCACCACGCCCACCAGCGCCGGCATGCGCTTCTTGCGGATGGTCTCGTAGCGGCGCAGCAGGGTGGCGTCCACTCCCGAGGACACCGAGGCGCGCTTGCCCTCGAGCTCCTTCACCTGGCCCTCGGCCTGGCTCTGCCGGGTGCGCAGCTCGGCCATGCGGGAGGACAGCTGCTCCTGGCGAGCGGCGAACTCGGCTTCCTTGGCCTTGACGGCCTCGCGCGCCGCGCCGAGCGTCTTGCTCAGCTCCACGAGCTCGTCGGCCATCGTCTGGTTGGCCTTCTTGGCGATGTCGATTTCGCGGGCGAGGGCGGAGTACTCGCGGGTGGAGCGCTGCTCGGCCAGCCGCGCCTCCCACTTCTTCACCTTGTCCTTCTCGTCCGTGATGTTCTGCTCGAGCGTGCTCTTCTGTCGCTCGATGTCCGTCACGCGATTGCGCTCCGCCTCGATGGCGCTGCGCGCGGTACCCAACTCGCGCTCCAACTCCGCCAACTGCCGGGGATGCACGTCCGCGGCCTTCCGGAGCGAGGCGACCTCGAGGTCCACCTTCTGCAGCTCCGCCAGAGCCTTCAGTTTCTCCCGCAAATTCCCTGCCTCCAACAATGGGGGCCCTACCCCGGGGCCCGGCCCCTTCTACCAACAAGGGTTTGAAGGGTCCAACGCCCAAATCGTCCCTTCCTCATCCCTCCGCGCGGGCTCATTCGCAAGACGCATCCCCCCGCGTCCGCTCTGCCCCGGACCCCTCGCTCGCCGGGCAGGCGAGGAGGCTGGCGCACCCTCATCGGAAAGTTGTAGCGGAGATGGAAAGTCTGCTACAGGGAGGCGCAGACCATTCGGGGGACGACACCCATGCAGCCCAAGAAGCGACCCACTCCCAGACGTTCACCGCGGCCGCGGCCACGGGTCGCCGGGAAGGGTCCGCGCCGTCCCGTGGGTGTGCAGACGCTGGGGCCGCTGCGCTACGCGCAGCTGCGCCAGACCCTCCATCAGATGGCCGTCGCCCAGCAGCGCGATCCGGCGTGAGGCCGTGGGGCCCCTCGGGATTGCTCTCGAGGGAACCCCGCCAACCGCTCAGATTTCGTCTTCGTCGTCCGCCGGACTCTCGGCGTCTTCGTCCTCGAAGTCCGCCACTTCCTCGTCCTCGCCCACCTCGGCTTCCTCGGGCTCGGCGGGCTCGATGATCTTGGGTGCCGCGGACAGCCGGCCCCGGCGTCCCCCCTCCGCGGGAGCCTTGAGGGCGGGGCTCTCGCGTTGATCCGCGCCGCACTTCGGGCACAGGGGGTCCGGCTTCTTCATGTCGTAGAACTTCGTGCTGCATTTGAAGCAGACGTGCTTGTTCCCGAGGTCCTTCGCGGGCATGCGCCACCTTCTATCTGTGTCAAGAGGGTAGGGGAGGCGGCTCTTAGTTGGGCTGACAGGCGGAGTCAACCCGGTGGTTTGCACTCCACCGCCATGGGGTTAGCATTCCCCTCGCTCGCCCCGGTGTGCGTGCGCGGGACATCCCCTTTGAACTTCTCTTGTAACAAGTGTGAGCGGCGGTACTCCATTGCGGACGACAAGGTCCGCGGCAAGACCGTCAAGGTGCGGTGCAAGAACTGCCAGAACGTCATCTCGGTGGAGGGCCCTCCCGCCGAGATGGAGGAGAGCACGCGCGTCGTGTCTCTGGCGGACGTGGAGCGGCTGCGCGAGCAGGACCGCACGCTCGCCGCCGAGGAAGAGGCGGCCCAGGCTCAAGCCCAGGCCCAGGCCGTGTCGGCGTCGTCCTGGGAGGACGAGCCCACGCGCGCCATGCCGGTGGGCGACGCGGCCGCGCCCTGGTTCGTGATGGTCAAGGGCAAGCAGGAGGGGCCGCTGGAGGATGGGGCCCTGCGCGAGCTCGTGGCGCAAGGCACCGTCACCGCCCGGAGCTACTTCTGGCAGCAGGGCATGGCGGACTGGAAGCGGGGCCAGGATCTGCCCGCGCTCGAGGGGCTCTTCCTGCCCGAGGATCCTCCGCCCCCCGCCGAGCCCATCCCTCCGCCCGAGCCCGCCATGGCGAGCTCCTCCACCTCGTGGCAGCCCGAGCCGCCTCCCGACTCGCAGACGCGCTGGCGCACCGAGCCGGAGCCGGAGCCCGAGCCCGAGCCGGAACCCGAGCCGGCTCCCGCCCCCGCCTCCCGCGTCAAGCACTCCACGCCGTGGGAGCCGGAGGCCGATGACACCGGGCCCATGGCCGTCGCCGACGCCCAGGCCGCCGCCGCGCCCCTCGGGGAGTTGTTTTCCGACCTGGACCTTCCCGCCTCCGAGCAGCCGCGCGGTGGAGGGTATGTCGCGCGCGGGGGCTTCGACGGGCTCGATGACGAACACACCCCGGTCAACCAGGTGGCGGAGGAGCCTCCGAGCGAGCCCGTGAAGAAGGCGCGGGCGGGGAAGGCCAAGGGGCGCGGGGTGGGCGCGAAGGTTCTCCTCGTCCTGCTGCTGCTGGTGTTGCTCCCCGTGGGGGCGGTGATCGCCCTCACCGAGCTGCAGGTGGTGCCCCTGCGCGTCTACGGCACGGACGCCGAGGGCAACCCGGTGCCGCAGACCGTGTCCGTCTTCACGCCCGAGGGGCTCGAGGAGCTGCGCAACGTCCTGACGGGCAACCCCAGCCAGCCTCCCGCCCCACGGCCCGCTCCAGAGCCCCAGGCCGAGGCGCCCGCCGCCGAGTCGCCCGAGACTCCCCCCGCCGAGACTCCCCCCGCCGAGTCCCCTTCCTCCGAGCCGTCCGCGGGGGGTGAAGCGGCCCCGGCGCCCGCGGAGCCGGAAGGCACCGCCCAGGCCCCGGGTGAGGCGCCCACGAACGCGGGCACCGCCCTCGCGGGGAGCGAGACCCGGGCCGCCCCCGCCGCCGAGGGGTCGGACGACATCGAGGTGGCTCCACTCCAGCCGTCCACGCCCACGCCCACGCCCGCTCGCACGTCCGGTCCTCCCAAGGCGGAAGTCGACCGTGTGGTGGAGCGCTCGCGCGCCTCGTTCAAGACGTGCATCGCCCAGGCGCTGCGCAAGAACCCCCGGTTGCGCAATGGCAAGCTGCTGCTCACCACCACGGTGACCCACTCGGGCGAGGTGACGAAGGTGGCCATGGATCGCCCCGATATCGGCGGCTCGCCCTCGGGCGAGTGCTTCATCGAGCGCGCCCAGCGCATGGTGTTCCCCCCGTTCTCGGGGGAGGACGTCGAGGTGGAAATCCAGCTCGTGCTCTCGAGGTCCGGCTAGCCCTACAGGTCGAAATCCCCGGGAGGGGGTGCCTTCTTCATGGCGCGCTCCCGGGCCTGGCGCACCTCGTCGCGCAGGCGCTCGGTGGCGGCGGTGTCCACCGTCATCGTCTCCAGGTCCAACACGTCGCCCTCGCGCACTTCGGGGGGCAGCTCCGCGCGCGCCCGGCGCACCTCGCGCCCGTCCACCACGAGCACGGCCACGTCCTCCTCGAGGCGATCCACGGTGACCTTGGACTTGGGCGGTGCTCGTCGCTTCATGGGTGGCAGTCCTTGGCGGGCCGCCGGGCGTTGCCGCCGGCCGCCTGCTCGCGGGTGGTGAAGTTGAGCCGGTTCTCGTCCTTGATGCGTTTGACGGCGGGGCAGTCAGGCAGGTGGAAGACGTCGCTCTTGCGGCTGGCGACGTAGCGCGTCCTGCTGTCGGCCGGGGAGGGCGTGCGCTCCTGCCGGACCGTCCTCGGCGCGGAGGCGGGGGCCTTGTCCAGATCGATGTCCACGCTCGCCGGGCTCACTCGGGGCTGTACCCCGGGCGCGGCCGCCACCTCGGTCTTGCCCGACGAGGCCGTTGCCGTGTCCCTCGCGGGGGTGCCGGCATCGTCCCGCTCCGCCATGGCCGGGTCCAGCTTCCCCTCGAAGCTCTCGGACTCCCCCGGCCCGCTGCCCGCGGAGTGCCGCTGGGGGGTGAGGGTGAAGCGCTGACCGTCGCTCACGGCGTGCACCTCGCCATCCCGGTCGGTGCGGAAGACGCGCGTCTTCATCGCCTCCAGCCGCCCGAGCACGTTCCGGGACGGAGCGAGCTCCGGGCTGCCCGCGCCGGTGGACACCAGGGCCGCCCGGGGCCGGACCGCGTCGAGGAACGCGGGACTGCTGGCCGTGGCGGCGCCATGGGCTCCCACCTTGAGCAACGTGGATGAGAGCGGCGCCCCGTGGGCCAGCAGGAAATGCTCCGTCTTCTCCAGGGCGTCTCCCGGCAGCAGCAAGCTGGTGTCCTGGTAGCTGAGCCGCAGGACGATGGAGTTGAGCTCCTGGGGGTTGTCTCCGGTCAACAGCTTCTCGGTGGGCGCGCGCGGCCAGAGCACGGTCAGCTCCGCGCCATCGCCCAGCGGCAGGCGCAGCGGCTCGGCGTTGGCCGGGGGCGCGGGGGAGAACACCTCCATGCCGCTGGTGCCGATGGCGCCCAGCAGCGCGTCGTAGTCCGCGGGCGTGCCCGGCAGTTGCGGCTCGAGCAGGCGCAGCGCGCCCACCGCGCCCAGGGCCGCCGACAGTCCCCCGTAATGGTCCGCGTGGGGGTGGGTGAGGATGACCAGGTCCAGCTTTCCGATGAGCAGCTCGGGCAGCCGGTTGGCCAGGTGGGCGCCCGCGGAGGGGGGACCCGCGTCGACGAGCACCGTGCGCCCGGTGGGCGAGACGATGAGCGTGGCGTCCCCCTGGTCCACGTCGAGGAAGTAGACGTGCAGCTTTCCATCGGCCGGCCGGCCGAAGTAGCGCAACGGGGTGGCCTGGACCGCCTTGGCCGCCGCGGGGGCGGGCGCCGCCGTGGGTTTCTCGCAGGCTCCGAGGAGCCACAGGCCCAACAGGGTGATGAAGGTCCGTACGGGGCGGCTCATGGCTTGCAATCCTCGGAGGGACGGCGCTCGCGCAGGGCGGCGTCGCGATCCGTGTATATCGTGCGCCCCTGCGTTTTCGACCGACGCAGGGTGGCGCAGTCCTCGCGGTGGAAGACCTTGCTGCCCTTGAGGCCCACGTAGCGCGTCGGGCCCGTGCCGGCGGGTGGCGGGGCCGTGTGCTCCGTCTTCGAGGGAGCCGTGCGCGGGGGCACGTCCACGGACGGGGCGAGGGGAGTGGAGGGGCCCGCCGGTCCACCGGAGACGACGAGGGGCGGGGTGTTGCCCTTGCGGGTCGTGAAGGTCACCCGGTCGCCGTCGCTCACCGCGAGCACCTCGCCGTCGCGGTCGGTGCGCAGCACGCGCGCTCCCTGGGCCCCGAGGCGCTGGAGGGCCTCCGCGGTGGGGTGCCCGTACTCATTGCCCGCGCCGCAGGAGATGACGGCCGCCTGGGGCCGCACCGCCGCGAGGAAGGGCGCGGTGGAGGAGTAGCGGCCTCCGTGGTGCGCCACCTTCAGCACGGTGGCGCGCAGGTCCACCGACCTGGCCAGCAGGGCCGCCTCGGTCTCCGGCTCGGCGTCCCCCGTGAAGAGGAACGACGTGCCGCCATGGCTCAACCGGGCGACGATGGAGTTGGAGTTGGGATCCGAGCGGGTGTCCTTCAGGAAGGGCTGCTGGGGCACGCGCGGCCAGAAGATGCTGAGCGATGTGCCCTCGCCCAGCCCGATGGTCAGCGGCGCCTCCGGGTTGTTCGGATTGGGGGTGGGCGTCATCACCTGGCCCACGTCGCGGCCCACCACCTCCAGCAGCTTGCGGTAGGCCTCGCTCGGGTGGTCGAAGCCCGGATCCATGAAGCGCCGGGCCCCCACCGTCTGGAGGATCCGCACCATGCCGCCCAGGTGGTCCAGGTGGGGGTGGGTGAGGATGACGAGATCCAACGGCCCCTGGACGAGCTCGCGCACGCGGGGTGCGAGCCGCTCGTCGGCCTCGGGGGGGCCCGCGTCGATGAGCACCGTCTTTCCGCTGGGCGAGACGATGAGCGCCGCGTCCCCCTGGCCCACGTCGAAGAAGTAGACGGAGAGGGGTTTGAGGGGGGCGGCCCGGCCCGAGCAGGCGGCGAGCAGGAGGAGCAGTGCGAAGAGGTGCCGCGCGAATGCCATGTCGTGCGGGACTCTATCCCATGTGCCAACGCTTCCCGAGCGGCCCGGACTTGGGCTAGACCGCGCGCCATGACCGAGGCCCAGCACATCCAGCGCGTCGTCGAGGAACTCGCCGACTTCATCCGCAAGAGCCCGCCTGGTGTCTCGGCGGGCAACGGTCCGTCGGCGTCCCCCGTGTCCGCCAGCACGCCCCGCGTCGTGGGCACCGCGCCCGTGCCTCCCGGGACGGTGAAGGGCCCCGCGGACCTGGCCCCGTTCATCGACCATACGCTGCTCAAGCCGGAGGCCACGCGCGACGACATCACCCGCGTGGCCCACGAGGCGGTGCGTCATGGCTTCGCCACGGTGTGCGTGAACTCGAGCCAGGTGGCCACGGTGGCGGGCATCCTGGCGGGCTCCTCCTCCGTGCCCATCGCCGTGGTGGGTTTTCCCCTGGGCGCGGCGCTCACGAGCGCCAAGGCCCACGAGGCGCGCGAGGCCGTGCGCGAGGGGGCCCGGGAAATCGACATGGTGCTCAACGTGGGCGCGCTCAAGTCGCGCGACTACGCGCTCGTGCTCCAGGACATCGCCCAGGTGGTGGAGGCGAGCCGGCCCTTCCCGGTGAAGGTCATCCTGGAGACGGGGCTGCTCTCCAGCGACGAGAAGATCGCCGCCTGTGTGCTGGCCCGGGCCGCGGGCGCCGCGTTCGTGAAGACGTCCACGGGCTTCGGTCCCGGGGGGGCCACCGTGGAGGACGTGGCCCTCATGCGCCGCGTGGTGGGCGACCAGGTGGGCGTGAAGGCCTCCGGCGGCATCCGCTCGGCCGAGGACGCCCTGCGCATGATTCAGGCGGGGGCCAACCGGCTGGGGGCCTCGGCTTCCGTGGCCATCGTCTCCGGCCAATCCTCCGCCGCGAAGTACTAGCCCCCTACCTGGCCCACCAAGCTGGCCCACCAAGGGAGAGAGGCCGTGACCGACGCACAGCGCGAGAAGTTCAAGCAGAAGCTGCTGGAGCTGCACGCGGAGTTGACGGGCAAGACGCCCGCGCGCATCGAGCCCAACCGCACCGACGAGGGGCGCGTGGGGGGTGACGAGGACGAGCAGCCGCTCAACGAGATGCTCCAGGCCATCGCCTCCAACCGCAACCGCAACTCGGAGGCCGTGTTGAAGCGCGTGCTCAAGGCGCTGGGCAAGCTGCGCCAGGATCCGGACTCCTTCGGCGAGTGCGAGGAGTGTGGGGACGAGATCTCCCCCGCCCGCCTGGAGGCCGTGCCCTACGTGGAGTTCTGCGTGAACTGCCAGGGCCAGAAGGACGCACCCAAGGGTGGGCCGACCCGCAAGAAGCTCACCGACTACACCTGACAGCACGCGGGCGCCGGTTGACCATCGCTGAACAGACGCAGAAGGCCGGCCACGTCGGCGACGGGACAACCGCTTAAGGAGGGGTGGAGATGGACGCGACAGAGTTGAAGAACAAGGCGGAGTCATGGCTGCGGGCGGATCCGGACCCGGCCACCGTGGCGGAGCTGCGCGAGGTGCTCGCGCGCGGGGACGTGGCGGACCTGGCGGACCGCTTCGCGGGCGACCTGGAGTTCGGCACCGCGGGCCTGCGGGGAGTCATGGGCGCGGGGCCCAACCGGATGAACCGCGCGGTGGTGCGCCGGACCACGGCGGGCCTGGCTCGCTACCTCAAGGCCACCGTGCCGGACGTCGCCCGCCGCGGCGTGGTGGTGGGGCGCGATGGTCGGCGCTTGAGCGCGGAGCTCGCCGAGGACACCGCGCGCGTGCTCGCCGCCGAGGGCATCCCCGCCCACTTCTTCCCCTCCATGGTTCCCACGCCGCTCGCCGCCTTCGCCACCCTGCACCTCGGCGCCGCCGCGGGCGTCATGGTCACCGCGAGCCACAACCCGCCCGAGTACAACGGCTTCAAGGTCTACTGGGGCAACGGCGCGCAGATCATCCCGCCCCACGACAAGGGGATCGCCGCGGAGATCGCCCGCGTGGAGCCCGCCAACCAGGTGCGGCTGCTCGCGGTGGACGAGGCGCGCGCCCGGGGCCTGTGGCACGAGCTGCCGGACTCGCTCGGCGAGGCGTACCTGGAGGCCATCCTCCGGCTGCGCGTGCACGGCCGCGGCTCGGACTCGCTGCGCATCGTCTACACCGCGATGCACGGGGTGGGCGGCGTGTGGATGGAGCGGGCCCTGGCGCGCGCGGGCTTCCGCCACGTCCACGTGGTGGCCG
This sequence comes from Cystobacter fuscus, assembly GCF_002305875.1. Classification (NCBI taxonomy): domain Bacteria; kingdom Pseudomonadati; phylum Myxococcota; class Myxococcia; order Myxococcales; family Archangiaceae; genus Cystobacter; species Cystobacter fuscus. The sequence goes on along the minus strand of NZ_CP022098.1, from coordinate 9,969,730 downwards.
AGCAACACCAGCCGGATGGCACCTTTCCCACCGTGCGCTTTCCCAACCCCGAGGAGCCGGGGGCCATGGATCTGTCGCTCGCCACCGCGCGGCGCGTGAACGCGGACCTGGTGCTCGCCAATGACCCGGACGCGGATCGCCTCGCGGTGATGGTGCGCGGGGAGGACGGCGCGCTGCGCATGCTCACCGGCAACGAGGTGGGCGTGCTCCTGGGCCACTACGTGCTCGCGCAGGGAGCGAAGCAGGCCGCCGGCGCCACGCCGCACGTGGTCACCACCATCGTGTCCTCCACGCAGCTCGGCGACATGGCGCGCGAGCTGGGCGCCGCGTACGACGAGGTGCTCACCGGCTTCAAGTGGATCGCCAACCGCGCCCTCGAGCGCGAGCGCGCCGAGGGCACCCGCTTCGTCTTCGGCTACGAGGAGGCGCTCGGCTACTGCGTGGGCACGGTGACGCGGGACAAGGACGGGGTGGGCGCGGCGCTCGTGTTCGCGGACCTGGCCGCCTGGTGCGAGGCGCGGGGCACGACGGTGGCCGTCTACCTGGAGGAGATCCAGCGCCGCTTCGGCCTCTACGTGAGCGCCCAGCGCAACTTCACCTTCCCGGGCGCCCAGGGCGCGCAGGTCATCGCGCGCATCATGGAGGGCCTGCGCGCCTCTCCCCCCTCCCGCGTGGGCGCGCGCACGGTGCGGGCGGTGACGGACTACAAGAAGGGCGAGAAGCTGCCGCCCTCCAACGTGCTCGCCTTCGAGCTGGAGGGTGGGGGACGGGTGACGGCACGGCCCTCGGGGACGGAGCCGAAGATCAAGTACTACTTCGAGCTGAAGGAGACGCCCGGCCCGGGCGAGCCGGTGTCCGCCGCGCGCGTCCGGGCGGAGGCCCAGCTCCAGCAGTTCATCGACGCCTTCCTCGCGCTGGCGCGCGAGCGGGGGCAGCCGGAGGTCACAGCGTGAAACGCGGCATCGTGAGTGGTTTCGTGGTGGGCATGCTCCTCGTGTCGGGAGCCGCCATGGCGCAGGAGGGCTACGGCCGGGGCCAGGGCTGGTCCGTGCTCTCGGGTCAGACGGTGGGGCAGGGCGCCACCGTGTTGAATGGCCAGCTTGGCTGGCCGGGTATCTCGCTGGGCCTGTTGCACGGGGCCACGTCGCGCTTCGACATCGGCGGCAAGTTCAGCTTCAACTACGGCCGCGAGGGCATCGTCACCAGCGTGGTGCCGGGCATCAAGCTCCAGGCCTGGATGCGGTTGATGCTGTTGCAGACGTCGCAGGTGAACGTGGGGCTGAGCTTCTCGCCCGGGCCCCTCTTCTACTTCTACGACGACAACTACACCGACGTGGGCCTGACCCTGCCGTTGTCCCTCACGCTGGGATTGCCGGTGGGCAGCGCGCTGATGGTCAACATCGGCGTGGACGTGCCCTTCTACGTCATCTTCGGCCCGGGCGGCGGCCCCGTCTTCCCGCTGCTGGTGGGCGGCGGGCTGGAGTACTTCGTGGCTCGCAACCTCGCCGTCAACTTCAACGTGCGCATGGGGCCGTCCATCGGCACCTACTACGGCTACTACCGGGGTGGCGCGCGCTTCACGCTGGATGCCACGTTCGGCGTCTCCTTCCACCTGTAGTCCGGCGTCCGGAGTCCGGGGGCTCGCCCCCGGCTCACGGCGGACCCTCGGGGCCCCTCGCGGCTACCAGCTCGCGGTGCCCTGGTCCGGCAGCTCCACGGTGACGGTGACCGTGGTGCCCGTGTTCCCATGGTGCTGCACCGCGAGGTGTCCGCCCTGGGCCTCCACCAGCTCGCGCGCCGCCTCGAGTCCCTCCGGGCCGCTCGCCTCGTGCGAGGGCCGCGCCGGGCCGCCGCGCCCCATGTAGCGCATCTGGATGGTGGGGCCGTAGTCCCCGAAGTCGTCCTGCGGCTCCACGCTCAAGCGCACGGCCCGCGTGGCGCTCTGCGCGCCGCGGCGCGCGCCCACGGCGTCCGCGATGAGGTGGAGCAGCACCTGCGCCATGCGCCACGGGTTCACCCGCGCGAACACCGGCTCGTCCGGCAGCTCCAGCTGCACCTCGGTGGGCTCCACGTGTCCGGCGGTGCGCAGCAGCGAGACCGCCTCGCGTGCCAGCGTGCACAGGTCCAGGTGCTGCTCGTCGCCGTCCTCCCGGGCGTTCATGCTCGCCAGCCGGCCTCGGCCCTCCCCACCCGTCACGAGCATTTGTTGCGGCCAAAAGGCCATCGCCACCGCGCTCATCACGTCACCCCACCCATCATCTTCTTCTGTTCGTCGTTCACGTCGGCCCCCCCTCGAATGCCCCAGGACGCCGGCCCCCTTCCTTTCCCCATCCCGCCCGATACCGCCCCTACGTCTGGCACCTGCCTGCTCACCCTGGCTTTCGCGGCCCCCCCCCATTCCTCCGCGAACATGCCCGAGCGCGAGCGGTGCCTATTAGATGCGATCCCCGTGCCGCCGCCTTTTCGTCTTTTCCACTCTGTCTGGACAGAGACAGCGAATCACCGCATCCTGGAAAAACGGGACTTTGTCGCGTTCTCCAGAGGATGGCGGGTTCCGTTGCTGCCTGCCCTTAGTGTCAGATGGGCGGGTCCGGACTGATTCCTGGTTGGAAATGACCCAGGGTTGCCCGGACCCATATTGTAAAAAACCGCGTCCACGGTCCGGAACGGACTCCGGACCGGACGGGGAGCGCGACCCACCTGGATTCAGCGGGATTCCTGCTCGTAGGGGGTGCCCAGGGCGGCGGGGGCGTGGGTGCGGCGGCCCTGGAAGCCGAGCAGGGCGAGCGTCAGGAAGTAGGGCAGGGCGAGGAGGACGCCCTGGGGGATGACCTGGAGGAGGCCGGGGGCGCTGGAGGCCAGGCCGATGCGCAGCGCGTTGCCGGCGGAGAAGAAGAGCGCGGCGAGCAGGGCGCCCAGGGGGGTCCACCGGCCGAACACCATGGCGGCCAGGGCCATGAAGCCCATGCCCGCGGGGGTGTGCTGCTCGAAGCGGTCGAGCACGGCGGTGGACAGGGTGGCCCCGCCGAGGCCCGCGAGCAGCCCGCCGCCGAGCACGGCGAGCCAGCGCAGGCCGGGCACGGACAGGCCGAGCGTGGCCACGGCGTGGGGCTTGTCGCCCACGGCGCGCAGCCGCAGGCCGAAGGGGGTGCGGTAGAAGAGGGCGTGGAAGGCGAGGGGCAGCACCAGGGCGAGCCAGGTGAGCGCCGAGTGCCCGGAGAAGACGCGCAAGAGCGGCACCGCGTCCAGTCCCGGCACGTGCCAGCGCGAGAGCTGCTGGATGGGGGGCGTGCCATTGGGCCCGTAGAGGGACTCCAGCAGGTAGGTGCCGCCGGCGGTCGCCACGAGGTTGAGGGCCATGCCGGACACCACCTGGTCCGAGCGCCAGTGGATGCACAGGGCGCCGTGCACGGCCGCCATGCCCGCGCCCGCGAGCATGCCCATCATCACCCCCAGGGGGGTGGGCATGGAGATGGAGGCCACCGCGGCGCAGAAGGCCCCCGCGCGCATCATCCCCTCGATGCCCACGTTGACGACGCCCGAGCGCTCGCACAGCGTGGCCCCCAGGGTGGCGAAGACCAGCGCCGGGAAGTACTCCAGCGTGGAGGACAGGAGCGCTTCCAACACCTCAAGCACGTGGCACCTCCGGACCCGGAGCGGGCGCCGCCTGGGCGGACGCCTGGGGCGCGCGCCGCCGGTTGCGCAGCAGGGCGAGCCACACCTGCCGGCCCGCGACGAAGAGCAGGGCCAGGCCCTGGATGAGCTCGGGGTAGCTCTTGTGCACGCCGAGCAGCTGCATGCGCGTGCCGCCCGCGCGCAGCGCTCCGAAGAAGAGCGCCGAGAGCGTCACCCCGAGCGGGTGGCTGTTGCCGATGAGGGAGATGGCGATGCCGTCGAAGCCGTAGGGAGCGCCCAGCGTGCCGGGGTAGCGCAGCTCGGTGCCCAGCACCAGCACCGCGCCCGCCAGCCCCGCGAGCCCTCCGGCCAGCCCCATGGCCTCCGCGGTGCGCCGGGTGACGGGAATGCCCGCCGCCCGGGCCGCCTCGGCGCCCAGTCCCACCGCGCGCGTCTCGAAGCCCGTGCGCAGCCAGGACAGCCACACCCAGAGCGCCAGCGCCACCGCCAGCGCCAGGGGGAAGCCCAGGTTCAGCCGGGAGATGTCCCCGAGCAGCCGCGGCAGGTGTGCGCTGGGGAGGATCTCCGGGGTTCCGGTGGTGGACAGGGAGGTGCCCGCCCCGGCGCGCAACGGACCCACCACGAGCCAGTTGTCCACCAGGCTCACCGCGATCCAGTTGAGCATGATGGTGGAGATGACCTCGTGCACGCCCCGGGCGAGCTTGAGCCAGGCGGCGATGAGCGCCCACGCGCCCCCGGCGAGCCCCGCCATGAGCAGCGCCGCGAGCACGTGCAGCGGCCCGGGCAGCTCCCACCACGCGCCCACCAGCGCCGCCACCAGCGCGCCCATGAGCATCTGCCCCTGGGCACCGATGTTGAACAGGCCCACCTTGAAGGCCACCGCCACCGACAGGCCGGTGAGCAGCAGGATGGACGCCTTGATGGCGGCCTCGCCCAGGGGCCGGGTGAGCAGCGCCACGCGCCCCCCGTCGAGGAAGGCCGGCCAGTCGCCGAGCCCCCCGCGCAGCATCTGGAAGTAGGCCTCGGTGGCGGTCTGCGCGTCGCGCGTGAGGGCGATGAAGCACCAGCACACCGCGAGCGCGAGGAGCACGGAGAAGACCGAGGGCAGCACCGAGCGCAGCTTCTCACCCATGCGCCACCTCCTGTCCGGTGCCGAGCATCCGCCGGCCGATCTCCCGCTCGTCGAACTCGGGCCGGGTGAAGGTGCCGCTCACGCGGCCCTCGAAGAAGACGTAGACGCGATCCGCCAGGGCGAGCACCTCTTCCAGATCCAACGAGACGAGCACCACGCCGGCGCCTCTGTCCCTCGCCTCGCGCAACTTCGCCTGCACCTGCGCCACCGCGCCGATGTCCAGGCCACGCGTGGGCTGCACCACCACGAGCAGCCGGGGCGAGGCATCCAGCTCGCGCGCCACCACCACCTTCTGCTGGTTGCCGCCGGAGAGCACCTGCAGGGGCAGCCGCGGATCCGGCGGCCGCACGTCATAGGCCTTCAGCAGCGTCTGGGTGCGCTCCCGGCGGCCCTCGAAGTCCACCCGGGCCCCCTTCGCGAAGGGCACCTGGGCCTGCCGCCCCAGCGCCACGTTCTCCTCCACGCTCATGGCCTTCACCACCGCGCGCCACAGCCGATCCTCGGGCACGTGGCCCACGCCCCGGCGCCGCGCCTCCGCGGGTGTCAGGCCCTCGAGCGCTCCACCCAGGAGCGTGCCGCTCCCCGAGTCCAGCTTCCGCAGGCCCGTGAGCACCTCGGCGAACTCGCGCTGTCCGTTGCCGTCCACTCCGGCGATGCCGACGATCTCCCCCGCGTGGACCTCCAGCGACACGCCCCGGAGCACGGGCCGGTCGTCCTCGCCTCGGGCCGTCAGCCCGCGCGTCTCCAGCAGCCGCTCGCCCGTGGGCGGGTGGTATGCCTGCGCCTCGGAGGTGGGCATGCGCGCCTCGCCCACCATCAGCGCCGCCAGCTCCTCGGGGCGCGTCTCCGCGGCGCGCACCTCGGCCACGCGCCGGCCGCGCCGCATCACCACCACGCGCTCGGCCACGCTGAGCACCTCGCGCAGCTTGTGGCTGATGAAGACGACCGTGCGCCCTCCCGCCGCCAGCCCCCGCGCCACCCGGAACAGGTCATCCGACTCCTGGGGGGTGAGCACGGCGGTGGGCTCGTCGAGGATGAGCACCTGCGCGCCGCGGTGCAGCGCCTTGACGATCTCCACCTTCTGCTGCGAGCCCACGCTGAGCGTGTCCACGCGGGCGCGGGGATCCAACTTGAAGCCGAAGCGCTCGCACGTGGCGGCCACTTCCTGGCACGCGCGCTCCTGGTCCAGGCGCCCGAAGCGCGTGGGCTCGCGGCCGAGCACCACGTTCTCCGCCACCGTGAGGGTGGGCACGAGCATGAAGTGCTGGTGCACCATGCCGATGCCCCGGGCGATGGCGTCCCGAGGGCTCTTCAGGCGCACGGGCTGGCCCTCCATGAGCACCTCCCCCGCGTCCGCGTGGTAGAGCCCATAGAGGACGTTCATGAGGGTGGACTTGCCCGCGCCGTTCTCGCCCACCAGGGCGAGCACTTCCCCGGTGCCGATGTCCAGGGACACGTCGTCCAGGGCGGTCACGGCGCCAAAGCGCTTGTGGATGTGCCGGAGGGAGATCAAGACCTCCCTCCTTTATCATCAGATGGTGGAGAGGTCCCGGTTGGTGGATGGGGGACTGCGGGCTTTTCTTCCGGGTGCATGCCCGCGCTCCTTCCTGCTATGGCCTTTCCTCGTGAGACCCTACGAGCTCATCAAGGCCAAGCGGGATGGGAAGCGGTTGGAACCCGGCGACATCCGGGCGTTCATCGAGGCGTATACCTCGGGGGACGTCGCGGACTACCAGATGTCCGCCCTGTGCATGGCGGTCTTCTTCCGGGGACTGGACGCGGTGGAACTGGGCGCCTGGACGCGGGCGATGCTCGAGTCCGGTGAGGTGCTGGACCTCGGGGACGTGCCCGGAGTGAAGGTGGACAAGCACTCCACGGGAGGGGTGGGCGACAAGGTGTCGTTGAGCCTGGCGCCGCTGGCGGCCGCCTGCGGGGTGCCCGTGCCGATGATCTCCGGGCGGGGCCTGGGGCATACGGGAGGGACGCTGGACAAGCTGGAGTCCATCCCCGGCTTCAAGGTGGATCTGCCGGTGGGCGACTACCGCCGCCTGGTGCGCGAGGTGGGCTGCTGCCTCATCGGCCAGACGGCCTCGGTGGCCCCCGCGGACAAGAAGCTCTACGCGCTGCGTGATGTGACGGCCACGGTGGACTGCATCCCGCTCATCTGCAGCTCCATCATGAGCAAGAAGCTCGCGGAGGGCATCGACGCGCTGGTGCTGGACGTGAAGGTGGGCAGCGGCGCCTTCATGAAGACGGTGGAGGACGCGCGGCTGCTGGCCCGGACGATGATCGGCGTGGGCGCGGAGATGGGCCGCAAGGTGACGGCGCTGCTCACGGACATGAACCAGCCCCTGGGGCGCGCGGTGGGCAACGCGCTGGAGGTGGTGGAGGCCGTGGAGATGCTGCGCGGCCGCGCCCCGGCCGACTACACCGAGGTGACGCTGGCGCTCACCGCGGAGATGCTGGTGCTGGGCGGCCGGGCGGCCTCGCTCGCCGAGGCGCGTCAGAAGCTGGAGCGGGCGGTGCAGGACGGCAGCGCGGTGCGCAAGTTCCAGGAGATCGTCCAGGCGCAGGGGGGAGACCCGCGCGCCATCGACGATTATTCCCTCCTGCCCCAGGCGCGCTCGCAGGTGGACGTGCTGGCGACCGAGGAGGGCTTCGTCACCGGCATCCAGACGGAGGCGGTGGGCCTGGCGGCGGTGGCGCTGGGGGCCGGACGTCAGCGGGTGGACAGCCGCATCGATCCCGCCGTGGGCTTCACCCTGCTGCGCAAGGTGGGCGAGCCGGTGAAGAAGGGAGACCCGCTGGTGCGCATCCACTATAATGACCCGGCGCCGGTGGAGGATGTGCGGGCGCGACTGTTGGCGGCCTATACCTGTGGACCTCGGGCACCCGAGCCCCAGCCGTTGATCCTGGAGCGATTAGGATGAGTGCATCGTCCGGAGATGAGCGCCGGTCCTCGCTCCGGGTGTCGATGCGCTTTCGGATCCGGAAGGCGGGTAGCTCGGACTCGTTCGACTCCCGGGAGGGTAATATCTCGCTGGGGGGCTTCGCCTGGCACGGCGCGGCCCTGTCGGTGGGGACCGAGGTGGAGGCTCGCTTCAAGTTGCCCGGCACGAGCGAGGAGCTCCAGGTCCGGGGCCAGGTGCTCAACGTGAGCTACGGCGCGCGCGGCACCTCCGCGCACGTGCGCTTCCTGGACCTGTCGGACGAGGTGGAGCGGCGCATCTCCCAGTATCTGGAGGAAGTGGAGCAGGCGGAGTCCAACCAACGAGGTGGCTCATGAGCACGGACATTCCCTGGGACAATCTCTTCGCGGCGGCGGCGAAGGTGCGCGAGCGCGCGCATGCTCCCTATTCACGCTTCCCGGTGGGGGCGGCGGTGCTGTACCCGGATGGTGAGGTGGTGACGGGCTGCAACGTGGAGAACTCCTCCTACGGCCTGTCCGCCTGTGCCGAGCGCAACGCGCTGGCGGCGGGGGTGGCCCAGGGCCGCGGCCGTCCGGTGGCGGTGGCCATCGTGGTGGACACGCCCACGCCGTGTCCGCCGTGCGGCATGTGCCGGCAGGTGATGTTGGAGTTCGCTCCCAGGGAGCTGCCCGTGCGCAGCCGCAACCTCAAGGGAGACGAGGCGCGCTACTCACTCGGGGAACTGCTGCCCCACGCCTTCTCCAGCGACTTCCTCTGATGTCACGGAGTGCGTCCCGGCTGGCGATGGTGGCGGCCACCCTCGCCCTGCCGCTGCTCTACTTCCACCGGGCGACGTTCAGTTCGGACGTCTTCATCGCGCGCGACATCCTGCTCGTCTACTACCCGCTCAAGCAGTACTGGGCCGAGCGCGTGTCCCAGGGGGAGTTTCCGGCCTGGTATCCCTACAACGGGTTGGGTCAGCCCTTCGCGGGCATGCTCATCTCCGGGGTCTTCCACCCCACCAACGTGCTCTACCTGCTGTTGCCGCTCGGGGTGGCGCTCAAGGTCATCGCGCTCGGCTCCTATGTGTCGGCGCTGGGAGGCACCTACCGCTTCGCCCGGCAGTGGGGTCTGGAGCGCGGGTGCGCGTTGCTGTCGGGCATCACCTACGCGCTGGGCGGCTACCTGGTGGGCATCAGCAACAACCTGCTCTACCTCATGGCCGCCGCCACGTTCCCCTGGGCGCTGTGGGGTGCCGAGCGCTTCCTGCGCGAGCCGTCCGCCCGCCGCGCCGCCGCCGCCGCGCTCCCGCTGGGTCTGATCCTCCTGAGCGGCGAGCCTCAGAGCTTCGCGCTGTGCTGTGCCCTGGTGCTGGTGCTCGTGCCGCTGCGTGCGGAGCGTGCCTCCCTGCCGCGCGCGGTGTCCCGGGCCGTGCTGCTCATCGTGCTCGCCGCCCTGTTGGCGGCGGTGCAGATTGCTCCCGTGCTCGGCATCCACGAGGATACGAGGCCCACCGCGACGACGTTGGATCTGGCCACCTACTTCTCGTTCCATCCCCTCCGGATGCTCGAGTTCGTGCTCGGCCCCATCTTCCTCAATCCCGAGACGGACGCGGTGGCCTCGTTCGCGATGGCCGATGAGCTGTTCCAGACGGGGATGCATTCCTTCTGGGTCAACTCGGTGCACGTGGGCGCGCCCGCGCTGCTCCTGGTGGGCGCGGCGCTCTGGGTCCACCGCCGTCGGGCCCTGGCGTGGACGGTGGCGGCCCTGGCGCTGCTCGTGCTGGCGCTGTCGATGGGACGGCACCTGCCCCTGTATGGCTGGCTGTACCGGTGGGTGCCCGTCTGGAACGTCTTCCGCTATCCGGAGAAGTTGCTGCCCTACTTCATGTTCGCCTGTGCCCTGGGGGCGGGCGCGGGGCTGCGGGCCGTGCTGCGCGAGCCCGTCCTGTCGCGCAGGGTGGGCCAGGCCGCGTTCGTGCTCGCGTCGCTCTGTGGCCTGTTCGCGCTGGCCGAGTGGCGCGGGCGGGTGTTCTCCCACGGGGTGATCGGTGCCCTCTGGAAGACGCCGCGGCCCGACATCCAGGACATCCTCCACGACAACGTGCTGCTCGCGTCCGTGGTGGCGGGGGTGACGCTCGGGGTGATGGGGGTCGTGCTGCTCCGGGTGCGAGCGCCCGCCTTCCGGGCCTGGGCCCTCGTCTCGCTCCAGCTCGTCATCCTCTACCTGGCCAACGGGGACGTGTACCAGGTGTCCATCCCGGAGCTGCTGGAGAGTCCCTCCCACGTGGTGGGGACCCTCCTGGAGGCCGAGCAGGACAGCGGCGTCGTCCGGCCCCGCGTCTATGGCGTGGCGCCGGAACTCCAGGATCACGAGGCCATCGAGGGCATCGCCGCCATCGACATCCAGTCCATCAACATGCTCGACTCCCTCTGGCCGGACACCCCCGCGCTCTGGCACCTGGAGAGCGCCAGGCCCTATCTTCCCGTCGTGTCCTGGCGGGCCGTGAGCTTGCTGGGGATACAGCAGGCGCCCCTCGATCTTCCTCCGAGCCGGGTCCTGGACCTCTTCCACGTGAAATACGTCACGGTGATGGCGCGGGAGTACCAGCGGCTCAACGGCAAGCCCGACGTCATCCTCACCGAGATTCCACGCTTCAACGAGCTGCTGTTGCGCAATCCCCTGGCGCTGCCGCGCGCCTATCTGGCCACGCCGGTGTGCGTGCCGGATGAAGACGCGGCCAGGGCCCAGCTCTTCTCCCGCTCCTTCACGCCCGGCCAGCAAGTGGTCCTGGAGTGTCCTCCCGGCACGGAGCATGTCGAGGCCCCCCAGTCCGCGGGAGCGCTCGGCCAGGTGCGCTTCGTGCGCTACGCGCCAGAGGAGGTCGTGCTGGAGGTGGAGGCCACCCAGCCCGCCGCGCTGGTCCTCAACGACGCCTATTACTCGGGCTGGAGCGCGACGGTGGATGGGCAGCCCGCCTCCATCCTGCCGGCCAACGTGGCGGTGCGGGGCGTGCGGCTGACGGCGGGCACCCACCAGGTCACCTTCTCGTTCCGCGCTCCCGGCCAGCGGCTCGGGGCGACCATCACCCTGGTGACGCTGGGTCTGCTCGGACTCGCGATGCTCGTGCAGGCACGCCAGCGGGCCGCGGGGCACGCGTCTCCCGCCGTCCCGCGCTGACGTGTGTGATCAATCCTGCTGAGCACGAGTGTCTATGGCTGGAGCGGGCATGAACCGTGGTAATACCCCTCGGACCGTGGACCTCCTCCTCACCAACGGCACCGTCGTGACGATGAACCGCGAGCGCGAGGTGCTCGTGGAGGCCGACATCCTCATCCAGGAGGGGCGCATCGCCCGCGTGGGCCGCGGCCCGCGCCCGCGGGGCACCGGGCTCCGGGTGCTGGACGTGAAGGGCCAGGTGGTGCTGCCCGGCTTCGTCCACGGCCACCTGCATGCCTGTCAGACGCTTTTCCGCAACCGGGCGGATGGGCTGGAGCTGCTCGACTGGCTGCGCGAGCGCATCTGGCCCTTCGAGGCCGCGCACGATCCGGACTCCATGCGCGCCTCGGCGGATCTCACCTTCGCGGAGCTCATCCGCTCGGGCTCCACGGCCGCGCTCGACATGGGCTCGGTGCGCCACTACGACGCCGTCTTCGAGTCCGCCCGGGACTGCGGCTTCCGGCTCACCGGCGGCAAGGCGATGATGGACGCGCCCGACGTGCCCCCGGGCCTCGCCGAGTCCACCGAGGACTCGCTGGCCGAGAGCCTCGCGCTGCTGGAGCGCTGGCACGGCACCCACGGGGGACGGCTGCGCTATGCCCTCACCCCGCGCTTCGTCCTGTCCTGCACGGAGAAGCTCCTGCGCGAGGTGGGACGGCTGGCGCGCGAGAAGGGCGTGCGCATCCACACCCACGCGAGCGAGAACCGCACCGAGTGCGACGTGGTGCGCCAGCTCACCGGCCGGGACAACGTGGAGTGGTTCCACGAGGTGGGCCTCACCGGGCCCCACCTGACGCTCGCCCACTGTGTGTGGCTCTCCGAGGTCGAGCGCCGTCTGCTCCGGGACACGGGCACGGTGGTGTGCCACTGCCCGGGCTCCAACCTCAAGCTCGCCTCGGGCATCGCCCTGGTGCCGGAGCTGCTCGACGAGGGCGTGTCCGTCTGCCTCGGCGCGGACGGCGCCGCGTGCAACAACAACCTGGACATGTTCGTGGAGATGCGGCTGGCGGCGCTGCTGCACAATCCCCGGGTGGGCCCCCGGGGCATGCCCGCCGAGCGCGTCCTGGAGATGGCCACGCTCGGTGGTGCCCGGGCCCTGGGCCTGGAGGCCGAGCTGGGCTCGCTGGAGGTGGGCAAGCGCGCCGACGTCACCGTGGTGGACCTGTCCGGCCTGCACGCCCTGCCGTCCGACCCGGCCGACGTGCTCTCTCCGCTCGTCTACGCCGCGCGCGCTTCCGACGTGGTGCACGTGGTCATCGATGGGCGGCTCGTTCTCAAGGACCGGGCACTGCTCACCCTGGACGCCGCCGCCGTGGCCGCCAACGCCCGCCGCCACTCCGCCCGTCTCACCGCGCGCGCCCGGCCCCCCTCCCGTGCCCGCCCCGTGGCCCGCGCCCGCTGACGGCGCCTTCCCCGAGGCCGGGTTCGCTCGCACTCCGGGCGGACCCACCAGGGCCCTGAGGGCCCGCTGGCAATGAACCCCGTGCGCGAAGCGTAGAAACGCAGGAGATTGGGCACGCGTGGTAAGCTGGGTGGGCTGGTGTAAGGTAGTCCCCCAAGGACTCGCAGTGGAGGAGGTCGACACCCGCCATGTGGCAACGGTTCAAGAGGGCAATGCGCAGCTTCGCTGGCTTCTTCGTCTCCTCCATCGAGGATCCGGAGCTCATCCTCGAGCAGAACATCCGGGACCTGAACGATCAGGTGCCGAAGATGAACGAGTCCATCGCCATGGTGCGGGCGAACCTGACGCTCCTGGAGAAGGAGAACGCCAAGTACCAGCAGGACATCCGCGATCTGACGGCCAAGGTGAAGGCGGCCATCCAGGCGGGGCGTGATGACCTGGCGGCCCAGTACGCGAGCAAGCTGCAGATCGAGAAGGGCGCCCTGGAGCGCAACGAGCAGCAGCTGGCGACGGCCAAGCAGGCGTACGAGAAGTCGCTCAGCCTGAAGAAGTCCTTCATGCGCGAGAAGGAGCGCAAGACGCAGGAGGCCATGACGGCCATCCGCGACGCGCGCCGCGCCCAGTGGCAGTCCAAGGTGGCCGACGCCATGGAGTCCTTCACCGTCGCGGGCATCGACCAGACGCACGGCGAGATGCTGCGCAAGGTGCAGGAGAAGGCGGCCGTCAACGAGGCGCGCATGCAGATGGCGCTCGACTCGGTGGACCACCAGGCCGTGCAGATCGAGGAGGACGCCGAGGCGCTGCAGGCGATGGACCTCGTGAAGCAGATGAAGATGGAGATGGGCCTGGACAGCCCCGCGCCGGTGTCCGACGTGAGCGCCGGTCCGGAGAAGACCATCGGCAAGAAGGTGGAGATCAAGTAGTGGCCAGGGGGAGGAGGCCGCTCTGATGGCGTTGCGACGCGGACCCGGCCTCATTCCGTTCCTGGTGCTGTGCGCCCTGGGGGCCGCCTGGCTGCTGGCCTCGCCCCTGGGCTACCTGGACAGGCTCCAGGCGCGCTTCTTCCCGGCCGCCAAGGACGCCGTGCGCCTGTCGCCGGGAGACTTCCCCGCGGGGGTGACGGCGCCCATGGCGGATCTGGCCTCGGTGCCGCTGCGGCCCACCCTCATCGGCTTCACCGCGCGCGGCTCGGCGGCGGCGCTGCTGCTGGCCACGGGCGGCGCGTCGACGCTGGACAACCCCGCGCCTCCTCCGGGCGCGGCGCAGGGCGTGCTCAAGACGGCCTATGCCATGGACGCGCGCGCCGTCGTCTTCGCCAACGAGGACGAGCTGCGGCAGGCGCTCTCGGTGGGCGCCGAGCATGGCGGGGTGGATCTGGCGGTGCTCTCGGTGGACCGGCTGGCGGCGTGGCTGCCCGCGCTCCGGGACGCGGCGCCGCGCACGGTGTTGCTCGTGGGGCGCAGCCGGGGGCAGGAGGCCCTGGCGGCGGTGGGCGTGACGGAGCTCGCGCAGCTGCGGGGCAAGCGCCTGGGCGTGTACCCCTCGGGCTCCTCCTCCTATTTCGCGCTGTGGGTGCTCTCGCGCGCGGGCCTGCGCATGTCGGACGTGCGGTGGGTGGACCTGCCCTCCACGCTGGACGCGGGCCGGGCGCTGCGCGAGGGCCGGGCGGACGCGGTGGCGGGTCTGTGGGGGGACGTGGAGCTGGCCGCGAGGGACAGAGGCGGTCAGGTGCTGGCCACCACGGCGGACGCGCCGCACCTGGTGGCCTCGGTGCTGGTGGCCCGGGGAGACTACGCCGCGCGCTACCCGGACGCGCTCCGGCGCATCATCCGGGGCCTGCTGGACGCGGGGCAGAGCGTGGCGAAGGATCCGGCGCCCGCGGCGCGGCTGCTCGGCGAGGTGGCCCCCTACCTGGGAGACCCGTCCGAGGCCATCCGCAGCGCTCCCCCGGCGACACTGGCGGACAATCGCGCCTTCTTCGGGCTTTCCGGCGAGGCGCCCGTCACCTATGACGAGCTCTTCCAGAGCGCCTCGGCGCTCTACCAGAAGATCAGGCGCACGGCGAAGGCACCGCCAGCCGAGGACACTCGCGATCTCGGCGCGCTGAAATACGTGTCGGAGGCGCGAGGGCCATGAGGCCCCTGTCCGCGAGGCGCCTCGCTGGCGAGAACTGACGTGGCCCGCACTCCGAACTTCCTGAAGGCCGCCTTCCTGATGCCCGCCAACCTGGTGGGCTTGTTGACCGCCGGGGCGTCGGCGGCGCTCACCGGCGAGGCACTGCCCGCGCTGGTGGCGCTGGGCGTCGAGGGGGTGTACCTCGTGGGGGCGGTCTCCTCCTCGCGCTTCCGACGGGCGGTGCGCTCGCGCGGGCCCGACGCGCAGGACACGGAGGCCGCGCGGCAGCAGGTGGAGACGCTGCTCAAGGATCTGGCGCCCTCGCAGCGCGAGCACTACCAGCAGCTCGTGGGGCTCAAGGAGAAGATCCTCGCCAACTACGCGCGGCTGCCGGGTGGCCGGGTGCTGGCCACCAGCAGCGAGGAGCGGCTGGATGCGCTGCTCACCTCCTTCCTGCGGCTCATCGTGGCGCTCAACCAGTACCGCGCGTACCTCAACCCGGCGGAGCGGCAGTCGCTGGAGAAGGACGTGCGCGCGCTGGAGGCGGAGCTGGCGCAGGAGACCAACGCGCGCATCAAGGACGTGAAGGAGAAGCGCCTGGAGATCCTCCGGCGCCGGCTCGCGCGCTTCGAGCAGGCGGGAGAGAGCCGCGAGGTGGTGAGCCACCAGCTCGCGAGCATCGAGGACCTGATGCGGCTCACGCACGAGCAGTCCATCGCCATCCGGGATCCGGAGAGCGTGTCGCGGCAGCTCGACGTGCTGAGCGCCGGGGCGAGCGCCACGGACGAGACGGTGCGGGAGATGGAGCGCTTCATGGAGTTCAGCGAGGAGACCTCGGCGCCGCTGCCCCACGGGACGCGCGTCCGCTAGGCCCCCCGGGAGAGGTGTCGGCGTACCCGCCTGACCGGTTGGTTTCTGGGCGGGGGCCCCTGAAGCCCGCACGAAGAATTTGACTCCGGGGCCGAGGCCGTCTGCACTCCCCCTTCTATGCTCCGCCGCGCCTCACCCTGGCTCCTGCTCGTGCTGCTCGTCTTCGCCGGTTGCTCCCGCTGCGGTGACAAGCAGGGCGGCGTGAAGACGTTCAGCCCCGCCCGCTTCCTGCCTCGCAACGCCCAGCTGTCGCTCGTCGTGCCGGACGTCGGTGTGCTCGGCGAGAAGCTCGCGCGCTTGCAGAACCTCAAGCTGGCCAACTTCGCCGCGCAGCTCCAGAACGCCCAGTCCGCCGAGGCGCTCGTCTCCAGCATCATGCGTCAGGTGGGCGTGGACCTGCGCAACCGCCAGGCCATGGAGGCCGCGGGCATCGAACCCTCGCACGGCGTGGGCGTGGCCCTGCTGGGCGGCCAGCAGGCCTTCTCCGTGCTGGGGATGAAGGACGAGAAGCTGTTGACGGAGACCTTCGCCCGGCTGGCGCGGGATCGCCTGGGCGCCTCCGAGCGCGCGGAGCAGAAGGTCCCCGGGGGCACGCTGCTCACCTTCAGCCGTCCCACCGCGAGCGCGCCCTCGCTGGGCCTGCTGCTCACCGACGGCTACGCCCTGGTGGGACCGGGGGAGGTGGTGCCCCGGCTCTCCGGCTTCGCCACGCTCCCCCCCGAGCAGTCGCTGGCCGGGGAGCCGCTCCTGTCCGATTCCCTCAAGCGCCTGCCCACCGAGCGCGACTTCTACGCCTTCCTTCCCGGCGGGGTGGGGTTCCTCGTCCCGGCGGGCACCACCCAGGCGGTGACGCTGGTGGGCTCGTTGAGCGAGCGCGCCATCTCCGTGCGTCTGGACACGCCGTGGCCCGGCGCCCAGGACACGCTCGCCGCGTTCACTCCCCAGAAGGGGGCGGATCTCCTCGGCTACCTGCCCGAGGACAGCTTCCTCGTGTTGCGCTACCAGGGCGACGCCACGCGGCTCAACGATTTCTGGCCCTACCTGACGGGCTCCTTCGTCGCCCGGGCGGTGCAGGACAGCGGCTTCGACGTGAAGGGCGAGCTGTTGGATCGGCTCGAGCCCGGGAGCGTGGCGGGCGTGTCCCTGTCGCCCACGGTGCAACTGGGCGCGGGCCTGCCCTCGCTGGACCCGCGGCGCACCAATCCCTTCCGCTACGTGCAGCTCGTGGCGGTGGGGGATGGCAAGGACGCGGCGGGTGTCGCCTCGCTGCTGGAGAAGCTGCCCCCCGTCGCCAGGCGCTTCGGCGCCGACATCCAACCCTCCGACGTGAATGGCCAGCGCGTCTACCTCACCACGTACGCGCGGGGCGAGGGCGCGCACCTGGCCTCGGTGGGGGACAAGGTGGTGGTCGCGGCGCCGCGGGCCCGGTTGGAGTCGATGCTGCCCCGGCTCGCGGGTGCTCCGGGCGCGGTGCCCGTGGCGGAGGAGCTGCGCGGGGCGCTCCAGGAGCCGGCGTTGGGCGCGGTGGTGGACCTGCGGAAGCTCGCCGAGGCGGTGAAGGCGCTGCCCTCCGAGGCGTGGGGGATTGGCGGCTTCGCCATCAAGGCGACCACGGTGCGCTTCCTGGACGCCACGGATGACCTGCGCGCGGTGACGCTGGGTGTGTCCGGCAAGGACAAGGCCCTGCAGGCGGAACTCACCCTCTGGCTGGCGGCCCGCCCGTGATCCGCGCGCGCGACATCGTCAAACGCTACCAGGACGGCGAGGGCAGCGAGGTGCGCGTGCTCGATGGCCTGTCGCTGGACATGGAGCAGGGGGACTTCGTGGCCGTGGTGGGCCCGTCCGGCAGTGGCAAGTCCACGCTGCTGCACCTGCTCGGCGGCCTGGACGTGCACTACCAGGGCGAGGTGGAGGTGGCGGGCGTGAAGCTGACCGGCTTGAAGGAGCCGGCGCTCGCGCGCTTCCGCAACCAGCACGTGGGCTTCGTCTTCCAGTCCTTCCACCTCATCCCCAACCTGTCCGCGGTGGAGAACGTGCTCATGCCCTCGCACTTCGGCGCCGCGCCCGTCGACGCGCGCAAGCGCGCCGAGGCACTGCTCGACCGGGTGGGCCTCCTGGCGAAGAAGGATCGCACGCCGGTGCGGCTGTCCGGAGGCGAGCGCCAGCGCGTGGCCATCGCCCGGGCGCTCTTCACGGGCCCCAAGCTGCTGCTGTGTGACGAGCCCACCGGCAACCTCGACGCCGCCACGGGCGCGGGCGTCATCTCGCTCTTCCAGGAGCTGCACCGCGAGGGCCTCACGCTGCTGGCCGTCACGCACGAGGATCGCATGAGCTCGGCGGCGCGGCGCGTGCTGCGGCTCAAGGAGGGTCGGCTGGTGGAGGAAGCCCGGCCCCTGCTGGCGGGAGGGCAGTCATGAGGCTCGCGGCGCTGTCGAGACTGGTGCGGCTGAGCCTGGCGCGCGAGCGGCGGGGCGCGTTCTTCTCGGCCTTCGGCGTGGCCATGGGCGTGGGGGCGCTCGTCTTCTTCGTGGGGCTGGGCCTGGGCGTGGGCCGCGTCATCCGCGAGCGCGTCTTCCCCTCCGATGCGCGGCTGGTGGACGTGGTGCCGCCCACGGTGTCGCTCGGCTCGCTCCTGGGAGGGGGCCGGCTGGACACGGTGATGGTGGAGCGGCTCCAGGCGTTGCCCGGCGTGGAGAAGGTGTACCGGAAGATGAACGTGCGCGCCCCCGCGGCGAGCCTCTACAACGGGGACTTCTTCGGCCGCCGGCTGCGCATGGGCATGGATCTGCTCGTGGTGGGGGTGGATCCCGGGCTCGTCGAGGGGGACGTGCCGCGCGAGAAGTTCGTGGACGCGGGGCCGGGCCAGCCGCTGCCGGTGCTCATCTCCTCGCGCCTGCTGGAGATCTACAACAACACCTTCGCCCCGGCCCGCGGACTGCCGAGGCTCTCGCCGCAGATGCTCCAGGGCTTCCTCTTGCCGGTGGACTTCAACCGCTCCTATGTCTCCGCGCCGCTGCCCAACGTGCCCGTCATCTCCGCCCAGGCGCAGGTGGTGGGCACCTCGGACCGGGCGCTGCTCGCGGGCATCACCCTGCCGCTGGAGGTGGCCGTGCGCCTCAACCGTGAGCTGGGCCAGGACACGGAGACGTACTCCGGCGTCACCCTGGTGGCCACGAGCCCCGGCCGGGTGTCGGAGTTGATGGCGGCGGTGCGGGGCATGGGCCTGGAGATCGACGACCAGGAGCGGCGGCTCGCGGAGAACGTGGGCGCGGCGGTGACGCTCGTCACGTCCGCCCTGGCGCTCTTGTCCATCCTCATCTGCGTGCTCGCGGCGGTGAACATCGCCCACGCGCTGAGCGCGTCCGTGCGCGCGCGGGCCCGGGAGATCGGCGTCATGCAGGCCGTGGGCGCCTCGCGCGCGGACGTGCGCAACATCGTCCTGGCCGAGGCGGGCGTGGTGGGCCTCGCCGGCGGCGTGCTGGGCACCCTCGCCGCGCTCCTGCTGGCCCTGCTCATCGATCGGCTCGCCGCCACCTGGCTGCCCGAGTTCCCCTTCAAGCCCGACAGCTTCTTCTCCTTCCCCTGGACGGTGGTGGTGGGAGGGATGGGGCTCGGGTTGCTCGCCGCGGTGGCGGGCGCCTGGTTCCCCAGCCATCGCGCCGCCGCCACGGACCCCGCACGCACGCTCGCCGGATGACGCTCCCCTCGCGCCAGACTCTTCTCACCAACCTCGTGTGTCTGCTCGTCCTCTGCTGGCTCTATGGGGGGGACCTGCTGGACGCCCTGCGCGCCCGGAGCGCCGAGGTGTCCGCCTTCCTCGCGCCGCCTCCCCTCGTCTGGCCCGCGGTGGTGCTCTGCGTGATGCTCGGAGCACTCGGGGTGGGAGTGTGGGGGCTGACGCGGGGCCGGGGCGAGGGCTTCAAGGGCTACCGGCTGCTGCCCATCGTCCTGGTGACCGCGCTCTTCTTCGACCTGGTGCTCTCGGAGAACCAGATGCCCCTGCGCTCCGAGGACGTGGCCTTCCTGTCCCTGGGGCGCTTCCGGGAGCAGGTCGAGCCGCTGGTGCGCGGGAACAAGGTCCCCACCTCGCCCGAGGTGCTGCGTCCGGTGGTCGAGGGCATGGGCCAGCCGCCCTACCTGATACGCGGTGTGCGGGCGTTCGCCTGGTCGCTCCAGGTGCGCCAGGGGTGCCAGGGGCCCGTCGAGCAGGCTCCGGGCCTGGAGGTGGGCACCTTCATCTACTGCGTGGCCCCCGGTGCCGAGCGGGCCTGGGTCTCCCTGGTCGCCCTCCCGGCCGGCAAGCGCTTTGGCCTCCCCGAGGTGCTGTCCTCGGAGGGGAACACGTCCTTCGCGCTCATCCAGCCCCTGCCCCCGGAGGAGGAGCCACCGCCCGGAGCGGAGGCGCCCTTCGGGGAGACGCCCGGGGGTCGGACGCCTCCGGGCGGGTCGGAGACACCCGACGTGGGGGCGCGGGAGCCCGTTCCTCCGCCCTGACGCGTGGTGCCGAGGGGAGGGGGGACGTCACGCGCGGTTGACCCTGTGGATGGGCGGTCGATAGGCTCCGGTCCCGAACCCCCCGAGCCTCGTGCGCCCGTGACGACCACTCAACCGAAGCGGCAACCCATCCCGTTTGGGAAATACCTCCTCCTTGACCGAATCAACATCGGTGGCATGGCGGAGGTGTGGCGCGGGAAGATGTTCGGCGCGGGCGGCTTCGAGCGCCTCGTCGCCATCAAGCGCATCCTCCCCAACATCGCCGAGGATGACGAGTTCATCTCGATGTTCATCGACGAGGCGAAGATCAGCGTGCAGCTGAATCACGCCAACATCGCGAAGATCGAGGAGCTGGGGCAGATCGCGAACAACTACTTCATCGCGATGGAGTACATCCCCGGCAAGGACATGCGGGCCATCTTCGACCGCGGCCGCAAGAAGAGCGAACCGGCGCCGGTGCCGCTGGTGGCCTACGTGGTGTCCAAGATGTGCGAGGGCCTGGACTACGCCCACCGCAAGAAGGACGGGATGGGGCGGGACATGAACATCGTCCACCGCGACATCTCGCCGCAGAACATCCTCATCTCCTTCGAGGGGGAGGTGAAGGTCATCGACTTCGGCATCGCCAAGGCGGCGGGCAAGGCGACCAAGACGCAGGCCGGCATCCTCAAGGGCAAGTTCGGCTACATGAGCCCGGAGCAGATCCGTGGCCTGCCGTTGGACCGGCGCTCGGACATCTTCGCCATCGGCGTGTGCCTCTACGAGATGCTCACCGGCGAGCGGCTCTTCGTGGGCGACAGCGACTTCAGCGTCCTGGAGAAGGTGCGCAAGGCCGAGGTCGTGCCGCCGAGCGCCTACAACCGCCGCATCCCCGAGGCGCTGGAGAAGATCGTCCTCAAGGCGCTCGCGCGCGACGTGGACGAGCGCTACCAGTACGCCAACGAGCTGGGGGATGACCTCCAGCGCTTCCTCATCACCTCCGAGTCCATCTTCAGCCGCAAGGACCTCATGCAGTACATGAAGTCCACCTTCGCGGAGGACGTGGAGCGCGAGAAGCAGCGGCTGCAGGAGTACGCGGAGATCGCCGCCCCCGAGAGCATGTTGAGCGCGATCGAGGGAGGCACGTCGTCGGCGCCCCCCGCGCCGGTGCAGACGAGCCTGCCGCCGGTGCCGCAGGCCGCGCCGCCCTCCGGGGGGCCTCATTCGGGAGCGGTGCGCCGCTCGCCCACGCTGGCCTCCATGCCCAAGCTGACGGCGGCCCCCGTGGCCGTGCCGTTCAATCCGCGCGAGGAGTCCGGGGCGACGCAGGTGATGGGCCCCGAGTCCGAGTACGACGACGACGACGAGCCGAACACGCAGCCCGGGCTGGTGGGGCCGGGCCGCACGGTGACGCCCGTCGAGGTGCCGCGCGCGCCCGTCATCACCGAACAGCCCCTGCAGCGCCCGTCGCTGCCGCGGCTCACGGCGAGTATTCCTCCTCCCGCGCGGCCGTCTCCGTCGCTCGCGCCCTCCGCCGCGGAGAGCACCACCGTGGCCCGCCAGGCGCGCAACACCATGGACGGCATGCCGCGCGTGAGCCGGACGGACGAGCCGGCCGTTCCGCCCCGGGCCTCGCTGAGCTCCATTCCCGCGGTGGCTTCCCGGCCGCCGCCGCCGGTGGCGCCGCCTCCTCCGGAGGACCGGACGGATGAGCTGCTGCTGACCGCTCCCCCGGATGCCGCGCCCACGGCTCCCGCGCGCCCGGCCACCGCGCCGAGATCGGCCACCTCCGCGCGCAACGTGGAGTCGGCGGCTCCTCCCGCCAACCGCCTGCCGCTCCTGGCGGCCCTGGCCGCCGTGGGGCTCGTGGTGCTGCTCGGGGTGGGCTACCTGGTGCTGCGGCCGGCCCCCACGGGCTACCTCCTGATGGAGCTGCCCGCCGGCGTGCAGGCCAATGCGCGCGTGAGCTTCAACGGCACGGACCTGGATGTGCCCAAGAAGGGTGCCCTGTTCCAACAGGTGCCCGCGGGTCCCGCGATGATCATGGTGAGCGCCGAGGGCTATCGGACCTTCACGCGCAGCGTGGAGATCGCCCAGGGCACGGCGGCCACGACGGTTCCGGTGGAGCTGGAGCGCGAGGCGCGCACGGCCCAGATGCTCGTCGTCACCCAGCCTCCGGACGCGGAGCTGAAGGTGGATGGCAAGGTGGTGCGCGCCAAGGGCTCCTCCTCCATCTACGTGGGGGAGGCGCCGGCGGACACGGATGTGCTGGTGGAGGCGAGCGCCCCCGGCTTCAAGCCGGCCCGACAGAACGTCCGCCTGAGCGCGGGCGACAAGCCCACCCAGGTGCAGCTGCGGCTGGAGTCGGACACCTTCGAGGTGGACGTGCAGTCCTCCCCGTCCGGCGCCACCATCGTCGCTGGGGGCAAGGAGTGGGGCCAGACGCCCGCGCTGGTGCGCCTGCCGTCCGGTGTGACGCAGGTGAGCCTCAAGCTGCGCTGCTACGACGACGTGGACGTGCGCGTGGCGCCCAAGAGCAACAGGGTGAACGAGCGGCTGAAGAAGCAGCGCGGTTGTAGGTAGTCCTCGCCACCAGAACACAGGCGCCCTTCCCCTCGTGGGAGGGCGCGAGTGCCCCCACGAGGGGCCGGAGAGGCAAGTCCGTGACCAAGGCACGCAAGGGGGACGCGGCGGATCCGCTCGCGGAGCTGCCCGTTTGGGCGCGCAAGCTCGCCCAGAAGTACTACACGAAAACCGTCAACACCTTCCTGCTCTACGGGGCGGTGAGGGACCTGCAGCCGCTCACCCAGGAGGATGGCAGCCGGGGTTTCGGCACCCTGCG
Organism: Cystobacter fuscus; assembly: GCF_002305875.1. Taxonomy (NCBI): domain Bacteria; kingdom Pseudomonadati; phylum Myxococcota; class Myxococcia; order Myxococcales; family Archangiaceae; genus Cystobacter; species Cystobacter fuscus. The sequence goes on along the minus strand of NZ_CP022098.1, from coordinate 9,947,132 downwards.
CACGTTCCTCGCCGAGGAGCTCTTCGGCGGGCGCGACCACGTCCTCTTCTATGACCGCTCCTCGGGCATCCGCTCCTCCTCGCCGGACACGCAGAAGGAGCTGCAGCGCACCATGGCCGGCTACGACGCGCTCTATGGCACCGACTACGCCAAGAGCCTGCCGAGGGATCCGGCCCGGGCGCTGCAAATCCTCGAGAACTTCCTGCGCATGCGCCTGAGCGAGGGCCGCTCGCTCGCGCTCATCATCGACTTCGCCGAGACGCTGGCGCCCGGCGGGGAGATGAGCCACCTGTCGGCCGAGGACCGCTTCGTGCTGGCCACGCTGGAGAAGTGGGCGCACGATCCCCAGTTCCTCGCGGGCGACGTGTCGGTGGTGCTGCTGGCGGAGAACCTGGCGGACATCTCCCCGCGCCTGTCGCGCAACCCCTACGTGGCGCCCCTGGAGCTGCCCCTGCCCATGGAGGAGGAGCGCCTGGAGTACGTGCGCTACAAGCTCGAGGGCAAGAAGCTCGCGGCGGTGTCGGACGTGCCGCTGGCCGCCCTGGCGAAGATGACGGCGGGCCTGTCGCGCATCAACCTGGACCGGGTGCTCACCGAGGCGCTCGAGCGCGGGATTCGCATCACCACCGAGCAGCTCAAGGAGAAGAAGAAGGAGCTCATCCAGGCCGAGTGCCACGGACTGCTCGAGTTCATCGAGCCGGTGAACACGCTGGACGCGGTGGCGGGCCACGCCAAGGCCAAGGAGATGCTGCGCGGGGCGGCCAATGCCCTGAAGAAGGGCCGCATGGAGGTGATGCCCATGGGCTACCTCGTGAGCGGCCCGGTGGGCACGGGCAAGACGTTCCTCGTGTCGTGTTTCGCCGGGGAGATTGGCATCCCCGTGGTGAAGTTCCTCAACTTCCGCAGCCAGTGGCAGGGCGTCACCGAGAGCAACCTGGAGAAGATCTTCAACCTGCTCAAGGCGCTCTGGCCGGTGGCGGTGATGGTGGACGAGGCGGACACGTTCCTGGGCAACCGCGACTCGGGCGGGGACTCGGGCACGAGCAGCCGCGTGTTCGGCTCCATCGCCTCGTTCATGGGCAACACGGTGTACCGCGGGAAGATCGTCTGGTTCCTGATGACGGCGCGGCCGGACCTGTTGCCCATCGACTTGAAGCGCCAGGGCCGCGCCGAGGAGCACCTCGCGCTCTTCTATCCGGAGACGGAGGCCGAGCGGGAGGAGCTCTTCAAGGTGATGCAGAAGAAGACGGGCCTGAAGCTCGAGGTGCCCTCCATCTCCGAGCTGATTCCCACGGGCACGCGCCAGCTCAGCGGCGCGGACATGGAGGCGGTGCTCGTGCGCACGCGCTTCCGGGCGCTCGCGCAAGGCCGGGAGCAGGCCACCGTGGAGGACCTGAAGGCCGTCTTCGAGGACTTCGTGCCGCCCAGCTACCCGCTGGAGATCGAGCTGCAGAACCTGGTGGCGGTGCAGGAGTGCACCAGCCGCGAGCTGCTCCCGGAGAGCTTCCGCCGGCTGGACCGCGACCACATCACCCGCCGCGTGCGCGAGCTCAAGAACCTGCTCGAGCAGGGGTGAGTCCCGGGGCGGGGGATGGGCTCCCCCGCCCGCGCCTGGAGGACTACGGCGCGCTCACCGTGAGCTTGAGACCGGTGGGCAGGCGGCTGGTGTCGGTGATGTGGTTCCAGCGCTTGATGTCCTCGACGGTGATGCCGTAGCGCTGGGCCACGCTCCACACGGACTCGCCGGCGGCGAGCGAGTGCACGGTGCCGGTGCGGCCGGTGGGGGCCTTCTGGGCGGCGACGACGGTGCCCGCGCGCTCCACCACCGGGGCGGGGGTGTTGCTCGGCCAGACGTACAGCACCGAGCCCACCTTCAGGGCGCGCTTGCTCGCGCGCACGGTGAGGTTGTTCCACTTGCGCACGTCGTCCACCGCCACCTGGAAGCGCTGGGCGATGGCCCACAGGCTGTCGCCGGACTGCACGCCGTAGGTGATGCGCTTGCGCCCGTTGATGACCTCCGTCTTGATGGGGCCGACGGCCACGGGGCCGCGGGGCGTGCCGGCGGGCACCTCGTCCTCGGGGCGGGGCACCGTCACGCCGCTGCGCCGCGCCTGCGCCACCTTGCGCGCCAGGGCGCTCTCGGTGGTGCTCTCCTTGCTCGGGCGGCCCACGGGCACCGGGATGACCAGCTCGGCGTTCACCCGCAGCGTGCGCAGGCTCTTGAGCTGGTTCATCTGCAGGATGGCCTCGGGCGCGGTGCCGTAGTTGAGGGCGATCTGCGACAGCGTGTCCCCGCGCTTGACCCGGTGGACCCGGAAGGCCAGCCGATCCTTGGTCGCGAGCTGGGCGAAGTTCTCCGTGAAGCGCTGCCGCGTGCCCTGGGGCAGGCGCAGGGTGTAGGGGTTCTTCGCGCTCGCGGGCGGGGTGCACCAGCGCCGCAGCTCGGGGTTGAGCTCCTGCACCTCCAGCACGCTCGCGCCCGCCGCGCGCGCCACCACGTCCAGGTCCACCGCCTCCGTGAGCTTCACCTCGTCGAAGGCCAGCGGCGACTCGTAGACGAACTCGTCCTCGGCGAAGCCGAAGGCGTTGGGGTGCTTGGCGATGAGCGCCGCGGCGATGAGCTTGGGCACGTAGTGCTTGGTCTCCGTCGCCAGGCCCTTCTCCGCGGAGATGGTCCAGAAGTCGGACGTGCCGTGGCGCTCCATGAGCCGGCGCACCCGGCCGCTGCCCGTGTTGTAGCCCGCCCACGCGAGGTACCAGTGGCCCAGCTCCGAGTACAGGTCCTTGAGGTAGCGCGCCGCGGCGTAAGTGGCCTTGATGGGATCCTTGCGCTCGTCCACCCAGAAGTCCTGGTGCAGGCCGTACTGGCGGCCGGTGCTGGCGATGAACTGCCAGGGGCCCGCGGCATGCGCCCACGAGTAGGCGCTGGGCGAGAAGCCGCTCTCGATCATCGCCAGGTACACCGTGTCACGTGGCAGCCCCAGGGACTCGAGGATGGGCTGCATCGTGGGCAGGTAGCGCGTGGAGCGGCTCACCCACTTGCGGAACCACTTGCGGCCCGGCCCCTGGAAGAACTGGATGTACTGGGCCACCAGCGGCTGCATCTCCACCGGGATGTCGTAGCGCGCCTGCACGAGCGCGACGTCGAAGGTGGACAGGTCGGTGATGCGCGGCAGCTCCGCGCTCGCCTCGTCCTCGCGGAAGGTGGGCTCCTCCAGGGCATCCAGCATGCGCAGGCGCAGCGGGTTGGCCACCCCCAGGCGGCGCAGCGACTGGAGCACCTCGGCGTCGGGCCGGGCCCCGGGATCCAACGTGGCGCCTTCCAGGGCCCTCATCTCCTCGAGCTCCAGCGATTCGTCCTCCAGCTCCTCGGCGTCCTCGGCCGGGGAGGGGTCGGCGTCCTGGGCGGAGCCCGCGAGCACCGGCTTGTCGTCGGGGTCGGCCGGCCGGGCCTCCGCGGCGGGAGGCGTCTGCGGCGGGGAATCACCCGGCGGCTGCGACGCCGCGGAAAGGACCAGGAGGAGCAGGCTGAAGGACTGCATGGGCACCAGGATGCCGGCTACCGGGAGGGCCGGTTGATTGGGGTCTCAAGACTTCGATGCTTCTCGCGTTGCTCCAACAAGCATCCAGACAGGCCATTGTCGCCCTGGATGCCGTGGACGGGAAGAAACGCACCGCCCGGATGTGTGTTGGCGGCCATTACTTCACTTCCCGTGAGGCCTCATGTCCGGGGCCGAGCACGCGGGGCAGGTAGGTGGCGAAGTCGAAGTGGGGTGAGTTCTCGCGGTTGTGGCAGGTGACGCACACCGCCTCGCCCGGCCGGGCGACGATGTTGTCGGGGGAGGGGTCCTCGGCGTGGCGAGAGCCCGGGCCGTGGCAGCTCTCGCAGCCCACGTTCTCGCGGCCGGCCACCTTGTCCAGGCGGCACACGCCGCCGGGGCGCTCCCAGCCGGTGACGTGACAGCCGGTGCAGTTGAGGTGGTACTGCTTGCCCACCTCCTCCAGCGTCTTCCAGGCCTGGTGGTGCTTGGAGGCGTTCCACACCGGGAAGGACTCCTCGTGGCAGCTCTCGCAGGAGGCGTTGCCCACGAAGGCGGCCTCCCCCTTGGCGGGCGCCGGGCAGTCCTGGCCGTGCACGCGCGCCCACTCCAGGTTCATCTTTCCCACGTCCGCGTCGTAGGCCTTCACCACCGCCTCGGCGGAGGGGTCCGAGGGCAGGGTGGACTCCAGGGGGACGAAGCGCACGGTGAAGGTGTCGGTGTCTCCCCCGGTGGCCACGGGCGCGGTGAGCAGGGCCTGGCGGCGCTCCACCAGCTCCGCGCGCTTCTGCTGCTTGAGCGCCTTGAGCTGGGGGTCCACGCCGGGCAGGTTGATCTCCGAGTCCAGCAGCGCCATGCGCCGCTCGAGGGAGGCCACCTCCTTCTCGGCCTCCTGCGCGGAGCGCTGCGGGGTGAAGCGGCCCGGCGTCGCGCCGTAGGCCAGGTCCACGCGCAAGAGCGAGCGGCCCTTGCTCTGCAGGCCCACCACCGGCACCGCGTCCCGGGTGAGGGTGTTCTGCTCGCCGTCGAACTCGGAGGCGGTGTGGGTGGCCACCACCAGGTCCACGCCGGGCTCGGCGGAGGCCACGGCGCTCTGGGCCTCGGGCAGGGTGCCCTGGAAGAGGCCCACCACGAACGCGGCGCCCTGGGCTCGCGCCTGGGCGTCACCGCGCTGGAGCCCGGCCGCGTCCGTGGCGCTCACCACGCCCACCTTGCGCGCTCCGGCGGCCAGCACCTTCACGCCCCCGGTGGGCAGCTCCGGCAGGCCGAGCCCCTGACGGAAGGCCGCGCCGCGCACGTCGTCCAGCTCGCTCACCGCGCGCACCGCCAGGCCCATGTCCTTGAAGACCTCGGCGAGCGCGCGCGCCTTGCGCTCCTCCTGGGGCACCTGTTCCGGCTTGAGCGTGGTGGCGCCGAAGAGGCCCTCGCCTCCGTCCACGTACAGCACCGGCAGGGGGCCCTTGCCGGCCTCGCGCACCTGGAAGGCCGCGCGCGCGATGCCGCCGCGCATGTTCTCGCTGCAGCCGCAGGGGCCGAGGTAGCCGCGCAGGTCCGCGGAGATGAAGAGCACGGCGCCGGGGGCGTTGGTGTCCTGGGGGCGCTCGTTGGCGCTCTGCCCGGGGGCCTCCATCGGGGTGCTCGCGGGGGGCTCGGTGGACTGCGCCTTGCGCCAGCACGCGCCGAGCACCACCAACACCAGGAGCGCGGGGACGAGCCGTCTCACCGCGTCACCAGATGATGCTCTGCACCAGCTCGTCGATCTTCTCACCCATCGCCTCCAGGCCGTTGCCCTTGGACAGGCTGCCATCGGCGCCGACCTGCTCGGCCAGGTTGGCCAGCTCGTCATCCGGCAGACTGGAGAAGAGGATGATGGGGATGTCCTGCGTCCCGTACTCGTTCTTCAACGTGCGGCAGATGTCGGTGCCCTTGGCCTCGGGCATGTGGATGTCCGTGAGGATGAGGTCCGGCTTCCACGTCTGGAGCGTCTTCTCGAACTCCATCAGCGTGGACGTGGCGATGACTTCGTAGCCGCGCGCCTCCAGCACGGCCTTCTCCATGGCGAGCGTGATCTCGCTGTCGTCGATGAGGAGGATCTTTCGCTTCTCTTGCACGGCGGCCTCTTCCTGGGGGGCCCTTCTATCCTACCCCTTCCGAGGGCTCCAAGGTTTTCCCACTGGTAGGGAGAAGCACGAGAACCATGGGGGTGCTTCGTCCAGTAGCCCGGACGGCGAGCAACCCGCCAGCACATTGAGGTTGCCGGTCAACGAGGGGTGTCGCAAACAGTCGCCATGTCTCGCGCCTTGACTGCTCTGAGCCTGTGCTTGTCCGTGCTTCTGTCGTGGAATGCTTGGGCGCTCAACAACACGGGCCTGGGGGATCCGCCCTCCACGGTGAACCGGCAGACGCCCTATGCCGCCGCCAACGGCTTCTCCGACGCGGTCCACCGGGGCGACTATGCCCTGGCCTCGCACTACCTGGACCTCGACTTCATCCCCCCCGCCGAGCAGAAGGAGAAGGGGGCCCGCCTGGCGCGCCAGCTCAAGTTCGTCCTGGACCACAAGCTCGCGCCCACCGCCCTGGCCAGCCTCAGCAAGGAGCCCGAGGGCGACCCGGAGAGCGCCCGCTTCGATCAGCTCGACGCCATCCCCGTGGGGGAGATTCTCTACCCCATCCGACTCATCCGCCTGCCTGTCCCCGAAGGTGGTCGGGTGTGGGTGTTCAGCGAGGCGACGGTGAAGGCCATCGAGCCGCTCTACGGGGAGTACGGTCCGACGTTGCTGGGCGAGGAGTTGCCGGAGGGGCTCTTCGCGCGGTCGGTGCTGGGGTTGGAGCCCTGGCAGTGGCTGGGGGTGCTCGTGACGCTGGTGGGGGCGGCACTGCTCGGGGTGGTGATCGAGCGGGTGTCGATCAAGGTGATGGGACGGCTGGCGAAGTGGACGCGCATCACCTGGGATGACGCGCTGGTGCCGGCGGCCCGGGGGCCGTTGAAGCTCCTGAGCTTCGCGGTGCTCGGGGCGCTGGGCATGCCGGCGCTGTTGTTGCCGCCCACGGCGCTGAACATCACCGGCCACCTGTTCATCACCCTGAGCATCATCGCGGTGGCGTGGTACCTGCTGCGCTTCCTCCGGGTGACGGCGCAGTACATCCAGGAGAGGGTGGCCACCGGCACCAAGGACGTCGGGCGGGCGCGGGGGCTGCACACCCAGCTGGTGGTGCTGCGCTCCGTGTTCGAGGTGGCCACCTACGTCATCGCCGCCGCGCTCCTGCTCATGCAGTTCGAGATGGTGCGCAACGTGGGCGTGTCGCTGCTCGCCTCGGCGGGAATCGCCGGTATCGTCATCGGTCTGGCGGCGCAGAAGTCCATCTCCTCGCTGCTCGCCGGCATCCAGATGTCCATCACCCAGCCCATCCGCATCGGCGACCAGGTGGTGGTGGAGAACGAGTTCGGCACGGTGGAGGAGATCACCCTCACCTACGTGGTGGTGAAGGTGTGGGACGAGCGGCGGATGGTGATTCCCATCTCCCAGTTCCTCGACAAGCCCTTCCAGAACTGGAGCAAGGGGGGCTCGAGCATGCTGGGCGTGGTGCGGCTGATGGTGGACTTCGCCACGGACATGGAAGCGGTGCGCGCCGAGCTCCAGCGCATCCTGGCGAACGAGGCCAAGGAGCTGTGGGATGGCAGGGTGGCCACCGTGGTGGTGGAGGATGTGTTGGACCGCACGATGCAGGTGCGCGTGCTGGTGAGCGCCAACCCGAGCGTCCTCTTCGACGTGCGCGCCCTGGTGCGCGAGAAGTTGATTCTGTTCCTGCGTGGGCGGCCCGAGTGGCTGCCCTTCACCCGCACCGAGGCGCGCGCCCTGTCCGCGCCGAAGCCGCCCGAGGAGCCGGCACGGCCCGCCTCACCCGAGCCGTCTCGTTCCTGAACTCGCGGTGAGGGGGCGGGGCGAGGGGGCCTTGCAATCCGGATGCACATGACTTCCGGTGGCGCGGATCTGTGCTAGGTGTCGGCCCCCCCATGCCTCTCGCGGTATCCCTCACGCTCTATTCGCTGATCATCCTGGTGGGTGCCCTCGTGGGGGCGCTGGCGGTGGTGCTCACCCGGACGCCCACGCGGCTGGTGACGTTCCTGGCGTTCGCCGCGGGGGTGATGTTCGGGGCGGCGTTCTTCCACATGCTCCCCGAGGCCTATGTCGGCGGAGGCTTCTGGGCGTTCGCGCTGGTGCCCGCGGGCTTCGTCTTCCTGATGGTGCTGGAGCGCTACGTGCTGACGCACGCGTGCGAGGAGCCGGCCGATTGCAAGGAGCACGTGCACGGGCACACGCTGGGCCTGACGGCCTTCCTCGGCCTGTCCACGCACACGCTGTTCGATGGGATTGCCTTGGGCTCGGCGGTGAAGGAGGGGGTGGGACTGATGGCGCTGATGGCCATCACCTCGCACAAGGTGCCCTCGTCCCTGTCGCTCGCCTCCATCCTCAAGGCCGAGGGCAAGAGCACCTCGCGCATCCTCACCTTCGCGATGCTCTACGGGCTGATGGTGCCGCTGGGCGCGGTGCTCTACTTCGCCTTCGACGCGGTGCTGCGCTTCGAGTCGCTCGCCCCCCGGGCGCTGGCCTTCTCGGCGGGCACCTTCCTCTACGTGGCGGTGACGGATCTGCTGCCGCACGTGAACCGGCACGGCAAGGACAACAAGGCGCGCAACCTGGTGGCGCTGATGACGGGCCTGCTCTTGATGCTCGCGCTGGCGCGGGTGGCGGAGTTCCCGGGGCACTGAGCCATGCAACGACTGTCCGATTGGTATGACCATCCCGAGTACTACGAGGCCATCTTCGGCACGGACACCGCGCGCGAGGTGGACTTCCTCGCCGAGGTGAGCCGCCGCTACGGCACGGGAGGCAAGCGCTGGCTCGAGCCCGCGTGCGGCGCGGGCCGCCTGGTGGCCGAGGCCGCGGGCCGGGGCTTCCAGGTGGTGGGCTACGACATCTCCGAGAAGATGCTGGCCCATGCGCGCGCCCGCCTGTCCCCGGCCCTGCGTCGGCGCGTGCGGCTGCACCGCTCGCGCATGGAGGAGTTCTTCCAGCCGGAGCTGGAGGGGCAGGTGGACCTGGCGTTCAACCTCGTGTCCACGTTCCGCTACCTCGACAGCGAGAAGGCGGCGCTCGCGCACCTGAAGGGCACGCGGCGGCTGCTCAAGCCCGGGGGGCTGTACGTGCTGGGCTTCCACCTCACCGACTACGAGCGCGACAAGGCCGAGCGCGAGCGCTGGGTGGAGCCGCTCGGCGAGGACACGGTGGTGTGCAACACCCACGAGGGGCTGCCGGACCGGAAGCTGCGGCGCTCGGCCATGCGCAACCGGCTGCGCATCACCGGGCCCGGCAAGGATCTGCTCATCGAGACGCACTGGCACTTCCGCACGTATGACCTCGCGCAGGCGCGGCGGCTGTTCCGGGCGGCGGGGCTCCAGGTGCGGGCGGTGTTCGACTTCGACTACCAGGTGGACGCGCCGCGCGCCCCGAGGGAGATCCGGCTCGACAGCATCTTCGTCCTGGCTCCCGGCGAGGCGGCGGGCCCCTCACCGGGGAAGTGAGTCACGGGGCGTCCGGGTCCGTGGAAAGGGGACCGCCTCCCAGGGGGTGGAGGTCGGCGTCCCTCAGGCCCACGAGGACGCTGGAGCCGTCCTCGGCCACCCGCAGCTCGCCATACTTCGCCCGGGCGTAGTGCTCGGCGTGCCCTTCCTGGAAGAAGAAGGACTCCGCGCCCAGACGGACGCGGCCCCGGCGCACCTTGTAGCGCAGCCACGACTCCCCGGGAGCCAGGGGCTGTGACTCCTCGCTCCGGACGTAGTGGCCCACGCCCCGCTCGTCCCTGCGGATCACCAATCGCCCGTCCGCTACCGGACCGCCCTCGGGGATGCCGGCTTCGCGGCTGACGGCGTAGTCGAGCACCATGTAATCGCCCTGGATGAGCGAGCGGGGATCCACCGGGGCGAGCTCCAGGAACAGGGGCGTGCCCCGTGCGAGCAGCCGCTCCTTGCTGGCGACGAGTGCCACCAGGGCCACCACCACCAGGACGAGTCCACCGAAGATGACGTGGGTGCGCTTCATGGGGCCTCCCCGGCCACGGGAAAGCGGCGGGCGATGAAGAGCCGCAGGCCGAGCATGAGCAGGCCACTGCCCAGCAGCGCGAGCGACTTGGCGAGCAGCGTCATCTTCAGGTCGTAGTAGTAGCTCACGCCGAACACGAGGATGAAGAGCACGGCCAGGCCGAGCAGCACGGTGTTGCGCCGGTGGAAGCCGAGCATCAGCACGCCCAGCGCGGCGATGACGCCGGGGGTGTTCAACGTGAGCAGGGCCGTGAGGGCCAGCGCGGCGAAGGCCGTCACACCCGCGGCGCCTCCCGGCCCGGCCTGGGTCTCCTCCATCACCCGCCAGGCCGAGTACAGCGTCACCGCGGCGAGTCCCAGTGTCAGCACGCCCGCGGGGACTCCACCCTCGCGGTCGAAGAGGTACCGGTAGAAGTCCTGGAACCAGGTGCGCATGAGCAGCACCCAGAAGAGGGTGGTGATGAGCCCGAAGGCCGTGGGTGTCACCAACGGCGCGATCCTGGCGCGGCTCTGGAATCTTCCCTGTTGGAGCAGGAGCACGTGGGCGAGCGCGGTGAGCCCCACCAGGGCCACGTCCGCCACCACCGCGGGTGCCAGGGTTCGCAGCAGGTACAGCAGCGAGAGGCCAGCGAACAGCGTGGACAGGAAGCGCTGGAGGGTGTCCGGGTAGACGACGAGGAGCACGAGCTGGAGGACGAGCGCGGCGAGGGCGAGGACCGCCTCACTCCTCGAGAGGCGATCCACGCCCATGAGGAAGAACCCCTGGCCGGCAAGCCCCGCGGACAGGGCGAGCTGGGTGACGAAGACATGGGCACTCGCGCGGCGCAGCACCACCGCGCCCGCGGTGATGAGGAGCCCCACGACGATCGCTCCTGTCTTGTTGCCGTCCAGGAGGAACAGCGCGAGGAAGATCACCAGGAACAGGGAGGCGACCCACGCACCCAGCCCGCTCAGGACGTTGACGAACCAGGGCGTGCTGAGCCGGGTCTCGGGGAGCGACAGGAGCATGTCGCGGGCTGGTTGCTGGGCCTCGGGGGGAAGGACGGCTCGAAGCGAGGGTTTGAAGGCCATGGCTATGCCTCCTCCACGTCACGTGCCTCGGCACGCAGCCACCAGACCGCGAGCCCCACCTGCGCGATGACGAGCAGGCCGAGCCCGAAGAAGGCGCCCAGGGAATCGAGACCGATGTCCCTGGCCTGCTTGAACAGCAGGTATCCCCCGAAGGTGGAGAGCAGGGTCACCCCGCTCAGGGCGCACAAGGTGAGCAGGAAGAGCTCCTGACGGACCCGGCGGTGGAAGAGGTACACCGCGCCCATGAGCCCGGCGAGCAGGCAGAGTGCCACGACGTTCTCGGGGTCCGCGTTCTTGGGCGAGGCCGCCAGCATCACCGCCGGGCCGAGCAGGGGCAGCACCGTCATCATCGCGAGCACTCGTGGCAACCAGCGTCCCTGGAGCCAGGCGACGCCGCGTCTCGCGAGCACCTCGTGCGCGACCCAGGCCACGCCATTGATTCCCGCGAGCGTGAGCAGGAGCAGGGTGCCCTCCCAGTCGGCGACCTGCTCCCAGTAGAGGACGAGCGCCGTGTCCACGAGCAGCAACAGCCACAGCCACAAGGGGCTGAAGCGCGCGAGCACCACCCAGGGCAGGATGAGCACTCCCCACCCGAGGAACAGGCCGTAGGGGTCCGCGCCCGTCTGGTACGCCTGCCCATACACGGCGAGGAGGGGGCCCACGAGCACCGCGGCGAAGAGCAGGGCGAACTGTCCCGCGAGCCCCTCGCCCAGCCGCCACGCGGCGATGCAGGCCCCGGTGATGGCGGCCAGCACCAGCCCCAGCTTCCCGAAGCGGTGGAGGGCCTGCCAGTTGAAGGCGAAGAAGTAGATGACGCCGGAGAGCACCAGCAGCGAGCCGAAGCCGAGCAGCACGGTGGACAGGAAGCGCCGCCAGGCGGCCGGGCCTGGAGTGGCCACGGCGAGTCGAGAGGCCTGCTCCAGGGCGGAGGGAGACAGGACGCTGGCCCTCGCGAGCGCGTGGAGGCGCTCGGGGGTAGCGGCGAGATCGAGGGGATCGAGGGGCACGGCGCGCGAGCCTAGTGCCATGCCCCTCTTCACTGCCAGTAAGGGCCTACCACCGCGAGCGCCGCAGTTCGAGCAACCACGCCTCCAGCGCGCCGCCCTCCCGGGGCTCCTCTGGAAGAACGGAGCGCTCACGCGCCGCGTCGAGCTGCTCGAGGGCCCGGCCGACCTTGTCGCGCCAGCTTAGGGAGAGCGCCTCGGACAGCTCGCTGCGCTCGCCGCGCCGTTTCCAGCGGATGAGCTCTCCCGCTTCGGCGAAGCCATAGCGGTCCATCAGCACGGTGAGGTCCGCTTCCACCTCGCCGGTGAGCAGCGCATGGGTGCCGGTGAGCGCCGTGCGCAGCACATAGAGGAGCTTCTTGGCGGAGCGAAAGCCTGTCTTCTCCCACTCGCGCGCCTGGCTCTGGGCGAAGCCGCGGTAGTGCCGGTGGAGGCGCCGCGACAGGACGCCCCGCACCAGGGGCCGCAGGGCCTCCAGCTCACTGGAGCCCCGGAGGGGGTGGGCGCCGAGCAGCCGCTCCAGGTAGTTGCCATTGCCCTGGAGCACGCCGGTGAGCACGGCACCCAGCTCGTTGGAGGAGTAATCCACCTCGACGCCCTCCACGATCTCCAGGCGCTCGGTGGGTGCGGAAGGGCGCGGCTCCAGCTGGAACAGGTGCGAGGTGGGCGTGACGTGGACGCACTTGAGGTCCAGGTCGCTGTCGGGCGAGGGGAAGCCATACGCATGGGCCCCCGTGAGGCTCACGACGAGGTGCCACCGGTGCGCGGCTTCCTCGTCGAGCACGCGCTGGGCCACGCGCGTCTGGTGTTCCGTCAGCAGGTCCTGCGTCATGGGGCGTCCTCCTTGTCCTCGACGGCCGGAGGCGCGGGGGCATCGCGGCCGAGCGGCCCGGGCTCCTTCAGCACCCAGCGCCGCGCCAACTCCTCACCCACGCGCCGCAGCAGCCGGTCCGCGCGCCCGTAATCGGGGAACGCGGGCAGGGTGCTGGTGCGGTGGGCCTCCTCCAACTCCGGCGCGAGCGCCTCGGCGTCTCGCAGCACGTCTTCCAGGGGAACCTGTCCCGACTTGATCTCCAGCAGGCGTGCCTTCATGGCGCCGGACACCTCGAACGTGGGCACGCCGTCCTTCAGCCATCCGGTGGCGAGCACCACCAGCCGCAGCAGGTTGTAGGCGTTCTTCGGCCGCAGCTCGCGAGCGCTGGGGGGCCGCTGTCCGCCTCCGCGCGCATAGCGGGTGAGGGCGGCGAAGTCGTTGGACTCGATGAGGCCCTGATCCCACAGCGAGCGGTAGAGCTGCTTGAGGTACGTCTTGGCCGCGAGCAGCGCGTCCTCGGGCGAGGGCGCGGTGCGCGGAGAGATGGCGGCGAGCCGCTGGGACACCTCGTCGAGCGAGGGCGCGGGCTCCTCGCACAGCCACGCGAGGACGAGATCCCGGTGCTCGGCGAGCCGCTGGCTGCGCGTGAGCTTGTCGAGCTGGCTCATGGCATACCGGCCGAAGCTGCCGAAGATCGCCTTGGACACGAAGGCCTCGCGCTCGGCGAGCAGCCACTCGCCCAGGGCGTCCGTGGCGCGGGCGCTGGGGACGAAGAGCGTCTCCAGGGTGTTGGGATCGGCCCGGAGCGCCTGCTCCACCGCCTTGGAGACTTCCCAGAAGGTGTGGCTGCCATCCGCGCTGACGAGATCCTTCGCCTTGTCGGCGAGTCCGAAGTGCCAGGGCAGGGGGAGGGCGAAGACGCCGCGCATGTCGACGTCGGAGGCTTCGTTGGCGAGGCCCCAGGCCTGCGAGCCCACCACGGTCTCCAGCACCACGCAGGGGCGCAGGGCGTCCCAGGTGGCGGCGCGGCGCAGGGCGAACTGGAGCTGGCCCGGCTTGCGCGGCACCAGCTCGTCCCGGGCGTACCAGAGCTCGCCCACGCCGACGATCTGGATGTCGAAGCCGCCGTCCCGGGCGCGGGCCACGCGGCCCACCACTCCCTGGGGGATGCGGCGCTCTCCGGCCAGCCGCTCCACGCGGGTGGTGACCTCGGTGCCGTGGGGGAGGGGGATGGAGAGCCGGTCCACCTGCTCATAGCCCCGGGGACGGCTCGGGGCGTCGGAATGCTTCGGGTCGCGGGTCATGGGTGCGCCTCCAAAAAAAGAGGGAGGGGGACAGACGCCGCCGGGGTGGCTTCCTGACGGTTCAGAACGTCACGAGCGACAGGACCGGGCTCTTGCGGGCAATGGCCTGCCGCGCGAAGCCCGCCAGTTGCGAGAGGTGCTCGCGGAGTTGCTCGGGCTCGTGGTGGTCGCGGTCCATCTTCTCGACCCAGACATCGGCGAGGGCGGACTCGCTCCCGGTGGCCACCCGGGCCAGCGCCTGGATGAAGGAGTCCACCACGCGCGCGACGATCAACCCCTCCTCATCGAAGACGAGGGGCTCTTCCATGGTGGACTCGCCCGAGACGCTCTCCGTGCCCCGGAGGGCGGCGGAGAGTGCCATCAGCTCCATCTCGATGAGCGGGAACTCGATGAAGGTCCACTCCTCGGGAGCGTGCTCCTCGGTGGTGACGATCGACGCGATCGCTTCCGCCTCGTCTTCCTTCGCGATGAACCAGGTCGTGATCTGCATGGGCGTGTGCTCCGGCGCTCGTCGTGCGGCGGGAGCTATACCGGCTTTGTGACCTGGATGGGCGGGTTGTTTGGATTTTGGAGGCCGTGCCGCCCGGTTGCATCCTGGTGAACGACATCCACATTGCCCGGGTGCCGCTCGCCAGCGGCCTGCTGACGGGAAAGCTGCGCCGGGACACCCGCTTCGCCGCCGACGACCATCGCCAGTACAACCGCCAGGGCGAGGCCTTCGACGTGGGCGAGACCTTCTCCGGCGTGCCCTACGAGACGGGCGTGGAGGCCCTGGCGATTCGTCAGTACTGCCGGATGAAACTCCGCGGCGAACTCAAGCTGCTGGCCGCGCGCGGGCGGGCGTAGCTCGACCACTTGCCCGGCGCGGCGGAAGGGTTATCCGCGCCAGGAGCAGGGCCACGAGCGCGTTGCCCGCGTACCAATACAGCGTGTAGGCCGGAGGAATCAGTGGCACGGCCGGGTGGGCGAGCGCCTTCACCGCGAGCCAGGCGCTGAAGCCCACCCCCAGTCCCGCCGCGAACCGCCGCAGCCACTTCACCGGGGCCGAGAGCAGGGCGAAGACCAGGGGCACCGCGGCGCTCAGCGCCAGGGTCTGGGCGATGGGGAAGGAGAGGAAGCGGTGCCACTCGGGCATGGGCAGGGCGAGCACGTCGAACGCGCCGCCCGCGTGGCCCGTCCACCGGAACACGAAGACACCCATCGTCGTGACGAGGAAGGGCAGCAGGAAGAGCGGGTGGAACAGGACGTTGAACATGCCCGGGCGCGTCTTGGCGCTCATCGTCACCAGCGCGACCACCAGCAGGAGCAACCCGAGCACCGGAGGCTTCCAGTCCAGGGTGACGGGCGCCGCGACGGTGGCCACGGGCGTGGGCGCGGGTGTGGACGGGGGCGGTTGGGCGGCGGCGGGCTGCCCAGAGGCGGTGGGGTCCTGGTTCTTGAAGGGCTGGCCCAGGTTCTGGAGCGCCGCGGGGAACTGGGCGCGGGAGAGGTTCGCGGAGGCATTCTCCGCCAGCGTGGTGGGGAGGCGCAGGGTGCCGCGCACACGTCCCTGGTCATCGCTCTCCAGCGTGGCCGCCTCGAGGGTGTCGCGCAGGACGCGGGTCTCGGGACTCGAGTCCAGGGCGACTCCGAGCAGGAGGGTCTTGCGCATCACCTCGAGGGTCGCCCGCAGCACGTCCGCCTTGAGCTTGCTTCCGGCGTCGGCGGTGCCGCGCAGCTCGATTCCCTCCGGGGTGGGATCGATCGTGGTGAGGAGGGACTGCACCTGCGGGCCCACGGCACCCGTCAGGGCCAACACCGGCGAGCCGGACACCATGCCGCCCACCAGCGCGTGCTTCCAGCCGATCTCATCCAGGGCCCGTACGAGGGGACTGTCGTTGTCGAGCCCCTGGTCCCGCTGCTTGCGGGAGAGGGCCCGCTCCAGCTCACCTCGGGGGCCGATCAGCAGGTAGCGCCCATCGAGCACCAGGTCCGCCGCCTGCGGCTTCATCGCCGCGGGCACTCCTCCCAGCTCGGTGAGCGTGTAGCCCTCGGACTGGAGGTAGACCGAGAGCCGGCTCCAGTCGAAATACCCCCGGACGACGCCGAGCCCCAGGGTCGTGGCGATCGCGTCCACGTCCCGGCGCGTGTCGATCCCGGTCTTCGTCTGGAAGTCCTTCACCTCCCGCTCGAACTTCTCCCGGGACTCGCCCGAGAGGCGGAAGTCCAGCTCGGTGGCCTGCACGAGCATCAGCTCGCGGGTGTCCGGTGCGAAGTAGGCGAGCAGCGCGGGATCCTTGGGGATGAGCCGTGTTCGAGGCCACCAGGCTCCCAGGCGCTCCAGATAGCCGAAGTGATACGCGGCCCCGGCTCCGACGGCCAGCAGCACGACGAACACCAGCAGCTTCTTCATGGTCAACGGCTCCTTGGGTGGTGACGCTCGGGCCCCTTCCGCAGCTTACGCGCGAGGGGCGGGGTGATTGCCATGGAGGACTACTCCTTGAGGGGTATGGACTCCTGCCCGGGGCTTCGATCAACCTCTCACGTCAGGTCGGGTGACGTGCCCGTCGAACTCCCTGGTGTGGTTCCGAAGGGAAGGACAACACACACGGAGAGCGCGGGTCCGAACATGGCCCGCCGAGGAGAGGGGATGAGTCGAGTTCCTCCGATAATAGATGAGCGGGAGCTGCACGCTCGGGCACTTCAAAAGGATCCCTTGATCCTGATCGATCTGTTGAAGGCCTTCGCCAGGCAGATCGAGGGGTTCGTGCGGCATGACCTGAAGTGCGACGAGGACATCGCCTACGACGCCGTCATCGACGTGCTCTACGCCTATGTGGCGACGCCAGGCCGGTATGACCCCGACAGGAAGGTCCGTCTGGTGACCTACCTCACGAAGGCGGCGAAATATCGGGTGCGGGATCGGCTCAAGTCGGGGGTTTCGCGGGCCCTGCGCGAGGAGAATTTCGCGAGCGTTGTCGAACTCGAGCAGCCGGCTCCGAAGGATATTTTAGAGAATTTCGTGGAGGCATCCCGTGCGGTGGACCGACTGGAGAAGCGCCTGAGTGAAACGGACCTGGCCGCTCTCCGCTTGATCGTGAGTGGGGAGGGCTCCACCGAGGTCCTGGCGCGGGCGCTGGGACTGGACCCCTCGTCGCAGGAGGAGATGCGCCGGGAAGTGAAGCGGCATCGGGATCGGCTCATGAAGACACTGGAACGTTTAGGAAAGGAGGACCCCGATGACCCTGCCTGACTGGCTGAAGCCCGCGGTCCGCAAGAGCCAGGAGCACACGTGGACGCTCGGCTACATCTTCGAGATGGCTCACAGGCTCGAGGGCAAGTCGCCCGAGGACCTCGCGGCGGAGTTGGGCTGCTCGCTCGAGACGCTCGACTGGCTCGCGCTCTGCCGCCGGCCGGAAGAGGACCGGTTCGCCGAGCATCTGCGCCTCATCACGGACCGCTTCGAGCTGGCGCCGCTTCCTCTGGTGCGGCTCATCCGGCGCGTGGAGTCCCTGGACACCTTCTCGAAACATGAGGGCCAGGGGCCCTCGAGCGGGTCCACGTTGCTCGCGGCGCGGGACCGGGACGACGATGACGGCGAGATGGACGAATGAGGAGCGGATGGCTGGATGACGCGGTGAAGGCCAGCAGGCTTCCCCCCGCCACGGTGTTCCCCCGCGAGCTGGCGGACGAGGTGGAAATCTACCTTCCTGTCTCCCTCGTTCCGCTTCCAGGGCTCACCTGCCACCAGGCTCGCGATTGGTTGGCCCAGAGGAACAACATCCGGGTCGAAGTCCCGGACCAGGACCGTCCGATCCACGGGCTCATGGTGGCGGATCAAGGGCGGGGATTCATCTTCTATGAGGAGCGGGACTCCGTGGAGGTGCGACGCTTCACCCTGGCGCACGAGGTGGCCCATTTCGTCCTCGATCATCTCCTGCCGCGAATGAAGGCCCTGGCGGCTTTCGGAGAGGACATCCGTCCGGTGCTGGATGGCAAGCGCCAGCTCGGGGCTTTGACGGGCCTGTCCGCCATGCTCAAGCGGATTCCCCTGGGTGTTCAGGTCCGACTCATGGACCGGGATTCCTCGGGCGCCATCTGCTCGGGGAAGGTGGACGCCGTGGAGCATCGCGCGGACCGTCTGGCCTTCGAGTTGTTGGCACCGGCCGATCAGGCCCTGCGGATGCTTGAGGGCCTTCCCCGGACGCGGGCCGCGGACGAACTGGCTTCCCGTTTCGGTCTTCGCCGGATGGAAGCCGCAGCGTACGCCCGCATCCTGCTCGGGCCAGAACATCGGCCCTTTTCCATCCAGAAGTACTTCCCCGAGGGGGAGGAGGAATGAGCATGTCGGAGGGGATTCCCCCGGATGGGGGTGATGGTTTCATCGGGGACGATGACTACCGTTCGGCGTTTGGCGAGGAACTCGCCGCCACACTGGACCTCAGGACCTGGGAGCTGGGGCTTGATCCCCGGCACATCCTGAAGCGCTTCAAGGAGCAGGTGGACACGGCGGTGAGCCAGGAGGACGTCGTCCGGGAGGCCATCCGGAAGGAGTTCTTCCCCCGCCTCAAGCTGCTGCGGGACGCGCCCCAGAGCGCGGGGGTCTACAAGGCCAGCCCCGAGCGCCTGGCCATCATTCACGAGAGCCTGCTCTTCCCGGGGCGGGTCGAGGCCGTGAACAGCGTGGCCGTCTCCCATGACAGCCTTCCCATCGCCATCACGCAGATTGGCATCGCCATCGTGAGCTACGGGGGCAACACGGGGGTGTTCTCCCAACGCCTCTTCCGCAAGGAGATGTCGACCCAGACGGATGGGCGCAAGCTGCTGCGGGACATCTTCGAGCAGCGCCAGGCACGGAGCATCGAGGAGGAGGATCCCCTGTCCAAGCTGGCGCGCCGGAACATCCGGGCCCACGCGGAGCTGGCGCTCCTGCTGGACAGGTCGAACGCCGACTGGCGCATGGGCTATGGAAACCCCTGCTCGCGTGAGCTGCTGTCGGGCTCCGGGTATTCGAGCCTGCTGACCGCATCGCTCGAGCTGCTCAAGCGCCTCATCCAGGAGCACCGCAAGTTCGTCTTCATTCCCAACTCGTTGGAGGACCGGGGCTTCCTGACCTTTGGCAACGCGTTGTTCGGGGGCGAGTACGCCATCATCGACACGCTCGAGGCGGACAGCGCGTACATCGTCGACCGGTGGAACTACGACAAGAAGGACCGGGAGCAGGCGTTCCGGTTCGTGAAGGAGTTCTGCCCGCACGTCGTGCGAGGCATCTTCCGCGCGTCGGACCAGTCGCCTCCGTACCTCTTCTACGCGCACCGGGAACACGCCCATATCGCCGCCCACGTGGCGATGGCCGACAGCATCATCCGCTCCGAGCGGGGCTTCCCCATGCTCCTGGATGTCGCGGATGTGGCCTGCCGGGGAGCCTTCGGAACGGAAGGCTTCATGGGCATGGTGAATGACGCCTACGCCCAGGCGGGCGCGAAGTTCCATTACGTCAGCGAGCGCAAGCGGCGCCCCTAGGAGACATGACCCATGGCCGATGATGGCAAGACCCCTCCCGTCCCTCCGGATCCGGCGTCCCCTCAGCCCGGGCCCGATCGCAAGCCCAACCCCGCGGCGGCCCGAGGTCCTTCCTCACCGGGGGGCGCGGCGCCTCCTCCTGGGGGGCCCGTCCGTCCCCCGGGGAGCGTGCAGGGCGCTCCGCCCCCAGGCACGGGTGGGCCCCGAGTGGATGCTCCGAGAGGGACACCGCCGGCCGTGGCCCGGCCGTCCACGAGCACCCCCGTCCCCGGCGCTCTGAGGCCGGATCCCACGCGTCCACAACCGGGTCCGGTGGGCGGACCCGCGGCGACTCCTGTCCCCTCCACCCCTCGGGGCGATCCTTCCCGGCCCGCTGCTCCGTCGCAGCCCAAGGCTTCGTCGCAGCCCAGCGGTGCGCCGCAGGCCAGGTCGCCCACTGCTCCAACCTCGCCCCGCAACGAGGTCCTCAGCCCCCTGCCCGGGGAGACGCTGAAGGAGTTCGAGAATCTCCAGGAGCTGGCCAAGGCCTCGTCCCTGGACCTGGATCCCGAGCTCGAGAAGGCCGTGGGCTTCACCCACTTCGACACCTCGTCGAGCGAGGACAACCTCATCACCGTCCTGACGACCCGGGGGGACCTGCACAAGCTGGCCTCCCAGACGCTCGTGCGGGTGAAGTCCCGCGAGGACAACCGCACCTATCTGGGCGTGGTGGTGCGGGGCCCCTTCTCCGAACCGGATGCCATCGCCGCCAACTCCACCATGGCCGTGGGAGTGGTCGTGCAGGGCAAGAAGCTGACCTATACCTTCGACTACCACGGACGCGCCGACATCGAGCTACTGGGGGAGGAGGTGGGTGACAAACTCGAGCCCCCCGTCCTCCGGCCCCGCCCCAAGAGCCCCGTCTTCCTGCTGGATGATAAGGAGAGCTCACGCGTGCTGGGACTCGGGGGGAACATGTGCCTCGGGTTGGTGGCGGGCTACGCGCGAATGGAGGCCCGCCTGGATCCCCAGGACAAGTCCATCCTCCCTCGTCACACCGGCATCATCGGGACGACGGGCGGCGGCAAGTCCACCACCGTGGCCACCCTCATCCACCACGCGCAGGCGGAGGGCATCGCGACCGTCGTCTTCGATGTGGAAGGGGAGTACACGCACGTGGATCAACCCACGAACCATGCGGCCATGCTCGCGGCCCTGAAGCGCCGGGGCCGCAATCCCGAGGGCGTGAAGGACCTGCACATCCACCATCTCGCGGGCAGGGACAGCCGCAACCCGGGGCACGAAAACCTGCACCGCTTCTCGCTGAGCTTCTCGAGCCTGTCGCCCTACGCCATCTCGGAGATCCTCGGCATGACGGAGGCGCAGGAGGAGCGCTTCCACAAGGCTTACGACGTCACGAAGCTGCTCCTGGAGGACTTCAAGATCTTCCCTCGCAACGAGCAGGAGCGGGAGCAGGTGCTGGAAGTGGATGAGCACTCGACGGGCTTTCCACGGATGACGCTCCTGCACCTGCTGGACGTCGTGGAGGCGTACATCTACAGCCTTGGCAGTGAGGGCAAGGAGGAGGGCCGGAGCAAATCCAGGTCCGCCCGCGGCCGGAGCACCTCCAGTGAGGACTCCGAGAAGGAAGAGGAATCGGAGGACGCGGAGTCCACTCGGCGGGGTCCCAGGTTGCAAAGCGAGTTTCGGCACAAGCCCTATCTCGTGATGAGCAGGGTGCGCGAGCAGAGCAGCAAGAGCGAGGTCAGTTGGAAGGCGCTGATGGGCAGGCTCCAGAACCTGCGGCGTCTCAAGGTCTTCGATGTCGAGGATGCGCCAGGTGTGGACTACCGCGAGCTGCTCACGCCCGGGCGGGTGTCGGTGATCGACCTGTCGGACACGGACTCGCCCCAGCACAGCAATCTCGTCATCGCCGACATCCTCCGGGGTCTTCAGGAGACGCAGGAGGCGCGCTACCAGGCGGCGCACGAGCAGAAACAGTCCATCACCCCGGTGCTCATCATCATCGAGGAGGCGCACGAGTTCCTGTCCGCCAGCCGCTTCTCCAAGATGCGGGTATTGTTCGAGCAGGTGGCGAGGATCGCCAAGCGGGGGCGCAAGCGTTGGTTGGGGCTCGTCTTCGTCACGCAACTGCCGCAGCACCTGCCCGACGAGGTGCTGGGGCTGCTCAACAACTTCATCATCCACAAGATCACGGACAGCTCGGTCATCTCCCGGATGAGGAAGACGGTGGGCGGCATCGACGAGAGCTTGTGGAACCGGGTGCCACGGCTCGCGCCCGGCCAGGCGCTCATGTCGTTCAGCAACTTCGCCCGGCCGTTGATGGTCGCGGTGGATCCCGCCCCCGTGAAGCGGCTGCTCGTGGATTAGAACGAGACGTGCAGTTGCACGCCGATGCGAGAGGGCGCCACCGCCACCTGGAGGTTCCACGCGGGTGATGGCGCACCCCTCGAGGCGCGCCACGCTCCCTCGCGGTAGCGCCGGAGCGTCTCCTCGGCTCCGAAGGGCTGGGTGAGGATCATCGCCTCGCCGATCAGGATGCCGGTGACGGCGGTGACGGCGCCCGAGACCCACCGGTCGAAGGCGAGGCCCAGCACCAGTCCGGAGAGGAGGCCGTAGAGGACGTTCGCGCCGTGCATCAGCCAGCTTCGGCCCAGCGCTTCGCTCTCGGCGCTGCGCACGAGCAGCCGTTCGGCCTCGGCGAGCACGTCGCAGTCCACCTCGCTGGGGTGTTCGCGCGCCAGCGTGTCGAGCGTGAGGGAGTCGGTCATCACGTCCAGCGGTAGAGCGAGAAGCGCCGCGAGCCCGCCGGCGGAGGAGAGTGCTCCCACGTAGAGGTCCACCTGCTCACCCGAGGGGACGGCCGGGACCGCGGCCAGTTGGCCCAGGGTCAACACCCCGTAGCCCGCGCCCCACGCGCCCATCCAGATCCGCGCCCGGTGTGCGTCCTCGCTCAGGTGGGATTGGATGAAGGCGAGTCGCTGGTGGTTCTCGGTTGGTGTGGCGCAGGTCTGCTCCGCGCGAGCGAGTCCCGAGACGAGAAGCAACAAGAGCAGCGGCAATCTCATGGATGGATGACCCCCAGGTCGAGGAGCATGCACCGAAGGGGCGCCCATGTCGCTGTTCACCTGCTCAAGGACCCCCCGCGTCCACGCTCACGGGAACCGGTTGGGGCCTGGCCACGCGCAGCAGACAGCGCCCTTCGTAGGTCACGGTCTGTGGTGGGCAGTTCGGTGCCGTGCGCTCGATTGCCAGCCAACAGCCGCCATTGACTTCAAGCTCGAGACCCGCCGTGCATGGAGGGCGTTTCTGGTTGGGGGTGAGGGGTGGGGGCGCTGTGGGTCCCGTTACCGCCTCGGTGTTCTGGTCGGTCCAGACGGTCTCCGGCATGGGACCCGCCTCCAGGTCTTTTCCACACTCCATCCGCCGCACCCCGAGCGCGATGACCAATCCCAGGACGAGCAGGACGGGGAGGGCATGGCTCATCTGGGGGGCCGTGGGGTCCGGGGAACGTGCTCCTCCCCCGGTAGGACTTTCTCGGTGGTGTGTTCGTCCTTGCCCCATCCGTGGCGGAGGGGGAGTTCCCAACGCGGCTCACCCTGGTTTTCGCGCAGGCGCGCGACATGAGGCAACTTCTGGGGGAGCAGGACGAACAGCTCGCGCCAGCCCCACGGTCCCACGCTGCCCAGGTGGAGGAACTTGAGGGCGGACGGACGGCCCTTGCGCCAGGCGAGGTACACCCCGCCAAAGCCTCCCTCGCCCAGCATCCGGTCGAGGCGGTAGCCGCCCACCTCCCGTCCGGGTCTCAGCGCCGTGTCTCGCTCGGACTTCATGTCGCCCCTCTCGATGATGGACCGACCTGGTGACTCCAGGGGTCTGGTGCTCGGACTCCATCTCCGAAGTGGGAAGCTACTACACCCGCCGTGGTCCGTGGGTAGCACCACTTGCCGTCATGGGCCTCGCGGTGCTTTCCCGTTGAAAATCCGGGAGCGTCGGGCATCACTGTCGGCCGGGGGACGAGACATGCACACGGCGAAGCGGAAGGCATTGATCATCGGCGGGGGCCTGGGCGGTCTGACGGCGGCGCTCTCCCTGCACCAGCGGGGCTGGCAGGTGGAGGTCTTCGAGCAGGCGCCCCAGCTCCGGGAGGTGGGCTCGGGGTTGATGCTCTCACCCAACGCCATGAGTGTGCTGTTCGGGCTGGGGTTGCGGCACGCGGTGGAGCGGGGGGTGGTGGTGACTCAGGCGGAGATGTGCTCGTGGCGGGGGACGGCGCTGATGAAGGTGCGAACGGAGGAGTTGCCCTGCGAGGGGGCTCCGCCCGTGCTCTTCCACCGCGCGGCCGTGCACGGCGTCTTGAGCGAGGCGCTGGGGGATGGGATTCCGGTGCACCTGGGAGCGCGGCTGGCCCGCTTCGAGGAGGATGGGGCTGGGGTGGTGGCGCACTTCGAGGATGGACGGGAGGCGAGGGGGGATGTGCTGGTGGGGGCGGATGGGTTGCGCTCGGTGGTGCGTGCGCAGCTGCACCCTGGGGAGCGCCTGCGCTATGCGGGCCAACCCTGCTGGCGCGGACTGGCGCGAGGCTTCGCGCACCCGGGACTGCCGCGGGGGATGCTGCGTGAGACGCAGGGCAGTGGGGCGCGCTTCGGCATGGGCCATGTGCGCGAGGACGTCGTGTACTGGTTCGCTGTCGCCGACTGGCCCGAGGGGCAGCCCGTCCCGGGGGGCGACAAGGCCTTTCTCCAGGAGGTTTTCCGGACGGCCCATGCGCCCATCCCGCAGCTCATCGCGGCCACGGACGAGGCGGATCTGCTGCGCAACGATCTGCTCGATCGGCTGCCGATCGAGCAGTGGGGGCGGGGGCGGGTGACGCTGCTGGGGGACGCGGCGCACCCCATGATGCCGAACCTGGGGCAGGGGGCGTGTTCGGCCATCGAGGACGGCGGAGTGCTGGCCCAGGTGTTGAGCGGGACGGAAGACGTCGAGCGAGGCCTGCGGGATTACGAGGCCCGGCGCCGGGAGCGCACCGCGTGGTTGCAGCAGACCTCGTGGCGCTTCGGCGTCATTGCCCAGTGGAAGCACCCGCTCGCTGTCTGGATGCGTGAGCAGTCCATCCGGCTGGCTCCGGCGAGCGTCATGCGGCGGCAGTACGAACAGCTCTGGGGCTGGCGGCTGGACGCGAACCGGTAGCGCCGCGGTAACCCCGGAGCCAGGCTCCTTCATGCTAAAGGGGAATGGCCATGCTCTTCCCCGCCCGCCGGGAGCGCCGCGAACTGGAGGAGTGGGGCCTGGTGGCACGCGCACGGGGGATGCTCGTTCCACCTCTGTCTTCATTCCCCCGGTAGGGAAATCGAATGAAAGTGACAGAGGTGGTTCGGCTGCTCCTCGCCGGAATGCTCGCCGTGCTCGGTGGCTGCATGCAGACGCAGGGGATGGATGATGCCCGCGCGCTGGAGCCGGGCACCGTGACCCAGGCCTTGCCCCTGGGGACCGTGCAGGTGCGGGACATCAACACCCGCCCGGTCCGCTTTCCCCAGCGCCCCTCCGAGTCCGTGGCCCTGGGGGGAGGCGTGGCGCTCTTCGTGGCGAGTGACGAGTTGCATGGCACGGAGCTGTGGCGCGGGGACGGGACCGAGGCTGGCACCTCGCTCGTGAAGGATCTCGCGCCTGGACTGGCGAGTTCGGGGCCCCGGTTGCTGACCCTCGCGCAGGGAAAGGTCTTCTTCACGGCCCAGAGTGGGGGCGTGGACGAGTTCGGGGCGGAGGAACTCTGGAAGACGGACGGCACCCCGGCGGGAACCGTCCTGGTGAAGCGCCTGTTCAAGGCCAGTGACCTGGCGCGGATCAGTGCCATGGCACAGGTGGGTGGAACGGTGTTCTTCGTCTACGGGGGCTCTTCGCGGCAGCTCTGGAAGAGCGATGGCACCGAGGCGGGCACCGTGCTCCTCCAGCAACTGGCTTCCCAGGACTGCGCCTGCTCTTTCGAACTGCTCTCCACGGGCACCACCTTGTTCTTCACCGGGCGGGATGCCGCGAACAACCTGGAGCTGTGGAAGAGGGACGGGGCCGCGGGCGCCGTGCTC
The DNA here is from genome assembly GCF_002305875.1 of Cystobacter fuscus. Classification (NCBI taxonomy): domain Bacteria; kingdom Pseudomonadati; phylum Myxococcota; class Myxococcia; order Myxococcales; family Archangiaceae; genus Cystobacter; species Cystobacter fuscus. The sequence goes on along the minus strand of NZ_CP022098.1, from coordinate 9,921,715 downwards.
CTCAAGACGATCTCCGTGAATGCCAACTCCTATCTGCCCAGTCACCTCCTCACCCAGGTGGGCAGTTCACTCTTCTTCACCGTGGACAAGGCCCTGTGGCGGAGCGACGGGACGCCAGCGGGGACCGTCCTCGTGTCCACCCAGACTTCCAGGATCTCCGACCTGGAAGCCGTCAACGGCACCCTCTTCCTCACGAGTTCCACGTCGCTCTGGAAGAGCAATGGCGCCGCGCCGGTCCTGCTCCGCGGTTTCGATGACGCGCCAGGCTCGCTCACCGCGCTCGGCAACGCGCTCTATTTCGTTGGCGCCGATGCCCTGGGCGGGCGTGAGTTGTGGACGAGCGATGGCACGGCGGCGGGCACGCGCCAGGTGAAGGATCTGGTCCCGGGCGTTGATGGCTCGGCGCCCCAGGAACTTCTCGCCTGGAACGGTGGCCTCTACTTCACGGCCTCGACCACGGTGGGGACGCGCGGGCTGTGGCGCAGCGACGGCACCACTGCCGGGACCCTTGCCCTCAAGACGTGGGCCGAGGAGACGAGCCCCTGGGACGAGAAGTCCCACGACCTCACCCCGGTGGGCAGCGCGCTGTTGTTCTCCGTGCCGGAGGACGCGCCAGGAGTCCCGCTGAACGACATCCCGGAGCTCACGTGGAGGACGAACGGGACCGTGAAGGGGACCCGGGAACTGGCGGGCCTCTGGGCAGGCACCCGGAGCTCCCAGTCCCGCTACCACCCCCTCGGGGTCGTGGGGGGGTCGGTCTTCTTCGTCGCCTCGGATGGCAGCCCTGGCGAGGCACTCTGGAAGAGCGATGGGACGGCGGCCGGTACGGTCCATCTCAGGACCCTGCCGCGAGTGGCACCGGAGACGGATACGTGGTTGCACAAGCCCGCGGCGGCGCACGTGGGTGGGACGCTCTTCTTCACGGCGGATGACGGGGTGCATGGCCTCGAGCTGTGGAAGAGCGATGGCACCGCCGTCGGGACGGTCCTGGTCAAGGACCTCCGCGCGGGTCCTGACTCCTCTTCCCTGGAGGACCTCACCGTGCTGAACGGCACGCTGTTCTTCAGTGCGTATGACGACGTCAACGGCTGGTCCCTCTGGCGCAGCGACGGAAGCGAGGTCGGCACCGTTCCCATCAAGTCCATGGGCCTGGAGGATTCCTCGGGTGACGTCGACGGGCTCACGGTGATGGACGGCCTTCTCTACTTCGAGGCGGATGACAGCCTCCACGATTCGGGATTGTGGAAGAGCGATGGCACCCCGGAGGGGACGAGCCTGGTCAAGGTTCCCTTCGCTGACAGGTACGCCTCGCTCGACCTGTTCACGGGGGTGAACGGCACCTTGTTCTTCGCCGCTCGCGATGGATATGGCGCGACGCAGCTCTGGAAGAGTGACGGCACGGAGACCGGCACGGTCCTCGTCAAGGATGGGTTCTCCTCCCTGGAGATGTCCCATCCGGTGCCCTCGCGGGGCGAGTTGTACTTCACCGCGGACGATGACGTTCACGGCTACGAGCTGTGGCGCAGTGATGGCACGGCGGCCGGGACATACATGCTCGCGGACATCCATCCCGGTCCGAGGAACTCCGCGCCGCATTCGCTCACGCCCGTGGGCTCGGGACTGGTGTTCGTGGCCTACGAGGACACCCATGGCTGGGAGCTCTGGAGGACCGACGGTACGCAGGCCGGGACGCACCTGCTCGTGGATCTGCTTCCGGGTCCGCCGGGAGGCCTGCGCCCCAGGAATGCGGACTCCCTTGTCGACATCTTCGGGTTGGAAGATCAGGGACTGGCGCTCTTCACCGGTGTGGACATGGCCGGTGGCGCGGAACTGTGGCGGACCGATGGGACGGTGGCGGGCACGTTCCGGATGCTGGACCTCGTGCCCGGCCCCGACTCCTCCGAACCCCATTCGTTCGCCCGCCTGGGGGATCGGCTCTTCTTCATGGCCGGAGACAAGGCCCATGGCCGCGAGCCACGCTTCCTCGGCATCCCCAGGGACCTGGGGTCCGCCATCGGTACCGCCGTGTTCCAGGGCTCCACGTGCACCGGGCAGAGCCAGGTCACTCCCAGCTGCACCTATAACGCCCTGGCTCCGGACTCCACGTTCGCCTGGACGGCTCCTTCGGCGGGTGTCTTCACCTTCACCACGGAGGGGTCCGGCTACGACACGAGCCTCGAGGTGTCGGACCCGGCCGCTGGTACGTCGCTCGGGTGCAACGACGACGCGGAGGGGACGCTCCAGTCGTCCGTGGGAGTGCGTTTGTCGGCCGGGCAGACCGTGCTCATCACCGTCGATGGTTACGATACGGAGTGTGGTCCCTTCCTCCTCCACATCCATCCCAGTCCGTAGAGGAGGGGGGGGGCGGCTCACCGGCTCACGGATGCGCCGCTCACGCCACTGCGAAACGGAGTGACGCGCTCGAAGTGGCGTGCGTACCAGCGGATGTGGAAGGAGGGGGAGTCGAAGGGCTCATGCGGGGTGGATGCATAGGCCCCAAGGGGAACCATTTCATTCCTGGTTCAGTGATTAACAGAAAAAGGCTTCCAACTCGGAAGACAGGGGACTGCGTTGCTTCACTGGGAGTTTGGTGCTAGTTGTCTCCTGGTTGTCATGGGGTTGGTGGGGCTCGTTGACGAGCTTTCATTCCCGGCATCTGGTTCGCCGAAGCCTCGCGTACACCTCTTTGATTGCAGTTTCATGCTCGGGCTGTCGTTCGCGTTGTCGGGGGCATTCTGGATGGCCAAGGAAGTGACTGTCGCGGAGGCGGTGGAGCGATTGACGGGCGCCGATGGGCGCATTGGCTTCTCGTTCTTGAGCCGGAACGGCAACACGGAGCAGACCCGGCTCATCACGTTCCCGGATCTGGCCGGGCAGACTGCGGCTCGTGCTGGCGCGCTGCAGGCGATGGGTCTGAAGCAGGGTGAACGGATTGCCATCATCCTCCCGGAGAATGACGAGTTCGTCCTCACGTTCCTGGGAGCCATCCGCGCGGGAATCATCCCCGTACCCATCTACCCGATGCACGGTCTTGGCCAGTTGGACGGCTATCTCGAGAACGTGCGGCACATCGTCAGGCGGAGCGGCGCGGCGGCGGTGGTGACGAACGCGAAGATCAAGCTCCTGCTCGGCACGGTGCAGAGCCAGTGCGAGAGCGTGCGCAACGTCATCTCCACCGAAGCGCTCGCGGACGCCGCCGCACCCCTGCAACCCCGGCAGGTGAAGCTGGACGACGTGGCCTTCCTCCAGTTCACCAGCGGCTCCACCTCCAGCCCCAAGGGGGTCGTCGTCACCCACCGGAACCTGGCGGCCAATATCCGCTGCATCATGGAGGAGGGCTTTCGGGTGACGCCCGAGGACGTGGGAGTCTCCTGGCTTCCCCTGTTCCATGACATGGGGCTCATTGGTTTCTTGCTGGCCCCGCTCTTCTACCAACGGCCCGTTACGTTCATCCCACCGCTGACCTTCCTGCAGCGGCCGGTGACGTGGCTGGAGTCTCTCAGCAAATACCGCGCGACCATCTCCTGTGCGCCCAACTTCGCCTTCGCCCTGGCCGTCAAGCGCATCCCGGAGGCGCAACGGCAAGGGTTGGATCTCTCCGCCTGGCGCATCGCCGGGTGTGGCGGCGAGCCCATCCGCCCGGAGGTCCTGCGGCGCTTCGCCACGGCCTTCGCACCCCAGGGCTTTCGCGCCGCGGCCCTGATGCCCATGTATGGCATGGCCGAGTCCTCGCTGGCCATCGCGCTGGGAAAGCCAGGCGCGGGGCTGCTCTCGACGCCCGTGGACCATGCCCGCATGAGCGAGGAGCGCATCGCCCTCCCGTCCGGTCAGCCGGAGAGTGCGTTGGACATCGTCGCGTGTGGCAAGCCCTTCCCTGGCCACGAGCTGGCCATCTTCGACGTGGCGGACGAGACCAGCGCGTTCCCCCTCCCCGATGGGCACATCGGGGAGATCCGCATCGCCGGCCCCAGCGTCATGAAGGAGTATTGGGGTGACCCGGAGGCGACGGCCCAGGTGTTCGCCGGCAAGTATCTGCGCACGGGCGATCTCGGCTTCGTCCTCGACGGTGACCTCCACGTCTGCGGCCGGCTCAAGGAGATGATCATCCTCAACGGCCGCAACTACTTCCCGCAGGACATCGAGCACGTGGCCACCACGGTGCCGGGCGTGCGCAAGGGCAACCTCATCGCCTTCGGCACGCACGAGGCCTCTGGCACGGGCGAGGGAGCGGAGCGGATCGTCCTGGCGGTGGAGATCGCCGACCCGGCCTCGTTCGACCCCCTGGCGGTCATCCGGACGGTACAGACCGCGCTGGGCATCGCGCTCCACGAAGTGGTGGTGCTCCAGCCCGGGCAGCTCCCCAAGACGTCCAGCGGCAAGTTGCAGCGCACCAAGACGCGTGCGCTGTACGAGAGCGGCGAGTTGCATGACCGGCGGAGCGCGCGAGAGACGAGCGTGACCGACACCCTCAAGCAGGTCGTCATCAGCCAGACCAGCTATCTGAAGGCTGTCCTCTTCAAATAACCCAGCCACCACCTAGAGCCCGTCGGAGTGCATGACACCATGAGCCGTCCGGAAATCCGTGCCCTCATCCACCGCTGCCTTTCCGAGGTAGAGCCCCAACTGAAGAACCTGGACCTCACCGAGGAGACGGCTCTGCCCGAGCTGGGGCTCGACTCGCTCAAGCTCATCGAGGTGGGCGTCCGGCTCGAGGACGCCTTCGGCGACTCCGTGCGCTTCGACAACTGGCTGGAGCAGGAGCGCACCAAACAGGGCAACAGCGCCTTCAAGCTGGCCTCGCTCATTTCCTTCATCGAAGAGCGGAGGGCCGCGTGACGGCGAGTTCCTTGCCCTACCGCGTCCGTGTCGTCAGCTCGTATATCTATGAGAAGGAGGACAGCGCCCCCTACTCCACCATGGGCCGGCAGAACCGCTGGGTGGTGGGGTTCGTCTCGGCCATCACCCGGTTGAAATCGGGTCTGCGCGACTTCGATCTCCAGTTCCAGCGGATTCCCCCCACCCGTGAAGAGCTCATCCAACTGCTCTCCCGCTACCGGGAGGAAGGCGTTCGCCTTCTCATCATTCCGGGCACGGACTCGGTGGTGCGCGTCGCGGAGGTGAACCGGGACATCCCCGTGGTGTATTTCGGGGCCCATCCGGAGAACAACGGGATGGAGCTGCTCGACCATCCGAACATCACCGGGGTGCGGCTCAACCTGCCGCTCATCTGGAGCTATGAGAACTTCTCTCTGCTCAAGGGCGTGGTGCCGGAGCTGGAGCGGGTCTACTTCCCGCTCAACCTGAGTTCCGAGTTCGCGTTCCCCAACGTGAAGAGGAACTACGCGCTCTCCCGGGCCAAGAAGGAGGGATTCTGGATCACTCCTCCCTCCAGCCACGTCGGCTACCGGAGCGTGGCCTTCCTGGCGGAGCGGCTGGGGGTGAGCTTCCACGAGGGTCCGTACGCCACGCTCGAGGAATTGCAGGCCGGGCTGGACACGATGAACGCGGAGCGCAGTGCCCTGATCGGCTTCAACGACACGGTGCTCAGTGGCAAGGCGGTGGAGGCGCTCCTCGCGTACTCCCGCGCCCGGCGCGTCCCGCTCTTCTGGGTCAACAACGCGGCCATCATCAAGCAGGCGGGCGTGGCGGACTTCTCCAGCGACTTCGAGGCCGTGGGACGCCTGGTGGGCCGGATGTGCCTGTCCATCCTGCGCGACGGCAAGCCCGTGAGCGAGGTGCCGTTCGAGAATGATCCGGGGCAGAAGCTCACCCTCAACCTCCCGGGCTGCCGCGAACTCGGCCTCACGGTGCCGCCCGAGGTGCGGGCTCGCTTCGACGAGGTCGCTTCATGAGCAAGCCGGTGCAGGTGCTCGGCTATCACGAGACACCCGGCCGCGTCCGCTTCGGTGAGGTGGACCGGTACGGGTATCTCTGGCATGGCCACGCGCTCGCCTACTTCGAGGCGGCGAGGGCCGACCTGGCGCGCCGTACCCGGCTGAGCGTGTCGGAGCTGCTGGAGTTCAACCTGGCGGTCCCCATGGTGGATCTGTGGATCGAGTACAAGAAGCCGGCGCACGAGGATGAGGAGCTCGTCACCCAGATTTCCCTGCTGCGCCAACCGCTGCGCACCCCCTTCATCCAGTTCGCCTACCGCATCGTGAAGGTGCATGACGGCCTGGAGGTCCTCCGCGGGCGGACGCGGCAGCTCATCATGCCCCAGAATGGGACGCTCCGGACGCGTTTGCCAGACGAGATCCAGAGCCGGTTGGAGTCGGTCTGGAGCTACCTCGAGACATGCCCCCGGTGGCAGGAGGAGCAGATCCTCGGCCTCTTGGGCGGTCCCCCCCCGTGTTCGTGAAGAGAAAGGATCCGTCCTCGTGGATCAGGTCGACCCGGTAGACAAGTTGTTGAGGAGGCAGATCAAGCTTTTCGAGCACGCCCATCGCACGCCCATCGAACTCAAGGGGTTCGGTCTGGCGATGAAGCAGGAGGGCATCGACAAGAGCAAGCTGTACTGCAACCCGGACTTCCTGCTCCTGCCGTTGCGCGAGTGCCCCCATCTCTCCAAGCTCCGGCCCGAGCAGCTCTCCGTGTTGACCGCGTACTACTTCGCGCGGGCGTACTCGGAAATCGCCACCTCGGAGTCGGTGGCGCTGCGCTACAACATGGAGGCGTCCGCGGCGGTCTTCCCCCTGTACTCGGACAATTACATGGTCCTCTTCCACGAGACGGCGGAGGAGTTCGACCACATCATCACCTTCCGCAACGTATGCCAGGCGCTCCTCGGACGAGGGGATGTCATTGGCGGAGACTTCTTCCCCCATCTCAAGGCCGTCCCGGCCATGCTCGAGCGGTACCGGGGGAAGCTGTGCGCCAACGGCTTTGGCGCCATGTATCTGCTGATGCGCTACATCCTCAACCTGGCGCTCAAGCAGCTCGAGGGCTTCATGACGGCCGGCCTCGACGAGAAGGTCGCCTCGCCGCTGGCGCTGCAGATCGTCGCGGGCCACGCGGAGGACGAGGCCCGGCACCTCACCACGTCGCTCGAGCTGGGGCTCGGCCTCTTCCGGCGCGCCACGCCCAGGTCGCGCGAGCTCATTTCCGGGGCGATGCGCATCACGATGTACTCGATGATTGACAAGCGCTTCTCCGGAGATGCGGCGGCCACCTGGAACTTCGAGACGGGCCTGGGCGTGCTCCAGCGGGCGTTGCAGCATCCCGAATTCGCCGACTTCCCACTCCGCGCCGAGGAACTGCGCGGCTTGTGGGCGTCCGAGGGTATCGCGATCCCCGCCAGCGCCGAGTTCGAGCGCTCGCGGCGGTGGATCGCGGGGCAGTTGCACCGCCTGGCCGAGAGCATGGAGTTGGCACTGACGCCTCAGGGCGAGGCTTTCGAGCGGTATCTGGCCTGTGCGCGAGGCACCTCCTCATCCTCCGAGGACACGGCGAGGAGAGCATGAGTTCCGAGCGCGGCGGACGGGAGATCGAGCTTCAGGTCGGGGACGAGGTCCTGAAGGTCAGGTCTGGGGAGAGGCTCATCGACATCTGCGAGCATCACCAGACGTGCATCATGTTCAGCTGCCGCGCGGCTTCTTGTGGCACGTGCGCCATCGTTGTCGAGCAGGGCATGGAGAACCTGTCTCCCGTGGAGGGGTTGGAGGCCATTGTCGTCGAGGAGGTGTCCGAGGGACGTCCGAACGTGCGCCTGGCGTGCCAGGTGCGGATCCTCGGCTCCGCGAGCATACGGCCCCTGACGTAGCGTTTGTGACCCGAGTCCGACCCATCCCTCACGAGCGGGAGATCCAGCAGTCATGCCCAAGCCAGAATCGCTGGTGCTCTTCCTCTTCGTCCTGTTGCTCATCGCCCACCTGCTCGGTGCTCTCTGCGTACGGTTGAGGCAGCCGCGAGTGGTGGGAGAAATCCTGGCGGGCGTGCTCGCGGGACCCGCGCTCCTGGGGCGCCTGGAAGTCTTTCCAAGGCCTGGAACCCACCACCTGCCGGTCCTGGATTTCCTTTATTCCTTCGGGCTGTTGATGTTGATGTTCCTCTCGGGGGCGGGCATCCACTCGCTGTTCCACCCGGATGATCGGCGGCAGATTGCCTGGCTGACCTCGTTCGGAACGGTGCTCCCCTTCCTCATCGCCACCGCGCTGGGCATGAGCCTGTCCCTGGAGCCGTTCCAGGGCCCGGCGGGCCATCCCGTGGCGCTCCTGCTCATCATCGGCATTTCCGTCTCCATCACCTCCATCCCCGTCATCTCGCGCATCTTCCAGGATCTCCAGGTGATGCATACGCGCTTCGCGCGGCTCGTGTTGGGAGTGGCGGTGGTGGAGGACATCGCGCTGTGGGGGGGGCTGGCCGGTGCCCTGTCCCTGGCACGCGCGAGCACGTTGCCCTGGAGCGACATCGTCCGGCACATCACCACGACCTTGATCTACATGGCCGTGGGCCTGTTGCTGGTGCCCCAGGTTCTTCGAGGGTTGCGAGCGGCGCGCTGGAAGACGCTCGCGCGCATGTCGCCCGTGGTGCAGGTGGTCCTGCTGCTCCTGGCCCATGCCGCGGTGGCGGACCTCCTCGACATCAACCAGGTGTTCGCCGGTTTCCTCGCCGGCCTGGCTGCCTCGAGGAGCTCCTCGTTCACCCCGGAGACGCTGGACTCCATCGCGGGGCTCTCCAACGCGCTCTTCATCCCGCTCTACTTCGCGCTGGTCGGCTACAAGCTGGCGCTCATCGATGCGTTCTCGCCTGGAATGCTCTGCGCCTTCCTCGTTGTCGCCTGCGTCATCAAACTGGCCTCGGTGGGACTGGGCGCCCGGCTCGCTGGATTCCCTCGCTCGGATGCCCTCAACCTCGCCGTGGCGACGAACGCGCGCGGAGGGCCGGGCATCGCGGTGGCCAGCGTGGCGTTCGATGCCGGCATCATCAGCCCCGCCTTCTACACCACGCTGGTCGCGGTGGCGGTGTTGACCTCTCAGGCGGCGGGCGCATGGCTGGATGCCGTGCTGCGGCGCGGGCAATCCCTGCTCAGTGGAATGCCCGAGTCCGAGGCCGCGCGTGCTCCCTCCGCCGCTCGGACGAATGTTCCTTCCGGACAGGAGGGAGCCACGGCTCGAATCCCAGGGGCCGATCGGAATTTCGTCGCGCCCGACCTCATGCATGAAGGCAACAACGGGCGTCAGGGCTAGCGAGGAGCGACAGAACCTCCTCGTGCCCGGCGCCTCGACTCATCGGCTTGCACGCCGCCAAAAGTGCGAAACTCAAATCTGGAGTGCCTGACAAAACATTGCGGGCGGTTTTGGTGTAGACTGAGCGCATGCTCATTGATTACCGGCGCATTCAATCGGGTGGGGCGCTCAGGAAGCTGGAGCAGAAGAACTTCCTCGAGAACAAGGCGAAGATGCAATGGTGGTACGTGGACCTCGTGACGAGCGATGGGAGCGTGCTGCTCGTGGCGTTCGTGCCGAAGAAGTGGTGGCCGGACGTGGCCAGTGCGAATCTCGACGATGCGCTGGTGTTCGTGGCGATGGTGGACGGCAAGGACCGCAAGTCACGGTCGGTGACCAGGACGCTGGATTCGTCGCGCATGCGCGTCTCGAAAGATGGGCTGCGCCTCGAGGTGCCCGGCGTGACCATCGTTCGCGAGGACACCAACCCGGTGACGTATCGCTTCGTGTTCGATCTGGACGAGGTGAAGGGTCAACTGGACGTCCGCGCGGTGACGAGCCCGTTCTCGGCGTTTCCGATGGGATCGTTGCCCGGGGTGGGCCGCGCCGCGCTGCTCGGCGGGGCACTGAGCAGCGAGGCGTTCAGCTACGTCTCGCAGGTGCCGCGCGGCAAGGCCAGCGGTGAGCTGTCCTGGGGCGGGGAGCGAGTCGTCATTGACGGTCACGCCTACCACGAGCAGGGGCGTTTCGATGAAGCGCCGGAACGTCTCAGCAGGAAGGGCTGGTTCTGGTGCCATTTCCTCCATCCCGAATGGAACGTGTTCGGGTCGCCGGGGGTGTTCCTGTACGTGCAGAAGGATGAGGACCAGCCGGTGTTCAGCGGTTTCAATCTGTTCGACAAGAGCCTGGGGTTCAAGAACCGCACGACAGCGGGAGAGGGCCCACACCACAAGTTCTACAGTGGCGGCGAGATGCGCTTCGCGTACAACGGTCTCCAGCTCTCGGTGACGGCGGACCCGAAGCGGAACGCGCCGCTCGTGTCTTTCCCGTCGGCGACGACGAGGCAGATCTATCACACGCTGGTGACCGACGCGGAGTTGACCGTCGAGACCAAGGGCTCGACCAAGCGCATCCCGGGACAGATGATCCTCGAATCGTGCTGGCTGGGGCTTTGAGCCATCCGGGCTGAATCCCCGCGGGGGGCCTCACCGCTTGGACGTCGGGAGTCGCGGTGATGTCCCCCGAGCCGTGGAGGACGTGGCGTCGTTCTCAAGCGCCTTCGAGCACCGCTCGCCACAGCTCGGGCCACGCCGCCGAGTTGCTTCGCCGAAAGACATCCTGATGTCGCAGGGCCTTGACGCCGAGGTCCGCCGGGCGACGCACGCGCACGTCTTTCTGTGCCTTGGGCATGAACTCGAGGAAGCCGCGAGCGGTTTCGGGGGTCGTCAGGGGGTCATCCGTGAACACGTACGAGAGGATCGGCGTCGCGATTTCATTGAAGTAATGGGGCTTCAATCGGTCGCCGAGCTCGCCACGGAAGTAGTCCGCCTTGTGCGACCAGCGCCGCCAGGTCTTGAACGCGCCGGCGGGCAGGGTCGAACCGCCCCAGAGCCCGCCCGAGGGAATGAAGCCCTTGGTCGCCAGTTGGAGCGGCCCATAAATCCACCAGAAGAAGAGATCCGTCAGTTGCTGCTTCGGGAAGCGGTGCTTCCACCAGGTCCCGAATCCAACGCCGATGAAGACCTGCCGGGTGATTTTCTGATGGTTGGGCATGAACCCCGTGATGTGCCCACCGACGCTGTGCGCGACGTGAATCACGGGAACGCCCGGCGCGGCTTCGATCAAGCGCTCGAGCGCGGCGGTCATGTCGAGGCGTCCCCAATCCGGGGTATCCATCTTGAAGGCGCGCAGGTCCTTGGGCGCCGAGGCGGCGACGCCGCGGTAGTCGTAGACGAGGCACGCCGCGCCGCGCTCCGCGCCATAGCGCATGAAATGGAGGTAGAACTCCTTGGGCAACCCGGTCGCCGGGGAGAGGAGGACCGCCGCGGTCGGCCGCTCCGGAACGAGGAGCCGCCCGGAGAGTGGGAAGCCGTCCGTCGCGTTGAAGGTGATGTCGTGTTCGCGGATGTTCGTCGACTTCTGCGTCGGAGTGTCCATGGATGTCTCCTTCACGAGTCCCAGCGTGGCCGGGCTTCCAGGTCATGCCGGAGGCTGTTCACACTGCTTGCTCCCCCCTCGTGAGTGATGGTCTCGAAGATAGCGGGTTGACCCGGGAGGAACAACCGCGAAGGACGTTCCGTGATGAACAAAGATTTGTGTACCGGTCTTGTCGCGGATGAAACTGTTCTCGATAGTCGACACAGCGAGGCCCCCATAATGACTATGCAGCCCCTCCTAGCTCCCGAGCCCTCGGTCGAGGATCAACTCTACCGCATCCTGAACAGCACTCGCCCCGAGTATGCCTGGAAGCTGCGCAGGTACTTCGAGGAGCATTGGGATCCGTCACTGTCGTTCCAGAACGAGGACCTCGATGGGTTTCGCGAGAAGACGCACTTCATGGTGCGCAAGCTTCTCCAGGCGGGCCTGCTGTCCCTGGCCGAGTTGAACCAGAAGCCGTCCGAGTACATGAAGTTCTGCGAGCACTCGTGTTGGATCGACGGAAGCGTCGCGGCCACGTTGTTCGGGCACTTCCTCATCTTCGGTGGAAGCCTGGTCTTCCTCGGCACCGAGCGGCATCGCGCCCTGGTCGACGTCGCCGATGACTTCAGGCTCCCGGGTTGCTTCTGCATGACCGAGGTCGGACACGGCAGCAATCTCGCGGGTCTCGGCACCACCGCGACGTACGATGCCGAGCGCGGCGAGTTCATCATCAACACGCCGAGCTGGCGCGACGCGAAGTGGGCGATCGCGCTGCTCGCCTGGAACGCGCGGGTCGTCACGGTCATGGCGCAGCTCTACATGCCCGACGGGGAATGCAAGGGAATCCACTCGTTCCTGGTGCCGGTGCGAGATGAAGAGGGACGCCCGCTGCCGGGCGTGAAGATCAGCGACGTCGATTGGCTGATTGGCTTGAACGGCGTCGGAATCGGCGGGGCGATGTTCGAGCAGGTGCGCATCCCGCGCGAGAACCTGCTCAACCGCTTCGCGGACGTGACGGCGGAAGGGAAGTATGTGACGTCGTTCGATTCGCCGGGTGAGCTCTTCCGCGCGCAGATCTCACCGCTGATGATCGAGCGGCTCGTTCCCTTCGCGGTGGCGGGCATGAAGATCGCCCTCGCCGTGGCGGCGCGTTATGGCAAGGAGCGGCGCCAGTTCGGACCGCGCGGTGGCCCGGAACGTCCCATCATCGAATACAGCAGCCACAAGCGGCGATTGGTGCCCGGCGTCGCCGAGTCGTACGCGGTCGCGTTCATGCTCGAGCGCCTCCACCTCGAGGCGGATGTCACCATGCCCGAGCCGCTGCCCACGCCGCTCCAACCCCTCTGTGCGTCGTTCAAGGCCTATTCGTACGAGGCGGCGACACGGGTCATCCAGAACGCGCGCGAGTGCTGCGGTGTGCACTCGTTCCGGCACATCAACAAGATCGCCCGGGCACAGCTCGACATGCACGGCTTCGCGCACGCGGCCGGTGACAACGTGGTGCTGTTTCAGTACGCGGGGCGGATCCTGCTCGAGGACTTCGCCGGGGGCAAAGGTCCGTTCAAGGAGGCCGCCGAGCCCGATGCCTCCAGCTGCTCGGCCACCTGCGTGAAGCACCAGGAGTTGTTCGCGGCGCGGTTCACCCAGCTTCTCGACTACACGCGCGGCGAGTTCATGAAGCACATGGGCGAGGGACTGAGTCGCGCCGACGCCTGGAACGAGATCCTGACGTTCGCGATCGAACTCGGTCGCGCGTACGCGATTCGCGAGACGCACAAGCAGTTCCTGCGCGTCATTGGCACCTGCGCGCCGGGCCCGGCGAAGGACATCCTGACGGAGCTGTGCGAGCTGTACGGGTGGTCAACGGTGTCGGCGAACCTCGGCTGGTACCGGGATGTCTCCGACGGCTCGCTCGAACTCTCCGCGCTCTTCGTCGAGCGCACGGTGCTCGAGTACTCGCAGCGACTGGCACCGAAGCTCGATCTGTTGGTGGATTCCTTCGGGATTCCGGAGGTGCTGCTCCCGGCGGCGGATCTGATGGCCGACCTGCCGGGGAAGTTCAGCTAGCCTGATCGTGCGTCTGATCAATGGCTCGCCGTTGATACTCCGCGAACTCCTGGCGCGACACGCCCAGGAGTTTGAGGAGCGGCATCCAGACCTTCAGGAAGAAGCCCCAGCGATTGAAGCTGTTGTGCATGCGCAGCGTCTCGACTCGCCGCTCCGAGTCGGGGAGGAGATCGATCGCCGGCATGCGGAAGCCGACGGACACCAGGGCGAGATCCTCCAACGTCTCGTGGCGGTGCTCCTCGAGTTCGAGCTTGAGGACGGCGCGGTAGAACTGCTGGTGCGCCGCCTCGTCGCGCGCGATGAGGCGATAGATGGTCGCGAGCACCTCGTCCTTGCCGGCCTGCGCGTCCTCGAGCTGGCGTGCGTAGGCGAGGAGTGTGCTCGCCTCCTGGATGGCGCCGTAACAGGTCATCCGGCGGGGCGTGTCCCAGGGAAGGCGCCAGGGCCGGGCCGCGATGGCGTCCTCGAGGCCGCGCAGCTGCTCCTCGGTGCGCAGTCCGGTCTTGAGGAGATACATCCGCAACGCGAGGCCGTGCTTGGATTCCTCGTAGCCCCAGTTCGCCTGGAACCACGCCCGGCCGAAGTTCTCGCGCACGAGGTTGACGCCCTGGCCGAGATAATCGGGGAGGTAGAGTTCGACGCCGCAGAACGTCTCGGCGTTCATCGCGCGCCCCTCGTCGTAGGCCGACGGATCCAGCCGATCCCACGGGATGTCGTCGTACACGCTCCAGCGCCGCTTCTTCTCGGCGGTCTCGAAGAAGCTCATGTACATCCTGTAGACTTCTTCTCGGAATCGGACTGATCCACTCATGGCGGCCCCCTATTCACAGGGAGTATTTATTGCAGTTGCGCGACACACGCCATTGGAATTAGATTTCCTTTCATAATCCAACGATGATCCTCCGACCCGAGGGGATGTTCTGCCTGGGGGGGTAATGAAACAAAGTCATGGTCTCCTCGCGCGGGTCGAGGGCGTACACGAAAGCCGTACCCTGCACGAAGCCTTGCTCAGGTTGGACGAGGCTCCGGCGACGCGCGGATTCACCTTCCAGAACGAGCGTGGCGAGGAGCGTTTTGTTGCGTTTCCAGCACTTCACGCCGAGAGCCGCCGGAGGGGCGCGGCGCTGCAGGCGCTGGGAATGAAGAAGGGCGATCGTCTGGGAATGGTGGTCATCGATCCCGAGGACTTCATCGCGACGTTCCTCGGCGCGTTACGCGTCGGTATCGTCCCGGTGCCGCTCTATCCGCCGGTGCACCTCGGCAACCTCGAAAGCTACACACGGCAGGCGGCGGCGATCCTCGCGTCATCGGGCACGACGGTGCTCGCGGTGAGCGCCGGGCTGTCCAGCATCTTCTGGGCATTCGTCGAGCGCGTGCCGAACCTCGCGCGCGTGGTCGAGACATCGTCCCTCGTGGCGGACGCGTCGGCGTTGCGCGAGGTGTTGGTGGCACCGGAGGACCTGGTGTTTCTGCAGTACACGTCGGGCTCGACGGGGACGCCCAAAGGGGTGAGGGCGACCCACAGCACGCTCATCGCCAACATCCATGGCTTCATGGGTTCGGCTCTTTCCATGCAGCCCGGGGTCGACACCGGTGTGAGCTGGCTTCCGCTCCAGCACGACATGGGATTGATTGGTTTCGTGCTCGGGCCGCTCTACTGGCAGGTGGAGGTGACGTTCATCCCCACGCTGCGCTTCCTCAAGCGTCCGGAGTGCTGGATGGAGACGATCCACCGCCGGAAGGCGACCGTCTCCTTCGCCCCGAACTTCGCGTACGGGTGGCTGACGCGCGTCGCCAGGGACGAGGATCTCGAGCGGTGGTCGCTGGGGAATGTTCGTGCCCTCGGCGTTGGCGCGGAGCCGTTGCATTACGACACCCTGAAGCGCTTCACCGACAAGTTCGCGCGCACCGGGCTGCGCCCCGACGTGCTCCTTCCCGCGTACGGTCTGGCGGAATCGATGCTGGCGATCAGCATGAAGAAGTCGACCGAGCCGATGAAGGTGCGCACGCTCGACGCCGGGCGCTTCCGCGACGACGGTGTGTCCATGCCCGCCGACGGTGGAGAAGTCGAGCACCACATCGGCTGCGGCAAGGTCATCCCCGGGCACGAGCTGCGCGTCGTCGACGAGAAGGGAGCGACGTGCGCGGACGGCGTGCGCGGGGAGATCCTGTTCCGCGGCCCGTCGGTGATGGAGGGGTATCAGGAGGGTGGTGCCGAGACGCTCATCGACGCTGACGGATGGCTTCGGACGGGCGACCTCGGCTACCTCGTGGACGGTGAACTCTACGTGGTGGGGCGCGCGAAGGATCTCATCATCATCCGCGGCCGCAACATCAGCCCGCAGACGATCGAATGGGAGGTCAACAAGCTGCCGGGCGTGCGCGTCGGCACGACCATCGCGGTGGCGGTTCGCGTCGAGGACACCGAGGGCGTGGTGGTGATGTTGGAGACGCGTAGCGACAACGCGGAGGCGCTCAAGGCCGAGGTCGCCGCGACGGTGAAGCGCGTGATCGGCGTTCCACCGGCGGACGTGGTCTGTCTGCCGCCCGGGGCGATTCCCAAGACCTCGTCGGGCAAGCTCCAGCGCGGCAAGGCTCGTCGGCAGTACCTGGAAGGCAAGCTCGGGCGGGAAGGGTCGCGCACCGCCGGGTCGATGGGAGCGCGTCTACGCCTGGGGCTGCAGGTGACCCGCTCCTGGTGGGCGCGCGCCAGGTTTTCGCTTTGGCCCAAGAACACGAAAGAGGAAGAGCACAGACATGAGTGAACGAGAGATCATCGACCTGGTGAAGGCCGCGCTGAACAAGGTGCGGCCGGAGTTCGCCACCGAGTTCGAGTCCGTGGGCATCGACACGCGGTTCGAGAGCCTTCGCATCGACTCGGTCGATACCCTGCGGATGATCACGTTCCTCGAGGACAAGCTCGGCTTCGTGTTCCAGGACGAGGATCTGGGCCGCATCGAGACGGTGAAGGATCTGACCTCGCTCATCCAGAAGAGCGGGCGTTAGCCCCACCGCGGACCAGCGAGGTGATGGCGCTGGCGATGTCGTCGGGCACCTCCTCCTGGAGGAAGTGTCCGGCCTGGGTGCGCTTGACCTCCGCGCGTGGCAGGAGTCGCTCGAGCCACCCGATGACGCGTCCAAGCACCGGATCTCGCACACCCCAGACGATGCGCATGGGGCCCTTGAACGACTCGGCGGCTTGCTGGCAGCGCCGGAGCGGTGCGATGGAGCGATGCTCCAGGGAGTCTGGCACCATGCGTGCGAGGGCGAGGGGCGCGGTGCGGTCCTGGAGGTGCCGCAGCGGCCAGCGATAGGCGCGGGCAACCTCTCCGCGAATGCTGCTCCGGTCTCCCTGCGCGGCCCAGAGCGCGAGCTGCGGGAATTGCAGGCCGCGGAACAGCACGTCGCTGAGCACGGGAAGCTGGCTCGAACGGTGGAACAGCGTCGGACGGAACCCGGGGCGCGGCGGCCCGAGGACGGTGTTCAGGATGACCATGCCCGACACGCGCTCGAGCCGCTCGGCGAGCGCGAGCATTCCGATGGGCCCGCCCCAGTCCTGGCCGACGAAGATCATGTTGTCGAGGCCGAGCGTGTCGATCAGTTCGCCGATCCATGCGGCGTGGTTCTCGAGGGTGTGCACGCCAAGGTCGCGCGGCTTGTCGGAGAGGCCGAAGCCGACGAGGTCGGGCACGATGCAGCGCACCGGCTGTCCACGGAGGGCGGCCATGACCTTGCGGTAGAGAAAGCCCCAGGTGGGATTGCCGTGGAGCATGAGGACGGGCTGCCCCTGGCCAAACTCCATGACGTGGAGGGAGTGGCCCGCGACGGGGATCTGGCGGTGCTCGACGCCATCGGGCAACTGTCGAAGAATCCAGGCGGGCAGCTCGGTCATGGGGGGGCCCCTTGCAGTAGCGCGGCGATCCGCGCGCGAAGCGTGTCGGTGCGTGCGTGGACGTCGGCGGATGGGTCGTCGAGGAGGGCCGCGCCGGCGCGGAGGGTGACGCGGTGAAGGCGGGGAAAGAACTTGTCGCGCGGCATGACGCGGTAGGCACCGTCGATCGCCACGGGGATGATGGGCGCCCGTGCGCGCTGTGCGATCACCGTCGCGCCGTGACGGAACGGGAGGAGGGCGCCGTCCCTGGAGCGCGTTCCTTCGGGGAACACGATCAGCACCGCGCCGCGCTCGAGCCGCGCCACGCTCTCCTCGATGGCCGTGGGGAGGTTGCGGCTGGCATCGATCGGCATCACGCCGATCCGACGCGCCAGCGGCATCAGGGGCCCGCCGAAGTATTTCGGCTTTCCGACCATGCAGGTTCGGCGGAAGACCGACCATGGAAGGACGGACAGGAGCACGAACACGTCGAGGAACGACTGGTGATTCGCGCAGATCAGCGCCGCGCCCGACGGACGCAGATGCTCGGCGCCCTTGACGCGCACGCCCAGGAGCAGCCACTCCAGGCCACGCAAGCCGCGCAGGAGCACGAACGCGAGCAGGGTCAGCGCCAGGCTTCGTGGTGGAGGGGGGGAGGTGGCGGGCGCGGCCGGTGCGGGCGTGCCATGGGCCGTGGCCTCGACGAGCTCGCGCACGGATTGCACCGTCGCCAGCACCTCGCCCACGGCGTTGACGTCCAGATCCGACAACAGCGACAGGCGCGCCAGTGAATCAAGGCCGAGATCGAGGTCGAGATGCAGATCCGGATGGAGCTCCTCGCGCGGGAGGCTCGCGCGGGCGGCGATGAGCTCGAGCGCGCGCGCGTGCGCGGGGACCTCGGCCCACGCGCGGTCGGCGTCACGCCACACCGGCTTCGACCCGACGTGCTCGGCGGCCTGGGACGCCTTGACCCATTCCTGGAGCGCGGCGCGTTTGAGCTTGCGCGTGGTGGTGCGTGGCAAGGGCTCACGGGTGATGGTGACGCCGACGACGCGCTTGTACGACGGCAGCGCGGCGGAGAGGCGCGCGATCTCCTCGTGGAGCACTTGCTCGACGTTGCCGGTGCCCGTGGCGCGTATGGCCTCGAGGTCGGGGACGACGACGAGATGGAGCCGCGGGTCGCTCCCCGTGTCACCGGTCGCCAGTGTGACGCCGACCTCGGCGATGAGCTTCGAGCGCGCGAAGTGCGTCTCGAGTTCGCTCGGCTGGATCTTCTTGCCGCTGGGAAGGACGATGGTGTCTCCGGTGCGGCCGAGGACATAGAGATAGCCGTCCGGGTCGAGGTACCCGAGGTCGCCGGTGTGGAACCAACCGTCTTCGAGCTTCGCCTCGCCCGGGCGGTTGTAATAGCCCGGCATCACCATCGCACTGCGGACGAACACCTCGCCGGGCGCTTGAGGGCTCCCTCTCCCGTCCGGAACGTCGATGCGGAACTCGACGCCGGGCACCGCGCGGCCGACCGTGCCGATGACCGTCTCGCCCGGTCGACCAAGCGCGATCGCGCCGGTGGTCTCGGTGAGGCCGTAGACCTGCAGGATGTCGATGCCCAGGGCATAGAACGTGCGCGCGGCTTCCGGATCCAGGGCCGCGCCGCCGGAGATCAGCGCGCGGATCTTCGGTCCGAACGTGGCATGGACCTTCTTGAACAGGACCTTTCCCGCGTTGAGGCCGATGGCTCGGGCGCGGCGGTTCCAGCGCAACAGGCGTGGAAACATGCGTCGCAACCGGGGTGACTCATCGATCTGCGCGCGCACGCGGCGCAGGAACAGGTGATAGAATTGCGGAACGCAGAAGAAGATCGTGATGCCACCGTCACGCAGCGCGCCGGTGATGCGAGTGACTTCGAGCTCGGGGAGGAGCACCACCGTCGCGCCGACGGCGAGCGGAGCGAGCATGCCGCCGATCTGCGCGAGGATGTGGAAGAAGGGGAGGACGGACAGGATCACGTCGTCGCGGCTGGCGCGCAAGGCGAGGATGATTCCGTTCACCGCCACGAGCAGATTCGTGTGCGTCAGCATGACGCCCTTCGGCTCGGACGTCGTGCCTGACGTGTAGAGCAGCCCGGCCAGCTCGTCGCCGCCGCCGACGAGCTCCTCGGGTGCGGCGGCGTCGCTGGAAAACACGCCATGGGCTTGCTCGTTCAGGCTGAACACCTGCTCGAGCTGTGTCCACGCGGCGCTCTGCGCTTGGGCCTTCGCGTCGACGATGGCGAAGCGGGCGCCGGCGTCCTTCATGAGCGCGCCCAGCGCCTCCGGGGACAGTTGCGGATCCAGCGTCACCGCGACGGCGCCGAGGCCGACGATGGCGTACCAGGCCGCGCACCAATCCGGATGGTTGGTGCCAATCAGCGCGCAGCGCTCACCGCGCTTCAGGCCGCGTTCGATGAGGAACGCCGTGGCGCGTGCGACGCGCTCGACGAACGCGCCGTACGTCACGATCGTGCGTGAGTGCAGGCCCTGCATGACGAACGCCGGTTGCGCCGGGTTCTCCTTCGCTCGCCTGCGCATCTCCGCCGCGATGTGGTTTGTCGATCGTTCGGTCATGTTCGACGCACGCGCCAACGGTACACGATCTGGGCGGCAGCCTGTTGAGCACCCTTTGGGTTGAGTCGATTCCTTGACGGATAGGTTGGCGGCCGGTTTCAGTCCAGGAGGTTGGCCAGGCCCGCGTACGTATTGGTTCCGGGGATGCCGTCAATCGGACCCGAGTAGCCGCCTCGGCTCGCCAGGGATTGAAGTACCTTGTAGGTGTTCGTTCCCGGTACCCCATCGATGGGTCCCGTGTACCCGGAGCCGCTCAAGAAGGTCTGGAGGCCCCTCCACGAGTTCACCCCCAGCGCGCCATCGCTGGGGCCCATGTACCCGCCCAGGCGCGCGACCCGCTGGAGCGCCGCGTACGATTGGGTGCCCATGACGCCATCGATGGGGCCCGTGTAGCCAAAGCCCCGCAGGACGGTCTGCACGCCCTTCCAGGAGTTGGTGCCCATGACGCCGTCGATGGGGCCCGTGTAGCCCCCCTTCGCGGCGAAGCGCTGAACCGCCTTCCAGGAGTTGGTGCCCATGACGCCATCCACGGGCCCCGAGTAGCCGTAGCCGCTGAGGACCTGCTGGATTCCCTTCCACGTGTTCGTGCCGGGGATGCCGTCCACGGCACCGGTGTACCCGCCCGCCTGAGCGATCCGCTGCAGCGTCACCCCCTGGGTGTTGCTGACGGGAGGCACACCGCCGGAGGAGCCGTTCAAGTACGCCTGGAGCCCGTTGTACGTGTTGGGCCCGGGGATGCCATCGATGGGACCCGTGTAGCCACCGTCCTGGGCAAGCAGTTGCAAGCCCTTGTAGGTGTTGATGCCCGGTACGCCGTCGACAGGCCCGTCGTAATACCCCAGCTCGCGAAGCACCCTCTGCACCCCCATCCAGGTATTGACACCCGGGACGCCGTCAATGACGCCCGTATAGCCACCTCGACGTGCCAGATTCTGCAGAATGGTCCCCTGCTCGACGGTGATGACGGGGGCGCCTCCGCCAGAGGAGCCTCCCCCGGGAATGGCCGTTGGCGGGGGAGGTGTCGCGCCATCCGGTGGCTGGCTCAGTCCGGCGAAGGCGGACAACCTGGCGACGTTCAAATCGAGAGGAATTCCATTCTGGTTGCCAGACGAGGTGTATTGATGAATCTCCCACGAGGGAAAGGCCGAGCCGATGTTCGGGTTGCCCGGAGTGCCCGTGTAGTGGGCGATCCACAACTTGGAGCCAACGGCCCGGGTCTGGGTCCAGGTGTTGGACGTGAGCAGGCTCGAGTAGGTGTACAGGAAGGGAACCTTCCCCAGGCGGTCCTTGACCGTCTGCATGAAGGTCGCGGTCAGGGAGTCGTTCCAGAAGATGCCGTCGTCGATCGCCTCGTTGTCGAGCACCAGGAGATCGCCGGGGCGATGGTCATACAGGTGGTCCACGAAGTACTGGGCATCCGCCGCGGGGTTGGTCGAGCCCGCCACCCAGTAATGCCCCACGAGCAATCCGGCCGCGCGGGCCCGGGCGACCTGCTGGGCATAGTAGGGCGCGACGTAGAGGGGTGAGACATTGGAGCCGCCTGCCTTGACAATCGCGAACTGGTAGCCGGCACCGCGAATGGCGTTGAAGTCGAGATCCCGCTGGGTGGTGCCGACATCGATTCCGTAGACACCGCTCATCCCCGCTGGTGGAGGTGTTCCCGGGGACTGGGAGAGCCAATTGTTGAGGCCCGCATAGGTATACTGGCCCGGGAAGCCATCCACGGGCCCCGTGTACCCTCCGAGTTGTGCGAGTTTCTGGACGCCCTTCCAGGTGTTCTCACCCGGGATGCCATCGATGGGGCCGGAGTAGAATCCCTGATTGCTGATGACGGTCTGAACGCCCTTCCATGTATTGGTTCCGGGGATGCCGTCCACCGTGCCCGTGTATCCACCCCGCTGGGCGACGCGCTGGAGAATCTTTCCTTCCTCGATGCTGACCTGGATTCCTCCGGAGCCTCCTCCGGGGCCGGTGCCTCCACCAGTTCCGGTGCCGAGCACGTTCCGGATGAGGGGAGCGGGATCGCTGACATTCTCACCAAACGCGCAGCGATCCGTGGAGCCTCGGGTGATGTGAAGGTGCGGCCCGGACCACGCCGACCCGTGATCATCCCCGTAGCCCGCCGCATAGGCGATGATGTCACCCTGCTGGACGAAATCTCCCACGGAGACCCGGGTCCGGATGACATGGTCGTACCCGGAAAAGTCTCCTGGCGCGGATTCCACCGCGATGGTGTGGCCTACGACGGAGGAGTACTGGACGCGGCGGACGATGCCAGAGCGCAGCGCGGGAATCGCTTGTCCGGCACTGGCGGCGATGTCGAGCCCACGGTGGCCCAGGGGGCCATAGTAGGGGCCGGTGGCTCCGAAACGAGTACTCCACCGTCCTTCCGCATAGAAGGCTTGCACATTGGACGGCACGGCCAGGGTCGTGGACTGGGTTGCGCTCAACGAGGTGGAGTCCTGGACCTCGGAGCCCTCCTGGCCGATTCCGCCACAGGCTGTCAGAGCTATCATGCCCAACACCAGCGTCACGGTGTTCGAGGTGAGACGCTGCAAGATGCTTTTCGACGTGGACCTGCTGTCCATACGACCTCTCGGCGTGTGAAAAGGAAACCGAGCCGAGCGTAACCGGTGCGTGGGTCCCCTGGCAAAGAGCGTGCTCAGGCGGAGCCGACTGATGCGAATAAAGAATCAACGGCCGATGTCCTGGGAGATGAGAACGGCTTTTTCGCCCTGGAACAATCACAAGAGGAAGCAGAAAGTCTTTGGAGAACGACGGATTTGCATGGAGACTTCGTTCCGGGTTTTTTGAATCGAAAGCTTCCCCTCGTTGAGAGGCAGGATGTCATGGGGATGGACTGAGCATGGGGAATCACTGCGAAGGGGTGTTTGCTTCATGAATACTGAGCAATTCTGGGCCATCGTCGAGTCCTCCCGGAGGGTGGTCGAGCCAGAACGGGCGGATGGAAACGCCCAACGACAGGCGGAGGAACTCTGGAAGCAGTTGTCGAGGCTGCCTCCCGAGGAGATCGTCGAGTTTGATGCCCAGTTCCAGGACAAGATGGACGTCGCCTATCAATGGGATCTGTGGGGGGTTGCGTACCTTGTCGCGGGGGGCTGCTCGGATGATGGCTTCACGGACTTCCGAAGTTGGCTCATCTCGATGGGGCGCCGTGTTTTCGAGGACGCGGTGTCGAACGCCGAGTCGCTCATCCACGTTGTCGATGCTCCTGGTGTCGAAGACGTGTTCTTCGAGGATTTTCGATACGTGCCAGCCCGTGCCTATGAGGCGCTGACGGGACGCGATTTCCCTGCCCATAAGGGAGCGGGTCCCTCGGTTCCCGCTGGAGAAGAATGGGGCGAGCAGGAACTCGCGCACAGGTTTCCCGCGTTCTGGGCTCGGAATGGGCGGGAATGAACCTCCCCGCTCGATTCAGCATCTTCAGAGCCAAGAGCCGTTCATGTCGTCAGCTCAGACAGAAGGCACTCCGGCTGCTCCAGGTGGGGACTGTGTCCGGCCCGTACTCGCACCAGCCGCGCGCAGGGCTGAGCCCGCACCGCGGCTTCGGCCAGTGACATGGGCAGGACGCCATCATTCTCGCCCCAGAGGTACAGGATGGGCGCCTTCACCTCGCCCAGCCGCTCGCGCCGGTGGAACACGCCCCCCGAGAGGGGCACCAACGTGTTGAAGGCCCGCGTGGCCTCGGCCCTGCCTCCGCGCACCGTCATCAGCTCGTAGTCCAGCTCCATCAGCCGATGGCGGTGCGGGGTGTCCGGCAACGGAGCGATCCGCCCGAAGAGCCGGGGGCCCAACACACGTGCCACCCGCTCCGGCCCCACGCGGAAGTAGAGGCGGGCCTCCCGCGCCATCTCCGGTCCCAGGCCCATCGCGTCCACCAGCACCAGGCGCTCCACCGGGACCCGGCCCCGCAGCGCCAGCTCCAGCGCCACCAGTCCTCCAAGTGAGTGGCCCACCAGGGTCATCGGCCCCGGCGCCAGGGCGGAGAGTACCTCCTCCACCGGCTCGACGAAGAACCGCAGTCCGTCCTCGGCTGTCCGGAGCGGCCCCGGGGCCGCCGCGGAGCCCCCGAATCCCGGCAGGTCCACCGCCAGCACCCGGTACTCTCGCGCGAGGGCCGGCAGGAGGGGGAACCACGTGCTCGCCGCGCTCCCCCGTCCATGCAGGAGCACCAGGGGAGGGCCCTCGCCTCCCTCGAGGAGCCGCAGCGTCCCTCCTCCAGCGAGCGGGCATGCGCGGGGCACTACCCCGGGCGCCAGCTCCCCGAGCACCTCCGCTTCCACGGGCCCCAGAGGGAGGACTCCACTGCTCGGGCCGGGGACGTGCCCCGGGCTGCTCCCGCCGGTCATCCGCCATGCCCTCCTGGGTGGGGTCCACCCGGAAAATACCGGAATGCTTGGCCTACTGCGCTGTTGAGCCGGCTACCCCCCTCACCTAGGCTGCCTGCCTTCTCAGGGACGGTCGAGACAACACCTTATGAACACGGACATCCGGGCACTCACCGAGCGCGTGCAGCAGGAGAGCGGCTTCGTCGAACTCCTCAACCAGGAGGTCGGCAAGGTCATCGTCGGCCAGCGCTACATGCTCGAGCGCATCCTCATTGGCGTCCTCTGCAACGGCCACGTCCTCCTCGAGGGCGTGCCGGGCCTCGCCAAGACGCTCACGGTGCGCACCATCGCCGACAGCATCAGCGCCTCGTTCATGCGCATCCAGTTCACTCCGGATCTGCTGCCCGCGGACCTCGTCGGCACGATGATCTACAACCAGCAGGCGGCCAACTTCACCGTGCGCAAGGGGCCCGTCTTCGCCAACGTGGTGCTCGCGGACGAAATCAACCGCGCCCCCGCCAAGGTCCAGTCCGCGCTGCTCGAGGCCATGCAGGAGCGTCAGGTCACCATCGGC
This sequence comes from Cystobacter fuscus, assembly GCF_002305875.1. NCBI lineage: Bacteria > Pseudomonadati > Myxococcota > Myxococcia > Myxococcales > Archangiaceae > Cystobacter > Cystobacter fuscus. The sequence goes on along the minus strand of NZ_CP022098.1, from coordinate 9,896,948 downwards.
GACCAGTCCTTCCCGCTGCCCTCGCCCTTCCTCGTCCTCGCCACCCAGAACCCCATCGAGCAGGAGGGCACCTACCCCCTGCCCGAGGCGCAGGTGGACCGCTTCATGCTCAAGGTGAAGGTGGGCTACCCCACGCGCGAGGAGGAGAAGGTCATCATGGACCGCATGAGCGGTGGCAAGCCGCCCCCGGTCCAGCGGGTCATCGCCCTGGAGCAGCTCGTGCGCGCGCGCGAGCTCGTCCATCAGATCTACATGGACGAGAAGGTGAAGGACTACATCCTCAACGTGGTCTTCGCCACGCGCGAGCCCGCGCGCTACGGCCTGAAGGATCAGGCGGACTACATCCAGTTCGGCGCGAGCCCCCGCGCCACCATCGCGCTGAGCCAGGCCTCGCGCGCCCACGCCTTCCTGCGCCACCGCGGCTTCGTCACCCCCGAGGACGTGAAGGCCGTGGCCTTCGATGTGCTGCGCCACCGCGTGGCCCTCACCTACGAGGCCGAGGCCGAGGAGCTCACCACGGAGAAGCTCATCCAGCGCGTGTTCGATCGCGTCGAGGTGCCGTAAGTCCCGGACGAGGAGCCTGGAGATCGCGCCGTGCTCGCCAAGGACATCATCCGCCGCATCCGCAAGCTGGAGATCCGCACCCGCAAGGTGGTGTCGGACATGCTCGCGGGCCAGTACCACTCGGTCTTCAAGGGCCGGGGCATGGCCTTCTCCGAGGTGCGGCAGTACCAGCCCGGGGATGAGATTCGCATCATCGACTGGAACGTCACCGCCCGGATGAACGAGGCCTACGTCAAGGTCTTCACCGAGGAGCGCGAGCTCACGGTGATGCTCCTCGTGGACGTGTCGGCCTCCAAGGAGTTCGGCTCGCGCGAGCGCTCCAAGTCCGAGGTGGCCGCCGAGGTGGCCGCTCAAATCGCCTTCAGCGCCATCGCCAACAACGACCGGGTGGGGCTCATCCTCTTCTCCGACCGGGTGGAGAAGGTGGTGCCGCCGCGCAAGGGCCGCTCGCACGTGATGCGGCTGGTCAGCGACATCCTCACCTTCCAGCCCAAGGGGCGGGGCACGGACCTGTCCGCGGGCCTCACCTACTTGAGTCGCGTGGCCAACCGCAAGACGGTGACGTTCCTCGTCTCGGACTTCCTCGCCTCGGGCTATGAGGCGCCGCTGCGGCTGGTGGGCCGCAAGCACGACCTGGTGCCCGTGGTCATCGTGGATCCGCTGGAGCGCGAGTTCCCGAGAATGGGGCTCGTGGAGATGGAGGACCCGGAGACGGGCGAGCGCTTCGTGGTGGATACGAGCGATCCACTCGTGCGTGGCCGCTACGCGCGCGCCCTGCAGGGTCAGCGCGAGGAGCTGCGCCGGCTCTTCAAGAAGCTGGAGTTGGACCACGTGGAGCTGAGCACCGGGGATGATCACGGCATGGCCCTGGTGCGCTTCTTCCGCGCCCGCTCCCGGAGGATGGCGGCATGAGGGCGTTGACGCTCTGCGCGTTCCTGGTCGTCTCGCCCCTGGTCGCCCAGGCCCAGGCTCCGGCCCCCGCTGGGGCGAGCGCGAAGCTGCCCGAGGTGGAGCCCTCGGGGATGCAGGCCCGCGTGCAGCCCGAGCGCGTGCTCCTGGGCGAGCCCTTCGTCTACGAGGTGGTGCTCACCCATCCGGCGGACCACCGCTACGAGCTGGACGTGCCGCCGGACCTGGGGGACTTCGAGCTGCTCTCCCAGGAGCGCACGCCTCCCGCGGCGGGCAAGGACCCGGCGGTCACCGTGTTCCGGGTGCGCATGTCCGCCTTCAAGCTGGGCATGGTGACGCTGCCAGACCTGGCCTTCCTCGTGTCCACGCCGGAGGGGCCGCGGCGCTACGTGGCGCCGGGCCGGACGTTGGAGGTGGGCTCCACGCTGCCCGAGGACGCCGAGGCGAAGGGCGAGGATCTCCGGGACATCCAGCCGCCCACCGAGGTGGCCGTCCGCTCGTGGACGCTCGTGTGGGCCGCCCTGGGCGTCATCGCCGCGGCGCTGCTGGGCTATGCCGCGTGGCGGTTCTTCCAGAAGTACCGGGAGCGGCGGCGCGCGGCGGTGGCTCCCCCGCTGCCCCTGGACGTGCGCACGCGTCGGGCCCTGGATGCCCTCAAGTCCGAGAACCTGCCCGCGCAAGGCCGGGTGAAGGACTTCTACTTCCGTCTGTCGGAGATCCTCCGCGGCTACCTGGGCGAGCGCTATGACTTCGACGCGCTCGAGTGCACCAGCTCGGAGCTGATGGCGCAGCTGAGGCGTCTGAAGGCGCCCGGCCTGCCCGAGGACGGACTCATGCGCTTCATTTCCGAGTCGGACCTGGTGAAGTACGCCCGGGCCGAGTCCTCCCCGGATTCGTGCCGCGAGGCGCTGACGTTCGGCTACTCGCTGCTGGACCAGACCTGGCCCCCTCCTCCTCCGCCCGAAGCGGCCCCCGTGTCCCATGCTTCCGGACCTCGCGTTCCATAGCCCCCATTACCTGTGGGGGTTGCTCCTCATCCCCCTCCTGTTCGTCTGGAGCTGGTGGGAGAAGCGCCGCCGCGCCGTGCTGCGCTTCTCCGCGGCGCACGTGTTCACCCGGCATCCCCGGGGCCTGCGCGTGTACCTCCTGCCGATGCTGCCCCTGCTGCGTGCCGCCGCGGTGGCCGCCGCCCTCGTCGCGCTCGCCCGTCCCCAGACGCGCGACACGCGCGTGCGGGACTTGAACGTGGAGGGCATCGACATCGTCGTCGCGCTCGACCTGTCCACCTCCATGGAGGCCGGTGACTTCCGCCCGCAGAACCGCCTGCACGTGGCCAAGGAGGTGCTCAGCGAGTTCATCACCAACCGCGTCAATGACCGCATCGGCCTCGTGGTCTTCGCGGGCGCGGCGTACACGCAGGCGCCCCTGACGCTCGACTACGGCGTGCTCAAGGAGGTGCTGCGGCAGTTGCGCACGCGCGTGCTGGAGGACGGCACGGCCATTGGCGACGCGCTGGCCACGGCGCTCAACCGCCTGCGCGACTCGGACGCCAAGAGCCGCGTGGTGGTGCTCATCACCGACGGTGACAACAACGCGGGGAAGATCTCCCCGCTGGACTCGGCCGGCATGGCGAAGTCGCTGCACATCCCCATCTACACCATCCTCGTGGGCAAGGGCGGCAAGGTGCCCTTTCCCCAGGGCACGGACCTGTTCGGCAACACCGTGTGGCGCGAGACGGAGATCCCCATCAACCCCGAGCTGCTCCAGGACATCGCCGACTCCACCGGCGGCGAGTACTACCGCGCCACGGATCCCGAGGGTCTCAAGCAGGGCCTGCAGAAGGTGCTCGACTCGCTCGAGCGCTCCAAGTTGATGGAGGGCGGTGCCTCGGCCAACTACCGCGAGGACTACCACCCGTACCTGCTGCTGGCCTTTGGCTTCGCCGTGCTGGAACTCTTCCTGCGCTCCACCTTCCTGCGGGTGTCGCCGTGAACCTGACGGACCCCTGGCGTTTCAAGTTCCTGGGCTACCAGATGGGGCTCGCCAAACCCGCCTTCCTCGGGCTGTGCGTGGCGGGCGCGCTGGTGGGGGCCCTGGCCCTGTGGCTGGCGCTGCGCCGGCGCTCGCGCGTGCGCGCGTTCCTCACCGAGCGGCTCGTGGACAAGCTGGCCCCCGGCACCTCGCGCTGGCTGCCGGCCACCCAGGCGGGGCTCCAGGGCCTGGGGCTCCTCCTCTTCGGCCTCGCGCTCGCCCAGCCCCAGTGTGGCACCACGAGCGAGCTGGCCAAGCGGCGTGGCATCGACGTGGTGGTGGCGCTGGATGCGTCCAAGTCCATGCTCGCGCGCGACGTGCAGCCCAGCCGCCTCGAGCGCGCCCGGCTGGAGCTCTCCACACTGCTGGACGAGCTGAAGGGGGACCGGGTGGGGCTCGTGGCCTTCGCCGGGGATGCCTTCATCCAGTCGCCGCTCACCTCGGACTACTCGGCGGTGAAGCTGTTCCTGCGCGCGGTGGATCCAGAGCAGATGCCCCAGGGCGGCAGCAACATCGGCGAGGCGCTGCTGCTGGCGCGCCAGGTGCTGGACAACGCGGATCGCGGCTCCAAGGAGCGCGTGGTGGTGTTGCTCTCGGACGGCGAGGACCTGACGGGCGAGGTGGACGAGGCGGTGGCCGCGCTCAAGGAGGCCCACGTGCAGGTGCTCACCGTGGGCGTGGGCTCCGAGCAGGGCGAGCCCATCCCCGTGTACAACCGCCGGGGCGAGTTCGTGGACTACAAGAAGGACAGCAGCGGCGAGACGGTCATCACCCGCATGGACCGGGCGGGCCTGACGGCCATCGCCGAGGCCACGGGGGGCGAGTTCTTCTACCAGCCGCGTGGCGTGGCCATGTCCCAGGTGCTGGAGCGTATCGAGAAGATGCAGAAGAGCGAGTTGGAGAGCCGGGTCACCGTCCGCTACGACGAGCGCTTCCAGGTGTTCGCCCTGCCGGGGCTCGTCCTGCTGGTGCTCGGCATGGTGCTGCCCTCGTCCTGGCGCCGGAGGTCCGCATGAGCCGGGGTTTCGGACGCGCGGCGGCCTGGGCCTGGCTCTGCCTGGGGTTGCTCCTGCCCTTGCTTCCTTTCACGGCGGGAGCCGCGGGACTGCTGGAGAAGGAGCACCCGCTCATTCAACAGGGCCGCCAGGCGTATGACGCCGGGCGGTACGAGGACGCGCTGTCCTCTTTCGAGCAGGCGAAGAAGGAGCGGCCGAACGACCCGGCGGTGGACTTCAACCGGGGCGACGCGCTGATGAAGCTGGGCCGCTATGACGAGGCGAAGCAGGCCTTCCAGGGCGTGGCCGAGGCCAACGGCCGGCCGGACCTGCGGCAGAAGGCCACGTACAATCTGGGCAACGTCCACGCGGCCCAGGGGGATGCGCGCGAGGCGCTGAAGGCCTACCGCCGCGCGCTCACGCTGGACCCCACGGATGCCCAGGCCCGGCACAACTACGAGGTGCTGCTGCGCAACCTGCCTCCTCCGCAGAAGGGTGGGGGGGATGGCGGCACGGATGGAGGCCAGGACGGAGGGCAGGACGGGGGACAGGATGGCGGCCGTCCCGACGCGGGCCAGCCCGATGGCGGCACGGATGGAGGCCAGGACGGCGGAAGCGATGGTGGCTCCGACGCGGGGCAGGATGGCGGGTCGGATGGAGGCCAGGACGATGGGGGCCCGGGCGATTCCGGCACGCCCGACGCGGGTCCGGGAGACGCGGGCCCGGGAGATGGCGGTCCCGAGGATGGGGGCGGGGACGGTGGCGAGCCCGGGGATGGCGGGGAGGGAGGCGACGGTGGCCAGCAAGGCGATGGGGGTCAGTCGGAGGATGCCCAGGAGTCGGACGCGGGTTCTCCGGGTGAGGTGGACGAGCTGGATGGTGGGGTGAGCGCCGAGGAGATCGATCGGCAGGAGGCCGAGCGCCTGCTGGATGCGATGAAGCAGAACGAGAAGAATCTCCAGCTGTGGCGCTTCCAGCAGAAGAAGCGGCCGAGGAATCCCAATGAGAAGGATTGGTAGCGGCCACGCGGCGCTGGCCGCCATCGCCCTGCTCTTCGCGGCACTGCCCGCGTGGGCGGAGGTCGAGTTCTACCAGACGGTGGATCGCACCGAGGTGGGCACGGAGGACGTGTTCCAGCTCACCGTGGTGGTGGTGGATCCACCGGACAACGCCCAGGTGCGCTTTCCCGCGCCCGAGGACTTCGAGGTGCTGTCGTCCTCGCAGAGCACCCAGCGCTCCATCCAGATGAGCGGGGGCGGACCGCCCGTCATCCAGACGGTGCGCAAGCACGTGTTGATGATGCGCGCCCAGCGCGCGGGCACCCTCACCATTCCACCCGCCGTGCTCCCCGTCGGGAGCAGCACCTTGCGCACCGACTCCATCAAGATGACGGTGCGCAAGGGCCGCGTCTCGCCTCCCGGGGGCCAGGCCCAGGCCGGACGCCAGCGGATGCCGGACCCGTTCCGCAACTTCCCTCCCTTTGGTGGCATGCCGGACCCGTTCGCCGACGAGGAGGAGGAAGAGCAGGATCCGCGCGGAGGCATCCAGGAGGACGTGCGCATTCCCCGCGGGGACTCGGATCTGTTCGTGCGCGCCACGCTCGACAAGAAGCAGGCGTACGTGGGCGAGCAGGTGACGCTGTCGCTCTACATCTACTCGCGTGTGGACCTGTCCAGCGTGGACTCGGTGAGCATGCCCAAGCTGGAGGGCTTCTGGAGCGAGGACGTGGAGAGCCCCACGCAGCTCACGGGCGAGCAGCGCATCGTCAACGGCATTCCCTACCGCACCTACCTGCTGCGCCGGCGCGCGCTCTTCCCCATGAAGACGGGCACGCTGTCCATCACCCCCGCGGAGGCGGACATCACCACCGGCATGCTCTTCGTGGGGCACCGCGTGCACCGCGTGTCCAACCCCCTGGAAGTGGAGGTGAAGCCGCTTCCCCCGGGAGGACCCAAGGGCATGTCGACGGCCCAGGTGGGCGACTGGAAGCTGTCCGTGGAGACGTCCCAGCAGCGCGTGGAGCTGGGCCAGCCGGTGACGGTGAAGGTCGTCCTCGAGGGCTCGGGCAACGTGAAGAACATCACGCCGCCCCGGCTGGAGGCCCCGCCCGCCTTCAAGGTGTACGACCCGACCACCACCGACAAGATGACCCCCAACAAGCTGCGCGTTCAGGGACGCCGCACGCAGGAGTACCTGGTGATGCCGCAGCGCACGGGCACCTTCACGCTGCCCTCGCTGGAGTTCCCCTACTTCGATCCGAAGACGGGCCGCTACGAGGTGTCGCGCACCGAGCCCGTGGAGATCGTGGTGGAGTCCGGGGCGGGGGGAGTGGCATCCGCGCAGGCGGGCTCGTCCGCGCCCATGGCGGATGCGGCGGCCGAGCCCAAGAACGTCCTCACCGCGGGCGGCCTGCGTCCGCTGCGCTACCAGGCGCGCTTCGAGGCCCCCGCGGCCGCCGTGTGGCAGCGGCCCTTCTTCCTGCCGGCGGTGCTCGCGCCCGTGGGGTTGATGCTCGCCCTGGCCCTCGGAGGGCTCGTGCGCGGGCGGTGGTCGGCGCAGGACGAGGGCAGTCGCAGCCGGCAGCGGGCCCGGGCGGCACGCAAGCAACTGGCCGCGGCGGAGAAGCTGCGAGCGGGCAACTCCAGTGCCTTCTACGGCGAGGTGGAGAAGGCGCTGCTCAACTTCCTGGCGGCCCGGTTGCGCGTCCCGGTGGGGGGCCTCACCCGCGACGCGCTGGACGCGAAGCTGACCGAGGCCGGGGTGGAGGGGGCGCGCCGCCAGCGGGTGCGCTTCGTGCTGGAGGCATGTGATACCGGCCGCTTCGCCCCTGGCGCCGAGCCGGCCGCTCGCGAGCGCATCCTGGATGACGCCGCGGCCGTGATGGAGGGGTGGGACAAGTGAACGCCGTCGCCGCCATGCTCGTGGCCACGCTGCTGGGCCAGGGCTACTACTCGTCCGAGGAGGCCCAGGGCCTCTTCCAGCAGGCCAACGAGGCCTACTACCGGAGCGACTACGCCGCCGCGCGCGCGGGCTACGAGAAGCTGCTCGAGCGGGGCTTCGGGGGCCCGGATCTCCAATACAACCTGGGCACCACCTACCTGGCGCAGGAGGACCTGGGGCGCGCGGTGCTCGCCTTCGAGCGCGCTCGCCGGGCGGGCGGGGACGGGCCGGATCTCGAGGCCAACCTGGCGCTCGCGCGCGCGCGTCAGCTCGACAAGGTGGTGGGGAGCGCGCCCGAGGAGTCGTTCCTCCAGCGCGTGGTCGCCGCCACCAGCGGCAACGGGGTGGCCTGGGGTTTCCTCTCCGCGTGGGTGACGGGCTTCGTGCTGCTCATCCTCTTCCGGCTGCTGCGTCCGGGCCGGCGGGCCTGGGCGGCCGTCCTCGGCGGCCTGTTCCTGGTGCTGTCGCTCCCCGCGGGCGCGCTGCTGGCCGCGCACGTCTGGGCGCAGGAGAACCTGCACGAGGCCATCGTCATCGCACCCACGCTGCGCGCGCGTGAGTTCCCCCGGGAAGAGGCCAAGGTGTCCTTCGAGGTCCACCCGGGTCTCAAGGTCCAGGTGATGGAGGACACGGGCCGCTACGTGCGCATCCGCCTGCCCAACGGGCTGGAGGGGTGGGCCGAGCGCGAGGGCGTGGCGGAGATCTGAGCTCCGCCACGGCCCGCTACGGGGTGGACGTCTCCGGCGCCACCTCGTAGCTGACCAGCTCCTCGGTCTCCTCGCCGGTCTCCTTCACCTTTCCGACGCCGCGCACGAACCAGTACGTCTTGATCTTGCTGGTGCCTGTCTTGCGCACGACGATCGCCTGGAAGGTGCCCGCCGGGACGGTGACGGACTCGCCGAGGGAGATCACCTTCCAGAGGTCTCGCGTCGTCTCCGTGTTCGCGCTCTTGCCGGCCTTCTGCTTCGTCTCCTGGTAGCTCTCGATCCAGGAGGACTCCACCACGAGGTGCTCGGGCGTCTCGTCGAGGTAGAGCTTGGACGGCTCCCACCACTCCTCGGATTTGGCGCTCGTCGCCCCGGCGTCGAAGGTCTGCTCCCGGTAGCGCACCATGCGCGTGTCCGAGCGCTCCTGCCAATCGAGGGTCATGGCCCCCGAGTCCTCCCGGGTGGTCACCCGGTGGGCCAGCACCTCACGGGAGGCTCCGGTGCCGCCGACGGGCTCCAGCGGGCCCACGGTGACTTCCCGCTGGGACACCGCTCCGTCCGTGGTGACCCGATAGGTCCAGCGATTGCCCTCGGTCCACGGCAGGAGCGAGCCCTGGCTGACATCGTCTACCCCGCTCGGAGCGGGAGCCGTCGCGCCGCCGCATCCGGTGGCGAGCCACCCGAGCACCAGCAGGACCCTGAGCGCCGGCTCGTGGCCGGCTCTTCTCTCGAATTTGAACCCAACATTCATGGCGTACCGTCCCGTCAAGGCGTGAGGGCGAAGCAGTAGATGGCGCCATAGCCCCCGGAGCCGCCCACCGTGGAGCCACCACCTCCTCCGCCGGTGTTGGTGAGGGTGACCCCTGGCGCGCAGCCCGGCACCTGGTGGTCGGACATCCAGTTGGAGCCGCTGCCCGTGCTGCCGCTGCGGGGCCAGGAGTGGCCACACATGGGCTTGCCGGTGGAGCCCACCGCGCTCGTCCAGTCGTTGCAGGTGCCACTCTTGCTGCCGGAGAACTTCCCCTGGCTGGTCGAGCCGGTCAGGACGTCATGGTTGTCGACGCCCTGGTGGTTGGGTTCTCCCCGCTCGTTGGGCAGGTCGTTCTTGATCTGCGCGTCCGAGAGCGGCCGAGAGCCGCTGAGCAGGGCCGCCTTGTTCTGCGCCACGAGCCGGCCCAGGCGGTCGTACCAGGGTCCCTCGCCGATGCGATCGATGGCATTGACGACCCCTCCCTCGGGGCCTCCCGCCGAGGCGCTCAGGAAGGCGCGCCAGGTCTTCTGTCCGGCGCCGGGCAGGGACGCCTCGGCGATGGTGCGGCAGATCTTGTCCGCTCCTTCCAGCCCCGTGGCTTCTCCATAGCGGAGATCGCCCCCGAAGCCGTTCGTGCTGCCCGAGAGCTGGCGCATGGACTCGATGCTGGTCACGAAGAAGCTGAAGGTGCCGGTCTCGGTGGGCGTGCCGGAGTCGCCGTCCGTGGAGCCTCCGTCCGTGGAACCGTTTGGAGTGGAGGGGTTTCCGCCCGTCGGGTCCTCCCCGGGCACTGGAGTGGGATCCACGTCCTCGGAGCCCGCGTCGCAGGCCACGAGCCCCGCGCCGACGGAGGCGCAGACAATGACAGACAGCAAGAATTTGGCGCTCATGGTGGGTCGCTCCTGGGTTCCTCGCCGGCCCGGGGAAGCCTGGAAGTTCATCGGATCGATGAGAGGAGATGGGTACCATGGCTGATTGGAATGTGTGTCGTTCCGAAATCAATTGTAACAGATGCGTCACGAGTGGATTGGTTCAATCTCTCTCGAAATGAAAATCGCGCTGGCTTCAGAAAGGCTTAAGACATGGAGGGTAGGGGGGCGGAACGCAATGGGGCTGGAGCGGGGCCGGGGACACCTTCATCGGGTGCCCTCCGCCTTCCTCTCGGTGTAGAGTGTCACTCCCTCGCCAATCTGGCACGTGAAGGAGCGATACACCGATGGCCGCGCAGACGATGGAGCAGTTGGTGTCCCTGTGTAAGCGCCGGGGATTCATCTTTCCTGGCTCGGCGGTCTACGGCGGTCTTCAGGGCACCTATGACTACGGTCCGCTCGGCGTCGAGCTGAAGAACAACCTCAAGCTCGCCTGGTGGCGCGCCAACGTCTGGGAGCGGGAGGACATGGAGGGGATCGACGCGGCGATCCTGATGAACAAGCTGACCTGGCGCTACTCCGGCCACGAAGAGACCTTCGTGGATCCGATGGTCGACTGCAAGAACTGCAAGATGCGCTGGCGTGCGGATCAGATCTCCGGCAAGTGCCCCCATTGCGCGTCGACGGAGCTCACCGAGCCGCGTCCGTTCAACCTGATGTTCAAGACCCAGATCGGGCCGGTGCCGGACCCCGAGTCGTTCTCGTACCTGAGGCCCGAGACGGCGCAGGGCATCTTCGTCAACTTCAAGCACGTCCTCGACTCCACGTCGCGCAAGCTGCCGTTCGGCATCGCGCAGATCGGCAAGGCGTTCCGCAACGAGATCACCCCGCGCAACTTCATCTTCCGGGTCCGCGAGTTCGAGCAGATGGAGATCGAGTTCTTCGTCCGCCCGGGCGAGGACGAGGGGTGGCACAAGAAGTGGGTGGAGGATCGGATCAACTGGTGGCTGTCCGTGGGCCTGTCCCGGCAGAACCTCGAGCCGTACCACCAGAAGCCCGAGGAACTGGCCCACTACGCCAAGGCGACGGTGGACCTGCTCTACCGCTTCCCGCACGGTCTGGAAGAGCTCGAGGGCATCGCCAATCGCACCGACTACGATCTGGGGTCGCACAGCAAGGACCAGGGCTCGCTCGGGTTGAAGGCGCGCGTCAGCCCCAATGCGCACAGCACCGACAAACTCACCTGGTTCGACCCCGAGACGAAGCAGCACGTGGTGCCCTTCGTGATCGAGCCGTCGGCGGGCGTGGACCGCGGTGTGCTCGCGCTCTTGAGCGAGGCCTACGCGGAGGAGCAGGTGAAGCCCGCCCCGGCGGAGCGCCTGAAGCCGGTGGAAGAGGCGCTCGGCACGTTCCTCAAGTCGGTGGGTCGCAACGAGAAGCTTCCGGCCCAGGCGAAGGAGGCCCTCCTCGCCGAGGGCGAGCGGATCGCCCGGGCGCTCGGCGAGCGGCTGCCGTCCATCGCGGGGCTCCTGTCGATGCCCGGTGCGGAGAGCATCGAGGTGGCGAAGAAGCTGCGCGGCCAGGTGGATCCGGTGGTCGATGAGTTCTACCGGACGGTGTTGCACTTCAAGCCGCACCTGGCGCCCATCAAGGTGGCGGTGCTTCCGCTCAAGAAGAACCACCCGGAAATCGTCAGCACCGCGAAGAGCATCCGGAGGAAGCTCCAGTCGGCCGGCGCGATGCGCATCGTCTACGACGACACCGGCGCGATCGGAAAGCTCTACCGGCGCCAGGACGAAATCGGCACACCGTTCTGCATCACGGTCGACTTCGACACGCTCGGTGAGGGCAATGACGCGGCGCTCAAGGACACGGTCACCGTGCGCCACCGCGACAGCATGGCGCAGGAGCGCGTCGCCATCTCCGAGCTCGAGACCTACCTGCGAGAGAAGATGCAGTAAGGCGCCCGCGCCTGGGGGCGGCAGCCCGGCCTGGTCAGCTCGACGCTCGCGCCAGGGCGGCCAGGCGTTGCCGCGGTATCGTCATGGAGTCAGGTGGGCGCGTGAGCCTCGTCCGGAGGGCATTCTCTTCCCGCGAGGCCACACCCATGTTTCCGGACAGATGTCAGACCAGCCGCGAGATGTACCACCGCATCCGGTGGGATCCGCGGCTCGACGCCGGTGAGTTCGTCATCGGCTACGACGCGCACGGCGAGCGGCTGGAGGAGGTGCCCTTCGCGGCGTTCATCCCCGATGAGGAGATCCCCTGGCATCGCGTCTGGTACTTCCGGCGCGGGCACGAGCGGGTCTGGGACCGCCGCGAGCGCATCGAGCGCAAGCGCTCGGGCGGTGACTGCCAGGGGGCTCCCGCGCTCGAGCCCACGGGGTGATTGTTTCATCCTGAGCAGGGCTTCCGAGCCAGCGGTTCCAACCCCTGCCCCACTTCTGTTCGGTGCTCTAGTACACCGAATGTTCTGATGGGCTTTTCCTCAAGGAAAACAGCTACTTGGTGCAACCCCGCCAATTGGCATGTCAATGCAAACGGCTGGAATCATTGAAGTTTCCAGCAAACGGCTCGGTGTCCTGGGAGGCAGCGCAGCTCTACACATGTTGCATCCGCAAGTATGTGGCCGCGGGCGAGCGTGACGTAGCCGCCCACCTGCGGATGAACCTCTCCGAGCTGCGTGCCGGGCACTGCGCGGGGACGCACCTGGAGGACCTGCAAGCTGGCATCGACGCGGCCCGGGAGCGGCTGGAGGCAACCCACTCGCCCGCCCAGCAGGACGAGGCCCGGTTGAGCAGGCCTCTGGCGCGTCGCGAACGTGACGCTAGCGGAGTCCATCAAAGCGGACAAATTCTTTGACACCCTGTGATACCCTGGGTAGTGGCCTGGGTCACGAAAATAGTTGTAGTGGTCAAACCTGTCGAGACCAAGAAAGCGGAGGCAACTGTGTCCATCGAGGTGAAGGGTGAGGTCAAGGGTTCTGGCGCGGGTGTGGAAGGCTCCTTGAAGCTCAGGGACAAAGACGCGCAGGACATCGTGAAGCGCAACACGCTGTGGTCCATGGGCGTGGGGCTGCTTCCCATGCCGGGGCTGGACTTGATCGGCGTGACGGGTGTGCAGGTCAAGATGCTCAACGAGCTGTCGCACCTCTACAAGATCCCGTTCTCGGAGAACCGGGTGAAGAGCATCCTGACCTCCCTGGTGGGCGGTCTGGGGACGCTGGCCGTGGCGCCCGCGCTTTTCAGCCTGGTCAAGATCATCCCCATCGTGGGCCAGACGGCCGGGTTGGTGTCGGTGCCCCTGAGCGCCGGAGCCTTCACCTACGCGGTGGGCCAGGTCTTCACCCAGCACTTCGCCTCGGGTGGCACCTTCCTGGACTTCGAGCCCGCCACGGTGCGCGAGCACTTCCGCCGCGAGTTCGAGTCGGCCAAGCGCACCGTGCAGGACCTCAAGGCGTCCGAGAGCAATAGCTGAGTTCCATCGGTCGCCCATGCCTCTCGTCGCCATCATCTACGTCCTGCTGTGCCTGCTCGTGGGCGTGCTCGGCAGAGAGCGGCGGTCCATGGGCCTGTGGGGTTGGTTCTTCTTCTCGCTGCTGCTGACCCCATTGGTCGGAGCGATCACGCTCCTGCTTCTGGGGCCGGTGGCTCCTCCTCCGCAGCGCTGATGGACCTGCCCGAGTCTCACGGATGAATTTTCTGCGATTCCTTCAAAAGGAAGCCGGGACCATGACGTCCCGGCTTCTGGTCGCCGCGGGTCTATGCGGAGTCCTCAATGGACTGATCGTCCTGCTGGTGATTTCCGCCACTGGGATGGACTACCGCAGCCCCGAGCAATCCCAACTGTTACTGCTGTTCGTCGCGAGCTTCGCCTTCTTCGTCATCTGCCGCAAGTTCGTCCTGGAACGCACGTCGGACATCGTCGAGGGCATCATCAACCGCGTGCGGATCCGGATCTCGGAGAAGGTCCGTGGCTCGGAGCTGATCCACTTCGAGCAGATTGGCGCCGCCCCCATCTACACGGCGCTGGCGGAGAACACGCGCACGCTGTCGGAGTCCGCCAACCTCATCATCAACAGCCTGTCCTCGACCATCCTCGTCTGCCTGGCGATGCTGTACATCGCGCTGCTGTCCCTGCCGGCCTTCTTCCTGCTCGCCACGGCGATCTCGCTGGGTGTCTTGTTCTACCTGCACAACGTGCGGGGCGCCCGGCCCTTGCTGCGCAATGCCGCCGCGCAGGATCACCGCTTCTTCGAGGAGCTGGGTCATCTGCTCTATGGCTTCAAGGAGCTGAAGGTCGACGCCGAGAAGAGCCATTCCCTGTTCGAGCAGGATTTGAAGGTGGTGGCCAGCGAGGCCGAGGAACTCCGCCTGCGCGCCGCCCGGCGGATCAGCCGGATCACCATCTTCGGGGAGACCTTTTTCTTCGGGCTGATGGGCGTCATCATCTTCGTGCTGCCCTCGTTCACCTCCCAGCAGGACAGCCGCGTGCTGGTGAGCGTGGTGGCGGTGCTGATGTTCATCACCAGCTCGGTCAACGCCATGGTGGATGCCGTGCCCGCGGTGGAGCGGGCGAACATCGCCATCGAGCGCATCGAGCATCTCGAGGGCCGCCTGGGGCCGGTGCCCCCGTTCGAGCGGGTGTTGGAGCCCGTCGAGTTCGAGCGTCTGGCCTGTGTGGGAATGACCTTCCAGTATCCCGAGGTCCAGGGCCGCAGCGCCTTCCAGCTCGGTCCCATCGACCTGGAGGTGCGCAAGGGGGAGGTCATCTTCATCATCGGGGGCAACGGCTCGGGCAAGTCCACCTTCCTCAAGCTGCTGTGCGGCCTGTATCCGCCCAGCGCGGGCAGTCTGGAGCTCAACGGCGTGCCCGTCACGCGCACCACCCTGCAGCAGTACCGCTCCAAGTTCGCCATCATCCTGCAGGACTTCCACCTCTTCAGCCGGCTGTTCCACATGCGCCGATTCAACCGGGCCCGCATCAACCAGCTGCTCGCCGCGTTCGACCTGACGACCGTCACGGGGGTGCGCGAGGACGGCGTGCTGGAGAACATCCAGCTGTCCAGGGGTCAGCAGAAGCGCCTGGCCCTGCTGGTCACGGACCTGGAGGACCGGGACGTGCTCATCTTCGATGAGTGGGCTGCGGACCAGGATCCGGACTTCCGGCGCTACTTCTACCACGAGCTGATCGGCTCGCTCGCCGCGCGAGGCAAGACGGTGATCGCGGCCACACACGACGACCACTTCTTCCACCTGGCGGATCGGGTCCTCAAGATGTCCGAAGGCAAACTAGAGCCCTACGAGCAACACCCGCGGGGGGAGCGCTCATGAGTTCCCACAAGAGCCACCACACGCCGCCGGAGCCGGGCAGCCGGCTGGACCGTATCGAGGCCAGGGTGGAGGCGTGGCTCCAGCGGTTCTGGGCGCGGTGGAACTTCTGGTTCGTCGTCGCGGGCGGCCTGGCCCTCCTGGTGTTCATCTTCTACTGGCCGAGCATCCTGGTCACCGTGCGCTCGGGCGAGCAGGGCGTGCTCTTTCGCCGCTTCGGTCAAGGCACCATCACGGACAAGACGTACGGCGAGGGGCTGCACTTCATCCTGCCCTGGGACACGCTCTACATCTACAACGTGCGCATCCAGCAGCGGCGCATCGAGTTCCAGGTGCTCACCCTCGATGGTCTGCAGGTGAGCATAGATGTGTCGGTGCGCTACCACCCGCGCATCGAGCAGGTGGGACTGCTGCACAAGCGGGTGGGGCCCGACTACTTCGACACGATCATCCGCCCCGGCATCGTCTCCAAGATGCGCACGACCGCGGGCGGGCTGAATGCCGAGGAGATCTACTCCACCAAGCGGTCCGTGCTCGAGCAGGCCACCCGGGATGCGATGCGCCAGTTGGACGACAGCTACCTGATCCTGGACGAGCTGCTCATCGAGCAGGTCATCCTGCCGGAGAACCTGCAGATCTCCATCCAGAACAAGGAGAACGCGGAGCAGGTGATGCTCGAGTATGACTACCGCCTGAAGACCGAGGTCAAGGAGGCGGAGCGCAAGCGCATCGAGGCGCAGGGCGTACGCGACTTCCAGGACATCATCTCCAAGGGCATCTCGGAGCAATTGCTGCGCTGGCGCGGGATCGAGGCCACGCTCGCGCTGGCCAAGTCCGAGAACGCGAAGGTGGTAGTGATTGGCGGAGGCAGGGACGGTCTGCCCCTCATCCTCGATACCAACACCCAGACCCCCGCGCGGGCCGCCCCGGCCCCCGCCTCACCGACGAATTCCACCGCGCCCGCCGCGGCGGTGGTTCCGTCCACCGCCGCGGCGACCCTGTCCACGACTGCCAAACCCGCCGTGTCCCCCGTGGCCCCCAAGGCCGTGGCGGGGTGTGATCCCTCCGTTCCGGGGGGCTGCGGCACGACCATCTCTCCCTTGTCCTCTTCTCCTTCCGGCCCTCACTCGCCGTGACCGGCTCCGGGCCCTTCCTTCCGTCACGTGCGGATGCCCCCCGATGAAACTCAGGTACCGTCTTCTGTGGCTCGTGGCCCTCATCGCGGCCTATTGGCTCGTGACCCATCCGCGTGACAACACGGGGGGAACTCCAGGCGAGGACGAGGAGACCACCTCCGACACCACGGTCGTGGTGCAGATGCTCCACAGCAGTGAGAGCCGCGCTTTTCTCGAGGAGGCGGCGCGGGTCTTCAAGGATCGTCGTCCGGAGATCGTGCTGCAGTTCACCAGCATGGGCTCCATCGAGAGCATCGAGGCCATTGCGGCTCACCGCATCGATCCCCTGGTCTGGAGCCCCTCGGACAGCCTCGACCTGAACCTGCTGCAGGACCGCCTGCGCTCCACCAACGCCGCCAAGGCCGCCGAGCTCAAGGCCTCCGCCGTGACGGCCGACGACCTGTCCAAGGCCAACGTCGTCCTGGCCGAGGACCAGTCCAAGCAAGTCTACTCCACCGAGGGTGGCGGCGCTCCCCAGCCCGTGCTCCTGTCGCCGCTGGTCTGGCTCGGCTGGGAGCGGCAGACCCAGGGGTTGCAGAAGCTGCAGCGCGAGCGCCGGCCCAACCAGCCGGACCTGCTCTCGTGGTCCGTGGTGTACGAACTGCTCACGGGCCGGGAGACGGGCTGGAACTCGAGCCTCAATGGCACGAAGAGCCACGCCCTGAGCCCCTTGAGGGTCGGGTACGCGGATCCACTGCGCTCCTCGTCGGGCATCCAGGCCCTCTACCTGCTGACGCTCGAGTACTTCGGCTCCGCGCGCTCGCCGAGCACTGCGCAGTTGAACGACGCGGGCTACCGTCAGGTCCTCAAGGAGGTGAACGCGGAGGCCATCAGCAGCGGACTGACCACCAACCGGCTGCTCGAGGACATGCTGCGCTACGGCCCCTCGAAGTTCGACGTCATCCTCACATACGAGAGCCTGGCGCTCGAGGCCATCAGGACCTTCCCCGAGAGCCGCTGGGGCAAGCTGAAGATCTTCTATCCCACCTACACGATGTGGAACGACCACCCCGTGGTCCAGATGGCGACCCGGCCCTGGAACGCGGAGGAGATGAGCGCCGCTCGGGAGTGGATCGCGTTCTTGCGCAGCCGGGAGATGCAGGAGAAGGCGCTCGCCCATGGCTTCCGCCCGGGAGATCCCCGCATCGCCATGGTGCCGGAGCCGAAGTCTCCCCTGGAGTCCCTCATCCAGGACGGACTGCGGCTGGATGTGCCCACGACCGCGGTCATCAATAACCGGCAGTTGGCCCCCCTGCTCGACCTATGGATCCAAGAGGCCGCCGCGGGCGAGCCCCTCCAGATCGTCGGCCCCTGGAGCGGACCCCTCAACTCGCCCGCGGCCCGGCCGCCCGCCGAGTCCGCCCCCCACCCCACGCGCTGACCCCTGACGGTCCCAACCTCCCTTCCAAGGAGCAACGCCATGTCCATCGAGAGACTTCGTCGCCCCACCCGGGCCGAGTTCGAGGAGCGCTTCCTGCGGCCCCAGAAGCCGGTGATCATCACCGGGGCCATGGACAACTGGCCCGCGCTCAACCGCTGGTCGAATGAATACCTGCGCGAGCGGGCGGGGACGCGCTCGCTGCGCATCTCGATGGCGCACCGGGGCATCCACTTCAAGGGGGCCAATCAGATCCTCGACCCCTCGGTCATGACCCTGGCCGAATACATCGATCTGATCTCCTCCCAGCAGATCTCGGACGGGCGTCTGTACGCCGCGATCATCTCCATCGAGAAGGAACTCCCGGAGCTCTGGAGCGATGTGTGCTTTCCCGAGTACTTCGACCGGAGGTTGTCCACCTCCACGAACATGTGGTTCGGGCCGGGGAGCAATGTCTCTCCGTTGCACTACGACAGCATGCACAACTTCCTGACCCAGGTCCGGGGTCGCAAGCGGGTGGTCCTGTTCCACCCCGAGGAGATCCGCCGCCTCTACCCGTTCGCCTTCCACCAGCGCTCCCTGCACATCAGTCAGGTCAACATGGTGGAGCCGGACCACGCCCGCTACCCGGAGTTCCAGAAAGCGGCCCGGATGGAGCTCGTCCTCGAGCCGGGTGAGATGCTGTTCATCCCCGTCTTCTGGTGGCATGGGGTGTTCGGCATCGGGGAGAACCTGTCCATCAACTACTGGTGGAGCACACCCGTCTCGGCCTACCTGCGCCATCCCCGCCAGACAGCCCGCGGATTGGTGGGGCAGCTCGCCGAGAGCGCCCGTTCCTTGTTGCATCGCACGCAGTAGCTGTTCCCCTCACACAGGATACCTCCTCATGAAAGCATTCCTCCCCAAGGTCTGGCTTCCCACGTTGTTGTTGCTCGGAAGCTGTGTCACGCCGGCCGATGAGCAGGACGAGGTGCGCGCCAAGCTCCAGGCCGTGCTGGAGCAGGCGGCCGCCTCCCAGAAATCGCCGGGAATGGTCATGGCGGTGCAGATGGGCAACAGCGAGCCGATGTTCTTCACCACCGGCTTCCAGGACGAGCAGAAGACCCTGCCGATGACGATCGACCAGAAGTTCCGGGTCGGCAGCATCACCAAGAACTTCGTGGGCACGGCGATCCTCCAGCAGGTGGACGAGGGCAAGCTCGGCCTGGATGACACCCTGGAGAAGTGGTTGCCGGGGGTCATCCCCAACATCGATGGCAATCAGATCACCATCCGCCAGATGATGCAGCACATGAGTGGCATCGAGAGCTTCACCACCGACTACACCTGGAGCCTGACGGTCTATACCGATCCGACCCATCAATGGATAGTGCCGGATCAACTGCTGAAGATGACACAGGACCTGCGCGCCCATGACATCCAGTGCAACCTCGTGGTGCCACCCGGCACCGAGTTCATCTACTCGAACACGAACTTCATCCTGCTCGGGATGATCGCCGCCAAGGTGGATGGCTTCGCCCAGAACGAATGGCAGAAGGTGATCGAGCAGCGGTTCTTCACCCGGTTGCACATGGAGAACAGCCGCGTCCCCGCCGACGACGACACCAGCCTGGGCTCGACCAATCACGGCTACGTCAACTTCTACAATTTCTATCTGAATACGAACACGGGCACCAGCGCGTGCTCCGCGCTCACGCCCCCGTGCCAGAACGAGGACATCGACATCACCCAGCAGAACATGACCAACGCCTCGTCGGCGGGGGCCATCATCTCCACGGCCAAGGACCTGCTGACGTGGATCAATGCCGAGCTCAAGGGAGAGCTGCTGAGCGAGAAGATCCGCAAGGAACAGCAGACCTTCACGTCCACCTGCAAGACGACGTCATCCGAGGCCGAGGCGGGCCCGAAGAGCGAGTCCATGGCGGGCGAGGTCCGGCGCCAGGCCGCACCGAGCGCACAGGGTCTGTTCACGATCGCCGAGCCCCGGAGGCCGCTGGCGGACCCCAGCTGTGAGCCGGCTTCGACCCACTGCGATCCCACGGTCGAGGCGGGACTGGCCATCTTCAAGCAGAACAAGTATGGCTTCATCGGCCACCGGGGTGAGATCTTCGGGTTCGACAACACCATCCAGTACCTGCCCGAGAAGGACCTGACGGTGGTGGTGCTGAGCAACCGGACGGCCCTGAGCGGCAACAACGTCGCGCCGGTGCCCGAGCAGGTGGCGGCGGTGCTCTACCCCGACCTGAAGCCCCAGACGGACGCTCTCTCCGTGCCCTCGATCGCTGCCTCCACTCACTGAAAACGAAGCCCGACCCCGGAATGGCTCCGGGGTCTTTTCCCCCGGAGGTCCTCCCATGGTGCTCTTCGATTCGTCTGCGGAAGATCTGCTCACCTGAGCAGTTGGGGGGACTTCCCGTTCAACGTCTTTCGGGATACATGACTTCGATGGTGCCAGCAACGCTGACAGAGGCTCTGCGCCTCGCCGGTCCAGGGGGACGAGGGATTCACTACCTGGAGCGTCCTCCAAAGGATGGGGTTCAAAGCTATGCGCAACTACACGCCGAGGCGTTGCGCGTGCTGGGTTTCCTGCAGGCACGAGGGGTAGCGCGAGGGGACGAGGTGGTGCTCCAATTGGAGCTCAACCAGGACTTCGTCACCGCGCTGTGGGCCTGCATTCTAGGCGGACTCATCCCGGTGCCGCTGGCGGCGGGGGGGGCGGACGAGCATCGCCTCAAGGTGTTCAAGGTCTGGCCAGTGTTGCACCGGCCGCATCTGCTGTGTCTGGACGCGGTGGGTGCCGCGGGACTGGTGACCTTCGGGCGGGCGCAGGGATTGGAGGCGGTGGTGGACGTCCTCGAGCGCCGCGTGCTGCTGTTTGAGCAGGCCCGGGCCCATGCCGAGCCCGGCCGGGAGCACGAGGCGGCGCCGGAGGACCTCGCGCTCATCCAGTTTTCCTCGGGGTCCACGGGAGAGCCCAAGGGCGTCATGGTGACGCACCGGGCGGCGATCGTGAACACCACGGACATGATCTCCACCCTGCGCATCGGGCCCGAAGACCGCTTCCTCGGGTGGATGCCGTTGACGCATGACTTTGGAGTCATTGGCTTTCATTTCACGCCCCTGGTGGCGGGCGTGTCGCAATACCAGTTGCCCACGCAACGCTTCGCGCGCCATCCTTCACTGTGGTTGGAGAGCGCCCACGCGCACCGGGCCACCATCCTCGCCTCGCCCAACTTCGGCTATCAGCATCTGCTGTCTCACTATGATTCCGAGGCCGTCAAGCATTGGGATCTGTCGTGTGTCCGCATCATCCAGAATGGCGCCGAGCCCATCTCCGCGCGGTTGTGCCGACAGTTCCTCGATGCGATGGAGCGCCATGGCCTGCGCCGCGAGGCGATGCTGCCAGGATATGGCCTTGCCGAGGCCACCCTGGCCGTGAGCTATACGGAGCTGGACGAGGTGTTTCCCGCCCGGTTCGTGGATCGGCGCTTCCTCGGGGTAGGCGAGACCATCCGCGACTGTGGTCCGGAGGACGCGCAGGCCATCGAGCTGGTGGAGGCGGGCCGCCCGGTAAGCCATACACGCGTGCGGATCGCGGACGAGGCCTTCCACCCCCTGCCCGAGCGTACCGTGGGCCGGGTGCAGATCCAGGGCCCCAACGTCACGGCGGGCTATTACAACGCGCCCGAGGCCACCCAGCGGGCCGTGGGGCGCGAGGGCTGGCTCGACACGGGAGATCTCGGCTTCCTGGACGAGGGGCGCCTGGTGATCACCGGCCGCGCCAAGGACATCCTCTTCGCGGGTGGACTCAACTTCTATCCCCACGACGTGGAGCGGGTGGGGGGAGAGGTCGAGGGGGTGGGCTCGTCCGCGCACATCGCGGTGGCCGGCCTGCATGATCATCGCCAGGGCGTGGAGCGCGTGCTGGCCTTCGTGGTGTTCAAGCGCCCGCTCGAGACGTTCGCGCCCGTGGCCCGGCGGCTGCACCGCCATGTGCTGCAGCGGCTGGGGCTCGCGTTGGACGCGGTGCTGCCCGTCATCCGCATTCCAAAGACCACCAGTGGGAAGGTGCAGCGCTTCGCCCTGGCCAAACGCTATGCGGAGGGCGGGTTCGACGAGGTCGTGACCCGGCTGGCGGCGCTCGACGCCGAGGCGGCGGCCCGCGAGGCCAAGGGGCTCAAGCAGGCCGTCGCGGCCCAGGGGCGCGCCACCGTGCTCGCGATGGTGCGCCAGGAGGCCGAGTCGATCGGCGGTGTCCCCATCGATGACGAGCACCGGCCGTTGGGACAGTACGGCTTTGGCTCCGCTCGGGCCGTGGCGTTGTCGGCACGCCTGGGAGCGCTGTGTGGGCGGCAGTTGCCCGTGTCGCTCCTGTTCGATCACCCCACGTTGAGCACGCTCACGGACGCGATGGTGGCCGAGCTCGCGACACCGGCGTCCGTGCCGGTGCCCGCCCCGGAGTCGCCGGCCGCCCGCGCGAGCGCTCCGGAGGACGAGCCCATCGCGATCGTTGGAATGGGCTGCCGCTTCCCCGGGGGAGGTGACAGCCCCGAGCGCTTCTGGAGCCTGCTGGAGCGGGGCCATGATGCCTCGGGGGACATCCCCGCGGAGCGCTGGGACGCGGACGCCTACTTCCACGCCGAGCCCATGCCGGGAAAGAGCTACACCCGGCGGGGCGCCTTCCTGCGGGAGGTGAAGGGCTTCGACGCGGAGTTCTTCGGGCTGATGCCCCGCGAGGCGGAGGCGTTGGATCCCCAGCAGCGTCTGTTGTTGGAAGTGTCGTGGGAGGCCCTGGAGCACTCGGGCATCCCCGCGCGAGGCCTGGACGGGAGCGCGACGGGCGTCTTCGTGGGTGTGTCTGGGAGCGATTACGGCACCCTGTCCACCTCCTCCGAGGAAGCCCTCACGCCGTACTCGCTGACGGGGACGCTGCTGAGCACCGCCGCGGGAAGATTGTCCTATACGCTGGGCCTGCGGGGGCCGAGCCTGGCGGTGGACACCGCGTGCTCCTCTTCCCTGGTCGCGGTGCACCTGGCGGCCCAGAGCCTGCGGCGCGGGGAGTCCGACCTGGCCCTCGCCGGTGGCGTCAATCTGTTGCTTTCCCCGCGGCCCTTCGTGGGGCTGTCGCAGTTGCAGGCGCTCGCGCCGGACGGCCGGTGCAAGACCTTCGATGAGTCGGCCGATGGCTACTGCCGGGGCGAGGGCGCGGGCGTGGTGGTGCTCAAGCGCTTGAGTGACGCCGAGCGGGACGGGGACCGGGTGATCGCGGTGATCCGCGGCACCGCCGTCAACCACGACGGACGCAGCAGTGGCCTGACGGTGCCCAACGGCATGGCCCAGGAGGCCGTGCTGCGCGCGGCGCTGCGTGACGCGGGAGTGGAGCCCGCCTCCGTCTCGTACCTCGAGGCCCATGGCACCGGGACGAGGCTCGGAGATCCTCAGGAGCTGTGGGCGGTCCATCGAG
Source organism: Cystobacter fuscus (assembly GCF_002305875.1). NCBI lineage: Bacteria > Pseudomonadati > Myxococcota > Myxococcia > Myxococcales > Archangiaceae > Cystobacter > Cystobacter fuscus. The sequence continues at coordinate 9,873,835 of NZ_CP022098.1, read as the reverse complement.
TCTATGGGGAAGGGCGCTCGCCCCAGGCTCCGCTCCGGGTGGGCTCCGTCAAGACGAACATCGGGCACCTGGAGAGCGCCGCGGGCGTGGCGGGCCTGTGCAAGGTGGCGCTGTCCCTGGAGCGCCAGCGCATTCCGGGCCATCTGCACCTGCGCACCCCCAGCACGCGCATTCCCTGGGAGCGGATGAGCGTGGTGGTGCCGCGCGCGACGGGCGCCTGGGAGGCCGGCGCGGGGCCCCGCCGGGGCGCGGTCAGCGCCTTCGGCCTGTCGGGCACCAATGCCCACGTGGTGCTGGAGGAGTACACGCCCGTGAGGCTGGAGCGGGCCCTGCCGGAGCGTCCCGCGCACCTGCTGACGCTCTCCGCGCGCACCGAGGAGGGTGTGCGCGCGCTCGCGTCCCGTTACGCCGAGCACCTCGCCACGGCCACCGACGCCGACGTGGCGGACCTGTGCTACACGGCCAACGCGGGGCGGGTCCATCATCCCCGTCGCCAGGCGGTGGTGGGGGCGAGCGCGGCGCGGTTGCGCGTGGAACTGGAGCGGCTCGTCCAACGGCCCGCGGGGGTCCTCGCTCCACCCGAGCACGAGAGAGGGTGCGCGTGGCTCTTCACCGGCCAGGGTTCGCAGCGCCTGTTCATGGGGCGCGAGCTGTACTCCTCCAGCCCGGTGTTCCGCGCCGCGTTGGACGAGTGCGCCGCGCTGCTCGATCCCCTCACGGGTCACTCCCTGGTGGCGAGCCTGTATGGACAGACGGCTCAGGCCTCGGAGCTGGACGAGACGATTCGCGCCCAGCCCGCGATTGTCGCCGTGGAGATCGCGCTCGCGCGGTTGTGGCGCTCGTGGGGGCTGGAGCCGAAGTGGGTGGTGGGCCACAGCCTGGGGGAGATCTCCGCGGCGCACGTGGCGGGCGCGCTGTCCCTGGAGGATGCACTGCGCCTGGTGGCCGTGCGGGCACGGCTGATGAACGCCCTGCCCGAGCGCGGAATCATGGCCTCGGTCTTCACGGATGAGCAGACGGCGCGCGCGGCCCTCGCCCCGTTCACGGCCACGGTGGCCCTCGCGGCCCTGAACGCCCCGGGCAGTGTGGTGCTCTCCGGCCGGGAGGCGGATGTGAACACCGTGCTCGAGACCCTGGGCGCGCGGGGAATCCGCTTCAGGCGGCTCGGGGTGTCACATGCGTTCCACTCGCCGCTGATGGAGCCGATGCTGCGGAGCTTCGTTCAGGAGCTGGCCTCCTTGCAGGCGCGGCCCGCGGTCCTCCCGCTGATCTCGACGCGCACCGGCCGTCGGCTGGAGGAGGCACCGGACGTGGAGCACTGGCGGAGGCAGCTCGTGGAGCCCGTGCGCTTCCACGAGGCGCTCCAGTCCGTGTTCGCGCTGGGGGCCCGCACCTTCCTGGAGCTCGGTCCCGCGCCCATCCTGTCCGCCCTGGGTCCCCAGTGCGTGCCGGATCCCCAGGTCACGTGGCTGCACTCGCTCTCCTCGACGGAGAGTGACTGGGATTCGCTGCTCGCCAGCCTGGGAGCGCTCTACCGCCAGGGAGCGGCGATCGACTGGCGGGCCTTCGATGCGCCCTATTCCCGGCGCGTGGTGGACGCTCCGACCTATCCTTTTGTCAGACAACCCTTCTGGTGCTCCTCGGCGAGCGCGAAGCCCAGCGCGGCGGTCCCCCGCGAAGGAGTGCAGATGAACGAGGTGAAGCCGCGAGTGAAGGCCCGGAGCGCAGAGATCCGCACCGTCATCCTGGAGTCGGTGGCCGACTTGACGGGCGTCGAGGTGGAAAACCTGGACGTGTCGCGCAACGTCTTCGAGATGGGACTCGACTCGCTGGTGCTCTTCAAGGTGCGTCAGAACCTGGAGCGGCGCTTCGGAGTGCTCATCGAGATGACCGCCTTCTACGGGCCGGCTTCCACCATCGAAGGCATGGTGGCGTACGTGGAGTCGGCGCTGCCTCCCGTCGTGGAGGCCGCCCCGGTCGAGACCCCCGTTGCTGCCGCTCCCGTGCCCGCGCAGGCCATGCCCGCGCAGGCCGTGCCCGCGCAGGCGTTCACGCCCATGGCCTCACCCGCGGCCGGTGCGATCGAGCGCCTGATGTCCCAGCAACTCCAGTTCATGGAACAGCAACTGGCGCTGTTGCGCCATGTGCATGGGGGAGCGGCCACCCCCACTGCGACGGCCCCGGTCGCCACGCCCGTGCCCGCGCCTGCGCCTGCGCCCGAGCCCACCGTGAGCGCCAGACCCGCGAGTCCTCCTCCGCCCGCGTCCACGCCGGAGGTGTACGTGCCCTACCGGCGCATCAACACCACCGCGATGGCGGGAGGCATGGACGGCCGTCAGAAGGCCTTCTTCGAGACGCTCATCCGGGACTACACGGCCCTGACGCCGGGCTCCAAGCAACTGGCCCAGTCCTCGCGTGCGCTACTGGCCAACAATCGCTACGTCATGGGGTTCCGGCCCGCGTGGAAGGAGTTCATCTACCCCCTGCAGGTTCAGCGCGCCCAGGGCAGCCATATCTGGGATGTGGATGGCAACAACTTCATCGATCTGGCGATGGGTTTTGGCATCTACCTGTTTGGTCACAACCCCGCCTTCATCCGCGAGGCAGTGACCGAGGCACTGGGCACCGGTGCTCCTCTGGGGCCCATGACGCCCGCCCCCAGTGAGGTGGCGCAGCTCATGCGCGACTTCACGGGCGCCGAGCGCATCGCCTTCTACAACTCGGGCACGGAGGCCGTCATGGTGGCGCTCCGGCTGGCCCGGACCGCGACGGGACGCGCGAAGGTGGTGCTCTTCAGCGGTTCGTTCCACGGCGCCTTCGATGGCGTCCTGGCCTCGCCCGGGGGAGGGATCTCGCCGGCCGTCCCCATGTCGCCCGGAACGACCGAGAATACGGTGCGCGATGTCATCGTGCTGCCTTATGGCGCGTCTTCGTCGCTGAAGCACATCCGCGCCTGCGCGGGCGAGCTGGCGGCCGTGATCGTCGAGCCCGTGCAGAGCCGAAAGCCCGAACTCCAGCCACGCGAGTTCCTCCAGGAGCTGCGGCGTATCACCCAGGAATCGGGCACGGCGCTCATCTTCGACGAGGTGATCACCGGCTTCCGCATCGAGCCCGGGGGAGCGCAGGCGCACTTCGGGGTGCGCGCGGACCTGGTGACGTACGGGAAGATCATCGGCGGAGGTATGCCCGTTGGCATCGTGGCGGGGAGTTCCCGGTTCATGGATGCGGTGGATGGCGGGGACTGGAACTTCGGCGACGACTCCTACCCCAAGGCGCAGAACACGTTCGTGTCGGGCACCTTCTGCCATCACCCCGCGGCGATGGCCGCCGCGCTGGCGGTGCTCAAACGGCTGCGGCAGGACGGCCCCGCCCTCCAGGAGCGGCTCAACCGCCGCACGGCCGAGTTCGTGGAGGACCTCAACGCCTACTGCATCCGCCGGGGCGCTCCGGTGCGGCTGGTGCACTTCGGTTCGCTCTTCCGCTTCCAGGTGAAGGGGGATTGGGAACTGCTGTTCTATCGGCTGTTGTGCAAGGGCATCTATGTCTGGGAAGGCCGCACCTGCTTCCTGTCCACCGAGCACTCCGACGAGGACTTGCGCCAGGTGCGTGCGGCGGTGGTGGAGTGCATCGAGGAGATGATGGCCGCGGGCTTCGGTCCGCCCGAGCCCGAGGGCCCGACTCCCGGCGGAGGCAAGCCGGAGTTGCCGGCGCTCGAGACCACCGCCGCTGGAGCCGTGGTCTCCACGCCCATGTCCTCGGCGCAGCAGCGCATGTACACGCTCAGTCAGTACGAGGGGGGTGAGCAGGCCTATCACCTCTCTGGCGCCTTGCAGTGGGAGGGCAAGCTCGACGAGGCACGCACGGAGGCCAGCTTCCGCGCGCTCGTGGCCCGCCACGAGAGCCTGCGCACCAGCTTCAGCGTGGACGCGAGCGGCACCTTCCTCCAGCACGTGCACGCCACGGTTCCCTTCGCCTTGGAGCGCGGGTCGTACGCGGATGAGGCGGAGGTGGTGAAGCGCTTCGCGCGACCCTTCGATCTGGGCGTGGCGCCGCTGCTGCGCGTGGGTCTGCTCAAGCTCGCGGATGGCCGCCATCTGCTGGCGCTCGACGTCCACCACGCCGTGGTGGATGGACAGTCGCTCAACACCCTGTTCCAGGAGTTCGTGGCGCTCTACCTCGGCCAGCCGCTGAGCAAGGCGCCCCGGCAGAGCCGCGAGCACGCGGCGTGGGAGCGCGAGTACCTGCGCACCCAGGCGGAGCCCTCGGAGCGCTATTGGGTGGAGCGCCTGTCCGGAGAGCTGCCGCGCCTGGCGCTCCCCACGGATGCGCCCCGGTCCCCCGAGCGCACCTTCCGGGGGGGAGAGCTTCGCCTGAGCCATCCCTCGACGGTGCTCCGGCAGCGGGCCCAGGAGCGGGGCGCATCGCTCTACATGCTGCTGCTGGCCGCCTACAAGGTGCTGCTGCAGCGGTGGACGGGTCAGCGTGAGACCGTGGTGGGGACGACCCACGCCGGACGGCAGCGCGGCGGCTTCGAGGGGGCGGTGGGAATGTTCGTCAACTCGCTCCCGGTGCGCACCCACCCGCGCAACGGCACGTCCTTCCTGGACTTCCTCGACGAGGTGAAGCGGCGGTGCCTGGAGGCGTACGAGCATCAAGATTTTCCCTTCGAACTGCTCGCGAGGCGGCTCGGGGCGATGGGGGAGCGCGGTGCCAACCCCCTGTTCGACACGATGTTCTCGTATGAGCGCGCGGAAGAGCGGGTCATCCAGCTGCCGGGTCTGTCACTGCGCGAGTTGTTCCTCCCCAAGCCCACGTCGCTCTTCGACTTCAGCCTGGACGTGGTCGAGGAGCGGGGGACACTGCACCTGCGCTTCGAGTACGAGCGCGGGCTGTTCGAGCACTCCACCATCGAGCGTCAGGCGCGCGGCTTCGTGCACCTGTTGGAGGAGATCGCGCGGGATCCGACGTGCTCGCTCGCGAAGCTGTCGGCCCCTTCACCCCAGGAACTCGCCGAGCTGCTGCGCCTGTCGCGAGGGCCGGTGGAGGCGCTCCCCACGTGTACGGTGACGGACCTCATCGAGGCGCAGGTGGCACGCACGCCCGAGGCGCCCGCGCTCGGCGTGGAGGGCGCCCGGCTCACCTACCGGGAGCTGGACGAGCGCGCCCATCAGCTCGCCTGGCACCTGCGCTCGCTGGGGGTGGGTCCAGAAGTGCGCGTGGGCCTGTACTCCGAGCGCTCTCTCGAGATGGTGGTGGGACTGCTCGCCATCCTCAAGGCCGGCGGCGCCTACGTGCCCCTGGATCCCCACCTCCCTCACGAGCGTCTGGCGTGGTTGCTGGAGGATGCCCGTATCACCGTGCTGCTGAGCCAGCCCGCGCTGATGCCGCGCCTTCCCACCGGACACGCGGCCCAGGTGGTGCCCCTGGAACTGGAGCCGCTGAGCGCGCGGCCTCGTCGCGCGCTCACGTCCCTGACGCGCGCGGACAACCTCGCCTACGTCATGTTCACCTCGGGCTCCACCGGCCGTCCCAAGGGTGTGCAGGTGCCCCACCGCACCGTGGTCAACTTCTTCACGGGCATGGATGCGTGCCTGGACCTGTCCGGGCGGGGCGTCTGGCTCGCCGTCACCCCCCTCTCCTTCGACATCTCCGTCCTCGAACTGCTCTGGACCCTCGCGCGCGGCTTCACCGTGGTGGTGCAGCCGGAACCCCGGGAGCTGCTGGGCCTGGCCCGGGCGATCCGCGAGCACGCCGTCACCCACTTGCAGTGCACGCCCACCCTGGCGCGGGCCCTGCTGTCGGAGCCCGCGTGCGCCGAGGCCCTGCGCTCGCTCCGGCAGATGCTCGTGGGGGGCGAGGCCCTGCCCCTGGACCTGGCACGTGCCCTGCGCGAGCGCGTGCCCTCGGTGCTCAACATGTACGGGCCCACGGAGACGACCGTCTGGTCCTCCACCCAGGCCCTGCCCGCCCGGATGGAGGGCTCCGTGTCCCTGGGCGCGCCCATCGCCAACACCCAACTGTACGTGCTCGACGCGTACCTGAACCTGGTGCCGCCCGGTGTGCCGGGAGAGCTGTTCATCGGTGGCCAGGGCGTGGCGCGTGGCTACCTGGGCCGCCCCGAACTGACGGCCGAGCGCTTCGTGCCCGATCCGTTCGGCGCTACGCCGGGAGAGCGGCTCTATCGCACGGGGGACCGGGTGTGCCGCCGCGCCGATGGCTCACTGGAGTTCCTGGGCCGCATCGACTTCCAGGTGAAGCTGCGGGGCTTGCGCATCGAGCTGGGAGAGATCGAGGCCGCCCTGGAGCGTCATCCCCAGGTGCATCAGGCCGTGGTGTTGATGCGCGAGGACTCCCCAGGGGACAAGCGGTTGGTGGCCTATGTCATGCCGACTCCGGGGGCGCAGCCGCCCACGGCGGAGGAGGTGCGTGACTTCCTCAAGACGAAGCTGCCCGAGTACATGGTGCCCTGGAGCATCGTCGCCCTGCCGGCCCTGCCGCTGACGGTCAGCGGGAAGGTGGACCGCAAGGCCCTGCCGGCGCCGGTCCTGGTCCCAGTGCCCGAGGCGCCCACGGCCTCCGCGCCGGTAGAGGACGATACCTGTCGTGTGCTGTTCGAGCTGGCCGCCGAGGTGCTGCGGGTTCCCCGCGTGCGTCCGGAGGACAACTTCCTCGATCTGGGCGGCGACTCCATCAAGGCCATCCAGCTGTCGGCCCGGCTGGCGTCTCGAGGCGTGTCGCTGTCGATGCGCGATGTGATGCGCGCCGAGTCGCTCGGGGCCTGCGCGGGACTGCTGGCGCTCCAGGGCGAGGGGCGCTCGCAGGAGGTGGCCGCGAAGGAACAGCTCACCCCGAGCGCGCATGACCGCGCGCCGGCCGTGGCGGCGCCCGAGCCCTGGACGGTGGACCACCCGGGGCTCACCGGGCGCGCGGGCGAGGAGTGGATCCGCACCACGGGGCTGGAGCCCGCGGAGATCGAGGCCCTCCGGGCCCTGTCCCCCATGCAATCCGGCATGCTGTTCGAGACGCTGCTGGACCCCGCCAGCAATGGCCAGCAGTTCACGCTCCATCTCGCGGGCGAGGTGGACGTCCAGGCCCTGGCCACCGCGGGGCGGGCGCTGGCGGATCGTCACGAGGCGCTGCGCACCCGGTTTTTCGCCCCGTCGACGGGGGCTCCCGTCCAGGTGGTGCTCCGCTCGCCGCTCGTGCCCCTGGAGGTGGTCGACGCCCCGGAGGACGCCGCGCTGGAGGCGCTGCGGGAGCGCGAGCGCGCGCGGGGCTTCGAGCTGTCGCGCGATCCGTTGATGCGCCTCACGCTGGCCCGGCGCTCGCCCGGCCAGAGCGCGCTGGTGATGACGTGCCACCACATCATCCTGGATGGGTGGTGCCTGGCCCGCCTCGTGGAGGACCTGCTGCGCTTCTACGGCGCCGCGCACCGGGGCGAGCCCCTCGCCATCGAGCGCTCTCCCTCGCCGGGGGCCTATGTGCGCTGGCTGCTCGAGCGCGACGGGTCCGCGTCGCTGGCCTACTGGAAGGATTACCTGGCGGGCTACGAGAAGCCCGTCGGACTGGCCCACCGCAAGCCGGCCCAGGCCGGGCGGGAGCAGCGGCAGCATGGCTTCGAGCTGCCGCCGGAGGTGGGGGCCAGGCTGCGCACGCTGGCGGCGGCCTGCCGCGTCACCCTGAGCGGCGTGCTCCAGGTGCTCTGGGGCCTGGTGCTCTCCCACTCCGCGTCCACCGAGGACATCGCCTTCGGGCTCGTCGTCCTGGGACGCCCCTCGCAGCTGCCCCGGGTCGAGGAGATGGTGGGCCTGTTCATCAACACCATCCCGGTCCGGCTGCGGATGGACCGCTCGGCCTCGCTGCGCCAGGTGCTCCAGGCCCAGCAGGCGCGCGCGCTCGCGAGCGAGCCGCACCACTACTGCTCGCTGGCCGAGGTGCAGGCGCTCACGCCGCTGCGTAACACGCTGCTCACCCACGCGCTCGTCTTCGAGAACTATCCCCTGGACCGCGCCCAGATCACGGCCACGGGGCGCGAGGCGGGACTGGACATCACCCGTACCGAGCACTTCGCGCGCGAGACGTATGATCTGGTCGTCAACATCGAGCTCAACGACACCCTCTCGGTGTCCCTCTGCTACAACGCCGCGGTCCACGACGAGTCGACCGTGCGCGGTGCCGCGGAGCTGTTTGAGGAGCTGTGCGCGGCGGCGGAGGCGGAGCAGACGCTCGAGGCGCTGGAGCAGCAGGTCCTCACGCACGTGCGCGGCAGAAACAAGCGCAGGCAGTCCGCGGTACTGTCGGCCTTGCGCGCGCGCAAGCCGATCGCATGAGTCACGCGATCACCCGCCAGAAAAAAGGAACAGAGGCATGAAGGCTTCACTCAGCAAGCTGCGGTCGATCAAACCCCAGGCCATCCCCGTGGCGGGCGAGCTCGTGCGCTTCTCCTTCCTCGCCGGCGAGCCGGGCCTGCCCGTGGTGGCTACGCCCCTGCACGAGGGGGTGGTGCTGGGGGAGTGGCTCGCGCGCCACCAGGAGCTGGTCGACGACCAGCTCCTGAAGCACGGCGGCGTGCTCTTTCGCGGCTTCGAGGTGAACACCTCCCAGGCTTTCCACCAGGTGGTGCACGCCGCGGGCGGTCAGTTGTTGGACTACGTGGAGCGCTCCTCGCCGCGCTCGCAGGTGACGGACAAGGTGTACACCTCCACGGATCACCCGGCCGACCAGCGCATCCTCTTCCACAACGAGCTGGCCTACTCGGGCCGCTGGCCCCGCGCGCTCTTCTTCGGCTGCATGCAGCCGGCGGCCGTGGGCGGGGAGACGCCCATCGCCGACAGCCGCGAGGTGCTGCGGCGCCTGTCTCCGGACACCCGGCGCCGGTTCGAGGAGCGCGGGGTGATGTACGAGCGCTATCTCGGCGGTGGCCTGGGCCTGCACTGGCGTGACGTCTTCCAGACGGAGGACCGCTCGCGGGTGGAGCACTATTGTGCGGACAACGGGTTGACCTTCGAGTGGGAGGGCGAGTGCCTGCGCACCCGGAGCGTACGGCCTGCCATCCGCACCCACCCGCGCACCGGCGAGCAGGTGTGGTTCAACCACGGCTACTTCTTCAACCTCCACAGCATCCCCGCCGAGCTGCGCGCCAGCCTGCACACAGCCGTCAATCCGCGCGAGCTGCCCTTCAACACCTATTACGGCGATGGTTCGGAGATCGAGCCGGAGACCATCCGCGAGATCGCCGGCATCTACGACGCGGTGGGCGTGACCTTCCCGTGGCGGCGGGGCGATGTGCTCTACATCGACAACATGCTCACGGCCCATTCCCGCAATTCCTTCCAGGGCGAGCGCACCATCCTCGTCTCCATGAGTGATCTCCTGGCCGGCTGACGCCGTCCCCCTTCGTGCTTCAAGAGGCCCCCGTGCACGCCCCCTCCAACTCCAGTGGTTTTCCCCTCTCACCCAATCAGCGGCGGCTCTGGTGGCTGCGGCGTGAGGGGGCCATCTACAACGCGGTGGTGGTGCTGAGGGTCTCGGGCCCGCTGGATCCCTCGCGGCTGGACACCGCGCTGCGTGAGGTGTGGGCCCGGCATGACGCGCTGTCCGCGCGCTTCCTGCAGCGCAGCGACCTGCGCTTCCCCCTCCAGAGCCGTGCGCTCGAGCAGGCGCCCACGGTGGAGGTGCTGCCCGACAGCCCCGGTTCGCTCGAGGACCTGGTCGAGCAGCTCGCGCGGCGCGGCCTGGAGCATTCCTTCGATCTCGTGGCGGGCCCCCTGCTGTATGCCGCGCGGATGTCGCCGAGCACGACCGAGCACCTGGTGCTGCTCGCGCGCCCCTCGCTGTCCGGAGACGCCCAGGCCCAGTGCCGTCTGGCCGAGGAGCTGCTCGCCGCCTACGCGGGCCGTGCGCTCGAGGAGGAGCCGGGCCTGGAGCACGCGCAGTACGCGGAGTGGCAGAACCAGCTGCTCGCCGAGCCGGAGCCCGCCGCCGCGGAGTACTGGGCGCGCGCCACCGAGCGGGTCAAGCCGCTGACGTTGCCCTTCGAGCGCCTGCGCCGGGAAGGTCCCTTCCTGCCCGCCAGTGTCGAGGTGCGCTTCGCCGGGGAGCGCGTGCTTCCCGGCTCCCTGCTGGCGCTCGCGCGCGCGTGGCGGGTGTCTCCAAGCACCCTGCTGGCAGCGGCCTGGAGCGCCGTGGCCGCGCGGTGGCTCGAGGCCCCGGAGCTGGTGCTCGGGTACGTGGAGCCCGCGCGGGCCTACGAGGAGCTGCGGCGCGTGCAGGGTCTGGTCGCCAAGACGCTGCCCCTGAGCGTCCCCCTCGAGGCGGAGCAGTCCCTGGCGCACGCGGCACGGGCGCTCGAGGAGTCGCTCACCCAGGCGCGGGACTGGGTGGAGCACTTCGCCTGGGACGCGCGGGAGGAGACGGCGCGGGCCGCGCTGCCCGTGGCCTTCGAGTTCCAGGAGGCACGCCTGGGCACGGGGGCAGGGGGGCCGGACTGCCGTGTCGAGCGGCTCCTGGGAGCCTCGGACGGCTTCGTCCTGAAGCTGTCCTGCGTGGAGGATGCGCGCGGCATCACCTGCGAGGTGGTGCACGACGCGCGCGCGGTGGACGAGGCCACGGCCCGACTGGTGGCCCGTATGGTTGGCGACTTCCTCGCGAGCGTCGCGCGCGCCCCCGAGAGCCCCCTGCGCGCCCATGGCCTGCTCGAGCCCTCCGCGCTCCAGCCCCTCGCGGGCCCCCCGGGCACACCGGGGCGGCTGCCCACCGTGGTGGAGCGCTTCAACCAGTGCGTGCGCGACACTCCGCGGGCGCTGGCCCTCGTGCAGGGCGCGCGCCGCTGGACCTATGCCCAGGTGGGCGAGCGGACCCACCGCCTCGCCCGCTTCCTGCGTGCCCAGGGCGTGGGGGCCGAGACCGTGGTGGCGGTGGCCGCGGATCGCTCGATGGAGACCGTGGTGGCGATGCTCGCCATCCTCGAGGCGGGGGGCGCGTTCCTGCCCGTGGATCCGGCCTATCCGCCCGAGCGCATCGACTACATGCTGCGCGACGCGGACGTGCGGCTGGCCGTGGGCGCCGGGGCGCGGCGGGCCACCTTTGGCCAGGCGCCCCGCTTCGTGGCGCTCGATGAGACCCCGCAGCCGTGGGCGGACGAATCCCCCGAGCCGCTGACCGGAGACGCGGAGCAGTCCTCGCGTCTGGCCTATGTGCTGTACACCTCGGGCTCGACGGGCCAGCCCAAGGGCTGCCAGCTCGAGGTGCACAACCTCAGCCACTACATCCACTGGGCGAATACCTATTACTTCCAGGATGGCCTGGCCCAGGGCCACTTCGGCCTGTATACCTCGCTCTCCTTCGACCTGACCCTCACCAGCGTCTTCTGCGCGCTCACCCGTGGCCGCACGCTGCACGTGTTCGACGAGGGCCAGGAGACGCTCGAGGTGTTGCGCGCCATGTTCACCCCGGGCAGCGGCATCGACGTGGTGAAGATGACGCCCTCGCACATCTCCCTGGTGGACACGCTCGGGCTGCCGGGCACCGGAGTGCGCAAGGTCATCGCGGGCGGCGAGGCCCTCACCCGCGAGCACCTGCTCGTGCTGCGCCGGCTCGCTCCGGACCTCCAGCTGTACAATGAATACGGCCCCACCGAGACCACCGTGGGGTGCGTGGTGAAGGAGGTGCAGCTGGAGGATGACCGGGTGCTCATCGGCACGCCCATCGACCGCACCCAGGTGGCGATCGTCGACGAGGCCGGGCAGCTGGTGCCTCCGCTGGTGGCGGGCGAGCTGTGGATCGCCGGCGAGGGCGTGGGACGTGGCTACCTCCACGCGCCCGAGCGCAGCGCCGAGAAGTTCAGGGGCCTGCCCCAACTGGCGGCGCATGCCTACCGGACGGGCGACAAAGTGCGGCAGTTGGCTCACGGCGAGCTGGACTACCTGGGCCGCATCGATGACCAGGTGAAGGTGCGCGGCTACCGCATCGAGCCCGGAGAGATCGAGCAGGGCCTCTTGCGCCACCCCGCCGTGAAGCAGGCGCTGGTGATGGCGCGGCCGGTGCGTGGGCCCGAGCTCGAGCTGGTGGCCTACGTGGTCTCCACCGAGGAGGTGCCCGCCCCGGCGCTGCGCGAGCTGCTGCGGCGCACGCTCCCCGAGCACATGGTCCCCGGCTGGTTCGTGCGGATGGAGCGCATGCCGCTCACGCGCAATGGCAAGGTGGATCGGGCGCTCCTGCCGGCTCCCTCGGAGCAGGGCCCCGCCTCGGGGAGGGTGGCCCCGCGCACGCCCCTGGAGGAGCGCATCGCCGCCATCTGGCGCTCGGTGCTCGTCCAGGAGGACATCGGCGTGAATGACGTCTTCGCCGAGCGGGGTGGCCACAGCCTCAAGGCCATGCTGGTGGTGGGCCGTGTCGCCCAGGAGCTGGGCCTGTCCCTCACGCTGCGCGAGCTGTTCGAGGCGCCTACCATCGCCGGTATGGCCGCGCTGCTGGAGCGGCGAGGCACGGGCGCTCCCGCGGCGATTCCCCCCACGCCCGCCGCGGAGGACTACGCGCTCTCGGATGCGCAGCGCCGGCTCTGGGCGCTCGATCGCATGGATGGGCCGGGCGAGGCGTACCTCATCCGCGCGGCGTTCGTCGTGGAGGGCGCCCTGGACGTGGGTGCCCTGGAGCGGGCCCTCACGGCGCTGCTCGAGCGGCACGAGCCCCTGCGTACCTCGTTCCACGACGTGGCGGGCGAGCCGCGCCAGCGTATCCACCCCCGGGTGAAGCTGCCCCTCGAGGTGATGGACCTGCCGGGCGCGCACGTGGAGGACGCGGCGGTGCGGTCCCTCGTGGAGGACGTGACGGCCCGACCGTTCGACCTCACGCACGCGCCCCTGATGCGCGTGCGGCTGCTGCGACTGTCCCCCACGCGCGCCCTGCTCGTCTTCGCCATGCACCACATCATCGGGGATGGTTGGTCCGTGGCGGTGCTGGCGCGCGAGTGGACCCACCTCTACGACCGTGCGCTGTCCGGCGCCGCCTCCGAGCTGCCGGCGCTGCGCGTGCACTACAAGGACTACCAGCTCTGGCGGCTGGCACGGCTGGAGGGCCCCGAGGGCGAGGCCGACCGCCGCTACTGGCATGAGCGCCTGGGGCAGCCACCCGCCGCGCTCGAGCTGCCCGTGGAGTTCCCCCGGCCCTCCGTGCGCACGTACCGGGGCGGCAGTGTCTCGCTGCGGCTGCCCGAGGACCTCACCCGCGCCCTGACGACCCTGGCGCGCGAGCGGGACGCCACGCTGTTCATGGCGCTGGTGGCGAGCGTCAAGGCACTGCTCTACCGCTACACCGGCCAGGAGGACCTGGTGGTGGGCACCGCCATCGCCGGCCGCGGACACCCCGAGGTGGAGCACCACATCGGCGTGTACATCAACCTGCTGGTGCTGCGCGACACCGTGCGCGGCGCGGAGGACTTCCCGACGCTGCTGGGCTCCGTGCGCCAGACCGCCCGCGAGGCCTACGAGCACGCGGAGTACCCGTTCGACCGCCTCGTGCGCGAACTGGACGTCGTCCATGACGCGAGCCGCTCGCCCCTGTTCGACGTGTTGGTGGTGCTGCAGAACAACGAACTGCCCGTGCTGGCCATGCGCGGCGCGACGCTCTCGGCCCACCCGCTGCCGGTGCGGACCAGCACGTATGACCTGTCGTTCGAGTTCGCCGAGGACGCGGGCGGACTCGTGTGCGAGTTGCACTACAACGCGGACCTGTTCGGCGAGCGGCGTGCGCGCCAGTTGGCCGAGCACTGGCGCGCGCTCGTCTCCGGCGTGGTGGCCGAGCCCTCGGTCGCGCTGGACCGGTTGAGACTGCTCTCGGCCGAGGAGCGTCAGCGGTTCGGGGGCGGCCTCGAGCGCGTGGAGGTGCCCGGGCCGCGCACGCTCACGGACGCGGTGCGTGAGCGCTTCGCCCGGGAACCGGACGCCCTGGCGGTGGTGTGTGGCGAGCGCCAGCTCTCCCTGCGCGAGCTGATGCTCGGCGCCCAGCGGATCGCCCGGCATCTGGTTGAAGAGCGCGCTCTGCGGGGCGGAGAGGTCGTGGCCGTGGTGGGCGCCCGTACCGAGCGTATCCCCATGGCGCTCGTGGGTGTGCTCGAGGCGGGTGGCGTCTATCTGCCCATCGACGCGCAGTACCCGCTGGAGCGCGTGCGCTTCATGCTGGAGGACAGCCAGGCCCGCGTGGTGCTGGCGGACGCGCACTGGGCCCGGCTCCTGGCGGGCGGGGCGACGCCCGTCGTGGAGCTGGACGCGTGGGTGACGCACGGCGAGGCCCGCTCGCCGGGAGTCCTGGCCCGGCCCGAGGACGTGGCCGCGCTCATCTACACCTCGGGCTCGACGGGTCGGCCCAAGGGCGTGCGGATGGAGCACCGGGGCATTCTCAACACCGCGCGCGAGTTCAATCGGCTCTGTGAGGTGACGCCCGAGGGGCGTGTCCTCCAGTTCGCGTCACTGGCTTTCGATGCGGCCCTGCTCGAGATGAGCATGTCCCTGGTGGGTGGGGCGCCGCTGGTGGTGGCGGGGCGGGAGGTGATCGAGGACACGGCGGCCTTCACCGCCTACCTCGAGCAGCATCAGGTGTCGTTCGCCATCCTCCCGCCGGTGTACTTGAACACGCTGGAGAGGCACGAGCTGCCGAGCGTGAAGACGCTGGTGACGGCGGGAGAAGCACCCAACGAGCAGGACGCGAGGCACTACGCGGCGCGCAAGCGCTACGTCAACGCGTACGGGCCGGCGGAGTGCTCGGTGTGCGTGACGATGCACGAGGTGAAGGAGGGGGAGAAGGGGCCCATCGCGGTGGGGAGGCCGCTGAGGAACGTGGGGGTGGTGGTGGTGGACGGAGCGCTCAACGCGCTGCCGGCGGGGGTGGTGGGAGAGGTGTGCGTGAGCGGGGTGGGGGTGGCGAGGGGCTACGTGGGGAGGGAGGAGCTGACGGGGGAGAGGTTCGTGGAGCACGCGGAGTACGGGCGTGTGTACCGAACGGGGGACAAGGGGAGGTGGAGGGAGGACGGGACGCTGGAGTACGTGGGGAGAGGGGACGAGCAGGTGAAGGTGAGGGGCCAGCGGGTGGAGCTGGAAGAGGTGAGGCGCAAGCTGCTGGAGCACGCCGGGGTGGAGGAGGCGGTGGTGGTGGCGAGGGCGGGAGGGCGGGGGGTGGAGTTGGAAGGCTTCGTGGTGGGAGCGGGGGTGAAGGCGGAGGAGGTGAGGGGCTGGCTGGGGCAGGCGCTGCCGGCGGCGATGGTGCCCGCGAGGCTGAGGGTGGTGGAGCAACTGCCGCTGACGAGCAACGGGAAGGTGGACAAGAAGGCGCTGCTGGAGCTGGGGGAGCAGGAGGAGGAGCGGGAGGAGGAGGAGCGGGGAGAGCAGAGGGGGCCGGCGACGAAGCAGGAGGAGGTGCTGGCGAGGGTGTGGAGGGAGGTGCTGGGAAGGCAGCAGGTGGGGTGGAGCGAGAGCTACTTCGAGTTGGGGGGAGACTCCATCAAGGCCATCCGGATGGCGGCGAGGCTGAGGCAGGAGGGGTGGAGGCTGGAGGTGAGGCAGGTGTTCATGCACCCGAGGCTGGAGGAGATGGCGAGGCAGTTGAAGCAGGAGGGAGGGGGGGAGCAGAGGCAGGAGGCGAGGGGAGAGGTGGAGCTGACGGGGGTGCAGAGGTGGTGGGCGGGGAAGGTGAAGGGGGAGGAGCGCAACCACTTCAACAACGCGGTGATGATGAAGGTGGAGGGGAGGGTGGAGGAGGAGGCGCTGAGGAAGGCGCTGGAGAAGGTGGGAGAGGAGCACGAGGCGTTGAGGCTGAGGTGGAAGCAGGAGGGAGGGGAGCTGAAGCAGGAGTACGCGGGGAGGGAGGAGGCGAGGCAGTTGGGAGAGGGGATGGTGAAGGGGGAGGTGAAGGGGGAGGAGTGGAGGGAGGAGTTGGAGGAGGAGGCGGAGCGGCTGCAGAGGAGCCTGGACCTGGAGAAGGGGCCGGTGGCGAGGCTGGGGCTGTATGGGACGCCGGAGGGGCAGAGGGTGGTGTGGGTGGTGCACCACGTGGCGGTGGACGCGGTGTCGTGGGGCGTATTGGTGGAGGACCTGGCGAGTGCGTACAGGGAGTACCTGAAGGGGCAGGAGCCGGTGTTGCCGGCGAGGACGGCGTCCTTCCAGTCCTGGTCCCTCGCCCTGCGCCGCTACGCCGAGCGCATTTCTCCGGCCGAGCGCTCCTATTGGGACGAGGTGGATCGCGCCCTGGTCTCCATTCCCGCTCCGGGTGAGAAGACAGCGGCGCCGACGCGCAACCGCGACTCCTCGAACGTGGCCCTCCTGTTGCCGGCGGCTCGCACGAAGCAACTGCTCGGCGAGGCCCACCGCGCCTACAACACCCAGGCGGGCGAGCTGGTCCTCGTGGCCCTCGCGCGCGCGCTGCGCTCCTGGTTGGGCAGTCCGCGCATCGCCCTCGCCATGGAAGGCCACGGCCGCGTCCCCGAGCTCATGAATGAGCTGGATGTGAGCCGCACCGTGGGCTGGTTCACCTGTCTGTACCCGCTGGTGCTCGAGCTGGCACCGCGCGACGACGTGGGCCACCACATCAAGCAGGTGAAGGAGTCGCTGCGCTCGGTGCCCTCGCAGGGCGTGGGTTACGGCCTGCTCCGCCATGCCCCGGGGGCCTCCCCCGTCGTCGAGCCCTCCATCAGCTTCAACTACCTCGGCCAGTCGTCCGAGGCGGGCGCCTGGCCCGCCCCCTTCGGCCCCGCTCCCGAGCCCGTCGGCACGCTCCAGCACCCTGAGTCCCCGAGGCTCTTCGCCCTCGATGTCCTCGCCTCCGTGGAGGAGGGCTCGCTTCGCGTGGACCTGTCCTTCGATGTCCACGCCTTCCGCCCGGAGCGGATACGGCCCCTCATGGACTCGCTCCGGCAGGAGCTCGAACTCGTCGCCGCGCACTGCATGGCCCAGAAGGCTTCCGAACTCACCCCGAGTGACATCGACTATGCGGGCATGAGCATCTCCGAGCTGGACGCGGTCATGAACGCCATCACCGATTCCTGACTCGGGTCCCTCCCCTTCCAGACCCCTCGCTCCGATGATTGAACGAAGCAATATCCAGAACCTCGTCGCCCTCTCGCCCATGCAGGAGGGCCTCCTGTTCCACGCGCTCTACGAGCAGGGAGACGCCTATTTCGAGCAGGCGTTGATCCGGGTCGAGGGGGCGCTCGATGTGGACTGCTTCGAGCGGGCCTGGAACGAGCTGCTGCGCCGGCACGAGGCGCTGCGCACCGTCTTCGTGGTGAAGAACGTCCCCCGGCCGCTCCAGGTGGTGCTCAAGGAGCGCAAGCTGCCCTTCATCTACCGGGACGTGTCCGGGTGGGGCGAGGAGGCGCGGCGCGCGGCGCTCGAGTCCTACCGGCACGAGGACCTGGGCCACAAGTTCGACCTGAGCCGCGAGGTGCTGCTGCGCGTGGGGCTCTTGAAGGTGGCCCCCACGGTGCACCTGATGGTGCTCAGCTTCCACCACATCCTCATGGATGGGTGGTGCCAGGACATCCTCCTGCGCGAGCTGCTCACCCTCTACCATGCCCTGGTCCAGGGCCGGCCCTCGCCGCTGCCCGCGCTGGCGACCCCCTTCCGCCGATACGTGAAGTGGCTGGAGCAGCAGGACCGCGCGGGCGCGCTCGCCTTCTGGGAGCGCTACCTCGAGGGCTACACCCAGGCGGTGCATGTGGCCCAGGCACCGGGCGCGGACCCCGCCTCCGAGCCCATCGAGCGCCACGGCTTCGAGCTGTCGCGCGAGAAGACGACCGCGCTGGTGGAGCTGGCGGCGCGTTGCGGGGTGACGCCTGGGACACTGGTGCAGGTGGCCTGGGGCACCCAGCTGTGCGCGTCCCGGGGCGTGCGCGACGCGGTCTTCGCCACCACCGTGTCCGGCCGTCCCGCCGAGATCGAAGGCGTGGAGGACATCGTCGGGCTGTTCATCAACGCCGTGCCCACCCGGCTGCGGCTGCGCGAGGAGGAGAGCTGGAAGGAACTGCTGCGCCGGGTTCAGCGCGAGCTGGCCGAGGGCTCGCCCTACCACTACTGCCCCCTCGCCGAGGTGCAGGCCCAGACGCCCCTCAAGCGTGGGTTGCTCGATCACATCCTCGTCATCGAGAACTACCAGCGCGAGGACGAGGCGAGCCTGCGCGCCCGGGAGCACCAGTCGGGCCTGCGCTTCGAGCAGGTGGAGATCCTCGAGCGCACCAACTACCCGCTCACGCTCCAGGTGCACCTCGGCGCGCGCTGGGGCTTTGGCTTCCAGTTCCAACCCGCCCGTGTGAGCCGGGAGGAGATCCTCGCCATCCAGCGGCGGCTGGAAGCGGTGCTGGACGCCGCGCTGCGCCTGGAGGAGCCCGTGGGCCCGGTCCTGGAGGCGCTCGCCCCCCGCGTGGCCGCCAGGCCCGCCGCCAAGGCCCTGCGCGTGGTGCTCGCCGCGACCTTCACCGCCGAGCCGGTACGGCCCTTCCTCGACTGGTGGTGCGCCCAGGCCTCCCTGCCCGTGCAGGTGGAGTTCGCGCCCTACAACCAGGTCTTCCAGCAACTGCTGGATCCCTCCAGCGCCATGGCGCGCAACCCGGGCGTCAACGTCCTCCTCGCGCGCTGCGAGGACTGGGTGCGCGATGCCGTGGACTTGTCGGACGAGGAGCGGCTGGCGCACCTGTCCACGACCTTCGAGCGCTTCGTGTCCGCCCTCGAGTCCCAGCCCGCCGAGCGCTCCACCCTGGTGGCCTTGCTGCCCGTCACCGGCCAGTACGCGCGCAACGCCCGGGAGCGGCAGCTGCTGGAGTCGCTCGGCCAGCGGCTCGCCGAGGTCGTGGCCCGCGTGCCCACGCTGCGCGCGTTGGACCTCACGCGGCTCGCCGAGCACTACGCGCTGGAGGAGGTGGTGGATGCCCGCCAGGACCAGGCCGGTCACATCCCCTTCACCGAGGCGTGCTTCGCGGCCCTGGGCACGGAGATCGCCCGCGCCGTGCGCGCCCTGCGCCACGAGCCCTTCAAGGTCATCGCGGTGGATTGCGACAACACCTTGTGGCGCGGCGTGTGTGGCGAGGATGGCGCGCTGGGCGTGGAGGTGGACGCCGGGCACCGCGCGCTTCAGTCCTTCCTCGTGGAGCGGGTGCGCGAGGGCTTCCTCGTGGTGCTGTGCAGCAAGAACGTGGAGCGCGACGTCTGGGAGGTCTTCGACAAGAACCCCGGCATGCTCCTGACGCGCCAGCACGTGGCGGCCACGCGCATCAACTGGCAGCCCAAGTCGGACAACCTCCGCGAGCTGTCGCGCGAGCTGGGCCTGGGACTCGACAGCTTCCTGTTCCTCGATGACTCGGGCGTGGAGTGCGAGGAGGTGCTGGGCGCCTGCCCCGAGGTGTTCACCGTGCGTGTGCCCGCGGACGCCGCGGCGCTGCCCGGCGTGCTCGCCCACCTCTGGGCCTGCGATGTGTGGCGCGCCACCGAGGAGGACCGGCGTCGTACGGAGATGTACCTCGCGGAGAGCCAGCGCGAGCAGGAGCGCCGCTCGACAGGCTCGCTCGAGACATTCCTCTCCAGTCTGGAGCTGCGTGTGTCGCTCACCCGCGTGGGCTCCCACCAGCTCGCGCGCGTGGCCCAGCTCACCCAGCGCACCAACCAGTTCAACCTGAGCACCCGCCGCCGTGGTGAGGCCGAGGTGGCACGGCTGCTGGAGGAAGAGGGGACGAGCACCCTCTGCGTCACCGTGAGCGACCGCTTCGGGGACTATGGACTGGTCGGCGTGGTGTTCGCCCGCGCCGAGGGCCGCGCCCTCTTCCTCGACACCTTCCTCTTGAGCTGCCGGGTGCTCGGCCGGGGCGTCGAGGACGCGATCCTCGCCGCGCTCGGTGGCATCTGCCGCGAGCAGGGGCTGGAGCGGCTCCAGGCCTTCTTCGTGCCCACGGCCCGCAACGAGCCCTTCCGCGAGTTCCTCGCGCGCCTGCCCTGGGCGCTCGAGGCCGAGCGCGAGGGAGGACAGCTCTACTCGCTCCCCCTCGAGGCCCTGCCACCCGCGCCCCCCCATGCCCGGTGCGAGCTGAACGTGCACGAGGCCCTGCCCGTGCTCCAGGAAGAGGCCAGCTCCGTGGCCCCGCCAGAATCCCCCGTGGCCCCAGCGCCGGTGGCTCCCGCGGTCCGGGCGCGTGCCGGGTGGTCGGACGGGGAGCGGGCGTGGATCGCCGCCCGCGCGGAGGACACGCGCCTGCCACGCCGCTTCCACTACCTGCCCCTGCTGCATGGCTCGGGCGCGCGCCTGCTCGCCCTGCCCGTGGAGCCCACGGCCTCGCGACCCGCGACCCGGGCCTCCACGCCGCCGCGCACCCGCGTGGAGCTGGCCCTGGCGGCCGTCTGGCGCGACCTGCTGCGCGGCAGCGAGCCCGGCGCCGAGGATGACTTCTTCGCCCTGGGCGGTCAGAGCCTCAAGGCCGTCCAGTTGCTGTCGCGCATCCACCGCGACCTGGGCGTGGAGGTGACGCTCAAGGAGATCTTCGAGCATCCGACCCTGGCGGCCCTCGCCCGGCTCATCGAGCGTGGGGAGCGGAGGGCTTCCCGCCCCATCCCCCGGGTGCCCCCGGCGCCCCACCACCCGCTCTCCTCCGCGCAGCGCCGGCTCTGGGCGCTGGAGCACCTGCAGGGTGATGCCTCGGCCTACGTCATGTCCGGGGCCGTGGAGATCCGCGGCGAGGTGGACGCTCGTGCGCTCGAGGCGGCCTTCCAGCACCTCATCGCCCGTCACGAGGTGCTGCGCACCGCCTTCCTCCTCGTGGGCGCCGAGCCCCGTCAGGTCGTCCTGCCCGAGGTGCCCTTCCATCTCGAGCAGGTGGATCTCTCCGGGCCTGGCTCGCGCGAGGAGCGCCTGGCGGCCGCCCACGCCCGGGTGGAGCGCGAGGCGGCGACCTCCTTCGATCTCACGCGCGGGGGGCTGCTGCGCGCCGTGCTGCTGCGTCTGGAGCCCACCCTCCACGTGTTCGTGCTCAGCCTGCACCACCTCATCGGGGATGGCTGGTCCCATGGCGTGCTGCTGGAGGAGGTCGCCGCGTGCTACCGCGCCCTGCGCCGCGGGGAAACGCCGACGCTCGAGGCGCTCGAGGTGCAATACAAGGACTTCGCTGCCTGGCGGGAGGAAGAGCTGCGCGGGCCGGACGTGCGGCCGCATCGCCAGTATTGGCTCGAGCGACTGGGCGGAGAGGTCCCCGTGCTGGAGCTGCCCACGGATGGGCCGCGGCCCGCGGTGGCCTCGTTCCGGGGCGAGACGCACCGCATGGAGCTGGATCGGGCGCTGACCGAGGGGCTGTACGCGCTCTGCCGCCAGCAGGGCGTGACGCTCTTCATGGCGCTGCTGGCCGCGCTGCGCACCCTGGTGTTCCGCTACACCGGTCAGCAGGACATCGTGCTGGGGACGGTGGTGGCCGGACGGGCCCACCCCGCGTTGCAGCGGCAGGTGGGCCCCTATCTCAACGTGCTCGCCCTGCGTGAGACGTTGGAGCCCGGGGAGTCCTTCGTCCAACTGCTGCGCCGCGTCCGTCAGGGCACGCTCGACGCCTTCGAGCACCAGGACTACCCCTTCGACACGCTGGTGGAGGAGCTGCGACTCACGCGCGACCCCAGCCGCTCGCCCCTCTTCGACGTGATGCTGGTGGTGCAGGACGGAGAGCGACCCGCGCCCGAACTGGAGGGCGCCCGGCTGCTGCCCTTCGGCGGGGAGTCCGGCGCGGGCAAGTTCGATCTCACCCTCAACGTCACCCCCCTCGCGGGGACGGTGGAGATCCGCATCGAGTACCGCCCGGACCTGTTCTCCGAGGCGCGGATCGCCCGCATGGCGGGGCACCTGCGCACGCTGCTGCGGCATGCCGTGCGCGAGCCCCTGCGCGCCCTGAGCGGGCTGGAACTGCTCACGCCCCCCGAGCGCGCCCTGCTCCTCGCTCCCCTCTCGAGCGCTCCCCGGGATGAGCGGCTCGAGTCCACGCTGCCCGAGCTGTTCGAGCGCCAGGTGCGCGCCACGCCGGACAACGTCGCGGTCATCCACGGCCAGCAGCGGCTCACCTACGCGCAGCTGGACCGGCTCGCCACGGCCATCGCCTGGCATCTGCGCGGCACGCTGGGCCTGGAGGAGGGCCGCGTCGTGGGGGTGATGGTGCCCCGGGGCCTCGACTCCACCGCCGCGCAGCTCGGCCTCCTGAAGGCGGGCTGCGTGTACCTGCCGCTCGAGCCGGAGTTGCCCGAGGCGCGCCTGCGTCACATGCTCACCGACAGCCGGTGCGCGGCCCTCCTCACCGATGCGAGCGGCATGACCCGGCTGGGGCCGCTGGAGGGCGTCGCGCGAGTGGACCTGCGCGAGCTGGGTCCGGACGCGCGAGCCGCGGGCCCCGAGCGCACTCGCCGCGCGGGAGACGCGGCGTACATCATCTACACCTCGGGCTCGACTGGCCTCCCCAAGGGCGTGGAGTGCCATCACCGGGGGTTGATCAACACCGCGCTCGAGCAGATCTCGGGCTTCCACATCGAGCCGGCGAGCCGGGTGTTGCAGTTCGCCTCGTTGGCGTTCGATGCGTCGATGTCGGAGGTGTGGACGGCGTTGCTGTCTGGAGCGGCGCTGGTGGTGGCGGGGCGGGAGGTGATCGAGGACACCTCGGCCTTCACCGCCTACCTCGAGCAGCATCAGGTGTCCGTGGCCACGTTGCCGCCGGTGTACCTGAACACGCTGGAGAGGCACGAATTGCCGAGCGTGAAGACACTGGTGACGGCGGGAGAAGCACCCAACGAGCAGGACGCGAGGCACTACGCGGCGCGCAAGCGCTACGTCAACGCGTACGGGCCGGCGGAGTGCTCGGTGTGCGTGACGATGCACGAGGTGAAGGAGGGGGAGAGGGGGCCCATCGCGGTGGGGAGGCCGCTGAGGAACGTGGGGGTGGTGGTGGTGGACGGAGCGCTCAACGCGCTGCCGGCGGGGGTGGTGGGAGAGGTGTGCGTGAGCGGGGTGGGGGTGGCGAGGGGCTACGTGGGGAGGGAGGAGCTGACGGGGGAGAGGTTCGTGGAGCACGCGGAGTACGGGCGTGTGTACCGGACGGGGGACAAGGGGAGGTGGAGGGAGGACGGGACGCTGGAGTACGTGGGGAGAGGGGACGAGCAGGTGAAGGTGAGGGGCCAGCGGGTGGAGCTGGAAGAGGTGAGGCGCAAGCTGCTGGAGCACGCCGGAGTGGAGGAGGCGGTGGTGGTGGCGAGGGCGGGAGGGCGGGGGGTGGAGTTGGAAGGCTTCGTGGTGGGAGCGGGGGTGAAGGCGGAGGAGGTGAGGGGCTGGCTGGGGCAGGCGCTGCCGGCGGCGATGGTGCCCGCGAGGCTGAGGGTGGTGGAGCAACTGCCGCTGACGAGCAACGGGAAGGTGGACAAGAAGGCGCTGCTGGAGCTGGGGGAGCAGGAGGAGGAGCGGGAGGAGGAGGAGCGGGGAGAGCAGAGGGGGCCGGCGACGAAGCAGGAGGAGGTGCTGGCGAGGGTGTGGAGGGAGGTGCTGGGAAGGCAGCAGGTGGGGTGGAGCGAGAGCTACTTCGAGTTGGGGGGAGACTCCATCAAGGCCATCCGGATGGCGGCGAGGCTGAGGCAGGAGGGGTGGAGGCTGGAGGTGAGGCAGGTGTTCATGCACCCGAGGCTGGAGGAGATGGCGAGGCAGTTGAAGCAGGAGGGAGGGGGGAGCAGAGGCAGGAGGCGAGGGGAGAGGTGGAGCTGACGGGGGTGCAGAGGTGGTGGGCGGGGAAGGTGAAGGGGGAGGAGCGCAACCACTTCAACAACGCGGTGATGATGAAGGTGGAGGGGAGGGTGGAGGAGGAGGCGCTGAGGAAGGCGCTGGAGAAGGTGGGAGAGGAGCACGAGGCGTTGAGGCTGAGGTGGAAGCAGGAGGGAGGGGAGCTGAAGCAGGAGTACGCGGGGAGGGAGGAGGCGAGGCAGTTGGGAGAGGGGATGGTGAAGGGGGAGGTGAAGGGGGAGGAGTGGAGGGAGGAGTTGGAGGAGGAGGCGGAGCGGCTGCAGAGGAGCCTGGACCTGGAGAAGGGGCCGGTGGCGAGGCTGGGGCTGTATGGGACGCCGGAGGGGCAGAGGGTGGTGTGGGTGGTGCACCACGTGGCGGTGGACGCGGTGTCGTGGGGCGTATTGGTGGAGGACCTGGCGAGTGCGTACAGGGAGTACCTGAAGGGGCAGGAGCCGGTGTTGCCGGCGAGGACGGCGTCCTTTCAGTCCTGGTCCCTCGCCCTGCGCCGCTACGCCGCGAGCGCCGAAGTCGCCGCCGAGGAACCTTATTGGACTGCCGTGGACGCGCAGGTGCGCGGCCTGGAGCCGCTGCCCCTGCGACGCACCGGCGAGCCCTCGCGAGAGGCCGTCCATGAGGCTGCCCTGAGCGAGGAGGAGACCGCTCAGCTTCAGCTCGTGGCGGGACAGCTCGGTGCGCTCGGCATGGAGGGCCTGCTCGTCACCGGGCTCGCGCGCGCCTTCCATGCCTGGACGGGCACTTCCCAGCTCGCGCTCGCCATGGAGGGTCATGGCCGTGATGCCCCCGTGAGCGAGCTGGATGTGAGCCGGACCGTGGGCTGTTTCACCTCGCTCTATCCCGTGGTCATCGGCCTGCCGCCCGAGACCCACGCTCGGGAGCAGATGCGCTCGGTGTTGCGCACCCTTCGAGGTGCCTCCCGGCGCGGTCCGTCCTACGGCCTGCTGCGCTTCCTGTCTCCCCAAACGCGGGGAGGGCTCCGGCTCGAGGCCGAGCCGTCCATCGGCTTCAACTACCTGGGCGAGAGTCCGCGCGGCGAGTCCCTGGGGGTCTTTTCCGAGGTGGACGAGAGCACTGGCGCGCGTCGTGCGCGGCTGCGCCCGCTGGAACTGGACCTGCTCGTGCGCAACGGACGGCTGCGCATGCGGCTGGCCTACTGCGCGGGCGCGTTCGCCGAGGCCGCCATGCACGCGCTGTGCGAGGGCACGCTGCGCGAGGCCCTGGCGCTTGCACGGCACCTGTCGTCCGAGGCGCTCGCCCCCGAGCGCATCCGCCTCTACCTGCTACCCTTCGCGGGTGCGAGCGCGAGTTCCTATGCGCCACTCGAGTGGGGCCTGCCGCGAAACATCGAGGTGGTCCCGGTGGAGATCCCCGGCCGGGGCGCCCGCGCCACGGAGCCGCCCCTCGAGAGCATTGGCGACATGGCGGCGTTCGTGCTTGAGCGCATCCGCGCCGATGGCAGCGGTCCCTATGCCCTCTTTGGTCACAGCATGGGAGCGCTGTTGGCCTATGAGGTGGCGCGCGGTGCGGGCACCACCGGGCTGGGCGAGCCCCATCACATCTTCTGCAGCGGTATGGGCGCGCCGTGGCGGCTCCCCCCGCGCGCCGGCCTGCCTTCGGACGCGGAGCTGCTGTCCCACGCGGGCCCGCGGAAGGTCTCCAATCAGGACGAAGGCTCTCGGCTTCTGGCGATGCTCCGGGCCGATGTCGGGGCGGTCAATCACTACCACTACCAGCCGGGCCGGGCCCTGAGCGCGCCCTTGACAATCCTGGCGGGTGCCGAGGAAGGCATCTCGGACGCGGATATGCTCGCATGGAAGGACGTCACCCGGGGTGCGTTCTCGGCCCGGCGTTTCGCGGGCAACCACCTGTTCATCCTCGAACATGCCTCCCACATCGGTCGACTCATCTCAGACATGCTTTCGGAGTAATCCAAAGTGCCCACTGGTTTTGAACACATCTGGGAACTCTCCGCTCAAGATCGGAGGCTCTCCTCCCGGAGAGCGAACAAGGCACGAGCCGCGAGGGATGCACGGGGACCCGAGCAGTTCGCCCAGGCCATGCGCGGCTCCAAGGAGGATGGCAAGGCCTTCTCGTGCAGGATGACCCAGGCCTGGGTCACCGAGGTGTTCGAGGGGTTGGAGACGCAACACACCGAATACAAGCACGACGATGGCGTTGACGGCTCCAAGGCTGGATACCGGGTCGTTCGGGGGGACGAGTTACACGGATTCTTCCAAGGGTGCGCGGAGAGCGAGGCGACGGTCATCCATCACCTGCGCCACACGGGCACGGAAGATCATGCCTTCACCATCGAGCAACTTCCTCGCCTCCAGGGCTATCGCATCTACCAGAGCTATGGGGGGGCCTACAGCCTGCGCGCGTGGCTCTCCAACACCACCCACGGTCTCTTCGCGGAGGACACGGGGGAGATCATCGTGTGGAAGCAACTCCACGCGGAGGTCAACGACGAGCTGGCGAAGCTCAGCGGGGGACGGGCCTCGCTCGCCCACCTCGACGCCCTTCCCGACGAATTGAAGATCCTCCGCCCGTATTGCGAATTCGTGCGCGACTATGACAAAGCGCAAATCATGGCGAACTTCGAGCGGTCCTGGTCTCGCTATGGTCAAGGCCGTGTCCTCACCCAGGCGGAGTTCTTCGACGACTACCTCGTCAAGCAGGCCAGACTCGAGACATACTTCCGTCAACACGACCACCAACGAACCCCGTTCCCCAGGGATATCTGGGACACGTGGATCGAGCTCCATGCATGTCCCACCTCCCTCCATTTCCTGCAGCTCCCGCATGAGCTGATCACGGATCTGTCCATGCCGGGCCGCGACTACCGGTTGGAGATCCTGGACGTGGTCCTTCCCGCGGATGAAGAGGCCGTGAAGGCTGCCTGTGCGGCGAATGCGCGCCTCCTCCACGACGCGCTCGGGGAGCCGTGATCGGAGGGTCCCAGGCGCGGACTTGTCAGCGCGCGCGCCGTCCATACTTGCGCATCGCCTGAAGGAGCCGGTCGTGTGGCAGGGCGAACACCCGGACGCCATCGGCTCCCGTCTGGGTGCGAGCGGCGAGCAGGGCATTGAGAATGGCTTCCTGGGTGGCCTGCACCGTGGCCTCGAAGAGCGGATTCAAACGCGCGTTGTCTAGCGAGCCCACCTGGGCCACCTGGCCGCTGGAGGCCGGCGTCACCGGCTGGGTGGAGAACGCCAGGAAGATATCCCCCGAGGAGTTTTCTCCCAGGCCCCCCATCTTCCCGATGGCGAGCGGCACACGACGGGCGATGCGTCCCAACTGGTGCGGCAGCAGCGGCGCGTCCGTGGCCACCAGGACGATGATGGAGCCCATGCCTTCGGAC
Organism: Cystobacter fuscus; assembly: GCF_002305875.1. Classification (NCBI taxonomy): domain Bacteria; kingdom Pseudomonadati; phylum Myxococcota; class Myxococcia; order Myxococcales; family Archangiaceae; genus Cystobacter; species Cystobacter fuscus. Next base: position 9,846,696 of record NZ_CP022098.1, on the reverse strand, counting down.
GCGTTCCGGGGCGACATCTCCGTGCGCTGCGCGCAGGGCTTCATGCCCTGCGCGAACCGGGAGCCAGGGAGCGTGTCCCCCGTGTAGCAGGCCTGGAGGTCCTTGAGCTCCTCGCCCACCGGCACCCCCTCGACCGTGAACAAGGAACGGCGGCCGTAGTTGGCCTGCACCAACACACCGAGGGTATAACCCCCCATGGCCTCCGGCAGCCGACGAGAGGCCGTTCCAATACCGCATTTGAAGCCATGGCACGTCATCCCCGTGCCCCCCCCGACATTCCCCTCGGCCACCGGGCCGCTGCTCGCCCCGTCGATGGCGCGCCACGCGTGCTCCGCCTTCACGTGGAAACCATCCACGTCATTGAGCAGGCCGTCATAGGTCTCCGCGACCACGGGCAGCCCCAACTCCCACGCCGCGCCATGCTGGACGCCCCACGCCACGACCGCGTCGCGCACCGCCCCCACGCTGTTCGTGTTGGTCAGCATCACGGGTCCCGTGAGCAGGCCAGACTCACCCACCCAGTGCGAGCCCGTCATCTCTCCACTGCCATTGAGGGCATGGATGGCGGCGAACACGGACTCGGTGACGCGGGCACGGCCCCGGGGCAGCACCGCGGTCACGCCCGTGCGCACGGGACCCTCGCCCACCACTCGCTTGCCCTCGCCGGAAATGAGCGTCACCTGCCCCACCTCCACTCCGGGCACGTCGGTGATCGCATCCAGCGGCCCCGTCTGGCCGCCAAAGGTGATGCCCAGCGTACGCGCCCTGGGGCCGGTCGGGGCGGAGGCGTCCTCCTTCGACGGATTCGGGGATGCCCCCCACAGAAACAACGCGGTGAGACGGCTGGCGAGAAGAAGAGTCATGGTGAGCGGCAATCTATCCCTTGCCGGCTCTACGAACCCACCGCCCGCGCGAAGCGGAGAGGAGCACGTCTCGTGCGCCAGACGGCACTCCGTGGTGTAGCCCACGCGTGGGGCCACACCGCCTTGGATTCTTGGCGTGGCGCTCGGAGGGGAGGGATGCGTGGGCGTCAGTAACAGAAGCTGTTGCAGTACGGCGCGCCGTTGGGCTGCGTGCAGCAGATCTGGCTGGAAGACGGACACGCGCCGTTGACGCAGCGGGGGCGGCAGAGGCCCTCGCCCGGGCTGTTCGGCAACCAGGCACAGGTCGTGGTGCTGGGGCAGGCGCCGGTGTCGTACTCACAGGCGAGTCCCTGTTGGGTGCTCCCGAGTACTTCCGATTCCTGCGCGGCGTCGTTCGTACCGCAAGCCGTCAGGCCGAGAGTGCACAGCGCCACAACACACAGAAGTCGTCGCATGGGAACCTCCAGTTGGTGGAACGAGGAGTGCTGGATTATGCGGTCGGCGAGAGGAGCGCGGCAATCCGGGGTCCAATCCGCGGCATCGTGGCTCAGAACGAGGCGAAGACGAGCACCTTGCCCAGGGTCTCCGCGCCACGTCCCGTCCCCACGAGCCCCTCGGTGAGTGAGAGGAATTCCGGGGACTGCTCCACGTGCTTGGCCACGGTCTGCACGGTCTCCACCACCGCCCGCTCCAATGACTCCAGTGCCTCGGGGGACGAGGGCTCCTCGAGGAGCGCCACGACCTTGGGGTGCCCCATGAGCATCAAGCGGACGAGTCCCACCCGCAGGGCCACGCGGAACACGTATGCGAGCAGGCTCGGGAACTCGGTGAACGACGTGCGCCACAGGAAGTGGGCGACGTAGTGGTGGAAGTATTGGGTGAGCCGTGGGCCTTGCGCCGCGTTCAGGGCCTGCCACCGCCGCGTGTAGAGGCTCCAGGCCGCGTCCAGGTCTCCCGGCCCCCCTTCCTCCAGTCCGAGCGACTCCAGGACGCTCCGCCCCCACTCCCGGACGCGACCTCCCCGGGCCGCCATGCGTGCCTTCACCACCGAGGTGAACAGACCCACGCAGGGGCCACCGGGCAGGGCCAGTCCGCTGAACTCCTGGTGCACCGCCTCGTGCGCCTCCCAGGCGTCGAAGCGCTGGAGGGCCTCGCTCAAGCGGGCCTCGGCCCCGGCGCGCGTCTCCTCCCGAAAGGCGTCCGTTCCCCGGAAGTAGAAGTCATCCACCGCGTAGGCGAGCTGCCCGAGCAGGACGAGCCGGGTGGCGAGCGGGTGCTCCTCCCGGTCCAGCAGCCGTAGCAGCGCCGCGCGGACGGGTTCGGCGTGGAAGGTGTAACCCTCCGCCGGATCCCGGCTCAGGTGACTGACCGCCTCGGGGCGGGGGATGAGGGGCGAGGGGAAGGGCTGGGACTCGGGCCGCATCGCGTCCTGTGCGAGCAGGCTCAAGCGCACCACCTCGGGGCAGGCCAGGGAGCCGGAGAGTTCCCAGTGGCCCTCCCTCGCGGTGACGACGCGCGGAAAGGTGGCGCAGACATCCGGCAGCGCGCCCTCGCCATGGTCGCGCTGGAGCGCGCACATCCGCTGGGGATCGAGGAAGGCGCAGGTGCCATCCGGGTGCATCGGCAGGAAGGGCGTCTGCCCGGTGCCCTCGTCCGACTCCGGGCCGGCGCTCCGGCGCAGGTGCTCCGCCTGGGCTGGATGAGCGGCCAGGGCGGGTTGCATCCGCCGCGCGTCGGACGGGCTCACGGGGATCTTCAAGCCCGCGCAGCAGGTGTCCTCGCAGCGCTCCGCGATGCAGCGGAAGCGCGTCATGTAGCGCGGCAGGGTGAGCTCGGTGGGCATGGGCGCGGGGAAGTCTACCCCGTTCCCAGCCCCATCTCCGAGGTGGGCTCAGGGCAGGGACTGGATCCCACCGAGCGCATCGAGGGCGGCCCGAGCCCGGACGAGTCCATGGCCGTAGCGGGGGTCATGGCCCGGTGCTCCCAGGTCCAGGGCGCTGCGCTCCAGCAGGTCGCGCACCTCGCTGGCCGTCATCGTCGGACGGGCGCTCCAGACGAGCGCCGCCACGCCGGCCACGTGGGGCGCGGCCATGGAGGTGCCCATGAACCGGGCGTAGTCCACGCCCGTGAGGTTCACGTGCACCTGCTTGCCCAGGCTCTTGAGCACGGCCGCCCGGGACTCGCGCCCCACGGAGAGCGAGGGCACCCATGTCTGCCCCGGCCCCTCCAGGCTCATCTGCCAGGACTGGGTCTCGGACTCGCTCATGCCGAAGACGATGGCGCGCGCGCCCTGCTCCATCACGTTGCGCGCGACGCGGGACACCGTGGCGCCCGGCTCCAGCCGCACGTAGGCCACGAAGCCGTCGCACGTGCCGCCCTGGCACCCCTGGGCCTCGCCGTTGCCGCAGTCGACGAGTTCCCCGGTGAACTCGCCCGCGGGCGCGAAGAAGAGCGAACGCGAGGCATGGCGCTGGGAGCCCGCGTCGAGCTCCGAGATGGTGTTGCCCCGCAGGCTGATGGCGGACAGCACGTCCACGCCCGGTGCCACGAGGCTCAAGCCCTTGCCTCCGTTGGAGAAGGTCGCCACCTCGGCGCGCGAGTCCACGGCCCCCACGGCCAGGACGGACGGGTAGGCGGAGGGGTAGTTGAGCGGTGCCTCGTGGTTGGGGGTACCGTCATTGCCCGACGCGGCGATGATGAGCATTCCCGCGTCGCGCGCGGCCTGGAACGCGTCCCGGGCGGTGACGCCCATGTCCATGGGCGCTCCGAGCGACAGCGTGGCCACGTGCGCCTTCTTGCGCTGGCACCACTCGAGCGCGGAGAGCACGTTGCTGATGGAGGCGCGCTCGTGCACGTTGAGCACCCGGGCGACGAGCAGCTCCACGCCGGGGGCCACGCCCACCATGCCGTCGCGGCTCATGCCCGGCCAGGTGGTGCCACCCGAGGCGAGCTGGGCCGCGATGATGCCCGCCACGTGCGTGCCGTGGCCGAGCCCGCGCACGCCCCCGCTCTCGTCGCTCGGGTCGTCGTCGTTGTCCACGAAGTCGTGGCCGTCCACGTAGGGCAGGCTCAGCTCGGGATGCCGCCGGTCGATGCCGCTGTCGATGATGCACACCCGGATGCCCGCGCCGGTGGGGGCTCCCCGGTCGAGCACTCCGTCCTCGTTGACGTCCCACACCCGTGGGCCCTGCACGAGCCGCAGCGACTCGGTGTACTCCCCCACGGAGCCGGTGCTCATGGGCTCGCCGAGCGCGCGCAGCTCCAGGTCCGGCTCGATGCGCTCCACGGAGGGATCCTCGGCGAGCCGGGAGATTTCCTGGGGGGTCAGGCGGGCGGCCACGGCCGGGGTGAGCTGGTAGTGGGCCGTCACGGAGACACCCAACTGCCGCGTCACGGAGGCGCTCTGGCGCAAGCCGGGGCGGTAGCGCACGAGCACGGCCTGGCGGTCATCACGGGCCAGGGAGGTGAGCGCGCCGGACACGGTGTGCTCCGTCTTGTCCACGCACCTGTTCTGACTCTGGGGCGAGATACCCGCCTCCGGGTCCGCGCACGCCATCAGTCCCACCAGCCCGACTACCGCCCATCCCCGGATCATCGCCCCTCCAGCTCTCCCGATAGGAGGGATGTGGGCAGGGGGAGGCTACCTGCCTAGGGGGGCGGCGCTTCCGGACGGAGGGGACGTGCCCGGAAGCACAGAGTGGCCGGGGGGAACGTGGACGGGTGAACAGCTCCGGCCCCTGGCCGTCGTGCTACACCGCTCGGGTGTCCGAGTTCTCCTTGCCTCCCGGGCTGCCGAGCGAGCCCGAAGTCCTGATCGAATCCCCCCGGGGTTCGGTGGTGAAGCGGCGCGCGGATGGGAGCGTGGATTTCATCTCCCCGCTGCCCTGTCCCTACAACTACGGCTGTGTTCCCGGGCTGGACTCGGGGGATGGGGATCCACTGGACGTGGTGGTCCTGGGTCCGCGGCTGCGCCGGGGAGCGCGCCTGCGGGTGCCGGTGGTGGGGGTGATTGGATTTCTCGACGCGGGGTGCGCCGATCCCAAGGTCATCTGCAGCACGCGGCCCCTGCGCCCGGTGGACCGCTGGGGCCTGGCGGCCTTCTTCCACACCTACGCCCTCTTCAAGCGGGGGCTCTATCTCGTCCGGGGCCGGCGCACCGGCGACACGCGCTACGTGGGGTGGTTGCCGGGCGTCACTCCGGGGCCAACATGAAGGAGCGCAGCTGGGCGGGGGGCACCGGGCCGAACGAGAAGAGTTCGTCGTGGAAGCCGGCCTCATCGAAGTGCTCGCCGCGCTGGCGCCGGCAATCCGCCTCCAGCCGTTCGAACTCGAGCGCGCCGAGCAGGTAGGTGATGGACTGCATGGGGATGCGCTTGAAGCGGAGGATCTCCCGTCGCGCATGGGACTCGGGCATGCCGGCGTGGTGCACGAGGTAGCGCACCGCGGCCTCGTCATCCATGCGCTCGGTGTGCAGGCCGATGTCCACCACCACGCGCACGGCGCGCAGCGCGCGGGCCACGAGCGCCGTGAGCTCCTCGGCGGTGGTGTAGAAGCCCGCGCGCCGCATGCGCTCCTCGGCGTAGGTGGCGTAGCCCTCGATGTTGAGCATGGGGCCGAAGTGGCCCCGGGCCATGGCCACGTGGTCCGTCACCAGGAGGAAGCGCACCGGGGCGGGGTGCCGGGAGAAGGCGCGCTGCCAGACGACGCTCTGCAGGAAGTGGCCGGGGATGCCCTCGTGCACCGCGAGCAGCGCCGCCCAGACGGTGGGGTGCGCGGGCGCCATGGGGGCGAGCACGAACCAGCCCACCTTGCGCGGATCCAACAGGGGCGCGGGCCAGTTGGTGCCCCGCACGTCCACCATGCCCGGGGGAAGGGGCTTGATGCCCAGCCGCAGACCCTCGGGCACGTGGAACATCCCCTGCTCGTGGACGAACTGCTCGGCGTGCGCGATGAGCTCCCGGTAGAGGGGGATGACGTCCTCGTCCCGGGCGGGATGGTGGGCCTCGAGCTGGGCGAGCAACTCACGCGCCTCGCCGAGCCCGGAGAGGGACGAGGGGGCGCCGGGCACCTCCCGGGCGACCGCGCCGGAGAGCCGGTGGAGCGCGTGCTGGGCCTGGACCAGGACGTCCTGGGCCTGGCGCACCAGCTCCTCGGGCGAGGCGGTGAGGCCGAACATGTGGCGCAGCCGCCACGCGTACTCGTCCGCGCCGAGCACGACGCTGGGGCTGGCGTGGGGGAGCACGCGCTCGCGCAGGAAGCGGTGGTGGGCGGCGAAGGCCTCGCGGGCCTCCCGGGCCGCGTGCTGGAGGGCGCGCCGTTGGTTCTCCGGCAGGAGCACGTCATGGGCTCCGGGCACCTCGGGCAGGTGCTCGAAGTAGCGGACGATGACGGGGAGCTGGTTCTCGGCGAAGTCGCGCACGGTGTACGCGTCCGGCACCTCTCCGGTGGCGAGGCCCTCGGCGAGCAGCCACTCCTGCTGCTGGAGGAAGGTGGGGATGCGCGCGGCCCGGCCGGCGATGGCCGCCCAGTCCTCGGGCGTCTCGGCCTGGCCGATCTGGTACTGCAACATCGTGTGCGGGTAGGTCGACAGCTCGAGGTTGCGCCGGTGGCCGCGCAGCTCCTCGTAGGCATGGACGTGGAAGCGGGTGACGTCGAGCATCGCCCGCCAGTCGAGCCGGGCCTCGGTGGGGAAGTGCTCCCCGGGCATCCGCTCCAGGCGCGCGAGCACGTCGCGGTGCAGGGCGTACTCGTCCCCCAGCGCCGCGGGTGACAGGTCCTTCAACCGGTCGTCCAGGTGGTGCAGCCCGAGCGTCGTGGCCTCCTCGGGCTGGGCACGCAGGTAGTACTCGAAGAACGAGGCGCGCAGCTGGACGAAGGTGTCGAGGTCGTGCGGGGGAGCCTGGCTCATGGACCTCCCACGTTAGTCATCCCCTCACGGGGAGTGAGAACGTGCCCCGGGGAGAGGGCCCGGAGTGGGGCGACGGGGTCGGGGAGTAGGATTCTCATCACCCCGCCCACATTTTTTCCACGCACCTGGGGGCAGGCGGGTAGGGGGTGCATCCGCACTGTCCGTCACCCGGGCTGGGTTGTATCCTGCCCGCCCCATCGCCGCCCCGGCAGGGACGGGGGTGCTCGCCTTCGAGTGAATCCCATGGTCGCCAATCCGCAGAATCCCTTCCACATCCTCCTGGTCGAGGACGAACCCGTCATCCGGGAACTGGTGCGTTCCATGTTGAGCGATGGGGCCGTGGAGGTGGTCTGTGCCTCCAACGGCGTCGAGGGCCTGAAGCTGGCGAAGGGCCGGCCCTTCCAGCTCATCCTGATGGACGTGGTGCTGCCCCAGCTCGATGGCATCTCGGTGTGCCGGATGCTCAAGAGTGATCCGCTGACCTCGAAGGTGCCGGTGTACATGCTCACGGCCAAGTCCAAGAAGGCGGACATGGAGAGCGCCACGCTGGCGGGGGCGGACGGCTACATCCAGAAGCCCTTCAAGGGCGCGGAGTTGATGGCGCTGGTGGAGCGGCTGCGCCAGGTGACCTGACGCGGCTCAGGGCAGGCGCGGGTGGAGGTAGCGCGCCAGCATCAGCAGGTGGTCCCAGTCCAGCTCGTCGAACTCGACCGCCACGCCGTGCGCCTCGCGGCGGACGATGGCGCAGTTCGTGGTGAGCTCCCCGACGCCGGGCAGCGGGAGCGTGAGGGTGAGCCGCTTGACGTCGTCCGGAGGGTGGCCATGCAGGAACAGGCCCGCCATGGACAGGTCGAGCGCCTTGACGAGTACCCGGCGCTCGCCGAGGTGCACGTGGACCATCCAATTGGCTTCCACGCGCGGGTGGTAGCGCCCCTGGGAACGGGTGGGGTCGGTGGGCGGCATCATTCGGAATCCTCGGGGTGCAACAGGGGACTACGACTCTGAAGCACTCCGGGGGGCTCGCAAGTTTTCGGCTGCCCGTCCGCACCATCCATTCCCGTGGACGAGGGCTCCATCCCATGGAGGCCTCCGCGAGGGTCGAAGGCTCCTGTCGCTCGGGAAGGCCGCCCCCGCGGGTTGGCATGCCGGCTGAAGAGGCCGGGCGCATTCCCAAGCGCAGGAGGCTTCACGTGGAGAACGGCAATCGGATTGGCACGCTGTCCATCACCCCGACGGTGGCGAGGCAGACGCCGAACAACGATTTCGGCGAGGTGATGGCGCGCACGGCGCGGACGGTGGTGAACACGGCGGGGGGCGTGGTGGCCGCGCTGGCACCCGGAGCCCCGGTGGTGAGCGCGGCGGTGGCGAGCGTGGGCTCGGTGGTGTCCACCTCGGCCTCGTCGGCGCGGAGCGCGGCGGTGGTGTCCGGCACGGGGGGCGTGGGGGGCACGACGGGGCAGGGAGAGCAGTGGGATCTGCTGGCGGCCCAGAAGGAGATGCAGGCCGAGGGGGCGAAGATGAACCTGGCCTACATGGAGCTGCAGAACCAGATGCAGGCGGAGAGCCGCGCGCACAACGCGGTCTCCAACATCATGAAGGTGCGCCACGACTCGGCCAAGGCGGCCATCAACAACATCCGCTAGGGGCACGTCATGGCCATCGGCAAGGTGGGAGCGGTCGGAGGGACGGGCGCCGCGTCCGCGCTGGAGCGCTCGGGCCGGGCGGGTTTCAGCCAGGTGATGGAGGGCGCGAAGGGCGCGGCCAGGCCGCCGGGCATTCCGGTGGCCACCGAGGGCGCGCCGGGCCGGGTGCCCGCGCAACGGCCCGAGGCGACGCGCGGGGTGTGCGAGGCGGGAGGCGTGGAGCGGGCCTCGGGCGGGCGGGCGGAGGTGAAGGCCGCGGGGCAGGTGGGCGCGGTGCCCGAGCCCGGACAGGCCCAGGCGGCGCGGGTGTTGGACCGGGTGGGGGAAGCACAGAGGCGGTTGGATCACATCCTGGAGCTGGCCGAGTCCGGCAGATCGTTCTCCGCGGCGGAGCTGCTCGCCTTCCAGGCCCATGTGTACCGCGCGAGCCAGGAGCTCGATCTCGCCGGCAAGGTCGTCGAGAAGGCGACCGGCGGCGTGAAGCAGATCCTCCAGACGCAGGTGTGAGGAGTCATTCCATGTTCTCGCGACGCTGTCTCTTCCTGCTGCTCGTGTGTGCCACGGGCTGTCAGGACCGCATCCAACATGGCCTGGACGAGCGCCAGGCCAACGAACTGCAGCGGGTGCTCGTCGAGCGGGGGCTCGACGCGCGCAAGGTGCCCGAGTCGGGCAAGAAGCCCACGTGGGCCATCGAGGTGACGGGGGAGCAGGGCTCGGACGCGGTGCGCATCCTCGCCGAGCTGGGATTGCCGAGGCCGCCGGAGGACGCGGGGTGTGACGTCTTCGGAGGGGGCGGCCTGGTGCGCACGCCGGTGGAGGAGCAGCTGTGCCGGGTGCGGGTGATGGAGCAGGGATTGGAGAAGACGCTACAGACGGTGGAGGGGGTGATTCTCGCGCGGGTGCATCTGGTGGTGCCCCCCGCGCCGAGGCCCGGGCAGCAACCGGTGCCGGCGAAGGCCTCGGCCCTGTTGCGCGTGGCCCCCGGTCATGCGGCGCGGCTCGAGGGGGAACGGGAGCGGCTGCGCGCGCTGCTCGCCGGAGGCGTGGAAGGACTGAGTGCCGAGGGGGTGTCACTCATGGTGGACGAGGTGTCCACGCGGGTGGTGGCGCCCGCACCGGGTGCGTCTCCGCTGACGCGGCTGCGGGTGCTGTTGGCGGTGTTGTCCCTGGTGATCACGGGGCTGTCGCTGGGGTTGTGCTGGATGACGTTGCGCCTGCGGCACCTTCAAGCCCGGGTGGAGGCGAAGCCCGCGGCGCCTTCCGCTCCCTCGCGGCCGGTGGTGGCTCCGGGGGCGGCGCGCAAGGTGGCTTGATCATGTCGGGAGGGGTCATGGTGGAGGCGCGAGGGGGGAGTACGCCGGAGTTGGAGCGGACCGTGGTGGCTCGGGGCTCGCGGAGCTCCGTGCCCGTGCGGCCTCCGTCTCGAGGAGAGGTCGAGCCGGGCTCCTCGGCCTCGTTGCCCCTGGAGGGGCTGGCGCTGGTGGCGCTGGTGTGGGGCCGGGACCGGGCGGCGGAGCTGTTCGAGGGCTTGAAGGAGTCCGACGCGGTGCGGGCCCGGGGCTACCTGGCGGGGTTCGCCGCGCTCTCCTCCGCGAGGAGACAGGCCCGGGTGGCGGTGGAGTTCGGCGTGCGGCTGGATGCCGCGGCGCGGTTGCGCGGGGTGATGGAGCAGGCGCCCGAGGCGTTGCGGCGGGAGATCTTCCGGCGGCTGCCTCCCTACCACCGCAGCCTCTTTCCCTCGCTCCAGTTGGAGCCCTCGGGGCCCGAGGCCACCGAGCGGGTGTGTGCGTTGGCCGAGCGGCTCATCCGCGAAGCCACGCGGTGAGACGGCTCGTCCCGTTTCGAGAGGCTCCCGTCCTCCAAACGGGTGATTTCACGAGCCTGGGTATTGGCACGGGCGCTGAAGGAGACAGGCCCATTCGCGGCACGGAGTGAACCATGCGAAGTCCCCCTGGAATCCATACCCAGTCCACGACCTTGAAGCCGATGGGGCTGCGTCGGCTCGGTACCCGTCGTCTGTCTCGAGCTCACGTGACGCTGCGGGAGCGTCCCCAGGCCGTGCGGTTCGCGCGGCAGGCCATGCGGGGAGTCTGCGACGTGCTGGGCCGGGAACTGGGCTGTCCGGTCCAGGTGGAGGCACGGGTGCTGGAGGCGGTGGTGATGCCGGCGACGGGGCTGGCGCACACGGCGGCATTCGCGCTGGTGGACCTGTCGGCGACGGGAGGGACGGCGGTGCTGGAGCTGGAGTCACCCGTGCTCTTCGCCGTCCTGGATCGGCTGTCGGGGGGCGTGACGAAGCGGACTCCCCTCATGGGGCTGACGCGCCTGGAGGAGGCCTCCTTCGCCTTCGTGGGCCTGTCGGTGTTGTCCGCGCTGCGGGGCCAGGGGGAGTTGCAAGGGCGCTTCAGTCCGCGTCTCACCGGGGTGACGGTGAACCGCGCGGAGGCGCTGGCGCGTCTGGATGCCCGGCAGCGCCACCTGGGCGTGGAACTGACGGTGACGGTGGGGCAGACGACCGCGGGGGGGCGGTTGGTGGTTCCGGCCAGGAGCCTCGAGAGCGCACTGAACGACCTGCCGGTGGAGCGTGACGACTCGATCGCGCCCGAGGTGTTGGCGGCGCGGCTGGCCGTTCATTTCCGGGTGGGGTGCTCCACCCTGTCGCGCGAGGCGTTGGCCACGTTGGGAGTGGGGGACGTCATCCTGTTCGCGGGGCTGTGCTGGTCGGGCACGAGCCTGCGGGGTCCCGGGCGGCTGCTGTTGCGTGGCTTGGAATGTGGGGGGGAGTTCGCCCCCGAGGGTTTCACGTTGAACCGCGTCCTCGGACGCGGACTTCTCCAGGAGTCGGACATGGTGACCGCGGTGCATGAGCGGAGCGAGGGCCTTCCCCCGCTGCCGGTGGATGTGGAGATCGAGCTGACGCGGATGACGATGTCGCTCTCGGAGCTCGCGGCATTGAAGCCGGGGGCGTTGCTGCCGTTGCGCGTCAGCGCCAGCGAGCCCGTGCTGTTGCGCGTGGGGGACCGGGCGGTGGCGCGGGCGGAGCTGGTGGACATCGAGGGCGAGGTCGGGGCCCGTATCCTCTGCCTGCTGCCGTGAGCGCGCCGATGAAGACCTGGTGGACCTCGGTATCGCCGCGTATCCGGCTGCTCCTGGCGCTCGGGCTCGTGCTGGGCCTGGCGGGGGTGGCGCAGTGGAGGGATGCGTCCGTGACCTCGCTGGCGCGGGCGTTGTTGGGCGGCCTGGCCCTGGCGGTCCTGGGCGGGTGGCTGATGTACCGAGGGCGTGCCGGGGACGGGTTCTCGCGCACCGAGCCGCTGCGGGTGGTGTCCCGGACCGGCTTGTCGCAGCGCTGTGGGCTGGCGTTGGTGGAGGTGGAGGGGAGCCGCTACTTCGTGGTGTTTGGCGATTCCTTCGCGGAGATCCGTCCGGCACGTGCACCCGTGCGCGTGAAGTCCCGGTCGCGCCGACGCGCGGTGGCTGATGCCGCGGTCGAGGAGCCGCTGTCATGAGGAGCGCGTGGCTCGTGGGGGGGATGCTCGTGCCCGGAGTTGCCTCGGCGGCGGAGCCCTCCCTGTCGCAGATGTCCTTCGCGGGCACACCGCTGTCGATGATGGGGATGTTGGCGGTGATGTCCCTGCTGCCCTTCGCGGTGTTGATGCTGACGAGTTTCTCGAAGATCGCCGTGGTGTTGTCCCTGGCGCGCTCGGCCATGGGGACGCAGCAAGCCCCGCCGACTCTCGTGCTCACGGGGCTCGCCGCGGTGTTGTCGGGGCACATCATGGCGCCCGTCATGGAGCGCATGTACGACGCGGGGCTGGCCGTCTACGAGGACATGGGCTCTGGCGCGCGGATCCTCGAGGGCGCGGGGAAGGTGATGGAGCCGCTGCGTGCCTTCCTGATCAAGCACGGCAGTCCGGAGGAGCGTGCCCGGCTCGTGGAGCTGGCTCGTGAGCTGCGCCCGCCCGAGGAGGCGGAGCGGGTCCACGAGGAGAGCCTGTTCGTGGTCGTTCCCGCCTTCGTCCTCACCGAGCTGAAGGAGGCATTTCAAATCGGCTTCCTCGTCTTCCTTCCGTTCCTGGTGCTGGACATGGTCGTCGCCAACGTCCTGCTCGCCCTGGGAATGCAGTCCCTGTCGCCGAGTCAGGTGAGCCTGCCCTTCAAGATCCTCCTCTTCGTCGCGGTGGATGGCTGGTCGCTGCTCGCGCGCGGCCTCATCCTCGGCTACCGGTGATGCCATGACCCAGGACGTGTTGCTTTCCCTGGGCCGGGAGGCCCTCCTGCTGATGGTGCTCGCGTCCCTGCCACCCATTGGCGCGAGCCTGGTGGTGGGCTTCCTGATGAGCCTCTTCCAGGCCACCACGCAGTTGCAGGAGAGCACGCTCACGGTGGTGCCCAAGCTGTGCGCGGCGGTCCTGGCCCTGGTGGTGGCCGGGCCGTGGATCGCCGGCCAGCTCACGCTCTTCACGCATCGGATCCTGAGCTTCATCGCGGAGGTGGGCGGATGAGGTGGGAACTGCTTGGGGGGTGGTTCGAGTCCTGGGGGCCAGACGTGGTGGCGGTGGCCTTGTGCTCCGCGCGGCTGTTGCCAGTGGCCTTTCTCTGCCCGTTGCTGGGAGGACAGGCGGCGCCGACGACGGTGAAGCTCGCGCTGGTCCTGAGCCTCGCCCTCTTCCTGCATCAGGAGGCGGGAGTGTCCCTGTCCACGCCCGTGACGTCGCCCGTGCATCTGGCCGCGCTGACGATGAAGGAACTCACTTATGGGGTGTCGCTGGGCTTGGTCGCGGCGCTGCCCTTCGACGCGGCGCGGATGGGAGGCCGTTTCATCGACCTGTTCCGGGGCACGTCCGCGGAGGCGAGCCTGCCTGTCACGGGGTCTCGCGAATCCGCTACGGGAGACGCGCTCCACCCGCTGCTCGTGGGGATGGTGATCACGGGAGGGCTCATGCCCGTGGTGCTGTCGGGGCTGGTGCGGGGATTCGGCTGGGTTCCCCTGGGGGCGTACGTGCCCGGGGAGGGGGCGGTGTTGCTTGTCGTGGGGCTCGCGGGAGGGGCCATGGCCACGGGATTGGCGATCGGGGCGCCGGTGGCCGCGGCGGTGATGGCGGTGGACTGCCTGGTGGGACTCGTGTCGCGCGCCGCGCCCCAGGTGAATCTCCAGGACATGGGGGCTCCCCTGCGCATCCTCGCGGGAGGCGCCCTGCTGTGGCTGGGCGTGGGGTTGTTCTGTGAGCGGCTGCTCGCGGGCTTCCTCGAAGTGGAGGACGCCTTGTTCCAACTGGCGGAGATGGCGCGGTGAGCGGGAAGACGGAGCAACCTTCGGCGAAGCGTCTGCGCGAGGCGCGTCGGCAGGGACGGATCCCGCGCAGCCGCCTGCTGTCCTCCAGCGTGGTGACGCTGGGGGGCTTCTGGACCCTGTCCGTCGTGGTTCCCCTCGGCTTCACCCGGCTGAAGGCGTGGACGGCCCGGTTGATGCTGCACCAGGAGTCCGCGGGTGCGCTCGAGGAGGCGGGAGTCCTGCTGCTGCTCCTGGTGGGTCCCCCGCTCGGGAGTGCCTGGCTGGCGTCCCTCGCGGTGTCCGTGGCCACGGTGGGGCTCGAAGTGAACGCGGACCACGTGGTGCCGAAATGGGAGCGCGTCAATCCCCTGGCGGGCTTGAAGAAGCTGTTCAGCGTGAGACCGCTCATCGAACTGGGCAAAGCACTGCTCGTGGCGGTGGGCGTGGGGTGGCTGGTGTGGAGCGAGGCCGTGGAGGCGGGGCCGGACGTGCTGCGCTCCGTCTGGTTGACGGGCACGTTGGGCCTGGAGCACGGCGTGAAGCGGTTGGCTCCGCTCGTGCTGCGGCTCGCATGGGTGCTCGTGGTCCTGGGCGTGGGGGACTACGTGCTCGCGCGCCGGAGGCACCTGAAGGACTTGATGATGACGCGCGAGGAGGTGAAGCGCGAGCACAAGGAGAGCGAGGGAGATCCCCATCACAAGAGTCAGCGGCGGGCGCTCCATCGACAGTTCGCGGCGGGGGGGCCGGCGCGTGGGGTGGGCAAGGCGAGTGTCGTGGTCGTCAACCCCACGCACCTCGCGGTCGCGCTTCGCTATGCGCCGGAGGAGTGCGAGGCGCCCTACCTCGTCGGCAAGGGGCGCGAGGCGGACGCGCTCGAGTTGAGGCGTGAGGCCGAGCGGCTCGGCGTTCCCGTGGTGCGGGACGTGCCACTGGCGCGCAGCCTCGTGCACTACGACGTCGGGGAGGAGATCCCCGAGGAATTGTATCAGGCCGCCGCGGCGGTGCTCCGGGTGGCGCGGGAGCCGTAGGGGTGGAGGACCCTCCACGAAAGGCAGAGAGCATGAACCGATTGATGAAGATTCTCCTGCGGGCACGCAGCTCCTCGGACGTGGTGCTCGCCGTGGCGATGGTCGCGGTGCTGGGCGCGCTCATCATCCCCTTGCCGCCCTGGTTGTTGGATCTGGGGCTGGCCCTCAATCTGGTGGCGGCGGTGTCGCTGCTGGTGGCGGCGCTCCAGGCCCGGGATGCGTTGAAGGTGACGTCCTTTCCGACCCTGCTCCTGTTCACCACGCTCTTCCGGCTCGCGCTCAACGTGTCGTCCACGCGCCTGGCCCTGGCGGACGGCCACGCGGGGGAAATCATCCAGGCGTTCGGCGAGTTCGTCGTCCGGGGCGATTACGTCGTCGGCGCGGTCATCTTCGCCATCCTCACGTTGGTGCAGTTCCTCGTGGTGGCCAAGGGCGCCGAGCGCGTGGCCGAGGTCTCCGCGCGCTTCACCCTGGATGCGATGCCGGGCAAGCAGATGTCCATCGACGCGGATCTGCGCGCGGGAGCCATCGATCAGACGCGGGCCCGCCGCCGACGGCGCGATCTGGAGCGCGAGTCGCAGATGTTCGGAGCGATGGATGGCGCGATGAAGTTCGTGAAGGGAGACGTCATCGCCGGCCTGGTCATCGTCCTGGTCAATCTCCTGGGGGGAAGCTGCATTGGCGTGCTGCAGAACGGAATGCCGGTGGCGGAAGCGGCTTCCACCTATGCGCTCATCGCCATCGGGGACGGGCTGGTGTCACAGATTCCTTCCCTCTGCATCGCGGTGGCGGCGGGGCTCGTCGTCACGCGCGTGGCGTCGGAGAAGGAGGAGGATTCGCTCGGCTCGGACATCGGCGCGCAGATCTTCGGTGAGGCCCGGGTGCTCTGGGTGGTGGTCGCGCTCTGCGGGGCGCTCGCCGTGATGCCCGGAATGCCGCATCTGACCTTCCTTGGCCTGGGGGCCGCGCTGGGCGGGCTCGCGTATGTCCTTCCTCGCCTGCGCTCCCTGTCGGGGGAAGAGCCCGGCGCTCCGGGCGAGGCGTCCGCCGGAGACGAGGCGAAGGGGGCGCCTGGTGCTCCTCCGCAAAGCGCGGCGGTACCGGTGGGCGTGGCGCCCTTGACGGTGGATCTCGCGCCGGACCTCACCGCGCTGGCGCAGGCGCAGGGAGGTGCGTTCGTGCATCAGGTGCTCAACCAGCTCCGGGACGAGCTCTTCCTCGAGCTGGGGGTGCGCGTGCCCGGTATGCGGGTGCGCACCGGAGCGGCCTATCTGCCACCGGGGACGTACCGGATCCTCGTCGACGAGGTGCCCGCGGGAATGGGGCAGGTCGCGCCGGAGATGCTCTACGCGTTGGCTCAACCGGAGGAGCTGGCCTTCCTGGAGGTGACGGCCGAGCCGGTGGTGGAGCCGTTCACGGGCAGGCCCATCAGCCGCGTGCCGGCGGACAGCCGCGCGCGTCTGGAGCTGGCGCAGGTTCCGCTGCGAAGCGCCGGAGCGCTCATCGCCGAGCACCTGCGCGGCGTCATCCGCGCGCGCGCGGCGGGCTTCCTGGGGGTGCAGGAGGTGCGCGGCCTGCTGGATGGACTCGAGGCTCAGGCGCCCACCCTGGTGAAGGAAGCGCTCCAGAAGGTGCCCCTGCCGTTGCTCACCGAGGTCCTGCGCAAGCTCGTGGACGAGCAGGTGAGCATCCGCGACCTGCGCGCCATCCTGGAGGCGTTGGTGGCGCCCACCACCGAGGGGGATGCCGCGGCCCTGGCCGAGCGCTGCCGGCAGGCGTTGTCTCGCTACTTGAGCCACAAGTTCGCGCCCTCGGGACCGCTCTTCGCCTACCTGGTGGAGCCGGAGATCGAGGAGACGCTGCGCTCCGCCGGGGCCCGTGGGCCGGCGCCCGCTCCCGAGCGGATCGCGGAAATCCTGGAGGGGGTGAAGCGCATCGCCGCGGGCGGGCAGACCGTGTTGCTCACGGCACCGGACGTCCGGCGTACCCTGCGCAAGCTGTGCGAGGGCGCCTTTCCCGACGTCGCGGTCCTCACCTACAGTGAACTGGAGCTGCAACTGCAGGTTCGTCCCCTGGGACGGCTGGCCCCGGTCGCGCCGGGGCCCTGAGGCAGCGGGCTAGTAGCTGCCGCCACTGCCTCGCTTGGGATCGAAGGAGACGTCGGACTGGGGCGTCTGGGGCGGAGGCCGGTTGACCCGATCGCGCAGCTCCTTGCCCGTGCGGAACAACAGGCCGCGCTTGGGCTTCACGGGGATGATCTGTCCCGTCTTGGGGTTGCGGCCTTGATAGCCCTGGTAGTTCTTCACGTGGAAGGCGCCCAGGCCGCGGATCTCGATGTTCTCGCCGCGGCAGAGGGCTTCCTTCATGGACTCGAAAATCGTCTCGACCGTGGCCTCGGCTTGCTTCTGCGTCATCTGCTTCTTGTTGACGAGGACGTTGATCAGATCGGACTTGAGCATCGCATGCTCCCGCAAACCGCGTAACCCCTCGGAAACAGGGCGCTTGGCCCGTGGTCGAACCCGAGACGATAACAGAACGCCTCCCACGCGCAAGCCACGAGGCCCGCCAACTGCCTAGAAACGTTACGGATTTCCGCTGCCCGCTTCCTGGGGGGCGGCAGGCGGGACGGCGGGCGCCAGGTGCGGCCGTGCCAGCTCCGGACGCACCAGGATGGCCAGGTCCAGCCACCGGGTGCGGCGCAGGACCTCGAGCCCCAGGGAGTCCGCCTCGTGGAAGATGGCCGCCAGGGGCTCGAAGCCGGGGGCGGGGGGAAGGCTCCAGTCGCCGGGGGCGACGGGACTGTAGACGCCGTGGACCGCGAGGGTCAGGTCGGCCAGGGTCAACTCGCTGGGGGAGCGGGCGGGAAGCAGTCCCCCCCGGCGATGGCGCGCGAGCAGGCCCGCGTGCTCCAGGTCCTCGGCCACCTCGTCGACGAGCGACTCGGCGACGCGCAGGCGCAGCGCCAGCTCCCGGGGGAGGGGTGGCGGGGTGCCGTCGAACCAGACGAGGGTGGTCTCCTGGGCGAGCTGGGCGGCCACCAGCTCCCTCGCCCGGGGGTGCGCGCCGAAGGCCCACAACGAGTCGCGGAAGGTGGCGTGCTCCACCGCGTAGGACAGCCGGGCGCCTCCGAGGAGGATGAGCCAGTCCACGTACAGCCACGCCAGGAACATGGGCAGCGCGCCCAGGGAGGCGTAGAGCGGGTTGTGGCGGAAGCTGTACGCGGCGATGCCCGTGTACAGGTGCCGCGCCACGCTCCAGGCCACTCCCGCGACGAGCCCTCCCGCGAGCGCCGAGCGCCACCGCACATGGGTGTTGGGCGTCACGACGTAGAGCAGGGTGAGCCCCGCGATCGCGGTGAGGGGGGACAGGGCGCCGAACAGCAGCTCGAAGAGGTCCAGGAAGAGCGGGGTGTGGGTGCCTCGCAGCAGCGAGCGCACGACGCTCGTTCCCGCGAACGAGAGCGCCAGCATCAGCGGCCCCAGCAGCAGCAGGCCCGCGTAGATGAGGCCGCGCACGTACCAGGAGCGGTGGTTCTTCACCCCCCAGATTTCGTTCAGCGACACGTCGATGTTGTGCAGCAGCGAGCCCGAGGAGAAGAGCAGGCCGAGAAAGCCCGCGCTGCCAATGGCCGTCGTGTTGCCCGGCTCGAGAAACCCCTCGAGGAAGGTGGCCGACTCCTCGCGCACCCCGGGCGCCAGCACGGCGGAGATGAACTCCCGGAGGCGGTGCTGGAAGGCCTGTTGGTGGTAGGCCCCCAGCAGGGCGAGCACCACCGTCAGCAGCGGAACCAGCGAGAAGACACTGATGTAGGTGAGCGCCGCGGCCCGCAGGCGGATGTTTTCGCCCTGGAAGCCGCGGGCCAGACTGCGTACCGCGAGCGCGGTGTCCGCGGCGAAGCGGCCCGCCCGGGTTCGCTCCAGGGGCGCCCAGGTGCGCCGGGCCCACTGAAGCGCTCGGGTGCGCAGTCGCTGGAGGAAGAGCGAGGGGAGGGTCCTCATCCGAGCCTCCCAGGCTAATCAATCACGAGCGGATCCGGCCAGGGGGCGTCCGCTCGTCCCCGGGGGAAGCGTCCAGGCGGCCACCTTTCAGGAGACCGGGCCCCGGACGCCTGCCTTCACGGATTGCCGCCACCGCTGGGCTCGCCGCCACCCGAGGACGCGGGCGGTGTGCCGCCCGAGCCAGACTGCTGCTCTCCCGCCGGAGCCGTCTGGGCCCGGGCCTCGCGGCCCTCACGTCCCTCGCGGCCTTCACGTCCTTCGCGCGGCTCGGACCGGCGCTGCTCTCCGCGATTGCGGTCCCGATCCCGGCTGCCACCGCCACCGCCACCGCCGCGGTCGCCCCGGTTGCCGCCGCTGCGTTCACGGTCCCGGTCGCCCCGGCCGCCGCCGCGGTCGCGGTCGCCCCGGTCGCGGTCGCCCCGGCCGCCGCCGCGGTCGCGGTCCCGGTCGCGCTCACCCCGCTCGCCCCGGCCCGGACCGCCCTCCGAGCGGAAACCGCGCTCGCCGCCGCTCTCCGGACGGCGCTGCATCGACAGTTCGCCGTCTCCCGAGCCCGGTGAGGAGGCCACCTTGTGGTCTCCACCCTGGGCGCTGCGGCCGTACACGTCGTACTGCTCGCGGTGGTAGTTCTGCTGCGCCTTCACCTGGATGGACTTGTTGTAGCGGTCCATCAGGTGGCGCAGCTCCTGCCGCTCCTCACCCTGGAGCAGCCGCGCCACCTCGGCGTTGCAGTTGATGACCAGCGTGGGGTCCTTGTAGCCGGGCGCCTCGCGGCGGATCTCCCCGAAGATCTCGTAGGCCACCGTGGTGGCCGTCTTCACGAAGCCCTTGCCGTCGCAGTACGGGCAGTCCTCGTGGAGGACGCGGCCGATGGACTCGCGCACGCGCTTGCGCGTCATCTCCACCAGGCCCAGCTCGGAGATGCGCAGCACGTTCGTCTTGGCCTTGTCCCGGCCCAGCGCCTCCTGCAGGGACTTGAAGACCTTGTCGCGGTTCTGCGGCTTCTCCATGTCGATGAAGTCGCAGATGATGATGCCGCCGATGTTGCGCAGCCGCAGCTGGTAGACGATCTCCTTGGCCGCCTCGACGTTGATCTTGGTGATCGTCTCCTCGAGGCTCTTCTTGCCGACGTAGCGGCCCGAGTTGACGTCGATGGCGGTGAGCGCCTCGGCCTGATCGATGATGAGGTAGCCGCCGCTCTTGAGCCACACCTTGCGCTGGGTGGCGCGCTGCAGCTCGTGTTCAATCCCGTAGGCGTCGAAGATGGGCTCGTCCGACTCGTGCAGCACCACCCGGTCCTTGAGCGCCGGGTCCTGCGCGTTCACGAAGCCGAGGATGCGCTCGTACTCCTCGCGGTCGTCCACGACGAGCTTCTCCACGTCGTGGGCGAACAGGTCGCGCGTGGCGCGCAGGATGAGGTCCAGGTCCGGGTGCAGCAGGCCCGAGCCGCCGCGCTTCTCGTTGCGGCGCACCACCTGGTTCCACACCTCGATGAGGAAGCGGATGTCGCTCTCGAGCTTCTCCTGGGGCACGTTCTCGGCCACCGTGCGCACGATGAAGCCCGTGCCGGGCGGACGGAAGCGGTCCACCATCTCCCGCAGGCGCTTGCGCTCCTTCTCGTTGGAGATGCGGCGGCTGATGCCCACGTGGTCCACCGTGGGCATGAACACCAGGTGCCGGCCCGGGATGGAGATGTGCGAGGTGAGACGCGCGCCCTTGGTCCCGATGGGATCCTTGGAGATCTGCACCACGACCTCCTGGCCCACCTTCAAGAGCTCCTCGATCTTCGCCGTCTTGCGCGGCTTGCTCTTCTCCTCCTCGCGCTTGCGCTGCGGCTGCTCGTCGCGCGCCTTGCGCGCCTTGTCCTTCTCCCGGTCCTTGTCGCGCTCGCGATCCTTCTGGTCGCGGCGGCCCTCACGCGCCTCGCGGGCGGCCTCACGGTTGTCCCGGGGCGCGCGGCGCTCGCCGGCGGTCGTTTCCGGACGCGGGGCGGCGGCAGTGGCGGGGGTGCTCTCCCCGGTGCTCGGGGAGGCGCTCGTCGCGGCGACGGCGGGCTCGGTGGGGGTGCTCTCGGGAGCGGACGGGGCAACGGCCACGTCCGGAGCCGCCTCGGCCATGGCCGGGAGCGCCTCGGTCACGGGCGTGAGCGCCTCGGGCGCGACGAGGGGCTCGGACACGGCCCGCGCCTCGATGGGCGCGGACACCACCGAGGCCGTCTCCGTCTCCGGGGAGGGAGCGGCCTCCGCGATGGGAGCGGGAGCGGCCTCGAGGGCGGAGGGCTCGAGGCTGGCGGGCTGCGCCTGGAGAGCGGGGGCGGGGGTCGCCTCGGTGGGCGCCGCCGCCGCGTCGAGCGCGGGCGCGACGTCGGTGGCCGGAGGGGCCGGCTCGTTCACCTCGGCTTCCGGCTCGGGGCCGGTCTCGTGGTGGGCCGCCTCGGCGGCCATGGCCTCGGACTCCTCGGGCACGTCGAGGGCGTCTTCGTGCTCGCCCTCGGTCAGCTCGAACTGGGCCCGGGCGAAGTCCGGGTCGTAGACGACGTCGCTGACGTAGAGGAAGGCGGCCTTTTCCAGGCCGATGTCGACGAAAGCCGCCTGCATGCCGGGGAGCACCCGGACCACGCGGCCCTTGTAGATGTTGCCGACGACTCCCTTGTCCTTCTTACGCTCGAGGTAGAACTCCGCGATGTGCCCGTTCTCGACGAGGGCCACCCGGGTCTCCCGGCCCGCGGCGTTGATGACGAGGATGCTGCTCATGGACGAATCCTGGGCGCGCGCGGGGAGGCGTGAGCTCCGGCGGACGGGAGGCGACGGCGTCTCCAGCTTCCGAGCGCGCTGCGAGGGGAGAGGCGGTCCCTGCACCTCCGCGCGTGCGGACGAGGGGCGACCCGTGTGTCCGGGGGCCCGGGATCCGTGCGCGAGGGGGGGTTGAGGGGACCACGGCCTGCTCCTCCGAGTTCAAGGTCGCCCCGCGGCTGTCCGGCACCGTGCCGGGCGGGGACTGACTGCTAATCGAGCGTTCGAGACAGCCCTGGCGCCCGGGCCGCCCGGCTTCGTCCTTACTCACCCGGTCGGAGCCCATGCGTGGGCGCCTTGGGGGTGGCAGAAGCACGGGACGGCCAGCGCGCCCGGTTCCGCCGGGAACGCACCCGTCTCAAAATCCACTGGCGACTGAACTCCCCACCCCTGGTGGGGAGGTCCGAGGCCTGAAAACAACGAAAGGTTTTCACGCCTGATACGACCTGTAAAGGCGCGACATGGAAAATGTCCGCCGTCTGGCAGGCCTGGGGGGGCTCAGGCCTGGGCGGTGGGGGCCCGCTTGCGGTAGTCGGGCTTGTCCAGGCGGCCCCGCGGGCGGCGCACCAGGCGCAGGCCCGTCCAGGTCGTGTCGATGAGGCACAGCTTGTTGTCCACCATGCCGATGTCCAGCGCGGCCTGGCGGATGAAGTCCTCGCTCAGGGCCGTCTTGATCCCCTCGCCGCTGGGCCAGCACACCCAGATGCCGCCCTGGAGCGTCATGGCGCGCGAGAGCGCGGGCAGGCGCTGGACGAGCTCGTGGGTGTCCTGGGTGAAGAAGAGGATGATGTCCAGGCCCGTCTGGGCGGTGATGAGGAACTCCACGCCGTCGGGCAGGGGGTTGAGCTTCTGGACGAAGCCGCGCGGGGGGTTGATGACCGAGACCTTGCTGCCGGACTTGATGCCCAGCATGGACGTCAGGGACGCTGGCGCGTAGGGATTCATGAGCTGCGCTCCACGATGAAGGTGATGAACTCCCCGAGCGCCTCGGCATCGGCGCGCTCCACATCCGTCACGCGCGCCTGGGGAGGGCCGCGGTGGCTCCAGCTGACGAAGGTCTCCAGGGCATGGGGCGGGCCCTCGGCCACCGCCTCGACCGACCCGTCCGGGAGGTTGCGCACCCAGCCCTTGAGGCCCAGCCGCAGCGCCTCGGTGCGGGCGCTCTCCCGGAAGTAGACTCCCTGCACCCGGCCCCGGATGCGCAGGCTCACTCGACGACTGTCCATGCTGCCCACGCCTCCTAGCCTCGTGCGTCCGTCTGGAGCAATTGGAGGAAGGCCTGCTCGTCCACGATTCTTACTCCGAGCTCCTGGGCCTTCTTCAGCTTGCTGCCCGCATCCTCGCCCGCCACCACCAGGTCCGTCTTGCGCGAGACACTTCCCGACACCTTGCCACCCCGGCGCTCGATTTCCTCCTTGGCTTGCTCCCGGCTCATTCCACTCATACCCCCGGTGAGAACCACCGTCTTGCCAGCGAACACGCCCGTCTTGACGACGACGGGCGGCGCGGGGGTGACGCCCGCGGCGAGCAGCGCGTCGATGGCCTCGCGATTGAGCGGCTCATGGAAGAAGGTATGGATGACCTCGGCCATGGTGGGACCCACGTCCTTGACGCGGGTGATGTCCTCCAGGCTGGCCTCGTAGAGGCCGCGCACGTCGGGGAAGGCCTCGGCGAGCACGCGCGCGGTGGACTCGCCCACGTGCCGGATGCCCAGCGCGTAGAGGAAGCGAGGCTGGGTGGTCTGCTTGGAGCGCTCGATGCTCGCCAGCAGGTTGTCCGCGCTCTTGTCCCCCATGCGCTCGAGCGTGAGGAGCTTCGCTCGCGTGAGGTGGTAGACGTCCGCGAAGCTCTTCACCAGCCCCGTCTCCACGAGCTGCGCGGCCAGCTTCTCTCCCAGGCCGTCCACGTCCATGGCGGTGCGCGAGGCGAAGTGGCGGACCTTCTCCACGAGCTGCGCGGGGCAGGTGGCGCCCGTGCAGCGGATGATGGCGCCCTCCTCGTCCTTGACGGCCGCCGCGTGGCACACCGGGCACTCGGTGGGGAAGACGAAGGACTCGGTGCCTTCGGGCCGCTTGCCCTCCACCACCTTGACGATCTCCGGGATGACGTCGCCCGCGCGGCGGATGAAGACGGTGTCGCCCTTGCGCACGTCCTTGCGGCGCAGCTCGTCCTCGTTGTGCAGGGTGGCGCGGCTCACCGTCACGCCGCCCACCTTCACCGGCTTGAGGTGCGCCACCGGCGTGAGCGCGCCCGTGCGCCCCACGTACACCTGGATGTCCTCGACGAGCGTCGACTCCTCCTCGGGCGGGAACTTGTAGGCCACGGCCCAGCGCGGACTCTTGGACACCTGGCCCAGGCGCTGGCGCAGGTCCTCGTCGTCCACCTTCACCACCATGCCGTCCACCTCGAAGGGCAGCGCATGGCGGCCCTCCAGGCTCGCGCGGTACTGCTCGCGCACGCCCTCCACGCTCGGCACGCTCACCGCCCGGTTCACCGGCAGCCCCAGCGAGCGCAGGTAGCCGAGCTTCTCGGTGTGCGAGCGGAAGGCGGGCACGCCCTCGCCCGGCACGCACTCGTACAGGAAGAGCGACAGCGGCCGCGAGGCGGTGATGCGGGGATCCAACTGGCGTAGGCTGCCGGCGGCGGCGTTGCGCGGGTTGGCGAAGAGCGGCTCGCCCTCCTCCTCGCGCTTGTCGTTGAGCCGCTTGAAGTCCTTCTTGGAGATGAAGACCTCGCCGCGCACTTCAATCATCCCGGGCGCCTTCACCCCGTCCTGGGGCAACAGCTCCGTGGGCAGGCCGCGCAGGGTGCGCAGGTTCGCGCTCACGTCCTCTCCCTCGGTCCCATCTCCCCGCGTGGCGCCGCGCACGAAGCGGCCCTGCTCGTAGGTCAGGGTGATGGCGAGCCCATCCAGCTTGGGCTCGCAGACGTAGCCCACCTGGGCGAGCCCCGTCTGGCGGCGGATGCGCTCGTCGAAGTCGCTCAACCCCTCGTCGTCGAAGACGTTGGCCAGCGACAACATGGCCACGCGGTGGCGCACCTTCTCGAACTTCTCCGCCGGAGCGCCTCCCACCCGGCGAGTGGGCGAGTCGGCCGTGACGAGGTCCGGATGGCGGGACTCCAGCTCCTGCAGCTCGCGCATGAGCCGGTCGTATTCCGCGTCGCTCACCTCCGGCGAGTCGAGCACGTAGTAGCGGTGGTTGTGGTAGGCGAGTTCTTTTCGGAGCTGCCCGATGCGGGCGGCGTCAGCGGTTTTCGAGGCGGTCACGGAGGAGGGGCTCGGCGGCTGGACTGGAAGATGCGGGGGCTTTGTTGCCTGGTGGCTCGGGTTGCGAGGATGCCTTGACAGCTCTAGAGGTGGTCAATAACCTCGTGTCGAGCGCATGAGGGTTGTTGTCCCACCTTCAGGCGCCACCTTTTCCCACCACAAGGTTCTCCCACCCGCGTGGTCCCGGCAAGAAGGGATCCCGGTGCCGCCCTGAGGGCGCTTCGAGTCCCCCCGGACACTTCCACGACATTCCCGTGCGCGTCCCCCCCGCGCCGCAAGTACAGCCCCGCACCATGGCCAAAGCCCGTTCCCCCAAAGAGAAGCTCCTCGCCCCCCAGGTCGTCGACATCGAGGAAGAAAAGCCCAAGCGCCGCTCGACCCGGGCCAAGACGGTGGAGCGCGACGAGTCCGAGAAGCCCGCGCGCCGCCGGACGTCGGCCCGCCGGGACGAGGAGCCCGCGGCCGAGGAAGCCCCCGTCGTCGCCGCGCCCCGCCCGGTGCTCACGCCCATCCCCTCCCACCCCGTTCGGGACGAGGAGTACCAGGAGGTGCGCGCGGCGGCCGACCACGAGGAGGAGGGCTCCCACCAGGCCCCGGCTCCCGAGCCCCTCGAGGTGTCCCCGGGCGCGGAGGCGGGCCCCTCGGACGCTCCGGCCATGCAGGTCATCCGGCTCAATGACCTCAAGCGCATGAAGATCACGGACCTGGCGAAGATGGCCCACGACTTCGGCATCGAGGGCTACCAGGGCCTGAAGAAGCAGGATCTCATCTTCGCGCTGCTCTCGGGCATCGCGGACAAGAAGTTCGAGGTGCACGCGGAAGGCGTGCTGGAGCTGCTCAGCGACGGCTTCGGCTTCCTGCGCAGCGCGGACAGCGACTACCAGGCGAGCCCCGACGACATCTACGTGTCTCCCTCGCAGGTGCGCCGCTTCAATCTGCGGCCGGGCGACACGGTGACGGGCCCCATCCGCCAGCCGCGCGAGGGTGAGCGCTTCTTCGCCCTGCAGAAGGTGGACAAGGTCAACTTCTCCGACCCGCTGTCCGAGGTGACGCGCGACCGCATCCTCTTCGACAACCTCACGCCGCTCTACCCCACGCGCAAGCTGAAGCTGGAGCACGACGGGGCGGAGATGACCACGCGCATCATCGATCTGTTCTGCCCCATCGGGCTCGGCCAGCGCTGCCTCATCGTGGCGCCGCCCAAGGCCGGTAAGACGGTGCTCCTGCAGAACATCGCGCACGCCATCTCCAAGAACCACCCGGACGTCTACCTCATCGTGCTGCTGGTGGACGAGCGCCCCGAGGAAGTGACGGACATGGCGCGCAACGTGCGCGGCGAGGTGGTCAGCTCCACCTTCGACGAGCCCGCCACGCGCCACGTGCAGGTGGCGGAGATGGTCATCGACAAGGCCAAGCGCCTGGTCGAGCAGAAGTACGACGTGTGCATCCTCCTGGACTCCATCACCCGTCTGGCGCGCGCCTACAACACGGTGGTGCCGGCCTCGGGGAAGATCCTCTCGGGCGGCGTGGACGCCAACGCCCTGCACAAGCCCAAGCGCTTCTTCGGCGCCGCGCGCAACATCGAGGAGGGCGGCAGCCTCACCATCATCGGCACCGCGCTCATCGACACCGGCAGCCGCATGGACGAGGTCATCTTCGAGGAGTTCAAGGGCACGGGTAACTCCGAAATCGTCCTGGACCGCAAGCTGATGGAGAAGCGCATCTTCCCGACGCTCGACATCAACAAGTCCGGCACGCGCAAGGAGGAGCTGCTGCTCACCCAGGCGGACCTCGTGCGCATCACCGCCCTGCGCCAGGTGCTCCACCCCTTCACGCCCATCGACGCGATGGAGTTCGTGCTCAAACACATGCGCCCCACGGCCGCGAACGCCGAGTTCCTCGGCTCGATGAACCGTTAATAATCTCCCTTCGTCCTCACGAAGGGAGCCGTTGCATGCGCAGTACCCGTGTCGCCTTTCCGTCCGCCCTCGTCGTGCTGGGGGCGGTGCTCTCGCTGGCCACCGGATGCGAACCGATCGACCTGGATGACTTCGGGGGCAATCCCGCCCCGCTGTCCAACCGCACCTGCTACCAGGACTCGGATTGCACGGGGAACGCCTGCTGCGGGCTGGGCACCAACCCCACGCACGTGCAGGACGGGCCCAATTGCAGCGGGGTGAAGTGTGACGGCACCTGTCCCGCCGACCACCTCGACTGTGGCCGCTGCTTCGTCTTCTGCCGCGAGTCGCGCTGCGAGGCCGCCTGCAGCGGCTGAGGCCCCGCCCGCGCCTACTTCACCTCCAGCGAGGCCTCGCTCACGTGGGGCTGCGCCTTGAGGCGCGCGTAGTCGAAGCAGGCCACGATGATGGAGGCCACGGGCACCGCGAAGAGCGCGCCGACGAGGCCGAACGTCGTCTCCCCGGCGATGAGGCTGAAGGCCACGATGACCGGGTGGATGCGCGCGGCCTGGCCCATGATCTTCGGGTTGAGGAAGTACGCCTCCAGCGCGTGGATGCCGATGATCCACAGCAGGATGGCCACGCCCTTCTGGAAGCCGTCCGCCAGCGCGATGAGCACGATGGGCACCGAGCTGAGGATGGTGCCGAAGATGGGGATGAGGCTGAACACGGTGGCCACCGTGGCCAGCAGGAAGGCGAACTTCACCCCGAAGAGCACCAGCCCCAGGAAGGTGAGCGTGCCATTCACCAGGCAGATGGTCACCTGGCCCCGCACGACGCCGGACAGCGAGCGATCAATGCGCTCGAGCAGGCGCTGCGAGTCGGTGCCGTACTCGGCCGGCAACAGGCTGGTGAAGTAGCCCACCACGGCGTGCGCGTCGATGGAGAAGAACGCGGCCACCATCAGGATGAAGAACGTCATGAACACGCCGGCCACCACCGAGGTGATGATGTGGCGCGACACGGTGACGATGTCGCCCAGGTGCTGGCGTATCAGCCCGGTGAGCTGCGCGGCCACGTCCTGGAGGATCCGCTCCAGGTCCACCGTCACGCCGCCGCCGGGGACGCCGTTGCGCATCTCCTCGGGCGTGGCGAGCGCCACGGGGATGCCCTTGGCGCGCAGCCAGTCTTCGACGCGGTCGGCGAGCACGTGGATGCGCTCGGGCGTGAGCGAGTTGAGGAAGGTGACGCCATCGCGGCTGATGCGCGCCAGCTCCTGGTAGAGCTGCGGCACCATGGCGATGAAGAAGAGGTACACCGCGAGGAAGAAGCCCGAGTAGATGAGCAGGATGCCCACCCAGCGCGGAATGGCGTGCCCGCGCACCTGTACGCGCGTGAGGCGAGTGACGAGCGGGTGCACCAGGTAGGCGATCAACGCGGCGCCCGCGAAGGGCAGCAGCACCGAGCGGAAGAAGAACAGGATGGTGGCGATGGTCAGCCACAAACCCGCGAGGATGTAGAAGCGCTTGCGGCGCTGCGCGAGGAGATCGAGCTCGTGATGCTGCATGGCGCGGCTTATGGCAGAGGGCTGGTTGGGTCTCAAGCAGGGGGGATTATGACGCGCCGTCTGTGGGCTTCCAGTCGCTCCAGGCAGCGCAGCATCAGCCGGCGGTTCACCCGGCCCTCGGTAGCTTCGCCCAGGCCCAGCATCTGGTCCACCACCCATCGGTTGAGCAGCAAGAGGGGCAGACGGTCCGTCGGTGCCAGCCCCCGCTCCAGGTAGCGCTTGTTGCGCATGTAGTCGTCGTAGGCCTCGAGCTCGCGCTCCAGCTCCCAGCGCGACAGCCGGAGCGCCTCCTCGTAGACGGCCTCGGCGGGGCGGGGCGTCGGCTCGGTGAACAGGGGGGCGAACTGCCCTCCCGTGTCCAGGTCTATCTCCTGGACCGGTGGCGGCCACTGCCGGAGGTCCTTGGCCAGCAGTTTGGCCACCTCCTCCAGCAGGTGGTCCATCATGGGGACCGGCTTGGTTTCGAAGAGATAGTCCCAGCGCGACGCCATGGGTCCTCCCTACTCCAGTGGGATGCTCAGGTGAACCGCTCCAGGAAGTTGCGCAGGATGGCGTGTCCGGCGGGAGCCGGGGTGATGCCCGCCAGGAGCCGGGGGACACGCTCGCCCGGTGGCTGCCCCCGGGCGGCGGCCTCGGCCTCCAGCTTCTCCTGCCGGGCGAGGATGAGGGCGCGCATGGCGGCCGGATGCACCTCGGGGTGGAATTGGACCCCCCGGATGAGCGGACCGAAGGCGAGCGCCTGCACCGCCGTGTTCTCGTTGCCCGCGAGCACCGTGGCGCCCTCGGGTGGGCGCTCGACGATGTCCTCGTGGGTGGCCTGGACGGCGAAGGTCTCGGGCAACTCGTGGAAGAGCGGATCCCGGCGCCCCTCCGGGCTCAAGCGCACCTCCACCGTGCCGATCTCCCGCCCCTGGGTGTTGCGCACCACCCGCGCCCCGTGGGCATGGGCGAGGAGTTGGTGCCCAAAGCATACCCCGAGCACGGGGATTCCCCGGGCGGCGGCGCCCCGCATGAAGTCCGCGGCGCGCTCCATCCAGGGTTCCAGTTGGGTCACGGACTTGGGGGAGCCGGTCATCATCACCGCGTCGTAGCCGGCGGCGCTCGGGGGCAGCTCGGCGCCCTGGTGCGCGTGCAGGATGTCGAAGCGGCACCCATCCGGTCCGAGCGACTCGACGAACCACTGGTCGTAGTCACCCACGCTGAGCTGGACGGGCCGGGCCGCATCACCGGCTTTCAACAGGAGAACGTTCTTCATGGCCTCGGTTTCGAGCTGGGTTGCCGGGAGGGGGGGGCCCCCCTAGCTTCGGCTGCTGGTTGTGTTGACGCCCGTTCACTTGCGACGTGCGTCCAGGGTGGTGGGGAGTCCACTGGATGTCCAACGCGCATACGCTTTCACCTCGCCGGGCCGCGCTCAAGATGTGCATCGCACGGTAGGGTGTGGACCCCGCGAAGAGGCTATCCTCCGCGGAAGCGGGCCGTTGAAGACACGACAGAGGGCACTCAATGGGCAGTGGGAGAAGGAGGAGGCCAATGGCGAGTCGTTCCAAGGCGAAGGTCATCACGTTGCCATCCCCCGCGAGCAGGCGGGCGCGCGCGGAGAAGAAGGAGCGCGACACGGGCAGGCCCGTGGGACGGATGCCCTCGGGCACGGACGTGTTGCAGAAATGGTTCGAGGAGAAGGGCGTCCGGCAGGTGAAGCTGGGCGGAGTGGACCTGGACGGCGTCTGGCGCGGCAAGTACGTCTCGGTGGAGAAGTTCTTCTCCGCGTGCAAGAGCGGCATGGGCTTCTGTGACGTGGTGTTCGGGTGGGACATCGCGGACGAGCTGCTCGACAACACCCAGGTGACGGGCTGGCACACGGGCTACCCGGATGGGATGTGTCGCGTGGACACGAGCTCCGCGCGCATCATCCCCTGGGAGCCGGACACGGCGGCCTTCCTGCTGGACTTCGTGAACGAGGACGGCTCGCCCTTCGCGCCGAGCCCCCGCCAGCTCCTGCAGAAGGTGGGCAGGCGCGCGCGGGAGATGGGCTACGTGCCCAAGTTCGGCGCCGAGTACGAGTTCTTCATCTTCAAGGAGACGCCGCAGTCGCTCAAGGACAAGGGCTACACGCGCCTCACGCCGCTCACCCCCGGCATGTTCGGCTACTCGTGGCTGCGCACGTCGCTCAACGCGCCGCTCGTGCACGACATCATCAACGGCTGCCGGGACTTCGGCGTGGAGCTGGAGGGCTTCCACACCGAGACGGGCCCGGGCGTCTTCGAGGCCGCGGTGCGCTACGACACCCTGGAGAAGATCGCCGACAAGGCGGTGCTCTTCAAGACGGCCGTCAAGGAGATCTGCGCGCGCCACGGGCTCACCGCCTGCTTCATGGCGAAGGTGGACCCCAAGCTGCCCGGGTGCTCGGGCCACATCCACCAGTCCCTGTGGTCGCTCAAGAGCGACGAGAACGTCTTCCACGATGCCGACGCGGGCGACGGCATGAGCCGCCTCATGCGCCAGTACATCGGCGGGCAGATTTCGCTGATGCCGGAGCTGACGGCGCTCTACTGGCCCACCATCAACAGCTACAAGCGCAGCGTGGAGAACACGTGGGCGCCGGTGACGGCGACGTGGGGCCGGGAGAACCGCACCACGGCGGTGCGCGTGATTGGCGACAGCCCCAAGTCGATGCGCCTGGAGTACCGCCAGCCGGGCGCGGACATGAACGCGTACCTGGCCATGGCGGCGAGCCTGGCCGCGGGGCTGTGGGGCATCGAGAACGAGGTGGAGCCGCCCGAGGCCTGCGCGGGCAACGGCTACGCGTCCGGTGCCCCCCCGCTGCCGCGCTCGCTCAAGGAGGCGGTGGCGCTGCTCAAGAAGTCCGAGCGCGCCCGGGAGATCCTCGGCGAGGATTTCGTGGACCACTTCGTGCGTACGCGCGAGTGGGAGGCGCGGCAGTATGAGCGCGCCGTCACGAACTGGGAGCTCGAGCGCTACATGGAGCTCATCTAGGCGCTCATCGCGTAGTCAGGAGACACGGAATGATACCGTTCGACATGCCGAGCGAGCCACGCATCACCGAGATGTCGTGGCCCACGAAGATCGTCTTCGGCGCGGGAGCGCTGCAGCGCCTGCCCGCGCAGGTGGCGCGGCTGAACATGAAGCGCCCGTTGGTGATGACGGACGCGGGCGTGGTGAAGGCGGGGCTCGTGCAACGCGTCTACGACGTGCTCAAGGGCGCGAACGTGGCGTACGCCTCCTTCGAGCAGGTGAATCCGGACCCCACCGAGCACGATGCCTTCGCGGGCCTGGAGGCGTACCGGCGCCACCAGTGCGACGGCATCATCGCCATCGGCGGAGGCAGCCCGCTGGACGCGGCCAAGCTCGTGCAGGTGCTCACCACGCACGAGCCGCCACTGTCGCGCTATGACGACGCGACGGGGGGCGACCAGTACGTGCGCGACGACATGCCGCCGCTCATCGCCATCCCCACCACCGCGGGCACCGGCTCGGAGGTGAGCCGCTCGGGCGTGGCGACGCTGTCGGACACGGGTCGCAAGACGGTCATCTTCAGCCCGTTCCTCATGCCCAAGGCGGCCATCTGCGACCCCGAGCTGACCCTGGGCCTGCCACCCGGACCCACGGCCGCCACGGGCATGGACGCCTTCACCCACTGTCTGGAGGCCTACGTGTCCAATGGCTTCCACCCGCTGGCGGACGCGGTGGCCATCGACGGCATCGCCCGCGTGGCGCGCTCGCTGCCCCTCGCCGTCTCCGAGGGCAAGAACCTCGTGGCCCGCTCGGACATGATGGTCGCCGCCATGCAGGGCGCCATGGCCTTCCAGAAGGGGCTCGGGGCCTGCCACGCGCTGGCCCACGCGCTCACGCCCATTTCCAAGGTGCACCATGGGCTCGCCAACGCCATCGTGCTGCCCGTGGTGATGGAGTTCAACCGCCCCTCGAGCACCGCGCGGCTGGCGCGCGTGGCCCAGGCCATGGGGGACTCCTCCCACGCGAGCGCGGAGGTGCTCGCCACCAACGCCGTGGAGCGCGTGCGCAAGCTCAACGCCACCATCGGCATCCCCGCGCGTCTGCGCGATGTGGGTGTCCAGGAGAAGGACCTGGAGCGCATCGTCGACAAGGCCTTCCAGGATGCCTCGCACCGGGGCAATCCCCGTCCATGTACACTGGATGATTTGAGGGCAATGCTTCGGGAGTCGTTCTGAGCTGACGCCTGGAGGCGATGCAGTTTCCAACCCCGAACATCCTCACTTCACAGCGCGGTCGGTGCCCACAAGATTACCGGCCGCGCTTATGGACAATGAGAAAGCCATTCTGGCGGGGCGATTCGGCCATCATGTGAAGCGCCTCAGGAATTCACGCAAACTCACCCAGGAAGAACTCGCGGAGCGCAGTGAGCTGTCCGTGGATGCCATCCGGCGGATCGAGCGTGGCGGGTTCTCTCCTTCCCTCGCGACACTGAACAAGCTGTCCGAGGGACTGGATCTCTCCCTGAAGACGCTCTTCCAGGGCTTCGGACGAGAGAAACCCGACCGGGTGGCGGAGATCTGCGACTTCCTCGGCCGGCTGTCCGGGCGGGAGGTGCAGCTGGCCTGGCGGGTCATCCACGCCATGTTCGAGGAGAAATGAAGGGCGCCCTTCGAGCCATTCGTGCTCGGAGGGCGTCAGTCAGTTGGCCTGGGTGGGCGGGGTGGGACGGGCGTTGCCCTGGGGCTCGAGCTGCATGCCGGGCTCTTCGTTTTCGGGCTGGGCGGCCTCGGGGTTCTCGGGGAGATCCGTCGAGCCCTCGACGGCGTCGGGCACGGCCGGGCCTCCGGGCTGGGGCGTGAACTCCAACTGCTCCACCGACACGGCGCCGGGCAGCCGGAAGTCCATGGCGGTCACCCGCGGCCTGTCCCTCAAGTCATAGAGCTGCTGCGCCACGGAGCCCGCCTGGATGCGCTGGTCCGAGAAGAAGATGTAGGCGCGAATCTTCCCCTCCTCCACGGGGATGCGGAAGCTGGAGTTGTAGATGCGCTTGCCCGGCTCGCACCGGATGGAGCGGTTCTCACGCGTCATGGTGAGCTGCCGGATGATGCCCTTCTCCGACACCGTGTAGAGCAGGCAGTAGGGGTGCTGCCCTTCCTTGGGGATGAACTCCACCGTGGCATTGCTCAGTGCCCGGATTTCCGCGCGCGCCGGCGGCGCCGCCTTCTGCTCCTGCTGACAGCCCAGTCCACCCAGCACCACCAGTGTCACGGCCCACAGCCACCGCGTCATGTCGCCTCCCTGGAGATGTCCCTCCGTACGTTGCAGCCTAGTCCCGGATTGCGCGAGTGCGCTCCACGATGCCACCCGCCGTCCGAGCCTGAACAGACCCGGTGCGTCATGACTCGATCCGCCTTGCCCCCGGGGGCTCAGGGACGTTGATAGACGATGATTTGCGGGGTCTCGTCCAGGTAGAGCCCGGTGACGGGAGTGCGCGTGCCGTAGGCCTGCCAGAGGGCGAACTCGTGCTCGCGGAATTCCTGGTGGTACTGGTACGCCGCGACGTCCGAGTCGGCGATGCCCGCGGGGCGCAGGTCCGCGCGCAACATGCCCTCGCGCTGGTAGTCCTGGAAGGCGAAGCCCGTCACCTCGTGCAGGAAGACGCGCGCGTCGCGGGGCGCGTGGGCGTTGATCCACGGCAGCACCGCCGTCACGTTGCTCGACCAGAACTGGCGCTGCATGCCCAGGGAGGCCGCGCCCGGCACGCCCCCGGCGAGCTCCGAGTAGTAGCTCGTCCCGTAGGGGAACACGCGCACGAGCGCGAGCAGCGCGGGCAGCATCAACAGCGTGAAGACGGGGGCCGCCACCGCCGCGAAGGGCACCCGGGGCCAGCGCTCGCGCAGCCAGCCGGTGAGCGCCTCGCAGCCGCGCGCCACCGCCACGCCCGCGAGCAGACCGAGGAAGGGCATGGAGGGCAACCAGTGCTTCACGCCGCCGAAGTGCGGCACGTTCGGCGGGCTGATGATGAGGATGGAGGCGAGGGCATTCACCCCCACGAGCACCTCGGCGAGCGAGGGCGTGCGCACCCACTCGCGCGTGCGTGCGAAGAGGCCGAGCACTCCCCGGGCGGCGAGCACGCCCAGGCCCGTCACCATGGGGACGAAGAGGCTGGTGGGCACGGTGAGCGCCGTCTTCACCACGACGTAGTCCCAGGGGAAGGGCGGCTCGCGCATGAGCGTGCCCAGGTAGAACCAGGCGTAGTGGTTGTGGGTGGCGTGGAAGACGAGGTACCAGGCCGTCCGGTCCACCGGCGCGTGCCAGAGGTAGGGCCAGTGCAGGTAGAAGATGACCGGGGCGAACACGGCCATGGTGGCCAGGGGCAGCAGGGCGAGCGCGGTGGGGGCGTGCTCCTCGTTGAGGAAGTGCAGCATCCCCAGCGAGCCCACGGCCAGCACGACGAAGAGCAGGGTGTGGGGGCTGAGCAGGAAGAACTTCCGCTGGAAGCCCTCGGGCCCGAGGCTCAACACGAGCAGCGCGTAGAGCCCCGCCACCGCGGCGAACAGCACGAGCACGCGCTGCATGCCGAGGCGCGCGGTGGGGTGGCCCTCACTGGTTCGCCACGCGCGCCACAGGGCGAAGGGTGCGAGGCAGAAGGGAAGGAAGAGAGCGTTGTGCTTGGTGCACACCGCGAGGCCGAAGAAGACACCGCACAGCACGCCCCAGTTCCGGTCCTCGAGCGCGCGCCAGAAGGCGTAGACCACCAGCAGCCACATGGCCGCGATGGGCATGTCGAAGCAGGCGAGCTCCGCGTTGAAGTACTGGCGGGGCACGAGCAGGAAGGAGAGCGCGGCGAAGAGGCCCGCGGCGCGGCTGAACACCGCGCTGCCCAGGAGGAAGGTGAGGGCGGGCACCAGCGCCGCCAGGGCGAAGGCGGGCAGCCGGAAGGCCGTCGCCGAGCGCAGCCACCCGAGCGTGTCGTGGAAGAGCAGGTGCGACAGCCCGAAGAGCGTCTTCATCAACGCCGGGTGCTCGTGGTTGTAGTCCCAGGCGCGCACGATGGCGGCATCCGTCAGCGCCTGGGAGGGCGCGTGGAGCAGTTGCTGGAACCAGCGCGAGTAGGCCTCCGCCGCGTGGAAGTAGAAGCTCTCGTCGCGCGTGAAGCCCACCGCGGCCTCGCTCGCCCACAGCGACGCGAAGGCGAGCACCCACAGCGCCAGCGCCAGCCAGCGCTCCTCTCGCGTCGCG
This sequence comes from Cystobacter fuscus, assembly GCF_002305875.1. Lineage (NCBI taxonomy): Bacteria > Pseudomonadati > Myxococcota > Myxococcia > Myxococcales > Archangiaceae > Cystobacter > Cystobacter fuscus. The sequence goes on along the minus strand of NZ_CP022098.1, from coordinate 9,811,241 downwards.
GCGCGTCCCCGCGTCATGTTCCCTCCGGAGCGCCCTCGGCGAGGGCGAGGAAGTCGAGGCACACCTGGCGCGACTCCGCGTTGTCCGCCTGGACCCACACCTTCACCGTGCGGGCGCGTCCGGGGGGGATGGCTCGCGCCACGCGCAGCACCCCCTCGCGTCCGGGAGGCAGCGAGAGCGTCATCAGCGACTCGCCGCTGGCCGCGTCCTCCACGCCCAGGTGCGAGGTGCTCAGGCGGGGCCCGTGCTGGAAGGCGAACTCGCCGACGATGCCCGCCTCCAGCCGCCACTGCGTGTCCGCGGGCACGTCGTCGAACTCCGCGACGAGCCGCCGCGGCCCACCCGGCGCGTGCATCCACAGGCACCGCCGGGGCTCGTACCGGATTTCGTGCCACTCGGTGGCCACGTACAGGTGGGGCGGGCCCGGACAGCGGTGCGCGCGGCCGTCGAAGGGGCAGTCCTGCCGCGTGCCGTCCGGAGACTCCAGGTAGACGCGGGCGCGCGCCTGGGCCTCGGAGGCCACGAAGCGCGTGGGGCGGTAGCGTCCGTTCTCGTACAGCGTCAGCTCCAGGGGGCCGGCCCGGCGCGGGGTGCCCACGGCGGTGCGTCCCGGGAGGAACGCCTCCTGGAAGGCCGACACGTCGGCGCGGGGCAGCTCCGGCTGCGCGAGGACCCAGAGGCGCGGGTGCGCGAGGAAGTCACCCTGGTCCGAGCCGAGGTAGCCGTGGATGGGCACCTGCTCGGGCAGGTAGAGCCGGGCCTTCTCCGTCCACCAGGGGAAGAGGAGGACGGCGTCGCCCGGACGGGCCTCGGCGCGCAGCCAGTCCGCCACCGTGCGGTAGTCCCCCTCGGTGGGGAGGCGGCCGGGGAGCCGGAGCTGGAAGACGAGACAGGCGAGCGCGACGAGCAAGAGGCCCCCCAGCTCGAGCAGGGGGAGCGCGCGGGGGAGGGGCCTAGGACTTCGCAAGGCGGAGTTTCTGCTCGCTCTTGTCGCGACAGAAGGTGCAGAAGGACGGCTCGCCCGAGCCGAACGAGGGCGTCCAGGGCGGGTACATCGAGCAGCGCGGATCCAGACAGTGGTGCAGGCCCCACAGGTGGCCGATCTGCTGCAGCGCGTTGCGGGCGATGGGCTTGAAGGACGCCTCGAAGTCCTTGTAGCCGTGGGTGGAGATGATGGCGCGGTTCTTGTTGTACACGGCGTAGCCCGTGGTGGGGGCCTTGCCGCCCGGCACCTCGCGCTCCTTCAGCTTGCGCGAGGTGACGAAGAGCACCTTGTCATCCTCGTAGGCGCGCACGCCCTTGAGCTCCGTGATGAGCTTCTCCGCGTCCAGCGGCTCGGACATGCCCGCGGGCACCTCCTTCTGGTCGGAGTGCTCGCTGCCCACGCCAAACGCCGTGTAGAGCGTCTGGCAGAGCTTCGCGATCTGCTTTTCGTCGAAGGAGTCCAGCGTCACGACGCGAATCACGGGAAGTCACCTCGGAAACGGGACGCGTGGTCCCGGGGGACGTCACTCATCGGCCTCGATGTCCTCATCGAGATCATTCTCCGGCTCGACCTCCTCGGACTCGGGAGGCTTCGCCTTGGGCGGACGGCCGCGCTTCTTGGGAGCGGCGGCGGCCTCGGCGCCCTCGGGCTTGGGCTTGGGCGGACGGCCGCGCTTCTTGGGAGCGGCGTCCGCGCCCTCGCCAGCCGCGGCCTTCTTGCGGGGCTTGGTGTCTTCCTCGTCGCCCTCGCCCTCGCCCTCGCCCTCTTCCCCGGCCTCCTCGGAGGACTCCTCGTCCTCGGCGGGTGCCTCCTCCTCGTCCGGAGGCAGGTCCAGGTCGCCGTCGAGCCCGAGCAGGTCCGCATCCAGGCCGAGATCGTCGTCGCCCTCGCCGCGGACCTTGAACTCGGCGGCGGTGCGCTTGGGGCGCTCGCGGCCGGGCGGGAAGAGGACGACGTCGAGGGCGTCCTCGGCGTTGCACTCGGGGATGTCGAGCGCGGCGGCCAGCTCGGACACGAGCAGGTGGCGGGCGTTGTCGTACAGCTCCCGCTCCTTGGTGGGCAGTGGGCGCAGCTCGCTGAGCACCTGGAGGCCCTTGACCACCTCGGCGAGCCCCAGCAGGCCGCCTTGCGTCATGCGGTCCAGGTTGGTCCGGGCGCGCTGCTTCCAATCCAGGTCGGCCTTGTCGCTGTCGGAGCGCAGGAAGTCGAAGACCTGGGTGACGTCGTCGGCGCCCGCCACCTTGCGCACGCCGATGGACACCACCTTGGCCTGGGGGACCATGACCACGGCCCCGTCTTCTTCCCGGCGCATGGTGACGAAGGTGAGCTTCTGCCCGGCCACCTCCTTCACATCGATGGCCGAGACGCGGCAGACACCCTGGTTGGGGTAGACCACCCGGTCGCCAACCGCGAGCTGGAGTGACGCGGAGCCTTCTGGCATGTCCCCCTCATCAAGTAGGAGAGAAGCGGCGCTCGTAGCATAACCCTTCGCGGATGCCACGACTTACCGACGGAGACTTCTGACTCCCGGACGTCCAGGCACCCAGCCGGGCGGGTCTCCTCACGACGAGGGGGACTTGCGGGCCGGGGGTCCCCGCCCCAGGGGGAGCCGCCGAAGGAGCGAGGCGCCCCGGGTTCACGACGCGGGGCGCCAAGGACTTCACGATTTTGAACGAAGTGGGGGGCGAGGCCTCAGCTCTGGGGCGCGTCCGGCGCGGCACAGACGGGGGACGCGCTGCCGCGGAAGTTGCTGATGCACTGATAGCCGGTGCGGCAGTCCGTGTTCGTCGTGCACTTGATGAAACAGGCCGAGACGTCCGCGCGGGCGCCCGTGCTCACGCAGGTGCTCCCCGCGGGGCAGGTGTCATCCTTGCCGGGGAAGCAGGACTCGGAGCAGTAGCCGCCCGGGGTGTTGGCGGTGGTGATGCAGAAGCCCATGTCCCCGCACTCCTCGTCCGAGGTGCACGCCGCGCCCACCGTCACCCCACAGCCCGCGAGCCCCAGTCCCAGCACGACCGCTCCCAGCACGTTCCATCGCAGCTTCATGGTCCTGTCCTCCACGTGTCCGGGCGTGCGCCCGGGCGAGAAAGGGAGCGCCCGTCGCCTGGCCCTCCCGAGGACTCGCGCCATACCCCGGCCGCCACGGGGGCACAACGACTCTCAGGGCACGCGCATGACGGCGTCCATTCCGAAGCAGATGCGGGCGCGCCAGGGAGGGGGGGGCATGGACTCGAGCGAGAGCAGCTTCTCCAGGCGCTCCACCGTGTCCGGGCTCAAGGTGTTGAAGTTGACACCGAAGGTGGGCAGCACCTCGGGGCCTCCCGCGGACGTCCACGCCACCTCGCCGTGCAGCATGAGCGTGCCCAGCGTGAGCTCCATCTCCAGCAGGAAGGGCATGCCCACCTTCACCGCGGCCGGCAGCTCGGGGGCCTCCACCTCCAGGCCCACGCCTCCGCGCGACAGGTCCCTCACGAAGAAGGGCGGGGCGAAGGGCGTGGCCTCTTCCAGGGCCGGCACGTTCAGGGGAATGCGCGCGTAGCGGCGCAGCTTCTCCGACTCCTGGAGATCGAAGACGCGCTGGAGCACGGCGTCCAGTCCTCCGCGGTCCTGTCCCGGGTCGTACTTGATGGTGAGCACGTGGCGACCGCCGTCCTGCGGCGTGACGCGCACCACCTCGCCCATCACCTCCACGGGCGTGGCCACGCCGGGGTTGTACATCTCGAAGACGAAGCGCGTGCCCACGGGGATATTCTTCTGCGTCTGCAGGGTCACTCCCCCCCGGCCGATGCTGCGGGTGTACTCACTCAGCAGGGCTTCGGGTCTCTTGTATGCCACCTTGAGGCGAACCTCGCCGAGGGCCCGCTTCGTCACGCTCTGGCTCATGGCCGCCAATCATACGGCAAAAGAACGGCCGGGCCTCCAAACTGGCCGGCCCGGCCCCTGCAACCCCGTCAAGCGGACAGGCGATCAGGCCCTGGGCAGGCGGCCCGCGATCGTCGCGATGAATTCCCTGGAGTAGGTGAAGCTGCTCGTCGAGGTCTTGATGGTGCCGTCGATGATGAACTCCACGCTGCCCGAGCGCTTCGAGGTGGCGGTGAGTTCCATGCTCAGGCGGACATCGGTGTCGATGAAGTCGGAGATCTCCCCCTCGATGGTGAGCTTGCCCTTCATGGCGATGTAGAACGCGCCGAACTTGATCTTCCCGTCGAGATCGACCCCGGTGACGACCGTGGTCGTCACCTCACCGTTGTACTCGTTCTCCCCGTCTTCGTTGCAGGCGTCGTAGCGGAGGGTGTAGCTGAGCGCGCCCAGCACCCAGGGGGTGGCATCCGCCTTCAGGGTCAGGTGGACCTTGCCGCTCTCGGCGCAATCAGCGGAGACGGTGATGTTGATGGCCCCGCTGGCCAGGGCCTGCTCGAGCAGGGCGTTCGCGGTCTTGGAGGCCTGGTTGCGGCCCACGGACTGCGAGGCCTGGAACGCGGCCTGGGCCGCTCCTTCCTTGTCACCCCCGAGCTTCGCTCCCCCGCCACAAGCGGTGAGACCCAGGGCCACGGCGGAAACTGCCAACAGGCGAATCATGCGCGTCATGTGTGTACACCTTTCGCTTCAGAGCGACGTGTGCCTCACCCCCCGGCCAGGACGCGAGGCTCGAGCACGCCTGCTTGGGTGCTCGCGCGGCGCGTCATGCCAGAAGATTGACATTGGAGTCAATGCGACACGGACCTGTATACGCCTGTTGCATTTCTTGACCGGGTAGGAGGCCGCGCGTATTTTCCGCCGCCCGTGGACGACAGGCGTGCCCGCGCTCGACTCGCGAGGCCGTCTGGGGTCGGGCTGTCATTGCGGGCCCCCACGGGGTTGGACCAGTGACGGGTGTGGGTGTGGACCGGTGCGGATCACCGGATGGGATGCGTGTGTCCGAGAGGCCGCGCACGCGGGTGGGTTGAAATTTCGACGTGAGGCGGGAAAGCCGGGAAGGTGGCGACATGAACCAGGTAGCCGAAGCACAGGGCATCCGCGCGGTCTCCAGTGGCCGGGTGGAGACGCTCATGCTCGAGGGGGAGCTGCTGGAGAAGGACCTGGCCCGCCTGTGTGACGAGCTCGCCGGGCGCATGCAGCGCGGTCTGCGCAACGCCGTGCTCGACTTCAGCGAGGTGAGCCACCTGGACTACCGCGGCGTCAAGCCGCTCATCGCTCGCGCCGAGTCGTTCCGCAAGGCCGGTGGGGACATCAAGCTGTCGGGCCTGTCGCCCTACCTGTCCGCCATCTTCCGGGCCGCCGGGGCGCATGACCGGTTCGAGTTCTATCCGCACATGAACGACGCCCGGGCCGCCTTCGCGCTCGCGCGGGCCCCGTTCGTCTAGGCGTCCCTTGGCTGACTTCGGGCACCAGACCGTTCTCTTGAAGGAGGCGGTGGACGTCCTCCAACCGGGAGCGGGCAGGGTGATCATCGACGGCACGCTGGGTGGGGGAGGGCATTCGCGCGAGCTGCTCGCGCGGGGCGCCACCGTGCTCGGCGTGGATCGGGATCCCGTGGCGCTCGAGGCCGCGCGCTCCCGGCTCGCGGGCCTGCCGGGCTTCGAGGCGCGTCAGGGCAACTTCGGACAGCTGCTCCAGGTGGCCGCGGACGTGCTGCCGGTGGATGGCGTGCTGGTGGACCTGGGCGTGTCCTCGCCCCAGCTCGACGTGGCCGAGCGAGGCTTCTCCTTCCAGAAGGACGGGCCGCTGGACATGCGCATGGGCGACACGGGCCGCACCGCCGCCGGGTTCATCGCCGACGAGGACGAGGAGGTGCTCGTGCGCGTGCTGCGCGAGTATGGCGAGGAGTCCTTCGCCCGGCCCATCGCCCGCGAGCTCAAGCGCGCGCTGCCCACGCGCACCCTGGAGGCGGCCGAGGTCGTCAAGCGCGCCGTGCCACGCAAGGCCTGGCCGCAGAAGATCCACGTGGCCACCCGCACCTTCCAGGCGCTGCGCATGGCGGTCAACGAGGAGCTGGAGTCGCTCGAGTCGCTGCTCGCCGCGCTGCCCCGCCTGCTCAAGGTGGGGGGCCGCGCCGCCGTCATCGCGTTCCACTCGCTCGAGGATCGCAAGGTGAAGGAGACCTTCCGGGACATGGTGGGGGGCTGCAAGTGCCCTCCCGGGCTCCCGGTGTGCGTCTGTGGTGGCCAGGGGGACTTCTCCCTGGTGACGCGCAAGGCGATCGCGCCCTCGGACGAGGAGATCGCCGCCAACCCCCGTGCCCGCAGCGCGCACCTGCGCGTGGTGGAGAAGATCCGATGATCCGCAGCCAGTCGTCCGTGTCCCGAGTCAGTCCCAATGGTGCGTCGGTGGGCCGGGTGCTCCTGCACCTGCTGCCCGCGGTGTTGCTCTTCGCGCTGTTCGCGGGCGTGGGCATCCTCCACGTGACGAGCCGCGTGCTGGTGGTGGACATGGGCTACCGGCTGTCCCGGGCGGAGGCCGAGGAGCGCGCGCTCACTCGGGAGAACGATCGGCTGAAGCTGGAGCTGGCCACGCTCAAGAATCCGGCGCGGCTGGAGAAGCTGGCGCGCGAGAAGCTCGGCATGTCCATGCCGGCGGGTCCGCTCGTCCTCTCCCTGCCTTCCTCGAGCGGTGGCAAGCGTCCCGCCCGGGTGGAAGCTCGCGACGCGCGGGGCGTGCGCGTGGCCGTATCTCACTGAGAGGGGGGACTCGTCGTGAAGGACTTCAAGTCGGCGCGGGTTCCAGAGTCCAATACGAAGTGGATGCGGCTGCGCGTGAAGCTGCTGGCCGCCTTCTTCGTGACCCTGCTGCTGGCCGCCTTCGGCCGTGCCGTGTTCCTGCAGGTGTTCGAGCGCGACAAGCTGCGCGGGCTCGCCCAGGACCAGTACGTGCGGCAGATCGAGATTCCCGCCCGGCGCGGGGACATCTTCGATCGGCGTGGCGCGCCGCTCGCCCAGAGCGTGGAGGTGGACTCCATCTGGGTGGACCCCTCGATGTTGCCGGACGTGAAGCAGGCCGCGCGCGCCCTGGCCAGGACGCTCAAGCTGGACACCGAGGACGTGCTCGGGCGGCTGACGCGGGCCCGGCGCTTCGCCTGGGTGAAGCGTCAGGTGACGCCCCGCGAGGTGGAGGCGGTCAAGGCCCTGGGGCTGCCGGGCTTCGGCTTCACCAAGGAGCCCAAGCGCTTCTACCCCCAGAAGGAGCTGGGCGCGCACGTGGTGGGCGTGGTGGGGCTGGATGGCCACGGCCTGGAGGGGCTGGAGCTGGCGTTCGAGAACGAGCTGTCCGGACAGAACTCGCGCCTGTCGGGCTTCCGGGACGCCAAGGGACGCAAGCTGCTGGTCTCCGGGGCGCCGGACACCCTGGAGCGCCAGGGCGCCTCCGTCACGCTCACCCTGGATCGCCACCTGCAGTACGTGGCCGAGAAGGCCCTGACGCGCGCGGTGGCCGAGGCCCAGGCCGTGGCGGGCATGGTCCTGGTGATGGATCCGGCGACGGGGGAGATCCTCGCCATGGCCAACGAGCCGCGCTTCAACCCCAACGCCCCCCAGCGCGAGGCGCGCTCGAGCATGCGCAACCGCGCCGCGCTCGACACCTTCGAGCCCGGCTCGACGATGAAGGCCTTCGTCGTCGCGAGCGCGCTGGACCAGAAGGTCATCAAGCCGGACGACACCTTCTTCTGCGAGAACGGCTCCTGGCGCGTGGGTCGGCACACCATCCACGACACCCACCAGTATGGCTGGCTGACGCCCCAGCGGGTGCTCCAGGTGTCCTCCAATATCTGCTCGGCGAAGATCGCCCAGTTGCTCGGCCGCGAGCGCCTGGTGAAGTCCTTCAAGGACTTCGGCTTCGGCGAGCGCACGGGCCTGGCCCTGCCCGGCGAGGGTCGGGGCTCCATCCCCTTTCCCAAGGCCGAGGTCTCCCTGGCCACGCAGTCCTTCGGCCAGGGCATGTCCGCCACGGCGGTGCAGATGATCGCCGCCTGGAGCGCGCTGGCCCACGGGGGCGTGCTCATGCGCCCCTACCTGGTGTCCAGGGTGGTGGACCCGGACGGGGTCGTCCTGCTGGAGAACCAGCCCACCGAGGTGCGGCGCATCGTGTCCCCCCAGACGGCCCGTCAGGTCGTCTCCATGCTCGAGAGCGTGGTGGTCAAGGGAGGCACCGCCACCAAGGCCGCCATGGAAGATTACCGGGTGGCGGGCAAGACGGGCACCGCCCAGAAGGTGGACCCCGTGGCCGGCGGGTACTCGGACAAGAGGCTTGCTTCCTTCGTGGGCATGTTGCCTGCCGAAAATCCGCGCGTGGTCATCCTCGTGGTTGTGGACGAGCCGAAAACAGACGTGTACGGGGGAAACGTGGCCGCTCCCGCATTCAAGGAAATCGCTACCGCCGCCATGGCCCACCTGGCCGTGCCGCCCTCGCGCGAGGTACCGCTGCCGTCCACCGCCCTGCCGGTGGCGGCCGCCCAGCCCCCCGCCGCGAAGGAGGTGCCAGAGGGGCCCGTGGTGGAGGAGGTTGTCACCGAGAACGTGGAGCCAGGCTCCGTCCGCGTTCCGGATGTCATGGGTCAGGCAGGACGCGAGGCGGTGACGAAACTGCTCTCCGCGGCCCTGGAGCCGCAATTGTCAGGTAGTGGACGCGTGGTAGCGCAGACTCCCGCCGCCGGTTCGCTGGTGGAGAAGGGTGCGCGGGTGACGCTGGAATTGGCGACGCGGCAATGAGGCCGCGCTCGCAGAACCCAGCCGTCGCGCTTGCAGTATTTGTGAAGGGGAAAAGATGAAGCTGACGGATGTCCTCGCAGGGTGTGGTGCCGAGCAGACCTCGGGCGGCCGGACCCCGGTCGACGTGACGGGGGTGTCGCAGGACTCGCGCAAGGTGAAGCCGGGCGACCTGTTCGTCGCGGTGCCGGGCGCGAAGGAGGACGGCGCCCAGTTCGTGGGCGAGGCGGTCTCCCGGGGCGCGGTGGCGGTGGTGTCGGAGAAGCCCCTGTCCTCGCAGGTGCCCTACTTCAAGGTGTCCAACGCCCGGAAGGCCCTGGCGCTCATCGCGGCCAACTTCTACGGCCGTCCCGCCGACCAGCTCACCCTGCTGGCCGTCACGGGCACCAATGGCAAGACGACGACGACCTTCCTCCTGGAGGCGATGGCCACCGCGGCCTACTCGTCCACCGGCGTCATCGGCACGCTCGGCTACAAGGTGGGGGGCCAGTTCCACGCCACCGCCAACACCACGCCCGAGCCCCTGGAGCTGCACCGCATCCTCCGCCAGATGGCGGACGCGGGCGTCGAGACGGTGGTGATGGAGGTGTCCAGCCACGCCCTCATCCAGGAGCGCGTGCACGGCCTCACCTTCAAGGCCGCCGCCTTCACCAACCTCACGCGAGATCACCTCGACTACCACAAGGACCTGGAGGAGTACTTCCAGGCCAAGCGCAAGCTCTTCCTGGAGAACCTGTCCCAGGGCGGCGTGGCGGTGGTCAACGGCGACGACACCTACGCCACGCGCATCTACAACGAGCTGCGCGGCCAGAAGCGCATGGCGTGGAAGTTCAGCCGCCAGGGCAACGGGGAGATCTCCGCCGCGGACGTGTCCTTCACGCTCCAGGGCATCAAGGGCGTGCTCAAGACGCCCGCGGGCGACATCCCGGTGAAGAGCCGGCTGCTGGGCGCGCACAACCTGGAGAACATCCTCGCGGCGGCGGGCCTGGCGCTCGGCGCGGGCTTCGCGCGGCGCAAGGACGTGCAGCTGGGCATCGAGCGCATGGCGGGCGTGCCCGGCCGCATGGAGCGCGTGGAGAACCACGGCCCCCAGGCCGGAGCGCCCGCGGTGCTGGTGGACTACGCGCACACGGATGACGCGCTCAAGCGCGCGCTGGAGGCGGCACGCTCCATGGCCAAGGGCCGCGTCATCGCGGTGTTCGGCTGCGGGGGCGAGCGCGACGAGGGCAAGCGTCCGCTCATGGGCACCGCCGCGGCCGAGGGCGCGGACCTGTCCGTGGTGACGAGCGACAACCCGCGCAACGAGAACCCCGACGACATCATCGCCCAGGTGACCCCGGGCCTGGAGAAGGGCGGCCTGCGCCGCATCTCCGCGGGCAAGGCCAAGAGCGGCGAGAAGGGCTACCTCGTGGAGGCCGATCGCAAGACGGCCATCGAGACGGCGATCTCCCTCGCCAAGGAGGACGACGTGGTCCTCATCGCCGGCAAGGGGCACGAGACGTATCAGATCATCGGCGCGGAGAAGCGTGCCTTCGATGACCGCGAAGTGGCGGCGCGGGCGCTGGCCATCCGGACCTGACGGAGCGCCGCTCAAGAGAGCCTCCCCTTATGGCCGTACGATTCTCGGATGAGCAGGTGGTGCGGGTGGCGCAAGCCACCCGGCGCGGTGGGCCGGCGGCCGACTTCCAGGCCGTCTGCACGGACACTCGGGCCCTCACGCCCGGGTGTCTCTTCGTGGCGCTCCAGGGTGAGCGCTTCGATGCGCATGACTTCCTCGCCCAGGCGGCCCAGGCGGGCGCGGCCGGGGCGGTGGTGAAGCGGGGCCGGACGCTGCCCGCGCTTCCCGAGGGCTTCGTCCTGTACGAGGTGGAGGACACGCTGGCGGCGCTCGGTGCCCTGGGGCGCGCGCACCGCGAGCGCTTCCGGATTCCCGTGGGGGCCGTGGGGGGCTCCAACGGAAAGACGACCACCAAGGAGATGGTGGGCGCCATCCTGTCCACGCGCGGCCCCGCGCTGAAGACGGAGGGCAACCTCAACAACGAGATTGGCGTGCCCCTCACGCTGCTGCGGCTGACGTCCGAGCACGTGGCGGCCGTGGTGGAGCTGGGGATGAACCAGCCGGGCGAGATGACGCGGCTGACGCGCGTGGCCCGGCCCGACGCGGCCCTCATCACCGTGGTGCAGCCCGAGCACCTGGAGGGGCTGGGCAGTCTCGAGGGCGTGGCCGAGGCGGAGGGCGAGATGTTCCGCGAGCTGCCGCCTGGCGCCATCGCCGTGGTGAACCTGGACGACGCGCTCATCCCCGCCCAGGCGGCGCGTGGCCAGGCCAGGCAGCTCACGTTCGGCCGGCACGCGGACGCGCAGGTGCGGCTGGTGGCGGTGGAGTCGCGCGGCCGCGAGGGGCTGACGCTGACGGTGCGCCACCTGGGCCGGGACTGGCCGGTGCGGCTGGGGTTCGTGGGCGAGCACAACGCGCTCAACGCCACGGGCGCCTTCGCGCTGGCGGTGGCGCTGGGCTATTCGCCCGAGGAGTGCGTGAAGGGGCTGGAGGCGGCGCGGCCCTACGCGCGCCGGCTCAACGTGGTGGACGCGCCCCACGGCATCACCGTGGTGGACGACTGCTACAACGCCAACCCCGCGTCCATGGCGGCCGCGCTGGACACGCTGCGCTCGCTGGTGTCGCCGGGTGGACGGGCGGTGGCGGTGCTCGGCGACATGTTGGAGCTGGGGCCGGGCGAGGGCGAGGAGCACACGCGCCTGGGCGCGCTCGCGGGCGGCAAGGCCGAGCTGGTGGCGTTCTTCGGGCCGCGCTCGCGCCAGGGACTGGAGGCGGCGGGCATGGGTGAGCGCGCGGCGCATTTCACCGAGGTGGAGCCCTTGTTGGCCTGGCTCCAGCCGAGGCTCAAGTCAGGAGACGTGGTGTTGGTCAAGGCGAGCCGGGGTATGCGGTTGGAGCGCGTGGTGGCGGGTCTCACGGGTGCTTCCGTGACGGCGGGAGGCCACTGAAGTGCTCATCCTTCTCTACGAGTGGCTCAAGGACACGGACGCCGGGCGACTGCTCAACTTCCTGCGCTACCCCACCTTCCGCATCGTCGCGGCCGGGGTGGCCTCGCTGCTGCTGGGCATGTTCGTGGGTCCCCGGCTCATCGCCGCATTGCGGCTCAAGCAGCACGGGCAGAGCAACGTGCGCGAGGACACGCCGGACACGCACCAGAAGAAGAAGGGCACGCCCACCATGGGCGGCGCGCTCATCCTCCTGTGCATCGCGGTGGGCACCTTCGTCTTCGCGGACCTGCGCAGCCACGCGGTGTGGGCGGCGCTGGTGCTCACGCTCGGCTATGGCTTCATCGGCTTCCTCGACGACTGGCTCAAGCTGAGCAAGCGCAACTCCAAGGGGCTCGCGGGCCGCTACAAGATGGTGTTGCAGACGGTGTTCTTCCTCATCGCCGTCTTCGGCCTCATGTGCTCGTGGACGGGGCCGGACGGCTCCTTCTCCGGGCCCAGGCTGCTGCTCGACACGAAGCTCACGCTGCCCTTCGTTCCCACGCACCGCTTCAACCCGGACTTCGGCTGGTTCTACGTGGTGTTCGCCTGGGTGGTGGTGGTGGGTACCTCCAACGCCGTCAACATCACCGACGGCCTGGACGGCCTGGCCATCATGCCCACCATCATCGCGGCCAGCGCCTTCGCGGTGCTCTGCTACGTGGCGGGCTCCTCCATCCGCCTGTCCAACGTGGAGACGGTGGACGGCGTGGCGCGGTTGGTGGCGCAGCCCCTGTGGCGCTACCTCGGCGTGCCCGAAGTGCCCGGAGGCGCCGAGCTGTCCGTCTTCTGCGCCAGCATCGTGGGCGCGGGCATCTCCTTCCTCTGGTTCAACGCCTACCCGGCCTCCGTCTTCATGGGCGACATCGGCTCGCTCGCGCTGGGTGGCGCGCTCGGAGGGCTGGCGGTGTTGTCCAAGAACGAAGTGGTGTCCGCCATCATCCACGGGGTCTTCTTCGCGGAGATCCTCAGCGTGATGATCCAGGTGACGTCCTTCAAGCTCACCGGCAAGCGCGTCTTCAAGATGGCGCCCGTGCACCACCACTTCGAGCTCAAGGGCATGGCCGAGCCGAAGATCATCGTGCGCTTCTGGATCGTCGCCATCCTCTGTAGTGGCGTGGCCCTGTTGTCCATCAAGTTGCGTTAGGCCGTTGGAGGGAGTGGCGCGCATGACGCCCGACCTGAAGGACGCGAAGGTAGTCGTGTACGGGCTGGCCAAGAGTGGGCTGGCCGCCATCCGGTTGTTGACGCGGGCGGGCGCGCGGGTGACGGCGCTGGATGCGCGCAGCGCGCAGGCGCTGGGAGACACGGCGCGCGAGCTCGAGGCCCAGGGCGTCACGCTCGTCACGAGCCCCCCGCCGCCGGGCCTCCTCGAGGCGCAGCGGCTGGTGGTGGTGAGCCCGGGCGTGCCCCTGGCCCTGCCGGAGCTCCAGGCGGTGCGCGCCGCCGGGGTGCCCGTGTGGGGCGAGGTCGAGCTGGCCTCTCGCTTCCTCGCGCACGTGCCGCTGCTCGGCATCACCGGCACCAACGGCAAGAGCACCACCACGGCGCTCACCGGCGAGCTCTTCGCGCGCGGTGGCCGGCGCACCTTCGTGGGGGGCAACCTCGGGCGCCCGCTGAGCGAGGCCTCCCTGTCCCCCGGCGACTGGGACGCGCTGGTGGTGGAGCTGTCCAGCTTCCAGCTCGAGGGCATCGACACCCTGCGGCCCCGGGGCGCCGCCATCCTCAACCTCACGCCGGACCACCTCGACCGGTACGCGGACCACGCGGCCTATGGCGCGGCCAAGGCGCGCATCTTCAAGAACCAGGCGGCGGGTGACTTCGCCGTGGTGAACGCGGACGACGCGGACGTGATGCGGCTGGCCGAGGCGGCGCGGGTGCCCGTCTATGGCTTCAGCCTCACGGGGCGTCCCGTGGCGTCCGCGCCCGTGCTCGCGGGCCTGGCGGTGGCGCGCTCCGGGGGCTTCGGCTTCACGGGAGTGGGGGAGGCGGGCGAGTCCTTCACCCTCACCAACCGCGCGCTGCGCGGGGGCCACAACGCGCAGAACGCCATGGCGGCGGCGCTGCTGGCGCGGCTGGCCGGCGTGTCCCACGAGGGCGTGCAGGCCGGGCTGGACAGCTACCCCGGGCTTCCCCACCGCCTGGAGAGCGTGCGCGTGCTGGAGGGCGTGGAGTGGGTGAACGACTCCAAGGCCACCAACGTGGACTCGGTGCTGGTGGCCCTGCGGGCCTTCAGCCGGGACGTGCTCCTCATCGCGGGCGGCAAGGGCAAGGGCGCCCCCTATGCCCCCATGGTGGAGGAGGGCCGCGGCAAGGTGAAGACGGTGCTCACCATCGGTCAGGACGCGGAACTGCTCGCCCGGGCGTACGAGGGGGCCGCCACCGTCCACCCCTGTGGGACGCTGGCGCAAGCCGTCCGCCGGGCCAGGGAGCTGGCGGTTCCGGGCGACACGGTTCTTTTGTCACCCGCATGTGCATCGTACGATCAGTTCCAGAACTTCGAGCACCGGGGCGACACCTTCAAACGCCTGGTAGAGGAACTCTGAGCCCATGAAGGCCACCGCCGCCGTGTCGTCCACCGCCCCCGTGCGGTTCGACGCGTTGCTCTTGTGTGCCGTGCTGTCGCTCGTCTCACTCGGCCTGGTGATGGTGTACTCGGCGAGCGCCGTCATGGCGCAGGACAAGCTGGGAGACAGCCTCTACTTCCTCCACCGCCACCTGCTGGCGGCGGGCATCGGCGTGGTGGCCATGGCGGTGGGGATGAAGGTGGGCTGGCGCCGGCTGGCGCGGCTCGCCTACCCGCTGCTGCTGGTGACGCTGGTGTTGCTGGTGCTGGTGCTCATCCCGGGCATCGGCACCACGGTGGGTGGGGCGCGGCGGTGGATCCGCCTGCCGGGCTTCAGCCTCCAGCCGGCCGAGGTGGCCAAGTTCGCCTGGGTCGTCTACCTCTCCTACTCGCTGGCGAAGAAGCGCGAGAAGGTGGCCACCTTCTCCGTGGGCTTCCTCCCCCACCTGCTGTTGTGCGGCCTGCTGGTGGGTCTTTGTATGTTGCAGCCGGACTTCGGGAGCTCGGTGTTGTTGGTGTTCCTGCTGTTCGCGCTGTTGTTCGCCGCGGGGACGAAGCTCAGCTACCTGGTGGGCTCGGTGCTCCTGGCGCTGCCCCTGGCCTACGCGGCCATCGCCACCAGCCCCTACCGGATGAAGCGCGTGCTGGCGTTCCTGGACCCCTGGGCCCACCGGCACGACATCGGCTACCAGGTGGCCGAGTCGCTCATGTCCATCGGCTCCGGGGGCCTCACGGGCCTGGGGCTGGGCGACGGGCGGCAGAAGCTCTTCTTCCTGCCCGAGGCCCACACCGACTTCATCTTCGCCATCATCGGCGAGGAGCTGGGCCTGCTGGGTGTGGGGGTGCTGGTGGGGCTGTACGCCATCATCATCTGGCGGGGCATCCGCGCGAGCCTCGCGGCCCCGGAGGCGTTCGGCACCTACCTGGGCCTGGGGCTCACCTCCATCATCGCCGTGCAGGCCGCGGTGAACATGTGCGTGGCCATGGGCCTGCTGCCGACCAAGGGTTTGACACTCCCCTTCGTATCCTATGGAGGCTCGTCCCTGGTGGTGTTGATGGGGGGCGCCGGTGTATTGCTGTCCCTCAGCGCGAGCGCGCAGCCCGGCGGCGGCCGTACCCTGCGCTCCAGCGGTGACTTGAGGGAGGTGGCGGCGTGAAGGTGCTCATCGCGGGAGGCGGCACGGGAGGCCATCTCTACCCGGGCATCGCCCTGGCCGAGGAGGTGGTGACGCGGCACCATGCCAACCAGGTGGTGTTCGTCGGTACCACGCGCGGCCTGGAGGCCCGGGTCGTTCCCCGTGAGGGCTACCCCCTGGAGACCATCCAGGCGCGCGGCCTCAAGGGCAAGGGCCTGGTGGGATTCGTCAAGGGCCTGTTCGCCCTGCCCATGTCCTTCGTCGAGTCCTTCCGCATCCTCCAGCGCCACAAGCCGGACGTGGTGGTGGGCGTGGGCGGCTACTCCAGTGGGCCGGTGGTGCTCGCGGCGGCCCTGCTCGGCATCCCCACCGCGGTGCAGGAGCAGAACGCGCTGCCGGGGCTCACGAACAAGCTGCTCGGCAAGTTCGTGCGCGTCGTCTTCACCGCCTTCGAGGGCGCGAGCGCCTTCTTCCCCACGGGCAAGGTGCAGCTCGTGGGCAACCCCATCCGCCGCAAGCTGATGGACAACTTCCTGCTCGCGCACGTGGCCCACGAGACCTTCGCGCTGCTCGTCTTCGGCGGCAGCCTCGGCGCCCGTGGCATCAACCAGCGCATGCTCGACGCCCTGGACCACCTGGGCGACTTGAAGGGCCAGCTCCACATCGTCCACCAGACGGGCAAGAACGACCTGGAGACGGTGCGCCAGGGCTACGCGGCCAAGGGCTTCGACGCCGAGGTGGTGGAGTTCATCGACGACATGTCGAGCGCTTATGCCCGCGCCTCGCTCGTCGTCTGCCGGGCGGGCGCCACCACGCTGGCCGAGCTCATGGTGGCCAAGAAGGCCAGCATCCTCATCCCCTTTCCCTTCGCCACCGACAACCACCAGGAAGTCAATGCCCAGGCGCTGGTGGCCTCGGGCGCCGCCCTCATGTACCGGGAGTCGGAACTCACCGGGGAGAAGCTGGCCTCGGAGATCCGCCGCCTCAAGAACGAGCCGGAGCGGCTGCGCCAGATGGAGAAGAAGGCCGGCCTGATGGGTCGCCCCGAGGCCGCCAAGGAGCTGGCGGACGTGCTCGTGGACCTGATGGTGAAGAAGTACGGTCCCGACGGGCGCGCCGAGGCCCGCGGAGAGGATCCCCGTGCGAAGAAGCCGGGTGGTAGTAAGAAGCCGAAGCCGGAGGGGGGGAATTCATCGTCGGGTAGCAACGAAAAACAGGTCTGAGGAGACAATCACCCCGTGACGAACCACCGCTCCGTGAGGACCGCGAGCCTCTTCAAGACCCGTCATGCCGCGCACGTGCACTTCGTGGGAGTTGGTGGCATCGGCATGAGCGGCATCGCCGAGGTGCTGCTCAACCTCGGCTACCGCGTGTCGGGCTCGGATCTCAAGGCCAGCGACATCACCCGCCGGCTGAGCCAGCTGGGCGCCACGCTCTTCGAGGGCCACCGGGCGGAGAACCTCGTCCACGCGGACGTGGTGGTCATCTCCTCGGCGGTGCGCAAGGACAACCCCGAGGTCGTCAGCGCGCGTCAGCGCAAGATTCCCGTCATCCCCCGCGCGGAGATGCTCGCCGAGCTGATGCGGCTCAAGTACGCCGTCGCCGTCGCGGGCAGCCACGGCAAGACGACCACCACCTCCATGGTGGCCACCGTGCTGTCCGCCGCGGGTCTGGATCCCACGGCGGTGGTGGGTGGCAAGGTGAACGTGCTCGACTCCAACGCCAAGCTGGGCAAGAGCGAGCTGATGGTGGTGGAGGCCGACGAGAGCGACGGCAGCTTCCTGCACCTGCACCCGTCCATCACCATCGTCACCAACATCGATCCGGAGCACATGGATCACTACGGCACGCTGGACAACCTGAAGGACGCCTTCACGTCCTTCTGCAACCGGGTGCCCTTCTACGGGCTCAACGTCCTGTGCCTGGACAACCCCAACGTGCAGTCGCTCCTGCCGCGCATGGAGAAGCGCTTCGTCACCTACGGCAGCTCGCACATGGCGGACTACCGGCTGGAAGGCGTGCGGCTCGAGGGCTTCTCCACCCGCTTCGAGGCCTTCCGGCGCGATGAGCCGCTCGGGGAGTTCCGCGTGCGCATGGTGGGCGCGCACAACGCGCTCAACGCCCTGGCCGTCATCGCCGCGGCCGAGGAGATGGACGTGCCCCTGGACGTGGTGCGCGGCGCGCTGGCCGAGTTCGGCGGCGTGCAGCGGCGCTTCACCGTGCGGGCCGAGGTGGCGGGCGTCACCATCGTGGACGACTACGGCCATCACCCCACCGAGGTGCAGGCCACGCTCGCGGGGGCCCGGCGCGCCTTTGGCCGTCGGCTCGTGGTGGCCTTCCAGCCCCACCGCTATACGCGCACGCACGACTTGTTCACCGACTTCGCCACCTCCTTCAACGACGCGGACATGCTCTTCGTCTCCAGCGTCTACGCCGCGGGCGAGGAGCCCATCCCCGGCGCCACGGCGGATGCCCTCGTGGAGGCCATCCAGGCCCACGGCCACCGCGACGTCACCTTCGTGGAGAAGCGCACGGACCTGGCGCGGGCCCTGCTGCCGCGGCTGCGCGAGGGGGACCTGGTGGTCACCCTGGGCGCGGGGGACATCACCCAGGTGGGGCCGGAACTCGCGGAGCTGATCCGCCAACACGGACTGGGGAAGGGCGACTAGGCACATGGTGGCCGTTCTCTCCTCGTCCCTGCCCGATCGGGTGGGGCGCTTGTCGGGCTGTGACGTGACGGCGGGAGCCCCGCTCGCGCCCCTCACGAGCGTGCGCGTGGGTGGTCCCGCCGAGGCGCTCGTCCGTCCGCGCTCGCCCGAGGCGCTGCTGGCGCTCCTGCGCCTGGTGCGCGAGGAGGGCGTGCCCCTCACGGTGCTCGGCGGTGGTGCCAACACGCTCGTGGGCGATGGCGGCATTGCCGGCGTCACCGTGAAGCTGCCGGGGGACCTCTTCCCCGAGGTGGCGGACGTGGGCGCCGAGGCGGGCCGGCTCACGCTGGGCGCGGGCTCGGCCATCGTGCGGCTGTGCAACGTGATGCGCGCGCAGGGCCTCGTGGGCGCGGAGTTCCTCGCGGGCATCCCGGGCACGCTCGGCGGCGCGGTGACGATGAACGCGGGCACCAAGAATGGCGAGTGCTTCCGCGTGGTGGAGGCCGTGGAGGTGGCCACGGCGGACGGACTCGGGTGGCTGACGAAGTCGGACATCCCCCATGGCTACCGCCACACCGAGCTGCCCCGGGGCGGCGTGGTGACGCGGGTGCGCTTCCTCCTGCGCAAGGGGGACCTCGAGGCGTCCAAGAAGGTCATGGACGAGGATCTCGCCTACCGCAAGCGCTCGCAGCCGCTCAGCCAGCCCAACTTCGGCAGCGTCTTCGCCAATCCCCCGGGCGACTTCGCCGGGCGGCTCATCGAGAGCGTGAATCTCAAGGGCCACATCATCGGCCGCGCGCAGGTGTCGCTCCTGCACGCCAACTGGATCGTCAACCTGGGCGGAGCGACCGCCCGCGACGTGCTCTCCCTGCTCACGCTCATGCAAGAGCGCGTGAAGCAGGAGCGAGGCGTCGTTCTTCAACCTGAAGTCAAGCGCGTGGGAGTCTTCCTGCCATGAGCACCCTGTCCAAGGATGAGCTGAAGCGGAAGCGGGTCGGTGTGTTGCTCGGGGGTCTGTCCTCCGAGCGCGAGGTGTCGCTGCGCTCCGGGGCCGCGGTGGCCAAGGCCCTGCGGGGGCTCGGCTACGACGTGGTGGAGATCGACGTGGGCCGCGACTTGCCCGCGCGACTGGTGGCGGAGAAGGTGGAGGTGGCCTTCATCGCCCTCCACGGCCGCTACGGCGAGGACGGCTGCGTGCAGGGCCTGCTCGAGTGCATGTTCATCCCGTACACGGGCAGCGGCGTCATGGCCTCGTCCCTGGGCATGGACAAGGTCTTCGCCAAGCAGGTCTTCATCGCCCACGGCATCCCCACGCCGGCCTGGCGCGCCTTCTCCTCGAGGGACGCGGCCCTCGCCGCCGTGGACTCGCTGCCCTTCTCCCTGCCCGTCGTCGTCAAGCCGTCGCGCGAGGGCAGCAGCGTGGGCGTCCACCTGTGCAAGACGCGCGAGGCGTACCTCGCCGCCGTGGAGGACGTCTCCCAGCGCGCCGGCTCCATCCTGGTGGAGCAGTACATCAAGGGGCGCGAGGTGCAGGGCGGCGTCCTGGATGACCAGGCCCTGGGCGTCATCGAGGTGGTGGCCGCGCGGGAGTTCTACGACTACGAGGCCAAGTACAAGTCCGGGGGCACCACCCAGTACCTCTTCCCCGCGCCCCTCCCGCCCGAGCAGTATGCCCGGGTGAACGAAGTGTGCCTCGGCGCCCATCGCGCCCTGGGTTGTAGTGGCGGCTCTCGTTCGGACGTCATCCTGACGCCCTCGGGGGACGTCTTCCTGCTGGAGACCAACACGCTGCCGGGAATGACCGAGTCCAGCCTGCTGCCGAAGATCGCCGCGGGCACTGGCATCGACTTCCCCTCGCTGTGTGAGCGGCTGTTGCAAGGGGCCTCTGTCAAGGCCTGAGTCCGGTCCTCATCGGTAGTGAACAAGACCGGCCTCCTCCTCGAGGAAAGCCGGACTACAGCGACGTGTCTGTAGCCAAAAACTGGCGGGGAGATCCAACCGCGCGCAGCATGCGCCGGCGCACACCATGGCATTCGGCAAGAGCAAGAACCGGCGTCACCAGGACGTCGCCCAGAAAAAGGCGGCGATGGCGGGAGCCGTGCGCACGCACGGGCCCGGGGTGCTCAAGGCCATTGTCCTCACCGGTCTGACATGCGCCCTGGTCTGGGGCGGCATCGAGCTGCGGCGCTGGGCGCTCACCTCGCCCTTCTTTTTGCTCAAAGAAACGTCCTTCAGCGGGTTGCACCGGGCGCACCCGGGCGAGCTGCTCAAGCTGTCCGGGCTCACGGTGGGGCAGAACCTGTGGACCCTGGACGTGGACTCGCTCGAGCGCGCCATGGCCACCCACCCCTGGGTGCGCGACGTGCAGGTGCGGCGCCACTTCCCCGCCAGCGTGTCCGTGGAAGTCTCCGAGCACGTGCCGGCGGCGCTGGTGGTGCTCAACGATCTGTACCTGCTCAACGAGGAAGGCAAGCCCTTCAAGCGGCTGCAGCCCGAGGACGGGTTGGACCTGCCGCTCGTCACCGGGGTGGACCGGGAGGCCTACCTCGCCGACGAGGCCAAGGCGCACGAGCGTCTGCTCGAGGCCCTGGCCATGGTGGCGGCGTACACGTCCGCGCGCTCCGAGAAGAGCGAGCGCCTGAGCGAGGTGCGTGTCACGGACGACGGGCTGGTGTTGATGTTGTCGGATGGGACGCAGGTGCGGATGGGGGAGGGGGCGACGGAGGAGAAGCTCCAGCGGCTCGCGCGGGTGCGCGAGGGGCTCAAGGGCAAGGGGCTGTCCGCGGAGGTCATCCACCTGGACAACCGGGCTCGGCCCGGCTGGGTGGCGGTCAAGATTTCGAGTCCCGTGTCCGAGAGGAACGGGACGTCGGCGCAGTAGGGGCACGCGCCCCCCTTCACGAGAGTGGGGGGGCCTGGAGGGCAGTCATGGCGAAGCAGAAGTCCGGGGAGATCATCGTCGGCCTCGATATCGGCACGACGAAGATCTGCGCGATCGTCGGGGAGCTGACCGACAGCGGGATCGACATCATCGGTATCGGCACGCACCCGTCGAAGGGTCTGCGCAAGGGCGTGGTGGTCAACATCGAGGCGACCGTGTCCTCCATCCGCCGCGCGGTGGAGGAGGCCGAGTTGATGGCCGGCGCGGAGATCTCCCATGTGTACACGGGCATCGCCGGTGGCCACATCAAGGGCTTCAACTCGCAGGGCATCGTCGCGGTGAAGGACAAGGAGGTGCGCGAGGCGGACATCGCGCGCGTCATCGACGCGGCCAAGGCCGTGGCCATTCCGCTCGACCGCGAGGTCATCCACGTGCTGCCCCAGGAGTTCATCATCGATGACCAGGGCGGCATCAAGGAGCCCCTGGGCATGGCGGGCGTGCGGCTGGAGGCCAAGGTGCACATCGTCACCGGCGCCGTGTCCAGCGCGCAGAACATCGTCAAGTGCGCCAACCGCACGGGCCTCAACGTGGCGGACATCGTCCTGCAGCCGCTCGCCTCGGCCGAGGCGGTGCTGGGCGAGGACGAGAAGGAGCTGGGCGTGTGCCTCGTCGACATCGGCGGGGGCACCACCGACATCGCCATCTTCTCCGGCGGCTCCATCGTGCACACCGCCGTCATCGCCCTGGGCGGCAACAACCTGACGAGCGACATCGCCATCGGCCTGCGCACCCCGGCCCACGAGGCCGAGCGGATCAAACAGAAGTTCGGCTGCGCCCTGGCCTCGCTCGTGGACAAGGACGAGACCATCGAGGTGCCCAGCGTGGGCGGCCGTCAGCCGCGCGTGCTCGGCCGGCAGATCCTCTGTGAGATTCTCGAGCCGCGCGTGGAGGAGATCTTCCAGCTCGTGCACCGGGAGATCCAGAAGTGCGGCTACGAGGATCTGCTCGCCTCGGGCGTGGTCATCACCGGTGGCTCCACGCTGCTGGCGGGCATGCCGGAGCTGGCCGAGGAGGTCATCGGGCTGCCGGTGCGCCGGGGCATGCCGCGCGGCATCGGCGGGCTGGTGGACGTGGTGAAGAGCCCCATGTACGCCACCGGCGTGGGCCTGGTCGTCTATGGCGCCCGGCACCTGGACCGGAAGATGTTCCGCATCCGCGACGAGAACGTCTACAAGAAGGTCAAGGGCCGCATGCGCGAGTGGCTCGAGGACATCTTCTAGGAGTCCGCGCGTTCACCGCGCGCCGCGGGCCGGCTGCTGTTCGATGAACTTCTGCAGCCCGTCGATGTCCACGGGTTTGACGAAGTGCTGATCGAACCCCGCCTCCAACGCGCGGTGGCGATCGCTCGCCTGGCCATAGCCGGTGAGCGCCACGAGGGTGAGCTGCTGGCCGAGGGGCCCCGCGCGCAGCCGGCGCGCCACCTCGTAGCCATCCATTCCAGGTAGTCCGATGTCGAGCAGGACGATGTCCGGGCGATGCTCCTCCACGGCCTGGAGCGCCGCGAGCCCATCGTGGGCCTGCCAGACGGTGTGCTCCCAGGTCTGGAGCAACTCGGCGAGCGTGTCGGCGGCATCCAGGTTGTCGTCCACCACGAGGATGCGCCGGGCGCTCGAGGGCGGGGGGTCCACGCGCGTGTCCGGAGGGGGCCGTGGCGCGGTGGGCTCCTCGGCGAGCGGGAGCCGGACGATGAACTCGCTGCCCTGACCGAGCCCCTCGCTCCTCGCCTCGATGGTGCCGCCGTGCAGCTCGACGAGGTTCTTCACCATCGTGAGCCCGATGCCCAATCCTCCCTGGGAGCGATGGAGGGGGCGCTCCGCCTGCTCGAAGAGGTTGAACACGCGGCCGAGCATCTCCGGGGAGAGGCCGATGCCCGTGTCCTTCACGCGGATTTCCGCGTCGGTGCCCGCGCGCTCCAGGCCCACGCGCAGGGTGCCCCCGGGCTCGGTGTACTTGGCGGCGTTGGTGAGCAGGTTGACGACGATCTGCTCGAGCCGGATGGCATCCCCGAAGGTGCGCGGGGGCTTGCGGGGCAGGGTGACGCTCACCTCGTGGCGCCGCTCGTCGAGCAGGGGCTGCACGGACTGCAGGGCGCGCTCGATGATGGCGGGCAGCTCCACGAGCGTCTTGCGCAGCTCGATGTGTCCCCGGGTGATGCGCGACACATCGAGCAGATCATCCACCAGCCGCGCGAGGTTCGTCGTCTGCCGCTCGATGATCTCGATGGCGTGGCGGCCCTTGTCGTCGAGGGGAGCGCGAGCGGCGATCAGCTTGAGCGCGGCGCGTATGGGAGCCATGGGGTTGCGCAGCTCGTGGGCGAGCATCGCCAGGAATTCATCCTTGCGGCGCTGGGCTTCCTGCAGTGCCGCTTCGGCCCGCTTCTGCTCGGTCAGATCCCTCGCCTCGAGCACGGTGCCCACGCGCTGGCCCTCGCGCAGCAGGGGGCTCGCCGCCAGGGCCACGGGCAGGGCGGTTCCCGACGTGCGCACGAAGAGATCCTCGTGCGTGCCGCCCCGGGTTCCCGGTCCGGTGAGCAACCGCTCGAGGGCACAGGAGCCGGTGCAGACCGCCGCTCCTGGCTGGGAGGGATGGATGAGGTCATGGAGCCGCTGGCCCTGGACGTCGGCGAAGACGTGCCCCGTCATCCGCTCGGCCGCGGGGTTCATATAGGTGCAGCGGCCCTCGCCATCCGTCATGTACAGGGCCGAGGTGGCGTTCTCCGCGAGGGTGCGGGTCAACTGCCGCTGGTAGTGCTGGAGGGCCTCCTCGGCGGCCTTGCGCTCGGTGATGTCGAAGATGATGCCCTCGAGGCAATACGGCTGGCCGGCCTCGTCGTAGACGGCCCGCCCGATCTCCGAGACCCAGCGCGTGCTTCCGTCCGCGTGGCGCACGCGGTACTCCAGCTCGTAGGGCTCGTGTTGCTCCACCGCCCGGGTGATTCGCGTCTCCACGGAGGAGAGATCCTCGGGGTGGACGAGGGGGGCCCAGGTCAGTCCCGCGAGGAACTCGGAGGCGGAATGGCCCGTGAGGGCGAGCACCGGCTCGCTCATGAAGCTGAAGCGCCAGGGCGACTCGGGCAGGCACTCGTACACGGCGCCGGGGACGTTGAGGACGAACGAGCGGAACTTCTCGCTCTTCAGGGTGGCCCGCAGGCGCGACAGCTCCAGTTGCGTGCGCACGCGCGTGAGCAGCTCGCGCGCGCTGAAGGGCTTCACCAGGTAGTCGTCCGCGCCCTGGCTCAGGCCCTCCACGCGCGACTCCTCGCCCGCTCGCGCCGAGAGCAGGATGACGGGCAGCGTGCGGGTGCGCTCGCTCGCGCGCAGCTCGCGCAGCAGGCCGAAGCCATCGAGCCCGGGCATCATCACGTCCGTGAGGATCAGATCCGGCGGACGCTCCCGCACGGCCGCGAGCGCCTGGAGCCCATCCGGGACGATCTCCACGGTGTGTCCCGCGCCGAGCAGCAACCCGGACACGTATTCGCGCATGTCCGGCGTGTCGTCGACCAGCAGGATGCGGCCCAGGCCCGCGGTCGTCTCGGCGGGAGGTGCCGGCGGGTGGGGCAGTCCGCGCAGGGCCTCGTCCACGAAGGGCGCGGCGCTGGCGTCGCTCGAGCGTGGGGCTTGGGCCTCGCCGATGCGCTCGGCGGGCAGGTGTGCGCGGCCGGTGGGGAGCATCACCGTGAAGCGCGTGCCCTGGCCCGGGGTGCTCGCCACGGAGAGGGTGCCGCCGTGCAGCTTCACCAGCTCCTGTACCAGCGCGAGCCCGATGCCGCTGCCCTCCTGGGTGCGGCTGCGTGCTCCTTCCACCCGATAGAAGCGCTCGAAGAGGTGGGGCAGGGCCTCGGCGGGGATGCCCGTGCCCGTGTCCTCCACCTCGAGCACGGCGCGGCCATCGCCCGGCCGGAGCCTCACCGTGATGCCGCCCTCGAAGGTGAACTTGAAGGCATTGGAGAGCAGGTTGAGGACGAGCTTCTCCCACGCGTCCCGGTCCACGTAGAGGGGCTCGGGCAGCGGGGGACAGTCGATCGTCAGCGAGAGGCCGGCCTGCTCGGTGGCGGAGCAGAAGGCGCTCGCGAGGCCGCGCGTGAGCTCGGAGAGGTCCGTGGGCACGAAGCGGGCCTGGACGCGTCCGGCCTCGAGGCGGGAGAAGTCCAGCAGCGAGTTGACGAGCTTGAGCAGCCGCAGGGCGTTGCGGTGGAGCGTGTCGAGCCGCGCGTGCTGGGAGGGCGTCAAGGGGCCGAGGACTCCCGAGCGCAGCTCCTCCAGGGGGCCCAGCATGAGCGTGAGGGGAGTGCGGAACTCATGGCTCACGTTGCTGAAGAAGACGCTCTTCGCGCGATCCAGCTCGGCGAGGGTCTCGGCGCGTCGGCGCTCTTCCTCGTAGGCATGCACGCGGGCGATGGCGTGGGAGATGTGGTCGGCCACCTGGGAGAGGAAGCCGCGGTAGTTGTCGTCCAGCGGCAGCCGGGGGCTGGTGCCGGCGACGAGGAAGCCCGAGGGGTTCTTCTCGTCGGTGGAACGGATGGGCAGCAGCAGGGCCTGACGCGCCGGTTCGGGCCAGGGGCCTCCGGGGAGGGCACTCGCCCAGGGCCCCAGCCGCGCGAGCTCCATCTCCACGGCGCCGGTCCAGGCCCGTGTCAGGGGCCATGGGACTTCGATCGCATGCACCGCGATGTGCCTGGGTGCCGCCTCTTTGGCAACGGCGCCGCCCAGGCCCGCGAGGGTGGCCGTCGTCCCCGCGGTGTCGAGCATGTACAGCAGGCAGAAGGGCACGTCGTGGGAAGCGGAGCCGAGGACGGACAGGGCCGCCGCGTAGGTGCCTGGGAGGCTGGTCTCCGCGGACGTGCGAGCCGACAGCTCGCGCAGCACGTGCAGGCGCCGCTCGCCCAGCACCTTCTGGGTCGTCTCGCTCACGGCGGTGAAGACGCCGCCCACGGCGCCGGACTCCACGCGGATGGGGCTATAGGAGAAGGTGACGTAGGCCTCCTCGGCGAAGCCGTTGCGCTGGAAGATGATGAGCTGATCGTTGGACCAGGTGGCTTCGCCCCGGGCGAGCACGCCGCGCAACATGGGCTCGATGACGGTGCGGGTCTCCGGGTCTCCCCACAACGCCCGCGACAGCCCGGGACTGCCGAGCGCCCCGGGGTGCTTGCGCCCGAGGATGGGGATATAGGCGTCGTTGTAGAGCGCGATGAGCTCCTCGCCCCAGCGGACGATCATCGGGAAGCGCGAGTCCAGGCAGATGCTCACCGCCGTCTTCAGGCTCTGGGGCCAGTGCTCGGGAGGACCGAGCGGGGTCCGGGTCCAATCGAAGGCGCGGATGCGCGCCCGCATCTCCCCCCCGCCAGTCAGTCCCTCTTCCACTCATCCACCTCATGGAGCGTCTCGCGGTGCACTGCTCCTTATGCCCCGGAGATGGTGGCCCCGCGCTCGAAAAGCCACGGCCCTGGCGCTGCTCTGTTGGGTTTCCTGTCGCTCCGGGCGCGCTGCGCGATTGTTCTCTTGCCGCGTGGCCTCCACCTTCATGTAGAAGGGCCATGTAGAAGGGCGGGGAGGGTCGGCGCGCGGTGGAACCCTCCGCAGTGGTAGACGGAGCTTTCGCGCGCGCGCACCGCGTGCAGCGAGTCCACATTCATGGACTGCGGCGGTACGCGGAGGAAGAGTGCCTCGTGCCCCGAAATGCCCGTGGCGCGAGTCAAGAGGTGTGATGCTCCCACCACGTCGCACGGCTGCTCTGGTGGGGGCTTTCGCGTAAGTGCCTGTGACGACTTGGCGATGCGACGAGGCGCTACATGTTCGTAGCTCAGAACTTGCCAAAGATCGCGACTTGCTGAAGATGGTGTTTGCAGGTGCGCGCGCGGGCACGCGCGAAAAGAAGGAAACACATGGACCAGTTCGAGCAGAACAAGCAGGCCGCCAAGATTCGCGTCATCGGCGTGGGGGGCGCTGGATGCAACGCGGTCAATACGATGATCATGGCGAAGCTTGAGCGTGTCGACTTCATTGCCGCCAACACCGATGTCCAGGCACTGGCGGCGAGCAAGGCACCGACGCGGCTGCAGCTCGGACAGACGTTGACGAAGGGCCTGGGCGCGGGTGCCAACCCGGAGATGGGGCGTGAGGCGGCGCTCGAGTCGCGCGATCAGATCGCCTCGATGATCGAGGGCGCGGACATGGTGTTCGTCACCGCCGGCATGGGCGGTGGCACGGGCACGGGCGCGGCGCCCATCATCGCGGACATCGCCAAGAGCCTGGGCTGCCTCACCGTGGGCGTGGTGACCAAGCCCTTTCTCTTCGAGGGCAACAAGCGCCGCAAGCAGGCGGAGCAGGGCCTCGTGGAGCTCAAGGCCGCGGTGGACACGCTCATCACCATCCCCAACCAGCGCCTGCTCACGCTGAGCACCGCGCCCATGCCGCTCTTGGAGACCTTCAAGCGCGCCGATGAGGTGCTCCTCAACGCCGTGCAGGGCATCTCCGACCTCATCCAGTACCACGGCTACATCAACGTGGACTTCGCCGACGTGAAGACCATCATGAGCGACAAGGGTCTGGCGCTCATGGGCACCGGCCAGGCCACCGGCGACAAGCGCGCGCTCAACGCCATGCAGCAGGCCATCTCCAGCCCGCTGCTCGAGGACATCTCCATCGACGGCGCCACCGGCCTGCTCATCAACATCACCGGCGGACGCGAGATGACCCTCCAGGAGGTCAACGAGGCGCTCACGCTGGTGCACGACGCGGCCGATCCGGACGCGGAGATCATCTTCGGCTCGCTCATCGACGAGAACATCTCGGACGAGGTGAAGATCACCATCATCGCCACGGGCTTCGTCTCGCGCGACACCAAGGTGCGCCAGCCGGCGCCGGTGGTGCAGGTGCCCGTCGCCACGCGCCCCGCGCCTGCCACGCTGTCCTCGGCCCGCGAGGAGGTGGCCAGCCTGGTGCCCGCCAAGGCCGGCTCGCGCACCCTGGCCCAGGCCGAGGGCCGCTCGCTGGCCAGCCGCACCGCGGTGGTGAAGGACGCGGCCCTGCCCCTGGACGAGGATCAGTTCGACATCCCGACGTTCCTGCGCCGTCAGGGTCAGACCGAGATGCCGTGAGCGGCTAGCGGCCGGGAAGGTGGGCCACGCTCGCCGCCCGGTGGTGTCGGCCGGAGAGCGCGTCGCTGCGCGCGAGCAGCGTGTCCAGCTCGCGGTAGTGCTCGTCGATGCGCTCGGGCAGTCGCGGCGCGGGAACCACGCCGTCGCCGGAGAGCTGCTCCAGCAGGCCGTGGGCGCGTTGCAGCAGCTGGTGTGCCCGGAGCAGCGCCCGGCCCGCGCGTGTGCCCTGCGGCGAGAAGAGGTTCCCTCCCGCGTAGAGGGCCTCGACGGCGGCTCGGTTGGTGCGAAGGCGCTCGGTCACCCGGGCCCGGTACATCTCCAAGCGCCGCTCGAGGCGCGCGCCCTGGAGATCCACCACTCTTCCTGTCGTGGTTGGCGTCACGGCCCAGAAACCTACGCCATTTACCTACATGCCCGCAACTTCCCGACAGCGGGTGCGTTGTCTCCTTGTCAGCTTGGAATGCGGGGTCTACCTTGCCCGACCTCACGCAGGGGGACGCCCGCCATGTTCAAGAAGCTGCTCATCGCCAACCGGGGTGAGATTGCCCGACGCATCAACGCGGTGGCCAAGGGGATGGGGATTCGCACCGTGGCCGTCTATTCGGACGCGGACGCGGAGCTGCCCTTCGTGCGCGAGGCGGACGAGGCGGTGCGCCTGGGACCGGCGCCTGCCCGGGACAGCTATCTGAACATCCCGGCGTTGCTCGCGGCGGCGAAGGCCACGGGCGCGGACGCGGTGCATCCCGGCTACGGCTTCGTGTCAGAGAGCGCCGAGTTCGCCAGCGCGTGCCACGCCGCCGGCATCACCTTCGTGGGTCCTCCGCCCGAGGCGATGCTGCGCATGAAGGACAAGAGCCAGGCGCGCAAGCTCGTGTCCGCCGCGGGCGTGCCCGTGGTGCCCGGGACCGAGGACGTGCTGCCGGACGTGGAGTCCGCGCGCTCCGCCGCCGAGCGCATCGGCTACCCGGTGCTGTGCAAGGCCGCGGGCGGTGGTGGTGGCATCGGCATGGCCGCGGCGAACTCTCCCGCCGAGCTGGAGAAGGTCTTCCGTCAGTGCACGGATCGGGCGAAGGCCGCCTTTGGCCGCGAGGGTGTCTACATCGAGCGCTACTTCCCGGCGCCGCGTCACATCGAGGTGCAGATCCTGGGGGATCATCACGGCCACCTCATCCACGGTCTGGAGCGCGAGTGTTCCATCCAGCGTCGGCACCAGAAGGTGGTGGAGGAGGCGCCCTCGCCGTTGTTCGCGGATGGGCGTAACGCGGCGCTGGCCGACAAGCTGTTCACGGCGGCGCTCACCGCGGCGCGGGCCTTCGGCTACGCCAATGCCGGCACGGTGGAGTTCCTCTACTCGGACGGGGACATCTACTTCATCGAGATGAACGCGCGGCTCCAGGTGGAGCACCCGGTGACGGAGCTGACCACGGGGTTGGATCTCATCGGCTGGCAGTTGCGCATCGCGGCCGGCGAGCGGCTCACGGTGAAGCAGGAGGACGTGAAGCGGCGCGGGGCGGCGCTCGAGTTCCGCATCTACGCGGAGGATCCGGTGAAGTTCCTGCCCTCGCCGGGGCCGCTCAAGGTGTACCAGCCGCCCACGGGCGAGGGCGTGCGTTTGGACTCGGGCTACGTCGAGGGCAACACCGTCACGCCGAACTACGATCCGATGATCGCCAAGCTCATCGTCTCCGGGGCCACGCGCGCCGAGGCCATCGAGCGCTCCATCCAGGCGCTGGAGGGCTACCGCATCGAGGGCATCAAGACGAACATCCCCCTGCACCTGCGCATCCTGCGCGACCCGGTCTTCCGTGCGGGAGACCTGAACACGCGCTTCCTGGAGCAGCACGCGAAGCCGTAGCGCGCGGCGGGGCGGAGCCTTTCAACACGAGGAAGACACGCAGCACTCCAGGAGGAGCACAGCGATGGCGGACGTGGCGGCGCACATCACCGGGACGGTGTGGAAGATCGAGGTCAAGGTCGGGCAGCAGGTCTCCGCGGGAGACACGCTCGTCATCCTCGAGTCCATGAAGATGGAAATGCCGGTGGAGGCGGAGGAGGGCGGGACGGTGAAGGAGATCCGGTGCAGGGAGTCCCAGCCCGTCAACGAGGGCGATGTCCTCGTGGTGCTCGGGTAGGCGGAGCGTCGCGGGTGCGGCCGTCCGCCTTGCACGTGGAAGCGCGGGACGAGGTGCTCGTGCTCACCTTGTCCAACCCGGCGCGGCGCAACGCGCTCGATGACGAGCAGGTGGCCCGGTTGGACGAGGCGCTGGCCTCGGCTCCGGGCCGGGCGCGCGTCGTGCTCCTCCAGGGCGAGGCGGGCGCCTTCTGCTCGGGCTATGACCTGAACCTGCTGTCGGCGCCGTCGGCGGATCGCCTGCCGGATGACGCGCTGATGGCGTGCCTGGAGCGGCTGGAGGCCCTGCCGCTGCCGAGCGTCGCCCTCGTGCGCGGGGCGGCCTTTGGCGCGGGCTTCGATCTGGCGGCCGCGTGTGACTTCCGCGTGGGGGGCGAGGACGCGCTCTTCAGCATGCCGCCGGCGCGGCTGGGCATCGTCTACTCTCCGGCGGGGCTGACGCGCGCGGCCCGGCTGGTGGGGGTGGCGCGCGCCAAGAACCTGTTTCTCACCGGGCGTCGGCTGGACGCCCGGGAGGCGCTGGCCTGGGGCCTGCTGGACGAGTGTCTTCCCGGGGACGAGGCCGACGCGCGGGCCCTGGAGCTTTGCCGGACGCTCGCCGCCCAGGCGCCGTTGGCGGTGGCGGGGATGAAGGAGGCCTTCCGGTTGCTCACGCGGCCCGCGCTGTCCGAGGAGGAGACGTTGCGGCTGCGCGAGGTGCGGGCGCGGGCCTTCGCCAGCGAGGATGCCCGCGAGGGCAGGGCGGCGTTCCTGGAGAAACGTCCGCCCCGCTTCCGCGGCCAGTGAGGCGGGGGAGCCCCGCCTCGTGGGCGCTCAGGTGTCGCCGAACAGCTCGCCCATGCGCAGTTGCAGGGCGGAGGCGATCTTGTAGAGCGACGAGATGGAGGCGGAGGACTCGGCGCGCTCGATCTGCGACAGCAACGACACGGACAGCCCGGTGCGGCGCGCGAGCTGCTTGAGCGTGAGATCCTGCGTCTTGCGCGCATCGCGGATGGTGCGGCCGATGGCGCGGTGGAGATCCGCCTCGGGATCCTGGGACAGGCCCTTCTTGGCGAGCGCGTTGCGCACGGCGCCGAGGAACTGGTCCGGCTCCATGGGCTTCTTCACGTAGTCGCTCGCCTGGTTCTTCAGCGAGGCCACCGCCGTGTCCACCGTGGGGTAGGCGGTGGCGACGATGACGGCGACGTCCGTGTCGTACTTGCGGATCTGCTCGAGCACCTCGGTGCCCGACATCACCGGCATCATCATGTCCAGGATGACGAGGTGGAAGTCGGCACTGCGCAGGATCTCCACCGTCTTCGTGGGGTCCGTCGTGGTGACGACTTCGTAGCCCTCCCGCATCAGGACGAGCTTGAGGTAGTCGCAGTTGTCCTGCTCATCATCGACCACCAGGATACGGATCTGCACGAACCTGCTCCTTCGGGTAGGGGGGGCGGCGCGTGGCCCTGGGGGGAGGGACGCGCCATGCGGACGGCGCGCGCGGCACGCGTCCCGTGGGCTACTTGCCGCCCCCTGTTTTCAAACTCTTCTCGTAATCGTCGATCAACTTCTTGACCTTGCCCGCGTTGGGATCGTTCGGCGCCAACCTCAGGAACTCCCGGTAGAACTGAGCGCCTTTCTCGAAGTTACCCAACCGGGCCACCGTGGTGCCCATCCACATGTTGCACGACGCGTTGCTGGGATCGACCGCGATGCACTTGCGGAAGAGGGACTCCGCTTCCTGGTACTTCTGCTGACGCAGCAGGGCCTTGCCCTCTTCGAGCAGTGCCTTGGAATCGGTCGCCGCGCTCGCCTGCTGTGGCGTACCCGCCGCGGGCCGGGTGTTGTTGGTGGGCTTGTCGGCCGCCTTGAGCGCCGTGTCGACCTTCGCCTTGAGATCGGTGCGCTCGCTGGCGAAGGCGACCGTGGTCGCGGCGGCCGCGAGGCCCTTCTGGGCGTCCTGCAGCTTGCCCGCCTCGAAGTCCTGGCGGGCCTGGTCCAGGTTCTTCCTCGCCTCCTGCTCGGAGCGGGCCTGCTTGAGCAGCTCCTCGGCCCGGGCGGAACGCTTTCCGGTGGTGCCAATCGCCTCGAGCAGGGCCACGGCCGTGTTGAAGTCGCGCTTGGTGATGGCGTCCTGGATGAGCTGGAGCTTCTCCTCGCTCGGGGCCGCGGCCGCGGTGGGCGGCGGGGTCGTGTTGACCACGGGCTCGGTGGGCGGCGGGGCGGTGTCGGGCTGTTGGGTCGGAGCCTCCTCCGGGGGCGGCTCCGTCACCGCCACGGGGGTTTCCGGGCTGGAGGGCGTCTGACCCAAGAGGAACCAGGCGGCGCCTCCGGCCGCGCCCACCAGGACGAGACCGGCCAGGGTCAGCACGAGCCCCTTCTTCGAGCCCTTCGCCGCCGCGTCGTTCACCAGTCCCGAGGGGCTCTCCCCGGGGCCGACGAAGCGCAGCTTCACATGGCCGAGCTCGACGATGTCTCCGTGCGACAGGGAGGCCTGCGCGTAGATCTCCCCGTTGACGCTCATGCCGTTGGCCGACTGCATGTCGATGATGCGCCACTCGCCGGTGTCCTCGCGGACGATCTTGGCGTGCAGCCGCGAGAGCGACCGGTGGTCGATCGCGATGTCGTTGTCCTCGGTGCGGCCGACCCGCATCTCGGTGCGGATGCAGACGAACTCCTGGCCCTTGAACTCGGGGCTCACCACGATCAGACGCGGCGCATCCTCGGGCTCCACGTTCTCGAGCCGGCGGGGCCGGTTCATCTCCACCTGATCCAGGCGGATGACGGCGGTGGACTGGCGGCGCTGCCTGCCGGGCAGCACCGTGGTGGTCTCGCCGATGGCGTCGGCGGGCGTGTCCTCGTTGTTGTCTTCCGAGTCCTCCTCGCTCTCCTCGCCGGCCGCGCTCTCGGCGGCGGCGGCGGCCGCGGCGGCGCTTTCGGCCTGGGCGATCGCCGCCTGCAGGGCCGAGGCGGGAACTCGGATGGTGGGCGCGATGGGCTGCGGTACCTCGCGTTGGACGGCCAGATCGTAGTCGCCGATCTGGATCAGATCTCCGTCCCCGACCTGGGCAGGCCCCTGGATGCGCTCTCCGTTGATGCGCACACCATTGTAGCTGCCCAGATCTTCCACCAGCACGTGCCCGTTCTGGCGCAACAGGCGGGCGTGTCGGCGAGACACGTTGCGTTCGGTCAGGCGGATGGTGTTCCCCTCCTGACGACCGATCGTGATCTCGTCGCGCATGAAGGGAACTACGGTCTTTCGCCCTTCGTCGTCTTCGATGATGAGCTTCAGCACGGGTTGGGTCCCCTTACAGCTATAGCAGAACGCCCCCGGGCACCTCAAGAAGGGTATCCGTCCTAAAAGACAGGGCTTTTCCGACAAGAAGGGATCTTGACAGCTCGGTTGTCCATCGGACATCTGGCCGCGAGCCGGGCCCTGGCGCGGGGAGCGGGCGCGCGGGTGAAGGTGCACACCCGGGGGCGGGGCGGGGATATAAGTCCGCGACCCGGGTGCGGTGTCCGGGACAATGCGGATGGAGGCAGCTTCCCCGTGGCGAGCACCGGAGCGCAGCAGGAGCCCCAATCCCTCACCGAGGCCGTTCTCGGCAAGGGCATTCACCAGGAGCCGTGGGCCCGCCGATGGATGGCGCTGGAGCCCTCGTGGCGCGTGGCCCTGGCGACGGCCGCCTTCGCGGCCCTGCTCTTCGTGCCCTACCTGGGCGCGGTGGGCCTGTGGGATCCCTGGGAGACGCACTACGGCGAGGTGGGCCGCGAGATGGTGCAGCGGCGCGACTACGTGTTCCCCTACTGGGAGAACGCGTGGTTCTTCTCCAAGCCGCCGCTGACCATGTGGATGCAGGCGCTGGGCATGCAGGTGGTGGGGTCGCTGCGCTCCGAGGGCGCGCTGGGGCTCTACACGGAGTGGGGCATGCGGCTGCCCTTCGCGCTGCTGAGCATCACCGCGGTGGCGCTGCTGGCGCTGGCGGTGGCGCGGGTGGTGGGCACTCGCGCGGGGCTGGCCACCGGGTTCATCGTGGCCACCATGCCGCTCTACTTCCTGCTCACGCGGCAGACGGTGACGGACACGCCCTTCGTCACCACGCTCATGTGCGCGATGGCGTGCGCGCTCATCGGCCAGCTCGACGACAAGACGCGGCACCGCGCCGCGTGGTGGTACGCCTTCTACGTGTTCGCGGGCCTGTCCACCCTGGCCAAGGGGCTGTTGGGCGTGGGTCTGCCGGCCGTCATCCTCATCCTCTACGCCCTCTTCGCCGTCATCCCCTACGACGGCGCGAGCCTCAACGCGCACCTGCGCTGGCTGCTGGAGCGCGGCTTCCGCGCCGAGGTGCGTGCCGGACAGCGCCCCATGCCGGTGTTGTGGGCGCAGATGTACACGATGAAGCTGGGCACGGGCATCCTCGTGTTCTGCGCGGTGGCCGTGCCCTGGTACCTCGTGCTGTGCCTCTTCGACGGCGTGGACGACGAGAGCAAGCTCTTCTGGTACCGCTTCTTCATCCACGACCACCTCAACCGCCTGAGCGCGGGCGTGCACACCACCACGCCGGGCGGCACCTTCGTCTACTTCATCGAGCAGGGCGGCTTCGCCATCTTCCCCTGGGTGGCGCTGGTGCCGGGAGCCTTCGCGGTGGTGTCGCGGCTGCGCCCGCGCTCGCGGGACAAGCGCGAGCACCTGGCTCTCATCGCCGTATTGTGGGTGGCCTTCTCCTTCACCCTGCTGGCCTCCTCGGCCACCAAGTTCCACCACTACGTCTTCCCGGTGCTGCCGGGCCTCGGCATCCTGCTCGCCCTCTTCGTGGAGCGGCTGTGGGAGGAGGGCATCTCCGAGCACCCGGTGAGCCTCGTCTTCGGGTTCATCCTCTTCCTGCTCGTGGGCCATGACCTGGCCAACCACCCGAAGGACTTCACCGACCTCTTCGTCTACAACTACGACCGGCCCTACCCGATGGAGCTCGTCACCAAGCCCATCGCCATGTTCGCCTCGCGCCCGCTCTGGGTGGGGGACCTGCTCACGCTGGTGCTGCTGGCCGTGGGCGCCTACCTCGCGCTGGGCGTGCTTCTCCCGAAGTCGGGTGCCTCGCCGACCGCGCGCGCGACGGCGTGGCTGAGCCTCGCGTTGGGTGTGGCCTTCTTCGTGCCCATGGCCACGCGCGGCTCGGTGCCGGCCACCCCCCTGGTGGGCGGGGCCCTGATCCTCGTGGGTGTCTGGGTGGCCTGGCAGGCGTCGCGGGCCGGGGCGGAGTCGCGCACGGGGCTGTGGTGCTTCAGTGTCCTGCTCCTGCTGGTGGGCGGTGGGGCCCTCGCGCGGGGCGTGACGGCCCCGGTGTCCGCGGACGGACTGCTCAAGTCCCTGTCCGAGCCCGTCAACGTGAAGATGGCCCTGGGCTTCACCTTCACGGTGGCCGGCGGCCTGGCGGTGGTGGCCTGCCTGCTGCGCGCGCGGGTGATGCTGTACGGCACCTTCTGGGCCCTCGCGGCCGGCTTCGCCCTCTGGTTCAACTGGGGGCACTGGGTGGACCTGTCCCACCACTGGACCCAGCGCGATCTGTTCTGGCGCTACTACGCCCAGCGCAAGCCGGACGAGCCCATCGCCGCCTACCTGATGAACTGGCGCGGGGAGACGTTCTACTCGCGCAACACGGTGAAGCAGATCCGCGAGACGCCCAAGCTCCGGCCCTTCGTGGAGCAGCCCGGCCGCGAGTGGGCACTCGTGGAGCACAACCGGCTGGGCATCCTTCGTCAGAACGCGGGCACCGACAAGGTGGTGACGGTCGTGGACCGCGACATCAACAACAAGTTCGTCCTGGTGACCATCGATTGAGTGGCATCTCCGTTCAAGGCCTCGCCAAGCGCTTTGGCTCCCGCACCGCGGTGCAGGGGCTGTCCTTCGACGTCCGCCCGGGCGAGGTGTTCGGCCTGCTCGGGCCCAACGGCGCGGGGAAGACGACCACGGTGCGCATGCTCACGGGCCTCCTCCAGCCCTCCGAAGGCGAGGCGCATGTCTGGGGCCACTCGGTGCGCACCCAGGGCGAGGCCCTGCGCCGCACGGTGGGTCTGCTCACCGAACAACCCGGGCTCTACGAGCGGCTCAGCGCGCGCGACAACCTGCGCTTCTTCATGAAGCTGCACGAGCTGGATGAGCGCCAGGCGTGGCCCCGGGCCCAGGCGTGGCTCGAGCGCTTCGGTCTCGGGGGCCGCGAGAACGAGCCCTGTGGGAGCTTCTCCAAGGGCATGCGGCAGAAGCTCGCCATCGTGCGCACGCTGGTGCACGAGCCCCAGGTCATCTTCCTCGACGAGCCCACGAGCGGTCTGGATCCCGAGTCCGCGCGCACCGTGCGCGACGCCGTGGCGGAGCTGGCGGCGGAGGGTCGCACGCTCGTGCTGTGCTCGCACAACCTGGCCGAGGTGGAGCGGTTGTGCACGCGCGTGGCGGTGGTGAAGGGGCGGCTGCTCGCGCTCGCCCCGCTCAGTGAGCTGCGGCGCACGGGCAGCTCGCTGGATGTGTCCGTGGAGGGCGAGGCCTCGCGGTTCGTCCCGGCGCTGGCCGCGCTGCCCTTCGCCCCGTCCTCGCTCGCCGAGGGTGGACGGCTGCGGGTGATGCTCGCGGACGAGTCCCAGGCGCCGGATGTGGTGGCGTGCCTGGTGGGGGCGGGAGCCCGGGTGCGCAGCGCGCTTCCCGCCCAGCGCCCGCTCGAGGAGGTGTACCTGGAACTCATCCGTGAAGGACGAGCGGAAGGACGAGGAGCCCCATGAGCTTCCATCCCCGGCGCGCGCTGGCCGTCTTCTGGAAGGACTTCCTGGACCTGCGCAAGAACCCGTCGCTGCTGCTGGCCATGGCGGCGCTGCCGCTGGTGCTCGTGGTGGTGCCCGTGGTGGTCGTCTGGACGTACACGCGCAACCCCGACGACAGCAACCTGCGCGTCGTCGCGCTCTTCTACGATCCCACCCTGCCGCTCAACGCCAACGCGGGACGCTTCCTGGTGGAGCGCACCCTGCTCGACTGGTTCGGCATGTTCCTGGTGATGCCCGTCTTCGTCCCCATCCTCGTCTCCTCGCAGAGCGTCGCGGGGGAGCGCGAGCGGCGCACGCTGGAGCCGCTGCTCGCCTCGCCCGTGACGGCGATGGAGCTGGTGGCGGGCAAGAGCCTCGCGTCACTGGTCCCGGCGGTGCTCATCTCCTGGGTGGCCTTCCTCCTGCTGTGCATCGGCGTGGACGTGGTGGGCTGGCCCCTGGGCCAGGGGCTGCTGATGCCCAATGCCCTGTGGACCTTCGGGGTGCTCGTGCTGGCGCCGCTCTTCGCCTTCTTCGGCAACGGCGTGGCGGTGCTCATCTCCGCGCGCGTGGCCGAGGCGCGCACCGCCCAGCAGCTCTCCGCGCTCGTGGTGCTGCCCCTGGTGGGCCTCGTGGCGGGGCAGGTGGCCGGAGTCCTCAACGCCGGTCCCATCTATTACGCGGTGCAGGGCGCCGTCGTGCTCCTGCTGGACGTGGCCCTGCTGTGGGCCAGTGTCCGCCTGCTCGACCGCGAGCGGCTCCTCAGCCGCTGGGGCTGACCGCGAGATGACGCCCGCTCAACCGGTTGACTGGCAAACGACCGGGCCCTTTGGCATGTTTCCAGGGACCGGGCGGGGTGTATGGGCATCGCCCACATGCAATAGGTTCGCGCGTCATGCGTTGAAGTAGGGACGCGGCGTGGACTCCCGGTGGTCGACGCGTTCTCTGGAGGCGACGAAAGCACGATGGGATTCTTCGATACGATCAAGGGCGAGTCGCAGCGCAACTTCATCGCGCGGGCCGACGAGGCGAAGGGCGAGATTGTCTACAAGTATCCGGAGAAGAACGTCCGGATGCTCACCCAGCTCACCGTCGACGCGGACGAGGTCGCCCTCTTCGTGAAGGACGGCAAGGTGGAGGGGAAGCTGGGACCGGGCCGGCACCAGCTCGACACCAAGAACATCCCGTTCATCGGCCGCCTGGTCGAGGGCTTCACCGGTGGCAACCTGTTCATCGCGGAGATCTTCTTCGTCTCCACGCGCGAGTTCACGGGCCTGAAGTTCGGCGGCCCCATCGGTGACGTGCGCGATCCGGAGACGGGGCTGGGCATCGGGACGATGGTGTACGGCGACTTCTCCATCCGGGTGACGGAGCCGGAGAAGCTCGTGGTGGGCCTGGTGGGCATGGGCCGCGCCAACAACGCGGAGTTCGTCAGCTGGTTCAAGAGCCAGGTGCTCAAGGTGACGCGGGATCGCATCGCCGAGCTGCTGGTGAAGAAGCGCTGGCCGCTGCTGGACGTGACGAGCGGTGCGTACACCGAGGAGATCGAGACCGAGGTCATCGCCGGGCTCAAGCCGCATGTGGACACCTACGGCCTCACCGTGGTGCGCATGGGCAACTTCCACGTCAGCATCAAGGAAGAGGATGAGGCCACGCTCAAGAAGCTCTCCAAGGACGTGGCCTACTCGCGGCTGGCCGGTGGCTTCCAGCAGTACGCCCAGGGTCAGGCGATGCTCGGCGCGTCCGAGGGCATGGCCAAGGGCGGTGGCGGCTCGGATGGCGCGCTGCAGGGGATGGGCATGGGCATGGGCTTCGGCATGGCCCAGATGTTCGCCAACAACCAGAACCAGCAGCAGCCGCAGTTCCAGCAGCCCCAGCAGCCTCCTCCCGCCGCGGCCCCTCCGGCCGACACGCGCAGCCCGGCGCAGCGGCTCAAGGAGATCAAGGAGCTCAAGGACGCGGGCGTGCTCTCCGACGAGGAGTACAACGCCAAGCGCGCCGAGCTGATGAAGCTGCTGTAGTTCCGCACACCCCTTTCCGGGTGGCTCACTCCAAGGCTTCCGTCCGTGTTCCGGGCGGAAGCCTTCGTGCTTTTCGGGGGTCCTCGTTCAGGCTGGGCGTCAGGACAGCAGCGGCCACAGCCACGACAGGAGCGGCAGGGCGCCGAGCACATAGCAGGAGGCGAGCAATGCGCGGACGAACAGCCGGTGGTCGCGAGCCCGTGGCCGGCGCGACAGGCTCGCCGGGATGAGCAGCGCGGGCAAGCCGAGCACGACGAAGAGCAGCGCGGGCAGCGCATGGGGGCGGCGGGCGTACTCGAGGTGCTCGAGGAGGTTGAGCGGATCGGCGCGCTGTCCCGAGGCGGTGAGGCCCACGTGGCACCCCTCGGGGCCCAGCAGCGTGAGGCCCCGGCGCGAGGGAACGAGGAAGCCGGAGGCGAGGTGGGTACAGGGCCTCTCGAGGCGCGCGACGGCGGCCAGGGCCCCGGTGCCTTCACCCACCCGGAGCAGGCCATCCGCACCGGACACCGTGTTCCACCGCTGGCCGCGCCATTCATGGACGAGGCCCTCTCCCGGTTCCGGTACGAAGCGGGAGAGGGTCTCGAGCCGGGTGTCCCCGACCACCAGGGAGGAGGGCAGGGGGTGCAGCCCGGAGGGCGGAGGTTGCGCGGGAAGGATGCTGCCATCGGGTTCGAGCCGGTGGGTGGCCGGCAGATTCGGCGGGCGCATGCGTCCGGCCACACGCAGATCGAGCCCGGCCAGCACCTGGAGGGACTGTCCGGCGGCTTCGCCCGCCCCGCTCTCCTCGACCTCGCGCAGGGTTCCTCCGTCCTCGACGAGGAAGCGCCAGCCGCGGAAGCTCGCGTTCCAGGCCGCGCGCACGACGCAGTCCGTGCGATCCAGGCACATCTCCTCGCGGGTGACGATGCGGGGCAGGTCCCTGTCGCCCACCCGGACGAGCACCGCGTCCGCGGCCCTGGCGCGCGTGTCCTGGCCTCGCGTGGGCGCGAGCGCCACCTCCAGCCGATAGCCCGCCCAACCCAGGCCGAGCAGGCGGCTGCCCGCGCCACCCGGAAGGCGCTCCGGGAGCTCCCGCCAGCCCTCCGCGTCCGCCACGGCCGCGACCAGCACGTCCTTCCCTCCGCCCGGCACCAATGTGCGAGCGCTCGCCCGGTAGACGATTCCCACGCGCCCGCCAGGCCCCGGAAGCAGGCCCTCCACCCGATCGAGCGCCAGGAACTCCGGCAGTGGCTCCAGGAGGCGGGCTTCTCCGCGCCGGGGCAGGAGGAGGGCGAAGGTGCCGGTGGGCAGGTCCGGCGCGGCCGGGCAGGGGAGCCAGACCCGGTCCTGATCGACGAGCAGGGGAAAGCGGGTGACGCCGCCACAGCTACTCGGGGTGGAAGCGAGCGGCTGGCCGGTCGCACCCCGCCAGCTCAACTGGCGCGCACCCGTGGGGTGTTGGGGCCAGAGCGCCACGAGGCCGAGCACCGCGGCCCAGAGCAGGCCAGCCGCGCTCAGCGGCAACCAGGACAGTATGCGAAGGAAAACCACCAGCCCGAGGACGCGCGAGCCGGCCCTCCTCTTCCCGACGGGACGCCCGGTGCGCCCCGGGAGTCCGCGTCAGCTCTTCTTGGGGGGCTCGACGACGATGGCGTACTGGAAGAGCGACTTGCGCCACAGGGCACGTGCCTCGGCTCCGTGATCCAGACACTTCAGTGACGCCGCGAGGGTCCAGTTGCGCGCCTTGACGGCGGCGGTGAGCTCCGGGACCTTCGTGCTGAAGCTGTACGGGCCGCGGTTGTAGGCGATGTCGAGCAGCGCACGGCGCACACAGAGCGGGTAGCTGTCGAAGTGGGGCTTGAAGGTCTCCCGGATGACGGGAAGGAACTCGGTGTCGAGCCGCTTCTTCACGAGGTCGCGGATGAACTGATCCGTGAGCGCGATCATCGGCCGCTGGGCGTACTCCGTGAACCACATCCCTTTCTTCATCTGCTTGACCTGCTGGAACGCCGTCGCGATCTCCTCCTGTGTCGCCGCCCGGCCCGCGTCCTTGTTCTGGAAGGGCAGCGCCTGGGCGTCCTTCACGGATTGGAGCAGGTTGCCCGCGCCCACCGTCACGTAGCCCTTCGTGTCCAGGTACATGTACGCGACGATTCCCTCCCAGGCGCAGAGGTCGTTCCACATCTCCTCGAAGGTCATCGGCCCCTTTTGATCTCCCGCGTTGGCGGGCGGCGCGGGGATGGTGATGATCCCCGATTTGCGCCGCTTGGGCCGGGGGGGCCGCGGCTCCGTCTCGACCGCCTCTCGCGAGCACACCCAGTCCGCGTCGATGTCCCACGTCAGCTCTTGTCCCTTGAACGCGGAGAACGTCGTGTCGTCGAAGTCCAGATGCGCGGCGATGGGGCCTCGCTTGCCATCGCGACTCGCGGCTGGAAGCGAGAGGATGGCGAAGGCGGGGGCCAGGGGAAACTCACCGGCCGCGGGCCGTGTGAACATCCAGTGCCGCTCTCCCAGATAGCCCTCGAAGATGCCGTCCGAGCCCAGGGGCAGCCGGACGGCCGCGGAGTCGTGGCTGCTCAGCAGGGGCGTCTTGGACCTCGGCTCCACGAGCGCGACGTCGATTTGAAGCTCCGCCCGGGGGGAGACGCCCGAGAGCTTCCCGCTCACCTCCCACGTCCCCTCGATGGAGGGGTCGTATTCGATCCGGAAGTCCTCCAGCTTGGGCCTGGGGACCGTGAGGAAGTTCTTGTTCTCGAGCAGCAGGGTGGGGGCGCCACCACTGTGTTTTCCCCAGAGCTGCCAGGCGAACTCGAAGGCGCCGACTTCCTCCTGCCCCACGTCCGCCAGTTGATGGCAACTGTCGTCGGTGAACCCGATGGCCCAGGAGCGCGACAGCGTGAAGAAGTAGCCCGGTGTCCACGTGTGGGTGAAGGCGTTGCGAGGCTCCGTGGCCGCGATCTCGTCCGAGCCCTCGTCACTCTCGAAGACGCGCAGCTCGAGCTCCGCCTGCTGGAAGACCAGCCCGAAATTGGGCGTGAAGGTGATGCGCTCGCCGAGGAGCCTCTTCTCGGGCAGGCGCACGTGGATCTCACACGTGTTGTTGAAGTCGACGGCGGGTTTGAAGGTCGCCGTGTCCGCGTGGGGAAAGTCGGGGGTGAGGGAAAAGCCCAGCTTGCCCCTCCCAATCAATTGCTGGGCGAGCACGTCGACGATGGGCGTTTTTCCGTTCACCTCGACTTCGAACCGCCCATCGGGCTGGATCTTCATCATCACCTCCCCATCCACGGGGTAGGAGAACTCCTTGCCCTCGCGTGACACCAACCAGGAGAGGGCACATTTCCGATTGCCCGGAGGGAAGTGCTTGCTGGAGCCCTTGATGGGAAAGCTGATCGTGAGGGGCATACCGGACTGGAGGCCCATCGATGCCAGGGTGCCCGGCGAGTCCAGGGTGATGGACGTGCGTGGAACGAGCACGAAGGGAATCGAGGCCCGGTAGCCGGCGCTCAGGCTCACGGTTCCCGGCTTCTTCACCTGCTCTTCGGTCGTGGCCATGATCAGGCTCCCAGCTCCTCGGGGTTGATTTCAGGAGACGTCCTGACCTCGACGGCGATGCCCTGGACGTCGACCGTGTCGCCTGTCCGCGTTCCCTTGGGCGCCCAGACGAAGCGGAAGGTCCCCGGGGTCTTCTTCAGGGCGCTCTTGAGGACGTTGGCCTCGAATGCGCCCGTGTCCGTACAGCATCCGTAGTGGGAGGACTGTTGGCTCGCTTGAATCTTGTAGCGGATCAACTGGGTGATGCCGATGTCCTCCTGCCATTGACCCGTTTCGTCCTTCCGCTCGCAGGTGAGGTGAAGGGAGACGTCCGTGGGCAGGTGGCTGGCCTGCCCCAGGAACCGGATGCTCTTGGCGCCTATCTCGTGTTTGAGCTCCTCGAAGCGGGGTTTGAGCTCCACCGTCCACGAGATGCCGGGGGGAGGAGTCGTCACCTTGTCGGGTTGGGAGATCTCGGCCGAGAACTCGAGTGTTCCGCCCCAGCGGCCCGGCAGCAGCTTGCCCTTCTTGTCCTTGAACAGATCCCACTCCGCGCTGACCGTCGAGCCGACGAGCTTGCCCTGCTGGAACGTCTCCCCACCCAGCTTGAGCTTGATGACGGGAGCGGCCGCGGTCCATTGCTTCGCATCGCCATGGAGGCGGACCGTCGTGTACAGCTTGCCTCGTCCCATCTTGAGGGAGACGTCGCCGAACTCGAACCTGCCCACGGGGGGCAGGAGCTTGTCCGCGACGGCCTCCAGGAAGTCATCGCCACAGGCGGACTTGATGTCCTCCAGCGAGGCGGTGAGCAGCTTTGTCACATCCCCCACGGGCGAGTCCTTGTCGGCCAGCACC
Source organism: Cystobacter fuscus (assembly GCF_002305875.1). Lineage (NCBI taxonomy): Bacteria > Pseudomonadati > Myxococcota > Myxococcia > Myxococcales > Archangiaceae > Cystobacter > Cystobacter fuscus. Next base: position 9,767,845 of record NZ_CP022098.1, on the reverse strand, counting down.
AGGTGTCCGCCATTGGGAGCGATGAAGCGGGGACGGACGTGAAGCTTCTCTCCCTCCGCGGAGAGTGCTTTTTCGGCGAGGAGTCCCAGGGCCGGGCCCGGGTCGAACTCGAAGAAGAGCGAACCCGCTGATTCGGGTTGCTTATAGGTGATGGAGATCGCCGAATTCGCCGCGTTTCTTTCCACGACGAAGAAGGTCGAGGCACTGAGTTGAGCGAGCTTCTCCTCGATGATGTCGAGTTCTGGCGCGGCACCCGTGGCCGTTGACACGTCCAGGGTCAAGCCGCCTGGGTACAGACGTTTCACCATGGGCAGAACAGCCTTGTCCCGCCGGTTCTTCGGCCGACACGCCTCCTTCAACTCCTGGATGCGCTGTGCGAGTGGAACTGCCAGTTTGAACTGCGTCTTCACGTCACCAGGGAAAACCTCCCCGAATCGCCGGTGGCTCACGAAGTCCTGGAAGGAGAAGTCCGCCGTGATCTTGGGATTGCTCTTCTCCTTCTCCCTCCCCACGATGAAGTCCCCCTGGTACTTGAGCCCTCGCTCCACCCGCTCCAATGGAGGCCTGTTCGCGACGACGGGAATGGCATACGCGCCATACGTCGGATCGGGCATGCCCTCCTTGAGTTCCATCCAGTACTCGAAGAGCACATAGCCCGCGAGCGCGATGGGCCAGTTCTTGCTGAACTTCAAACTGCCCATGACGAGTGGTCGCGTGCCGCTATTGGCGCCCGGCGCGGTTTTCCCGGCACCGAGCACGAAGGTCTGACTTTCCAGCTCGGGTCTGACTATCTGGAGGAATGTCTCCCCGGATTGAATGGGCTCGAATGATTGTTGGGCCCCATCCGTGGCATGCATCCGCCAATCTCCCCAGAAGGGGAAGGGCGCACGAACCATCGCCACGCCTTCCTGGTAGGCCGTACGGCCCAATATCTGGGGGGCGTGGAGCGCAGCTCCTTCTCCCGCCGGGGTTGCCCAGAACAGGACGTCCGTAGCGTTCGTTCCGTCCGTGGTGCCGTAGCCATGCTGCACGAGAATCGAGAGCAGCTTTACCCCGACCGCGGGCTTCTCTTCCTGGTAGAGGAAGCCGAGAAACAGCGGCTTCTGGGTGCTCTCATCGCGCTTCAACGTCGCCGGTGGCCAGGTCTTCTTGAATGCAATGGCCTCCTTTTCGAGGAGGATGTCAATGAGCCAGAGAGTCGTCACCGGATGCACGTTGAGGGTAGTCGCGGTCTCGGGCAGAAGATGTTCGCCTGAACCGAAAATACTTTTTTCCTGCGCTTCGGCTCCCAGAACGGGGACCTCTCCGTAGGGATCATCGTCGTTCTTCTTCCGCGACCACCAGCTCAAGGGCCGGATGTTCTTCTTCCATGCGGCGAAGACCGTCGGGCTGGTGGTGTCGACGAGATCGTCGAGGTGGCCGGCTTCCCGGCGTGCCTCCAACTGGGTCTCGAGACCTTCCGGGGTCCACTCATTCAAGTGATCCAGCAAGAGATTGCGCCAATGGTGGGTGGCGGTCATCTCCAATAACTTCAGGCGGTTCTCGAGCCGCTTGGGACGCGGATTTTCGTTCGCCGCGGGCTCGGGCTTGTCGAGGAAGAAGTCTGGAGACCAGAGATCGAGCGTGTCTGCCTCGGCGGGAACGTTCAAGGTGACCTTGCCCTGATCCGGCTTGAGCTTGAGCGTCTCCGTTTTGAGCGAGACGTTTCCCTTGAAGTAGGTGACTGTCAGAGAGCAGTTGCCCGTGGCGTCCCCTTTGTACTGATAGGCATTGTCCAGGACGATGTCGAGTGGGTAGGTGAACTGGGGCGCCGTATCCGGACGGCCCGGGAAGAAGGTCTTTCCCTCGTTGAAGTGCCTCAGGAGGACGTCACCGTAGGTGTCTGACGTCAGCTGCTCCGCAAGCGCCTCGCCCGTGGTTCCAAGTATCTGCTGGAGCTCGTTGGGCACGTCTCCCTTTTCGGCCGAGGGCATTTCCAGGAAGTTGTCCTGCCGGAGTTCCTTGACCGGTTTGAAGAGCTTGTTGAGTCCGGCCCGCTCGCGAAGGAGTTGGATGCCGCCGTCCTGCGTGCTGGTGGAGAACATTTCCCAGTGCAGGTATCTGGCGGCCGTACCCTGTTGGGAGGAGGGCGCCTGTCCCTCGAGGGGCTGGTTTGCGCTGATGAATCCGATGGTCTCACCCGCGGCCACGGGGAAGAGCGCGCGATCGAAAGTGACGATGGCGCCCGCTTGAAGCGCCTCGATGGCTTGACGGACATCCTCGGGGGTCGATTTGCCCAGTGCGATGACGTTGTTCCCCCGCTGGGCGGGCAATGGCGATTCCCGATCATGCACCTTGAACGAGGTCGCCCCCGGGCTCAGTTCTTCCTTGGACCAGAATGTCTTCCCCACTTCTGGGCTGCGGGGGTCGAGGTTCACCACTCCGCCAAACCGCATCTTGAGGAGCGAGGCCAGCCATGGGGCCTCCGCGGGGTCTGGAGTGGCCGCGTCCCAGTTGGGAGCCGCGAGGTGCATATAGAGGCTGTAAAGGGTACGCGCCTGAGGGGTGCTTTCCGGTGCGGCCGCCGCCTGCCCGTCCGCCGAGCCGTTGCCGGTCTTGTCCAGCAATTCGTGCCGGAGCAGGACGAAGCCGAGCGGACGATCATCCGTGACCCGGCGGACGTCTCGGTTGTCTCCTCCCTTTCCGGGTGACATGAGGCGCGCGGCCACGATGTATCCGGGCATGGCGGCATGGACGGGCGTCCTGGTGGCGGTGGCTTCTGGTTCCAGATGGACGCCGCCGTGCAGGTTCTGCTGCAGGCCGACAGGGAAATACCCGCCTTTCCCCCGCTCATTCAGGTAGTAGTACTTGAGGGGTGATTCCCGCCTCTGCTCCACGCTGAACGGATAGAACACCTGCGGTGGATCCTCATCGGGGACACCCTCGATGGTTCCGCGCAGGTACTCGAAGTGCATGTAGTCGTGGTACTTGCCGCCCCAGTTGAAGCCGAATCCCTCCAGGATCGCCACGATTCTGGGATGGAGGTCGAACAGGGCTCCTTTCTTATAGGGATTCGTCTCCCAATTGATGTCGATGGCGCTTCCAAAGGCGTGATTGGAGAGCAGGTCCTTCTTGGCTTTCGTCTTGCTGCCGTAGGGAATTCTCTCATCGAACGTCTTGAGTTGCCGGTCCCGTTCCGCGCAGACGATGTTCCAATTGGCCGAGAAGCCCTTGTCCTTTCGTAGGTCCGCGTACTCCGGGCGATTCGCGAGGGCCTCTCGAACACTGGGGTTTTGTTGGTAGCGGAAGAAATATCCGCCGACCTGATAGATGGTGTAGGGGAGGTTCTCGGACCGGATCTTCTCGAAGGCAGCCAACAGGAGATGGGCCAGTTTCCGGTTGAACTGCACGGTAACGGTCTTGTCTTTCTGTGGACCGATCCCTGGCAGCTTCACGTCGACGATGTGATTCCGGCTGAAACTTTCGAGGACGGGATTCTCGAGAACCCGCGCCGTCTTCTCGAAGCTACCGGTGATGCTGTCGCTCTGGAAGTCGTTGTGCACCAGGCGCTTGCCATAGATGCGCTCGAGCTCCGCGTCCGTCGTGTATTTGTGTGTGGGTTGTTGGTGGCTGTAGCTCACGGGGTCTTGACCTCGATGAACTTGCCGCTCTTCCACTTGAACATGGACGTGGGTTTGCCGCTTTCGGCGACGCTGCGCACGATCTCGGGCACGCCGTCCTTGTCGACGTCCTCGACACCCAATACCTCGGCTTCGGGCCCTCCCTCGTTCACCCAGTCCATGGACTTGAGCTTCTTCTTCTTGCTCGTGTCGTAGGCGCGCAGGTTCACCGAGGTTCCTCCGCCGGGTGATGAGTAGAAGTGCTCGAAGATGAAGACGCCTGGTGTCACGGGATGGATGCAGGTGGTGACCCGGCCGGCATCACAGGGCGCGGAGACCGAGTCAGTGATCAGGTTCTTCTTCCCGTCGCAGGACACCACAGTGAGCTTCTTGGTGAGCCGGCCACGGACACAGGCCGTGGTCGCTCCAGCTAGAATCACCTTGTCCTTCTCCATGAGCCAGGAAGACGGGTTGATGACTGGATTGTTCCCGTCTACCTTGCAGGAAAAGGTTTCACTCACCAGGTAGGGACCCAGACTCGCCAGGTAGGGCGGGTAGGCACCCGTGTAGAGATAGGTCATCTCCTCGTAGACCTTTTTCAATGCTTCTTCACCCTCTTGCTTGTCCGTGAACCGGCCCACGGTCCGGTAGGTGATCCCCTTTCGGGCGAAGAGGTAGCGATCTCCTGGGAGATCGTAGGGCTCGAACGGATTCGCGGGATCGTACGACTTCAACGGTTGTCCGTCGTTCTTCCGTTCCCCCACCTGGATGGAGAGACCCTGCTCTCCCCATTCCGAGTCACACAGGCGCTCCTCCGCGTGGACCGGTGCTGGCGCCACCCCGAGCAGGAAGGACACCGCGGACGTCAGAAGAGAAAGGCCGAACATCGAGCGGGAGGTGGCGTGCTTGTTTGGGGTGCGCATGTCTGTAGTCCTGGATTGGCTGAACCGGACGGTGCTCGAGAGCCGCTCGGACATCGGGGGTTGTTGGTGGCTGTAGCTCACGGAGCCTTGACCTCGGTGAGCTTGCCGTTATTCCACTTGAGCAGGGACGTGGGTCTGCCGCTCCCGGCGATGCTGCGCACGATTTCGGGGACGCCATCCTTGTCGACGTCCTCGACGCCCAGCACCTCGGCCTCGGGCCCGCCTTCGTTCACCCAGGACAAGGCCTTGAGCTTCTTCTTCTTGGCCGTGTCGTAGACCCGCAGGTTCACCGAGGTTCCCGCGCCAGGTGCTGAGTAGTAGTGTTCGAAGATGAAGACGCCCGGAGCCAGGGGGTGGATGCAGGTAGTGATCCGGCCGGCCTCGCAGGGCGCGGAGACCGAGTCGGTGAGCAGGTTCTTCTTGCCGTCACAGGACACCACGGTGAGCTTCTTGGTGGTCTGGCCCCGCTCGCAAGCCGTGGTGGCCTGCCCCACCAACAGCACTTTGTTCTTCTCCATGATCCAGGAGGCGGGGTCGATGACGGGATTGTCCCTGTTCACCTTGCAGGTGGAGGCGTCGTTGACCAGGTAGGGACCCAGGCTCGTCAGATAGGGCTTGTAGGCCCCCGTGTAGAGGTGGGTCATCTCCATGTAGACCGTTTTCAGCGCCTCTTCGCCTTCCTTCCTGTCCGTGAAGGTGCCCACGGTCCGGTACACCACTCCCTTTTCGGCGAAGAGATAGCGATCTCCCAGGAGATCATAGGGCTCGAAGGGCTTCGCGGGATTGTAGGACTGCAACGGCTGTCCATCGTTCTTCCGCTCGCCGATCTCGATGGTGAGGCTCTTGGCTCCCCATTCCGAGTCACACAGGCTCTCCTCCGCGTGAGCCAGTGCGGGCGCCATCCCGAGCAGCACTGACGTCGCGAGCGAGGGGAGGAGCAGCGAGCGGGAGGTGGCGTGCTTGTTCGCGTTGCTCATGCCCGTGGGTCCTGGGGTCGCGAGGGATTACCGCCAGTGCTCGAGGATCTGGAGGACGCCTTGGGGTTGGGAGCGCGTCAGCACGAAGGCGGCGATGTCGGTGAGGGAGCCGCCCCGGGGGGACATGGCCCGATAGGCGATCACGTCCTCTTGCCCGTCTCCATTGAAGTCTCCCGTGGCCCACCACTCCAGCAGTCCAAAGGTGTCCTGGCCGGTGACCTCGAGGCTGAAGGCGTTGCGCTCGCCTTCCCTCGGCTCGAAGTGGAGCGCGGGCTCGGTGGCGCTCCAGGACTTCCCCTGCCGCTCACGCGCCTTGTCTGGAGCCGCCTCGCCGAACTCCGGCGCCAGCGCCGCGGGGAGGACGTCGCCCGGGGACTTGAGCTTGAGAATCTCCCTCACCTGGCTGGTGCGTGAAGGACGGGCCGTGGTGAGCGCCTTCAGCACCCGACACTGGAGAAACTGGAGCTGGACGATCTCGGTCTCCTGCTGGGTGACGACGTCGACGTCATTCGCGTCCACGCCCTCGATGTCCGTGCACCGGCGCAGTTCCCGCGCCTTCTTCTGGGGGAGCCGGCCCTCCATGAGCGCATAGGTCTGGGGCCATTCGCGGCGCAGGGCCGCGGCGGCCTCCTCGGGCTTGGAAATCATCTCGAGTCCCGGCAGGACCTGGACGGGCAGCGAGGTGGCCTGGGCAGGGGCTGGGGCGGGGTTGCCCGCCTGGGTGTCACGAGCTCCCTCCGCCGGAGTTTCCGACGCCCGCTTGCAAGCAAGGGGCCCCATCCAGGTGAGGCAGAGGAGTGAGAGCAAGACAGGGCGCGTGCGCCGTTCGACGTGCACCGGGGTCCTCCTGGGGAACTTGGGTTCGGTGGTGGACGAATCATATCGTCCATCGCCGAACTCCGGGGGCTCTGGGCGGGAGAATTCTCACCCGGAGGCTGGATCCACTCGCGCTCGGAGCGAATCGCGAGGCCGTGCGACCCGGACTACAGTGCCGCGCCCCCTATCGCGGCCTGTTGGAGCGAGTCCGCTCCCTCGAGTTCATGGCCGTGGGAGAGACATCGCCATGTTGCTGACCACCCCCCTCGGGCGCTTCCGCGCCGTCGCCTTCTGGGAAGGACTGTCCTTCCTCGTCCTCCTCCTGCTGGCCATGCCGCTGAAGTACCTCCTGGGCATGCCGCAGATGGTGCGCGGGGTGGGCATGGCGCACGGTGTGCTGTTCATCGCGTACGTGTACACGCTGATGATGGCCGCCCTCGAGCACCGCTGGGGCTTCACCCGGGTGGTGGTGGCCTTCGTCGCCTCACTGGTTCCGGGCGGGACCTTCTGGCTCGATGCCCAGCTGCGCCGCGAGGAGCGGGCCGCCGCGCTCGAGGCGCGCTAGCCCGCCGGGGCCGGAGGGTTCTCCGGGGCAGGAGCGCTCTCGGGCTCAGCCGGAGGGCCCTGGGGGGCCGCCGGGGGGCTTTCGGGCGCCGCGGGAGGGCTCTCGGGCGCCACCGGTGTCTCGGGCTTCGGTGCCTCGGGAGTCGGAGCCGCGGGCGCCTCATGCGTTCCCAGCTTCATGGGCACGCCCAGGGTGGTGCCGAGCCGCAGCAGCAGCACGTCCGGGACGATGCCCCGGTCACCCAGGGTCTCGGCCACTTCACGCGCGGAGAGGGCGTTGCCGTGCGCCCACAGCTCTTTGAGGAACGTGCCCGCCTCCGGGCTGTGCCACCACGCGGGGCCGAAGCGCGCCTTGAGCTGCCCCTGCAACTGGCCCGCGAGGAACCACGCGCGGAAGTTGTCCGCGGACTGGAAGAAGTCCTCCTGGTCCACCTGGTAGCGCGCCACGTCGTCGTCCGTCGCCGGCAGCGCGTCCACCCGGGAGATGATGGCCCGGTACAGCTCGCGCGCCTCCACCGTCTCGCCCTGCCGGTGCAGCGCGAGCTGGTAGAGCAGGCGTCCCGCGGCGCGGCGGATGAGGAACAGCTTGTGGGAGCTCGTCGCCGCGAGGAACCCGGCGCGCTCCCTGTCCTTGAGTCCCGCGTGCTCCTCGAGCCACACCGGGTCCTCCATCAGGTCCTCGAAGAGGGCCGCGTAGGCCTCGGTGACGGTGGGGTTGCCCAGCTTGGCCAGCTCGAAGCGCGGCTCCTTCGTGAAGGCGTAGTGCAGCGCGTGGCCGAACTCGTGCAGCATCTTCGCCTGCTCCAGCGCGCCCCCCACCGAGCGCACCGACAGCCGCACGTCCCCGGGCACCCGGATGCCCAGCGCCAGCGGACGCGGGTTCTTGCCCTTCACGTCCTCCCGGGCGTCGATGCGCACGTTCTTCATCTCGCCCAGGTCGATGTTCATCCCGGCCAGCGTGCCGTGGGCGCGCAGGAGCTGCTCGCCCTTGAGGAAGAGGCCCTCCACTTCCCGCGAGCGGAACAGTCGCGGCAGGTCCGCCCGGGTGAGGCTCGCGTAGGGCATTCCCAGCTCGCGCTGGGCGAGCCGCTCCATCACCTCCTTGTAGGGCGCCTCGGTGGCCTGGAGCACCTCCTCGGCGAGCACCCCCAACCGGTCCAGGTCCGCCTGCCGCAGCTCGCCGCCAAAGGCCTCGTAGGAGGAGTAGCCCAGCTCCTTGAGCAGCTCCTCGGTGCGCTCGGCCCGGCGGCGGATGAGCGGGGAGAGCCGCTCCAGGGCGGGCGTGGCCGCGGTGTAGAGGGCCTTGCGCTTGAGCGCGCTGCGCTCGTTGGCCAGCCGCCGCTCCAGCTCGTGCCAGCGCACCTCCTGGCCGTCCACCTGGAAGCTCAACGAGGCCTCCAGGTTGGCCAGCGCGTCGTTCACCTCGGCGAGCTGCTGGGACAGGTACTCGCCGGCGAAGTGGGCCTGGAGCGCGGTGAGCGCCCTGATCTCCCGGGGCTCGGTGGTGCGCTGGCGCAGCTGCTCGATGTCGCGGATGGCCTCGAGGGTGAAGAGCGCGTCCTGGCCGGCGTACGTGGCGGCCATGTCCGCCCGGGCGCCTTCGGCCCAGTAGTTCCACACCAGCAGATCCTGCGCCTGGAGCAGGGCCTCGGCGGAGGAGGCGCTCTGGGCCACGCGTGTGGCCAGTTGTTGTTCCTCGGTGGGGGGCGGAGGGGGCTTGGGAGTGGTGGCGCACCCCGCGTGGAAACCGAGAGCGACGCTGAGGATGAGTGCGGGAAGCCTTGGGCGCATGGGGGGCGCAATGTAACTTCTGCGGCGCCCATGCCCAATTCAGTGCAGTGGCGCTCGGCCGCCGCCCGGCAGGCCCTCTATGGCGCCCTTCGCCGGTTCTTCACCCAGCGTGACTACCTGGAGGTGGACACGCCCCTGCTCGTTCCCACCCCCGGGATGGAGCCCCACATCACCGCCTTCGAGACCCCCTTCGTCCCCGAGACGGACGTGGGTCGGCGCCGCTCGCTCTACCTGCACACCAGCCCCGAGTACGCCATGAAGCGGCTGCTCGCCGACGGGTCGGGTCCGCTGTTCCAGATCTGCAAGGTGTTCCGCAACGGCGAGGTGTCGCGCACGCACAACCCCGAGTTCACCCTGCTGGAGTTCTACCGGCCCCAGGCGGACTACCACGCCATCATGGCGGACCTGGAGGGGGCGCTGGCGGAGGCGGATGGCGCGGTGGGAGGGGATGGGTTCTTCACCCGGACGCCCTACGAGCGGGTGTCCGTGCGGGACGCGGTGCTCCGGGCCACGGGCGTGGACTTGCGCGCCTGCCCGGACGGGCCCTCGCTCAAGCGGGCGGCGGAGGCGGCCGGGGTGCGCACCGGGGACTCCGTGCTGTACGACGACGTCTTCTTCCACCTCTTCCTGCAACGGGTGGAGGGGGGCCTGGGACAGGAGCGTCCCACCTTCCTCACCGAGTACCCCGCGTCCATGGCCTCGCTGGCGCGGCTCAAGCCCGGGGAGCCCGCGGTGGCCGAGCGCACGGAACTCTATGCCCGGGGGCTGGAGCTGGCCAACGGCTTCTCCGAGCTGACGGACGCGGGGGAGCAGCGCGCCCGACTGTTGGAGGAGCAGGAATTCCGGCGGAACACGGGCCGGGCCGTCTATCCGCTGGACGAGCGCTTCCTGGACGCGGTAGGGCGGATGCCACCCTCGGCGGGTATCGCCGTGGGGCTGGATCGTATCCTGATGTTGATGTTGGGCGTGGCGTCCATTTCGGACGTGCTGCTGTTTCCCGCCCACGAATTCGTTGAGTGACATGGCCACAAAGAATCCGCCGACCCACACCTTCCAGGCCCATCCCTGGCATGGCATTTCCCCCGGTGAGAACGCTCCCGAGAGCGTCACCGCGTACATCGAGATCGTCCCCACCGACACGGTGAAGTACGAGCTCGACAAGGAGGCGGGCATCCTGAGGCTGGACCGGCCTCAGCGCTTCTCCAGCCAGTGCCCCACGCTCTATGGGTTCATCCCCCGGACCTACTGCGACGAGCTGGTCGCCAGGCGCTGCGCGGAGCGCACCGGCCACAAGGACATCAAGGGAGATGGGGATCCACTCGACATCTGCGTGTTGACGGAGAAGGTCATCCCCGCGGGGGCGCTGCTGGTGCGCGCCGTGCCGGTGGGGGGCTTTCGCATGGTCGACGGCAACGAGGCCGACGACAAGATCATCGCCGTGCTGGAGTCGGACCTGGTCTACGGGACCTTCCAGCACGTGGCGCAGCTGCCCAACGCGCTCGTGGAGCGGCTCAAGCACTACTTCCTGACGTACAAGCAGCTTCCCAGTCAGGCCAAGCGCTCGGTGGAGATCGTCGAGATGTACGACAGCGCCGAGGCCCACGAGGTCATCATCCGCAGCATGAAGGACTACCAGCGCGTGTTCGGCCAGCCCCCGGCGGCCAAGCCGCGCGGCCGCGCCAAGCGCTGAGCCCCGCGCCTTCGCGATGCACGTGGGCGCTGGAGTCCTCGAGGCTCCGGTGCCCGGTGCGCGCGGCGGGGACGGTCAGCCGGCGGTGAGATTGATCAGCTTCGCGAGCTCGATCTCCAGGCCTTGCAGCTCCTCGGACATGTCCAGGAAGGCCAGGTCCTCGGGGGTGGTGGACTCGGCGCGGGCCTTGAGGAGCGCGATCTGCCCCTCGAGGAGCTTCTGCGCCTCCTTGGGATCGATGGTTCCCTGGCGGATGCCCTCGGCGATGGCGCCAATCTGTCGCACCTGCCCCGGGGCGCTCACCGACTCGGAAGCGAAGGCGTCCTGGGTGTTGTTCTCGTAGGCCGCCTTGATGTTCTTGAGGTTGTCCAGGCCCTGCTTGAGCAGGCCGATCTCCTCGTCCGCGGAGACCTCGCCGTCGGCCAGGGCGGACTCCACGGACGCGGACAGCTTCTGCTGGCCCTCGAGCAGCTTGCGAGACTCCTTGGGGGTGATGGCTCCGCTCTTCATGCCCTCGGCGATCTTGCCCAGCATCTTGCCCTGCTGCTCCTGGGTGGTCCTGACGAGCGGGGGGAGGCCGGGTTTGCCGATGCTGGGGGGGATGGCCATGGGTGACTCCGGGGGGAAGGCGCGACGGGGGAGAGCCGACTCGGGAGGCGGAGTCGTCAGCGACGCCGCGGGGAATTTGCAGTGGGCATGCCAATGTCTGGCGTCCACGCTAGCCAAGGACTGGCACTTCGAGCAAAGGCTGCTTCGCACGCGTGTTCCGGGCTGACACGGCGACAGCGAACATGCGTTCCCTGGTGTCTGTTGTCACCAGGTGGTGACTGCCGTTCGTGGCGGGCGGCGGGCGGAGTCCCGGTCCCCGAGAAAGAGTATTGAGGACTTTTTCTCGGCCCATTAGAGTGGTGCCAGGAGGCACACCATGGGAAGTCCGCTGCTCGCGACGGACGGCTACAAGTTCAGCATGGCGGAGGCTGGCTGGCCGCTGCGTCAGGAGACGTTCTACTACTCGCACCGCAAGGGAGGGCAGCAGGTGGTGCCGGTGGACGTCGAGTCCCATGTGCGAGCCCTGCTGCCGGAGCCCACGGAAGAGGACTACGCCTACCTGGCCCGCAACAGCTACGAGATGGGGGCGGGCTTCAAGGCGGCCATCCGCAAGCAGCGGCTCATCATCCGGGCCCTGCCGCGCGGCGCGCGCTTCTACGCGCGCGAGCCGGTCTTCACCCTCACGGGCAGCTCGGCCCTGGTGTCGTGGCTGGAGCCACTGCTCTTGCAGCTCAACTTCCGCATCCAGGTGGCCACGCAGGCGCTGGCGGACCGCGAGGCGCTGGCGCGGGCGCTGGCCGTGGTCTCGTGCGAGGAGGAGAAGCGCATCGCCCTGGAGACGCTGGACGCGGTGGGCGTGGCCGCCGTGCCCATCACCGTGGACTCCGAGGGCTACCACGCGCGGGTGCTGGCGGTGGTGAAGGATCTGGTGGAGGCGGTGGGCGACCCGAGCCGCATCTTCGAGGTGGGGCTGCGCGCGGCGACGTGTCTGCAGCAGCACGAGATCGCCGTGAGCGCCTGCCGCGAGGCCGGAGTCATGCGCACGAGCAACGTGTACCTGGCGAAGAAGCTGGGGATGATTCCGGTGGGCACCATGGGCCACGAGCACGTGCAGCGCTACGGCCAGGACGAGGCGGCCTTCCGCGCCATCCGCGAGCGGCGTCCCGAGCGCTCCAGCTTCCTGCTGGACACGTATGACACCCTGGGCTCGGGTCTGCCCACGGCCTTCCGCATCATCCACGAGGAGCCGGGCGCGGGGGACTCCATCCGCTTCGACTCCGGGGACAAGAAGACGCAGTACACCCAGGCGGTGTCGCGCGCGAAGGCGGAGGGCATCAAGCCGGTGCTCATCCTCGAGGACGGTCTGGACGCGCAGGCCACGCGCGAGTTCGAGGCGCTGCGCCGCGATTTCGGCTGGGCGCCCTCGCAGCAGTTCTACGGGTACGGCGGGTTCATCGTGGCGCGCACCATGGCGTGCCCCTTCACGCGCGACCGGGTGGCGGCGGTGTACAAGCTGGCGCGCACGGGCCACTCGCCGACGATGAAGTTCGGCAACGAGCTGGCCGAGGGCAAGCAGAGCATCCCGGGCACGCCGGTGGTCTTCCGTCGCCGCGGTGGCTCGGGCCCCATCGGGCTCATCGGCCAGGAGGGGGAGCCCGTGCCCGAGGGCTATGAGCTGCTCTCCGGCGCGCCAGCGGACACCTCGGCGCCCGTCGGCGGCGAGCAGCGCGTCGCGTACACCCGGACCACCCAGGCGTTGGTGGACGAGCTGCGCCTGCGGCACTTCCCCCGCGGTTTCCCGACTCCCTCGTGACGCTTCCTGGAGAACGCCATGTCGCTCCCCCTTCCGTCGTTCTATGACGATGCCCACGTGGGCTCGCTGTACCTGGAGCGCGCCGCGCGGGTGACGGACGAGGCGCGCCGCTACGCCCGGGAGCATGGGGTGCGCCCCGCGCGTGAGGATCGGCTGCGCATCGCCGCCTTCGGCATCGACGCGCAGGTGGCCTTCTGCCAGCCCGGGGCGAGCCTCTTCGTGCCGGGCGCCGTGGAGGACTCCCAGCGCACCCTACGCTGGCTGTACAGGAACCTGGATCGCATCACCGGGCTGGTGTTCTCCATGGACACCCACCGCGTCTTCCAGATCTTCCACCCCGGGTGGTGGCGGGATCCGGACGGCCAGCCGCCTCCGCCCCTCACGGTCATCACCCCGGCGGACGTGCGCTCGGGCCGGTGGCGCGCCACGCGGCATCCCGAGGAGAGCCTCGCCTACTGCGAGCGCCTGGAGGCCACGGGCCGCTACGTGCTCACGGTGTGGCCCTACCACGCGCTGCTCGGGGGGCTGAGCCACGCGCTGCTGCCGGCGATGATGGAGGCGAGCCTCTTCCACGCGCTGGCGCGCGACACGCCCACGCACATCATCCAGAAGGGCGAGGAGGCGCTCACGGAGAACTACTCGGTGTTCTCCCCCGAGGTGACGGAGGTGTCGGGGCGCACGGTGGGCCGGTTCGACCAGGAGCTCTTCGATCATCTGCTCACGTTCGACCGGGTGTACGTGTTCGGCCAGGCCAAGTCGCACTGCGTGCTGTCGACGCTGATGGACCTCAAGCGGCGCATCGAGGAGACGGACCGCTCGAAGATGGGGCGCATCCACATCCTGGAGGACGCGATGAGCCCGGTGCCCGCGCCGCCGTTGGAGCCGTTGCCGCCGGGGTTGGACTTCCCGCGCGTGGCGAACGAGGCGATGCGCGCGTTGCAGGAGGCGGGAATGAAGGTGGTGCGCACCACCGACCCGATCGAGGGGTGAGGTCGCCCGAGGTCCAGCGGGCGCGCCAGTCGCTGGCTCCCTACGCGCGTCCGGCGGTGGCGGTGGACCTGGTCGTCCTCACGCTGGTGGACGGGGCGCTGCACGTGCTGCTCATCCGCCGGGGCGAGCCTCCCTTCGAGGGGAAGCTGGCGCTGCCGGGAGGCATCCTGCGCGTGGGCGACGGCATGGAGGACCAGGGCGAGGACCTGGACGTGGCGGCGGTGCGCGAGCTGCACGAGGAGACGGGGCTGGAGTCGCGGGACGTGCTGCTGGAGCAGTTCGCCACGTTCGGCCGGCCGGGGAGGGATCCGCGCATGAGGGTGGTCTCGGTGGCGTACTACGCCCTGGTGCGGCCCGAGCTGGCGCGGCGGGTGCGGGCGGGGGGAGACGCGGCGGAGGCGCGCTGGGAGGCGGTGGAGCGGCTGGACGCGAGCACCCTGGCGTTCGACCACGAGGACATCCTGCGGGTGGCGCTGGCGCGGATGCGCGAGAAGCTGGACACCTCGTCGCTGGCGTTCTCGCTGGTGCCCGAGCGCTTCACCATTCCGGAGCTGCGCGCGGTGTTCTCCGCGGTGAAGGGCGAGCCGCAGGATCCGGGCAACTTCCGCCGCAAGGTGAAGCGGCTCATCGAGGACGGGGTGCTGGAAGCGGCGCCCGGCGTGCGGCGCACCGCCTCCAAGCCCGCCGCGCTCTACCGCTTCCGCGCGGCGAGCCCGGAGCCGTCGGCGCGTGGGCACAAGGGCGGGACGCGTCCCGCCTGACGTTCCCGCACCACGGTCCCGGGCCCTGGCACCTTGAAACCCGGGTTGTCCATGACTGGGTCGAGCTGCAAGAGAACGTCTGATTGTCGACGATGAGTAATGCCTTGCATCACCGTGGCATCTCGCGCAAAAAAACCGGCATGGTGAACTTTTCCGGCAATGCCATCACCCTGGATGGGTTCAGCATTTAATTCAAGGGAAGCGAGATCAAGAAGAAGGGTAGGCGTTGACGGTTTATTGGTGCGTTTTGCCCCTGGCGTACGACGTCTGGATGCCACTTCGTTGCTTGCATTGCCTGGCTTCATCTAGTGTCTTCCGCGCTAGATACCCTGAGTTGGACACGGCGAGGCCGTGACTCCAGGGGGCGGTGTAGCCTCAGAGGGAGAATTCATGGTGAAGTCGCTAGGGACGGTTTTGTTCGTCGCGCTCGTGTTGAGCGGTTGCGAGGTGCTCAATCCGAAGGTGACCGAGGTTCAAGTCACCAGCGAGGCCAGTCAGCTCCTTCCCGGTGAGAAGACGACCCTCACGGCCTCGGTCTTTGGCGAGGGTCCCTTCATCCCCGATCTTCAATGGACCGCGACTGGCGGGGGCGAACTCTCGTCCACCACCGGTTCTTCCGTCTCCTATACCGCGCCCGACGGGGTGAGTGAGGACACGCAGGTCACGGTCACAGTGACCGAGCGGACGTCTGAGCGCTCCGCTTCCGTGACCCTGACCCTCCTGGCGGCTCCCGGCGTCACCGGTGTGCAGGTGACGGCGGCGCGCAGCGAGTTGTTCGCCCAGGATAGCGTGGCACTCGAGGCCGCGGTGACGGGCACCAGTTCCTTCAGCTCCGAGGTGACCTGGAGCGTGGAGGGAGAAGGCTCGCTCTCGGCCACCACGGGGGCCGGCGTCGTCTACACGGCGCCCGACGTGGTGAGCACGGATACTCAAGTCATCGTGACCGCGACCTCCGTGCAGATGCCCTCGCGTTCCGCTTCCACGACCCTCACGCTCAAGGCTCCGCTCATCACCGCCGTGAAGGTGACGGCGGCGCGCACGGAGCTGGTCGAGAAGGAGAGCGTGGCACTCGACGCCTTGGTGACGGGCGCTGGCGCCTTCAGCTCCGAGGTGATCTGGAGCGTGGAGGGGGGCAGCGGCTCGCTCTCGGCCACCTCGGGCTTGCATGTCATCTATACGGCGCCCGATGCCATCGGGGCGGACACGCAGGTGACGGTCACCGCGACGTCCGTGGCCGATGGCACCAAGGCCGACTCCGTGACCCTCGTGCTCAAGGCTCCGTTCGTCTCCGCGGTTGATCTCTCAGCCGCCCGCCCCCAGCTCTACGCGGGCAATGCCGTGGTGTTCTCGGCCACGCTTGTGGGGGCGGCGCCATTCGGCTCCAAGGTCGAATGGAAGCTGGTGTCGGGAGGTGGCGTGTTGGAGCCGCTCCCCAACGACACCGCGCGTCCCAACATGCGGTTCGCGCGCTACACCGCGCCGCGTACCGCCAGTACCCTGAACGCCACGGTGCAGGCCACCTCGGTCTACGATCCCACCAGGTCCAATTCGAAGAGCGTGCAGGTGCTGCCGCTCCCCCTGTCCATCACGGAGGTGAGCTCGGGCACTGGCAGCAACCGGCCCGGATGGCTCGAGCTGCGCAACCTCACCAGCGCGCCCGTCCAGCTCGCGGACTATGCGCTCCGTGCCCGGGCGTTCGACACGAGTACGAGTTCCTGGCTGTTCAAGGAGGTCATGCTGTTTCCGCTGCCCTCGCGCCTCCTGGCTCCGGGCGCGTACATCGTCGTCTCGGGCAAGGCCTTCCCCTCGGAGAACTTCGAGTCGAGTCAGATGATCTGGCTGAGGGAGGAGCCGGCCCTGGTTCCGCTCTGGTCGGGGGCTACCTTCATCGAGTTGGTCCGGAGCGACATCGGCGAGACGGTCGACTTCGTCCGCTTCGGCACCAGCACCCAAGCGCCCCTGTCGGAGGGCGCTTGGACGGGCACTTCGAATGTGCCCAATCTGCCGGCGGATGGCTCCTCGTCGGTTTCTTTCGTGCGCGTCACGGGTGCCAACGACACCAACGGCTCGAGCGACTGGTCCTCGCGGGCGTTCTCGACGCCGGCGGGCCCCAACGATGTGCCCGCGGGTGCCGTTGACGATGACTCGGACGGGATTCCCGACTCCGCCGAGGTTGCGGGCGGCCGTTTCGCGGGTCTGGACCTGTACGCCATGGGCGCACGCACCGCGCAGCGTGACCTCTTCATCGAGGTGGACCACATGCAGTCCACCAACCCCATCATCCTTCCTCAGAAGGAAGCCCTGGATAAGGTCGTCGCGGTCTTCGCCAGGCGCGGCATCCAGCTTCATATCGACGTGGGCACGCGTTTCAGCGCGAGCTTCAACCCGGCGAACTACAACCTGGGTCAAGGCCTCCCGGAGGTGCCCTTCGCCTCCAGCATCAACATGACGCGAGCCGGGGGGGAGGCGGCCAGCGTCTACGAACTCAAGTCGGCGCACATGGACTTCGCCCGCCGTGCGGCCTTTCACTACTGCGTTTTCGGCAGCACCCAGACTGTAAGTGGCACCGCCCCGGGCAACAGTGGCAACGCCGAGCGCCTCGGTAACGATTTCCTGGTGTCGCTGAGCGCGTACAAGTTGAGCACGGACACGGCGGCGCTGCGCAACCAGATCATCAACTACCAGGCCGCCGTCTTCATGCATGAGCTCGGCCATAACCTCGGCCTTCGTCATGGCGGCAACGTGGAGACCAATCTCAAGCCCAACTACCTGAGTGTCATGAACCAACTGTACGAGCTCGAGGGCTTGGGCCCGATCTCTGGAAGCTCCGCGGGCGACCGGTATTACCTCCGCAATAGGCTGAAGGGATACGATGGGGTTGATGACCTGGCGGACTCTCCGCTGAGCACCACTTTCGTCTTGGATTACTCGGATGGCTCTGGTGGCGTCATCAACGAGACCGCCTTGAATGAATCGGCCGGGATGTGCCGCGCGGGGGCCACGTCCATCGACTATGACAACAGCGGCTTCATCAGTACGACCACCTTTGATGTCAATCGAGACACTGTGTTCGAGGTGCTCTACGATCACAACGACTGGGCGAGCATCGTGCTCCCGTTCGCTCTTTCCCACAGCGTGGTCAGGAACATCGCGTCGCACGACACATCGTTCGAGCCGATTTCCGTCGTGCAAGACCATCAGCCTGTCGTGGATGAGGAGCCGCCCTCGCCGGCCCTCCTCTGGAACATCCATTGAACGGGTGCTTCCGGTAGCGCCATGGCCCCCTCTCGCGTGAGCCGGGCGACTATCCTTCCAAGCCCGCCGCGCTCCGCGGTTTCCGCGCGGCGGGCTAGAAGACTCCGCCGCGCGGGTTCGAGGGAGGCGCGCGTGCTGGAGCGCGCGGCTCAAGCCATCGTCTAAAACCAGACAGAGCCCGCCCCAAGGCAGTTCTGTCTACCCGGCGCGGGGGGTGACGTCGGAGTGTTCCTCGAAGAATCGCCTCACGAGGGTCATTGCGTTCATGAGCGCATCGACTGGGCCGACCCCCATGACGCATTTGATTCCAGGAAGGTAGCCCTCGATGAAGATCGGACAGTACCAGGCTCGCTCTTCCTCGCCGGGAAGAGGTTGAGGGCGTCCGACGAGGACTTTCGACCTCCTCGTGCTCCCATCGCTGGCGGTATAGGACCAAAGGTCCTCGGCGATGGGTTCATCGATCGTCGTCAACTGGGGGCGCCAATCTTGGGGACTCATGTGTGGACCTCGGAAGAGGATGACTCACGCGGCGGAGTTACGGCCCCGAGGAAGCTTCTGTCGTTGAGCGTTTGCATGGAGCCCTCTGGGGGCGTCTATGTACCCCAGAGGCGCTCAGGTGTGAATCGAGCGATCTGACAGTGGGGCTCCAGGCTCGCCTCGATTCACAGACGGAACTCGGTGAACGGCTCGCGGCACCCGGGCCCCGCCGCCACCCACATCGTGCGGCGCGCGGGGGCCATCACCACCGTGGCCTTTGTCTCCAGCGGCATCGCGTTGGCCGCGGGCGGCGAGTCATGCAGGCACAGCCGGCCCCCGGGCGTGCCGTGGTCCGCGAGCATCCGCATCACCGAGTCCGGCGTATGGCGGCCATGCTCCTGGGCCACCAACTCCTCGATGCGTGCCTTTCGTCCGAACGTGCACGGCGACACCAGGTGCGTGAAGTCCTGCTCCCGGAAGCGCTCGGACTGGTAGTGATTGGCGTGGACGATGACTCCCCGTTCGGGCCGCAGCAGGACGTGGTCGTCGTACGTGCTCTCGATGCCCACCACGCGCCCCTGGGCATCCGCCAGGTGGTAGTAGCCAATGCCTCTCGCCGCCGAGACGAGCACCTCCATCGCCGCCGAGAGGCTCGGCTGGCGCATCGCCCGGGGGATGTACACGGACAGGGGCAGCAGGGAAGGGCAGGGCCGGGGTGCCACCAGCGTGAGGTTGGCGCAGTTGCCCACCCCGTCGCTGTTGAGGTGGTAGTAGGGCGAGCCAGACAGGCACAGCGACAGTTGCTCGCGTCCGTCCTCATGGCGGATGCGCAGCAGATCCACCCGGGCGTCCGGACTCCAGTCGATCGTCTGTCCGAGGAGTGCCTGTCCATCCGCGGTCGCCTCGCCCGTGAGCGCCACCGAGGTGCACATGCCTCCGAGCTGTGAGCAGTGCACGGCCAGCTCCAGCATGCACTGGAGCGCGAAGGCTTCCTCATAGGGGAGCCCGGCACCCTCGGCCTGGCCCCGGATGAGCTCCAGCGCCTCCGGCTCGAAGGCGCGCACGTTGGCCTCCAATTGCAGCGCCATCCGCACCGCGTCCTGTCGCGAGGTGCGCGAGGGACCCTGGGACAGGGCGAAGAAGAAGGTCTCGGCCGAGGCGCGCAGGCTCTCCCGGCAGGCCTCTCCCCACTGCTGGCCAATCCGACGGGGGGTTCCCTGGCACTCGATGACTCGTAGTGGCTGTGTCGTCATGGCGTACACGCTACGGAGGGCGGCCCCGCCCGCGCTTGAACGAATGCGACACGTGTGCGCCGCTTCAGCCCGGAAGGCGGAACGCGCTCGGAGGGCGGCCCGTCAGCTCCCGGAACTCCCGCGTCATGTGCGCATGGTCCGCGTAGCCACAGCGGTACGCCACGTCCGAGAGCGAGCCGCCCTCGCTCGTTCGCAGCAGGCCGAGCGCGTGCTGGAGCCGCGTGATGCGCGTGTAGGTCCCCGGAGAGAAGCCCACGCGCTCCTTGAAGGCGCGTTGCAGGGTGCGTGGGCTGAGGTGCAGGGCCTTCGCCAGGTCGCCCGGGCGTGGAGTCTCCGGCCGGGAGAGCAGTTGGCGCAGCACCCGGTCGAAGCTGTCTCCGGAGGGGCAGGCGGTCCGTTCCAGCAGGGGCGTGAGCACTTCACACATGGGTCCCAGAGCGCCCGCGGACAGCAGGCGCTCGCCGAGCGCATCGAGGGACAATCCACCGACATGCCGCAACTCCACCGCCTCGTTGACCAGCTCGGCGGGGCTGGCGTCCACGAGCCGGGGCATGGCACCTGGGTGGAAGTGCACCATCAGGTAGCCCCGGCCCGCGTGCGTCGCCACGTGCAGGGGCCGGGTCACCGGGCCATACAGGACGGCCCGGCATCGCTCGGGCGTCAGCTCCAGCAGCAGGTCCACGTTGGCGTCGGCGACGACCTCGTGCTCCCAGGTGAAGGCGTGCTCCGGGGGAACCCACCGCAGGCACTCCACCCGGTGCCCGAGCGAGGCGGGGGCGGACATCTGCTCCATCCGCGGATCGAGGACGGTCGTGGCGGGCATGGCCGAAGTATAGTTCCCGGTCTGGTTCATGACCTCCCCGGACCGCAAGACACGAGGACGCACCTCCCCCGGGCGCCTCCAGGGGCTCGACGCGTACCTGCTCCACGAGGAGCGCGCGTTGCTCACCCGCCGGGAGGACGCCTGGGCCCATGCCGCCTTCGTGGACGTGGGCTTTGGCGAGCACCCGTGGACCACGCTCGACAGCGCCCGTGCCTTCCGGGATGTCCACCCGGAGCTCCCCGTGGTGGGCGTGGAGTTGGATGCCCACCGCGTGGCCGCCGCCCAGGCGCACGTGGACGCCCTCACCGACTTCCGGCAGGGCGGTTTCTCCCTGCCCCTGCGGCCCGGTGAGACGGTGCGCCTCATCCGCGCCATGAACCTGCTGCGCGGCTACCGTCCCGAGGACGTCCCCGGCATCCACCACACCCTGGGAGGAGCGCTGCTCGAGGGCGGGCTGCTCGTCGAGGGCAGCACGGACACGTCCGGCGCGGTGCTGGTCGCGCACCTGCTGCGGCGCGTGCCCGGGGGGCTGTCGCGCGAGGCCCTGCTGTTCCACACCGACTTCAGCCGCGGCTTCGCCCCCGTGCTCTTCCGGGACTGGCTGCCCCGGGACTTCCGCCGCCGGGTGAAGCCCGGAGAGCCCATCCACGCCTTCTTCGCGCGGTGGACGGAGGCCTGGGAGCAAGCGCGCGCGGCGGGCCCCCTGTCGCCCCCGGACGCCTTCCGCCAGTCCGTCCTGGGTCTGGCCGAGCGCATCGAGGGCCTCGACACGCGGGCCTGGCTGCTCGAGCACGGTTATGTGCTCTGGCGGCCACGCGGGGGCGTGTTTCAATAGAATCGCTGTTCACTGGGGGGGTCTCCTCATTAAATGCGCCCCCCGTGACCTCTTCTCGCTTCGCTCCCTGGTCGCTGCTCGCCGTCCTCCTGTTGTCTACCACCGTTCAGGCGCAAGCCTATGACGGGGCTCGCCGCGAGGAGGTGGACGCGGGCGTTCACACGCCCGTGCTCACGAAGCCTCCCGAGCTCGTCCGCTCCGTGGAGGCCGTCTACCCGTCCGAGGCCGCCGCGGCCGGCAATATGGCCTCGGTGGAGATGGTCATCACCATCGACGCGCAGGGCGCCGTGTCCGACGCGCAGGTCACCCGCCCCGTGGGGGATGGTTTCGACGAGGCGGCGCTCGAGGCGGTGCGCCAGTTCCAGTTCTCCCCGGCCGAGGTGGACGGGGTGCCCGCCCCCATCCAGGTGCAGTACGTCTACAACTTCGTCCTCCAGCCGCCCAAGGTGGAGGAGTCCGCGCCGCCGCCTCCTCCTCCCGAGGCGACCCTCACGGGGCAATTGCTGGCCCGGGGCAGCCGGACGCGCGTGGAGGGGGCCACGGTGCGCTGTGGGGACGACCCGGAGGCGCCCGAGGCCATGTCGGACGCCGAGGGTCGCTTCACCCTCAAGGTCGCCCCCGGCGAGTGTGACGTGCGCGTGGTGGCCAGCGAGTACCACCTCTTCACCACCAAGGAGACGCTCGCCCCCTCGGAGACGACGGAGGTCATCTTCTACCTGATGCCCAAGGCGCCGGGCTTCGAGACGGTGGTACGCGGCGCGCGCGAGAAGAAGGAAGTGGTGCGCCGCACCCTGGAGCGCCAGGAGTTGCAGAAGGTGCCGGGCAGCTTCGGAGACCCCATCCGTGTCATCCAGAACCTGCCGGGCGTGGCGCGTACCCCGTTCGGCCTCGGCCAGCTCCTGGTGCGCGGCGCGGCGCCGGATCAGACGCTCACCTTCTTCGATGGCGTCGAGGTGCCCATCCTCTTCCACCTGGGTGGTGGACCCTCGGTGCTCAACTCCGAGTTCATCGATCGGATCGACTTCTACCCGGGCGGCTTCGGCGCGCGCTACGGCCGGGCGGTGGGCGGCGCGGTGGACGTGGCCACGCGCAAGGGCTCCACCGACACGCTGCACGGCTCGGTGAAGGTGGACCTGCTGGACTCGGGCTTCTTCCTGGAGTCTCCCATCACCGAGGGCATCTCCATCTCCGGCGCGGCGCGGCGCTCCTATGTGGACGCGCTCCTGCCGCTCGTGTTGCCCAAGGATCCCCAGGGCGGCTCGCTGCTCGTGCTGCCGCGCTACTGGGACTACCAGGTGCGCATGGACTTCGGCGCCAAGCGCGGGAGCGAGCCCGGAGAGGGGGGACGCCACTCGGGCTATGTGATGGCGTTTGGCTCGGATGACCTGCTGACGGTGGTGGCCACGGGCGGTGGCCGCAACCGCGACATCACCGTGGACACGCGCACGCTCTTCCACCGGCTCAAGGGCGACTGGACGTACCGCAAGGGCAACTTCTCCTCCGTGCTCACCCCGTTCGCGGGGTACGACCTGGGCAGGTTCGCCTTCGGCGAGATCTTCCTCGACGCGAACGTCTGGTCGCTCGGATTGCGCGAGGACCTGGCGCTGGAGGTGACACCGTGGCTCACCGCGCGGGCCGGTGCGGACGTGCTGTTCGAGCACCTGGTGGGCGAGGGGCAGATCCCCGTCATCGGCGGCATCCAGTTCCCCCCCTTTCCCGGTGCCGAGCCGCGCTCGGAGCCGCAGCCCCTCAAGCGCACGGCCAATTCCTTCGATGGCGCGCTCTACGCGGAGCTGGACGTCAAGGCGGGTCCGGTGACGCTGACGCCCGGGCTGCGCGCCTCCGCCGCGCGCGTCTACGGGCAGAGCCGCTCCGCGTTCGATCCCCGGCTGTGGGTGCGCTTCCAGCCCACGGAGAAGACGGCCCTCAAGGGCAGCGTGGGCCTGTACAGCCAGCCGCCCGAGGCCTTCAACCTGGATCCCGCGCCGCTGGGCAATCCCAACCTGCTGCACGAGCGGGCCTTCCAGACGAGCCTGGGCGTGGAGCAGCAGATCACCGACCTCATCAGCATAGACGTCACGGGTTATTTCAACCGGCGCTACGATCTGGTCGTCTCGCCGGGCAACACGGTGCAGAACGAGGATGGTTCGCTCACCCGCTACCCCTATTCCAACCAGGGGCTCGGGCGCGCGTACGGCATGGAGGTGTTGTTGCGGCACGCCGTGACGCGCGACTTCTTCGGCTGGCTGGCCTACACCCTCAACCGCTCCGAGCAGCGGCGCGCGGGGGGAGATGATCCGTACTGGCTGACCACCTTCGATCAGACGCACATCCTCACGGCGGTGGCCAGCTACCGGCTGCCGTGGTGGGGCCTCGAGCTGGGCGCGCGCATGCGCTACGTCACCGGCCGGCCCACCACGCCGCTGCAGCACCTGTTCGACCGCTACGACGTGGACCGCAATCGCTACTACGGCTCCTATGGGGAGACGGACTCCGCGCGCTTCAAGCCCTTCCAACAGCTCGATCTGCGGTTGGACAAGAATTGGGTCTTCCAGCGCTGGACACTCAACGCCTACATCGATGTGCAGAATGTCTACAACGCCTCCAACGTGGAGGCGACCTTCTACGACTACCGCTACCGGGAGCAGTTCGAGGTGCCTGGCATCCCGATCCTCCCGGTCATCGGCGTCAAGGGGAGCTTCTGAGTCATGCGCCACCTGTTCGCCCTCCTGGGCTTGTTGCTCTGCTCCGCCTGTCTCGAGGAGCAGGACGTTCCCTCGAGCGTGAAGGATCTGCGCGTGCTCGGGATCCAGATGGAGCCGCCCGAGCTCTACTCTCCCATCTGCTCCACGGACCCGACGGTGCTCGCCGCCACGTTCGCGCGTCCGGTGCAGCTCAGCGCGCTCATCCCCGACCCGGTGGGTGACGGCCGCGAGCTGGAATACGTCCTCGCCGCCTGCTCCTCGCAAAACGATGACACCTGCGAGGAGGATCGGGTGGAGCTCAAGCGCGGAGTCACCCGGGGCGGTGAGCTGCGATTGACCCTGTTTCCAGGCCCGGGCGCGGCCACCCTTCCGGACGGCACGCCCCTGGTCCAGCGGGTGCTCGAGGAAGACACGTACAAGGGATTGGGCGGTGTGCGGCTGCCCCTGGTGCTCGAGGTGCGCGGCGGGGACGAGCGCATCTTCGCCAGCAAGTTGATGGTGTACGACTGCCCGTTCTTCCCGGAGATGAAGCCCAACGTGCAGCCGCTGCTGCCGGATCCGCTGTTGGAGGACGAGCCCTGGGTGGCGGACGTGCCACGCGAGCTGTCCGGACCGGGTCCCTTCCGGCTCGAGGCGCCGGACTTCTCCGCCCTGGAGGAGGCCTATGTGGTGCGCTCGTTCGAGCTGAAGCCGGTGCCCCTGATCGAGTCCTGGCAGCTCTCGTGGCACACCACGCTGGGGGCCATCTCTCCCAACGAAACGGGGGGCGCGGATCCGGGCGGCGGCGAGGGTCGGCACCGCGTGGAGTGGCAGCCGCCGCGAGACGCCCAGGCCCAGGAGGTTCGCTTCTGGGTGGTGGTGCGCGATGGCCGCGGCGGCTCGTCCTGGATTTCGCGGACGGTGCGCTACACCCCCTGAAGGTTGTGGGCGGCCCATCTCGCGCCGGCCTGGCGCAGGGACTCGGCGGCGGAGGTCTCGGAGTCCTTGCTCGCGGAGAGGTCGATGACCTCGTCGAACGGAGAGCCCTCCGCGCTCGCGTCCGGAGTGACCTGGCCCGCGAACATCACCGTGTGCCGGCCGAGCGCCCGGGCCTCCTTCGCCAGGGCTCCCGGGCCCTTGCCGAGCGCCGTCTGCCGGTCGAAGCGGCCCTCCCCGGTGAGCACGGCTCGCGCGGCGGCGAGCCGCTCGGACAACCGCAGCGTCCGGGCCACCAGCGTGTACCCGGAGACGATCCTCCCCCGCGCCAGCGCCACCAGGCCATAGCCGAACCCTCCCGCCGCGCCGCCACCCGGTGTCTGGGCGAGGCCGGGCGAGAGGACCTCGGCGAAACGGGCCAGGGCCGCTTCCAGCTCCTCCACGGCCGCCGCGTCCGCTCCCTTCTGGGGGCCGAAGAGGCGCGCGGCCCCATCCGATCCCAGCAGCGGCGAGGTGACGTCCGTGGCCACGAGCAACTCCACCTCGGCGAGCCGGGGATGGGCGCCGCTCGCGTCCACGCGGGCGAGCCGTTGGAGCGCCGCGCCTCCCAGGGGGAGGGGAACGTCACTCGCGTCGAGGAAGCGCCAGCCGAGCGCCGTGAGTGCTCCGCTGCCTCCATCGGTGGTGGCGCTTCCCCCGAGGCCGAGGATGAGCCGCTGGCAGCCCCGCTCCAGTGCGTCCCGCATCAACTCGCCCGTCCCCGTGGTGGAGGCGCGCCGCGCGTCCCGCTCCCCGGCGGCGAGCAGCGACAGGCCCGAGGCGGCGGCCATCTCGATGACGGCGGTGCGTCCCCCGTCCAGCAGGCCATAGGTGGCCCGCACGGGCTGGCCGAGGGGTCCGGTGACGGTGCGGCTCACTCGCTCGCCGCCCACGCCGGTGAGGAGCGCGTCCACGGTGCCGGGCCCTCCATCCGCGAGCGGCGCCACGTCCAGCTCCACCCCGGGCGCGCCCTGGCGCAGCCCCTCGGCGAGGGCGGTGGCCGCCTCGGTGGCCGTGAGGGTGCCCTTGAACTCCTGCGGGGCGACGAGCCAGCGGCTCATGGCTCCTCCTCGGGCCCGTTTTCGGAGAGGGCCTCCGCGTGCCAGTCGAGCAGCTCCCGGGGGCCCGTCAACGTGGGCATCAGGCGTTGGGAGATGCGCTCCAGGCGCACCAGCAGGGTGGTCACCGTGTCCGCGGGCTGGCGGGCCGGGCCCCGGATGCGCTCGCAGAAGAAGGTGCGGCAGCCGAAGGGCCGGTCCGCGTACACGGTGCAGCGTCGGCCCTCGGTGTCCAGGTAGGGGCAGCCGCCGTCCTTCCGGGGCGGGGGCAGCGGGTGGCGGCGCGTGAGCAGCAGCCATTCGGGCCACCACAGCCAGGGCTGGCGCCGGGTCTTCGCGAGCTGGCAGCACTCGCCACTGGCCGGGCAGGAGAAGGGGGCGTAGGCCGCGTCGGCCTGGCGGTAGACGGTGCGCAGCTCCTTGAGCGCCCGCTCCTCCTCGTGGGTACCTCCGGAGAAGGGCCGCTCGTCGCCCTCTCCGCCGCCATCCTCGTCCCAGTCCCGGCCGCGCATGGAGTCCTCGGACTCGACTTTCGCCATTTTGAGGAGGGCGAGCAAGGAGCAGCCGAGCTGTGGGGAGGGACGGCCACTGGACGGTGGGTGAGGCTGACCAGGACTTCCTCTCACGAGCACGCCTTCCGAGACGTTCCAAGGCAAACTCGTGGGGTTCCTCCGCGTCAGGATTGAGGCGGTTCTTTATGAATGGTTGAAAAGGGCCTGCTCCGCCCTCTTGTTTCACGGAAACGGTTGCGATACCGTGATATTGTAAATACCCATGGCTACTTCATCGTTCCCCCTGTGTCTGGCGCACGGGGGACAGGCAGGCAGAAGGGCTTGGAGCCGTTTTGACTGAGGAGGGTACATGATTGGTAATAGAGTCAATAAGCCTCACGACCCGCGGGTTGCTGCTTCAGCAAGACAGAGCTCTCCGGCCCAGTCGACCCAGGGCGTGACTGGCGGCGCCACGACCACGGCGAGCACGGTCCCGGGCACGATTGCGGCACAGTCCGCCTCTGGGCAAGGACCCCTCTCCGCCAGCACCTCCAGCGTGCACCAGGATGGGCTCGACAAACCAAATCCTCATGGCCGGGACGCCGCCACTGCGGCCAGGCCTCCGACGACAGAAGACTTCCGCTTGCTGAACTCGCGGCGCGACTCCGTGCTGCCCACGAACCGCCGCGAGGTGGTGGACACCGCCTCCCCTGGAGGTGCTGGGACCGCGCTGCATCAGGCGGTGTTGGAGAAGGATATTGATAAGGTGCGAGCCTTGATTTCAGCGGGCGTGCGGCCGACGGCTTTGGACGAATCCCGGAGATCACCTCTTGATCTCCTCGATTCCATGTCGCTGGACCCTTCGACAAAGCAACAGCTTCGCCACGAACTCCTTGCCTCGAAAAACCCGACGGCACCAGCCCATTATACCAAATGGGAGGCCGGGCACGGAAGTCCATGGGGGTTGGAAATCCTTGTTTCCGGAGAGCTGAAAGGCGGCGTAAACGATGCCAAGGGAGGTGCCGAGTCGCTCGAAGGAATGGTCTTCTTCTCGGACCGGACGCCTGAGCGTTCGACGGACAGCACGACGCGAGCCAACTTGCGAAACAAAGCAAGACTCTATGCGGAGGGCAAGGGAACAAAGCCTTCTTCGGCCGTCAACCGTGCTTTGCAATACAAGATGACCCAGGCGTTGCAAGAGGCCGCGGACAAGGGGACGCCACTGGAGCTGACGAAGAAACCGATTCAGATCAACGTTGACTCCATGGACGAGGCCCATGCCGCGCTCAAGACGCAAATGCAGTCAATATTGACCGACAACAGCTTCTTGCTTCCCGGATTGGCGAAGATGTCGCCCGGGCAGATAAGCAGCAAATTGAAGTTTCCCAGTGAGATTACGATTTCGTCACGAGATGGGGGCGAGCGGAAGATCGCTGGAAGCGAACTCGCCGAACTTTATGCGAAGCTCGGTGGCGAACTGAAGTCGGAGCTTGAAAATGGCAAGGCACCGTTCCTTGGATTGATCAACAATGGAGCAATCGTGCCCATGGTTTTCGGATTCGAGAAGCTCTCGGGACTGAAGAGCCACACCATTTCTGGGGCTCCGAATGAGGCGCCCAAACAGTTCTCGTATCAGAACAAGAATCATCCGCTCGGTGGTTCGGAGACGGGCGGCAAGCTGAAGGAAATCGAGCTGCGGGACTTGAAGGATCTGGCGACGCTGCAATTGGGGTGCCTTGCCAAGGGGGTCGAAATTCCCCCAGATGTTGTCATTCGCATCAGTCCCGCCGCTGGGATCAAATCTCGAACCGGCGTCAAGGCGCAGTATCTGACGAGGGAGCAAGTCGAGGGGTTCAATTCCCGTCTGTTGCAGGAAATAGCGAGCGCCACACGATTGCCCCCGGGCG
This sequence comes from Cystobacter fuscus, assembly GCF_002305875.1. NCBI lineage: Bacteria > Pseudomonadati > Myxococcota > Myxococcia > Myxococcales > Archangiaceae > Cystobacter > Cystobacter fuscus. The sequence continues at coordinate 9,739,614 of NZ_CP022098.1, read as the reverse complement.
AAGTGTCTGCTGCTCTCGCGAAGGCCCCCATCAGCACGTTGCAAACCATCAACGGTAGTTTGCGCGAGCGCCCACTCGATACCTTTGTCCCCGAGCGCCGTTCTGGCGACGAGTTCATTCCGTGATTCGAGGGTGCTTCCTCGGCCGAGAGCCGCATGAACCACGTCTCTCGGCTGGCTGACAAGGGCGAGGGCCGGGTCAGAGCACCCGCAGCACGAAGCACTTGAGGTAGCGCGTCTCGCGCAGGTTCAACAACACGGGGTGATCCTTGCCCGCGCCCCGCTTCTCGACGATCTGCACCCGCCGCTTCGCGTCCGCCGCCGCCGAGGCCAGCATGTCCTCGAAGGCCTGCTCGTCGATGTGGTACGTGCAGCTCGCGGAGATGAGATAGCCGCCCGGCCGCAAGAGCTGGATGGCGCGCAGGTTGATCTCCTTGTAGCCGCGCAGCGCTCCGGGGATGGCGTCCTTGTTCTTGGCGAACGAGGGCGGGTCCAACACGATGGTGTCGAAGCGCTTGCCATCGTCCAGCGCGTCGCGCAGGTAGTCGAAGGCGTTGGCCACCACCACGTCCACGTTGGAGAGCTTGTTGGCCGCCGCGTTCGCGCGCAGCTGGGCCGCCGCCACGTCGGAGATCTCCACCGCCGTGACGCTCCTGGCCCGGGTGGCCAGCTGCAGCGCGAAGCCGCCCACGTAGGAGAAGCAGTCCAGCGCCTCGCCGAAGGCGTACTGCGACGCCATGACGTGGTTCTCCCGCTGGTCCAGGAACGAGCCCGTCTTCTGCCCCTCGAGCAGGTCCGCGCGCACGCGCACCAGCCCCTCGTCATAGGCCACGGGTCCGGGCAGCGAGCCCGTCAGCACGCCCTTCTCCTGGGGCAGCCCCTCCAGGGCGCGCACGCCCACGTCCGAGCGGTTGACGATGGCGCGGGGCTTGTACAGCTCCGTGAGCAGCTCCACGAACATCGCCTTGCGCTGCTCGGTGCCGGGGATGAGGAACTGCACGCTCACGCAGTCGCCATAGCGGTCCACCACGAGTCCCGGCAGCAGGTCCGCCTCGCCGTGCACCACGCGGTACGTGGTCTCGCCGGGCAGGGCGCGCTGGCGCATCGCGTCCGCGAGGGCCAGGCGCTGACGGAAGAAGTCCGTGTCCACCGGCACGTCCTCGTAGGACAGCCAGCGCAGGGAGATCTTCGACTGCTTGGAGTAGAAGGCCTTGCCGAGGAACCAGCCCCGCCCATCCACCACGCGCACCACCTCGCCGCCCTCCAGGGCGGGGTCGCCGTTGAGGTCGGCGCGGTAGATCCACGGGTGGCCCGCCTGCCAGCGCTCGACGCCCCGGCGCACGAGCGACACCTGGGGCAGCCCATCCGGCCCGATGTCCGGCGTGGTGCGATCCGGGGCGATCTGCTCGGGGCGGTGCGAGGGGCGTTTGCGCCCGGCGGGGGCGGGACCGGGGCGGCGATCAGGACGGGGACCGAAGGGGGGCTTGGGCATGGCTTCAGGCGCGTATACTCCAACCCGCGTGAGATACGACCTGCTCCTTCAATCCATGGTCCCCGGGGCTCCTTTCGATGGAGCCCGGCTCGAGTCGCTCCTGGTTGCCCGGGGGGCGAAGGCCCTGGCAGGCGGAGGGCATGCCTGGCACCTCGAACAGGGCTCGGTGGAGGTGCACCCGCTGCGCGAGGGCGGCCAGTGGGTGGCCACCGAGGTGCGCGTGCCCCTGTCGGACCGGGACGCCCTGGTGCGCGAGGTGGTGTCCCAGGCGGCGGAGCTGGCGAAGGAGGCCGAGGTGCGCCTCTTCGATCCCCAGCTCGGGCGAGAGCTGTCCGCCCACGACACGCAGGTGGTGGCGGACCAGTACCAGCGCACGGCGCGCTACGCGAGTGAGATGCTCGGACTGGCCTCGGCCATGCCCATGCCCTCGACCACGGAGAACCAGGGCTTCCAGCCGACCACCCGGTGGGTGCTGACCGTGCTGGGTTTCTTCTTCCTGCTGTACCTGGTGGTCAACTGGATGAATGGCCAGCTCAACGGAGAGTGAGCGCCGCGCCGCCGTCTTCACGGGCGCGCGGGGTCCGGGCGCATTAGGTTGGGCGGGTGTCCAGGTTCCTCTTGCCGCTCGTGCTCCTGCCGTTCGTGGAGCTCTACCTGTTGTCGCTCATCGCCCATGAGGTGGGGATCGTCCCCATGCTCGCCCTGGTGCTCCTCTCGGGAGTGATTGGCGCCTCGCTGGCCCGGAGGGAAGGGCTGCGGGTGCTGCGCCGCTGGCAGGAGTCCGTGGCCCAGCGCCGGGTGCCCGAGGAAGGGCTGCTGGGGGGCGTGCTCGTCCTCGCGGGGGGCCTGCTGCTGGTGCTCCCGGGCGTGGTGTCCGACGTCCTGGGCCTGTTGCTGTTGTTGCCGCCCACGCGCCGCGTCGTGGCCCGCTGGGTGCGCCGGGGCGTCGAGCGCCGCATGGCGTCCGGCTCCATCCGCGTGACGACGTTCTCCACGGGTCCCTTTCCCGGCGGTCCGTTCGGGCCGCCCCCGGTGGAGCCACCCTTTCCTCCGGAGTCCCCCCGTCGGCCCCGCATCGAGCGCGGCGCGGGCCCCGAGGTGGATGCCGAGTTCACCGAGGACAAGGGGCGCGAGTAGCCGGCCCGCCTCGGGGGCGCTACGGCTGGATGGGCAGGGCCTGGTACTCGCGCACCCAGAGCTTCAGCGAGCCCTGGCAGAAGCCGTCGAGCCGCTTGCAGTCCAGCTCCCGCTGCTCCTTCAAGGCGAGCGTCGCGTCGAACAGGAGCGCGCCTCGCGTGTCGCGCAGCCGCAGGCGCACATGCTCGTCCTCGGTCCACTGAGCCTCGGAGTGGAGCACGAGGCGCTTGCCGCCCAGCTCGAACGCCACGGGGATGTGTTCCGAGGGGGAGAGCGTGTACACGCCGGTGACGGCGGGGTGCTGTAGCAGCAGTTGCAGGGGCCGCTGGTGCTCCTCGGCCGACGGCATCGTCAGGGCGTACTGGCCGGTGATCTTCAGCGCCAGGAGGTCCAGGGTGGGGGCGTGCTCCTTGGCCAGGGGCTTCACCTGGAGCTGCTTGCGAGGGCCCTGCACGAGGGCGATGGCGCCCTGGGCGGTGCGGATGACGCCCGAGCAGGTGTCCTCGGGACAGTGGACGGTGAAGCGCCAGTCGGCCCCGGCGTCCGGGCAGGACTCGGGCACCTTCACCTGGGCCTGGGCCTTCGGGGTGAGCACGAGGCTCTGGGTGGCGCGGGAAGGACAGCGGAAGTCCACGTCCACTTCGAGCGCGGTGACCTCGACGGACGCGGGCTTCGAATCCGGGGTCTCACCGGCCGCGAGCAGCAGGGCGAGCACGCAAAAGGCGGAGTGCATGGCCCGGTTCTACCATCGGGTCCCGCGCTCCGCCTTTTCCGGGACGCTCGCCTTCCCGCCCGACTACTTGTCGGTCGCGTCCTCGATCTTGTCGCCGGCCTTCTCGGCGGCATCCTCGGCCTTGTCACCGGCCTTCTCGGCGGCGTCCTCGACCTTGTCGGCGGCGTCCTCGGCGGTGTCCTCGGCGCGCTCGCGCGTGTTGCGGTGGCAGCCCACGCTACCGGCCAGCAGCGTTCCCAGCGTCACGGCCAGCAGTGCCTTCCTCGTCATGGTGTGCTCCTCTGTGGTGTGGCCCCGGCCTCACCGCGCCGGGGTGACATCGGCGGGCGGAATCTAGGGATGGTCCGGCCACGTGCACGGGGATGTTGGGCGAGAGTGGACTGGAGCACAGAGATGGGAACGATGCTCGCTCGGGGAAGCGCTCTCGCGGGTGTCCACCGGCGGACAGGAAGAGCGCACGAAGTGGCACACGGGGACGGCCCGGTTCGACGCTATAAGTGGAGGAGGGAGGTCGTACGCCGGGAGGCATTGCGTGGTGGGTGTCGAGTCGATGGGAGCCGCGCGGCGGTGGTGGTACGCGCTGAAGCCGGCGAGCTGGCCGAAGGTGTTCGTCCCCGCGTTGTTCGGACAGGCGATGGGGGCGGCGAGCGCGGGGCGGTGGTCGGTGGGAGCGCTCGCGTGGGGGGTGCTGTGGACGGCGTTGGACATCACCTTCATCGTGCTGCTCAACGATTGGGGAGACCGCGAGGTGGATGCCCTCAAGCGCCGCATGTTCCCGCGCGGCTGTTCGCCGAAGACGATCCCCGACGGCATCCTCCCCGCGAGGGCCCTGTTGCTGGCGGGACTGGGAGCGGGAGCGGGGGCCCTGGTGTTGGCGGGCGCCGCCGGAGCCGCGCTCGCGCGGCCGTTGCTCCTGCCGCTCGCGGCCCTGAGCCTGTTCATCTTCGCCGCCTACACACTGCCTCCGCTGCGGCTCAACTACCGGGGGGGTGGGGAGCTGCTGGAGATGGTGGGCGTGGGCGGGGTGCTTCCCGTGTTGCATGCCTATGCGCAATGTGGACAGTGGGCGCCACAGGCCCTGCTCACCTGGGCTCCGGGACTGCTGGCGCTCTGCCTGGCGAGCGCGCTCGCCAGTGGGCTATCCGACGAGGAGAGTGACCGTGCCGGAGGCAAGCGCACCTTCACCACGTGGCTGGGGAACGCGGCGGTCCGGCGGGCCTCGGAGGGCCTGCTGTTGGCGGGGGCCGTGCTCTGGCTCGGGATGGGGCAGTGGGGGTCCCTGGCGGCGCTCCCGGTGGTGTTCTTCAGCGCACGCGCGTGGCGCAAGAGTCCGGAAGCGGTGACGAATGCGTTCGCGGCGCAAGGGGCCTACAAGTTGGAACTCCACCGCGCCATCTGGTGGGGCACGCTGGTGTTGTCCGGGTTGGTGCTCGTGGAGCGCTGGTGGGGAGGTGCTCGGTGATCAGTGATGTCCGGATGCTTCTCGAGCGGCTGGTGCGCCTGGGGCCCGCCCTGGGGGCGCGTGCCTCGTTGGATCCTTCCCGTGCGCGCGCGCCGCTGCCCGTGGAACTGGCGGAGCGTTTGATGGCGGGCGAGGAAGCGCGACGGCGGGCCTTCGCCGAGGCACTGGCCGACGTGGTGGGCGTGCTCGTCGAGGACTTTCCGGACAACATCTTCTGGGACCTGGACTACCTGGCCTGTTGCCTGTGGAAGACGGGTGGACCGGACGAGATGCGCGCGTTCGCCGGGCGGGTGGTGGCGTTGTGCCGGGGCTTCGGCAACAAGTCCGAGCTGCGCTTCCGCTACGCCCATGACTTCCTGTTCGGCTACGACTGGGCCCGTTGGGTGGCGCGCGAGCCCGAGGCGCGTGCGGGCATCGGGCCTTTCGATCCAGTGTTCCTCGACTACCTGGACACGCGGCTCCAGGAGCTGCGTGAACTCATCGCGGACCACGACGCCAAGTACGGGCCGCTCGAGGGCCGGGCCTTCCGCAATCCCTTCTCCTTCCGCCGCGAGCCCCGGGACGAGGCACGGCTGCACCAGGTGCTCGCCCGCGAGGAACTCATCCCGGTCAAGGCGTGGCGCCTGGATGGCGAGCGCCGCTGGGATCTGCCCTTCACCGAGCTGCGCGCCGAGGTCGCCGAGCGGTTGGGGCTCGCGCGGGAAGACGCGTCGTGAGCCCGGGCCTCGCGCGCCTCCGGGCCTGGCTCCAGGCGTCGCGGCTGCCCTCCCAGTCGTACATCGCGCTTCCGCTGCTGCTCGGGCAGTTCATCGCGGTGCACGCGACGGGTGGCGCGTTGCGGATGGGGACACTCGTCGCGGTGCAGCTCTTCGGGGTGTTGGATCAGCTCTTCATCGTCTACGCCAATGACTGGGCGGACCAGGAGACGGATCGCCGCAACCGCACGGCGACGGTGTTCTCGGGGGGCTCACGGGTGCTGGTCGAGGGCCGGCTCTCCCCCAGGGCGCTGGGGACGGCGGCGATCGTCTGCGCGGTGGCGTTGGTCGGTGTGTCGGTGGGGCTGGCGGTGGTGCACCGCGCGCCGCTGCTCGGGGTGCTGGCGGTGGCGGCGGTGGCGCTGCTGTGGGCCTACAGCTATCCGCCGTTGCGGCTGTCCTACCGGGGCGGCGGCGAGCTGTTGCAGATGCTGGGCGTGGCCGGGGTGTTGCCGCTGTATGGGTACCTCGCCCAGGGCGGAGCGCTCGCGGACTTCCCCTGGGCGCTCACGGTGATGCTGTGGCCCACCCACCTCGCGTGCTCCATCGCCACCGCGCTCCCCGACGAGCCCTCGGATCGGGACAGCGACAAGCGCACGCTGCCGGTCCGCGTGGGCGGGGAGCGGGCCGCCTGGGTCATCGTGGCGCTCAACGGGCTCACCTGGGCCCTGGCGCCGCGCGGGCTGGCGTCGGTGGGGCTGGAGGTGGGGGCGGCACTGGGGGTGCCCATGGCCGCGACGCTCGCGGTGGTGGGGGTACGTCCCGCGCCGCCGGGCTCGTGGCGGATCCAGGCCCGGGTGGCCGCCGCGATCACCGCGACCCTGGCCATGGTGGCGTGGCCGCTGCTCGGGCTGGTGTGGCCATGACGTACGAGTTCCTGGTGTTGTCGCTCCTGTTCCTCGTGCCCGGAGCGCTCATCTGGTTCGTCCGCCCGGACCTGCGCTGGCTGATGAAGCGGACGGTGCCCTTTTCGCTCCCGTTCGCCACCACCGAGTGGCTCTTCTATCCGGAGTACTGGACGCCCCGGTTCCTGTTCGATCTGGCCGATCGGATCGGCTTCGGGCTCGAGGACGTGTTGTTCGTCGCCGGGCTGGGGGCCTTCGCCTCCACCGCCTATGCCGTGGCGTTCCGCCGGGCCGTGGTGCCACGAGGAGCTGCCGTGCGCTCCCTGTTACGGGCCGTGGGGGCCCTGGGACTCGTGTTGGGGTTGGCGGGGCTGTTGCGAGGGGTGGGGGTGCCCATCCTCTACGCCTCGGTGGTGGCGATGGGGGTGTGCGCGGCGGGTCTGTTGTGGGTGCGCCCGGACCTGTGGGGGCCGGGGCTGCTCGGGGGGCTGGTGTCGGCGGTCATCTACCTGGGGCTGTGCCTGATCTTCGCGGGGCTCGTGCCCGGGGTCTTCGAGCGCACCTGGAGGCCGAGCCTCCTGCTCCCGGGCCGGTTTCTCGGCGTTCCACTCGACGAGCTGCTGTACGGGTGGGGCGCGGGGGTGGCCGCCACGGTCGTTCCGGCCTGGGCGTTCGGGTTCGGGTTCGGGAGGCGGTAGCTGGCACGTGGGAGCGCGTGCGTTCAGAAGATGGCGGGGCGTCCGGAATCGCCCTGCTGTCGGGTAGAATCTCTGCTCCTATTGCGAGATGAGCGGTGGCCATCCGCCCCAACTCGCCCGGATCCGGCCCCCCGATGGAGTGCCCCATGTCGACCGTTCCGTCCCAGAAGGTGTCTCTGCTGCCCCCGATGCTCGCCCTCATCGTGGGCTTCTTCGCTGGATGTGTCTTGGTCCACGACGACGACGATGGCTACGGCCGTCCCGGGCAATACGCATGTGACGACAACTCGGACTGTCGCTCCAACCAGTACTGTATGAGGGGCCAATGTGAGGACCTGGACGCGCAGGCGGAGACCTGTCGCTCGGCGGGGGACTGCACGCGCGGCGACACGTGCGTCAACGGCGTGTGCAACCAGTCGTGTAAGCGCAACGCGGACTGCCCCAACGGCGGCTACTGTGACGGGTACTACTGCCAGGTGACGTCGCGTCCCGACGCGGGCACGAAGCCCACGGATGGCGGCACGAGGCCCACGGATGGCGGGCTGCCTCCGGTGGATGGCGGCTCGGGCTGCCCGCGTCCGCCCACGGACGGCGGCACGGGCACCCCGATCGACGCGGGCTCGGCCGTGTGCGTGCGCAACGCGGACTGCCCCTCGGGCAACTACTGCATCAACAACGCGTGTGTGCGGGGCTGCTCGGCGGACTCCGACTGCGGTGCCGCGCAGCAGTGCTCGGCCGGACTGTGCCGTCCTCGCGCGGAGCCCTCGTGCACCAGTGCCTCGCAGTGCGCCTCGGGTTCGGACTGCGTGGACGGCTCCTGCCGCGTGCCTTGCACCTCCACCACCACGTGCGCCACGGGCTCCGTGTGTAAGGTGGGCTACTGCCAGCCCTCCGACTCCCCGGGCAGCGGCGCGGAGTGCTCCGTCAATTGTGATTGCCCCTCGGGCGAGCGGTGCGTGGAAGGCACCTGCCAGTTGTAAGCTCGCCGCCCATGGCGAAACAATCGTTGGAGCAGTCCCAGGCGGAGGGTGGTCTCCATCATCAGTTGTCGAAGCTCGTGGGCGAGTGGGAGGGCGTGACGCGGACGTGGTTCGAGCCCGACACGCTCGAAGACGAGTCCGTCTGGCGCGGGACGATCCGTCCCGTGCTCGGGGGGCGCTTCGTGGTGCATGAGTACGAGGGCGCCTTCAAGGGCAAGCCGCTCGCCGGGATGGCCATCTATGGCTATCACCTCGATCCCGAGCGCTACGAAATGGCCTGGGTCGACAGCTTCCACAGCGGCACTGGCATCATGTTCTCCACGGGAAGCCGGGGCGGCCAGGGCTACGCCGTCCAGGGCAGCTACGCGGCGCCCTCCGGTCCGCCCTGGGGCTGGCGCACGGAGATCCATCAGCCCGAGCCGGATCGGCTGCTCATCACCCACTACAACATTCCGCCCGAGGGCCAGGGCCCGGAGACCAAGGCCGTCGAGACGGAGTACCGGCGGCGCGCTCCCTCGCGCTGAGCGGCTCAACCCGCGGCGGGGGGCTCGGAGGGGAGGCTCAAGTGCCGCTCCTCGATTCGCGAGCCCGCCGCCAGCGCGAGCAGTCCCGCCCCCAACAGGGCCATCGTCCCGGACAGCGACCACTCGGCGAGCAGCCCGATGAGGGGGTTCATCACCACGATCCCCAGCGTGCGCACCATGGACACGAAGGAGAGCACGGTGGCGCGCCGCTCCGAGGGCACGTGGTGGTTGATGTAGGCGCTGAACAGGGGGATGCGCGGCAGGCTGAAGGTGAAGCCCACGATGATCCCCACGATGACGAGGGGCAGCCACCGGGTGCTGGCGAGCAGCAGGAAGCTCAGGCCCGCGAGCACGGTGGCTCCGAGCAGCAGCCGGCGCATGGAGCCGCTCCAGCGCTCGAGCCGCGCGGAGTTGCCGAGGAAGAGGATCTGCCCGACGCAGGACAGGGCGTGCACGACGCCGAAGAAGCGCAGGGGCAGTCCGGCGCGCTCGAGCAGCGGCTGGAACAACCAGATGAGGCCCCAGGCGAGGGCATTGGTCAGGGCGAGCTCCACGGCGAGCAGCAGGACCACCTTGTGGCCGAGGAAGTAGCGGCCCCCCTCGGTGATGATGCGGGTGTAGGGGAGGCGCTCCTTGCGCTCGCTCGCCTGGACGGGGGGCTCGCGCAGGGTGAGGGAGAGCAGCAGGGCGAGCGCGGCGGGAATGACATAGGCGCGCATGGGGGCGCTCAGGCCGAAGGTGCTCGCGATGAAGCCTCCGGCGAGGGTGGCGGTGATGATGCCCCCGAGCTTGAAGGACTCCATGCGGCCGAGCACCTGGGGCGCGCGCTCCACCAGGCCGTTCGCCTTGAGGCTGTCATAGGCGAGCGCCTCGTCGGCACCGGAGTGCAGGGTGTAGGCGATGGCGAAGAGCACCTCGGCGGCCATGAACACCAGGAAGGAGGGCCGGGACACGTAGATCAGGGCCGCGCCGATGCCCACCGCGCTGCCGAGCGCCAGGGACGCCTTGCGTCCGAGGAAGTCCGCCACGCTGCCGGTGGGGACCTCGAAGAGGAAGTTGCACAGGAAGAACCAGGCGTTGAGGTAGAGCACCTGGGCGAGCGAGAGGCCTCCCCAATCCGTGTAGAACGGCACGAGGACGGCTGAGAAGAAGTGCATCCAGAACAGCAGGCGGATGCCCTGGAGCTTCCAGAGGTTGGAATACAGGCCGGGCTCCTGGGGCGTGGACGGGGTGCTCATTCGCGGGTCGCTTCCTCCTCTGCTGTTGACATGCTCGCGGCCCGAGGGCTGACGAAGCACCAGGCTCCGACGCCAGAGGCATGGGCCCCTGGCGCCGTCGCGGCCTCCCGACCTGTCACGGCTCCTCGCGCAACTCCCGGATGAAGTCGGCGTCCACGCCAGAGGAGCGCAGGCGGATCAACTCGTCCACGGAGAGCTTGTCCAAGCCCTCGTCGCGCAGCTTGCGCAGGTCGCTCGCGTCCACGCCGAGGGCGCGCAGCTTCACCACGGCCTCCGGGTCGAGCTTGTCCAATCCCGCCTCACGCAGTTCGCGGAGGTACTCGGGGGAGACGCCGAGTGCCTTGAATTGCCCCAGCTCGTCCGCGGAGAGCTTGTCGTAACCCATGTCCTTGAGGGCTTGGATGTACGGCCCCTTCACCCCGAGGGCCTGGAACTGGATGAGCTGGTCGAAGGTGAGCGAGCCCTGGCCCGCCTCGCGCATCTCCTGGAGGAACTCCTCGTCCATGCCGAGCGCCGCCGCCTGCGTCACCTGGTCCACGGACAGCGCGCGATGGCCGGCCGCCGCGAGCGCCTTCACCTTCCGCGCGCTCACGCCCAGGAACCGCATCTGGGCCAGCTCCTCGAGCGTGGGCTTGTCGCCGAGCGCGTCCGTCATCTCCTTCATGTACTCGGGTGTCGCGTTGGCATGGCCGAGCTGCACCAGCTCCTCCACGGTGGGCGTGTAGCCGAGCGCTTCCCATTGCCGCTTCTGCTCCATGGAGACCCCGGCCGTCTTGAGCTCGACGAGCTGGTCCACCGTGAACGGCCCCTTCAATCCCAGCCGCAGGGGCTCCTTCGCCTGGGCCTTCGGGGCGGGCTTCCCGGCGATCCCGGCGGGAGCGCTCGGCTGGGGAACGGGAATGGGCACGGAGCCCGAGGCGAGCGGCGCGGGCGGCTGCGCGGGAGCGGCGGGCGCTGGGGCGACGGCGAGCGCGACCTCCATCGGGGGGTTCGCGTGGGCCTGGAGGGGGGGCGAGGCGGGCAGGGCGAGGGCGACCAGGGGGGCGGCCACGGCCAGGCCGCTCATCAGCGTGAGCAGCAGGGCGCCCGCCTCCCAGCGCGACGCGCACCGCGTGGCGGGCCGGCCCACCAGCCGGCGCACGCGCGCCGTGAGCGAGCCGCCCAGGGCGGACATCGCCGGACCCGACACGGGCAGCTCGCGCAGGGCCTCCAGCGCCGTGAGGGCCCGGGCATACGAGACCGCGTTGCCACTGGTGCCCACGGCGATGTCATCGCAGCAGTTCTCGCGCTCGGCGCGGATGACGCGCGACATCCACCACACCGCCGGGTGGTAGAAGAAGAGCGTCTCCACCAACGTCTGCACCAGGTTCACCGCGAAGTCATGGCGGCGGATGTGGGCCAGCTCGTGCGCGAGCACCATCTCGAGCTGGCGTGGCGACAACCCCGTGAGCACCGTCACGGGCAGCAGCACCACCGGCCGCAACCAGCCCAGGGTCGCGGGCACGTCGATCGCCGCCGAGCGCAGCAGCCGCACCGGCCGCGTCATTCCGAGCTGCCGCGCCAGCCGCTCCAGGGCCTCCTGCCACTCGACGGGGGCGGGCTCGGCCTCGCGCACCAGTCGGCGCAGCCTCAGCCACCCGGACAGCAGCCGGAGCGAGGACAACACCACCCCCAGCCCCCAGGCCAGCACCAGCCCGTGCAGGTTCCCACCCACCACGGAGCGGGCTCGCCCCATCACCGAGGCGAGTCCGGTGTCGCCTGTCGCGTGGGGGCTCGTCGCGGCGGCAGCGGACGTGGGGAGGGGACGTGGCTCGGAGGGACCCGCCAGCGCGGTGGCTTCCGGTGCGGAGCCGGTGCGCGGATGGGTGAGGACGTGGTGCCAGCCGGTGAGCACGGGCAGCACGAGCATGAGGGCCAGCGCGCCACAGGCCAGCAGGTAGCGCGGCGAGGCCGCGCGGCGATCCACCACCTGGAGCGCCACCGCGAGGGCCACGGCCACCAGGGTTCCCTGCCACAACAGGTGCAACAACGCCCAGCCCAGGGACTGCCATACCAGCGTGCTCATGGCTTCTCCTCCTCCTCCAGGGTGTCCAGCAATTGCCGCAGCTCGGCGAGCTCCTCGGCCGAGGCCTTCTTCGTCGACAGGGCTTGCATGGCCAGCCGCGCGGGCGAGCCGCCAAACGCGCGATTGAGCAGGTCCGTCACCAACTGGCGCTGGGTCTTCTGTTGCGAGGCCCGCGTGCGGTACACGTGCGCGCGCTGGGACTCGTCCCGCTCGACGAGCCCCTTCTCCGTCATGATCTGCATCAGCTTGAGCACCGTCGTGTAGCCCGTGCTGGCGTCGCCCTTGTTCAACGCCTCGTGCACCTCGCGCACCGTGCTCGGGCCGCGCTCCCACATCACCTGTAGAATGGCCAGCTCCGCGTCCGTCGGGCGGGGCAGCTTGGGTTCACTCATCGCTCGTCCTCCCATCCCCTGTTTATACGAACATCTTCGTAGATGTCAACGAAGCCCTTCGTAGTTCGAGGGAGGACGGTCTCTGGCCTCCACCAGGCGGGTGCTCTACCGTGGGATGTTCGTGGGTAGGAGGGGTGTCTCGTGCAGCCGGTGATTTCCGTCAAGAACCTCAGCAAGACGTACGCCTCGGGATTCCAGGCGCTCAAGTCCATCAACCTGGAGATCCGGAGTGGGGAGATCTTCGCCCTGCTCGGGCCCAACGGGGCGGGCAAGACCACGCTGATCAGCATCATCTGCGGGATCGTCAACCCGAGCGGAGGCACGGTGCTGGCCGACGGGCATGACATCGTGACGGACTTCCGCGCGGCCCGGGCGAAGATCGGGCTGGTGCCGCAGGAACTGTCGACCGACGCGTTCGAGAGCGTCTGGGCCACGGTGAACTTCAGCCGCGGCCTGTTCGGCAAGCCTCCCAACCCGGCCCATGTCGAGAAGGTGCTTCGCGACCTGTCGCTGTGGGACAAGAAGGACTCGCGGATCATGACGCTGTCTGGCGGCATGAAGCGCCGGGTGTTGATCGCCAAGGCGCTGTCGCACGAGCCGCGGATCCTCTTCCTCGACGAACCCACCGCGGGCGTCGATGTCGAGCTACGCCACGACATGTGGGAGATGGTGCGGGGCCTGCGCGAGCGCGGGGTGACGATCATCCTGACCACGCACTACATCGAGGAGGCGGAGAAGATGGCCGACCGCATCGGGGTGATCCACAAGGGCGAGCTCATCCTGGTGGAGGACAAGGCGGTGCTGATGCGCAAGCTCGGCACGAAGCAGCTCACCTTGCGGCTGCGCAGTCCGCTGGAGCGCATCCCCGAGGCGCTGGCCGGGCTCGCGCTCGAGCTGTCCGAGGATGGGAACACGCTGGTCTATACCTTCGACACGCAGAAGGAGGAGGAGACCGGCATCGCGACGCTGTTGCGGCGGCTGGGCGAGCACGGCATCGACTTCAAGGATCTGCATTCCAGTGAGAGCTCGCTGGAGGACATCTTCGTCAGCCTCGTGAGGGCCCGGTCATGAACGTGTATGCGATCCGCGCCATCTACCGCTTCGAGATGGCACGCACCTTCCGCACGCTGATGCAGAGCATCGCCTCGCCGGTGCTGTCCACCTCGCTGTACTTCGTGGTGTTCGGCTCGGCGATCGGCTCGCGCATGGGTCAGATCGACGGGGTCAGCTACGGGGCCTTCATCATTCCGGGCCTGCTCATGTTGTCGCTGTTGAGCGAGAGCATTTCCAATGCCTCGTTCGGCATCTACATGCCGAAGTGGTCGGGAACGATCTTCGAGGTGCTGTCCGCGCCGGTGTCCTTCGTCGAGGTGGTGATTGGCTACGTGGGGGCGGCGGCCACCAAATCGATCATGCTGGGCATGCTGATCCTGGCGACGGCCCGGATCTTCGTTCCCTATGAGATCGCGCATCCGTTCTGGATGGTGGGCTTCCTGGTGCTCACCGCGGTCACCTTCAGCATGTTTGGCTTCATCATCGGTGTCTGGGCGGACGGTTTCGAGAAGCTGCAGATCATCCCGCTGCTCGTGGTCACTCCGCTGACCTTCCTTGGTGGCGCCTTTTACTCCATCCACATGCTGCCGCCCCTCTGGCAGAGGATCACCCTGTTCAACCCGGTGGTGTATCTGATCAGCGGCTTCCGCTGGAGCTTCTACGGAGCTTCCGACGTCAATGTCGGGGTCAGCCTCGGCATGACCCTGATGTTCCTCTCCCTGTGCCTTGGCGGCGTGTGGTGGATCTTCAAGACGGGGTACAAGCTGAAGTCTTGAGCGGGCCCGGAGCGGGTTCACAGTACGGGACGTGGCGGTCCCAGCTTCAGGGGATCCCAGGTGTACTCCTCAGTGGGGGTCAGCAGCATGTTCGTCAACTGGTGCCGCTCCACGAAGTGGACGAATCGCTCGGAAACCACAGGACTGCCGGGCATGCCGCGGGCGTAGAACACATCCTCGCCGTGCCAGGTCTCCTTCTCCAGGGTGAAGCCGTGGATGGTGTCCACATTCGTCTCCCGGCAGGCATCACAGGTGATGGGGGATGCGCGCCGAATGCGGCTCCTGGCCTCATCCACCGCCGCGCCGCCAAAGACGGGCGTGGTGTAGAAGTATCGGGGAGCGGAGGCTGAGTCAGTGGTGCGCCTCCGACCGCGCACGCGGACGAGTTCCACCGGCTGAAAGCCGGACAGCCCGGTCAGGCCTTCCCTGCAGAAGGACTCTACGAAGCGATTGGTGACGAGGTATCCGCCGCCAGGTCCTCCCACGAAGTCCCCGAACTCCTTGCCGTTCAACTTCAATTCGCCGCGCAGTGGGGGCAACCACGTTCGCATGCCGGTGAACGCGCCGCAGTCAGGACATCGTGGGGCATCGCCAATGGTTCCTCCACTCCGCTCGAAAGAGGTGTCGTGGTTGGAGTCGAGGGCAGGACCGAGGACGAAGAAGCGCGGTGCGGAGTGGCCTTCAGAACCCACGGGGGAACCTCGCCCTCATGTCGGGACGGTTGTAGACGGAGCGCAGGAACGTTTCGAACTCCTTTGCGGTCGCGGACTTGTGCGTGCGCAGCCAGTAGTTGATGACCTCCGCATCGATTTTCCGGTGCCAATCCTGGTAGCCGCAATGTGCTGCTTCGTCGACGGCCTTGGTGACGAAACGTGAGTCCCGGGGTTCATAAACGCCCATGAGTGTAGGGTGGAGTTCCAGTTCCTTGGCGATGGGCTTGGAGATGACGTGATGCTGCTGGCCTTTGCAGTCGGGCGGCTCGGGCGCATCGGAGGACTCCTGGACTTTTGCGCTGGTTGAGCTGGCAGCCTGCTTCTGGCGAGCTTCCTCGTCGATTTTCAGCTCATGGATCGCCTGTGCGATCTCTGCTGCCTTCCGGGGATCCAGGGCGGCACAGCCGCTGGCACTGCCCTGCTTGCATCTACACACAGCGGTGGAGTCACCCTGGACGCAGGGGAGCTGTGTCACGACGAGCAGGAGAATGAGTGGGAGCATGCACCCGAGGTTACCACCGCGCGTTGAGTCAGGTTGACGGTGTCCTCCCGTTCCTGCTCGACGCCTCACAATTCGTGGCGGCCCGGTGTTCCAGCACGCCACCGGGCGCTCGTGAGCGATGGGCTCCAGGCTCCGGCGCTCCCGAGCCCCAGCCGATGGTGCCCGCGGCAAACTTCCCGCGGGCCCCCTTGGCCTTACGTGTCTGCCATCATGAACGCGATCTTGGACTGCCGCGCGGCGGTCGGGAAGCCGTTGGCGGTCGCCGCGGCGAGGTAGTCCTTCATGTTGGGGAACACGTAGTCGCGCTCCGCCGTGGTCGACAAACCCAGCCACGACACGAGGGAGTGGGCGTACTGGTCCACGGACAACGTGGGAATCCAACGCCCCTTCGAGTCGACGGTGTCTGGGTTGTTCACCGCGTTGTTGGACAGGTCCAGGTTGGGGAACGTCCCATACAACCGGCGCCCGAGGACGCGATCCCCGAGGATGAGGGCATGGCTTCCCCAGCCATGGTCCGTCCCCTTGTCGGAGTTCTCCCGGAGGGTGCGGCTGAAGTCGCTCATCGTGAAGAGCGTGGCCTGCGGCGCGTTGGCACCGAAGGCCGTCTGGACGAGCACGAGCGCCCGGTAGAAGGCGTCGAGCGCGAAGTCGAGCTGTTTGAACAACGAGCGCTGGGCCGAGTCCTGCCCGGTGTGGGTATCGAAGCCTCCCAACCCCACCGAGAACATCTGGCGCCTGAGGCCCAGGCCGCCGCTCGCCACGGGAGTCGCTCCCGCCACGATGTCCCGGAGGACCTGGTAGAGCTGGGTAGGCAGGGACCAGCCCCCGCCGTCGGTGGGCAGGACGAACAGGGCATCAATGGCCTCGCGCGTGGCCTGCGGGAGCAGGTTCCAGGCGGCCTCCCGCGCGGTGGTGCGCGAGTTGGCGAAGGTCTGCGCCATGGAGAAGGTGTCACCATAGGAGGACTCCAGGGTGACATCGTTGTGGAGGGCCAGCACCTCGGCGAGCGCTTCTTGTTGCAGGGCTCCGAAGGCGGCGTCGGTCGTCGCCCGGAAGCCGAGCGTGCCATTGCTGGCCACCGACATGGGCTGCCGTGAGGCGCCCAGGGAGAAGAGCCCCTTACCGCCGAACGAGGTCACCTCCGGATACTCTCCGGGGTTCAGTCCGCTGAGCTTGTCCGCGGTCCGGCCGCCCCATCCCGTCACCTTGCCGATGAGCGACAGGGGGAGGATGACGCTGGAGGGGTTCGCGATGCCGCTCGCCCAGGCATCCTGCTGGTCGGAATGGGAGAACAGGTTGTCTGGCCGTACCACCGTGCCCGAGGTGTAGTCCGTCTTCTTCATGGGCAACACGAGCGGCCCCACGTTGCACACCACCGCGGCCTTCTCCTGTTCGAAGAGCGCCTGGAGCTTCGTGAGCGAGGGGTGCAGTCCATAGGAGCCGGTGGCGGTCCCCACGGGGTTGATGGGCAGCAGGTCCGCCAGCTTGATGCCGATGTTCGGCCGCGCCGCGAGGTACTGCGCATGGGGGGTCGCGAGTCGGGGAACGATGAGGTTGTTGGAGTCGTTGCCGCCCAGAAGGAAGACACACACCGCGGCGCGGTGGCCCGCGTAGCCGGCGGCGGTGGCGGCGCGCGCTTCCCCCCACCAGCGGGGAAGGGTGGCGGCGGCGGTGAGCAGGCCCGTGGCCCGGAGGAACTGGCGTCGTGAGGAGGTCATGGGATTACCTCTGGATCTGGAACTCGGGGGAGAGCGACGTGAGGTAGATGGCCAGCTTCTGTCGGCGGGTGCTGCCGGCGCGGGGATCGGTGATGGCTTTGTAGACCGCGAGCTGGAGGTTCGAGGACGCCGCGTCATGGAGCCAGTAGCGGCCAAGCCAGTACACCAGGTCACTCGGGTCCGCGGGCAGTGGGGTCAGATCGAGCACGATGCCATTGGTCGCCGCCGTGCTCGAGAAGAGCAGGTCGTGCACGAAGTTGGCGCGCGCGGTGGCCGTCGCGGTGTCCAGGATGGCGAACTCGGGGCCGAGCAGCCCGTTGCCGCCAGGAGCGGGGGCGTTGGGGGGGTAGTAGCTGAAGACCGAGGACGGCCTGGGCACATCCTGCCCGAGCGACTTGCTCCAGGAGTTGAGCTTGCCTCCCGGATTCTTGTCCGCCGTCTGATCCATCGTGCCGTTCAACCACCGGATGGTCGAGGTGATGAACAACGCGGGCGGCCGGAGCCGGCCGAAGGTGGCGTAGAGCGACAGGGGCGGCTGGGGCCCGCGCGCCTCGGTGTCCTCGAGGATCTTCCGGACCACCGCGCTCATGTCTCCCCGCACACCACTGCCATTGTTCTTGAAGACCGCCACCACCCGGCTGACATACGCGGGGCTGGGATTGCTGGTGACGAGGTGTTGGATGAGCTGCTTGCAGATGAATGGAGGCAGGTTCGGGTCGGCGAAGATGTTGTCGAGCGCCTCCTTGAGGTGCGCCGTGGCGCCCGCTCCCGTGGTCGTCACCACGCCCCGAAGGAGCGTCTGCGCGGAGGAGTCGTGATTGACATCGCAGCCCACCATCGGCTGGGTGTAATCGGCCGGGTTGCTGCGGCCCTTGGTGGGGCAGCCCGTGGCGCTGGCGAAGGTCCACCCGGAGAGGGCTCGCGAGAACGCCTGGACCTGGGCCTCGGTGTACGCGGGGAGCGGCACGCCGTTGGCGTCGAGCTTCACGGTGCCGTCGTCGTTCAGCTTGTGCAGCCCGAGCGTGAAGAGCTGGAGCAGCTCCCGGGCGTAGTTCTCGTTCGGCTCGATGGCCTTGCCGGCCGTGTCGAACGCCCGGTTGTTCACCATGTCCAGGTAGTTGCCCATGGCGGGATCGCGGGTGATGGCGTCCAGCAGGGTGCGGAAGTTGCCGAAGGCATTCGCGGAGAGCTGGTTGAGATAGCCCGCCAGCGCCACCTTGGGCTCCGACTCGGGAGTGGCCTGGATGTCGGCGATGCCATTCTGTGACACGACGAGGATCTGACTCAGCGCGAAGGCCACCCGCTGCCGGAGCTGATCCTTGCCCATGACGGCGTTGTAGAAGAACTGGGAGCCGAGATCCTTGCTCGTGGTCGTCCCGTCGTACGTGTAGCGGGGCGCCGAGAGCTGCTCGGAGATGGCCTTGGTGATGCCCACGTCCACCACGTGCTCCACGCTGTCGATGGGCAGCGGGCTCACTCCATTGGCGAGACGGGGTCCAAAGGTGGCCTGCTCGAGGAACCGGATGGCATTGGCCTCGGACGGCTCGGTGAGCGACTCGGCCTGCTCGAGGCTGTCGACGGGGTTCTCCCCGGTGAGGCCCTCCTCTGGTGCGCAACCGGTGGCACACAGGGCGAGGGCGAGGGCGGTGCGACGTATCATCCGATGTCCTCCTGGGGACATGCTGCGCGGAGGCCGCATAATGCGGAATTCCGGCTTAAGTATCAATACCTTGGAGAATAAAAATGACGGTGAGGCGGGAAAATTTGTAAAAACAGTGTCACGGCAACAGGGCCCCGCTGAAGACTCATCTCTTGAATCTCAAGAGTTGGGGAAAGCGAGATTTACACGGATTGATATGAGAAATCCATCGCCTCATCGATGGTGTTAGCGTAGAGAAAGAGGCGCCGCCCAGGACAAACCCAAGACAAAGAGGCGCCCTTGAAACTCAGGACATCAAAAACACCGCCCCCTGTGCCGTTTGGTTCCCTCTCCGCTTCCGCCCTGACGGCGGTTGCCGCGGCCGTCTCGCTGACGGCTTGCGGAGGCGAGGGCGCTGGCGCGGGTGCGGACACGGCCGTCGTCATGACCCCTCCGGGCACCGGTGTGACGGCCGCGTACTCGCCCCTGTACGAGCCTGGCACCGAGGCCGTCGAGCAGCTCCAGTACACCGAGCCGGACGGCACGCTGGTGACCTTCATGGGGGCGCGTCCCACCGAGCGCCACGCGCGTGAGCGCGGCGAGGCGTGGGACGCTCCCGACACGGGCCCGGGTCGCTACTTCACCTTCCCCACCTTCTACTTCCAGAACCGCACCTTCGGTCTGGAGATCCGCGACGAGGTGCCCGCCGGCCGCCAGAAGATCTCGGTGTACCTGCACGTCAACGATGGCACGTTCCGGGGCACCACCTTCAGCCTGTTCCGCAACATCAACAACCCCAACGTGCGCGACTTCGGCTGGTCGCTCAACTACGGCTTCAACAATCCGCTCGAGGCCAACCAGCCCATCTGCCACGCCGGCACGCGCGATTGCATGATGTCGTTCACCTCCAACTGGCGCACGTCCCCGCACAGCCCGTTGAAGATTGGCGACAAGATCGAGCTGGCCCCCGCGCCGCGCCTGATCTCCCCGGCCATCGACGGCGGCGGTGAGCGCTACTACTCGTTCGAGCAGCTCTACGTGGTGGGCAAGGGCATGCGCCCCTGGTACGGCATCGCCCCCAACCTGGACTCCGAGCCGCTGCCCGACGAGACGCTGCTGGGTGGCCAGGCCAGCGTGTCCTACAACTACTCGGAGGAGCCGCACCGGGTGTTCCAGCAGATGGCCAACAACATCGGCATCAAGAACACCAAGAGCTTCGTGCAGGGACGCCGGCTGTTCCACACCTCGTTCGCGGACGGCACGCACTCCGAGCACCCGACCTCCAACCCGGTGTTCACCGAGCACAAGGGGCAGCTCGGCCCCCGCTACAACCAGGCGCGCTGCATCGAGTGCCACACGGCCAACGGCCGCAGCGCGGCGCCGGCGGCGGGCGCGCGGCTCGCCACCCTGTCGGTGCTCACTGGCGCCGCGGGGGCCGGAGACACGGTGCTGCCCGATCCCACCTATGGCTGGAACGTGCAGCAGGTGCCGGGTTCCGCCTCGGGGCCCAGCTACGGGGTGAGCGTGGCGTCCTACACGAAGACGGTGCGCACGCTGGCCGATGGTACGCAGGTCGAGCTGGCCAGGCCCGTCTACTCCTTCTCGGGTCCTGTGCCGTCGCTCTACTCCGTGCGCCAGGCCCCGCAGGTCATCGGTATGGGCCTGCTGGAGGCCGTGGCCGAGCCCACCATCCTGGCGCTGGCCGATCCCGATGACGCCAACGGTGACGGCGTGCGCGGTGTGCCGCACTGGGTGAACAACCCCGAGACGGGCAAGGTGCACCTCGGCCGCTTCGGCTGGAAGGCCACCAAGGCGAGCGTGCGCCACCAGGTGGGTGACGCGCTCGTCAAGGACATGGGTGTCACCTCGCCGGTGTTCCCGTCGGTGAGCTGCCAGAAGGGCTCGCCCGACTGCCGCGCCACCACGGCGGCCACGGCGGTGTCGGAGACGGAGCTCCAGCGCATGTCGGACTACCTGTCGCTCATCGGCGTGCCGGCCCAGCGCAGCCTGCGCAGCGGCTACCCCGAGGGCATCCGCGTCTCGCCCGAGCACGACGTGAACCCGACGCTCATCCAGCGCGGCAGCGCCGTCTTCGCCGAGGCCCGTTGCACCTCGTGCCACACCGCGCAGCTGACCACGAGCAACAACCACCCGTTCGCCGAGCTGCGCAACCAGACCATCCGCCCGTACACGGACCTGCTGCTGCACGACATGGGTTCGGAGCTGGCGGACACGCTCAGCGAGGGCCAGGCCACCCCGAACCTGTGGCGCACGCAGCCGCTGTGGGGCCTGGGTTCGCTGAAGTTCGTGCAGGGCGGCGCGCAGAACGTGCGCTACCTGCACGACGGCCGCGCCCGCACGCTGTCCGAGGCCATCCTGTGGCACGGCGGTGAGGCGACGGGCAGCCGCGACCGGTTCTCCGCGCTCCCCAAGGCCGACCGCGACGCGTTGTTCGCCTTCCTCGAGTCGCTGTAGTTGACCAGGGCGGCCCCTCTCGTCGGGGCCGCCCTCGTCGTATCAGGGGAAGGAGTAGAGTTCCGCCGTGCTGTACTCGAGGGGGGTGTATCCTCCCACCAGCAGCACGGTCTTCTCGTCGAGCTTCGTGGCCGAGTGCTTGTAGCGGGCCACGTTCAGTGACGCCTCGAGGTTCCACGTGTTCGTGGCCGGGTCATAGACCTCGGAGGTGGCGCTGATTCCCGTCAGCGTGTGGTACCCACCGGTCACCAGCACCTTGCCGTGCACGAGCGTGGCCGCGTGCTCCCGGCGTGGGGAGTTCAGCGTGCCCGCCGAGGACCAGGTGGACGTGGCGGGATTGAACAGCTCCGCCGTGACACCGAGGTACATGTCCCCGGTCAGGCCGCCCACCACCAGCACCGTCCCGTTGTCCAGCAGGGTGGCCGTGTGGGCGGAGCGGCCCGTGCTCAGGTCGGCCACGCTCGTCCAGGTTCCGGTGGAGGGATCGTAGAGCTCCGCGGACGCCAGGGATTGGCCTTCCGCCCCGGTGCCCCCCGCGACCAGCACCCGGCCATCGCTCAGCACGGTCATGGTGTGGTTGCGGCGAGCGGTGAGGAGCGAGCCGGTGAGGGTCCACTGGCGCGTGGACGGGTCATACAGCTCGGCCGTGGCGAGCACGCCACCGGCGCTCTCCCCCGTACCGCCTCCCGCCACCAGCACCTTGCCATCGGACAGCGCCACGGCGGTGTGATCATAGCGCAGGGTGCTCATCCGTCCCGTGGGGGACCACACGCCCTGGAGGGGCTCGTACAGCTCCTCGACGCTGGCGGAGCCGGCTCTGGCCCCTCCGGCGACGAGCACCGTGCCGTTGTACAGGGGGGTGGCGGTATGGGCGCGGTGCGTGGCGATGGGGTTGCCCACGGCCGACCAGATCCTGGTGGTGGGGTCGTACTCCTCCGCGGTGCGGCCGTAGCCACCGAGCACGAGCACCCGGCCCGTGGGCAACAGGGTCGCGGTGTGCCGCAGCCGCGGTTGAAGGGTGTTGGCGGTGGGGACGGAGATCGGCGTCGTGGCGACGACGTGCACCCGCTGGGTCTTGGTGCCCTTGTTGCCGGAGGGATCCGTCAGCGAATAGGTGAGCGTATAGGTGCCCGGAACGTTCGTGTTGACCGTGCCCTCGGCCGTCACGAAGCTGAACCCCAGCCCGCCATGCATGCAGGCATCGTGGGCAATGGCCTCCTGGGGGGTGAACGGTGAGCCCGCGGGAATGGTGATATCCCCGCCCTCCAGATAGATGTCCGGCGGCAGGGTATCGACCACCGTCCATTCGGTCGTGCAACTGGCGCTGTTGAATCCGTCCCAGACGCCGGCTCCCGTATAGACGGTTCCCACCATCTTGTAGGCGTAGGATGTCGAGACGTATTGAATGGAGCAGTTGTCTGAGTACTGCAGGTTGGGAACCTCGTCGATGTACCCGCCGCACTCCACCACGCCGCCATAGGCATCGCATGTCACGACGGGGGGCGTCACGTCGGGCGAGCAGCCGTCGTCCGCCAGGTTCCGGGACGAGGTGCTCACCGACGAAGGCGTCACGGACTCACCCGTCAAGCCATTGTCGGTGGAGGTGACACCTCCGCACGCCGTGGAGATCAACAGGGCGCAGGTCGCCAGGGTCTGGTTGGCTATTCCAGACAAACGTCTCTCGTGAAACACGGATGGAATCATTGACTCGTGCTCCTTCTCCGGGAGAACAGCGGGGGGACGGCTGAACAAATGAAACACTTCTTGTTCAGACAAACAAGACGCATCTGTACGTCTTGCTTTCGTCCGCTTCATCCAAGGCTTTCCAGACGGAAAGTTGAAGGTGGGGTGCCCGCGAAGCGGGGGGGAACGAGGGGGGCGGGGATTCTGCCCCTTCCGTCGTGAAGGCCGGAAGGGGGGACCCGTGTGCCGCCCGCCCTCGGGTCCCGCTGGGAACCGGGGCGGCCGGTTGGGGTATAGTGCGGGCCGCACTTCTCGTGCCCTTGCTTCCCATGCTTCGTTCGCGCCTTCGTCCCGTTCCCGCGCTCCTCGCGTCCCTTGCCCTCGTGTCCTGTGGGGGTCCCCGTCTCGAGGCGCAGAGCCTCCAGCCACCTCCGCCCGCCTCCAATGGGGGCCGGCCGGTGTCGGATCCTCCGCCCTCGCGCATCGTCATCCACGCCACCATCTTCCGCGAGGCCCTCATCCGGAAGATGGCCGAGAGCCTGCCCCGCTCGGGTGAGGGGGATGCCGACCTGCTGGCGGGCCAGAAGATCCACTACACCTGGCAGCGCGAGCCGGTGACGCTCAAGTTCGATCGCGGCCGCGTGGTGGTGGGCGTCAATGTCCTCGGGCGCTTCAACATGCTCGGGGAGCGGCAGATGCCCATCTCCCTCACCATCGCCGGCGAGCCGGTCATGACGGCCGACTTCAAGGCGCTCCTGCAGTCCACCGAGGTGCAGGTGGTGGCCTCCGGACCGGTGGACACCGTCAACCGGGCCATCGAGGACAAGCTGCGGAGCCTCGTGGGCAAGACGCTCGACGACTTCCGCTTCGACGTGCGCCCGATGGTGGCCAACGCCTTCTCCCGGCTCGCCCGGCCCATCGAGATTCCCGTGGGGGATCAGGTGGCGTGCGCCGAGCTGAAGGTGACCAACCTGGAGGCCTCGCCCACGGTGCTCGCCGATGGTTTCGAGAAGGACCTCGGCATCGTCGTGATGCCCTCGGTGACGCTGCCCTGCACCCCGGTGGCCAGCCTCGCCCAGGCCCCCGACGCCGGGACGGACACCCGGCTCGCGAGTGGCACCCCGGACGCCTCCGCGCAGCCGGCCACCTACGTGGTTGGCGCTTCCTCCGGAGATGGAGGAACCCCGGCGGACGGGGGCGTCGTGGCCAGCGACGTGCGCATGCCCTTGCTGCAGAACGTCTCCACCCTGCCTTCGGGTCCCTTCAAGGTGGTGGTGCCCGTGGCCGCGCGCTACGAGGAGCTGTCCAAGGCGCTCGAGTCCTCCATGAACGGGCGGCTGTTCTTCTCCGAATCCAACCCCGAGCTGTACATGGAGAAGCCCCAGGTCTACCCCTCGGATGACACGGTGGTCATCCGGATGAACCTCGGGGGTAGGGCCCGGGTGGGGGACTACTCGGTGGGTGTGGGCGGCGAGCTGTTCTTCGCGGGACACCCCCATGTCATCGACAACCAGCTCTCCGTGCCGGACCTGGAGATCACCCCGGGCACGGCCAGCGAGCTGGTGAAGCTCAAGTTCGCCCTGGACTACGCGTCCATCCGCGATCAGGCCCGGCAGGCGCTCCGGGTGGACGTCTCCGAGCGGCTCGCGGCGGTGAAGGACAAGCTGTCCACCGAGGTGTCCTTCGACGACAGCCTGGGCTGTGTGCGCGGCCAGGTGCTGCGCTCCGAGGTGACGGGCGTCTACCCGCATCCCTCCTTCCTGCGCATCTACGTGCAGGTGGATGCCCAGCTCGGCCTGTACCTGCCCTGTAAGGGGTAGGGCGCCCGAAAACCCCTGCGGTGGAGGGAGGGACGCGTTAAGTCACGCCCCTCCCATTGCCTGGAGGGGTTGACGCACATGAACTACCGGATGCTGGGCCGCACGGGCCTGTATGTGTCGGAGCTGTGTTTCGGAGCGATGACGTTTGGCGGCGAGGGCTGGTTCAAGGCCATCGGGACCCAGGGCCAGTCCGAGGCCGATGCGCTGGTGGGCCGCTGCCTGGACACGGGCATCAACTTCTTCGACACCGCGAACGTCTATTCCAACGGCCTGTCCGAGCAGATCCTCGGCAAGGCGCTGGGGGAGCGGCGCAAGGATGTCGTCCTTGCCACCAAGGTGCGCGGGCGCATGGGTCCCGGTGCCAACGAGGTCGGCCTCTCTCGTGGACACATCATGGACTCGGTGCATGCCAGCTTGAAGCGGCTGGGCACCGACTACATCGACCTGTACCAGATTCATGGTTTCGATGCCGTCACCCCCATTGATGAGACATTGCGCGCGCTCGATGACCTCGTGCGTCAGGGCAAGGTGCGCTACCTCGGGGCCTCCAACCTCGCGGCCTGGCAGTTGATGAAGGCGTTGGGCATCAGCGAGCACCGGGGGCTCGCGCGCTTCGAGTCGTTGCAGGCCTACTACAGCATCGCGGGCAGGGACCTGGAGCGGGAGTTGGTGCCCCTGATGAAGGATCAGCAGGTGGGCTTGATGGTGTGGAGCCCGCTGGCGGGTGGTTTCCTGAGCGGCAAGTACCGCCGGGGAGCCCAGGGGCCCGAGGGTGCTCGCCGCCTCCAGTTCGACTTCCCCCCGGTGAACCAGGAGCGGGCCTACTCCGTCATCGACGTGATGGATGGCATCGCCAAGGCGCATTCCAGCTCGGTGGCGCGGGTGGCGCTGGCGTGGCTGCTGCACCAGCCGCACGTCACGACGATCGTCATCGGCGCCAAGACGGCCGAGCAGCTCGAGGACAACCTCGCGGCGCCCGAGTTGAAGCTCTCGCCCGAGGAGCTCGCCGCGCTGGAGACCGTCTCGGCGCTCCCCGCCGAGTACCCGGGCTGGATGTTGGACCGCCAGGGCCAGAACCGCTCTCCCGCGCAGAAGTAGCGGCGCTGGCGGTGTCGCTCAACCCAACAGGAGCCGTCAGAGGACTTGACTTGGGGAGTCAAGTCCGCTCCAGTGGGCGCCCACGTCATCGGTGCACGAGCCGGTGGACGTGAGGCGCACATTCACGGAGGGCCAGCACATGGCGGACGAGAAGGACGAGGGGCAGGGGCCCTTCCACCTCGGGAAGAGGTACGAAGAGGTGGAACCTGGGCTGGGTCGTCTCCACGAGGCTTGGCATGCGGGGACGGGGCGTCCGGCCTTGCTTCTGTTTCCATCGGATCGCGTGGAATGGAAACCAGACGGGCCCTGGGATGTGCGGTTCTCCTGCCAGCCCAATGCCCCCTCCGTCACCGTGATGGTGGATCGCTCGCCCGCTGCTCTTGACCTGACGGAACTGGCGGACATCCTGGTGATGATGTCCACCGCGGTGCAGTGCGTGGAGGACAATCCCCAGGCTCGAGCCCACCTGTTGAAGGGAGCTGTGAAGCCCCCGGTGCGGCGGGCCGCGCGAGAACGTGGGACGAGGCGCTTCCGGGCGGCGATGTCCGCCGTGGCCCTTGCCGTGGTCGTGCTGGGTCTGGGCGTCTGGCTGTTCTTGTCGAGCAACGCAGAGGACCCAAGACGCTTGGTATCGGACTCGCCCTTGGAGGTGTCATCCAAGACAGATGCCCCATTCTTGATCAATGCGGACGAAGGGGCCCCAGTGACTCTCTCCTATCCATTGCCCTCGCGGCCCTTCCGCAATCAGGCAACGGCACCCTGTAAGCCCAAATCCATTGAACTGGAGATTAATGGCGGGTGTTGGATGGAACTCGCTCAGAAGCCGCCCTGCGCGGATGTCGTGGCGGAGTACCAGGGCAAGTGCTACGCACCAGTTTCGAAGGACCGGAGCGGGGGCCGTCCGCCGCAATCTGCCAAGCCATGATTTGATGCCCAGCGGGAGTCTCCAGACGTCAGTGATCGTGGAAGTGCTGGTGAATGTATTTCTCCTGTCTTGTCTCCTGTCGTCCGTATACGGAGTATATGTCGGCAGGACTGATGGACGTGGAAGGTCATTCCTTTAACTGGCTGCGAAGCACTTGAGCTTCTTCCCAAGCGCGTGCAGCGCCATTTTTATCACCAAGGACTTGACGTATATTCGCGACATTATTGAGGGATGCTGCGAGATCCTCAATGGTTTGTGGGATGTCTCCCATGAGTTCACGGAGCTTGCGAGCGAGGGTGAGGGTTTCCTCATAGGATGCGCTTGCCGTTGTAAGATCGCCTAGAAGCATCTGGACGTAGCCTAACCTATCGAGGGATATACCAAGGCCACGGAGAACCTCGGGTGTATCTCCCAAGGCCGCGTGAAGCTGGCGGCGGAGCGAGAGGGCCTCGTTGTAGGCGACACTGGCGGTTGAAAGATTGCCCAAGTGCTTCTGCAAGTCTCCTACTCTATCGAGGGCAATGCATAGCTCGGCCAGCGTCTCAGGAGTGTCACCCAGGGTGGCGCGAAGCTGGCGACGGAGCGAGAGGGCCTCGTCGTATGCGGCGCTGGCAGTTGAAAAATTACCCAGGTGCCTTTGCGCACTTCCCACTCCATCGAGGGCAGTGGATAGATCGGCTAGCGTCTCAGGCGTGTCACCCAGGGTGGCGCGAAGCTGGTGACGGAGGACGAGGGACTCTTCATACATGGTGTTGGCAGATGCAACGTTGCCCAAACGCCGCTGTATGCTACCCAGATGATTCAGCGAGACGGAGAGATCGCGGAGGGTTTCGGGGGTATCGCCCAGGGTGGCCCGGAGTTGGCGGATGATAGCAAGGGACTCCTCGTAGGCCGTGCTGGCAGCTGAAAAGTTACCCAGGCGTTGTTGTACGGTCCCGACCTTGTCGAGGGAAATGGCCAGAGCACGGAGGGTTTCGGGGGTATCACCCAGGGTGGCGCGGAGTTGGCGGGTGAGTACGAGGGATTCCTCATAGGCAACGTTGGCGGACGGAAGGTGGCCGAGACGCTGCTGAACGTCACCCACGTTATGGAGGCATACAGAGAGAGCCCGGAGGATTTCAGGGGTATCGCCCTGTGTGGCGCGGAGTTGGCGGGTGAGGGCGAGCGATTCTTTGTAGGCAGTCAGGGCTGAATCGAGATCGCCCCGGGAGATGGCAATGTCTGACAGCTCATCCATCAGCAGTATGCGATAACTGCTGTTGCCATTCCCAAGGACTTTGGCCGCCTGCTCCAAGTGCTCTTCGGCTGCGGCCGGATCTCCATGCGCCCTTTCGGCCTGGGCGAGTTTTTGGAGCGACATCGCATGTAGGAGTGGCTCGCTCTGAGTACTCTTGAGGGTCAGCTCCCGTGCCTGTCGAGCTGCTTCGACGGCCTCGCCCGTTCGTCCGGCTGAAAGCAGCGCATCAGCCCGAGAATGCAAAACCTCCACCTTGTTTATGACGTCGACGAATGACTTCGCCAGAAGTCGCTCCGACTCGGCGAGAGTGAACTCCGTGAGCGCTTCAGCCTCCGAGCTTTTTTCTCTCTCGGCCCGAGCTGAAAAAATCTCCTGGTTCCGGTAGGACTCCCGTGGTTCCCTTTCCGCCACGGGGGGAAGTTCGACTACCAACGCCCGAATGGACCAGAGGTCCGAAGCCGCGTCCCGTATGAAGGGTTTCATCTCGGGAGAGGCGACGAGTACGAGACCTCCGTGCAGGTGCCTGCGCAAGGCATCACGCCGCTCGTTCATGCGAGAGACCAGTTCCAGCCACGCCTCCTTCCATGGCCATGCTGCTCCACCACTCGGGTCGAGGTGCAGGGCTTCGACCCATGTACATCCCGCATCCGCGAGTTCTGGGGTGAACAGGGTGGGAAGCACGCTCAGGAGGTCCGGGGGTGCTTCGGGATGGAGCGATGCCAACCGGCGTGTCTGCCCGCGGAGGAGTCGCTCTGTACGTCGACGGAGCACTCCTGATGACAACGGAGAAGGCGAAAAGACGAAGCCCAGCCAGAACCCCTCGGCCAGTTCCACCTGACGCCGCAATCTCTGCCACTCCGCTTCGCCTCCGGGGCCGATGTCCGCTTCGGTGCCGGGCTTCATGGCGTTCCCTGCCTCCCTGTCAGTGGGACTGCGTCTGGCGCCTGGTGGCTTCCTCCGCTTGAGCTTTCACCACGTCGCGCACGAGTGGATGCACGTCGTACCACTCGTTTCCATTACGGTAGTAGAGCGCGAGGTGGGTATCGAGATAGCGCGCGAGATCATGCAGCAGCTTGATGTCGGGGAGCGCGACCCCATGTGTGGTGGCGATCAAGTGGAGCCATTTCGCATCCGCGTCGGCGATGGGGAGGAACTCGGTGCGGACCTGGGCGATGGCCGCATCCACGGTGGTTTCCGGCACCGGCAGCCGATCGGCCCGGCGGATGATCTCAGAGAACAACCGCAGGAAGTCGCGCAGGTGTCCGCCAGACAGGAGGCTCAACCGATCGAGCGTCTCGCGCTCCGGGCCCAACAGTCGCTGCCAGTCGCCTCGCGCGGAGATGAGCCGCTCCAACAAGTCGAGCCCCGGTTGGAAGATATTTCTCTCGCTGTCTCGCACCTTCAACGCGGGTAGCACCTGGACTCCGCCCGGGGAGTAGAGCGTTCCCAGGTTGGGGTACAGCACCTTCAAGTAGGGGGGGATCGTGTAGACGACATGCAGGTGATCGAAATGGAGCTTGTCGCTGTGGCTGGTGAACAGGTTCACCACCGAGTCCTGGACGGCCGTCGCGTTGGTCGATGTCCCGCGAATGTGCTCCATCGAGTCCAGCAGGAGCACGACCTCTGTATCGGGGCCATGCCGCTCCTTGACCTTCTTCACGCAACCCGTGACGTAGGTACGGACATCCTCGACCAGCGCGCCCAGGTGTCCGGCCATGCGCTTCTGCAGCGTCTCCCGGAACGAAGGGTCGCTTTTGAGGGCAACCTTGATTCCTACCGTCGACATCTCCGGGACCTTGAGGTCCGTGCGCTTGAGGAAGTAGGTGAAGCGCTCCCAATAGCCTTCCTTCGAGGAATCATCCGGGAGGAAGCCCTCTTTTTGGAGCGCGTCTCCAAAGGCGCCAGCCACCGCCAGGAGGAAGTCGATGATGTCGACGCTCTGCGACAGGTTGATGTAGTCCTCGATGTCGCACAGCACGACCTTGTAGTCGCCTTGTTCGCTCAGGTACTTGCGAAGGCGGTGCAACTCGGTGCTCTTGCCGCTCCCCCGGAAGCCCGAGAAGAGTTGCACGCTCTGCCCGAGGGCGAACTGGATGGGCCGCGCCAGCAGTTTGACGGGGTCATGCGGGGCCAGCTCCGGCGTGTCATAGAGCGGCACGTAGCGGTTCGTATCGCTCGCCTTGAACTCGATGGGTTGGTCGGTGACCACGCGGAAGAAGGAGCGGAGGAACGCCAGGTCTTCGGTTTTCATTCGCGTTGTCCCAGTCGGAGAAGAGCGTTCTTTGGAGGGCAGGCCGCGGAAGCCCACCGGAACTGCCCGGCGCTTCCGACTCCCGCGCTCCTAACAGATGCGCCGCGGGCTGGCGAGGTGTTGGACCGTCTCATGGCGCTTGCCAGACGGACGCTCAGCGGGGTGCCACCATGCGCCAGCAGCGGTGGATGTGCTGGCGCTGGAAGTCCTCGGGGATGGAGCCCGGGGTGAGTTCCTCCACCTTCGCGTAGTGGCGCACGGCGGAGTCCTTCAGCTCGAAGCCCAGGAAGTTGGTGGAGAAGTAGAGGACTCCGCCGGGCGACATCAGCGCGCCGAGCGCCTCCAACATGCGCACGTGATCCCTCTGCACGTTGAAGGTCCCCTGCATGCGCTTGGACGTGGAGAAGGAGGGCGGATCGCATACCACCAGGTCGAACGTCTCCTCGGGGTTGTCTTTCTGGGACAGCACCCAGGCGAGCGCATCCCCGCGCAGCAGGGTGTGGCGCGCATTGGACAGGCCATTGAGCGCCAGGTTGTCCTCGGCCCAGTCGAGATAGGTATTGGACAGGTCCACGCTCAGGGTGCGCGTGGCCCCGCCCGCCGCGGCGTACACGGTGAAGGCGCCCGTGTAGCAGAACAGGTTGAGGAAGCTCTTGCCCCGGGCCTCCTCCCGCACCCGGGCCCGCGTCAGCCGGTGGTCCATGAACAGGCCCGTGTCCAGGTAGTCCCCCAGGTTCACCCAGAACTTCAGTCCCTGCTCCTCCACCACGAAGCGCTCGCCGCTCTCGCCCACCCGCCCGTACTGCGAGCGGCCCCACGGCTGGGGCAGGTGCGTCTTCACGTGGATGTACGCCGCCGGCACGTCCAGCACCTCCTTCACCGCCGCCAGCACCTCCTCGCGCTGCTCCTCCAGCCCTCCCTTGATGGCCTTGCGGCGGGGGTACTCCACCAGGTGCACCCGCTCGCCGTAGAGGTCCACGGCATAGGGGTATTCGGGGATGTCCCGGTCATAGACGCGGAAGGCGGTGAGCCCCCGGGCCTTCGCCCACTTGCGGAAGTGCCGCACGTTCTTGCGCAGGCGGTTGGCGAACATTCCTTCCCCCGCCTTGGCGCCCTGGTCCGCTGTCGTCATCCCGACGTGTCCTCTCCCGTGTGCCTGCTCCCTCTCTTCTCCGACTCTTCACCAGCCGGCAAGCGTTCCGAACCCACACCGTCCCGGGTTCGCCCGGCCTCCCGGGGACATGGGGAGTGTGCTAGTCCGCCGTCATGCGCTTCGACACCCTCGCCATCCACGCCGGCCAGGAGCCGGATCCCACCACCGGTGCCATCATGACGCCGGTCTACCTGACCTCCACTTATGTCCAGGATGGTCCCGGTGAGCACAAGGGCTACGAGTACAGCCGGACCCAGAACCCCACCCGCAAGGCGCTCCAGGAGTGTCTGGCGGCGCTCGAGGGCGCGAAGCACGGCTTCGCCTTCGCCTCGGGCCTGGCCGGCACGGCCATGTTGATGCACCTGCTCAACGCGGGCGACCACGTCGTCGTCTCGGACGACGTGTACGGCGGCACCTTCCGCATCTTCGACAAGGTGTTCCGGCGCCATGGCCTGGAGTTCTCCTTCGTGGACCTGTCCCGCCCGGAGTCCTTCGAGGCCGCCATCACCCCGAAGACGAAGATGGTGTGGGTGGAGTCGCCCACCAACCCCATGCTCAAGCTCATCGACCTGGCGCGCATCGCCGAGACGGCGAAGAAGCGCGGGATTCTCTCGGTGTGTGACAACACCTTCATGACCCCGTACTTCCAGCGTCCGCTGGAGCTGGGCTTCGACGTGGTGGCGCACTCCACCACGAAGTACCTCAACGGGCACAGCGACGTGGTGGGCGGCTTCGTGTGCACGAGCGATGACGAGCTCGCCCAGCGCATGGGCTTCCTGCAGAACGCGGTGGGTGGCGTGCCCGGCCCCATGGACTGCTTCCTGGTGCTGCGCGGCGTCAAGACGCTCGGCGTGCGCATGGAGCGCCACGCGCAGAACGCCCACAAGGTGGCCGAGTTCCTCGTCAAGCACCCCAAGGTGGGCAAGGCCACCTACCCGGGTCTGGAGAGCCACCCCCAGTACGCGCTCGCCCGCAAGCAGATGAAGGGCTTTGGCGGCATGATGACCTTCGACATCAAGGGCGGTCTGGACTCCGCGCGCCGCTTCCTCAAGGCCGTCAAGGTGTTCGCCTGCGCCGAGTCGCTCGGTGGCGTGGAGTCGCTCATCGAGCACCCGGCCATCATGACGCACGCCTCCGTCCCCAAGGAGACGCGCGAGCTGCTCGGCATCTCCGATGGGCTCATCCGCCTGTCCGTGGGCATCGAGGACGCGCAGGACCTCATCGACGACCTGAAGCAGGCGCTCGAAGTGGCGTGAGGAAGGTGGCTGTCCATGGCGAACGACGACAAGGCGCTCGAGGCGCTGCGGGAACTGGCGGGCAGGAAGGACGCGGATGCCTTCGCGTGGCTCAACCTCGGGCATGCCCTGCTGACTCGCGGGCGGTTCGAGGACGCCGCGGCGGCGTTCGAGCGCGCGCTGCGGCTGCAACCCGAGGAGCCCTCGGGCCTCATCTCCCTGGGCATGGCGCGGCAGGCGCTAGGCAAGGGAGAGGAGGCCCTGCGGCACTTCCTGAAGGCCACCGAGGTGGACCCGGGTGACTACCGGGCGCCCCTGCTCGCCGCGCGGCTGCTCGTCCATCAGGGCCAGCTCAACCGGGCCCTGGCGATGATGAAGCAGGCCCTGGAGCGGGTGCCGGACAAGGCGGAGCTCTACCCCGAGCTCATCAAGCTCTATCTGCTGCTGGGCGAGACGAAGGGCGCGATGCGCACGGCCGCCGAGTTCCGCACGCACAGCCCGCGCAGTGCCGAGGCGGCCTACCTGCACGGCCTGACGAACATGATGATGGGCCACACGCAGGAGGCCGAGCGGTTGTTGGACGCCTCGCTGTCGTTGGACCCGAAGGGCCTCGATGCGCGCCTGGCGCTGGCGAACATGCGCCGCATGGAGGGCGACGAGGTGGGCGCGCTGAAGTGGTTGGAGGAGGCCTGGAAGCTCGATCCCCAGGCGCCGGGGCCTGCGAACGAGCTGGCGGTGCTCTTCATGTCCCGGCCCGGGGGCTCGGCCCAGGCCGTGCAGCTCCTGGGGTTGGCGCTCGGGGCCCATCCCGACGAGCCGAGCCTGAACCTCAACATGGCGCTGGCGCTCGCCGACAGTGATGTGCCCAAGGCACGCGAGCACGCGCTCCGGGCCAAGGCGCGGGGGCCAAAGGGCATCCGGGAGCAGGCGGAGCGGCTGCTGTCCCGCCTGTCCTAGTCAGCGCGCCGGGAGCGGCTGGCCGAGCAGCTCCAGCGCCCGGGCCGCCGCGTCCGCCAGGGACTGGGAGCAGGGAAAACACCCCTCGCCGCAGCACGTGGGCCAGTCGGCGGGAGGGGTGCGCAGCAACTGACTCACGGCGAAGCGGTAGGCGGGTGGCAGGCCCACGTCCTCACAGGCCCGCCGCACCGCGTCCTTCACCGCTTCGTCGTTCACCTCCACGGGGCGTGCTCAGCCCGCCACGCGGTGCAGGTGCTCGATGAGATCGATCTTCGTGATGACGGCGAGCACCTTCTCGCCCTCCTTCACCACGGCGACCTTGTCCTGGTTGAACACCTCGCGCAGCCGGTTGAGGCTCGTCTCCGGCGCCACCACGCCCTGCAGCGGCGTGACGATGCTGTCGATGGTGTCCGCGAACTTCACCTGGTTGGCCACCAGCGCGTTGAGCAGATCGTACTCGTGGATCATCCCGAGCGCGCGGCCGTCCTCGGCGAGCACCGGCATCTGGCTGATGCCGCGCTGGCGCATCGTCTCCACCACCTGGTCCACGCGCTGGCCCTTGCGCGCGGTGATGACGTCCTTCTTCTTGCCCTGGAGCAGATCGCGCACCGTGCCCGCGCCCTTCTCCTCCATGAAGCCGTTGTCGCGCATCCACTCGTCCGAGTGGAACTTGCTGATGTAGCTCATGCCGGTGTCGGGGAGGATGACGACGATCGTCTTGCCCTTGCCCACTTCCTTGGCGAGCTGCACCGCCACGTGCACCGCCGCGCCCGCCGAGCCACCCGCGAAGATGCCCTCCTCGCGCGCCAGCCGCCGCGCCGCCACGAAGCTCTGACGGTCATCCACCTGGCGCACGTCGTCCAGCACCTTGAAGTCCATGGCGCCGCACAGCATGTCCTCGCCGATGCCCTCGACCTTGTAGACGTGCGGCTCGGTCAGCTTGCCCGTCTTGAAGTAGCCCTCGTAGACGGAGCCCTCCGGATCCACGCCCACGTTCTTCAGGCCGGGGATCTTCTCCTTGAGGAACTTGCCCGCGCCGCTCATCGTGCCGCCCGTGCCCAGGCCCGACACGAAGTAGTCGATCTTCCCCTCCGTCTGCTCGAGGATCTCCGGCCCGGTGATCTTGTAGTGCGCCTCGATGTTGTCGGGGTTGTGGTACTGGTTGAGCATGAACGCGCCCGGGGTCTCCCGGTGGATGCGCTTGGCCGTCTCGTAGTAGCTGCGCGGATCCTCGGCCGGCACGTTCGTGGGCGTCACCACCACCTGCGCGCCAAAGGCCTTCAGGCGGTTGATCTTCTCCAGCGACATCTTGTCCGGCATGGTGAAGATGCACTTGTAGCCCTTGACCGCCGCGGCCAGCGCCACGCCCATGCCCGTGTTGCCCGAGGTGTTCTCCACGATGGTGCCGCCAGGCTTGAGCTTCCCCTCTCGCTCGGCCTTCTCGATGATGTAGAGCGCCATCCGGTCCTTGATGGACGCGCCGGGATTCATGAACTCGCATTTCACCAGCACCGTCGCGTCGTTCGGACCGACCAGGCGCTGCAGCTTGACCAGGGGGGTGTGGCCAATCGCCGAAAGGATGTTGTCGTGGATGTCCATCGGGATCTCTCGTTTGGGGTAGGGAGCGGCGCGCCCTTATTACCGCTCTGTGAGGGTGGGGTCGACCCCGACCGAAGTCATCCCCCCGGCCCCATTCAACACTCCGCTGGATTCCCCGTGTTCCGACGCGGCGCAGCGCGGAAGTGGACACGATTCACGTCCCGCGAGTGAAGGGAATGACGCGCTCCGGCGCAGGGGTTTTGACCCGGTCCGCGCGCGCTCCCATACTCGCGCGCCGCTTTCACCCACCCGTTGCAGGAGAACCGCATCCCTATGGAACTCGAGGCCGCGCTGCGCGACCAGGTCGGGAAGGCCATTGGCCGCCCCGTGCCCCAGGCTCCCATCACCAAGCTCAAGGGCGATGCGAGCAACCGCTCGTACTACCGTGTGGGCACCGCGCCAGAGAGCTGGGTGTTGATGGTGATGCCGCTCGATGCCTCGAAGAAGAGCGAGGAGGCATCCAAGGGCGAGCCGTCCAAGGAGCTGCCCTTCATCAACGTGCACCGCTACCTCGAGGGACTGGGCATCCGCGTGCCGCGCATCCTGCGCTACGACGAGCCCGCCGGGATGATGGTGCTGGAGGACCTGACGGACAGGACGTTCGAGGCGGCGCTCGAGGGCGGCAAGCACCGCGACGAGCTGTACACCCGGGCGGTGGATCTGCTCGCGCGCCTGCGCGCCCAGGCCGAGCGCCACGTGGACCCCCAGTGCCTCGCCTTCACGCGCGCCTTCGACGAGGACCTCTACGACTGGGAGCTGCACCACTTCCGGGAGTGGGGCATGGAGGCGTGGAGCGGGAAGAAGCCCACGGACGCCGAGCGCGCCGAGCTGGACCGCGTCTTCCGCGACATCGCCAGGCATCTGGCCGCCGCGCCCCGGGGCTTCACGCACCGTGACTACCAGAGCCGCAACATCATGGTGAAGGACGGAGAGCTGGTGGTCATCGACTTCCAGGACGCGCTCCAGGGCCCGCGCCAGTACGATCTCGTGGCGCTGCTGCGCGACAGCTACGTGGAGCTGGACCGCGGCTTCGTGGACGCCATGCTCGACCGGTACATCGCCACGTTCGCGCAGCTCACGGGCGAGCGCATCGAGCCCCAGGGCTTCAAGGCCTTCTTCGATCTGCTCACGCTGCAGCGCAAGATGAAGGACGCGGGCCGCTTCGAGTTCATCAACCGCGTGAAGGGCAACCCGGGCTTCCTGGTGTCCATCCCCGCGTCGCTGCGCTACGTGCGCGACGCCTTCGAGCGGCGGCCGGAGATGGGCGGGCTGCGCAAGCTGGTGGCGAAGTACGTGCCCGAGCTGGGCTGAACGCCGCACGAGAAGGAGAGGGGCCGCACATGAAGGCGATGATTCTCTGCGCGGGGCTGGGCACGCGCCTGCGTCCGTTCACCGAGCGCTGGCCCAAGCCGGCCCTGCCGTTCCTCGGCCAGCCCCTCTTCCGCTACCACCTGGCGGTGCTGCGCGGCGCGGGCGTGCGGGAAGTGGGCATCAACACCCACCACCTGCCAGACGTCATGGCGGCCACCGCTCGCGCCGAGTGCGAGCGTGCGGGACTCACGCTGCACGTGGTGCACGAGCCCGTCATCCAGGGCACCGGCGGCGGCATCCGCGGCCTGAGGGACTTCCTGTCGGGCGAGGACTTCCTCGTCTTCAACGGCGACATCCTCTTCCCGGTGGACCTGCGCCCGGTGGTCCAGGCGCACCGGGCGTCGGGCGCGGCGGCGACGATGGTGCTCCTGCCCATGCCGGAGAACGAGAAGTACGCCTCGGTGGACGTGGATGCGCGGGGCCAGGTGCGGCGCATCGCGGGCTTCGGGCCCGGAGGCGAGGGGCTCACCCCCTGGCACTTCACGGGCGTGCACGTGATGACCCCGCGCGTCTTCGACTTCATGACGCCCGAGGGGCCCGAGGACATCAATCGCGACGTCTACGTGCGGATGATGGCGGCGGGCGTACCCGTCCGGGGCGAGGGCGTGCGCGCGTACTGGTCGGACCTGGGCACGCCGTCGCGCTACCTGGCCACCGTGCGCGACGTGCTCTCCGGACAGGTGTCCCTGGAGGGGCTGGGCGGGGACTCTCCCTTCGCCCTGGCGCCCAAGGGGCCGGAGAACGCCTGGGCCCATGCCTCGGCCCGGGTGGAGGGGCGGGTGGTGGGACCGGCGCACTTCGACGCGGGGTGCACGGTGGCGCGCGGCGCGCACGTGGGCGCTTGCGTGTCCGTGGGCGCCGGTGTCCGGGTGGGGGAGGGCGCCCGGTTGGAGCGCGCCGCCGTCCTGGAGGGCACCGAGGTGGCGCCCGGAGAGTCGCTCGTGGAGGTGCTGGCCTGGGGCGCCCACCGGGTGGCGGCGCCGCTCTAGCGTCCCGTCAGTTGGTGTGGAAGCGCGCGAGCACGCACGTGACGTTGTCCGTGCCGCCCGCGGCGTTCGCCAGGTCGATGAGCTGCGAGCACGCCGTCTCCAGCTCCTCCGTGCGCGCCAGCAGCTCCTGGATCTGCGGATCCGTCACCATGCCGGACAGGCCGTCCGAGCACAGCAGGAAGATGTCGTCCTGCTGGGGCTCCACCTTCGTCACGTCCACCTGCACCAGCTCCTTCATCCCCAGCGCCCGGACGATGACGTTCTTGTGGGGGAAGTTCTCGATCTCCTCGGGCGTGAGCTTCTTGGCCTTGAGGTAGTCGTTGAGCAGCGAGTGGTCCTCGGTGAGCTGCTTGAGCACGCCCTGACGGAAGAAGTACACCCGGCTGTCGCCCACGTGCCCCACGTAGGCCGAGTCCTTGGTGAAGTGCACCGAGACGATCGTCGTCCCCATGCCCTTGTACTTCGTTTCGTTGCTGGCCTTCTCGTAGATGCTCTTGTTGGCCAGCTTGATGCCCGTGGCCAGCCGGTTCTCGTCGTAGTTGCGCGCCTTGTCCATCTTGAAGGGCCAGGTGGCGTCCTGATCCTTCGCCGTCATCCGGAAGAACTCGGCCAGCTCGTCCACCGCGATCTTCGAGGCGATCTCCCCCGAGGAATGTCCGCCCATGCCGTCGGCGACGCAGCACAGGTTCTCCTCCGGCAGGATGAGGTAGTTGTCCTCGTTGTGGTTGCGCTTCATCCCGACGTGGGTGTGGCCAACGACCTCAATGCGCATGCTCGGGAATTCTCCAGCGTGTCCATGTATGCGTGGACGGAGGAAGTAGGTTAACAAAGCGTCCCAAGGAGGGTCAAAACCCAAGCGCTCCAGGTTGAGGTGCCCCCCCGGCGGCTCACGGGACGGGCTCGAACACCAGCTTGTCCCCCTCCCGCGTCCCACTGGCCTCCAGCGTCCCCGCGGGCAGCTCCAGCACCGATTTCGCCTGGAAGTACACAGACGTCGCCCGCCAGGGTGGAAGGGCCACCAACTGCTTGACGATCACCCCGTCCAGGTCGAGGAAGGCCACGTCGATGGGGATGCGCATGAAGAAGGTGTGGATGGAGTTACAGGGCGCGATGTGCATCCCCTCGCCCAGCGCCAGCGAGCGCCGCCCCATCAGCCCCACGAATCGGTCCCGGAAGCTCGTGGCCCGCTCGGCGCGATCCGCCAGCAGGCGGTCTCGTGTCACATTGTTCACTCTCAGGCGCATGTCGCGCTTTCTACTCCAATGCTCCAGCCCCTGGCGCGCCCCTTCCACCTCGTCCTCGTCTCCCCGCAGATTCCCCCCAACACCGGCAACATCGCCCGGCTGTGCGCCGTCACCGGCTGCCGCCTCATCCTCGTGGAGCCCCTGGGCTTCTCCATCGATGACCGGCACCTCAAGCGCGCCGGGCTCGACTACTGGGACAAGGTCTTCCTCAAGCTGTACCCGGACTACGGCGCCTATCTGGCCGAGTGGCCCTCGGCCAGGCGCTGGCTCTTCTCCGCCCGCGCCGCTACATCCCTGTACGCCGCGCGCCTCGAGGAGGGAGATCACCTCGTCTTCGGCTCGGAGACGCAGGGCCTGCCCCCCGAGGTGATGACCGGGGGCTCGGGAACGGCCGTCACCCTGCCCATGCTGCCCGAGCGCCGCAGCTTGAACCTGTCCACCGCCGTGGGCATCGCCGCCTACGAGGCCCTGCGCCAGGTGGGCTTCGGCCTCCCGGGCGGGCGGGCGGACACGCCGAGTTGAGAGGAGGGGCGGAGCGACTACACTGAGGCCCGCATGTCCGCTTCGCAGGTCGCTGAAACCCTCTACTCCGCCCACAAGTCCCGCGCCACCGGCCGCCTCACGCTGAGCGCCGGCGGCCGGCAGTCGCTGCTGTTCCTCCAGGGAGGTGACCTGGTGGGAACCCGGCTCGGCTTCGGCTTCCAGACCCCGGTGCAGGCCCTGGTACAGGCTGGCCGCATCCACGCCGGACTGCTGGATGCGCTCTGGGCCCGGGAGAGCGCGGGCTCCCCGGACGAGGACCTGCTGGAGGAGTTGGGACTGGAGCCGGGCAGGGTGGCCGAGCAGCAGGTGCTCGCCGAGGTGCGGCGCCTGAGCCAGCTCGCCGAGCATGCCGCTTTCGAGGAGGACGGGATCGAGGCGATGTTCCGCCCCATCGCGGGCGCGCGCGTCGTGCGTGCCGCGCTGGAGCCCGTCGAGGGCGAGCCCTCCGCGCCACGCATGTTCCGCTGCGCGGATGCGGCGGCCTGCGCTCCCTGGGTGTCGGGCGAGGACGAGATGGCGTTTCTCTCGTCGTTGGTGGACTTCAAGAGGTTGGAGGGGCTGACGCTCGGCTCGCGGACGCTGCTTCATGTGCTGGAGCGTGAGGGCCTCGTCGAGTCCTTGTCCGTCGAGGACTGGATGGCGCGCGAGAACGCGCGACGGGAGGAAGAGGCCCGGTTGGCGGAAGAAGCGCGGCTGGCCGAAGAGGCGCGACGGGCGGAAGAAGCCCGGTTGGCGGAAGAAGCGCGACGGGCCGAAGAGGCGCGACGGGCGGAAGAGGCTCGGTTGGCGGAAGAAGCGCGACGGGCCGAAGAGGCTCGGCAGGCGGAAGCCGCTCAGCTGGCCGAAGAGGCGCGACGGGCGGAAGAGGCGCGGCGGGCGGAAGAAGCTCGGTTGGCCGAAGAGGCGCGACGGGCGGAAGAAGCCCGGTTGGCCGAAGAGGCTCGGTTGGCCGAAGAGGCTCGGTTGGCCGAAGAGGCGCGACGAGCGGAAGAATCGCGACGGGCGGAAGAGGCCCGATTGGCGGAAGAAGCCCGGCTGGTCGAAGAGGCCCGGTTGGCGGAAGAGGTTCGGCTGGCCGAAGAGGCGCGACGGGCGGAAGAAGCCCGGTTGGCCGAGGAGGCTCGGCTGGCCGAGGAGGCTCGGCTGGCCGAGGAGGCTCGGCGGGCGGAAGAGGCCCGGTTGGCGGAAGAAGCGCGGCTGGCCGAAGAGGCGCGGCTGGCCGAAGAGGCGCGACGGGCGGAAGAAGCCCGGTTGATCGAAGAGGCACGGCGGGCCGAAGAGGCCCGGTTGGCCGAAGAGGCCCGGTTGGCCGAAGAGGCGCGACTCGCGGAAGAGGCGCGACGGGCGGAAGACGCACGACGGGCGGAAGTGGCCCGTTTGGCGGAAGAGGCGCGACGGGCGGAAGAAGCCCGGTTGGCCGAAGAGGTGCGGCGGGTCGAAGAGGCTCGGCGGGCTGAGGAGGCGCGACGGGCTGAGGAGGCTCGGCAGGCGGAAGCCGCTCGACTGGCCGAAGAGGCACGACTCGAGGAAGAAGCCCGGTTGGCGGAAGCCGCTCGACTCGAGGAAGAGGCCCGGTTTGCCGAAGCCGTGCGACTGGCTGAGGAGGCCCGGCTGGCTGAAGAGGCACGGCTAGCGGAAGAGGCCCGGTTGGCGGAAGAGGCCCGGCAGGCTGAAGAGGCTCGGTTGGCGGAAGAGGCCCGGCTGGCGGAAGAGGCCCGGTTTGCCGAAGCCGTGCGACTGGCTGAAGAGGCCCGGCAGGCTGAAGAGGCCCGGTTGGCGGAAGAGGCCCGGCTGGCGGAAGAGGTCCGGTTTGCCGAAGCCGTGCGACTGGCGGAAGAGGCCCGGCTGGCGGAAGAGGCCCAGCAGGCTGAAGCCGCGCGACTGGCCGAAGAGGCCCGGCTGGCGGAAGAGGCCCAGCAGGTCGAAGCCGCGCGACGGGCGGAAGAGGTCCGGCAGGCGGAAGAGGCCCGGCAGGCCGAGGAGTCATGGCGTCGAGCGGAGGAGTGGGCACGCCTCGCGGAGACCGCTCGTGTCGCGGAGGCGCGAGGTCCTGTCGAAGTCTCGCAGTTGTCGGATGTGGCTCAGCTCGCCGAATTGGCCCAACTGGGAGACGGGGAGTTTTTCTTCACCGCGGCCCCGGTCACTCCTGAAGTGCCTGAGTCCAGTTCGGGTCCGCAGATCGAGGTGTCGCTCGCCGACATCGCTCCTTCGTCCGAGGGCTGGTTCAATGCCTTCCCGGATGCGGCCGTGCCTCCCCCCGAGGAGAACATCGCCGTGGACTTCGAGCTCCCGGTGGCCGCCGAACTGCCCGGGCACGAAGACACGGAGGGGCTCCGACTGGCGCGTGCGCAGGCCGATGCCGCGCGGATGCAGGACATGCAGGAGGCACTGCGTCGGACGGGGAGCAGTCCTCCCGAGGACTGGCTCATCGAGGAGCCCGTTTCCACCCCCGGCGAGGGGGTCGCGGCGTTCGTTCCCACCACCGCGGAAACCGTCACGGCACCTGTTCCCCCATCGCCCACGCTCGTGGCTCCCGCTCCAGAAGAATCCTGGGACATGCTCACCGCCACCGATTGGTCCGAGCCCCTCATCACTCCGCCTCCCGTGGCCGTTCCGTCCCGAGCCGTTGCTCCTCGTGCCGACGTCCCGCCAGGGCTGCGCTCGCCCTCGGCTGGCGCTCGCCCGTTCACGACCTCCGTTCCGCCGGGCATGCGTTCGCCCTCGGCTGGCGCCCCTCCGTCCGCTCCTCGTCCACCCGCTCCGGAATCGGTCGTTCCTCCGAACCTGTCCACGCGGGGTATTCCTCCCGCTGCTCCTCCTCCCGCTCCCCAGGGCGTCCAGGCCCCGCGTCCCATGCTCGAGGACGCCCAATGGGGCAGCATGGGGTTCGGCAAGTCCCAGCCGGGCGAGGCTCCGGGGGACATCAGCGCTTCGTTCGAGGCCGCGCTGCAGCAGGTCGACGGTCAACTGGAGTCGTTCGTTCAGGTCGAGGTGCCCTCGGCGGCCGTCGTTGCCGCCCCGCCTCCCGCCGAGCCGGTTTCCCAGCCCGTGGTCGCGTCGCCCGCTGCCGCGCCGCTGATCGATGAGGCCGACTCGCTCGCGGAATGGGTCGATCTGCCCTTCGAGAACGAGGCTCCGAGCCCTCCCGCTGGCGACCCGCGGGCCGTCGAACCTCAGCCCCCGCCTCAGCGGGCCATGGACATTGGAGCCCGTCCGGTGTCTGCGCCGGTACTCTCGCCCACTCCGCCAGTGCCCGCGCCCGCCGCGGCGTCCGCGCAGGGCCTCGACGAGGAGCAGCAGCTCGCCCAGCTCATCGAGAAGCGCTACGCCGACGTGCAGTCCAAGCAGGATTACTTCTCCCTGTTGGGACTCGCCATCGGCCCGGACGTCAAGCGCGAGCAGGTGAAGACGGCCTTCGTCGCGCTCGCCAAGCGCTTCCACCCGGATCGTCTGCCGCCATCGCTCTCCGCGCTCGCTCCGCGCATGACCCTCGTCTACGAGGCCGTCCGCGAGGCCTATGACGTTCTCTACGACGACGCGAAGCGCGCGGCCTACCTCCAGGAGCTGCGCTCCAAGGGCTCGTTCCAACCGCCGCCGCAACGGTCCTCCGGGGAAGATCCCAACGAGCTCTTCAAGGCGGGGGAGATCTTCTTCCGCAAGCGCGACTTCGTGGCGGCGGCCGACCATTTCGACCGCGCCTTCCAGGCCGAGCCCCGCGCCGTGTACCTGGCCGCTCGGGGCTGGGCCATCTACATGGACCCCCAGCGCAAGGCCGAGGTCTCCCGCGCCAGGCAGATGATGGCCGAGGCGCTGAAGATGGATCCGCGCTGCGACCGGGCCCACTACCAGCTCGGGGTGATTGCCCGGGTCGAGGGCGACATGGAGCGCGCCGAGCGGCACTTCCGCGAGGCCATCCGTGCGAGTCCCAAGCATCTGGAGGCCAACCAGGAGCTGCGGCTCATCGAGATGCGCAAGAAGAATCCGCCTCCCACCAAGAAGGGTGGCCTCTTCCGCTGAACCGCGCCGGGAGGGCTCGCCACGTCCGGGTTCCCGGTGTCCGGCCTCGCCGGGCACGTGCTCGTCCTCCTGGATGCTCGGCGAGTTCCCTCTCCCACGACCATTGACAGCCCAGGAGAGCGGGCCCGATCATCCCGCTTTCTCGGCGCCGGCCTTCCCTGGTAGGCCGTCCGCAGCGAAAGGCAATCGAACGTGGCCAAGCAGCACCTGCTCCTGGTCGATAGTGACCCGAAGAGTCTCCGTGTCATGGAGGTCAGCCTGAAGAAGGCTGGCTTCTCCGTCACGACCGCTGTTCACGGCAAGGACGCGCTCGAGAAGGTGCAGATCAGCACGCCGGACCTCGTGCTGTCCGACACGAAG
This sequence comes from Cystobacter fuscus, assembly GCF_002305875.1. Lineage (NCBI taxonomy): Bacteria > Pseudomonadati > Myxococcota > Myxococcia > Myxococcales > Archangiaceae > Cystobacter > Cystobacter fuscus. The sequence goes on along the minus strand of NZ_CP022098.1, from coordinate 9,695,936 downwards.
ATGCCCGAGATGGACGGTCTGGAGCTGTGCCGGACGCTCAAATCCGAGGAGCGCTACAAGCACATTCCCTTCGTCTTCCTCACCAACCAGAAGGCGGTCGAGGCCAAGGTGAAGGGCCTGGAGATGGGGGCGGACGACTATCTGACCAAGCCCATCTACATCAAGGAGATCGTCACCCGCGTGACGATGATCCTCCAGAAGGCGGACAAGGAGCGCATCGAGCGGCGCGAGACCACCAAGGGTGGGTTCGCGGGCAACCTGGTCGACATGGGCGTCGTGGACCTGGTGCAGACGTTCGAGATCGGCCGCAAGACGGGCACCATCTCCATCAAGGGCGATCGCGTCGCCACCATCTACTTCAAGGAAGGCCGCGTCATCGACGCGGAGATGGGTCGGCTCAAGGGCGAGAACGCCTTCTACCGGCTGCTCAACGCCACCGAGGGCGAGTTCGAGGTGCAGTTCTCCGCGCTGGATCGCTCCGAGCGCATCGAGGTCTCCACCCAGGGCCTGCTCATGGAGGGCATGCGCCGGCTGGACGAGTGGGGCCGCATGCTCGAGCAGCTGCCGCCCCTGGAGACGGTGTTCGAGATCGACTACCACCAGCTGGCCGATCGGCTCTCGGAGATTCCGGACGAGGTCAACGGGCTTTTGCGCCTCTTCGATGGCAAGCGCACCCTGAGCCGCGTGGTGGAGGACTCGGACTTCGACGACCTGGCGGCGCTGGGCATCATCAGCAAGCTGTACTTCGAGGGCCTCATCCGCGAGCTGGGCAGTGTCTCGCAGGAGCCCGTGCAGAGCGGCAAGCCGGGCATCGAGGAGTGGCTGCACAACGCGCCCGCGCCGAGTGCTCCCGTCGAGCCGGCGCCGGCTCCCGCGCCGACTCTCGCGCCCGTGCCCGAGGCCCCCACGCTCATGGTGGAGGCGCCCGTCACCGCGGCGCCCGTCGTGCCGCCGGCCCCCGAGGTGCGCGCCTCGCTCCCGCCGCCCTCCGAGGCGGAGGTTCCCCCGCGGCTCGCCAACGTGGTCGTCTTCGAGTCCCGGCGTCGCTCGCCCTCCGCTCCCGAGGCGGACATCATCGCGCCCCCGCGCACCGCCGAGGGCTCCTCGTTCCTCGTGGATCCCGCCCCCGCGCACCGTGCCAAGGAGCAGGCGCAGCGCAGCCTGCTGCTCGATTGGAACCGGGTGGATGAGGATGGCCTCGGCTCCACGGGGGGTTGGGGCCCGGGCTGGTCCCCGGCTCCGCGCGCTCCGGCTCCCGTGTCCGCCGCCGGAGCCACGGCCGCTTCCACGGCGGCTTCCATGTCGCTCGGGGAGTTGTCCTCCTCCTCCATGTCCCGGGGTCCCATCTTCGGAGGGGCCGCGGTGGAGCCCAATCCGCTGCCCGTGGTGCTTCCTCCCGAGCCCGCGGGTCCGGCGGAGGAAGTCACCCTGGTGTCGAGCGCGGTGATCGAGCCGGCTCCGCCGCCGGTGTCCGAGCCTCCGGCGCCTGTCGAGGCTCCCATGCCCGTGCTGGAGGTCCAGCCCGAGCCCATGCCCGAGCCGGAGCCCATGCCCGTGCTGGAGCCCATACCGGAGCCCATGCCCGAGCCGGAGCCCATGCCCGTGTTGGAGGCCCTGCCGGAGCCCGTGCTGGAGGCCCTGCCCGAGCCCATGCCCGCGCCGAAGGTGGAGGCTCGGCCCGAGCCGAAGCCCGAGCCCCGGCCCGAGCCGAAGGTGGAGGCCCGGCCGGAGCCCAGGCCCCGTCCGGTGCCGTCGGAGCGCAAGCCGGAGGCGCCCGTCGCGCCGAAGCGGACGGGCCTCTTCATCGGCGTGGGGGTCGCGGTGATCGCCCTGGCCGCCGGGGTGGTGGTGATGACCCGATCGGGTGGCGAGAGCACGCCTCCGCCCGCGCCGGTGCCGAGCACCGTGCCCGCCTCCACGGCGACTCCTCCCAAGACGCCCCCTCCGTCCGAGCCCAAGCAGCCCGAGCCGCCGAAGCCGGAGGCCCAGGCCCCCGCCCAGCCAGCGACGCCCCCCACCGGCGCCGCCGCGGCGAACGGCACGCCCCCGGTGGAGGACACCAAGGAGCCGGTCGCGGGGACGGCCGCGCCGGATCCCGAGGCCCAGTACGCCGAGCTGGTGCGCCAGGCGCGCAAGTCCCTGGCCGGCGAGCGTTATCAGGCCGCGGCCCGGAGCTACCGTCAGATGCTCACGCTCAAGCCGGATTCCACCGAGGCCAAGGCGGGACTGGGCATCTCGCTCGTGCGCGGCGAGACGGGGCAGTACCGGGAGGCCATCGAGTTGCTGGAGAACGTGACGCGGGAGCAGCCCCGCAACGCCAGCGCCTGGCTGTTCCTCGGCGTGGCCCGCGAGCAGTCCCGGCAGAACAAGAAGGCAATCGAGGCCTACAAGCGCTATCTCACCCTGGAACCCTCCGGGAAGTACGCTCCGGACGCGCGGGCCTCCCTCAAGGTGCTCGGCCAGTAGGCGCGACGGCGGGCTCCTGGTAGAGAGGTGCCCTTGCTCGTACTCGGACTCGAAACCTCCTGTGATGAAACCGCCGCCGCCCTCGTCGAGGACGGTCGGCGGGTGCTCTCCGACGTCGTCTCCACCCAGGTGGACATCCACCGGCGATGGGGTGGGGTGGTGCCGGAGCTCGCCAGCCGCAACCACGTGATGCAGGTCATGCCCGTGCTGCACGAGGCGCTGACGCGCGCGGGCAAGACGCTCGACGACGTGGACCTCATCGCCGTCACCTCGGGCCCGGGCCTCATCGGCGCCCTCCTGGTGGGCGTGCAGGTGGCCAAGTCGCTGAGCCTCGCCACCGGCAAGCCCTTCGTGGGCGCCAACCACCTCGAGGGCCACCTGCTCGCCATCCGGCTGCTGGAGGACGCCCCGGAGCCGCCCTTCCTCGGGCTCGTGGTGTCCGGAGGGCACACCAGCCTCTACGAGGTGCGCGACTATGGCCACTACCGGCTGGTGGGCAGCACCCGCGACGACGCCGCGGGCGAGGCCTATGACAAGACGGCGCGCATCCTCGGCCTGCCCTATCCGGGGGGCCTGCCCATCGATCAGCTCGCCCAGAAGGGCAACCCGGAGGCCATCCGGTTTCCCCGCGCGCTGCCCGGCGCGGAGAACTTCGACTGGTCCTTCTCCGGGTTGAAGACGGCGGTGCTGCACCACGTGAAGAAGCACGGCATGCCCGAGGGTCAGGCCCTGGCGGACCTGTGTGCTTCCTTCCAGGAGGCGGTGGCGGACGCGCTCAGCCGCAAGTTCGTCGCCGCGGCGCGTCGGCTCGGCCTGCAGCGCCTGGTGGTGTGCGGCGGTGTGGCGGCCAACTCGCGTCTGCGCTCGCTCTGCCTGGAGCGCGCGCGGGAGCGCAACCTGAAGCTCTTTCTTCCCCCGGTGCGGTTGTGCACGGACAATGGCGCGATGATCGCCGTGGCGGGCTACGAGGCCTGGAGGCGGGGACTGAGGGGTGACTTCAGTCTGTCCGCGGATCCCGCCTGGCGCATGTGAAGGGAGAGACTCCGTGGAGACACCTCGTGAAATCCTCCAGCGCCACGGCCTGAGGGCCAAGCACAGCTGGGGGCAGAACTTCCTGGGAGATCCGGACGTGCTGGAGGCCATCGCCGACGCGCTGGAGTTGCGCGAGGGCGAGCCCGTGGTGGAGCTGGGTCCGGGCCTGGGCCACCTCACGCGCTTCCTGGCCGCCACGCGCGCGGCCGTGACGGTGGTGGAGAAGGACCGCGACATGATCGCGGTGCTGGAGAAGGAGGCCATCCCCGGGGTGCGCGTGGTGGATGGCAACGCGGCCACGGTGGACTTCGCCGAGGTGGCGGGTGCTCCCGAGGTGAAGGTCGCGGGCAATCTGCCCTACCACCTGACGAGCTCCATCCTCTTCCAGGTGCTCGAGCAGCGCGAGCACGTGACGCGCGCCGTCTTCACCCTGCAGAAGGAAGTGGTGGACCGGCTGTCGGCGGAGCCGGGTGGGCGGGAGTACGGGTTGCTCACCGCCATCCTCGGCCTCTATTTCAGCGCGGAGAACCTCTTCGACATCGAGGCGGAGCGCTTCCATCCGCCGCCCAAGGTGGACTCGGCGGTGCTGCGGCTCATCCGCCGCCCCGAGCCCCTGGCGCCGGTGGTGGATGGCGCGCGCTTCATCCGCGTGGTGAAGGCGGGCTTCGCCCAGCGCCGCAAGACGCTCATCAACTCGCTCAAGTCCGACAAGTCGCTGGGCACGCACGAGCAGCTCCTCGCGGCCCTGGCGGCGGCGGGCATCGATCCCACGCGTCGCGCGGAGACGCTCTCGTCCGTGGAGTTCGCCGCCCTCGAGCGCGCGCTGGGACCGGTGGAGGAGGGGCGCGGCGCGTGATGAAGCCCCTGCCCGTGGAGACCCTGGAGCCCATCCTCCACCGCTTCGGCGTGGTGTACGCGGTGTTCGCGCGCGTGGAGGGACAGGTGCTCCTGCAGTGGGGAGATCCGGCACCCATTCCGGTCCTCGACGAGAACGCCTTCGTGGGCGCCACGCGGGACATGGCCCGGGTGTACCGCTCGTTGGATAGGATGTTGCTGCCGCAGATGGACGTACAGGGTGAGCACCTGGGCATCCGCTCCAAGGTGGGCGATCAGGTGGTGTACGCGCTCTTCTTCGAGACGCGGCGCTTCGAGGCGGCTTCACCCGTGGAGCGGCTTCGCACCGAGTACTCGTTCTGCAAGTCCCTGAGCAACGCCGTGGACACCGTCCTCCTGGGCTGGCTGGCCGCGCGCTGAGCGGGCTCGGGGGCCCTGTGCTCAGGGGCCGCCGAACACCTTGGCCAGCTCGCCCTGGTGCGCGAGCCAGGCGCGGAACTCCTCTTCGGACAGCCGCATGCGCGCGAGCACGCCGCGGAGGATCTCCTCCGGGGAGCGCTCGCGCTGGCGCTTGAGCTCCAGGGCCATCTTGAGCAGGGCCACGCCGTAGAGGGGATCCGGCGGAGGGGGAGGCTCGGTCGTGCCGGTGGCCGGGGCCGGGGAGGGCTCCAGCTCGGTGATCGTCCTCGCTCGCTGACGTCGGCTCATCGCTCCAGGTCCTCGCGTGTCCCGCTCGCTTCCGCGCGTGGGCATCCCTGGTAGTGGACGCCTCTTGGGCCGTCAAGCCCGGCGTGCCCGCGAGGAGCGCGAACATTGCCCGCTCGCGGGTCCCGTGCTCTTATCCCCGCCCCACCGTGGGCAGTGGCCGTGGGGCCGCGCTTCCGGGTGGAGTTCCAGCGGAGTTCGGGAGGTCTCGAAGCGGATGGACAACCGCTACATCGTGGTCGAGGGGCCCATCGGCGTCGGCAAGACGAGTCTCTCCAACATCCTCGCCGAGCGTTTCGGCGCGCGGCGCGTCTTCGAGGTCGTCGAGGAGAATCCCTTCCTCGCCAATTTCTACCTGGACCGGCAGAAGTACGCCTTCCAGACGCAGATCTTCTTCCTGCTCTCGCGCTTCAAGCAGCAGCAGGCGCTGTTCCAGACGGACCTGTTCCAGTCGGTGACGGTCAGCGACTACCTGTTCGCCAAGGATCGCATCTTCGCGTGCCTGACGCTGGACTCGCACGAGCTGGCCCTCTACGAGCGCGTCTTCGAGGCGCTCGCGCCGCGGGTGACCCGGCCCGATCTGGTCATCTACCTCAAGGCCCGCCTGGACGTGTTGCTCCACCGCATCAAGAAGCGGGGCCGCGAGTTCGAGCGCCAGTTCGACGCGGGCTATCTGGAGGAACTCGTCCACGCCTACAACGACTTCTTCTCCCGCTACACGGAGACGCCGCTGCTGGTGGTGGACACGTCGGACATCGACTTCGTCCACGACGAAGGGGACCTGAAGGGTCTGCTGGCGTCCATCGACCAGGCGCGGGTGTCGCAAGGTAAGCGCGCCTGAGCGGCGCCCGTTCGCCCGCCCGGTTTCAAAGAGGACCCCACGGCGTGCTCAAGGGCGTTAGAGTGTTCCTCGGTGGCCGTCCAAGGCGATCCCCCTCGGGGACGCTGAAGGACGTCCATGCTCGCACCGCAGGAACCCTACCCCTCACCACAGGAGGTGAACCGTGAAGGACAAGGTCACCATCCATACGCTGAAGCGCCAGAAGCAGGCCGGCCAGAAGATCTGCATGGTCACGGCCTACGATGCCACCTTCGCCCGGCTGTTCGACGAGGCCGGAGCCGACGTGCTGCTCGTCGGAGACTCGCTGGGCATGGTCGTCCAGGGTCATGACTCCACCCTCCCGGTCACCATGGATCAGATGGTGTACCACTCGGCCATGGTCGCCCGGGGCACGAAGCGGGCGCTGGTGGTGGGCGACCTGCCCTTCATGAGCTACCAGGTGTCGGCGCAGGAGGCGGTGCGCAACGCGGGCCGCCTGGTGGCCGAGGGCAACGTGGGCGGGGTGAAGCTCGAGGGAGGCGCGGAGTTCGCCGACGTCGTGTCGGCCATCGTGCGCGCCAGCATCCCCGTCATGGGGCACCTGGGCCTCACGCCGCAGTCGGTGCACAAGATGGGTGGCTACGTGGTGCAGGGCCGCGACGAGGACGCCGCGCGCAAGATGGTGGACGACGCCCTCGCGCTGGAGCGCGCCGGGTGCTTCGCGCTGGTGCTCGAGGGCGTGCCGCTGGACCTGGCGCGGCAGATCACCCAGAAGCTCACCATCCCCACCATCGGCATCGGCGCCGGCAAGCACTGCGATGGCCAGGTGCTCGTCTGCTACGACCTCTTGGGGATGAATCCGGACTTCAAGCCCAAGTTCGTCAAGCGCTTCACCAACCTGCACGGCTCCATCACCGAGGCGGCGGGCGCCTACTTCTCCGAGGTGCGCGCGGGCAACTTCCCGGACGAGGAGCACTCCTTCAAGGGCAAGCAGCCCGTGCGGTTGATGCCCACGCAGCCGGCCGCCACGGAGGCGCTGCCCGCCGAGGTGGGTGACAAGCTGGGTCCCATCTACGGAGCCCCGGTCTAGCCCATGGCCCCGCTCGTCCTTCGCACCGTCGCCGAGACCGTGGCCTGGGTGGAGTCGCTTCGCCGCTCGGGCCGGAGCCTGGCCCTGGTGCCCACCATGGGCTACCTGCACGAGGGCCACCTGTCGTTGATGCGCGAGGGACGCCGCCGGGCCGACGTCGTCGCCGCCTCCATCTTCGTCAACCCCACCCAGTTCGGTCCCAACGAGGACCTGTCCCGCTACCCGCGCGACCTGGATGGGGACCTGACCAAGTGCGCCAGTGCCGGCGCGGAGGCGGTGTTCACCCCCGAGCCGGCGGAGATGTACCCGCCCGGCTTCCAGACGTCGGTGACGGTGGGGGAGGTGAGCCAGGGCCTGTGCGGCGCGCGCCGGCCCGGCCACTTCCAGGGCGTGGCCACGGTGGTGACCAAGCTCTTGTGCCTCTTCAAGCCCCGGGTGGCGCTCTTCGGGGAGAAGGACTACCAGCAGCTCCAGGTCATCCGCGCCCTCGAGCGTGATTTGTGCCTGGGGGTGGAGATCGTCGGCCTGCCCACCGTGCGTGAGCCGGACGGGCTCGCCATGAGTTCGCGCAATGCCTACCTGTCGCCGGAGGAGCGTCACCGGGCGCTCGCCCTGTCGCGGGGAATGGCGGCCGCCCAGGCGCTCCACCAGCGGGGCACCCGCGAGGCCACGGCGCTCGTCGACGTGGTGCGCCGTGAACTGGCGGCGGCGGGGTTGCGCGAGGATTATGTGGAGCTGGTGGATGCCACGTCGTTGAAGCCGCTGTCGGCCGTGACGCCGGGGCAGCCCGCGAGGATGATCGTCGCGGCCTTCGCCGGGAAGACCCGGCTCATCGACAACCAGCCCATCGGCGGCTAGAGGGACACGCGCGAATGTCGGGTGCGAAGGGTAAGGGTGGCGGGAAGAGCGGCACGGGTGAGCCCGGCATCAAGATCATCACGGAGAACCGCAAGGCGCGCGCCAGCTACTCCGTGGACGAGAAGCTGGAGGCGGGCCTGATGCTCACCGGCAGCGAGGTCAAGGCGCTGCGGGCGGGCACGGTCAACCTGTCGGACGCGTACGCGCTGCCCAAGGGCGACGAGCTCTTCCTGCTCAACGCCCACATCGGCACCTACAACCCGTCCAGCTTCTTCTCCCACGAGCCCCTCCGGGGCCGGAAGTTGCTGCTGCACCGCGAGCAGCTCGATCGGTGGATGGCGAAGGTGCGCGAGCGCGGCTATTCCATCATCCCGTTGCTCATGTATTTCAAGCAGGGCCGGGCCAAGGTGGAGCTCGGGCTGTGCCGCGGAAAGACCCACGAAGACAGACGGCAGGACATCAAGGAACGGGAGACGAAGCGGGAGATGGACCGGGCGATGCGCCGTCGCTGAGACGCCCCCCCTCCCGCCGGCGACGGCGATGGACAATAAGGTTCCCGAGAAGAAGGCGCGGTTGCTCGCCGCGCTCGACAAGGGGATGGTGATGATCCACCTGGACGCGCGCCGTCCGGGGGTGCTCGTCCCCCACTCGCTGCGCAATGAGTCCCACCTGCGCCTCAATCTCTCCTACCGGTTCGATCCGCCGGACCTGACGGTGGGGGAGTGGGGCGTGCGCTGCACGCTGAGCTTCTCGGGGAGCCGCTTCAAGGTGGCGGTGCCCTGGTCCGCGCTCTTCGCCGTCACCAGCCACGTGACGAAGGAGTCCTGGGCCTATCCGGACGACATGCCGATCGAGCTGCTCCAGCAGTCGATGGTGACGACCAAGGTTCCCGAAGGGGTGCCGGAGCCGGCGAGCCCGCCCCCGGCGCCCGTGGAGCGTCCCCGGGCCGTGCTGCGCGAGGTGCTGCCTCCGCCCGAGTCCGAGGCGCCGCTGCCGCCCTCCGAGGCCGAGGGCCCCAAGGACGAGCCGCCCGAGCCCCGGCGGGGCCACCTGCGTCTGGTGAAGTGAGGCGCGGGCTTCCGGGCCCGCCCTCAGCGCTTGAGCTGGATGTCGAGCGACTCCGGCTGGCTTCCCGTGAAGGTGCCCTTCCAGGGCTTGTAGCCCTTGAGGGTGAGCCGCACGGGGATGGACTGCTCGGGGTAGGTGTTGTCGATGAACAGGGGCGTGGTGCCCACCACCTTGCCGTCCACGCTCACCGTGGCGCCCGTGGGGGTGCTCTGGATGGAGAGGATGGCGGTGGGGGCCGCGAGGCCCAGGGGGGCGCGCACCCGCGCGAGCAGGGGCCCCGCGTGGGGCCAGGCCACCCAGAGTGCTCCTCCGATGCCTCCCAGCACGAGCAGGGTCGTCAGCAGGGAGCGCAGGCGTCGGCGCCAGGGGCCGCGCATGTCGACGGGCACATAGGTGTTCCCGGCCCGGGGGGCCCGCTCGGCGAGTCGCAGGGGCTCGGAGGGGGCGGCCCGTGGCCCGTCGAGCTCCAGCGGGGAGCGTTCCGCCCGGTCCGGTGTCTGGGGCGGGGACGCGAGCTCGAGCGGGGTGTCGTCCCGGCCGAGGGGAGAGACAATGGGAGGCTGCGTCTGACCGCACCGTGGGCACCGGGCTCCGTCCGCGGGAAGAGGGGCATGGCAATGGCCGCAGTGCGAGGCGAGCGGAGGGGGGGACGCGGGCGTGGTCCGGATGACCTGTCCACTCGTGCTGAGTGCGGGGCCGCCTGGCACTTCATCCCAGTCCTCCTCGGGGGGGAGTTCGGAGTCAGAAGGTTTCATGACGTCGGAGGGGAGGGTCGGGTGACGCAGGGTGTGGGTCTGCGCGTGGGGCTGCTCGGCGGGCGCTTCCTGCTCGAGCAGGGTCGGGGGCGGGTGGAGCTGGGCGATGAAGGCGGCCAGGGCGTGCGAACTGGCGGGCTCGCCGCTCTGGGCGAGGTAGCGCGACAGGGCCTCGGCCATGTCCTCGGGCCGGGGGAAGCGCTGGGCGGGGGCTCGGGCCAGGGCGCGGAGGATGATCGCGCTCAAGGGGGTGGGCACCTCCGGGAGGGGCGCGGGCTCCTGCTGGATGATGGAGAGGGCGAGCGCCATGGGCTCCGCCGAATCGCCCGGCTCGAAGGGATGGCGTCCGGAGAGCAGCTCATGGAGCACGACGCCGAGCGCGAATTGATCGCTCGCGGCGGTGGCGGGCTCGCCCTGGAGCACCTCGGGCGCGGAGTAGGGCAGCTTGCCCTTGAAGGTGCCGGGCTGGGTGCCCAGGGAGATGCCTTCCATGCGGGCGATGCCGAAGTCCGTCACCTTCACCTCGCCCTCGCGCGACACGAGGATGTTGGAGGGCGAGACATCGCGGTGGGCGGTGAGCACGGGGCGGCCCTCGTGCAGGCGGCGGTAGGCGTGCACGAGTCCGGCGAGCACCTGGGTGCCGATGAAGGCCACCAGGTGCGGGGGGAAGCGCTGGCCGTGGTGCAGGGCGTGGTCGAGCAGCACGCTCAAGTCCCACCCCTCCACCAGCTCCATGACGAGGAAGAGACCCTCGTCGCCGCTGCCCACGTCGTAGACGCTGGCGATGTTCTGGTGCTGCAGGTGCGTGGCGAGCCGCGCCTCGGCGAGGAACATCCGGGCGAGGGTGGGATCCCTGGCCAGGTGCGGCAGCATGCGCTTGATGGCCACGGGCTTCTCGAAGCCGCCCGCGCCCCGCGCCCTGCCGAGGAACAGCTCCGCCATGCCTCCCACGGCGAGCGGACGCACCAGACGGTAGCGGGACTCGTTCACGGGGCGCGCCTCCGGACGGCTCAGCCCCGGGGCTGGGTGAGCTCGCGCAGCAGCTTCCAGGGGTAGATGCCGGTGGAGTGCCCGTCACTGAAGACGAAGCTGAGCGCGTAGTTGCCCACGGGCTGCACCTGGGTGATGCGCAGCGAGGCGGGCACCTGGGACGCGTCCAGCGTGCGCTTGTTGGTCCACTCGTCCACGCACGCCGCGCACGGGCACTGCTGGCGCAGGTGCTGCGCGCTCGTGTCCGTCTTCAGCCCGTCTTCCCAGAGCAGGCGCAGGCGGAGGCCGTCCGCGGACGTCTCCGCCTCGGAGGCGGACAGGGGGCGCTCGGCGGGCTTGATGCGATCCCAGAAGCTCAAGACGATTCCTCTCTCGGGGCCAGGAGTCGGCCCGGGTGCTGCTTACCACCGGGCGTGGGGGGATGGGCGGCGGAAGGTGACGGCTTCACGACGCCAGCTTCACGGGCAGGCGGTGTCCCTCGACGCGCACGCCGCGCTTCTTGAGCACCCGGCGCAGCGCCTCCACCACGGCGGGGTCCAACTGCCGGCCGCTCAGGTTGTCGAGGATCTCCATGGCCTTCTCCAGCGGCATGGCCTTCTGGTAGGGGCGGGTGGAGGTGCAGGCGTCGAAGGTGTCCGCGCACCCGACGATGCGCGCGAGCAGGGGGATGTCCTCGCCCTTGAGCCCGTCCGGGTAGCCGGTGCCGTCCCAGCGCTCGTGGTGGCTGCGCACGCACGCGCGCATGGGGCCCAGGAAGCTGATGGGCTTGATGATGGTGTCGCCGATGTCCGGGTGGCCACGCATGACGGCCATCTCCTCGTCGGTGAGCCGCGACTGCTTGCAGAGGATGGACTCCACGATGCCGATCTTCCCGATGTCGTGGAGGATGCCGCCGAACTGCAACTGCTTGAGCTCGCGCTCGGACAGGCCCAGCTCCCGGCCGATCTCCACCGCCACGTCGCCCACGCGCTGGCTGTGGCCGCGGGTGTACGAGTCCTTGGAGTCGATGGAGTTGGCCAGCGCGACGATGGTTTCCAGGTAGCCCTGCTCGAGGCTCTCGTAGAGGCCGCGGTTCTCGTGGTCGTACGCGAGCAGCTGCTTGCTCATGTAGTTGAACGTCCGGGCCAGGTCGCCCAGCTCGTTCTTCTGGGGCACGTTGACCTCGAGGCCGAACTTGCCCTGGGCCAGCCGCAGCGCGCCCTCGGTGAAGCCCTTGAGGGGGCGGGTGACGCCGCGCGAGAAGAAGGCGGCGAGCCCCAGGGCCACCAGCGTGGCGGCGAGCACGGTGAGCAACAGCCGCCGCTCCATCGTCTCCACCTGCTTGTAGGCGAGCGCCACCGGTTGCTCGGAGATGATGGCCCAGGTCGGCTCGGCCAGCGTGGCGTAGGCGGCCACCACGGCGTCCGCGCCCTCGCCGAAGTTGCCCACGTGGAGGATGTCCGTGTCCTGCGTGCGTGACACGTCCTGGAGGAGGTAGGCCACCACGGGCCGCTTGGAGGCGTCCTGGTGGGCCACGAGTCCGCCACCGCCGGCGATCACCAGGCCCCGGGCATCGGTGAGGTAGACGAAGCCGGTGCTGCCCACGCGCTCCTGGGCGAGCATGGTCTGCAGCTCCCCGAGCGACACGTCCGCGGCGATGTAGCCCTGGATGGGCTCGCCCACGGAGATGGCGAACGTCACCACGGCCTCGCCGTCGGTGCGCCCCACCACGTCCGCGTAGCGCAGGCCGTTGAGCCCCTCGAGCAGCTCCATGGCGCGCGCCTCGTGCTCGGCGAGCGCCGTGGGGGGCACGTCATTGACGGCGAAGGCCTGCAGGCCCGGCAGCCGTCGGCCATCCAGTCCCAGGACGGTGATGGCCTGGATCTCCCGGCGCTGGTTGAGCACCGAGCGCAGGTAGGTCTGCTGCTGCTCCAGGGGGAGGGAGAAGAACTGGGGCACGCGCGCCATGCCCATCACCGCGCGCGTGGGCTCGGCCAGGAAGGTCTCCGCCTTGAGCTTGAGCTGCTTGACGCGCTCCTGGGCCATCTCCTGGGCATCGCGCACCAGCAGCTCGCGCGTGTCGGACACGGACAGCAGGCCCACCATCACCGTGGGCACCAGGCTGGCCACCAGCATCAACAGCAGGAGCGTCTTGAAGAGCCGCATGGGGGATGGACCTCCCTGCTACTTCCACTTCGAGGACTGCACCTTGACGCGCAGGCGCTTGGCGGGGACCTCCGCCACCTCCACCTCGAAGTCCCGCTCGGCCGAGGCCTCGGAACGCGAGTCGCGCGAGAGGGCACGCACGCTCCAGCGGTAGGTGCCCGCGGCGAGCGGCACCTGCAACTCGTTGCTCGGAGCGGGCATCACCCGGCGCTCGCCCTGGGCGGGCACCAGCTCCACCTCGTAGCTCTCGGCGCCCTGCACCGCCTTCCAGGAGATGAGCACGGGCTGCAGACCGCTCTTGACGGGCTTGACGCTCAGCCGCTGCTTGTCCTGGGGCTGGGTGGGGCGGGGCACGCCCAGCACCAGCCGCGGCGCCTGGCCCTTCTCCACCTGGACACTGGCCCCATCCTCGATGACCTGGGTGGTGCCGCCGCCCTCCACGGACACCCGGCCGGACACGGCCTTCACCACGGTGTCGCCCCGATCGTTCACCACCACGCTCAGCCGGGTGGGCTGGGCGGGACGCTCGGCGAGCCGCTTCCAGGCGTCGTCGGCCGTCTGCGCGGCCTCTTCGTAGCGCGCGCTGTGGAAGTGGGACTCGGCCTCCTTGAGCTTGGCCAGGGCCTCCTCGTGCTGGGGCGAATTGGGATCGGACTGCTCCACCGAGTTGCGCGCCGACTTCAGCGCCATCTGCGCCCGCTCCCGATCGGGCCCTGGCAGCTTCAGCTTCGTGCCGGGCACGAGCGTGTCGCCCTTCAACTTGTTGATCGCCTTGAGCTCACTGGCTCCGTCGCGGCCCAGGGTCCGCTCGGCGACCTGGTCCAGCGACTCGCCGGCGCGAACCTCGACCTCGCCGGGCGCGAGGGACAGCAACGCCATCAGAAGGTAGAGCCTCATTGGAACACGATGTCCCTTCCGGCCCGGACCGTGGCCGCGGGGGTGGTGACGGAGAGCGCCTGGCGCGAGGAGTCCTCCAGCTCGGCGTCGACCCGTCCGCGCAAGACCGTCAGGTCCGTGCGCTCCTGTCCGGGGCGGGGCCGCGTCTCCGCGATGCCGATCAACGCGTCCTCGCCCAGGTTCACCACGCTGCCCTGCACGAAGACGACCTGCGCTCCAGCTCCCGCCACGGTCCGTACCTTGTCATTCTCGAAGAGCGCCATGCCTTCCTGGGCGGGGAGCCATTCGTCTCCGGCCGCGCGTTTGACCTTCACGTCCCCATGCATCCCCTTGAGCTGGGCGCGGCGCACCGGGGGCGGTACGGCCGGCACGTGCACCGGCGCGACGGGCTTCTCGTCGGCGGGGCAGGCCACGCCGAGGGCCGAGAGGGCGAGGACGAACATCATCGAATACCAGCGGTTGTTCACGGGGGGTCCAGCCCTCAGTGTACCGGGGAATGCAACCGGGACCCAGGGGGGCATGCTCCAACCGCCTGGTCGCTTCATTCCAGTCGACGGTGTTGCAGGCAAGGCAGATTTCGCCGGATGCGCGCGAGCAGTTCGGTATCCATCGCTGCCACGGCGAGCCCTTCTCCCTCGGAGGCCCGGGCTGTCACCAGTCCCCAGGGATCCACCACCATGGCATGGCCCCAGGTGACGCGCTGGGGCGAGTGCCGCCCGCCCTGGGCCGGGGCGAAGAGGTAGCACTGGTTCTCGATGGCGCGCGCGCGCAGCAGCACCTCCCAGTGGTCCTTGCCCGTCATCAGCGTGAAGGCCGCCGGCACGGCGAGCAACGTGGCGCCTCCCGTCGCCAGGCGCCGGTAGAGCTCGGGAAAGCGCAGGTCGTAGCAGATGGACAGCCCCAGCCGTCCCACCTCGGTGTCCGCCACCACCACCTCGTTGCCGGGGGCCACCGCCGCGGACTCGCGGTAGGGCTTGCCATCGCCCACGTCCACGTCGAACAGGTGCATCTTCCGGTACACCGCCAGCCGCGAGCCATCCGGGCCGAAGACGACCGTGGTGTTGTAGAACCGACCTCCCGGCGCCCCCTGCTCGAGGATGGAGCCGGCCAGGAGGGTCACCTTGCGCTCGCGTGCCAGCTCGGCCATGCGCGAGAGCGAGGGGCCGTCGAGCGTCTCGGCGGCGGAGGCCCTCTCCTCCTCCGGGCCCATCCAGCTGAAGTTCTCGGGCAGACCGACGAGTCGGGCTCCCAGGTCGGCGGCCCGCTGGACGAGCCGGGCGGCCGAATCGAGGTTGTGGGTCTTGTCCGCGGTGGACACCATCTGGGCGGCGGCGATGAGGTGCATGGCGCCGTTATAACCGCCTCCTTGTCGCGGAAACCCCGGGAATCCTTGTGCCCGGGGGGAGTGTTTTGCTGACGGAGCATGGGGTGCGTCTTCCTTTACACCCCGAGGTGGCGTGTGCTAGGGACGCCGCCGACATTTTTCGACGCAGTTCCTCGAAAAGTGGGCCGTCCGTGCCCGCTTTTCGTGTTTTTGGGAGTCCGGAGTTTTCGAAGCGGCCTATGGCGGAGAACATCAAGCAGACGGTGGAGGCGAGGGCACAATCGGTGCTCGAGCCCATCGTTGCGGGCGAGGGGCTGGAGCTCCTCGAGGTGGAGTTCGTCCGCGAGCACGAGGGCTGGGTCCTGCGCCTGTTCATCGACAAGCCCGGTGGGCGGGTGGGCCTGGATGAGTGTTCGCAGGTGTCGCGGGCGGTGGACACGGTGTTGGACGTGGAGGACCTGATTCCCCACGAGTACAACCTGGAGGTGTCCAGCCCGGGCGTGAACCGTCCCCTGAAGAAGCCGCAGCATTACGAGCGGGTGAAGGGCCAGCGGGTGAAGGTGAAGACCTTCGGGCCCATCGGGGAGCCGCCACGCAAGAACTTCACCGGCACGCTCACCGAGGTGGCGGCCGACGCCATCAGCGTGGACGTGGAAGGAGCGGGCAGCTTCCGCATCCCCTTCAAGGACATCGCCAAGGCCAATCTGGAGTTCGAGTTCTAGCAGTCCACATACAGGGGGCGCCCTCGCGCGGGCGCGCCCGTGGAACCTTTTGGAGAAGAAGATGCCCACGCCAGCCAATCCCACCATCAACCTCAACCTCGTCCTGGACCAGGTGGCCAAGGACAAGGGCATCGAGCGGAGCGTGCTGATCTCCACGCTCGAGGACGCGATGACGACCGCGGCCAAGAAGCACTTCGGCCAGGAGCGCAACCTCGAGGCCAAGTACGACGCCGAGAAGGGCGTGGTGGAGCTCTTCCAGGCCATCACCGTGGTGGAGATCATCACCGATCCCATCCAGGCGGTGAACCAGATTCCCCTCGACGAGGCCCACAAGAAGGGCATGGAAGTGGAGCCGGGCGACGAGCTCGTGTTCCAGATCTTCTACCGGGACGAGGACGCCGAGGAGGCCAAGGCCCAGGACAACCAGTACGGGGACATCCTGCGGCTCAAGACGTTCCGGCGCGGCTTCGGGCGCATCGCGGCCCAGACGGCCAAGCAGGTCATCCTGCAGCGCACCCGCGACGCCGAGCGCGAGAACGTCTTCAACGAGTACAAGGACCGCAAGAACGAGATCGTCACCGGCATCGCCCGGCGCTTCGAGCGCGGCAACATCATCGTGGACCTGGGCCGCGCCGAGGCGGTGCTGCCGGTGCGCGAGCAGGTGCCGCGCGAGACGTACCGCGCGGGTGACCGCGTCCAGGCGTACGTGCTCGACGTGCTGCGCGAGTCCAAGGGCCCGCAGATCGTCCTCAGCCGCGCCTCGGTCAACCTGCTCACCAAGCTCTTCGAGATGGAGGTGCCGGAGATCGCCGAGGGCATCGTGGTCATCGAGGCGGCGGCGCGCGAGCCGGGCGGGCGGGCGAAGATCGCCGTGTCCAGCCGCGACGCGGACGTGGATCCGGTGGGCGCGTGCGTGGGCATGAAGGGCAGCCGCGTGCAGGCGGTGGTGCAGGAGCTGCGCGGGGAGAAGATCGACATCGTCCCCTTCGACGAGGACCCCGCGCGCTTCGTGTGCTCGGCGCTCGCCCCCGCCGAGGTCAGCCGCGTCATCATCGACGAGGCCAACCACGCCATGGAGCTCATCGTGCCGGACGACCAGCTGTCGCTGGCCATCGGCCGCCGGGGCCAGAACGTGCGCCTGGCCGCGCAGCTCACCGGCTGGAAGCTGGACATCAACAGCGAGAGCCGCGTGCGCGAGATGCGCGAGTTCGCCAACCGCTCCCTGGGCGCGCTGCCCGGCGTCAACGAGATGCTGGTGGAGACGCTCTACGCCCACGGCTTCCGTCAGGCCAAGGACATCGCCGAGGCCAATGCGGAGGTGCTGTCGCAGATTCCGGGCGTGGATCCCTCGCGCGTGCCGGCCATGCAGGAGGAGGCGCGCAAGCAGATGGGGCTGGACGCCGCGGAGCTCTCCCGCATGGAGCGCGAGCGCGAGCAGGCCCGCCAGGCCGAGGCGCGCCGTCATCCGGACGAGCTCAGTCAGACCGAGCGCATGGCGCGTGTCAGGGGCATGGGCGAGAAGGCCATCGAGCAGCTGGTGCTGGCCGGGTACAAGTCGGTGGAGGACATCGCCAACGAGAAGGACCTGGCCCGGCTGGGGGACGTGCCGGGGGTGGGCATCAAGAAGGCCCGCCAGCTCAAGAGCGCGGCGGAGAACTATCTGGTGGAGGAAGCCCGGCTCCGGGCGGAACTCAACGCGGAACGGGGCTCGTCCGCCTCCTCGCCTTCCGCCGAGCCGGCGGGCGCTTAGTTCGCGGTAATGTCGTAAGCTCGCTTGGATGGCTGAGGGGATGCGCCTGAAAGCCCGCTCCAGTACTAATAGTAGAGAAGAGTTGCCGGTGGGGGCCGGACCGGTGCGAAGCTGCATCGGGTGCGGCGCGAGGCGTGGCCAGGAGGAACTCATCCGATTGGGGGTGGGGCCTGAAGGGGGCGTGGTGGTGGATGGGCGGAGGAAGCTCCCTGGACGGGGGGCCTATCTTTGTGGGGTGGGGTGCCTGGCGGCGGCGGTGAAGCGGAAGGCCTTCGGTAGGGCCTTCCGGGGAAAGGCGGGTCCGGTCGACCCGTCGCTCCTGGGACAGGCGCTGGAGTCGGTCTCGGGCCGGGGTGGAGCGACCGGAGGGAGTGGGCGTTAGCACCCACTCACACACGTTTTTGGATTAGGGTGCTGCGCCTGGTAGCCGGCGGAGCAAAAGGCCAAGCAAGGTATGTCGAAGAAGCGAGTTCACGAGATTGCCAAGGAGCTCAAGGACCACGGGGTCGAGCTCGACAACAAAGAGGTCGTGACCGAGCTCGTCGCGCTCGGCTACGACGTCAAGAGCCACTCGTCCTCGCTCGAGGACGATCAGGCCACCTCCGCCGTGCAGCGGATCCTCGACAAGCGCAAGCCGAAGCAGGCCGCCGCGCCCGTGGCGGCCAAGGGCTTCGTGGTGCGCCGCAAGGCCCCGTCGAACGCGCCCTCCGCCGAGCAGCCCGACGAGGCACCCGCCTCCGCGGCTCCGACCGCTTCCGTCGACCTGCCGCGTGAGGTCACCGAGCCGGCCGCCACCGAGGCCGCCGCCGCCGTGGTGGTCGCGCCTCCCGAGCCCCCTCGCGCCGAGGCCCCGCCCATCGCCGCCCCCGTGGCGGAGAGCCCGGCCGCGCCCGCTCCGGCCGTGACCGCGCCGGTGTCGGCCGCCCCGGAGGCTCCCGCCCCGGTGGCCGCGCCGCCGCCTCCTCCGCCTGCTCCTGTCGCCGAGGCCCCCCGGGCCGAGGCCGCCGCCCCGGCTCCCGCCGAGGCGCCCCGCGTCGAGACGCCGGCCCCCGTGGCGGCCGCGACGCCTTCCACCCCTGCTGCCCCGCAGCCTCCCGTCGCCGCCGCCGAGGCGCCCCGGGCGGTGGAGCCCCCTCGGGCTCCGACCCCAGCCCCCGCCGCCTCGCGGCCGGCATCCTCTTTCAAGGAGTCACCCCACTTGCCTACCCGTCCGCCGCCTTCGGCGGTTCCGCCCGCTGTCCGGACGCCTTCGCATCCCTCTTCTGGACCCCAGCGGTCCTCTTCCTCGGGAGGACCCGGCATGTCGGGCTCTGGCCGTCCGGGTGGACCCGGTGGTCAGGGTGGCCGTCCGGGTGGACCCGGTGGTCAGGGTGGTCGTCCGGGTGGACCCGGTGGTCAGGGTGGCCGTCCGGGTGGACCCGGTGGTCAGGGTGGCCGTCCGGGTGGCCCTGGCCAGTACCAGCGCGGTGGGCCGAGCCAGTACCAGCGCAGTGGCCCGTCCTCGGCGCCGGTGCGTCCTTCGTCTCCGGGCACTCCGGTGGGCGCCCAGGGGGCTCCTCCCGCTGGCGGGGCGACGCCTGCGTCGCCGACCCACATGGTGGGCGGTGTTCCCCACCAGCAGGTCGCGCAGGATCCGCGTTCGCTGCGTCCCACGGCCACCCAGGCCGTCGTCATCTCGCGCCCGCTCATCCAGGTGCGCCGCGTCACGCCCACCACGAGCGCGGGCCGGCAGTACCCCATGGCGCCCGGCAAGAGCGCCATCGGTGAGAAGCGCGAGTACAAGGTCGTTCCGGACCACCTGGGCCGGGGCCGCGAGCTCGTCGACGTCTCCAAGAACAAGGAGAAGGAGAAGGCAGGCGGGCGTGGCAAGAAGGGCGCTCCGGGCACCGAGGGCGGCATCTCCAAGCAGGAGATGACGGACCTGGTGTGGGGCCGCGTCACCATCCCCGTCCGGGGCAAGAAGAAGAAGCCCACGAAGAAGGGCGCCAAGACGCAGATCACCCAGATGGCCGAGGAGAAGAAGGTCATCAAGATCCAGGAGGGCATCAGCGTGTCCGACCTGGGCCAGCGCATGGGTGTGCGCACCAACGAGCTCATCAAGAAGCTCATGGGCCTGGGCAAGATGGCCACGGCCAACCAGGTCATCGACGCGGAGACCACCGAGCTGCTCGCCACCGACTACGGCTGGCGCGTGGAGAAGGCGGGCTTCGAGGTCGAGGACTTCCTGCCCGAGGTCCAGGTGCGCCCCGAGGACGAGCGTCCGCGTCCGCCGGTCGTCACCGTCATGGGCCACGTCGACCACGGCAAGACGAGCCTGCTCGACGCCATCCGCGCCGCCAACGTGGCCGCGGGCGAGGCCGGTGGCATCACCCAGCACATCGGCGCCTACTCGGTGAAGACGTCGCGCGGCGACATCACCTTCCTCGACACGCCGGGCCACGAGGCCTTCACGGCCATGCGCGCCCGCGGCGCCAACGTGACGGACATCGTGGTGCTGGTGGTGGCCGCCGATGACGGCGTGATGCCCCAGACGATCGAGTCCATCAAGCAGGCCAAGGCCGCCGAGGTGCCCATCGTCGTCGCCATCAACAAGATGGACGTGCCGGGCGCCAACCCGGACCGCGTGAAGAAGGACCTGGCCAACCACGAGCTCACTCCGGAAGAGTGGGGCGGCGAGACCATCATGGTCCCCGTGTCGGCCAAGCAGAAGATGGGCATCGACCTGCTGCTGGAGAACATCGCGCTGCAGGCCGAGGTGCTCGAGCTCACGAGCAACCCGTCGCGTCCGGCGGTGGGCGCCATCATCGAGGCCAAGCTGGAGAAGGGCCGCGGTCCCGTGGCCACCGTGCTGGTGCAGGAGGGCACGCTCAAGGTGGGCGACGCCGTCGTCACCGGCACCCACTTCGGCCGCGTGCGCGCCATGAACAACAGCCGTGGCGAGGCCGTGAAGGAAGTGCTCCCGGGCTACTCGGCGGAGGTCATCGGTCTGTCCGGTGTCCCCACCGCCGGCGAGACGCTCAACGCCGTGGCGGACGAGAAGGCCGCCAAGGAGATCGCCACCCACCGCGCCATGAAGGGCCGGGAGGCGGAGCTGGGCAAGGCCAACACCCGCGAGACGCTCGAGCAGCTCTTCGCCAAGACGAAGGCGGGTGGCGGTCCCAAGGAACTGCGGCTCGTCATCAAGGCGGACGTGCAGGGCTCGGCCGAGGCCGTCAAGGAAGCGGTGCAGAAGCTGTCCACGCACAAGGTCCGGGTGGAGATCATCCACGCGGGCGTGGGCGCCATGACCGAGGGCGACGTGATGCGCGCGGCCGCCTCCAAGGGCATGGTGGTGGGCTTCAACGTGAAGCCCGAGTCCGGCACCGAGGCCGCCGCCAAGGCCCAGGAAGTGACGCTGGAGACCTACGGCATCATCTACGAGCTCATCGACGGTGTCCGGAAGTCCATGGAGGACCTCCTCGAGCCCATCCGCACCGAGCGCAAGCTGGGCCGTGCGGAGGTGCGCAACACCTTCAACGTGCCGAAGCTGGGCACCATCGCCGGTGCGGCGGTGCTCGATGGCGTCATGAAGCGTGGCGCCTTCATCCGCCTGCTGCGCGACAGCAAGCAGATGTACTCGGGGAAGATGGCCTCGCTGCGACGCTTCAAGGACGACGTGAAGGAAGTCGCCCAGGGCTTCGAGTGCGGTATCGGCATCGAGAACTACAGCGATCTCAAGCCCGGCGACATCATCGAGGCCTACGAGATCGAGGAGACGCGGCCGAGCCTGAGCTAGTCCCGCTCGGGGTCGTCGTGCTCCACCACCGGGATTGCTCCCGGTGGCCCGCCCCTCGTGGCGCGGTCACCGGGACGAGGGGCGTTGAGTCATGTTCGTGGGTGTCGCGCGGTTGACCCTCCAGATTCCGGAAAGTGGCTCCCTCAAGGCCAAACGACAGGTCCTCCGCCGGGTAACGGATCGCTTGAAGGCCCGCTTCAACGTGGCCGTGGCCGAGGTGGATGATCAGGATTTGTGGCAGAAGGCCACGCTCGGGCTGACGGTGGTGGGCAACGACCGTCGCCACGTCGACGAGCAGATGGAGAAGGTCATCCACTTCGTCGAGGAAATGTACGTCGCTCCCCTCATCTCCCGTCAGACGGAGATCATGGGCTTTGGCGACACGCTCTACACCCCCACGCGCTCCGCGTCCGCCGCACGGGACGAGGAGGCCGAGGAGGCGGGCGGGTTCGACGGGGATGGAGACGAGGCGGGGCCAGAGGCGGACCTGGAGGAACTCATCGCCGGCATGGGCCGGGGAGACCGCTCCATGGCCGAAGCCGAGGGCATGGTGGACTGGGAGCGTCGGCCCGGTAAACGGGAGGGCGGACAGCCGAGCGTCACCCCGGAACGGCGGGGCTCGCTGTCCGAGGACGAGGTCCGGGCGCGTGCCCGGAGCCTGCGCAATCCGAGGGAGTGGGAGAAGAAATGAGTACGAGCAATCGGCCGGAGCGCGTGGGACAGGAGATCCAGGCCGCCATGGGGAGGATGCTCACCCGGGGCGAGCTGAAGGATCCGCGCATTGGCTACATCACCATCACCGGCGTCAAGGTGTCGCCGGACCTGAAGACCGCGCGCATCTACTACTCGATGATGGGCAGCGAGCAGGAGCGCAAGGAGACCCACAAGGGGCTCGAGGCGGCCAAGGGCTTCATCCGCCGGCAGATCACCGAGGCGGTGAACATGCGGGTGTCGCCCGAAGTATTCTTCACCTTCGACGAGTCGTTGGAGCGGGGTGACCGCATCGAGCGGCTGCTGCGCGAGATGAAGGAGAAGGAAGGTGGGTAGTTGAGCATGGACGGCGTGCTGGTCATCGACAAGCCCAAGGGCCCCACGTCGTTCGACGTGGTTCGACAGGTACGTGGTCTGCTCCGGGTGAAGAAGGTGGGCCATACCGGCACGCTGGATCCCATGGCGACCGGGGTGCTGCCCCTGTGCCTGGGGGAAGCCACCAAGGTGGCGGGCTTCATCACCGAGGGCGACAAGGCCTATGACGCCGTGGTGCGCCTGGGCGCGGAGACGGACACGCAGGACGCCGAGGGCAAGGTGGTCGCCGAGGCGCCCGTGCCCCCGCTCACCGCCTCGTTGCTCGAGGACGTGCTCGGCCGCTTCCGGGGCACCTTCGAGCAGGTGCCGCCCATGTATTCGGCGGTGAAGGTGGGCGGCAAGCGGCTGTACGAGCTGGCCCGCGCGGGTGAGGAGGTGGAGCGCGCCAGCCGCCAGGTGACGGTGTACGAGCTGGTGCTGCGCGACTTCAACGCCACCCAGCTGCGCCTGTCCGTGCGCTGCTCCAAGGGTTTCTTCGTGCGCACGCTCGCCTATGACCTGGGCCGGGCGCTCGGCTGCGGAGCCCATCTGGAGGCGCTGCGGCGCACCGCGAGCGGGCCCTTCTCCCTCACCCACGCGCTCCCCCTGGCGGACGTGCCCGCGCTGGTGCGCGAGCCCGAGGCCCTGGTGCGGCGCCTGTTGCCCGTGTCCGAGGCGCTCGTGGACCTGCCCGCGGTGCTGGTGAGCGCGGCGGACGCGGAGCGGGTGTCCCATGGGGTGCCCGTCGAGGCCCCCTCGCATCCGGGCCGGGTGCGCGTGGTGGGACCCTCGGGCGTGCTGCTCGCGGTGGCCGAGGTGGTCCGCGGCCGGCTGCGCTACCTGCGTGTGCTCGTCTAGCGTGGCCCGGGCGCTCGACGTCAACGTGGTGATTCCCCCGCCCCTGCGCCCCCTCTTCGAGGGCCGCCGCGAGGTGAGCCTCGGCGTGCCCGGCGATGCCGGCGTGGGCGACGTGCTCGAGACCCTGCTCTCGCTCTACCCCCGGCTGCGCCAGCACCTCGCCGGGGACAGGCCCGCCACGGGCGGCTCCTACGTGCACCTGGCCCTGGACTCCCATTCCCTCGAGGAACTCGCCCTGGGGGGAACGGGACTGTCGACTGGACGGCGGCTCCACCTCTTCCTGTTGTCGCGTCCCCCTCCGAGCGGTCCCTCGGGCGCTTAAGGTTGACCGCTCATCCGGGCGACGCTTATAAGCGCCCGGTTTATTAGAAGAAGGAGACCCGGTCTGTACCCCTCCGCGGACCGTGGCGACCGCAGTACCTCACTCCGGAGCGGGCAGAGAAGCGAAGGAATCACATGTCGGCATTGCATCAGGACCGCAAGGCAGAGGTCGTCTCGAAGTACCGCACCCACGAGACCGACACGGGCTCCCCCGAGGTGCAGGTGGCGCTGCTCTCCGAGCGCATCACCATGCTCACCGAGCACTTCAAGACGCACAAGAAGGACCACCACTCCCGCCGCGGTCTGCTCAAGCTGGTCGGTCAGCGTCGCCGCCTGCTCGACTACCTGCGCAGCAAGGACGCCAACCGCTACAAGAAGCTCATCGAGGGCCTCGGCATCCGCAAGTAGGCCTTGAAAAACCCGGGGCGCTGGCATGAGCCGGCGCCCCGAGTTGTTGTAAGCGCTCAAGAAGGACGGTGGAGACGAGACGGATGTTTTGGTTTTCGTTCGGACGGGCCGACCGCTGAAGTCACCCTTCAGCCAGGTGGGCCCGCGCGAGCAGGGATCAAAACTCCGGCGTATCCCTCCGGCGCTTCCGAGGCGCCCCACCGCAGTACACAGTCGCGGTTGTCTTTCCGTGCCTGGTTCCAGGCCTGGCGACCGCATCCACCCCACCGGCCTCTACAGCGAGGTGCGTGGACCCTGGTCTTCCTTCGCGAGGACGGGGCGCGCGCGGCTCGGGGGGCCACCAGACAGTCACAAGGCAAGACGGACTATGCACCTGAAGAAGAGCGTCAAGATTGGCGAGGCCGAGCTGAGCATCGAGACGGGCCACCTGGCCAAGCAGGCCGATGGCGCCGTGGTGGTTCGCTACGGCGACACCATGCTGCTCGTCACCGCGGTGAGCGCGCGTGAGAAGAAGGACGTGGACTTCCTCCCGCTCACGGTGGAGTTCCAGGAGAAGCTGTACGCGGCCGGCCGCATCCCCGGCAGCTACTTCAAGCGCGAGGGGCGCCTCACGGAGAAGGAGACGCTGGCCAGCCGCATCGTCGACCGCTCCATGCGTCCGCTCTTCCCCGAGGGCTACGCCTACGAGACCCAGGTCATCGCGAGCGTCATCTCCTCGGACCCCGAGCACGAGGCGGACGTGCACGGCATCACCGGCGCCTCCGCGGCGCTGTGGGTGTCGGACATCCCCTTCAACGGTCCCATCGCCGGCATCCGCGTGGGCCGCGTGGGCGGCAAGCTCGTGGCCAACCCCACCGCCAAGCAGCGTGAGCAGTCGGACATGGACATCGTCCTGGCCGTCAGCCGCGAGGCCATCGTGATGGTGGAGGGTGGCGCCGAGGAGGTGAGCGAGGCGGACATGGTGGCCGCGCTCGAGTTCGGCAAGCAGTCCGCCCAGCCCGCCCTGGATCTCCAGGACGAGCTGCGCCGCGCGCTCAACAAGACCGAGCGCTCCTACGAGCGCATCCCCGCGGTGGCCGAGGAGCTCAAGGCCAAGGTGCGCGCGCTGGCCTGGGACGGCATCGTCCAGGGCTACACCATCAAGGAGAAGCACGCGCGCTACGACTCGCTCTCCAAGGCCAAGAAGGAGGCCGTGGCGAAGCTCAAGGAGCAGCTCGCCGAGGGCTTCACCCCGCAGGTGGAGAAGCACGCCAAGCAGGTGGTGGAGGACCTCAAGTACGAGCACATGCGCACGCTCACCGTGGACGGCGGCCGCATCGGTGGCCGTGGCCACGCCGAAGTGCGTCACATCGCCTGTGAGGTGGGCGTGCTCCCGCGCACCCACGGCAGCGCGCTCTTCACCCGTGGCGAGACGCAGGCGCTCGTCATCACCACGCTGGGCACCACCGAGGACGAGCAGCGCCTGGAGCTGCTCAACGGCCAGTCCTTCAAGAAGTTCATGCTGCACTACAACTTCCCGCCCTTCAGCGTGAACGAGACCAAGCCCCTGCGCGGCCCTGGCCGTCGCGAGGTGGGTCACGGCGCCCTGGCCGAGCGCGCCCTGCGCAACATGATGCCCGCGAGCGATCGCTTCCCGTACACCATCCGCCTGGTGTCGGAGATCCTCGAGTCCAACGGCTCGTCCTCCATGGCCTCCGTGTGCGGCGGCACCCTGGCGCTCATGGACGCGGGCGTGCCCATCAAGGCGCCCGTGGCCGGCATCGCCATGGGCCTCGTGAAGGAGGGCGACAAGGTCGCCATCCTCTCGGACATCCTCGGTGACGAGGACCACCTGGGCGACATGGACTTCAAGGTGTGCGGCACCGCCCAGGGCATCACCTCCATCCAGATGGACATCAAGATCACCGGCCTCACCACGGAGATCATGAGCCGCGCGCTGGAGCAGGCGCGTCAGGGCCGTCTGCACATCCTCGGCGAGATGCTCAAGACGATGGCCGAGCCGCGCAAGGAGATCAGCGCCTACGCGCCGCGCATCACCACGCTGCAGATCCGCCCCGAGTTCATCAAGAACGTCATCGGGCCGGGCGGCAAGGTCATCAAGGACATCATCGCCCGCACGGGGACCGTCATCAACATCGACGACTCGGGCCGCGTGGACATCGCCAGCTCCAACGTGGACTCGGTCAAGTCGGCCATCGCGATGATCCAGGCGCTCACGCGCGAGGCGGAGATCGGCAAGATCTACACGGGCACGGTGCGCAAGATCGCCGAGTTCGGCGCCTTCGTGGAGCTGTTCCCCGGCACCGACGGCCTCATCCACATCTCCGAGCTGTCCGACAAGCGCGTCAAGAGCGTCTCGGACATCCTCAAGGAGGGCGATGAGGTGCTCGTGAAGGTCGTCAGCATCGACAAGACGGGCAAGATCCGCCTGTCTCGCAAGGAGGCCATGGCCGAGCGCGCCGCCGCCCAGCAGGGCAGTGTTCCCGCCGCCGCTCCCGTCGAGGCTACCGCCTCCACCTCCGAGGCCACCCAGCCCGGCGCCAAGGCCTGAGCCGGTGTGATTCCTCCGCCCCGCGTCCGCCGCGGGGTGCCGTGAGGTGACAGACGCCCTCTCTCCGCTCCGGCGGGGGAGGGCGTCTTGTTTCGCGGGCATTGTTGGTGGGACAAACCTTCCGGCGGGGCTGGTGCGTTGATGCGTGGGCCCCTCGTCTGGAGCGTCCCGTGTCCCAGGTCTCGTTGACCGCGTTCTCGCGCTTCCTCGGCCTCTTCCGGTGGGCCTTCATGCCGCTGGGACTGCTGGCGCTCATCGCCGTGGGCGTCCATGCCGCGGCGGACACGCTCGATGATCGGCTGCTGACCCTGGTGGATGGGGCCGACGCCGCGTTCGATCAGCTCGTCAGCCGCCATTCCCTCACCGAGCCCCTCGTGGACCTGCTCTCGCTGGAGCGCCGCACGCTGCTCGCGCGCGTCCTCGCCCTCGTCTGGGAGCTCTCCGCGGACGTGGTGCTCGCGCTGCCCGCGCTCGGCTACCGCGAGGGGCCCTCCGAATCGAAGGGAGACTCGTGGCGCGGGGTGTTCAAGCGCTGCCTGCGCGCCCCCACCACCCTGCGGTGGATCCGCCCCCTGGCCACCGCGCTCGTCGTCGTGGCCGGCGCCTGTGTCGTGGCGCGGCTCGTCCAGGGGACGGTGTACCTCTCGTGGCGCGAGCTGCTGGGTGAGCCGGTGGCGGATGGGGTGGCCCGGGTCCTCGCGCTCGCGGCGCTCGGAGGGCTCCTGTGGCGGTTGGGCGCGCGCGCGGTGCTCCGCAATCTCCAGCACGCCGATGCGGCCTCCGCGGAACATGCACGGGGCTTCCTCCGCGCCCTCTCCCATGGGCTGCCCGGCTCCGCGGTGGTGCTTCCCCTGGCGCTCGCCGCCGCCCTCGATGCCACCTCCCTGCACTCCTTCCTGCGCTGAGGAGCGGCCCCGCCCATGTTCTCGCGCCCCACCCGCGGCCTGCTCGACTTCTCCCTGGCCGTCCTCTGTCTGTGGACCGCCTGGCACCACACGCCCGCGGGCGCCCTGGTCCGGCGCGGCACGGCCTGGGCGCTCGGCCGCTCGAGCACCGCCCGGCCCCTGCTCTCCTACTACGAGGGCACGGGGGGCGCCGTGGTGCCCGAGTTCCCTCCCGGCTCTCCATCGAGCCCCCTTCCGCCCCTCGTGGGAGCTACTCCCGTGCTCGTCTCCGGGGCTCCTCCGCTCGCCCAGGGCACCTTCCTCGCGCTCAAGGGCCTTCCGGCCGAGGCCCGTGCGCCCGTCCATGCGCTCGCGGGTGAGCTGGGGCTGGCTCCCGGCGTGTTGCTGGATGAGGCCCGAGGTCCCGAGGCCGTCCGGCGATTGCTCGAGGCCCTGGCCCCGGAGTTCCCCGAGGAGGAGGTTCGTCTCGCCGCTCTCTTCGCGGGCCCCATCCCCACCCGCTACGCGCTGGCTCGCGTGACGGCCGAGGGCGGGACGCCGAGCCTGGAACACCTCGCCCGGCACTGGCCCTCGGGTCTCGAGGCGGCCACGGGGGCCGCGGCCCAGGCGCTCGCGCTCGCCACGGCGTTCGGGCTCGCCTGGCCCGTGCCCGAGCACACCCCGGTCTCCAGTCCCTTCGGTTATCGCCTCCACCCCGTGCTGGGCACGCGCAAGCTGCACACGGGGGTGGACCTCGTCGTGCGCGAGGGCTCCGAGGTGCTCGCGGTGGCCGAGGGCAGGGTGCGCCGCGCGAGCGAGGACGCCGTGAATGGTCGCGTGCTCATCATCGACCATGGACGCGGGGTGACGACGGCCTACTGCCACAATTCGGAGCTGCTGGTGCGTCCGGGTGAGCGGGTGGCGCGTGGTGCGCTCATCGCCCGCTCGGGCAACACCGGACGCTCCACCGGGCCGCACCTGCACTATCAACTCGCCCTGTCCTCCCAGCCGGTGGATCCCCTGCGCTTCCGTACCCGCTCCCGGCCGCCACCGCTCGCGGGGACGGCGGGCGAGCCCTGACCTGGAACTCGCTTGCTCCGAGGGGCGTGTTACAGCGTCGGCGATGACCTCGCCGATCGTCGTGCGGGTTCGCCGGGTGCGGACCCACCCGGAGCCCCTGCCCCTGCCTCGCTACGAGACGGCGTTCGCCGCCGGAATGGACCTGCGCGCGGACATCGAGGGCGAGTTGACGCTCGGGCCGCTCGAGCGGGCGGCGATCCCCACCGGGCTGGCCATCGCGCTGCCTCCGGGGTTCGAGGCGCAGCTGAGGCCCCGCTCGGGACTCGCGCTGCGTCATGGCCTCACCCTGTTGAACTCGCCCGGTACGGTGGACGCGGACTACCGGGGGGAGGTGCAGGTGGTGCTGGTGAATCTTTCCTCGCACCCCTTCACCGTGAAGCGAGGCGAGCGCATCGCACAGCTCGTGGTGGCGCCCGTGTCACGCGCTTCTCTCGTGGAATGGGAAGAGCTGGACTCCACCGAGCGAGGTGAAGGCGGCTTCGGCTCCACGGGCCGCTGACAGCGGCGTTCCTTGCTCCCCCTTGTCGCGGCGCGGTAAGAGATCTCCGGGTAAAACCGGGAGGACCCCCTCTCCCCACCTGCCCTCCACCTCCCCCGGAGTTGAACCGTTTTGCTCTGTCAACGCTGCGGCAGCCCTGTCCCCGACAACAGCGCGTCCTGCACCACCTGTGGGCTGAAGCTCGCGGGGGCCTCGGCGGGAGCGGCTCCGCGTCGTCGCACGGCGACGGTGGAAGCCCCCTACAAGCCCGGTGACACCTTCGCCCGGCGCTACGCCATTCGCGAGGTGATCGGCCCGGGCCCGGTGGGCCATGTGTTCCGCGCGCAGGACCTGGAGATGGACGTCGAGGTCGCGCTCAAGATCATCAACCCCCGTCTGGTGCAGATGCAGGAGGAGCGCACCCAGTTCTCGCTGGCGCTGCGCGCGGGCAAGAAGCTCACCCATCCGCATCACATGCGCGTGTACGAGGAGGGTGAGGATCGCAACCGGCCCTTCTTCACCACGCAGCTGCTGGAGGAGGGCACGACGCTGCGGCGCAAGCTCGAGCAGCGCGTGTCCCAGGGGCAGCGCTTCTCGCTCAAGGAGGTGGAGGCGCTGCTGGTGCAGCTCGCCGAGGCGCTGGACAGCGCCCACCGCTACGGGCCGCACTCGGATCTCAAGCCGGAGAACATCTTCCTGCTGCCGGATCAGCTCAAGGTGACGGACTACGGTCTGGCCCTGGGCATCCCGCGCCTGCCCTACATCCAGGCCCAGAAGGCGTGGAAGATGGGGTGCTACCTGGCTCCCGAGTACTTCGAGGGAGGGGAGCTGGACACGCGCATGGATCTCTATGCGCTGGGCATCATCGTGGGCGAGATGCTCACGGGGCAGACACCCGAGGAGGACGAGGTGTCCGAGCTGCTCGCCTACGAGGCCGATCTGCCCTCGGGCATCGAGGCCCTCTACCGGCGCGCCACCAACGCCAACCCGCTCGCGCGCCCGAAGTCCGCGGGCGAGTTCCTCTCCGACTTCACCGCGGCGCTCTCCTCGCGTCCGCGGCCGGCGGCGGTGAGGCCCCAGGGCCCCGGCCGCTCCAAGGCCCGGCAACAGGTGCCCTTCAGCCTCACCGCCGAGCTGGCCACGGCGGCCCCGCGCCCCAACTCGCTGCCCCCGCCCGTGCCCACCTCGGAGCTGCCCGCGCTCGGGCCGCCCACCGTGCAGGTGCCGACCGTCGGCCACGGCCCCCCTTCCGATGCCGACGAGGATGACACGGCGGTGGACGAGGCGCCGAAGCCGACGCAGGAGGCTCCCGTCTCGGAGCGCACCACGCTCGAGCTTCCCCAGGTGTCGGTGACCGAGGAGATCGTCCCGCCGGACGCCACCCAGAAGCTGGATTCCGAGGCCCTCGCGGCGCTCATGGACACGGCCCAGTCGCCCGCTCCGAGCGCGGCTCCCGCTCCGGCCCCGAAGGCCCGCGCGCAGCCCGCCGCGCGCGCCGAGCCCCGGCCTCCGGCGAAGGCCGCCGCTCCGTCGAGCCGGGCCGCCACGCGCACGGATCCCGTGATTCCGGTGGCCCGCCCCTCGCTCCTGTCCCGGCTGTGGATGCCGCTGCTGGCGGTGGGTGGACTGGGTCTGGGCGCGATGGCGGGCTACGGCCTGTTGAAGTGGCGTCAGGCGTCCCAGGCTCCCGCCGCGCCGGTGGCGGGTGCGCCCTCCATGGCGGCTCCCCGGGAGCAAGCGGGGGCGGATCCGCTGCTGCCCGCGAGCGAGTGTCCGAAGGGGATGCGCCGGGTGAGCGGGGGCACCTTCAAGATGGGCAAGGAGACGGCCGAGGAGGGGACCGCCGCCGAGCCGCTGCTCATGCCCCGGCAGGTGGCGACCTTCTGCATCGACGAGTTCGAGTTCCCCAACCAGGCGGGAGCCGTTCCCCGGGTGGACGTGACGTGGGAGGAGGCGCGGGCCGAGTGCGCCGGGCTCGGCAAGCGCCTGTGCACCGAGGACGAGTGGGAGAAGGCCTGCAAGGGGCCGGGCAGTCTGCGCTACCCCTACGGTGCCACCTTCGATGCCCAGGGGTGCAACACGCAGGGCAACGCCGGGGAGCCGGCCGCCTCGGGTTCGTTCGCCCGCTGCCGCTCGGGGTATGGGGTGGCGGACATGTCGGGCAACGTGGCGGAGTGGACCTCGTCGTCCATGGGAGGCGCCGATCGGGTGCAGAAGGGCGGGGCGTTCGATCGCCAGCAGCCCTCGGTGCGCTGCTCGGCGCGGTTGAGCGCGGAACCCGATTCGGGCTCCGCGTCGGTGGGGTTTCGCTGTTGCAAGGGGGAGCCGTGATGAGCCGGTGGGCGATGCTGCTGTGGTGGGCGTGGTGGGTGCCCTGGGTGGCCGTCGCCGCGGAGCCGGCGCGTCCCCGGGCGGTGGTGGTGAAGTCCGCGGCGCTCGCGCCCTACGCCTCGGTGATGGCGGGCTTTGGCGCCGAGGTGCGCGCCGAGGTGGTGGAGGTGACGCTGGAGGACAGTGCCCAGGCGGCCTCGCGCGCCTTCCAGCGCATCGCCGCGCAGAAGCCGGCGCTGGTGCTGGCCATCGGCCCGCTGGCGGCCAACACCGCGCGTCGCTCGCTGGGCAAGGATGTGCCCGTGCTCTTCGCCATGGTGCCCTACTACGAGAAGTATGGCCTGGAGGGGCCCAACCTCACCGGCATCGCGCTCACCAGCGACTTCCAACCCGAGCTGTCCGCCCTCAAGGCCGTGTCTCCCACGGTGAAGCGGGTGGGCATCCTGCATGACGCGCGCTTCTCCTCCGGCAGCGTGGCGGTGGCGCGCACCGCCGCGGAGCCGCTCGGCCTCACCATCGTGCCCCTGGACACGGATGCCGAGTCCAAGGTGGAGAAGGTGCTCGCCGGCGCGAAGGACAAGGTGGACGCCCTGCTCATGGTGGCCGACAAGACGGTGGGCAACGCCTCCGTCGTGCAGCAGCTCATCGCCTTCGCCACCGCCCAGCGCCTGCCGCTGGTGGGCCTCACCCCGAGCCAGGTGCGCGAGGGCGCCACGCTGGCGCTCTCGCCCAGTCCCACGGCCATCGGCCAGCAGGCGGGGCGGCTGGCCAACCGCATCATCCACGAGAAGGTCGACCCCGGAGCGCTCGCCGTGGCACAACCCGAGGGCTTGGATCTGGCCATCAACCTCTCCGCCGCCGGCAAGGTGCAGGGCTCCAAGAACGTGGTCCTGGACCTGCTGCGCTTCGCCGCCAGGAGAGACTTCCCCGTGAGGGTTTTCGAGTGATTCCCCGCTATAGCCGCAAGGAGATGTCTTCCCTCTGGACCGACGTGGCCCGTCTGCGCCGCTGGCGCGACGTGGAGCTCGCCGCGCTGGAGGGCATGGTGCAGGGTGGCATCGCGCCGCGCGAGGCGCTGGAGGACTGCCTGGCCCGCGCCGGTGACTTCACCGAGGCGGATGCCGCGCGCATCGAGGAGATCGAGCGCACCACCAAGCACGACGTCATCGCGTTCCTCACCTTCATGGAGGAGCGCATCGGGCCGAGCGCGCGCTGGCTGCACCTGGGGATGACGTCCTCGGACGTGCTGGACACGGCGCTGGGCATGTCGCTGCGCGACGCGGCGGGCCTCATCCTCCAGGGGGTGGAGCGGGCCATGGCCGCGGTGGAGAAGCGCGCCTTCGAGCACGCGCGCACGGTGATGATGGGCCGCAGCC
Source organism: Cystobacter fuscus (assembly GCF_002305875.1). Taxonomy (NCBI): domain Bacteria; kingdom Pseudomonadati; phylum Myxococcota; class Myxococcia; order Myxococcales; family Archangiaceae; genus Cystobacter; species Cystobacter fuscus. The sequence continues at coordinate 9,663,353 of NZ_CP022098.1, read as the reverse complement.
ACGGCATCCACGCCGAGCCCATCACCTTCGGGCACAAGCTGGCCATCTGGTACGACGAGCTGCGCCGCGCGAGGACGCGCATCGAGCGGGCCCGGGACGTGGTCTCCGTGGGGATGATTTCCGGCGCGGTGGGCACGTTCGCGCACCTGCCTCCGTCGGTGGAGGTGTTCGCCTGCCAGAAGCTGGGCCTCACGCCCGCGCCGGCCTCCAGTCAGATCATCCAGCGCGACAGGCACGCCGAGTACTTCTCCGCGCTGGCGCTCCTGGGCTCGACCCTGGAGAAGTTCGCGGTGGAGATCCGCCACCTGCAGCGCACCGAGGTGGGCGAGGCCGAGGAGCCCTTCACCGCGGGTCAGAAGGGCTCGAGCGCGATGCCTCACAAGCGCAACCCCATCCTCTCGGAGAACCTGTCGGGGCTGGCGAGGCTGTTGCGTGGCTACGCGCTGAGCGCGCTGGAGGACGTGGCGCTCTGGCACGAGCGCGACATCTCCCACTCGTCGGTGGAGCGGGTGATCGCCCCGGATGCCACCATCGTGGCGGACTTCATGCTGCACCGCTTCTCCGGGCTGATGGAGAACCTGCGCGTCTATCCGGAGCGGATGCAGAAGAACCTGGAGCAGCTCGGCGGGGTGGTGAACTCCCAGCGCATCCTCCTGGAGCTGGCGCGCAAGGGCATGGACCGCCAGGCCGCCTACGTCATCGTCCAGCGCAACGCCATGCGCATGTTCGAGCAGGGCGTGCCCTTCCGTCAGGCGCTGCTGCAGGACAAGGATTTGCTCGCGGTGATGACGCCGGCGGAGATCGAGGACTGCTTCTCGGCCGGCTATCACCTCAAGCACGTGGACGACATCTTCCAGCGCGTGTTCGGGCGCCGCGCGTAAGAGGCGCGGCGGCCCGGGGGGCTCACTTCAGGTAGCCGCGCGCCGCGAGGTTCTTCTCGATGCGCGCGTGCACGTCGCCCGGCTCCAGCGTGAGCGGCGTGCCGGTGAGCTGCGCATAGGCCGCGAGGTACTTCTCCGCGAGCGACACGCGCACGTCGTCCGGAATGGCGGGCGGCGTGCCGTGGCCCTGGAAGCCGCGCTCGCGGATGAGCCACTGGCGGATGTTCTCCTTGTCCAGCATCCGCTGATCCTCGCCCTTGGCGAAGCGAGCCTCGTACTCGTCGGCCACCCAGTAGCGGCTCGAGTCCGGGGTGTGGATCTCGTCGATGACGTACAGGTCATCGCCCACCTTGCCGAACTCGTACTTGGTGTCCACGAGGATGAGGCCACGCGTGCGCGCCCACTTCTGGCCCTCGAGGAACAGTCCGCGTGCCGCCTCGGTGATGCGTGCCCAGTCCCGAGTGCCCACCAGGCCCCGCTCGAGGATCTCCTTCTCGGAGATGGGCTCGTCGTGCTGGCCATACTGCGCCTTGGTGGAGGGCGTGAAGATGGGCTCGGGGAAGGCCTCGTCCTTGCGCATGCCTTCCGGGAAGGCCACCCCGTAGGCGGTGTGCGTGCCCTTCTGCACGTCGCGCCACAGGCTGCCGGTGAGGTAGCCGCGCACGACGACTTCCACCGCGAAGGGCTGGCAGGCGCGCGCGACGATCACGTTCGGATCCGGCATGTCCAGCACGTGGTTGGGCACGATGTGGCGCGTGCGCTCGAACCAGAAGTGGGCCAGGCGGTTGAGCACCTCGCCCTTGAAGGGGATGGTGGTCAGCACGTGATCGAACGCGGACAGACGATCCGAGGTGACCAGGACGAGCCGGTCCCCCTGGCGGTAGGTGTCACGCACCTTGCCCTGGTAGTGCTCGCCGAGCGAAGGCAGGTGGACGCGCCCGAGCGTCTGGGTGAGCTGGGCGTGGAGTGCGGAGGTAGTCACGAGAGAAGCGCCTCGGCCCCGTGAAGTGGGGCACAGAAAGAGGCGCGGACTCTACTGGACCGTGCCCGGCAGGGAAGCGGGACCGTACGCCGCCGCCATGTACAGGAACGCGGGGTTGATGCGCAGGATGCCGTCCACGTAGGCGGCCGCGTAGGGCGCGCTCGACGCCCGATCCACCTGCACCACGCCCGTGGGATTCACCTTCCAGTGGGCGAGCAGCGTGCGCGCCACCAGCTCGGCCGCCTCGCGCTCGGACAGACCCTGGAAGCTCTCGCGGCGATCCTCCTGCCAGCGCTCGCCCGTCCGCCCATCGAAGTTCAACTGCAGGGGGGCCCCCGCGTCGGGCGCCTGCAACAGATCCGTGCGCCCCTCGATGCCCGGGGCCGCCACCAGCTCCCCGTTCAGGGTGATGGGGAAGAGCATGGAGGACTGCGCGGCCTGGCCCGCTTCCAACTGCGACAGGCGCGCCACCTCCCGGTACAGCTCCAGGCGGATGGAGGGGCTCTCGAACTCCAGCAGCTCGGGCGAGCTGGTGAGCGCCTGTCGGGCACCCAGGGAAGCGCGCACGGGGGCACTCCCGACGCCACAACCCGTCAGGACCACGAGAGAGAGGAGCAGGCCAGCGACCCAGCGACGCATCATGGGGGAATATACCGATGCGGCTCTGACACGGAAAGCTAAACTCGGAGGCATGCTCCCGGCAGAGAACTTGACGGTTGTCCTCCACCAGACGCGATCACCCGAGAACATGGGAGCCGTGGCTCGGGTGATGGCCAACTTCGGTTTCTCGCGGCTCATCCTGTCGGATCCCGCCACCTACTCCTTCCGGGGCGCCGAGCGGCTCGCCGTGAAGGGTGGGGCGGTGCTGGAGGGCATGGCCGTGGCACAGAACCTGCCCGAGGCCCTCAAGGACTGCGTGTACGCGATTGGCACCACGTCTCGCACCCAGATCGAGGGACGTGTCGCCCTCACTCCGGAGGAGGCGGCGGCGCGGCTGGCGGATCAGAGCCGGCGGGGAAGGGTGGCGCTGGTGCTGGGGGGTGAGCAGCGGGGGCTGTCCAACGAGGAGCTGGCGTTCTGCTCGGACTTCCTCGTCATTCCCACCAGCGAGGTGCAGCCCTCGATGAACCTGGCGCAGGCGGCGGCGGTGCTGCTCTACCTGTGCTCGCGCGAGGGCCGGGGCGCGCCCGAGCGGGCGGCGGAGCCGGCGCCGGAATACCAGGGGGCGCGCATGGGCACGGTGAGCGCGCTGGGCGAGCGGATGCGCGAGGTGTTGCTGCGCGCGCAGTTCCTCAACCCGCAGGCGCCGGAGCACGTGCTGCGCGAGCTGGAGCGGAGTCTGTTGCGAGCGGAACTCACCCAGCGCGAGGCGGAGCTGTGGCTCACGGCCTTCAAGCACGTGGGGAGGATGATGGGCGGGGGCAAGGGCCCTTCCGAGCAGGAAGCGCCCTCGCGAGGCCCGCGCCGGAACGCCTAGGCCGCGGCGGCGGTCTTGTAGGTCTCGGCGTAGTGCTTGGCGCACAGACCGCCCTTGTCGGTCTTCGTGCGGCACTCCGCCTTGGAGCAGGTGCGGTAGCGCGAGTGGGGCAGCTCGCCCTGGCGCCACTTCTTGAAGTGGAAGAAGCAGTAGCTCTTGGCGCGGTAGGGGCGCTTGCAACCCTCGACGGTGCAGGCCTTCTTGCCCCCGCCCTTGGCCGTGCGCGGCCAGCTCTTCAGGGTGGTCTTCTGTGCTTCAGGCATGACAGCTCCTCAATGCAACGCAGCGAAAATCGTGCGGAAAGGAGCCTCGTGTAGCTCTGGCCGCCGCGGAACGCAAGGAGGCAGGCGGGGACGCGGGCGCCCCCCTCCGCCTTCCAGCTCAGGGCGAGCCCGCCTTCTTGCCCGCCTGTCCGGAGCCCCCCGTCCCCTCGTTCTCCGCGGGTTGGACGTGCTTGGACGGCGCCGAGAGGACGGCCGTGGCGGGCACCGTCTCGCCTGGCTGCTCCTCCAGTCGCACCCGCATCTTCAGGGGCTGCACTCCCCGGCGCACGTGCAGCATCACCCGGCCGCCCACGCCCCGGGCCGCCACCTGCCAGCGCAGGTTGTGGGCCCGCTCCACGTGCAGCGTGTCCAGTCCCTCGATGACGTCGCCCACCTGCAGGCCGGCGCGCGCGGCGGGTCCTCCATCCGCCACCTCCGACACCACCACGCCCCGGGGGTGTCCCAGCCCGTAGGCCTCGACGACGTCCGGGGTGCAGTCCTGCACGGACACGCCCATCCAGCCCCGGCGCACCCGTCCGTACTTCTGCAGGTGCGGCAGCACCGCCTTGGCGATGTCCACGGGGATGGCGAAGCCGATGCCCTGGCCCGCCACGTTCACGGCGTTGGCGATCGCCACCACCTCCCCATTCAGGTCCAACACCGGCCCTCCCGAGTTGCCCGGGTTGATGGAGGCGTCCACCTGCATGTAGTCGAAGTCGCCATCGCGCCCGTTGGGCGTCACGTCCGTGCGGCCCTTGGCGCTCACCACGCCCGCCGTCACCGAGTGCGTCAGTCCGAACGGGTTGCCAATCACCATCACCCAGTCGCCCACCTCCACCCGCGAGGCCGACGACAGCTTGAGCACGGGCAGCTTGCGCGGGGCGTGGATCCTCAGCAGCGCCGAGTCCGTGCGCGTGTCCTCGCCCACGAGCTGCGCCGGGTACTCCTCCGCGTAGCCCGCCGGCGACAGCACCGAGATGCTGATGTCCTGCGCGCCCTCGACGACGTGCGCGCTGGTGAGGATGAAGCCGTCGGGGTGGATGATGAGGCCCGAGCCGATGCCCTTCTGTGTCTCTCCCTCGGCGCCGGGCGTGGGGTTGGGCTGGCGCGTGGTGATGGAGACCACCGCGGGCATGGCCGCTCGCGCCACCTCGCTGAGCGCCGAGCGTTGCTCTCGTACCGAGCGTTGCCTGGCTTCCACCCACAGCCTGCCCGCTTGTGCGCTCGGGCTCGCCCAGGCCGGCGCGCTCAACAACACGGCCAGCGTGAGCCCCGTCCACCACCGTTGACCCGCCATCATCCCCGCCTCTCCCCAGACCGCCTTCTGACAACCTAGGGTGGGCGGGAGCGGAGCGGAAGCGGGGCCCTCCCGCCCCCTTCCGGGGAACTACTTCTTCTGAGCGATGATGCGATCAATCGCCGCGCGATCCTCGTGGGTGATGCGCTCGCGCGGTCCCGCCTCGGGGGCCGGAGCCGGTGTCGGGGCCTTCACGGCCGCCGGGGTCGCCTGCCTGGTCGTCCGCTTCACCGCGTCCTCGGCATCGTCGAGCGCGTCACGCAGGCTGTTCGTCACCCGCTCCACCCGGCTCGGCTGCACCTGGCGCTTCCACTCCCGCTGCACGTACTCCACCGGCGTGCGGCCGTTGAAGTCCGCCGTGGCCAGGAAGACCCCGAGCCCCACCGCGCAAGCCGTCCACACCAGGAACTTCAGGAAACCCATGGTTCACACCCTCCTACCCAGTCGTACATCGGGGCAGGCCAGGAGGCCAGTTTCCGGCGGAGGGAGGGGAAGGGCGCTGACAGCGGACGGGGCTCCTTCTAATGTGCGCGGCCTTGCAGCCCGAAGAGTTCTTCCAGGCCGCCCGGAAGCGGGCGGAGGCCATGTCCCTTCCGCGAGCGCACGAGGCGCGTGAGCCGTTGCGCGCCCAGGCACTGGCGCTGTTCGCCCGGATTCCGGAGCCCCCCGTGTACCACCGGGCGGAGGATCCGGCGCGCAAGGCGGCCGAGGAGCTGCTGCCGGAGCTGGAGCAGGTGTTGGCGCTGGGGCTGGCGGTGCGGCGCGACGCGGGGCCGGCGGAGGCCACGGATCGGCTCGTCGAGGCGCTGCGGGCGCACGGGGAAGCGCTGTGCCATACGGTGGACGGACGGCTCTCCCAGGCGGAGGAGGCGTGGCGGCGCGCGGTGGAGCTGGAGCGCGTGGCGCACCCCACGCGTTCGCTCGGCACCCGGGAGCAGGCGGTGGGGCCGGTGTATGACCGGAGCACGGGGGCGTCGCGCTACGATCCCCGCGTGGAGCCCGTGGCGCAGGTGTGGCTGGCCTGCCCCAACATGGGCTGCAAGCGCATCAACGAGTACGGGTACGTGCCGGGGCCCGGCATCCACGCGTATGTGTGTTCCGCCTGCCAGGTGCCCTTCCGGGCCTACTTCGGCGAGCTGAGTTCGGTGGAGATCGAAACGAAGCCCAGCTCCAAGCGTTTCCTGTTCACGGTGGACGAGGTGCGGGGCGCGGGCAGCTCGCGCATCGAGTTCGAGGAGGCCAGTGGAGATGACTTCCCGTCGACGCGGGGGGACTTGCTGGTCTTCCTGTACACCGAGGCGCGCGAACTCAAGGCGGTGATGAACCAGACGAACAAGCGGCTGATGTGGATTTCACCGGCCAGTTCGTGCTTCGTGGTGACGGCGGCGTTCGGAGAGGGCGCGCCGGAGTTGGTGACGTTCCGGGCGTTCCGGGACGAGGTGTTGCGCCGCCATGCGTGGGGGCGCGGGTTCATTCGCGTCTACTACCGGCATGGGCCGGGGCTGGCGCGCTGGGTGGTGGGCCGGCCGCGGGTGAGGCGCGAGGTTCGGCGGGTGCTCACGCAGGTACATCGGGTGTTGTTGAAGACGAAGAGGGAGTCACGCACGTGACGGAGCCACAGACTGGAGACGCCGGGCAGCAGCAGCAGCCACCGCCGCCGCCGCCGCGCCATGGGTGGAGCAAGGTGTTGTTGGTGGTGACGGGGCTGTTGGGGCTGGCGGGACTGTCGTACCTGGGCGTGAGCGAGGCGCTGCGGGCACGGCTCGCGTCCGACGGCACCGTGGCCCCGGTGATGAAGCTGCAGAAGTACGACAACGGGACGATGTCGCTGGCGGAGCTCCAGGGCAAGGTGGTGATGCTGGACTTCTGGGCGACGTGGTGCGCGCCGTGTCAGGCGGAGATGCCGTCGCTGATCAAGCTCGCCAAGGAGTACGAGGACAAGGGCCTGGTGTTCGTGGCGGCGAGCCGGGACGAGATGCCGGACGCGCCGCTGTTCGTGCAGGAGTTCGTGCAGAGCCGCATGCCGGAGCTGGCGCCGTACGTGGTGTTCGCGCCGGATGAGCTGGCGGCGGTCTTCCAGGTGACGGCCCTGCCGACGCTCTACTTCCTGGACCGCAAGGGGCAGGTGGTGGACGCGCAGCGCGGCATGTTGTCGGAGGCGGCGCTGCGCCAGCGCATCGAGCGGGCCCTCAAGTAGGGACCGCCGCGGAGCGCCCGGGCCTCAGCGTGACGCGCCGGGCGCTGCCGCTCCGCGCTGGAGCTTCACCACCTCGGCGCTCAACGTGACGTGGGTGGGCAGGGGGATGAAGAAGAAGAGGACGCCCAGTGCCTTCGTCACCGGCAGGTACTGCGTCTGGTGGAAGCGCACGTTGATGGCGCCATCGCCTCCCATGCGCCGCACCTGGGGAATGAGCGCCTGATGGAAGCCCGCCTCGAGGTCGGTGCCCACCACGTCCGCGAAGCCGAAGAGCAGCACCCCCGAGCGCGTGACCTGCACGAGGCCGAGAGACTCATGGGGCTCGGAGATGTCGCCCGCCGTCACGAAGATGTCCTGGCCGTCGCGGCCGGAGGGAACGGAGGCGGTGTTGACGACGGTGCACCCGGTGAGCGCCAGCAGCGCGAGCACGGTGGGAAGTCGCATCGGAGGGAGTCTCACGGGGAGGGGAGGAACTGGATGACTTCACCGGTGACGATCACATTGCGGTCCCGGGTCTTCACTCCGCCCTGGCCGCTCAACCCGTTGGAGATGGACTCGGACAGGTCCGAGGCGCGCTCCACGTCCGTGGGCGGGTTCTGGTCCTCGAACTCGATGTAGATGACGCCATCGCCGCCCATCTTCAGTGCCGCGTCCGCGAGCGCGCCCTGGATGGTCTGATCGATGGCGGCGTTTCCCACGTCCGAGAGCCCCGCCACGGTGACGCCGTAGCCGGTGATCTGGGCGAAGCCGATCGTGCGGAAGGGCCAGGGCGAGCCCCCCGTGCTGAAATACAGGCCTCGCCCGGTGTGGGGCGGACGGTCCGACAGCCTCGAGCCGTGCGACACGGCGTTGCAGCCCGCGCACAGCAGCAAGCAGAACAAGAGGGGAAGTCTCACCGGAGTTCCTGGCGGTTGGGGGTTCAGCGCGACGGGCTGCTCGGAGGAGGTGGCGGAAGACCCTCGGGATCGAGCCGCACCACTTCGCCGCTGAAGGTGACCTGGGTGGGCAGGGGGATGAAGAAGAGCAGGGCGAAGAGCAGGCGCGTGGGCAGCGCGTACTGCGTCTGATGGAAGCGCACGTTCATGATGCCGTCGCCGCTCATGCGCCGCACTTCGGGGAGCAGGGCATCCCTCAATCCGTCCTCGAGGCTGGTTCCCGCGGGATCCGCGAAGCCGAAGAGCAGCACGCCCTTGCGAGTGGCCTGCACCAGTCCGAGGCTCTGGTAGGGAACCTGGACATCGGAGGTGGTGACGAAGACGTCGCGCGTGTCCCGGGACGAGGGCAGCGATGCCACGTTCACCGTCGTGCAACCAGTCAGCCCCACCGACAAGAGGAGCCCGAGTGTCCTGCGCATGCGATCCCGCCCCCAATCACGAAGAGGGCCGAGCATGGGATACGAGCGGGGTCCGGAGCAATGTCCTTGTTCTCCGCGTGCGCACCACGGCCGTGAGCGCGAAGCGCGCGCCGTGGTGCGTTCCCGATTTCTGCATGTCGCGTTTCAAGGGGTGCACCGGCCCTCGCGGTTGAACTCACCAGCGAGGACCGGCTCCAACCTTCCCCGTCCCCTACTCCCCGAGCCGTATCCGCGAGCGGTCACTCCCACTCGCTACCTACGTCCGTCCCCGACCCGCCCAACCCCGTACTGCCCCGACCCGCCCGACCCCGTACTGCCCCAACCCGCCCGACCCCGTACTGCCCCAACCCGCCCGACCCCGTACTGCCCCGACCCGCCCGACCCCGTACTGCCCCGACCCGCCCGACCCCGTACCGCCCCGACCCGCCCGACCCCGTACCGCCCCGACCCGCCCGACCCCGTACTGCCCCGTGCTGCCCCATCCACCGGACCCACATCGTCCGCGAGGATGGCTTTAGCATCCGCCGTGCCGAACCCCCTCAATCCGAGTCTCCGCTGTGAATTCAAGGAGATACGCGCGCGGGTTGCTTCTGCATGGAGGGCGCCGCAGTCCCGAACCGGAAAAATGTGCTGTGGGATGGATGCAAGCCCGCACTCTTGGGAGGGCGGAGTGTGTGGCACGCTACCCTCCATGAACCGCTTTGCTCTGACGCTGTGCTTGCTCCTGGGCTGTGTCGCCGCCTGCTCGCGCCAACTGGAGTCGCAGGCGCTCGGGCTCCAGTACGAGCCTCCTTCCGGCATGGCCCTGCGCTCCGAGCAACCAGGCCCTCCGGCCGTGGCCCAGTTCGAGGGCGGGCTGGAAGTGCGCTCGGTGCCGGGGCCCGCGCCCAAGCTGGACGCGGAGCCGGAAGCGGTGCTGGGGGCCGCGGGCGTCCCGGTGCCGGGCCGACGGCTCAACGCCACCCAGGGCACGCTCCCCGCGGGTCCCGTGGCCCGCTACGAGTTCCAGCAGGGCACTTCCCGCACGCTCGTCTACCTGCTGCCCCGTGAAGATCGTTTCGTGCTCGTCCTCTACACGGCCGCCGAGCGGGACTACGGCCCGGGTTCAGCGCGCGTCGAGCGCTCGCTCTCCACGCTCAAGCCCACGCGCTGAACCGGACCGACCTCAGGGCTTTTCGGCACTGGCCTTGGGGGCGGTCGCGGGCTTTGCCTTGGGGGCGGGCTCGGGCCTGGCCTTGGTCTCCGCCTTGGTGGTCGGCTTGGTGGCGGCCTCGGGCCTGGCCTTGGTCTCCGGCTTGGAGTTGCCCTCGGGTTTGGCCTTGGTGTCCCCCTCGGGCTTCTTGTCCTGGGGGACGATGCGCGGGGCCGTTTCCACCTCGGACTTGATGAGGCGGAATTCGACGCGGCGGTTCTTCGCGCGTCCGAGCGGGGTGCCGTTGGTGGCGATGGGCTGGGACTCGCCGAAGCCCTTGGCGCGCAGGCGATGGGCCTCGATGTTCTTGGAGATGAGGTAGTCCATGACGGACTGGGCGCGGCGCTGGGACAGGCTCAGGTTGAGGGTGTCCGAGCCGACGTTGTCGGTGTGACCCTCGATGAGCACGGGTCCGAGTGACGGGTTGCGATCGAGCACCGTGGCCACCTCGTCGAGCAGCTTGAGGGATTGCTTCTGGATGTTGGCCGAGCCGGTCTCGAAGAGGATGTTGCCCTTGATGCGGATGCGATCCGACTCGACGATGACGAACGGCGGGTTGTCGATGGGGCAGCCATCGTTCTCGGGGGGGCCGGACTGATCGGGGCACTTGTCCACGTTGTCGGGCACCTCGTCTCCGTCGGTATCCGGGCAGCCGTCGTAGCCCGGAGGGCCAGGCTTGTTGGGGCACTGGTCCAGGCCATCCGGCACGCCGTCGTTGTCCGAGTCCAGGCAGCTGTCCGGACCGTTGGGGCATGCGTCCTGGCCGTCGGTGATGCCGTCCCCGTCGTTGTCGGGCTCCGGGCAGCCGTCGTCGTCCTGGAAGCCATCCACGTCCTCGCCCTCGGTGGGGCACTTGTCGCGCGAGTCGGGAACGCCGTCGCCATCGGAGTCGACGAACGCCTGGTCGTAGCGCACGGAGAGCAGCACGCGCAGGTCCTCGCGGCCGTAGCCGCTGCCGAGTGTCACGCCGCGGCCCACGTCGAGCTCCAGCCCCCAGGGGCCATGGATGCGGGTGCGCGCGCCGACGAGCACTCCCCAGGGCGTCTTGAGGGAGGCGGCCTGGTGGAAGTTGAAGGGGGCGGACATCGGCGTGGCCAGGTGCATCTCGGCGAGCCCCTGCACGTTCGTGAGGGGGCCCACGTCCGGCAGGTCCACGATGGCGCCCGCGCCGAACGTCACCTCGTTGCCCACGTAGAGGTTGAGGTACTGGGCGGGCCGGGGACGCAGGCGCACGCCCACGTTGCCGAGCACCCGCACCGGACCGAAGGCGCGCTCCACCGCGAGCCTCGGTGCGACGAGCACGCCGCGCTCGCCGAGGAAGCTCTGCCCGTCCCCGGTGGGCAGCCGCACCTCGGCGGACAGGGCGAGGCCCACGGGGAACTCGTCGGGCAGCAGCAGGAAGGCGCGCGGTTGCAGCCGGATGTCGCCGAGCCCCCAGCGCCTCACGCCGGCGGCGCCCGGGAAGTCCTGCGCGGCGAGCGCGTCGCGCAGCAACTGGAAGTTGTCGCCCTGCACGAGGGTGAAGGGCAGGTCCGCGCCAATCTCCAGCCGACGGTGCAACTGCCAGGCGAAGAGCGCGTGGGCATCGAGCCGGTAGGGCAGCAGGTTGCCCAGCTTCTCCTCGCCCAGCTTCAGGGCGAGCGCCCCGTGGGTGTAGTCGAAGAGGAGGGCGGCCCGGAAGCTCTGGGCGGTTTCCGGGGTGGCGCCCTCGAGCGCGATGCCGCTGTTCTGCGCGGGCGTCGCCTTCAAGGGGACGGCGTCGAAGCCTCGCAGGAAGGGATCCTCCGCGTGTGCCGAGACACCGGCCACCAGGAGGATCATCACGGCGAGTCGGATGGCTGTGCTTCGCAAGGACCGCTCCGGGGTGGAGGCCCGGAAATTCGGGCCTTGGAACCCGTCCGGCTCTTACCACCGCCTCCCCGAGGGGTGAAGAAAACCCCCGGGAGGCGCCTGCCCCTCGTGTCCACCAGACACTATTTTTCCATGAAGGTGTCCGCGGGGACGATCTGGATGGCGTCGGGGCGGATGGGCAGGGGCCGCGCGCCAATCGCCTTGTCCTGCTCCAGCAACTCGAGGCTCTTGGGCGAGGCGTAGGTGATGGGCGAGGAGGCCTGCTCCTTCAACTGCTTCACCAGGCCCTCGGCGTTCTGGGTGACGAAGGCGAAGTCGAGGGACTCGGGACGCACGTGGCGGCGCACGGCGGCGTGTACGGACTCGGGCGTCATCTTCGCGAGCGCGGCGCGGTACTGCTCCAGGTAGTCCGGCGTGCCGAGGAAGAGCGCGTCGATGGCGTAGCCCAGGCGGCGTTGATCCGTCTGCTCCCACAGGCGCGTGTAGCCCAGGAGGAAGCTGCGGCTGCGCTCGAACTTTTCCGCGGGGATGGGCTGGGCCAGCAGTTGATCGAGGAAGTAGAGCGTGCCCCGGGTGGCGAACATCGCGTTGTCGGGCACCACGGGGCGGATCCACAGCGAGAGATCCTGCTGGGTGCGCGCGATGTTGGTGCGGTTGTACGTGGTGCCGCGCTCCTCGATGAAGTGCTCGGCGTAGGCGTAGTCGCCGTAGTTGAGGCCCCGCTTCTCGCGCAGCTCGTTGAAGAGCACGCCGCCCAGCTGGCGGTGCTCTCCGAGGTACGACAGGGCGAAGGCCACGGGGAAGAAGTCCGGATCCCCCCGGCGCAGCGGGGTGACGGCGCCCAGGGAGATGGCCGTGGAGAGGGTGGGCTTCTGCACGACGAGGGCGCGTCCGCCGGTGGTGGGCACGGCGGGCAGTTCCACGCGCGGCGCGCCGGTGGCGGGCAGCGCGGACAGCCGCGAGACGACGGTGCGCTGGAGCTGCTCATCCACCGGACCCGCCAGACCGATGACGAGCCGATCCTGGGTGAAGACGCGCGCGGCGTGGGCCTTCACGTCCTCCAGGGTGATGGCCTCGAGGCCCTTCTCGGTGCCGCCCACGAAGTGCGCGTAGGGGTGGCCCTCGTAGAGGAGCGCGTCGAGCGCCACCTTGCCCAGCGCCTCGTCGTTCTCGCTGCGCAGCCCGTTGCGCAGGTCGCTGAGGGCGAGGGAGCGCAGCCGCTCGAACTCCTGGGGATCGAAGCGGGGCTTGAGCAGCACGTCGGTGAACAGCTCGAGGAAGCGCGGCAGGAAGTCCTTGTGGACGCGGCCGGAGAAGACCGTGAACTCCTTGTCGGTGGAGGCGTCCAGCTCGGCCGCCATGGGGAAGAGGGCCTCGAGGAGCTGAGCGGAGGAGAGGCTCTGGGTGCCTCCCTCGGCCAGCAACTGCGCGGTGAGGGCGCCAAGGCCCTCCTTGCCCTTTGGGTCATCCACCGAGCCCGAGTGGAAGACGAGCCGGAAGCTGACGATGGGGCTGTCCGGGTGGGCCTGGACGACGAGCCGTGCGGGCTCCGGCTGTTGCAGGGGCCGGGCGGGGACGGACGTGGGCGCGGGAGGCTCGGCGGGAGTCTGGGCCTGGGCTGGGGGCGGCGCGGGAGGCGGAGCCGCTTCGGGAGCGGGGGCGGTGCGGGACGCGGTGGCGCAGCCGCCGAGGTACAGCGCGGCGCCGAGGGCGAGGGAGCGGGAGAGGAGCGGACGCATCACTTCTGACCTCCGGCCTGCTGGGGGGTGAGGGAGAGCACGGTGCGGTTGGCGGCGGTGAGGTAGCGGCGGGCGAAGGCGACGAGGTCGCCGGGCTTCACCTCGGAGATCTTCTGGACATGGCGGGCGAGAGCGTCCGGGGTGCCGTAGATGCCGGCGTACCAGGAGAGCTGCTGGGCCACGTCCTTGGCGGTCTCCATGTTCATGAGCAGCCCATAGCGGGTCCGACTCTTGATGGCCTCGACGCGGGTGGCGTCCACCTTGCCGGTGACGAGCTCCTTCACCGCGGCGTTGAGGGAGGCGCGGACGGCGGCGCGGTTCGCCTCCTTCTGGAGGGTGGCGGAGACGCTGAAGAGGTGGGGATCCCGGTGGGGCATGGTGCTGCCGTCCAGGTCCTGGGCGAGCTGCTTGTCCAGGACGAGCTCCTTGAAGAGCGGGCTGGTGCTGCCCACGAGATAGCTGCCGAGCACGGCCTGGACGGCGGCGTCGGAGGTGTCGAGCCGAGCCGCCGGGGTGCGCCAGGCGTAGAGCAACTGGGGCTGGGTGCTCTGGGGCCAGTCGATGTGGACGGAGCGCTCCTGCTTCTGGGGCGGCTCCTTGGGCAGTTGGATGGAGGCGCTCTTGCCTTCCCACGGGCCATAGTGCTTCTGCACGGCCGCCATCAGCGCGGCGTCATCGAAGTCCCCGACGATGATGAGCAGGATGTTGTCGGGGGTGTACCAGCGCTCGAAGAAGGCCCGGCTGTAGGCGTAGGCCTGGGGCATGGCCTTGATGTCGTCGTAGTAGCCGAGCGTGGTGTGTCCGTAGGGGTGGCGGGTGAAGGCGGTGCGCGAGAGCTCCTCCTCGATCTTCAGCCAGGGCAGGGCGGCGTTCTTGTGGTACTCGCCCAGCACGGCGAGCGCCTCGGTCTGGAAGGAGGGCTCGGAGTACTCGAGGTGGCGGAAGCGATCGGCCTCGAGCTCCACCAGCTTGAGCAGCCCGGCGGTGGGCCCGTACGAGTGGTAGACGGTGATGTCGTCCGAGGTGAAGGCGTTGTCGTCGTAGCCGTAGGCGGCGATGACCTTCTCGCGCTCACCCTCGGGGAAGTTCTTCGTGCCCTTGAACATCATGTGCTCGAAGAAGTGGGCGAAGCCCGTGCGGCCCGGCTCCACCTCGTTGCGCGAGCCCACGCGCACCACCGTCTGGTAGGCGATGAGCCCGGGCGAGTTGAAGGGCACCCGGATGACCGTGAGCCCGTTGGGCAGACGGTCGACCTTCATGGGGTAGGGGAAGAAGGGGGAAGCGGGCTGCTCGGCGGCCGAGACGGGAAGCGCCGTGCCCAGCAGGACGAGCAGAAGGGGAATGAGCCATCGATGATGCATGCAGGTCCTCATGTGGCTGAAGCACCCACGAGGTGGGTGCCCCCGAACCCTACGGCCTGGCCGCTATTCCCGGGAGGGAGCAGGCGGGAGCGGATGCCGGAGAATCAACGGGGAGGGCTGTCAGGAGGATTGACGTGGACCTGTCGGCGGTTAAGGTAGGAGAAGCCGTGACGTGGTGAAGCAGTGAGTGAGCAGTACCCAAGAACCGGGGGCGACCTGGTTTCGACGGGGGCATGGAAGTTCGAGACGCGTGCCGAGCATGTTGGTCGCTCGTAAAAACGCCCAACACAGACACAAAAGCCAACGACAACGTTGAGCTCGCGCTGGCTGCCTAACTAGCAGTCTCACAGTGCGCGGTCCCCTCGCTCTCGGCCCGTGGGGTGGGGTAGGACCGTCATAATGCGGGCTGGCCGTCGAGGGAGCCTGGGCTCTCGGCGGTGAGATCTTCCAGGACCGGCTCACAGGATTCCGTCCGTGGAAGCCTGTGGGACGTAGCAAAGCGCGGACTACGCACGTAGGGTCGAAGAGCGGAAGGCTTTCGGACGCGGGTTCGATTCCCGCCGCCTCCACTCCGTATCTCCCGGAAAGGACTCAGCTTTCCGGGAGACTGTAGCAAGGGATGTAGCAACGCCCCGGGCGCCATCAGGCGAGCCGGGGTTTTCTTTTTCCGCTGAAGCCGCGAGGGGCAGCCGGACGAGCTGGCCGTGGGCTTGATCCGCTGACGTGGACAGTAGGGCTATGCTGCCAACTTCTGCGGTAAGGCCGCAAGCTCGAAATTCACTGGACTGACGTAGCCCAGAGTCGAGTGCCGCCGCTGCCGGTTGTAGAAGACCTCAATGTACTCGAAGAGCGCCAATCGGGCCTGCTGGTGCGTGGTGAAGTCCGTGGTGTAGACGAGTTCTTGCTTCAGGGTGCTGAAGAAGCTCTCCACCACAGCGTTGTCCCAGCAATTGCCCTTGCGCGACATGCTGCACTCCATGCCACGTGCCGCCAGGGCCTGCTGGTACTCCTCTCTCGCGTACTGGCTGCCCCGGTCCGAGTGGTGCACCAGCCCTCGCGGCGGTTGTCGGCTCTTGAGCGCCATGTCCAGGGCACCGAGCACCAGGTGCCGGTCGATGGTGTCGCTCATGGACCAGCCCACCACCTTGCGCGAGAACAGGTCGAGCACCACCGCCAGGTACAGCCAGCCCTCTCGCGTGTCCACGTAGGTGATGTCTGTCACCCAGCTCGTGTTGGGTTGCGCGGGAGAGAAGTCCCGCGCGAGGACATTCGGCGCCACGGGCCGGCGGTGGCGCGAGTCCGTCGTGGTCACGTAGCGCCGCCGCCTGCGCGCCGCCAGCCCTTGCGCACGCATGAGTCGCACCACGCGCTTGCGGCTCACCCGCTGGCCGCGGGTGCGCAGCTCCGCGTGCACTCGCGGACTGCCGTACGTCCGGCGACTCTCCTGGTGCACCCGCGCGACTTCCTCGGCCAGTACCCGGTCCGACGCCTGCCGCGCGGACTCCGGGCGCCTTTGCCAGGCGTAATAGCCCGAGCGCGACACGCTCAGCTGCTCGCACATGAACTTCACGGGGAAGAGGGCCTTCTGCGCGTCCATCAGCTCGAACTTCACGTCGAGCCCTCCTTCGCGAAGAAGGCCGCCGCTTTTTTCAAGAAGTCACGCTCCATCGTCAGCTGGCGCACCTCCTTGCGCAGCCGCGTGAACTCCTCCCGCTCCGCGGTGGTGAGCGCGCCCGCGGGGCCCTTGCCCGCGTCCACCTCCGCCTGCTTCATCCAGTTGCGCAGGGCTGAGTCCGTCAGGTCCAGGTCCTTGGCCACTTGGGAGACGCTCTTGCCTCCCTCGCGCACCAGTCGGATTGCCTCGGCCTTGAACTCCGCGTTGAAGCTCCGCCTCTTTCTTCTCTCCATGGACACTACCTCCCGTGTAGCCGACCTACGAGGTATGTCCACAAAAGCGGATCAGGCCCACAAGTCAGACCGGTTTTTCCTGTGGGCTCGACATTGAGTCGAAAGGGCAATGACCCGACAATCCAGTCCATGTCCACCCAGGTCCCTCCCACCCCGCCTCGTCCCTCGCGCTCGTCTCAGCGGATTCGTCCCTACCAGGCAGAAGACTGGGACGCGGTGTACGACATCTGTGTGCGCACGGGTGCCATGGGAGAGGACGCGCGGGGCCTGCTCGCCGACGCCTCCTTGTTGCCGGACATCTACGCCGGTCCCTACCTGACCTTCGAGCCGAACCTGGCCTTCGTGGTCGAGGACGCGGGCCGCGTGGTGGGGTACACGCTGGGGACCGCCAACACCGCGGCGTTCATCGAGACGTGGCGTGAGCGATGGTTGCCGCGCGTGGCCTCGCGCTACCCGCCCCCCGTGGAGCCGACCCGCACCACCGACGAGTGGTTGGTCTCCACGCTGCACCATCCCGAGCGAATGCTCACCCCCGAGATCGCCCCCTATCCGGCGCACCTGCACCTGGACCTGCTGCCCGAGGCGCGGGGAGGGGGGAACGGCCGACGACTCCTCGAGGCCTTCTTCCTCGCGGCGGCCGCGGCGGGAGCCCACTCCGTGCACATGGGAACGAACGCCCAGGCGGCGCCCTTCTTCGCGCGGATGGGGTTCGCGCGGCTCCCGGAGGCGGACCACAACAACCTCGTCTTCTTCCACGGCCTCACGGGGCCGCTGCCCTCCGCGAGAGCCGGCACTTGAGCCGGCCGGCACTCGCGCCACTCCTATCCCGAGCTCGAGCTGGTCCTGGTGAATGACCGCTCGACGGATGCGACGGGCTCCCTGGCCGATCGCTTCGCCCAGGAGGAGCCCCGGCTCCAGGTGGTCCACATCGAGCAGCTCCCCGCAGACTGGCTGGGAAAGGTCCATGCCATGCAGCGGGGATTGGAGCGCGCGAGCGGCGAGTGGATTCTCTTCAGCGACGCGGATGTCCACCTCGCGCCCAAGGCCCTGGAGCGGATCGTCGCCTACGCGGAGCACGAGGGACTCGAGCGTATAGGCAGGAGAGAGGCCGTGTTGAGGGGGAGGGCAGGTGCAGAGGGGCCGAGGAGGGCCGCTGACGGGTGCCGGCCGAGCTGTGAGCCGGGCCGGTGCAGAGGCCAAGCAGCCTCCTTGGGCATGCCTGCCCAGGCGGCCCTCCCATGAGGAGCGCGGCAGGGGCATCAGGTCTCTTGGCTGTGGCGGCGTCAGCCTCAACACCATGCGTCTTGGAGTGGGGCTCGCGCCGGGGTCAGGCTCGCACCTGCCGTGGGCAGCCCAGGTGCTCCAAAATTGCGCGCACCCCTCTGGCTTGCTTCACGTACGCCAGCACCCGCCGCCTGCCTCCACACCTGACGCAGGTGAAGCCCGTCCACCGCGAATGTCCTGCGCAGCAGCCCCGCGAAAGTCTACTGGCGGCGTCCTCTCCTTCCTCCGCTCCTGCCTCGCCCCTGCCTCCGGCGCCTCGCTCGCCTCCTCTGCTCCTACCTGGGGGCGCGTCACGCTCCTCTCCTCCGCACCTGCTTGGGGGAAAGTCCTCCTTCACGTGCAAAGGCAGACACTTCTGGGGGGCGCCGGTGAAGGCCTTTTCACCCGGCGCGAACAAGAAAAAGGGGTCCCTCGTGAGAGGAGCCCCTGGGTGGATGCTTCATGTGTGGAGTGTCTTGATTCGCGGCGTCAGGCGCGCAGACGACCGCGGCCCACCGAGCCACTCACGAGACTCGCCACGAAGAGGACGGCCGAGACGATGAGGAGCCACTTCAGCCCCTCCACGAACAGACCCACTCCTCCGAAGATCAGCGCCAGGACCAGTAGAATGACGATCAGGTTCATGCCCTGAAGGATGGGGAGCCTGTTCTCACAGACAAGCTCCGCTGGAGTCGTTCACGCCTGCCCGGCTGCTCATGACGGAGCTGTTTCATTCCAGACATAGACACGCTTCGCCGTCTCCAAATGAAAACGGACCGGGCCCGAGCCGTTTCGTGAGGCTCCAACTGGGGCCTGCTTCATCGCCGGCTCACCCGAGGAACACGGGCGGTGTGGTGCTCTTCTCATCCGCGAAGCCGCGGTCCGCCAACAAGGTGACCTGGACTCTCGACCGCATCATTGCGCGGCCCCTTGAGCGTGGACTTCTGCATCGTGAGCCAGACGAGCGGCGTGGGGCGTCGTGTTGGATCATCAGAGAGGCGACCAGGGTCGTCTGGTCATCATCGTCGTAGTCCGTCCAATCCAATCCAAGGCGGCTGGCGGCATGGATGATGCCCAGAGTCGCGAGCGACAGGGACAACACGCGCATGGTGTGGACATCCTGGCCGAAGAGGCCCGAGAGGAAGGCATGGACTTGCTGCTCGTTGATAGCTTTGGAACTCACTTCTCCAGTAGCATCAAGGACATGATTTCTTGCGCCAAGCAGCCAGGCAACCCCCTCATCCCCTGGTTGATAAAACGAGGGGATGGCTCAGGTCCAGCTCAGGAGCGGTATGTGGCCCCGTGTGTCGGAGCAGGATGGGATGCGCCTCCCGAGGAGGGAATTGTCCCGGGGCTCCAGGCGCGCCGTTCGTCAGCGCTGACCCATGGTCCCCTCGGGAGGTCATTCCTACCTTGGTCCGACATGTACTCCAGCGGTCTTCGCGAGCAGTCGGCGCACCAGGAAGAACACTTCTCAATCGAGGCACTCCAGTTGCTTCTGGGGCGACTGGAGGGCCCTGCGGAGGAGCCCGTGGGGCTCGCTCCGGCGCGTGGGCTCCAGCAACTCCTCTCCGGGGGCTTCGGGGCGCTGCCGCTGCCCGGGCGGGGCCAGACCCTGCTGCGGTGGCGGGCCCTGGCGGCGGTGGCGGCGGTGGACCTGGGCCTCATCAAGCTGTTCGAGGGTCATACGGATGCGCTCGCCATCCTGGCGGAGCTGGGCGCCGAGCCGCCTCCGGCCGGGAGCAGTTGGGGCGTCTGGGCCTCCGAGCCTCCCCAGGCCCGGGTGCGGGTGAGCGGACGCGCGGACGGTCGGGTGGAGCTGTCCGGCCGTAAGGCGTGGTGCTCGGGGGCGCCGCAGGTCAGCCATGCGCTGGTGACGGCCTGGGACGCCGAGGAGCGGCAGTGCCTCGTGGCGGTGGCGATGAAGCAGGCGGGCGTGCGCGTGACGAAGGAGGGGTGGCACGCGGTGGGAATGGCGTCCTCGGCCAGCGTGGACGTGCTCTTCGAGGGCGCGGTGGGCACGCGCGTGGGCCCGCCGGGCGGCTACACGGCGCGGCCGGGTTTCTGGCAGGGCGGCGCGGGCATCGCCGCGTGCTGGTATGGCGCGGCGGCGGCGGTGGGCGAGACGCTGCGCGCGCACTGTGCCCGGCGCGAGGAGCCCCACGCCCGCGCGCACCTGGGCGCGGTGGACACCGCCCTCGGTGGAGCGCGGGCGCTGTTGCGTGAGGCCGCGGCGTGGATCGATGCGCATCCCCGGGAGGATGCGTCGCTCGTCGCCTGGCGGGCGCGAGCCGGGGTGGAGGCCGCGGCGGAGCTCGTGCTGCGGCACACGGGCCGGGCCGTGGGCGCGGGTCCCTACTGTCGGGACGCGCGGGTGGCCCGGCGGATGGCGGACCTGCCGGTGTTCTTGCGCCAGAGCCACGCGGAGCGGGACCTGGAGGCCCTGGCGGGACTCGTGGTGAAGGAAGGAGCGGGTGGATGGAGCCTGTGAATTCGCGGCGCATCTTCGACGAGGGCACCTCGGCTCGGGACTGGGAGGCCTGGAGTGGCCTGGACGTCCTGCCTTCCCTGGAGCCCGCCCTGCTGGTGCCCGAGGGCCGGCGTGCCGTCATCGTCGCGCCCCATCCGGATGACGAGGTGCTCGGGACCGGAGGGCTGCTCGCGCGGCTTGGCCGGCTCGGGCGGGACGTGTTGGTTCTCGCCGTCACGGATGGGACGGCGAGCCATCCGGGGTCCACCTCCTGGCCGGTGGAGCGGCTCGCGCGGACGCGGCCCCGGGAGACGCAGGAGGCGCTGCAACGGCTCGGGCTGGGCGGGGCGCGGGTGGAGCGGGTGGGGATTCCCGATGGCGCCGTCACCGAGAACGAGGAGCGGCTGGTGGAGTGGTTGGGCGCGCGGCTTCGTCCGGACGACGTGGTGCTGGCCACGTGGCGCCTGGATGGACACCCGGACCATGAGGCGGTGGGGCGGGCGGCGTCGCGGGCGTGTGCGGCGTTGGACGGCCGCTGCGTGGAGTTCCCCATCTGGATGTGGCACTGGGCCCGGCCCGGAGACACGCGGGTGCCCTGGTCCCGGGCGCGGCGCATCGAGTTGGACGAGGCCACGCTCGCGCTCAAGCGCCGGGCCATGGAGGCGTACGTGAGCCAGTTGGAGCCGGATTCCACCACGGGAAACCCGCCCATCGTGCCCCCTTACGCGCTCGAGCGGTTGATGCGGCCCTTCGAGGTGGTGTTCACATGAGCGTGCCCATGGCGCACTTCGAGCGCATGTACGCCGACAGCGAGGACCCCTGGGAGTACCGGCGGCGCTGGTACGAGCGGCGCAAGCGGGCGCTGACGTTGGCGATGTTGCCGCATGCCCGCTATGCGCGTGCGTTCGAGCCGGGGTGTTCGATTGGCGAGCTGAGCGCGGAGCTGGCGGCGCGCTGTGACGCCCTGCTGGTGGGTGACGGCAGCGAGGCGGCGGTGCGCGTGGCCCGGAGGCGCCTGGCGCCCTGGCCGCATGTTCGGGTGGAGCAGCGGCTGCTGCCGGACTCGTGGCCCGAGGGGACCTTCGAGCTCGTGGTGCTCGGCGAGTTTGGCTACTACCTGGACGCGAAGGCGCTCCTGGGGGTGCGCGAGCGCGCGGTACGCTCGCTCGCCCCGGAGGGCGTCCTGGTGGCGTGCCATTGGCGCCCGCCCATCGCGGAGGCCCCTCTCACCGGAGACGAGGTGCATGAGGTGCTCGGCCGCGCCCGGGGACTGCACCGCCTGGCGCGACACGAGGAGGAGGATTTCCTGCTTGAGATGTGGTCACCCGGCGCGGACTCCGTGGCCCGGAGGGAGCACCTGCGATGATTGGTGTCGTGATTCCGGCCCACAACGAGGAATCGCTGCTGGAGGAGTGCCTGGCCTCGGTGGTCCGCGCGTCGATACATCCCGCGCTCCTGGGTGAAGACGTGCGGAGCGTGGTGGTGTTGGACGATTGCACGGACGGCAGTGCGCGCGTGGCCCGGCGCTGGGGGGTGAACACGCTGTGCGTGGAGGCGCGCAACGTGGGGCAGGCGCGCGCCCTGGGGTGTAGGGTGCTGCGGGCGCAGGGGGCGCGGTGGCTGGCCAACACGGATGCCGACAGCCGCGTCTTTCCGGACTGGTTGGCGGTGCAACTTGCGCTGGATGTGGACGTCGTCTGTGGCGTCGTCGAGGTGGGGGATTGGTCACCGCACAGCGCGCGCGCCCGTCGCCGCTACGAGTCGGCCTACCAGGACATCGACGGCCATTCGCACATCCATGGCGCCAACCTGGGGGTGCGCACGCGGGCGTACGTGGGGGCAGGGGGTTTTCCGCCGCTGTCCGCTCACGAAGACGTGGCGCTCGTCGATTCGCTGCGACGCTCCGGAGCGCGGATCGCCTGGAGCGCCCGGGCGCGGGTGCTGACGAGCGCACGACGCGATGCGCGAGCCCGAGGTGGCTTTGGTGACTACCTGAACGGACTGGAGGTCGACTGACGTCTCCGTGGCTCGAATGGGCCGCGGGAGGGCGCCGGGCTGCTAGAAGGCGCTCATCATGAATGGCGTATAGGCGGGATAGAAGCCATGTTGAGGGTGAGGGCTGGAGCGGAGAGGCCGAGAAGGGCCGCTGCCGGGGCTAGCAAGGCCGCGCGCCGCGCCAGTACACGGGGCGGTGCAACCCCTTGGGGCACACCCCTGCCCTGGCCGCCCTCGCTTGAGGAGAGAGGCAGGGGAGTTGGGGCGTGTTGACAGCGGCTGCGCCAGGTTCAGCACCACGCCCGCTGGGGTGGTCCCCGGGCCGGGGCCCGCTTCAGAGCCTGCGTGGGAAGTCCCAGGTGCTCCAATATCGAGCGCACCCCAACGGGGGCCGTCACATCCGCCAGCTCCACTCCCATTCGGGCCATGTCCTTCTGCAGTTGGGGAGCCGCCTCCTCCTCAGGCCGGTTCGCGGGCGTCACCGCGCAGGCCAGTACCAGCTCCGTGTCCAGATGCGTGCCGAGGTGCTGCTTATATCCATTGAATCGCTTGCTCTTGCTCTTACGGCCATGGCGCATCTCGGCGTCTTCAATCGACACCCGTCTGTCCTCGGCCACCCCTTGCCGGATTTGCACCTCTCCCTCGGGCGTTGATTCCAAGTCCTGCTGCTTCACTTGAACGAGCGCCTCGATGTAATGACTCAGCGGTGTCAGTTCTGTCTCGGGTCGCCTCTCGCGCACCCACGCGCTCAGGCTGTCGAGTTGCTCGCACAGGCGGTTGAGCGCCTCGTTCTTCTGCTCCGCATCATTCCAATCGATGTCCAGCGCCGCCTTGGTGCTGCTGGCCGCCAGCAGCGGCGCGCCCGCTTCCTGGCAGACTTCCTCGAAGCTCATCTCCAACTCGGTCGCGATGCACTCCGCTATTTTCCGCCCGGCATGGCCGAGCAGGTTGATGGTGTCTTCAACCCGCCCGGCCCCTTCTAAAGGGCGACTATCCACCGCCACCCGCACGCTCTTGGGCAGCTTCTTCCAGTCAAAGGCCCGCGTTTGTCTGGCCAGCTCCACCGTGCGCTCCAGGAGGCGTCGGTCCATGTCATGGCGGATGAGTCGCTCGCGAAACTGCTGGAGCCCACCTTGTGAAAAGGCAGGGGCGTCGCCTTGCTGCGCCAGCGTGGCGAGCACCATCCGCCAGCAATTGTCTGTTGCCGAGAGACGTACCGCCTCCGCATCCGACACCTGGAGGTAGCCTTGCAGCAGCACGCCCATGCACAGCAGGGCCGGCGGCTGGGGCTCCTCCCCCTGTCCGCTGTCGCGATACATCGCCTCGAGTTCCTCCTGGAATTTCTCGTCGAAAATCTCGTGGCGATGCTCTCGCAGGAACACGAACAGCTTGCGGCTCTTGCCCACCAGCCGCAGCAGTCGCGTCTCCCGCTCGCTGCTCTTCACTTCGGGGGTCCAGCGCTCCATGGCGTTCCTCCTTTACCTCCGCGGAACGAAGAGCACGGCACTCACTTTCTTGTCGATCCGTCCACACGACTGGACCGTCCAATCGGATGGACTCCATCGGGCTTTTCAGCCTGATCGGTGCTCTAGGGGCAACAAGAACCCCTCTGGCTGCTCATCGAGTGGCGCGAGGAAGAGCCCGATCCAGCCAACTACTTCCTTGTCTCCGTGCCGGGCCGCATGACAAAGAAGTAACTCATTCGCCTCGTCATGCAGCGCTGGAGAACCGAGCGTGTCTACGAGGATTTGAAGGGAGAGCTCGGGCTCGACCACTACGAGGGCCGCCGCTTCCCTGGTTGGCACCACCACGTCTCCGTCGCCCTTTGCTGCTACGCGTTCATCATCGCCGAACGCATGCGGCATTTCCCCCCCCTCGACTCGAGGGGAGGATGAAGCCCACGCGCAGCCGCTCCAGGCCTGAGCGCCACTTCCACGACAGTTTCATCACCGCACGGCTCGCCATCGTTCGGGTGATTGCCTCCTGGCTGCCTCGCTGCCCCACCTGCCACCGGAGGTGCCCGGATTCATCTCGCGGGCCCCTGGCCTCTTCCGTTTACCCGTCGGGCCCCTGACGCAGTAGTGTTAATCAGGGGGTGTAAATGTCTGCCGTAATGACGGGGTGCGCATACATAGAGCTATCGCCACCGCCAGCCACAAGCACTTGTCCTGAGGGCAGTAGTGTTGCTGAGTGCAAATAACGTGTATGGGTGACCTCAGGACCAGTAGGCATCCAAGAGTTAGTGAGCGGATTGTAGATTCCCGCAGAATTGGATCCTCCAATAGCTAGCACCCGCCCAGACGGCAGGAGAGTAGACGTGTGATAGCCGAATCCAATTATTCCGCTGTCAGCGTTTGTCCAGATGTTGGTTTCTGGATCGTATAGTTCAGCCCCACCGGTGCCGTTGCTAACAGTGCCAACAAGCAGTACCTTGCCCGATGGTAACAAGGTTAGCGTGTGTCCTACGTGCGCACTCAGCATGGGAGCGGCGAGAGTCCAAGTGCCTTCTGCGGGGTTGTATATTTCCGCAGTACTTAGTTTCTCGCCATCGGAGTTTTCGCCTCCTGAGATCAATACTTTTCCGGATTTAAGTAGAACTGCTGAGGGATGAGTTCGTGCCGAACTCATTGGGCCGGTCGGCGTCCAGGTGCCAGTGATTGGGTCGTAGACTTCCGGAATCTTGTGGCCCCCATAGTACCAGTCTCCTCCTGCCACTAATACCTTCCCCGATTGAAGCAGTGTTGCGGTGGGGTATAGACGAGTTGAGCTCATGGTGATGGACGAATAGCTATCAGAATCAGGATCGTATAGCTCGGCTGTGCTCAAAGGGCTGCCAAGTATTGGGAACCCGCCTACGATGAGTATTTTCTTTGAAGGCAATGTTACTGCGGCAAAGCCATCGCCCGCTTTGGCTCTGGATGTCAGGGCTGTCCACGTACCGGTAACAGGGTCGTACAATTCTGACGGTGCAGTATTGTCTACTGACGATGAATCATCGGGCCTTGTGTATCCTCCGACGAAAAGTACCTTTCCGGAGGGCAGTAGTGTAGCGTAATGATTTCTCCGACGCGAAAGCATCGGAGTGGTGTGTGTCCAGGTATTAGCTGAAGGTAGGCAAGTGGGTAGGTTTGACACTGCGAACGTTCGTGAGACTGATAAACTAAAGCTGTTTGTGGCAGTAGCGACAATCGAAGGCGTTGTCCCTGGATTGATGCACGCTGGTGCTGCCCATGTAAGACGGCTGGTGCTGGTTGTGGTTTCAGCGACTCCTAATGAACCAGTAGATGCGCTCCATGTGAAATTTATGGAACTGTTCTCTGGGTCGCTTGCCACCACTTCAAAGGTAACTTGCTGGCCGGGGTTGGCTGTCAGGGTCGACTGATAGGAGCGCACGATGGTGGGAGGCAGGTGCTTGGCTACGTCCTTCGAGATGCACAGCGTTACCGTGCCGGTTGTCTGTCCTCCGCGGCCATCGGAGACGGCGACACTCACCTGGCAATTGTTGCACGTGGCGGTCGGCAGAGCAGTGGGAGTGAAGCGCGCGGTGGACGTGTCGGCGCCCTCAAAGGTGCCCGCGCAGGTGGCGCTCCAAGTGTAGCTGAGCGAGTCCCCGTCCGCATCCGAGACAGAAGTAGAAAGGGTCGTCTGCTGGCCCACGTCCAGGTAGGACTGAGAGGAAGTGAGGCTGATCACCTTCGGTGGGTTGTTGAAGCTTACGTCCACCACCGCCCCGCCCTCCCCTGCTGAGACGCGCACCATGAGAGTCACCAAGGAAGCCGCTCCGCGCGAGTCGCTCACCGTGAGCCTGAGGGACACAGGGCCCGTGGTAGCCGGTGCAGTCCAGTTGGTGCTGGGCTTCGAGGGTGCCGAGAAGCTGCCAGAAGCTGCCGTCCAGGAGTAGGTCAGGGTGTCACCTGGGTTGGGGTCGTGGGCGCTGGCCACCAGCGTCACGCTGGCCCCTGGCGCCACCACCAGCGGAGTGGCAGTCACCGAGTCGATGATGGGAGCCTCATTGGTGAAGGGCGTTGAGGGGGAGACGTTCTGAAGCGTGAGGGTGACGAGCGTCAGAACTCCAGCCCTCACGGTGACGTTCTCCACGCGCCCCTCGTAGCGCAGGGTGCCCGTCGAGTCGTATGCCTGGGCCAGGAAGGTGCGGTTGGTGCCGGAGGGAATGTCACCGATGACTCCGCCCCACGCCCCATCGATCTGCGCCAGCTCGATGGTGATGGTGGGCATGTCCGCTGCGGAGGTGGTGACGGTGACGCGGGCGATGTCGCTGACCGCGAGTGCCTGGCCTGTGGATGCAACTAGGCTCACGGAACCGGTAGCGGATACTGCAGGGGGCTCGGAAGACCGGCAGCCGGCGAACAGCGCCAGCATCAGCGGGAGGATGGACAGTCGTAACAGATACATGGACGTGCATTGCTCCTTGGTTTGGAGGGGCTCAATCCCCGATCCAGCGGCAAGTTGCGCATGCCCAGGAGTCTGTGTACACAGAATTTCGCGAGTGGCGGCGAGGCCGCCCTACCACGGAGGGGCCATGTCGAAGACTCACTAACGCCGAGATCAGTTGAGTTGAGGGAAGGCGAGGCAGTGGCGAAGCCAAGCGGCCAGCTTCGTGAGGGGCGTGGCCGCGCGCAGTTGCCGCACGACCTGGGCCAGCTCGGCAAGGGCACGTGGCTCGAGTCGGCGCAGTTGCCGCTTGAGGTCCGCCCACCACAGTTCGATGGGATTGAAGTCGGGACTTCAAGTACGCCCACCAGGTCCTGTTACAACCACTGCGGGCTCCGTAGCAGACCCTGTGGCGACAGTTGCATCAGCTCCAGCTACACATGCAGGAAGCCCTCGGGCTGCGCCTGCTAATAGGTCCAAGGCTCTGGGTCCGGCGGCAACCCGACTGGCGGCGCTCGCAGGCCCTGCCAGGGCCAGCCCCGAATGCGCACTCTGTCCGCGAACCGCGTTCCACCGCCCCCCCCCACCGCAGGACTCGGGTGCTTCTTCGTCGTGCCTCTGGCCTCCCTGAAGGAGAATGCGCCCCGGAGAGTCGGAGGCGGGAACACCAATTCTACAGGGCGGGCGTCCCTCGCGCAGTCCCGGAGTCTCAAACGCACTGCCGACGACAGCCCCGGCCCCGAGGTCTCCTCGGGCCGGGGTTATTCTTTAGCACCTGCGCGAGCTGGGGCCCCGCCCTACATGAAAATTCCCGGGGCCGTCTCCAGCGCCGCGCGCAGTTCCTCGACTGTCGTGTCACTCTTCTTGGCAACGGTATGCGCGTGCCACACCGACGCGACCGTGCCCTTGGGCGGATCGCACACCGTCCTGACCACCGAGTCGAAGGACCCAGGCCACGCCCGCCGCGCCAGCTCCGCCGCGTGCCCGCGTGCGTCCAGGAAGCTGAAGCACGGCCAGCGTGGCAGTCGAATGGTGCCCATGTCGCAGTTGAAGAACCGGCAGCCGTTGAGCTGCGCCTCCGTGAAGTCGCAGTCCTCAATTCCACCGCCCTTCCACCTCTCGTCCACATCCTCGCGGAAGCCGAAGTCATTGCCGGTAAAGCGACCCTTGAACCGGCACCCGGTCAGCTTCATCGGTGCCCAAGGCAGGCCCGTAAGCTGGCCCTTCGCCTGGATGGTGCAGTTGATGAACTGGCCCGACATAGGCACCACCGACCGCCCAGCCGCACTGATGATGACAGTGGAGTCGCGCACCGTGAGGTCGGGGCCGAGCCAGTAGATCGGGCCCTTAGCCAGCTCCAGCCGCTCACCGACAATCTCTCGCTTTTCGTAGTGGATGTTGGGAGTCACTCGGGCCTCAGAAGAAGATCATACGAAAGAAGGTGCTCGCCATCCGTCGCCCGTGCAACGCGAAGTTCGACTCCGTGCCAGACAGGATCTCGTAGTGGTAACTCTGTCCCCCCGGGCCCGTGATGTCGACACCGCGGCTGTTCCACGACAGGCTCGGGAACCGCTGCTTCATCTGGAGCTCCACCCACCGCCCGCGCGCCTGCCGCTCCAGGAGATTCGCGCGGTACTCGAGACCGCGGCTTCGCACTGCGTCGATGGCCCTACGCTCCTCGTCCCTCAGAAACGCCTGGGACCACTTCGCCGCAAACTCCTTCACCGCTGCCTGCAGCTCGTCGCCCAGCCGGTCCTTCGCCGGAATGTCCCTGTAGCTCTTGCCTCGCGGGAGGTGCCACCGCTCGCCATTGCTGAGGATGACCTGCATGTTGCCACCGCGGTGCCGGATGGCCACGGTGCCTGAGTGCCCTCCAGATGCTCTCGAGCTGCCGCTCCTCGCCAAGACGTTGATGGCGACAGCTGCCTGCGGGGACGTGAGAACAACGAGGGCGCGGCCCTGCTCCACCACCACCTCCACCGCGGCCGCCTCCTCCATGGCCACCGCTACCGAGCCCTCCATGCCCTGGGCGGCCCACTGCGCCTGCACCTGGTTGAACCTGGGCAGCGAGCGCACGTGCGTGGCCACCTCGCCCAGGGTCCGCCCGGTGAGAGTGGCCACCGAGAGAATGAGGGCCCGGGCCGCGTGCGTGCCGATGCGCTTGCCGAAGGCCTCGCCGGCGTCGCGCAGCTCCTCGAACGTGGTGGCCTCGTGCGCCGCGTGCGCCATGCTGGCCCACCCGTCCATGAGGCCCCACAGGGCGTCCACGCCCAACCAGGCCAGCAGCACCACGGAAAGCGCGGCGGCAGCCGCCTTCGTGCTCGGCTCCGGTAGCAGCCAGAGCGCCAGGTACAGGCCCGCCGCCCACACCAGGGAGGAGAGCAGCGCCTGCGGGCTGAGCTCGCGCCCGAGGGCCGCTCGCGTCTCGTCGAGCACGCCCCCGAAAGCCAGGGCGAGCGCCAGGGTGCGCCTGTCGTCCGTGCGCAGGTAGGGCCCATCCGTGAAGAGGCCCAGGCAGTCCCCGCCGCCCCGTGGCTGGCACCACCGCAGGTACTTTGCCTTGAGTGCCGCCTCGGCCTCGGGGACGAGCGTGCCCTTGTCGTTGAGCGGCACCAGCGTGAGCACCTTGTCCCGGTACACCTCGGCGAGCAACTCCTCCTCGGGCATGGCCTGGAGCAGCCCCTGGGCGGCCTCCTGAGGCGTCCCGTGCACCTGGTGGCGCTGGAGGAGATGCGCCACCGCGCGCTGGTACTCCTCCCGCGTGACGGCCACCACCCGCGTGCTGCCGCGCGCCTCCACCTCGGCCGCGTACACAACAAGCACCGGCTGCAACTCCCTCGGCGCCGCTCGCGCCTCGCTCTCCGCGGCCTCGTCACCTGTCCGGCCGCCCCCAGCCCCCCTGCTTGACGCGGGCCCCTGCGACGCGCAGGCCGCATGGAAAATCAGGACAATGAGCCAGAGGGCCCCGGCCGGCGCCCACGGTGGCGGGCCCCGCCGGACCTCGAGCTGCGTTCCTCCACTCTTCCCCACCGCAGGATTCGGTTGCTTCTTCGACATGGCGCTGGCCCCCCAGGAGCATCAGCCCCGAAGGATAGAATGCGGGACGGCCAACCAAACAGGGGGGGCGCCTGAGCGGGACGAGAAACAACTCATCCCCCTTGACAGCCCCCGCACATGGGCTCACGTCGTAGCGTGTGAGGGCAGCCGCCACCAACTGCTCTCCGCCCTCATGGAAACGCAGCACACCTCCGAAAGGGGGCGTGGTGGCCTGGAACGATGCTCCAACATTAATGCGGGCGGGAATGCTGTCTACATCACTGAGTACGATGGGGACGGTGGAGCGGCCGCTCGCCGAGCGGAAGCTGCTGGTGCTTTTCAACAGCTAATCGGTTTCTGATTGTGATGCAAGCCAAACAGTAAAGGCCAGCTGATAGAGGAGCGCGAGAGCGATCCCTGCGGACTCTGCCGTGCAATGCTGAGGACGCGCCAGCCCATGGGCAATCTCGTTCCGGAGATTCAGCCCCGTCTGAGAATTCAGCACCGAATCAAGATGCTCCCATAGGTCGCTCCCAAGATAATCTTTAACAGTCCGCCCATCCGAAAGCGTCAGGCGCATCAGCTTTCCAAACGGAACATCGTCGGTTCGAGATGTTCCGTCTCCAACGTCCGCCTTGAATTCCGTCGTGTCTACTCCGAGCCTGCGGAGATGCCGACGCAGGACATCCTCAACCCGCAGGATTAGAATGTGCGTGGCCGAAATGAAGTCCTGTGCGATGAGACGTTCGCATCCCCGCCGAATGAATAGAAGCGAGTCTTCATCTAACGCGAGCGGATGGAGTGGAATGATCAGATGCTCTTCTGTTAGCCCGACGGTTTTCGCTGCGCGCGCCGCCGTAATGCTGACGGCAGCACCAAATAGGCTAGCCTGTGACATCGCGCGATTCTCGATGTCCCGGTCTAGGTTCGTCTGCAAGGAATTGCTCTCGCCTACCACCTTCCCTGGGCTAATCAAAGTTCGTTTGACCATTGCCAGCAGAGGCGTCTGGGCGCTTGTCTCCTTCACGTTCTCAGCAATCTCCTTACGATTAGGAATCTCACGAACGGCCTGCTCAGCGAGCTCCACGGCCGTCTTCTCCGGCGTCTCTTGCGTATAGTCCATGAACTGGCTCGGCACCTTCAATGAAACCGTGAAGGGAACGAACTCCCCCGCCTCTAGAGCCCGATTGAGGGCCGCCTGCTCTGCGCCCTGCAACCGAGCAATGTCGTCAGCGGTGAAAAACCGTCGCTCACGCTCAACAAGTTGCCGTGCCTCGCGAAAGACGCCTGCGGTGATGGATCCGTTACCCGTCTTCTGGAAAAATTCGGCTCGACGCACGATTGCATCAAATGTCCGTCGAACTTTGCGTTCATGGACCTTGTCGCCCTTCTCGCCCCAGTGCTTCCGAAGTTTGGCCTCGGCCTCAGCCACGCGGATCGAGCCCCGGTCCGCAAGCGGATCAGCCTCGTAGAACACTGCGGCCTCCCCGAGGAGACTAAGCGCCCTCATCTGGAGAGTTAGGGACGCTGCGGAGGCTGGCAGTTCCGTAAGGTGCTCAAGGAAGTCGGCAAGCCAGCGGTAACGCAGGTATTCCTTCTTGTACCCGTTCACCGGGTTGATGAGCCCGGACGGGGATGAGCAACTCGAATGGGAGAGTCCGTCGACTGCTGGACGTAGTTGAGCTGACCTTGGGATGCGGTGGGATGGGTTGAGGTTTGGACAGGAGAGAGCCGACCGCGAAAGTGGGGCTGGACGCAGTGACGTGAGGCGTGGTGTATCAGTTCCATGTTGGAGGTGATGCCCAGAAACGCCCGCATCCGCATCGCGGAGCTGG
This sequence comes from Cystobacter fuscus, assembly GCF_002305875.1. Taxonomy (NCBI): domain Bacteria; kingdom Pseudomonadati; phylum Myxococcota; class Myxococcia; order Myxococcales; family Archangiaceae; genus Cystobacter; species Cystobacter fuscus. The sequence continues at coordinate 9,631,860 of NZ_CP022098.1, read as the reverse complement.
AAGCACAAGTGGCCGCGCGGGATGCCCGCATCGCGGAGCTGGAAGCACAGGTGGCCGCGCGGGATGCCCGCATCGCGGAGCTGGAAGCACAGGTGAAGGCGCTCACCCGCCGAGTGGCGGAGTTGGAGGCGCAGCTGAGGCGCAATTCCACCAATTCCTCCAAGCCGCCGTCGTCGGACCCACCAGGAGTGCGACGCCCCCCCAGAGAGCCCACGGGGCGCCGTGCGGGTGGCCAGCCCGGCCACGAGTTCCACGAGCGGGAGCTGCTGCCGCCGGAGCAGGTCAACCGGGTCATCGAGGTGCCCGCCCCGGAGCGATGCCACAGCTGTAATGAGAAGTTGGAGGGAGGGCAGCGCGAAGTGCACCGGCACCAGATGGTGGAGATACCACCGCTCCAGCCGCTGGTGACCGAGGTGCGGTGCCACGCGGTGGAGTGCGCGCACTGCGGCACGCTGAACCGGGCGCTCGCACCCGAGGCCGTCGGACATGTGTTTGGCGAGCGCTTGTCGGCGATGGTGTGCCTGCTGGTGGGAAAGTACAGACTCTCCAAGCGGCTGGTGCGCGATGCGCTCTCGGACCTGCTGGGAGTGCGCTTGTCACTGGGCGCCATCGGCAACCGCGAGAAAGAGATGAGCGCAGCCTTGTCGGGGCCTGTCGCCCAGGCGGAGCAGTACGTGCGTGACCAGGACGCGGCCCACCTCGATGAGACGGGCTGGTACGAGGGAAAGGTGCAAGGGCACCACCGACGTGCCTGGCTGTGGTTGGCGGCCACCGCACTGGTAGCCGTCTTCCGAATCTCCTCGAGCCATGGCGGCGAAGTGGCCAAGGCGTTGCTGGGGGAGGATTTCGCGGGCTTTCTCATCACGGACCGGTGGAGCGCGTACAACTGGTACGAGACTGCCCTGCGACAGCTGTGCTGGAGCCACCTCACCCGGGACTTCCAGGGCTTCATCGACAGGGGAGGAGAAAGCGCCCGAATAGGGCAGGCGCTGATGGAGGAGCGCAACCGGATGTTCAAGTGGTGGCACCAGGTGCGGGATGGGACGATGTCACGTGAAGACTTCGCGCGACGGATGAGCGAGGTGGAGCAGGAGGTGGGACGTCTGCTCCGACAGGCCTCGGTGTGCGCCGAGGACGAGACGGCCGGCACCGCGGCGAAGATTCTCCAGCTCGAGGAGGCCCTGTGGACATTCGTCCAGGTGGAAGGCCTCGAGCCGACCAACAACTTCGCCGAGAGACTGCTCCGCCCTTGCGTCATGTACAGGAAGACGAGCTTGGGGACGCAGTCGCCCGAAGGCAGTCGCTTCGTGGAGCGAATCTTGACAGCCGTGACGACACTCGACCTGCAACAACGCAACGTGCTGGAGTTCCTGACCGACCTCCTCTATGCACATCGACGCGGGCTGCCATTGCCTTCCCTCCTCCCCTTCTCGACTACCGCTCAGACTTTACCTCCGGCCTGAGCCGGTGAACGCGTACTCCTTCTTCTCCTCTCGTGGAAACGTCAGCGACTCCTCCGCCAAGCCAAAGATCCATTGCGCCCATTCTGCATACGCATCGTTTCTAATGATACCTGGGCGGGCCATAAGAGGCCCAGCCGCCGAGAGCGCGCCTTCGATCCATACTCCTATAGTGTGTGCCGGAGCGCTCTTTCTGCCCTGGAGGCACCCACTCACATACTCGCGGTAAGACGTCAGAAGCTCCCGCTGGAGCTCCATCCACGTTTTGCCCCGTGGCTCTGAGCGAAGTAGAACAAAGGTTAAGTAGTGAAGCTTGAGGATGATATCTCGCGTCTCCTTGGACCGCTCGAGGCCGTAGGCCATCGTGCGCTCCGAGATTCGGTAGTGTTCGGCGTAGGCCTGATAGGTGCCACCGAAATAGGGTGACACGTCCTTTGCGGGCGAGAGCCACAAATCGAGCAGGCCCAGCTCCCAGTACATGACTTCGACGGCAGCCGAATCGCCCTCTGCCTCCGCACGCTTCAGTGCCGCCAGGGCTAGGCCCCTCTTAGGCTCGTAATGCTCCAACCGCTCTGGCAGCTGAGCAGGAGCGTCGAATTCCGAGCCTAGAATCTCTGCAGTGCGCGTCATAAGCCTCAGGATAGCCCGGCCGCTTCGGATCGCTAGACACTTGGACTCGGGCCCCGGTCCTGCCAGTGTGCAATGGCTCCGCCTGACAGATGCCCGACCCCTGCCTCTCAGGGGCGAATGCCCACTAACAGCCATGTGACCCGGAGCCTACAGCGGGGCAAGCCCAGCCTTGCGTATAGGCGGGATAGAAGCCATGTTGAGGGTGAGGGCTGGAGCGGAGAGGCCGAGAAGGGCCGCTGCCGGGGCTAGCAAGGCCGCGCGCCGCGCCAGTACACGGGGCGGTGCAACCCCTTGGGGCACACCCCTGCCCTGGCCGCCCTCGCTTGAGGAGAGAGGCAGGGGAGTTGGGGCGTGTTGACAGCGGCTGCGCCAGGTTCAGCACCACGCCCGCTGGGGTGGTCCCCGGGCCGGGGCCCGCTTCAGAGCCTGCGTGGGAAGTCCCAGGTGCTCCAATATCGAGCGCACCCCAGCGGGGGCCGTCACATACGCCAGCACCTTTCGCCTGCCTCCGCACCGCGGACAGGCGAACACGTCTAGTGCGAACGTCCTGCGCAGCAGCCCGGCCCAATCCACCCGCGCCGTCCTCTGCTTCCTCGGCTCCTCCACCGTCGCGGCCAAGCAGAGGCTCTCCTTCTGTGGGCCCGCCTCCGTCCCCGCTTGAGGGAGGCGGTCTTTGCGGGGCTCGAGGGAGCCTATCCCTCCACGCCCCAGCGCTCCAGGAAGGCCTCGCGGTAGGTGCGGCTGAGCACCACGGAGCCTCCGTCCCGGAGCATCAGCAGACCATCGCCATGGCTCCAGGGCTCCAGCCGGACCACGGCGTCGAGGTTGACGAGCTCGCTGCGGTGGACGCGCACGAAGCGCCGCGGATCCAGGCGCTCCTCGAGGTGCTTGAGCGTCTGGCGCACCAGGTGCTGGCCCTCGTCGGAGAAGACGCGCACGTACTTGTCCTCGGCGGAGAAGCGGCTCACCCGGTCCACGCGCAGGGCGACCCAGGCCTCCCCGGTCTTCACCAGCAGGCGCTCCAGGGGTTTTTCCCGGGGAGGCTCCAGGCTGGAGAGCAACGCCTTCAGGCGCTCCGTGTCCGTGCGCCCTTCGTCGAGCCGGGTCCACGCCTTGTCCAGTGCCCTCCGGAAGCGCTCGGCGTCGTAGGGCTTGAGCAGGTAGTCCACGGCGTGGGCGTCGAAGGCCTTCAGGGCGAACTGATCATAGGCCGTGGAGAAGATGACCTCGGGGCAGTGCTCGGGCCCCAGGGTCTCCAGCACCTCGAAGCCGGTGAGCCCCGGCATCTGGATGTCGAGCAGCACCAGGTGGGGCTTCAGCGCCTCGATGCGTGCCACCGCCTCGGCGCCGTCCTGGGCCTCGCCGGCCAGGGTGAACCGCGCATCGTCCGCGAGGAAGCGCTTCACCTTGGCCCGGGCGGGGGCCTCGTCATCCACCACCAGCACGGAGAGGGGCGTCGTCATGGCAGGGCCTCCTCGGAGCGGGCCCTCGTCACGGGGACCCGGATGCGGACGCGGGCGCCACCCTCGGGGCCCGCTCCCAGCTCCAGGTGGCCCTCGGGCCCGTGGAGCAGCTCCAGCGCCTGCCGGAGCCCGGTGAGGCCCAGGCCGGCGCCGTGCGTCGCCAGGGAGGGGCGCGCGAGGCCCCGGCCGGTGTCCTCGACCTCCAGCAGCAGGGCGCCCCCCTCGCTCCAGGCGCGGAGTCGGACCTCCAGCCCGGTGAGCTGCTCCTGGTTGTGCTTGAGGGCGTTCTCCACCAGGAGCTGGAGCGCGAAGCGGGGGACGGGGAGGGGCTCCAGGCCGGGTTCCAGCTCCCAGCGGACGCGGAGCCGCTCTCCGAAACGGGCCTGCATCAGGGCGAGGAACCGCTCGGTGTGCTTGCGCTCGTCGGCGAGTGGCCAGGTGGGACCGGTGCCGCGCTCGAGGCTCTCGCGCAGCAGCAGCCCCAGGTCGCTCAGGAGCCGGTCCGTCTTCGCCAAGTCCTCGTACATCACGGAGCTGATGGTGTTGAGCGCGTTGAAGAGGAAGTGCGGGTTGAGCTGGCCCATGAGCGTGCGGAGCTGGGCCGCCTTGAGCTGCCCCTCGAGCCGGGCCTCGCGCAGGGCGTTCTCCTGGCGCTCCTTCCAGGCCGCGTAGACGGTGAGGCCCGCGTAGGCGAGCACGTAGACGATCAGATCCTTCTGGGCCTCCATGGGCACCCGGAAGCCCAGGTGCCCGTAATCGTAGGAGCCCCACCCGAGGAGCGCGTAGAGCAGGTTCCGCGATCCCACCATCAAGAGGATGTGCAGGGACGTGTAGAGCAGCCAGGTGCCCAGGTGGATGCCGAGGAACCGCCCCCAGGCCGCGCCACGGCTCCTCCCGGAGGCACGAGGGCTCGGGGCATTCAGGATGGCGGTCTGGACCATGGGAAGCAGCGGGAAGGCCGCGAGGGCTCCGGTGAGCTCCCACAGGAAGGGGCGGGTCCAGGGGACGGTGCTGCCGTCCGCCCTCATCGTGAGCCACACCGTGCTGCCCAGCCAGAGGCCCACCGCCACGCCGAACCCCAGCAGCGCCAGGGCCTCGCGGGCGCGGAGGACGGGCCAACGCCAGGGGCGGGACTCCAGGGCGGGCTGGCGCGTGGGGGTCGCTTCCATGGGGACTCAGGCTCCGGACCTGGCCTCGAGGGGGCTCGGGGTGGGAACCGCACCTGGCGCCACCGGCTTCCGGCCCGCCATGCCGAAACAGGGGCGGAGCCAGGGCACGCGCTTCACACACTCGCAGAGCGCCCAGGTGACGAGGAAGGACAGGGTGAGCACCAGTCCGAAGCGGGTCCACGGGCCCACGGCCGGCCGCAGGAGCGCGAAGCCCACGAGCACGATGACGGTCTGGTGGAAGATGTAGAACGGATAGGCGAGCTCCTGGGCGTACGTCACCCAGGCGCTGCGCGTGGGGATGTGGGCCCGCGCGTAGCCGAGGGCGGTGAGCAGCAGGCACCACACGAGGGCGTAGGTGCCGAGGTGCTCGAAGGGGAAGGGGTACTCGAAGGAGGGCACCATGAGCGCGAAGAGCACCCCGGAGATTGCCAGGGAACGGTGGCGCATGACCACCAGCCGCTCCTGGAGCCGGGAGCCCCGGCCGAGGATGTGCCCGAGCAGGAAGAGCTGGCCGTAGTAGACGAAGGTGTTGGGGTCGTCGGTGAGCGCGTGCGTCTCGGGGAAGCGCCGCAGCAGGATGCGGCCCAGGGCCAGGGGCAGGAAGAGGAGCCAGGGGTTCCAGCCCCGCGCGAGCCACGCCTCGGCGCGCTCGAAGAAGGCCCGGCCTCGCGCTGTCTCCAGCCACGCGAACAGGGGCGCGGCCAGGAGGCAGTAGATGAAGAGGTAGGCCACGAACCAGAGGTGGTGCCAGCTGAAGCTGCCCGCGGGGTAGGACACGAACTGGAAGACGGACGGGTAGAAGTCCAGGTAGCCGCCGTGGAAGGTGCCCCGGAAGAGGCGCTCGGCGTAGATCTGCGGGGGGACGATGACGAAGATGCCGAAGACGAGCGGCCACAGCAGGCGCTTCGTCCGGTCCCACACGAACGCCCCGAGCCCCCGCCGTCTCAGGGCCATGGCCGTGACCGCGCCCGAGATGAGCATCAGCAGGGGCATGCGCACGTGGTGCAGGAACTCCATGGGGGGCTCCAGGACGGGCAGGAGCTCGGGGGCCTTCAGGTGCCAGTCCCAGGAGTTGAACATCATTCCGGTGTGGAAGAGGTGGAGCAGCAGGATCGCCACCACCCGGAGCCAGTCCAGGTCGGGGCGGCGCTCGGTGGCGGGTCGCGGTATCGGGTTCATGGTCCCTCCTGGAGAGCCACGATGGGGCCCGGTCCTCCCAGGCTCCATGCGCTTGTCGCCAGCCGGTCTCCGGGCGGCGCAAGCCGGTCTCGGGCCATCACCGGGATGCCGCACCGCTTCTTGACTTCACCGATAGTGGGGAAATCAAGTCGTACCCGGCGAAAGTGGTTGAAGGGGACCCCTCGCCCTCGGACCCCCCCACCGATGAGAAACAAGATGAATCGCTCGAAGTGGATGTCGTACGCCGCGCTGGCGCTGGCCTGTGTGGTACCTGCCCGGGAGGCCGTCGCGGCCACCCAGCAGACCCAGGCCAGCACGGCCATCCTGGTGCAGGGTTTCCATTGGAACTCGGCCAGCTACGCCAATCCCAACTGGTACAACGTCCTGCAGGGCAAGGCGAGCGACCTGGGCGCCATGGGCTTCACCCACGTGTGGCTCCCGCCGCCCTCCGACGCGGCCTCCACGCAGGGTTACTTGCCGCGCCAGCTGAACGTCCTCAACTCCAGCTATGGCAGCGAGACCGACCTGAAGAACGCCATCACCGCTTTCTCCAACGCCGGCATCAAGTCGGTCGCGGACGTGGTGATCAACCACCGTGTGGGGTCGACCGGCTGGTATGACTTCACCAACCCGACCTGGGGCACGTACTCCATCGCCGCTGGCGATGAGTGCAATTGCTCCACGGGCGCCGCGGACTCGGGAGATGGCTACAGCGCCGCCCGGGACCTGGATCACAGCAACGCCACCGTCCAGGCGGACATCAAGAGCTGGCTGTCCAGCCGGCTCAAGGGCGTGGGCTTCAGCGGCATCCGCTTTGACTATTCCAAGGGCTATGCCCCCGGCTACGCGAAGCTCTATCAAGACGACATGAAGCCGGACTTCTGTGTCGGCGAGATCTGGACGAACCTCGACTACAACAACGTGGAGCGTATAGGCGGGATAGAAGCCATGTTGAGGGTGAGGGCTGGAGCGGAGAGGCCGAGAAGGGCCGCTGCCGGGGCTAGCAAGGCCGCGCGCCGCGCCAGTACACGGGGCGGTGCAACCCCTTGGGGCACACCTCTGCCCTGGCCGCCCTCGCTTGAGGAGAGAGGCAGGGGAGTTGGGGCGTGTTGACAGCAGACGGGGGTGCTCACGCAGATCGATCTGAACATCGCGCCCGATACGCGCTTTCTGTCCACCCTGGAGTGGAGGGGGTGGAGTCCCGACGGCCAGATGCTGTGGCAGCACCGTGCTCCCGGCGTCGCGCCCAACGTCCGCAACGGGGAGTTCCCCTGGTATTACGAGGTCCATCCCCGGGGTGAGGGCTTCCTCATCGTCAACTCCTGGGAGCGTGAATATGGCACCACCAGCATCGACTTCGGCTGCGCCGAGGTGCTCGACGGCAAGCAAGCCAACCGGCTGCTTCTGATGGATGGGCAGGGCGCCTGCACCCGCAGCCTGGGCATCGAATACGTGCCTACAGGAGTCGCCACCTCGGGCGAGGACTTCTGGATCTCGCGCTGCCTCTATCATGGCGCGGGAGTCCAGTGGCCCTCCATGCAGCGCCGCGACGCCATGAACCAGGTGCTGACCGATGTGATGGTGAATCCTCCTCCGCCGTACCTGACGCACGTCAGCCAGTCCACGCTGCTGAGCTGGGGAGACGGCAAGCTCAGCCGGCGGTCCGAGTCCTTCGAGCCGCTCTGGTCGCACGTCCTCCCCATCTTCGGACAGGAGAATCCCGCGGAGCTTCCGGATGGACAGCTGGGAGTGGTGGGACGCCGGAGCCGTTCCGAGGGCTTCACCTTCGGAACGAGTGTCATCCCGCTCGGCGATGACTTCGTCATGGTGCGGTTCTCGGGCCAAGGCAAGCCGCTCGGCGCGGTGGCCACCGGGATTCCTACCCGGGAGATCCCCGGTCAGCCCAGAGCCATCACCACGGACGCTCTGGGGATGATTGTGGCAGGAGGCGAGGCGAACTCGGTGGTGGCCCTGTCCTGGACGGGGAGCAAGCAGTGGGAGCGCGCCGTGAAAGACATGGTCCCGGAGCTGTGCCTGCCGAAGGTGCACTCCGTGGCCTCCCACGCCCGATACGGAGTGCGGGTGGTGGGGCTAGGCTACGTGCCTGCCGTGGATGGCACGTGCGAGGAGACACCCCAGAGCCAGCGCATCTTCGTCATGGCCCTCACGCGCTGAGCCGGTAAATACCTTTGGGTGCCGCTAGCATGCCTTTTGGTTATGCTGCGATCATGGAACTCAGACACGTGAGGTATTTCGCGGCGGTTGCCGAGCAGATCAGCGTGACCCGCGCGGCGCAACTGCTTCATGTTTCTCAACCTGCGCTCAGCCGGCAAATCCGCGACTTGGAGGAGGAACTCGGAGTCGATCTCCTCGAGCGATATCCCAATTCCATCGCTCTGACGGAAGCGGGCAAGGTGTTTCTCGCCGAATGCAAGGTCATCCTCCGTCGGGTCGAAGACGCCGTCGAGAAGGTGCGACGGAAATCGCCTTCGCATCGGTCCATCCTGAGGATCGGATTCGCCGCCACGCCGGCCGTGGAAATCCTGAAGCAAGCGATGCGGGTTTTCCACAAGCAGCATCCATCGATCCAGATCGAGCTCAAAGACCTGTCGAGCAACGGGATCGTCCGCGGCGTGAGGGATCTGAAGCTGGATCTCGGAATCACCATCGGCGTCGCTCCCCAGTCATTCGAGGGGCTGGCGATGAAAGAGCTCGGAAGCTACGGCGTCACCGTGGCTTTCCCCAAAGAGCACCGTTTCGCGAAGCTGAAGCAAGTGCCGTTGGCCGAAGTCGCGAAGGAAGGGCTGATCACCTTCACGAAGAGCGAGCACCCGGAGGCTCATTCGGCGATCCGGAAGATCCTCTCCGGGTTCACCGAGGAGCCGAACATCGTGATGGAGTGCGACGGGATCTCCAGTCTCTTCGCGGCCGTCGAGTCCGGCAAAGGCGTCGCGATCGGCTTCGAGACGATGGCGAAGCTCGCGGGCAGCCGGCTCAACTTCCGTCCGGTGCTGCCGGCCCCGCCCAGGCTGCCCGTCGTGGTGATCTACGATCAAGCCAAGCTGTCCTCGGCAGGGACCGACTTCCTGGCCACCCTGGCCGCCGTGAAGCTGAAGTCGCTTCGTCCGGCGGCAGGTCTGCTCATCGTCTGACGCCTCTCATCGGAACAGCTCGTCATTTCGCGCCAGAGTAGCCGCCGAAGTACTTGATCGGGGACCACGTCGGGATGATCTTCGGCAGTTCCGGAGCGAGTTTGCTGTATTTGCCCGCACCGAACACGACCTTCCCGTCCACGACGGTCATCACGGAAGTGATGTGCTGGATCTCCCCTTCCGGCACCGAGAAGTAGTCGGTGCTCAGCAGCGCGAAGTCCGCTAGGTTGCCCGGCGCGATCCTCCCGCTCTCGTTCTCGGTCTTGGTGAACCACGCGGCACCCAAAGTATAGAGTTTGAGCGCCTCTTCCCGGCTCAGGCGGTTGTCCTTGGCCAGGATCTCCGAGCCCGACACCGACTTGCCGGTGACCATCCACTGGATAGCCACCCACGGGTTGTAAGAAGAAGCCCTGAATCCGTCGGTGGTCATGGCCAGCGGGATCCCGCTGTCGACGAGCTGACGCAAGCGAGGCGTCTGCAGGGCCACCTCGCGGCCGTGGGTCTTGATGAAGCCGTCTCCGTGGAGCGCCATCTTGTCGTCCAGCGCGATTCCGCCGCCCAGTTTCTTGATCCTTTCGATGTTTTTCGGGCTGATCGTTTCGGCGTGCTCGATGCTCCACCGCAGGCCGTCGAAAGGCATTTTCTTGTTCAGCGATTCCAGAGCATCCAGGAATGGAGAGATGTTCTCGTCGTAGCTGACATGCATCCGGAACGGGCTTCGCCGCTTCACCAGCTTGCCCACGTCCTCTTCGACGGTCTTTCGCATGAGTTCCCGATCGATCACCACCGCCGGCCGGTCGAAGTTCTCATGGTCGTGGAGTTGGGCGTTCAGCACTTCTCCGTTGGTTTGGTATTCGTGACCATGCGCCAGGGTTGGGTGCGTGTTGTCCCCGGGGCTGGTCGGAGACTTCTGGGTGATGGCATCGATCTCGGCGTCCACCATCGAAGCGCCGGGCTCGACGAGCTGGAGATCCATGAAAGGCAAACGAACGTTCAAACGCTGATCCTTGATCAGGGCTTCAATGGGCTTGTGCCCTTCCGGGTAGGGGATGATGCTGCCGGACTCCAGCGCTGATACCACTCCGAACCGGTTCAAGTCGTTGATCGCGTAGGCGAGCGAGTTCACCTTCTCCTCGAAGGAAGGCAACGGGACCACCGCTTCGAGCGCCACGAAGGTCCAGGTGAACCCTCGCACGACGCCGGTGTACTTGCCTTGCTTGTCTTTCTCGAACTCCGTGCCGGGCGGCATCTGGAACTTGGGGGTTCCCACGCCGATCTCCTTCATCGCCAACTCGTTCAAGAACGCCTGGTTGTAGGCGTATTGAACGATGTACGGCCGGTCAGGTACCGCGGCGTTCAGCTCCTCCGGGGTCGGGAACCGGTTCTCCTTGAACTGATACGGCGACCAACCCCCGATCACCTTGACCCATTGGCCCTTGGGCGTTCTTTTGGCCTGTTCCTTCAACATCTCGAGGGCGCGGCTCAAGGTGGGAACCCCGTCCCACCTCACGTTGTAGTTGTAGTTGTTCTCATTCAGCACGTGGACGTGGGCTTCATTGAGGCCCGGGATCAGGCGATGCCCCTCCGCATCGATCAGTTGGGTTTTGCTGTTCTTGAGGGCGAGGATCTCGGCGTCGTCGCCCACTGCGTAGATCCGCCCTCTTTTGATCGCGACCGCGGAAGCCGCCGGCTGCGCCAGGTGCTGAGTGGTGATCTTCGCGTTGAAAACGATCAGATCGGCCCCGGGACGAAGCTCGTCTCCACGCGCAGGGAGGCCGGCGAGCAACAGGTGCGAGAGAGCCAGGAGTCGGAGTGCAGACATGGGTCCTTTTTCACGGCAGAGGGTTGCATGGGGAGGCCAGCAGAGGGCCAAGTGATCTGCCTTGGGTGAGAGTCTCGTACGGAAGAAAATCCCGGAACACTACTTGTTGGTAGGGACTAGCATGCCTATCGGGCATGCTGCGGTTCAGAGCTGGGTCGGCAACAAGCTCGCGGCCCAGCCCCAGAGGCGCTCGGCCCAGCTGCGCGCCTTCCATTCGGCAAGTAAACTTGCGAGAGAGCCTGCCGCCGCAGAAGTGACGCTGCGGCGGCAGGTTGTGCTGAGCCGCCACCCTCTATCGCGCCTCGGCGTATAGGCGGGATAGAAGCCATGTTGAGGGTGAGGGCTGGAGCGGAGAGGCCGAGAAGGGCCGCTGCCGGGGCTAGCAAGGCCGCGCGCCGCGCCAGTACACGGGGCGGTGCAACCCCTTGGGGCACACCCCTGCCCTGGCCGCCCTCGCTTGAGGAGAGAGGCAGGGGAGTTGGGGCGTGTTGACAGCGGCTGCGCCAGGTTCAGCACCACGCCCGCACTGGGAGGCCTGGAGTGGCCTGGACGTCCTGCCTTCCCTGGAGCCCGCCCTGCTGGTGCCCGAGGGCCGGCGTGCCGTCATCGTCGCGCCCCATCCGGATGACGAGGTGCTCGGGACCGGAGGGCTGCTCGCGCGGCTTGGTCGGCTCGGGCGGGACGTGTTGGTTCTCGCCGTCACGGATGGGACGGCGAGCCATCCGGGGTCCACCTCCTGGCCGGTGGAGCGGCTCGCGCGGACGCGGCCCCGGGAGACGCAGGAGGCGCTGCAACGGCTCGGGCTGGGCGGGGCGCGGGTGGAGCGGGTGGGGATTCCCGATGGCGCCGTCACCGAGAACGAGGAGCGGCTGGTGGAGTGGTTGGGCGCGCGGCTTCGTCCGGACGACGTGGTGCTGGCCACGTGGCGCCTGGATGGACACCCGGACCATGAGGCGGTGGGGCGGGCGGCGTCGCGGGCGTGTGCGGCGTTGGACGGCCGCTGCGTGGAGTTCCCCATCTGGATGTGGCACTGGGCCCGGCCCGGAGACACGCGGGTGCCCTGGTCCCGGGCGCGGCGCATCGAGTTGGACGAGGCCACGCTCGCGCTCAAGCGCCGGGCCATGGAGGCGTACGTGAGCCAGTTGGAGCCGGATTCCACCACGGGAAACCCGCCCATCGTGCCCCCTTACGCGCTCGAGCGGTTGATGCGGCCCTTCGAGGTGGTGTTCACATGAGCGTGCCCATGGCGCACTTCGAGCGCATGTACGCCGACAGCGAGGACCCCTGGGAGTACCGGCGGCGCTGGTACGAGCGGCGCAAGCGGGCGCTGACGTTGGCGATGTTGCCGCATGCCCGCTATGCGCGTGCGTTCGAGCCGGGGTGTTCGATTGGCGAGCTGAGCGCGGAGCTGGCGGCGCGCTGTGACGCCCTGCTGGTGGGTGACGGCAGCGAGGCGGCGGTGCGCGTGGCCCGGAGGCGCCTGGCGCCCTGGCCGCATGTTCGGGTGGAGCAGCGGCTGCTGCCGGACTCGTGGCCCGAGGGGACCTTCGAGCTCGTGGTGCTCGGCGAGTTTGGCTACTACCTACCTGGGGGCGCGTCACGCTCCTCTCCTCCGCACCTGCTTGGGGGAGCAGAAATGGCCGCACTTTCGCGCCTGGAGCGAAGACGCCATGAAACCTCGTGAGGTTTGCCCGAGGCGGAGGTACGAGGGACGCCACACGTCGTAAGAATTCCAGCCCGGTGAAGAGCAGGTGCGTGGTGCCGTCCGGCAGCGGGCGCCTCATGCGGTAGGCGATGCGGCCATCCTCCATTCGCGACAGGCGCTCCAGCGCCAGCGCGCCACGCGCCCCATAGCGGCACAGCCGCTCCGGCCCCTGCCTGTCATTGGCATGGAGGTGCGTATTGGCATGCAGGGAGAATCCTTCCAGGAAGGCGCACCGGGGCTGCTTTCGGGGAGGGGGCCGGACGTCCACCTCCGCCCAGCGCAGCCGCTGCTGCAGGGAGTGCGCCTGGTACGCCTGCAGCGCGTCCTCGGGTCCTTGCGCGGGCAGGGCCCCTCTTTTCTCCAGCAGGCGCAGCACCCGATGACGCACCACCCTCAGCAGCCTCTCCACCTCACTCTGCGTGGGCGGCGGCAACGTCTCGAAGCGCACGCCGCCCTCCCGCGGCACGAAGACGCCGTCCGGCACCAGCGAGTGGAAGTGCGGCGTCACCTGCAAGGCGGAGCCGAAGAACTGGATGAACGACACGGCCCCGACCTGCCCACCCCGCAGGCCCTGCCGCCGTGCCCTTCGGCGTTGAAGGGCAAACACCGCGCGCAGGAAGACGGTGAGGACGTCCGAGAGCAGTCCCACGTCCTTGAGCAGCACCCACCGGACCCGATGCGGAAAGGACAGCGTCCACTGCCGGTAGGGCACGTGCGGCAGCACCCCCTCCACCAAATGCACCGCCGTCACATGCGCCCGCTTCGCGTTGCAGGACGGGCACACCCCTCGGCCCTTACACGAGAAGGCGACGAGCAGCTCGTCCTTGCAACTCTCGCAGCGCACCCGCGCGAAGCCGTGCGCCAGCACTCCGCATTCCAGGTACTTGGCGAAGTCCCGCTCCACGTACCGGGGCAGGCCGCGCCCTACCTCGCTGGCCTCCGCCAGCAATGTGGCCAGGTTGTCCCTCACCGCCTCGTACAGCACCGTCCCCTCCGGCTGCCTTCGCCGGTACACCCACCCGTGCGTCCCCACCTGCCCCTCCCCAGCCACACCTCGCCAGGGCACACGCTACCGTCCGCCTCCCACAGGTCTTCGCGGAGCCCCTGCCTGCTTGTGGGGGGCGAGGCCTACGAGAGTAGAAGGCGCAGGAGGGTCGCGGCCCGCGCCGGGTTGCCTGCTTCCAGGGCCGCCAGGGCCGACGCGACGTGCTTTGCTACATTGCTACAGCAGACCCGCGCTGGAGCGCTCTCAACACACGTCGGCGCGGAGCAGCGAGCAGCGTAAGCGGCTGGAACTCCTACGAAAACCGCTCTCGACCGCTCTGAAGCGCTTTCTCTGGACGCCTCCGGCGGCGGGTTCGATTCCCGCCGCCTCCACTGGATGAAGCAAAGCCCCGGGCGCCATCAGGCGACCCGGGGTTTTCTTTTTCCGCCGAGACCGCCTGAGCCTGCCCAGGCCGCCCTCCCATGGGGGCGCGGTAGGGGACTGGGCCTGTTGGCTCTGTGGTGGCGTAAGCCTCAACGTTCAGACGACTCGTAGGGGTGACTCGGCGAGGCTCGACGCGGGGCGTCCAACGCCCTGAGAGCTGGTGGGACTCCTCCATCATTGACGGTGAGGCGGTTTGTGCCGTGGAGTGTGCCTCCATCCTCACCAGGAGAAATGATGCACAGGTTGCTCGTTCTTGCCGTGCTGACCTCCGCAGTGCTGTTCAGCGCCTGCGGCTCCGGAGGTGAGAGCACTGAGTGCCTCACGGGAGGCTCTGGCACACTCCAGGTGAATGTGACGGGACTGCCTGCCTCCACGCCTGGGAAGGTGACGGTCACCGGACCGGGAGGCCCCCAGGAGCTCACCAGCTCGCGGACGCTGACCGTGACGAGCGGGAGCTACACCCTCACCGCGGGAATTGTCGCCGCCAGCCACCCCCTCGTGAGGACGGCCTTCCGGGCGGATGCCACGCCCAACCCCGTCTGCGTGCACGAGGGGCAGAACACCACGGTGGCCGTGGCCTATGCCCCCATTGGCAGCAGCGGGAAGCTGTGGACGAGCAATGGCTCGGGCGGGAGCGCACCGCTGCTCGGGTTCTCCGCGGACGTGCTGGGCACCAGTGGGAGCCCGGCCGCCACGGTGGCGGCCACCACGGCTGGCGCGGAGGGCTCCGCGTTCGATCGCGAGGGCAACCTGTGGGTGGTGGGTGCAACGGCGGCGGATCCGCCGGTGCTCCGGCTCCCCGCCTCCGCGCTGGGAACCTCGGGCCGGAAGACGGCGGACATCTCCCTCACGGATGGCCCCCTGGAGGGCGGCTTCCCCCGAGCCCGCGCGCTCGCCTTCGATGCGAGCGGGAACCTCTGGGTGTCCGTGGTCTTCAACAACAAGATCGTCCGCTACACGTCGGAACAGCTCGCCACCAGCGGTAGCCCGACTCCCTCCGTCGAATTCAGCGGGCTCGAGGGCCCCTCGGGACTCGCGTTCGACTCGGCGGGCAACCTGTGGGTCGCCTTCATGGGTGCGGACCGCGTGGCCCGCTACAACGCGAGCCGCCTCGGGGCCTCCTCCATGGCCTCGCCGGACCTCGTTATCGAGGCGCAGACTCCGCCGCCCGTCATCGGCACCCTGCGCGCGCCCACGGGGCTGGCGTTTGATGTCTCGGGGAACCTGTGGGTGAACTTCAATGGGACGCTCACCCGCCTCACCCCTGGAGAACAGGTGGGCTCCGGCTCCATCACCGTGACGCCCACGGTGCAGGTGGGTCTCTCCGTCACCGCGCTTCCGGACGGGCTTGTGTTCGACGAGTCGGGGAACCTCTGGTTCGCCCTCAGCGCGGGGCAGTTCGGGCGTCTGGGCCCGAGCCAGCTCACCAGCTCCGGCAGCAAGACGCCCGAGGTCATCATCACCAGCCCCGATGTCGCCTATACCGGCTGGTTCTCCCTCTATCCCGCCCCTGCTGGACTCCCTCTGTACCACCGGCTCCCGTAAGAGCTCGTTTCAAGAATGGACCCGAGATGGCAGAGCACGTGACGTGCCTCTCGCGGTTGTGTCGGCAAGCTTCCCCGAGCTCGCTGCCGACGTGACGGCGTCCCCTGGAGCCAACCTCGGCGTATAGGCGAGATAAAGGCCATGTTGACGGTGAGGGCTGGTGCGGAGGGGCCGAGGAGAGCCGCTGACGGGTGCCGCCGAGCCGTGCGCCAGCACTGGGGCCAACTGGTAGAACGCGCCCCATGGACAACCCCGAGACCTGGCCCGAGGGACTTCCCGTCACGCAGGTGCGCATCGCCCGCCCCACCGACAAGTTGGAGGAGCTCGTGCGCTTCTACGTCGAGGGGCTCGGCTTGAGGCATCTCGGCGGCTTCGAGGGCCACGCCGGTTACGACGGCGTGTTCATCGGGCTCCCCGGGTATGGCGTGCACCTGGAATTCACCCGGCACGCGTCGGGCAGCCCGTGCCCGGCCCCCACACGCGACAACCTGCTCGTCCTCTACGTGCCGGATGCGGTCGCGCGCGATGCGCTCGTCGCGCGGCTCTCGGCCATGGGCTACCCGCCCGTCGAGCCCGAGAATCCCTACTGGGCCCGGCAGGGCGTCACCGTGGAGGATCCCGACGGCTGGCGCGTGGTGCTGCAAAACACGCGCGGCATCGGGCCGTGAATCGGACCCCGGCGGGGTCCTATCTCGCGGGCCATACGCACCCGAGGTGCGCCCATTCGCGTCAGCGTCCCCGCGGGCGGCTGCGTTCCGGGCGCAAGATGGCCACCTCTCCGTCGAACGCTCCTTCTCCCAGGCGCGAGAGATGGAGCGCCTCGGGGCCTGCATGCAGGACGAGATCGTCCGCGTCCAGGAGCCCGTTCGCGTTCCCGTCCGAGTAGAAGGCCCCCACGTGCTGGAACTGCCTCGCGGCGTATAGGCGGGATAGAAGCCATGTAGAGGGTGAGGGCTGGAGCGGAGGGGCCGAGAAGGGCCGCAGCCGGGGCCAGCAAGGCCGAGCGCCGCGCCGGTACACGGGACGGTACAACCCCTTGGGGCACACCCCTGCCCTGGCCGCCCTCGCTGAGGAGAGAGGCAGGGAGTTGGGGCGTATTGACAGCGGCTGCGCCAGGTTCAGCACCGCGCCTGCTGGGGTGGTCCCCGGGCCGGGGCCCGCTTCAGAGCCTGCGTGGGCAGTCCCAGGTGCTCCAATATCGAGCGCATCCCAGCGGGGGCCGTCACATACGCCAGCACCTTTCGCCTGCCTCCACACCGCGGACAGGCGAACACGTCCAGTGCGAACGTCCTGCGGAGCAGCCCGGCCCAATCACCCGCGCCGTCCTCTGATTCCTCGGCTCCTCCACCGTCGCGGCCAAGCAGAGGCTCTCCTTCTGTGGGCCCGCCTCCGTCCCCGCTTGAGTGGGCTTGCCCCGATTACGTGGACAGTAGGATTAAGATGCCAACTTTTGCGGTAAGGCCGCAAGCTCAAAATCCACTGGACTGACGTAGCCCAGCGAAGAGTGCCGCCGCTGGCGGTTGTAGAAGACCTCGATGTATTCGAAGAGGGCCAGCCGAGCCTGCTCGTGCGTGGCGAAGGCGGTGGTGTAGACGAGTTCCTGCTTCAAGCTGTTGAAGAAACTCTCCACCACGGCGTTGTCCCAGCAGTTGCCCTTGCGCGACATGCTGCATTGGATGCCCCGAGCAGCCAGTGCCTGCTGGTAGTCGGTGCTGGCGTACTGGCTGCCCCGGTCCGAGTGGTGCAACGTAGACGCCGGGCCTCGCACCGTCACCCTCGGGAACGTCGAGTTCCCGGTGAACCAGCAGGAGGGGCCCTGAGCACCGCCACCGCCAGCCGTGCCGAACCGCAAGAGGCTGCGCGCCCGCCGATCTCCGGCAAGCGCTCGTAGGCCCGTTGGAGCGGGTTCAAGTGCACGGGGTTGTCCAGGTCGAACTGCGCGCCCGTGAGCCCGAGGCGCGCGACCTCCGTTCTACAACGGCATGCGGTCCTTCGCTCCTCCGAGCAGCTCGAACGCGGCGTCCCACGTCTGTGAATCGGATTCAGCGCGCGGCGGCAGACGGTAGTGGGCGGGTCGACCGTCCTCGTCCGGGGCCCTCGGATCGGCGCCCGCGTCGAGAAGCAGCTTGATCATCGGAAGGTCCAGCCGACGTGCCGCGTGCCCGAGCGCGGTATATCCGGTCAGCCCGCCCCAGTCGTTGATCGTCCGAGTCGCCCCGGCGGCCAGGAGAAGAGTGGCCATGCCCACATTGCCCCTCTCTACGCATGCCCGCAGCGGCGTGTCCCCCTCGCTGCTGCACACGTTGGGCTCAGCCCCCGCCTTCAGGAGCGCTTCAACTGCCGCCAGCTCGTTTTCGCAGACGGCTATCAACAAGGGAGTCATATCCCGCTCGACGTCCCAGGCGTTGACGTCCGCGCCGTGCTCGATGAGCGCCAGGACCACGTCGAATTCGCCTCCATCGGAGAGCTCGTTGATAGCCACCTGCAACGGACGCAACCCCGGCCACTTCGACTGCGGCTCGTTTGGATCGGCCCCTCCGGCCAGCAGCGCCCTGACCTGGACCGTATCGTGCCTCTTGATCGCTGCGATGAGTTCTTGCGACATAATTTATTTATCCGCCATCGGATGACCCGGAGCGCAATTCTCCTTTTCGAGCTTCTCGGCCTTTGTGACTGCCCGTTCGAGTTGGAGCATTATTTTCTTGTGGCCCTCATCGGGCTTTCCTCCAAAGCATTTTTTCTGAATTTCCCATCGCTTATCTACAATTTTCTTCAGAGCTTCGATACGCAGCCGGATGGCAGAGCACGGCGCCTTATCCATCTGTTTTGAGTTGGGCGCCTTCGGATTGAAGGGGGGAACTGACGCGCTGAGCTTATCCTTCTCCGCCTGAAGTGTGTCGAGCAGACTGTTCTTGCAGGTCTGATTCGCATGGCGAGGAATCCGGTCATATTCCTCCACACTGGTGTAGGGCTTGCCCGTCGCCGGATTGGTCGCAGTCCGCCAAGAGGTGGGAGCCTTGACTGCCGCAACCGGATCCGAATCAAAGTCCGGCACGACCTCCTCTGCTTCCTGACGCTCAAATACCTCCATGAGCCGCCGTGACTCCTCCGCTACGTCCAGCAGTCGCGCCTCGTACTCCCGCTGAGCGTCGAGCCACTCCGGGCGGCGGTCGATCTCTGGCCCAGCGGTGCTGGAGGGGTAGACAGTGTGCCCCGCCAGCGGGGAAAGGGGTGGAACGCGAGGGCACGGGGTGGGACGGGACGGGATGACGAACCCGAGGAGAATCAAGGCGATAGCGGGTAACAGCGCGTCCTGCTTAGGGTTTTCTATCGCCTTGCTCACGGGTTCGATTCCCGCTGCCTCCACTGGATGTAGCAAGAGCCCCGGGCGCCATCAGGCGACCCGGGGTTTTCTTTTGCCGCCGAAGCCGTCAGCGTCCGGATCGTAGTGCTTCCAGCGAAGTCCGGCGGCCTCACCGTGCCGGAGTGACGAAGAGCTATGTTGTCGGCGAGTGGGACGAGTGCCGCTCCCGGGAGAAGGACACATGAGCTGGCGAAGGGTGTTTGCGTTCACGGTGTTGATGGCGGTGGGAACGGGTGCCCGGAGACATGGAGGGAAGGCGGCACCATCGACCGGGCGATGTCGAAGGACCTGGCTGAGGAACTGCACCGGCACGACTGCTCCTTGAGCGAGGCGGAGTGGAAGAGGACATGTGCGATTGCGGCTCGGTGGGAGCGGGATGATTGCCCTCATGCGTGTCAGTTCAGGGCCGGCCCGTGATGCGTTGGCGCATGACTCTGGCCCCCCTGCTGGCCCTTCTTCTCCTCCTGCCGTTGGCCTGGGCCATCCATACAGCCATGCTGAGGGGATTGCGTCCGGCTCCTGAAGCGCCGCTCGTCCCGATGCTGTCGCCTGGAGCGCGTCAGAGCTTGATGTCCTACGAGCGCCCCTGCTCGGGCCGCGAGGACTGCGAGCCACCGCTCGCGTGCTTCTTCAATGCGCGCTCGATGTGGACGTACTGCACCGACAGCCGGTGCATGACGGACGAACACTGCACCGAGGACATGGTGTGCCGCACGATGGAAACGGTGAAGGGGGGGCCTCGGCTCCGCCAATGCACGCTGGTGGGTGTGCGCAAGGAAGGGGAGCCCTGCTTGGACATGTCCGATTCACGTGAAGCGTCATGTGAACGGGGCCTCATGTGCCAGAACTACCGGTGCGGCCGGCCGTGCCGGATGGACGAGCCTGGGAGCTGTCCGGAGGGCTTCTTCTGTCGCGAGGGCCTGGATGGGCCTTCCTGCCTGCCAACGTGTGAGGGCCGTGCGTGTCCCGAGGGCCAGCACTGCATTCGGCCCGACCTCGATGAGGGAGTGTCGGTGTGCGCGCAGGTGTATGGCCAGAACTGCCAGGAGACGCCCTGCCCTGATGGCCAGAAGTGCTCCATGTGGAATGTCTACGACCACCCGCGCGAAGCCTGGGGGACGTGTCTCATCCGTTGTGGTGAGGAGCACTCGCCTGCATGCCCCGAGGGCTTCATTTGCCGGATGAAGTACTGCAGGAAATCCTGTGACCCGGCCGTCCCCAATGATTGCGGTCTCCATTACAAGTGTCACCGCTACTCCGAGGAGTACGCCTGGACGTGCCAGCCGGACATGTAAAGCCATTCGTTAGAGCGGGGCCTCGGAAGCCACGGGGCGGGGCGTTGACACGGGACGCGGCGTCTGGGACGGCGTCTGCCGGGTGGTACGGTTGTCAATGCGACCCACGGTGCTCTCCCTTTCCCAGACAGGACGTCTGGTTTTTCGGTGCGGAGACCACCCAATCCCATCTTCCTTGTCTCACTGGGGCTGGCCCGCTCGACAACTGCTTCCTCGTCCGCCCGCCGTATGGGAGGGTTCCGCCCTCACGAGGAGGAAGCACCCGGATGCTCACGCTCTATGCTTTTGGATGTGTCCACGCGAAGGTCATTGGCGTCACGCGCGACCTGCGCCCGCTGTGGATGTTGGAGGAGTGCGGCCTGCCCTATCAGGTGCGCGGCCTCGACCACTCCGCGGGCGAGCTGAACTCCGAGGCGTACCGGCGGCTGACCCCGTTCGCCCAGATTCCGGTGCTCGAGGACGACGGCTTCGTGCTCACGGAGACGGGCGCGATCCTGCTCTACCTGGCGGAGAAGTCGGGCCGCCTCATCCCCTCGGATCTCCAGGGCCGCGCCCAGGTGACGCGCTGGTGCTTCGCCGCGCTCAACACCGTCGAGCCCCCGCTCTTCCAGATCGCGATGATCGATCTGTTCAGCGCCGGCGACCCCTCCGAGCAGGCGCGCCGCCCCGGGCTCGTGAAGTGGGCGGACCGCGCGCTGGGCGGGCTCGAGGAGTGGCTGTCGGCTCGCCCGTACCTCGTCGGTGAGGACTTCACCGTGGCGGACGTCCTGATGACCACCGTGCTGCGCGAGGTGCGTGGCAGTGACGTGCTCGCCCGCTACCCACGCGTGCGGGCCTACCAGCAGCGGTGCGAGGCCCGACCCGCCTGGCAACGCACGCTCGACGCCTACGAGCAGCGATTGGGCGCACCGCCCGGCAGTACTCGCTAGCCAGGATTTCGCGGAGCAGTTCGCGGGAAGTGCGCGAGGTGCAGCGCGTCTTCAGCTCGAGAGGGAGCAGGGCGAGACCGAGCAGGAGGACACGCATGGAAGCGCGGGCTCAAAGCGCGCGCTTCATGCCTTCGTGGCTCGCCTCGAAGCCCAGCCGTGTGTAGAAACGGTGGGCGTCGGTGCGGCGCTTGTCGGTGGTGAGTTGCATCATCCCGCAGCCACGGGCCCGGGCGCGGGTCATCGCATCGCGGTGCTCACGGTGCGCCGCGACGCGGCCAAGGTCGCCCCCGCGGCGCAGCTCCGTCTGCCCCCGCCGGGCTACTCAGAGTCCGTTGGGGACCACGGTCACGGTGCCGGATCCCCTGTTGGTCAGGATGAGATCGGCGTACCCGTCCGCGTCCATGTCCGCGGTGGCGATGGCGTTGAGGCCAGGCGAGGCGCCGGTCGTGACGACGGTGCCCGAGGTGAAGCCTCCGTTGCCGTTGCCGGTCATCGGGCGGACGCCGCCCGAGGCCGTTGTAACGAGGATGTAGGCGTCGAGCTTGCCATCGCCGTTGAAGTCATCGGCCACGACGCCCAGCGCCGAGTTGGTGGCCGTAGTGGTCGCGGCGGCGGACTGAACGCCGCTCGCGAAGGTGCCGTTGCCGTTCCCTTTGAAGAAGAAGAGGTACCGGCCGGCCGCGCCGTTCGAGAGGATGTCGAGCGTGCCGTCGCCGTTGGCGTCGCCGAAGGCGATGCCCGCCGTCTGGCCGCCGACGGCGTTGGTGTAGGAGACTGGTGCGGCGAACGAGCCGTTGCCCTGGTTGATGAGGATCGACAGGCGTGCGCTGGCGGGGCTCGTCACCACGAGATCGGAGAAGCCATCGCTGTTCAGGTCACGGCAGGCGATCGTCGACTGCACGCCGCCGGTGTTCGGGATGCCGATGAGCGTGGGCGCGCCGAAGCTGCCCGCGCCGGTGCCGAAGAGCACGCTCACCTGGCTCAGGGTCACGCTTGTCGTGGCGATGTCAGCCACCCCGTCGTGATCGAAGTCCCCGGTGCAGAGGTGGACGGAGCCCGGGGTGCCGGTGGTGAAGCTCGTCGGCGCGCCGAAGGTCCCGGGCGCGCTCGGGCCCAGGTTCTTGTAGACGCTGATGTTTCCGTTGTTGAGGAGCAGGTTGGTCTGGCCGTTGACGGTGACGGCGTCGAGCCACCCGTCGCCGTCCACGTCCACGGCCACGACCGCGTTGCTGGAGAGTGAGGCGCTCCCGTAGTTGACCTCCGACTGGACGCTGGCGTCGCCGTTCCCCAGGAACACGGAGAGCGAGCCGGAGGGGGTCAGGATCGATCCGGATTCGGCGTTGGCCACCAGGATGTCGAGCTTGCCGTCGCCATTCACATCGGCGACCGCCGGGGCCAGCGGGTTGTGGTTCGCGGGGGAGCTGACCGGCGTGCCGGGGACCTGGCCGGTGGGCGCGGCCTGACAGGTGCCGTTCGAGCAGAGCTGGCCCGTCGCGCACACGATGCCGCAGGCGCCGCAGCTATCGGCGTCGCTCTGGAGATTCACCTCGCAGCCGTCGGACGAGTTCCCGTTGCAGTCCCCGAGGGTGCCGGAGCAAGCCTGGCAGTTGGTCCCCTCGTAGGTGGGAGCGCACGCGCACGTGTAGCTATTGATGCCGTCGGTGCAGGTGCCGCCGTTCAGGCACGGGCTTGCGGCGCATTCGTCGATGTTGGTCTCGCAGTTGGTGCCGGTGAAGCCGGGAGCGCACGCGCACGTGTAGCTATTGATGCCGTCGGTGCAGGTGCCGCCGTTCAGGCACGGGCTTGCGGCGCATTCGTCGATGTTGGTCTCGCAGTTGGTGCCGGTGAAGCCGGGAGCGCACTCGCACGTGTAGCTATTGATGCCGTCGATGCAGGTGCCACCATTCAGGCACGGGCTTGCGGCGCACTCGTCGATGTTGGTGCAGGTCACGCCGTCGCCCTCGTACCCCGCGTTGCAGGCGCAGGTGAAGGAGCCCACGGTGTTGGTGCAGGTGGCGTTTTCGTTGCAGTTGTCGGTACCGGCGGCGCACTCGTTGACGTCGGCGCAGGTGCCGCTCTGGCACGTGAGGCCGTCGCAGCAGGGGACCGTGGCGTCGCACGGCGCGTTCACGGACAGGCAGCCCTGGCCGCTGCACGTCGGGTCGTAGAGCGTCGAGGTCGGGTCGAGGCTGGTGACGTAGTCGCCGTCGTGAGCGCTGTGCGCGTTGATACACGCCTGCTCGCTAACACGGACGATCGTGTAGGGATGAATCGTCGAGCTGGTCTTGTGGCAGATATGGACATGCCCGTTGACATCGAAGTAGTTGCACTGCTCGGCGGGGAGCGCGTCATGGCTCTCGCCCACGGTCTCGTCGCCTTCGTGGCTGTCGGCCTCGGAGGGTTCAGTGCTGGTGCAGCCAGCGAGGAGCAGGGCGGAGAGAGTCGGGATCGTAAGGTAGGAGAGAGAGCTTTTGAGGTAGCGCATGTCTGGGTCTAGTCCTCTATTCTTGTCTTGTATACGCGTTATACGCGTGGGGTGCCTCGCGCAGCACCGGCCCTGATGGAGAAGCGTCAGGTCGTCAATACAAGGTACCCGTTCACCGGGTTGATGCATCTGGACTGGAATGAGTCACGCCTCGATGGCCAGCCTGTCAGATACTCGACGTTGTTGATGCCAAAAAAGGATGTGCTTGGATGGGTTGAAACGTGGACAGGCCTGCTCTCAAGACCTTGAGTTCCCGTAGTGCTTCGGGCCCAACTCCGAGGCTTGGCGGGAGTGCGACGCCACCAAGCGCTTCCTGGGGCGCGTCCGGGCGTTCACTGGGGGTGCACATCCTCCGAGACCTTTGGCGCCATCACCCCCCGGCAATCCAGTTCTCGATACGCGTGAGGTCCTCCGGCGTCAGCTCGAGCTGCGCCTGTCGACAGAGGTAGATGACATTGCGGCGTATAGGCGGGATGGGTGCCGTGTTATCGAACCATCAGGGGCAGAAGCCTGTCTTCCGGCATCATGGGAATGGCCTGGTAGTATTCGCAGCCTTGCCTGAAGAGGGAATAGGTCCGCGTCTTCACCGTATTGGCCTTGAGGTAGCGCTTGGAATACAGTCCCACTCCCTCAATCGGTTGAGCAGTAAGTCCTCGCCCGAGCCCGTCGTGACGAGAAAGATGACCCCGAGGCCGAGGGAGGCTCGCGGCCGTACCTGGCAGTCCATCATTCCACGGCCAAGGCCTACCCGGGTCCGGTTTGAGAAAACCCGGGTTGTACCCATCCTTCGTCAGCAGTGCATCGGGCCATGATGGCCCGAAACCAGGGAGGGATGCATGAATCGATTCCAATGGTACGTCATGGGGAGTGTCCTCGCGGCCGGTCTTCTGGGACTTGCACACGAGGCCTCTGGTGAGACTCTGGCGGTGGAGCCTGCGACGAATTCACAGTGCAAGCCGCGCACGCTGAAGGGCAACTACGCCTATGCGAGCGATGGGTACACCTTGAGTGGGACCGAGCGGGTCCCCTTCTCACAGGCCGGTCATGATTTCTTCCAAGGGGACGGGACCTTGACCGGTGCGGTGACCGTCAACGTCCAGGGCGAGCTCTTTCGCCTTACCTACTCTGGCACCTACACCCTCGAGCCCGACTGTCGCGGCACCATGACGGTCATCGACAACCTCGGAGTCACCGCGCACTTCGACATCTTCGTCACGAAGAACGGGTCGGAGCTGTCCTTCCTCCAGACCGACGCTGGCAACGTCACCTCCGGCTTCGAGGTGCGAGGGGACTAAGCTCGACTTTCGCCTAGACTCCAAGTGCCCTCGCTTCACGTCGGAGTCAGTGCTCGGGGCTAATAGGTGCCCTTGAGCGAGACACCCGAGAAGGTGCTGGAGGCGTGCAGCATCACGTAGAGGCGGGTGGCCGCGGTCTTCGCCGCGATGCCGCATGTCTCGGCGTTGCCGCTCTTGTTCGGACGGCAGTCATAGTCGGTCGTGGTCGGCATGGCGCCAGCCTTCACGTACAGGTTCGCGTTACCTGTGCCACCGCTCATGACGAACGAGGAGGCCTTGTTGGCTGGAACGTCCAGGTAGAAGTACAGCGCGCCGCCCGTGGCGGCGCCCAGGCCCGTCATCGCCACGCCATTGCTCAGCGCGAGAGCGGGCGGTGCGACGCCCACGCCCACCGCCTGCCAGGCCGCCGTCACGGAGGCGATCTCGGCCGAGGTGTAGCCGAGCGCCGCCGCGGCCTGTTCGGTGTATGTCTTCGCCTGGGCGTAGAGGGTGTACATCGTGAAGTAGTCCGTGTTGGCCTTGTAGAAGATGCGGCCGGCCTTCTCCACGCCAATGCCCGTCACCACCGTGGTGCTCTTGCCGCGCGGGTGCGTGCCTCCCTTGGACAAGAGCGCATAGGCCAGGTTGCCGATGCCCGAGGTGTAGTGCACGTCGACGACACCCACGCCGCTGGACCAGTAGTCGATCGAGGCGCCGTCCTTGGCCGGGTCGTCCATGTAGCGGATCGCATCCCCCTCGGTCCCCGGCGTCCAGACGTCCTCGCCGATCTTGTAGATGTCCGGGTCCGAGGACCAGGAGCCCGAGGCCCAGCTCTGGCAAACGCTGGCGAAGATGTCGGACAGGGACTCGTTGAGTCCTCCGGTCTCGCGCGAGTAGACGAGGTTGGACTCGTACTGGGTCACCGCGTGGGTGAACTCGTGCGTGGTCATGTCCTTGTCCAGACCGAGCGGCAGGGACCTCACGCCGTCGCCATCGCCGAACAGGATCTGGTTGCCGTCCCAGGAGGCGTTGACGTAGTTGGTGCCGTAGTGGACCTTGGCCTTCATTTGCGCGCCCGCGTTGTCGTACGAGTCGCGGTTGAACAGGATCTTGTAGCAGTTGTAGGTCTCGCCCAGGTTGTCGTAGGTCGTATCCAAGACCACGTCGCCCGTGGGTGAGTCTCCCTCCCCGCGCACGATGGGGTCGTTGGTCTTGCTCGAGGAGACGTTGCGATTGAGCGCCGTGTGGATGTCCGAGCCGCGTTGCTCGACGGCTCCGCTCACCGCGTTGACGAACACATGGTCACGGATGGGCAGTGTCTCGCCCTCGCCCGTCACCACCACCTCGTAGACCAGCTTCAACTTGTCGTCCTGGCTGGAGCGCACGTACACCAGACGCGGCTCGCCCTCGGCCTCGAGGTGACGGCCCGGGGTGGTGTTCAGGGCGGCGAGCCTGGCGGCGTCGCTGGCGATGAGGGGCTTGGAGGGAGCCTGCTCTCCGTCACGCGCCGAGCCATTGGCCGCGTAGATGAGGCCATTGGAGTCCTGGTGGAGGATGAGCTCCCCGCCCACCACGGGCAGTCCGTTCTTCATCTGGCCATAGCGGGTATGGGTGTGGCCCTGCTCGTCCCGGTGAGAGCGCGTCCGCACCAGGTCGGAGGCGCGCAGGCGGAACACCGCGGCGATGTCCGACAACGACGCGCCCGCGGCGAGGCCCTGGGCGGCGCCCAGCCGGCCCTTGATCATGAAGGGAACGCCATCGTCGTACGAGCCCACGACCTCGGCGGAGGAAAGCGCCGCGAGCGCGGTCTGGATATCCCCGGTGGAGTCGAGGCCGCGCTCTTGACGGGGGGGAGACTCCGACGGATCCGTCCCACAGGCCGAGAGAGTGAGTGACAAGCATGCCGCGAGCATCCGGGTCCGCATACAGTGTTTCCTCTTGATGCGCGGCGGGATGCCGCGGGGCGGGAGAGTATGACTGAGATTGGTAGTATTCGGGAAGGAACTCCTTTCAATGGATTCACTGAAGTCCCTGTCATCGATGTTCGCGCGCTCGTGGACGCGTCGTCGGGTGCCGCCGCGCGCCGAGCCGTCGCGGAACGGCTCGGTGCCGCCTGTCGGGAGAGCGGCTTTTTCTACGTCGTCGGTCACGGCGTCGACGAGGCCCTCCAGACGCGCCTGGAGGCATTGAGCCGCCGCTTCTTCGCGCTGCCCGTGGAAGAGAAGATGGCCATCCGCATGGCGCTTGGCGGGTCCGCCTGGCGGGGCTACTTCCCCGTGGGAGGTGAGCTGACCTCGGGTCGTCCCGACCGCAAGGAGGGCCTCTATCTCGGGACCGAGCTCGGCTCCGACCATCCGCTCGTCCGGGCCGGCACGCCCCTCCATGGCCCCAACCTCTTCCCGAGTGAACCGTCCGGTCTGCGCGAGGCCGTGCTCGACTACCTGGCCGCGCTCACCCGCCTCGGCCACTCGCTCATGGGTGGCATCGCGCTCAGCCTTGGCCTCGAGGAGGAGTACTTCGCCACGGGGGCCATGGCCGATCCGCTCGTGCTCTTCCGCATCTTCAACTACCCGCCTGGACCTGACACCGCCGGGGACGGACAGCCCGCCTGGGGCGTTGGGGAGCACACGGACTATGGCGTGCTCACCATCCTCAAGCAGGACGAGGCCGGTGGCCTCCAGGTGAAGTCCCGCATGGGCGGCGAGGTGCGCTGGGTGGACGCGCCACCCATCCCCGGCTCGTTCGTCTGCAACATCGGTGACATGCTCGACCGCATGACCCGTGGCGTGTACCGCTCCACGCCGCACCGGGTGCTCAACCGCTCCGGGCGCGACCGCTTGTCGCTGCCCTTCTTCTTCGACCCCGGCTGGACCGCCGAGGTCCATCCCCTCGAGGCCCCGGCCCTTCGTGGCGTCGCCACCGCCGAGGACTCCAGCGAGCGCTGGGACGGGCAGAGCGTCCACGCCTTTCGTGGCACCTACGGCGACTACCTGCTCGGCAAGGTGGGCAAGGTCTTCCCAGACCTGCGCTCCGAGGTCCTCTCGAACTCCGAGTCCTAGCGAGTGCTGGCTTCAGGAGCGCGTGTGGAGCGCTCCCTGGCCGAGAACGGCTGTGAGCCGAGCAAAACCTACCCGGGCCGGCGGACGGGTAGTCTACGGGCCATGCTCAGTCCCACTCCCCCTGTCCGCCGTGCGACCCACGACGACATACCCCACCTCGTCCGGACGCTGGTGCGATCGTTCGATCGGGACCCGATCCTCCGCTGGTTCCTGCGCGAGGACGAGCGGCGTGTGCGGGCTCTGGAGATGTACTTCGAGATCACCCTGCGCGAGTTCACCCTGCCTCATGGAGAGGTATTGACCACCGAGGACCGTGCGGGGACCGCGCTCTGGGTTCCCCCGGGCCGGTGGAAGCAGGGGCTGCGCGAGCAGCTTCGGGCGTCATCCACCATTGTCCGCTGCGTCGGCCTGGGCAAGGTGGTGCGCACCCTGCGCGGGTTGAGACAGATGGAGAAGCATCATCTCCCCCGGCCCCACTACTACCTGGCGTTGCTCGGCGTGGAACCCGAGCACCAGAGGCGAGGATATGCCTCCGCGCTGTTGCGGCCCGTGCTCGAGCGCTGTGACCGGGAAGGCGTGGGGGCCTACCTGGAGAGCACCACTCCGGAGAACACTGCCCGCTACCAGCACTTCGGCTTCAAGGTTGTCTCTCACCTGCGATTGGGACGCGGTGCGCCTTCCTACCCTGGCATGTGGAGAGAACCAACGGGGGCTCGCCTCCATGAAGAGTCGGAGTAGGGCAGGGGGCGGCGTAAAGTGTAATACCCCGAGAAGAGCCAGGTTCACGCCGCGTTGAATCGGCACTGGCGTCACGCGGCCCTGCCAGGAGAAGAGATGCGTCAGGTTCTCGCATGGATGATGGTGGTGGTCCTTTGTTGGACGGGTTGTGCGGTAGGAGGGAGGGTCGGTCAAGAGAGGCCAGATGCGCGGCTATTGGAGGCGCAGTCCGACTTTGACGCGGCGACGAAGCTCAAGGACGCGGGCAATTACTCCGAGGCACTTGCGCGGGCCGAGCATGCGCTCGCACTCAGAGAGGCCGTGCTCGGGAGCATGCACCGAGACGTCGCCAGTTGCCTGAACCTGATGGGAGACCTCTATCGGAGGCAAGGAGACCTGGCCCGAGCCGAGCCCCTCTTGCTGCGCGCGCTCGCCCTGCGCGAGGCCGCCCTGGGCAACAGCCACCCCGACGTCGCCTCCTCGCTCAACAACCTCGCCATTCTCTACAAGACCCAGGGGTTGTACGACCGGGCCGAGCCCCTCTACCTGCGCGCGCTCGCCATCTACGAGGCCGCCCTGGGCAACAGCCACCCCAACGTCGCTGACTCGCTCCACAACCTCGCCGCCCTCTACTACGTCCAGGGGTTGTACGGCCGGGCCGAGCCCCTCTTGCTGCGCTCGCTCGCCCTCCGCGAGGCCGCCTTGGGCAACAGCCACTCCAAAGTCGCCGCCTCGCTCAACAGCCTCGCCGTCCTCTACATGGACCGGGGGTTGTACGGCCGGGCCGAGCCTCTCTACCTGCGCGCGCTCGCCATCTACGAGGCCGCCCTGGGCAACAGTCACCCCTACGTCGCTGACTCGCTCCACAACCTCGCCAACCTCTACATGGACCAGGGGTTATACGGCCGGGCCGAGCCCCTCTTGCAGCGCGCGCTCGCCATCTACGAGGCCGCCCTGGGCAACAGCCACCCCACCGTTGCTGACTCGCTCAACAACCTCGCCACCCTCTACTCCGCCCAGGGGTTGTACAACCAGGCCGAGCCCCTCTACCTGCGTGCACTCAGCCTCCAGGAGGCCGCCCTGGGCAACAGCCACCCCGCCGTTGCTGACTCGCTCAACAACCTCGCCGTCCTCTATAGGAACCAGGGGTTGTACGGCCGGGCCGAGCCCCTCTTGCAGCGCGGGCTCGCCATCTACGAGGCCGCCCTCGGTCCCAGCCATCCCAACGTCGCCTTCTCGCTCAACAACCTCGCCACCCTCTACAAGGCCCAGGGATTGTACGGCCGGGCCGAGCCCCTCTTGCAGCGCGCACTCACCATCAAGGAGGCCGCCTTGGGCAACAGCCACCCCAACGTCGCCTCCTCGCTTCACAACCTCGCCAACCTCTACATGGACCAGGGGTTGTACGGCCGGGCCGAGCCCCTCTTGCAGCGCGGGCTCGCCATCTACGAGGCCGCCCTCGGCCCCAGCCACCCCGACGTCGCGGACTCGCTCGGCAACCTCGCTAGCCTCTACTTGATACAAGGGTTGTACGGCCGGGCCGAGCCCCTCTACCTGCGCGCACTCAGCCTCCAGGAGGCCGCCCTCGGCCCCAGCCACCCCGACGTCGCCTCCTCGCTCCACAACCTCGCCGTTCTCCGCCTGGCGCAGCATCGCCTCGACGATGCCCTTCCTCTCTTTACTCGCGCCTTCTCCCTCTTCGAGCAGCGCCTGCGTCACGAGGCTCTCGACTTCTCCGAGTCTCGCCTTTCTTCCTTCCTCCGCTATCTGCGTGACGCGGAAGAGAAGAACTACGCCCTGCTGCGCGCCTATCCCCAGGACGCCCGCGTGCAACACCTGGCCCTGAGCACCGCCCTCCTTCTCAAGGGCCGCTCTGTCGAGGAAACCGCCCACATTTCCCGTACCGTCTACCAGAGCCTGGGCCCCGAGGACCGCGTCGCCTTCGAGCGCCTACGCGCCCTGCGCACCCACCTGGCCTCCATGTCCTTCTCGGGCCCCGGCGCGCCCTCTCCCGAGGACTACCAACAACGACTCAAGGCCCTGGCCGACGAGGGCGACGCGCTCGAAGCCGACCTCGCCCAACGCTCCGCTCGACTGCGCTCCCACTCCTCCTTGCCTTCCCCCAGCGACATCGTCGAGCGCGTCGCCGCCTCCCTGCCCCAGGACGGCGCCCTCGTCGAGTTCGTCGCCTACAGCGACACGCCTCTCGTCCCCCAGCCCGGCACACCCGTGGCGGCAACCCCGGCGCCGCTGCGCTACCTCGCCCTGGTGCTCTTCCCCGATGGCTCCACCCGCGCCGTGGACCTGGGCTCCGCCGCTCTCATCGACTCCGCCGCCTCTCGCCTGCGCGACGCCCTGGCCCATAAGCACGCCTCCTTCGAAGCCATCGCCCAGCGGCTTCACCGGCTCGCCTTCCAGCCCCTGCTCCCCCTGCTGGGCAAAACCCGCCGCCTCCTGCTGTCTACCGACGGCCAGTTGAGCCTCGTCCCCTTCGCGGCCCTCCACGACGGCAAGGACTTCCTGCTGAACTCCTACGACTTCACCTACCTCACCTCCGGCAGGCAGTTCCTCCCTCGTCCCCAAGACAATCCCCCCACTTCCTCCATCATCGTCCTGGCCGACCCGGACTTCTCGGCGTCTGTTTCCGCCCCCCCTTCCTCTTCCAGCCCATCCTCTTCGCGCGCCCCGTCCTCCGACGCCCTCGCGCGCTTCTTCTCCCGCTCGGGCTTGCCCACCTCCTCCTGGGTGCCGCTGCCGGGTACACGCCAGGAAGCCCTGGACATTCAACGCCTGCTACCCCAGGCCCAGCTCTTCCTGGGGCCCGAGGCGACCAAGCAGCGCCTTTTCCAGCTACCGACCCCGAGCATCCTTCACGTGGCCACCCATGGATTCTTCCTCGGCGACGTCCCGGCCTCACGGAACTCCCGCGCTGTGGGCCTCTTCGGCGAGTCGATGAGCAACGCCCCTCCGCCCCAGCAGGACCCCCTGCTCAACTCCGGCCTCGTCTTGGCGGGCGCACGCTCCACGGCCTCGAGTTCCTCTGCTCCTCGGCCCGATTTCTCCCTCGTCACCGCCCTGGAGCTGGCCGGGCTGAACCTCTGGGGTACCCAGCTTGTCGTCCTCTCTGCCTGCGACACCGGCCGCGGTGAAGTCCGCCTGGGCCAAGGCATTCAGGGCCTGCGCCGCGCCCTCGTGGTCGCCGGGGCCGAAAGCGTCGTCATGAGCCTGTGGAAGGTGAATGACAACTCCACGCGCCTGCTCATGGACGCCTACTATCGCCACCTGCTCGCGGGGCAGGGGCGAGCCTCCGCCCTGCGTGAGGCTATGCGCTCACTGCGCGCTTCCCCTCTCCATCACCATCCCTATCACTGGGCCCCCTTCATTGCCCTGGGCAGCGATGCCCCCTTGCACGGCATCTCCCCCAGCACGCGTTGAAGGCCGCGTCTGGAAATAACGTTTCCAGTAGACGACGACGCATAGGCGGGATGGGGGCGGTGTGGAGGGGAGAGAGCCCCAAGGAGGGTGTCCAAGGAGGGTGTCTGAGCAGGCCGAGTGGGCAGTGACAGGTGCCCCAGAGCCCTTCATCCCAATCGTCACCCGCCGGCCGAGGGCCCCACGAGCCGCTCATTCCTGGAACGACGAGAACTCCGTCTCCTGGGCGGTGATGAATTCCAGCAGTGCGGGCACGCCGTCTTGCGTCCTGGCGATGCCGCGGTGGATGGCGGGGATGATCTGCTCGGGGGTCGTCACGCGCTCTCCATGGCCCCCGAGGGCCCTCGCCAGGTCGGCGTAGTTGCCGGAGATGTCCGTACTCCGGTACCGCTGGGTGGAGACCGGCATGACCGGTATCTCGAGCGCCATGGAGGAGTTGTTGAGGAGGATCGAGAGGATTGGAATCCGCTCGCGGACCGCCGTCTCGAAGTCCATGCCCGTGAAGCCGATGGCCGCATCACCCCAGATGTTGATGCAGAGCTGGTCGGGTCTCGCCAACTTAGCGCCCATCGCCAGCCCCAGGCCGTAGCCCAGTTGCGTGGTCTTTCCCCAGCCGATGTAGGAGAGCGGCGTGATGCTCTCCCAGAATGGCGAGAGCTGATCTCGCGGGCTGCCCGCGTCGTGCGTGATGACGGTGTTCGCGACATCCACCGTGTGCATCAGGTCCCAGATGACACGGTAGGGAGACAGGGGCGCCGCGTTGCTGGTGAGCTTGGGCCTCCACGTCGCCAGCCACTCTGCCTTGACGGCGGCGATCCGCCGTGTGACGTCGCCGGCTCTGCCGCGCGGCTTCCCCCCCAGCCTCTGGCGGATTGCCTGCACGAGCGCCTCGAGCGTCAGGCGGGCATCACCCGCGAGCGCGTGCTCGGCTTCGACGTCCTTGTGGATGTCCGAGGGATCGAGCGTGGCGTGGATGAGTGTCTTGCCCTTCGGAACCTTCACCCCGAACTTGGTGCTCGTGAAGCTGCAACCGATTCCCAGGAGGGTATCCGCGCTCTGCAGGAACGCGTGCACCGTGCGAGGAACGGCTCGGCCACCGGAACCGAGGGAGAGCGGATGATTCTCCGGAAACGCGCTCTTGCCTCCGAGGCTGGTCATGACCGGCGCCTCGAGCAACTCGGCCAGCGCCCTCAACTCGGCCCAGGCCCGCGCGTAGTGGACGCCCTGTCCGGCGTAGATGACGGGCCGCGCGGCGTCGACCAGGACACCGGCCACGCGCTCGACAGCGGCCGGGTCCGGTGCCGAGCGGACTTCCGGTGCCGGGCGGTAGTGCCAGGGCTCGGGCACCTCCTCGTTGAACAGATCGCTCGGGATCTCGACCAGCGTCGGGCGGGGCCGGCCATTGCGCGCCTGGAAGAAGGCACGGCGCAGGGCCTCGGGAATGACCCGGGGCACCAGGACCTGCTCGGCCGACTTGGTGATGTGGTGGAAGTTGAGCGTCGAGCTGAAATTGGGATTCACGCCGGAATGCGAGCGCGGATAACCCATGGGCAAGACGACGAGCGGCACCGACTCCCCATAGGCCTGCGCCACGCCGCCGAAGGCGTTCTCCGAACCCGGACCGTTCTGCATGCAGAAGACACCCATGCGCCGGCCAGAGGACATGCGGCTGAACGCGTCGGCCATGTGCAGACCGGTGCGCTCCTGCCTCACGATGATCGGCCGGATGTCCACGTTCGCGGCGGCCTCGATGATGGGGTTCATGGGATAGGCGAACAGATATTCGACACCTTCCGCCTTGAGGATCCGCGCGATTGCGTCAGCGACCTTCATGTCTTGCTCCTTGCTCCGAACGCTTCGGTGAGGCAGTCCAGTGTCTCCAGCTCTTCCAGGTGGAGAATCCTCTCGATGAGCTGCTCGCTCCGTGCCCGCGGCGCCTCCTCTCCACCCTGACGAAGGCAGGATCGGAACTTGTCCAGGATGCGCTCACGGAGATCCGGACGGGATGGGTCCCCCGCCTGAACTTCCAGGGTCCGCTGCCAGCGTGTTCCATCCCTGGCCATGAGTTCGACCGTGACTGGCAGCTCCGCACCGCGCGGTCCCGAGGGGCTCGACGCCTCGACCGTCACTCGCCTGGCGAGTTGGAGCACTTCCGGGTCGTCCTGGAGAGCATCCTCCTCGAGATCCTGGAGGGTGAAGCGCCTCCGCACCATGGCGGCCGCAACGAGATAGGGCAGGTTGACCTGGAGCTGGATTCGGGTGCTTCCCACCTCATGGGGGCGGCCGAGCTGCTCGGCCACTTCCCGAGGCGCGAGAACGCGGATTCCGGCCAGCCGCCGGGCGTCGATCGGATGGTCACGCATCAGTTCGAGAGCGGCCTGGAGCGGCGCCTGCGCCGCACTGCAACACGGGTGGAGCTTGCAGATGAGCTCGGTACCGAGGAATCGCCGACCCAGGCCATCGAGGAGGATGGCTTCGCTGAAGGCCCCACCGGTGTACAGCGCGGACAATCCAAACGGACCCGAGAGGAAGCGGGTCGCACCGGTGAAACCAGCCCGGGCGAGGTGCCCGGCGGTGACCGCCGCCCGAGCCGCGAGGCCGCACTGCAAGTATTTGGCGGCCCCCCCATCGAGCAACGCCTGCCGGTTGCCCATGGCCTGCGCATAGGCAAGCCCTAGCGTCTGACGAACCCCGCGCACATCGAGTCCGAGCAGCCGGGCCGTGGCCGCCGCCGCCCCGAATGTTCCGAACAAGGAGGTGGGCCACCACCCCTCGTTCATTCCCTCTCGGGCGGCGACTCCCAGGCGACAGGTGAGGTCCACCCCCAGCGCGATGGCCGTCAGGAGTTCGCGTCCCGAGACACGCCCCCGCTGCTCCGCCACCGCGAGGGCGGCGGGAAACACGGTCGCGTTGGCGTGGACGTTCGCCGCCACGTGGGTCTCGTCGTAGTCCAATACGTGGGCCAGCGTCCCGTTGATGAGCGCGGCCTGCTCCGCGGCCACCCGGGTGCCATTGCCCAGTATCGTACTTTCACCACGGCCGCCTTGTTCCAGCACATACTCCAGCAGGGGTTGAACCGCCGCGACGCGCGCCCCGGCGAATGACACTCCCAGCGTGTCGAGGATGAAGCTCTTTGTTGAGTAAATGACTGCCTCTCCGAGCGCCTCGTACCGAGTGTGGACGACATGTTCCGCGAGCTGGAGTTCCATCTCATGCCTCAAAAGACGACGTCCATGTCTTGACCTGGATGATTGAGCGCATATACTGCCAGTGCTATCCAGTTCACTTCGAGCGGATAGCAATAAATCCAACAAAATGGGGGTCGAGCATGGCGGTCGACAAGGACTCAATCACCTTCGAGCCCATTCGTGGGAGCGAGGTGACGAAGGCAAACTCCGCCTTGGCCGCGAAGGTCAAGCTGACGCAGGGAGACATTGGCACGAAGCGGCAGGACAACTTCGTGGCCTGGAACTGCCCCTTCGATGAGTGCAGGGTACCAAAGCGCTAGGAAGTCTGGCGAGAGAGCGCCCTCGTCGGCCGGGTCCGGCTTTCGCGGGTAACGAATCAACGAGGGCGGATGGCTCCCGCCATCCGCCCCGGCCCCTGGAGAGCGAGTCGCATGGGTTCCAGCTCCAATGTGATTGCGGAATTGACCATCGAGGCCCTGAGAGCGAGCGGAGCCAGGGGTCTGGCCAGCTATGAGCGGCTCCTGTGTGCCTCCTTCGAGGCGTGCGCGCCGCCCTTCGGCAAGCGCTGGTATGGTGAGGCCTACCGGGAGCAGGCAGCCGATCCCTCCTGGCTCGCGAGGTCCCTGGTCACCAATGCGGAAAAGGAGGCCGAGGGGGCCCGCATGTTGTGGCGGATGGCGGGTCTCATCGAGTCGCCGGTCATCGCCGAGCAGGTGCGTCGCCATGCGATCGACGAGTCCAACCACGCCCGCTATTACATCGCGATGCTCGGTCTGGCGTTCCCGGGCTGTGCGGGTGAGGATGTCCAGGCGCAGTTGGATGCCATTTCGCCGCGCTACTCGGTTCGCGAGCATCCAGAGCGAGGCGCGGTCACCGAGGAGCCAGTGCTCACCCTGGATGCGCTGGTGCAGATGAACATCGGGGAGATCCGCACGCGGGTCCATCAGCTCCTGCTGTATCCGATGCTCATGCGCCACAGTCCCCCGGAGCAACATGCCCGCATCAAGGGAGTGCTCGACGTCATCACCTCGGATGAAACACGGCACATCGCCTACACCGCGCAGGCGATGGAGGCCATGGCGCGCGACGGCTCCGAGGAGCTCGTCCGCGACATGCTCTTCAGCAGGCTCGAGCAGTTCTGCGTCCTCACGATGAAGGAGCTCGAGGCGCTCACCTTCGATGGCGCCTAGCCCAGGCTTCCTGCCCCGGAGAATCCATTGGTGCTCCTCACCCGGATGCTTGCTGGCGCCATCCTCATCCACGAGGCGCTGTATATCTTCAGGGATGGCCTCGGCTACCTGACGAATTGCTTCCTTCCGACGTTCGGTCTGCGCCTCGGTCCGCGAGCCCATGCCTGGGTGCATGGGGGGCTCATGGCCACCTGTGGAGCGCTGCTGTTCATGCCGCAGGCCGGATGGCTCCAGCTCACCTGCCTCGGATTCCTCTCGCTGGTCATCGCCAGCTACTCGCTCCGGCTCTCGAACCACCTGATCCTGGCCTGGTTCATGATGTTGACGCTCTGTCTCGCGCGAGGTGTCGAGCAGATGGAGACCTTCGTGTCCCTCGGCGTCCAGGGCCTCATCGTCCTCACCTACTTCTTCGCGTTCCTCCACAAGCTGAACGCGGATTACTTCTCGCCCGAGCGGAGTTGTGCATCCCAGCTCGTCGACTTTCTCTGCTGGGATCGCGGCGTGCACAGCCCGGGGCTCATCCGGTTCTTGCGGGGTGTGGGCATCTACGGAACGGTGCTCGTGGAGGGAGCACTGCCATTGCTGCTGTTGTTTCCACCCACGCGGCCCCTCGCGCTGGGAGTGGGCGTCCTGTTCCACTTCAGCATGGCCCTGCTGGGAATCGTGAACTTCTCGTCGATGATGTACGCGGGGTTGATGGCGTTCGTGCCGGAGCAGGCGCTTCTCGATGCCACCGCCCAGGTCCGCGCCCTGCCGCCCCTCGTCATTGGGGCGAGCTGTGGCTTCAGCCTCCTGGTGGTGTGGGTGCTGACCCCTCGTCATGCCAACCGCCACTGTCCCTACGTGATGCGTGCCCCCGCATGGCTCATCCAGTTGGGTTTCGGCGCTGGAACGGCGCTGCTGTTGCTGGGAATCGGCATGCTCTCCTGGCGCTCATTGGAGGTACCGGGCTGGGCGCTGCTCGGCTCGCTCGAGCAGGGAACGTTGCTCACGTTGTGGGCCGCGTTCCTGGTGAACGGTCTCGGGCCGTACCTGGGATTCAAGACGGAGTTCAGCTTCGCCATGTTCAGCAATCTCCGCTGCGAGCCGTGGCGCCATCTCTTCATCCCTGGCAACTGGCGGCTCTTCCAGGGGCCAGACTACGTGCGGATCGCCCACATCGAGGGGCTGCCTCCCGTGTCCACCCTTCAGGGAGACCCGGGGGCCCTCCTGGCGCATCGCGTCCTGTCCCAACCCGAGGCTTACCGCTATACCCGCTACTTCCTCCGCGAGTCGCTCTCTCGCCTTTCCCGCGCCATGAGTCCGGGTCACCCCCTCCGCGTCCGCTACGTGGACCGGGAAGGAAGCCACGAGGTCGATGGCGACACGAGTGGGAAGCTTCCGGGCAGCCGTGGTGGCCTTCCCGTGAATTTCTTTCCCTTCATCCTGCCCGATGACCCCGAGGCGCCTCATTCTGAACAAGGAACAGTACTCAACGGAAAGGAGCGACAACTGTTCTGATTCGCAGCAGAGGGAGATGTATCGCAGCCCGTGCTTTCACGAGACGTGTGACAGAAGAAGTGGCTTTTCACGAAGAAAGGGAGACCCATGCCTCAGTACGCCATCCTGTCGAAATATAGGAACGCCGCGGACCTCCGTTCGTTGCCCCAGCGCGCGCAGTCGGTACGGGAGAAGACCCTCAAGGAGCTTCCCCAGCTCAGGTGCACCCTCAAGCTCGCATTCCATGGGGGCCCCTACGATTCCCTCGACGTCGTCGAGACGGATGACGAGAAGGAGGCGCAGCGGGCGGCGGAGATCATTGGTGAGCTCGGCGAGTGCACGACCGAGGTCATCGCGGTGACCCACTGGCAGGACTTCGTGCGGACCACCCAGCGGGTCGCGTCGACGCTCCGCTAGCGGGCCCCGTCGCCGCGCCAGGCCAGGAGGGTACCCCCCTCCGCAGGTGGGTACCCTCCGTGGCCGACGCGGGGCCGTCGTCGTGACTCCGCTCCACCAGTTGACTGCAGGTCTTGGTGTACCGCACGTCCGAGAATTCGACGCCTGCTTGGACTGCACATGCGGGAATGTGACGACAGGCGTCCGGGAGCGGGTGTTGCCAATGAGAGGCATCTGGGTATCCGTCGCCGTCGAGCCCCCTGAAGGGATGTCTCGCGTCCTTGCCCACCGGGGCCCGGTTTCGTCCGGCCCGCACGTCTTCGAATCGCCGGCGGGAGCCGTGCATCTGTGGCAATGCGCCCATGCCGCGCCCCGTGAGGAGACGGGAAGGGAGCCGTGGCGCGGACGCTTCCATACCGTCTTCGATGGTTGTCTCTACAATCGCGAGGAGTTGTCCCGCCTGGTCGAGGTGCCTCCAGGAGCGACGCTCGACGACTCCGAGCTCATGACCGCCCTCTTTTCCAGATGGGGGGCCGAGTGTCTCTCTCGCGTCAACGGAATGTTCGCCCTGGTCATCTGGGACGACGTGGAGAAGCGTCTCTTCGCCGCGCGGGATCGCTTCGGC
The DNA here is from genome assembly GCF_002305875.1 of Cystobacter fuscus. Taxonomy (NCBI): domain Bacteria; kingdom Pseudomonadati; phylum Myxococcota; class Myxococcia; order Myxococcales; family Archangiaceae; genus Cystobacter; species Cystobacter fuscus. The sequence continues at coordinate 9,592,873 of NZ_CP022098.1, read as the reverse complement.
CTCAAACCCCTCTACATCTACAAGGGTCCGAGGGTCCTCGCGTTCGCCTCGGAGATCAAGCAATTCCTACCGATGCGGGGGATGGACGTCCGGTTGAATGCCCGGGCGGGCCTCGAGTTCCTCGTCGCGGGCTTGACGGACCACTCCGACGAAACGCTCTTCCAGGACGTGCTGCGTGTCCCGGGAAGCACCTGTCTGCAACTCGATTTGAAGCAGTGGCGCTGCACGGAGACCCTTCCGCCATTGCGAAGGTGGTACGAGCTTCCCGAGCCAGGTAGTCTTCGCCTGGAGGAGCCGGAGGCGGTGGAGCGGTTCCGAGACCTGCTCCTCGACGCGGTTCGTGTGCGCTGGGCGCAGCCGGGGCCCAGGGGCCTCTGTCTTTCAGGCGGGCTGGACAGCTCCGCCATCGCCGCCCTGCTGACCTCCGAGCTCGAGCGGTCCGGGTCCGCCGCGGACAGGCTCGTGACCTTCAAGGCCTACTTCGATGACCCCTTGTACGACGAGCCGCACCTGCTGAAGGCGGTGCTCGAGAGCACGGGGGCCATCCACCATCGGAGTCACTGTCATGGCGAGGATGCCATGAATGTGCTCGACCCCCTCGTGTGGCACATGGACGAGCCCTTTGGCCGCGCGAGTCTGGCCGCCCAATGGATGCTCTTCGAGCAGGCGGAAGAACTGGGTATTCGTTCCACCCTGGACGGCCAGGGCTCCGATGAGCTGCTCGCCGGCTACATGAGCATGGTGCGGGCGCACCAGGACGATCTCCACCGACAGGGCGCCGGGGCCAGCGCGGGCCTCTCCTCGAGATCCTCCCTGCCGGTGGCGGAGTTGCTCGACGGGAGGGAGCGGTACTCCTGGCTCACGGCGGACCTGCGGGAACGGGCCGCGCGCCTCCCCGCCTTCGAGCCCAACCCTCGGAGCTTCAACCTCGGAGAACTCTGCGGCTACCGGGTGTTCCACGGCGATCTGCCCATGATGATGAGGCACAACGATCGGATTGGCATGGCGCATGGGGTGGAGACCCACGTGCCCTTCATGGATCACCGTGTGGTGGATTTCTGCATCGGGTTGGGCGGCGCGTACAAGATCATCGGAGACGAGACGAAGTACCTGCTGCGCCGCGCGATGCAACACCTGCTCCCGCCCATCATCATCAAGCCCTATGGGAAGGGGAGCTACTCCTCCCTGGAAGAGGGATGGTTCAGGGGAGGAGCGGGCAAGGGCTTGAAAGAGGGGGTGTTGGAGGTGGTCCGCGAGCGGCCGGAGTTGTTCGACGTACGGGCCGTGGAGTACCTGGCCCGGGAACCCGCCCGGGCGGACAAGGAAGTCCTGATGTTGCTCTGGCGCATTCTCTGCTTCGGGCTCTGGATGCGGAAGTTCAGGGTGGGCAGCTGAAACCTTCCCAGGGAAAGCGAGGAAGACATCATGAGAACCGATGAGATTGTCGAGCGTGTGAGGGCAGAAGGCTGGTGCGTCGTGGATGGCATCATCCCGGCCCTGGAATTGCCCGAGGTCCAGGAGTCGGTACGCGGGGAACTCGATGCGCAGAGCGCCGGATGGGCCGCGGAGGTCTCGCGGATCTCACAAGCCGGTTTCCAGATGCCGCCCAAGGGAATCCTCCATGCACAGGCGGTGATCAACCGCCAGCCCCAGCTGGCGAGCCACGTCACGCACCCTCGTCTGATGGAGGCCTGTGAGGCGCTGCTTGGCCGTTACTTCAGGGTGTCCTCGGTTGGGGCCATCGTCACGTATCCCGGTAACGAGCGGGGCTACTGGCATGCCGACTGGCCCTTCAACCAGAAACTCGCCACGGCCCTTCCAAGTCCCTACCCCGACGCCGCGATGAACATCTCGGCCATCTTCATGCTGTCGCGGTTCAACAAGCGGACGGGTGGAACGATCCTGTTGCCTGGCAGCCACCGGCGCTCCTTCAATCCCAGCGGAGGGAGCCCCGCGGAGCAGTTCGAACCACACTCTGCGGAGGTGACTGCCGTCGGCGAGCCGGGGGATGTCTTGTTCTACGACAGTCGCCTGTGGCACTGCGTCGCCCCGAACCTGAGCGATGGGCCGAGGATGGCCTTGAACGTGCGCTACTCGGCGTGGTGGCTCAATCTCGAGTTCCGGAGGAAGAACTCACCTGAATACGAGCGGCTCCTGCGTGATTCCAAGGGGAAGGACAATTCGGTTCCCCTGATTCCGCGGGCGTCCTTCGAGTCCATGCCGGAGCGCGCCAGACCGTTTTTCGCACATTGGGTCGAGCGCTGACGCCGCCACCTCACCAAGGCGATCTTCAACGCGGAGGAGCCGCGCGGCCGATCACGGTTGACACGGCGACCCCAGAAGGCTGGCACGGCGGGATGCGCCGATTCCCGCTGCTGCTCCTCGCCCTCGGTCTGCAGCACTACCAGCCTCTCCTCTCCGCCCTGGCGCGGGTGCCGCTCCACCCTCTCGAAGGTGGGGGCCGGCGGCATGCACCGCCCCGGTATTCTCCAGGCAGGCACTCAGGGCTCTGTCTCTTTCCTTGGTTTGGCGTCAAAGTGCTTCTCTCTCCGGGGCCGTGCTCTCACGGCGCCGGGAGTGGCCGGTATGGGGGAGGGTAGGGAACCCACGCACCTGACGTTGTTCCCATCAAGAGGGGCCCATGTGATGCTCGATTCAGGTTGGGTAGGGGTTCCATGAAGGAGCCCCGGGCCGGTGCCGACAGCGTTGGTCGAGCTGCCCCCCAGGCCCCATGCGACAACCGCGGGGGAAAACACCGTGAAGTGGTTCCGCAACTTGAAGGTCGTCACGAAACTCACGCTCGGATTCGGGCTGCTCACGGTGCTTGCCGTCTTCGTCGGTGTGCAGGGCCTGCGTGGCATGGCCCAGACAGACGAGAGCCTCCAAGAGATACACGAGCACCACGCGCTCGGTCTCGCGAAGCTGCTCGAGGCGGACGTACACATGCTCCACATGTCCCGCACCATTCGAAACGTGGTGCTGGACGTGGGCACGGAGCGGCTCTCGGATCGCACCGCGGAGCTCGAGAAGAGCCGGGAGCAGCTCGAGGAGGCGTTCGCGGCATACCGGCGGACGATCTTCAGCTCGGATTCGGCCCAGCAGCGCAAGGCCGCGGAGGTGGACCGGCTCCTGACCCAGCTCCAGCGCGAGCAGCAGGATGTCCTGCAGCTCGCGGCGAGCGGGCGGCTGCCCGGGATGCTCACGACGAGCAAGGATCTCTACGTCGACGCGGGCGTGAAGGAGGTCCGGGCGGTCGAGAACCAGATCGAGGCGGCCATCAAGGAGCTCGAGGCGCACCAGTTCGCGGCGATGGAGCAGTTCTCGGAGCGGTCGGCGAGTTCATACGCGGAGTTCAGGCGGTCCGTCATGGGTGTCATCTTGGCTGCCGTCGTCGTCGCATTCGGGATCGGACTGCTCACGACGGTGGTGATCGCGGAGCAGCTCGGCGGGGAGCCGGGATACGCGGCGGAGATGGTGCACAGGGTGGCGGACGGAGACCTCTCCGTGAACGTGGAGACGAAGGGGAACGACAGGACGAGCCTCCTGTTCGCCCTGAAGGAAATGGTGAGGAAGCTCTCCGAGGCGATGGCGGAGGTCCGGATGGGAGCCGCCACGCTCAGCGCGGCCGCCACGCAGGTCTCGGCTTCCTCGCAGAGCCTCTCTCAAGGTACCGGCGAGCAGGCCAGCAGCGTGGAGCAGACCACCTCCAGCCTGGAGCAGATGACGGCCAGCATCACCCAGAACCGGGACTACAGCCGGCAGATGGCACAGATGGCCGTGAAGGGCGCCAGGGACGCCGAGGAGAGTGGCCAGGTGGTGAAGAAGACGGTGGAGGCGATGACCTCCATCGCGGAGAAGGTGTCCATCATCGAGGAGATCGCCTACCAGACGAACCTGCTGGCGCTCAACGCGGCGATCGAAGCGGCGAGGGCGGGAGCGCACGGCAAGGGGTTCGCGGTGGTGGCCACGGAGGTGCGCAAGCTGGCCGAGCGCAGCCGGACGGCGGCGAAGGAGATCAGCGGACTGGCGACGAGCAGTGTGAAGGTGGCGACGCGCTCGGGACATCTGTTGGAGGAACTGGTGCCCTCCATCCGCAAGACGGCGGACCTGGTGCAGGAGGTGGTGGCCGCCTCCAACGAGCAGGCCGACGGGGTGGTCCAGATGAACAAGGCCATGCAGCACGTGGACCAGGTGACGCAGCGCAACGCCTCGGCCTCCGAGGAGCTGGCCACTACCGCCGAGGAGCTCTCCGCCCAGGCGGAGGTGCTCACCCAGCTGGTGTCCTACTTCCGTGTGGAGGACAGCCACGAGCGCGGTGCTCGCATGCCGCCCCGTCCTGGAGTGGGGAGTGCTCCCCATGGGCAGACTCCGCCCACGGCGCACGCGCTCAAGGCCGCGGCGAATGCCCACGGTCCCGTGGCTCCGGCTCCTCCTCCCGCCGATGAATCACCGATGACATGAATCATCATGCGTGAGCCCATGTGTCCATGGGGGTAGGAGGAGAAGACCATCCTCCTCGACGAGGACGGGGGTCGTCTTGAGCAGGGAGAGGCGGCGGGCGAAGGGTGAGGTCTGGAAGTGGAAGAGGATGCGCATCGTCAGCGAAGGGCGAGGGGGTTGATGGCTCACGCCCATGCGGCGACGTGACCTTCAGGATGTGGTCCTGTCAGCGATGGCATGCCCGGCCGGAAGTGGCGGCTCGCCAGACGCTTTCGGCTTCGGGAGGCGCAAGGTGAAGAGGCTTTCGCCGTCGACCCGCGCGTAGTCGAGTGTGCCGCCATGCGCCTCGGCGATGGTCCGCGACATCGCGAGCCCCAGGCCGATGCCCTCGCCGTGCCGCGACGGGTCCGCCCGGGCGAAGCGCTGGAAGAGCCGGGCCTGGAAGGCGGCGTCCACCCCCTCGCCGTCATCCCCCACGGTGACGCGGAGGCCCATGTCCGTCGCGTCCAGCTCCACGCGGATGCGCTCGCGGGCGTGGCGGCGCGCATTGGAGAGCAGGTTGTCCAGCACGTGGGTCAACAGAACCGGACTGCCCCAGACCTGCGTGGGGCCGCCCTTCAGCTCCAGCGTCAGGTTCCGGGATTGCGCCGCCAGGTGCTGCTCCGTGCGCTGGAGGGACAAGCGCGCCAGGGAGTACAGGTCCACGGGCTCCACGGTCATGGCCTGGGTGCCGGCATCCGCGCGCGCCAATTGGAGCAGTTCGTCCACCAGGTGTGTGAGCCGGCGGGTCTCATCGAGCACGATCGCCAACGTGCGGCGGTATTCCTCCGGCGTCCGCTCCCTGCGCAGGCTGACCTCCGTTTCGCCCAGGATGATGGTGAGCGGCGTACGTAGCTCGTGCGCCGCGTCGGAGGTGAAGGAGCGGATGCGCACGAGCGACGCGCGGGCATCCGCGAGGAGTTCATTCAGGGTCGCTGCCAGCGTGTCCCACTCGTCTCTGGTTCCCCGATCGGGAAGGCGCAGGTCCAGCTCCGAGGCCCGCGCGGCGCGGACCCGGTCACTGGCTTCGCGCAGCGGCGCCAGCGCCCTGCGGGCCAGCGCGCCAGCGATCGCCGTGGACCCGAGCACTGCGAACGGCATGCTGAAGAGGATGGCGCCCAGGGCCTGCCGGGCTTCGTCGAAGATTCCCTCGGTCAACCCCAGGCTTGGGTTCGCGGTGTGTTCGATCCACTCCCCGGTGGCCAGCACCGCCGTCACCAGCACGCCGTAGAGGAGCGTTGTTCCCAGGACGGAGCAGGCGAAGAAGAATGTCAGCTGTTCGCGAAGCGTGCGCGGACGCCTCATGCGCGGCTCCGGAGCACGTAGCCCACGCCGCGCACGGTGTGGATGAGCCTGGTGGGAAAGGGCGTATCCACCTTTGCCCGGAGATAGCGGATGTAGACCTCCACGACGTTGGAGAAGGTCTCGAGGTCGTGCTCCCACACGGCCTGCACGATGCGTGTCCGGGACAGGACCTCGCCCGCGTGCTCGAGCATGAATTGCAGGAGCGCGTACTCCCGGGCGGTCAGTGGAATCTCCACGCCGGCCCGGACCACCTTCCGGGTGGTGGGGTCCATGGTCAGGTCCGCGTGGCTCATCAAGGGCGTGGCGCGGTTGTCGACGCGGCGGAGGATGGCGCGGATGCGCGCTAGCAGCTCCTCGAAGGCGAAGGGCTTGATGAGATAGTCGTCCGCGCCGGCATTGAGCGCGCTGATGCGGTCCGCGACCGCATCCTTCGCGGTGAGCATGAGGATGGGCGTGGTGTCCTGCTTCGCACGCAGCGCCCGGAGCAGGTCCAGCCCGGACAGCCCCGGCAGCATCCAGTCAAGGATGATGAGCGCGAAGCGCTCGTGGCGCATCATTTCCTGGGCCTGCGTGCCGTCCACGCTCTCGTGCACGCGGAAGCCCTCTTCCGTGAGGCCCCGTGAGATGAAGGCGCGGACCCGCAGTTCGTCTTCGACGATGAGGATGGACATGATGGGATTCCTGGCAACCAGGTCCTGGTGGGGCACAAGAGTGGAAGTCCCGGAGGAATGTCAACCGCAGGCGGGCTCCCCGCTGCGAGGGGAGGAACTCCGCGTGGGCCCGGTGGGCCTGATCGACGAGGGCCACCAGGGACAGGCCAATTCCATGGCCCTGCTTTCCGGCGTGGGCGCTCGGCGTGCGGTAGGCCGGAACTCAATCCCGAGGAAGGCTGCAACAGCCAGGTGAACGCCGACATGCGCAATGCACTCCCCGACTCAGTCGAAGAGCTTCACCGTCAGGTTCGCTCGGCCTTCATCCGCCTTGCCCGTCGCTACTCGGCCCTGGGTGGCTTCTTCCACCATGCAGGGCTACCCCTTCGCGGACCTGCCTGAAGGGGGTTAGAGCTGGATCTTGAAGCCGCCGATGAGCGTGCGGGGCGCATTGGGGCGGGCGCCGTACGGACGGCGACCGACGATGACGGCCTCGTTCAGGATGTTGCGGCCGCTCACGTAGAGTTGCCCCCAGCGGGTGATGTTCCAGTGGGCGTTCACGTCGAACGCCAGCAGCGCCCCCGTCTTCTTGCCCTCGGGGATGTCGCCCTGGCCCGCCTCCTCGCGCATGCTGCCCAGGTAGGTGGAGTTGATGAATGCGCCCCAGCGCGCGCCCTCCACGCCAATGGAGGCGAAGAGCTGGTGATGGGGTACGTACGGCAGCTCGTCTCCCGCCACCACGTTGCCGAACTGTGGATCCGACGAACGGAAGTCGTTGAGCAGCTTCGTGCGCGTGAACGTGTACGCCACCGTCAGCGGGAAGGTGAGACCGCCGCCCGGACGGAAGGTCTTCTCCGCGTAGGCCTCCAGGCCGTAGATGTTCGCCTCGCCCGCATCCACCTGCCGGTCCAGGTTGTCGTTGAGGCAGCCGTTGGAGAAGGTGCAGACGTCGGTGAGGTTGGAGTAGTCGTTGAAGAAGCCCACCACCTCGAAGCGCTCACCGCGTCGCGACCAGCGTGCACCGGCCTCGTAGTTGATGCTCTTCTCCGGGCCCACGGTCTGGGGCTGGCCCGGCGCGGGCGGGGAGAAGCCCCGGTAGGCGCCGGCGAACAGACCCAGCGCGGGGCTGAGCGCGCCATAGACGCCCAAGCCCGGCATCAGCGCCTCCAGCGCTCCGCTCTGGGTGGTGCCCGCCATCTTGTCCACGGACTGGGAGCGGATGACCTCCAGCCGCACGCCCGGCGTCACCACCAGGGGCCCCCAGGCGATGGCGTCCGTCGCGTGCAGCGCGAGCGCATGCGTGGAGTCCTTGTTGTCGGCGGTGACCTCGGTGGTGCCCCCCTCGGCGACCAGCTCGCCGGACACCATGCGGAAGCCGTCCTGCGTGTGGCGCCGGTCGATGCTGTCGAAGTGGTAGCGCACGCCGAACTCGGCGCTGTGCGACAGCGGGCCCGTCTTCGCCGTCCAGCGGGCGATGCTCTGGATGCCCTGGCTCACGAAGACGCGGTGGTTGGGCCCGATGAGGAGGATCTCTCCCGGCGTGGACGAGTCCAGCTCCCCGGTGAGCACTCCGTAGTAGATGGCGTTGCGCGCGCTGGTGGGGTCCGCGAGCACGTTGGAGATGTTGATGCCCCGGAAGCCGTTCACCTTGCGCCAGGAGCGGTCCAGGTCCTGGCGGTACAGCGACGTCGTCACCGTGATGTCGCGCCCCTCCAGCACGTGGCTGAGCACTGCCTGGGTGCGGTGCCACTGCATGTGGTCGAACTGGCTGGCCTTGTAGCGGCGCAGCGGGTTCGCCGCGAAGTCCGCGTCCGACAGGCCCAGGTACGTCTCGTTGGAGGCCTCGTCGGAGTAGCCCAGCTTGAGCTGGAGCGTCTGGCGCAGCTCGCCGTCCGGCACCAGCCGGTAGCGCGCCTTGGCCATCCACTCATTGCGGTGGAAGCCGGTGGTGGCGTCGCTGTTGTCGATGTCCTTGAACCCGTTGCTGCGCAGGTGGATGCCTTCGATGAGGAAGCCCGCGCGCTCGGTGCTGGCGCCGAAGTAGCCGTGCGCCTTGCCGTAGAGGTACTGGCCGCCCGCGACGTCCAGGCCGAACGACTCCTGCGTGGGGATGTCTCGGGTGATGAGGTCCACCGACCCGCCCACCGTCTGCGGACCCTGCTGCACGGAGGAGGGGCCCTTGAGCACGCGCACCGACTGCATGCGGGTCATCAGCGGGAAGTAGTACGCGGCGGGCGCGGAGTACGGGGCCGGCCCGAAGAGGATGCCGTCTTCCAGCAGGGTGACCTTCTTGCTGCGGTCCGGGTTGACGCCGCGCAGGCCCAGATTGGGCCGCAGGCCGAAGCCGTCCTCGCCGCGGCCGTACACGCCCGGCACGGACTGGAGGATGGCTTGGGGGTCGTCCAGCTCGTAGCGCTGGAGCTTCTCCGGCTTGAGGATGTGGATGGAGCCGCTCGTCTTCGCCTCGGACGTGCCCACCACGACGCTCTCGAAGCGGTGCTTGTCGGCGGGCGGCGCGGCCGGAGGCTCGGTCTCGGTTGGCGGCGGTGCCAGCGGAGCCTCGGTCGGGGTTGGGGAGGACTCCTGCGGTGTCGGCGGCGTCTGGGCCAGGACCGACGAGGAGACGACGAAGGAAACCACGGCGACTGCCCAGGTCGGTGCACCCATGAGGACGAAGACTCCCGGAGGAATGTGCGAAGAGATGCGGCGGTCGACCGCGCCAGCGGGGGAGTGGAACGTCCCCGCCGGCCCCGGAAGACCGACGCCGACCGCGACTGTGTGAACGACTACTGTGCTTCGGCGGCGCCCGCGATGACGATCTTGCCGTTGGACTGCACGGCGACGCTGCGAGCGGCCTCCTCCAGCTTGCCGACGATGACGTTCACCGTGACGATGCCACCGGTGCCGAAGGTGGTGTCGCGCGTGCCGTCCAGGTTGAAGCGCGCGATGGCGAAGCGGTTGTCACCGCCCTCGGTGACGAAGCCCGCCGCGTATACCTTGTTGTCCGGGCCGAACGTCACGCCCCAGAAGCGGTCGTTCTCCGTCTCGGAGAAGGGCACCGCGCCCGCGAACTCCGCGCCCGTCGTCATGTTGCGGATGAGCAGCACGGCGTCGTCGTCCTGTCCGCCACCGGCGCGGTAGCCCGCGGCCGCCACGTACTCCTCGGCACCCACGTTCGCCTTCTCCACGTCGAAGAAGGCCTCGTCCGGACGGTCGAAAGAGTAGAGCTTGAAGCCTTCGTTGAAGCCGTCCGCCGTCGCCGGCCGGCCGTCCGCCGTCAGCAGCACCGCCATGGCGTCGATGTTGCCCGACGTCGGGGTCCCGCTGCCCACCATGAACACGCGGTCGTCCTTCAGCGCCACCGCGTCACGGCCGCGGTCGTTGTCACCGGCCAGGTCCAGGATGAATGAACCGTCCGTGCCGAACGTGGTGTCGAGTGCGCCTGTTGCGGTGTAGCGAAACGAGATGAGGTCCACCGTGTTGCCGGACACGCCCGCCGCACGGCCGTAGCCGGTGGTGACGTAGGCGCCCGTGGACAGGCGCACCGCGGCGTAGGCCTCGGCGATGCCCCATTCCTTGGTCGGGTCGTTCGTGGCGAACGGCGCCGAGTTCAGTACGCCCTTGGATCCGAAGGTGTTGTCCACCGTGCCCGCCTCGTTCAGGCGCAGCAGCACGATGCGGTTGGCGGACTGCGCTCCCACGCCCGAGGGCTGCGACAGGTAGCCGGCGGACATGATCTTCCCGTCCTCCTGCACCATGCCGTGGCGAGCGGAGTCACCCAGACCGCTGATGTCCAGTGCGTAGAAGCCCTTGCGCGCGTTCGCGGCGGGGGTTGCGTTGAAGGTCTCGTCCAGCGCGCCGTTGGCGGTGATGCGGGCGATCACTCGGTCGGTGTCCGTGCGCGTGCCTTCCGCCTTCTTGGTGGCGAACACCACCAGCCGGTCCTGTGCGTCGCGGCTGATGCCCCACATGGCATCACGCACCGTGCCGGCGCCCCTGCCCAGGCTCACCCGCGAGATGCCGTTGCCGCTCGCGCCGAAGCTGTTGTCCACCGTGCCGTTGGTGTTGAGACGCACGAACGCCAGGTCCGTGTCTGGCGTGTCGGTGCCCGCGTCGGTGCCCGCGTCCGTCTGGGTGCCCGCATCCGGTGTCGGGGCGGGAGCTTTGTCGTCACCGCACCCACCCATGTAGGTCATGGCCAGGCCTAGGACCAGCATGCTGGGCAGCAGCTTTTCGATGCTCCGGTGCTTCCTCTCATTCGTCATGTTCAACCCTCGGGTGGGTGGTGAGTGATTTATGAGAGCGATTCTCATTTTTGGTGCCCACGCATGAGAATGGCTCTCATTTACGGTGGTCGAAAATGAGAACGATTCTCATTTTCAGACTCGTAATTGGGCGCCTGAGTAGACTGCGAGGCCCTCGAAGTCAAGGTGCCGTCCTGGTTTCGATAATAATTGTCAGTCGCAAGTTTGGTTGATACTGCGAGGGCCATGACTGTCTTCAAAGCCCGTCCTGAAGCGCCCTCCTGGCTGGGAGTGAGGGCCCTGGGGTTCATCGCGGTGCTGTGCGTGGCGTGCAGCGACGGCAAGCCCAAGCCGGTGGATCCTCCCCCCGGTGCTGGTGCGGACGTGCGCGCGCGGCTGTTGAGCGCGGCGGGCGAGTGCATCCTGGGGACGGCGCGTGACTTCCTGCCCAGGGCCGCGGCGCTCCAGGCGGCGACGGCGGCGCTGCGGGACGCACCGGACGCGGCGGCCCAGGCGGCGGCGCGCACGGCGTTCCACGAGGCCATGGACGTCTGGCAGGTGATGGAGGCGATGCAGGTGGGGCCCGCGGCGCCGCGCGGCAGTCCGGGCGGCGCGGAGATCCGCGACAACATCCATTCGTTCCCGCTCTACAACCGGTGCTCCCTCGAGGAGCAGATCGTCTCCAAGGGGTACGAGTCGGCCAGCTTCCCCTCCAGCCTGGTGACGCGGCGAGGGTTCCTGGCGCTGGAGTACCTGCTCTTCTATGAGGGCGCGGAGACGGCGTGCGGACCGAACTCCGCCATCGTGGCGCAGGGGACGTGGGCTGCGCTGTCCGTGGACGAGCGGGCGGCGCGCAAGCGGGCCTACGCGGCGGTGGTGGGAGCGGACGTGCACGTGCGCGCGCGGGCCCTGGTGGATGCGTGGGCGCCGGAAGGCGGCAACTTCCTGAAGACGCTGGCGATGGCGGGCTCCGGCAACAAGGTGTTCCCGACAGCGCAGGTGGCGCTCAACGCGATGAGCGACGCGCTCTTCTACGTGGAGCGCGAGGGCAAGGACCAGAAGCTGGCGCGGCCGCTGGCGCTGCGCGACTGCGCGTCGGACATCTGCCCGGAGTTGCTGGAGTCGCAGTTCGCGGGCCGTTCGAAGCAGAACCTGCACCTGAACCTGGTGGGCTTCCGCCGCATCATGGACGGCTGCGGCCCGGACTTCACGGGCACGGGCTTCGACGACGTCCTGGCGGCGGCGGGCGCGGAGGGCGTGGCCACGCGGATGCGCCAGCAGGTGGTGGAGGCCGAGTCGGCGCTGGCCGCGGTGGAGGAGGAGGACCTGCGGCAGGCGCTGGCGCGGGACAAGGCGTCGGTGATGACGGTCTACAACGGGTTCAAGGGCATCACGGACCTGCTCAAGACGGACTTCATCACCACGCTGGACCTGGAGCCGCCCGCGGGCCTCGAGGGAGACAATGACTGACGCGGCTGGCGGCGGGAGCGGGGCGTTCCAGCGTCCGGTGGCTCGGATGTGGGCATGGTTGCTGGTGCCCCGGGACATCGCCGCGCTGGTGGCGTTCCGGGTGGCCCTGGGGCTGCTCATCACCGTGTCGGCGGTGCGCTTCCTGGCCTACGGCTGGGTGGGCGCGTTGTTCGTGCAGCCCAGGTTCCGCTTCACCTATTGGGGGGTCGGCTGGGTGCCCGTCCTTCCCGGCCCATGGATGCCCACGCTCTTCGTGGTGCTGGGCGTGCTGGGGGCGCTGTTGATGATAGGGCTGTTCTACCGGGCGACGGTGGTGCTGCTGTTCACGGTGTTCGCCTATGTGCAGCTGTTCGACGTGACGAACTACCTCAACCACTACTACCTGGTGAGCCTGCTGCTGGCGTTGATGTGTTTCGTGCCGGCGCACCGGGCCTTCTCCGTGGACGCGTGGCGCAGGCCGGCGCTCCGGCGGGACTGGCTGCCGGCGTGGTGCACGGTGCTGCTGCGCTTCCAGGTGGCCGTCGTCTACGTGTTCGCAGGGCTGGCGAAGGTCACCACGGACTGGCTGGTGCACGCGCAGCCGCTCAACATCTGGCTGGCCGCCCGCACGGGGCTGCCATGGGTGGGGCCGCTCCTGGAGCAGCGCTGGGTGGCGTACGCGGCGGCCTGGGGCGGAATGCTGTTCGACAGCACCATCGTGCTGTTCCTGCTGTGGCGCCGCACGCGGCCGTTCGCGTACGTCGTGGTGTTGGGCTTCCACGCGGTGACGTTCGTGCTGTTCCCCATCGGGATGTTCCCCTTCATCATGGTGACGGCAGCGCTGGTATTCTTCGACCCATCGTGGCCACGCGCGCTCGCGGCCCGAGTGCGACTGCTTCCCGCCGCCGTGCGTCCTTCCGTGGCAGGCGAGGGGGCACCTCCGGCGGCGCCGGGTTGGAAGGGCCGCATGGCGCTGGGGGCGGCGCTGGCCTACGCGTTCCTCCAGGTTGCGCTGCCGTTGCGCACGCACGCGTATGGCGGCAACGTGCTCTGGCACGAGCAGGGGATGCGCTTCTCGTGGCGGGTGATGACGCGGGAGAAGAACGGAAGCGCGACGTTCATGGTGCGTGACAGCGTCACCGGCCGGCAGTGGCACGTTCCGCCCAGCCAGTACCTCACGCGGCTGCAGGAGCGGGAGATGGCGGTACAGCCGGACCTCATCCTGCAACTGGCCCACCGGATTGCCCGGGACTTCGAGACGGCCACGCACCACCCCATGGAGGTACGGGCTGACGCGCGGGTGTCCCTGAACGGCCGGATGTCGGAGCCGCTGGTGGATCCGTCGGTGGACCTGGCAAAGGAGGAAGACGGCCTGGGACCCAAGGCATGGATCCTCCCCGCGCCCGAGGGTCCCCCGGTGCATCTGCGCCCCACGCGGGGCGGCGGCCCCGGTGCCTGACTCCGGCCGTCAGCCCAGGGTCAGCAGTGCGCCGCAGACCATCATCCCCACGCCCATGACGAGCTTCCACGACATGGGCTCTCCCAGAAGACCCCACGCCAGGACGAGCGTGAGGGCCAGGCTGAGCTTGTCGATGGGTGCCACCCGCGAGGCGGGAGCGAGCTGGAGCGCCCGAAAGTAGGCCAGCCAGGACAGGCCCGTGGCCACACCGGAGAGGGCGAGAAAGAGGAGCGTGCGAGCGTTGAGGGTGGGAAGGGCGGCCCCCTCTCCCCGGGCCAGCGCGATGCTCCAGGCGAAGACCAACACCACCACGGTGCGCAGGGCGGTGGCGAGCGTGGAAGGCACGCCCTCCACGCCCACCTTTCCGAGAATGGCGGTCAGCGCGGCGAAACCCGCGGAAGCCAGGGCGTAGGTCCACCACGTCATGTGCGTGACTCCTGGGATTCAGCGATCACGGCCTACTCGGCCTCGCGCGGGCTCCTATCGACGCCCGATCAGCGCGGCAGCCACGACCAGGACGCCGAAGATGGCCGCGTTGAACTTGGGCTGCCAGTATTCCATGAAGAGGACCGCGATGGCGAGCCACCCGACGGCGGCGACCACCGACACCGTCACGACGGGGAGTTCCTTGAGCATGTCCAACGCGCGCCACGCGAGCCATAGCCCGAGCAGACCGAACACGAACTGTCCGAGCGCGAACGCTGAGTGGAGGCCGTAGTAGAGGGTCGTCTCGGTGCTGGGAACGTGCTTGCCACGTAGGTGCTGGGACACGACGTCGATGACGAAGTGCATCACTCCGGTGAAGGTCAGCCAGCCGTATGCTGCGTAGACGATGTACTTGTGCATGTCGTGCCCTGCGGGATTTCCGCGAATGCGCTCATTGAAAAGTGACTCCGGTGAGCTCCTCGGACACGCGCCAGAGGCGTTCGGCAGCCGTTTTGTCTTCCGCTTGCGGAGGAACCTTCGCCAAAGTCGGAAAGCCACGCATTTCGTTCATCTTGTCGGGGCCGTAGTAGGCGCCGGCCCTCGCCTCGGGCGAGGTCGCGGCGAAGAGCGTGGGGAGCGCACCCTGCGACGCGGGCTGGAACATGAACCACATGAGCGTCCGCGTCATGCCGGCGGCACTCCAACGGCCGGGAGCGTTGTGCAGCAGGTCGGTGCGCGAGATGCCGGGGTGCGCGGCGATGCTGGAGACGCCCCACCGATTCGCCTCGCTGCGCCGCTGCAGCTCGAAGGCGAAGAGCAGGCAGGCGAGCTTCGACTGGCCATAGGCCCGCATCGACTGGTAGCTCCGCGTCGCGTGCAGATCGTCGAAGTCGATCGCGCCGGCCCGCGCGGCAACGCTCGACAGCGTGACGACGCGCGTGTTCGTCCCATTGCGCAGCAGCGGCATGAGGTGGGCCGTCAGGGCGAAGTGGCCGAGATGGTTGGTGCCGAACTGCAGCTCGAAGCCATCCGAGGTTGCCTGACGCCTCGGTGGGGTCATCACGGCGGCGTTGTTGATCAACAGATCGAGACTCCCTCGCTGCCCCTTCAGCCGTGCGGCGAAGTCGGCGACGGACTTGAGGCTGGCGAGATCGACCTGCTCGAACCGGACATTCGCAGAGGGGACTTCGGAGCGGATTCTCGCGACAGCCTCCGCGCCTTTCTGATGATTGCGGCCCGCGATGATGATCTCACCGCCTGTCCGTGCGAGTTCGAGGGCATCCTCGAGTCCGAGACCTCCGGTACCGGTGATGACGGCCGAACGGCCCTTCTGAGAAGGCATGTTGGAAGTTGTCCACTTGGTCATGCGCCGTGGTGTAACGATCCACGCGGGTGTCGGTAAAGCGCGAGACTTCCGACACACTGTCTGGTAAATGAAGACAATGAGCCTTGACCTCGATGCCCTCAAGGTCTTCGTCCGGGTGGCGGAGCTGCGGAGCTTCACGCAGGCCGCTCACCAGCTCGGGATGCCCAAGGCACGCGCGTCCGCGCACGTGCAGAAGCTCGAAGCCGAGCTTGGAACGCAGCTCCTCCAGCGCTCGACCCGCGTCGTGCGCCCCACGCCCGAGGGAGAGCAACTCCTGAAGCGTGCCCACGGTTTTCTCGCGGAGGCCGAGGAAATCGCGGCGCTCTTTCATGCGAGTCGTGCGTTGCGTGGACGGGTGCGCGTGGAACTCCCCGTCCTCATTGCGCGCGAGTTCGTCATTCCTCGGGTGCCCGAGCTGCTCGCGCGCCATCCGCAGCTCCAGTTGGACATCTGCGCGAGCGACCGACTCGTGGCGGCGGTGCGTGAGGGGTTCGATCTCGTGCTGCGCGTGGGGCCGGTCAACGAACCGGGGCTCGTCGGGCGCCGCATCGGCGAGGCGCCGATGATGAACTGCGCAAGCCCCTCGTACCTGCGCCAGCATGGAACTCCGCGCACGCTGGACGATCTGCGCGACCACCTCGTCGTCCACTACGCAACCGACCCGGTCCCGGCCTTCGAGTACTTCGACGGCGAGACGTACAAGGAGCTACCGATGCGCAGCGTGGTGACCGTCGACAACTTCGACGTGTATGAGGCGGCGTGCATCGCGGGCCTGGGCATCGTGCAGGTGCCGCGACCCGGGCTGGAGCGGCACGCGAACAAGCTCGTCGAGATTCTGCCGGAGTTCACCGCACGACCGGTGCCCATCACGCTGCTGCACACGCACGGGCGCTCGGTGCCGCGTCGCGTGCGCGCCGTGATGACCTGGCTGATAGAGTTGCTGGCGCCCACCGTCGGCGAACTCGTGAGAGCTCGGTGAGGTGTCGCCAGGTCGTCGGCGTTACTCGATTTCGCGCCCCACGAGTCCATCACTCTGCGCGCCTACCCGTCACGAGGTGGACGTAAGCCTCCAGCCGGACGACTCCGTCTCGCAGGTGGCGCGAGAAGCGTTCCGTCAAAGCTCGACGCGCGCTTGCTCGCACCACGTCGTCCGCCTTGGCCAACGGCTCCGCGATCGAGAAGGCCGTGAGCGCGAAGTCCGCTGCCGCTGCCGCGGTGAGGCCACCACCGATCGCGAGCTCTCCGTGCCACGCGCGTACCTCCAGGTCGCCGAACCCAGCCCGCTGGAGCAACATCAGCAGCTTGTCGGGCTCACCATAGCGAAATGGGCCTGGGGTATCGGGCAGGGGGGGCGGCAGTTCGACGACCTCGGCGACGACGTCGCGCACCGTCGTCACCCAGGGGTTGTCGGCGGGTCGCCCCCAGACGGCGAAGGCGAAGCGTCCTCCCGGCACGAGCCAGCCCATGAGGTTGCGGAAGGCGGTGGGAGCGTCGTCGAAGAACATCACCCCGAAACGTGAGGTGAGTCGCTCGTAGGGACCCCTGGGCGGTGGCGTCGTCGCCACGTCCGCTGTCAGGAAGGTGATGGCGTGCTCATCGGGTGGAGTACGGGCGCGCGCCGTCTCGATCAACCCCGGCGAGATGTCGAACCCGTCAACGATGCTCCCCTCTGGCGCTCGACGTAGGAGCTCCCGCGTCGTTCCGCCGCCGCCACATCCGACATCGGCGATCCGAACAGGCTCGTCGAGACGCAGCGCACGGATCAGCGGTTCGTCGATTGGCGCGAGCATCCCTTCCATGCCGTCGAGCCTGGCGCGCCACTTCTCGCCTCGGGTAGCAGCCCAGTCGAACTCCGGGGAGTCCTTGTTCGTCTTCATAGTCCACGCTTTCTGTCGGCCCAGTAGGGCTTGGTGCGAATGCTACGCTTCGACCATCCGGCCTTGAGCAGATCCTCGCGGAGCCGGACGATCGAACGGTCGAAATGCGACGCCCTTGAGGGAGTCTCCCTCGACGCGGACATCACGATTGAGCCTCGACGACGGCGGGAGTGGAAGTCCCGAGCCGCCAGCCCTTCGCGCGCTCCTGCTCTCGCCACAGCCCCGCGTACACGTCTCCCTTGGCGAGCAGCTCGTCGTGCGTCCCCGACTCCGCGATGCGCCCCTTGTCGAGCACGACGATGCGGTGCGCACGCCGCACGGTGCGAAGGCGATGGGCGATGACGACGACGGTCTTCTTCTTCACCAGCTCGTCGATGGCGCGCTGGATCTCCGCCTCGGCGGATGCGTCGACCGATGCGGTCGCTTCGTCGAGCAGCACGATGGGCGCGTCCTTGAGGATGGCGCGCGCGATGGACAGGCGCTGACGCTCGCCACCGGACAGTGAGCCGCCTCCTTCACCGAGCACCGTGTCGTAGCCATTCGGCAACGCGCGGATGAACTCGTGCGCCCGCGCTGCCCTCGCCGCGTTTTCGATCTCTTCGCGCGTGGCGTCGGGACGGCCGACACGGAGGTTGTCGAGGATGGTCCCCGAGAAGAGGACGACATCCTGGAACACCATCGCGATGTGCTGATGAAGTGTCTCGAACGGTACGTCGCGGATATCGACGCCGCCGATGCGGATGGTGCCTTTCCCACGCGGGATGTCCCATAGCCGCGCGACCAGGTGCACCAGCGTCGACTTGCCCGAGCCGGAGGCACCGACGAGCGCGGTGAGCGAGCGCTCGGGAAATGTCGTCGAGACGCCGTCGAGCACGGCCTCGTCTTCGTAGGCGAACGAGACGCCATCGACCTCGACGTCGAAGCGCTGGATGGGCGCCGCGGGAGAAGCCGGCTCCGCGAGCGGCCTCTCGGCGAGCAGACGATCGACACGGCCGAGCGCGCGTTGCGACGCCCGCAGCATGAGCAGCGCCACGCCAAGGTCGGCGACCTGGCGCACGACCCCAACGGTGACGACGAGGAAGACGAGCAAGACGGCGGGCTGAATCGATCCGCGCAGCGCCAGCGCGCTCCCCGCGTACGCCACCGCGACGAAGCCCACCTCGATGACGAAGCCGAACACGGCGAGCAGCGGCGACGGCAGGACGTCGGCGCGGATGAGGCCATCACGCAGGCGCTCCATCGCCTTCACGAAATGCTGGTAGACCTCGCCGTGTCGGCCGAAGGCACGCAGCACCGCGATGCCCTGCACGTATTCGACGACGCGGGCGCTCACATCGGCGGTGGCCTCGAGCACCGCTTCGATCTCTCGTACGAAGATGGGCGTCGTCGCAGCCAGAACGAGGAGCGCCACCGGGAGCGACGCGAGGATGACGAGCCCGAGGCGCAGCTCCAGGAAACAGAGCCCGAGCCCGACCAGCATCGGCAGCGCGAAGCTCGCCGCGAAGATGCCGAGGGTGTGCGACCAAACGTCTTCGACGAGTGCCACGTCCGTGGTCAGCACGCCTGCGAGCTCGCCGCTCCGGCGCCCGGTGAAGAACCCCATCGGCAGGCGCCGCAGGTGGTCCGCGGTGCGGATGCGCGCCTGCCCCATGAGCGCATGCGCGGCGATGAAGATGTTGGACATCGCGCCGCGCGAGAACGCGAGGCGCAGGAGCACCGAGAGCACGATGCCACCGGTGATCCACCCCGTCAGATGCATCGACAGCCGGTGCTCGAGCGCCTCTCGGACGAAGAAGAGGACCAGCGCGTAGGGCACCGCGATGGTGAGCGCTTCGGCGAAGGCGAACACCAGCCCGCGACGAAGGCGCGCGTCTTTTCGCCCCGCGAGCTGCTCGCCGAGCAGGAAGATCTCTCGAAGCATCACGCCACCTCCTGTGCGCGGGACGTACCCGAAGGCTCACCAAGCGACCAGTCCAGCGCCTCGGTGTGGCTGTTCCACAGGCGTTGATAGAGCGCGCAGCG
Organism: Cystobacter fuscus; assembly: GCF_002305875.1. Taxonomy (NCBI): domain Bacteria; kingdom Pseudomonadati; phylum Myxococcota; class Myxococcia; order Myxococcales; family Archangiaceae; genus Cystobacter; species Cystobacter fuscus. Next base: position 9,573,596 of record NZ_CP022098.1, on the reverse strand, counting down.
TGCGAGCAGCTCTTCGTGCGTGCCTTGGTCATTCACACGGCCGCCATCGAGCACGACGATGTGATCGGCGGTGGCGATGGTCGAAAGGCGATGCGCGACCACGAGGACCGTCCGCCCCGCGCACAGCTCCGAGAGTGCTTCCTGGATGCGGGCTTCGTTCTCGGGATCGGCGAACGCCGTCGCCTCATCGAGCAGCAGCACCGGCGCGTCCTTGAGCAGCGCGCGGGCGATGGACAGACGCTGCTTCTCGCCGCCCGAGAGCCGCGCGCCTCGTTCGCCGAGCATCGTGTCGTACTTCCGAGGCAACGTCTGGATGAAGTCGTAGGCGCGTGCGGCACGACAGGCGGCGTCGATCTGCGCGACGGTGGCGTCGGGCCGAGCGAGACGAAGGTTCTCGCGGACCGTGCCGTGGAAGAGGAAGACGTCCTGGAACACCATCGAGATGCGCGAGAGCAGCGCGTCGAGTGGCACGCGGCGCACGTCGGCACCGCCGAGTTCCACGGTGCCGTTCGTCGCCTCCCACAGCCTGGGGACGAGTCGCACCAACGTCGTCTTGCCCGCGCCCGAGGGCCCCACCAGCGCCGTGACCTTGCCGGGCGGTGCTTCGAAGGACACGCCGTGGAGGACGGCGGGCCCTCCCTCGTCGTAGCGGAAGCCGACGCCGCGGAACGCGACGCCGTCGTGCGCGGGTCGTGCGGTGCTCTCGTTGCTCTCCAGATCCGGCGTCGTGAGGATGGTCTGGATGCGCGCGTTGCCCGCCTTGATGCGGTCGACATTTCCCCATGCGAACAGGAGCCTCATCATCGACATGAGGAGCTGTGGCCCCAGCACGAGGAAGAGCACCAGCGACTCGAGCGAGAGCGTCCCTTGCGTGTACAGCCAGCCGCCCATCGGCACGAGCACGACGAGGCTGGAGCCGATGAGCGCGCCGAACGCACCGTAGCCGCGGCCGTTGGTGCGCATGAACCCCTCCATCCACGCGAGCCCTTCCTCGATCGAACGAGAGAGATCGCCGAAGCGCCGCGCGGACAGGCCGAACGTCTTGATGACGTGGATGCCCCGCAGGTACTCGAGCAGCGACGTGTTCATCCGGCTCTGGATCTCGTTCCATTGCTGATGCGCCTTGCCGACGTCGCGCATCGCGATGGCCATCGTCAGCACGGCGAGCGGCGCCATCACGAGACTCGCGAGTGTCATGCGCCAGTCGACCCATAGCAAGGCAATGGCGGTGGAGAGCGGCACGATGAACGCCGCGACCGCGTCAGGGAAGTGGTGGGCGACGAACGCCTCGATCTGGTTCACGTCATCCAGCAGCGTCTTCTTCAACTCGCCCGCGCCGCGATGGCTGAAGAACGAGAGCGGTACCGCGCCGAGCTTCTTCGCGAGCCGGAGACGTAGCTCGTGCAGGATGCGGAACGCGGCGACGTGCGCGGCCATGTTGGCGGCGGCGACGAAGACGTAGCGCAACGTGAGCGCACCCGCGGCGATGAGCGCCAGCGAGCGAACCGCGTCGAGATCCGGCGGCGCGGCGTAGATCGCCGTCGCCATGCGCGCCACGACGAAGAAGGGCACGAGCGCGAGGGCCGCGGCCAACGTCGACGCGAGAGCCGCTCCGGCGACGAGCGGGCCCTGCAGCGCGAGGAGAGAGCCAAGTCCCCTGGTCGACTCTGCTCGCTCCGTCGTGAGGTCGCCGCTCATGCGCGTCTCCGGCTGATGATGACAATGCGAGTCGTTCGCATGATGTTCTGGAAATTCGATCTTTCCGTCAAGTCCGACGCACGGTGCGCGGAGCGTTTACTTGGGCTCATGCCGCTGAGGAAATCGCGGGCGCGGCGCCGCGTATTGGATCTTTTTACCCGTACACCGAGACGTGGTCGGTGTCCGCGACACGTGCCGCGAGCCACTCGCGCGGGCTCGAGCCCGCGAGGGCGCGGAACTCGCGAAGGAAATGCGCCTGGTCGCAGTAGCCGTGCTCGTAGGCCAAGGCCGCTCCACGCAAGGCCCCTTGCTCCAGATCGCGCAGCGCCGCTCGAAACCGTCGGACGCGCCAGAAGGACTTGGGGCTCAAGCCGACCTCGTCGCGGAAGAGCGCGAGGAGGCGCTTCGGCGAAAGCCCCGTCCGGCGATTGACCTCCGCGACCGACGTGAGGGTGGGTTCTTCGAAGGCGCGGAGAGACGCGCCAAGCGCGGGCCCCAGGTCGAACGAGCGGCGTACTCGTTTGAGGAGCAGGGCCTCCAGCAGACGCGCTTGATCGACCGGCGTGGGTGCCTCCATGAGTCGCTCACGCAGCGAATGGGCTGACGTGCCCCACAGCGCTTCCAACGAGACGCTCTGCTCCGCCATCGCGTCGGCGGGGACGTCGAAGAAGGGGCGTGCTCCGCCAGGCTTGAAGTGGACGCCGACGGTCGGGCCAATCGCGGTGCCGATGAGCAGCGGGCTCTGCCTCGCGCCGCACAAGATGGCCCCGGAGAACTCGGCCGGCTCGCTCGTTCGCTCGTCGGGATAGATGCGCATCGGGCTCTCTCCGAGGTGGACGACGAGCGCCTGCGCGCCCGTTGGCAGCACGCGCTCCCGCGGCGCCTGTGCGACATGGGCGTCGGACACCCAGAAGAAGTCGACGAGCCGATCGAGAGGTGCCCTTGGCCGATAGAACGCGTGACTCATGTTGCACGCTGGCAGTTCTTGCAGACGCCGAAGAGTTCGTGGACGTGTCCGGTGAGGCGAAAACCCAGGTGCTCGGAGATGTCTCGCTGGAGCACTTCGAACGCCTCGAACTCGAACTCGACGACCTTCTTGCACGAGGTGCAGATGATGTGGTCGTGGTGCTCTCGCTCGAAGGCGCGTTCATAGCGATGGCCCTGGCCGGCCGAGAGGAGGGACTCCTGGATCAGCCCCGCCTCCACGAGGAGCGGCAGCACGCGGTAGACCGTCGCGGCGTGCGTGTCCGCAGCGCCTTGTGCGCGCAGCTCGGTGAGCAGCTCCTCGGCGGTGAAGTGCCCCTCGTACTGAAGCGCGGCGCGCGCGACGGCATCTCGCACGCCGGAACTCTTGAGACCCTTCCCGTGCACGACGGCACGGAGTTGTTCTAGGGCCCGTTCGAGCCCACCCGAGTCGAGGGCCGGAGCGTTAACCCTGCGCATGAGCGAACTATGCGAGTAGTTCGCATGATCTTCAAGCGCCTTCCGCCGGAGTTTCCGGAGCATCGCAATCCCATGCCTGGCCGCGGTTGGTGTCGCGCGGGAATTCAAGGCGCTCCGCCGACTTGCGTCGAGCGCACGAACTCTCGGATGGTGAGAATGGCGGCTCAAGTAACCTGGGGCGCCTCGAGTCCGAACGCATAGGTGGGATGGGGGCGGTGTGGAGGGTAGAGATGTTGCCGCTCTTGCGCGGTTCCACTCCTGTGTCCGTTTCCAGGGAACAGGAGTTGGGGGGGCCGAGCCCGCCGGGTCCCGGCGATTGAAACCCGATTCCACCGCATGGTAGGACGAGGGAGACCGCTCGCTCCCGACCGAACATCATGGAATCCCCCGGAGCTGGACGACCTCGTCGGCGGTTGACTCGAATCCTCGCAGGCGTGCTCCTGCTTCTCGTCGCGACCCCCGCGCTGGTGCTGGTCACGGCGGTGGTCGTTCTGCACGGCCTCGACCGTCCCTGGCTGAAGCAGCGCATCGTCTCCACGGTGGAATCGGTCACTGGCCTGCGGCTGGACTACCAGACAGCCCAGGTCGCCGTGCTCTCGGGTCTGCGCCTGGAAGGGCTGGTGGTGCGTACCCCATCGCCGTTTCAAGGCGTCGCGCCCGAGCTGCTGCGCGTCGGCGCCCTGGAGGCGCAATGGTCGCCCGGCTCCCTGCTGAGCGGGACCGTCCTGGTTGAGCGGGTGGCGGTGCGGGACGTGGTCTTGACCCTGGTGGCCGACGAGGCGGGGCCCACGTCTCTCACGGGATTGATGGGGCCGGAAGCCCCCGAGCTTCCGCCCGTTGACGCGCCTCTCGGGGCCTCTCGGCAGGTCGCTGCTCTCCTGTCCTTCGCGCCTCCCATCGGGAAGGTCGAGGTGTCGGGCGTGTCGTTGAGCTACGTCCGCGTTCGGAACGGTGAAGTGATCGATCGCTGGTCCTTGCGTGGGCTCGCGGCCACGGTCGAAGCGAAGCCTCAGGACGATGGATGGAGGATCTTCGCGCAAACAGGCCAGACCGGTAAGCCGCTTCCACTGGAGTTGAGCCGTGAAGGCCCGGCCATTCCGTCGGCCCTGGCTCAACTGGAACTGACCCTCTCGGCGGAAGCAGGGGCGTCGGCCGCTCGCGCGCGGGTGGACCTCGATGTCGCGCGGCAGACGTTCGATCCGCGGTTCACGGTTCGCACCCTGCTGCACGGCACGGTCTCCGCGAAGTTCGATGTCGAGAAGCGGCACATCGCCATCGAGCTGGACCGCACCCAGCTGACCGACAGCGCCGAAGTGCAAGCCCAGGTGGTGCTTCCGGATGCGGCGGGTGCTCCGCCAGTCATGACGCGGGCCCTGGCGGATGTTGATCTCGGACGGTTGCTGCAAGGGGTCCCCGCCGATTGGCTTCTGTTCTCCATCGAGCGCGGCAAGGTGCATCTGGACGCCCACGAGGTCACGCTCAGCGCCATGCCGCAGCTGGGCGCCCAAGGCAAACTCGGGCTGGACATCGACGTCGCGGCGCTCCAGCTCGTTCAAGACGATCTTCGGGTGGCACTCGGAGGTGGACGCGTCTCCTTGGTGGCGACCCCTGATCCCCAAAAGGGATTGGCCGCCCAACTCGCATTCGCGCTCCAGGGGCTCGATGTCGGGGGGCCCACCACGCTTCGTGTTCCGAAGGCCCACGGCGAACTGAAGGGTCACCAGCTGCGGCCAGAGCCCTCCTCGCCCATCAAGGTCGCGGGGGATGCCTCCCTGTCCGGAAGGGTGGATGCACTGGACGTCCGTGCCCCCGGGCTCCGTGCGACCGCTGAACGTTTGGGATTTCACCTCGATGCCCCCTTGGCGGGTGAGCCGCCCTTCGCACTGAAAGCGGACGTGCCCGTGGGAGCACTCCAGGTGGTGACGGCGGATGGCCGCGAGGTGCTGAAGGGCCCCGTGCACGTGACGCTCAACGTGTCGGAGGCGTTCCCTCGGTTGGACGAGCCACGGCTCGGCCGGGCCCGTGCCCGTCTGGAACTCGACGTTGGCACGATGCACGCGTCGATGGATGCCACCAAGGGGACCGACGATGTGGCGTACACCTTGGCCGTCCAGACCCCGGACCTCGCCGTCGCCCGGCCCTTCATCCCCGAGTCGATTGCCGCGCGCTTTCCCTGGAAGCACCTGGCCGTGAACCTGGCCTCCACGGGCAAGCTGGCGGCGCTTTTTTCCTCCTCGCCACGGTTGGAGCACCGGACGGAACTGAGTCTGCAGCGGCCGGGATGGGATGACGTGTCGGCCAGCAGCCTCGCCGTCGTGATGCGTTCGCGAGGAGATGTCTGGCGGCACAAGGGCGAGCTGGATCTTCGAATCGACGGGCTGCGTGTTGGTGAGAACGACGCGGGTTCTCAGCACCAGACACTGACGCTGGACCTCGATCGCCGGAAGCCGTCGCTCCGGTTGGGGCTCACCAGCCACGAGGGGCTGAAGATCTCACTCGATGCCGCGCTGGCGTTCGACCGGAAAGCCCGCGCGCTTCGCTGTGATGTCGAGGGCGACCTTCCGCCCCTCGGTGCGCTGTCTCCTCTGCTGGCCAAGGCCCGGGTACCCGCGGAACTGGATCCCTCGCGGCTCGCATTGAACGTCGAGTTGCATGGAACGCTGCTCGGCGTGATCACGGACATCGCCACCGATGGAACCCCGAGCCTGGCCCCCGCCCCTCTGCGGACCGCCAACTTCGAGGGAAAGGCGGTGGTGGACGCGCGCGGCATCCGCTGGAGACAGGATGGCCGGTCGATCAACCTCCCCGCGTTGCATTGGCAGGTCGAGTCGCACGCCGAGGGGCCGCGGCGAATCGTCCACAGCAACCTGGCGGTGGAAAAGCTCGCCGTGGGCATGGGCGATCGCCGGCTGTCATTCGCCGACGTGTCCAGCGACACCACGGCCACCATCCCCGAGAAGTGGGAAGCGGACGAAATCGAACTGAAACAACTCTTGAAGGTCCGCTCCCTCGAGCAGCGGCCAGCGCTGCCCTATCCGGTTCAGGACCTGGAATGGTCGTTCTCCGCTCGCCGTGGGCCCAATGGCGTCATTCACGTTCCCGACCTCCAACTGACCAATGCGGGGACGAGTACCCAGCTGAAAGCCAGGGGCCGGCTCGAGCTCGGTGACGACCGGCGCCGCCTGGCGGTCCAGGGTGAGCTGGAGCAGGACTTGTCCAAGCTCGCGCAGCCCGGTCTCATCGAGAGCAGCGGCCAGGTCACGGTCAATTTCCAGCTGGCTTCGCCCAACTTGGTGGTCTTCCGAACCCTCTCCGAGCTTCTCCTCCAGAACGTGAGCCTGCGGCTGCCCGGATCGGGGATCGCGATCGAAAGGCTCGATGGCAACGTGCCACTGACTGAAAACGTGGAGTTCACCGAGGGCCGGGTGCGTCTGCTGAACGACATCGACGTGAACCCGTACTCGATGCTGCGTTTCGCCGACCAACACCCCTTGCTCTCGCGCAACGGCTTCATGTCGGTGGGCAGCATCACCACGCCGCTCATTTCCATCGCGCCCCTGGCCGGAAACCTGTCCATCAACCAGAACATGGTGTCCTTGAGTCAGCTGGAGATGGGCGTCCGCGGTGGGCGTATCACCGGACAGTGCATGTTGGACTGGCAGGGAAAGAACTCCACCCTGGAGGCACACGTGCGGGCGACCGGCGTGAAATCGTCTCGGGGCGAGCCCTTTGACGGAAATGCCGCCGTGGTCATCTCCGGCAAGGATCGCAGCGTCAACGGACGCGCGGAGATCCTGCGCATTGGCAACCGCCACCTGCTCGACCTGCTCGATCTCGAGGATCCGCACCACACCGATCCCGCCACCAACCGCGTCCGCTACGCATTGGGATTGGGCTACCCGGAGCACGTACGGGTGAACTTCAACCGCGGCTTCGGCCGCCTGAGCATCACCATGGGTGGCCTGGCCAGGCTGCTCAGCATCGACGAGATCCGGGGCATCCCCATGGGTCCCATCGTCGACCGTGCCATCAACTCCCTGTCCCTTTCGGAGGCCACGCCATGAAACGCCGCGGGTTGTTGCTGCTTGCCGCCCTCGCCCTTCCCGGGTGCATCCGCGCCCCCGAGATCGTCATGGTCGATCGCGCGACGGCGCTCGAGGAGCAGGCCTCGGGATCGTTCAAGGACGTGGAACGGCGTCTGGATCGCGCGGGCATGAGCCCGACCCCGGTGCCGCTCACGCCCAACCAACTGGAGGAACTGGGCATCCAACCCACGCCATTGGTCGAGAACCTGGGCAGGACGCAGGCGGACCGCGTCGACGAGCTGCTGCGGCGCCACTGTGTGGGGGAGGGGAGGGATGGGTTGCTGGTGGACACCCGGAGCCGCTGCCAGTCCGGACGCTTGTCGGCCGATGACGCCGCCCTGGTGGAGCGGGTGAACCGGGCCCGGCGGCACCTGTGGCAGTGGATGCGGACGGTCCGCCCCAGCGTGCCCGAGGAGTCGTTGCGCCGGAACTGGCAACAGGTGCACTCGGAGGGGGTGATCTGCGGCGGCTGGGTGGAGTCCGAGGACGGCACCTGGGGAGAAAAGAAGTGCTGACGCCTCGTGGCCGGTGCTTCCTGGTCCTGGCCGTTCTCCTCGCGGGCAGTGCCTGGGCGCAGGACGATGAGAACGACGGAGGCTTGCGCAGGCCCTCACGGCTCACCGTGGGCATGGGAGATCAATTCCTGGGGCAGTTGGCGCCCGATGGGAACACGCTGATCTTCGTGTCCAACCGCAACATCGCGACCGAGATCTACGTTCAGGAGCTGGAGCAGGGCCGGGAGCGCCGCCTCTTCGACGAAGGCGCCGATGTGACCTGGCCGCGCGTCAGTCCCGACGGCAAACACCTGCTCTACATTTCGTTCCGGAACCAGGCCAGCGGTCAGCTGTGTGTACGGGAGCTGCCTGGCGCGGAAGGTCGCCGCTGCCTCGAGGAAGAGACCAGCGCGCTGCAGGCGGAATGGATCGATGCCTCGCATATCGCGCTGGTGAGCCGGGCGACCATCCAGGGCGATCTGCGATTGTCGCGGGTCTCGGTGGCGCGCGAGCTGAGCGCGAGTCCCCTGCTCGAGCGCAACCTGACCAGTCCCGCCCTCTCTCCCGATGGGCGCTGGCTGGTGTACGTCCCGGTCGAACGCTCCGTGCAGCAGGTGGGCCCTGGCTTCGCCGCGCGCGCCTCGCCCCATCTGGAGGTATTTCGGCTGGATCGCCCCGGCGCGGTCCCCATCCCGCTGGCGCTCGATCTTCCGGGACAGACCGGACAGCCGGTGTTCGCGCGCGATGGGCGCTCGCTGTACGTGGTGCAGTTCTTCACCGACTCCAATGCGGACGGGGTGATCGACGCCAGCGACAGGGGAGTGCTGTTCCGGGTGCCTTTCGCCGCCGAGCGCGAGGACGCGCCCGGGTTGGCCGCTGCCTCCAGTCCGGACCAGCTCACCAGTGTGTCCTGGAGCTGCGAGTACCCGGCCCCCGCGACCGAGTCACTCATCGCGACCTGTTCGCGTGATCAATCGCTGGATGTGTATCAGTTGCCGCTGGATGGCCAGGTTCCCAGCACCTGGGACGTTCCTCGTCTCAGCGCGGAATTGAAAATGGTCGGCAGGCGCGCGGATCAACTCCTGCTCTACCACCAACGCCTGCTGCGCGAAGTCCGGCCCAAACTGCGTCGTCTGCTGATGATGCGCCTGAGTCAGCTCCACCTGGCTGCCGAGGACTTCGATGCGGCGGAGTTCTACGCCCGCCGCATGCACTCGGTGGACGATCCCGCCACCGCGGGACTGTCGGAGCCGCTGCGGCTCCTCATCGATCACCGTCGCGCCATGAAGGAGAGCGAACGTGGCCGCATGGTGGACGAGCCGCTCGACGCCGAACGCAAACGCATGGCCGCGTTGGATCCCGCCGCCGCTCCCAGCCCCCCCTCCGCCGTCTTCCAGCACGTGGTGCGCAGTGAGCTGGCGGAGGACGCTGGCGACTTCACTCTGGCGCGTCAGGAACTGGAGGCGGCCCAGCTGACCGACACCACGCCGCGCGCGGTGCTGGAAGCCTATTACGAACGAGCGGACACGCTGTACCGCACGCTCGACGATCGGGAGGCCCTGGTCGAAGCCGGCCGCCGGCTCTCCATGAACAAGGTGTTTCCCGAAGACGACCAGCTCGACTTCGCTCGCGCCGCCGTCCGCGCCCTGTACCGGGGACGCCCCTATGACGAGGCGGATGCCGTCATGGCCCGGGCTCTCGCCTCGGCACCCGCCGGCTCGGCCTATGCGTTCGCCTTGGAGCTGGGCCGGCACGTCAATGCGTTGCACGACGAGCGTCCCCCCCGCGCCGTCCGGGAGGCCTTGATCGCGTTCTACCATCAGCAGAAGGAGCCCCTTCGCCGGCGCGTCCTGGTGCAGGACGCCGTCGAGCGCGCGGCGGGCCTCGGCGCCGATGGCGTGCTGGAGGCCCTGGCGACGGTCTACGTCGACGACGCCCCGCCCGGCACCGAGGAACGCCGCCAGGCCGAGCGGTTGTTTCGCCGCGCGATGATGGGCCGCGCCTATCGCCGGTTGGGGAGGCAGCGCCTGGACGAAGCCCGTGCCGACTTCGACCTCGTGACTCAGCGGACTGGCTCACTGGAAAGTGCCGTCGAGTCCATGAGCCTGCGTTTGCGTGCCGGCGTCAGCCCCGAGGTGGTGGAAAAGGAAGTCACCACCTCCTCCGCCAGCATGGCCAGGCCGCTCGCGCACTTCGTGAAGGCCTACCTCATGGCGCGCCAGTTGCCCAAGCTGGAGGATGACCGCGCCCACGCCCGGGCGGTGGCGGCGGCCGTGAAGGAGCTGCGTGCCTCGTGGCAGGAGCTCAAGAACCAACGCGAGGTGCATGCCCTCTCGGGTGCCATTCATCACGAGGACTTCCTCCGCGGCCACGCTCCCGCCGCCGCCGAGCGCGCCAACCGGCACTACCTGATCGCCCTGGACCTGGTGCGCAACAACGTCCGCTACCGGGCGATGATCCTCGGCGCGTTGGGGCTGTTGCACACCCAGGTGGGCAACTTCCACATCGCCCTGGGCTATCTCGAGCAACGGGACAAGTTGCCCTACGTGGACAACGCGCCGGGGCTGGCGGTGTCCCTTTCCCGCGCTCGGGCGCTCTTGCACGTCGGCCGCGAGGAAGAGGCCGCGCAGGCGGCGGATCAGGCCCTGGCCATGGTGGACGCCACACCGAAGCTGGCCAGGTTCGTCCCCCTGGTACTGGATCGCGCGGCGCTCTACAACCTCGCCGCGGGCCGATTCGAGCGTGCGTTGGCGCTCTATGATCGCGAGCTGCCCACCGTGGAAACGGGTCCCAGCGACGCGGAGGGTCTGCGCAACCGGTTGGTGGTGCGGCTGGCCCGCTGCGCCGCGGAGCTGGGGGCGGGGCAACCCCAGCGGGCATTGGAGGACCTGGACCGCGTCGAGCGCGACCTGGCGACCCCAGTCGTGCAAGCCTCGCTGACCTGGGCACACGCAACTCCCCAGCACGTTCAGCGCTCCTATCGCATCATCGCCGCGGGACTGCGCGCCAATGCGGAGACCCGACTCGGGCACCTGGACGCCGCCGCCCACGCACTCGAACAGCGGCGGGTGCTGTTCCTGGAACAGTTCGCCGAGTCGGATCGCGATGAGGACCTCCGCGCGGTGACGCTGGCGGAGATGCGGCTGGCCGAGAATGCCGTGGATCGCCGGGACACGACGCGGGCGGGCCACTGGTTGGGCAAGGCGCTCGAGCACACCGACACCCTGATCGAGCGCACCCACGCACCTCTCGATGCCGGTCAGCTCGACGTGCTCTGGTTCGCGGCACAGCTGCACTCGGATGGGAACACGCAGGTGCCTTTCGATGTGCACGAGCGTCTGGGTCAGGCACAACGCGCCCTCATCGACCAGCGTGATCCTTCCTGGCGCTCCTATCTGGCGTGGATCGAGATCTATCTGGCTCTTGGCGCGAACCCGCCAGCAGAGATCCGGGATGCCCTGGTTCTGCCCGCGCAGCCATAGTCGAGCGGCGTGAGCCTGCCCCGAGCTGATGGCTTTCCAGCGGTTCGTGTGTACCCCGGGGTGAGGCCAACCCGCCATCGGCTACCTGGGGAGCCTCTTGGGGCAGGGCGGCCTCATCGGATGGGTTTGTCCCTGTGTCGGAGCACCACCAACTTCGCTCCAGAAGGAGGTCGCTTGCTCATGATACGTCGAATCACAGTGTGTCTCGCCGCGCTCGTGCTCACCTCGCCCGTCTGGGCGCAGGATCAGGAGCACAAGGGCGCCCCTCCCGCAGCGAAGGGCTCGGTCACCCCCGTGGACATGTCCAAGATGGGGCCGTGGACCCGCAAGCCCACCCACGAAGCGAAGACCCGAAAGGAGGTCGAAGCCTGGTTCAAGGAAGGCGACGCCATCATGAAGCGGCGCGACTTCGAGGCGGATATCGCCCGGGCCGACTTCCCGATCTACATGGCGACCGATGACAGCAAGGGCATCCCGACGGCCGAGACGTACGACCGGCGGAAATACACGGAGATGATGAAGCCCATGTTCGAGCAGATACCCGCGGACACGCAGATGAACCACAAGCTCGACATCACCGTGTTGTCCGACTCGCTCGTCAGTTTCACCGATGACTACACCATGACCATGGGCGGGAAGAAGAAGCCCGGCCGGCTCACCGGGCTCCTCGTGAAGCGCGATGGCCAGTGGAAGTGGAAGGCGTTCTTCGAGGCGGGATGGGGCGAGGCGCAGACCTCCGCCGTCGGCGGCTCTGGAACGTCCGGAGACCAGGAGAAGCCGAAGTAGGCTCCTCGGGAGCGCATGGCGGTCGTGCCAGGGCAGGGGGGGTGAGCGCTTCCACGCTCACCCCCCTGGCGTGACTGTGTCCGCACTCACCTTGGTTGCTTTTTATAACCAGGGAAGCCATTCATGACATGACCGGGTTGAACGGGTGCACCATGGCGCGCTTCAGCATGTTCCCGCTCCGGTGTCCGGGGGCGGTTGGAGCATTCAAGGCCCCCAGGGCGCGAGGTTCGCGCTCACCGGTCCACGTCCGACGTAAAGGAGAACGGCCATGGAGAAGATCAGTCCCTGCCTCTGGTTCGACGGACAGGCCGAGGAGGCCGCCCGTTTCTACGTGTCGCTCCTGCCCGATAGCCGGATCGACGAGGTGGTGCGCTCGCCCGCGGACAATCCGAGCATGCGCGAGGGCGGCGTCCTGACGGTCGTGTTCACACTCGGCGGCCGGCGCTTCGTCGGGCTCAACGGCGGCCCGCACTTCAAGTTCAACGAGGCGGTGAGCTTCCAGATCCACTGCGAGGATCAGGCCGAGGTCGACCGGCTGACCCAGGCGTTGTCGGCGCATCCCGAGGCCGAGCAGTGCGGCTGGGTGAAGGATCGGTTCGGCCTGTCGTGGCAGATCGTTCCCCGCCGCCTGAGCGAGCTGCTGAGCAGCCCGGATGCCGCGAAGGCCCGGCGCGCGATGGAGGCGATGCTGAAGATGAAGCGGATCGACATCGCCGCGATCGAGCGCGCCGCGGCGGGCGGCGCCTGAAGAACCCGGCGGGTGTGCACCCCAGGGTGGACGCCGGCGCCTGGAAGGACTTCATGGGGTGTGCCGCTCATTCAGGGCAGGGTTTTCCTCCCGGGAGGCGGCTCGCATACATCGGTGGCAACGTCGAGCGCCGCTATCGCAAGCTCCGGCCCGAGGTGGAGACGCTTCCGTGGGGGACACTCCGCCCGGACGAGGCGATCTCCATCCCCCTGCTTCGAGGCACCTGGCGCTCCGCGACGCACCCGCTGGTGAAGGGGGTGTTGGGTCGGATCGTCAAGGACGAGGCCGCGCACGGGCAGTTCGGGTGGGTGTTCCTCGACTGGGCGTTGCCGATGCTGGAGGAGGACGAGCGGGAGGTCCTTCGGGAGGCGGCTGGGAGGACGATCGCCGCCGTCCGGGAGAACCAGGCACGCATCGCGGCACGGGGGGAAGGGGAGGCCAGCGCGATCCATGCGCTCGGGTGGATGCAATCCCAGTCGTATCTGGACCTCGCGCGCAGGTCGATGGAGACCGAGGTGCTCGCTCCGCTGCGGGCACGTGGGCTCGAACCTCTCTGACGCGACATGCGCGGGTACCTCACGGGCAGTGCGGTCGACCCGGCGGTGTTCCGCATCACCGTCTTTGTCGGCGTGGGCCGCGCTCGGGGTCCTCGTGCCTTCGACGCTCCTGGCCATCCTGGGCCTGTTCACGCGGGTGGCGATGGTGCTCGCGGTCCCTCAGTTCGCCGGGACGGTCCTCCACACCCACCACCTCCTGTGGTTCGCCGTGCTGCTCGCGGCGAGTCCCTGCGCGGATGTGCTCTCGGTGGACGCGTGGCTTCGCGTGAGGAGGCACGGCATCCGGGTCGCTCCGGACTCTGTGCACGGCAGGGAACGGCGTAACTGGCTGGAACACTTCAGGTTTTTTCAAGAAGTCTCGTTTTCTGGTTAATCTGGTTTTCATGGATCGTAACGTTATGATAGAGAGGCCGGCCAATTCAGCTTCTGCGTTGAAAGGGGTGCTTGAATGCGTGGAGCAGCTTCTCGCTTGTTTCTGCTGTCTCTCGTGGGGGCGATGACACCGGGCTGCGGGGAGTCCCCCGCGGAGGGCGGGTTGGACGAGGCCCTCGGAGGCGTCGTCGAGGCGCTCTCCGTCGATACCAGCAAGACGTACAACCTCGTCGGAGTGGGCAGCGACAAGTGTGTACAGCCCAAGGGCGGGAGTACGGGCGCTGGTACGGATGCGGTGATCTCGACCTGCAGCGGGGGCGTTGCCCAGCGGTTCGAGTTCCTCGCGCAGTCGGGCGGCTACTACAGCATCAAGAATGTCTCCAGTGGCCTGTGTCTCGACGTCACGGATGCCTCGACGAGCAGCGGCGCCCTGATCAAGCAGTGGTCCTGTTCGGGCGGGACCTACCAGCAGTTCCTGATCGAGGACACCGGCGAAGGGACGGTGAAGCTGGTGGCTCGGCACAGCGGCCTGGTGATGGACGTCATTGGGGGGGCGACGAGCAACGGGGCGGGGCTCCAGCAGTGGGGTTGGAGTGGGTCGACGAACCAGAAGTTCAAGCTGGTGGCCAGCGGCACGAGTGGTGGTGGTGGTAGCGATCCCTGCTCCATCTCCCTCTCCGATAAACCCGATGGCTTCGCCGCCCAATCAGGAGGCACCACGGGGGGAGGAAGCGCCTCCCCGATCCAGGTCACGACGACAAGTCAGCTCAAGCAGTACCTGGAGGATGGCCAGGCACGCGTGCTCCACATCATGAATGACCTGGACTTCAGGACCGCGGCTCGCACCGTGTCGGGATGCGAGAAGAAGGCGTCCTGTGACTCCATGGGCAAGGCCATCAAGGAGTTCCGGGTTTCGAGCACCTGCAACTCGGACGAGGTGACGTCCACCCGTACGCGCAACGAGACCACCATCAACGTCAAGTCGAACAAGACGGTGATCGGCATGGGTGACGGCGTCAGTCTTCGCGGAGTGTCGTTCAACCTCGGAAACCAGGAGAACTTGATCTTCCGCAACCTCGACATCCGCGACGTGAACCCAGGCCTCATCGAGGCGGGTGACGGATTCACGCTCACCTCGTCGAAGCACGTGTGGATCGATCACTGCTCGTTCGCGCTCATCAGCGATGGCTACCTCGACGTTGGCACCACGGCCTCCGAGACCAGTACCCATCCCGACTACATCACGCTCTCGTGGAGCTACATCGATGGGCGGACTCCGTACCAGTGTGGTGGTCAGCACAGCTTCGTGAACTTCGCCAACAACGCGAAGATGACCTGGCACCACAACTGGTACGACAACAGCTCGGGAAGAAACCCGAAGCTCGGCGGCGCGCTGATGCAGGCCCACCTCTACAACAATTACTGGCTCAACACGTCCTACTTCTGCATCACCGCCGCGGAGAATGCGCAAGCTCGCGTCGAGAGCAACTACTTCGAGAACGCGAGCAAGCCGCATTGGCTTCAGGCTCCGGGCGCGATCGCCATCGACAGTGGGAACGTCTATACCGGCAAGTCGTCGTCCAGCTCCCGGGACGTTGGCGGCAGCGTGTTCTCCGTCCCCTACTCGTACACCAAGGACAGTGGCACGGCCGCGAAGGACCGCGTCAAGGCGTGCTCCGGACCGCGGCGGATTCAGTAGCCGCGCTCGCGGGTTTGGGGACAGGGGGCGTCGGTGGGAGCGCCGAGCTCCTCCGGCTCCAGTACATCGAGCGGCGTGCAGCCGCTTCGGTGGCGGATGGGCAGCCCCGCGCGCGGCGCTAGGCACGCTTGATCGCGGCTTCGAGGTTCGTGAGGACCTCAAGCTGGCCCAACAGAATGGTCGCGGCGGTGTAGCAGTGGAACGACTGGACCTTGCCGTCCTTCAAGTGAAAGACGTCACAGCAGGGCGCGTGGATTTCCTTGCCTGTCGCGGGAATTGTTCCGACAGGCAGCTCCAGCGGCCCCCGATGCGTGCCGTTCAATGACAGCTCCACCACGACGACATCACCGCTGACATAGAACTTGTCAAGCGCCCGGTGCATGTCGGGAAATGCCGTCGCATAGATCTCGACCGTGCGGCCGATCTCGTCGCCACGATATTTACGACCAGCGGACACATCGTAGAAGTAGCCATCGTTCGCGAACAACGACACGAATTTCTTGACGTCCTGGACCTCCGCTGCCTCGTAGAGCGCGCGGATCACCTGCTCGTTCTTGGTCATTGCCATTCTCCTCGTCTGTGGTGGGTGAAGATTCCAGAGTTGTTGTGCGCGAGCGCGGAGGCGGCGATGGAGGTGCGGACTTCCATCGAGGTCTCCGGTCGAGTGTCTTGTTGAGGTGGCGCAGAAGTATCGACTCGCCACTCCTCGCGAAATAGAAAAGCCTGCAACTCATCGTTGCAGGCTTGTCGAGTCAGGAGAACTCGTGCGGGCGGGCTACCGCCCGAAGAACGACACCTGCTGGAATCGCAGTCCGGCCAGGATCTGCTCCACCCGCGCGTCGGACAGCGACCCGATCCGTTCACCCAGGCGGGCCTTGTCGACCGAGGAGAGCTGCGACACGACCACGACGCTCTGCTTGGGAAGGTTCCCCTCGCCCACCTCGAGCAGGACATTCCCCGGCTCGCTCGCCCGGTGCAGGTTCGACGTCAAGGCACACACGACCACGGTCGTGATGCGCGAGTGGTTGAAGACGTCGTCCTGAACCACCACGTGGGGATGGGAGTAGCTCGGGACGGGGCCGCGCGAGTCATCTGGCGCGATCCAGAACACGTCACCGCGGTTGATCCTCGCCGAGCGTGAGTCCGTGGGTTCTTCTGTGTTCGTCTTCATTTCGCGCTCACGGGCTTCTCCAGCGCGCCCGCCAGCCAGAGTCCCCAGAGCGTCACGGCAATGAAGAGAAGGGACAGCCCGAGGTTGATGGGGATGCCCATCTGGCGCAGCTCGTCGGTGGCGTAGACGTCGGTGCCGGGGATGAACCAGGAGACCAGCAGGCCTGGCCAGAAGGTGAGGGGCGCGAGCGCCGCGAGCCACGCCTTGGCTTTGTCCAGGGGCCCGGTGAGCGCGCCGAGCGAGGCGAGCGACACCAGGACCAGCGTGGTGAACTGCATTCCGATGTGAAAGCGGGCATGGCCCGGCCACCGCGGATTGAACAGGTGAGTGGCGTTGAACACGTCGGCGATTCCGACCACGACGACCGTCGCGATGATGGTGAACCCGAAGAGGGCCTTGGTGAGCCGGGTCCGGGTCGAGGCCTGGGAGGTGGAGTGGAAGACCGGCATCTCAGGGCCGGTCGTGGTGGGATTGGACATGACCTGAAGTATAGGAGCTGGTTTTGGAACGACAGACGCGTCTTTGACACCGCGGCGTCAGGCGAAGTGGTGGCCGGGCAGACCCATCTGCGTGCGGCCGAGGCTGGTGAGTGCGTCCCCGCGGCTGAGGACCATGTGCATCGAGGCCGCGTTCACGTCGCGCCACAGCGCCTGCATGGCGGACGTCTCGAACAGGGACATGGCCCCCGAGTCGAGGAACAACTGGTTCGTCAGCTCGGCGCAGGTCCGCGTGATGAAGGCACGCTGGCCGAACATCCGCGCGCGCTCCTCGTCGCTCGGAACCTGGCGCTCGGCCTCGGCGGCATCCCACGCGTCGCGGACATACTGCAGCAGGAGCGCCCGCGCGGCGTCCCACTTGACGGTGGCATCCGCGAGCGTCATCTGCGAGTACGGGGCCTCCTTCGCCGCGGTGTGCTCGTAGGCTCGCACGCGCTTCTTCGTCCAGGCCGCGTACTCCTCCAGGACCCGCTGCGCCGCGCCCAGCGCCGGATAGCACAGCTGAATGGCCGCCATCGCCATGAAGGGCAGCTTGTACAGCGTGCCGGGCTCGCTCACCTCACCCTGCGGCTTGCCGTCGGCGGCGAAGCGCGCCAGGGCGAAGATACGGTGCAGCGGCACGAACACGCGCTCGAGCTTGACCTCGTTGCTCGCGGTGCCCCGCAGGCCCACCGTGTGCCAGGTGTCCTCGATCTTCAGCTTGTCCGCCGGGACGAACATCGCGAGCGGCTCGGGTTCCGTCCGGCCGGGCAGCTTCGCGACGACGGCCAGACCAGCCCACGAGCACCACTCCACGCCGCTGACGAACTTCCAGTGACCGGACAGCAGGAAGCCTCCGTCGACGGGCTCCGCCTGGCCGGCGGGAACCAGCGAGTCGACGATCAGCCCCGGCTTGGAGTCGCGGACCTCCTGCTGGAACCGCTCGGACATGAACGACAGGTACCACTGATGTCCGATCGTCAGGCCGTAGAGCCAGCCGAGCGCCGCCGACCCACGCGACAGCTCCCGTCCGATCTCGACGATCGTCAGCGGGTGTCCCTCGAGGCCGCCCATTCGCTTCGAGGTCCCGAGCCGCAGCAGTCCCGAGTCGAACAGCGCGTCGATGACCACACGGGGAATCCGACGGGTGGCATCCGTCTCCTCCCGGTGCTTCCAGGCGAGCTCGGCGAGCCCCCGGGCACGCATCATCAACTCCGCCTCGGTGAACTCCTCGTTTTGAACAGCCATTCCCTGTCTGGACATGACATTCATCCGTTCCCGGCGCTCCGGTGAGCGACCGATCGATGTCTTCCATGCGGTGCATCCGCGCGGAGGGCTCCCTCCGGAAGACCGCCATGGAAGAGCGGTGTGACGGTGCGTGAACATGTAGTGCCATGCATGGCTGGCTGTCAATTGACGAATTGAATGGTTTGCGGCGAACGGGCGCCTCGGTATCGATGCCCTCGATGTGAGCTGCCTGCCGCGGCAGAAATCCGCTTGTGTTGTGCGAAAGGGCTTTCCAGGGCCGCCGCGACAAGTGCAGAGTGTTCGACGTGGCCGTCATGTCGTCCGCTGGACGGGGTGGTAGGGCAGCTCCAGGGTGAACGCGGCTCCACGCCCGGGCCCGTCGCTGTGGACGGTCAACGTTCCACCCAGTTCCTGGGCCGCCAGGGCGCTGGAGTGCAGGCCGAAGCCATGCCCTTCGTCCCGCGTGGTGAAGCCATACTGGAAGATGCGGGTGATCATCTCCGGCGCGATGCCCATGCCGTTGTCGCGGATGACGATGTGGACGCGGTCCGTGGAGGTCTGCTCCAGGCTCATCAAGAGAAGCCGCTCGCTCGGTGCCACCGTATCCAGGGCGTACCTGGCATTGCTGATGAGATTGACGAGGATCATCAGCGTCTTGTGCTTGTCGATCATCAGGTGGGGCAGGGGGGTCAGCTGCCGCTGTACCCGCACCTGGTGGCGCGAGAGCTCGGCCGAGTTGATGCGCAACGCGTCTTCCAGCAACTCCGCCAGGTCGACGGGCTCGTGCATCCGGGGCGCGCGGGCGTGATTTTGTTGCATCTTGATGATGTCACCGATGTGCTCGGTATAGCGGCCCACGTCATTCAGCAGCGAGACGATCTCCGTGCGCTCCTCGAGCAGGTTCTGCCCCAGCCGGTCCAGGAAGGGCAGCAGGAGCCGTCCGCGCTCATCCTGGGTCAGGAAGCGCGTGAGGTCGTCCTGGTTCTGCTCGAGCATGTTCGTCACCCGGCCCACCTGCTCCAGCCGCATCTTGAGCATCCGATCCTTGGCGAGCTGGGCCGAGGTGTAGACGCTGTTGAGCACGTTGCCCACGTTGTGCAACACATGGGTGGCGCTCTCCGCCATGCCCGCCCGCCGGGCCGTCTGCATCAGCTTCAGGTGGACGTCCCTGAGCTCGCGGGCGCGCTCCTCCACCCGCTGCTCCAGACCCTCGTTGTTCTGGCGCAGGGCCTCCTCGCGGTGTTGGACCTGGTCGGCCATGTGCTGGAAGGCGCGGGCCAATTGCCCCAGCTCGTCGCCGCGTGAGGTGCCCAGCGCCACCTGGAAGTCACCGGCCGCCACCTTGTCGGTGGCCTGGGTCAGGGTCTGCAGCGGGCGCGCGATCTGCTGCTGGAGCACCCGGTACATGATGACCAGCTCCAGCAGCAGCGACAGGAGGCCGAGCAGCAGCACGTAGCGCGCCGCGAGGAAGGCGGGCCGCGACACCACCTGCTCCGGCAGCACCGTGGCGAGGTTCCATCCGGGACCCTTCAGCCGTGTCACGGCGATGTACTCGCCGTGCTCTGGCAGCTCCAGGAGCGTCTGGTCGGGCGCGCGGTTCTTCACCCGCTCGAAGATGCCGCGCAGATGGGCCGCCTTCTCCCGGGAGCCGAGGCGGCTGACCGCGACGTCGGGTTGCTCGGCGCCGCTCAGGATGTTGTAGGCGCTGCGGGTGTCCTCCAGCCTCTGCTCGGGGTGGGCGATGAGCTGACCATCGTCGCGGAAGAGCACGTTGTAGGCACCGGGCAGATGGCCGTCGATGGTGCGGGCCATGACCTCGTCGAGCAGCACGTCGTGGCCGATCGTCGCGACATGGCGGCCGTCCAGGTCCAGCGGCGTGGCGCCCGACACCATCCATTCGTGGCTGATGGGCTCGTTGTAGATGCCCGTCCAGGTGGTCTGCCTCCGTGGGTTGTTCTCGGGTTGGCTGAGGATGAAGTCCTCGAAGCCGGTGATGGAGAAGTCGGACGCGAGCTCATGGCTCCAACGGGGAGTCCACGGACTGAAGCCCACGATCGCTCCCTCCGGGAAGGTGATGTAGGTCGTCTTGAAGCGGATGTAGAAGGCGGGCCCGTACTTGGAGAGCACGTCGTACGCGGCCACGAGCCGGGCGCGGAATCCGGCGTCGAGCGTCACGTGTGGGGGCATGAAGACATGGATGCCCTGGAGGGACTCTTCCTGCTCGGGGCGGTTGCGCAGCGTGCCATCGGGCAGCCGCGCGACCAGGCTGTCGAAGCGAGCGCTCACGTCCTCCCGTGGGAGCTCCCGGAGCCGTTCCTCCAGGGCCTTCTTGAGGAACGCATGGTTGTCTTCGGCCAGGGTGAAGATGGCCTGCTCCCGCTGGCCGCGCTCGGCGACATGCCGTTGCAGATGCTCCAGGGCCTCGGTGCGCAGGGCGTGGAGCATGTGGAGGTAGCTGACGAGCGTGGAGAGCGCGATGACGACCGCGATCCGCACGCCCATCTTGAGGAGCGTCGAGCGGGCCAGGGGGGCTCGGGGACGGAACGAGGGGTTCATGGTGACTTGCCGACCTGACTTGCTGCGCTTCCCGTCCGGCTTCAGGAGCCGCCGGTTCACGAAAGTATCCAGCCCCCCCGCAGTTCATCACGTCACACGCCTCGAAAGAATGGGGACCGCGTGGATGCGGCGGGCGGGTGAGTGGCGGGAGGGGCGGAACTCGGAAGGAAGCCAGCCGGGCCGACAGCCGGCGATGCGCGGAACCCACGCGCACCAGGAGTCAGGGGCTCGCGAGCGACTCCACCCGGGACAGCCGCAGCTTCAGGGTATGGGTCCCGTCCGCGGAGATGGGGAGTTCGAGCGTGCCCGCCGCGAAGTCCTTCTCCTCGAGCCTGTAGGACGTGGTGAGGATCTCCTCACTGGAGAAGAGATCGACATCCAGGACCCTGATGCTGATGGGCGCGTTCAGCAGCTCGGGGGAGGTGGTCACACAGGCGCCATTGTTCCAACTGGGAGTGAAGCTGGAGGACTCTCCGGTCTTCACCTTGCCCACGGAGCCCCCGGCCGGGCAGTCCAGTTCCACGACCACGTCGGGAGCATCGGAGCCCACATCCCATGAACCTCCATCTGGTTTCGTGGGTGGAATCGAGGCACTCAGCGGCTGGAGCGACCAGTGCGTGGCGCGATCGGCGAGGCATTCCCAGCCCCGGAGCACGTCCTGCTTCTGGCAGCTCTGGAGCAACTGGCACATCGCGCACTGCGCCCCCATGCTTCCACACGCGTATTGGGACTGGGTGCGGTAGCACGCGCCCCTGAGGCAGCAACCGCCCTCGCAACTCTGCGGGGTGCAGGTGGGCTCCGCGGGCGTACCAGGTTCCGTGGGTTCACCAGGCTCCGTGGGCTCACCAGGCTGTGGAGACCCGAGGGGGGGTCCTCCCGTGCTGGGCAGATCTTCCAGCCCCAGACCACAACCCCCAACGGCTCCGGTCAGTGGAGCCACGAGGAGAGAGAAAACAAGCCATCTCGCAATCTTCATACCGTCTCCCTTGTGTGACACCCATGGCCCTTCGATTCGCATCTACAACCGGGAAATGCATGAGACGGAGGCGGAGAGGTTCGCGTGTTCAGCCACACCATCCAGATACCAGGAGCCGTTCTGGACGTAGGCGCGCACGGAGTCCAACGTGCCTCCGAAATGGCCCGATACCATGCTCAAGAAGCACACCTGCCCGGTCGCCGTCCCCAAGGGGATGGTCCCCATGCCCTTGGACCAGGTGAATTCGCTGTGGTGGGTGACCTTCCCCACGCACCGGGCGGTCGCCGAGGCGCCAGGCTGTGAGCCGCCCCCGAGATAGTAGTAGCCGTCGCTCCCCACGGAGATCTCGATGCGATCATTCGCCCCTTGCAACCGGCCCGAGATGTTCGTGAGAAAGCAGGCGTTGCCCTCCTGAAGGACCATCCGCACGGGAGGCGTTCCCGCGCTCCACATGAAATCACCGGTCCTGGGATAACCATTGGCACAGGTCGCCGAGGCGCACACTCCGGCCTCGCTCGAATTCCCAGAAAGATACCAGGAGCCATTGCTCGTCAGGGTGGAAACCGAGTCCGTGGCGCCTCCAAACCTGCCAGACATCCGGCTCAAGGCGCAGGTCTGCCCGACGTCCTCCGCGAGGCGGGGCGGGGCTTCTCCCCGGCACCAATCGAAATACGTTGGCAGCCGGGTGACGACGCTGATCTCACTCAAGACCTTCTTCCCCGAGGTGATCACCAGCTTCTCGCTCTCGCCGCTGTAGTCGATGCGCGCATCGTCGACCCGGATGGTCATGAGGTAGTGCGACAAGAAGGATCTGGCGAAAGTGATGTCCTGCTGAGAGCCATTCCTGTTCTGCAGGAAGATCCTGACGTTCGAATCCCGGATGTCCTTCTCGAACAAGTCATAGCCGTAGAAGTTGACGCCCACCAGGGAGCCCTGCTGGATCTGCTCCAGCTCGACCACGGTCGGAGACACCGTGCAGAAATGCGGCACCGGGGGGGCTGGGGTCCGGCCGTCCATCTCGTCGAGGATCCGCTTGAGCCCCTCGATCATCCGGTTCCCGATGAAGTCCACATCACATCTGAGCTCGGCGCTGCCCGTGGCGATGCCTCGCTCCGCCAACATCGTCACCTGATGGGCGATGAGGTCATCGCCATCCTTGAACAGGTTGGCTTCGAGTTCCTTCATCGTGGTCTGCCATGATGAGGATTCACGGCCAATCATGTCGATCGCGCCCTGGATCGTGGTGACCGCGCCATTGATTTCCTGGCAGGAGTTGCTCAACACCGCCACCAGACACAACAGGGGGATCTGGACATGGCGGCGAAAGGAAAGGGTTTGACGCTTCATGTCCTGACTCCGGGAGTGATGAAAAGACGACTTTTCAAGCATAAGGCCTCCATAAACGTGATTTCAAGGACAAGCCTGAAAAACCTCTATGATGAAAAAATTCTGTGGGGTTGAGGATTTCCAGACGAGGGGTTCTCCTCCTGTCTGGTCACACAGCACCGTGAGCGTGGGTCGCGCCTTCTTCTTCTCGCCGAAGGAAACTCGATGGAGTTCATAACGATTCGGAGCGGCGATTGAGGCTTGCCGGGCGTGGGGGGTCCGGGCGAAGGAGGAATGGCGGGCGCATGTCGACGTGGATGCGCGGAGGGAAACCAATGAAGAGGAGCTGGCGATGGAGCTGAGCGCGGGGGTGTGGGAGTCGCTGAAGGCCGTGCGGGAGCGTGCGCCGCTCGTGCACAACATCACCAACTACGTCGTGATGAACAACACGGCCAACGCCCTGCTCGCGGTGGGGGCCTCGCCCGCAATGGTGCACGCGCGGGAGGAGGCGGCCGACTTCGCGGTCCTCTCGCAAGCGCTGGTGGTGAACATCGGCACCCTGTCTCCGGACTGGGTGGAGGCGATGCGGTTGGCCATCCACGCGGCGCGCCATGCTCGGGTGCCATGGGTGTTGGATCCGGTGGGCGCCGGTGCCACGCGCTATCGCTCCGCCACCTCCGCCGATCTGGCGCGACAGGCTCCGGCGGTCATCCGCGGCAATGCCTCGGAGGTGCTCGCGATGGCGGGTGAGGCGGGGGCCACGCGCGGCGTGGACAGCACCCAGTCCTCCGACGCTTCGCTCGAGGCGGCACGAGGGCTGGCCTCCCGCCTGGGCACCGTGGTGGCCGTCACGGGCAAGACGGACTACGTCACCGACGGCTCCCGCGTGGTGGCGGTGGACAACGGCCACCCGCTCATGGCCCGGGTGACGGGCATGGGGTGCACGGCGTCCGCGCTCGTGGGCGCCTTCCTCGCGGTGGAGCCCGACGCGGTACTGGCCGCCTCGCGCGCCCTCGCCACGCTGGGCCTGGCCGGGGAGCTCGCCGCCGAGCAGTCCAAGGGTCCGGGTTCGCTGCAACTCCACCTGCTGGACGCGCTCTACACCCTGGATGAGGCCACCGTGCGCGCCCGCGCCCGCCTGCGCTGAAGGAGACCGTCCGCATGACCCGTCGTGTGCCCGATCTGTCCGTCTACCTCGTCACCGACCGCCTGCTGTCGCGCGGGCGCGGGCTGGTGGACGTGGTGCTCGCCGCGGTGCGCGGCGGAGCGACCCTGGTGCAATTGCGCGACAAGGATGTCCCGGCGCGCGAGACGCTGGCATTGGGTCGGGCGCTGCTCGAACGGCTCCGGCCGCTCGGGGTGCCGCTCATCGTCAATGATCGGGTGGACCTGGCGCTGGCGATGGGGGCGGACGGTGTGCACGTGGGGCAGGGGGACCTGCCGCCCGAGGTGGCCCGGCGGCTGCTGGGGCCCGACGCGCTGGTGGGTCTGTCCATCACCGGGGCGGAAGACCTGCCCACGTTGGATCCGTCGGTGGTGGACTACGCGGGCGTGGGTCCCATCTTCCCCACCGGCTCCAAGCCGGATGCCACCCCGGCGCTCGGGCTGGAGGAGCTCACCCGGCTGCGGCGCCTGCTGCCCGTGCCGACCGTGGCCATCGGTGGCATCTCCGCCGCCAACGCCGCGGCGGTCGTCGCCGCCGGGGCGGATGGGGTCTCGGTGGTGTCCGCCATCTGCTCCGCGGACGACTGCGAAGTGGCCGCGAGCACCCTCGTCCGTGTCGTCCGCGAGGGGCGCGCGCGCAGGGGCTGCCCGTAAGGCCAGACAAAATGAGTGCCTCGACTCCCCGTTCACCGGGTGCCCGGGGAGTTCCCGACCGGCTCAAAGTCCGTCGGGATAGCACCACCCGGAGGTGTTATCGACCCCGCCGTTGGCGAGCGGGTAGGAGACATAGCCAAGCTCTTCTCCCGCGCCGCATTCCGAGCGGGCGCGTGCGTAGCGGTAGCAGGTGCCATGGCCCGAGCGTGTCAGGTCGACGCAGACGCCTCGCGCACCCTCGACGCCGCAGAACTCGGCCCAGTTGACGCTACAGGTCTCGCCAATGAGTGCCGGATCGAAGAGATAGCCAATGGGCTCCATGACCGACTGCTCGATGCACAGGCCATAGACGCCGCATACCGTGCCGGTCGGGCACCCCGGGTCCGCCGCCATGAAGTCGCACGTGGCGAGGCACTGCCGCGTGTCGTTGTAGGCGCTGGAGCAGGCATAGCCGGGCGCGCAGTCCGTCGAGGCGAGCTGGTCCTCGCTCGCCGCGGGTGTGTACGTGCATGCCTGTCCCTGCGTCTTGGTGCCCAGTGACTCTTCGAGCGTACCGTCGCTGCCCACGGTGTCGTCGGCGACGCAGGTGTGGTTTGGGGGGATCGTGGTCAGCGCACCTTCGCGGGGATCGCAGCCGCCGGGGCGGATCGTGCTCCACTTCGCGAACCGGATCCATCGGCACTCACCGCCCTCCACCGGTGCGGTTCCAGTGTACGGCACTCGGAGTGGCGGAGCGGCCACCGACTCGCGCAAGAGCACATTGGCGATTGCGCCGGCGGTCTGCTGGGGCGAGACCTTGCTCGCGACGAAGAGCTTGCCCGACTCGGCGACGAAGGTCTTCGCCGTCGACGCACCGGCGTCCTGGTAGCCATAGACGCATTGCTCGCACGAGAACAGGTTGGTGCCGCCGTTGGCCAGATCATGAAGCCCCAGGGCGGTGTTCACGTCCAATCGGATGTACGCGGAATCCGCCACCGCGGGATCCCCGAGGTTCGAAAACTCTCCGCGATACGTCGGCTGTTGCCCATACCTCACGGGTGACAGCTCGATGCCATTCTCGAGCTCGCCGAGGGTGATCTCCGTACACCCGGCGGGAGGCGGTTGGTGCAGCGTCTCTTGCTCGAGTGCTTCCATGGGATCCTGCACGGGAGCCGGCGCTTGTGTCTCCCGGCCACATCCCACCACTGCCGTCAGCAGAACCACGCCCCACCGCCACCCACTGGAAGATGCAACGTCGGCTCGACGGTACGTCATGTGAGTTCTCCCATTCGCGACGTGGCTGAAATATTTCAGCCATCCAGGAAAATCCTGGTTCGCATAAGTGACGTGGAGTAGTCAACACAATTGCCGAGACATGAAATGAATGGGGGCGTCGTGGGAGTCTCATTTTCTCATGGCTGAAGAATGCCTTTGTCTTGTCAGCCTTTCTTGCTGGGTCCCGGCTCCGGGACCCACGCGGGCCGTGCCCTGCTACGTGAGAGGAAGTTCCAGCGTGGCCACGGCGCCCTGGCCAGGCCCATTGCTTTCGAGCGTCAGGCGTCCATTGAGTATCTGCGCCGCCAGCGCGCTCGAGTGCAGCCCGAAGCCGTGGCCATTCTTGTGCGTGGTGAAGCCGTGCGTGAAGAGCTTGCCCTTCACCTCGGGAGCGATGCCCATCCCGTCGTCCTCCACCTGGATGCGAGCCACCGGCCCCGCCGCGCTCAGTCTCACCCACAGGTGACGATTCCCCTCGGGCATGGCCTCCAGCGCGTGACGGGCATTGCTGAGCAGGTTGATGAGGATCTGCAACACCTTGTGCTTGTCCACCCTCACCTTGGGGAGCACCGCCAGCTCGCGTTGGACGCTGACGCCATGACGTTGCAGCGTCTCCATCTGGATGCGCAGGGCATCATCGATGAGCTGGGCGAGATCGCACTCCTCCGTCATCAACGCGTTGCGCGCGTACGTCTGCTGCACCTGGACGATGGCGCGGATGTGGTCGATGTGCCGGCCCATCGCATCCATGTCCTCCATGAGGCGGGTCTGTTCCCGCACCAGCTCGTCGGCCACCACCGAGAGGTACTCCGGCAGGCGGCTGCCGCGCGAGCCCTCCGCGAGGAACTCCACCAGGTTCGCCTGGTTCTCCATCAGCAGGGTCGTGGCTTGCTTCAGCCGGCCCACGCGGGAGGAGCCCACGGCCTGGCGCATCATTTCCAGGTTGACGACGGCGCTGGTGAGCACATTGCCCACGTTGTGCAGCACGTTGGAAGCCACCTCGGCCATGCCCACCTCGCGCGCGGTGTCCACCAGACGGGCCTGGGCCTGCTTGAGCTCGCGCGTGCGCTCCTCCACCCGCCGCTCCAGCTCCTCATTGGCCCGGCGCAGCTCCGTCCGGGCGCGTTGCACGTCCGCGTACAGCCGCGCGTTCTCGATGGAGATGGCCGCCTGTGAGGCGATGTGTCCCAGGAGCGCCAGGCGCGCCGGACTGAAGGCATTGGTGGCCAGGTTGTTCTGCAGATACAGCGCTCCGGAGAACTGCTCCTGCTTCATCAGGGGCAGACACAACACCGAGCGCGCTCCGCCACGCGCCAGGGAGGGATCGGCCGAGAACGGGTGGGGCTTGGAGGCGTCGCCAATGAGCACGTGCTCCCGGGTGCGCCGGACATAGGACAGGATCGTCCATGGCAACTCGTGCGTTGCCCCCTCCGGCGACGTCCCGGAGATGGCCGCCACCGAGAGCGTGTTGCCTTCCGGCAGCAGCAGGGCGCCGCTCTGGGCGCCCGCGTTCTCGATGGCCGCGCGCAGCAGCGTCGTCACCAGATTCTCCAGCACGATCTCGCTGGAGACGGCCTGCTGGGCCTTGACGACGGTGAGCGCGTCGATGCGGGTCGAGGCCGTGCTGTGGGTGGTCAATGCCTCCTCGGCGTCCGCCGAGGACGCGACGTGGGGCCACTGGGATTCCAGGTGCTGCACCTTGCCCAGGGCTCCCCACTGCAGGTACGCCGCCCGGGCTTCTCTCGCGAAAGCATGGGCGACCACCGAGGCCTGCCGCGTGCGCCAGAAGTTGGCCGCGAGTTCGCTGGCCAGTCCCACGTACTGGGGGGCAGCGTTCTCCCGCGCCGAGCGGATGGCCTCTTCATAGGCGCGTGTGGCCTCGTCCGCCCGGCCCGCGAGGCGCGCCAGCTCCGCGGACACGAGCTGCTCGAGCGCGTGGAAGTTCTCGGGGCAATGCTCCGCCCAGTCCGCGAGCTGCCGCTGGTGGACCTGGATGGCCTCGAGATAGCGCCGCTGTTCCTCGGGCGAGGCTCCCTCGAAGCACGCGGCCAGGCTCAGGGCGCGAAAGAACTGGTACTCCCTGAGAAAGAGCATGCCGTGCATGGACCAGAGCAGCTCGGACGCCTTGTTCGCCGCCTCCAGGGCTTCCGCGTAGGCGCCGCACATGAAGCGCGACTGGAGCTTCACGATCCAATAGACGCACCGCATGGTGCCCATGCGCGCGGGAATCTGCCGGGTGGCCTCGAAGGCCTGCTCATCGAAGTCGCCCCCGCTCAACGTGTCGAAGGAGCGCGAGAGCCCGCGCATCTGCTGCACGTAGGCCTGGTAGCTCAGGAGCATGTCCATCGCATCCACGACCCCCGCCTTGTTCACGAACTCGCCGCGCGAGACCGCTTCCTCGTAGACGTCCTTGAGGTTGTGCCCCATGGCCAGACGGTTCTGGACGATCATGTGGCAGAAGAAGCTGGCGTTCAGGTAGTCCCCGGACTGGAGATCGTCCCGGAAGCCGCGCAGGGAAATCTCGTGCACGAGGTGGATGGGACGGGTCCAGTAGTCGGTGTATTGCACCCCGAAGAGCACCCGCGTGCGGCGATCGGGCAGGTCGTGCCGCTCGATGAGCTCGCACGCGAGCTGGCCCAGGGCCTCGCCTTGCCGGTACCGCTTGAAGTAGGAGCTGGTCAGCACCCCGAACCAGCAGATTCCCAGCACCGCGGCCTCCGAGAAGCCGTAGCGGAGGGTCAGCGACACCATGCGGCTCAGGTCGATGATGAGCAGGTGGTGATCGCTGAAGTAGGCCGGTCCGAAGAGCGAGGCGAGCACCCCCATCACCAGCTTCATGTCCGGATCCGTCATGGGCGGCAGATCGATGAGGCTCTCGATGGAGCGCTTTCCCAGCAGCGCCCACACCTCGTCGTGGGCGGCGATCGCCTCCTCCTGGGTGGGGTGGCGTGAGATGGGCATGCCCAGCACGTCGAGGCATTCCAGCATGCAGGTGACGGCGCCCTGGATGTCGCCCGTGACGAGGCCGATGTCATTCTTCAGGCAATACGCGGCGGTGATGTCCGCACGGCTCCGCGCGCGGGACAGCAGCTCCTCCGTGAGCTGGCGCGTCTCGGCGATGTTGCTGCTCAGCAGTTCGCATCTGGCCCGCGCGAGCCGTACCTTGAAGGCCAGCTCGGGGTCCGTCTCCCAGGGGTCTCCCGGGATGAGCGTGAAGGCCATCTCGAGGTAGCTGAGGGCGGGGCGGAGCGCGACCGCGGCCGCGGCCTTGCGTCCCGCCTCGGCGTTCAACCGCGCGAGCTGGTGGCGTTCCGCGGCCTCCTCCATCAGCTCCACGCCGGCGTTGAGCTGGCTCACCACGTCGAAGAGCGACTCGTGCACCTGCTCCTGTGTCAGGCTCTGGAGCAGCAGGCGGCCGATGCGCAGGTGGATGGCCTTCTGCTCCTCCTGGGAGACGAGGGAGTGGGCCGCCTGCTGGATGCGGTCATGCAGGAAGCGGTACTGCTCCGGGCCGGAGCGCACCAGCATGCTTTCCTGGAGCGCGGGCTCGAGCCCCTGTTCCACCTCCTCCAGCTGTCCCAGGCCGGCGAGGGTGCCCAGCATCTGGAGGGTGAAGTGGGTGCCCACGCACGCGGCCAGCCGCAGCAGGTGCTGCGTGCCCGGGGGGAACTGGCGCAGCTTGCCCACCATGAAGTCGACGACGTTCTCCGAGTAGTCCCGGGCCCGTACTCCCTCGGCATCCCACCGCCATCCTCCCTCGGGCACCCGCACCAGCAGACCATCCTGGTGGAGTGCCACCAGCAACTGCATCAGGAAGAAGGGGTTGCCTCCCGTCTTCTCGTGCACCAGCGCCGAGAGCGGGGCGATGGCCTCCCGTTCCGCTCCTGGCAACGCATCTCCCACCAGGTGCTCCACCTGAGCCACGCTCAGCGGCTCCAGCCGGATGTCCACCAGCCGGGTCCGCGCCGCGAGCACCTCGCGCAGCATCGGCAGGAGAGGGTGCGTGGGGCCCACCTCGTTGTCCCGGTAGGCGCCAATCCAGAGCACCGGCGGGGCTTCCGGCTGGGGATGCGACAGCAGATGTCCGAGCAGCTGGAGGCTGGCCGGGTCCGCCCACTGCAAGTCATCCAGGAACACCACCATGGGGTGCTCCCGGGTGGCGAACACCGAGAGGAACTGGCGCACCACCCGGTAGAAGCGGTGCTGCGCCTCGTTGGAGGACAGTTCCTGGAGCGCGGGTTGCGGGCCCGCCAGGATTTCCAACTGGGGCACCAGCTCCACGAGCACCTGGCCCTTGCCTTCCCAGGCCCGGTTCACCTGTTCGCGCCACCGGGCGAGCTCCTCGTCGCTCCCCGCGAGCAGTTGCTGCACCAGCTCGCGGAGGGTCTGCGCCAGGGTGGCGTAGGGAATGTCTCGCTGGAACTGGTCGAACTTGCCACGCAGGAAGACGCCGCGGCGCTGGACCACGGGCTTGTACAGCTCGTTCACCACCGAGGACTTGCCGATGCCCGAGTATCCGCTGACCAGGAGCAACTCCGGCTCGCTCGTCTGGGCCACCCGCTCGAAGCTCTCGAGCAGGGTGGCCACCTGCGCTTCGCGCCCGTAGAGCCGCTGCGGCAGTTGGAACCGGTTGGGCGTGTCGCGCGTCCCCAACACGAACTCCTCCTGCTCGCTCTGGCTCAGCGCCTCGCGGCAGCGCTCCAGGTCCGCCTTGAGTCCCTCGGCGCTCTGGTAGCGCTCCTCGGCCACCTTGGCCAGGAGCTTGAGCACGATGGCGGACAAGGCCGGCGGCACCTGCGGATTCAGCTCATGCGGAGGTCTGGGCTTTTGCGCCATGTGCGCGTGGAACCATTCGAGCGCATCCCGTCCCTGGAAGGGGCGCTGCCCTATCAGCAGCTCGTAGAAGGTCACTCCCAACGAGTAGAAGTCCGTGCGGTAGTCCACCGCGCGGTTCATCCGCCCCGTCTGCTCCGGCGACATGTACGCCAGCGTGCCCTCCACCAGATGCGTCGGCGCCGCGTCCAGGTGCTCCACCTGCTGCAGCGTGGCCACACCGAAGTCGATGAGCCGTGCATCCCCCGACGGCTCCTCGATGATGTTCGAGGGTTTGATGTCCTTGTGGATGACGTTGCGGGAGTGGACTTCCCCCAGGGTGGACGCCAGGGAGATGGCCAGGTGCAGGAACCGGGAGAGCTCCATGGGCTGACCCGTGAGCTCTGACAGGGGTTGGCCGAGCACCCACTCGAGCAGGAGCAGGGGCCGCTCGTGGAGTCGCTCGCAGGCATAGGGCCTGGCCACGCCCCGCACGTCCTTCAGCCGCTGCAGGATTCCAAACTCCCGCCGGTACCGCTCGTTCTCGACGGGACCTGGCGAGGCGGCGATCGGCGTCTTGATGATGACGGGTAGGGCATCGGCCTCGCGCACCGCCTGGAACAGCACGTTGGAGCCCATCGCTCGGATGGCGCCGAGAACCCTATAACCCGGTATGTCCAACATGCGGAGGACCCTCGTGGGCGAGAACCCGTCTCAATGACGGCGTCGCGCCAGCACTTCGGATCATACGTGTTCGAGTGCACGCGCAACCCACACGGGAGGAGGAGCGCATGGTGTGCCCCCGAGAACCTGCCGAGGGGGCATTCCCGGAGTTGCTCCTCGCCCTTGGGAGGGGGAGGCCGTGAGGCCGCTATCTTCCGGAAGCCGCTCCGCTGGGTGGGTTCCCCTGTTGGCGCGTCAGCACGGCGGGATAGCCGACGACATGCACGCCCTGGTTGTCGTGGTCGAAGCTCGCCAGGAAGATGCCCTCTCGGCCCGGGTTGACCTTGGAGATGGAGCGGACGCGCTGCCCGTCGTGCAGGGTCAGGTAGAGGGGCTGTCTGCCACTTGGATCCAGCACCAGGTAGCCCGTCTCGTGCGAGATGGGGAACAAGGCGGGCGGCAATCTCAAGAGCAGCGGTTTGATCCACGGGTTCGCGTGAATCCATGCCGCGCTCCTGGGGCGGCCACGATAGAGCGCCACGTAGATGCGCCCGCGCTCATCCCGGCTCAGCCCGTCTGGCATTCCTGGCAGGCCCTCTTGCAGGATCTCGGCGGTGCCTGCCTTGGGGCCCCCCACGAACAAGCGCAACAGCCGGAACTTGGGCGTCTCGGAGATGAGGATGGACTCCTCCATTCCAGTGCCGCCCTGGGCGGATTTGGAACCAGGGTCCAGCAGGACTCCGTCGACGAAATGGAAGTCCTGGGCCACCAGTCGAGCGCTTTGGCTCTCCAGATCGAACATCCACAGCCGTCCGTTGCGCGCCAGGGTGATGGCCTCGCGGAAGCTCGCCTCATGCCCCATGGCCGCGCCGGGATAGTCATAGGGCTCCGACACATAGAGGCGTTGACCGTCCTCGCTGATGTCCAGGTCGTTGCAGAACGCCAAGGGCCGGCTGTTGGCCTCGGTCATGTCGGCGAAGCGCAGCGCGGGGGTGGACGCGAGGGGGTACACCGTGCCCTCGCCTCGTCCTCCCGTTGGCTTCAGGGGTGGAGGCAGGGGAACCCGCAGGGCGACGGCTCGTATCTCCCGCGTGGACGGGCGCAGTTCATAGACGCCCACGGCGGCGTCGTGCTCCGGCCGGAACCCATGGAGATGCGAGGCACAGAACAGCATCCGGTCTGGATCCCCAGGCAGGAATTTCGCGCCGGACGCCACGAGGGGGGTCCGCACGAAGCGCTCGGCCTTGCCACTGCCGAGCTCCAGCCGCCAGATCCAGCCGTCTCGGGCGGTGATGAATGCCTGGCCGCGCTCCTCCTGCAGCACCACGTCGTCGTGTCCGGGCACCGTCGGCCCCAGCACGCCCGCCGCTCCCACGTCATCGCCGGTCGCCTTGACCGCGAGGAGCGCCGCGCTGGGCTCCGGCAGGACATAGGCCTCGGCCGGACGGATATGCGCCGGTGGCGCGCTGAGCAACCAGGCTCCGAGGACCACGACCACGAGCCCTCCCACCAAGCCCATCCTCCTACGCACCATGGCCCACCTGCCTGGCGATGCCGTTCACCCGTGGCACATCGTCATCCAACCAATACGCACGCTCCGGTTCGACCACCAGGCGCTCTTCGCACATGGCGCCGCCTCCCTCCCAGCCGATGTGGGGCTCGATGGCCCACAAGCCCGGCTTGCTCGCGTGAACATCGAGTTGGAATTGCCTCGGGCCGAACGAGGAGTCTTTCTGCTGGGCGGAACCCGACTGGATGGGGTTGCGCGCGAGCAGGGGTTTTCATTAGCTACGCGCCCCCTCTCTCCCTCCCAGGAGATGCCTCATGTCCGAACTCCGACCTCCCCTGCCTCCGTTCACCTACGAAACCGCCGTCGAGAAGGTCCGCAAGGCCGAGGACGCGTGGAACTCACGCGATCCACAGCGGGTGGCGCTGGCCTATACGCAGGACAGCCGTTGGCGCAACCGCTCCGAGTTCGTCCAGGGACGTTCCGAGATCGTCGGTCTGCTGACCCGCAAGTGGGAGAAGGAACTCGAATACCGTCTCATCAAGGAACTTTGGGCGTTTCACGAGAACCGCATCTCGGTGCGCTTCCAGTACGAATGGCATGACTCCGCGGGCAACTGGTTTCGCTCCCATGGGAACGAGCAATGGGAGTTCGACGAGAACGGCCTCATGCGCCGGCGCGAGGCGAGCATCAACGACGTGCCCATCTCTGCCTCGGAGCGCAAGTTCCTCTGGCCCCTGGGCCCACGCCCGGTGAATCACCCGGGGCTGCGCGAACTCGACCTCTGACCGGGTTCAGGGGAATGCCTTGACCCTGGTCGCGCGGTGCCATTACTCCAGCAGGGCAGCGGGGTGCCGCTGGTTGCTCGTTCGCCGGGCGGAGCACCACGACTCCTCCCGCGCCGTTGCGCGGCGTGGGGCGTGTCCACTGTAAGGCCCTGGCGGGTGCTCCGTCCGCCGGAGCGAAAGGAGTCGTTCTTCCCATGGCTCACGAGCACACCCACCCACGGCACTCCCACGCGGACCCCCAGCATGCTCCCTCCTCGATCGCGGAGGGCAAGGTGCTGGATCCGGTGTGTGGGATGACGATCGATCCGGCGACCGCCAGGGGAGGCAGCCACGTCCACGAGGGGACGACCTACCACTTCTGCAATCCGAAGTGCCGGGAGCGCTTCGCCGCCGAGCCCCAGAAGTTCCTCGTGCCCCAGGCCACGCCGGAGCCGGTGGAGGCGCCGCCGGGCACGATGTGGATCTGCCCGATGGATCCCGAGGTCCGCCAGGATCACCCCGGGGCCTGCCCCCTGTGCGGCATGGCGCTGGAGCCCGAGCAGCCGGTGACGATGATGGCACGCACCGAGTGGGTGTGCCCCATGCACCCGGAGATCGTGCGCGACGCGCCGGGGGCGTGCCCCACGTGTGGCATGGCGCTGGAGCCGCGCACGGTGCTGCCCGAGGAGGCGCCGGACCCCGAGCTCGTGAGCATGACGCGGCGGTTCCGGGTGGGCCTCGTCCTCTCGGTGCCGCTGTTCCTCCTGGGCATGTCCGAGATGCTTCCGGGCCAGCCGCTGGGGCGCGTCCTGAACCCGCGGGTGCTGGCCTGGGTGCAGTTCGTGCTGGCGTCTCCGGTGGTGCTCTGGGCGGGCTGGCCCTTCTTCGAGCGGGGCTGGGCCTCGGTGAAGAACCGGCACCTCAACATGTTCACCCTCATCGCCCTGGGGACGGGGGCGGCGTACCTCTTCAGCGTCGTCGCCACGCTGGCGCCGGGACTGCTCCCGCATGCCTTCACCGGCCATGGGGGCGCGGTGCCCGTCTACTACGAGGCGGCGGCGGTCATCGTCACGTTGGTGTTGCTGGGGCAGGTGCTGGAGCTGCGCGCTCGCCGGGCCACCTCGGGCGCCCTGCGGGCGCTGCTCGGCCTCGCCCCGGCCGTGGCCCGGCGCATTCGCGAGGATGGAGCGGAGGAGAACGTCTCGCTGGAGCAGGTGCGGGTGGGGGACTCGCTGCGCGTGCGCCCCGGCGAGAAGGTGCCGGTGGATGGCGTGGTGCTGGAGGGGGCGAGCGCGGTGGACGAGTCCATGGTGACGGGCGAGTCCCTCCCCGTGGAGAAGGGCCCCGGTGCCCGTGTCACCGGTGGCACCGTCAATGGCACGGGCGGCCTGGTGATGAAGGCCGAGCGGGTGGGGCGGGACACGTTGCTCGCGCGCATCGTGCAGCGGGTGAGCGAGGCCCAGCGCTCGCGCGCGCCCATCCAGAAGCTGGCGGACAAGGTGGCGGCGGTGTTCGTTCCGGCCGTGATCGCCGTGTCGGGGGTGACGTTCCTCGTCTGGGCCTTGCTGGGGCCCGAGCCGCGGCTGGCGCACGCGCTGGTCAACGCGGTGGCGGTGCTCATCATCGCCTGTCCGTGCGCGCTGGGTCTGGCCACGCCCATGTCCGTGGTGGCGGGCATGGGCAAGGGCGCCGGGGTGGGACTGCTCATCCGCGATGCCGCGGCCCTGGAACTGCTGGAGAAGGTGGACACCCTGGTGGTGGACAAGACGGGCACGCTCACCGAGGGCAAGCCGAAGCTGGTATCGGTGGTGGCGGCGGACGGCGTGGACGAAGCCCGGCTGCTCCACCTGGCGGCGAGCCTGGAGCGGGGCAGTGAGCACCCGCTGGCGGCGGCGGTGGTGGCGGGGGCCGAGGCGCGCGGAGCGGTGCTGACGGCGGCGCGGGACTTCCGCTCGGTGACGGGCAAGGGGGTGACGGGGCTCGTGGGGGAGGCGCGGGTGGTGCTGGGCAACGTGGCGCTGCTGGAGTCGCTCGGCGTGGACGCGGGCGCGCTGCGGCCTCGCGCGGAGGCGCTGCGGCGCGAGGGCCAGACGGTCATGTTCGTGCTGGTGGACGGCCAGCCCGCGGGACTGCTCGGCGTGGCGGATCCGGTGAAGGCGACCACGCCCGAGGCACTGGCCGCGCTGCACCGCGAGGGCGTGCGCGTGGTGATGCTCACGGGGGACAGCCGCACCACGGCCGAGGCGGTGGCGCGGGAGCTGGGCATCGACGAGGTGGTGGCGGAGGTGCTGCCCGAGGGCAAGGGCGACGTGGTGAAGCGGTTGCAGGCGGAGGGCCGCACGGTGGCGATGGCGGGGGACGGGGTGAACGACGCGCCGGCGCTGGCCCAGGCGGACGTGGGCATCGCCATGGGCACGGGGACGGACATCGCCATGGAGAGCGCGGCGGTGACGCTGGTGAAGGGGGACCTGCGCGGGATTGCCCGGGCGCGCAAGCTGAGCCGGGGGACGCTGCACAACATCCGGCAGAACCTCTTCTTCGCCTTCGTCTACAACACGCTGGGCGTGCCCATCGCGGCGGGGGTGCTGTACCCCGTCTTCGGCCTGCTGCTCAGTCCGATGCTGGCCGCGGCGGCGATGAGCCTCTCGTCGGTGTCGGTCATCAGCAACGCGCTGCGGCTTCGTCGGCTGGACCTGTAGTCCCTGGAGGACCGCTCCGGAGCAGGCACAGCCCCACCCGGACTCGTGACGGGAATCCGAGCGGGGCCGTGAGGATTCGAGACAGCCGATTCCTAACAGAACCAGCCGTTCTGCACCCAGCCGTTGAAGTTGCAGTAGCCGTACGCGAAGCCAAATACCCAGTCACCGCTCACGCTGCTCACGGTGAAGCTCTGGGCAGGCGGGGTGCCGTACAGCGTGCAGGTGGTGCCCGAGCTGGGCCCGCTCCGGAAGACAGTCAGGGTATTGGCGCAGACCGTCAGGCGCCGGCCCGCATCGGCCGAGGTCGCGTAATAATAGGGTCCGCCCATGGCGTGAACGGTCCCTTCCTCCTGGGGCGCCTGGGTCTGGGTTTGGGGCGCCTGGGTCTGGGTTTGGGGCGCCTGGGTCTGGGTCTCCGGAGTGGCGTCCGTCTCCGTGGGAAGCTCTCCACCACCACAACCGACGACCAGCAGTGCGCTCGTGACGACTGCTGAAGCAATGATACGCATCAGAGATGTACCTCCTGGGGTGAGAGCCCTGGAATTATCATTCTCCGGAAAAACAGCTAATGCTTATTTTCCAGGAAATGTCAGCCCATGGACACCTTCGTGCCAGGGCAGCCCGGTCAGCCGATGAAGCGAGAGCAGGAGCGCATGCAGCGACGCCGGCGGGTCACCGGGAAGCGCGCATGCCAAAATCGAAACCAGTGAGTTTCGGAACTTGACGGTTTCGATACTTGGCGGTATCGATATTGGACCGCTGCTTCCCGAGCCGCGGGAGGGAGACGGAAGAACATGCGCTACAACGTACTCGGCAACAGCGGGCTGTTCGTGTCGGAGCTGAGCCTGGGCACGATGGTGTTCGGCCCCAGCAGCGGACGCTACGCCGGGGCCGGCGACGTCGGGCAGGACGACGTGGACCGCATCGTGCGTCGCGCGTTCGACGCGGGGATCAACTTCGTCGACACCGCCAATGTCTATGCCGGCGGGCAGTCGGAAGAGAGCATCGGCCGCTCGCTCAAGAATCTCGGCATCGCGCGGCACGAGGTGGTGATCGCGACCAAGGTCGAGCACGCGACGGGCTCGGGACCGAATGATGGCGGGGCCTCGCGCTACCACATCGTGGACCAGCTCAAGAAGAGCCTGCGAAGGCTTGGCACCGATCACATCGATCTCTATCAGCTCCATGGCTGGGATCCGGCAACGCCCGTCGAGGAGACGGTCCGCGCGCTCGACGACCTCGTGCGGCAGGGACACGTCCGGTACGTGGGCGTGTCCAACTGGGCCGCGTGGCAGGTCACCAAGGCGCTGGGCGTCGCGGCGCGGCTCAA
The DNA here is from genome assembly GCF_002305875.1 of Cystobacter fuscus. NCBI lineage: Bacteria > Pseudomonadati > Myxococcota > Myxococcia > Myxococcales > Archangiaceae > Cystobacter > Cystobacter fuscus. Next base: position 9,535,629 of record NZ_CP022098.1, on the reverse strand, counting down.
CGCGGTCCCGTTCCAGTCGGTGCAGGCCTACTATTCGCTCGTCGGTCGAGAGCTGGAGCGCGAGATCGTGCCCATGCTCCAGACAGAACGACTCGGCCTGTTGGTGTACAGCCCGCTCGCCGGCGGCTATCTCTCGGGCAAGTACCGGGGCGCCACGAAGAGCGGGCGGCGCTCGATCATCGCGTTTCCCCCGGTGGATGAGGTGAAGGGCGCGCCGGTGCTCGAAGCGATGGACGGCATCGCGGCGAGACACGGCACGTCACTGGTGGCCGTCGCGCTCGCCTGGCTTCTCCAGCAGCGGGTGGTCACCAGTGTCATCCTCGGCGTCAAACGACTCGACCAGCTAGAGGAGCACCTGAAGGCGCTGGAGGTTCGGCTGTCGGAGGACGACCTCGAGACGCTCGACGCGGCGAGCGCGCTGTCGCTCGAGTACCCCGCGTGGATGGTCCAGACGGCCGACGCGGCGCGCACGACGCTCCTGAAGACAGGCGAGCTCCCGGATCCGCGTTGACACCTCGTGGCCTTTCGGAACCTCATGGTTTCGAAACCCATGGGCATCCGCATAGGGAGATACACGACATGCCTCAGTCCCCTGACGAACCCGTCGAGACCGTGCCAGCGCAGTCGGGGCGCAAGCGAGACCCCTCGCGCGACGCCGCCATCCTCGACGCCACGCTCGAGGTCCTCGCCGAGGTGGGCGCCGAAGGCCTGACGATGGACCTGGTGTCCGCGCGGGCGGGGGCCGGCAAGGCGACCATCTACCGCCGCTGGACGTCGAAGACCGAGCTCATCATCGACGCGGTCGCGCGCATGAAGCGCAACCAGGTCGATCTCCAGCAGCTCCCCGACACGGGCACGCTCCGCGGTGACCTGCTCGGCCTGTTCAAGCCGCAGTCGCTCGAGGAAAACGAACGCAAGCTCAAGATCATGACGGCGCTCGCGGCGCTGATCTCACAAGATCCGGCACTCGCCGAGACCGCCAACAGCGCGATGGTGGAGCCGTGGGCCGAAGCACATACCGCGCTGATGCGGCGAGCCGTCGCGCGCGGCGAGGTGTCGGCCTCCGCCGACATCGGCACGCTCTCCCAGATCATTCCGGCGATGGCCGCCTACCGCGCCCTCGTCCAGCGCAAGCCGTTCGACCTGGCCTTCCTCGTGTCGATGGTGGACGGAGTCCTCCTGCCGGCCCTGCGCAATCACCCCTCACGGGGCGACGAGGCCCCGTTGCCCCCACCCGCCACGACCGCGCGGAAACGCGCGAAATCCAAATCAGTCTAGGAACTCAATGACAAACATCTCCGATGCAATGACACGAATCAACTGGCTCGCGGTCCTGGCCGCGACCTTCGCCTGCACCGTGCTCGGCGGACTGTGGTTCACCGCGCTGTTCGGCAAGGCCTATGCCTCCGTTCTCGGCCGGGCGCACGACCCGAAGGCGAAGCCCGCGCCCATCTTCATCGTGGGGCCGCTCGTCTGCACGCTGATCGCGGTGATCACCAGCGCGACCCTGATCAAGGTCTTGAACCTCACCTCGGTCGGTGACGCCATCACCTTCGGGGCGGTGGTTGGCTTCGGCTACTTCGTCTCGACCATGGCGAACACCGCCATCAACCCCAACATGCCGCGCCCGCTGATGTACAGCCTGGTCAGCGGGCCCTACTTCTTCCTCCTGAGCATCATCACCAGCCTCATCCTCGTGACGATGCCCTAGCGAGGAAACCTGATGTTCTCGAACGCCAGCGCCCCCTCGGCCGGGGTGCCGCGCAGCGCGCACGTCGCCAGGGCGGCGCCTCCCGGCACCACTCGCCGAGCCACGTCTTCGCCGCCGTCCCGCGGATGAGGATCGGATTGCCCTCTCCAGCGCACAGCCAGCCGAGTCCTGAGCCATCCCCTCATTTTAACAGGCGAGCAAGGGAGCGCCGCGTAGGCCGAGTAGTGCGAGAAGTAGGACCCGCATGCTTACTTCCGCAGTCATGCGTAAGCCTCGCCTTGATGACCAGCAGGTGCATACCTTTCTGGAAGCCCTCTTCGAAGAAGACCTGCACGCCAAGCGCGTGTTGTCCCTGGCCTACGCGGTCCTGGGTGTCATTCACGCCGCCAGCCTGGGGGTTCATCTCATTGGCAAGGCCCTGGCGTGGGCCCGAGGCACCAAGAGCAAGCATGGGGTGAAGCAGGTGGACCGGCTCTTGTCCAACCAAGGGATTGATGTCTGGGAGCTGTTCGCACAGTGGGTGCCCTTTGCCTTGGGACAGAGAAGCGAGGCGCTGGTGGCGCTGGACTGGACGGACTTCGATGCGGATGGGCAGACAACGCTGGTGGCGTCGTTGGTGGCGAGCCATGGACGCACGACGCCCCTGGTCTGGCTCACGGTGGAGAAGTCCGCCTTGGAGGGGATGCGCAATGAAGTCGAGGACTTCGTGCTCAATCGACTGCGGCAGGTGGTGCCCGAGCGGGTGCGGCTCACACTACTGGCCGACCGGGGCTTTGGAGACCAGAAGTTCTATGCGCTGCTCGAGCAACTGAAGTTTGACTACGTGGTGCGCTTCCGTCAGTGCATTCAAGTGATGGATGAGACGGGAGAGAAGAAGAGCGCGGGGGAGTGGGTGCCCGAATCGGGCCGGGCGGTGCGCCTGGTGGGAGCGCGAGTCACCCAGGACGAAGCACCCGTGGGGGCAGTGGTGTGCGTGAAGCAGAAGGGAATGAAGGAGGCGTGGTGCCTGGCGACGAGCTTGAAAGAAGCGACGGCGGCCTTCGTGGTGGGGCTGTATGGCAAGAGGTTTCGAACGGAGGAAACATTCCGCGACATGAAGGACTTGCGTTTTGGAATGGGCCTGTCGTCGGTGAGGGTCCGCTCGACGGAGAGGCGGGACCGGCTGCTGTTGGTGAGCGCGCTGGCCTGCGCATTGCTGACGCTGCTGGGGGCGGCGGGGGAGAGCTTGGGGATGGAGCGTTACCTCAAAGCCAACACAGTGAAGACGCGCACCTACTCGCTCTTCCGGCAGGGCTGTGAGTATTACCAAGCCATCCCGATGATGCCGGAGGAGCAGCTCGTCCCGCTGATGGAGCGATTCGCTTCGCTGTTACGTGAACAACCAGTTTTTCAGGAATTTCTCGGCCCAATATGAGGGGATAGCTCAGAGCCGAGTCTCATCGCGCGGCGGTCTCGCCCTTGAGCAGCTGCCGGGCCACGTGATCGGCGGTGAACTGGCCGCCCCTGCAGCCGTCCGGGGGCTGGCCCCCCGCGTACGCGTTGGGCTTGGGCGCGCAGACGAAGGTCTGCTTGTGCTCGTCGCCCAGCACCTCCTCGGCCCACTTCTTCAGCTCGGCCGCCTTGCCCTGCGCCTTGGCCTCGAAGGCCAGCTGCAGCTTCGCCTCCAGCCGCAAGTCCGCGGTGGGCCACTTGCGCTCCTTGGGCCGCGCCTCGAGCCCCTTCACCCCCTCGCGGTAGAGCGCCAGCGCCTCAGCGCGCTTCTTCTCCAGATCCGCCACGCCCGCGAGGATGACGTACCCCTCGGGAAAGCCCTTGAGCTGCCCCTGCTTCTTCGCCCCGCGCAGCAGTGCCATCGCCTGCTCCCGCTCCGGGCTTTCCACGCCGCGCAGGAGCCGGAGCAGGCTATCCGCAGCCCGTTTGCGCAGCCGCTCCTCGCCGTCCTGGCAGAAGGGCAGGGCGCGCTCGACGGCCTTGGCCCTCAAGGGCGGCTGCGCCAGCGCCCCCAGGGCGTACTCCCGCACCTGAACCGACGGATCTCTCAGCGCCAGCGGCAGCGCCCGCTCTGCCACCGCCTCCCCGCGGCTGCCCAGGAAGTCCATGGCGCGCGCGCGCAGCAGCTCGGGCTCCCGCCGCTCCTCCAGCACGCGCAGGCCGAAGGCCTCCGCCTCCGCAGGCACACGCTGCTGCAGCGCCCGGAACACCTTCTCGTCCCGTTCCGGTCCCCCCGCCGGCAGCCGCGCCAGCGCGCGCACCTCCTCCTCCGTGCCAGTGGCCCCAAGCCCCATCACCGCCATCTCCTGCAGCCGGGGCTGCGTGCCGGGGGCCCGCAGCAGCTCCTGCCAGAAGCGGCTGAGCGCCGCATCACCTCCCTCCTTCACATCCATCGAGCGCTCCAGCAGCTCCTGCGCCAGCCGCTGGCGCTGCGGGGGCTCCGAGGCGCCCTGGTAGGCCTGGATCAGCTCCGCCGTGCTCTTCTCGGGGACTGGCGCGTCCCGCGTGAGCTGCCGCGTCTTCGGCTCAAAGCGCACGGCCGTGCCCTTGGGCTGCGCGTACATGGGCGGCACCCTGCCCCCGGTGGGCACCTCCAGCACGAGCAGCTCGCCCTCGAAGCGGGCCGCGCTCACCCACTGCTGGCCGCAGCTCGTCTGGGGCAGCTTGCGCTTCTCGCCTGCGGTGAGCTGAGGCTCCAGCGACAGCTTCCGCGCCTCGCCCCCCGGGCCATAGACGGTGAACTCGGCGGAGAAGTCGTCCACCAGCGCCACGTACGGGCCGCTCGGCGACAAGAGGGCCTGCTGCTCGTAGGGGGCCTCCTGGAGTGTGTGCTCCCAGAGCTTCTTGTCCGAGCGCACCTCGCGCAGCGACAGCGTGGCCGGGCCGAAGGCGCGCTCCCCCATGCGCGAGGACAGCTCGAAGGCCCCGTCCGCCGTCCGCTTCGTCCAGGAGCGGGGCACCGCCAGGGCGCATGCCGGCGCCTCCCAGGGCACGAGGAGCAGCACGGCGCTGAGCAGCAGGAGACCATGGGCCAAGCATCGGAGCATGCGCAAGACGCTAGCCGCTGCCTGCCCGTGGGACAAAGGTCCCAGGGGTCCAGGGCGGGTGTCCTGAGAAGAGCCGGGGGTCGAGCCGGCTGTCGTCTGTCCGAGCCGGCAGGAGGCGAGGACGTGAGCCTGGCGCGCCTCCGGTCCTCTGCTTTCTTTTGGAACCCCATCACTCCCGGTGAAGTCTCCGTTCATCGAGGTCTCGAGCCATCAGGCGCTCGGGCCGGGAAGTCTCGTGGAAGGGGTAGGGCCTTTTTCTATGCATTCGCGTCTCATTTACGAGTGCTCGCGGAGGAAGGGTTTCATTCAGGGTGTGCGAGGAGGCGCGGAGGGCCATCCCGGGAAAAGAAGAGGTAAATGCCTGGATGAGGGGGGCGCGGTGGAGGGTTGGATCAATACCTGGAGTACGAGTCGCGGGCAGTCCGCGAACTCCGCTCCGGGTCGCTGCGAGCCAGTGAAGAGGGGACATTCCGAGCTTCTTTCCTGGAGCCTCGTTCGTTCACCTGCATCATTGGGAGGTCTATTTTCATGAAGAGCATATTCGCTGGTGTGAGCATGCTGATGTTGGGAGCGGCACTCGCGGCGGGGTGCGGTGGTCCCCAGGACAGTTGAGAGGAGGCGCAGACCCCTGCCCCCGCGCAGACTCAGGTTCCTGCGGACTCGACCACCCCTTCGGAAGCGCTTCCGCCCTGGGCTCAAAAACAGACGGGAAAGGTGGGGGAACTCTCCGCTTGCTGCTACGTCAAGTGCTCGAAGTGGCACGGCCCATTCAGGGATGTTGTCTTCAACAACTGCACGAATTTCGGCAGGTATTGGTGCCCTCAGCAGGGTGGTGGTGCTTTCTCGGACGCCAAGTGGGATAGCTGCTGAACGCCGCCGTGAGCGCTCAGCACCCGCATACCCGGCCCGAGCGCCTCACTCGCAGCCCGCGGCCTCTGGGGCATGCCTCCACGCGCCAGGCGCTGCGGGAGTTGCGCGAGCAGTACCGGGCCTTCATCGCAGCATTCCGAGAGGCGGCAGTTCGCTGGGGGCGGGGGGGCTTCTCAGCACCCTTTCTGCCTTTCTCCTTCCCGCCACCTGTCGTGCCATGTCGCGTCGCTCGAGTTCTTTGACACCCTCTCTGGTGGGTGTGCCCCATGCACCCGGAGATCGTGCGCGATGAGCCGGGGGCGTGCCCCACGTGTGGCATGGTGCTGGAGCCGCGCACGGTGCTGCCCGAGGAGGCGCCGGACCCCGAGCTCGCGGTGCTGGCGCTCGCGCCGCTCATGCAGGCGCCGTTCGTCACCTTCGCGCTCGCGCGCCACCACCTGCGGCACTCCGTCACGGGCCGCTTCGCCTCCGGGCGCATCGCCCTCACGTTTATTGAGACACGAGGAGAGCCCTTACATTGATTACTGGATGCCGACGCCCACGAAGAGCTGGCACGTGATGGGATCGACCGACGAGCTGTTGTTGAGCAAGCACGTCGCACCCTGCTGACCATAGACGGACGCGGTGACGAGCGCCGTGCAGACACCGTCGGCGATGCGGACGTCAACCTCCCAGGTGCAGGTCTTCGCCCAGCCGTAAATATCGTTCGGGTTGGTCGTATAGCCGAAGATCTGGACCCAGGGCGTGAAGGTCGGGACCCGGGCCTGGGCCGCGCCCGAATAATGATCGGGGTCGTATACGGAGTGCAGGAAACTGGGCAGCGGAACCGGCACGCTGGAGCCATAGAGCTTGCCAATCGAATAGATGAGCCAGCCAGACGTCCAGTTGCCGAACATATAGGTCTGGGTCACTTCTGCGGCCAGCGGCGCCACCTGCCCATGGCCACGCAGCGCGGGGAGTTGCACCGTCTGACCTGGAACGAGGCTCATGTACCCCGACCGATGGGCGAGGAAGTCCTCGGTGGTGGGCTCCGCCGCGGATGCGATCGCGGGGACGAGGCAAAGCAGGGACAGGGCCAGCATGGGCTTCAAGTGGCGCGTCATGGATGTCTTCCTGTGTCTGGGGTTTCGGGTCAAGAGTCCGGGAAACTCATACTATCAGCGCGAGTTGTGTTCAATCCCAATGAGTCTGGATTTTGATTTCAGTGGCGACAAATGTTTGCGGGCGTATAGTACTATACGTTCTGCACCCAGCCGTTGAAGTTGCAGTAGCCGTACGCGAAGCCAAATACCCAGTCACCGCTCACGCTGCTCACGGTGAAGCTCTGGGCAGGCGGGGTGCCGTACAGCGTGCAGGTGGTGCCCGAGCTGGGCCCGCTCCGGAAGACAGTCAGGGTATTGGCGCAGACCGTCAGGCGCCGGCCCGCATCGGCCGAGGTCGCGTAATAATAGGGTCCGCCCATGGCGTGAACGGTCCCTTCCTCCTGGGGCGCCTGGGTCTGATAACGGATTTCAGTTGAATGTTCCGATCAAACCTGCTCCTCCCCGAGGGAGGAGGAAAAGTACATCGGAACACTCAACTGGTTTCCGTAATGAGTCTCCGGAGTGGCGTCCGTCTCCGTGGGAAGCTCTCCACCACCACAACCGACGACCAGCAGTGCGCTCGTGACGACTGCTGAAGCAATGATACGCATCAGAGGTGTACCTCCTGGGGTGAGAGCCCTGGAATTATCATCCTCCAGAAAAACAGCTAATACTTTTTTTGCAGGGAATATCAGCCCATGGACACCTTCGTGCCAGGGCAGCCCGGTCAGCCGGTGTCCACGTAACCTGATCAAGCCCACTACTGAGTCAGAACGAGACGCGGTGTAGACGGTTGAGCCCATCCCCTTCAACTGCTTCCGCGGACTTGCGAGTTGGCGCGCGCGGTGCATCCGGCCTGGCGGAGCGCAAGCAGGGGGAAGGGGATGGGCTGGTCGTTGACGCGGAAGCGAGGACATGGCGGAAGAGGGGCGCTTCGCGCAGGAGTGGGCTGAGCCGGTGGAATTGGAACTCGCGCCACTGCCGTGCTGGGAAGGACTGAACCCGGTCAGTTGCAGCCCAAGTAGTAACCAGCGCTGTTCAGGGAGAGCCGGTATCCCGCTCCGCACGTGAAGTAGGTCCCACTCGCTGACTGGACGCTGTGCGAGCTCGCGAGGATACAGGTGTAGAGATCGCCAGTCGACGCATAGAGGCTGGTCGATTGGCCACTCCTGCAAGTGATGTAGACACCGCGGCCAGTCCGGATGCTCGAGTTGCTGGAGAGGGTGCCCGTGTCAAAGTAACCCGAGGCATTCAGGGTCACCGGAGTCCCCTCCAGAGCCGTCAGATAGACGCCGCTTCCCGTGCGGATCGACGAGTTTGAGTTGAGCGTCCCCTGCTGCCAGTAGCCCGAGGCATGCAGGGTCACCGGAGTCCCCTCCAGAGCCGTCAGGTAGACGCCGCTTCCCGTGCGGATCGACGAGTTTGAGTTGAGCGTCCCCTGTTGCCAGTAGCCCGAGGCATCCAGGGTCACCGGAGTCCCCTCCAGAGCCGTCAGGTAGACGCCGCTTCCCGTGCGGATCGACGAGTTTGAGTTGAGCGTCCCCTGTTGCCAGTAGCCCGAGGTATAGAGCGAGAGGAAGTTTCCCCCCTGAGCCGTCAGGTAGACGCCGCTCCCTGTCCGGATCGACGAGTTGTTCGCCAGGATGCAGGACTGAAGGTTGCCGTTGGCATCCAGGGTGATGTTGCTCTGGCAGGACACGTACACCCCGGAGCCCGTCCGGACGCTGGTCAAGGTCTGCACTGGCAGCAGTTCGCTTTCGACTTCTGCTTCAGCGGTGGGTTCCTGCCCCGTCCCGTTCAAGGCCTCCTCCGGGGCCTCGACCCCGCATGCGGAAACGCCCAGGAGCGACATCAGAACAAGCCATGTTTTCTTCATAAGAACCTTCCCCGATGGGTCACTTCTCTCTGACTCCTCCCCAGGGAGACCGGGAGTGGATGGGCTATGCAGTAAATTTTTTGGCTCTTCCGCACAAAAGGCGCGCCCCGACAGCGATGGGCGAGCTCGCGGGGAGAGCGGCACACGGCAGCCGCGGCTCGGGCCTGTGGAGGGCTCCCAGGGGGGAGCGGTGCCAGTGGGCGCGCCGTCGGCGGGGAGCGGCGAAAACGAAGCGGCCCACCCCCACCGCGAGTTCGCGGGGAAGTGGGCCGTCCGTGTCAGGAGCTCTTCAGCCCGTCAGGGCTTGGTCCAGGTGTAGGTCGGGGTGTCGTACTGGGCGCCGTTCTTGTTGTAGGTGTACGAGTAGGTGATCACCTTGCCCGAGCTCAGGCCGGTCACGGGGAGCTCCCAGCGGCCCGTGGTGTTGTTGAACGTCAGGGTGACGTTCTGCTGCGAGATGCCCGAGTAGGCGTAGTGCACGATGACGTAGGCCGCCGTGAAGCCCGTGGGCTTGAACCACGAGGTCGCCTGGGTGGCGCTGTTGCTGTCCCACCCGTACGTCCACTCGGTGCCCGTGCCGCCCGTGCCGCCCGCCTGCGTGGTGGCGCTCGCCGTGTTGCTGACGGCCGAGAGATTGCCCGCCGCGTCCCTCGCCTTGACGGTGTAGCTGTAGGTCGTCGAAGCCGCCAGGCCCGTGTCGCTGTAAGACGTGGCGGTCGAGGTGCCCACCTGCGTGCCGCCGCGGTAGATGATGTAGCCCGTCACACCCACGTTGTCCGTCGAGGCGCCCCAGGTCAGGTTGATCTGGCTGCTCGAGGCGGCGGTGGCCGTCAGGCTCGCGGGCGCGGTGGGCGCCTGCGTGTCGCCCGTGGCCGCCTTCGTGGTGGCGCTGGCGGAGGCGCTGGCGGCCGAGGCATTGCCCGCCGCATCGCGCGCCTTGACCGTGAAGGTGTAGGTCGTGGAAGCCGCCAGGCCCGTGCTGCTGTACGACGTGGTGCCCGAGGAGCCCACGAGCGTGCCGTTGCGGTAGATGTCGTAGGCGGTCACGCCCACGTTGTCCGTCGAGGCGCTCCAGGTCAGGTTGATCTGGCTGCTCGAGGCGGCGGTGGCCGTCAGGCTCCCGGGCACGGTGGGCGCCTGCGTGTCGATCACCGGCGTACCGGTGCCCGCGAACTCGTTGATGGTCTGACGCATCGCCTCCGCGGGGGAGTTCGCGTAGACGCGGCCCCCCTGGCCGTTGATGACGTGGGTGATTTCACTGCCAGCCGTGCCGTTGAGCCAGATGGTGGTCATGTGGTGGATCTTGACGCCCGTGACATTGGGCACCTCGATCGCGTTCTCCGACTTGACGGCCGCGTCGCGGAAGTAGGAGTACACCCCCACGCCCCACGCCTCGTGGCTCGTCACCGTGTCGGCGACCTTGTACGACGCGTAGCCGTTCACCGTGCCATTCTTGCTCATCCACGACGACTGGTTGGGCACGTCATAGGGAATCTCGGACTGGTAGAAGTACACCCGGCCGCCGTTGCCGTTCCACAGCGTCTGGTACTCGTTGTGGTGCTCGTTGAACAGACCGTACATCGTGACGTTGTTGCCGTTCACGACGAGGCCGCTCTTGGTGGGGTTGATGTTCCAGGCGGCGCCCTCGCCGTGGTCCGCGCGCCACAGCCACAGCTGGTCTCCCACCACGTTGTGGCTGTTGATCTTGATGCCCACGTCGTTCTTGCCCGCCGTCGGGCCCGCGGTGCGCACCGTCAGGTCATAGAGGAAGGTGGGGTTGGCCGAGTGGTTGGCCGAGCTGCCCGTGGGACCGACTTCCAGCAGGGAGGGCGAGTTGATGGCGCCGGCATCGATGATGAGACCCGCGATCTTCACGCCGTCCACATCGGCCACGGAGATGGCCGGCTGACCGCTGGTGGGGATGAGGGAGGGGACACCCAGGCCGAGGATGATGGTGTCGGGCCTGGTGACCCGCAGCGTGTCGTTGAGTGGGTAGATGCCGGGCGTGAAGAGGATGTGCTTGCCGGCGCTCAGCGCCGAGTTGAGGCTGGCGGCGCTCGCCGTGGACGGCTGCGCGATGTAGAACTGATCGATGGAGATGGACGTGCCCGGCGTGGAGCCGGCGGCCCAGCTGGGGCCCTGGGTATTGGTCTGCAGGGCGGGAACGAAGACGGCGTACTGGCCGGTGCTGGTGACGTAGAGGTAGGGCTTCTCCCGGATGATGGGCGTCTGGGCCACCGTCGTGTAGGCATCCGTCGGGAAGTTGGCCTGGCTGGGCGCGTTGATGTCGCCCACGAAGACCATGTTCCACACGGCGTTGCCCCAGCTTCCCCACTTGCTGTTGCGCGCGAGCCATTGCTGCTGCGAGCCGGGGAGCACCTGGCCATCCACCACGGAGTCGGCGAGGAAGCCGCCGCTGGCCCAACCGCCAGCGCCCGTGCTGGGATCCACCTGGAAGAGCCACAGTCCGCCCGCGCTCTTGATGTGCATGCGCCGCAGGGGGGCGGCCTGGGAGACGGCGATCGTGGTCGTGTTGTTGGTGGCGGCCGAGGCGTTGATCGAGAAGTTCTCGTAGGCGCGCCAGAAGTTGCAGGTCGCGTTCATGTTCGGCATCCAGTAGGCCGGAACGTTCACGCCACCGTTGATGAGCACGTCGTCGGGGTTCTGCCCGAGGCCCGCCACGTGGGTATAGAAGCCCACGTCGAAGAGGACGTTGTACGTTCCCGGCTTGAAGAGCAGCGCGTAGCGCTCGGTGCCGAACTGGTTGGACTCCATCTGCGTGAAGATGGAGGTGGCCTTGGCCTGGATGTCCGCGGCCGGCATGCTCGTGTCGAAGACGTAGACATTCGGGCCGAAGAGGGTGGTGTTCGCCGCGGAGACCGGCCCGGCATGGGCACTGCCTGGCAGGAGCGCGCAAAGGCCCGCCACGGCGGCCCAGGTGGAAACCATAGACGCTACGTTCTTGATCATTTCGATGCCTCCAGGAGGACCGTGGCACCGTCTCGGATGTCGCGCTGTGTCAAACCCATGCGGCGCAAGTCGAGACGAGCTCGTGTTCTCGGAGAGATCATTAAAACTTAATTATCGAGAAAGTAAAGGCCGCTTTTGAAAGCGCTTTCACCTTGTCCCGGACATGTTGACTGGAAAGTTTGAACAGAGAGCGTCAGGGGAGGCGCGTGGAGTCGGGTCCGACCCGGCCAGACAGTGATGACGCTCCGCGTAAGGCCATGCGTCCGACACTCGTCGGCGGCGGTCCGCCCACTGGTGACAAGCGCTTTCAGGGGACGGGCGGGGCCGCGGGCCCCTCGATGACATGCCGCATCATGGTGGGGGAGGTGTGTCAGTCACGCCTGCGCATGGTGGACTCGCGCACGATGAGGTTCAGCGGGAGGTCCGGCTGGGAGACCTGCTGGCCGTTGATCATCCGCAGCATCGCCTCGCCCGCGGCATGGCCCAGGTCGTACGCCGGCTGGCGCACGGTGGTGAGCGGCGGGGTGGTGTAGAGCGAGCTTGGCAGGTCATCGAAGCCAATCAGCGACACGTCCTCGGGGACGCGGATGGACCTCCTGTAGAGCTCCAGGCGGGCGCCGTAGGCCATCTGATCATTGGCGATGAACAGGGCGGTGAAACCCTGGCGCGTCTCCAGCAGCTGGTTGAGCGCCATCAGGCCACTGGCTTCGTGGAACTGGCCGAAGGCGATGAGCCGCTCGTCCACGGGCAGGCCTGCCTGGAGCAGCGCACGACGGTAGCCCGCCAGGCGCTCCTGGGCATCGATGTTGTGCGCGGGCCCGGCGATGTGAGCGATACGGGTATGACCCAGCTCGATGAGGTACCAGGTGGCCTCGAAGGCGGCCTGCTCGTTGTTCAGCTGGATGCTGGTCACCCGGGGGCCTTGCAGGTGGCGCCCGGTGGTGACGAGCGGCAAGCGTTGCGAGGAGTGGAGCAGGGCCTCGTCGTCCATCATGGAGTTGAGCGAGATGATGCCCTCGACACGGCGCGCGACCAGCAACGCCACGCGCTCCACCTCCTTGGCCACGTTCCCATGACCGCTCACGAACAGCGGCGAGTAGCCTGCCTTGGCCAGGCTGTCCTCGATCCCCTTGAGTGTCTCGTTATAGAAGGGGCTTGCGATATTGGGCGTGATCACCCCCACGGACATGGTGTGGCCGCGAGCCAGTCCCCGGGCGATCACATTGGGTTGATATTGGAGTTCCGCGATGGCGCGCTCCACGGCCCGGCGCTTGCTCTCGCGCACGCGGGCGGTCCCGTTGAGAATGCGCGACACCGTACTCGGCGAGACACCCGCGCGACGGGCAACGTCCTCCAGCGTCACCCCGGGCGTAGAACTGCGCTCGTCCATGGGGGGGCTCATAACATCACTCCGGGAAAACCGTCAAAAACGTTTTCCAGGAGACCGAGGGAGACACGGCCGTTTCCCCTCCGCGCGATGGTCGCACTTCGTCTCGCACAAGGGGCGCAACCCAGCGCAGAATGCCGGGTGACCCGGTCGGGTCCGTCTGACACCAGGGGCGGCCGGACGGCGGTGGAGGCAAACGAATGGATGTCAAAGGCGTTGCGTTCCTGGCTCGGCAACTCCAGGCGGAGCAGACCTTCGGTAGGGATCGGTGGCGCGCATTCCTCACCGAGCAGGCGAAGCGGGACCCCGTCTTCGCCCAGCCCGTGCTGCCGGTGACGCGCATTCCGGCGGATGCCTTCCTGCGGCTCAACGACGCCATGACCCAGCAGTTCTACGCGGGGGATCCACAGGCCTATTGGAAATACGGCTTGAAGTCCGCCGAGTACGCGCTGGGCCAGGGCCAGCTCAAGGCGCTGTTCAGCAAGGGAGACTACCGGCGCTTCGCGCTGTTCACCCCGGGCATCTGGAAGGGGTACTTCACCGAGGGCGAGCTGACGGCGCAGGTTCGCGGCAATGTGGCGGAGCTGCGAATCACCGGCGTGCCCCGGCCGCACACCTACTTCGAGCTGTCGGTGATGGGCTTCGCGTCCGGCGGGCTCACCTACCTGAGCGGCAAGGAGATTCCGCACGAGGTGCTCAAGGGCTTCGGCCGGGGTGACCTGGAGGTCGCCTACCGCTTCACCCTTCCCGAGTGAGCTAGAGTCCTCCGGCGCTGTACACCTCCTGGAGACCTCATGAAGACCCCGCCCGTGGCGCCTCCGCGCGATGGACCCCCGACGACGCGCATCGAGGGCGTCGCCAAGGTGACGGGCCGCGCCGACTACACCGCGGATGCCGTGCCCCAGAACCTCGCCCATGCCGTGCTGGTGGGCGCGACGATCGCCCACGGCACCATCGTCACCCTCGACACCACCGAGGCGCGCTCGATGCCCGGCGTCCTCACCGTGCTCACCCACCTGAACGCGCCACGTCTGGACAAGGCCGCCGTCTTTCCCCTGGGCGCCGCCGGCAGCCGGCGCCCGCCACTTCAAGACGAGCAGGTGCGCTACCGGGGCCAGCACGTCGCCGCCGTCATCGCCGAGAGTCTCGAGGCCGCCCGCCACGCGGCCTCTCGGGTGCGGGTGACCTACCGCGAGACACCTCCCGCCGCCACGCTCGGCGCTGGGGAGGCCCGGCGCGTCGCCTGTCTGGGGCTCCTCTCCAAGGCGTTGAGCGGGGACTCGCATCGAGGCGATCCCGACGCCGCGCTCGCCTCCGCGCCGCTCACCCTCGACGCCGTCTACACCACGCCCCGCGAGTTCCACGTCGCCATGGAGCCCCACGCGACGCTCGCCTGGTGGGACGACGCGGAGCACCTCACGGTGCGCGAGGGCTCCCAGTGGGTGGATGGGGCGCAGGACGTGCTCGCCGTCTGGTTCGACTTGAAGCGTGAGCATGTCCGGGTGCTCTCCGCCTTCGTGGGCGGCGGCTTCGGCAGCCGGCTCAGCCTCTACCCGCATGTGGGGATCGCGGCCATGGCGGCGCGCGTGGTGCGCCGGCCGGTGAAGCTCGTCCTCGCCCGCTCCCAGGTGTTCCATTCGGTGGGCAACCGGCCCGCCACCCGCCAGCGGCTGCGCCTGGGCGCGGAGGCCACGGGCAGGCTCTCGGCCCTCATCCACGAGACGACGAACGAGTCGGACCGGGACTCCCATTACGCCGAGCAGGGCTCGCGCGCGTCCGAGGCCACCTACGCCGTGGCGAACTACCGGGCCGAGAACTCCATCGTCATGCTCGACATCCCCGTGCCCGGCTGGATGCGCGCCCCGGGCGAGGCCCCGGGCAGCTTCGCCATCGAGTCGGCGATGGATGAGCTCGCGGCCCAGGCCCGGATCGATCCGCTCCAGCTGCGCCTGCTCAACCACGCCGACTCCGACCCACACTCCGGCAAGCCCTGGTCGTCGCGCGGGCTGAAGGAAGCCTATGTCGCGGGGGCCGAGGCCATCGGCTGGTCCCGCCGCGCGCTCGAGCCCCGGAGCCGGCGCGAGGGCCACGAGTGGGTGGGGCTCGGCATGGCGACCGCCGCCTACCCCACCCGGCACGCTCCCTCGGAGGCACGGGTGGGCATCTCCCGCGACGGCGGCGTGTACGTCGAGAGCCGGGGCGTCGACATCGGTCAGGGCACCTACACCGCCCTCGCCCTCATCGCCGCCGAGGTGCTCGGCGTGCCGCCCTCGCGCATCGACGTGCGGCTCGGCGACACCCGGCATCCGCGCTCGGCCTTCGCCGGAGGCTCCATGCTGTCCTCCTCGCTCGGGCTCGCCGTCCATGGCGCCGCGAGCACGCTGCGCGACCGGTTGTTCGAGCTGGCGCGTCGGCAGCCGGCCTCCCCGCTCCACGGCCGGAGTTGGGAGGAGCTCTCCATCCGGGAGGGCCGCGTGGTGCTGGGCGCGGACCCGGCGGTGGGCGTGGACTTCGCGGCCCTCGTCTCGGGCTCGGGCCAGGAGCAGCTCGACGCCACCCACCGCACCCATCCCACGCTCATCAGCCGGCTCAGCGGCCCCAAGGCCTTCACCACCATGGCGGCGGTGCGGACCCAGGCCGCGGGCGACAGCTCCTGCTATAGCTGGGGAGCGCAGTTCGTCGAGGTCGCCGTCGACGAGGAGCTGGGCACCGTGCGCGTGCGCCGCATGGTCGGGGCGTTCGACTGCGGGCGGATCCTCAACCCCCAGGCGGCGCGCAGCCAGTTGCTCGGAGGCATGACGATGGGGCTCGGCATGGCGCTCACCGAGGCGGGGCACGTCGACCCGCGCACGGCGCTCGTCGTGAACGGGGACCTGGGCGAGTACCTCGTCCCCGTGCAGGCGGATGTGCCGGAGATCGAAATCCTGTTCGTGGGCGAGCCGGACCCGACCACGGCCCCGCTCGGCATCAAGTCGGTGGGAGAGATTGGCATCACGGGCGTCGCCGCCGCTATCGCCAACGCCGTCTACAACGCCACCGGCCGCAGGCTGCGCGACCTGCCCCTCGACCTGCGTGTATGAAAAGCATTCGAGCGAGTGTAGGGGCGCTGTGGAGGTAAGAGGTTGGCCAAGGATTCGTCCGGCTCCGACCAATAGCCCGTGGGGCCGGTTCTCCAAGGGCCGGGGTGTTGCTAATCCCCTCGAGAAGCCGTGTCCAGGAGCGTGAGCATGGTGTCTTCACACTCGGGGCGTGCCCCGACGTTCGGTGAGGAGATCGATCTTCTCCTCATTGAGCTGTTCAAGGCCAAGGCGCCCTATGAAGAGCGCAAGCGCGGACTGCTGGCGCTGGAGAAACAGTGGATGCGCAAGGCGAAGACTCCAGCCCAGAGCCTCGCGGTTCAGCGCATCGTCGCGAAGACCATCCTGACCGAGGCCTTCGGATTCGACATGCCGTGGAAGGAATTCGGGCGGTGGCTCCGGCGCCTTCAACGGCTTGGCTTCCAGGAGTTGGGAACGCGCGTGCACGTGGCCTGCCTCTACGTGCAGTCTCTTCACCGCTTCCCCCGGCAGGCCCGCGAGGCCTGGGCGATGCTGGAGGACGTGGAGCGGAGAGCGCTCCGACTTCGTCGCGATCGTCCCCTCAGACAGGAACATCTGGAGTCGATTACGCACGCGAGGAACGCCGCCAGGGTGTCCTCACCGCCGTGAGGAGATGCCCGCCTGGGTTTCCCCTGCACTTCGAGTGGCCGCGTGGGCTCGGCTCCTGGAGGTCACACCCGCGAAGTAGCTCTGGCCGCGGCAGTGGCGCAGGACATGGGCAACCGAGCGAGTGTGTCATCGGAACGCATCGACGATGTAGGCTGCGGCCTTGGAGCCTTCGAGGATGGCCATCCCGGGCTTCGACTCGGGCAGCTTCCGCATCTGGTCGCGGCTGAGCCGAGCGACCGCGCAGATGGGAACCTTCTCGCCGTCGGGCGGGTGGGCTTCGTACCACCGAATGACGACCTGTGGGCCGCTCGTCCAGACCTGCCCATACAAGCGGGTCGTCGATTCAAGTATCCCAAGATCTTCATCCAGCATGCTCTCGATAGGTCCGTCGTAGAGAGTGATGCGCCTTGCATCGAGTTGGTTCGCATCAAGGGACACCCAGGCATCATCCCCAACGCGCAGTCTCATGTATCGCATTGCCTTCTTTGCTTCCTCGGGGCACTCCTGCGGACCTGGGGTGCCGTCCGGGCGCAGCACCACGCCACCAGTCGTGGTGCATCCGGAAGGCGTAGTAAGTAGGACGATAGAGCTGAGCAGCAGAGCCTTGGTCGTGGGCATGAACGGTACCTCTACTGCCGAACCAGCGTGTGATCCACCGCAACGGCCACCTGTAGCAGACCGTCCCCACGGAAGAGCTGGAGGACCAGCTCGGCGAGCTGCCCCCCGTCCGTCTGGAAGGCGCTCCTGTCCACAACGACAGCGATGTTTCCCGACTGGCCGGGGACGATCACGGGTCGGTCCATGCGGAGCGCAAAGGGCCGAGCGGTGTAACTGGTGAAGTCGCGCGTCAGGTAGGCACCGTCGAGCTTCCAGGGCTCGCCGTAGTAGGTATTCTTCAGGTGAACCACGACCGCTGCCTTCCCAGGCCCTTCGTATAGGTCGACCCACACGTCCATGTCCTCGTTGGTGTTACCATGCCAGCGTCGCTTGCGACGAAACGGTGTCTTCTTCACTGCGCCGTTCGCAAGCAGCGTCGCGTAGGCGTGATCGACCGGGTTCTCTTCCTTCTTGAACCGCTCGTTCTCCTCGCTCAGTTTGCGCTCGCGATTGAGGGAGTCATAAAGGGACGAGAGGACCGCGTTGTAGCTGTCGTGGTCCTTGAACACGTTGACCTGATAGTCGATCCATCCCCAGTCCTCGCGGCTCTTGGGCTTCACAAGGAACGTGAACTCCGTCTCGTCAACGAGGGTCACGAGAAGGGGCAGCGCCTCGCCGTTGTCGAGGTCACGCAGCGGCTCTACTCGCGTGCCTCGCCTGTAGGCTGCCGGTCATCGTCCCCGTTCAGGGAGCCCAAGAATCGCCGGAGCACAGGCCTGGTGCGGGCTGGCTCGTCACCACGGTGGCCTTGGAGCCATAAGGAGGCTGGAGGAAATAACTTTTCCCTCTCCTTCCCAAGTAGCCATAAGCCATCCCCTTGCGACGGGTTGTGTGCTTTCCTGAAATGGAAAAGTTATTTCCTCCAGCCCCCATTAGCTAGAGTTCGTCCCAAACTTCGGCATCGGACGGAAAGATTCCATTCCTGGCCAGAATTCGGTCGTTCTCAAGCATCGCTTGCAGTTGCTGGTGCAAGAATGGCTCATCGGGAAACTTCTCCAAGGCCTCGCGCTCGAGCGCGGAGTCTTTGGAAAGCGCCTCAAACTTGACGGCGTCGCGTCCAGCCGCAGCGCGAATGGCAGCGCGCGTCGCGAGAAGCCAGCGGACGGATTCGGCTGTATTCATCTCTCCACCCTCGGGCGCTGTCTGTCAAACGCAGCGACAACCTCGCTGAAGATAATCTCCAGGTCCGGCAAGCTGAGGAAGCCATCGCACCGCCGCATCTGCCAGAAAAGGGCAGTCTGGACCTCTTGAAGATGCGCCGTCGCGAAGTCGACGCCCGGTGGCTTTGGCGTCAGGCGCGCCCGTGTCTCGACATCCCCCGACTGGCTGCTGACACAGTGCATGAGTAGACGAGCAGTTATGCACTCGCGAACTCTAGGTGGCAAGTTACGACGAGCATCCTCGCGGCCAGAGGCCAACGATGCTCGTCGTAGCCTCTCACGGCAGCCCAGCGCCTCCGGGGCGCCCGGGCTAGCCGTGGCGACAAGGAGTTCGTCTATTGTTTCAACAGGTGGGGGCCTGGGCCCCTTTTTGATTGCCTTCACCTCGTCCGCAGCCCAAACCCCCAGCTCACCTGTCGGCGGGAGCACCCGAGTATTCGGCGAACGCGTGATGGGCGGCACCTGGTCGCCTGGCTGCCCCACCATCGGAGCACCTGCTCCCGCAGGCGCGTAACGAGATACAGGGAACACCGGTGGCGGGGCAGGCTCGGAGGCAACCGATTGGGCGTGAGAAGCCGTGGAGAAATAGACGGCAATCAACACGGGCCGAAAGTCCATACGAGAGGCTCCACCACAAGAGGTCGGACGTCTTGTATGCGGCCCTGGGCGTCCGCTGCAAGCTGGAGGCCTCACTCCCCCCCACTCACCGCGTCTCATCCCGAGCCGGGGGCTACAGACGGGAGCGAAGCGATCGGAGAACAGCTCCTCGGTGACGAGCCCGGGATGGGGTCCTCGCCCGTACCGGATCGCCGCGTCGGCGACGCCGGAGCGGAAGCCGAGGTGGATGCCCTCGTCGACCGTCTGCTCGACCACCCGCGTTGGAGTGCCCCGGCTTCGGTGTGAACTGTCTGGTTTCGCCATCCCTCGATTCTCGTTGCTCATGAACCCGAGACAACCCACGTCCGCCGTTGGCATGCTCGCCTCCATGAGGAACCCCATCCCCGCCGAGGTGTCTCCCGCGAGCAAGCCGCTCGCGCTGGTGACGATTCCCATCCCCCCGTCCGAGTCCGGTGTCCGCCGCGACGCGCGCTTCGCCGCGCCCGGCGAGAAGCGCACGCGCTACCACCTGCCCGAGTCGCTCGAGTCCGCCTCGCCCGTCGGCTACCGCACCCGCGTCTCGCTCTCGCGGGAAGAGGCCGGCACGCTGCTGTCGCTGCTCTCGCGGCCGAGGCCGTCCCGCTTCGTCCCCGGTCCCGCCCCCACCGAGCGCGAGCTCTTCGAGGAGTGCTCGCTCGGGGTGCTCTCCGCCAGGCAGTCCACCAACTTCCGCGGGCAGCGCGAGGTGCTCCTCGGCCCCAAGGACTCGGAGCAGGCCGCCTCCCTGCTGCGGCGCATCGGCCGCGCGGAGGCGCCCGTGCTCGAGGGCGCCGCCTTCACCCATGTCGTGCTCGCGCGCCCCTACCGCACCCCCTTCACCTTCCTGCTCACCTTCGTTGGCCACAAGCCCCTGACCAGCCTCCTCACCGTGCCGCTGCGCGCCTGGGCCAAGCGCTTCCGCCACGCGGATGACATCCCCACCGTCGGCTACCTCAAGGAGCTGCACCTGGGCGTGCTCGCGGAGGCGATGGAGCGCGCGGCGGTGATCGCCTCCGCGGGGACCCGGGCCGCCCAGGTCTTCCTGGCGCCCTTCGAGAAGCCCGCGGACGCGGCGGCCCTGCGGGAGCTGGAGGCACTGGTGGGGCTCACCCCGGCGGAGCGCGCGGCGGGCTGGCGCGTCTCGCTGGTGGCCCAGGTGGGCCATGTCCCCGAGGCGGAGCGCGTGCCGATGGAGCGCGCCACGGCGCGGCGCCTGGGCGCGGCGCTGCTCGCCCTGCGCAGCGAGCGCATCCAACCCGGCGTCAACGCCGAGCCGAGCGCCCCCTCGGCCTATCAGGCGCGCCAGCCCCTGGACGTGCCCGACGAGCTGACGGTGCAGGCGGGCCGCGCGGCCTACAATGCCTTCGTCCGGTTCACCGGGGTGTCGCGCGAGCGGGCCAAGGAGCTGATGCTGCTCGAGCGCATCGATGTGCTCACGCCCCAGGGCAGGGAGCGGTTGCGCGAGGTGCGCGAGGACCTGGAGCAGATTACCGGGAAGATCATCGCCCGGCTGCCGCTGTGGGCGGACCTGGCGCTCGGACGCGCGCTCTCGCGCAACAGCGCGCGGGGGCGCAAGGCCTTCGCGCTGGCGGGCCAACGCATCTACGTCGGAGGGTTGTCGCGCCGCGAGGTGGAGCGCTCGGGGCTGTCCTTCGCCCACGCGGTGCGTGCCTTTGGCGCGGCGGCGGCTCGCGGCGCGCTGGTCGCCGAGGTGGCCGGCACGACGGAGATTCCCGAGGGGTGTGATCTCCGCGGGGGCGTGTGTCTGATGGCGGGGCCGGTGAACCAGAACGACATCGGCAAGCAGTTCTTCGGCGGCGAGGATCTGCTCGAGCGGGCCTTCACCGGGCGCGAGCCGACGAGTCTGTTGGTGTGGACGTTCAAGGCCAAGACGGTGGCCGACCCGATTGGCAACGAGCAGCAGTTGCTGGACGCCGCGCGCAAGGGGGCGCTCGTGGACTTGAGGCCGGGGCCGCACGAGGTGGTCGCGGTGCGACGGGGGACGGTGCTCGGGCCCATGCGCCGGAGGGAGGGCCGGGTGAATGCCGAGCGGGCGTTCGGGGATGTGGGCAACTTCGTGACCGACCCCGAGGGCCGGGAGATCGCTGGCAACCGGGGCACGCCCTGGTCCGCGGACGAGGCGGACGCTCCGGTGTGGCCGGGCGGCACGCGGTAGGCCCTCGTACCTGCCCCGGTTCCAGCGCCTCCCGGCGGTGCTGGACGCACTGTTCGGCGGGTGTCGCGGGCTGTGCGCTCCGCGACCCACGGGCAGTGGACCTGCCGCCCAGATGACAAGTGCGGGTGTCTTATCTCAAAAGAGACACTTGGCCGGGCCCTGTCCTGGGGGGAGCTGTTTTTTAGGTTTAGTCTGTATTCCTGGTTGAGCGGGGGATCGTCGTCCTGGCCTCCTCAAGAGAGCCTCGGGATCGGCCTCGTGGTTTTATGTCTGTCAATGGGGGGATGAAGTCATGAAGCCAGCAAGTGGAGAGGAGAGCGTTTTGCTCATGGATCGGCTCGCGCGTTCCCGGGCATGGGGGGACCTGCTCCTCGGAGCCCAGGTGCTGCTCTGGGCGGTATTTCCTGGCTGTGGCCACAGCGAAGTGGAGCCGCTTGACCAGGAGCCAGGGTTGTCCAGCACGGTGGAGAATCCGTTGTGGTCCACCAACAGCATGACTCCCAATGGGCTCATCATGAATGGGCTCATCATGAACGGGCTCTCCACCAATGGGCTCATCATGAATGGGTTGATGACGAGCGGGCTGAGCAGCGCGACGTTCAAGGATTGGTTCAATGCCAACCCGGAGGGCTATTCCAGCATGGTCATGAAGTACGTGGTCGGCTGCGCGGTGCAAAGCGGACAGGGCCGCACGTGGACCAACCCGCTCACCCAGGTGAGCTATACCTGGAATGGGGTGCTCGGGCTCACGCCGGACTGGGCCAGCGGGCTGCCCGCGACGGAGCGGGAGCAGCAGCTCCTCACCGCCTGTCTGGCGGCTCACGTCAACAAATACGGCCTGCAGGTGCTCGTCTCGGTGCAGGGCCTGAATGCCAAGGGGGTTGCCCTCCCCCGGGAGAGCAACGAACTCACCACGTTCTCCGTGTTGGAGGGGGCCTTCTTCGGAAACCTGGCAGTGGGCGGCTCCGCGTATGTCTGCCGGGGCTCCACCCTGAATGGAATGGAAAGCAGCCTCCGGGCCTGTGGGCTCACTTCCCAGGACACCGGCGTGAGCGTGGAGTGCCCGCCGCTCGTCCACGTGGGCCCCTGCTCGAGCTACTGCCAGCTCGACTCCACGAAGAGCTACTACACGCAATGCACCTATGGCGGGAAGACGTACGCCCCGCTCACCACCCGCCTCCGGGCCACGGACATCTACAAGTGCGGGGATGGCGTCTGCCAGGTGTCGGAGTCGTGCGGCACCGGGTCGCATTACAACAACTGCAGTGACTGCGGCGCCCGCCGGTGAAGACAGGCGTGCTCACGCCGTTCCCGGGAGGCTCGCCCGCTCCAGGCTGCGCCGCAGCCGTGCCCGCATGAGGTTGGGAATGAGGGCGGCGCGGCGCAAGGCCTCCTCCAGCAGGTCCACCGCCTCCTCGCGCCTGCCCCGCCGCAGCCTCGCCAGGGCGCGCAGCTCCAGCACCTCCAGCGGCTCCTGCTCCGTCGAGCACCTGTCGGAGCGGGCCTGGAGTTCGCGCCACTCCTCGGCGCTCGCCTCGCGGGTGGCCAGCTCCACCGACTGCAGGAGCACTTCCTCGGAGGGACTGAAGCGGGCCCCGCCGCGCTCCACCTCCTGGCACACCGCGGTGAACACCTCGCGGGCCCGCGCGTCCTCCCCGGAGAACGCCAGCACCCGCGCCTCCAGCAACAAGGCCGAGGGCCGGGGCGCCACCTCCGGATTGCGCCGCTCCAGTTCGATGGCGCGGGTGATGTGGGGCAGCGCCGCCTGGGTGTCTCCCGCCTGGTAGAGCAACTCCCCCATGTTGTACTCGGCGAAGTACTCCCACCCCACCATGCCCAGCTCGCGCCCCAACTGCATGACGCGCTCCTGGTCTCTCAGCGCGCTCTGCAAGTCCTCGCGCGCCACCCAGAGGTTGCGGCGGTTGTTGATGGCGCTGCCCAGGTGGAGCCGGTCTCCCCGCCGTTCGCAGGCGGCGATGACTTCCTCGAAGATGCGCCCGGCCTCGTCGATGTGGCCCAGCGTGGGGAGGATGGCGGCCAGCAGCAACTGGGACACCACCAGCGACTCGTACCCGGCGTCGCCCAAGCCGCGAGCGCGCGTGGCGGCCTCCTCCAGAAGGGGGCGGGCTTCCTCCCAGTGGCCCTTGCGCAGCTGCGCGCGCCCCAGTCCCAGCCACACCCGAGCCTCGAGCAGGGCGGAGCACAGCCCGGCGGAGAGCAGCAGCCGCCGCGCCTCCACGACCCGGGCCTCGGAGCGGCCATAGTCGTTCATCCAGTCCAGGGCCATCGACTCGTCCAGCAGCAGTCCCACCTCCTCACCCACCGCGCCCATGCGCTGAGCCAGCTTCCTGGCCTCGGCGAAGTCCGCCAGCGAGTCCTCGTAGCGTCCCACGCGGTAGCGCATGAGGCCCCGTCCGCGCAGGGCGAGGCGGCGGCGCCACTCGTCGCCCTCGTCCAACAGCTCCAATTTCCGGGTGTAGGTGGACTCGGCCTCCAGGTAGGCGTGGCGCGCACGGGCGGAATCCGCCAGGTCGGCGTAGAGCGCGGCGGCCTCCTGGCGCAGGCCGGCGGCGGCGGCGTGCAGGGCCAGTCGGGGCATGCGGTGGCGCTCCCCGCTCCGCAACTCGCGCCGGTGGTGGCGGTAGGCCGCCCGGTGGATGCGCGTCTGATCCTGCTTGGGCAGGGAGCGTGCCACGATGGCGCGCAGCAGCTCGTTGCGGAAGCCGAGGTTTCCCCTTCCGTCATCCACCAGGAGTCCCAGCTCCAGCAGCCGACGGGTGGCGTGGCGGGGATCCAACGGGAAGTCCTGCGCGCCCCCGTCGCGATCCAGCTCCCGCACCACGTCCTCGGTCTCCTCGAGGGTGAAGTCCGGGCCGAGCAGCGCGCACAGCCGCGCGTGCGCGGCGAGCTCCACGGGCAGGGTGTTCAGCTCGCGCTCCACCAGCCATTCCACCAGGTGCAGCTCCGGAATCCGATCCAACTCGTCCGTGGCCAGGTACCAGCTGCCACCACTGGTGTGCTGGCGCACCAGCCCCTGGCGCTTGAGGCCCCGCATCAGCTCCACGATGAGGAGGGGAACGCGCTGGGCGTGGTGGGAGAGCCGTGCCAGCGCCTCGGCGGGGATGTTCTCCGCCGGGTGGAGGTGCTGGCGGCACAGCTCCATCGCGCTGGCCAGGGACAGGGGGGCGAGTTCGAGGCGGCGGTGGTGCTCGGTGCGCGAGCCCGAGGAGGGACGGCCTCGCGCGAAGCCCGAGCGGGCCAGCACGCACACCCAGAGGGGATGGCGGGTGCCCGCCCGGGTCGCGTACTCCAGCGCGTCCAGGACCGTCTCCTCGGCGTAGTGGGCATCGTCGAGGATGAAGCAGAGGGGTTGGCGGCGGGCGCGCGCGGCCAGCAGCTCGCCCGCGGCGCGCATGGCCAGCGAGCGCAGCGCGCCGGGTGCCGCGGCCCGGCTGCGCACCTCGGAGGCCGTGTGGGTCAGCCAGCCCAGGGCGGAGGCCACGCCGGGCCACAGCTCCGTGCTCAGCGCGGGCCCCAGCAGC
This sequence comes from Cystobacter fuscus, assembly GCF_002305875.1. Classification (NCBI taxonomy): domain Bacteria; kingdom Pseudomonadati; phylum Myxococcota; class Myxococcia; order Myxococcales; family Archangiaceae; genus Cystobacter; species Cystobacter fuscus. Next base: position 9,510,817 of record NZ_CP022098.1, on the reverse strand, counting down.
TCGAGGCAGGTGGCCCGGCCCATGTCCTCGGGGAGCTGCTTGTCCCGCCAGGCGGGGCCGAGCGCGGCGCGGATCAGCATGCGCAGCGAGCCCTCCAGGCCGCCCTGGATGGGTTGCCGGGCCCGCCAGGCGTACACGCGCGCGTGGGGCAGCCGGAACTGGAGCCGTTGGACGAGGGTGGCGCCCAGGTGGCTCTTGCCGTGGCCCCAGTCCCCCAGCACGGTGACGAGCCTGGGCGCCTGCTCCTCCAGGGCCAGGCTCGCGCTCCGCTCCAGCTCCGCGAGCTCCTCATCGCGGCCCAACAGCTCCCCGCTCTCGAGGCACAGGTCGGTGACGTCCTGGGGGGCGACCGCGAGCGTGGCGATCCGGAAGAAACCTGGCCGCTCGGGGACGGGGACGAACTGCTTCTCGGGCAGGGCCTCCACCGCGGCACGGGTGAGCAGGAGGGGAGGGGCGCCGTCCTGCCCGAGCTCGGGTTCGTTCCGGGAGAGGGCATTGCCCAGGTAGCGCGGTGGACCACCGGGGCGCGGCTGGACCACCACGGACAGCAAATCCAACAGCGTGGCCGTCGCCAGCTCCTGGGCCACGAGTCCCTCCGCGGCTCGCAGGGCGTGTTGCAGGGGCTTGTCACCCGCGTCCGGCTCGAACACGCCGGCGAACCGGCTGTCTTCGTGGAAGGCCAGGTGCCCGCCGAAGCTGGCGAGCACCTTCTGGAGGGTGACGGGGGTGGCGCCGGAGCGGAAGAAGAGCACCGCGACGGTGCGCCGGCGGGGCGCGGGGTGCACCAGCGGCAGGTGGGGTGGGGGCGTCAGGGCGCGAGGGCGCGGCTGCTCCTGACGGGACAGGGCGTCCCGGAGCGCGCTCCCGAGGTCCTCCGCGCGCCCGAAGCGCCGGTCGCGCTCCTTGACGAGGCAGCGCAACACCACCTGCTCGAGCGACTCGGGGACGGGGGCCAGCTCTCCGGGCCGGGGGGGACGGCGCGAGAGATGGGCCTGGAGCACATCCACTTGCCGGCCGAAGAAGGGCGGCCGTCCGGTGAGCATCTCGTAGAGGATGACGCCCAGGGCGTAGAGGTCCGCACGCGCGTCCAGGTCCGCTCGCCCCTCGCACTGCTCGGGCGCCATGTACTCGGCCGTTCCCGCGAAGGCTCCTTCGATGGGGATGAACCGGGTGCCATCGGGCATCGGCTCCACCGGGGCGTGCAGCGCGCGCGACAGGCCGAAGTCGAAGAAGCCGGCCCGGCCCGCCGAGTCGTCGTAATAGATGTTCTCCGGTTTGAGATCGCCGTGGACGAAGCCGCGCGCGTGCACCACCGCCAGGGAGTCCACCAGGGCCAGGGCACATCGGGCGAACATGTCGGTGGGCAGGGGACCGTCCCGCCGTGCCAGCAGCTCGGCCAGCGTGGGCTGGGTGATGAGCTGCATGGCGATGTACGGCACGTCCGTGGCGATGACGGTGCCCACCTCGTACACGGCGGGGACGGTGGGAGGCCCCAGGGCGCGCAGCACGGCGGCTTCCCGGTGCAGTTGCGCCCAGGCCAGCGGGGACTCCGGGTGGGCCACCTTGAGGGCCACCCGCTCTCCGTCCCGCTCCCGGTGCGCGAGCACGAGCATCCCGAATCCCCCCCGTGCCATCACCTCGTCCAGGTGGTAGCCGGCGATGGCGAACGGAGGCGGGGGGTGCTCACGAGCAAGGTGCGGCTCTTCCATGGGGGAGGCCCCACGTGGACAGTCCGTGTGGGTTCCCGCCCATCGTCGTCCGCAAGTCTGGCAACGCATCACGACGTATTCTGCCAGGGTTGGCCGCCCAGGATTCCGCCCGCTCCCGGGGTGCTCCCCGCCCTGGCGGTCAACCGACCGACGCCCGACAGTTCCAGGGAGACCGGTGGTCGTGCTGGTTGTCTTTGGGGACCCCCGTGAGCGGGGTAGCTTGAAGTCCGACAACGCCATCATGAGCGGGGCCCGCGAGGGGAGTCTCCGCTGGAGGACATACGGGATGACGCGCACGGCGATGAAGCAGTCTTCCGCGCAGCCGGGCTGGCGCGGGACCTTCCGCGACCTGACGAAGGATCAGGGCTTCCAGCCGCTCCGGGTGGAGGGGAAGTTGCCGGAGGACCTGCGGGGCACGCTGAGGCGGGTGGGTTCGATGACCTTCGGCGTGGGGGCGGAGCGCTACGGGCACTGGTTCGACGGGGACGGTGGCGTGATGGCGGTGCGCTTCGACGGGAGCGGCGCACGAGGGGCGGCGCGGGTGATCGACACCCCGGGCCTGCGCGCCGGGCGCGCGGCGGGGAGGATCCTCGGCGGCGGTTACGGAACGGGGTCCTCGCCGTGGCGCAGGCTGAGGCATGGGGCGCAAAAGAGGAACGCGGCGAACACGTCGGTGCTGGAGTGGAACGGGCGGATTTTCGCGCTGTACGAGGGGGGCCTGCCCACGGAGCTCTCCCCGGAGGATTTGCGCTGGCTGGGCGAGACGGACCTGGGCGTCATCCTGACGAACTTCTCCGCGCACCCGCACCGGGTGCCGGGGCGCGAGGCGACGTACAACTTCGGCATGCGCTACGGGCGCGTCACCACGCTGGAGCTGTACGAGCTGCCGGATAGCGGGGGCGCGCGCCACCTGGGCCAGGTTCCCCTGCCCGGGCCGACGATGATCCATGACTTCATCGCCACCGAGCGGCACCTCGTCTTCTTCGTGACTCCCCTGCGGCTCGACGTCTTCAAGATGCTGCTGGGGGTGGGGTACTATTCGAGGAACCTGGAGTGGCGGCCGGAGCTGGGGACGCAGGTGCTGGTGGTGCCCCTCGATGACCTGGCCAACCCGGTGCGCATCGAGACGGAGCCGCTCTTCACGTGGCACTTCGCCAATGCGTACGAGCGCGAGGGGAGCGTGGTGGTGGACTACGTGCGCTACCCGGACTTCGGCACCAACACCTGGCTGCGCGAGTTGACGCACGGCGTGCCCACGATGCCCTCCCAGGGCCGGCTGCACCGGGCGACGCTGGACTTGAAGGCACGCACCTTCCGCACCGAGGAGCGCCTGGCCCTGTCTTCCGAGTTCCCCCGGGTGGCGCCGCGGGTGGAGACGCGGGAGCACCGCTACCTCTACCTGTCCGTGCACTCGGGGCCGGCGGCGCAGCGCGGGCCGCACGACGCGGTGGCGAAGGTGGACATGACGACGGGGCGCGAGGAGCGCTTCGCGCTGGGGAGCGAGCCGTACCCCACCGAGCCGGTGTTCGTGCCGCGAGCGGGTGCCATCGAGGAGGATGACGGCTACGTGCTGACGCAGGTGTACGACGCGCCGAGTGGCCTGACGCACGTGGCGGTGCTGGACGCGCGGCACCCCGGCGCGGAGCCGCTGGCCCGGGCGTGGTTCGAGCACGCCATTCCCATCACCTTCCATGGCGGCTTCACCCCGGCTCCCTCGTCCAGCGGCTCGTAGCCCGGGTCGCTCTGGGGGCGGTGTCAGGATCTACTGGACATGTCCTGAGTCAGGACGGTGCGGGTGCACGGCCGGATTCTCCCGCGCTTCCAGGGGGTTGGCGGCTCGGATGTCAAGGTTCCATACAGCGGCGGGGGCCGACTGCGACATCCATGTACCAGGGGAGGTGCTCGCGCCATCAAGGATTAGATGGGCTTACGGCTCTTTAGCAAATGGCATGGATTCTGCTCGAACCGGGAACGGCCTCGGTGACATCTCCGTCACCGGCCAGCAGGAGGTTTGCCCTTGGTTCGTCATCGGATTCTGACCGCGCTCCTCGCCTTGCCCCTCGCGGCGTGCGGCGTGGAGGGCACGAACGCGACGCCGGAGAGCACCGACGAGATTGGCACCCTGTCCTCGGCCGACGTGAAGTCCGCGCTGAGCGCCATCCCTGGCGTCCAGATCGTCGGCAAGCACGAGGACGGAGTGATTCCCTTCTACGTCCGGGGTGACTTCGGCTCCACGGGCCAATCCCTACGGGGGCTCGCGGCCGGTGACGTGCGCGCCCGGATGGGCGACGCGCTCAACCGCATCGCTCCCATCTTCCGCCTGCAGGCGGCGGACCTGATGGTGCGGCGCACCCGCGTGGACGCCCAGGGCCACACGCACGTGCGCTATGCCCAGACGAAGAACGGCCTGCCGGTGGTGGGCGAGGAGCTCGTCGTCCACGTGGACCCCCAAGGCCACGTCTACGCGGTCAACGGCACGGCCCGCGATGGCGAGAACGTCCCGGCCGTGGCGCGCGTCTCCCGCGAGGCGGCCACCCAGTCCGCCCTGCGCCACACCGAGGGCACCGGGCTGAGCGCCGGGAGCGCCCAGCTCGTCTACTACCGCCCCGCGGGCAGCCGGCTCCAGCTGGCCTACGAGGTGGTGGTGACGGGCGAGGGCGCCCTGCTGCCAGTGCGTGACCACGTCTTCGTGAGCGCGCGCGATGGCTCCCTCCTGGGCCGCACCACGGACATCCACACCGCGCTCAACCGCAAGGTGTACTCGGCCAACAACACCAGCAGCACTCCGGGTACGCTCAAGCGCTCCGAGGGCCAGGCCGCCACGGGCGACACCCACGTCGACGTCAACTACGACAAGCTCGGCGGCACCTACGACTGCTACAAGAACAACTTCGGCCGTGACTCGCTCGACAACGCGGGCGCGACCCTCATCAGCACGGTGCATTACAGCACCAACTACGTGAACGCCTACTGGGACGGCACCCAGATGGTGTACGGCGATGGCAACGGCACGGACTCGACCATGCTCGGTCTGTCCGCGGACGTGACCACGCACGAGCTCACCCACGCGGTGACCGATCACGAATCCGACCTCATCTACTCGGGCGAGTCCGGTGGCCTCAACGAGGCGATGAGCGACATCTTTGGCGCCTACTGCGAGAGCTACGCCTCGGGCACCTGGGCCACCACGAACGAGGTGTTCATGGTGGGTGACGACATCTGGACCCCGGCCATCCCGAACGACGCCCTGCGCTACATGTACGACCCGGCCAAGGACGGCGCCTCGCTGGACTACTGGACCAGCAGCGCGGGCAGCAAGGACGTGCACTACAGCTCGGGTATCGCCAACCTGGCCTTCACGCTGCTCTCCAAGGGCGGCACGCACCCGCGTGGCAAGTCCACCACGGTCGTCCCGGCCATCGGCGTGCAGAAGGCCGGCGCCATCTTCTACAAGGCCAACGTGGACCTGATGACGCCCAGCACCACCTTCGCCCAGGCGAAGACGTACACCGAGCAGGCCGCGGCGGCGCTCGGCTACGACGCGGCCACCGTGGAGGCCGTGACGGCGACCTGGACGGCCGTGGGCGTGGGCATCCCCCCGCCGCCCCCCTGCACGACGCAGGTGGCGCTCTCCAACGGTGTGGCGGTGACGGGCATCTCCGCCAGCGAGGGCGTCTGGAGCTGCATCTACACGCTGGCCGTTCCCGCCGGCTCCACCAGCCTGACGTTCGACCTGAGCGGTGGCACGGGTGACGGCGACATGTACGTGAAGTTCGGTGCCGAGCCGTCCAGCACCGTGTACGACTGTCGTCCGTTCAAGGGAGGCAACACGGAGACCTGTACCATCGCCAACCCGCAGGCGGGCACCTGGTACGTGAAGATCTTCGGCTACTCCGACGCCTCGGGCATGAGCCTCAAGGGCACGTACTCCTCGGGCTCCGGCGGTGATGGCAGCGTGCTGACCAACGGCGTGGAGACGGCCTCGTACTCGGGCTCCTCGGGCACGTGGAAGTGCTTCACGTTGAGCGTGCCGAGCGGGAAGACCTCGGTCGTCTTCACCCAGACGGGCAAGACGGGCACCACGGGTGACGCGGACCTGTACGTGAGGCAGGGCTCGCAGCCCACCACCAGCTCCTACGCCTGCCGCCCGTACAAGAGTGGCAACAGCGAGAGCTGCACCATCAGCAGCCCGGCCGCGGGGACCTGGTACGCGTGCTCGTACGGCTACAGCGCCTACACCAACGTGACGATGAAGGGCACCTACTAGCCCTCCGGCACGCACCGTGACGTCCGGACGCCCGGGAGCCCCATGGCCCTCGGGCGTCGTCTTTTTCAGGAGTCGGAGAACAGGGGCCCGTGGGGGCGCAGCGGCAGTCGGATGCAGAAGGCCGTGCCCTTGGGGTGGTTGTCCTCCACCCAGATCCATCCCCCATGGGCCTGCACCGCGCGGCGGCAGAAGGCGAGCGCGAGCCGGTTGCCGCCCTCGGAGCGTCCCGAGGTGGGGGTGTTCTCGTCGGGCAGGTGGGCCTCGAAGAGGTGAGCGCGCGCGGAGGGGGGGATGCCGGGGCCCTCGTCGCGCACCCGCAGCTCCAGCAGGCCGGGCTCGGGGTTGGTGGCCTCGAGCGTGATCCTGCTGCTGCCCAGCGCCGTGTACTGGAAGGAGTTGTCCAGCAGATTGGCGAGGGTGCGGCGCAGCAGCTCGCGGTCCGCGATGAGCAGCGGCTCCGCCAGCTTCACGCACTGGATGAAGCGGCGCGGGGAGCTCACCAGCCGTTGCTGGAAGTCCCGCGCCACCTCGGACAGCAACAGGTGGGCGTCGAAGGGGGCCGCGACGAGGGGGGTGGCGGACTCGTCGCCGCTCGTGTCCAGCAGGTTGGACACGGTGCGCTGAAGATTGTCCGCCGCGTCGCGGATGTCGCGCGTGCTGCGCTGCAGCTCCTCGGGTAGGTGCGGGCGGTAGAGCGTGAAGGTGGCGTTGGTGAGGATGGTGGACAGGGGCGCCTTGAAGTCGCGCATCACCCGTTGGAGCAGCCCGTCCTTCTGGCGCTGCAGGCTGGCCAGCGTGTCGCGCTGCGAGCGCAGCTCCTCCTCGCGCCGCTCCAGCTCGCGCACCCGCAGCCGCAGCTGCAACTGGGCCTCCACCTGACGGCCGATCGCCGCCAGCATCTCCGCCTGCTCCGCGGTGAGCTGGCGCGGCTGTTGGTCGATGACGCACAGGGTGCCGATGTTGTGCCCCTCCACGCTCTTGATGGGGACGCCCGCGTAGAAGCGCAGATGGAGCTCCCCGGTGACGAGCGGATTGTCATGGAAGCGCTCGTCCTCGCGCGCGTCCGGCACCACGAAGGGCCGCTCGTCCAGGATGGCATGGGCGCAGAAGGCGATGTCGCGCGGGGTCTCCTGGGCCTCCAGTCCGACGCGGGACTTGAACCATTGTCGGGAGCGGTCCACCAGGGACACGAGCGCGATGGGCATTCCGCACATCCGCGAGGCCAGTCGCGTGAGATCGTCGAAGCCGGCCTCCGGCAGGGTGTCGAGGATCTGGAGGGCATCCAGCGCCGCGAGGCGCGCCTCCTCCTGCGGGTGGGGCGGGGCAACCTTCATGGATCGTTCTCCGGAAGGAGAGACTCGCTCCAACGATGCCCGACCTCATGGAGGCTGCCCAGGGGGATCCGCCCGAGGCCCGCCTGTCTGGCGGGGTACCTTCCCAGGTATGTAGTAGAGTCTGGCGCTTCAAGGAGGACGCACCAGGTGTTCAACGGTCTTCGGTGGTTGGAATCGTTGCTCGAGCGCGCGGGGCTCGGAGGCGTGGTGGCGGAGGCGTACGGAGCGCTGCGCGGCCGCGCCCCGTGCAAGCCGTCCGGTGCGTCCCGTTCCTGGCCGGAGGACGTTCCCCGGGTGGCTCCGCGCCAGGAAGTGCCCGGGCCCGTGGCGCCGGCCGGGACGCCGCTCGCGCCACCGCCTGCCACGCAACGTCCGGAACCGCTGGCGGCGCGGCCGGTGGAGCGCCCGCGCGAGGTGTCCCCGGCCGCATCGCCGAGGGCTCCGCGCGCGAAGAAGGCCGCCGCGCCGAAGAAGAAGGCCACCGCCGTGCGCAAACCAGCCTCCGGGCGGAGCAAGAAGGCCGCGCGCGGGCAGGTGGCTGGCTCGGCGCGGGCACCAGCCGCCGAGCCGGAGGACACCGTGGGCGCGCTGGTGGACGCGCTCCGGGCTCATCCCAGGCAAGAGGAGCTGGTGGCCGCCGGGCGGCGGAAGGACCAGCTCCTGCGCTCGCTCATTCCGCTCTACCTCGCCCGCGCCCTGGAACTGGAGGTGACGTCGGGGATCACCTCGCGCTTCTGGGGTGAGCTCGGCGTGACGTACGCCGCCCCGAACGCGGCCAAGGCGCTGCGCCTGAACGCCGGCTTCACCCAGGACACCCCCAAGGGCAGGGCGCTCACGCCCAAGGGGGTCAAATACGTCGAGTCGGCGCTGACCCAGCTGCGCTCCTCTGGCGCCTGAGCCGCGCGTCGCGGGCCCGTCCCGCTTGCCTGCCAGACCCACGACTCGCGGGAGGGGTCGGAGCGACCCCTGTCCGGGGTGGATCCACCGAGTGTCACCCGGTGCAAGGAACTGCGCGCGGCGGGCACACGGTCCCAGCGTTATCCTGATATGAGCGTCCTCCACCGGGGAGCGTGTATCCGAGGGCGCTCCCTCCTGGCTGGCGAGCGGGCATCCGAACGCATTCCCGCTCGCGGGGGCCTCACATCGTTCCCCGGACCCTGTCGTCCTGTAGGGGCCTGTCCCATCTTCATGGGGACCGGCCTGAAACCCTTTTCGGAGGTAAGTCACATCATTCGCGACCAGAGAAGCAGCCGCGGCGGTAGCCGCGATCAGAGAACCAATCGCCGTATCCGCGCCCGGGAAGTCCGGGTGGTGGGCCCCGATGGCGGGCAGCTCGGCGTCATGCCGCTCGAGGCCGCCCTGGATCGGGCCCGCTCCGAGGGACTCGACCTGGTCGAGATCAGCCCCATGGCCGTTCCACCGGTCTGCAAGATCATGGACTACGGCAAGTTCAAGTACGAGGAGAAGAAGCGGGCCTCGGAAGCCAAGAAGAAGCAGGTCGTCGTCCACCTCAAGGAGATCAAGCTCCGCCCGAAGACGGAGGAGCATGACTACGAGTTCAAGGTCCGCAACGTGCGGCGCTTCCTCGAGGATGGAGACAAGGCGAAGGTGGTCATCCAGTTCCGGGGCCGGGAAATCACCCACAAGGAGCAGGGCACCACCATCCTTCAGGACGTGATCCAGGACCTGAAGGAAGTGGCGGTCGTCGAGCAGGCCCCCCGCATGGAAGGGCGCCTGATGTTCATGATCCTCGCGCCCAACCCCAAGGTGGCCCAGCGTGCTCGCGAGCTGGCGAGGCAGGCCGCGGCCAGCCCCAGCGCCAAGAAGCCGGCGAGCGAGACCAAGCCCGCCGCGTCCTCCGCTCCCACGGCGGACGAGCAGGACGCACAGAGCGCCGCTCCCTGAGGGACGAGTTCCTCCCCGGGTGTGGGCCGGAAGCCGCTGGATTCCCAGCCGCTTCCGGCGTCGCATCGGCTCGACGGCCCTTGGCGTGGACGCCCCCGGAGATGCGGGAAGCTGATCCGCCCGGGATCTCCCTCCGGTAAAAGGAGGGCCATGCTCACCATTTTCGACTGTGACGGCGTGTTGATCGACTCGGAAATCCTGGCGTCGGGGGTCTACGCCGAGATGATGCGCGAGCTGGGCCTCTCCCTCTCCCATGAGGAGGCCATCAACCGCTTCACCGGGCTGACCCACGCGCAACTCGAGATCCTCATCCACCGGGAGCTCGGGCGGCCCCTGCCCTCAGACTTCCGTCAGCGCGCGACGCTCGAGATCGATCGCAGGTTGGAGAGCGTGAAGCCCATCGCGGGTGTGCATGCGCTGCTCGATCGGCTCCAGGGCCCGCGCTGCGTCTGCTCGAACTCGAGCACCGCGCGGCTGAAGATCAGCATGGGCGCGACGGGCCTCTGGGAGCGCTTCCAACCCCACATCTTCTCGGCCCCCGAGCTGGGCCGCTCGAAGCCCGCGCCCGATGTCTTCCTGCACGCGGCCCGGGTGTTCGGTGTGCAGCCGCGCGACGCGCTCGTCATCGAGGACTCCTCGCACGGCATCGAGGGGGCCGTCGCGGCGGGCATGCGGGTGATCGGCTTCACGGGAGGCGGCCACTCCTGGCCCGGTCATGCACGGGCCCTGCTGGAGGCGGGAGCGGTGAAGGTGGTGTCCCGCCTCGAGGATGTGGGCACGGCCATCGAGGCGCTCGCGGCCTGAGCGGCTCCGCTCAGCTGTCCTTCTTGTCCTCGTCGATGATGTGGCAGCGCATGTCCTCGTCGAGCGCGTCCTCGATGAAGCCGCGCACCACGTCCGCGCGGGATTGCACGCCACCTGCTCAGGGCCGCTCGTCGCCGAAGAGCGCGAGGCTGAGCGACAGATCCTGATGCACGTTGCCGAGTCCCGGCACGTGACCCTGTTCGCCGAAGGTGCACAGGCCGAGCATGGGCACCCCGGGAAGCAGTCGCGTGAACGTGCGCAGGCCTTCGTCGATGCGGGGCCCCAGGGCACCCGCGCACCCGGCGCAGAAGATGAGCGAGGCCCCCTTCACCTCACGCGCCGTCAGTCCCGCCCGCGCCAGCGTCATGTCGATGAGGTGGGCCATCTCGTTCACCAACCCCTCGGGCGTGCCGGTCATCAAGCACACCTCGTCCCGGGGCTCGATGTTGGCGAAGATGTCCACCGTGCCCCGGTCCGCGTGGAGATGGGCCGGGTGCACCGTGATGTAGTGCTCCCCCTGGCCGAACTCCCGGCGCACGGCGATGGGCCGGAGCGCCGTCTGCGCGAGGATGTTGCCGCCCGAGCGCAGCTGCTCGTCGATGGCCCCCTCCATCCAACGCCCCAGGACCTGGGCAGCGGGCTGATCATCCAGCGTCAGCAGGGTCCGGCCCTCGGAGCCCGTGGCCCGCGCGCGCGTGCCCGTGGGGGCGTAGGGCACCGACAGCGCCGTGCCACACCGCAGCTCGCCGAAGAACCCCAGCAGCGACACGCCCGAGCGCACCGGCCCCTCGTGGGTGAAGACACTCCACTGTCCCGCGATGGCGTGATCCGCGGCGCTGCCTCCGGAGCAGGGCACGTCCGGACAGACACTCGCGATGCCCGTCAGCATCGCCTCCTCCTGCCCCGGCGAGGCATTGAAGAGAATCATCCTCGGTTGACGGCCTCCGGCCTGGCGCACCAGCGCGCGTGCCGCGGTCTCTCCCGCCCGGCGCCCCTCCTCCTCCTGCGACGATGCCACGAAGGCCATTCCCGGTGGGCCGCCGAACAACATCACCGCCAGCGCCCCATGGCCCTCGTTCTGGACGCCCTCCGGCGTGAGCACCCCGAGCGACGTGGTCACCCCGTGCAGCGCGACTCCGGGCAACAGCTCCCGGAAGGTGGCATGGACGTCCGCCGCCTCGTGGTCCACCGTCGCGGTGAGGTAGGCCGCCTGGATGGGTGCGCCGCCCAGTCCCGCCCGTGCCCGCTCCACCGCGCCGCGCATTGCCTGCTTCGTGTCCTGGTCATGACCCACTCCCACTCCAATCGTCACCGTCATTTGTCGTTCTCCAGCAGGGTTTGAAGTTCTCGCAGCTCCTCGGGCGACAAGACCCGGACCAGCGCCTGCTCCAGTCGCCTCAACGCGTCCGGAGGGTCCGGCTCATCCGGTGGAATCGCGCGCACGTTCACCCCGCTCATCATGATGAGGCGCGCGACGCCGAAGCCGAGCTTGCGCTTCTCGACATAGGCGGTGATGCGGCTGATGCGATTGGCCATGGAGACCCCGTGTCCTGGAGCTAGCCAGGAGTCAGCATCCCACCAGGGATGGGCGAGGCGTCATGGTTTTCTCCCCAGGCGCTCACCGTCGGGCGGGAACGCTCAGTAGGTGATGGGGAGGATTGAATGAATCTGTATTTTTCAATACCCGCAGTAGGGGAGGGTTACTCCTCGGGTGTCTGCTTTCGCGAGAGAGGCCTCGAGGGCGGAGCGGGACGGCAGGCGAGCGCCTCGCCCTCGTGGGCCTCGCACATCCCCACGAGTGCGCGGGTCTGGTGGCTGAACTCGCAGGCCGCTCCAGGGCTCTTGGTGGCGCAGGCCTGCACCGCTTCGAGAGCCGGGCCGGGCCGGCTGGCGGGCAGTGCGTGAACCGACGCGGAAAGCAGGGCCGTCACCACGGTCAGCGTTGCCTGGATGCGGGATGATGGGCGCACGGGCTCCTCCGGGGAGTGAGGATGCGACGTGCGCCAGTTTGCGCGCCGAATGTTTCGGTTTCATTTCGGCCGCGCTGGGGTGCCGTTTTTCGCGGCGGGTGACGCGTCAGCGGTACACGGGCGAGGCCTCATGCGTGCGGTTTCCGCGCTCGCGCTCCCGGCGTTCACGCTCGGCACGCTCCCGGGCTTCCCGTTCCCGGCGCTCACGCTCGGCGCGCTCCCGGGCTTCCCGTTCCCGGCGTTCACGCTCCTCACGTTCGCGACGCTCGCGCTCGGCACGCTCGCGACGCTCCCGCTCCTCACGCTCGCGACGCTCACGCGCCTCCCGCTCGCGGCGCTCCCTCTCCTCTCGTTCGCGGCGTTCCCGCTCCTCTCGTTCGCGGCGCTCCCGCTCGGCGCGTTCGCGGGATGACTCGCGCTCCGGGCCACTCCGGCCGTGCACGGTGCCGGGATTGCCGTTGGGCGGGCCGTCGTTCCGCGACGAGGCCAGGGCCGGGGTGCTCGAATACAGAGCGAAGGCAACGGACATCCACGTGAACATGCGCTTCATGGCGGTGCTCCTTCATTCCAATGCTTCGGTGCGCGGAGCTCTTCTCGAACTTCTCGAGGGGGCTGCTCGCGTCCCGTTGTGCATGAATGGACCGCTGGAGGTGGCCGCGTATTTACCGCTCCGGGACGGAGTTTGATTTCGAAGTATTACTTCGCCGGGAAGGACTCCTTGAGCATGTCGATCAACGCGCGCAGCGCCGCGGGCATCTGCCGGCCACTCGGATGGTGCAGGTAGAAGCCCGGGAAGGGCGGGGACCACTCCTCCAACATCGGCACCAGCCGGCCCTCGTCGATGAACGGCCGCATGAAGCTCTCGGACCAGAAGGCGATGCCGAGGCCCTCCATCGCGGCCTCGATGGCGAGCCTCCGATCATTGAGGATGAGCGGACCCTTCACCGCCACCTCGAACCATTTGCCCTCCCGGGCGAACTCCCACGGGTAGAGGGCCAGGCTGCCAGACTGGCGCCAGTTGATGCAGGTGTGGTTCAGCAGCTCCTCGGGCGTGCGGGGCGTCCCATGGCGCGCGAGATAGCCGGGCGAGGCCACCGCGAGCTGGCGCAGCGGCCCCCCGAGCTTCACCGCCACCATGTCCTGCTCGAGCCGCTCGCCCAGACGCAGCCCCGCGTCGAAGCCCGCCGCGACGATGTCCACCACCGCGTCATCCACCGTGATGTCGAGCGCCACGTCCGGGTACTTCTCGTGGAAGCGGACGAACAGGGGCTGGAGGAAGTGCACGGTGGCCGAGCGGGGGGCCGTCAGGCGGAGGGTGCCCGTGGGGCGCTCGCGAAAGGCGTTGATGCCCTCGAGCGCCGCGTCCAGCCCCTCGAAGACGGGCACGAGCCGCTCGAGCAGACGCGCTCCCGCCTCCGTCAGGGCGACGCTGCGCGTGGTGCGGTGGAGCAGCCGCACCCCGAGTCGCTCCTCCAGGTGACGCATCGTCTGGCTGAGCGCCGAGGGCGACACGCCCAGCTCCGCGGCGGCCCGCGCGAAGTGCCCATGCCGGGCAATGGCGGCGAAGGCCTGGAGATCCGCGAACTCACCGCCACGCATGCATCCCTCCGTAGGATCAATGCCAGCACCCCAGCGCGCAGAACCGTGGGTGGGTCGAAGTGGCTCTCCACGTGACGTGCCCCCTGGTGCGAGTTCATGCCAGATGCGTCCGGGTGAAAACGCGGAGCTACACCAGGGTCCTCGCGGCGCGCAATATCCGCTTCGCCGTGTGTAGGACATTCGTTGCCGCGCTCGGGTCCGCGGGCTCATCTTCCCCCGACGAGGAGCGTGGGGGCCCGGTAATCTCGCGGCATGCGTCGACTCTGGATATTGGGACTGCTCTTGACGTCCGTTGCGTGCCGCGAGAAGGCTCCTCCCGAGGGGGCCGTGCGGGTCACGGTGAATTATGGCTCCTACCGGCCCGAGTGTCTGCGCGTGGTGGCCAAGGACGCCCAGGGGCAGGAGGGCCGGACGGAAATCCTCCAGGACAATTTCAAGGATCCGGATGGGAGGAAGATCCTCGTCGGGGTGTTCCGCAAGGCCGAGTGGAGTCGGGAGCTGACGCTGGAGGTGTCCTCCTTCGATAACTCCGAGGGAGAGGCGTGCTCCGGCAACGTGGTGGAGCAGCACTCCTCGCCGCCCATCCCGGTGCCCCCGGGGGACTTCGCCACCTACGAGGCGACGCTGCGGGCGAAGGACGATGACGGGGACTCCTTCGCCGCGCGCGAAGAGGGAGTGATGGGGCTGGACTGCGACGACAAGAGCGCCGAGGTGCACCCCGGGGCCGCCGAGCGGTGCAGCGTCGCGGTGGACTACGACTGCAACGGCTTCAAGGGCTGCCAGGACTCCAGGTGCCAGCAGTCGGCGTGTGATGATGACAATCCTTGCACCACGGGCGACCGGTGTGAGGGCTCGGGAGTGTCGGCGCAGTGCAAGGGCCAGGCGGTGCAGTGCGAGACGCCCGCCGGGGCCTGCGTCCTGGGGGCCGCTTGCTCCCAGGAGACAGGACAGTGCGTCGTCACTCGCAAGCAGTGCGCCGCACCAACGAATACCTGTCTCGAGGCGGGTGTGTGCAATGACACCACCGGCAATTGCGACTATGCCCCCAAGCAGGCCTCCATGAGCTGTGATGACAACCAGGCCTGCACCACGGGAGATGTGTGCAATGGATCAGGGGTCTGTCAGGGCACCCAGACCCCGTGCACGCCCTCCAGCATCTGTTTCCGCGTGAAGTCGGGCTGTACGGCGCTCGGCAATTGCATCGAGGAGCCGGATCCCGCCAAGGTGAGTACCACGTGCACGCTCGAGGGGGGCACGAATGGGGTGTGCCGTGCCACCGACGGCAAGTGCAGCCGCTTCCCCTACATTCCGAGCAACTTCGATCCGGATACCGTCCCCTCTGCGAGCATCATTCCCCTGAACATCACGTGTGATGTGACCTTCAACTCGGAGGACTTGAGCTGGAATCCCGCGACCTGCGTCAGCAATCCGCCCACTCCCATCGAGTTGTCTCAAGGCTCCGGCATGGTGCTGCTCGCCTTGTCGAACTTGAATTTGAACGCGAGTCTTCGGCTCGAGGGCACTCGCCCCGTCATCCTGGCGGTCTACGGAGATGCCACGCTGAACAACCACATCCTCGCCAATGGCAGGGGCACGGTGCCCGGCGCGGGCGGCAGCTTGGAGCAGGCCTGCACGGTACGGCGTGGCCGGGGGGGCGTGTTCAGTGGCTCGGTGGGAGGAGGTGGCGGAGGCGCTGGAGGGGGAACCGCCGGTGCCGCGGGAGGCAATGGGACGGCTGCTGGCTCGGATCGTGGCGAGGGCGGGAGCGCGGGGGGGAATGTCTTCGTGCCTCTCGAGGGCGGTTGTTCGGGAGGGTCTGGAGGAGGTGACGTCGAGGCGGGCAAGGGGGGCGCCGGAGGGGGCGCGGTGCAGATTTCGGTGGCGGGCACCCTCACGGTCAACCAACGGGTCTCCGCCAGTGGAGGTGGCGGGCGCGGCGGGCAGGGCACCGCCGATGGTAAGGTCGGAGGAGCAGGAGGAGGAGGCAGTGGAGGTCAGGTGTTGCTCGAGGCCCACCAACTCAATATCGGCAACTCGAGTCGGCTGACGGCGAATGGAGGAGCGGGGGGCGAGGGCGGTGGTTTTCTCTCCGGCGGCACCAGGAGCAATGGCAGAGCGGGAGGGGATGGTCTCGTGGATTCGGCGAACCAGGCTGCTGGTGGACGTGATGATTCAACCTCGGGTGGAGATGGAGGAGCCGGGGGCTCTCGCAACGGACCTCCTGGTGCTGGCGACGCGGGCCTGTCGGTCGCCGGCTCCAGTGGCGGAGGCGGAGGAGGCGGCGGTGCCGCGGGCCACATCCGGCTGAGGTCCGTGAAGTCCTGCTCCATCAGCAACGCCAACTCCATCAGCCCGGCGACCGACACGCAGTGCCCGCTGTAGTTTGTCTCCGCGCGTGTGCCCTCGTCACTCGTTGTCCATTTCGTGAGGCGAGCCACTCCGAGAGGGGTGGCTCGCCTCGCCGTGTTTCCTTCTCCGGACCCATCTCTCCCTGACGACGTGCGCCCAGGCCCGGTAATCTCGCGGCATGCGTCGACTCTGGATATTGGGACTGCTCCTGGCCTCCGTTGCGTGCAGCGAGAAGGGACCCCCCGAGGGGGCCGTACGGGTCACGGTGAAGTACGGCTCCTACCGGCCGGCGTGTCTGCGCGTGGTGGCCAGGGACTCCCAGGGGCATATGGAGCAGACGGACATCCTCCAGAACCAGTTCAAGGCTCCGGAGGCGAGGCAGGTCCTGGTCGCGGTGTTCCGTAAAGCCGAGTGGGAACGGCAACTGTCGCTGGAGGTGTCCTCCTTCGATGGCTCCACGGACGCGGGGTGTTCTGGCACCTTGATCGAGACGTACTCCACCTCCGAGCCCATCCAGGTCCCCCTGGGTGACATCCTCCCCTTCGAGGCGACGCTGCGGGCGAAGGACGATGACGGCGACTCCTTCATCGCGCGGGAAGAGGGCGTGGCGGGGACGGACTGCGATGACGGGGACAACACGGTGTATCCGGGCGCCGCCGAGCGGTGCAGTGCCTCCGTGGACTCCGACTGCAATGGTTTGTCCGGCTGCCAGGACTCCAGGTGCCAGCAAGCTTCGTGCGACGATGGCAATGCCTGCACCACGCAGGATGTGTGTACCGGAGCGAGTGTTTGTCAGGGTGCCCCGACTCCGTGCACGCCCTCCAGCAACTGTGTCCGAGTGACTGGAGGCTGTACGGCGCTCGGCAATTGCACCGAGGAGCCGGACCCCAGCAAGGTGAGCGCCACGTGCACGCTGGTGGGAGGCACCGGGAATGGGGTGTGCCGTGCCACCGACGGCAAGTGCAGCCGCTTCCCCTACGTTCCGAGCAACTTCGATCCGGATTCCATTCCCGCGGCGAGCATCATTCCCCTGAACATCACGTGTGATGTCACCTTCGACTCGACGACGCTGAGCTGGACTCCCGCGACCTGCGTCAGCAATCCCCCCACACCCATCCAACTGCCTGAAGGCTCGGGCATGGTGCTGTTCGCCTTGTCGAACTTGAACTTGAACGCGAATCTTCGGCTCGAGGGCACTCGCCCCGTCATCCTGGCGGTCTACGGAGACGCCACGCTGAACTACAACGTTCTCGCCAATGGCAGGGGCACGACGCCCGGCGCGGGCGGCCGTACACAGCAGACCTGCCCGGAGCAGCGTGGCAGGGGCGGCGTGTCCAGTAACTCGGTGGGTTCAGGTGGCGGAGGCGCTGGAGGGAAGACCAACGGTGCCGCGGGAGGCAATGGGACGGATGCTGGTGCGACGCGTGGCGATGGCGGGAGCGCGGGGGGTAATGTCTTCGTTCCCCTGGCTGGAGGTTGTCCGGGTGGTGGCGGCGGCGAGGACAGCGTGGGCGGCGCGGGCGGCGCGGGCGGGGGCGCGGTGCAGATTTCCGTGGCGGGCACCCTCACGGTCACCAAACAGGTCTCCGCCAGCGGAGGTGGTGGGCGAGGAGGGCGGAACACCGCCGACGGTGCGGTGGGTGGCGGAGGGGGCGGAGGCAGTGGGGGGCAGGTGCTGCTCGAGGCCCATCAGTTGAATCTGAACGCTTCTTCCCAACTGACGGCGAATGGCGGAGGGGGTGGTGAGGGCAGTGGCTACCGTTCCAGCAACAACCGGTCCGAGGGCAACAATGCTGACGACGGTTCCACGACGTCCGGCGGCCAGGCCAATGGTGGAAGCAACGGCTCCAATGGGGGCGGGGATGGAGGCAAAGGTGGCGCCCAGGCGTCGCCTGGTCCTGGCGGCAATGCCACTCCGGTGGCGACTGGTGACAAGGCAACTGGGGGTGGTGGCGGAGGCGCCGCGGGCCACATCCGGTTGAGGTCCGTGAAGCGCTGCTCCCTCAGCAGCTCCATCGTCATCAGTCCGCCGACCGACACGCAGTGCCCGCTGTAGCCAAGCTCTCTCGGGGTGCCGCCCGTGGGCCACCGTGCCCACGGGCCGCCCGCGTCACCTCGCGCGGCGTCCACGGAGGCCGTCATGTGCGGGAGAGTCGGGGCACCATCAGGCTGAGCGGCAGCGCGGCCAGCACCACGATCGTGGCCACCAGGTGCACGTCGTTGATGCTCGCCACGAACGCGAGCGCTTCCATGCGCTGGGGCTCCTCCATGACTCCCCGCTCCACCAGTTTCGCTCCCTCGATCCGGCCGAACGTGGACAGCAGCGAGGTGAAGATGGCGATCGAGAACGAGCCGAACACGTTGCGCAGCCAGTTGCTCAGCGAGGACGCATGGCCACTGAGCACGGGAGGAATCTGCTCCATTCCCGCGTTGCTCGCCGGCATGGTGGACAGCGAGATGCCCACGTTGCGCACCAGCATCCACAGCAACACGTAGGTGCGTGAGGTCTCCGGCTCCAGGTGGCTCAAGGCATAGGTGCCCACGCCGATCATCGAGATGCCCGTCACCATGAGCACGCGCGGCCCGAGCACGCCATACAGGCGTCCGACGAGCGGCATCAGCAGCGCCATGGCCAGGGACGCGGGCAGGAGGATCAACCCCGTGTCGAGCGGCGTCCTCCCTTGAATCCGTTGCAGGAACACCGGCAGCAGGAACACGCCCGCGTACAGGCTGATCGTGATGATGCTGGAGACGATCAGCGTCAGCAGGTAGCGCCGATTGGTGAGCACCCGCAGGTTGAGCAGGGGCGCCTCCACCTTCAACTCCCGGGCGATGAAGACGAGCAGCGACACGCCCCCCAGCACGAACAGGCCCAGGGTCTTCGGGTTGCCCCAGCCCCACGTCCCGCTCCGGCTGAAGGCCATCAACAGCGCCAGACTGCTGATGACGACCGTGAGCAGCCCGGGCAGGTCGAAGGGGCCGGGCTCGCGCAGCCGGTACCAGGCCACCTCCCGCTGCGTCAGCACGAGCGCCAGCAGGCACAGCGGCACGTTGAAGAAGAACAACCACCTCCAACTGCTCAGGGTGATCAACGCTCCGGCCAGCGTCGGACCGAAGGCGGGCGCGAGCATGGCCGACAGGCTCCAGAGGCTGATCGCCAGTGCCTGCTTCTCCCGGGGAAGTACCTGGTAGATGAGCGTCATCGTCACGGGCATGACGAGCCCGCTGAACGCCCCCTGCAGGCACCGGAACGCCACGAGCGACATCGCGTCCCACGCCCACCCGCACAGGAGCGACGCCACCAGGAAGCCCCCCATCGCCGCCAGGTACAGCCACTTGAAGCTGAACCTGTCCCCCAGATAGCCGGTGAGCGGCGCCACCGTGCCCATGGCCAGCATGAATCCCGTCAGCGTCCACTGCATCAGGGCGAGCTCGGCACCGAAGTGCCGCTGCATCTCGGGAATGGCGATCGTGATCGAGCTGGAACTCAGCACCGTGATGAACGAGCCGAGGAAGAGCGCGAACATGAACGGCCAGAACCTCACCTCGCGAGGTGCTTCCGCGTTCATGGTGGGCCCTCCTTTCGGCGCGCTTCCATCCCATGTTCGCACTGGCTCGTCCACGACTTCGCTATCCTCGCCCCGGAGAGGACCTCTGGAATGAACCTGCGCTGTCAGTCATGCGGAGCGGAGCTGGTGGTGGCCGCCGAGTCGTTCACCACGGTGTGCCCCTATTGCGTGGCTCCTTCCGTGGTGGAGCGCCCGGCGAGCGTGGATCGGCCCGTCCCAGCCTTCGCGTTGGGTTTCGCATTGACCCGGGAAGTCGCCGCCGAGCGGGTGAAGCACTGGCTGCGCACTCGCCACCCCTGGGCGCATGGTGGGCTCAAGCGCGCCTCGCTCCAGGACGTCCGGGGAGTGTACGCGCCCGCGTGGCTCTACAGCGCCCGCGCCGAGTCGCGCTACAGCGCCTCCATCGGCGAGAACTACCAGGAGACCGAGACGTACACGACCACGGAGAACGGCAAGACCGTGACGAAGACACGCACGGTGACGAAGACCGAGTGGCGCTCGCTCCAGGGCGAACACTCCGAGTACGTGCTGGACGTCCTGGTGACGGCCTCCCGTGGGTTGCCCAACGCGGAGCTGGAAGCGCTGGAGCCCTTCGATCTGCGGGCCCTGGCGCGCTACGAGCCGGCGCTCGTGGCGGGCTGGGTGGCCGAGGAACCCTCCCTGTCACGCGAGGACTCCCTGCGCCAGGCGCGCGAGGAGGCGCGTGAGCGGATCGGCCGCCGGCTGTCTGCCTTCATGCCGGGCGACTCACACCGCGAGCTGCGGCACGACACGCGGCTGGAGGAGGAGTCCCTGGACGTGTGCCTCGTGCCCGTCTGGGTGCTCGCGGCGCGCTACGCCCCCGACGCGCCCCCGGTGCGCGTGGTCGTCAACGGGCAGTCCGGCGAGGTGTTCGGCCAGGTGCCCGTGTCATGGGCCAAGGTGCTGCTCACCGTGCTCGCCGTGCTGGCGCTGGTGCTGCTCCTGGCGTGGTGGTTCTCGCGAGGAGGTGGACGATGACGGCGTGCGCGAGGTGTGGCGGTGCGCTGGAGGTGGGCGATCTGCGCTGCCCCTTGTGTGGACTGGCGGTGCCCGCGGCCCGGATGCCGGTGGCCGACACGGCGCTCGTGCGGGCGAAGGTGGTGCGGTGCGACACGTGTGGGGCCTCGCTCGAGTACTCGGCGGAGGTGAAGGCCCCACGGTGCGCCTTCTGCGCGTCCGTGATGCACGTGGAGATGACGACGGACCCCCTGGAGCAGGCCGATGCCTTCCTGCCCTTCACCGTGGACGTGGCGGCGGCCCGCGAGGCGCTCGGACACTTCCTGGCTCAGAAGCGCTTCTTCCGGCCCGGGGACCTGGCGCGGCTCGCGGCGGTGCAGTCCCTGCAACCCCTGTGGTGGCCCGCATGGGGCTTCAGCGCGGGCGCCCGGGTGAGCTGGGCCGCGGACTCGAACGCGGAGAGCCGCCGCTCGGACTGGGCGCCCCACGCGGGCCAGGTGGAGCTGTCCTTCCAGGACATCCTCGTGTCCGCGTCCCGGGGTCTCACGGAGCAGGAATGCGCCCGGCTCTCCGGAGCCTACTCCCTGGCGCGGCTGGAGGACTCGTCCCGCGGCCCCGAGGAGGCCCAGGTGGAGCGCTTCGACGTGACGCGCTCGGGGGCAAGGCGGCAGATCCTCGCGGCGGTGGAGGCCGAGGCGCGCGAGCGGATCCAACGCGAGCACATCCCCGGCCGTCGCTTCCGCAACGTGCACGTGGCGGTGGTGCTCTCCCACCTGGAGACGCGGCGCTACGCGCTTCCCGCCTACGTGCTCGCCTATCGCTACCGCCACAAGGTGTACCGGGTGGTGGTGCATGGGCAGGATTCGGCGGTGGTGCTCGGCGAGGCCCCGGTGTCGGTGCTCAAGGTGGTGCTGGTGGTGCTGGGGGTGTTGCTCGTGCTCGGGCTGCTCTTCCTGTTGTCGCGCTGAGCCGCGAGCCCGGTGCGGCTGATGTGGGATGGCCTGGTGGCATGGGTGTGATTGCCTCGCACGACACCGGCCCTGTAGCGTCTGGCCATGCCCCCCTCCCTGGTCGGACTGCGTGCCGCGCTCAAGCCGTCTTCCTCTCCGCCCGACGTGGCGCAACTCCGAGGGCTCTACTCGGGTCTTCCCGACCGGGAGCTGCGGCAGTTGAGCCTGGAGGAGATGTTCGCCCTCGGGGAAGCCACCGCGGACCGCATGGGCTTCTCGGATGCCACCTTCATCACCCTGGGGCAGCGCTACGAGAAGCTCACCGGGTGGATGCCGGGCCGCGTCGTCTTCGAGCTGCTGCAAGCCCGCAAGTTCATCCAGACCCACGTCGTCATCACCAACGACATCCTCCCCAACCTGGGCCCGTGGCCCGTGCTGAGCGGGGACGCGGGCATCACCCAATACCTCCAGGCCTATCAGCAGCGCATCCAGTACGCCGAACAAGCCACGCACGCGCATCTTCCCCGCGGTGTTCCCAGTTTCGAGCGCGACATCCTCGCGACGTTCCGCAAGCTCGCGAGCAGGTTCAATGGCAGCCTGCTGCTCAGTGCGCTCTACCGGTCGCTCCGGCACAAGAACAAGTGGCTGCTCATCTTCCCCAAGGTGTCCTCGCAGGCGCTCCCGGATACCTCCGATGGTCGATCCTTCTGCGAAACGAAGCTCACGGGCTCGCCCCAGGTGACCCCCGCGGACGAGGACGCGGCCGAGTGCACCCTCCACATGGCGGCCAGCCGCGACTCCACCGTGACGCCCGGCGCCGGCTCCCACTGCATGCTCCATGTGGATCCGTACTACATGCGCGAGGATCGCCAGACGATGACCGCGAAGTCCCAGCCGCGCTTCGACGCGAAGAGCAAGGGCTTCACCTCGCGCCCCATCACCAATCCCTTCTACATCGCCTTCGGCCATGAGCTGATCCACGTCCTCCACATCAGCTACGGGCTGGCCACCGCGTCGGTGAGGGGCGAGCCGCCCCTGTCCCTCAGGAGCTTCGATGACCTCGAGGAGGAGCGCACCATCATGGGCACCGGCTACTACCGGGTGCTCGCCAAATTCGACCGGGAGTTCTTCTTCGGCTTGCACGAGAACATGCTGCGCATGGACTGGGTCGACGAGGATCCGCAAATGCAAATGCGCCTGGGTCACGACGGCTCCGAGATTCGTCCCTGGGAATGAGAAAAAAGGTCTCATTCCCTGAATCCATTCCGTGGCGTCGACACGACTTGCTTCTGCCTCCCTGATCCTGTTCAAGGGAGTGAATGCGTCTACCGTCGCGCGACGCCCCCGCGTTCGCCACCGCTGTGTCCGAAGTGCCCTCCTGGGTGGATGTGCTCCGGGAGCGGGCTCGCGCTCAACCCGACGCGCGTGTCTTCACCTTCCTCGACGAGGAGGGTGAAATCCCTATCACCTATGGTGAATTGGACGAGGGCGCTCGCGCCGTCGCCGCGATGCTCCAGCGCCACCTCGCCCCGGGAGACCGCGCGCTGCTCTTGTATCCGCCGGGCCGGGAGTACGTGCTGGGGTTTCTCGGCTGTCTCTACGCGGGCGTCATCGCCGTCCCCGCCTATCCGCCAGACCCCACCCGCCTGGGGCGCACCCTGCCTCGGCTCCAGGCGCTCGTGGCCGATTGCCGGCCCGCCGCCGCCCTCACCACCTCGCCCCTGCTGGACATGGTGGAATTCCTCACCAGCGAGGCTCCGGATCTGCGCTCGCTGCGCTGGCTCGCCACGGATGCCCTCGCCCCCGGCACCTCCGACGTCTGGTCCTCCCCCCGGCTGTCCCCCTCGGACCTCGCCTTCCTGCAATACACCTCCGGCTCCACCGGCACGCCCAAGGGCGTGATGCTCAGCCACGCCCACCTGCTGCACAACTCGGGGCTCATCTCGCTCGGGTTCGATGCGCCCCCCCAGCCCGTGGGCATCATCTGGCTGCCGCCCTACCACGACATGGGGCTCATCGGCGGCATCCTCCAGCCCCTCTACCGCGACATCCCCACCGTCCTGATGTCGCCGCTCTTCTTCCTCCAGCGCCCCCTGCGCTGGTTGGAGGCCGTCTCCCGCCACGGTGGCACCGTCAGCGGCGGCCCCAACTTCGCCTATGAGTTGTGCGTGCGGAAGAGCACTCCCGAGGAGCGCGCCGCGCTGGACCTGAGCCGCTGGTCGGTCGCCTTCTGCGGCGCCGAGCCCATCCGCCAGGAGACGCTCGATCGGTTCGCCGAGGCGTTCGCCCCCGCGGGCTTCCGGCGCGAGGCCTTCTATCCCTGCTACGGGCTCGCCGAGGGCACGTTGATCGTCAGCGGTGGACGGCGCGCCGAGCCCCCCGTGGTCCGCCACTTCGAGCGCGATGCCCTGTTGCGCGGGGAGGCCCGGGTGTCCTCCTCCGAGGGCGTGGCGATGATCGGCTGCGGCCAGTCCCTGGGCGACCAGGAGGTGCGCATCGTCGATCCCCAGACGCTCGTGCCCTGTGCTCCGGGCCGCGTTGGAGAGATCTGGGTCCGCGGCCCCAGCGTGGCCCAGGGCTATTGGGAGCGGCCCGAGGAGACCGAGCGCACCTTCCACGCCCGGCTCGCGGGCTCGGGCGAGGGGCCCTATCTGCGCACTGGAGACCTGGGTGTCCTCGACGGGGGTGAGCTGTTCGTCACCGGCCGCCAGAAGGATCTCCTCATCATCCGGGGCCGCAATCACTATCCCCAGGACCTCGAGCTCACCATCGAGCGGTGTGATCCAGGTCTGCGCCCCGGCTGCGGCGCGGCCTTCTCCGTGACCGTGGACGGTGAGGAGCGCGTCGTGGCCGCCCATGAGTTCTCCCACCGCTCCGGCGATGCGGCGGAGCGCTCCCGCGAGGTCATCGCCCGCATCCGTCAGGCCGTGGCCGAACAGCATGAGCTCGCCGTCCATGCCGTGGTGCTCCTCACGCCGGGAAGTCTCCCGAAGACGTCGAGCGGCAAGGTCCAGCGCCACGCCAGCCGCGCCGCGTTCCTCGAGGGCTCCCTGGAAGTCATTGGCTCCTGGCGCGAGGACTCCTCGTCCCCCGGTGGGCAGGGGACACAGCCGGTGGAGGCGGAGGCTCCCGTTCCTTCTCCGGGCTCGACGCCCGAGTTCCTGTTGCCATGGCTTTCCGCGCGCTTGTCCCGGGCGCTCGGCCTCGCCCCGGGAGAGCTGTCGCTGGACGAGCCCCTCACCCGGTACGGGCTCGACTCGCTGCGCTCCCTGGAGGTGCAGAACGGTCTGGAGACCGCCCTGGGGGTCGCGCTTCCCGTCACCTTCCTGCTCCAGGGCCCGAGCACGCGGGAGCTGGCCGCGCGCCTCTCCGCGCGTTCCGCTCCCGCCGCCGAGGCTTCGGTCACCCCGGTGGACCCGGCCGCGCCCGCGCCCCTCTCCGATGGCCAGCGCGCCCTGTGGTTCCTCCAGCGCATGGCTCCCGACAGCACCGCGTATCACGTGGTGCGCGCGGTGCGGATTTCCTCACCCCTCGACGTCCCCGCGCTGGAGCGGGCCTTCCAGACGCTCGTGGCGCGGCATGCCTCGCTGCGCGCCGTGTTCCCCGAGGAGCAGGGCGCTCCCGTGCAGCGCTTCGTGGCGTGGCCGGGCTCCGTGCTCCACGTGGAGGACGCCTCCGGCTGGAGTGAGTCCGCGCTGGAGGCCCGGCTCGATGCCGAGGCGCGCCGGCCCTTCGACCTCGCCCAGGGTCCGTTGATGCGCGTCCTGCTGTTCTCCCGGGGCGCGGACTCACACGTGCTGCTGCTCGCGATACACCACCTCGTCACCGACTTCTGGTCGCTCGCGGTGATGGTGGAGGAACTGGGCGCGCTCTACTCGGCGGAGACGGGGGGCACTTCCGCCGTCTTGCCTCCGGGTGCACCCGAGCCCGTCGCGGCGATCCAGGCTCTCTCGGCGCGGCTCGCGGGCCCGAGGGGCGAGGCTCTGCGTGCTTTCTGGGGCTCCCGTCTTGGCGGAGAGCTGCCCGCCCTGGCGCTTCCCCTGGATCACCCCCGGCCCCGGCTCCAGTCCTTCCGGGGTGACTCGCTCCCGTTCCACGTGGGCCCGGAGACCACCGCGCGCGTGAAGGCACTCGCGCGGGAGCATGGCGCCACTTCGTACATGGTGCTGCTCGCGGCCTTCTTCGCCTTCCTGCGCCGCTACACCGGCCAGGAGGACCTCCTCGTGGGCTCGCCCACCGCCGGCCGCGCCCGCCCGGAACTGGCCCGGCTCGTGGGCTATCTCGTCAACCCCGTGGCCCTGCGCGCCTCGCTCCCGCCGGGGCTCTCCTTCGCCCAGCTCATCTCCCAGGTTCGCACCACCGTGCTGGAGGCGCTCGAGCACCAGGAGTGGCCCTTCGCCCGGCTCGTCGAGCAGCTCCAGCCCTCGCGTGAGCCGGGGCGCTCGCCCCTCTTCCAGGCCATGTTCGTCCTCCAGCGCGGCCACCTTCCCGGAGACCCGGGGCCGCTCTCCGCCTTCGCACTCGGCGAGGCCGGCGCGCGCATGCGTCTGGGTCCCCTGACCCTCGAGTCCCTGCCGGTCTCGACTCGCGGCGCGGCGTTCGACCTCACCCTGATGATGGCCGAGACGGGCGAGGGGCTGGGCGGCTCGTGGGAGTACTGCTCGGACCTCTTCGAGCCCTCCACGGCCGCGCGCATGGCCCGGCACTTCGTGTCGCTGCTCGCGAGTCTGGTGGAGTCCCCCGAGCGCCCGGTGGAAGCAGCGGAGTTGCTGGACGCGGAGGAGCGCGCCC
The DNA here is from genome assembly GCF_002305875.1 of Cystobacter fuscus. Classification (NCBI taxonomy): domain Bacteria; kingdom Pseudomonadati; phylum Myxococcota; class Myxococcia; order Myxococcales; family Archangiaceae; genus Cystobacter; species Cystobacter fuscus. Next base: position 9,484,592 of record NZ_CP022098.1, on the reverse strand, counting down.
GGGTGCTGGGCTCCTGGAGCGAAGGTCCCCGCGTGGACGTGGCCGAGGGCAACCTCGCGGGATTGTTGATGGAGCGGGCGCGGCGCTCCCCCGGCCAGGAGGCGCTGGTGTGCGGCGCCGAGCGGCTGGACTACCGCGAGCTGGAGGCTCGGGCCCGGAGGCTCGGTCACCGGCTGCGGCGCGAGGGCGTGGGCCCCGAGGTGCGCGTGGGCGTGCTGCTGGAGCGGGGCGTGGACGTGGGCGTGGCCTTCTGGGGCGTGCAGCTCGCGGGTGGCGTGTACGTGCCGCTGGATGCGGTGCAGCCCCGCGAGCGGCTGGAGTGGATGGTGGAGGACTCGCGGCCCCTCGTGGTGGTGACGCGCGCGGGCCTGGGCGAGCGCTGCCGGGTCCCCCCGAGCGTTCGCGTGCTGCGGCTGGACGAGCCCGGAGACGACGCGGCGGGCCCGCTGGAGAGCGCGGCCGGTGCCGAGCACGCCGCGTATGTCATCTACACCTCGGGCAGCACCGGCAGGCCCAAGGGCGTCGAGCTGACGCACCGGGGGGCGCTCCACCTGGCCCACACCCAGTGGCGCGTCTTCGGGCTCGCCGAGGGCAGCCGCGTGCTCCAGTTCGCGCCGCTCGGCTTCGATGCGTCCATCTCCGAGTTCCTGATGGCGGTGGCCGCGGGCGCGGCGCTGATCTTCCCCGCCGCGGGCGAGCTGCTCGTGGGCGAGGGGCTCAAGCGCACGCTGGTGGAGGGGAGGGTGGACACGGCCACGCTGCCTCCCTCCGTGCTCGCGCTGCTGCCCCTCGAGGGATTGGAGACGCTGCGCACCGTCATCTCCGCGGGCGAGGCGTGCCCGGTGGAGCTGGTGGCGCGGTGGGCTCCGGGCCGGCGCTTCCTCAATGCCTACGGGCCCACCGAGGTGACGGTGTGCGCCTCGTGGGCCGAGTGCCGCGCGGACGAGGCGCGTCCTCCTCCCATCGGCGGGCCGCTGGGCAACACCCAGGTGTACGTGCTGGACGCGGCCCTGTGGCCCGTGCCCCCTGGCGTGGCCGGTGAGCTGTACGTGGGCGGCCCGGGCGTGGCTCGCGGCTATCTCGGCCGGCCGGAGCTGACCGCCGAGCGCTTCGTTCCCCATCCCTTCGCCCGCGAGCCCGGCGCGCGCCTGTACCGCACCGGCGACGTGGTGCGCTGGCGGGTGGATGGCGCGCTGGAGTACCTCGGCCGCGCGGATGCCCAGGTGAAGCTGCGCGGCATGCGCGTGGAGCCCGGTGAAATCGAGGCCGCGCTCCTGGAGGTGCTCGGGGCCCGGCAGGCGCTCGTGCGTCCCTGGAAGGGCGCGGACGGGGAGACCCGGCTCGTGGCGTACCTCGTCCCCGGCGCCTCCCCGCTCCCCGAGGGCCGCGAGGTGCGTGAGCGGCTTCGCTCGCGTCTGCCCGAGCACATGCTCCCCGCCGCCTTCGTCCCCCTGGAGGCCCTGCCGCTCACGCCCCATGGCAAGGTGGATACGCGTGCCCTCCCGCCTCCCCAGCCTCCGGGCCGCTCCGCCTCCTTCGTCGCGCCGCGCACTCCGCTCGAGGTGTCCATTGCACGCGCGTGGAGCCAGGCGCTCGGTCATGAGGGCGTGGGCCTGTACGAGCACTTCTTCGATGACCTCGGCGGCAGCTCGCTCACCGTGGTCCGTGCCCGTGCCCTGCTGCGCGAGGAGCTGAAGCAGGACGTGCCCATCACCCACTTCTTCGAGCACCCCACCGTCCACGCGCTCGCCCGGCGCCTGGGCCCTTCATCTCCACCCCCGTCCGACTCCACCCCCCACCAGGATCGCGCCGAGGCCCGCCGTCAGGCCCTCCAGCGCCGCAACCCGAGAGGTAACCGAGGCAATGGCTGATCAGCAGTCGATGGATGAGGGGAGCGGCAACGACATCGCGATCATCGGCATGGCGGGGCGCTTCCCCGGTGCCTCGGACGTGCACGCCTTCTGGAGCAACCTGCGCCAGGGCGTCGAGTCCATCTCCCGCTTCCGCGAGGACGAGCTGGAATCATCGCCGCTCGTCCCGGACGCGTTGCGCTCGCACCCGGACTTCGTGCGCGCCGGCGGTGTGCTCGAGGGCGCCGACCTCTTCGACGCCGGTTTCTTCGACATCGCCCCGCGCGAGGCGATGTGGATGGATCCCCAGCAGCGCGTCTTCCTGGAGTGCGCCTGGGCCGCGCTCGAGGACGCCGCGTACGAGCCCGGCCGCTTCCCGGGGAAGATCGCCCTCTACGCCGGCGTGGGCCAGTCCAACCACGTGCTGTCCCTGCTCGGACAGGTGCGCAAGGAGCCCGCCGCCCTCTTCGAGGCGCTCGGCACCACCACCGCCGAGAACGCCACCACCAAGGTCTCCTTCAAGCTCAAGCTGCGCGGCGAGAGCATGGCGCTCTACACCGCCTGCTCCACCGGCCTCGTCTCCGTCCACATGGCCTGCCAGAGCCTGCTGATGCGGCAGTCCGACATCGCCCTGGCCGGCGCCGTGCGCATCTCCCTTCCCCAGCGCACCGGCTACCTCTTCCAGGAGGGGATGATCTTCTCCCCCGACGGGCACTGCCGCGCCTTCGACGCGCGCGCCCAGGGCACCATCAGCGGCAACGGCGTGGGCGTCGTCGTCCTCAAGCCGCTCGCGGACGCGCTGCGCGATGGGGACCACGTCTACGCCGTCATCAAGGGCTCGGCCATCAACAACGATGGTCACCTCAAGGTCGGCTACACCGCCCCCAGCGTCGAGGGCCAGTCCGACGTCATCTCCGAGGCGCTCGCCTATGCCGGCGCCAGCGCGGGGGACATCGACTACGTGGAGGCCCACGGCACCGGCACGCCGCTCGGGGATCCGATAGAGATCGCCGCGCTCACCCGCGCCTTCCGCCGCGACACGGACGCCCAGCGCTTCTGCGCGCTCGGCTCGGTGAAGACGAACATCGGGCACCTGGACACCGCCGCGGGCATCGCCGGCCTGCTCAAGGCCACGCTCGCGCTCCACCACGAGGAGCTCCCGCCCAGCCTCCACTTCGAGCGCCCCAACCCCGCCATCGACTTCGCGGCGAGCCCCTTCTTCGTCCTCACCGGCCGCCAGGACTGGAAGCGCGGCGAGCGGCCCCGACTCGCGGGCGTCAGCTCCTTCGGCATCGGCGGCACCAACGCGCACACCATCCTCGGCGAGGCCCCACTCGTGGCCCGGCAGCCGAGCACCCGCTCCCGGCAGCTCGTCACGCTCTCGGCCCGCACTCCCTCCGCCCTGGAGGCGATGACGCGTGAGCTGGCCGCCCACCTGGACGCCCACCCCGGCGTGGACGTCGCGGACCTGGCCTTCACCCGCGCCGTGGGTCGCAAGGGCTTCGAGCACCGGCGCGCCCTCGTCGTGGAGGACGTGGCCTCGCTCGCCGCCCGGTTGAAGTCGCCCCCCACGGCCCGGAGCCTTTCCCACCTGGAGGCCGCCCGCGAGCAACGCGTGGTCTTCTTGTTCCCCGGCCAGGGCGCGCAGTCCGTGGGCATGGCGCGCGAGCTGTACGTCTCCGAGCCCGTCTTCCGGGAGCACGCCGACGCGTGCCTCGAGCCGCTGGCGTCCCTGTTGGGCCGGGACTTGCGCTCGCTCTTGTACCCGGCGCCCGGACAGGAATCCCCGGCGCGTGAGGCCCTCGCGGATCCCCGCTACGCCGTGCCCGCGCTCTTCTCCGTGGAGTACGCGCTGGCCCACCTCTGGATGCACTGGGGCATCGAGCCCCATGCCCTGCTCGGACACAGCCTGGGCGAGTACGCCGTCGCGTGCTTCGCGGGTGTGTTGTCCCTGGAGGACGCGCTGAAGCTCGTGGTGGCGCGCGGCCGGTTGATGGCCTCCATGCCCCCGGGCGCGATGACCGCCGTGGCCTGCTCCGAGGAGGTGCTGCGTCCGCTCCTGGTGGGTGGGCTCTCGCTGGCCGCCCTCAATGGCGACTCGCGCTGGGTCGTGTCCGGCCCCGTCGAGGAGATCGAGGCCCTGGAGCGGGAGTTCGCGGGCCGGAAGGTGAGCACGATGCGCCTGCCCACGCGCCAGGCCTTCCACTCGGCCGCCGTGGAGCCGCTCATGGCTCCGCTCCAGGAGGTGCTCGCGGGACTGCGCCTGTCTCCGCCCCAGCGCCCCTATGTCTCCAGCCTCACCGGGACGTGGATCCGCGCCGAGGAGGCCACGGATCCCTCCTACTGGGCTCGGCAGATGCGCGAGCCCGTGCGCTTCGCCGAGGGCCTCGAGACCCTGCTGCGCGAGGGGTACTCCCTCTTCGTGGAAGTGGGGCCGGATCAGTCCCTCACCGGTCTCTCCCGCACGCGCCTGCGGGGACAGTCCGGTGCCCTCGCCGTGCCGTCGCTGCCTCGCGCGGGTGGCTCCGCGTCCGAGCAGGCCACACTCTTGGAGGCGCTCGGTGAGCTGTGGAGCGCTGGCCTCGAGGTGCGCTGGGACCGCTTCTACTCGCACGAGCGGCGCCTGCGGCTGTCCCTGCCCACCTATCCCTTCGAGCGGCAGCGTTTCGCCCTGGAGTCCCGCTGGCTGGAGCCCGAGGCGCCCACGCCCGCTCCGGCCCTTCCCGCGCCCGCTCCCGTCATTCCGGCCGCCGCTCCCGTCGCCGCGTCCGGGCAGGGTCCTCGCAACGACATCGAGCGTCAGGTGATGGAGATCTGGCGCGAGCGGCTGGGCATCGCGGACCTGGGTCTCCATGACAACTTCCTGGAGCTGGGCGGCAACTCGCTGATGGCCGCGCAGATGCTCACGCGCCTGCGCGAGACCTTCCCCGTGCAGCTCCCGCTGAGCGATCTCTTCGAGGCCCCCACGGTGGCGGGGGTCGCCTCGCGCATCGAGGCGCGCCTGAAGGAGCAGGGGCCCGGCGTGGGCCGCGTCCCGGTGCCGCCGCTCGTTCCCGTTCCTCGCGAGGGCGAGCTGCCGTTGTCCTTCGTCCAGGAGCGCGTGTGCGCCCTGGATCGCTTCGTGCCCGGCAACCCGGTGCTCAACATGCCCGTGGCCCTGCGGCTGACGGGTTCGCTCGACGTGGCCGTGCTGGAGCGGAGCCTCGCCGAGGTCATCCGCCGTCACGAGGCCCTGCGCACCACCTACGCCACCGTGGACGGACGCGCCGTGCTCCGCGTCCTCCCCTCGCTGTCGCTGCCCCTCTCCGTCACCGTGCTCGAAGGTTCGCCGGAGGCGCGCGAGGCCGAGGCGCTGCGGCTCGCCCGCGAGGAGGCGGCCCGGCCCTTCTCCCTGGAGAAAGGTCCCGTCATCCGCGCGGGTCTCGTGCGCATCGACACGGACGTCCACCTGCTGCTCGCCACCGTGCACCATGTCGTCTCGGACACCTTGTCCATGGTGGTGCTCGTGCGCGAGCTGGCGGCGCTCTACGGGGCCTTCGTCCAGGGCCAGCCCTCGCCGCTTCCGCCCCTGTCCGTGCAGTACCTGGACTACGCCGCCTGGCAGCGCCGGGCCCTGGCCTCGGGCGCCTTCGCCTCCCAGCACGCCTACTGGACCGAGCGCATGGCGCGGCCTCCCGCTCCGCTCGCGCTGCCCGTGGACCGTCCGCGGGACTCCGTCCGCCAGCTCCTCGGCACCCGCCGCGTGTTCGGCTTCTCCCGCCGCCTCACCAACGCCGTCCACGCGCTCGGCCAGCGCGAGGGCTTCACCGACTTCATGATCCTCCTGGCCGCCTTCAAGGCGCTGCTGGCCCGCTACGCGGGACACGAGGACATCGTCGTGGGCACGCCCATCGGCAACCGCACCCGGGGCGAGCTGGAGCCGCTCATCGGCTACGTGGCCCACGCCGTCCCCCTGCGCACGGACCTCTCGGGAGACCCCTCCTTCCTGGAGCTGCTGTCCCGCGTGCGCGACACCACGCTCGGCGCCTACGCGAACCCGGACATCCCCTACGAGCACCTCGTGCGCGAGCTGGAGCCCGCCAAGGATCCCGAGCGCGCCCGCCTGTTCGACGCGCTCTTCGTCCTCCACGCCGGCTTCCCCTCGAGCATGGAGCTGTCCGGCCTCCGGCTGAAGCTCGTGGACGTGCCGGACGTGCCCGCCCAGTTCGGCGCCACGCTCTCCCACCTCTCCATCTTCATGGGCGAGGGCGAGCACGGCTTCGAGGGCAGTCTCGAATACGCCGCCGAGCTGTTCGAGCCGCCCACCATCGACCGGCTGCTCGGCCACCTCGAGGCGCTCCTCGACGCCGCCGTGGCCGACCCGCACCAGCGGCTCTCCGCGCTGCCCCTGCTCACCGACGCCGAGCGCCCTCCGGCCGCCACTCCGCTCCCGGCTCCCGAGGTGACGCCCCTGCCGGCCCTGCTCGCGCAACAGGCTTCGCTCGCTCCCGAGGCGCTCGCCGTCCTCGCTGGTGTCCGGAGCTTCACCTGGCGCGAGCTGCGCGATCAGTCCCTGCGACTCTCCCGGCTGCTCGTCCAGCGGGGCGTGGGTCCGGGGCGGCTCGTCGCCGTGTGCCTGGAGCCCTCGGCCGAGCGGCTCGTGGCCCTCTGGTCCGTGATGGAGGCCGGTGGGGCCTGGGTCCTCCTGCCTCCCGCGCGGCTTCGCGAGCTGGCCTCGCTCTCTCCCGAAGGCGTGGAGCCCCCGCTGCTGCTCACGCACTCGCGGCTCCAGACGAGTCTGGTGCTCGACGCCTCCCGGGTGCTGCGCGTGGATGCGCTGTCCGAGGTGGACACCGCTTCGTTGGCGCCGCTCCCCCGGGCCACTCCGGACGCCGGGGCCATGGTGTGCCTCGAGCCCCTGGCCAGTGCCTCCGGGGCTCCGCTCCAGGGCATCCACACGCACCGCACCGTGGCGCACCTGCTCCACGCGCTCGATGAGGCGCAGGGCTCGGCGCCCGGGGGCGCGTGGCTCTGGTCCGAGGAGCCCGGTGTGCACGGAGGCGGCCTGGAGGTGCTCTGGGCCCTGAGCCGGGGCCTGCGGGTCGTCCTTCCTCCCGAGTCCCCTCACTCGCGGTTCGTGCCGGTGGGGCGGGGGGCTTCGTCCCGCCGCGCGCTGGACTTCAGCCTCTCGTACTTCGCCAACGACGAGGATGGGCTCGGCCGGCGCAAGTACCAGCTCCTGCTCGACGGTGCCCGCTTCGCCGACACGCATGGGTTCTCGGCCATCTGGACGCCCGAGCGCCACTTCCACGCCTTCGGTGGCCTCTACCCGAGCCCCGCCATCACCGGCGCGGGCATCGCCACCGTCACCGAGCGCATCGGCATCCGCGCCGGCAGCGTCGTCATCCCCCTGCACGACCCCATCCAGGTCGCGGAGGAGTGGGCGATGATCGACAACCTCTCCGGAGGCCGCGCGGGCGTGTCGTTCGCCTCGGGGTGGCATGCGAACGACTTCGTCTTCGCTCCCGATAACTACGCGCGCCGCAAGGAGATCATGCTGCGCGGCATCGAGGCGGTGCGCCACCTGTGGCGGGGCGGCTCGGTGCGCCGCCGCAACGGCGATGGCCAGGAGGTGGAGATCTCCATCCGGCCCCGTCCCGTGCAGGCCGAGCTGCCCTTCTGGCTGACGGCCGCGGGCAGCCCCGACACCTTCCGGCTCGCGGGGGAGATGGGCGCCCACGTGCTCACCAACCTGATGGGCCAGCAGCTCGACTCGCTCGCGGAGAAGGTGGCGCTCTACCGCGAGGCGTGGCGGCAGCACGGGCATGGTCCCGGCCGGGGCCACGTGAGCCTGATGATCCACACCTTCGTGGGCTCGGACGTGGCCGAGGTGCGCCGCACCGTGCGCGAGCCCCTGCTGCGCTACTTCCGCGGCTCGGTGGACATCTTCAGTGGCTTCGCCGCGAGCCAGGGGTTGAAGGTGGATCCGCGCGCGCTGACGCCCGGGGACATGGACGCGCTGTTGGAGCACGGGCTCGAGCGCTACCTGGAGGACGGCGGCCTGTTCGGCACGCCCGAGTCCTGCCTCCCGATGATCGAGCGGGTGCGGCGGCTGGACGTGGACGAGCTGGCCTGCCTCGTGGACTTCGGCGCGAGCACCGAGGCGACGCTGGGCAGCCTGCCGCACCTGGACGCCTTGCGGCGGCGCTCCCAGCCCGAGGACACCGGCCCGGCCACCGTCGTGCTGCACGAGAGCGGCGCGGAGATGGAGGCCCTGCTGGCGCTCGTGCGCGACGCGGGGGTCACCCACCTGCACTGCACGCCCGCGCTGGCCCGCGCGCTCGTCGCGATGCCCGGAGTGGCCGAGGCGCTCCGTCCGGTGCGCCGGCTCCTCGTCGACGGGGTGGCTCCCGAGCTGGCCGCCTCGCTCGCTCGCGCGGCCGGGGTGGAAGTGGTGCGCCGTGAGCACGCGTTCGGGCCCGGCACCTGGTTGCCCGTGCGTCCCGAGGCGAGTCCGGAGCCCTCCATCCTTCCGCCTCCTCCGGCGCATGTGCGGCTCCAGGTGCTCGACTCGCGAGGCCAGCCCGTTCCCGTGGGCGTGGCCGGAGCGCTGGCCGTGGGCGGGGGTTGGGTGCCCCAGGGCTTCTGGCTGGCCCCGGAGGCCACGCGCGATCGGCTCGTGCCCCATCCGTCCGAGGTGGGCGCGCGGTTGCTCACCACGGGGCAGCGCGCCCGCCTGCGCGCCGACGGCTCCGTGGAGCTGCTCGAGGCGAAGCCCTCCTCGGCGCCCCGTCCGGCTCCCGCCCGGTCTCCGGCTCCCGCCGCTCGCGGGGAGCAGGGTTCCCGTGCCGAGGGCCCTCCCCCCATCACCCGCGTGCCGAGGGAGCAGTCCCTGCCGCTCAGCTTCGCCCAGCAGCGGCTGTGGTACCTGGATCAGCTCGAGCCCGGGAACGTGGCCTACAACAACGCGTCCGCGATCCGTCTGAGCGGGAACCTGGACGTCTCCGCGCTGGAGCGAGCCATCGCCGAGGTGGTGCGCCGCCACGAGGCCCTGCGGACCACCTTCTCCCTGGAGGACTCCGGTCCCGTCCAGCACATCGCCCCCTCGCTGTCCGTGCCCCTGGAGCGCACGGTGCTGGAGGACTCCGGCGAGCGTGAAGCGGCGATCGCCCGGTGGGCCCGCGAGGAGGCCCGGCGTCCCTTCGAGCTGTCCGCGGGGCCGCTGTTGCGCACGGCGCTGCTGCGCGTGCACGACACGGAGCACGTGCTGCTCGTCACCCCGCACCACATCGTCTCCGATGGCTGGTCCGCGGGCGTGATGATGAAGGAGCTGGCCGTGTTGTATGCCTCCTTCGTCAAGGGTGCTCCGGCGCCGCTGCCCGAGCTGCCCGTGCAGTACGCGGACTACGCCGCGTGGCAGCACCAGTGGATGCGTGGCCCCGCCCTGGACGCGGGCGTGTCCTGGTGGAAGGAGACGCTGGCCGACGTGCCCATGCTGCGCCTGCCCACGGACCGTCCCCGGCCGGCGGTGCAGACGTACCGGGGCGCCCGGCACCACTTCAGCGTGCCCCGGAGCCTCGCCGACTCGCTGGGAGCGCTCGCCCGACGCGAGGGGGCCACGCCCTTCATGGTGCTCATGGCCGCCTTCCAGTTGCTCCTGTCGCGCTACAGCGGGCAGGAGGACTTCGCGGTGGGCACCGCCGTGGCGGGCCGCGACCGGCCCGAGCTGGAGCCCCTCGTCGGCTGCTTCATCAACTCGGTGGTCCTGCGCGCCGGGCTCTCTGGAGACCCGACGTTCCTGGAGCTGCTGGGCCGCGTGCGCACCACCTCCCTGGGCGCCTTCGCCCACCAGGACACGCCCTTCGAGAAGCTCGTGGACGCGCTGAACGTCACCCGAGACCTCGGCCACTCGCCGCTCTTCCAGACGATGCTGGTGCTGCACAACACGCCCATGCCCACGGTGAAGCTCGCGGGGCTCACCTTGAGTGGCATGGAGCTGGACATGGGCGCCTCCAAGATGGACCTCGTGCTGGAGATGCGCGAGGGCCCGGAGGGCCTGGGGGCCGGGCTCGAGTACAACACCGACCTCTTCGACGCGGCCACCATCGCCCGCATGGGCGAGCACTTCCTGCGCCTGCTGGAGGGCATCACCCAGAGGCCGGAGCAGCGGCTCTCCGCGCTGTCGCTCCTGTCCGACGCCGAGCGCCAGCGTCTGCTCACGGAGTGGAATCCGCCGCTCCCTCGCGCGGACGCCACCACCGTGTGGGCGCTGTTCGAGGAGCAGGCCGCCCGGACTCCCGACGCGCCCGCCCTGGCCGATGCCACCGTGGTGCTGTCGTACCGGGAGCTGTGCACGCGCGCCCACCGCATCGCCCACCTGCTGCGCCGCCAGGGCGTGGGCCCCGAGTCCGTCGTGGCGCTCGGGCTGGAGCGTCCCCTGGACGTGGTGTCCTCCATCCTGGGCACGCTCGCGGCGGGCGGCGCCTGGCTCCCGTTGGACCTCGCCCACCCGCCGGAGCGGATGCGGCTCGTGCTCGACGAGGCGGGGGCCCGAGTGGTGCTCACCCGCGCCGCCCTGAGTGGCCGGTTCGAGGGCAGGGAAGGTCGGGCGGTGGTCGCCCTGGAGGACGCGGCCTCCGAGCCGGCGACGCCTCCAGGCTCTCCCCCCGAGCCGCACCATGCCGCCTATGTCCTCTTCACCTCGGGCTCCACGGGTGTTCCCAAGGGCGTGGTGGTGGAGCACCGCCAGCTCGTGCACGCCACGCGCGCCCGGGCCCAGGTGTACGGCGCGCCGGGCATCTGCGTCTCGCTGTCGCCGTTCACCTTCGACGCCTCGCTCGCCGGACTGTTCTGGACGCTGCTGCACGGGGGCACGATGCGCTTCCCGGAAGCGGGGGTGATGGAGGATCCCCGGGCCCTGGCGGCGTCGCTCGCGCGGCACGGCGTCACGCACCTGGTGGGCTTCGTGCCCGCGCTCTACGCCCAGATTCTCGCGGCGGCTCCGGCGGGGGGACTCTCCTGCGTGCGCGCCGTCTGCCTGGGCGGCGAGGTGTTCCCGCGTGAGCTCGTGCGCGCCCACCACGAGGCCCTGCCAAACACGCCGCTCTACAACGAGTACGGTCCCACCGAGGCCACCATCTGGTGCACGCAGCACCGGGTGGATCCCTCCGATTCGGGGCCGGTGCCCATCGGTCGTCCCATTCCGGGCTCCCGGGTGTACGTGCTCGACGAGCGGCTCCAGCTCGCGCCCGTGGGCGTGCCGGGAGAGTTGTTCGTGGGTGGCCCCGGCGTGGCGCGCGGCTACCTGGGACGCCCGGGGCCGACCTCCGAGCGCTTCCTGGTCGATCCGTTCGAGCCGAGCCCCGGCGCGCGGCTGTACCGCACGGGAGATCGCGTGCGCTGGCGCGCGGACGGGGTGCTGGAGTTCCTCGGACGCCAGGACGGACAGGTGAAGGTGCGGGGCTTCCGCATCGAGACGGGAGAGGTGGAAGCGGCGCTCGCCTCCTACCCGGGGCTGCGCGAGGTGGCGGTGGTCGTGCGCGAGGACGGACGGGGCGTCCGGAGGCTCGTGGGCTACGTCGTGCCCCAGCGGCGCCCGGGCCCCGAGGCGGAGGCGCTGCGTGCCTTCCTGCGTGAGCGGCTCCCCGAGTACATGGTGCCGGCCACCTTCGTGGAGCTGGAGGCCCTGCCGCGCACGCGTCCGGGCAAGGTGGACACGCGGGCCCTCCCGGCTCCGGAGTTCCAGTCCGGCGGCCGGAGCACGGCGTACGTGGCGCCTCGCAACGAGCTGGAGGAGCGGCTCGCGGGCCTGTGGCGCGAGGTGCTCGGCGTGGAGCGCGTGGGGGTGGACGACAACTTCTTCGAGCTGGGTGGGGACTCCATCCTCAGCATCCAGATCGTCACCCGGGCGGCGAGGGCCGGCATCGAGCTGTCACCGCGCCAGCTCTTCCAGAATCCCACGGTGGCCCGGCTCGCGGCGGTGGCGAACACGCGGCTGGCGGTGCGGGCCGAGCAGGAGCCGGTGACGGGTCCGGTGGCGCTCTCGCCCATCCAGCGCTGGTTCTTCGACCAGGCGCCCGCCGAGCCCCACCACTGGAACATGTCGCTCTTCCTGGAGGTGCGCGGGGCCCTGGACGTGGAGGTGTTGGAGCGGGCGCTGACGCACGTGACGGAGCACCACGACGCGCTGCGCCTGCGCTTCGCGCGCGAGGCGGATGGTTGGCGGCAGGTGTGCGAGGCCCCGGGCATGCCGCCGCGGGTGGAGCAGGTGGACCTGTCGGGCGTTGCCGCGGAGCTCCAGGCGGCGGAGCTGGAGCGGCGGGCCACGCAGGTGCAGGGCTCGCTGCGGTTGGAGGAGGGGCCGCTGCTCCGGGCGGTGCTGTTCCACCTCGGGGCGGGGCGCTCCGGGCGCCTGTTGCTCGTGCTGCACCACCTGGTGGTGGACGGGGTCTCCTGGCGCATCCTCCTGGAGGATCTGCTCACGGCCTACTCGCGGCTCTCCGTGGGGGCCGCGCCGGAGCTGCCGCCGAAGACGACCTCCTTCCAGGCCTGGGCGCGGGGTCTCTCCGAGCATGCCCGCTCGGACGCCCTGGAGGCCGAGCGCTCCTGGTGGTTGGCGCGTCCCTGGTCGCGCGTCACGCGCCTGCCGGTGGACGGGTCGGGGGGCGACAACTCCGAGGGACTCGTGCGGAGCGTGAGCGGGAGCCTCACCGCCGAGGAGACGCGGGCGTTGCTGCAGGACGTGCCCCGCGCGTACCACACGCAGATCAACGACGTGCTCCTCACGGCGCTCGCCCAGGTGGTGGGGCGTTGGACGGGCAATCCGCTGGTGCTCGTGGACGTGGAGGGTCATGGCCGCGAGGAGCTGCTCGCCGGGCTGGACGTCTCGCGCACGGTGGGCTGGTTCACCACGTACTTCCCGGCGCTGTTGGACCTCCAGGAGGCGAAGGGTCCTGGTGAGGCCCTGCGGGCCGTGAAGGAGCAACTGCGCGCCGTGCCTTCCAAGGGCATGGGCTTCGCGCTGCTGCGCCACCTCGTGGAGCCCTCGCCGCTCGTCGCACTCCCCCGGGCGGAGCTGAGCTTCAACTACCTCGGACAGGTGGATGGAGCCCTGGCGGAGGGCGGACTGCTCGCGCTCGCGCCCGAGAGCGCGGGAGCACAGCGGGGCCCAGGCAATCGCAGGCCCCACCTGCTCGACGTGGTGGGCGCGGTGGTGGGGGGCCGGCTCCAGCTCACGTGGTCGTACGGGCAGGCCCCGCACCGCGAGGACACCGTCGCGCGGCTCGCGGCGGACTTCCTCACGCGGCTGCGCGAGCTGATCGCCCACTGCCAGTCCCCCGAGGCGGGCGGCCACACTCCCTCCGATTTCCCGCTGGCGAAGGTCAAGCAGAACCAACTCGACAAACTCTCCGCCCGTTTCGGCAAGAAGACCCGATGAGCGACAACCTCGAAGATCTCTACCCGCTCTCCCCGCTCCAGCAGGGCCTGCTCTTCCACGTCCTCCAGTCGCCGGGCACCGGCCTGTATCTCAACCAGCTCTCGTGTGAGCTGCGCGGCCCCCAGGAGATCTCCACCTTCCTCGAGGCCTGGCGGCAGGTGACGGAGGCGTACCCCATCCTGCGCACGGCCCTGGTCTGGGACGATGTCGACGAGCCCCTCCAGGTCGTGCTGCGCGAGGTGGAGTTGCCGCTCGTGCGGGAGGACTGGCGTGGCGTTCCGCCCTCGGAGCTGGAGGCGCGGCTGGCCACGTGGATGGAGGAGGACCGGCGCCGGGGGTTCGATCTCGGCACGCCGCCCCTGATGCGGCTTGCCCTGCTGCGCACGGGGGACACGACGTACCGCTTCGTCTTCAGCCACCACCACATCCTCCTGGACGGGTGGTCCGTTCCGCTCCTCATCCGTCAGGTCTTCGTCGTCTACGAGAGCCTGGCTCGGGGGCACTCGCCACGGGTGGAGCCGTCACGGCCGTACCGGGACTACATCGAGTGGATTCAATCGCGGGGCCTGGAGGAGTCCGAGCGGTTCTGGCGCCGCTCGCTCGCGGGCTTCTTCGAGCCCAATGAGCTGGGCAGGGGCTTCCCGGTGACGGGGGATGGCGCTCGGACTGGCCGCGCCACGCGCAAGCGCTACCTGTCCGCCGCGGCCACCGAGGCGTTGAGCGCGTTCGCGCGCCAGCACGGGCTCACGGTCAACACGGTGGTGCAGGGGGCCTGGGCGATCCTCGTCGGGCACTACTCGGGGCGGGAGGACGTCGTCTTCGGCACCACGGTGTCGGGCCGTCCGCCGGAGTTGCCCGGCGTGGAGCAGATGGTGGGCCTGTTCATCAACACGCTGCCGGTGCGCGTGCGGCTGACTCCGGACGAGCCGCTGGTGGCCTGGCTGGGTGCGCTCCAGGCGTGGCTGCTGGAGATGCGGCAGCACGAGCACTCGCCGCTGGTGAAGGTGCAGCGCTGGAGCGAGGTGCCCGCGGGCACGCCGCTCTTCGAGACCCTGCTGGTCTTCGAGAACTACCCGGTGGACGCCGCGCTCTCCACGCCGCTGCCCTCGCTGGAGGTGCGGGACGTGCGCTCGGTGGAGACGGACCACCATCCGCTGACGCTCGTCGCGGTGCCCGGGCGCGAGCTGCGGTTGGAGCTCTCCCATGAAGGGGCGCGCTTCGATGGGGCGTACGTGGAGCAGATGCTGGCGCGGCTGGGCCACCTGCTGGAGTCCATGGCGGCCCGGCCCGGTCAGCGGCTGCGCGAGCTGTCCCCGGTGAGCGGGGATGAGGCCCGGCGACTCCGGGAGTGGGGTACCCCGGGGGCGGAGGTCCCCCGGCCCGAGGCCCTGCACCGGCTCTTCGAGCAGCAGGTGGCCCGGACGCCGGACGTGGAGGCGCTGGTGTTCGGCTCCCAGCGGCTCACGTACGCGGAGCTGGAGGCACGGGCCAATCAGCTCGCGCACCACCTGCTCGGCCAGGGCGTGACGGCCGAGTCGCGGGTGGTGGTGTGCCTGGAGCGCTCGCCGGAACTCATCATCGCGATGCTCGGAGTGCTCAAGGCGGGCGGGGCGTACGTGCCCCTGGATCCCTCCTGGCCCGCGGCGCGGCTCCAGGCGATTCGGGAGGACAGTGGCGCCGTCCTGGTGCTCGCCCAGGAGCGCACGGCGGCCTGGCTCGAGGGGACGGGCGCCCGGAAGGTGCTGCTCGACGTGGAGCGCGAGACCCTGGCGCGCGAGCCCCGGAGCGCTCCCGAGGTGGCGGTGGATCCCGGGCAGCTCGCCTACATCATCTATACGTCGGGCTCGACGGGACGGCCCAAGGGCGTGCTGGTGGAGCACCGGGGCGTGCGCAACACCATCGCCTCCGCGGCACGCTGGTGGTCGGCCCAGCCCGGCAAGCGCTTCTTGCAGTTCGCCTCGGCGAGCTTCGATGCCTCCGCCTTCGACATCTTCAGCACCCTGCTGAGCGGCGCGACGTTGGTGATGGCTCCCCGCGAGTCGATCCTTCCCGGAGCGGGGCTGCTGCGGCTCTTGCGCGAGGAGCGGGTGACGGGCGCGATGCTCACGCCCTCGGTGCTGGAGGCCACGCCGGTGGAGGCCCTGCCCGAGCTGGAGTCGTTGCTGGTGGCGGGCGAGGCGTGCAGTCCGCGTCTTCCCGCGCGCTGGGGACCGGGCCGGCGCTTCGGCAATGTGTATGGGCCCACGGAAGTGAGCATCTGCTGCACCATCGCCGAGTGCTCGCCGGACGCGCCCGTGACGCCCCTGGGCCCGCCGCTCGCGGGGACGACGGCCTACGTGCTCGACGCGAGGCTGCGGCCGGTGGCGCCTGGCGTCCGGGGTGAGCTGTATGTCGGCGGCGCGGGCGTGACGCGGGGCTACCTCGGGCGCCCGGAGCTCACCGCCGAGCGCTACATCCCCGATCCCTTCAGTGGTGAAGCCGGGGCGCGGTTGTACCGGACGGGCGACGTGGTGCGGTGGATGCCGGACGGGCAGCTCGAGTTCCTGGGCCGCGCCGATCAGCAGGTGAAGCTGCGCGGGTTCCGCATCGAGCTGGGAGAGATCGAGACGGCGCTGCGGGCGCTGGAGTCGGTGGGAGAGGCCGTGGTGGTCCTCCGTCCGGGGCCCCAGGAGGGCTCACGGCTGGTGGGCTACGTGGTCGCTGCCGCGGGGAAGCCGGCGCCCTCGGGTCGCGACCTGCGTGAGCGGCTGCGCGAGCGGCTGCCGGAGTACATGGTTCCCTCGGACATCGTCGTGCTGGAGGCCCTGCCGCTCACGACGAGTGGCAAGGTGGATCGCCGGGCGCTGCCCGAGCCGGAGCGCACGCGGGACGTGGCGCTCGCCTATGAGCCGCCGCGCACGCCGGTGGAGCGGACGCTGGCGGAGGTCTGGGCGCAGGTGCTCGGGCACGAGCGCGTGGGCATCCACGACGAGTTCTTCGAGCTGGGTGGGGACTCCATCCTCGCCATCCAGATCATTTCGCGGGCGGCGCAGGCGGGCGTGCACGTCACGGCCCGGCAGCTCTTCGCGCACTCGACGGTGGCCCGGCTCGCGACGGTGGCGGGCTCGGCGCCCGTGGTGGTGGCCGAGCAGGGTCGGGTGACGGGCCCGGTGGTGCTCACGCCCATCCAGCGCTGGTTCCTGGAGCAGGAGTCGCTGGCCCCGCATCATTATAATCAGGCGCTGCTCTTCTCCCTGCGCGAGCCCATGGATGCGGGGTTGCTGGAGCAGGCTCTCCAGCACCTGCGCCTGCACCACGATGCGCTGCGCCTGCGCTTCACTCGGGACGGCGGAGGCTGGCGCCAGGAGAACGGAGGGCCCGAGGGCCGTCTGTCGCTGGAGCGCGTGGATCTCTCCGGACGGGAGCCCGGTGAGCGCCTCGCGGCCCTGGAGGCGCATGCGGCCCGGGTGCAGTCCTCGCTGAACCTGGAGGAGGGGACGCTCGCGCGCGCGGTGCTGTACGACCTGGGGGCGGGGGAGCCGGGACGGCTATTGCTCACCATCCACCACCTCGCGGTGGACGGCGTGTCGTGGCGGGTGTTGTTGACGGATCTGCTCACGGCGTGGAGTCAGTCGCGCGCGGGCGGACCGGTGAGCCTGCCGCCGAAGACGACGTCCTTCCAGCAGTGGGCGGAGCGGCTGGAGGCCTACGCCCAGACCGAGGCCGTCCAGGGGCAGGCGGCGTACTGGCTGGGCCTGCCCTGGGAGCGTGTCTCCCGGCTACCCGTGGACGTGCCGGGCGGAGAGGACACCGTGGGCACCTCGCGCGTGGTGCGAGTGGAGCTGGGCGCGGAGGAGACCCGCGCGCTGCTCCAGGAGGTGCCCCGGGCCTGGCGCGCGCGGGTGGAGGAGGTGCTGCTCACCGCGTTGGCGGAGACCTTCCGGGAGTGGACGGGCGCGCCCGCGCTGCTCGTGGACCTGGAGGGGCATGGCCGCGAGGACGTCCTCGAGGGCGTGGACGTGTCGCGCACCGTGGGGTGGTTCACCAGCCTGTACCCCGTGGTTCTGGAGGCGGGAGACGGACGGGTGCCCGAGTCGGGACTCAAGGCGGTGAAGGAAGCCCTGCGCCGCGTCCCCGAGCGTGGGCTGGGCTTTGGTCTGCTGCGCTACCTGTCTCGCGAGGGCGAGGTGGCCGCGCGGCTGGGAGCCCTCCCCCCGGCGGAGGTGGCCTTCAACTACCTGGGACAGTTGGACAACGTGCTGCCCCCCGAGTCTCCGCTCGCGCTGCTCTCCGACTTCGTGGGGCCCACGCAGGAGCCGCGGGCACGCCGCTCGCACCGGATCGTCGTCAACGCCATCATCTCGGGAGGCTGCCTCCAGGTGTCCTGGACGTATGGTGAGCGGGTCTTCCGGAGCGAGACGGTGGAGTCGCTGTCGCGGGGCTTCCTCGCGTCCGTGCGTGCGCTGCTCGGGCGGTGCGCGGCGGAGGATGGGGCGAGCGTGCTCACTCCGTCCGACTTCCCGCTGGCCCCGCTGGGACAGTCGGCGCTGGACGTCCTGGTGGCCCGGGTGGCCCGGGAGGGCGCGCGGGGTCGGCGCAACCTCGAGGAGCTGTACCCGCTTTCTCCGCTCCAGCAGGGCATGCTCTTCCACGTCCTCCAGGCGGCGGGCGGTGGGGTGTATTTCAACCAGCTCGCGACCGAGCTGCGCGGCACGCTGGAGCTCTCCGCGTTCACGAGGGCCTGGCGGCAGGTGGTGGAGGCGCATCCCATCCTGCGCACCGCCATCTTCTGGGAGGGCGTCGACGTTCCGCTCCAGGGGGTGTTCCGCGAGGTGGAGCTGCCGTTCGTCCAGGAGGACTGGCGCGGGGTGCCCGCCGCCGAGCAGGACGCCCGCTTCACGCGGTGGCTGGAAGCCGACCGGGAACGGGGCTTCTCGCTGTCCACGCCGCCGCTGGTCCGCCTGGCCTTGCTGCGCACGGGAGACGCGGCGTACCGCTTCGTCTTCAGCCACCACCACCTGCTGCTCGATGGGTGGTCGGTGCCCATCGTCGTCCGTCAGGTCTTCGCGCTCTATGACCAGCTCACCCGGGGGGTGGAACCTCGGGTGGAGCCGTCGCGGCCCTATCGGGACTACATCGCCTGGCTCCAGGGGCGAGGCCTGGAGGAGTCCGAGCGGTTCTGGCGCCACGCGCTCGAGGGGTTCTCCGAGCCCACGGAGCTGGGGCGCTCCCCGGGGCATCCGGCGGACGCGGGCCGGCGGTCGCGGCAGGTCCACCTGTCGGAGTCCGCCACCGAGGCGCTGAATGCGTTCGCGCGCCAGCACGGGCTCACGGTCAACACGGTGGTGCAGGGGGCCTGGGCGCTCCTGTTGGGTCACCACGCGGGCACGCGCGACGTCGTCTTCGGCACCACGGTGTCGGGCCGTCCGCCGGAGTTGCCCGGCGTGGAGCAGATGGTGGGCCTGTTCATCAACACGCTGCCGGTGCGTGTGCGCTTCTCTCCGGACGAGCCGCTCGTGGAGTGGTTGCGGCGCAACCAGACGTGGCTGATGGAGATGCGGCAGCACGAGCACTCGCCGCTGGTGAAGGTGCAGCGCTGGAGCGAGGTGCCCGCGGGCACGCCGCTCTTCGAGAGCCTGATGATCTTCGAGAACTACCCGGTGGACACGGCGTTGGCCACGTCGCTGCCCGCGTTGGAGGTTCGCGACACGCGCTCGTTGGAGGTGGATCATCATCCGCTGACGCTCATCTCGTCGCCGGGGCGCGAACTGCCGCTGCACCTGTCGTATGACGGCGCGCGTTTTGGCGGGGCGCATGTGGAGGGAATGCTGCGGCAACTGCGCCACCTGCTGGAGTCCATGGTGGCCCGGCCCGGATCTCGGCTGGGCGAGCTGTCCCTGGTGGACGACACCGCGCGGGGGCTGCTGCGGGAGTGGAGCGGGGCGGACGTCCGCGCGTACGCGCCGGAGTTGCTGCACGGGTCCTTCGAGCGGTGGGCCCGGACTGCACCGGAGGCGGAGGCGATCCGCTTCGCCGGGGAGCGGCTCACGTATGGCGAGCTGGACGCGAGAGCGAACCAGCTCGCGCACCACTTGAGGGGCCAGGGGGTGGGGGCGGAAGCGCGGGTGGTGGTGTGCCTGGAGCGCTCGCCGGAACTCATCATCGCGATGCTCGGGGTGCTCAAGGCGGGCGGGGCCTATGTGCCGTTGGATCCGTCCTGGCCGGCGGCGCGGCTGCGATCCATCCTCGAGGACAGTGGGGCCGTGCGGGTGCTCGCCCAGGAGCGCACGGCGGGGTGGCTGGAGGGGACGGGCGTGCGGAGGGTGCTGCTGGACACGGAGCGCGAGCGCCTCGCGCGCGAGCCGCGGACGACTCCGGCCGTGGCGCTGGAGCCGGGCCAACTGGCCTATGTCATCTACACCTCGGGCTCCACGGGCAAGCCCAAGGGCGTGCTGGTGGAGCACCAGAGCGCGAGCAACACGGTGAAGGGCACGCGCTGGGCGTGGGCGATCGGCCCGGACAAGCGGGTGCTCCAGTTCGCCTCGGCGAGCTTCGACGTGTCGGTGTTCGAGATCTACGGCGCGCTGAGCGACGGGGCGTGTCTGGTGATGGCGCCGCGCGAGGCGTTGATGCCGGGAGCGGACCTGCTGCGGGTGCTGCGCGAGGAGCGGGTGACGACGGCGGTGCTCACGCCCTCGGTGTTGGAGGTGACGCCCGTGGAGGCGTTGCCCGCCCTGGAGTCGATGATGGTGGCGGGCGAGGCGTGTGGACCCCGTCTGCCCGCGCGCTGGGGTGTGGGGAGGCGGTTCGTCAACGCGTACGGGCCGACGGAGGTCTCCATCTATGCGACGGCCGCCGAGTGCCCGCCGGGCTCGCCCGTGGTGCCCATTGGACGGCCGCTCGCGGGAGCGACGGCGTACGTGCTCGACGCGGAGCTGAAGCCCGTGGCCCCGGGGGTGCGCGGGGAGCTGTACATCGGTGGCGCGGGCGTGACGCGGGGTTATCTCGGACGCCCGGAGTTGACGGCCGAGCGCTTCATTCCGGATCCCTTCGGCGCGGCCCCGGGCGCGCGCCTGTACCGCACGGGCGACGTGGTGCGGTGGCTGCCGGATGGCCAGCTGGAGTTCTTCGGCCGCTCCGATGATCAGGTGAAGCTGCGTGGCTTCCGCATCGAGCTGGGGGAGGTGGCGGCGGCGCTGAGGGAGCAGCCGCGCGTGCGTGACGCGGTGGCGCTGGTGCGCCAGTACGGACCGGGAGATCAACGGCTGGTGGCCTACGTGGTGCCCGAGGCGGGAGGGCCAGCGCCTTCTGTGCGCGAGTGGCGCGAGCGGCTGCGCGAGCGGTTGCCGGAGTACATGATTCCCGGGGCCTTCGTGGTCCTGGATGCGCTGCCCTATACGACGAGCGGCAAGCTGGATCGCCGGGCGTTGCCCGCGCCGGAGCGAGTCCGGGACACGGCCGCGACACCGAGCGTCGCCCCGCGCACGCCCGTGGAGCAGTCCCTGGCCGAGGTGTGGGCCCGGGTGCTCGGCCACGAGCGCGTGGGCATCCACGATGACTTCTTCGAGCTGGGAGGCGACTCCATCCTCGCCATCCAGATCATCTCGCGGGCGGCGCAGGCGGGCGTGCACGTCACGGCCCGGCAGCTCTTCTCCCATCCGACGGTGGCCCGGCTCGCGGCGGTGGCGGGCTCGACGCCCGGAGTGGTGGCCGAGCAGGGCCGGGTGACGGGCCCGGTGGTGCTCACGCCCATCCAGCACTGGTTCCTCGAGCAGGAGTCGCCGGAGCCGCATCATTATAATCAGGCGCTGCTCTTCTCCCTGGGTGAGCCCCTGGACGCGGGGCTGCTGGAGCGGGCCCTCCAGCACCTGTACCTGCACCATGACGCGCTGCGGATGCGCTTCACGCGGGATGGCGGGGGCTGGCGCCAGGAGAACGCGGGCGGTGAGGGCCGGTTCCCGTTGGAGCGGGTGGACCTGTCCGGAGTCGCGCCGGGTGAGCGCCGTGCGGCCCTGGAGGCCCATGCCACGCGGGCGCAGGTGTCGTTGGACCTGGCGGGCGGGAGCGTCGCGCGCGCGGTGCTGTTCGACCTGGGGGCGGGAGAGCCGGGGCGGTTGCTGCTCGTCATCCACCACCTCGTGGTGGACGGTGTGTCGTGGCGGGTGTTGCTGACGGACCTGCTCACCGCGTGGCACCAGTTGCGCGAGGGACGTGCCGTCCAACTGCCTCCGAAGACGACGTCCTTCCGGGAGTGGGCGGAACGGTTGGAGGCCTGGGCGGGCACTCCCGCCGCGCACGAGGAGACCGGCTACTGGCTGGGCCTTCCGTGGGAGCGCGTCGCGCGCCTGCCGGTGGATCTGCCGGGAGGCGATGACACGGTGGCGTCCTCGCGCCAGGTGGGCATGGAGCTCGACGCCGAGGAGACGCGGGCGTTGCTCCACGAGGTGCCGCGTGCCTGGAGGACACGGGTGGAGGAGGTGTTGCTCACCGCGCTGGCGGAGAGCTTCCGGCGGTGGACGGGCTCGCCCGTGCTGCTCGTGGACCTGGAGGGACACGGCCGCGAGGACATGCTCGAGGGCGTGGACGTGTCGCGCACCGTGGGGTGGTTCACCAGCCTCTTCCCGGTCGTGCTGGAGACGGCGGACGGAGCGCCTCCGGAGGCGGGGCTCGTGAGCGTCAAGGAGACACTGCGGCGGCTGCCCCGGCGCGGCGTGGGCTTCGGCGTGTTGCGCTACCTGTCCCGCGAGCCCGGGCTGCGGGCCCTTCCCGACGCCGAGGTCTCCTTCAACTACCTGGGCCAGCTCGACCACGTGCTGCCCGAGGGCGCGCCGGTCTCGATGGCCTCCGAGCCGGTGGGGCCCACCTGGGCGGGCGGCACCCGGCGCCGCCACCTGATCGACGTGAGTGCCATCGTGTCCGAGGGCCGTCTCCAGCTCTCCTGGACGTACAGCGAGACCGTGCACCAGCGTGGCACCATCGAGGCGCTCGCCCGGGACTTCCTGCGCGCGCTGCGGACGCTGATCGCCCGGTGCACGAGGGAGGACGCGGGGGGCTTCACGCCGTCCGACTTCCCGCTCGCGGCGCTCGGGCACCGGGAGCTGGACTCCCTGGTGGAGCGGGTGACGCGGGGCGAGGCCCGGCTGCGGCGGAACATCGAGGACGTGTACGCGCTCTCTCCGCTCCAGCAGGGACTGCTCTTCCACGTGCTGCGTGACACGAGCGCGGGCGTCTACCTCAACCAGATGTCCTGGGCGGTGCACGGGGAACTGGACGTGACGGCCGTGGCCGGGGCCTGGCGGGAGACGGTGGCGCGGCATGCCCAGCTGCGCACCGCCTTCTTCTGGGATGGGCTGGAGACTCCGGTGCAGGTGGTGCTGCGCGACGTCCGGTTTCCCCTCCACTCGGAGGACTGGAGGGAGGTGCCCGCCTCGGAGCAGGGGGCCCGGCTCGCGGCGTGGGTGGAAGCGGATCGGCGGCGGGGCTTCGAGCTGGAGCGGGCGCCGTTGATGAGGCTCGCCCTGCTGCGCACCGGGGAGCGGGTGTGGCACTTCGTGTGGAGCTACTCGCACCTGTTGTTGGATGGCTGGTCGGTGCCGCGGGTGATGGGCGAGGTGTTCGGCCGCTACGGCGCGCTGAGCCGGGGCGAGGTGCTCTCCCTGCCCGAGCCGCGTCCCTACCGGGACTTCATCGACTGGCTGAGGCGCAGGGACCTGGAGGCGGCGGAGGCGTTCTGGCGCCGGTCGCTCGCGGGCTTCACCTCGCCCACGCGGGTGGGAGCGGATCGCGGCGCTCCGCCGGAGGGAGGCCCGGTGCGCCGGGAGTGGCATGCGCGGCTGAGCCCCGAGACCACCGAGGCGTTTCGGACGTTCTCGCGCCGCCAGCAGGTGACGCTGGGCACGTGCATCCAGGGGGCCTGGGCGCTGCTGCTGCGCCACCACGCGGGCGAGGACGACGTGGTCTTCGGCTGCACGATGTCGGGCCGTCCCGCGTCCTTGCCGGGCGTGGAGGAGATGGTGGGGTTGTTCATCAACACCCTGCCGGTGCGCGTGCGGGTGCCGCGAGGCAAGGCCGTGGGGGAGTGGCTGCGAGAACTCCAGGCGTGGCTCGTGGAGATGAGGCAGTACGACTACACGCCACTGGTGGATGTCCAGCGCTGGAGGGAGGTGCCGCAGGGCACGCCGCTCTTCGAGACGCTGGCCGTCGTGGAGAACTACCCGATGGACGCCGCCCTTGGCGCGGGGGGGGCGCTGGAGATCCGCGACGTGAGGGGGCACGAGCTGGACACCTTCCCGCTGACGCTCATCGCGGAGACGAACGAGGAGGTGAGGCTGCGCCTCTTTCATGACGAGCGACGCATCGACGGGGCGGACGCGGAGCGGATGCTGGGGCACCTGCTGACGCTGCTCACCCGCATGGTGGAGGATGCCGGGCGCCCGGTGGTGGAACTGTCTCCGCTGGACGAGGCGGAGCGCGGCCGGGTGCTGCGGGAGTGGAACGCGACGGCGGTGGCGCGCGAGGGGGGCGAGGGGCTCGCGGCGTTGTTCGAGGCGCGGGTGAGGCACGCACCGGAGGCACTGGCGGTGGTGATGGGGGCCGAGCGGCTCACCTATGGCGAGCTGGACTCACGGGCCAACCAGGTGGCGCACCGGTTGCGCCGGATGGGGGTGGGCCCGGACGTGTGCGTGGGCCTGTGCGTGGAGCGCTCGCTGGAGCTGGTGGTGGGGCTCTGGGGAATCCTCAAGGCGGGCGGGGCGTACGTGCCGTTGGACCCGGCGTATCCACCCGAGCGGCTGCGCTACATGGTGGCGGACTCGGGGGCGGGCGTGGTGGTGACGGCGGGCGAGGTGGCCCAGGGGCTCGTGGGGCCGGGGGTCCGGCTGCTGCGGTTGGACGCGGAGGCCGAGGCCCCGGGGGCCTGGCCGGAGACTCCCGTCGTGGGAGGCGCGGGGCCGGAGCACCTCGCCTACGCCATCTACACCTCGGGCAGCACGGGCCAGCCGCGGGCGGTGATGGTGCGCCAGGGCGCGGTGGTCAACCTCATCGAGGCGCTGCACCGCGAGGTGTACGCATCGCTGGAGCCGGCGCGGCGCGTGAGCGTCAACGGCTCGGTGTCCTTCGACACGTCGGTGAAGCAGCTCTTCCAGGTGTTGAAGGGCCACGTGCTGGACCTGACGCCGGAGGAGGTGCGCTTCGACGGCGAGGCGCTGCGCGAGTACCTGGAGCGGCAGCGGGTGGATGTCTTCGATTGCACGCCCTCCCAGCTCCTGTTGCTGGTGGAGACGGGCTGGCTGGAGGAGACCCCGCGCGCCCTCACGCTGTTGATTGGCGGTGAGGCCATCTCCGAGGTGCTGTGGCGGCGGCTGGGCGCGGCGCGGCGGGTGCGTGCCTTCAACGTCTACGGACCCACCGAGTGCACGGTGGACGCGACGGTGTGCCTCATCGGGGGAGCGCACGAGCGCCCGGTGCTGGGACGGCCCATCGACAACGTGCGGCTGTACATCCTGGATGGGCACGGACGGCCGGTGGGCGTGGGCGTGGCGGGAGAGCTGTACATCG
The DNA here is from genome assembly GCF_002305875.1 of Cystobacter fuscus. Classification (NCBI taxonomy): domain Bacteria; kingdom Pseudomonadati; phylum Myxococcota; class Myxococcia; order Myxococcales; family Archangiaceae; genus Cystobacter; species Cystobacter fuscus. The sequence goes on along the minus strand of NZ_CP022098.1, from coordinate 9,459,791 downwards.
GGGGGGCGGGCCTGGCGCGCGGCTATCTCGGCCGTCCGGACGTGACGGCGGAGCGCTTCGTGCCGGATGGCTTCGGGAGCGAACCCGGAGCCCGGCTGTACCGGACGGGAGACCGGGCCCGGTGGCGGGTGGATGGGACGGTGGAGTTCCTCGGGCGCGTGGACTTCCAGGTGAAGCTGCGCGGCTACCGCATCGAGCTGGGCGAGGTGGAAGCGGTGCTGAGGGAGCAGCCGGACGTGCGGGACGCGGTCGCCGTCGTGCGCGAGTACGGGCCGGGAGATCAGCGGCTGGTGGCCTACGTGGTGGCGGGGGCCGGGGTGGAGGGTGCCGCGCTCCGTTCCGTCCTCGCGGCGCGGCTGCCCGAGGCCTGGGTGCCCGCGGCCGTCATGAGCCTGCCTTCCTTCCCGCTCACGCCGAGTGGCAAGGTGGATCGCCAGGCGCTGCCGTTGCCCGGAGGGGTCTCGCGGAGCGAGGGCTTCGTCCCGCCGAGGACGGACACCGAGCGGCGGCTCGCGGAGCTGTGGGCCGCGACGCTGGGCGTGGAGCGCGTGGGGGCGACGGACTCCTTCTTCGCGCTGGGCGGACACTCGCTGCTGGCCACGCGGCTCGTGTCCCGTATCCGGAGCGCGTTCGCGGTGGAGTTGCCGTTGCGCGCCGTCTTCGATTCGCCCACGTTGGAGGCATTGGCCCGGCGGGTGGAGGCGGCTCCCCGGAGGGCGGTGCGGTTGTTGGCACCACCGCCCCTGGTTCGGCGTCCCGAGGGGGAGGTGCCGCTGAGCTTCGCGCAGCAGCGGCTGTGGTTCCTGGATCGGCTCCAGCCCGGGAGCGCGACCTACAACATCCCGTACGCGGTGCGGCTGATGGGCGCGCTGGATGTCCCGGCATTGGAGCGGGGGCTGGCGGCGATCCTCCAGCGGCACGAGGTGCTGCGCACGACGTTCGGTGAGGTGGAAGGACGGCCGGTGGCGCGCGTGGATGCGCTGGGAGCGGTGTCCCTCGGGCGGGTGGAACTCTCGGGGCTGCCGAGGGAGACGCGCGAGGAGCGGGTGCACCAACTGGCGGAGCGCGAGGCCCGCGAGTCGTTCTCGCTGGCGCACGGGCCGCTCTTGAGGACGACGCTGTTGCGCCTGGCGCCGGAGGAGCACGTGTTGCTGATGACGATGCACCACATCGTCACGGATGGCTGGTCCATGGGCGTCTTCGTGCGCGAGCTGGCGGCGCTGTATGGGGCCGCGTCGCGAGGGGAGCCGAGCCCGCTGGCGGAGCTGCCGGTGCAGTACGCGGACTACGCTCGTTGGCAGCGCGAGTGGCTCCGGGGCGAGGTGCTGGAGACGCAGTTGGCGTACTGGCGCGAGCACCTGGCGGGCAGCCCTCCGGTGCTGAACCTGCCGCTGGACAGGCCTCGGCCCGCGGAGCCGGCGTTTCGCGGGGGAGCGCATGCGTTCGTCGTGCCGGAGGCGGTGGTGGAGCCGCTCCGGGAGTTGGGGAGACGCGAGGGGTGCAGCCTGTTCATGGTGCTGCTGGGAGGCTTCCAGGTGTTGCTCGGCCGGTGGAGCGGGCAGGAGGACATCGTGGTGGGCTCGCCGGTGGCGGGGCGCACGCGGGCGGAGGTGGAGGGGCTGATTGGCTTCTTCGTGAACACGCTGGTGTTGAGGACGCGGGTGGGTGGGGCGCCGACGTTCCGGGAGGTGCTGGGGCGGGTGAGGGAGGTGGCGTTGGGGGCGTATGCGCACCAGGACGTGCCCTTCGAGAAGCTGGTGGAGGAACTGCGGCCCGTGCGGGACATGCGGTACACGCCGCTCTTCCAGGTGATGTTCTCGTTGCAGAACCAGCCTCGCGAGCGGCTGGAGCTGCCGGGGCTCACGCTCACGGCGCTCGAGGCGGTGGCGGGGGGAGCGAAGTTCGATCTCTCCCTGTTCTTCGAGGAGGAGGCGGAGGGAGGGCTGCGTGGGGTGTTCGACTACGACGCGAGCCTGTTCGAGGAAGGCACGGTAGCGAGGTGGGCCTCGGAGCTGGTGGCGCTGCTCGGGGCGGTGGCGAGACAGCCGGAGGTCTCCCTTCTCCGGCTGTTGGGAGAGAGGCCCGTGCCCACGCGGACTCCGGAGCAGCCGCTCGCCGAGCCACTGCGCGCTTCGCCGGGGTACGTACGGCCCGAGGAGCCGGTGGCGCTCGAGCTGGCGGGGCTCTGGCGCGAGCTGCTCCAGGTCGAGCGGGTGGGGCTGCACGACAACTTCTTCGAGCTGGGAGGGCATTCGCTGCTGGCGACGCAGCTCGTGGCGCGGGTGAAGCAGCGCCTGGGGGTGGAGCTTCCGCTGCGGGTGCTCTTCGAGGCGCCGGACCTGGGCGCGCTGGCCGAGCGCATCCAGTCCCGCGAGGGAGTGCCCGGGGCGGACGAGGGCAACCGGGTGACGCTCCAGGCGGAGGGGACGGGGACGCCCTTCTTCTGGGTGCACCCGGTGGGAGGCAACGTGCTGTGCTACGCGGAGCTGGCGAGGCGGCTGGGGACCGGGCGTCCCTTCCATGCGCTGCGGGCCACGGGGTTGGACGGGCGCGAGGCGCCGCTCACGCGGGTGGAGGACATGGCGCGGCGGTACGTGGAGCAGGTGCGCGCCGTGCAGGCGGAGGGCCCCTATCTGCTCGGAGGCTGGTCCTTGGGGGGGACGGTGGCGTTCGAGATGGCGAGGGAGCTGCGGCGCCAGGGGCAGGAGGTGGAGTTGCTGGTGCTGCTCGACAGCTTCGCGCCCTCGGAGTCGCCCGGGCCCGAGGGAAATGAGGCCCTGCTGTTCGCCGGTTTCGCGGCGGATCTGGCGCGGAGCGCGGGCCAGGAGTCACGGCTCACGCCCGAGTCCTTCGAGAACCTGTCGACGGAGGAGCGGCTGCGCGCCTTGTGGAGCCATGCGGTGGAGGCGCGGTGGCTGCCCGTGGGGACGCGGCTGGAGGAGGTGCGGGCGGTGGTGGAGGTGGTCCGGGCGAACCTCCAGGCGGTGTCGCGTTACACGCCCGAGCCCTCCGCGGGGCGGGTGGTGTTGCTCCGGGCGAGGGATGCCCGGCGAGGCGCGGAGCGAGACCCCACCCATGGCTGGGGGGGCCTCGTGCCGTCCGGGCTCACGGTCGAGGACGTGCCGGGAGACCACCACGGCGTGCTCCGGCCGCCGCACGTGGAGCACCTGGCGGAGCGCCTCGGGCGGCTGCTCCGGTAGGTTCTGCCCTCCCCGCGCGGATGAGTCCGCGCGGGCGAGGGCCTACTCGGACTTGGGGAGGGTGAAGATGGTCCAGTCGGTCCTCTCGTCCAGACCACCCCAGAGGAGCACCTTGTTTTCGGACAGTAGGATGGCGTTGCCCTTGCCGTGTTGCTTCGGATCCTCGCCGAGATCGGTCCAGGGCTTCTTGGTGTTGGTGGGATCGTAGAGTTCGACGCCGCCGATGCCTCCGATGGCCAGCGCCTTGGACTTGGTGAGAGGGATTGTCTTGTGTTTCCAATGATCCTTGTTCAGCGGGGGCCCACTGATCCATATCTTCATGGACGGATAGTACAGGGCGGTTGATTTATAGCTGAGCCCATTGCTACCGCCAGTGACCAGGATCTCGTTCGAGTCAAGGCGAGTCGCGGCATGGTCGGGAGGAGCCACGAAGGGAGAGGCGTATTCCTGCTGGATCCACGTGTTGGCTTCTGGGTTGTAGATGTCCACGCCGTGGTTGCTCAACGTCATGACTTCTCCCGAGCCCAACGAGATTACTGTGGCATCGAGTGTGGAGTACCTCAAGTTTCCTGCGGAACTCCACTGGTTCGTGGCGGGATCATACAGCTCTGCGGTGGTGGCATCCGCTTCCTTCTCGCCGGTGGGAGTCTCGATGAGGGTTCGCCCACCTGTTACCAGTATCTTTCCCGACGGCAGCAAGGTGGATTGATGCTTGTAACGCGGCCGACTCAGGTCACTGGTGGTTTTCCATGTGCCCGCGACCGGGTCGTACAGTTCCATGCTCTTGAGGAGTTCACCTGAAGAAAGGCTCTGGCCTCCCGACAACAGCACCTCGCCTGACGGAAGCTTCACGGCGGAGGCCAGCTGGCGTGGCTCGTTGATTTCTCCCGTCGGCTTCCACTCGTTCTTTACGGGATCATAGAGTGCTGAAGCCGTCTTGTTCCATTCGCTTCCCGGCGCATGGGGCCGACCTCCCGCCACCAGGACCAGACCCGAATCAAGCATGACCACGGAGGAGTTGGTTGTCTCCCCTTGCACCGTGTTCGTGATGGACTCCGAGATGGGCCGCTCAGGCCCACATCCCACGGTGAAGCTGACCCCCAGGACCAGTAACGAAAGACCCAGCGCAGTGCGCATGCATTGCTCCGAATAGAGAGGGCTGTCCCCAGCAACTGTCGGCGGACGGCGTGTGAAGCCATATCTCATTCGGAGTGTTTCGTACACGTGGATCATTCAGCCGGTGAGAAAATGAAACAAGCATTTCAGGGGATGTCTGTAATTGTTGGCTCTCTTCTGCTGAGTGGACGAATCCATCCAATGGGTGACCCATGTTGGACGAAATCGTCCAATCCCTCTCGCTGGACGATTTCGTCCAATCCCTCTCGCGATCTGCGGTGCACGCGCGAGTTGCCGGCATGTGGCGACAGCGCTTCTCCCCCAGGGCGTTGCTGACCAGCCATCCCTGGGGGATGCGCTCTGTACACCTTGAGCGCGGTGGTACTCAGCCCTTCACTCAGCGTCCGCCGAGGAAGTCACCCTTGCCGATGTCCAGGCCGTTGTGGCGCAGGATGGCGTAGGCCGTGGTGACGTGGAAATAGAAGTTGGGCAGCGCGAAGGAGAGCAGGTAGGCCTGTCCCTGGAACTGCACTTCCTGGGTGCGCATCTTGAGGGTGACGGTGCGCTCCTCGCTGCCATCGACCTGCGCCGCGCTCACGCTGTTGAGGAATTCGATCGTCTTGGCGATGCGTGTCTGGAATTCGGGGAAGCTGGACTCGGTGTCGGGGAAGCTCGGGGGATCGATTCCCGCGAGCCGGGCGGCACAGCCCTTGGCCACATCGCTCGCGGTTTGAATCTGGAAGGACAGCGGCCGCATGTCGGGCGCGAGCCGGGCGTTGAGCAAGACGGACGGGTCGATCTTCTTCGTCTCGGCATACGTGGCGGCCTTCGCGAGGATCGCCGACAGATTGCCCAACATGCGCACGAAGGTGGGAATGGAGGCCTGATACATCGACAGGGACATGGTGTCTCCGGGGGTAGGGGGACTGCGAAGGGCGCCCACCCTGGATTCGGGGGAAGACGAGGGCGGGGGCCGGCCGGCAGGTTGGGGGCCCGCGCGAGGGCTGTCAATCGCCGAATCCGTCACGCCGGACGCCGGGCCCGCGTCCCACTCATCGCCGCGGTGCGGCAGGGCGGGGCGCCTCGCCCCGTTCGGAGCGGCCGGCCCGAATCTCCATCAACAATCGTGCGCGGTAACATCTGGGCGCGGAGGCATTCACCCGGGGCTGCTTCGAGATGAATGGACGAGTAGTGGTGCGACTGTGGGGCCGCGACGTAGAGGTGGCCGTGAAGGGGAGTGGTAACGCCTTGGAGGGGCTGGGGGTGGACAATGCGCGCTGAGCCTGTGGGGTACAGGTGGGGGGTGCTGGTGCTGGGGGCGGCTCTGCTCACGGGTGGCTGCGTCACACTGGCGTTGCCCCCGGTGGGTCGTGGCACTCGAAGTCCGCTCGCCATGTCTGCCTTGCGAGCGGAAGCGGCCGGTAGTTCCCAACTCGAGATGCCCTCGGCTTTCTCTCCCTCAGAACCAGGAGAGCAGGAGCAGCGTGCTTCCATCGAGCCGGATGAGGAAGAGAGGCTGCGCTGGCGTCGAGGTGTCCGTGGGTTGGGCTCGGAGGTGGCCAAAGGGGGGATGGCACCGCGAGACCCGCCCTCATGCGGGGGGCAGGCCGTGCCGGAGGGTTGGCCGGATTACTCCACCTGGTGGGACGAAGAACTGCTCGCGCCCTTCCTCTCGTGCACCTCGCCCGCCGAATTCGTCGCGTTGCAGGACAGGGTGGACATGCCCCGGCTGGTGGAGGCGTTGAGTGACTGGAATGCCGTGCGACTGGGCTCACTGGGGCCTGTGCGAGAAGATGCCGCCGGCCTCGTCAACCTCAAGCGCATCGACTTCCTTCTGCGGGCCACCGAGCGGTATGGGCCCCCAAGGGCCACGGTATTCGCCCTCTTCGTCCTCCATTCGGCCCATGACGACGACCTGCGGGAGATGCTTTTCCTGCTGGCCCGGGACAAGCAACTGGAGGAGATGCTGCGGCAGCTGCCCACATTCCGCGCGGGGCTGGAAGACAGAGGTCTGAGGCCCTCGGCTCGTGCGGACAGGGCGTTTGAGTGGAAGGACGTGGGCCGGGGCCTGGCCCGCGCTGGCAGGGACGCACTCGCCACCAGCCAGTTGGTGGGTGGGGTGAGGGAAGCCACCTTGTTTACCCTCAAGGGCCAACTGCCACTGCCCTACCAGCAGGCGCTGGATGAGGTGGAGACAGCACTGGCGCGGGAGCATTTCGCGCCAGGCAATGTGGCACTGGGAAGCTTCGACCATCTCACTTTCGGTGTGCCGCTGGGCTTCTACGGGCTGGTGGCCGGCACGGGTCATGGGACATACGCGCTGTACCAAGGCCAGTATGAGCAGGCCACGCGCGAGTTGGCGCCGACGGCGTTGCTGGTGGGGCTGTATGCGGGCGGTAAGGGACTGCGCGCTTTCTCCGAGGGCCGAGGTGTACCGGGTGTTGGTGTGCCACGGCTCCGGGAGCCCATGGGGCTGGAGGTGCGGCTGCGGGCCCTCAAGGCAGTGGTGCGCGAGTTGGAGGTGCAACTGGGCGTGGAGGGGCTGAGGAAGCTCGTCAGCTACGTTCGTGCCAGCCGGGAGGCGGGCCGCCTCGTGGCCGTGGAAGGAGTGGACGGCGCCCTGGCCTTGTACGCGGCCGGGGGGGATGCAACCCAGGCCCGCCCGTTACTGTCCCAGGCCAGGGCCGAGCGAGGGCGCGCCCCTCTTGCCTCCAACAAGGCCCGTGCCGGCAATGCAGCCGGGAGCATTGCCTCCTTGGTGGACAAGCAGGTGGGTCTCACCCCCGAGGTGGTGGAGGCCAAGCTGGCGGCAGCGGAACTGGAGTCCCCGGGACAGCGCCTGCCCGCGGACCCGGCGATGCTGGAGAAGCACAAACCTCTGGTGGATGCTCCGCAATCCGGAGCCGAGGGCAACCCACGCTGGGGTGAGTACGTCAGCTACTTCGAGAAACGCCTCGTGGAAATAAAGAGGGGGCATACGAGAAAGGGACCCCTACCCTGGAAGGCCTATGAACAACTGCGGACGTGGTTTGCCCGGGGCCTGGCCTTCGAGCGCATCATGGTGGACCTGCTGGAGGCAGACGCGGCTCTGCCTCGGACTCAGCGCCGCTTTCTCGGAGACTTCAACACGCCCCGTATCGACAAGTACGTGGGTGTGTCGAAGCCGGGCATCGGCCTGAGCTTCGCGGACGTACTCATCATCGAGGCGGGCGAACTGGGCGGACGGCCTCCTCGCGTCGAGACGCTCAGCTTCAAGAGCCGCGATTTGTCGCGGTTGGATGGCAAGGCGCTGGAGGCCCAGATGATTGTGGATGCGAGGGAGGCCCTCTCGAAATATGGCGAGACGCTGGATATCCGTCGACCCTCCCTCCAGCCCCTCTTGGGCGAGGGCAGCAAGGTGCCGGTTTCAAGAGTTCGCCTCGTCTATGAAGGGGACGTCCTCAAGCCCAGGGATTTACGAGAATTGAGGTCAGCCGTGAACGCAACCAGGAAAGAAGTTCCGGGTGTGGAGGTGCTGTTCCAATGAAGAAGTTGAGCGTGCACGACTTGATGCCGCAGGACAGCCTCCGGCTCTCTTTCGACGGGACCATCGATCCGCGGGCGGAACTGGAGAGCGAACTGGGACCCTTCTTCCAGGCGCTCGAGGAAAATGCCGACGGATGGATGCCGGACGTCGTTGAAGGCAAGCGGCGACGCAAGTACAGCCGCGCCGCCGTCTGGAAGGCGCTGGAGGAGGAGCGCCGCGAAAGAGGAACAACCATTGGGCTCTACCGGACGAGCTGGCCCGCGTTGGACATGACGCTCAGACTCTGGTTCCCACCTCTTCCTTCCGAACTGAGCATCTCTGTCGAGGTGAAACCCCTGTCCTTCTTCGCGGAGGAGGCGCACTGTCGCCGATTCGTGGACATGGTGCGTGCCTGGGCCTCTCTCTACCCGGTGTCCCATGCCTTGGCGCATAGTTTGGCTGACGACCAGTTGGCGGGCGCTCCCGACTTTGGCCGTGATGAAGAGACCTCGCGAAGGGACGGGTTCGACAAAATCTACGAGGTATTCTGGCTCAACGTCTTCGGTCGGAAGCTGGTGGAAACCGTCGGCCGCGAGCGCATGTTGTCCACGCCGGCCCATCGGGTGGAGGAGTTGCCAAACGGGTCTGTCCTCCTGGTGACGTGGCCTACGGTAGCGGACTTCGCCAGCGCGGAAGCGCGCAGGGCCCAGGCTCGCGCCTACGCCCACCTCCGCCCGGACCTGGACCCTGACACCGTGATGAGGACCCTGAGCGAGCGCAGCACCACACTCGCCTTCGTGGAGCCTCGCTTTCACCCGGACGTCGCCCCCCTTCTCTCGCGCGTGGTGGATGATGTCGCCATTCACGAGCGCCAGCGGAAGATTGCCGAATTCAACGCGTACCAGCCACCCGAGCCCGAGGAGTGGCGCCCCTCCGACTCCGCCCTGCCTCCGGACGTGGCGGATTCGGAGCGCGCTCTCCAGCATTACAGCCACCTTGCCGAACACCTCGTGGCGCTGCTGCATACGAAGGTGCCCTCCGTCTTCGCGGAGACGCCCGAGTCTCTCACGGATGTGGACTACCAGTTCTGGCGCGAGCAATTCCCGAGAGTCTTCGAGCGGGAGAAAATCGACGCGCATGCGGTGCCCGCCATTGGTGCCTACCTGGGGGCGGTGTTGGTGAGAAACCTGGGGGGTCAATGGATACCGCGCAAGAGGCTGGAGGAAGCCCAGGTGCTCGTGGGCAATCGCGTCTGGTTGCCTTTCGTTCGGGCCCATCGGTACATGCGCTCCTGCCAGTCACTGCTGGACTACTCCCTCGCCCATCTGTACCGCGTGGCCGAGCGGCACCGGGGCTGTTGGACTGGTTCATGAGCCCACTCATCGCCGCGGTGCGGCGGGGCGGGGCGCCTCTTCGAGCAGCCTTCGCACGATGCGCAGCAGGCGCTCGCCCGCGTTCTCCTTGTCCATGTTCTGGGCGCACACCTGGGCGCCATCGATGACGAAGATGAACTCGCTGGCGGCCGCCTCGGGCTCGGGGATGCCCGCCTGGGCGCAGAGGGCCCCCACCCGGCGCGTATACGCGCTCTTGTGGGCTTCGATCACCTGCCGCCCGGGGTGGTTCCGGTCGGGCAGCTCCGCCACGGAGTTGAGGAACGGGCAGCCCCGGTCCGACTCTCCCGACAGCCGCTCGGCGATGTACTTCGCCCACCCGAGCAGTTGCGCGCGGGGGTCTCCCGGGTGCTCCGCGGCGAGCCGCTCCAGCACGCCCTCCTCGCGCGCCGCCTCGAGCCGCAGCCATTCGGTCACCAGCGCGTCCTTGGACTCGAAGTGGCGGTAGAGCGCCATCTTCGTGGTCTCCGCCCGCGCGGCGATCGCCTCCACGCCCACGCCCCGGATGCCCTCCCGGTAGAACAGCTCCTCGGCCGCCGCGAGGATCCGCTCCCGGGGCGGCACCTTCGTCGTCTTCTGCTCCTTCATCCCTTCCCCTTGACTCCGATACCGCTCGGTATCATTAAGCGATACCGCTCGGTATCATCCGAGCCCGGACGGTGTCCGGCAATCCTACATCCAGGAGACCTTTCATGACGATGCGCACCCTTTCCAGGAGTGCCACGCTGGCCGCGTTGCTCACGGTATCGGGAGGGCTGTTCACGGCGCCCGCCCAGGCCGCCGCGCCGCTGGTGAAGACCCAGGCGCCGGGCTTCTACCGCATGATGTTGGGCGACTTCGAAGTCACCGCGCTGTCGGATGGCACCCTGCCGCTGCCGGTGGAGAAGCTGCTGACGAACGTGCGGCCGGGCCGGGTCGAGGCGTTGCTGGCCGCCGAGTACCTCACCTCGCCGGTGGAGACGTCGATCAACGCCTATCTGATCAACACGGGCTCCAAGCTGTTCCTGGTGGACACGGGGGCGGGCGAGCTGATCGGACCGTCCGCGGGCCAGCTGGTCACGAGTATTCGCGCGGCGGGCTACCAGCCCGAGCAGGTCGACGCCGTCCTCATCACCCATGTGCACCCGGACCACTCGGGGGGCGTGGTGGTGGCGGGCAAGCGCGTCTTCCCGAACGCGCGCGTGTACGTGGACAAGCGCGAGGTGGACCACTGGCTGAACGCCGCCAACGCGCAGAAGGCGCCGGAGGGTGACAGGTCGCGCTTCCAGGAGGCGAAGGCCTCCTTGACGCCGTATGCCGAGGCGGGCCAGCTCGAGACGTTCACGGGCAACACGCAGCTGGCGCCGGGCCTCAGGACCCTGGAGGCGCCGGGCCATACGCCGGGGCACACGTTCTACGTCGTGGAGAGCCAGGGGCAGAAGCTCGTGTTCTGGGGGGATATGATGCATGTGGCGGCGGTGCAGTTCCCCGAGCCCTCGGTGACGATCCAATTCGACGTGGATTCCAAGGCGGCGGCGGCCCAGCGCGCGAAGGCCTACGCCGAGGCCGCGAAGCAGGGCTACTGGGTGGCCATCGCTCACGTCTCGTTCCCGGGCCTTGGTCATCTGCGCGCCAATGGCAAGGGCTACACCTGGGTGCCGGCCAACTACAGCGTCCCCCATTGATGAGTCTTTCCTGCAACGGTTTGGTCGTGGCTTCGTCCTGACAATGACATGCCATGTCAAACCCTGCGAGCCTTCGACCGGGCCTTGGCACGCACGAGCCCCTTGGCCTCGGGAGTGCCCGGTCGATTGCTGGTTGAGCTGCCTCGAGTGCGCGGGATTGTTTTCGAGAAGACGATGGAGGGCCTCGCTGTACTATGCGCGCCCCGCGAGGGGGAGCCATCCCGGCTTCCACCCAGGGCGGCAAACTACAACGAATTCTCGTGTTGCCATGAAGGCGGGTTTTTGGTGTATTACCCGTGTCTTCACAACTCATCCCCGACATCAGTCGAGCGAGGCTCCTCCATGAAGCGTCTTACCTCTGTGTTGTCTTTCGTCCTGGGTGCCACCCTGTCCGTTGGATGTGGGGGCGAAGTCGACCCGGGGCTCGAGCAGGAGGCGGGGATCGGAGAGTCCTCCTCGACGGCGGCGGCCGAGACGGAGGCGGCCCCGGCCGCGACGGCGCTGCCGGCGTACTGTAACGGGGTGCTCACCTGGAATGCGTCCTGGACGGCGTTCGAGGACGAGGTGCTCAAGCTGGTGAACCAGAAGCGGGCCGCGGGCGCCACGTGTGGTGGTGTGGCCAAGCCCGCGGTCCCGGCGCTCACCTTCGACGAGCGGCAGCGGTGCGCGGCCCGCGTCCACTCGCAGGACATGGGCACCAACAACTTCATGAGCCACACGGGTTCCAACGGCTCCACCCCGTGGCAGCGCATGACCAACGCCGGCTACGTCTGGCGGTCGGCCGCGGAGAACGTCGCCGCGGGCCAGTCCACGCCCGCCGCGGTGGTGAACAGCTGGATGAACAGCTCGGGCCACTGCAACAACATCATGGGCAGTGGCCTCAAGCACCTGGGCGTGGGCTACTTCTACGCGCCCTCGAGCACCTACAAGCACTACTGGACGCAGGACTTCGGCGCTCAGTAGGACGCTCGGTGCACCTTCCGCGGGCTCTCGCGGCGTTTCCCCAAGGATTTCAAGCGTTTGACGTTTCTCCCTCCGGCCGGTACGGAGGGCGGAAACGTTTTTCCACGTGGCGCGTAGGTGGGCCAGGGGATGGGGAACGCGACGGACGAAGAGCTCATGGAACGCTTCTGCGAGGGAGATCACGCTGCTTTCGAGGTCCTGTTCAGCCGGCATGCCGGCGCGGTGCAGGGCTTCCTGGCACGCATGGTGCGTGATGGCGCGCTCGCGGAGGATCTGCTGCAGACGACGTTCTTGTCGGTCGTCCGCTCGCGGGACCGGTTCGAACGGGGGACGCGTTTCGGACCCTGGTTGATGACGATCGCCGCGAACGCCGCGCGCGATGCCCTGCGCCGTCGCCAGCACCGCGAGGCGTATCGGGACAGCGCGCCCCCGCCGGCTCCGGCCACCGCCGATCCGGGAGATCCCGGCATGCGCAAGCGCCTGGAGGACGCGCTGCAGCGGCTGTCGCCGGATCAGCGCGAGGCCATCCTCCTGCACAAGCTCGAGGGCTGGTCCTACGAGGAGATCGCCTCGATGCGCGGCATCAGCGTGAGCGCGGCGCGCGTCCGGGCCCACCGCGGGTTCGAGAAGCTGCGGCAACTGCTGGACGGGCTGGTGGGGGAATGATGGCTCCGTCCCTGGACACATTGCTCTCCCGGGAGGTTGCCGGGAACGAGGCCGCGAGGGCGCGGGCCCTGGGGGCGGTGCGCGCGGAGCTGGCGCGTCCCATGCCCGTGCGTGGCTGGAGGACGCAGGCGGCGCGACTGCTCGGCGTCTCGGTGGGGCTGATGGCCGCGGTGGCCGGGGTGTTGTGGGCCCTGGGCCGCACGTCCGGCGAAGTGCTGTGGGCGCATGCGCCCGTGCTGGCCTTGCTGTGGACCATCAGCGCCGTGTGTGCCCGGGCCGCGCTCGCGCCCCGGAGACTGGCGCTCCAGCGGGTCGGGCTGGGCCTGGCGCTCGTGGGGGCCGCCGCCCTCGTCCTCGCGCGTGACTCCGGTCATGAGTCGTCCACCTTTCCGGAGTGGATCTGCACCCTCAGCCAGTTCGGCATGGGGCTGGTGCCGGGAGTCGTGGCCCTCGCCGCGCTGCGTGGCGCCGCCTTCCATCCGCGGCGTGCCCTGCTGGGCGGTCTGTCCGTGGGCACCGCGGGTGCGTTCGTGGGGGAACTCGCGTGCGCGCAGGGGCGGCACCATGTCCTGCTCTATCACCTGTCTGCCTGGGCGCTCGTCAGTGTCACGACGCTCGTGGTTTCCAGATTCCTCACACCCCGGTCCTTCGCCCCATGAGCCAGCAGACGGCACTCATCCTCGCCCACGACGTGGAGGGCGCGCCCGTGCGCATCGGAGAGCCGATGCGCATCGCCCTCACTGCCTCCGAGGAGTCCCTGGACAATCGGTTCCAGGGGAGGTGGGGCATCGTGGTGGGGCTCGTGTACGACGATCCCCTCCGGCAGTACCCGCACGAGCCCCTGGTGAAGGTCCGGGTCGAGGACCTGGGCGAGGATCTGTTCTTCCCCTGGGAGCTCGAGCGCTCGTCGGAGTGGTTCTGGCGTCGGCTCACCGGGCCGGGCGGGTCGATGCCCATGGGCCTGCATTGGGTGCACTGAGGCTTGCGGTGGGCTCGGCGGCGTCGGGCAGGCAGCCCATGGCCTGGAGGGTGTGGTGCACGGCGGCATCCAACGGCGTGTGCGGCTCCTGGCCGAGGAAGGCGCGCAGGCGCGTGTTGTCGAGGCGGGCGGGGTGCTGCCAGAGGTAGCGCATCTCGAGCAGCTCGCGCAGCGTGGTGTTGAAGGGCGAGGCGAGCCGCAGCAGGGCCCAGGGCATCCGGCGCACGGACGGGGCGGGGTGGCCGAGGACGCGCAGGATGCTCCGGCTCATCTCCGCGCCGTCTTCCAGCCAGTGACCGCCGAAGTGGAAGCGCGCGAAGGCGGGCAGCTCCTGCTCGCGCTCGGCGAGCGCGGCCAGGGTGGCGGCGAGGTCGGGCAGGTAGGCCCAGGCATGGCCCACGCCGGGCGCATTGGGATGGGTGATGGACCGGGGCCGCGCGCCCGGCTTCACGAAGCCCTGGGAGAACCAGTTGTTGCCCGCGTGGGGCCCGAAGAAGTCACCGGCGCGCACGATGAGGGCGCGGGTGCCGCGCGCGGCCTCCTCCTCGATGCGACGCTCCATGGCGACGCGGATCTGGCCCTTGCGGGTGTGGGGGTGCTGGGGCGAGTCCTCCTCAAGCACCGGGAACGCATCGAGGCCGTAGTTGTAGACGGTGCCGGGGAGCACCAGCCGGGCACCGGCCTGTCGAGCCGCCTGGAGGCTGCTCTCCAGCATGGGCAGCACGAGCTTCTCCCAATCCCGGTAGCCCGGGGGGTTGACGGCGTGGACCACCAGCTGGGCACCGCGCGCGGCCTGGATGACGTCCTCGGCGCGCAGGGCATCCCCGCGGATCCACTCCGCGCCCGCGAGCCGGGCATGCCGCCCGCCCGCCTGGGTGCCGCGATGCAGGGCTCGCACCTTCCACCCCTTGGCGAGCAGGGCGGCCGCTGTCTCTCCGCCCACTCCGCCGGTTGCTCCCAACACCAACGCGATTCGTTCCTTCGTCATGAGTTCCTCCGTCGTGGCGACACGGCGAAGAATGGGGCTCCGGGGGCTCGTTTGAAATTGTAGATGTCCGTGGAGCTGTTATACGAAAATGTATGACGGACGAGCTGGACTGGCAGCTGTGCCGGTCGTTCCTGGCGGTGTTGGACGAGGGGAGTCTCTCGGGCGCCGCGCGGGCGCTGGGGCTGACGCAGCCGACCATTGGCCGCCATGTCGAGGCCCTGGAGCAAGCGCTCGCGACGCCCCTGTTCGTCCGCTCACCCCAGGGCCTGGTGCCCACGGAGGCGGCGTTGGAGATCCGCCCGCATGCCGAGGCGATGCGAGCGGCGGCGGCCTCGTTGCGTCGGGCTGTTTCGGGAGCGGAAGGAGGGGCGCGGGGCACCGTGCGGCTCACCGCGAGCGAGGTGGTGGGCGCGGAGGTGTTGCCTCCCATGCTCGCGCGGTTTCGCGAGCGGCATCCGGGGATCGCGCTCGAACTGGTGTTGTCCAACCGCACGCAGGATCTGCTGAAGCGGGAATCGGACATCGCCATCCGGATGATCCGGCCCGAGCAGTCGGCGCTGTTGTCGCGCAAGGTGGGCGTGACGACCCTGGGCCTGTACGCGCATCGCGACTACCTGGCGAGGCATGGGACGCCCCGGAGCATGGAGGAACTGGGTGGACAGGCGTTGATTGGCTTCGACCAGGAGTCCCCGTCGATCCAGACCCTGCGGGCGATGGGCTTCCGGATGGGCCGGGAGGGGTTTGTGTTTCGCACGGACAGCGATCTCGCGCAGCTCGCCCTCATCCGGGCGGGGGCGGGGATCGGTGTCTGTCAGGTGGGGGTGGCGCGGCGGGAGGAGGCGCTCGTGCATGTGCTCCCAGAGGATTTTGCCTATGCGCTCGACCTCTGGGTCGTCATGCACGAGAACCTCCGGACGAGCGAGCCGATGCGGCTCGTCTATGATCACCTCGCCGCGGAGCTGAAAGCCTATGCGCTGACCTCCCGCCGCTGAACTCAGACAGACGGAGGGAAAGAGCGGGCCGAGAAATTCCGGCGGTACCTACCCGTGACCAACCCGGCGGCTTGACGGGCCCACCTGTATTCTCGTGTAGTCGCGGAACGACGGCTTTTGGCCGTGCCGTTTCCGGAGGTGCGCCGTGTCCACCCGTCTTCCTGGCGTTCGCCCTCCGAGCGCGCGGCTGAGCCCCAGCCTTGGCGCCTGGGCCCTCCTGGTTCTCTCCCAGTTGTCATGTGCCACGGACACTCCACACGGCAGACTCCTCGTCGGCCACCGCTCCCACTCGCTGACGCCCCCACCGGCTCCCCAGGAGCGTGTGGCCGCCTTGGGGGAGCCCGGCCTCGAATCCGCCACCGTGTACGACGTGGACTTCCTGGAGCCCGGCGCTATCGCCACCCGGCCGGTACCCATCCCCAGGGTCGAATTCCAACGGGCTTTCCTGCGCCTCTCGAGCGACGTGCGGCTGGGGGCGAAGACTCCACAAGCGGCTGCCCGGGAGTTGCTCCACCTCCTGCCGCCACCCGAGGGCGTAGAGACGGTGGACAGCCAGGGAGACTGGCTGCTGGAGGTGTATCGCGACCAGGCCTACACCCTGGTGCCCGAGCGCCAGGAGGGCCCGGTGGTCCTCACCCCCGCGGCGGATGAAGCCCTGAGAGCCAGGTACCTCCAGTGGTGTGCGCCCCGGGGAGGAGGCGACTGCCTGGGCCTTCTGGACGACGGGCCCTACCTGCGCACCGATGACCGGCGGGCGTTTGCCCTGGCCCTGGCCTTTGGCCACGTCCTCGACGAGACGCGTGCGGCCCTGGTGCACGAGCTGCTGGACGTGCGGATGCTCGTCTCCACGGTTGTCTGGACGGTGGCCCTCTACTGCATGATGTGGGTGGTGCCCGAGCCAACGAGCAAGGCCCTGGCCGCTGGCATGACCCTCCTCCTGATGGGCTATGTGGGCCTCGAGACGCTGTACGGGCTGATGGATGGCTGGGCCCGCATGGCCGACACGGCGCACCACGCCACCACCTTCGAGGAGCTGCGCGCGGCGGGCGAGGACTTCGGCAAGGTACTGGGAGAGGACGCGGCCCGGGCCATGATTCTCGCTGTGGCCACGCTGGGCGGGCACACGCTGGGGCAGGTGCTGCCGCGGGTGAAGTCGCTGCCGCGCTTCAACCTCGCCGGGAAGCAGTTCGAGGCGCAGGGCGGCGCCGGCGTCATGGGGCGTCTGGAGGTGACGGAGGCGGTTCTCGCGACGGAGGGGGCCCTGGCCAAGGCCATTGCGACGGCGGAGACGGTGGCCACGTCTCCGCAGGGCCCCCTGGCCGTGGTGATGCTCAAGAAGGGACAGGGCAGTAGGGCGGGACAGGCGCCTGGGGGCCGCTTCGCGGAAACCGTCATCCGCCACCGGGGTGGCAACCGGCAGGTGGAACTCAGCGATGGCCAGCGCTGGCACGTGCCCCGCGGCAAGTCGGCCGCGGATATTCCCGCCGAGGACAAGGTGGGGGACATGCTCCAGGAGGCCGTCACCCAGGCCGCGAGAGAGTGGGGGCCCGACAAGCTCTCGGCTGAGGAGTTCGCCGCCATTCAAAGGGCCGAGAAGCAGGGTGAATACTGGCTTTCGCGACTGCTCGAGCGAGAGGCTCGCGGCGCTACGTGCAACTGAAGGTGAAAACGCAGTTCGATCACCTCTACGACTTCAGCCTGAGCAAGGGCATCGACGTGGTTGACCCGGTGAGCGGTCGCAAGTACGAGATTCTCTCCGGAACGGCGTCGAATATGGCTCGGCATGGCAGGCGCATGGCGGGCGAGTTCTTCCGGATGCTCACCTTCTAAAGGGGCGGCGATGGATTGGCTTGGTAATGTCGTCTTCAACGACCGGGAAATCGAAAACGAGCGGTTGGAGCTGACGGACACGAAGGCGAACTACATCCTCGGCCCCAACCTGACGCTGAGGAACTGCACTCTCGTGCTGAAGGTGTCCGCTCGGCGCCTGAGCCTCAAGCAGCCCCGCTTCATCGACTGCACCTTCGAGGTGAAGCAGGAGTTGAAGAATTACCAGAGCTGGGTGGCCGCGTCCCTCAAGGGCTGCCAGTTCAAGGGGCGGCTGACAGGGTGTGATTTCGGCCTCTGGCCTGAATACATGAGCCTGCCGTGGTATCAGCATGGCTCCATCGAGGACTGTGACTTCACCGAGGCCCGCCTGGATGGTTGCCGCATCATGGGCTGTGACCCTGCCATCATTCGTTTTCCCAAGTGGCCGTGTTTCACCATCCTGGACCCCATTGGCCGAGCCTCCGAACTCCGCGGCCTCACATGGCCAGGCCCCTTGGGTGAACTCATTCGGGATATGCTTCCCAAGCACCCACCCAGAACCAGGGCCTTGACCTACTACGCCCCATCGGCCGCCAAACTGGTCGAGACCACGCCCGAAGAGATCAGAGCTGTCATCGAGAAGTTTGACGGCATCCTCTACTGACGGGCTCGCCGCTGAACTCAGACGGAGGGAGGAACCACGAGCAGGCACGTGGGGGCGGGGATGTCCAGGGGCTGGCCCACGGGCGAGAGCCGTCCGGTCTCCGCGTCGCGCCGGAAGGTGACGACGGTGTTGCCCTTCTGGTTGGCCACCAGCAGGTATGCGCCCGTCGGATCGATGGCGAAGTTGCGCGGCCAGTTGATGCCGCCCGTCACATGCTCCACGAGGGTCAACCTTCCCGCGGAATCAATGGCAAACACGACGATGCTGTCGTGGCCGCGGTTGGATCCATAGAGGAATCGGCCGTCGGGGCTGACGTGGATGTCCGCGCAGTAGCTGGTCCCGGTGTAGCCCTCGGGCAGGGTGGAGACCGTCTGGAGTTCCGTCAGCACGCCGCGCTCCTTGTCATAGGAGAAGGCGATGAGCGTCGAGTCCAGCTCGTTGATGCCGAAGGCGAGGTTGCCATTGGGGTGGTAGGCCAGGTGGCGCGGTCCCGCCTTGGCGTGGGTGGAGAACGAGGCGGGCTCGCCGGGCGTGAGCTTTCCCTGCCGCGCGTCGAACCGGTAGATCATGATCTTGTCCAGCCCGAGGTCCGGGGCCAGGGCGTACTGGTTGGCCGCGTCCAGCCGGATCTGATGGGCGTGGGGCTCCTGTCCGGCTTCCGTTCCCTGGTGTTGCTTCACGTCGACGGTGGCGCCCAGTCCACCGTCCGGCAGGATGGGAAGGACGGCGACGTTGCCGCCGACGTAATTGGCCACCAGCACGAAGGCGCCCGTCGCATCCACTTCCAGGTAGCAGGGCGCGCCGCCCTGCGAGGACTGCCGGTTGATGAAGGTCAGCTCCCGGCTCTGGGCGTTGATGGCAAAGGCACTCACGGCACCACTGGGCTTGCCTTCGTACTCCACCAATTCATTGACGGCGTAGAGGTAGCGTCCCTTTGGATCCAGGGCCAGATAGGAAGGCTCGGCCACGTTCGGGGTGACCGCCAGCTTTTGGAGGGCACCGGTGGCCAGATCCAACCGGCACAGGTAGATGCCCTCGCTGCCCCCCGAGGTGTACGTGCCCACGTAGAGCCACAGCTCGGTGGGGGCGGGGGGCTGGGGCTCCGGCGTCGGTTGCCCGTCTGTGCAGGAGGACAGGACGACTCCCGTCGTGCCCAGACCCATGAGATAGACGAAATCGCGGCGTGTGATGTTGGTCGGGTTCATGGCGCGGATTGAAAGCAGAAAACAATGGGTGCGCCAATCAATTAGAACCCTCTGAGTCCTACCGGCCGCCCAGGGTGGGCAGTGAGCGCATGGAGGTGCGCCCCACCATGATGTCGACGAGCTTGCCCACGCGCCGCCAGATGCTCTCCTGCACATAGGGCACGCCGTGCTTCTCGCACAGGGCCTTCACCCGGGGCTGGGCCTGCTGATACTTGCGCATGGGCAGGGTCGGCCAGAGGTGGTGCTCGATCTGGTAGTTGAGGAAGCCCTGGAGGAAGTCGATCCCATCGCTCCCGGTGGCGTAGTTGGCCGAGCCCACCACCTGCCGCACCGCGAAGGTCGCGTGGCTGTCGGAGCGCCCCTGGAAGCGGTAGAGATCATCGCCCGCGTGGTTGGGCGCGATCAGCATGAAGCTCTGGATGTTGGTGAGCAGCTCGGCGAGGACGCTGTTGGCGAAGACGCTGAACACCGCCCAGGCGCCCAGGGGCGCGAACAGGGCGGGCAGGAGCACGAAGCGCAGGGCCGCGTAGGGCAGCAGGCAGGTGCTCCAGAAGTCCCGGCCCTGGGGGGTGAGCGGGTTGAAGGCCGTCACCAGCGGGGGCGTGCCGAACTCCTCGGCCCCGCCCGCGCGGCGCCGCTCGGCCCGGCGCCACTCGAAGAAGGTGTTGGGCGCGTAGTACGTCACCTTCCAGGTGCAGGCGAAGAATGCCACGATCGCGTACTTCGCCCACAGCGGCATGGACGAGCGGCGCAGCCACTGGGTGTTCTCCTCCACCAGGTCCGGGTCCGCCGTCTCGCCCGTGCGCCCGTGGTGCAGGGTGTTGTGCTCGTGGCGCCACGCCTCGGGGTGGATCCAATCCGGCCAGTCGATGAAGCGGCGCCACCCGGTGGCGAAGCGCTTTCCGGTGGAGTGCTCGGGCATGCCGGGCACGCGGTCATAGCCCCGGTGCGTGACGTGGTGGGCCATCATCGTCCAGCGTGCCGTGTTGCCCTGCGCGATGAGCAGCGCGGAGAGCGGGTTGGGCATCACCCAGGACGTCGCATACCCGAGCAGCGAGCACACCCGGCCCCAGCGTTGGATCTTCCGGAAGTGCGCGCGGTCCTCGGGACCGATGGAGGACTCCAGCTCCACGCGCAGGGCTTGGAGGTCGCGGGCGAAGGCTTCCTCATCGATGTCCGGGAAGACTGCCGGAGGGGGCGCTTCCGTGCGGTAGGCGACGGCCGTGGTCATGAAGATGTGGGCTCCTGGTTGCTCGTGCGGTCGGTGGACTGGCCACGAGGCTCGCCCATCGCGAGCGAGGACCGCTAGAACTATCGTCCCGAAGAAAGCACTCCGGCCGACCGGGCCCACGTGCCCGCCTGTCGCACGGCCAGGAAGGGTGGCGCTCCGTGTTTGACGATGTCGTCACGTGAGGGTTTGCACCCCGCCGCTTCCCTGCCTGGGCAGCCTGCTTCCCCCTTGCCCCCCCTTCGGGCCCATGTTACGCCGCGTCCCGAACCTCCTTGACTCCGCGAGTAAGAATCATTCTCAATATGGTTTCTCCAATTCGAAGCAGGCGTGCGTGGGCGGGTCTCTCCTTCGCGTTCGCGACGGCGGCGGCGGCGCAGGAGCAGGGGGGGGAGGCGCTCACCCTGGACACCGTGAAGGTGGAGGGCGAGCGGGAGCGCGCGACGGAGCCCGTCGTGGGCTACACCGCCCGGCGCAGCGCGAGCGGCACCAAGACGGACACGTCGCTGCTGGAGACGCCCCAGTCCATCTCCGTGGTGGGCCGGGAGCAGATGGAGGCCCAGCAGGCGCAGTCCATCGTCGAGGCCACGCGCTACACGCCCGGGGTGCGCTCGGAGACGTTCGGCGGCGACTCGCGCAACGACTGGTTCCTGGTGCGCGGCTTCACCGCCCAGGAGTCCGGCTACTACCTCGACGGGCTGCAACTGCCCGCCGGCTCCTTCGCCACCTGGCGCCTCGAGCCGTTCGGCATGGAGCGCATCGAGGCGGTGCGCGGCCCCTCGTCCGTCCTCTTCGGGGGCACCAATCCGGGAGGTCTGCTCAACCTCGTGAGCAAGAAGCCCCCCACGGAGGCGGTGCGGCACGTGGAGCTGGGCATCAACGAGTACGTCAACGGCTACGGCGCGGTCGACCTGGGCGGCCCCATCGGCCAGGGCGGACAGTGGTTCTACCGGGTGACGGCGCTCGCCCGGGGTGGCAACACCCAGGTGCGCTACACCGACAACAACCGGCTCTTCCTCGCGCCCAGCCTCACCTGGAAGCCCACCGAGCGCACCTCGCTCACCCTCCACGGCAGCTACCTGCTCGACCGTACCCGCGGGCAGAACTTCCTGCCCTACGTGGGCACCGTCGTGGACGCGCCGTATGGGCGCATTCCCACGGACCTCTTCACGAGCGATCCCAGCCTGGATCGCTTCAAGCGCGACCAGGGCCTGGTGGGCTACGAGTTCGAGCACCGCTTCGATGACACGTGGACGGTGCGGCAGAACCTGCGCTACGGCCACCTCGCCATCGACTTCAAGAACCTCTACGGCGTGGGCTATGCCGGCCCGGCCGACGAGGCCCAGCTCGCCCGCGGCAACTTCGTGACGACGCCCACGGTCGGGCTGCTCACCGTCGACACCCAGGCCGAGCTGCGTTTCTCCACCGGCCCCGTGCGCCACACCGTCCTCGTGGGGCTCGACTACAAGCACTACGCGCTCGATGACGAGCAGGGCTACGAGGCCGGCGCGCCCCTGGATCTGCGCAACCCCACCTACGCCACCTATGCGCCCACCGAGTCGCGCTACGCCGTCAACGCCATCCGCCAGAACCAGCTCGGCGTGTACGCGCAGGATCAGCTCCGGTTCCTCGAGCGCCTGCACCTGGTGCTGAGCGGACGTCATGACTGGGTGGGCCTGCGCCTGGACAACGCGCTCACGCCGGCGTCGAGCTATGACGGCGGCCAGCGGGCCTTCAGTGGCCGCGCGGGCCTGCTGTATGCCTTCGACAGCGGCTTCGCGCCGTACGTGAGCTACTCCCGCTCCTTCAATCCAGTGGCGGGCACCTCCGCCGAGGGGACGCTCTTCGAGCCCGAGCGGGGCACGCAGCTCGAGGCGGGCGTCAAGTTCCAGCCGGAGGGCACGCGGACTTCGCTGGGACTGTCCGTCTTCGAGCTGCGGCGCGAGAACTTCCTGACGACGGAGGGCTTCGTGCAGCGTCAGATTGGCGAGGTGCGCTCCCGGGGCCTGGAGTTCGAGGCGAACGCGAGCCTGGCCCAGGGGCTGAACCTCGTGGGCTCGGCGTCGCTCTACCAGCTCGCCATCACCCGGGGCGTGGAGCTCGAGCAGGGCAAGCGGCCCACGGGCGTGCCGGAGTTCCTCTCGTCGCTCTGGCTCGACTACACCCTGCCGGACGGCGTCCTGAAGGGCCTGGGCGCCGGGGCGGGCGTGCGCTACGTCGGCCAATCCTTCGTCGATCGCGCCAATACGTTGGCGGTGCCGGGCTACGTGCTCGTGGACGCGGGCGTGCACTACGAGCGCGAGCACTGGCGGGCGGCCGTCAACGCCTCGAACCTGCTGGATGCCACGTATGTGTCGTCCTGCAGCTCGGAGTCGGCCTGCTTCTACGGCGACCGGCGCCGCGCCATGCTCAACGTCGGCTATACGTGGTAGTTCGCGCGAGCCCCCGGGCGAGGGCTCCACAGCCGAGGGCGAGCAGGCACAGCAGCACCTCGGTGAGGAACACCGACGGCAGTCCCCGCGCGAGCGCGGTGAACAGGTGGGCCTCCTGGAACACCACGTCCGAGGCGGCGACGCCCGCGTAGAGCGCCGCCGCCCCCGTGCACAGCCACACTCCCGCCCGGAGGGGCGGGTCCCGGGGAAGCAGGGTGAGCGCGGTCGCGAGCGCCCAGGCCCCGAGGAACAGGCCGAACTCCCAATCGGCCCGTCGCGCCAGTGCATCCGGCAGCGCGCGGTTGCTCGCGAAGTAGACCGCGGCGGCGAGGACGAGTCCTCCGGACACGCCCACGGTCAGCCTCTCCAGCAGGCGGTTGCCCCGGTGGGCACGCGGCTCGTCCCGGCGCTCCAACCAGATGAGGTTGCCCGTGACGAGCACCGCGCACAGCGCGAGCGCGAGCAGGGCGTAGAGGCCCTTGAGCAAGAGGCCCCCATAGTGGGCGTAGTGCAGATCGAAGAGGACGCGCTCGAAGCTGAACGAGGGGGTCCGGGAGTCGATGCTCGTGCCGAACGTCTCTCCGCTCACCGAGTCGACGAAGGCATAGTGGTCCGCGCCGAGCGGCGCGAGCTGGAAGAAGACGCTCACCCAGGCCTTCGCATCGCCGTGGAAGTGCAGGTCGACGTAGCGCGGCGTGCCTTCCGCTCCGGGCACGGAGGCGCGGGCGCGGGCGACGAGCTCATCCAGGGGCCGCATGGCCGCCTCGCGGTGGGCCTCCTCGCGCACCGGCTGGGCATAGCCCCGGAGCTGATTCACCCGGGCCGGGTCTCCCCGGAACACGCCGGCCGCGAGCCCCTGGCCCATGAGGCCCGCCAGGCACAGCACCGCCCCCGTCCAGCCCATCATCGCGGTGAAGGGCAGCCCGAACACTCCGAGCACCTTGTGCGCGTCCGAGGAGGAGAAGCGCGGCTTCACCTCTGGCCGGAACCGCCACCACTGCTGGCGAAGATCCTTGAGGTGGATGACGAGCCCGCTCACGAGTGTGACGAGCAGCGCGACCGCCACCAGCCCGGAGAACTCCTGGCCCCAGGGAAGGCGGTAGAAGAAGTGCATCCAGTACAGCTCGCTCGCCAACCGGCTGCGCTCGGGCAGCACCTCGCCCGTGAGGGGATCCAGCCAGAGCACCCGTGTCCCCGTGGGCTCGAACACGTAGGCGGTGACGAGCCGCGTCTCCTCGTGTGTCAGCAGCCCCAGGTTCGCGCCGCGTGGCAGCGGGACGTGCTCCCTCACGCGCTCGAGCAGCGCGTCGAAGGACGGAGGGGACTCGCCGGGCGGCGCGCTCTGGAACGCGGGCTCCTGCCAGACCTCGATGTCCTCGCGGAACAACGAGAAGACGCCGCAGAAGAAGATGACGAACAGGAAGAGGCTCGCGATGACTCCGGCCCACGCGTGCAGATCCCACTGGATGCGGAAGGTACGGGGGGCGAGTTTCACCCGGACCTCCTCGCCGCCAGCGCCACGGCGATGGGCAGCACGATGGCGAGGCACACGCCCCACGCCACCCGGCCGTTCCTCATCAGCGGCAGCACGCACGCGAGCGCCACCCAGAGCGGCACCATGACGTGGAAGCCGAGGAGGAAGGCCCACACCCCGGACACGGGCAGGAACGCCACCAGGGCCGCCCCCACCGCGAACGCGACGAGCGGCGCTCCCAGGATCGCGGCCAGGGTGCGTGCGGCGCTGTGATTCGCCGCCTTGCTCAGCACGGAGGCCGTCACCTGGAGACTCCCGCGATCATCACCGGCACGAGCCCCACGAGCCCGCTCACCAGCGCCACCGCGCGTGCGCGCTCGGGACGGGGCGCCAGCACGAGCACCAGCACCGACGCGGCCGTCATGGCGAGCACGAGCGATACGATCAGTCCCTGGAGGACACCGAACCCGGCCACCGCCGAGCCCGCCGCGGCGAGCGCGAGCGGCACCGCGATCCACCGGGAGGCTCCGCCGCCGTCCTGGCCCAGGACCGAGACCGCCGAGAGGGAGAACGCGAGGGCGGCGAGACTCAGCATCGCGCTTCCCGCTTCCCGTATGTCAGACACTCGAGACGAAGATGCAAATGACTAGCGTTTTCATCTGGAGCGACCCGGCTGTCAAGCGCCTTGGCGCTCCCCAGGCCGGTGCCGCTGCCGGGTTGGAGCGGCGGCGCGGAATGCACAGCGTCCAGGGGAGGAGGTATTCATGGGCAAGGCGCTGGCAGAGACGAAGCTCTTCGCGGGTTACGGCAACACGGAGATGCCACTCGGCTCCTATGCGTTGCTCATGGGCGTCTACGGCTCCGCGCTGGCGAGCTACTTCGCGTGGAGGGGAGGGCGGGGCCGGAGCGCGTTTCCGCGGATGAGCCTGGAGGACGTGGCGCTGTTCGGTCTGGCCACCCACAAGGCCACGCGCATCCTCGCCAGGGACTTCGTGACCGCGCCCCTCCGGGCGCCCTTCGTCCGCTTCGAGAGCACGGACCGTGCGAGCGAGGTGACGGAATCCTCGCGGGGGCGGGGCCTGCGCCGGGCGGTGGGGGATCTGCTCTCGTGTCCCTTCTGTCTCGGGCCGTGGGTCGCGGGAGCGCTGGCCTGCCTGCATGCCGTGCGGCCGAGGGAGACCCGCCTCGTCGCCTCCATCTTCGCCCTCACCACGCTCTCCGACTTCCTCCAGCGCTCCTATGAATGGGTGGGGCAGGAGTTGAAGCGCACCCGCGAGCGCGCCGAGGCGCTCGAGGTCTCCGAGGGCTCCCTGAGCGAGTCGGAGCCCACTCCAACCCACTGAGGGACTGCGGCGATCGGTTGGCCGATGCCAGCTGCTCTGCGGGCAGTGGGCTGCTCCTACGGCCTGTACCACATCACGAATGCGTCAATGTCCATTGATTCCTGGTCGCGCGGATCCGGGGCAACAGGAACTGCTCACACTCATCGTCCGACCAGGTTCCACCAGGAAAAATGTGCCATGCACCAGCAGCAGCAGCATCTCCAACGGATAGATAGAACGCTTGCTGAAGGTATACGATGGTCTTGAGTCTTCCGTTGGATGCATCAAGCGACAATCGATCGAGCAGCCAACGCATCATTTCACATACTCCGTGGCCTGCTGCGGCCATTTTGCGCAGTCCGGTAGTCAAGTTTCTGTCGACTTCCATGGATTTATGTCTCATTTGGTGAATAAGACCCGAATGAAGCTATATGAACCAGGAGCGCCCTTGGATTCGACTACGACAGCTCTTGTGAACCCGTACTCGGCTGCGCGACGAGCCGTCCATGTCTTCGTGACTGCCATCTCAATCTGTTCGCCCCGAGTCATGTACCGGAAACGCTCGAGGTACTCGGGCGAGGAGGCGATGAGGGCCGCGACTCCCGCCGGGAGGTGTTGCAGCGCCGCGAGGCTGTCCAGCGGGCGCGTGAGCAACTGCCCCATGGCCTGGTACAGCTCGACGAACGCCTCCTCCGCGCCATCCAGCGAGCGGCCAATGAGGTCGGCGTCGTCGTACACCTCGGCCAGCGGGGGACCTTCCAGTCTGGGGCGCAGTTGCGCATCCGCCTGCCGGAACACCCACCCCTTGACGGTGTAGAAGCGGCCCAGCTCGAAGACGCCCGCGCGAAAGGCTTCCTCCTTCCACTCCACCGGGCCCACCTTCTGCTGCGTGCGTCCGTTGAGCGTCCAGGCCAGATAGCCGTCCGGCCGTAGCACGGCCACCCCCTTGAATCGCTCCACCCGGCGCAGCAGCTCCTCGCGGGAGACGGCCCCTCCCACCAGCACCTCCCGTAGCAGGTGACAGGCAGCCATGCGCGGCGGGAACGAGCCCAGCGTCACGGTCGGGTCCTTCCGCCTGAGAGCGGAGCCGCAGCACCAGCAGCGTGGACGTCATCAGCGCCTCCGTTGGTCGACTCCCAATCTAACGGGTGCCCCCCCGACAAATCCGGATAGCCTGGACAGAAAGGCCAGGGAGTTCGTGGGCCAACGCCGGCATGCGCAGTGAGCGCGCCGGACATGTGCGTGGCGGGCGCCGGTTGTAACCCGTGCTCCACTTCACGTTGGGGATCCTGCTTCCCTTGATGCCGTTTTCGCGCGTGCCGACCTTGCCGCGCCACGGACGGGATGCCCGTGGGAGGGAGGGGCACATGGGAAGGCCAGGGGCCAGGGGCGGACGATGCTTCATGGGGACGGGAGGGTTGCTCTCCTGTCTTCTCCTTCTCGCGTGTGAGCCGCCCTCGGAGGAGATGGTGGCCGTTCCGCTGGAGGTCCCCAGTGTCTCGCAACCCTCGCGCGAGGATCCTTCCTCCTCGAGGCCACCGCCTGAGCAGCCAGCGCCCACGCCATCGGAACCCACGCAGCCGCCCCCCACGCAGCCGCCACCCACGCAGCCACCTCCCGAGGTCCCCCAGGGCCGCTCCTGGTTCGTGAGCACGAAGGGACGGGATGACGCGGCGGGGACGCGCGAGGCGCCATTGCGTACCATTGGCCGGGCCGCGGAGCGTGCTCGCCCGGGCGAGGTCATCCAGGTGCTCTCCGGCGTGTACCCCGAGGAACTCATCCTCGGCTCGCGGGGCTCGGGCGCTGCGGCCATCACCGTGCGTGGCGAGGGCTCGCCCCTGCCCACCGTCGCTCCAGGCAATACGCAGCGCAGCACGGTCATCCGCGTGCAGGGGCGCTGGAACCTGGAGAACCTGCGGGTGGATGTCGGGGGCAAGCCGATGTTCGCCATCATCTTCGAGAGCGGGGCTGGCGGCTCCACCCTGTCCGGGAGCGAGCTGCGCAGCGGCACCTTGAGCGCGGGGGTGCTCGTGGATGGTCCGCGAGGCCTCACGCTCCAGAACAACACCATCCATCACTTCATCAAGCCCGGGGCGGACTCCCACGGCGTGGTGGTGGTGGGCCCCTCGCGCGACGTCGTCATCCGGGACAACGACATCCACCACAACTCGGGGGACTCCGTCCAATGCCAGGCGGGGACGGCTCCCGCCACCGGCCTCGTCATCGAGGACAACACGCTGCACGACGAGGGGGAGAATGGCGTGGACATCAAGCAGTGCGACGGGGTCATCGTGCGCGGCAATGTCATCTCCAGCCTGCCCAACACGGCCATCCGCGCCGCGGGCTCCTCCGCGGGCGAGGCGGTGGTCGTCCACCTCTCGGCCCGCAACGTCACCGTCGCGGACAACACCATCACCAACGCGGGCCGGGGCATCTCCATCCTGGAGGACGCCGCGCCCCCCGCGCACATCCGGGTGGAGGGCAACCACCTGCGCAACCTCCGTGACAACCCCCAGGGCAACGGCTTTGGTATCCGGGTGGAGGGGGGCCGGGACGTGGTGGTGGTGGGCAACACGGTCGAGTCCTCGGCCAACTACGCCCTGATGCTGGCCGCGGACGGCAAGCGCGTCACGGGCCTCGAGGTGCGCGACAACACCCTGCGGGGCGGCGCGAACGCCCCCCTGCTGCGCCTGGGCGGGGAGGGCTTCCGTCCGGACCTGGTGCTCCAGGGCAACTTCTACTCCCTGGGCGGCATCCTGAAGGCCGATGGCGTGCTGGAGCTGCTCGAGGGGCCCCTGTCGCCCTTCCGGGCGGACTTTCCGGGCGAGCGGCTCACACTCTCCGACCCGGACAAGCTCCAGGTGTGGCGGCAGGTGATGGGGGTGGACTCGGGGACGGCGCTCATCGAGTGAGTTTCCGCCCCTCCGAGGGTTGACCCGATCGCGGGCTCGGGGGAAGTGTTGACCCGATCGAGTCTTCGCGGAGGGTTCATGGGTCATGTCGTGAGCAAGCTGGGCTGGGCCGTACTCGCCTGTGTGGGAGCGGCTTGTCTGGGAGTGGTGGCGTTGCACCGGGGAGAAACCATCAACGCCACCTGGTTGGTGGTGGCCGCGGTCTGCGTCTATCTCGTCGGCTATCGCTTCTATGGGCGCTTCATCGCGCGTACGGCGCTGCGGTTGGACCCCACCCGGGCCACTCCCGCCCAGCTGCGCAACGATGGCCTGGACTATGTGCCCACGGACAAGTGGGTGCTGTTCGGCCACCACTTCGCCGCCATCGCCGGAGCGGGGCCGCTGGTGGGGCCGGTGCTCGCCGCGCAGATGGGCTACCTGCCCGGGACGATGTGGATCCTCTTCGGCGTGGTGCTGGCCGGCGCGGTGCAGGACTTCATCGTCCTCTTCCTGTCCACGCGCCGCGACGGCAAGTCCCTGGGCGACATCGTGCGCCTGGAGATGGGGCCCGCCGCGGGCGTGGTGGCCATGGTGGGCGTGTTGATGATCATGATGATCATCCTCGCGGTGCTGGCGCTCGTCGTCGTCAAGGCGCTCGCGTCGAGCCCCTGGGGCACCTTCACCGTGGCGATGACCATCCCCATCGCCCTGCTCATGGGCATCTACCTGCGCACCCTGCGCCCGGGCCGCGTGCTGGAGGTCTCCGTCATCGGCTTCGTGCTGCTGATGCTGTCCATCTGGCTGGGTGGCCGGGTCGCCGACTCACCCTCGCTCGCACCGCTGTTCACCTATGACGGCAAGGCCCTGGCGTGGATGCTCATCGCCTATGGCTTCTGCGCCGCGGTGCTGCCGGTGTGGCTGCTGCTGGCTCCGCGCGACTACCTGTCCACCTTCCTGAAGATCGGCACCGTGCTGGTGCTGGCGCTGGGCATCGTGCTGGCCGCGCCGGATCTGCGGATGCCGGCGATCACCCGCTTCGTGGATGGCACGGGGCCGGTGTTCTCCGGCGGCCTGTTCCCCTTCCTGTTCATCACCATCGCTTGTGGCGCGGTGTCGGGGTGGCACTCGCTCATCGCCTCGGGCACCACGCCCAAGATGCTGGCCAACGAGAGCGAGTCGCTCCTGGTGGGCTACGGCGCCATGCTCATGGAGTCCTTCGTCGCCATCATGGCGCTCATCGCCGCCACGGTGCTGGATCCGGGCGTGTACTTCGCCATGAACTCGCCGCCCGCGGTGATAGGCACCACGGTCGAGCAGGCGGCGCGGGTGGTGGGGCAGTGGGGGTTCGTCATCACCCCCGAGCTGCTCGCCCAGACGGCGAAGGACATCGGCGAGTCCTCCATCCTGTCGCGTGCCGGCGGCGCGCCCACGCTCGCGGTGGGCATGGCGCAGATCCTCCATGGCCTGGTGGGCGGGGAGGGGATGATGGCCTTCTGGTACCACTACGCCATCCTGTTCGAGGCGCTCTTCATCCTCACCACGGTGGACGCGGGCACGCGCGTGGGCCGCTTCATGATCCAGGAGCTGGCGGGGCTCGTCTACGCGCCCCTGCGAAAGACGGACTCCTGGGGCGCCAACCTGGCCGCCACGGCGGTGTGCGTGGGTGGCTGGGGCTACTTCCTCTACCAGGGCGTGGTGGATCCGCTCGGCGGCATCAACACGCTCTGGCCCCTGTTCGGCATCGCCAACCAGATGCTGGCGGCCATCGCGCTGACGCTCTCGTGCGTGGTGCTCGTGAAGATGAAGCGCGAGCGCTACGCGTGGATCCCCGGGCTGCCCACCGTGTGGCTGGTGTGCTGCACGCTGACGGCTGGCTGGCAGAAGGTGTTCAGCTCGGACGTGCGGGTGAGCTTCCTCGCCCACGCGCGCGCGTTCTCGGCCGCCGCCGAGCAGGGCAAGGTGCTGGCTCCGGCGAAGACCGTGGCGGACATGCAGCAGGTCATCACCAATGACTACGTGGACGCCTCCCTGACCGTGCTGTTCATGATGGTGGTGGTGGTGATCGTCGGCTTCGGCGTGCGCGCCATTCTGGCCGCCCGGCGCTCGGCGGAACCCACGGCGCGCGAGACGGCTCCCGCGACCCTGCCGGTGGTGGGCTCCTGACGTGGCGGGCGCGAGCGAGGCGCTGCGGCGGTTCTGGCGGCGGGCGGTGCAGACCGCCCGGCTGGTCATCGGCGTGCCCGACTACGACACCTACGTGGCGCACATGCGCGCGAAGCATCCGGAGCGCGGGGTGATGAGCTACGAGGAGTTCTTCGCCGAGCGCATGCGGGCGCGCTACCGCAACGGGGGCGGACGCTGCTGTTGAGCCACGACGGAGGGGGGCTCCCCCCTCCGCCATCCCGGACGAGCTACGCGTTGTTCTTGGGGATGCCGAGCGCGTCGCGCCAGTAGTCGGTGACGAAGAGCTGCTTGGGATCCATCTGCGCGCGCAGTGCCAGGAACTGCTTCCACTGGGGGTAGCGCTGCGCCAGATACTCGGGCCCCATGTCTCCCCCCGGCATGTACTTGGCCCAATGCGGGCGGAAGTCGTACTCCTTCAGCAGATCCCAGTACTGCTGGTAGAAGGCCTTGAGGGCCGCCTCGTCCCGGAACAGGTCGTGGAACCAGAACACGTCCACACGGACCACGTCCTGCTTGTAGGCGGGGCTCAGCCAGAGATCATCGGCCTTGGCCGCATAGATCTCGCAGGAGTAGGAGCCCGTGGCCCCGAGCCCCCCCTTCTCATAGAAGTCACGCAGCTTGTTCATCACCTCCTGCGTCTTCTCGAGGGGAATCCACAGCTCGGTGAACTCGGTGGGCATCAAGAAGTCGGAGACATCGTTGTCCATCGGCAGACCGCGGTACCAGGAGTCCCAGAACTGCTGCTTGCCCTTCGCATCCTGGGGGGCCGTCCTGTTCCCAGGCTGGAGCTCCGCCAGGACGTCGCTCGGGACATGGATGTGGTAGTAGCGAGGCAGCGTCAGGCCACGCTCGCTCAGGAGGGACTGCAGTTTGGGAAGGTGGGTGCTCACGTTCGGCATCCGGGCCAGCACATCCTTCCAGAGATCGATCGCCACCGAGGTGACGCGGATTGAATCCGCCGAGGTCGGAGCCTCCGGGCGCAGCAGCCGGAGCACCGGACCCCCGGCGGCGCGCCGTCCCGCGGAACCCTGCGCGGCCGCTCCCCGCATGGAGCCGCCACCCGTGTTCTTCCCAAGCTCGACGATGCGCACCTCGTCCGAGAACACGCCTTGCGGAACCTCCAGTTGAGGGGCCTCCGCCGGCGGCGCGTCTCCCGTGTAGACAGGCGCGAACTGGTCGATCACGAAGGGCAGGATGCACGGCCCATACGTCAGATCGATGAGCAGCGTGACCTCGGCGCGCAACAACGGATCCTGGATGAGATTGACCAGGGTCGGCCAGCCAGCGGAGAGCTGGTAGAACACGGACGCGACAATCTGTGCCGGAATCTGACTCCCGAGGACGACTGGAAACTCCAGATACTGCTTGGGTTGGAAGGTTTCAGGGGTCATCCCCAGCGTGGTGTAATCCGCGGCGGTCATGCGCTGGGCCTTCCAGACGACGATGCGCTCGGCCCCCTTCTGGGGCCACCACATCAGACGGGTGTACTCCGTCTGGCGCATGAACTGTTCCAGCGAGGGCTTGTCGGGTGTGCCTGGCCCGAAGAAGTCGATGGGGCAGTTGACGTCACTCAAGGAGTAGCACGTCTCGTTCCCGATGATGTTGAAGCCATCGCTGGGCTTGAAGGTGAGGGTGGAGGTGATGCCCATGAGCCCCATGGAAACGAGCACGGCCTCGAACTCCGGGTCCTTCCCTCGGCTGTACGAGCGCACCACGCCCTGCCCATCCACGAGGGAGATACCGACAATGCTGTCGGTGTAGGCGTACTTCAGCGAGCCTCCCGAGCAGCCCATGGTGGTGAATCCTCCCACGGCCTGATGGGTGACACCTCCCATGTCCGGCACGGCCTGTGCGAGCTGCTGCATCTGGTAGAACAACGTGTTCTCCCAGGGCTCGGGTGCATCCAGCCCCAGGCAGCACCCGGCCTGGACCGTGAAGGTCCCACCCGAGTTGAGGGTGACCTTCCTGTACTGCTCCAGCGAGATGTTGATGGCGTTCGACGCGGTGGACAGGATGGCCTCCCGCACGGAATGGCCTGAACCAATCACCCGAACTTGCAGGTTGTTCGAGGCTGCATACTGAACGAGTTGAACGATGTCCTCCTCGCTCGTGGGGTAATGAAGGCACGTCTGCGAATCAAACTGGACGGAGGGGACCTGCGGCGAGAGCGCTTTGGCGATGGTCATGTCTACCTCGTGGTGGGTCATCCCCTCGATAGCAAGCCCCGTTCCATGGGGATGCCGCACGCCCCTCTCCCGGCTCTCCCTCGGGAGGGGCGGCGCCAGGTGGGGCGTTGACACGTCAGCGAGCTGTCACTGACATGTCAGCCCGTTCATGCCCCCCGAGAGGGTGTCCCCGAGAGGGTGTCAAAGAACTCGAGCACGGCCCTCCCAACAGCAGCACGGCCCAATGGAGAGTCCTCATCGTGCGCGCTTCTGGGGACCTCACGCAGGGGAGCCCTACCCACCAAATACCCGCTCAGTCCGGCAGAGTTGACAGGACAGCAATCCGCCATGGAAGGTATCCCACCCGCCTTTCCGGGTAGCCAGTGCGCCGGGCTATCTTCCCTCGCGGTTGTTGTTTCAAGGACGTGTCCCATTCCAACTCGTACAGGTGCGGAGGTGCAGCATGTCCACTCGTCGTGGTGATGCGTCCACCTCGTGCGCACGGCCGCCCCCAGCACTGGAGGTTTTCCTTCCGGCGCGTGCGTGCATGCACCTGGTCGAATCGAGCCCCGGTCCCGGAGCATCGGCGCCGCGGCAGGCACGTACTGGCACGGGGCCGGAGGTTTCGGCACTCGCCCGGCGGGAGTCGAAGGCGGGAAGGGGAGGGAATATGCGCCTGTCCCATTGGGTCAAAGGACTTCATGCCCTCCTGCTCGCAAGCTGCCTCGTCGCCAGCACGAGCGTGGCCGGCGAAGAGCTGAGACGAGAGCGGGTGACGCTCTCGGCCAAAGCGCATGCGCGAGCCAAAGCTCCCAGCCCCCGCGTGGAAGATTGGAAGGTGGGCGTGCTCTCCCTCCGGGTGATGGATCCCGGCCGCCTCGTGGTGGAGGCAGGCGATGAGGTTATCGCCGCGGGCGATCTGAACTGGGGGGAGGACGAGCGGCTGCGGGTGGATCCAATCAAGGGCCACCCGCCGACACCGCTCCCCCGAGTGGTGAGCCGCGAGCGAGGCCGGGAGGAGGTGGAGGTAGACGTACCGGAGGGGATTGGCGCCGGAGCCATGCTCACCCTCTCCCATGAGTGGGCCTGGCACCACCAGGACACGCCCGTCCTGGAGCGTACCTGGCGCCTCCCGCCCATGGAGGGCATCCCGCCAGAGTGGCTGGAGGACGAGCTGGTTGAGCTGCAGCGGGAGGACACGCCAGAGAACGGGGAGGACGGCGCGCTCGCCCTCCTCTCGGCACAGGAAGCTTCCTTCCCCGTTCAGGTGGACCCGGCTCGGCCCGAGCTGCTCTGGGTTCCCGGGTATGCCTCGCGTGAGGAAATAGCCTCGCGGCTCTTCGGGGATGCCGCGGCGGCGAGCGCTTTCGACATCGAGCCCCGTGCACCACCCTCCAGCGCCAAGGAAGGACTCCAGGTCTGCGTGCGCGTGCGCCACCCGCAAGCGCTCGTACCGGAGTTGCTCGCCACCATGCGCCGCGCCCTGGAGGCGCAGCTCGAGGCGGATGTCGCATGGAGCCGCTCCCAGCTCTCGGCGGCCTCCCTGGACAGGGTCAGGGCCGTCGCGCTGGTGGAACGCGGCCTGCGCTGGGCTCAACGCTCGGACATTCTGGATGGGGCCGGGCAGAGCTTCTTCGACCAATACCTCCAGGCGCTCGAGCCCTTGAGGGACGAGTCGCAGCGCGGGCACATCCTCGGAGAAGCCGCCGAGCCCCTGCAGAAGGCCATCGCTCTGCGCTCCAAGCGCTTCAAGGCGAGCTACAGCGTCACGGATGGCTCTCCCGTCCTCACCCCGGGCAGCGTGGTGGGTCGCTTCTATTTGGCAGACGGCTCCAGCGTCCAGGTACGAGCCCTGCTGCTGCTCACCGAGGAGACGTCCCTGGAGCGGGCGGAGTTGAGGGTACGCAACCTTCCCCGCAGCACACCACGTGTCATCATCCCCGGGAAGGACGGGCACTGGCGGGGATACAGCGCCGAATTCAACACCACCGCCGGAGCGCCTCAGCCGCTCAAGCAGCCCGAGGGAAACGCCTACTGGTACTACCCCGGGACGCTCCTCATCCGCCCGGGAGACTGGCGGCCGGGGCTACCCGGCACGGGGGATTTGGCGGCCCCGCGGCGGGAGCTTCTCCAGACAGCCATCGCCGCGGCGACCTCTCAGAAGCCCCAACCTCTCCTCGCCCTCGACCACGACGTGCTCTCCCTGCTCACCCCCGACGAGCGCCTGGGCGTCTTCAACACCATCCTCGGTGGCTCTGCGCTCACCTCCGACATGAGAGAGGATGCAGTGCACCTGCTGACGCGTGTGCTGCTGTCCACACCTGATCTGGAATTCCCCTCTCTGGAGCGCAAGCTCACTTCGAATGGGGCGCTGGAGAAGCTGCTCATCAGCAACGCGCCGGACAACAAGGTGTTGCTGGGACAGGCCTTCACCCAGAAGGCCCTCGCCTCGTTTCCCCTCACGCTGGACCTCCTCGAGTCCCTGCCCACCTTCCACCTGGGGCGTGAGGGCGAAAAGACATACCTGCTCAACGTCCCCTATGGGCTGGTGTCCACGGTGCTGGTGGCACCGGAGGCATGGGAGGCACAGCAAGGGGTGCACCTTGGAGCCGAACCCGCTCTGCCCGGAGAAGCGGTGGGGCCCTCCAAGCGCATGGCCCTGTACTTCCAGCCGGTGCAGCAGGAATTCAAGGTGCGCTACTTCCCCTCCGTGGACGAACTGCCTCGCAGCCGGGCCCTGCGCCCTCTGGACTGGGTGCGGGTGAAAGTATCCGGGCCACAGCCTCGCACGCACCTGATGACGGCCATGGAACTGGCCCTGCTCGCCTCCACGCCGGACACGTCGCTTATATGGTCCGCGATTAGCCGCATCACCGAAATGCAGATGTTGTACGGCGCCGTGTCGGCGCTGGCGCGGGCGCCCCTGTTGACAGGAGTGCCAGCCATGGCCGCGCAAGGTGGCACGCTGGCGGCAATACGCGGAGCGGCGGTGCGCCTGTTCGTGGGCCGTATCTCTCTGGTGGCGACGCTGGCGGTGGTTGACACGTACCGGGACGAACTGTCGCAGACGCCCGAGGGACGGGACTTTCTCGCAGTGCATGACGCGGCGATGCTGGTGCTCGCTGGCCGGGACATCTACAAGCTCGCCACCTCGGGCATCGGACGCGAGCTGGCACACCGGGGCAGGCTGGCGTTGAGCGCGGCTGGGTCACGGGCCTCGTCCGGACTGCGCGAGTCGGTGGAGTCCGTCCAAGCCCTGGTGAAAACGCTGGAGCGGATGCTCGCCGAGGGCAAAGCCGTTGCGACGCCGGACGGACTGCGGTTTCCCCTTCCTGGCGGCGCCGAGGCATTCAAGCAGGCCTTCTTCGCCATACGCGGGGAGATGGCCGCCGCACGGGCCCTTGGTGGCATTCGCGGCGCGGGGCTCGCGGCCGAGGAGGCCGAAAAGACGCTGGAGGCATTGAAGCTGCTGGCGGCGGAGAGCCAGGAGATGGCGCTCGCCTACGGTGCGGTGGCACGGCGCGCGGCCGCGCTGCCGGCCGAAAAAGCCCAGGCCTACCTTGCCGCAGTGGAGAAGATGAGTGCCGGTACCCGCAGCGCGGCGAAACCGGCGCTCGCGGAGTTGCTAAGGGGCTCAGGATCACGGAGCCTGAAGGATCCGCTTGCCTTCCTGCAGGAGGCCGAGTGGCTCGTCAGCCACCCGGAGCTGGACGCCGAGGCAGTCGTTGAGCTGGCGAGAAAAGCGCGCAGAGACAGCGTCGACCTGGGCTGGCTGCGCTCCACAGGGCTGAGCCTGGAGTACCTCAACTTCATGGGCAGGAGCGAGAAGACGGCTTGGCGGCTCTTCCGGCGCGCAGCGGCCGAACCGAGGAACTTAAAGGTGCAATTGCAGGCGCGCGAGCACCTCCGAGGCATCGCGGTGGAAATGCTAACAGAGCGCAATGCGCAGAATCTCTTCCCGGGATTCCGACTAACCGGTCGGCAGGTGGAAACGAAGGCGGGGCACATCATCGACAACGTGCTTACGGCAATGGGGGGCTCGCGACTTCAACATGGGGTGGAAGTCAAAGGCTGGAATGACAATCGATGGCGCAGGGCGCTTGACTCCTGGCTGAATCGAGATGCAGGCAGAACGCTTGACGAACAGCAGGAGGCGCTCGTCAAGCAACTCCAGCACCTGATCGACCAACTCGCGGACGCGGCGAACGCACCTCGCGGAAAACCGTTCCTCGTCGTTACCGACAAGCTGAGTGGCCCTACCAAGGAAAAACTATCCGACTTTCTACGAACAAACGCGCGAGGGACTCAGGTCATAGAGATGGAGGAAGCTCAAATACTTGGGACGACGAAGCATCTGCGTGCGGCACTGAATCTGCCGGAGAATTTGTCTGGAGGTGCGCCATGAGCCGGTGGCCTCTCTGGGCGGTCCTGGCTCCAGGCGAGCCCGCACGACTGGAAAGCCGTGCCCTGACCTTGGTAATGCCGGACTGGAACGAAGAGGACGGCGAAGAGCAGCCCTTCGAGGTCATCCCGGGCAGTGGCGGATACCACGCCATAGTAGGTACGGACCCCAGCTACGTGGGCGCCGAGATGCAAATCGCCGAGGCCCTGTCGCTCGAATCCGATGAGCCCGTGTACTCGATTGAGCGCGCCAACGATCCCTGGACCGTCACGTCGTGGCGAAACGGTTCTCTGGAGATCCTGGAGGTGGACCCAGACTCACTGGCCGAGTCTCTCGGCTGTCCGCTGCCGAGCCGCGAGAAGCCTTCGGATTCGCCTACAATCAAGCCTCTGCGCAAAGCCGCACTGGTGGAAGGCGTCAGGGCAGAGGAGGCGCACCGCGCGCTGCAGGAGGCCGACGACCCATTCCCTCCCGGACACTACCGACTTGAGGACACGCCGCGAGGGCTCCTCATTGCTAGCGGCACAGGCAATATTGGGTACGCCGACATCACGGTGTCGGAGCTATATCCCCACGCGACCGTATACGCAGTGATTGCCTCGCCGGACTTGCACGAGTTTTTTGTTACCGTGAGGCGAGGTGGAGAGGGCGTCGAAGAGTTCGCCCAGCCGCCTGAGGACTTTCCTCGGCTGCCTGTTGTTGGTGACATCAAGGGCGAGAGGTCGCCTGAACGGATTCTGGCGGCACTGGGCATCCCAGCCGAGTGGTTCCGGAATGAATGACGGATGCCGGGGCGGCCGCGCCCAAAGCCCCACCTTCCGGCAGAGCCGAGCGGGCCCCGCGAGTTGCACGGGCGCAGCACCTCCTCCAGTCGAAGCTGCAGCCGCTTCAGCTATCCCGGCGGTCATCGCCTCGCAGATGTCCCTGACGGTGCCGTGACGGGGGCTGCTCATGCCGCGAGCTTGTTGCTCACCTGAAGCAGCCCCGGCCGGTACGTCGAGGGCAGCCAGACCCAGGGGAAGCCAATCTCCGGGTACTGGGAGATCATCTCCCGGAGGTAGCGGACCAGGTTGATGATCGTGGCCAGCACCATCACCAGCAGCAGTGCGCGGTGGAGTTCTGGCTGGAGTGACGAGGGCAGCGCCGACAAGGGGAGCACGAGGAGGAACAAGGCCCCCTCGGCCGTCAGCCAGGCCGGAGCCTTGTTGACGAGCTGGCGCGCGTGGATGCTCACCGCGAGGCTGCTCATGGCGAGGGCGACGAGGGCCCGGGCGTAGAAGACATCGCTCGAGTCCTGGAGCCAGAGCACATGGATGCCGAGGATGAGCACGGGCGCGGTGAGGATCCGCACGTAGAAGCGCCCGGAGGACAGCCGCGAGCGGGCCATGAGCACGACATCCTTCACGAGGGACACGACGCCGCACCCGAAGGCCGCGAGGCTCGCGAGCGCATAGGTGAGCTGGAAGCCGCGGGTGTCGAGGAGCTCCACGCCCTGAAGACAGACGGACAACCCCAGGAACAGACAGAAGACATAGTTCCAGAGGTGGTTGATATAGGGGTCACGCATGATGCCCGTGGCGAAGTAACGGCACAGCCCGAGGTAGAAGAACAACTGGCCGGTGGCGGTCAGCAGGATGTAGGGCATGAAGGAGACGCCCTGGTGGGGACCGAGCCGCGCCACGATCATCACGGCCATGGCCGAATTGGCGACGTCGACCCAATGGTCCCAGAAGTGGCGCGCGGTCGATTGTGTCCCGTTGCGCCGGGCCTGGGTGCCGTCCATGGCATCCAGACAGAAGTGGAGCACCCGGCAGATCACCCAGAGGCCATACATCCACCGCGCGCGCTCGAAGGTATGGACGGCGGCGAGCAGGAACAGGTGCAGCAGCAACCCGGGCATGCCCAGGATGACGGGGGAGAGGCGGTAGGGCAGGTAGCGGACGGCGGCGCGCCGGCATCCCTCCCGGAGCGTCCGGATGAGGGCATCTTCCTCCGGGCGCTTGTAGCTCTGCTGCTTGTCGAGGACCAATACATGTGGCTCCAACGCCCCTGCCTGCTGCTCGCTCATCACCATGATCTCCACTGCCCCTTCGTCCCGGGCGGGTCTCGTGACCCGGGATGAGGCGCATGGTGCGGCGAGGCGGACTTCCGAGCAGTGCGCCGCCTCACTCCAGGGCCGTGGCGTGGATCACAGCCCCGTGGCCGCCGCGACACGGGGTGTGGGTGTGAACCCTCGCCCCGGAGGGGGGAGGCCTCGTTATTCCGGCCACTTGGGCCCGGCGTGCCTCCTGCAATGAGGGAAGCCCATGAACCCGCTCCTCCTGCTCTTGCTGTTGTCCGCCACGCCCAAGCCCATGTTGCTGACGCCGGGGACCTTTCATGGGACCGAAGTCCAGGCAGCCAACGGTGCGCCCTTCCTCGCGCTGTGTGAGGGTGGCACCGAGCTGCGCCTCGTCCGGCTGAGCGTCCATCAGGTGGAGGACCCGATACTGGACCGGGAGGGAGGGGTGCCCACGGGCAAGGAGGTGAGCGCTCCCTGTGAGCCGTTGGTCTTGTTGCGTGACGTCCAGGGCGTCCGCGAAGGCCCCGTGGAGCGTGCCCGGGTGACGGACTCCGGCATCGCGTCCTCCGGAATCGGACCCGATTCAGTGCGGATCGAGCTGCGTGGCGGGACGTGGCGCCTCGAGCGTACGAAGCTGGGTGAGACCGGCTTCCGCCTGACGCTCCACGGGGGGCCCGCGCCCGTCGTCCTGTACGAGGTCCAGGAGACGGACGATGGGAGCTGGGAGGTGCTCTGGGCCGGTGACTTGAACCACGACGGCGGGCTGGACCTCGTGTTGCGCACGTCCCGCCACTACAACGTGCTCCACTTCCGGCTGTTTCTCTCCGGGGCGGAGCAGGGGGGCGTGCGCGAGGCCGCGGTCTTCGAGATCATGGGCTGTTGAGGCCCGGGCCTGGGGACCTCAAGAGCGCGGAGGCTCCTGGGTCAGATCGATCTCGTCCTGCGTGCGGAACAGCCGCAGGTCATCGATGCGCACATAGGGCAGCACCGTTCGCAGATTCTCCGCGGGCTCGCCGTTGAGGAGCGCGGTCAGGTGTTTGGCCAGCACGGCGCCGACGCGCGACTGCGGCTGGTAGTAGTAGGTGACGTGCTGCTCGGAGAGCGTGAGGAAGGGCATACCACCGAAGCCGACGACACTCACGCCGTCCCGCTTCGTGTCCCGCCCGCTCTCGAGCAGCCCCTCCAGCGTGCCCACGATGGACATCTGGTTCGCGCAGATGATCGCCGTGATGGAGGGCTCACGCTGCAGGATCTGCCGGACGGCCTCGCGGGTGCGCCGCACCGACAGGTCTCCCTGGTAGACGAGGGCCTCGTCCCAGGGCAGCCCCACCTCGCCCAGTGCCCGCTGATAGCCGCGCAACCGCAGACCGACATAGTTGAACCCGCCCGTCGGGTTGAGCAGGACGATCTTCCGGTGCCCTTCGCGCGACAGACGCACGACCGCGTCGAAGACCGCGTGCTCGTCGTCGTGGTCGACATAGGCGTGCGGTGTCTGCAGCTCGGTCCGTCCGAAGCTCACGAACGGGAAGTCCTTCTCCAGGCAGAACCGGGCCCGCTCGTCCATGGGCGTGGTGCGCGAGAAGACGACCGCGTCGGCGAGCCGTTGATCGTAGATCTTCCGGACCGGATCCAACGGCGCCTGGTGGCCCGTCTGCGCCAGGACGAGCAGGTTGTAGCCCGCGGTCTCCATGCCGTTGGACAGGCTCTCCACCTGCGCCAGGAAGCCCGGCTCTCCGTAGTCACCGACCTCGGGCGCGTAGAGGATGGAGCAGACCTTGTACGTCCGGCCGGTGCGCAGGTGGATGCCGCCGATGTTCGGCACGTAGCCGAACCGGGCGGCGGCCTCCTTCACCCGCTGGATCGTCTCCGGCCTGACCTCCGGACCGTCCTTCAGCGCGCGGGACACCGTGCTGATCGACAGTCCGAGGTGCGTGGCCAGTGTCTTGAGGTTCGCTCGTTCCGACCCTGCCGGTCGCATGGTCTCATCCCCGTCCTGGCGCTTGCTTCGTTTGGCACTCACGTCATTCGAGTCCAGGTTCAGATGCCTGACAAGGCATTCTCGGCGATCACTTTCCGCATGAAGTGGAAGGACGCCTTGGGGGTGCGCTTCTGGGTCTGGTAGTCCACATGCACGAGGCCGAAGCGCTTGGCGTAACCGCGCGCCCACTCGAAGTTGTCGAGCAACGACCAGGGCATGAACCCACGGACGTCCGCTCCCTCCGATATCGCGCGCTGCAATCCGATCAAGTATTCCCGGTAATAGGCGATACGGTCCTGATCGTCAACCCGGCCATCGGCCCCGACCACGTCGATGAAGGCCCCGCCGTTCTCGGTCACGTAGACGGGCGGGTTGCCGTAGCGCGCCTTGACGAACATGAGCGCCTCGTAGAAGGCGTGCCCGTCGATGGCCCAGTTCATCTCCGTGCGGCGGAAGTAGAGTGGCGGGTCGGCATGCTGGAAGGGCCAGGCGCCGTTCGAGCACTGCTGGAGGTAGCTCGGGAAGTACTGGTTGACGCCCACGAAGTCGATCGGCCGGTGGATCTCCGCGAGGTCGCCGTCGCGCACGTGCTCGGCGAACCGGTCCGCGAGCGAGGCCGGATACCGGCCGTGGTAGATGGGATCGAGGAAGACGCCGTTCCACTTGTCCTCGAAGAGCGGCACCAGGTGGGCATCGCGCTCCTGGAACTGGGGCAGCGGCCGGGCCTTGTGGATGGGGATCACCGTGCCCACGCCGGCGCGGGGCGTCAGCTCGCGCAGCACCGCGACGGCCCGCCCATGCGCCAGGTTGAGGTGGTGCGCGGCGCGCACGGCGGCGCGGGGATCCGTCAGGCCCGGCGCATGGCGCCCCTCCTCGTGCCCGACCCAGGCCGAGACGCTCGGCTCGTTGAAGGTCACCCAGTTCTCGACGCGATCCCCGAGCCGCCGGGCGACGAGGGCCGTGTAATCCGTGAACCAGCCCGCGATGTCTCGATTGGTCCAGCCGCCGCGGTCCTGCAGCGCCTGCGGCAGATCCCAATGATAGAGACATGGCCAGGCGCGCATGCCGCGCTCGAGCACGCCGTCCACGATGCGATCGTAGAAGTCCAGCCCCTTTTCATTGACCCGGCCCCCCCCCTCGGGGAGCACCCGCGGCCACATGATGGAGAGGCGGTAGACCTTGGCGCCCAGGTCTCGCAGCAGATCCAGGTCCTCGGGGTAGCGGTGGTAGTGGTCACACGCGACCTCACCCGTGTCCCCGTTGGCGACCTTGCCGGGCGTCGCGCAGTAGGTGTCCCAGATGCTCCGGCCCCGCCCATCGTCCGGGGCGCCGCCTTCAATCTGGTAGCTGGAGGTGGACACCCCCCACAGAAAGTTTTCGGGAAAGCGCATTGTCATGTCTCGAACTCTTTTTGTACTGGCTTTGCCGCACCGCGTTGCCGTCTGTTTTTGGCGCGCCGCGACATGGTTTTTCCTTGTCGCACCGCGTCGCCTACACTGACGGAGATCGTAACGTTCTCAGCTCGTTATTTCGACCGTTTCTTTCTGCGGGAAACCCGCTAGAACCGCATTGACGGCGGAGTCAAAGTATGGGAGGAATCAAGAATCGAAACGTTACGATTCCTTGTCGCGCGCCAGCGGGAGCGGCTCGTCATGCGAGCGCTCGGGGCTTGGATGGGTCTGGCGGGGTGGGATACGGGTGCCGTGGTTGCTGAGCGGTAGGGGCTGGTGGGTTGGGCGGTCTTCGTCGGGCAACGAAGTCCAACAGGTAGCGAGACGGCTCCGTGTCCTGTTTCTCCGGGCGCCACGGACCGGCCGGTCGTTCCTTGCTTATTCCATACATACGCATCAACGTGGAAAAGCAGTTTTCGTTTGCATTCAAGAATTCACTGATGTATCAGGGGAATCCGCGATGGCCTGCTGAGTCAGACGGGCCGTGCCCGCCTCCGTGATTCCTTTCATTGTCTGTGCAGTGAATGTGTTGTCCCGCGTGAGATGCGTGGGGATGGGGATGCTCCCCACTTCCATCCCTCGAAAGTCATCTCTTCGTGATGTTGGAAAACGCTGACGCGGTCCCGGCAGGACGGTCGTCCCCGGTCATGTCGTGCATTCATCTTACCCCAGGAGGAAGTGATGTTCTTGAAGCCTGTCAAAGCAGCGATGACGCGTGCCCTCTGTCTGGCCATCGCGGCGACCGTTCCCGCGCAAGCGGTTGCGGCCAGCCCCCGGCCCGCGCCCGTGCGCACGCTGTCCAAGGCGCTCGCGGGTGAGTCTTCCGCCTATACGCAGCGCTTCCTGGATCAGTACAACAAGATCAAGGATCCGGCGAACGGGTACTTCAGCCCCAAGGGCGTGCCCTATCACTCCATCGAGACGCTGATGGTGGAGGCGCCGGACCACGGTCACGAGACCACCTCGGAGGCCTACGGCTATTGGCTGTGGCTGGAGGCGGTGTATGGCCAGGTGACGGGGGACTGGGCGCCCTTCAACGCCGCCTGGGCCAACATGGAGAAGTACATCATCCCCTCGCACGCGGATCAGCCCACCAACCAGTACTACAACGCGAGCAAGCCGGCCACCTACGCCGCGGAGTGGGACTTGCCGAAGCAGTATCCCTCCCAGCTGCGCCCGGAGGTGGCGGTGGGCAACGACCCGATCGCGGCCGAGCTGCAGGCGGCGTACGGCACCAGCGACATCTATGGCATGCACTGGCTGCTGGACGTGGACAACTGGTACGGCTACGGCCGCTGCGGAGATGGCACGACCTCGCCGTCCTACATCAACACCTTCCAGCGCGGCTCGCAGGAGTCCGTGTGGGAGACGGTGCCGCACCCCTCCTGCGACACCTTCGCCTGGGGCAAGTCGGGCCATGGCTTCCTGAGCCTGTTCACGGGTGACGCCAACTACTCGCGCCAGTGGCGCTACACCAACGCGCCGGACGCGGATGCCCGCGCGGTGCAGGCGGCGTACTGGGCCCACATCTGGGCCAAGGAGCAGGGCAAGGAGGCCCAGGTGGCCGATGCCGTCAAGAAGGCGGCGAAGATGGGCGACTACCTGCGCTACTCGATGTTCGACAAGTACTTCAAGCGCATCGGTGATTGCATTGGCGAGACCAACTGCCCCGCGGGCAGTGGCAAGAACAGCATGCACTATCTGCTGTCCTGGTACTACTCGTGGGGTGGTGCCGTCGACACGAGCGCTGGCTGGGCCTGGCGCATCGGCTCGAGCCACAACCACTTCGGCTACCAGAACCCGATGGCGGCCTACGTGCTGAGCAGCACGTCGTTCCTGCGGCCCCTGTCCGCGACCGGCGCCGCCGACTGGGCGACGAGCCTCAAGCGGCAGATCGAGTTCTACACCTGGTTGCAGTCGGCCGAGGGCGGCTTCGCGGGTGGTGCCACGAACAGCTGGAACGGTCGCTACGGGCAGCCG
The DNA here is from genome assembly GCF_002305875.1 of Cystobacter fuscus. Classification (NCBI taxonomy): domain Bacteria; kingdom Pseudomonadati; phylum Myxococcota; class Myxococcia; order Myxococcales; family Archangiaceae; genus Cystobacter; species Cystobacter fuscus. The sequence goes on along the minus strand of NZ_CP022098.1, from coordinate 9,415,080 downwards.
GACAACGCGTCGTCCTTCTACGGCATGTACTACGACTGGCAGCCCGTCTACCACGATCCCCCGAGCAACCAGTGGTTCGGCTTCCAGGCGTGGTCCGTGCAGCGCGTGGCGGAGTACTACTACGTCACGGGTGACGCGCAGGCCAAGAAGCTGCTCGACAAGTGGGTGGCCTGGGCCTCGCAGAACACCAAGCTCACCACGGATGGCAAGTACCAGGTCCCCAGCACCCTGGCGTGGTCGGGTACGCCGGACACCTGGAACCCGGCCTCTCCGGGCACCAACAGCAACCTGCACGTGACGGTCGTGGACCACACCACCGACGTGGGCGTGACGTCGGCGTACGCCCGTACGCTGGTGTTCTACGCCGCCCGGTCCGGCAACACGGCGGCCAAGACCCTGGCCAAGGAGCTGCTCGACCGGATGTGGACGAACTACCAGACGCCCAAGGGCGTGGCCGTGCCCGAGAAGCGCGAGGACTACAAGCGCTTCGACGACACCTACAACGCGACGACGGGCGACGGCGTCTTCGTCCCCTCGGGCTGGTCGGGCACGACGGCCCAGGGCGCGACGGTCGACTCGAACGCCACGTTCCTCAGCCTGCGTCCGAAGTACAAGCAGGATCCGGAGTGGGCGAAGGTGCAGAGCTTCCTCAACGGCGGCCCGGTGCCCGAGTTCACCTACCACCGCTTCTGGGCCCAGGCGGACATCGCCATGGCCATGGCGGACTACGCCCGGCTGTTCGAGGGTGCTCCTCCCGCCGCCGGCATCGTGGCCTCGTCGACGGACATCAGCGTGGCCGAGGGGGGCTCCGCGAGCTTCACGGTGAGCCTGTCCGCCGCCCCCGCGGGCAACGTCACGGTCTCCGTGGCCAAGGCTTCCGGTGACGCGGACCTGTTCGTGTCGTCCGGCGCCACGCTGACCTTCACCCCCGCCAACTGGAACGTGGGGCAGACGGTCACCATCTCCGCGGTGGAGGACGCGGACCAGACGAACGGGACGGCCAGCTTCAAGCTGAGCGCGACGGGCCTGTCGGCGGTGTCCGTCAACGCGACCGAGCTCGACAATGACATCCCGGCCCCGCCGAGCTGCACGGTGACCGTGGACGCCAGCAACGACTGGGGCAACGGTCACGTCGCCCGGGTCATCCTCCAGAACGCGGGCACGCAGCCCATCTCCAACTGGAAGATCAGCTGGACGGCCACCAACGACTTCACGCTGGCCAACTCCTGGAGCGCGACCTTCACGAAGACGGGCCGCTCGGTCGAGGTGACGCCCCAGGGCAACTCGACGGTTCCGGGCGGCAGCAGCATCGAGGCCGGCTACGTGGCCAACTACAGCGGCGCCAAGCCGGTGCCCAGTGGTCTCCGTCTGGAAGGCCAGAACTGCAACATCGTCGTCAAGTGAGGGCGGGGCCGCTCAACGTCTTGGCAGGTGCTGAGTTCATGGGGAAGCGTTGAGCGGCCTTCCTTTCAGTATTCGAGGCGGCGGGGAACGGAGCGTTCCTCGCCGCCGTCTTGCAATCCAAGCCTCCCCTCTCCCCCCACTCCATGGACGCAACGAAGGAGCCGTTCCACGATGCGTAAGTCTTTCCTGACAACCCCCGCCGCGCTGCTGATGGGCTTGTCGTCGGTCGCGAGCCCGCTGGCCGCGCAAGCGCAGACGTTCAACTACGCGGAGGCCCTGCAGAAATCCATCTGGTTCTACGAGGCCCAGCGCTCCGGTCCCCTCCCCAGCAACAACCGGGTGAGCTGGCGCGGCGACTCCGGCCTGAACGACGGCGCCGACGTGGGCAAGGATCTGACCGGCGGTTGGTACGATGCCGGCGATCACGTGAAGTTCGGCCTCCCCATGGCCGCCAGCGCGACCCTGCTGGCCTGGTCCCTCTACGAGTACGAGGATGCGTACCAGCAGAGCGGACAGCGCGCCGCGCTCCTGGACAACCTGCGCTGGGTCAATGACTACTTCATCAAGGCGCATACCGCTCCGAACGAGCTGTATGGCCAGGTGGGCGCGGGCAACGCGGACCACTCCTGGTGGGGACCGGCCGAGGTCATGCAGATGGCGCGGCCCGCCTTCAAGATCGACGCTTCCTGCCCCGGCTCGGACCTGGCCGGTGAGACGGCCGCGGCCATGGCCGCCTCGTCCATCGTGTTCAGGCAGGCGGATCCGGCCTACTCGGCCACCTTGTTGACGCACGCCAAACAGCTCTTCACCTTCGCGGACACCTACCGGGGCAAGTACTCCGACTGCATCACGGACGCGAAGTCCTTCTACAACTCCTGGAGTGGCTACTGGGACGAGCTGAGCTGGGCGGGTGCCTGGCTGTACTTGGCCACCGCGGAGAGCAGCTACCTGACGAAGGCCGAGAGCTACACCTCCTACTGGGGCAACGAGAATCAGACGCCCTACTGGAGCTACCGGTGGACGCACAACTGGGATGACAAGCACTTCGGTGCCCAGCTCCTGCTCGCCCGCCTCACGGGCAAGGACATCTACAAGTCCTCCACGGAGCGCAACCTGGATTACTGGACCACCGGCTTCAACGGCGAGCGCGTCCGCTACACGCCGGGTGGGCTCGCCTGGCTGGATACGTGGGGCAGCCTGCGCTACGCCGCGAACGCCTCGTTCCTCGCCTTCGTCTACTCCGACGACATCGCCGCCAGCGATCCGGCCAGGGCCACGCGCTACCGCGACTTCGCCGACCGGCAGGTCCGCTACATGCTCGGCGAGAACCCCCGCAACTCGAGCTACGTGATTGGCTTCGGCGCGAACCCGCCCCGCAACCCGCACCACCGCACGGCGCACGGCGCCTGGGCCGACTCCCTCTCCAACCCGGTCGAGAGCCGGCACATCCTGTATGGCGCCCTGGTGGGTGGCCCGGACGCGTCGGATGCCTACGTGGACGACCGGTCCAACTACACCGCGAACGAGGTCGCCACGGACTACAACGCGGCCTTCACCGGTGTGCTGGCCAAGATGTACCTCCTGCACGGCGGTACGCCCGACCCCACCTTCCCGAAGCGGGAGACGCCCACCACGGACGAGTTCTACGTGGAGGCCGGCATCAACGTGTCCGGCCAGAACTTCACGGAGATCCGCTCGTACGTCAACAACGTCTCGAGCTGGCCCGCCCGCATGGGTGACAAGCTGTCCCTGCGCTACTTCATCGACATCTCCGAGGTCATCGCCGCCGGAGGTTCCGCCGCGAGCCTGACCGTCTCGATGAACTACAGCCAGGGCGCCAAGGTCCTGCCGCTCAAGCAGTGGTCCGGCAACATCTACTACGTCACGGTCGACTTCACCGGCACGCCCGTCTACCCCGGTGGCCAGTCCGCCTTCCGCAAGGAAGCCCAGTTCCGCATCGCCGCCGCGGTGGGCGCCGCGTGGGATCCGACCAATGACCCGTCCTACAAGAACCTGACCGCTTCCGCGGCGAGGACGTCTCTCATTCCCATCTACGACAACGGTGTGCGCATCTTCGGCTCCGAGCCCGGCCCCATCGTGGTCGACACCATCCCCCCCGCGCTCCCGGTCGGTCTGCTGGCCGCCGCGGCCAATCCCACGCAGATCAACCTGAGCTGGAACGCGAACACCGAGCCGGACCTGGCGGGCTACAATGTCTATCGCTCCACCACGAGCGGCTTCACGCCCTCGGCCGCCAACCGGGTCGCCAGCGGCCTCACGACCGCCTCCTACTCCGACGCCGGGCTGAAGGCCTCGACCGTCTACTATTACAAGGTCACGGCCGTCGACACGTCTGGCAACGAGTCCCCCGCGTCCTCGCAGTCCTCCGCGTCCACGCCCGCCCCGGATACCCTTCCGCCCGCGGCTCCGGCAGGCCTGAAGGCCACCTCGGCCAGCTCCAGCCAGATCAACCTGTCCTGGACCGCCAGCACCGAGGCCGACCTGAAGGGCTACAGCGTCTACCGCTCCACGACGAGCGGCTTCACGCCCTCGGCCGCCAACCGGATCGCCAGCGGCCTCACGACCGCCTCCTACGCCAGCACCGGCCTGACCGCCTCGACCGCCTACTATTACAAGATCACGGCCGTCGACACGTCCGGCAACGAGTCCTCCGCGTCCACGGAAGTCTCCGCGACCACGCAGCAGGCCCCCGCCTCCAGCCTCTCGGTCCAGTACCGTGACGGTGATTCCAATTCGCCGGCCAACAACCAGGCCCGGCCCCACTTCCGGATCGCCAACGGGGGAACGGCCGGCGTTCCGCTCTCGGAGCTGAAGGTCCGCTACTACTTCACGCCGGACTCCGGCGAGTCGGTGCAGGTCGCGTGTGACTACGCCAACGTGAACTGCTCGAACATCACCTCCACCGTGGTCCAGCTCTCCACGCCGAAGACGGGTGCCTCGCACTACATCGAGTTCGGCTTCACCACGGGCGCTGGCTCCGTGGCGGCGGGCGGCGACACGGGCGAGATCCAGATCCGCTTCAACAAGAGCAACTGGTCCAACTTCGACGAGACGAACGACTACTCGTTCGACCCCACCAAGACCTCGTTCTCCACGACGAGCAAGATGACCGTGTTCCGCAGCGGCGTCCTCGTCTGGGGCACCGAGCCGTAAACCCGGCACTTCGAGCGAAGGAGAAGAACTTCATGCGAAAGCCAAACAAGAGCGTGTCTCGTGCAGCGATCGTCGGCCTGACCTCCCTGGGGCTGGTGTTGCCCCTCGACGCGGCGCTGGCCCACGGCGGACTGACGTTCCCCGCGACCCGGACCTACGCCTGCTACCTGGATGGCAAGGCGGGTGGTGGGGGAGGCGATCTGCAACCCACCAATCCGGCCTGTGTCGAGGCCGTGGCCCTGGGCGGAAAGAATCCGCTCTGGAACTGGTTCGGCAACCTCATCAGCAACGCGGGGGGGCGGCACCGGGAGATCATCCCGGACGGGAAGCTGTGCGGACCCACTGCGCTCTTCGACGCCTACAACCTGGCGCACCCGGCCTGGCCCACGACGACCCTGAAGTCGGGCACGACCATCACCATCCGGTACAACGCGTGGGCGCCGCACCCCGGCACCTGGTACCAGTACGTGACCCGGGATGGGTGGGATCCGAGCCAGCCGCTGAAGTGGTCCGATCTGGAGCCGGCACCCTTCGACACGGTCACCAATCCGCCGATCAACGGCAGCGGCCCGGATGGCGCCGAGTACACGTGGAGCGCGCAGTTGCCGGTGGGCAAGAGCGGACGGCACATCATCTATTCCATCTGGCAGCGCTCGGACAGCCCGGAGGCCTTCTACAACTGCTCCGACGTGCTCTTCGACAGCGGCGCGCCGGATAACGAGGCGCCCACCGCCCCTGGGACGCCCACCGCGAGCGGCGTGACCGGGACGACCGCCGACCTGAGCTGGCCCGCCGCGCACGACAACCAGGGCGTGGTGGGCTACGACGTGTACCACCTGATGGGCTCCACCCCCCATCGGATGGCCTCGCCCACGGGCACCTCCACCCGCCTCACGGGCCTGACGCCCTCGACCGCGTACTCCTTCTACGTGGTCGCGCGTGATGCCGCGGGCAACCTCTCCCCGGCCTCCGGCGTGCTCTCGTTCACCACGACCGAGACCGCGCCCACCGGGAACTGCCACGTGGTCTACACCGAGCCCAACAAGTGGTCCGGTGGCTTCACCGGCAACATCCAGATCACCAACACCGGAACCAGCGCCATCTCTGGCTGGACGCTGCAGTGGGAGTTCGGCGCTGGTCAGACGGTCGTGAATGGCTGGAGCGCGAAGCTCTTCCAGCACCATTCCTCGGTGAGCGCGGAGAACGAGGCCTGGACCGGCACCATCCCCCCGAATGGCTCGGTCACCTTCGGGTTCAACGCGAACTCGCCGACGCCCAACGCTCCGGCGCCGGCCGCCTTCCTGCTCAACGGCACGCTCTGCACCACGCCATGAGTTGAAAGTCATACACCGGGGTGGGTGCTCTCGTTGCACCCACCCCGGTGGCGTTTTCCTCAGACGTGCTGTGCCCAGGCGCCTTCGTGTTCCTGGGCCTGGGGGTGGAGCATGCCCGCTGAGTTGGATTGGAAGTGGGCGGCCCTGGTGCTTGGGGCCGTCGTGCTGTCCACCGGCTGCATCACGGTGACTCCGCCCGCGGGACGCGGTGTGCTCCTGGACCGCAACCCGGCTGCCGCGTCCGGGCTGGTGGGCGAGGTACGTGGTGACGTCCAGCACGTGGCCACGGGGGCGAATGCACCCGCGAGGCTGCTGCGCCGACGGGGAGAGCGCGTACAGGGCACGGAGGTGGCCATGGTGAGCCCGGCTGAAATGGCCGTGCGCGCGGTGGCCAGCGGGGCCAGGCAGGCGGACGCCTTCGAGTACCTGCTGCTGCTGGCGGGCCTGGACAACGTCAACGACGAGCCCCCACGAGGTGCTCCCCTCACGCCCGAGGAGGCGGCCCGGGTACTGACGGTGCTGTTGAACAAGCCCGTGACGCTGGGCTCGTTCCCGCCGCGCATGGCTGCCTGTCACCTGCTACGGGAGGTGCTGGTGGGAGGGGCCGTCTCCCGCGAGGAGCTGCTGCGCCGGGTGGAGCGATTCAAGGGGGTGGCCGTGCTACGGCCGGACGGCTATCTGGCCTGGACGCTCAACGGACGCACGCAGCAGAAGGTGGGCCCGGTGGAGTGGAAGGAGGAAGCCTTTCGCGCGGGCGCCTTCGAGCTGGGCCGCTTCTACGTCGTCAAGGGGTGGGTGTTCCGGCAGGCGGATGCGCAACTGCGCCCCAGACTGGAAGGTCCCCCGCTGGCCGAGGTGTACGACGACGCCGACCTCATTGGCCGCTCGCTGGATGGCGCGGAGGAGGCATTCGTCGAGCTGTACCAGGCCATGGGCCAGCTGCTCACGCGCCCGCTGGACAGCCTCGCGGCGCTGCAACACCTCCCGGCGGGAGTCGCGGCCCTCATCGCCTCCTCGCCCGAGTACCTCGAGCGTTTCCGGTACATGACTCGGGGCGAGCAGGTGAAGGCAGTCTCCAAGCTGCTGACCCACCTCCTCGTCACGTTTGGCACGGCCGGGGGCACGACGAGCACGCTGACGCGGGCAGTGGGCGGGTTGGAGGTCACCATGCCCGTGCTGTCCCTCTCGGCCGAGGGTCTACTGTCGGTAAGGACGGTGGCGGTGGCGGCGGGCACGGTGACGACCACGCTGGAGGTGGGCGTGGGCTCCGTCTCCATCCTCCACATGGCCAGCAGGGATGATCATGCCCCAGGGGGTGAAAGCAAGAATTCCTATGTGGGCTTGACGAGGGCGCAACTCGAAAAGTCAAGAAGAAGCTTCATCAAGCTGATCGAGGAGCATGAGAAGAAGCTGCTGGAGTACCGTACCGATCCCTTCGCCAACGATAATCTTGGAAAGCTCAAGAACCAGCCTCCTGAGATTCAAAGGAAAATCATCCAGGGACGGATCGATGACGTGGAGAGGCAATTGAGGGGCCAGCGTCTGAACTTGAAGAGGGTCGAAGAGGTCCTGCGCACGCTAGATGGAGGACCGTGAGCGCATGCGAATCCTCATGCAGGAGCTGATGCTGATGCTGGAAGGGCTCGTCCGGGGGGAGGCCATGCTATTTGGGGTAGACGTCCTGACAATCGACGATATGGACCGTTATTGGGTGGTCAGATCCCCGGAGTGGACCGAGTTCCACCAGGATCCCAAGCTGTCCGTGGGCTCTCTCCTGGATGACTGGGCAGGACTTCAGCGGATGTTCGAGGGCAGCGCGCCCACCGCGGTTGATTTCGAGCGCCTGGGAGCAGTGCTTCGTGTCGTCTCCGATCGCATCCTCGAGCCTTCCACCTCGGAAACGGGTGGGAGCAAGGCCAGGCGCATCGACATCCATTTGCGGCAACTGCTCCTCCTGCTTGCAATTCTCGTCGAGCACTACCAGCAGGCAGGCGTAGACGCACTGGAGATCGACGACATGGATTATTATTGGGTTGTCGAGCCCCCGGATTGGACCGATTTCCAGAAGGACCCGTCGCTCTGCGTGGGTTCTCTCATCGATGATTGGGCGGAGCTCCAGCGGGTGCTGAAGGAAGACATCGCCACCACGGTGGACTTCAACCGTCTGGGGGCTGTGCTCCGTGCCGTCTCCGAGCGTCTCGGCCGACAGTGAAACCGCCAGCCGTTCTCGGTGACCGCGGAGAAAGGAGATTGACGGGCCGGTCTAGGCCAGATCTCTCTGTCCCGAGCGACGGACGACCAGGCTGATGATCGTGAACACGATCGTCAAGGACGCGGCGAATCCGTTCTTGTCACTCGTGTCCACGTCCCAGGGCCAGGGTGAACCGAAGAGCATGGCGAGGAGCACCACCCATGCGATCACGCAGCACCACAGGCCCGCCGCTCCCACGAACGAGCGCAGCCGCGCGCTGAGGGTGGAGGGCTGGGGAAGGGAGGGGGCGTCCGTCACGGAGGGATTCGTGGAGCGCTGCTCGGCCTGGAGCTCCTTGTAGAGGCGCCGGCCCCAGCGCACCTCGAGCAGGAGCACCAGGAGTGTCAGTGGGAGGAGAGGGAAGGAGCCCCGGAAGAGGAGGGTGTAATAGGCACCCTGCAGCAGGGTGGTGGCGGCGAATCCGGAGGCCAGCCGCCAGGTGCCGCGCGCGCGATCCTCGTCGAAGCGGGCGCGGCCCACGAAGGCGCCCAGGATGATGCCGGTGAAGGCCTGTTGGGGGACGGAGGTGACGGCGCGAAGCATCGCCAGTCCCGGGCCCGCTTCATCCGAGAGCGCGATCACGTAGAAGAGGTTCTCCAGCATCGCGAAGCCGAGCGAGACCGTGGCGCCATACACCACGCCATCCAGGGGCTCGTCGAAGGCGGGCTTGTTCCAGACGTACAGGCGCAGCACGAGCAGCCTGAAACACTGCTCGGGCAGGGCGACACCGAGGAAGGCCAGCAGCAGCGCCATGTCCCAGGTCTGCATGCGCCAGCCCCAGTGAACCGCCAGCGCATGGACGCCGAATGCCACCGGAACCACGGGCACGCAAAGGGCCACACCCCAGAAGAACGTGCGCCACAGGAGCCCGCGTGGCTCGGGATCCTTGTCCCGTGAGTGGACGTACCAGAGCAACAGCATGGGGGGCAGGGCGGCGGCGGCCCCGAGTGCGAACGGAGACATGGGGACGCAAGGTAGCCCGCGAAGGCTCCAGGTCGCATGGGTCTTGAGAACAGATAGTATCGGCACTCCCGGACGCGGAGGCAGGAGCGATGTCGATGCCGGATTCGGAAACCCTGGATGGCTCGACCCCGGAGAGCACGCCGCTGGCGGCGGAGCACGCGCGCCGGCTGCCCCTGTCCGCGTTCACCGTGCTGGCCGGGGGCGACGTGTTCGAGTCCGTCCAGGGACGGCCTCCCAAGGACGGCGTGAGCCGGGCCCGCGCCTGGTTCCAGGCGAAGGTGAGCCTCCGGGCGCATGGTGCTCCCGCCGAGCTGCTCCAGCGCGTGGAAGGGGACATGGTCCGGCAGCTCTCGGGCAACCTCCAGCTCATCGGCCGCATGGACGCGGCGCGGCCGGTGGAGGTGGACCTCATCCCCCCGGGGCAGCCCCTGGCGAAGTATGGCTATCCCCGCTCCGTGTCTCCCCAGGCGGCGGGTCTGTTCTGGGATCATCCGGAGTGGCCTCGCGCCCGCATCGCGCTGCGCCAGGACAAGCTGGGCCCCGAGCCCCATCTGGTGTTCCACGAGCTGGCCCATGCCATCCAGGGCATGGCCTTCACCCAGGAGGAGAACGAGCTCATCTACCGGACGCTGCGGCGCACCTACCGCGTCCGCGCCCGCATGGACGAGGTGTTCGCGCTCTACAGCGAGCGCGAGTTCATCCCCACCGTCACCGCGCATGATCTGCGCGCGCCGGGGGTGTACGGCATGGCGCGCCAGCGCTGGAACGAGGAGCACGTCTTCACCCGCTTCGTGCGCAACCTCTACTTCCCCTACAAGCCGCTGGCGGGCCCCGCGTCGGGCCAGGGCGCGTCCTTCTTCGGCTGAGGCTCAGCGCTTCTTCTTGCGGCCCCGGGACGCCGGAGCCCCGGTCGTGTCGCCCATCGCCGGCACGCGCATGCCCATCGACTCGGCCAGGCTCACCGCCGTGGCCAGGGGCACCTGCGTGTCCTTGAGCCGGTTGCGCGAGGGATCCAGCACCAGCCCCACCGCCAGCGAGAAGTCCGTCCGGGTGAGGATGCAGCCACGGAAGTTGCTGCCCGTCAGGTCCGTCCCCTCGAAGTCCGAGTCCGTGAGGTCCAGATCGAAGAAGTTGGCCTCCTGCGCGGTGCAGCGCAGCACGTCCGTCTTCCTCAGGCTCAGCCCCACGAACGAGGCGTAGCGCAACACGCACCCCTCGAACGCCAGCTCCGGGTTGGCCGAGATGCTCGACCAGTCGATGCCCATCAGCTTCGAGCCCTCGAAGCGCACCCCCCGCAGCGCCGCCTGCGGAAACCGCGCCCGGGTGAGATCACACCCCTTCCAGGTGCAGTCCTCGAACTTGCACTGGCGCCACTGGCTCTCCTGGAACTGGGAGCGCTCGAAGGTGCAGCGGTAGAACTCCTTCTGGTTCAGCTCCAGCCCCTGCAGCTCGAGGTCCGTGAACGTCTCGTTCTCGAAGCCATCCTCCCGCTCGAGCCGGCGCACCAGCTCTTCCCGGCTCGCCCGCTCCCTTGGTTCCATGTCCATGGGGCCTCCATCTCATGGTGGGTCGGCTCCGGGAAGGAGGTGCCGTACCCGGGGGCCTGTAGGTCCCGCGCTCACTGAAATTCGCGTGCCGGACCTCGCGGCGGCCCCGTAAAAACTTCCGGGTTTCAGCCCTAAGCATGGGGGGAGCTGGATGCAAGCCCTTGTATTCATTGATGACCGTGCAGGTCGCGGGTTGGCACCGCTCTTGCTGAAAGCAAGGGCACGCAGTCTTCGCGGTCCCATCCCACGCGTCTTCCCCCGAGAGACATCATGACCCAGGCCTCCGCCTTCTCCTCCGCCGACTCCCTCTCCACCTACCTCTCGGAGATCAGCCAGTACCCGCTGCTGTCCGTGCAGGAGGAGCAGGCGCTCGCGCGGCGCTTCAAGCAGGGCGACATGGCCGCGGGCCACAAGCTGGTGACGAGCAACCTGCGCTTCGCGGTGAAGGTCTCCTACGAGTACCGCTCCTACGGGCTGAAGATGTCCGACCTCATCCAGGAGGCGAACATCGGCCTGATGAAGGCGGTGCAGAAGTTCGACGCGGACAAGGGCATCCGCCTCATCTCCTACGCGGTGTGGTGGATCCGCGCCTACATCCAGAACTACGTGCTGAAGAACTGGAGCCTGGTGAAGCTGGGCACCACGCAGGCCCAGCGCCGGCTGTTCTTCGCCCTGGCGCGCACGCGCCGCGAGCTGGAGAAGATGGGCCCCGGCGAGGGCAACATCGTCGACGCGGAGGAGATCGCCCGCAAGCTCAACGTGAAGGCCACCGAGGTGCGCGAGATGGAGCAGCGCATGGGCGGCCGGGATTTGTCGCTGGACGCGCCGGTGGGCGAGGACGGCGACGCCACGCACATGGACTTCGTGGAGTCCGAGTCCGTCTCCCAGGTGGACGAGGTGGCCGACCGCCAGGAGGCCGACCTGACGCGCGCCCGCATCCGTCAGGCGCTCACCCGGTTGGATCCGCGCGAGCGCTTCATCATCGAGCACCGGGTGATGGGCGACTCGGAGATGACGCTGAGCGAGCTGGGCGAGCACTTCGGCTTCTCGCGCGAGCGCGCGCGCCAGCTGGAGATCCGCGCCAAGGACAAGCTCAAGGCCGAGCTGATGTCGCTCATGGCCGAGCGCGACCAGGACTCCGCGGTCCACGCCGGGTAGTTCCCGGCGCGCGGTCCACGCCGGGGGTCGTCCCCGGCGGTCCGCCGTGCCCTGCTCCTCAGTGCGGCCAGCGCCCGTGGGCTCCGTGGAAGTCCACGAGTGGCGCGGCATGTTTGAGGTGGGGCCGGCCGGCCGGATCATTCTCCAGGACCGTCTCGAGCTGGCCTGAAAGAATTTCCTCCATGCTGGCCAGGGGGGAGATCCTCCACAACCGGCGCAGCTCCTCCTCGGTGATCTCTCCCAGGAGTTCGCCGTGCTCCTCGTCCACCACCGGCAACTGGCGCACTCCGAGTTCCTGCATCACCCGGAGCGCCGCCACGATGGTGTCCCCGGCGAACAACGTGGCCGCCCGCGAGACCCACTCCTCCACCGACCCCTGTACCCGCCCGTCCATGTGCGTCTCCTCCGACCTGTCCTGAAGTCTTAAGCAAACGTCCTGCCAAGGGGAGGGTCTCCCCCGTCAACGGCCGTTCCCGGACGGTAGGCGGGCCGTGCCTCGGGTAGCCTGGGGGTCCGTTTCCCGGTGGGGCGGAGGAGGCACGTGTGGTGCGGGCGATGGCGTGGCTGTACCGATTCAACGAGCCGTTCGTGGGGCGTCTGGTCACGACGGGGGTGACGATCGCCGCCACCTTCCAGCCGTACTTCTGGCTCAACAATCACCTGCCGCCGCGCTTCGACTTCCTCACGCCCCTGGACACGGCGATTCCCTTCCTGCCGTGGACGTACGCCGTCTATTGCAGCTTCTTCGCGCTGCTGCTCGGGGCGGCGTGGTGCCTGGAGGCGCGCGAGTACCTGCGGATGCTCGCGGCGGTGCTGGTGGCCAACGCCGTGTGCTACCTGGGCTTCTTCCTCTTCACCGCGCACTACCCGAGGCCTCCCGTGGACAGCATTCCCCCGGGTTTCTGGCGGGAGCAGTTCGCGCAGATGAGGGCCTCGGACAACGCGGGCAACACCTTCCCGAGCATCCACGTGGCCACCACCTGGCTCGGGGCGCTGCGGCTGCGCCACCGGCGCGGCGGTGTGTTGTGGCTGGTGTGGGCGGGCCTCATCTGTCTGTCCACGCTCACGGTGAAGCAGCACTTCGTCGTGGACGTGCTTGGCGGGCTCGCGGTGGCGGGGGGCGTTCACGCGCTGCTGTTCCGCCGCGCGGCGCCGTCCGCTTCCGTGCCCACGACGGTGGAGGCCCGCTCATGAGCGAGCCCCTGGCGCCCCCGCCGTCTCCTCCCGGCACGCTCAACGTGGTGCTGGCGCTGGGCATCGTCTCCGGGGGCGTGGGCCTGCAGTGGCTCGCGTCCCGGGCGTCCAGCTCCGGGGCGGTGGTGGGGTGGGGCGTCGTGTTCGCGTTCCTCTTCCTGCCGCTGTACTCGCTCCTGCACGAGGCCGAGCACCGGGTGTTCCACTCGAACGCGCGGGTGAACGAGTCCTTCGGCGTGCTGCTGGCCGCCTTCTTCCCGGGGCCCTTCACGTTCCTGCGCGCGTGCCACCTGGGCCATCACCGGCGCAACCGCGGCGACGCGGAGATGTTCGACCTGTACTACCCCTCGGACAACCTCGCGTGGAAGCGGGTGTACTTCTACTTCCTCTACACGGGGGGCTTCTGGCTGGCCGTTCCCGTGGCCGTGGTGTCGATGCTGCTGTGGCCCGGGCTGCTGCGCGGCCAGGTGCTGCGCGACCCCTCCGCGGTGGCCATGCTCAACGGCATTCCCTCGGGCTTCTTCCGCCGCATCCGGCTGGAGTGCGTGGGCGTGGTGCTGCTGCACGTGGGGCTGGTGGTGGGGCTCGGTCTGTCTCCCGGGCGCTATCTGCTGCTCTACGCGCTCTTCGGGCTGAACTGGTCGGCGCAGCAGTACATCACCCACGCGGCGAGTCCCCGGCACGTGCTGGATGGCGCGCACAACCTGCGCGCCGCGCGCGTCTACGAGGTGCTGCTGCTGCACTTCAACTGGCACCTGGCGCACCACCAGCACCCGCGCGTGCCCTGGTTGTACCTGCCGCGCTACGACGATCCGTCACGCGAGCGGCCGGGCTACCTCATGGCCTTCCTGCGCTTCTGGCGCGGACCCCAGCCCACCGAGCCGCTCGCGGCGCGGGCACCCGGTGGGGACCAGGAACCCGGCGTGTCGTGATGCCCGCCCCTCGTCCCCCGCGCGCTTCAGGGCTTCGGCCTGGCGCCCGTGAGCTGTGACGGGTGGGTGGGTACCTGGATCTCCCCGGCGATGATCTTCGCCTTGAGCGACTCCATCGTGCGCAGGGCCTCGTCCTTGCCGGGGAAGTCCAGCCGCACCGGCGCGTAGGCGATGCCGCCCTCCTTGAGGCCCAGGGACTGGGTGCCGCCCCGGAACTGGCCACGCACCTGGTCGCGCACGGCCTCGTACACCACCAGGTCCACGCGCTTGATGACCGCGGACAGCACGGCCTTGGGCGCCAGATGGGAGGGATCCGAGTCCACCCCCAGGACGTAGACGACCTTCCCCTCGTCGCGCGCCTCCTTCACCGCCTGGATGGCGCCCAGTCCATCCACTCCCGCCGCGGCGAAGATGACGTCCGAGCCCTTGGTCAGCAGATCCTGCCCCACCTGCTTGCCCAGGGCGAAGTTGGTGAAGCCCCCGGTGTAGTTGGCCACCACCGTGGCCTTGGGATTGGTGGCCGCCACGCCGGCGCGGAAGCCCGCCTCGAAGCGCTTGACCAGCGGTATCTCCATGCCGCCCACGAAGCCCACCTTGTTCGTCTTCGTCGCGAGTCCCGCCAGCGCGCCCACGAGGTAGCAGCCCTCCTCCTCACGGAAGACGACGGTGCGCACGTTGGGCAGGGTGTACGGCTCGCCCTGGGGCGACACCAGCGGGCTGTCCACGAGCAGGAAGTGCATCTCCGGGTCGCGCTTCGCGGCCGTCTCCACCGCGTTCTCCAACTGGAAGCCCACCGCGAGCGACAGCGGCACGCCCTGGTCCGCGAGCAGTTGCAGGTTGGGCTCGTAGTCCTCCGCCACGCGGCTCTGGATGACGACCGGGGTGATGCCGAGCGGCTCCACCGGCGAGTCGCGCCGGGCCAGGTCCTGGCCCAACGAGCCCTGGAGCGAGGCCTGCCGCTCCTCGGGGGTGAGGTCCTTGTAGCCGCCTCCCTCGTACCTCACGCCCGCGGCCCACTCCTCCAGCCCCCGCAGGGCCGAGTCGTTGAAGGACTGGTCCCCTCGCCCTCCGAGGCTGAGCACGAGGCCCACCCGCGTCGTCTTCGGCGCGGGCTTCATGGCCGTCGGGGCGGACGGGGCGGCGGGGGCCACCGGGGCGGGTTCCTCCTTGGCGCTCTTGCAGGCCAGGAGCAGGGATGACGCGAGGAGCAGGGTCGAGAGGCTCGGGCGCATGGGCCCGTGTCCTAGCATGGACGCGATGCGTCAGGTGCTGGAGCCGTTCGCGCGCATGCGGTGGAGCCGGTCGTAATGCCGGTAGCCGAGCTGATCGAGCGCGTCCGGGGTCGCCAGGCCGACGTCCACCAGGGTCTTGATGTCGTACGTGCCCGCGAGCACCGGGGGCGCGTAGTTCCGGATGGCCTCGGGGGTGCGGAACTTCTCCAGGGGGAAGAGCACCGTGCTCGTGTGCACGTGCATGAAGTGCGCGGCGGACTGCCGCTGCCAGCCGGGTACGCCGGGCGCGGTGATGACGTGGGGCGTCGCCAGGAACGTGCCACCGGTGAGGATCTCCAGTTGCTGGCCCACCTGCGCGACGAGGCACCCGGCCGGGGCGACGCCTTGCACGAGCCGGCCCTTGGGCTCCTCGGGGGTGGCGCGGGTGCGCAGGTACAGCCCGCTCCGCTCATCCGGCCGGGGCGCGGGGCGGACCTGGGGATCCAGGAACCGGCCACCGGGCAGCAGCGTGAGCAGGTTGAAGTCCGTGTGCTCCTCGCCCCAGAGGATGCCGGTGTTCACCTGCGAGGGCTTCAGCGGCAGGTATTGCAGCACCCGGGTGACGTGGGGACCCCGCTCGCAGACATCGGTGAACGTCTTCTGGGGCACGCCGAGCGCCATGGCGGCACCCCGCAGGAGCGACAAGCCCGCCTCGTGCAGCGAGCGGCCGAGCGAGAGCAGTCCTTCCTGGAAGTACGGCGGCGCGTCCTCCGGCCAGATGTTCTCCGGGTAGAGGTTGGGGAACTCGAGCACGGAGTTCTCGTCGGGCGGGTAGGGCGCGGCGAAGTAGCACTCCTTGAAGTCGGGCTGACCATTGCCGGCCACGGCGACCTCGGTGTTCGGCGGTGTCCAGCCTCGCTGGTACCAGATGTCGGCACGGCCGTAGGGGCGCTTGGCCTCGGTGGGCCGGGCGATGAACGCACCGAACGCGTCATAGAGCCGGTCGAGTGCCTGGGCATCGACGCCATGGTTCTTCACGTAGACGAGCCCGAAGACGCCGAAGGCCTCCCGGATCGCCATCGTGCCGCGCTCGATTCGGGAAGGGTCCTCTGATGAGAGATCGGCGAGGTCGACAGTGGGAATGTTCATCGGGAGTTCCGCCATGATGGCCCCTGGTGTACCGCGCCTCGCGTCCTGACGGAATACGGGCCGGGGCAAATGACCCCGGCCCGTTGTCTCACCGCGGAGCGTCAGCGCACGCCGGACGTCGTGCTTCCGGGCTGCGTGGAGGGCAGGGTCGAGAGCCCGGGTTGCTGCACCGGGGTGCTTCCAGGCGAGGTCGTGGTGCTGCCCGACAGCGGGCTGCCCAGCGAGGAGCCGCTCGACAGCGAGCTACCCGACAAGGAGCCGCTCGACAGCGAGCTGGAGTCACCCGGCAGCGTGGTCTGGAAGTTCGAGGAGCCAGTCATGGGGAGCTGAGAGCTGAAGCTTCCGGAGGAAGACTGTTGTCCCAGGGTGCTGCCCAGCAGGGGCTGCTGGAGGGTGTAGCTGCCCGTCAGGGGTTGCTGGAGGGTGTAGCTGCCCGTCAAGGGCTGCTGGAGGCCATAGCTACCGGTCAGGGGCTGCTGGAGCGCATAGCTGCCGGCCATCGGTTGCTGGAAGGTGTAGCTGCCCGTCAGGGGTTGCTGGAGCGCATGGCTGCCAGCCATGGGTTGCTGGGACTGGGTGGTGTCTTGTTGCTGCGCATTGGCGATTCCCACCATGCCCAACGAGGTCGTCACCACCGCGACCGCCAGGATGTTCGTCCGCATGTTCTCGCCTTTCATTCGTGAGGCGCGTGGCCGCGGGGGAAACCTCCTTCCCGACCAGGACCAGCCATCGCGATTCCAAGGAAAAAGTATTCACGAGCGGACGCTCGGTGAAGCGTCCCTCCCCAGCGCCGCGAGTCGGCGAGCAGTGGAGCCCGCCTACCTGCCTGGGTGGGACGGCCAGAAGGTCACCGCCCGGGCGCTCTCCGAATTCCAGACGAGCTTGCCTCCCCGGTACAGGTACGGGTGCGCACCGGAGTCGGCGAGCGAGAGCAGGAGAAAGGTCCCCCGTATCTGGACGCTGGCCAGGTCATTGGGCCGCAGGGGAAAGCCGGGGAGCGCGGACACCTTCTGCTTGTCCACCTTGCGCACGAGCCCCGTTGCCAGGGCTTCCTCCTCCCCGAAGGGGATGCTCCAGACCGCGAGGCGGAAGCCCCCAGGGCGCAGCAGGGTCCACTCCCCCTCGGGCTCCTCCGGGGAAAAGGCATACAGTTGATCGAGGACGACGTCGTCCTCGAGCTCCTCGGGCATGAAGCGCGGATCCAGGGTGTGGCTCGAGCGCTCACCCAGCTTCTGGCGCAGCGCGAGCACCCGCGGCCCCGTGGTGTCGGTGGTGGCCTTCACTTCCCGCCGCTTCCAGGCGCCGTCCCGCCACTGGAAGGCGTGGGCGAGCAGGGGCCGCTTCCCCTCGCTCGTCTCGAGCACGACGCGGGTGCCGTCAATCTCCGCCTCTCCCTGGCGCTCCTGCTCGGGGCTGGGCTTCTGGAGGGTGAGCCCCAGCAACTGGCCCTCGGCATCGAAGCCGAACTCGATGAGCTCTCCCGAGCCCGGCAACGGCAGCTCCGTGGCGGCGGCCGTCTCCACGTCCACGAGGAACAGGCGGTCGCGGAAGGCGGGGGAGGGAAATCGCTCGGGGAAGGTGGGCCTGCCCGTCACGGGCGCGCTGACGCCGCCTCGCCAGAACCTCGCCGCGCCGCGTTTCCCATCCCGGCTCAGCGCGGTGGCTCCTCCCTGACAGTCCACGGCGAGCCGGGCGATGACCTGGCGGACGGCCGAGAGGGGTTGGAGCCGGACCCACTCACAGCCCTCTCCGGCGGGCTCGAGCAGGGACAGCAGGGGCTCGGGAGCACGGGACGTCCGGGGTTCCCGGGCGAGTGCCGGCGCCGCGGACCACAGCAACAGCAGCAACGAGACGGACAGGGGGCGGTGGAGGGTCGTCACGAGGCGGCCCATTGTTCCACACGCCCCCTGGGGGGACTCACGAGGGATTCAGCGGGGAATCAGATGTTCCAGCGGATCATGCCCTGGAGCACGTTCTCGATCTTCCCCTGGATGAGGTAGCGGTTGTAGGCGAGCTGGTACTCGCCACCGAGGTAGATCTTGCCCGGGGTGAAGTGGACGAGCTTGCCGAAGTCCCACAGCAGCTCGGGCTGGGCCAGGAAGAAGCGGTTGCCCCGCGAGCCCGCCATCGCGCCCACGCCCTCGCCCTCGCCGAACAGGCCCGTCTGGAAGAAGCCGAGGAAGAGGAAGTCCTGCGTGCCCAGCGAGAAGGACTTCTGCCAGGCGAGGCCCACCTGCAGGTCCACGCCCCGGAACGCCCAGTCATCGCGGATGACCGTGGTGGCCGTCACGAAGTCCATGCCCGGCACGGCCAGGTCCCACTGCAGGCCGTAGTAGTGCAGCATGCCGAACTTGCTCACGTGCTCCATCTCGTACTTGAGCGAGACGTCGCGCAGCGGTCCCCAGTCGAACTTCCGCTCCAGCACCTTCTCCGCGATCGACTTGGGCGACACCGCGATCGTGATGCCACCGAAGAAGCCGCCCTTCGTGTTGGCGCTCTGCTTGAAGACGCTCGCGGGGGTGAAGGGGCCGGTGATGTCGTAGTACAGGAACACCGACCCGTACTCCCACTGCTGGAACGCCTTGATGGTCAGCGTGGTCCGCGCGCCGCCGCCATTGAAGTCCTCGTTGAAGCAGTCCACGGCGCCGCGGTAGCGACCTCCGAGGGCCATGTTGTCCTTGTCCCCGGTGAAGCACGGTGCGCGCAACAGCTCGAACCAGACTCCGGCGAAGGCGGTGGACGACGTCAGCAGGGAGGCGAGCAGGGCGACAAAACACAACGAGCGACGGTTCATGCGGATCCCCTCGGGTGGCGCGCCCTAGTGAAGGCGGGGGACCGGCTTCGTCAAGTTTTCGATGGCGCGACGCGCCAGGGAAAGGCGCACCCACATGCCGTGGGTGCCCGCTTTCACCCTCGCGTCAATCCTTGCACCTTCAAGGACATGCCAGGGAAAGCGCCTCGGAAGGGAGCTCACCCCGTGACACGGACTCCTCGTGGTGACTGGAGGAGGACTCGGGGCCCGCCAGGGATTCCACCTGCGAGGCGCGCAGGTGCAGCAGCGGTCCCGGCACCAATCCGCCGAGCACCACCAGGGCGAACAGGGCGAACACCATCCCCCGCTCCCGGGGCAACAAGTCCTCCACCGTCTCCAGCAGGGCCGCCTGGCCATGGGCGGGCGAGCCGAGGAAGGTGCGCTGGAAGGCGCGCAGGAAGGTGACGCCGTTGATGGCGGTGGTCAGCAGCAGGGGCAGCGCCACCAGTGGGTGGGTGTCCAGGATGCCGTGCAGCAGCAGATCCTCGCCCACGAAGCTCAGTGTGCCCGGGAAGCCGAGGCTGCCAAAGCCCATGAGGAAGAAGAAGGCCGCCAGACGCGGGCCGCGGCGCACGAGTCCTCCCAGCCGCGTCATGTCCGTGGTGCCCGTGCGGGCCTCGATGGCGCGCACGACGAGATCCAACCCCGTGAGCGCGATGCCCGCGGCCACGCTCTGGATGAGCGCGCCGGAGATGCTCTGCGTGTTGCCGATGGCGAGCCCCGCCAGCATCAGGCCCGACTGGCTCGCCAGGAGGAAGCCCACCACGCGGCGCAGATCCGTCTGCGCCAGCGCCAGCACCGCGCCATACAGGGCGGCGCACAGGCCCAGCGTTCCGAGCATCACGCCGCCCCGGTTCCACTCCCCGGGCAGCAGCGGCATCACCACGCGCACCAGCAGGTACAGCCCCGCGTGCGCGTTCACCAGCAGCAAGCCCACGCCGAACGGGCCGCGCGCCATGAGCACGGGCAGCCAGGAGTGGAAGGGCACCACCGCCATGCGCACGCACACCGCCAGCATCAACAACGCGAACACGGGCAGGTGCCACGTCGCCGGCAGCCCCCGGGCGATCAGCTCCGTCAGGCCGAAGGGCGCCGGTGCTCCAGTGCGCCAGCCCTCGAGGCCCACCAGGGCCGTGGCCACCACGAGGGGCAGCGCGCTCATGAGCATGTAGACGCCGAAGGTGCGCAGCGCCCGGGCCTCGGGCCGTGCCCGCGCCTGACGCGCCAGCAGCGCGCCGGTCGGCACCAGGGTGGCGATGAAGAAGACGGTCATCAGCGCCAGGTCCTCGGCGCAGAAGAAGCCCAGGGTCATGCTCTCGGTGAGCAGCAGCGCGCCGAGCGTGCCCCGGTCGAGCGACTGGCGCGGACCGGCCGCCACCAGCCCCAGGGTGAGCAGCGCGGTGACCACCAGCGCCAGCACGCTCATGCCATCCACGCCCAGCCGCAGCTCCACGCCGAGCCCCGGCACGCGGAACCACGACTCATGCAGCTGCACGCCGGGGACGCCGCCCTCGAAGAGGACCACCGCGCCCAGTGTCAGGAGCAGGGTGAGCGTCGCCACGCCGAGCGCCACCCGGCGCTGACGCTCGGGCTGGCGGAGCTGGCGCAGCGCCGCGGCGCCCAGCGCGGGCAACACCACCAGGAGGGAGAGAAGGGGAAGGGACGTCCGCATCACACGACTCCTGTCGACTGACTCTGACTGCTCGGCGCTTGCTTCGGCTCGGCCGGCGCCTTCTCGGGGGCGGACTTCCAGCCGCTCAGCGCGCCCGTCCAGCTCCGCTCCATCCGGTCCATCCACTGGCCCGCGCGCAGCAGCGGACCCATCGCCCACCGCTCGTGCATCACCTCCAGCGAGAAGCGCTCCAGCGCCAGCCGGTAGAAGCGCCGCCGCCAGCCCTCGGGGAGGACATGGTGGGCCACCGCCACCGTGGGACGCTTCGCCTCGCGCAGGGCCGCGCGGCGCGACAGCTCATCGCGCAGCACCGACGGGGCACGCAAGAGTTGCAGACAGCGCAGACAGGCGTGCGCCACCAGGTGCACCAGCGCCAGCCGGTACAGGCCCAGGCCCACCTCGGCGAACATCAACCCCACCTGCGTGAGGACGCCATAGGCCAGCGAGCTCTTCACGTCCGTCTGTACGCGCCACACCAGCGTGGCGTGCACGGCCGTCAGCAGCCCCACCACCACGAGCGCCCCGCTCGCCACGGGAGAGCGCTGAAGCAGTGGCGCCACGCGCAGGAGCAGGTAGACGCCCGCGTGCACCGACAGGGCACCATAGAAGAGAGCGCTCGAGGGCGTCGGGCCCTCCATGGCGCGCGGCAGCCAGCTGCTGAAGGGAAGCTGGGCCGACTTGCCCATGGCCGCCAGCATCAGGCACAACCCCAGCGCCGTCGCCGGCCCCGCCGCCAGGGCCACCGCCGGCCCCGGCCACGCCCGGGCACCGAGCGCCTCGGCCCACTCGGCCGTACCCGCGAAGTGGTGCAGCAGCACCGCGCCCATCAACAGGCCCATGTCGCACAGGCGGTAGAGCGTGAAGGCCCTCAAGCCCGAGCGCACCGGCGTCGTGCGCTCGTGGAAGAAGCCGATGAGCAGCGCCGACGTGAGGCCCACCATCTCCCAGCCCACGAAGAGCAGGTCGATGCTGCCGCTGGCCACCAGCACCTGCATGCCCGAGGCGAACAGGGCCAGCAGCAGGAAGAAGCGCGCGAAGCCCGGCTCGCGGTGCAGGTAGTTCACCGAGAAGCGGCCGATGAGCAGGGTGATGGCGCTCGAGAGCACCATCATCGTCGCGGACAGCCGGTCGACGAACAGGGTCACCGGGAAGGTGTACTCACCGCTGGAGAACCACCGGCCCACCTCCACCACCCACGCGTCCTGGTGGTTCCACACGAGGCCCGCCGCCGCCGCCACCGAGGCACCCAGCGAGAGCCACAAGGCGCCGAGCACCCCGCGCACCACGGCGCGCTCGCCCGGAGCGCGGTGCAACAGCATCACGCCGCCCAGCGTCACGAAGGCCAGCAGGGGCCAGAGCGGGGCGGTGGCGGCGACCCACCCCAGTTCGAGGTTACCGACGGACATGGTCAGACTCTTTCTTCTGGGAAGCGTCGATCAGCGCCGGAGGCAGGAAATCGCGCTGACCGCGATACCACTCCGGCGAGGAGGCCACCACCGGCAGGGGCGCCGGCGGCGGGGTGACGGGTTGGAAGCCCCGGGGCGTGAAGCGCATCTGCGCGCCGGTGACCGGGTCCACGCTCACGAGCTGGACCCATTCATTGCCAATGAGCTCGCGCAGGATGGGCTGGCGCTCGTAGATGCCCCCGAGCACCTCCACGCTGGCCTCCACGACCAGGAGCAGCCGCACCGGCTCGTGGATCTCGATCATCTGCCGGGGCAGGCCCGTGCGCAGGTCGCTCTCCACGCCGTCCATCACCCCGAGCAGGCTGGTGAGGTTGTGGGGCAGCTTGGTGCCGGACCCGTAGCGGTCATTGTCGATGCAGGAGAAGTAGTACTCCAGGTTGATGCCCGCGCCCACGGGGCCCGCCGCGGCGAGGATGCGCTCGGCGATGGCGCCGGAGGAGTCCCTCGTGGGGTCATACGAGATGAGGAAGGCGCGCCGGTCCAGGAACAGGCCTCGGGTGAGGGCGCGGCGTCCCACCACGCACGTGGCGTTGGTGACGTGGCCCAGCTCGGGACGCGCCTGGCTCAGGTCCGCCGCGCGCTCCTCCACGTGCCGCAGGGCCGCCTCGGGAGACAGGCTCAGGGGCGCGGACTCGAAGCGCCGGCAGCGCTCGTGCGCCGACAGGGTGCGCGCGCTGTCCAGCGACTCCTTCAGGGCGGTGAACTCGCCGCGCAGGGCCTCGGGCACCGCCTCGGTGTCGTAGAGCACGATCTCATCGGTGGTGGTGTTGTGCAGGCCGCCGATGAACCACGTCGTGTCGGGGATGTGGATGCCGCGCTCGCGCAAGAGCGCCCGCACCTCGGGCCGGTTGGCCATCTCCGAGAAGAGGCGCGCGTTGGGGCCGCCGTGACGGCCGCCGCAGGCACCGCAGTCGTAGGCGGACTGGTGCGGGTTGTTGACGCTGATGGCGCCATGGCCCAGCACCACCACGAGCGGCGCGAAGCCGTCCACCAGCCCCAGGTTCTCCAGCGAGTTGGCCACGCGCGCCGCCTTCTCGGCGACGGTGAAGCCCAGGGGCTTGAGGTGGAGCTGCTCGGCCGCCTCGTCCCTCAGGCTGGTGAGCTGCGTGCGGGGCGTGGGCAGCAGCCGCTGGGCGAGTGCCCGGCGCATCAGGCTCACCCGGCGCGGGGCGAAGATCTGCAGGGGCAGCATCAGCGCGGAGACGAGTCCCAGCAGGGGCGTGAGCAGCCAGCTGAACTCGAGCGCGTGCGAGCCGCCGTGCAGCCAGTGCTCGAGACGGGCCCCGAGGGCGCGCAGCCGGGCGCGGGTCTCGGCCAGGTGGCCGTGATCCGGGTGGGCCCGCTCCTCGACGATGTGCGCCGGGGTGACCACGATGGGGCACAGGGCGGCGAGGCCCGCGTCGTCCAGGCCGCGGTAGTCCATGGCCACGCCGAAGAAGCCGGCGATGCCGAACGTGTCGTGCCGCGGGCTCTGCTCCTCGAAGTGCCGGCGGAAGGACTCCTCGCGGTCATCCATGCAGAAGACGACCTGGAAGCGCGGATCCTCCACCGTGCGCTCCGGCTCGGGGCGGAGCCGGTTCTGCGCGAGCGCCTGGAGGATGTCCATGCGGTAGTGGTGCTCGTAGGCCTCGTGCCACACGCGGCGGCGCGCCTGCGCGTCGAAGGCCTCCAGCCACGCGAGCAGGGCCTGGCGCCGGACGAGCGGGAAGTCCGCCACCTCCAGGGCCGACAGCCCCGCCACCTGCATGAGCTGGAAGAGCCGCCAACTGCCCTCCTCGAGTGGGTGCTCCAGGGCCGCGGGCCGGTGCGCGGCGGCGTCGCTCGCGCGGGCCAGGAGCCCGGAGAGCGGCCCCTGGTAGTCCAGCCGGCGCCGGGCCACGGTGCGCAGCGCGTGGCGCTCCAGGGTGAGGCGCACCGCGAGGAAGTCGATGAGGTGTGCCGGAGGCGAGCCCGCGGGCCGATCGGCCGGGTTGTGCTCCAAGCGGTGGAACATCCCGGCCCAGCCCGGCAGCGCGAGCAGCACGCGGGTGATGTAGGGCTCCCACTGCGCCTCGGGCACGCCCAGCTCGTCGAGCGCGGCGAGCACCACGTCCCGCGCGGACAGGCCCTGGGCGGAGGCCCGTCTCAAGTCCACCTCGAGGTCCTCCAGCCACTCGGGCAGCACGCCCATGCCGGTGAGCTTCAGCGCGCGCCAGGCGGCGTACAGCCCCGACTCGCGCTCCGGCAGGCTCCAGTGCGACTGGCCCTCGTCGAGGAAGGCCGAGCAGATGCGGATGAGGTGGGGGTTGACCAGCTCGTTGATGTCCTCCCCGGTGGCCAGCCGCAGCAGCTCGCGGTGGCTGCGCACCCCACCGGGCTCGGCCTTCTCTCGCGAGTCCGGCGCGGTGAGCAGGGGCGTGCGGCAGGCGGCCCAGAGCGCCTTCACCGCGAAGCGCTCGGGGTGGCGCTCCAGGTGCTCCTTGAGGGAGGCCAGGGAGCCATCGCCCCCGAACGCCGTGGCCAGGGCGTCCTGGACGAGCGCCACCTCGGCGCCCAACCACCCCTCCACGGACAGGGTCGTCGTCGCGCCGAGCAGCCGGGCGCGCACCTGCGCGACATAGGCCTCGGTCCGGGCGGAGGGGATGCCCAGGCGGCGCAGGGCGATCTCCTGGGCCAGGGCCCGCCGCGGCTCGGCGGCGGCGGCGCGCACGGCGGTGTTCAGCGTGGGCTCGAGCAGGGCCATGGCCAGATCGGTCATCGTCCAGTCCCGGCCCACCCGGTCCAGCCACCCGCGGATGCCCTCGGTGGAGCGCCGCAGGAGCCGCTCGCGCGCGGCCGTCGACACGTCCGGCCGGAGCGAGGAGGTCGCCGCCAACTCACTCATCCGCCAGCGCAGCGAGGCGGCCGTCTCCACCGGAGGCGGGTGGAGCAGGGCGAGCAGCTCCAGGTCCAGGCGTGACAGCGGGGCCGGCACCATCTCCTCCCGTCGCTCTCCCTGCTCCCGCTCGGCGAGCACCGCCTTGAGATCCACGTCGGTGATGCGCCCGCGCCGGTACAGCTCGCGGTAGCGAGACTCGGGGAGGTAGGTCTCCGTCTCGAACGTGGCGCTCGCGGCGGCCAGCGCCTCGTGGAAGGGCAGGTGCTGGAAGGCGTGCAGCGTGTTGTGGTGCACGAACACGCCGATGGGACCCTGCGCCGGCAACAGGTGGCCCGCGTGCTCCAGCACCTCACTCAGGTGCTGTCCGCGGTCGGTCGAGGGGGAGTGGCTCATGGTCGGAATCCAGACGGGAAGAGGTTCAGGCGCTCAGGAGCGGACGGGCAGGGGGGCCTTCGCCGACTTCTTGCGCGCGGAGTGAGGATGCGCGGAGAGGCTGCGGTGTTGCTCGAGCCCGCGCACGTGCAGGTGGCGGCCCTGGCGGGAGAACTCGCCCTCCAGCTCGTGCAGCCGCTCCATCACCGTGTGGTCCACCAGGCGGGCCTCCGTCAGGTCGACCTCCACGTGGGTCGCGTGGGCGTGGCGCGCGAGCTGCTTCTTGAGCTTGAGGAAGTTGGTGAAGACGGCCGCCTGGCGCACGCGCAGCACCACCTGGCCCGCCTCGGTGTGCTCCTCGATCTGCGGCTTGAAGAGGCCGGCGAACGGCGCGCCGTTGATGAGGTGCACCACCACCTTGAGGGCCATGCCCGCCGCCACGCCCACCAGCAGATCCGTGGCGAGCGTCACGCCGATGGTGAAGGTGAAGATGACGAACTGCTCGGGCCCGATGCGGAACGTGTTCACGAACTCCTTGGGCGACGCCAGCCGCACGCCCGCGAAGATGAGCATGGCGGCCAGGGCGGCGAGCGGAATCCGGTGGATGAGCATGGGCACGAACGCCACGAAGAGCAGCAGGAACAGGCCGTGGAAGAAGTTGGACAGCCGGCTCCTGGCCCCGTAGCCGATGTTGGCCGAGCTGCGCACCACCTCGGAGATCATCGGCAGGCCACCGAGCATGCCGGAGATGAAGTTCCCCACGCCCGTGGCGAGCAGATCCTTGTCGAGATCCGAGCGGCGCTTCTCCGGATCCATCATGTCCATGGCCTTGGCCGTCAGCAGCGACTCGATGCTGCCCACCAGCGCGAACATGACGATGTACTTGATGGAGGTCGCGCTGAAGACGGCGGAGAAGTCCGGCAGGGTGATGGCCGACAGGAGGTTGCTCGGCAGGTTCACGAGGAACTTGGGGCCCACCGTGAAGAGGCTGTGCGAGAAGGTGAAGGTGTGCTCGTGGTCCAGGTCGAAGTAGAGCCCCATGGGCACCGCGAACAGCAACGCCAGCAGGGGCGCGGGGACACGCCGCAGCGCCGCCACGCGTTTGGCCACCGCCGCGTGACCGAAGAGGATGACGAGGCTCATCGCGCCGATGAAGGCGATCTCCGGGTTGAGCTTCATCACGCTCCGGGGAATCTCCGCCAGCAGGTGCAGCGGCTCCTTGGCCTCGGGCGCCACGCCCAGGAGGACGTGGATCTGCTTGGAGCAGATGATGATGCCGATGGCCGCGAGCATTCCGTGCACCACCGACGAGGGGAAGAAGTCCCCCAGGGTCCCAGCGCGCAAGAGCGCGAAGACGATCTGCACCGCCGCGGCCACCACGATGGTGGCCAGTGCCCGGCGGTAGCCCAGCACTCCGTCACCCCCGCCCAGCTCCGTCACCGCGCCGAGCGCGATGACGATGAGCCCCGCGGCGGGCCCCTTGATGGTGAGCCGCGCGCTGCCCAGCCAGGAGGACACCACCCCTCCCACCACCGCCGTCAGGATGCCCGCCACCGGCGGGAAGCCACTGGCCATCGCGATGCCCAGGCACAGCGGCAGCGCGATGAGGAACACGAGAAAGCCGGAGACGATGTCACTCTTCCAGGTCGACGCGCTCTCGGACGCGGCCTGGGGGGGAGTACCGGAAGGCTGAGGCTGCATGGGTTCCATCCTCTTGAGGCGCACGGGCTCGCGGCGTTCTTGACGCGGCGCGTGCTTCACGAGAGGCAGGGACGGAACGATTCACTTCCGGGTTCCCGGTGTTTTATTCTTCCCTCGTGGTTTTTTTCCGTTGGCGAGTGAAATATTTGTGAGCAAAGCAAGTTCCATGCCTGGGGAAGAGAAATAGAGTGAAATCCGATTGACGTCGTTCGGGAACCCGCGTGTGAGTCGTTCCATCCTTATGGACAGTGTCGTGACGTGGAATGCAGCAGACCATCGCCCGGAAGGGTGCGTGGGGTGGGGTCCGTCCTGGGCGGGGCGGCGATGAGCGGCGGGGTGGAGGGCGCGGGGGGGTGGGGGCGGGAGCGTTTCGAGGCGGAGATCCAGCCGTTGCTGCCGCGTCTTCACCGGCTCTGCCTGACGCTGTGCCGGAACAAGCAGGAGGCGGAGGACTTGCTGCAAGACGCCCTGGTGCGGGCCTACGTCCATCGGGAGAGTTACCAGGAGAGGGGGTCCTTGTTTGGCTGGCTGTGTGGAATCGTTCGCAACCAGTTCGTCGAAACGCGGCGCGCGCTCGCCCGGCGCCGGTCGTTGTTGGACTCGGTGCTCGAGGGGGCGTCGTCGGTGCTGGGCTCGCTCTTCACCGGTGGGGTGGAGCAGAAGGATCCCGAGGCCCGGCTGTGCGGCAGTGAGGAGGCCGAGCTGATGTTGCGCTGCCTGCATGCCCTGCCCGAGAAGTTCCGTCTGGTGGTGTTGCTCTGTGACGTGGAAGAGCTTGGGTACGAAGAGGTGTCCGCGGTGCTCGGGATTCCGGTGGGGACCGTGAAGAGCCGTCATTTCCGGGGACGTGCCCAGCTGGGTGCCGCCTTCAAGGCGCAGCTCGCCCAGACCCCGGCCGCCGTCAACGCAGGAGGTCGTTCATGAGCGCTCCCAATGACAAGTCCTTGCCCCCCTTGCCGGGAGAGGCCGTCCAGGCCCTGGATGCGTTTCGAGACGAACGGCCGTCCACGCATCTCGAGAACCGCATCCAGCTGGCGCTCCAGGCGGCCGCGTCGGGGAAGACGCCGGCGAGGCCCAAGCCCCCGGAGCGCCAGGCGCGCCTGGCCTGGTTGGAGCACCGCGTCACCCGCAAGGTGATGGGCCTGGCCCTGGTCACCTCGGTCATCCTGCTGGCGGTGCGGGCGGACGACTGGAGCGGGGACTCGGAGGTCCTCAGCGAGATCATGCCGCTGCGCCATGTCTCCTTTCAGTTGTCCCACGGGAGCCCCGGGTGGCTGGAGCTGCCCTGGACGCATGGGGTGCATTCGGGTGAGCCGGCCACCGTCCACCTGGAGGCTCCAGAGGAACTGAACCTCCACCTGCATGCGGATGGACTTCCCTCGGTGCGGCTGGTGGGGTGTGACGCGGGGCGCTGCATCCACCAGTTCACCGCGGACACCGGCGCGGACGCCACGCCGCTGCGCGTGCGCATCGACAAGCCGGGCCGGTACGAGTTCCGCGTCTCGCATGCCTCGGACGCGCGCCAGGTGCGCGAGCACTTCGTCGTGGAGGCCACACACTAGGCGCCGTGTGGTAGGGGAAGCCTCCATGGCTTCTCCTCCCCGTTACGGCCGCTCGCTGGCGCACAAGGCCCGTCAGCGCACGCCGGGCCATCACTACAACGCGAGCTTCCTGCCCGCGGCCGAGCGCGCCGCCATCCTCGGCTGGTTGGGCCAGCTGCACCCCTTGTGGGAGGAGCGCTACTCCAAGCATTTCCCTCCGCCCCCGGGCCAGTCCCAGCGGCGCCTGTTGCGGCCGGTGTACTGGTTGGGCAACTGGCAGTTCGCCTGTCTCGACTACTACCGGCCCCCCAAGGGCGTGAAGGACCGCTGCGTGAAGGCGGAGCCCTTTCCGGCGGTGCTCCAGCGGCAGGTGAAGAAGGTGGAGGAGCTCGCGCGCCGGATGTTCCGGGGCCCGGACATGCCCGAGGGCTGGCACCTCAACACGTGCCTGGTGAACTTCTACGGCAGCCGCCTGGAGGACGGACAGTGGGTGGACACCGCGCGAGTGGGGGAGCACAAGGACTTCGAGCCCGGGCCGGTGGCCTCGCTGTCCCTGGGCGAGCGCGCGCTCATCCAATTCGTCACCTCCAGCCGCCCGGGCGAGCGCGACGAGGTGGTGCTCGAGCAGTGGCTCGATGATGGGGCCCTGCAGCTCTTCGGTGGGGCGCGCTGGAAGGAGCAGACCTTCCACCGGGTGCAGCGGGTGGACACGCGCGTGGGCCACGTGATGCCCCCCGAGATGCCGGACTTCAAGACCCGGCGCATCAACCTCACCTTCCGCTATGTGCCGGACGCGCACGTGACGCCCTTCGCGCGGCTCTCCCCCGAGGCGCGCGAGGACGTGCGGCCCTACATGGAGACGCTCGCGCGCCACAGCGCTTTCTTCCGCGCGGAGCTGGAGCGCGAGCGCGACGCGCGGACGTGACGCGGGCCCACCACGGCCTCACCACAATCCGTGGATGCGCAAGAGGGTCGCCAGCGACGAGCCGCCCCGCCGGTAATCGCCGAAGAGCCGCTCGGCGGTGTCCACGGTGGGGTTGGACCAGACCTTGCGCTCGCGCTCCTCGTGCACCTCCAGGCCGCAGTGGATGAGCGAGGCGCGCGCCTCGTCCGCGGACGCGAAGGTGACGTACTCGAAGAGCAGCGGGTTCTGGCTGGTCACGAAGCACTGCCGGCCGCCCAGCTCGCGCACGACGGCCTCCACCCAGCGCGGATGCAGCGCATGGACCAGCTCGTCGGCGATGAGGAAGTCCTCGTTGACGTCCAGGTAGTACAGGAGCGACAGGAGCCGCTTCTGGCCGTAGCCCAGGTGCTCGCGCGACAGCACCGCGCCGTCTCGCCGGGTGAAGCCGAAGCCGAAGTGGCCGAACTCCAGACGTCCCCCGCCCTCGTAGCTGCGCTTGTCCATCAACTCCACGCGGAAGCGCCCCGCGCCCAGCCCCGCCAGGGTGACGAAGCGGCCGAGGAAGCCGCGCTCGAGTTCGTCGTGGCGGATGTCGATGAAGCCCGTGGCCAGCGCCTGCTCCGCGCGCTCGCGCAGCACCCCGGGCAGCCACGTGGGCAGCGACATCAGTCCGAGCGGGAACACCTCCTCGCCCCTCATCTCCATGCCGTACTGCGCCTGGGCAATCCGCTCGTACGTGCCCAGCCCCTCGTCGAAGCGCGCCGGGGCGAGCAGGAAGGTGCGGCGCAACAGCTCCTTGAGCCGCTCCTTGAATTCGGGCTCCAGCCGCTGGGCTCCCAGGAAGAGCACCACCCAGACGGTGCGATCCAACAGCGACCAGTGCATCGTCTGGGAGTAGGCGGGCTGTCCGTTCACCTCCCAGGCCAGTCCCTGCGCGTCCGCGCGCAGCACCAGCCGCGCGGCGGGCGCGTCGAGCTCGAGCGTCACCTCCATGAAGGGCTGGAGCGTGGGCTCGTTCACGGGCTCGCCCCGTGGCACGAGCGCCAGGGGCTCGGGTCCGGCGTCCTCGGGCCGCGAGAAGTCGGGGCGCGTGTTGCGCACGCGCACCTGGAGCGTCATCCCGGGAAAGGTGAAGGCGTACTCCAGGGAGAACTCCTCGCGGATGAGCCCGGAGAAGTCCGAGGCGAGCACGCGCGAGAGGAGATCCAGCAGCGTCGTGCGGCCGGTGCCGTTCTCGCCGAGCACCAGGTTGAGCGAGGGGCCGAAGACGAGGTGGGCGCCCGGCGCCACGTCCCGGTACTGGTGGATGCGCAGCTCTGTGAGCTTCATGAAGGACGCCGCCTCAACAGGTTCAGCAGCCGGAGCGAGGAGGAGCGGCTGCCCTGGATGATCCACGGATCGATCTTGTCCCCGCCATTGGTGAACTGGGGCGAGAGCACGAACACCCGCACGCGCGCCTTCTCCATCATCGCGTGGAAGCGGGGGTCGCGCAGCAATCCTCCGCACGCGCGCAGTTGGGGCGAGGGCTGGAAGCAGTCGAGATCCAACGACAGCCAGTCCGCCTCCGTCACGCCGGGTCGCTCGAGCACCTGTCGCCAGTGCAGCGCCGTGGTGTCCACGAACCAGGGCACCAGGGTGGAGAAGCCCACGTCCCGGCCGCTCATCCGGGCGGTGGGCTCGGCCTTGGCCGTGGTGAAGAAGATGTCCTCCTCGGTGAGCACGGGCGTGGCGTCCCCGGGACGCTTGAGGCCCTCGAACAGCCGCCACCAGGTGGCCGCCTGCTGGGGTGTGCGCGACTCCAGGTAGCTGTCCTTGCACCAATCCGAGTGGCGGTCCGCGTGGAAGAGCGAGCGCGGCAGCCCGCCCGTGGTGCGGTAGTGGTACAGCGCCACGTCGAGCATGTGGTGGTCGCGCAGCACGTAGTCCGTGCGTCCCTTCGCGTCCCTCATCACCCGGACGGTGCCCCGGAGCACCTCGTCCAGCTCCGCCGCGCCGAGCGCGTCACGCCACTCCGCCTCCTCGAAGAGGAGCTGCTGGCGGAGGTAGGGCTGCTCTCCCGTGGGCCCGACCACGTCCTCCGGACCCGTCCACCGGTGCACCCGCTGCTCGAACCGCTCCGCCTCGCCTTCCTGGAGCACCTCGCGGATGACCTCGCGGATGTCCGAGCGGTGGCCGAGGCCGGGCACCGCCACGCGCACGCCACCTGGCTCGCGCGCGCCGTCCGCCACCGGCCGCAGCCGGAAGGCGTAGGCCGCGTCGGTGGGCTTCTTCCAATCGGAGTAGCGGATGAGCACGTGCGCCTTCCTCGCGGCCCGCCCACGAGAGGGGTCTCCTCCGCGGCGGGGGGGCGGGCGGTAGATGACCGGAAACACCGGCGTCGTCACGGAAATTGCAGGTCCTCCAGCAGGGCCTGGTAGAGCCGGGGGCGCTCGGCGGTGAGGTAGAAGTGGTTGCCCGGAAACATCCTCGGGCGGAAGTCCGCGGTGGTCTGCTCTCCCCACTCATGCACTTCCTGGGGGCGGACCGTCGCGTCCTCGGTGGCGCCAAAGGACGACAGGGGCACGTCCAGGGGCGGCTCCGGCACGTACCGGTAGCTCTCGGCGAGGAAGAGATCCGCGCGCAGCGCGGGCAGCACCGTCTCGCGCACGTCGTCGCTGGTGAGGACCTCCCGGGGCGTGCCGAAGCGCAGCGCGATCTGCTCCAGGAACTCCGTGTCCGGCAGGTGGCTGATGGGGGGCGCGGCCCGGGGCCGCAGATGCAGCGCCGGGCAGGCGGACAGGAAGAGGCGCACGGGCATGGGGGCGCCCAGCCGGCGCAGCGTCCGCGTCAGCTCGAAGGCGATGACGCCTCCGAAGCTGTGGCCGAAGAAGGCGAAGGGCCGCTCCTTGAGGAAGGGCAGGACGCGGCGCGCCAACGTCTCGATGAGCGTGGGGAAGTCGGTGATGGGGGGCTCGGTGCGGCGCGTGGCCCGGCCCGGCAGCTCGATGGGGCACACCTCGATGGCGGCGGGCAATTGGGTGGTCCATAGCCGGTAGATCGAGGCGTCTCCTCCCGCGAAGTGGAAGCAGAACAGACGCAGGCTCGCCTGGGGACGCGGCTCGGGGCAGGTCACCCAGCGGCGATAGACGGGGGGGACGGACATGGGCGGAGGCCCATGCTGCGAAGGAGACGGGGGCCACGTCAATCCCCGGCCCCCTCGTTCCTCCCGGGGGCGCGGCGTCGGAAGACGGAGCGCGAGGCCTGGCGCCCCGCTGGCCCCACCAGTCCTCCGCCCCGGCACCAGGGGAGGTGTCTGTCCATGGCGGGACGTGCGAGTGATTGGTGGGGACGGGGCGGGGGACTCACCCTCCCTGTGCCCGCTCGGTCGTGACCCCGGGTTCGGCCGCGTGG
Source organism: Cystobacter fuscus (assembly GCF_002305875.1). Classification (NCBI taxonomy): domain Bacteria; kingdom Pseudomonadati; phylum Myxococcota; class Myxococcia; order Myxococcales; family Archangiaceae; genus Cystobacter; species Cystobacter fuscus. Next base: position 9,382,048 of record NZ_CP022098.1, on the reverse strand, counting down.
GAGGATTGTCCTCGGGTACGAGGATGAAGGGGGGCGTTTGAGCGTTGAGAAGAAAGAGGGAGGACGGATGCCGCGCGGTTCGCGCGAGGTAGGCCCTGCTTGCTATGCTTTCGCTCTCAGCCGAGCCCGGACAGGACGCTTCCTCGCCTGATGCTTCCCGGTCCATGACGTCATCTCGTTCCAGTCACTCGGAGGAGGTTCCGGCCAGCTCCACCTCCGCCTCCAAGGCCAGCGAGTCTCGCGCTCGGGAAGTCGTGCCCCTGGAGGAGGAGCACGAGCGCCTGCTCGCCCTGGCGGACGTGTCCTCCCAGATCTTCTGGACGAGCGCGGGGATCGAGAAGTCGGTGGGGGGTCTGCCAGGCTGGATGGACTTCACCGGACAGCCCCCCGAGGCCCTGCGGGGCAGGAGGTGGCTGAACTTCGTCCACTCGGAGGATCGGTCCCACGTCGAGCAGGCCCTGGCGCGGGGTCAGGCCGATCGCGCCGCCTTCTCCGTGTCCTTCCGGCTGCGCCGCTCGGACGGCCAGTACATCTGGATGCTGGGGCGGGCCGTCCCCCTGCTCGACGCGAATGGCGGGGTGCGCGAGTGGGTGGGCACCAGTACGAACATCCATGCCTATCGCCAGGCGCAGGAGCGCGCGTCCTTCCTCGCCCGGGCGGGTGAGGTGCTCTCCGCCTCGTTGGACTACGACGCCACGCTCGCCGCGCTCGCCCGGATCCCGGTGCCCGCGCTCGCCGACTGGTGCATCCTGGACGTGCTGGGCCCGAACGGACAGTTCTTCCGTGCCCAGGTGGTGGCGGCGGACCCCTCCCTGGAGGCCCTGGCGCAGGAGGTGCGCGGACTCACTCCGCTGCCCCACGCCAGGTCCACCTATCCTCCCACCGTGGCGCTCGTGGAGGGCCGTGCCTCGCTGCTTCGGGACGTGACGGATGAGCTGATGCGGCAGGCGGCGCAGGACGCGCGGCACCTCTCGATCATGCGCCGCGTGGGCATGCGCTCGCTGCTCACCGTCCCCCTGCTCGCCCATGGGCGCATCCTCGGGGCGCTCACCCTTTCCTCGTCCACCTCGGGCCGACGCTATGACGAGGAGGATCTGCGCTTCGCCCAGGAGCTCGCCCATCGCGCGGCGCTCTCGGTGGACAACGCCCGGCTCTACCGTGAGGCCCGGGAAGCCATCCGCCTGCGCGACGAGTTCCTCTCCATCGCCAGTCACGAGCTCAAGACGCCCCTGACGCCCTTGAGCCTCAAGTTGCAGTCGCTCGAGCGCTCCGCCGAGGCCCACCCCGACTCGTCCCTGGCGCCGCTGGTGCGCTCCACCGTCGAGTCGGGGCGGCAGCAGTTGCGCAAGCTCACCACGTTGATGAATGGTCTGCTGGATGTCTCGCTCATCGCCTCGGGCTGCTTCGAGTTGCGGCGCGAGGAGGTGGATCTGCTCTCCGTGGTGCGCCAGGTGGTCGCCCGGCTCACGCCGCGCGCCGGCAAGTTCCGGGCCCCCCTGGTCGTCGAGGCCAACTCCCCGGTCGTCGGCCGGTGGGATCGTTCCCGGTTGGAGCAGGTGGTGACCAACCTGCTGGACAACGCGCTGAAGTATGGGGCGGGCGCGCCCGTGGTCATCCGCGTGACGGTGGACAACGGCTTCGCGCGCCTGTCGGTGCGGGACAAGGGCATCGGCATCGCGCCGGATCAGTCCCGCCGCATCTTCGAGCGTTATGCCCGCGCGGTGTCCGAGCGCAACTATGGGGGCCTGGGCCTGGGTCTCTACATCACCCGGGCCATCGTGGAGGCCGAGGGGGGCCGGGTGCACGTGCACAGCGCGCTCGGCCAGGGCGCGACCTTCGTGGTGGAGTTGCCGCTGCGCTCGTGAACCCTCGGGAGGGCCCTGTCGTTCGCCCGCCTGGTGCCGGAGGGAGCGGACATGGGCCTTCCATCTGGCGTGGGGGGGCGCTCCCGAGGAGGGAGGCGGGACACGCGGCCGGGGTGTCTGGCGAGGGCAGGGAGGCGTGTGCAGGTTGGTGGGGCGGAGGAGGCTCGTGCCCAAGGCAATCATCTTCGAGGTGGATGGGACGCTGGTGGACTCCAATGTGCTGCGCGCGCGGGCCTGGCAGGAGTCGCTGGCGCGCTATGGCGTCCAGGTGCGGCTGCCGCGGGTGCTCGCGCAGCTGGGCCGAGAGGGAGACCGGTTCCTGTCCGCCCTGCTCTCGGAGGAGGACTACCTGCGCCACGCGGATGAGCTGACGAGCTACCACCGGGCGCTCTTCCACGAGGAGTACCTCGCGCGCGTGCGGCCCTTCCTGGGCGTCACCGAGCTGCTCCAGCGCCTGCGGGACGAGGGCTGGCGCATCGCCCTGGCCTCCAGCGCGGAGCCCGACGAGCTGGAGCACTACATCGAACTGCTCGGGGTGGCGGACCTCATCGACGCGCGCACCACGGATGCGGAGGTGGAGGGCCACCGGTTGAACGAGGAGATTCCCGCGGAGGCCATCCGCCTGTTGGGGCTCGACGGCACCGACGAGGCGCTCACGGTGGCCGCGCTGCCCCATGACATCGAGGGCGCCGTGCGCCTGGGCCTGCGCTGCCTGGGGCTGGTGTGCGGGGGCTTCTCGGAGGAGGACCTGCGGGGCGCCGGGGCGATGGCCGTCTTCGGCTCGCCGCAGGATCTGCTCGCGCGCTACGCCGAGTCCCCTCTGGCCACGGAGCCCTGAGCGGGGCTCCGGAGGGGGGCGCTCGGGGGACGGCTCACGCGGCCTTGGCGGGCTCGTCGGGGAGCTTGAGCGTGCCCTGGCCCGAGTCGCCCGAGCGCGTCATGCGGCTGTAGAGCGACAGGGACGGATCGAAGAGGAACTTGAGCCACAGCGCCGTCCACGAGCGGTGGGAGTGCAGCGTGTCGTAGTACTCGGGGGCGATCTTCTTCACCTGGGGCAGGCGCGTCCAGGGCACGCGCATCACGTCGTGGTGCTCGTTGTGGTAGCCCACGTTGAACGCCACCCAGTTGAGCGGGCCGTAGTACGAGTACGTCTCCTGCGGCGGCTTGACGAGGTAGTGCTCCTGGATCCACCGCGCGCCCAGCGGATGCAGGCCGATGGCGAAGATGGAGGAGAGGAACATGTAGACGAGCGCGCGCGGCCCCATGAGCGCGTAGCTGCCCCCGATGAAGGCCAACTGCACGCCGAGGTTGGCGATGTACCACCCGTCGAAGAACGGCACGCGCTTGAGCCGCTGCACGCGCAGCGCCTGGAAGGCCCAGAAGTTGAGCATCCAGAACGCCTTGCCGAAGAACGTGTTGCCAATCACCTTCGCCTCGAAGGGCGAGGCCAGGTCCGCGTCCAGCTCCAGGTCCCCTTGGAAGCGGTGATGGATGAGGTGGTACTTGCGGAAGGAGATGGCCGCCGGGAAGAGGATGGGCAGGTTGGCGAAGATCTGCAGGAGGGCGTTGGCGCGGGGGGTCTTGAAGACGAGGTTGTGGGTGCACTCGTGGATGAGCACCCACAGGCCATGGTCCAGGAAGGCGCCGACGAACCACGCGGCGGCGAGCAGCGCCCACCAGGGCGAGTCGCGCAGGGCCCAGGCGAGCCCCACCTGTCCCGCCACCACCAGCAGCACGAAGGCGGCGGTGATGGGGGTCGGGCCGCACAGGTCCTTGAGCTCGGGGTGGGCACGCAGGATGGTGCGAGCCCGCTCCAGATGGGGCTCCTTCTCCGTGCTACGGAAAAACTCCAAGGGGCGCGGCTGACTCAAAGGGGTTCCTTTCGCTCGGGCGAAAACGGGCGCGCAGCTTCGCACACCGCTCCCGCTCGACGCCATGCGGCACTTCATGGGATTCCTCGCCCCCTTCCTCCTCTGACGACCATGCTTTCATCTCCAACCCCTCCCCAGTTTTTCTTGGTGGGTCCATGAGTTCGAGCCTCACCCTGCGCGCCGGTCCGGACGCCGTGCGCCTGATTCGTGAACGAGGACTGCGCGCGGAGGACGTCGACGTGGTGCCGGGCGCCTCGGGCGGACCGCGGTGGCTGGTGCTGGCCGGCTTGGATCGCATGCTCTTCGGCGAGTTCTTCCGCGCGCGCACCCGTCCGCTCCACCTCATCGGCTCGTCCATCGGCAGCTGGCGCCTGAGCTGCCTCGCCCAGAACGATCCCGTCGCGGCCCTGGGGCGCTTCGCCGAGGCGTACATCTCCCAGCGCTATCCGCCCAATCCCTCCGCCGAGCTGGTGAGCACCACCAGCCGGGGCGTCGTGGACGCCATCGTGGGCACCGATGGCGAGGCGCAGATCCTCGGCCACCCCTGGGCGCGGCTGCACGTGCTGACCAACCGGTGCCGGGGCCTGTCCGCCAGCGAGCAACGTCACCTGCAGACGTTGGGGCTCACCCTGAGCGCCCTGGGCAATCTGCTGAGCCGCCGCACCCTGGGGCTTCAAATCGATCGCGTCATCTTCCACACCGCCGGAGACACCAGCCCCTTCCGGGGCCTCAAGGATCTGCCCTCCGTGCACCTGCCCCTGACGCGCGAGAACCTGCGGTCCGCGCTGCTGGCCTCGGGCTCCATTCCCCTGGCCATGAGCGGGGTGCGCATCGATGGCGCCGGACCCGGAGTCCATCGGGACGGTGGGATTCTCGACTACCACCCGGACCTGGACTTCGGCGTGGGCGAGGGGCTGGTGCTCTACCCCCACTTCTACCCCTACCTCGTGCCCGGCTACTTCGACAGCGCGCTCCTGTGGCGCCGCGCCGGGCCCGCCAACTTCCGCCGGGCCCTGCTGCTCTCCCCGTCGCCGGAGTTCGTCGCGCGCCTGCCCTTCGGGAAGATTCCCGACCTGGATGACTTCTACCGCCTGTCCGACGCGGAGCGGATTCGCACCTGGCGCCAGGTGCTGAGCGAAGGCGAGCGCATGGGCGACGAGCTGCGGGAGTTGCTGGCCACCGGAAGGCTCGCCGAGCGCCTCCAACCCCTGCACTGACCGCGGAGCAGGGGGGGTGTAGTAGGACCTCCAACCACGGAGCAGGACAGGGGCCTGGTTTCCAGGAAGCCACACCCTGGTGATACCTTTACAGGTACACGGGCCCCCACCCCGCCTGGGCTCGTCGTTCCCGCTGTCCTCGAGATTCATTCATGCGCCAGTCCGCCTCTCCGTCGAATCGTGGCTTCACGCTCATCGAGCTGATGATCGTCGTGGCCATCATCGGAATCCTCGCCGCGGTCGCCATTCCGAACTTCATCAAGTTCCAGGCCCGCTCCAAGCAGGCGGAAGCCAAGTCGAATCTGAGGACCTGGTTCGTCGGCCAGCGCGCCTACCAGCAGGAGAAGGGCGCCTACTCGGAGTTCTCGACGACGATCGGCTTCTCGCCGGAGCGCGGCAACCGCTACGCCTACTACTTCGCGCAGACGCAGACGTGCGAGCAGCGCCAGGCCTCGGGAGTCACCCTGCCCAAGAACGCCAACTGCATCTCCGTGGACGAGGCGAAGTTCAAGGTGGCGGTGGCCCAGCCCGCCTTCGTGCCCATCTCGTTCTCCTGGAACGCGGGAAACGGGGAGGATCCCAAGTCGCCGGGCATCTCGGGAAGCTGCCCGGGCTGCAACATCGACGCGTTCGCGGCGGGTGACATCGACGGGGATACCGGGGGCGTGGACACCTGGCACATCGCCACCAAGGACGCGAAGCTGAGCACGTCCCCGTGTGGCAACGAGGAGCTGGTCGTCATCGCGGGCGTGCCGCTCAACACCTTCAACGACGTGGAGTGCGACAAGTAGCCCGGCCGCGCCGCGTGCCCGGCCCCGGGCGGCTCAGTGCCCGGGCCGGTACATGGCGGCGGTGCGTTGGGCGAGCAGGCCGCGCGGCAGCAGCCTCGCGGCCAGTGCCAGCGTCTGGTTGAGCAGTCCGGGGACGGACAGCTCCTTGCGCTGGACGAAGGCGCGCACGGCATGGGTGGCGCACTGCGCGGCCGTCATCACCCCCAGGTCTCCCGCCTTGAAGCGCCGCGACAGCCCGGAGTTCTCCAGCAGCTCGGTGGAGATGCCGCCCGGGGCGAAGACGGTGACGGACACGCCCGAGTGCCGCAGCTCCTGCGCCAGCGCCTGCCCATAGCTCAGGATGAAGGCCTTGGTGCCGCTGTAGGCCGCCTGGTACGGCACGGGGATGAACGCCGCCACGCTGGAGATGAGCATCAGCCCGGCCGCGCCGCCGCGCGCCTGCCCTCCTGCTTGTTCAATGAGGTGGGGCAGCAGCAGGCTCGACAGGCGCACCATGCTGGTGACGTTGGTGTTGAGCAGGGCCTGGAACGCGTCCCAGTCCAGCTTCATCGCCTCGCCCCAGTAGGTGACGCCCGCGTTGAGGATGGCGCCGTGGAGCACGCGCTCCCGGGTGGCCTCGGCGAAGACCCGCTCCACGTCCTCGGGGCGCGACAGGTCCGCCACGATGAAGGCGGCCTGGACGCCGTGTCGCGTGCGCAGCTCCTCGCACAGGGCTTCCAGGCGCTCCTTGCGCCGCGCCACCAGGACCACGTTGCCCCCGTGGTCCCTGGCGATGGCGCGGGCCATTTCCAATCCCAGCCCCGAAGAGGCCCCGGTGACGAGTGTCCACCGGGATCGCAGATCGATCGTCCGATTCATGCGCCGCACCCTAGCCGCCTTCCCCTCCGGGATGTTGGGCGGACTGAGGGCTTACGGCGTGGTGGGATCCAGGGTGGAGAAGATCCAGCCCATGCGCTCGTGGCCGGACTTGTTCCACTCCGTGTTCTGGCCGTTGGTCACCGCCGAGTCGGCGAAGTCCGGGGCGCTGGAGCCCGTGGCCGTGCCGCCGAAGGTGCCCACGGAGACGGAGCTGCCGTAGAACGTGGGGTGCGTGTCGTCCGACTGCATGTAGTCGTAGCTGGTGCTCGCGTTGACGAAGTGCGTGTTGGAGTCACGCAGGGTGGCCACGAGCGTGCTGGTGATGCGGGTGACGTAGGCGGCCTCGGTCTCGCCCGACTTGTAGCGCAGCGCCTCGCGGTCGATCTGCCCGTCGCCGTTGGAGTCGTAGTCGGCGCCCATGTACTCGGCGAAGGCGTCCGCGCACTTGAAGCCATACTTCTCCGCCAGGCTGCACGTGCGCCAGTTGCTCTTGGCCAGGTAGGGCAGGAACTTCTGCCGCTGGTTGATGGGCTTGCCCGTCGCCGAGTCCGAGCAGCTGGTGAGCTTGTTGTCCGTGTTGAACCCCGGGTAGTAGATGTTCATCACGATCTTCGCCTTGGCCGTGGTGGCGTACTGGTTGATGGCCTGCATGGCCTTCTCCGTGTACGTGGTACAGTTGGCCAGGGCCGTGTCCAGGCCGCTGTAGCTGCACGTCCCGCTCTGATCCTCGAAGGCAGAGCGCGCCTGGAGATAGTCGTTGCCGCACATCTCGAACATCACCACGCGGGTGTTGCTCGCCTGCATGTACGAGCGCTCGGAGACGATCTTGTTGTTGTAGATGTCGTCGGCCTTGGCGCCCGACTTGGTGCGCCGGAAGACTTCCATGTTCGAGTTGAACTCGCGCGCCAGATACTCCCCCTGCACCTGGGGACCGGAGCGCTTGGCCACGCTGCTCAGCGAGCCCTTGTAGCCCGCGAAGATGGAGTCACCATAGGCCACGACGCGGTACGTCGTGGAGGCTCCGCGGTTGATGGTCCACGAGGTGTTCTGATTGATGGTGCTCGCGAGCGCGTCGCCACCCACCACGAGGGAGGCGGTGAGCGCGCAGGCAAGGGAAACCCTCTGCCCGTCGAAACGAGAAAACATGAGAGGCTCCTGCTGTAACTGGGTTTGGGGGTAAGGCGGGGATCGACGGACTCGTCGATTGCGCCCGCATAACACAAAATCCCAGGTTCTAATAACTTTTGATGATTCAACGCGGATGTAACGCATTGCGTGCGGACGCGGCCAGGCGTGACGCCGTGCGCCAGGAATTGGCGGAGTGTCAGTCCCAGGACACGTCACACACGAGGCGGTTCGTGTGGGGTTGCATCGGGCGCAGCTCGACGCGGCCCTTCTTGGAGACCCGGCGCAGGAACATCTCGAAGGTGGCCGCGAGCGCCTCGGCGAAGGTGCCGCCGCGGTGCAGCAGGGGAGGGAAGTCCTCGAGAATCATTTCCACCCGGCCGTGGGAGGGCGTGTCGCGGATGGGGCGGTAGGTGAGCCGTCCGCAGTCGCGGAACGCCTGCTCCCAGGCGTAGGTGGACCACTTGAGCATCGCCTGGGGCGTCAGGCCGAGCAGACGCACCGCGCCATCGAAGAGCGACTGCATCAGGGGGGCGGACACCAGGTGCTCGGCGAGGAGGGAGAAGAACTGGCGGAAGCCGGGAGTGCCCAGGGTGAGATGGAGGGCATCCGTCAGCCACATGCTCTCGGGCATGGGGATCCAGCCCAGCCGCGGCGTGGACTCGAGCAGGGCGAGCGTCGCGGGGGGGATGTCCATGAAGATCCGGCGCTGTTGGTCCTCGGGCAGACTCCGGGCCGCGTCCAGGATGGTCTTGCAGACGAAGCCGCGGATGGCGGGTAGGCCGGGCATGGGTTGTCGACTATGCCACACCTGGAGCGGCCGGACGCACGAGGGCTTCCTCGTGGCGGGCCACTCCCCGGGGGAGTCGGGCGCCCGGGGCGCGGGGCGGTTATGAGGAGTGCCGCATGACGACCTCCCTGGAAACACCGTCCGTGGCCACCGGGCCCGGGGACGTGGACGCCCTGACGGCGCTGCTGCGCGGCCGCCGTGTCGTGGTGCTCACGGGCGCCGGGTGCAGCACCGAGTCGGGCATCCCCGACTACCGTGGCCCCGGCACGCGCGCGCGCGCCCGCAACCCCATCCAGCACCGCGAGTTCCTCGCCCGGCCCGAGGTGCGCGCGCGCTACTGGGCGCGCAGCCTCATCGGCTGGCCCCGCTTCTCCGCGGCCCGGCCCAACGCGGCGCACCAGGCGCTCGCCGCCCTGGAGGACACTGGCCACGTGCTCGGGCTCATCACCCAGAACGTGGACCGGCTGCACCACGCCGCGGGCAGCCGACGCGTCATCGAGCTGCACGGCGCGCTCGCCCGGGTGCGCTGCCTCCTGTGTGGCGCGCTCGAGCCGCGCGAGCAGTTGCAGCGGCGGCTGCTGGAGCTCAACCCCGGCTTCACCGCCGCGAGCGCCGAGTCCCGGCCCGACGGCGACGCCGAGCTGCACGACGACGCGGTGCGCGCCTTCCAGGTCGCCGCGTGTCTCGAGTGCGAGGGGACGCTCAAGCCGGACGTGGTGTTCTTCGGCGACAACGTGCCCGTGCCCACCGTGCAGGAGGCGTTCGCGCTGCTCGAGGAGGGGGATGCGTTCCTGGTGGTGGGCTCGTCGCTGGCCATCTACTCGGGCTACCGCTTCCTGCAGCGCGCCGTGGATCGCCGCATGCCCGTGGGGCTCATCAACATCGGTGAGTGCCGGGGACATGAATGGATGGAGGTGCGCGTGGAGGCGCGCGCCGGCGAGGTGCTGCCGCGGCTCGCGAGCGCGCTCGGCGCCGGATAGGCTGCCGCGCGCACCCCAGGAGGCCTTCTTCGATGTCCACCGTCATCCGCCCCGCGACGCGGGAGGACCTTTCCTCGCTGGCCACCGCCCTGGCACCGCTGCCGCTCTTCCAGGCGTACAAGCTGGACGCGAGCGCCCTGACGGCGCGCTTCCACGGCGCGCTCGATCGCGGCGAGGGGTTGTTGCTGGCCACCGGGGACAGCGGTCCCGTGGGGGTCTGCTGGTTCCTCACCCGGGGCACCTTCGGCACGGGCGCCTATCTGCGCACGCTCGCGGTGAGCGAGGCGAGGCAGGGCTCGGGCCTGGGCGCGCGGCTGCTCGAGGCCTACGAGGCCGGGTGTGACTCGCCCACCGGGGGCTACTTCCTGCTCACCTCGGACTTCAACACCGCGGCCCAGCGCTTCTACCAGCGGCATGGCTACCGTCAGGTGGGCCAGCTTCCGGACTTCGCCATGCCGGGCGTCTCCGAGCTCATCTTCTGGAAGCCGCGCGTCAGGGGATGACGCCGGCCACCAGGGCGGGCTCGAGGGTGGGGGCGGTGGTGGGCTGGCACGTGGGCCAGGTGTTGTCATCCAGCAGCGTGCCCACGGTGACGAGCTCGAAGCCGCGCTTGCGCAGCCCCTTGATGATGGCCGGGAGCGCCTCGGCGGTGGGGAAGCGCTTGTGGTTCATGTGCATCACCACGATGCCTCCGGGGCTCGCCTGCTTGAGCACCCAGTCCACCATGCGCTTGGGGGTGACGGTCCCGTCCGGGTCACCCGAGGGGAGATCGAAGTTGATGGTGGTGAGCGCCGCCTGGGAGGCGAGCCACGCCACGCGCCCGTCCACCTCGCCAAAGGGCGGACGGAAGTAGCGGGGAATCTGGCCCGTCAGGTCGTACACGACGCGCTGGGCGCGCTGCAGCTCCTCGATCACCTGCCGGTCATCCCTCACCTTGGGCATGTTGGCGTGGGAGAAGGTGTGGTTGCCGAGCTCGAAGCCCGGGTACTGCGCGAGCTCCTGGAGGCGCCGCGGATTGGCCAGTGCCCAGCCGCCTCCGATGAAGAGGGTGGCCGGCGTCTGGGTCTCCAGCAGGGTGCGGATGACGCGCTCGTCGTACTCGTTCTTGCGCGTGGTGCAGGCGTCGAACGTGAGGGCGATGCGCTTTCGCAGGCGCGAGCCGTTCGTCACGATGGGAGCCGTCACGCACGCGGTGGGCCCGGCGGCGGCGGCCGGAGCGGAGGGGGGCGGGGGCTCGGGGGCCTCGGGCTCCTCGGGGGGCGTCCACGCGCAAGCACTCGCGACGAGCACCACCAACACCATCGAGAAACGCACGGAGGAACGACGCGCCATAGGGCCTCTGGTTATAGCGCGGACGCCCTCGGTCTGTTGATGACGCAACAAGTGCTCCGAGGGCCTGGGGACGAGGGGAATCGCACCGTGGGCGGAAGATTCTCCGCGGAGGGGGACTTGACGCGAGCTCAGCGTGAGCGGAGGGCGATCTCCATGAGTTCCTCGTCGGTGAGGGTCAAGGGGTTGGCCTTCATGCTGCTGGCCGCGCGGGCTCGCGCCACCAGCCGGGGCACCTCCGCTTCCGTCAGGCCGTAGGCCCCGAGTCCGGGCACGCGCAACGCCTGACACAGCTCGCGCACCCAGGTGATGCCTTCCTCGGCCCGCGCCTCCACGCGTCCGGTGAGCAGCGCCGCCACCTCCTGGAAACGCGCGAGCGAGGGGTGCTCGGGTGCCCGGGCTCGCAGCGCGCGCAGGTTCACCTCCATCGTGGCGGGCAGCAGGGCCGCGCAGACGGCGCCATGGGGTGCGTCGTACATGCCGCCCACCGGGGCCGCGAAGCCGTGCACCGCGCCCAGCCCCGAGTTGGCCAGACACAGGCCACCCAGGAGGCTCGCGAGCGCCAGGTCCTCGCGCGCGGACGCGTCCGGAGTGTCGAGCACCGCGCGCCGCAGCGAGCGCGCCGAGCGCTGGATGCCCTCGCGGGCGAGCGCGTCGGTGAGCGGGTTGGCGCGGGCGGACACCAGGGGCTCGATGAGCTGGGAGAGCGCGTCCAGGCCGCTGGAGGAGAGCACGCCCGGGGGCGCGCCCTTCAAGAGGTCCGGGTCCACGAGGGCCAGGCGGGGCAGGAGGGTGGGGCCGCGCAGGCTCGCCTTCACCTGGGCGTCCTTGACGCCGAGCACGGCGTTGCGGGTCACCTCGGAGCCGGTGCCAGCGGTGGTGGGAATGGCGACGAGGGGCAGCGAGGGCCTGGTCAGCGCCTGTCCCCGGCCCACCACCTCCAGGTAGTCGAGCGGATCTCCCCCGTGGGTGGCCAGCGCGGCGATGGCCTTGCCCGCATCCAGGGCGCTGCCGCCGCCGAGGGCGGCCACCGCGTCACAGCGCTCGTGGAGGGCGAGCGCGGTGCCTTCCCGGACGCGCTCCACCGTGGGCTCTCCCTCCACCGTGAAGGGCACCCAGGACAGCCCGAGCCGCTCCAGGCCCTCGCGCAAGGGGGCGGCGCGCGTGGTGTCGCGGCCGGTGACCAGCAGCACCCGGTGGCCGCCCAGGGCCCGTATCGCCTCGGGGGCATCGGCCAGACGGCCCGCCCCATAGAGGATGCGGGTGGCGGTGGCGAACTCGAAACCCGTCACCGCCATGTCACCAGCCCTCGTCCGAGGGGAAGAGGTTGGTGAACTTCCGGGAGGTGCGCGGCTCGGCCATCATGGAGGCCACGGTGTCGCGCCAGGTCAGGTAGTGGGCCGTCTCCTTGTGGGCGGCGGGGGCCTCGGGGGTCCGGTACACCTCGACGAGCACGAAGCGCGTGGGATCCTCGGAGTCCTGGATGACGTCGAAGCGGGCGACGCCGGGCTCCTTCACGCTCTGGCTCGCGTTGGCCAGGGTGGCTTCGCGGAAGGCGTCGATGGCTTCGGGTTTGACGCGGATCTGCACGTGGACGACCAGCAGGCTGTGGGGCATGCGCCGACCATAGCGCCGGGCGGGGGAGGGAAGGGATCTTCGGACGGCAAGGGGGCGCCGGCTTTGTTATGCACGGGCGCACATGAGCCGACTCGTCTTCTTCGTTCTCATCAATCTGGGGGCCTGGCTCGTCCTGCGCCGGCTGTGGCCCGAGGTCCGCACGGGGTGGCGCCGGAGCGTGCTGCTCGGCCTGGCCGTGTTTTCGGGGGTGTCGCTCGTGCTGCCGTGGCTGCTCGGGCACGGAGCGCACGGCGGCGTGCCGTGGGTGGACGCGCCGCTGCGGCTCTTCGGCTCGGCGTGGCTCATCTCCGCGCTCATCGTGTTGCTGCTCGGCTGGCCCCTGGCGCTGGTGCTCTCGCGGCGGGAGCGCGCCCGGGAGAAGCGCGCCGCCGAGCCTGTCGCGACTCCGCTGCCGGCGGGAGTCGATCTGGAGCGGCGCGGGCTGCTCTCGGGGGTGGGGCGCGCGCTGCCCTTCGCGGCGGTGGGGACGAGCACGGTGGGGCTCGTGGAAGGCTCCTCGGGCTTCGTGATCCGCGAGGTGGAGGTGCGGCTGCGCGGCCTGCCCCGGGCGCTCGATGGCTTTCGCATCGGGCAGATCACCGACGTGCACGTGGGGACGTTCATCGACACCACCTACGTGCGCGCGGCGGTGGCGGCGATGAACGCGGCGCGCGTGGACCTCCAGGTGATGACGGGGGATTTGATCGACGATCTCTCGCAGCTCGACGAGACGATGGCGGCGCTGGAGACGTGCGAGGCGCCACACGGGATGCTCGCCATCCTCGGCAACCACGAGCACTGGCGGGGGTTGGAGGAGGTGCTCGAGGGCTATGCGCGCAGCGCGCGCCGGGGCAGTCCGGTGCGGCTGTTGGTGGACGAGGCCCAGGTGTTCGAGCATGCCGGGCAGAAGGTGCGCGTGGTGGGCGTGGACTACCCCATGCGGGGGCGCAGCATGAGGGTGCAGGCGGACCGCATGGAACAATCGGCGGAGGTGGCCTTCGCGGGGGCTTCCGCGGACGAGGTGGTCATCTGCCTCACGCACCATCCCTCCTTCTTTCCCCTGGCGCTGGAGAAGGGGGCGCGGCTCACGCTCGCGGGACACACCCACGGTGGCCAGGTGGCCATCTGGGGCGTGCCCGTGTTCTGGTTCGCCTTCGATTACATGCTCGGCCGCTACCGCAAGGGGAATGGTCAGCTCTATGTGTCGGGTGGCACGGGGCATTGGCTGCCCTTCCGGCTCGGGGTTCCCGCCGAGGTGACGCTCCTCACGCTGCGCGCGGAGGGTTGAGGGTGCGGTGAGTCTGAGCGGCATCGAGAAGGAGCACAGGCTCCTGACACGAGGCGCCTGATACCGGCTAAGAACAAGCTCCATGTTCTCGAGCTTGTTGCTGGTGGTGCTGACGCAGGTGGCCTGCTCACCCGGCGAGATGTCGGTGGTGTGCAGTTGCAAGCAAGGCATGGTGAGTGCCTGCGTGTCCCTCGCGGGAGACGACGCGCGCAGGGCCGCGCAGGTGCTGGACGAGGTGCAGGAGGTGCTGGAGCAGGCTTCCTGGAAGGCGGGCGAGGAGGAGAAGAAGCAGCAGTTCGAGGCGGCGGCGGAGTCTTTGTCCCAGGCGCTGGGGTCCTCCGAACCGCCCCAATGCAAGGGCCAGAATCACCACCTCATCTCCCGCCGCATCGCCAAGGGACTTTCAAGGCACCCCACGCTCAAGGGGTTGTACGAACCTCGCGACCCGCGCTTCGTCTCTCGGGCCAAGGATGAGCAGTCGCACTGCGGCTACCAGGAGTGGCACCGCAAGGTGGACGAGGAGGTTGTCAACTGGCTTGAGCAGTTCCCCCAAGCCACGCCCAAGCAGTTCATGGACAAGTTGCGCGAGATCTACAGCCGCCCGGAGATGAAAGCGAGGTTCCCCAATGGCTTCTGATGCCACTACCTCCCAGCGTTTCTTCGTCCTGGAAGAGGGTGTCCTCGGCTCCCATTACGACGCTGATGTCGACACCGTCGAGCCCGTCAATCTCGCGGATGCGCCTCGTTGCCCACAGTGTGGTGGCTTCATCGGCTTGTTGAAGTGGCTCCCCCCGTATCGGGTCAATCTGGAACTGCATGGGGATGCACTCGGGGATTTCATCAAGAACTCAGCGTATGACCTCCTCATCTCCGAGCGATTCGCGGAGGCCTTTCGCACCGAGGAGCTTATCGGGCTGGAGGGCTTTCACCCCGTCGAGGTGCTCCGGGTGCGCCGCATGAGAAAGGGACCTCGCAAGCCTGTCACCGTGCCTCGCTACTTCGTGGTCTCGACCTGCTTCGGCCCAGCCGCGGTGGACCTGGTGTTCAGTCGCATGCGCATCTCCGAGCCCCCCTCGTGCCCGGAATGCCGCATGTCGGGCATCGACACCATCCATGGTTTCACCCTGGAACCGGGAACCTGGCGGGGAGAGGACATCTTCCGTCCGCGTGGTCTGGTGGGAGACCTCGTCGTCTCCGAGCGTTTCAAGGACTTCGTCGAGCGACATGGGCTGACGAACATGCGGCTCACGCCCACCGAGCAGTTTGTGCGGGACCCTTCCCATCTCGGACCCGCTCCCCTGCCTACTCCGTGAGCGGAGACGGGTCCTGTGACACCTACCGAAATACCGGCCAAGGACAATCCCCATGCTCTCGAGCTTGTTGCTGGTGGTGCTGACGCAGGTGGCCTGCTCACCCGGCGAGATGTCGGTGGTGTGCAGTTGCAAGCAAGGCATGGTGAGTGCCTGCGTGTCCCTCGCGGGAGACGACGCGCGCAGGGCTGCGCAGGTGCTGGACGAGGTGCAGGAGGTGCTGGAGCAGGCTTCCTGGAAGGCGGGCGAGGAGGAGAAGAAGCAGCAGCTTGAGGCGGCGGCGGAGTCCTTGTCCCAGTCGTTGGGGTCCTTCGAGCCGCCCCAATGCAAGGGGCAGAATCACCATCTCATCTCCCGGCTCATTGCCAGGGCGTTGGAGGAGCACCCCACGCTCAAGGGGCTCTACAAACCTCGGGACTCGCGCTTCGTCTCTCGGGCCAAGGATGAGCAGTCGCACTGCGGCTACCAGGAGTGGCACCGCAAGGTGGACGAGGAGGTCGTCCGATGGCTCAAGAGCAAACCCAATGCAACTCCCAAGGAGTTCATGGACAAGTTGCGCGACATCTACAGCCGCCCGGAGATGAAAGCGAGATTCCCCAATGGCTTCTGAACTCCCTACCGCCCCGCGCTTCTTCGTCTTGGAAGAGGGCGTTCTCGGGTCTCGTTACGATGCCGACGTCGACAAGGCCGAGCCCATCAACCGCGCGGATGCGCCTCGTTGCCCACAGTGCGGTGGCTTCATCGGCTTGTTGAAGTGGCTCCCCCCGTATCGGGTCAATCTGGAGCTACATGGGGAAGAGCTCGGGGATTTCATCGAGACTTCTGCGTATGACCTCCTCATCTCCGAGCGATTCGCGGAGGCCTTTCGCACCGAGGGGCTTATCGGGCTGGAGGGCTTTCACCCCGTCGAGGTGCTCCGGGTGCGCCGCATGAGAAAGGGACCTCGCAAGCCTGTCACCGTGCCGCGCTACTTCGTGGTTTCGACCTGCTTCGGCCCAGCCGCGGTGGACCTGGTGTTCAGTCGCATGCGCATCTCCGAGCCACCTTCGTGCCCGGAATGCCGCATGTCGGGCATCGACACCATCCATGGTTTCACCCTGGAACCGGGAACCTGGCGGGGAGAGGACATCTTCCGTCCTCGCGGTCTCGTGGGAGACCTCGTCGTCTCCGAGCGTTTCAGGGACTTGGCCGAGCGACATGGGCTGACGAACGTGCGGCTCACGCCCACCGAGCAGTTCGTGCGGGACCCTTCCCATCTCGGACCCGCCCCTCTGCCCACCCCGTGAGCCGGGACGAGTCCCTGGCCTGGGCTCACTCGACGGACGTCTGTTCCTCCGTCGCCTGGGCCTCGCTGTCTCCGCAGGCGAAGGGGAGGGGCGCGTCGAGGGCCTCCTGGTACTCGGTGAAGGTGATGTCCCCGCCCTCGTGCAGGACACCCAGGAGCCTGTCCACGTTCTTCTTCCACACCTCGGACAGCTCTCCGCGAGTGCAGTACACGTGGTAGCGCACCGGGTTGGGGATGATGGTGGCGAGGAAGGCGGACTCGCGGATGCTCAGCTCGCGCGCGTCCTTGCCGAAGTAGTGCCGCGCCGCCTCGCCGATGCCGTAGATGCCCGGGCCCCACTCGATGATGTTGAAGTACACCTCCAGCATCCGTTCCTTGGAGAGGCTGCTCTCCAGTCCCAGCGTGAGGTAGGCCTCCTTCACCTTGCGCGCGTATGTCTTCTCCCGCGACAGGAAGAGGTTCTTGGCGAGCTGCTGGGTGAGGGTGGAACCCCCCCGCACCTTGTCGTCCGGGGGCTTGAGCAGCAGCGTGCTCAACGAGTCGAAGTCGAAGCCCCGGTGCACCCAGAAGGCGGCGTCCTCGCTGCGCAGCACCGCGCGCACCAGCACCCGGGGCAGCTCGGCGGAGGGCACGTAGCGGGGGTTGCCCGGGCCGATGTGCAGCTCCCGCCCGCGTCCTTCCGCCGTCAGCGGCCGGTAGTCGAAGGGCGCGCGCAACCACGCCAGCGGCCCTGGCGGATCCGACGCCTTGCGCTTGGACACGTCGAGCTTCGCCTTGACCTCCCACTCCTCCCGGCGGGCCACGGGGCCGGCCACCGTGAGCGTCCCCTGGAAGTGTCCCTCCAGCTTCGCCAGCTCCTGATCCGGCACCAGGGACGGAGGCAGCGCCGCCAGGGCCTGCTCGAAGGTGAGCGGCCGCAGCTCGGCGCGCAGCGAGAAGCGCGGGGCCTGCTTCCAGTCCGCCTCGCCCGTCACCTCGACGCCCGCTTCGCGGCGCTCGCCCACCGCCACCCGGAGGGACTCGAGCTTCGCGTGCCGGCGCTCCAGCTCCCAGCGCGCACGGCCCTCCGCCGAGAAGGCGAGCGGCCCCACCGGCTCGGGCGCGAGCCGGGCATCTCTCAGTGCGAGGCCCTTCACCGCCAGCGAGAAGGTGGCCTCCCGGCCGTCCACCCGCGCCTCCGCCTCCAGGATTCCTCCCTCCATGGTCCAGGGCGGCTCCGCGAGCGACAGCACGGACCCCGCCGGGACCTCGCGGACCTGGAGCGTCCCGGTGATGCCGGACTCCGCCTTCCGGAGGGACAGCTCCGCGTGTCCTCCGCCGGGCAGTCCGGCCTTGGCCTCCAGCCCGGGGATGCCATCCACGTCCTCGCGCCGTACCCGGGCGGAGAGTGGGCCCCATTCCACCCGGCCGCGCCGCTCGAAGGCCAGGTGCAGGTCCTCCACCACCACCTCCGGCCACGCGCCCCCACTCCCCGAGGAGGCCGCGGGGACCGAGGCGGGACGTGGCGCGCGCATCCGCTGGACCAGGGCCCGCAGCTCCCGCCCGGACGGGCCCGCCTCGATCATCACCTCCGAGAGCACCACCCGGCCCACCTCGATCCGGCCCGCCAGCAGCGCCCGCCACCGGGGGCGCACGGTGATGTGCTCGATGCGCACCACCGGAGGGCCCTCGGGACGGGTGCCCGGCACCTCCAGCGGCCCTAGCGTCACCGTGCCCGTCCAGCCCACGTGGAACTCCTCACCCAGGCGCACCGGGCCCAACCGTGACTCCAGGGCGGGCCTGGCCCGGGCCATCACCCGGGCGCGAACCTCGTCCCCCTCGAGCCAGGCCTTCCCGGCCACGGCCCCCCCGGCGAGCAGCACGGGGAGAAGACACGCGACGAGGAGCCTCTTGGACAGGGGGCGGCGGGGGGGCGGCATGCAACCGGCTTCCCTATCCGCCGGGCGTGTGGGGTTCAACCCTCCCCGTCCACTTCTCCCGGCGCTCGGCCCCTCGCACCAGGCAGGCGGTGGGCGGGGTCGCCGCTCGCTCTCGCCTTGACACCCTCGAAGGGTGCATGCTGTGGCCTGAACGACGAACCCGAAGGAGCCAGTCATGCCCGGGACGGGGTCACGCCGCTTCCTCTTGGTGAGGGCACGGTCGTGGATGTGCGCGCTGCCCCTCGATGAGGTCGAGGAGACCATGAGGCCGCTGCCGATCACTCCGGTGGCGTCGGCGCCCGCCTTCGTGCGCGGAGTCAGTCTGGTGCGAGGCACGTCGGCCCCGGTGGTGAGCCTGGGGGCGCTGCTGAGTGGCGGGGCCGCCGAGCCCTGCATGGGTGGGCGCTTCGTCTCGCTGCGCGTGCCCGAGGGCCGTCTGGTGATCGAGGTGGATGAGGTGCGGGGCCTGTCCTCGCTGGAGGCGGACGCCCTGGAGGCCGTCCCCTCCCTGCTGCGCGAGACGGCCCAGGGTCATGTGC
Organism: Cystobacter fuscus; assembly: GCF_002305875.1. Lineage (NCBI taxonomy): Bacteria > Pseudomonadati > Myxococcota > Myxococcia > Myxococcales > Archangiaceae > Cystobacter > Cystobacter fuscus. The sequence continues at coordinate 9,363,264 of NZ_CP022098.1, read as the reverse complement.
AGCGGTTGGGGGCGCTCGACGGCCACCTGCTGGCCGTGTTGGGCTCGTCCCACCTGTTGCCCCGGGAAGTGTGGGAGCGCCTGGGGCGGTCCGAGGGGAAGGAACTGTCTTGACCGAAGCCCTGTCGCGCTCACCCCTCGCCCGCTTCATCACCCTGGTCGAGCAGCGGTTGGGCCTGCATTACGAACCGGAGCAGTGGGGCGAGCTGGCGCCCCTGCTGTTCGAGCGCTCGTCCAGCCGCGGGGTGGAGGAGTACCTGTCGCTGTTGAACTCCACGGCCTCCGAGGCCGAGTGGAGGGCGCTCGCGGAGCGGCTCACGGTGGGGGAGACGTACTTCCTGCGCCATCCCGCCCAGCTCGAGGCGCTGGTGTCCAAGGTGCTGCCCTCGTTCGCTCAGCCGGGGTCCTCCCTCCGCGTGCTGTGCGCCGGGTGCTCCACGGGAGAAGAGCCCTACTCCATCGCGCTGCTGTGCCGCGAGCAGGGCAAGGTGGACCCCGCGCAGCTGCGCGTGCTGGGCATCGACGTCAACCCGCGCGCCATCGCCCATGCCCGCAACGCGCGCTACTCGCCCTGGTCGCTGCGCTCCGTGCCCCAGGCCCTGCGCGAGCGCTGGTTCCAGCGCTCCTCCGAGGGCTTCTTCCTGCGGCCCGTGCTGAGGGATCAGGTGCTCTTCGAGGAGCGCAACCTGCTGGAGGAAGCCCCCGCCTTCTGGGCCCCGGCCTCCTTCCACGTCATCCTCTGCCGCAACGTCATGCTCTACTTTCCCCCCGAGGTGACGCGGAAGATCATCGCCCGCATGTCGCAGGCGCTCGTCCCCGGCGGCTATCTCTTCCTGGGGCCCAGCGAGACGCTGCGCGGGATCTCCGAGGACTTCGAGCTGTTGCGCAGCGCGGATGCCTTCTACTACCGCCGCAAGGCGCCCGCCCCGGCCGTCGCCCCCGAGCCCGTGAGCGCGCCCGTGCCCGCGACGGTGAAGGCACCTGTCCGGCAGCCGCCGCCGACGCAGGAGGGGCTGGACGCGCTGCTGCCGCTGCTCGACGCGGAGCGCTACGCCGAGGCCTGGGCCCGGCTGGACGCGCTGCCCCAGGCGGCACTGCCCCAGGGGCAGTTGTTGCGTGCCGTGCTGCACCTGAACGCGGGCCGCTTCGCCGAGGCCGAGCACGCGGGGCAGCAACTCCTGTCGGTGAGGGACACGGAGGCCTCGGCCCACTTCCTGCTCGGGGTGTGCCTGGAGCACTCCGGGGACGAGGCCGGGGCGCGCAACCGCTACGCGGCGGCCGCGCGCGCGGATCCCACCTTCGCCTTGAGCCACCTGCGCGCGGGGACCCTGGCGCGGCGGGCGGGCAACGTGACGGAAGCGCGGGTGGCGCTGCGCATGGCGCTCTCGCTGCTTCCCCAGGAGAAGCCCTTGCGCCTGACGCTCTTCGGCGGGGGCTTTGGTCGGCATGGCTTGATGCAGGTGGGCTTGCGTGAACTGCAGGCGTGTACGGAGGTTCCATGAGTACGTCATCCCAGCGGGGAACCCTGCGGTTGGAGGAGCTGCGCGACAGCTTCGATTCGTCCTTCTCCCGGCCGCCTCCGGCCCAGCGCGAGCCCGGCGAGGCCCTCTTGCGGCTGCGCGTGGGCCGGACCTCCCTGGCCGTGCGGCTCGGGGATCTCTCGGGCCTGCACCTGCTGCCCCGTCTGGTGCGCCTGCCCGGGGCGCCGGCCTCGTTGCTGGGGCTCGTTGGCCTCCGGGGCCAACTGCTCGCGGTGCATGATCTCTCGGCGTTGCTGGGCCTTGCCTCGGGGGAGGCCCCGGGCTGGTTGCTGATCGCCGGAGGCGCGCGCCGCGTGGGCTTCGCGGCGACGGGCTTCGAGGGCCAGCTGCGCGCTTCCGCCGAGCAGCGTCACCACGATGCCGCCTCCTCGCCCCATCCCCTGCTCGCCACCCGCGTGTCACTGCCTGACGGTACGCTGTTGCCCGTGCTGGACGTGGACGCCCTGGTGCGCCAACTGTTGGAGGAGGCTTCGCGCTCCACATGAGCCTGGACAGTGATCCCCTTCTCTACTTCCGTATCGAGGCCCGGGAGCTGCTGGAGCAGCTCACCCAGGGCCTGCTCGCGCTGGACGACGGCGAGGGTGGTGCGGAGGCCGTGCCCGAACTCTTCCGCTACGCGCACACCCTCAAGGGGGCGGCGCGCGTGGTGGGGCAGGTGCGCCTGGCGGAGATGGCGCACGCGGTGGAGGACGCGCTCTCGCCCTACCGCGACAGCGGCAACCTGCTGCCCGCCGACAGCGTGCACGAGTTCCTGCGGCTGGTGGGCCAGATGGCCGTCGCCCTGGATGCCCTGGACGCGCCGCCGCCGGCGCCCGAGCAGGCGCCTTCCCAGGAAGAGTCCGCCATCCGCCTCGCCGAGGCCCCCTCGTCCTCGTCCGAGGTGGTGCGCGTGGAGCTGGAGCGGCTGGACACGCTGCTGGAGGGCTTGAGCGAGGCGGTGGTGCAGCTCGGGGGCCTGCGCGGCGTGGTGGAGTCGCTCGCCCAGGCGCAGCAGGGGGCCAATGGCCTCATCGAGCAGCTCACCTCGCCGGTGGCCTCCAGCGGCACGGCCGCCGAGCGTGCCCGGTGGCTGTCGCGGGTGTTGGCCGTGGCCGAGGGCATCCGCTCCTCGCTGGGCAAGGCGGGGCGGCAGCTGGGTGGCGGGCTGGGGCAGGTGGAGTCGGAGCTGGGCCGTCTGCGCGACGGGGCCCACACCCTGCGGCTCGTTCCCGCGCAGACGCTCTTCGGCCCCCTGGAGCTGGCCGCGCGCGACGTGGCCTCCTCGCTCGGCCGCCAGGTGGAGGTGCGCGCCGAGGGCGGTGACATCCAGATCGACGGGCACGTGTTGTCGGCGGTGCGCCAGGCGCTGCTGCACGTGGTGCGCAACGCCGTGGACCACGGGTTGGAGAACCCCGACGAGCGCCGGGCCCTGGGCAAGTCCCCCGCGGGCACCTTCAAGCTCGAGGTGCGGCGGCGGGGCGGGCGCGTGTCCTTCCTGTGCGAGGACGATGGGCGGGGCGTGGACCTGGGGCGGGTGCGTCAGGTGGCGCTGGAGCGCGGCGTGGCCACGCTCGACGAGGTGGAGACCCTGGATGACGCGGGGCTCCTGGAGCTGCTCTTCCGGCCGGGTTTCAGCACGGCCCGCTCCGTCACCGACGTGTCCGGCCGCGGCGTGGGCCTGGACGTGGTGCGCGACACCGTGCGCCGGCTCAAGGGCGAGGTGTCCATCTCCTCCCGGCCGGGTCTGGGCACGAGCATCCAATTGGAGGTGCCCCTCACCCTGGCCTCGCTGGAGGTGTTGGGGGTATCGGCCGGTGGCCAGCGCCTGCTGCTTCCCCTGGAGTCGCTCGGCGGCGCGCTCCACCTGCCGGCGGACGCCGTGACCTGGACGGGGGGCCGGGGCAGCATCTCCCACGAGGGCGAGGTGCTGTCCTTCCTGCCCCTGGTGGATGCGCTCGACAGCGCGGGCGCGGGCGCGCAGCGGCTCCGGGCCTGGTCCGTGCTGGTGCTCGACGCGGGCACCGGAGGCCGGGCCGCGGTGGGCGTGGACAAGCTGCTCGGCATCTCCCGCCGGGTGAGCCGGCCCCTGCCCTCCACCGTGCCCGCGCTGCCGCTGGTGGCCGGGGCCAGCTTCGACGAGCAGGGCGTGCCCCTGTTGCTCCTGGATGCCGCGGGACTCGTGCGCCGCATCCAGTCCGGGACCACGGGGGGCGCGCCCCAGGTACGTCCCCTCACGCGCCACCGCGTCCTCGTGGTGGATGACTCCGTCACCACGCGCATGCTGGAGAAGAGCATCCTCGAGGCCGCGGGCTACCAGGTGGAACTGGCCGCCTCCGGCGAGGAGGGCCTGGAGAAGATCAAGCGCGGCGGCCACTCGCTGCTCATCGTCGACGTGGAGATGCCGGGCATGTCCGGCCTGGACGTCACGCGCCACCTGCGCGCCACCCCCGAGTTCCAGTCCCTGCCCATCCTCATGGTGTCCTCGCTCGCCACGGACGAGGACCTGCGGCGCAGCCGGGAAGCGGGCGTGTCCGCCTACATCGTCAAGGGCGAGTTCCACCAGCACCGCTTCCTGGAGACGGTGGCGCGGCTGGCGGCGCAAGGAGCCGCCCAGGGACGGAGGCCCGCCTCATGAAGCGCCTGCGCGTCCTCATCGTCGACGACTCGCTGACGATGCGTCGTCGGCTCGCGGATCTCTTCGCGGCGGATGGCACGTTCGAGGTGGTGGGCGAGGCGCTCGACGGCCAGCAGGCCTTCGAGCACTGCCACCGGCTGCGGCCGGACGTGGTGACGATGGATCTGATGATGCCGAAGCTGGATGGGCTGCGCTCCACCGAGCTCATCATGGCCCATTGCCCCACCCCCATCGTCGTGCTCTCGGCGGCGGAGAGCCGCACCGAGGGCCAGCGCACGATGGACGCGCTGGCCGCGGGGGCGGTGGACGCCGTGGACAAGCCCTCGGGCCCGCCGGACGCGAAGTGGTCGCGCACCTTCCTGGAGCGGGTGCGGATGGCGGCGCGCGTGCGCGTCATCACCCACGTGAGGGCCCGCTTCCATCGCGAGCCGGTCCGCCCCCCACCCGTGGTGCCGGCGGTGCCCACGCTCGCCCAGGCTCCCCGGTTGCTCGTCGTGGGGGCCTCCACCGGAGGACCCGCCGCCGTGAGCTTCCTGCTCGGCGCGCTGCCGCCGGGCTTCCCCCTGCCCATGCTCCTGGTGCTTCACACCACCGAGCAGTTCGACACCGCCATGGTGGAATGGCTGGAGGCGCGCAGCGGCCTGCAGGTCCGCAAGGCCGTGGACGGCGAGGCCCTGCCGCTGCCGGGCCGGCTGTGCGTGCGCATGGCACCGGGAAATCGGCACATGGTGGTCCGGGGTGGGAGGTTGTGGCTCGAAGACGGACCCGAGCGCCACTCCTGCCGTCCCTCGGTGGACACGTTATTCGAGTCCGTGGCGCGGGAACTGGGCGCGTCGGCCATCGGATGTTTACTGACGGGCATGGGACGAGACGGAGCGGAAGGGCTGGGGGCGATGCGGCGCGCGGGGGCCACCACGGTGGTAGAGGATGAATCGACGTGCGTGGTATTCGGCATGCCCCGCGAGGCCATCCGGCTGGGCGCGGCACAGCATGTGGTGGGGCTGACGGCGCTCCCGCTCCTGCTGACGGCGCTCGCGCGAGCGGACGCGAGGGAAGGAACGGCATGAAGGCACGTGTGCTCATCGTGGACGACAGCGCGACGGTGCGCGCGGACATGCGCGGGGTGTTGAGCGCCGCGGGGTTTGGTACCACCCTGTGCGACAGCCTCGCCTCGGCGCGCAAGGCCCTGCGCGAGCAGGACTTCGAGCTGCTCATCCTGGACATGTTGCTGCCGGACGGGGACGGCGTGGAGCTGCTGGAGGAGCTGCGGCGCGACGCGCGCACCGCCAACCTGCCGGTGCTGATGCTGTCCACCGAGGCGGCGGTGGTGCAGCGGCTCAAGGGCCTGTCCCATGGCGCCAATGACTACGTGGGCAAGCCCTACGATCCGGCCTACGTGGTGCGCAAGGCGCACGAGCTCACGCAGGTGCCCGAGTCGGACGGCACGCCCCGGCTGGTCTCGGCGGGCCGGCGCCGCCGGGTGATGGTGGTGGATGGCCGCATCGACTTCCGCCACCGCGCCGCGGACGCGCTGCGCAAGGACGGCCATGACGTCATCATCGCCGAGACCGGCATGGACGCCATGCGGCTGTTGGAAGCCCAGCCGGTGGACTGCATCCTGTTGGACCTGGAGATGCCGGGGCTGGATGGGCCGGAGTGGGTGCGCTCGGTGCGCAGCCTGGATGGCACGGCCCATGTGGCCGTGGTGGGCCTGACGTCCGGCTTCGACGCGAAGCTCATCTCCGAGGCGCTCGCGGTGAAGGTGGATGCCTTCTGCTCGAAGACGGAGGACATCGAGGTGCTGCGCGCCCAGGTGCGCACCGAGCTGCGGCGCCGCGCGGAGTCCGAGGGGCTCACCACGCCCTCCGGCTCCTTCCCCGCCGTCCACTCCGCCACGCACGCTCCCGCGCACGCGCATGGGCACGCTCCCGCGCACCCGCCCACGCACGCTCACCCTCATCCGGTGACGCCCGCCGCGGTCTCGCCCCCGGCGCATCTGCCCTCGTCCCATGCACCCGCCGCCGCGCATCATCCTCCCGCGGGGCATACGGGCTCGCTCTTCGACGCGGTGGTGGCGCGCTGTGGCCTGTCTCCCGTCATCGCGCCCTCGACGATGACGCGCGCGTGCCGCAAGGCCGGGGTGGATCCTCAGCTCCTCACCCCCGTGTCGCTCGCCCGGGTGCTGCCCACCATCCGCGACATGCTGTCCATCTTCCTCGATGCCCAGGAAGTGGAGCGGCGTGTCCACTCCATCCAACTGCTCACGCAGGGCGGGCCCTCGGGCGCGGCCGCCGTGGACGTGCGCAAGACCCGGAGCCCCTAGGCGCCGGGGGGCTGCTCCAGGGCCCGCAGCGCGGCGCGGGCCCGCCACAGCCCCACGGCGTAGCCGAGGGCGAGCACCGCCAGGCAGGCCAGTCCCAGCCAGGTGTAGCGTTGGATGAGCATCAGCTCGTCCCAGCCGTACTGGTCCACGAGGACGGTCGGGTCGCTGAAGCTGCCCTCCTGGATGCCGAAGGGAATCATCGCGAAGTCCGTCCGGGCGCCCCACCACTCATGGAAGGTGTCCACGAAGGACGCGGCGCCGATGAGGAGATAGCCCCAGTGCAGCCAGCCCCGGCGCAGCGCGGACTCCCGGGGCAGGTAGAGCGTCAGCATGAGGAGCGTGCCGAGCACGAGGTTGCCGCCGTCGCCTCCGAAGGTGATGAGCATCCGGGACGTGGTGGGGCTGCCCAGCACGGTGCCCGCGAACTGGAGGAGGAGTCCCAGGGCACCCGCGGCCACCCAGAGCCGGCTGCGCAGGAGGATGCCCCGGAAGACGAGCCCCATGAGCAGGAAGGCCAGCCCCGCGAAGACGAGGGGGGTGCGTGTCTCCCAGACGAGGGTCTTCCACGGTCCGGGGATGGCCGGGAAGCCGCAGAACCAGGCGGTGAGGGCGTGGCCCAGCTCGTGGATCCACATGGAGAGGAAGGTGCGCAGCAGGAAGTGGCCCGTCTGGTTGCTCACGAGCAGCCACATGCCGAGCAGCACGACGGGAAGGGCGAACAGGCGCAGCCGCAGCTCGTCCCGCGCGTCCTCGAGGTCGCCCTGCCAGGTGAGTATCGTCTCCGGACGGCCCACGGGCACACCGGAGCCGTCGAGCGGGGGAGCGAGGGGAGCGGGGAGCGCCTGGGCGGACGAATCGGGGAGCGCGGCCGAGGCCGTCCGGGCCCGGGCCTTGGCGTAGAGCACACCGCATCGCGGGCACTCGGGCGTGAGGATTCGGGGCTCTCCACAGCGGGGACAGGTGGGGAGGGGCGGGCTCTCCATTCCCGCCCATTGTACAGGCTCGGGAGGCGGGGAGCTTCCCGTCTCCCCCCGGACGCGCTCAGTGCAGTGTCTTCTTGAGCTTGCTCATCCGGTCATGCGTGCGCTTCTGCGCGGGCAGCAGTTCCATGCGCACGAAGCGGCGGGCCTCTCCATGCGTCTTGTCCAGGTCGCGTTGGTAGTCGGCGAGGCCGTGATCCTCCCCTTGCTCGAGCGCCTGGATGGCCGACTGCTCTCCCAGGGCGTCCGCGCCCGCCTGGACGACCTTCGCGAAGGCTCCCCACACGCCCGAGCCCTCGGAGGGCGTGCCGCCCAGCCTGGCGATGCGGTCGCGGATGGCGTCGGCCCGTTGCTCGTGGTCTCGCAGGCAGTCCTGCAACTGATCGCGCAGCCGGTCCGTCGACACGTGGCCGATGGCCTGCCGGTAGGTCTCCACCGCGGACAACTCCCCGCGCAGGAATGAATTGAGCGTCTCCACATCCGTGTTCGCGTGCGACATGCGCTTGCCTCCGCTTCATGCGTGGTCCGACACCAAAGGTGAGGCCCCGGAGCGCGGCGGCAACATGCGCCTCCCTCCTCGCCCGCTACTCGCGTACTAGGAGAGCCGGGGGATGGAGGCTTCCAGCAACTCCCCGGCCACGAGCGCCGCGCCCCGTGCCTCGCAGGACTCCCACATGCGCAGGAAGGCCTCGGCCGAGGAGAAGAGCGGATCCAACTGCTCGTCCTTCATGCCCACGTGGACGAGGTCCCGGATGAAGTCCGGCACGAGCCCGATGTGGGCGAGACCCTCGGTGTTGAAGTCGAACTCGCGCGAGCCGGCCCGCGAGCGCACGAAGGGCACGTCCGTGCGGTACATGGTGCCCGAGTAGGGCAGGGGAGGCGCGTTCAACTGCGCGATCTGTTGCTGGCTCCGACGCTTGATGCGCAGCGAGTCGTCCACGAGCCCGTGGGCGGCATGGGGCCCGTAGCGGGGCCCGGGCTGCTGGTTGAGGCCGTTGAAGTCGGTGCCCATGGCCACGCCGCCCCGGCCCACCTCGCGCAGCAGGGACACGGCGTACTGGTAGGACTGTGCCCACGTCTTGGACGAGCGCGCGCAGTCGTTGGCCACGCTGCTGCCCGGGAAGTCCTTCAGCTCGTGCTGGTTGGTGATGGGGGCGAGCATCCCCCCGAGCTCCAGGATGCGCCGCGCCTGCTCGCGTGTCTTCATGCCCTCGTGGGCGCGCTTGCCCTTGATGCTCGTCTCGTGGGGCTCCATCGCCTGGTCGCGGAAGGCGCAGTGCGAGGCGACGACGGGGTAGCCGCGGCCCTCGGCCAGGGCGAGCGCCGCGTTGGTGCAGTGCGTGGACATGTGGTCCACGTCGAGGATGAACCCCTGGCGCATGGCCTCGCGCAGGAAGGCCTCGCCCACGGGGGTGAGCCCCTTGCGGTTGATGTGGCCCAGGCCCGGCGCGTTGAGGGCATAGCCTCCCGGGTAGCGTGCCCCATGCATCACCTCGTAGACGGTGATGGCCGCGCGCGTCTCGAAGCTCAGGTCCTGCCCCATGCGGAAGCTCACCTGATTGCTGCCCTCCACGTCGAAGAAGCGGCCGCGCAGGTAGTGGTTGAGCAGGTTGAACTTGTCGTCATAGACGGCGGCGCCCCCGAGGCTGTTGTTGGCCAGGTGCAGCGGCGTCATCATCCGGATGCCCTGCTCGCGCAGCCACTCGAAGATGCGTGGCAGGTGCTCGGGGGTGAGGGGCTGCTTGTTGAGCGCCGCCCGGTCTCCGCGCAGGCTGTCCAGCGAGTCCACCTCCACGCCGGCCACCACGGCGAGCTTGCCCTCGGTGATGAGCCGCCGGGCCTCGGCGGCGCTCAGGGCCAGCCCCATCCAACTCGAGTGCCGCGCGGTGAAGCGGCGCAGCTCCCTCATCTGCTTCTCGATGGATTGCTCGTCCGAGTCCAGGGGCTGCCCGCGCCGTTGCATCTGCTCGCCGAGCAGCTCGTTGTGCACGGCCACGCTGCACAGCAGCCGCAGCCCTCCGTCATGGGCGCGCTTGAGCCAGTCCACGAACACCTGCTGGTGCGCCATGGTGCTGAAGGAGGGCCAGTCCGCGTAGGTGCCATGGCCACAGGGGCCGTGGCCGAAGCCCCCCTCGATGAACGCCTGCACCAGGGGCCAGTCCCGGCCGAACTGCCCCAGTCCCCAGGCACCGTGCAGGTGGAGATCACACCGGGACAGCGCCCGCTCGATGTCTCCATCCGGGAAGCCCGCGAGCAGATGCCCGCCGAATCCGAGGTGGGCCATCACGTGGCAGTGCAGATCGGCGAAGCCAAACACGGGGGACGCCATGGGAACCTCCGGGGCCGGGCGGGAAGGTGACCCGGGACCACGGGGGTCTCGGATCGTCGCGGCTCTCCAGGGTATTTTAAACGCCACTCCCACGTCCTGGCTTCACGGCTCCAGGGTTGAGTACGAGGCACAAGCGCAGGGCGGCGTTGACGACCTCGTGAATCGGCCGCGAGTAGCCGCTGAGGATCCAGCTCAAGGCGATGTGGAGCACGCCTCCGACCACGCCCGCGCGCAGCAGGGGCTCGTCCGCCGCGCCGCCTCCTTCCCGTGGCGTGAGCGTCCGGGTGATCAGCTCGCCAAAGGCCTCGAGCGCGGCGATGAGGGCCCGGTCCACCGCGGGGCTCACTCCCGAGATCTCCACGAGGAAGACCCGCGCCGACTGGGGATTGCCCTTGAGCACCTCGTAATAGGTCTGGAGCATCGTGCGGGTGCGCCCGATGGCGTCTCCCGATGTCCCGGCAACCGCCTTCTCCAACTCCCCGAAGAGGAAGTCCTTCACCGCCTGGAACGAGGCGACGAGCAACTCCTCGCTGTGGGAGAACGACTCGTAGAAGTAGCGCTCGGTCAGCCCGGCTGCCTCACAGACGGCCTTCACCGTCGCGTGGCGATACCCCTGCTCGCCATAGACGCGGATGGCCGCCTCGATGAACTGTTCGCGCCGCTGCGCCCTGCGCTCCTCGGCGGAGGAGCCGCGATAGAGTCGTCGGTCGGCCATGCTGGTGGGCATGGGGCCTCCTATTGACATGACTCGTTGTCAGATACAAATTGACAACGAGCGGTGTCACTTCTTTCGAGCATGGAGATCTCATGGCTGGCCGCGCGGACCTGGGCGAACACACGTCGGGCGGCCTGGCCGCGAGGGTGGACATCCCGGTGGAGCACCATGACGTGCTCATCGTGGGCGCCGGATTGTCTGGTATCGGCGCGGCCTATCACTTGCAGACCAGGTGCCCGGGCAAGCGATATGTGATTCTCGAGGGGCGCGAGGCGATGGGCGGGACGTGGGATTTGTTCCGCTATCCAGGCATCCGCTCGGACTCGGACATGCACACGCTGGGCTACGCGTTTCGTCCGTGGGTCGAGGCGAAGGCGATCGCCGACGGGCCGTCCATCCTGCGTTACGTGCGGGAGACGGCGCGCGAGCATGGGATTGATCGGCACATCCGCTTCCGGCACCACGTCAAGCGGGCCTCGTGGTCCTCGAAGGAGGCGCGCTGGACGGTGGAGGCCGAGCGTGGGCCCGGCGGGGAGCTCGTGCGCTACACCTGCGACTTCCTGTGCATGTGCAGCGGGTACTACAACTACGCGGAGGGCCACCGGCCCGAGTTCCCCGGAGAGGAGCGCTTCCAGGGCCCCATCGTCCATCCGCAGTTCTGGCCGGAGTCGTTGGACTACGAGAACAAGCGCGTCGTGGTGATTGGCAGTGGCGCGACAGCCGTCACCCTCGTGCCGGAGATGGCGAAGAAGGCCGCGCATGTCACCATGCTGCAGCGCTCGCCGACGTATGTCGTCTCGCGCCCGGCCGAGGATCGCCTCGCCAACGCGTTGCGCCGCCGTCTGCCGGCGAGGCTCGCCTATGCGCTCACACGCTGGAGGAACGTGCTGGGCGGCATCATCTCCTTCAAATTGGTGCGCAAGTGGCCCCACTGGGCCAGCCGGCGCCTCATCGAGCTGGTGCGCGAGCACCTCGGTTCTGGCTACGACGTCGCGACCCACTTCACGCCGCGCTACAACCCGTGGGAACAGCGCGTCTGTCTCGTCCCGGACGCGGACCTGTTCAACGCGCTCAAGCAGGGCCGTGCCTCGGTCGTCACCGATCACATCGAGACATTCACCGAGAAGGGAATCACGCTGCGCTCCGGCCAGCAGCTCGAGGCGGATGTCATCGTGACCGCCACGGGGCTCAAGCTGCAACTGCTCAGCGACATCGAGTTCAGCGTCGACGGCGAGCGGCGGGACCTGTCGAAGAGCCTCACCTACAAGGGCATGATGTTCAGCGACGTGCCCAACCTCGCCTTCGCGTTCGGCTACACCAACGCGTCGTGGACGCTGAAGGTGGACCTCACCTTCGAGTATGTCTGCCGGCTGCTCAATCACATGCGGCGCCATGGCTACACGCACTGCATGCCGCGCCGTGACGACTCGGTCGAGGAGCAGCCCTTCCTGGACTTCTCGTCGGGCTACGTCCAGCGGGCGCTCGGCCTGATGCCGAAGCAGGGCGCGAAGCGGCCATGGCGGCTCTATCAGAACTACGCGCTCGATCTGCTCACGCTGCGCTTCGGCAGGGTCGACGATGGCACGATGGAGTTTTCTCGCGCGACGAAGCCCGCCACGGTCGGACAGCCCCAGCTCGCGGCGAGGACGCGCGAGGCCGCCTGACGTCCGGCTCTTGCATCCAGCCGTTTCCCGGGCGGGGTGCGCTCACCCGATAGGTTGTCTCGCGGAGGGCGCGCCTCTCGTTGCCCGGGCATGGGTTGTGATCTGACTCACATGTCCGTTGTGAAAGGGATCACTTCCAGCCGGCAGGGGGATGAATAGTCTTTCAAGAAAAGAACAGTCCTGGTGAGTGGGCACCGGGCGTTCCCGTCGTGAAAGGCTGTCCTCCAGGGAGGTCGTCGTGACTGGACGCGCGCACATGGATGAGGTGGAGCAGAAGGATTCCCCCGACGCCAGCCTTTTGGAGAGGACCCTCACGTGCGGACAAACCGGTGTGCCTCGCCCCAGGATGGAGGAAGTCGCGCACCCTGGTCTCGCATTGTCCCTGGGCGGTCCCCCGCTGGCGGGCCGCTACACCGTGTTGGAGCTGCTCGGACAGGGCGGGATGGGAGTGGTGCTCGCCGCTTATGACTCGCGGTTGGATCGGCGCGTGGCCCTCAAGTTGTTGCGTCACGGATCGGTGCCCAGCGTGCCCCAGCTCGAGGCCCGCATGGTGCGTGAGGCCCAGGCCATGGCTCGGCTCAACCACCCCAACGTGGTGGCCATCTACGACGCGGTCAACCTTCCGGAAGGTTCACTCTTCATCGCGATGGAGATGGTGGAGGGGCAGACGCTGCGGCAATGGTGTGAACAGCAGCCTCGCACGTGGCGCGAGGTCCTGATGGCCTATCTGGCCGCCGGTCGGGGGCTGGCTGCGGCACACGCGTCGGGCATCGTCCACCGCGACTTCAAGCCTCACAACGTCCTGGTGGGAAAGGATGGGCGAGTGCGGGTGACGGACTTTGGGCTGGCACGAGCGGAGTCTTCACTCGACCAGGTGCACGCGGCTCCAGCCTCCACCTCGGCGGCTGTCTGGGCCAGTGGGCTCACCGTGCCGGGCACGCTGATGGGCACTCCCGCGTACATGGCTCCCGAACAGCTGTTGGGCAAAGCCGCCGACTCCCGGAGCGATGTGTTCTCTTTCTGCGTGGCCCTTTACCAGGCTCTCTACGGGCAGTTGCCCTTCAGCGCCACCAACATCGCTGAACTCACCCGCGCCCAGCTCGATGGCCAGATCAATCCGCCTCCTGCTCAATCCAATGTGCCAGAGTGGGTGACTCGCACCGTCTTGTGGGGGTTGAAGGCCGCTCCCCAGCAGCGTCCGGCCTCCATGTCGGAGCTGATCGCGGCGCTGGAGGACTCTCCCCAGAAGCATTGGGTCTGGCTGCGCACCGGCGCCATGGTGGTGATGTTGACCTTGCTGGTCGTGTTGCCGTCTCTGCTTCGCCCCCTGCCCACCGACCCCCTGTGTCGTGGCGGTGCCCGGCGTCTGGCGGGGCTGTGGGATGACGTTCGCAAGGAGGCTCTCGGTCAGGCTTTCCAGACTACCGGCAATCCCAATGCGGACGAGTCCTGGGCCCGCACCTCTGGAGTGTTGGACACCTATGCGCGCGACTGGACGGCCATGCATGTCGAGGCGTGCGAGGCCACGCGCGTGCGCGGTGCGCAGTCCGATGAGGTGCTCTCCCTTCGTATGGACTGTCTGGAGCGGCGGCTGCAATCGCTGCGCGCCCTCACCGACGTCTACGCCCATGCGGATGCCTCCTTGGTGGATCAGGCGGCCAAGGCGGCTCATGTACTGCCAACCCTCAGCAGTTGCGCCAACGTGCAGGTGTTGCGCGCTACCGTCCGGCCGCCGGATGACGCGGCCACCCAGCACAAGGTGGAGCGGCTTCGGGCACGGCTCGCCGATGCCCGGGCCCTCTTCGACAGCGGCCAGTTCAAGCCGGCCCTGGAGCGCACCCGGACGCTCGCCGACGACGCCCTGGCGCTGCGCTACCGCCCCCTGCAGGCCGAGGTGCTCGAGTTGCGCGGCGCCCTGGAGGAGAAGTTCGGGAACCTGGAGGACTCGGAGGCCTCGCTCCGTCAGGCGGTGTGGGCCGCGGAGGCGGGCCGCCACGACGAGGTGATCGCCTCGGCCTCGGCCCGGCTGGTGCGCTCGGCGATGCTCCAGGCGCACTTCGAGCAGGGCCGGGAGTGGGCCGAGCACACCCGCGCCGTCCTGGAGCGCATGGGCGGGGACGCGCGCATCGAGGCCTTCGTCACCAACGCCCTGGGCGCCATCTTCATGCGCGAGGACAAGACGGCCGACGCTCTGGAGAACTTCCGCCAGGTGGTGGCGTTGCGCCAGAAGGTCTACTATTCCACCCTGGGCGCGAGCTATTGCCACCTGCGCGACCACGCGCGGTGTCTGTCCGCCCACGAGCGCGCCCTGGACATCCGCCGCCAGGTCTTCGGTCCCGAGCACACGGACGTGGCCGCCAGCCTGGTGGATGTGGCGGGGGTCCTCCTGGCCCTGGGCCGTCCGGGCGAGGCGTTGGAGCACTACCAGCGGGCCCTGCGGCTCGCGGAGGCGGCTCGGGAGCAGGTGCCCTATCAGCTCATCAATCCCCTGAGCGGCATCGGTGAGGTGCTGCTCGCGCAGGGCAAGCGCGCGGAGGCGCTGCCTGACAAAGGCGATAGCAGACAGTCGTGGCGTGGACCAACACTCCAACGCTTGCCCACTGGCTCTGCTGATGCAGGAGGATGTCCCCCACTCACACGCCTCGCTGGAGTGGGAGGTCAAGGCTCCCCTTCCAGCAGCACCTGTTTTTGTCCGCCGAGCGCCTTGAGCAGGTGTTGGCGATCTGGAGGGGCCAGCCCATTTCCGAGGTCCATGCGCTCAGAAGCGCAGCAGCGCCCCTTCCATCGTCAGCCCGGGGCCGAAGGCGAGCATCACGCCGTACTCACCCGGCTGGGGCTTGTCCTGGGCGATCATGTCCTCCAGGACGAGGTAGACGGTGGCCGAGGAGCAGTTGCCGTACTCCTCGAGGATGTGCCAGGTGGAGCGGAGCTGGGAGTCGCTCAGCCCGTACTTCTGGCCGATGACCTCCACGATCTTCGGCCCACCCGGGTGGATGGCCCAGTGCTTGATGTCACCGGTGCTCAGCCCAGCCCTCGCGGTGAGGGTTCCGATGAGCGAGTCGATGTGCTCGCCGATGAGGCCGGGCACTTCGGGCGAGAGCGTCATCCGGAAGCCCTCGTCCACCAGTCGCCACGTCATCAGGTCGACCGCGTCGTAGAGGTGCGTGGAGGTGAAGTCCAGCACCTGGGGTCCCACGCCCGGCGGCTCCATGCTCATCACCGTGGAGGCACTGGCATCGGCGAAGAGCGCGTGGACGACGACCTGCTCGCGGCTCGACTCCTCGGGGCGGACGTGGAGCGAGCTGAACTCGGTGCAGTTGAGGAGCACGCGCTCGTTCGGGCGGGCCAGGAGGCTGTCCAGGGCGACGTTGAGCGCGTTCATCCCTCCGTTGCAGGCCATGTTGCCCACGAAGGTTCGTCGCAGCCGGGAGGGCAGGTGATGATTCCTCGCCAGGAGCAGGTCCGGCGTGGGCGCGATGTAGCCGGTGCTGCTGGCCATGACGAAGCTGCCAAGGGTCTCACGATCCACCTTGTGCAGCACCGCCTCCAGTGAGCGGCCGCCCACCTCCAGCACTTCCCGCTCGAAGATGGCCATGCGCTCGCCGAGCCCGACCTTGCGCCTCAGCACCTCGTTCGGGTCCAGGGCCAGGTAGCGGCGCTTCACGCGGACACGGCGGATGATGCGCTCGAGCGCGGCGATGTCCCCGTACATCTGCTTGCCGAACGTCTCGTAGAGATCCTTCTGGAGATAGGCGTTCTTCGGGAACGCCGAGCTGAGGCCGAGGAACGTGGGATGAAGATCGCGGGTGGACATGTTGTTTTTCATGGCGGGTTCGTTCTGTGAGAAGGAAGGGGCTTCGAGGCGAAATCCCTCTCCACGCCTTGGCGGTGATATGTGGATGGAGTGCGGTGGTTTTTTGTTGTGATGACGCGGGGGAATGAGCTGTCTTCAGCGTGCGTTCCGCGTGAGGATCCGCTCATTCATCGCGGCATCCACGAGGGTGTTGGGTCGCTGCCCCTCCTGGACGCAGTGGGTGACGAGATCGAGCAGCTCGTTGATGATCCGGATGATCTGGTTGGGGCTGTAGCCGTACGTGCGCATCTCTCGGAAGAATGAGCGCGCGGTGATGCGTGGACCCTTGGTGTCTGTGTTCATGGAGGCTTCCTTCCCAGGCGGTGGTGGAGTGGGCCGTTCCGGTTGATGAACAGATAGAGGCGTCCGAGCGGAGGTGTGACGGTACGGCGTCTCAGCGCAGGTGGCGGGCGAGCCTGTCGAAGAGCGCCCCGGGAAGCACCTGCATCGAGCGCATGAAGAGGGCGGCCTGCCAGGGCATGGCGCACCGGGCCCTGCCCTGGAGGATGGCGCGACCCATGCGCGCCGCCGCGTCCTTCTCATCCAGGGCGAAGGGCTCGGGATGGGCTCGCACCGCGTGGTGGTTGCGCAGGTGGCCGGGGTAGACGCAGGTGATGCGCAGGGGGGTGTTCCACAGCTCCGCGCGAAGGCTCTCCATGAAGTTGGAGATGAACGCCTTGGAGCCCGAGTAGGCCGAGCGCCCCGCCAGGCCCCGGTACGCGGCGAGGCTGGAGATGCCCACCAGGTGCCCGCGGCCACGCTTCAACATGCGTGGCAGCACCGCCGTCAGGAGCGCCACCGTGCCCGTGACGTTGTGCTGGATGAGGTGGTGCGCTTTCTCCCAGGAGAAGTTCCAGGCGCTCGTCTCCTCGTACATGCCCGCGGCGACCACTAGATCCAGCCCTCCACACTCCTCGTCGATGGCGAGGATGCGCTCTCGTGCGGTCTCCACCCGGGTGGTGTCCAGCTCCACCGGGATGAGCAGGGAGCCGGAGCCCCGGGCCCGCGCGAGGTAGGGCTCCAGCTCCTCCGGTTCGTGCGCCGAGACGTAGACGCGCATGCCCCTCTCGCCGAGCCAGAGCGCCAGTTCGCGTGCGAGCTGGCTCGGCGCTCCCGCGATGAGCGCGGTTCGATACTCCTGCTCCATCATGTGCCGTATCTCCTGGCGGGCCTCATGGGGCCCGCCTCGTTCGTGTTTGTCTTCAGCTCGGGTGGCGCGGGGCGCGAGGGTTCAGCGTGTGCCCCGGCGAGCCTGGTGATACTTGTGGCGCGGGAGCTTCCAGAGCTGTTCGCCGCGGTCGGCGCCCTGGGCCACGAAGAACAGCTCCCCGGCCGAGCGCGTCAGGACCAGGGGGGCCGAGCTGTTGGACCCGGGCAGCAGATCCCTCAGCACACGCGTGCCTCGCACGGAGCCGTCGGTCACCCACGGCTCATTGCCCGCCTCCGGGCTGGAGCCGGTGAAGATGACGCGGTCGCCCATGGGGATGAGGTTGGGCGGCCGGTAGCGGTCCGAGATGAACAACGGCTTGTGGAGCAGCCGCGTCCCGCTCGGGGTGCCGTTGGTGCGCCAGAGCTGGACGTCCCGAGGGGTGGGGCTCGTGAGGCCTGGGAAGTAGACGGTCATGAAGAGCTGGCCGTCTGTCTCCGCGGCGTTGACGACGAGGGGCTCCTGTGGCGGGGGCGCTCCGGGACCGAAGGGGTTGGGGATGTCGGTGATGTGCTCCGACTGGGAACTGCCTGGCTCGAGCTTGCGCAGCCTCACGGCCCCATCGGGCGATTCGCTCGAGGTGAAGTAGAGCCGACCCTTGAAGACGGTGAAGGGCCGTGGCCGGGAACCCTCGGGTCCGGGGACGATGTCCTCCACGAGCACCGTGCCGCTCTCCGTCGAATCCGACCTCCACAGTTCTCGTCCGTGGACGGAATCCGTGGCGGCGAAGTAGTCCACTCCTTCCTCGATGAAGACGGGGAAGTTGGGGAACGAGCTGGGAGGGCCCGGATTGATGTCCTTGATGATCGTGGTTCCGGCTTCGGTGCCATCGCTCTTCCAGGGCTCGCGGCCGTGTTCCGGATCCAATCCACTGAAGTAGAGCGTGTTCCCGGAGGCGGTCAGCCCGATGGCGATCTCCCCGCTGGCCACCGTGCCCAGATCCTTGACGCGCACGGTCCCGGCTCCGGTGCCATCGCTCTTCCACAATTCTTGATGGATCGGGGTCCCCGGGTACGTCCGCAAGAAGAACAGGGTGTTCCGGACGGCGACCAGCTCTTCCAGGGACGAGGAGCCGGGTCCCGGGGTGAGATCCTCGAGCATGCGCGTGCCCTGGGAAGTGCCATCGCTGATCCACGGCTCGGCGCCGTGCTCTCCGTCATCCGCGACGAAGAAGAGACGGCCGCCCGCGACGGTCAACTCGCTGATGCTGGCGCCGGCCACCGCGGGGAACTGTTTGACGAGCACGGTACCCTGCGTGGTGCCATTGCTCCGCCAGAGGGAGGGCCCCCCGGCATCGGGACTTCGGCCGAAGAAGGTCGCCCCCCGGAACTCCACCAACTCCGTGATGGCGCGGACGCTGGGGTCGTTCATGGCCGGGAAGCTCTTCAGGAGTTGCGCGTGCTCATGCTTGGAGCCGCCACTCCCTCCGTGTCTGTCTTCCTTTGCTCCCGCGAGCACTCCCCAGAGGGCCAGGGCCAGGGCACAGGCGATCGCCAGCCCACTCCAACTCTTTCGCATGGTGTGTACCTCCAATGTTGGAGGGGCTGAGTACGGATGCTGAAGATGTGATTCACCCCCCTCGGGATCGCATCACCGCCCGTGCCAGGCGCGCCCATGGCTCTCGAGCAGGCGCCTGGCCTCCTCCGGGCCCCAGCTCCCCGCGGCGTAGTTCGGCTCGGCGCCCTCCGTGGTCCATGCGTCCAGCACGGGCATGACCAGCTCCCAGGCCCGCTCGACCATGTCCTCCCGCGTGTAGAGCGTGGAGACCCCCAGCATGCTGTCCAGCAGCAGCCGCTCATAGGCCTCGGGCGGCGGCCCCTCCTGGGTGGAGGCGTAGACGTAGCTCATGTCCATGTCACGCACGCGCGCCTCTCGCCCGGGAGCCTTCATCGCCACGCGCAGGGTGACGCTCTCGTGCGGTTGGATCCGGATGAGCAACTGATTGGCGGACAGCGGCTCGCGCTGCTCCGTGCCGAAGAGGTTGCCGTGGCCCTCCTTGAACTGCACCACCACCTCGGTGGCGCGCTCCTTCAGCCGCTTGCCGGAGCGCACGTAGAAGGGCACGCCGGCCCAGCGCGGGCTGTCGAAGCGCAGGGTGAGCATCGCGTAGGTTTCCACGCCGGAGGTGGGAGAGACGCCGGGTTCCTGGCGGTATCCACACACGGGAGCGCCAGCGATGAGGCCCGGTCCGTATTGCCCGCGCACGCACTCGGCGCGGATGCGCTCGGGGGTGAAGGGCCGCGCCGTCTCCAACACCCGGACCTTCGCGTCGCGCACCGCTTCGGGCTCGAGGCTCGCGGGAGGCTCCATGGCGATGAGGGAGAGCACCTGGAAGGCATGGTTCTGGATCATGTCCCGCACCACGCCCGCGTGCTCGTAGTATCCGCCCCGCCCCTCGACGCCCAACGGCTCGGCGCACGTCACCTGGACATGGTCGATGTATTGACGGCTCCAGAGGGGCTCGAAGATGCCGTTGGCGAACCGGAGCACCAGCAGGTTCTGCACCATCTCCTTCCCGAGGTAGTGATCCATCCGGTAGATGCGCTCCTCGTCGAAGTACCGGTGCAGCCGGGTGTTGAGCCGCCTCGCGCTGGAGAGGTCCGTGCCGAAGGGCTTCTCGACGACGATGCGGGACCAGCCGCTCGCGTGGGGCCTGGACAGTCCCGACTCTCCCAGCCGCTCCACCACCTCGCCGAAGAGCGTGGGCGACACCGCGAGATAGAAGAGGCGGTTGTTCCGCGTCCGCCGCTCCGCTTCCACCTGGTCGAGCAACTCGCCCAGCCGCGCATGGTCCTGGGCGGAGGAGACATCCAACGTCATGTAGTACAGCCCCCGGGCGAACAGGTTCCACGCCGCCTCGTCCACCCGGTCGGCTCCGAGCGCCCGCGCGACCGCGATCCGCATCCGTGCGCGGAACTCCTCGTGTCCCATCGGGGACAGCGAGACTCCGACGACGGTGAACTCCACGGGCAGGTGTCCCTCCTGGAAGAGCCGGAAGAGCGAGGGGATGAGCTTGCGTCCCGCCAGATCTCCGGATGCTCCGAAGAGGATCACCGTGCACGGCTCGGGGATGTCCCTGACCTGCTCGTCGCCCGCCGCGATTTCGTTCCATGCCTCCATCGCTGATTGCATCCGTCCGCTCCTGTGCTGATTCCTTTTCTGGATTGAGGGTTGGAGCGGAGACGTGACGCATGTGATGTCTCTCTCGGCGCGGCTCACCGTTCACAACGGCCAGTCGCGCACTCCTCCTGAGAGGGACCCATTCCTCGCGGGAGAGACCATGGAGCATGACGGCAAGGGCGGCCTCGGGCTGCTCGTTCATCGGGTGCGCAGCGGCGAGCTGGACCGGGAGGGCTTTCTTCGCGCCGCCTTGAAGGCAGGCATCACGGATGAGCGGGCGGCGGTACTGGCCGACGAAGCCTTGGCTGCCTGTGAGAACCAGCGTCGGTTGCGCGAGCAGCCTCGTGAAGCCCATGACTTCATCGTCATTGGCGCGGGCTCGGCTGGCTGTGTGCTGGCCGCCCGGCTGTCCGAGGACCCGGCGAATCAGGTGCTGGTGCTCGAGGCCGGAGGCCCCGGAACCCATCCAGACGTGTTCATCCCATCGCGGTGGCGGCACCTGCTCGGCACCGAGCTGGACTGGCGCTACCAGACGGTGCCCCAGAAACACGCCGCGAACCGGGTCGTCCCCTGTCCCCGCGGCAAGATGCTGGGGGGCTGTGCCAGCAACAACGCCAGTGTCTGGGTGCGGGGCCACCGCCTGGACTTCGACGGCTGGGCCTCCCAGGGCAATCCCGGCTGGGATGACGAGACGGTCCGCCGTGTCTTCAAGGACCTGGAGGACTACTCCGGTGGCGAGGACGAGTACCGGGGCGTGGGCGGCCCGCTGCGCATCTCCCGCGCGGTCGATCCGCATCCGCTCGCCCGCGCCTTCATCGAGGCTGCCCAGGAGGCGGGGCTCCCGACGACCCGCGACTACAACGGCGCGCGGATGGAGGGGGCGGGCTTCTTCGACTTGAGCGTCGTCGATGGCGAGCGCTTCAACGTGGCCCGGGCCCTGCTCTTCCCGGCCATGAGCCGGCCCAACCTGACGGTGCTCACCCACGCCGAGGTGACACGGCTGATCTTCGAGGGCCGCCGGTGCACGGGCGTGGAGTTCCGTCATGGAGGCCAGGTGCGCCGGGTGCGCGCCTCGCGCGAGGTGGTGCTGTCGGCGGGTGCCATCAACTCTCCCAAGATGCTGATGCAGTCCGGGGTGGGGCCGGCGGACGAGCTCCGCGCCCTGGGCATCCCCGTGGTGCATGACCTGCCGGGCGTGGGCCAGGAACTGCAGGACCACATCCTGGTGGCGGGCATCAATTACGAGAGCCGCGTTCCCTTGCCACCGCCTCGGGGCAACGGCGCCGAGGCGACCCTGTGGTGGCGTTCCCAGCCGGGGCTCTCCCGCCCGGACATCCAACCCATCCTCCACGAGTTCCCCGTCGTCACCCCCGAGCTGGGCCCCCTGCCCGACAACGGCTACTCCATCATCCCCGGCCTGGTCCGTCCCGCCTCCCGGGGCCGCATGTGGCTGGCCTCCGCCGACCCCTCCGCTCCGCCAGTGCTCGACATGAACTACCTGGGCCACGAGGCGGACGTCGAGGCGCTGTGGGCCGCCGTCGAGCTGTCCCGGGAGCTGGGTGCTTCGCGCGCCTTCGACCGCTTCCGCAAGCGAGAGCTCATGCCTGGACCGCTCGGCCGCGCCGGGATGGTGGAGTGGATCCGCAAGGCGACCACCTGCTTCTTCCACCCCACCAGCACCTGCCGCATGGGCGTGGACGAGCGCTCGGTGGTGGACCCTCGGTTGCACGTCCATGGCCTCGAGGGACTGCGCGTGGCGGACGCGTCGATCATGCCGGAGATCACCTCCGGCCCCACCAATGCCCCCTCCATCCTGATTGGCGAGCAGGCCTCTCGCTTCATCCTCTCGGCGCGCAACGGCTGACATCACATCCGCGGCCTTCGCCCTCCACCAGGAAAACAAAAAAACAGCAATGGGAGTCGGATCTTGAATCGAGACATGTCACGCAACTGGATCGTCAGCACGGCCCTGCCTGTCCACTATCAGGTGCGGATGGTGGACGGCCTGCTCGACCCGGACAACCGGGCGCTGCTGGAGGCGGGCGCGACCCGGCGGTCCGACACCATCCGCAGACTCATCGTGATCGATGCCACCGTGGACCGCCTCTATGGCGTGCAACTCCGCCACTACCTCCAGCACCATGGGGTGAAGTACCAGCTCCTCGCGCTGCCCATCTCCGAGACGCTCAAGACGATGGATGCCGTCTTCACCGTGGTGGAGGCCATCAATGCGTTCGGCATCGCGCGTCGCCACGAGCCCATCATCGCCATCGGCGGCGGGGTGCTCATGGACATCGTCGGGCTCGCCGCGAGTCTCTACCGCCGCAGCACGCCGTACGTGCGCGTGCCCACCACGCTCATTGGCCTCGTGGATGCCGGGGTAGGTGCGAAGACGGGGGTCAACCATGCCGCGCACAAGAACCGGCTCGGGACGTACTTCCCCGCGAAGGACACGCTGCTGGATCGCTCCTTCCTGCGCACGCTGGACACCCGGCACATCGTCAACGGCCTCGCGGAGATCCTCAAGATCGCCCTGATCAAGGATCGCACCCTGTTCGAGCTGCTCGAGCGCCACGGCACCACGCTCATCGACGAGCGGTTGCAGGGGATGACGCCCGAGAGCGACCAGGCCGCGGCGCGGGTCATCGAGCGGGCCATCACGGGGATGATCGAGGAGCTGGAGTTCAACCTGTGGGAGCACAAGCTGGAGCGGGTGGTCGACTACGGCCATACGTTCAGCCCCACGGTCGAGATGCTGGCCCTGCCGGAGCTGCTGCACGGCGAGGCTGTGAACATCGACATGGCGCTGACCACGCTCCTCTCCGTGCGGCGCGGGCTGATCTCCGTGGAGGAGCGTGACCGCATCTTCGCGCTCATGCGCAAGCTGGAGCTGCCCGTGTATCACCGGCTCTGCGAGCCGGCGGTGCTGGAGGAGGCCCTGGCCGACACGGTCCGTCACCGTGACGGGCTCCAGCGGCTGCCGCTGGCCATGGGCATCGGCTCGGCGTGCTTCGTCAATGACGTGCAGCCGTCCGAGCTGCGCGCGGCGCTCGCCACCCTGCGCGAGCTGGATGCTGGCCCCGAGTCACTGGTGGAGGCCGCTCATGCGTGAGGGGCTGATCGTCGGAGATCTGGAGGAGCCCTCGGTGGTGTACGGCGTGCACGGCACCACGGGGCTCTCCCAGTGGAAGTGTCTGGCGCGGCGGGCCGGGTTGTTCGGCGCGTGGGAGGCGATCGAGTGGGCGTGGATCCCCCCGGGTGGAATCAGCGGGGAGCACGTGCACACGCGCACCGAGGAGCTCTACTTCATCCTCTCGGGCCGCGGAGAGATGACGCTCGATGGCAAGCCGTACCCGGTGGGCCCGGGCAACCTCATCCTGACGGGCCTCGGGACGAAGCATGGCCTGCGCAACGTCGGAGACGAGGGCCTGGGCTGGCTCGTGGTCGAGCTGTTGAGCCCGGCCACCGCGGCGGTGTTGCGCGGCTCGGCCCACACCCCCCCAACCCCTTCTGGAGGAAGTGACGTGACGAACGCCGTGGTTCTCAACTTGAGACAGACCCCTGAAGTGGATCCACGTTCCGTTTTCACCGGACCGCTGCGCCGCATCCGTCTGGTGAAGCTGGAGCCCGGGCAGCGGGAGGAGCTGTCAGCGGAGGGCGTGGAGCACACCCTGTTCACGCTCCGGGGCTCCGGAGAGAGCGCTTCGGGAGAGGCGACCGTCCCCTTGAAGTATGGCGTCTCCGTCACGCTGCCCCTGGGCACCGGGATGACCGTCACCGCCGGATCGAACGGGCTGGAGTACTTCCAGGCGATCCTCGAGGTGCCGGGAGGTGGAGCGCGATGATCCTCTCCACCATCGAGAAGACTTCTCGCACGCGCGAGCGGGGCGAGGAGATCCATTGGCGCTGTCTGGCCCGGCGCGGGATGTTGCATTCGGAGTGCGAGGCCTTGGATTACGTGCGCCTGGCTCCGGGCACCGAGTTCGCGCTCCGAGGCAGTGAGGGCACCGAGAGCGCCTGGTTCGTCATTGCTGGCACGGGGAGTCTCCTGGCTTCGGACTCGGATCCCGCGGAGCGTCCGCTCGGGGCGGGAGACCTGGTGCTCCTGCCCGCCGGGACGGATGCCCGCATCACCAGTGGGCGCGACGGATTGGAGCTGCTCTGGCTCGCCGTGATGCCCCACGCCATCACTCAATCCCTACCCATGAGGAGACCCGTGGCATGAGTGCGATTCAACCGAGAACCTGGCCTGGCGGCCTGATGAACGCGGTGGCCATCACTGCGCCGGGGCGTGTCGAGCTCACGCGGATTCCCATCCCGGAGCCCCGGCCGGAAGAGGTGCTCATCCGTCCCTCGTATGTGGGGCTGTGCGGCACCGATCTGGAGCTGCTGCACGGCACCGCCTCGTACCTCAAGGATGGCCGGGCCCGGCTTCCGCTGGTGTTCGGCCACGAGTGGTGCGGCCAGGTGGTCGCCGTGGGCGAGGACGTGGAGGGGATTTCAGTGGGCGACCGGGTGGTGGGCCAGACCATGGTGCCCTGCGGGCTGTGCCGGATGTGCCAGCGCGGCCAGCGGCCCCACTGCGAGCGGCTGGTGGAGGTGGGCCTCTACGGGCTGCAGGGCGCCGCGGCCGAGTACATCCGCATGCCCATGCGCTCGCTCACCGTGTTGCCGGAGGCCCTGGATGACCTGAGCGCCGCGTTCATCGAGCCGGCGGTCACCGTGGTGGGGGGCTTCGACAAGGTTCGCTGCGGGCTGGAAGATGAGGTCGCGGTGGTGGGGACGGGGACGATGGGGCTGCTCGCCGTGCAACTGGCCGCGCGGATGGCCCGGAGCGTGGATGCGATTGGCATCGACGAGGCGGGGCTGAAGCTGGCCAGGGCCTGCGGGGCCCGGCGCACGCTGCGGCCCGACGAGGCGCGGGATGGGGCCTACTCGCTCGTCATCGAGGCCTCCGGCTCTCCGCGCGCCTTCCTGAGGAGTGTCCAGCTCGCGGGGACCGGTGGCCGGGTGGCGGTGGTCGGCGTGGCGAACGAGCCGGTGGCCGGGTTCGTGCCCGGGGAACTCGTCCTGCGCGGGGTCGATCTGCTCGGCATCCGGCACGGCCTGGACTACTACGACCGGACGATCCAGCTCTTCGTCGACGGAGTCCTGGACGCCAGGCCGATGGTCGCCGGGGTGCTTCCCCCGGAGCAGGCCGGACACGCCTTCGAGCTGCTCGAGCGCGGCCGCTCGGGTCCGCCCAAGGTGCTGTTGCGCTTCAACGACAGCCGGAGGGCGTCATGATCCGGCGGACCCTCGAGGCCTGGAACGGGTCCTCGCGACAGCGCTCGGGCGGAGTGCAGTGGCTGGTCAACCGGGAGCTCATTCCGGAGGCGCTCGGGATGTTGATGATCCAGGAGCTGTCCGGGGGCTCCGGGTTGCCGGTGCACGGCCTGCCCGGAGCCGAGTCGGTCACCTTCCTGCTCTCGGGCAAGGGGGACTGGCTCGGAGACGGGACGAGCTGGCCGCTGAAGGCGGGCGAGGGCGTGTTCAACCCACCGGGGACGCCGCGTGCCTTCGAGGCCGGACGCGATGGGAACACGGTGCTCCTGGTGGTGTACGGGGGAAGCAACGACCCTCGGGACGCGGAGCCGCACGCGGTGCACGGTGGATCCGGATGCGGTTGCCGCATCTCCCGGACGGCGGATCAGGAGAGCCACAGTCCCCTGGGCGAGGCCGGTGGCTTCATCGACATGGGGGTGCACTGGCTGGCGACCACGCAGACGGTGGGCACCCGCTCGGTGGTCGTGGCCACCTCGACGTTCACCCCGGGAGGCAGTCACCAGCTTCATCGGCACCCGCATGCCGACGAGTTCTTCCTGGTGCTGCAAGGGGGTGGAGAGCACCTCACGAAGGACGGCCCGGTGCGGTTGAACCCGGGCGATCTGGCCTACATCCCGGCCGGTGAATGGCACGGCTTCCAGACGGATCCCGGCGTCACCACGCGGACGGTCTACGGCTACCTGGGCGCGGGCAGCCTCGCCCAGGCGGGCTACGAACTGCTGGAGGAAGAGACATGATCGAGCGTTTCGCCATCGTGACCGGTGCCAGCTCGGGCATCGGCAAGGCCACGGCCATCGCCCTGGCCGAGAAGGGCTTCGACGTGGGGATTGGCTACAACTCGAACGCGGAGGGCGCCCGGCGGGTCGCCGCGGAGGTGGAGGCCCATGGCGTGCGGGCGCTGCCCTTCCGTATGGATTTGACGAACCCGGCGGACGCGGCGGGCGCGGTGGAGCAGGCGATCCGTGTGCTCGGGGGCGTGGATGTCTTCGTCAACAACGCTGGAGTCAACCGCCGTGCCTCGTTCCTGGAGGAGACGGCGGAGGACTGGCAGCGCATCCTCACCATCAACACCACGGGTCCCTTCCTGTGTGCCCAGGTGGCGGCTCGCCACATGGTGTCCCAGGGGAGGGGAGGGCGCATCGTGAACGTGACCTCCGTCCACGAGCTGGTCCCCATCATGGGGGGCTCCGCCTACTGCGCCTCGAAGGGGGGACTGGGCCTGTTGACCAAGGTGATGGCGTTGGAGCTGGCCCGCTACGGCATCACCGTCAACGCGGTGAGCCCGGGAGAGACGGCCACGCCGATGAACGGGGTTCCCGACAGCCGGGACGCCGCGGAGATCTCCCGACCCGAGATTCCCATCGGCCGGCCCGGACGCTCCCGTGAGGTCGCGGCGCTCATCGCCCACCTGGCGGGACCGGATGCCGCCTACATCACGGGCGTCACCCTCTCCGTCGATGGCGGGCTGATGCTGATGAGTGCCATCCCCAATCAAGAGTACGCGGACCGTCTGTAACTCCTTCTGAAAGGCATACATCATGAGCCGTACCAACAAGGGTATTCCTGGCGCGCGCAGCGTCCATCACCTCGCCTATACCGTTCCCAACCTCGACCAGGCGGTCGACTTCTTCGTCAAGGTCCTCGGGGCCGAGCTGCTGTATCGGATTGGCCCCGTCGAGGATCAGACGGGCGACTGGATGACACGCCACCTCAACGTGCACCCGCGGGCCTCGACCCACATCGCCATGCTCCGCTTCGGGCCCGTGAGCAACCTGGAGCTGTTCGAGTACACGTCGCCGGACCAGCGGCGGGAGCTGCCGCGCAACAGCGACTGGGGGGGCCACCACCTGGCGATCGGCGTCGACGACGTGGATGCCGCGGTGGACTACCTCCGGTCGGTGCCCGGCGTGAAGGTCCTCGACGAGCCACAGACCATCACCGAGGGGCCCATCGCCGGGGACCGCTGGGTCTACTTCCTGACGCCGTGGGGCATGCAGATGGAGGTCCTCCACATGCCCAGGGGCATGCCGTACGAGGAGGACACCGACGCCCGGCTGTTCGAATCGAGCGAGCCCTGGGCCTGAGCGTTCACCCGGTGGGGTCCGTTCGAGCGCCCCCCGCCTGGGGGGTCCGGGCCTCGGGCCATTTCAAGCGCTTCACCAACATGCGTGGGGTGGGCGGACGGGGATCCGGCGCATCCAGGGGCTCGACGACGAGATCGAACAGCCCATGGTCGAAGGGCCGGCCCGGGGCGGGCGCCTGGGGGACGAGCCGCTCGCGCACGCCCTGCTTCGCGAGGGTCCGGGCCCGGTAGTGGCAGTAGGGGTTGTTGCCCGGTCTGCCGAAGAGGGCGTGCGCGGTGAAGCTGCATCCCGCCATGCACGTGGAGGCGAAGGGGCAGGTGCGGCAGAAGCCCCAGAGGTCCTCCACGGTGCGCGTGCGCGTGAAGGCGAGCGGAGTCGCGTTGTCCCAGAGGTCGCGCAGGGGCCGCTCGCGCAGGTTGCCGCCCACGTAGTGCGCCGTCTGCAGGGAGGGACAGCCCTTCACGGCCCCGTTGGACTCGATGCCCATCACGTACCGGCCCGCCATGCAGCCGCGCCAGTGGTCCGAGGCGTCGGGGCCCGGCGAGCGCAGGACTCCTTCCTCGGGCCCGAAGTAGCCCAGGTTGTTGCCGGGCATGAGGGTGATGCCGTCGGCGAAGGCGCGCTGCTTCAGCGCCGCGATGCGCGGCAGCAGCTCGAGCAAGTCCCACGGTTGCAGGAGCAGGGCGGGGCGATCGGCCGCGCGTCCGAGCGGCGCGGTGATTTGAAGCTGCCAGGCGCGAGGGCCCAGGCCCTTGAGGTGCTCGTAGAGCGGCTCCAGGTCCGCCTGGTTGAGCCGGTTGAAGTTGGTGTTGACCGCCACGCGCACGCCCGCGGCGCTCAGGAAGCCGAGCGCCGCCGTGGCCGAGGCGAAGCTGCCCGGGGCGGCCCGCATCAGGTCATGCGTGGGCTCCAGTCCATCGATGCTCACCGAGGCCGCGTACAGGCCCGCCTCGGCCACCTGCCGCGCCAGGGCCTCGGTCATGCCGCGCCCGCCCGTGGTCAGCCCAGGACGGATGCCCGCCTCCTTCAAGGCGCGGATGATGTCGAGGAAGCCCGGGTGCAGATAGGCCTCGCCGCCGATGAGGACCACCTCGCGCGCGCGCATCTCGCGCAGTTGACGCACCACGTCCAGGGCTTCCTCGGTGGACAGCTCGTCGGGTCGCTGCGTGCCCGCGCGCGAGCCACAATGGGTGCAGGGCTGATCACAGCGCAGCGTCAGCTCCCAGACCACGTAGGCCGGGTGGTGGTCGGGACGGGAGACATCGAGTCGGCGCAGCATGGACATCCCCTCGGCTGGAGCAAGAACCGGGCACACCCCTCGCCCCCTGACGCGCTTGTCATGGAGCGGAAGCGGGAGGCCAAGTGATTCCGGCGTTTTGCGCGCGGCATGAGCTTCGCTGAGGGCCCCGCGCGCCGGCCATCATGCAGGTGGCCCCGCAACGAGGATACGCCAATGACCTCTCTCTCGGCCTGTCAGCAATGTCGTGGTTTCGTTCCCCCGGGCAGCACCACGTGCGTGCATTGTGGCACCGCCCTGACGGCGGCCGAGCCTCGTGGCGGCACGGGGCTGACGGCCCTCCTGGGCCTGGCCAGCGCGGGAATGACGGCCATCACGCTGATGGCCTGCTACGGCATGCCGCCCTGTGACGAGCCCGCGCCGGACGGTGGCTCGGACCGGTACCACTGCTACGACCCCGCGCCGCATTGTGCCTCGCCCGCCACGGACGGAGGACTGACGGGCGCGGATGGGGGCATGACGGGCTCGGACGGGGGAGAGCTCCCCCCCTGTGACGACGTCTTCCCCTCGCCTGGGGATGCCGGCACGGGCTCCGACGCCGGCCACTGAGTCAGTGCATGGCTCGTGCGGTCCAGGTCCTTGACCCTCCGGGCAGACTCTCGCGGCGGAATCAGGAACCCGCTGTCACGGGGGCGGCGAGGAGGCGCAGGGGCTTTGGGGGGGGGCCGAACCAGTGGAGCTTTTTCGCGAGCGTCGTGACGTCCCCCACCACCGCGAGCACGGGGGAGGCCAGCTCGATTCGCTCCATCCGAACCAACTCCATCAGTGTCCCCGTGTAGATGGCTTGGTTCGACCGTGTACCCGATAGGATGATCGCCAGGGGCGTGGAGGGGGCGCGCCCCCCCTCCATCAACTCGCGAGCAATCTGGAGGATGGTCGACCCGCACATGAAGATGACGAGCGTGTCGGCCCCCTGCGAGCCCACCGCGTGCTCGTGGCCGGCATGCCCGGTCACGAATGCCACGCTCGACGCATGAGAGCGATGCAGCAGTGGGATTCCGGCATACGCGGCAGCGGCGATTCCGGAGGAGATGCCGGGGATGACCTCCCACGCAATGGCTGCCTCCACCAATGCTTCCGCCTCCTCTCCCCCGCGG
Organism: Cystobacter fuscus; assembly: GCF_002305875.1. Lineage (NCBI taxonomy): Bacteria > Pseudomonadati > Myxococcota > Myxococcia > Myxococcales > Archangiaceae > Cystobacter > Cystobacter fuscus. The sequence goes on along the minus strand of NZ_CP022098.1, from coordinate 9,333,116 downwards.
CCGAAGATGAAGGGATCACCCCCTTTGAGGCGAGCGACGATCTGTCCCCGCCGCGCCCGCTCGATGAGGAGGCGTTGGATCTCCTTCTGGTCCATGCAGTGATGCCCCGCGCGCTTCCCGCAATCAATGACATCGACTCCTTGACGCGCGTGGGCGAGCACTTCGTGGCTCACGAGCTGATCCATCAAAATGACATCGCTCTCCGCCAGAGCCTCGACAGCCCGAAGTGTGAGGAGCTTCGGATCTCCAGGTCCCGCACCGATGAGGTAGACTTTTCCCTGGTTCATGACGGCATCCTCATGTCTTTTGCGCCGCGCTCAAGCCGACGTCCTCCGCCGCGAAGACTCCGAGCGAGCCGAGCAGCACCCACAGCGTGAAGCTCAGGTCGAAGTGCATGAAACAGGCGATGAGGGTCGGTAGGTGTCCGCCGGGTGCTTCTGCTTCAGGCTTTGGATTCATGGGAAGCTCCCGCGTCGGAAATGAACCGGGCAAGGCTGACGATCATTGCCCCCATCTTCGGGCGCTCCGGCACGACATGGGGTGTCACTCCGGACGCCTCCAACGCACTGGCGCACGTCGGGCCAACGGCAGCCACCACGGTGTCGTTCCGCAGCGCGGACCTCAGCGCCTCGGCGCGCCCCATCTCCGAGGCAACCTGGAAGAGGTGCCGCGCCTGCACCTGGCTGGTGAAGGCAATCGCCCCCACCCGGCGCTCGATGATTTCCTGGACCAGGGATTGGAGGGGCCCCAGGTCCTCCGGGAGCCTCCATTCATAGAGACAGGTCTCCTGGATGCGAGCCCTCCGGCCCGCGAGTGCCTGGAGCAAGGGCAGATTGCGCTCGCCATAATGGAGGAGGACCACGCACCTGTCCTCCAGGTCCAGAGGGTCGAGCGCCTCGATGACATGCTCGGTGGTGTAGGGCTCCTTGACTCCAATGGATGGCTCGAGCCCTTCCTTCCTCAGCGCCGCGTGGGGCTTGGAACCCCGACATACCAGCGTGGCCCGGCGCAGCCGCTCCAACAACTCTGGCTTGCGCCCGAGCCGCTCCGCCGCTTGAGAGAGTGCTTCCACGCCGGCACCCGTCAGAAGAACGACGACAGGCGAAGCTTCGTGCATGAGCACGCCGAGCAGCGCCGCGACCTCCTGCTCCGCGGACGCGCTCTGCTGCTCGCGCACGGCGGGCACGCAGTACGGCTCCCCGCCGTGGCGGCGCACGAGCGTGGCCAACTCGCCCGTCATCCGGCCCTCCAGGAGGGCCACTCGCACTCCCTCGAGCCCGTTCACGAGTCCTCCACCCGCAGAAGGATCTCCTCTCTGTCGCTCAGCTCGACCGTGTAGGTCTTGAGCGAGCCACAAGCGTGGCCCACGGCGAGTCCCGTCTTGATGTCGAACTTGTACCCATGCAGGGGGCACACCAATACGTTGCCGCCCAGGAGCCCGTCCGCGAGCGGCCCCCGCTGGTGCGGGCACTCCGCCTGCGTGGCGAGGAGCGCTCCGCTCCGGGTCCGGAACACCGCCACGGTGCGTTCCCCGACGGTGAAGGTCCTTCCCTCTCCCAAGGGGACCCGGGTGGCCAGCCCAAGGTTGTACACGACCGACATGGATTGAGCCTGCTCGTATTGCATTGCTTATGCCTCCGCCGTCACCGGCCGCGCGACCGAGCCGGATGCTTCGGACTCCATCGGCAGGGTGTGAGTGAACTGTGAAGGATGATGCGGGCGCATCGCCTCCTCCCAGGGGTCGACGAATGCGTCCACCGCCGCCTGGATATCCGCATCGAGCCTGGCGGCGAGCTTTTCCTCGTCCTCCACGAGGAGGCGGCGGAGCTTGTCGATGCCGACCCGCTCGACGAAGTCATGGGTTCGCTCCAGGTACTTTCCATGCTCCCGGTAGTACTGCATGAACCGTCCCATGAGCTTGAGGACGTCCTCGTGCGAGTCCACCACGCAGAGGATGTCGCCCTTGCGCACGCGCGAGCCCGCCGCTCCTCCCACATAGATTTCCCATCGGTCTCCCCCGATGGCAACCGCCCCCACGTCCTTGGTCGTCGCCTCGGAGCAGTTGCGCGGGCAGCCAGCCGTCGCGAGCTTCATCTTGTGGGGAGACTCGAGGCCCTGGAATCGCTTCTCGATGGCAATGCCAAGCGCGGTGCTATCCCCCAAGCCATAGCGGCAGAATTCACTGCCCACGCACGTCTTGCAGGTGCGGAAGGACTTGGCATAGCCGTGCCCGGAGGGCATTCCCAGCTCGCGCCAGACCTCGGGCAGTTTCTCCTTCGGGATGCCCAGCAGATCAATCCGCTGTCCCCCGGTGATCTTCACCATCTTGACATTGTGCCGCTCTGCCACGTCGGCGATCTGCCGGAGCTGGGCCGGGGACGTCACGCCGCCGAAGATGCGGGGAATCACGCTGAAGGTGGCGTCCCGCTGGATGTTGGCATGCACCCGGTCATTGATGAAGCGGGCATCGCGCTCGTCCTCATAGTCCTTGCCCCAGAGCGTCTTGAGGAGGGATGCCAGCCCGGTCTTGCTCGCCACGTCTTCCCGTCCGTCCGCGAGCGCCTCGAACACGGCGGAGACGCTGCGCAGCCCCCGTGCCTTGATTTCCGCCACGAGCTCCGCCTTGGCGAGGGGCACGCCGGGGACATAGTAGTGGGCGGAGGGATCCTCGACGGAGTTGTCGCCCACGGCATTCTCGAGCAGTGCCTGGACGTCCTTCTTGCAGGAGCCGCAGCCCGTTCCAGCACGTGTCGCATCGCACAATTTCTTGAGCGTGCGGTGGCCCTTGCTCACGGCCTCGAGGATGTTCTGCTTGGAGACTCCGTTGCAGTTGCACACCTGGGCGGTGTCTGGAAGCTGGAGGACACTCGGGGTCGAGGCTTCTCCCATGGAGGGGAACAGCAGCTCCGAGCGGCTCTCGGGCACCTGCGTGCCCCGACCGAACGCACTCAGGAGGTTGGGAGCGCTCGACGTGTCCCCCAGGAGGATGGCCCCTACCAGGCGTTGGTCGCGGATGATGAGCTTCTTGTAGATGCCCTGCGTGGCATCCATATAGGTGACTTCCTCGTCCTGCTCGCCCGTCACCTCTTGGGCGCCCATGACGGCCAGCTCGATGCCCATCACCTTCAGCTTGGTGGAGACCTGAGAGCCCGTATAGAGCGCTTGGGGATTGCGGCCCGACAGGCGCTCGGCGAGCACCTGGGCCTGCTCCCAGAGCGGGGCCACCAGTCCATAGACGCGCCCGCGGTGCTGGGCGCACTCGCCCAGCGCGTAGATGTCCTGCTCGTTGGGCGCGCGGAGGTCGTCTCCGACGACGATGCCCCGCTCCACATGGATCCCGGCCTCACGCGCGAGTTCGACGTTGGGGCGGATGCCCGCGGAGATGACCACGAGGTCGCAAGCCAGCGAACTCCCGTCATCGAAGAGCAGACCGTTGACGCGCTCGTGGCCGAGTAGCTCCCGGGAGTTCTTCTTCAGGTGGACGTGGAGCCCCATGCCCTCCAGCGTGCGCTGCAGGATGGCGCCCCCCTTGGCATCGAGCTGGAGCTCCATGAGGTGCCCCTTGAGGTGAACGACATGGACCTCGAGGCCGAGCTCGAGCAACCCGCGCGCCGCCTCCAGGCCCAGCAACCCTCCGCCGATGACCACTGCCTTCTTCGCCTTGGCGGCATGTTGGGTAATGGCGGTGCAATCATCCAGTGTCCGGAAGACGAAGACCCCCTCCTTGTACTGGCCGCTCTCGTTCTTGAGCCCGACGAGGGGCGGCACGAAGGCGCTGCTGCCCGTGGCGATGACGAGCTTGTCATAGTGCTCGGTGATCCCCCCGGCCCCGTGGACGAGCTTCTGGCGGCCATCGATCCGCTCGACCCGCACGCCTGCGTGCAGCGTCACGCCTTTCTCCTGGTACCAGGAGAGCGGGTTGATGAAGATGTCCCGCGGGTCATGGGTGCCGGCGAGGACTCCAGAGAGCAGGATGCGGTTGTAATTGCCGTAGGGCTCGTCGCCGAACATGACGATGTCGAAGTGCGCCGCGCCCCCGCGAGCCAGCAATTCCTCAACCAGGCGCGCGCCTGCCATTCCGTTGCCGATGACGACGAGTTTCTCTTTCTTCACGATGACTGTCCTTTCTTTCGAGAGGGCTGCTCCACACGCGCCGCGCATATCTTGAATTCGGGCATCCGGCTGATGGGGTCCAGCGCTGGGTTGGTGAGACGGTTCACCGCCTGCTCGCCCCCCCAGTGGAACGGGACGAAGACGGTGTCCTCGCGGATGAGCTGGGTCAGGTTGACGGTGAAGCGCGCCGAGCCGCGCCGCGTGGAGAGCGTCACCTCATCCCCCTCCTCGAGCCCATACCGCCGGGCCGCCGCCGGGTGCATCCGGGCGATGGCCCTGGGCGCCAGCTTCTCGAGTTCGGGCACACGCCGCGTCTGTGTCCCGGACTGGTATTGGGCCAGCACCCGCCCGGTGGTCAGGTAGAGCGGGTAGTCCGAGTCCGGCGTCTCGGCGGAAGGTTGGTGCTGGACCGGATGGAAGAGGGCACGCCCGTTCGGAGTGGCGAACCGCTCGGAGAACAAGCGCGGCGTCCCAGGATGGTCCTCGCTGGGGCAGGGCCAGAAGAGCCCTCCGGACGCCGCGATCCGCTCGTAGGTGACACCCGCGTAGTCCGCCAGGCCGCCGGCGCTGGCGCGGCGCAGCTCCTCGAAGACCTGGCGTGGCTCGTTGAATTGGAAATGCGCCCCCTTGCCGAGCCGCTCGGCGAGCGCACAGAGGATTTCAATGTCCGTGCGGACTTCCGGTGGCGGCTCGAGCGCGCGACGCCGCAGGAGGACGCGTCCCTCCAGGTTGGTCATGGTTCCCTCCTCCTCCGCCCACTGGGCGGCGGGGAGGACCACGTCCGCGAGCGCGGCAGTCTCCGAGAGGAAGAAGTCAGCGACCACCAGGAAGTCGAGCGCGCGCAGGCGGGACTCGATCTCGCGAGCGTTGGGGGCGGAGACCGCCATGTTCGACCCCATGACCAGCAGCGCCCGGATGCCGCGCTCCTGGCCGATGGAGGTGAGCAGCTCGTACGCCGACAGCCCGGGACCGGGGATGTCCTCCTCACGGATGCCCCAGACAGACGCGAGGTGGCGCCGTGCCGCTGGGTCCTCGATCTTCCGGTAGCCGGGGAGCTGATCCGCCTTCTGTCCGTGCTCGCGCCCACCTTGCCCGTTTCCCTGCCCTGTCACGCAGCCGTAGCCGCTGAAGGGCCGGCCCACCTTTCCAAGGGCGAGCGCGAGGTTGATATAGGCGAGCGTATTGTCGACACCGCGCGCCTGCTGCTCGGGGCCTCGGCCGGTCAGGATCATCGCCGTGCGGGCCTTGCCCAACAGGTGCGCTGCCTGGACGAGCTGGGCCTCGGGGACTCCGGTGATGCGCTCGACCCGCTCGGGCCAGTAGCCGGCCACCATCGCCTTGACCCGTTCGAAGCCCTCGGTGCGGGACGCGATGTACTCGCGGTCGACGAGGCCGTCGCGGACGAGGACGTGCAGCAGTCCATTGACCAGCGCGGTGTCCGAGCCTGGGATGAGGCGCAGGTGCATGGAGCCCTGCTGCGCCGTGGGTGAGCGGCGTGGGTCAACGACGATGAGCTGACCGCCATTGGCGCGTTGTGCATCGAGGTACTGCATGAAGGGGGGCATGGTCTCGGCCATGTTCCCCCCCGCCAGGAGCACCACCTCGGCGCCGGGAATGTCCTCGAGCGGGAAGGGCAGCCCCCTGTCCAGACCGAACGCCTTGTTCGAGGCTGCCGCGGCCGAGGACATGCAGAAGCGGCCGTTGTAGTCGATGTTCGAAGTGCCGAGCGCTACCCGGGCGAACTTGCCGAGCAGGTAGCCCTTCTCGTTGGTGAGCGAGCCGCTTCCGAAGAGGCCCACCGCGTCCTTGCCGTAGCGCTCCTGCGTCTCGCGGAGCCGTGTGGCCACGAGCGCGAGCGCCTCGTCCCAGTTGGCGGGCTCGAGGACACCGCGAGCATTGCGTATCCAGGGGGTCTGGAGCCGCTCCGGGTGGCTGAGCAGGGAGCCCGCCGTCCATCCCTTGACACACAACCGCCCTTTGTTGACGGGAAACGCCTCGTTCCCCGCCACGACGACCTTCTCACGGGCACCCGAGAGTTGGACGCCACACTGGAAGGCGCAGTACGGGCAATGCGTCGCCACACCACCATGGTTCGCAGGACCCTGAGGCATACGGTCTCACCTTCTCTGCAAACGGGACTCCAGCGCTGACGCGGAGTGTCTGCCTTCAAGTTGGCTCGGGTGAAAACTATTGAGCAAGACATGTAGTTCGGCTCACTCCGCCCGAGGGGAATTCCTGAGAGGATTCCAAGCCGGGCGCTGCAACCCGCCCATCCGGGGCAGGTGTCAGGGGATTCGGTCCGCGCTACACAAATCCTCTGACCCTCTCCTGAGCACGCGCCGTGCCAGAGCCTTTCTGCTACAGTGGGCCGCGCGGTGTCCTGTCACTCGCGGGGGCATTTTTCCCCCTGGAGTTCCAAAATGCCCCATCAGGGCGCCTTCGCCTCCCTGCCAGCTCACGGACCCGCGCACACTGGCTCGAGGGCTCGTTTACTTGCAGCCCCTCCTTTTGCGCTCCGTCCTCGTATGAGAATTTGAGAATCTAGCACTTTTCTCTGTCTTGGGTCGGGGGAAGAGACACGGGGGGATTCGTGCCCCCACGTCATGAGTCCTCGTCTCGGCGACGCCTTTTTCCATCGCGTCCGGGAGTGCAGGGTGATGCCACGGTGAACGCGCGGGCTCGCTCCAGACAGGAGCCGGCGCGCAGTCGCCATGCCCTCTCAGGAGAGAACTGCCATGAATCGACGTCAATTCATCCAAGGCGCGCTGGGCACCGCGGGTGCCATGTGGGTCGTCGGCTGTGGTTCCGAGGATCGCGTCCTCACGCAGCCGACCATCAAGCTCGGACAGATCGATCTCTCGTTCCACGCCGCGGCGGCGGCGGTGGTCGCACGGATCCTGACCGACCATGGCCACCCGGTGGAGTTCAACACCGCGCTGCATGAGGAGATGTTCGCGCGCATGCAGCGCAAGGAAGTCGACCTCCTGTCCTCCGCGTGGCTGCCCGGGAGTCACGGTGCGTATCTCGCTCCCTTCGAGAACGAGGTCGAGAAGCTCTCCGTCCTCTACAACCCCTATGCCTTTTGGGGCGTACCCGATTACGTGCCCGAGGACGCCGTGTCGGCTGTCGCCGACCTCCTCAAGCCAGACGTCGCCGCGCGGATGACGAAGGTGATCCAGGGCATCGGGCCCGGCGCTGGCATCAGCCGCTTCTCCGTGGAGATCATGCAAGCCTACGGACTCGGGAGCGCCGGCTACGAGTTCCGCAACGGGACGCAGCAGGACTGCGAGGACGCGTTCACTCGCGCCGTCGAGGAGAAACGCTGGGTCGTCGTCCCGCTCTGGCACCCGCAGCACCTCCACCACCGCTACCGCATTCGCGAGCTTGTCGAGCCCAAGGGGCTGCTGCGCGGGAAGGACGAGGCGACACTCATCCTGCGCGAGGAACACCTCTCGAAACTCGAGCCGGAGGCGCTGCGCATGCTGCGTGGGATGCATCTCGGCAACGCCGAGGTCACCTACCTCGACTATCTGATCAACGTCGAGAAGAAGTCCCCCGCCGAGGCCGCTGATCGCTGGTTCCAGGAGAACCCGGAGGTCGTCGAGCGATGGCGGAACGGATGAGCATGTGACCTTCCGCTCAAGCGCTCGCGCGAGTTCCCGGCGCGGGCTCCGTGCGGACCCGCAGGGACTTGAGGCCCCGGACGTTGAAGTTCGGAACGTTCTCCAGGTGCTGGCCCGGCACGAGCGAGAGCTGGCGATCCGGCGTGAGCAGTTCCTCCAGCACCACCCGGGCCTCCAGCCGCGCCAGGGGCGCTCCGAGGCAGAAGTGGATGCCGTGGCCGAGGGCGACATGGCCCGCGACGTTGCGCGTCACGTCGAAGCGATCCGGATCCTGGAACTTGCGCGGGTCGCGATTGGCGGAGCCGAAGAGCAACAGGACGTTGGCCCCCGAGGGGATGCGTGTGCCAGACACCTCCACGTCCTGCGTCACCTTGCGGAAGAACACCTGCGCGGCCGAGTCGTAGCGGAGCATCTCCTCCACCGCGTTGGGGATGAGCGCGGGCTCGCGCGTGAGTCGCTCCAGTTGATCGGGGTGGCTCAGCAGCGCGTGCATGCCATTGCCGAGCAGGTTGGTGGTGGTCTCGTTGCCCGCCACGAGCAGCAGCCGGCAGAAGGCGATCGCCTCGTCCACGGAGAGCAGGCCCTCGCGCACGCCGTTGTCCAGCAGCGCCTGCATGAGATCCTCCCGGGGCTGCTGGCGGCGCGCCTCCAGGGCCTGCGACATGTAGTCGTGCATCTCTTGAGAGGTGCGCTCGATGCCGGACAGCTCCGCGCCACGGGCCAGCGCGTAGAAGGTGGCGACGGCATTGTCGGACCAACGCTTGAACTCGTGCCGGAGCTTCGGCTCCGCGCCCATCATCTCCGCGATGACGATGATGGGCAGCGGCTCGGCCAGGTCCTTGATGAGATCGAACTCGCCCGAGCGGGGGAGCTGGGAGATGAGCTCGCGGGCGAGCTGCCGGATGCGCGGCTCCATCTCGGCGACGCGCTTGGGGGTGAAGGCCCGGGTCACCACGCTCCGGGTCTTCGTGTGCATGGGCGGATCCTCGCTGAGGAGGATGCCCCGGCGGAAAGCGCGAACGGCGGTGGGCGCCACCTTCTCCGCCGCGTCGAGCTGCTCCGGCCGCACGACGGCTCGCGCGGAGGAGAAGACCGCCGGGTTCTTGGTGATGGCGATGACGTCCTCGTAGCGGCTGACGATGTACCAGCCGAGCTGCTCGTTGAAGTAGACGGGGGCGTTCTCGCGGAGCGTCGCGTAATACGGGTAGGGATCGGCCTGCACCGCGGGCAACATGGGGTTGTAGTCGCTGGCTTGCATGGGGGTAGGAGGCTCTCTCGAGGGTCAGCGGGGCGGCGCGGGTTGCGACTCAGCGCTTCTTCCCCGCTCTCGTCAGGATGCTGAATCATCGGGCCCTGGTGGAAATCACCCGAAAGAGGGAGGGAACACTCACCGGCCCGTCGTTCATCGAGGAGCAGGGCGGCCTTGACTCAACAATGAATGGTTCGCGTTTCTCGCTGTTGATGTTCGAGGATACGCCCCCATGAAACTCCTGCCTGTTTCGTTGTGCTTCCTGTTGCCGTTGCTCTCCACCACCACTGACGGGTTCCGCATCACCAGGATTTGAAACGAAGCCCCCTCTCCCACGCATGCGGGAGAGCAGCGAGCGCTACTCGCGCTGAGCCATCCACCGGCCGCGCGCGGTCCACAAGGCCTCGCAGGCAGCCACCGCGCCCATCTGCAGCTTCACCTCGACCACGTCCGACAGGTCGGTGCGCCCCGGGTTGATCTCCACCGTCGGACGCTTGCGCGCCACCGCCTCGAGCACGGGCCCGTCGATGTAGGGGAACAGACTCGAGGTCCCGATGGAGAACACCATGTCGAAGCCCGTCGCGAGCTCCTGCTGGAGACGCATCACCTTCGTGTGCGGCAGCATCTCCTCGAAGAGCACGACCTCGGGGCGCAGCAGCGAGCCACACCGAGGGCAGTTCGGACACGGCTCCAGGTTCGAGTAATCCACCACGCGCTCGGTGAAGGAGCACCGCGTGCAGCGCAGCTCGTGGATGTCACCGTGGATGTCGATGACGTGCTTCGAGCCCGCCGCCCGGTGGAAGCCGTCGACGTTCTGCGTGAGCACCCAGCAGCGCTCGACGCACTCCTCGATGCGCGCCAGGATTTCATGGGCGCGGTTGAAGGTCGCCCCCCGGCAGGCGCGCTCGATCTGGTGGAGGTGATGCCACGTCAGCTCGGGCCTGCGCCGGAACGTGCTCCCCGAGAGCGCCACCTCGATGGGCAGCCCCTCGTCGGTCGTCTTGTCGTTGTAGAGCCCTCCGATGCCGCGATAGGTGGGGACTCCCGACTCCGCCGAGATTCCAGCGCCCGTGATGAACAGCACACTGCGGGCGCTGGACAGATGCGTGATGACGCGTTCGATCGCCTGGTCCATGAGGTGAGCGTCGCAGCCGGACGGCTCCCTCGCAAGGCCCGGTGGAGCAGTGGCCGGTCGTTGTAGTCGCGAGGGGTATAGACGGACTGCTCGTCAGCCAGCAGCACGTCGGCCAGACCGAACAACTCCAACAACCGGTGCCAGTCCGCAAAGGAGCGAGCCAGCCGAGAGACTTCCGTAGTACCAGGCTGAGCATTCTTCGGCGCTCAGGCCGTCCACCAGCGCCTCCGGCACATGGTTGGTGGCGGCGATGTCGAGCAGGCCTGGGCGGGCGGTGTGCCGTATGATTTCAGTTGACTACACGAACGCGGCGAGAATCGAACCCGCATTTGTGCTATTGCTGCTCGCCGCCATGGATCTGTCGAAGCTACGCAAGCCTGTTCTCGATCGGCTCGAGCGCCTACGCACCCAGTGGCGTACCTTCGCTGCGTTACCGGAGTCGCGGCTATTGCACTGGGTATTCGCCAGCGATGAGTGGTCGATGCTGGAGACGCTCTTGAACGTGGAGGAGTATGGGAGCGGCACGGGACCGGACTTGTTCCTGCGTCTCACCTCTCCGCTGCGGTCCCCGGAGCACTACGACCATGCGCTTGCTCAGGAGCTGATCACTCGACATGCAGCACTGAGAGAGCGCCTGACGGCAGCCGGTGTGGAGCCCTCCTGGCAACCTCCTCGCGTGGTTTCGGAGTCCGCCCCCCTGTCCGTCATGGCGCTCGCCACCTCGCTCCATCAGCACTATCTGCCGCGCTTCCGTCACCTGGCGCTCGTGCTCATGCCCGAGTCGGTAGCTTCCGAGACAGCCTGGTCTCAATGGGTGGAGCGCGCTGTGCGCGGACCCTTCTCTCCTCAGGTGCGCTGGGTCTGCCCGGACCCAATCGAGCGAAACGCTTTCAAGCAGGTTGCTCGTGGCACTCCCCGGCTCATTCACACCTGCGTGGCGGGGCTGAACATGGCCGCTGCGCTTGAGGAGATCTCCGAAGCAGCCGGGGACCTGGAGACCCCCCAGGGCCGCTTTCGCCACCTCTTCGTGCAGATGAGCCGCGCCCTGGGGGCTGGAGATCTGCAACTGGCCGAGCAGTGCAGGACCGAGGCGGTGGCGATGGCGGGCTCTCAAGGGTGGAGGCACCTCCAGGTGGTCGCGCAGATTGCGCTCGGCTCGGGGCTGCTGTCCGCGGAGGGGCCCCAGGCGGCCCTCGCTGAGTACCGCCAGGCCGAGGCCGTCGCCCTGCAGGCCCAGGCGGAGGGAGAGCCGAGCGGGGCCCGGCTGCTCTTGCAGGCACGCTTGGCGGTGGGATCCGCCCTGGTCGCCTCCGCGGACTGGAAGCACGCCGCCTCCGTCTATGAACAGGTGGCCGTGTTGGCCGCCCAGATTGGCGATCTGCTCATGGAGTTGGAGGGCTGGCGAATGGCTGCCTGGTGCCACGAGCAGGCCCAGTCATGGGAGGAGGCCTGGTACTGTGGCTCTCGGGCGCTTGAGACCGCCCAGCTCATGGACGCGCCCGCACGCCAGAGTTCCACCCTCGGTTACGCAGGAGCCTGCCTGCTGCGGCTCACCGAGCTGGCCCACTTCAGCGACAAGCGCACGGAGATCGAGCAGCAGATGGAGCACCTGCTCGGTCCGGTGTGGCAACCGACTTCACCCGGGGGGACCCAGGCATGATGCCCGCGGCGAAGCACCTTGATCCGTTGCTGGGGATTGACATCCACCTCATCATCACCCCGCCCGGCGTGGTGGTTCCCATCCCGCACCCCTTCGTGGGCATTGTCTTCGATCCCATGGACTACGTGCCCATCCTGGGCACGACCGTCTTCGTCGGTGGACTGCCGCGGGCCCAGGCCGGAACGGGCGGCATCGCCCTGCCCCCTCATTTTCCTATTGGAGGGGTGTTCGCCAAGCCTCCTGGCAATGAGGCGGAGATCTTCATGGGCAGTTCCACGGTGGTGGTGGAGGACGAGCCTTTCAGCCACCTGGCCCTGCCCGTGCTCAGTTGCCAGGACATTGGAGTGCCGCCCTTCCCGAGGCGAAGAAAGAAGAAGTCCATCTCCAGCTTGGTACTGCCCACGACCCTGGTGCTCTCCATTCCCCTTCCCGTGTTCATTGGCGGCCCGCCCACGGTGTCTCTGATGGCGCTGGGAATGAGGGCGGGCATGGCCATCCTGGGGGCGCTTATCTCCAAGGTGCGCAAGGCCCGTAGCACGCGCAAAGCGCAGAATGGTGTGCACTGCAATGGTGGCCACCCGGTGGATGTCATTACCGGAGCCAACTTCGATGACTTCCTGGACGCGCGCTCGCCGCCCCCGGGACTCTTCTGCTGGCGGCGCTACTACTCCACGGCGCGGGCGGACCTCTACGGCCCGCTCGGCTGGGGTTTCCGCCATGAGTACCAGCACACCCTGCATCTCTCGCCTCAGGTGTGGCGCTATGAAGACCCCACCGGGCGGACCCTGGACTTCGACCCGCTGGACGCGGATGCCGGGGAGGCCTCACTCCATGGCGTGGTGCTTCGGCGGACGGGACCCCGGCAGTTCACGCTCCGCGAGGGCAGTGGCCCGTTGCTCCACTTCGAAGCCCCGCCTGCCAGTCACGTTGCCAAGCTGCGCGTCGTGCAGTCCGGCTCGCAACGGCTTGAGTTGAGCTGGGATGAGGAGCGGCTGATCCAGTTGGAGGAGGTGTCGCCCGCGGGCCGCGTACGTTACCGGCTCAAATATGACGCCGCCGGCCTGCTCCTGGAGTTGCTTCGGATGGGGGGACGCGAGCCCCAATGCCTCGCTCGCTACACCTATGACCGTCAGGGCCACCTCGTCACCTCATGTGACGCGGAGGGGGGCTGCTATCTGTATGAGTATGACGGCGCGCACAGGTGGGTTCGCATGCGCGACCCCAATGGTTATGCCTTCTGGTGGAAATATGATCAGGCGGGCCGCTGCATCGAGACAGCCGGACAGGATGGGCTGTGGTGGACTCGCCTGGAGTATGACCCGGAGCGCTGGGAGACGCGCGTCACAGAGCGCTCCGGAGGGGTCCACATCTTCCGTTACAACGAGGATCTCACCTTGGTCGAGCTCGTTGATCCCTATGGGGGAGTACTCAAGCGGGAGGTCGCCGATGATGGGCGGGTCTTGCAGGAGATTGACTCCGGGGGCCGCGTCACGCGGATGCTCTACGACGCGCAGGGGGCACTTCTGGGGCAGCTCGATCCCTATCAGCGGGTGCTCCCCCCGGCGCAGGTCCTGCCCCAGCCCGAGCCTCCTGGGCCCGCCCCCCTCCCCGAGACGCCGCTCGGCTTGTTGCTGGGCAGTGACCGGGACGTGCCTCCACAGGTCGCACGGGGAGGGCAGCCCCCTCTCCTCGCGAGGGTGCCACAGGAGTTGCAGTCACTGCTGTCCCTGCTAATCCGGCTGTACCCGGCGGGCAGGAGCGCGGCGCCGGTGCTCTCGTTTGATGGCTTGGGCCGGGTGGTGTCCGAGGTGGACCCCGAAGGGCGGAGCCACCGTTGGGTCCATGACCGGGCCGGAAATGAAGTGGGCTACCGTGATCCGGACGGCCGGATCTGGCAGCAACGCATTGGCCGCTGGAATCTTGTCACCGCAGTGGAGGACCCGCAGGGCTCCCTTACCCGTTATGCCTACTCTTCCACCGAACAGGTGGTGCGTGTCGTGGACCCGGCCGGCACGCAGAGCGAGTACGAGTATGACGAGAAGGATCGCTTGGTAAAGGTTGCTCGCAACGGGCGGCTGCACGAGCAGTACACCTGGGACAAGGGAGACCGGCTGCTCGAGAAGCAGGACGCGCTGGGGCGTGTGCTGTTGCGCATGGAGTACGAGGACGGGGAGCGGGTGGAGACCCGCCATCTGGGCTCGGGCGGGATCCACCTGCTCGAGCATGATGAGCAGGGCCGGGTCATCCGTGCCTCCACCGGGGACCACGAGGTGGACTTGCGGCATGATCTCTTCGGGCAGATCCGCAGTGACCTGCGGAATGGCCGGGGTATCCAACGCCAGTGGGTGGGCGGGCGCTGTGTCACCATCGTGCTCGGACGCTTCACGTGGTCGCTGGAGGGCACGGCGGGAGACCCCTTGCGGCGGCTGGGTGATTCCACCGGTGGAGAGCACCTGTTCTGGTGGGACGAGCGCGGCCTGCTGCTGCGGGAGCATGCGCACGGGCTGCGCGAGCTCGCCCAGTATGATGGCGAGGGGCGGCTCCTGAGCAGCCTCACCTGGATGCAGGATTTCCAGGAGACGAAGCCCCCTCGGTGGACCCGCTACATGTACACGGCCGATGGAGATCTGGCCACTGTCTGGGAGGCGGATGGCCGGCAAACGCGCTACACCACGGATGCGGCCCATCGGCTCACTCGCGAGGAGGGGCCACACGGCCGCTTCGACTACGTGTTGGATCCGGCGGGCAACCTGCTGGGCAAGCCCGGGCTCGAGAACACCGTGCTCGCCGAGGCCAACCGCCTGGCCCGGGCCAATGACGAGACGTTCGTCTATGACGTCCGTACCCACCTGAGCGAGCGTCGGCGGCCTGATGGCTCCCGCACGTGCTACACCTATGACAGCGCGGACATGCTGGTGCGGGTGGAGGATGCGAAGGGCGAGCCCTGGACCGCCGAGTATGACGCCCTGGGGCGCCGCATCCGCTGCGGGCGGGGCACCCGGCAGCGAGAGTTCTTCTGGGACGCAGACCGCCTCGCCGCCGAGCTGTCGCCTCGGGGACAGCTACGGCTCTACGTGTATGCGGGCCATGACTCGCTCGTGCCCGTTCTGTTCGTCGACTACCCCTCGGTGGATGCGGCCCCGGAGAGTGGTCAGGTCTTCGTCCTCCTCGTGAACCAGGTCGGAGCCCCCCTCAGGATCGAGGATGCCTCTGGACGCACCGTCTGGTGGGCCTCCAGGCTCGAGCCCTACGGCCACATCACCGTCGCCCCAGACAGTCGGATCGAGTTCAACCTCCGCCTGCCCGGCCAATATCACGACCCGGACACGGGGCTGTTCTACAACCGCTACCGCTACTACGACCCGGTCCTCGGGCGCTACCTCCAGAGCGATCCGCTCGACCTGGAGGGGGGGATCAACCTGTATGCCTATGCGCCCAATCCATTGGTGCAGTTCGACGTCCTTGGTCTTGCACACTCCAAGAAGCGCAAGGCCAACAATGTCAATCAGCACAAGAAAAAGTCCGTCAAGAATCCGGGAGTAGTCAGCTCCTATCTCAAAACCCGGCGCGAGGTCCGCAAAAACAAGTACAGGGGAATCGACTGCGACCACATCCCCTCCTCCAAGGCCTGCAAGAAAGCGGTCGAAAACCACCTGGGCAACCCGCTCACCAAGGCGGAGTACCGCAAGCTCCACAACTACATCACGGCCATGCACGAGTCGCGGGACATCCACCGTGGTTTCAGCCGCACGTATGGCGGAAGGAATACCCAGAAGCAGATCGCCAAGGATGCTGCGGACCTGAAGGAGGCGGCAAAGAAAGACATGAAGGCCATCAAGGAGGCGCTCAAGGATGATGGGTGGTCCAACAAAAAGATCGATGATGCCTTCGACAAAATCCATCAGCGCAACAAGAATATCGGGCTGTATGATGATCTCGACAAGCTGTGCATGACGCTGGGGTTCATCTAGCCTGAGGCCGCAGGGTGTGGTCGAGAACCGTTTCACAGGAGGAAAGGCACGTGGGAGAGCAGACGCTGGGAGTACTCGTTGGCAAGACCTATGACGCACCCGAGGTGCAGGAGTTCGTGTCTCAGTTCGGCAATGTCGATGTCGACGAGGAGATCGGGGCCCCAGAGTCCGTGTACTACACCTTCGAGAAGGCCGGGGTGACGGTGCTCACGGATGTCCGCACGAAGAGGGTCACGCACATCATTCTGGAGGCCCCTCAGGGCAAGCGTGGGTACCACGGCAAGCTCCCCTTCGGGTTGAGCTTTGACTCGAGCAAGGAGCAGATCAGGAAGGCGCTCCAGCGTGAGCCGGATCGGACCAAGCCGTTCTTCGATGCCTGGGAGATGGGGGAGTACGTCTTCCATGTTGCCTACCGGGCGGGTGCCATCAAGTCGTTCACGTTCAAGGCGGAGTAAGCGTGGCCCGGATCGAGAGCCTCTGGATCGAACTGCTCCTGCCACGCACGCCTTGGGAGTGGAAGGATGTGCTGCTCGATAAATTCGAGCGGCACCCCACCTTCGCGCCTACACACTGGGGCCAGAGCGCCCGGGTCAGGGAGCCCTATCGGCGCGAGGAACTGGAGCGTTTCTGTGGCGAAGAGGGGGAACGGGAAGATCCTTCCCTTCCTACCCTGCGGCGAACGCAGCGCCCGCTGTACGTGGCCAGCTGGAGCCTGGGTGACGGCCCAGGGTGGCTGGAGGTCGAGGCCCGGATGATGCTCGAACCGGAGGAGTCCGCTTCCTACTTCGATTTCGCCAACCACCTCGCCAGCGCACTGCCGCTCGAGTTCGGCCTCGTCGACATTGCCTTTCAGGGGGTCCCGCGAGCGCTGGCGATGAACCCCAGTGGCCGGCAGCACGTGGACGTCTATGTGGAGTGCGGGCCCACCACGCTCTTTGCCCGGACGTACTTCGGCCCGCGGCTAATCAAGCTGATGGGGGGCCTGCCGGCCCTGGAGGGCAGTGGAGGCGTGGTACATCGGCTCGGCAACGGCGTGGTGGCACTAGACCTCGTGGCTACCCCCTGGCAGGCAGAGGCGAAGGCGCTCAAGCAACACCAGAAACAGGTGCTTGAGAAGCTGTTGCCGACGGGCATCTTCATGCGCCGGGAGCAACTGTTCTCCGAGCCGGGTCCGCGCTGGGTACCTCCCTCGACGTCCTGAGCTTTCCCGATGCGCGGCCATGCATTCCCCCTCGCTTCGTGACCTCGGGAACGGGCGAGGAGACGCCCGGTCAGTGCACCCCGGGGGCGGGACACGCCTCGAACAACGAGTCCATCATCCGCGCGGCGATCCATTTCGCGCCCTCACGGGTCGGATGCAGCCCATCCGCCTGCAGACTGCCGTCCGGCGAGCGCACCAGCCAGGTTCCGAGCGGCAGGAGGACCACGTTGTCGCGCGAGCGTGCCCACTCGGAGATACGCCGGTTGAGCCTCGCGAGCGTCTCCGGGGAGGGGAGCATGCCGGGTTCGAGTGCCTTGCCCACGGCGGTGGTCATCGCTGGCAGCTCGCCAAGGAGGATGGGTCCCGGAAGCGGCTCGAGCAACGCCAATCCCTGCTCCAACCGGGCCAGACGTTGCGCCTCGTCGAGTTGTGCGCCATGGACGAACCAGAAGAGGAAGTCCACGGCGACAGTCAGCGTCGGCGCGTACGTGAGCACCTGGTCCACCTGTCGCTGCCCGGCGGAGCGTGGGTTCTTGAAGAACCACAGGCTCGCGAAGTTGCGCACGGGCGCGTGCTCCGTCGCCACGGTGTCGTCCAGGAGGTCGGCGAGCGTCCTGCCACGGCCCTCCTGACGTCCCCAGCCGAAACCGGCCGAGACACTCGCCCCCATGACGGCGACGCGCGACAGGGTGGCGCTGGCGCGGGCGCATGAGCTGGAACGCGGCGGTGCCGCCCCCCACGCGGGGAGGGCCCCCACCACCAGCAGCCAGAGGAGGAAGCGCATCTGCATGGGGCTGTTCTCCAAAGGCAGGGTGACAACAAGGGGAAAGCGGGTGGGTTGCGAGTCGTACCGGGATTGCCCTTTCGCCAGAGCGTCATCCAGGAGGCCGGAGCCTCCCGGATGAAGAGGGGCGGCCCCTCGGACTACTTGCCCACGCTCGTGAAGGCGAGCTCCTCGCCACCGCCGTACAGGGAGAACTGGAACGGGGCGCGGGGGTCCTCGCTGTCGACCAGCAGCTGCACCGAGCCCACGTCCGCGAACTGAGCCAGCCAGGCGTCCACCTTGCTCGGGTCCGCGAGCACGTACACCCCCGGCTCCGGCTCGACGAGCGGGAACTGGCCACGGGCGATCGCCTGGCCCTTGGAGGAGTAGACCGTCAGGGTGGTCACGTTGCTCTTGAGCTTGGGGGGCCGGGTGCTGGTGCCCTTGAGGACGACGGCCATCTCCGAGCTGCCCTCGCTGAGGGTGATGCCGCTATTGGTGGACAGGAACTTCCACGTCAAGGTGGCCGAGAACGTGTAGCCCGTGCCCCGCACGGTGTCACTGTAGTACTCGCCCTTCACCGATGCCGTGGGCGGGGGGCACGCCGTGAGCATGACGATCGCGAGCACCGACATCGCCTTCACTACCAGTTTGGACATCTGCATGGGGCTGTTCTCCAAAAGGGGGGGGACCTCACCCGGATTCATTCTGGGCGGAGTGTCTTGTTGCAGAGTCCGTGCCGAGACCGGCTTTCCAGAGATTCCAGAGGGAAGGCGGGTTGCGGATTGTCCTGGAACGCGCTTGTTGTTGCCGCTGGAGCAGCGGCGATTCCGGTGTTGTTGCTTCCACCGCTACATCCGCGCTCGCCACCAGAGCGGACGGGGTCGCGCGAGGTGCCTGGGTGGTGCTGGTATTGTTGCTTTCCCGTCCCCGCCGCCAACGGCCATCGCTCAGGCCCCGATGCACTGTCCACCCTCCTGGATTGTGCGCGGCCGTCCGTGGCTCTGTCCCTACGGGTCAGGGACTGATCGAACGTCCTGGAGCGCAGTGCCCCTCCTGCTCGATGTGGTTCAGGATCGCCGCTGCGAGCGGGGGGACGACGGCGCGTGGAATCGTGTGCCCCATCCCGTCGATGGTCACGAGGGTCGAGCGCGGCAGGGTCTCCGCGAGGAATCGCGAGTTGGACTCGGGATTGGTGGGATCCTCTGGGGTGGTGATGACGAGCGTGGGTACGGTGACGTGAACGAGTTCCGCCCCCCGAGCCAGTCCAGAGGAGTCGGCCCGCGCGTGAGCATCCGAGGTGTCGTGACGGCCAGAGTGGGCGATGATGCGCCGCTCGAGTGCGCGGAACTCCTCGGCGTCGAAGGGAATCTTCCTCCCGTTGAGTCTGCGCCAGTTCTCGACCCGCCATTCGATCTGCGCCTCGCGGTCGCGCGGCTCGAACATGTGGCTCCAGAACGCGTACAGGTCCGGATCGATGGGGGCTCGCGCCGTCGCGTTGGCGCGGGCGGGAGCTCCTTCGAGGGCGGGCGCTCCGAATGGGGGACCCTGTCGAAGGCCCAGGTGGACGCTCCCGTGTCCCGGTGGTGGAGCGGGGTCAGGCTTTCACGGTGAGCCACGCGCCGAGTCCGCCGCATCCGGTCGCGTTGTAGGTGGTGCTGCGGTAGCCGGCCGGAATGGGCGAGTACGGACAGGTCCAGATGCCGTTGCGGACGAGTTGGTGGTACCAGGCGCCGATGCCGCTGCATCCGGTACGGTCGTAGTTGGTGGTGACGTACCCGGACACGATCGGCGAACCCGAACAGGTCCAGATCCCATCGCGCGCGAGCCGGTGGTACCAGGCGCCGACGCCGCTGCAGCCGTTGCGGTCGTACATGGTGATGACGTACCCGGACACGATTGGCGAACCCGAACAGGTCCAGATCCCGTCACGAGGGGGCTGCTGGTACCAGGCCCCCACGCCGTTGCAGCCATTGCGGTCGAAACTCGTGATGACATACCCGGCCGGAACGGGCGCCCCCCCACAGGCCCACACGCCGTCCAGGGCCAGCGGCTCGATGGTCGTCGCGGCGCTGGCCGTGCCAGCGAGGATGACGGACGAGATCAGCGCCACCGCTCCCAACATTGCGGCGATCTGGTTTCGAATGGCCTTCATCGTTGTGCGACTCCACGATTGACGCAATTGGCTATTCATTTTCACACCTGTCCTTTCGGCATGCGGGTTGATGTTCTTGCTGGAAGATCTGCGGTGCTGGTACCCCACGCTGTGAATTCCTCGGCCACCAGGTGGCGGCGAGGTTCGCATGGGTCCGGGGGGACGGCGGCAACATTGGCAGAGACACAACAGGTAAGCCAGAATGAATTTTAGCTACCACCTATAAGCCTATCATCCTCACGCTTCTCCCAGCGCACAAGGTCCGGGCGTCTTTTCAGTCGGCGTCGAGGTGTGATGCGCTCGGACCAGGCCAAGGGTTTGTGTTCTACTCCCCAATCGATGGAGTGGAGAGAGAACGTTTGGCTGGCTGAACTGGCATTGGCGCCTGTTCAAGGATCGCGAGCGCGAGGAGTCCTTGTCCGAAGCATTCATCCAGTTCGGAATGATTGACCTCACCGAGCATCCGAGCCACCGACGTGCCCACTCCAACTCACCAGGCTTTGAGACGGGGCCCCCTCTCCCAGGCATGGGTGGGAGGGCCCCGCTCCAGTGCCGCTATTGCGGAACGATGGAGAACGCGACGTCCTTCATGTCGATGCTGGGCCCGCGGATGCGCAGCTTCCCCTCCACCTGGGTGATGCCCTGGTTGGACGGGTCCACCTGGGTGACCGAGCCCACCACCTCCGAGGCATCCGCCACGCTGTTGCCGAAGAGCGGCATCGCGAAGGGCTGCACCCGCCACCGGACCCCGGTGTTGCGGCTGCCCTCGGGCGCGGAGACGACCTGCCACTCCAGTGTGGAGGGACACCGCGCGTCCTGCTTCAGCCGGGGCAGGTAGAAGGTCTCGCCCAGGGTATGGGCGCGCGGGTTCTGCAGCGGGAGCAGCGCCTCGGCGCAGACCGGCTCCGGGCTCGTCACGGCACGCACTGGCCGACAGCAGCAGCACCGACGCGGAATAGAAGAGGACGAAAGCATTGGCTCGCCTGGGGGCCCGTGGATAGAGGTTCCACCCCTGTGTCGCACGCCAGGAGGGCCTCCGCGCCTCGAATGTCGAGCATGAGATGTGGAGGCGGACCGAGCGGGCGAGGCCAACTGAACCCGGTGCCGAAGGCGGCCCCTTACTGTCTGGCGAGCAGCTCGACCTCGGCGAGCGACAGGCCCGCCGCGCCGGTCAGCGTGAGGCGGTAGTACGTGTAGTTGCCCGGGGTGGCGACCCGGAAGGCGCGCGTCTGCGTGCGCCAGCGGAACGTCTGGGCGCTGCGCCGGTCGAGGATCGTGAAGTTCGCCCCGTCGTTCGAGCCGCTCAGCGTCCAGCCAGTCGGGTCGACCGTGCCGGTGCCCGACGTCAGCGTGTAGAAGGTGACCTGCCGCGCGCCCGAGGAGAGCTGGTACTGCAACACGGGGTTCGCCGCGGTGAAGCTCACGCTCGTGGCCGAGGTGTCATCGAAGAGCCTGCCGACATTCGTGCCGTCGCTCGACGTGGCCGCGCCGCCCGTCGCGGTGTCGCGCAGCGGGCTCGGGGCGCTGCCGTTGGTGGTGAGCGAGGGCGGCGCATCCTCGGCACCGGTGCCCCACGAGGAAGGGGCGGGGCCCATGTCGAAGTCGAGCGTGGCACCGGCGGTGAGCAGCTCATGCGGCAGATAGGTCTTCGTATACGCCTGCCCGTTGACCTTCAGCGCCTGCACGTAGACGTTCCTCGGGCTGTTTTTCGGCGCGTTGATGGTGATGTCGTGGCCGTTCTCGAGGTGGATGACGGCCTTGGTGTAGAGCGGTGAGCCGATGACGTAGTTCGTGCTTCCCACCGCCAGCGGGTAGAAGCCGAGCGCGCTGAAGATGTGCCACGCCGACATCGCGCCATTGTCTTCATCGCCGACGTAGCCCTGGCCGATGTTGCTCCCGACGAAGAGGCGAGCGAGCGCGTCGCGGACCTTTTCCTGCGTCTTCGCCGGCTGACCGGCGTGGGTGTACATGTACGGGATGTGGTACGCGGGCTGGTTGTTCAGGCCGAGCTGTCCCATGCGCACGTCGCGCGCCTCGACCATCTCGTGGACGATCGCGGCGTAGGTGCCTTGAAAGCTCGCGGTCTCCGGCGTGGCGAAGAACTGGTCGAGCTTCGCGGCGAGCCCGGCCTTGCCGCCGTACAGGGCCGCGAGGCCGAGGCCGTCGTACGGCGCGTCGAAGGCCATGTTCCATCCATTGGTCTCGCTGTAGTCGTAGCCCCAGGCGCGCGGCTCGTAGTCGCTCTTGGACCTCACGAACGCGCCGCTCGCCGTCCTGCCCTGGAAGAACTGGATCGACGGGTCGAACAGGTTCACGTACCGCCGCGCGCGATCGAGGAAGTACTCCGCGCTCTCGACGAACTCCTGGTGGCGAGGGTGGTTCGTGTCCGTGGCGAGCGCGCTCGCCATGTTCGCGATACCGAAGTCGTTCAGATGGTTGGCCATCGCCCACGACAGGCCCGAGCCAGTCGAGTTCGGGGTGTAGCCGAGGAAGATCGACGACTCGAGTCCCTTGCGCCCGACGCCGCTGCTGGCCGGCAGGACCGTGGCGTTGCGCAGGGCCGCGTCGTAGATCGCCTCCACGTCGAAGTTGCGGACGCCCTTCACGTAGGCGTCGGCGAAGGCGACATCCGAGTGCGTGCCGGTCATGAGATCGGTGTAGCCGGGCGAGGACCAGCGCGCGATCCAGCCGCCTTCCTTGTAGTGCTGCGCGAAGCCGTCGATCAGCTCGCCCGCGGTGCCTGGCGTGAACAGCGCGTAGGCCGGCCAGGCCGTCCGGTAGGTGTTCCAGAAGCCGTTGTTCACGTAGATCTTGCCGCTCTCGATTTTCGCGCCGGTCTGCGTGGGCGTGTTGGTGCCGCTCGGCGTCGCCACCGGGCTGGCGTGCGAGTAGACGGGCTCGGTCGCCGTGCCGGTGTTCTCGAAGCCCGAGTTCGGGTAGAGGAACAGCCGGTACAGGTTGGAATAGAGCGTGGTGAGCTGGTCCTCATTGGCGCCCTGGACCTCGATGATGCCGAGCTTCTGGTCCCAGAGCTTCTGGGCACGTGCCTTCACGTCCTCGAAGCGATCGCCCTCCGCGATCTCGAGCGCGAGGTTCTTCCTGGCCTGCTCGACGCTGATGAGCGAGGTGGCGATGCGCATGGTCACGGTGCGGTCGTCCGCCGGGACGGTGAAGCGGAAGTAGCCGGTCACGCTCGTGCCGCCGCCGCCGGAGAGCATGCTGCTCGTGGTCACCGGCCGGTCGAACGTGGCGTAGACGAACATCCGCGTGGCGCCCACTGACAGGTTGCTGCGCGCGTCGGAGTAGCCCGTGATCGTGCGTGTCGAGGGGTTGAGGGTGAGCCCGCCGTCGTTGTTGACGTTGTCGAAGAGGAGGTTCGCGTCGCCGCCGGGGAACGTGAAGCGGAAGAGCGCGGCGTGGTCGGTGGGGGTGAACTCGGCCTGGACGCCATTGTCGAACTTCACTCCGTAATAGTAGGGCCGAGCGATCTCGTTCTCGTGCTGGAAGGTGAGGGCACGGCTGGTGCGGTTGGCGCTCGGTGTGCCACTGGCCGCCGAGGGCATGACCTGGAAGCTCTGCCGATCACCCAGCCACAGGCTCGGCTGGTGGCTCACGGCGAGTGCCTGGAGCGCCGAGCGATTGTCCACGTTGTTGCGGCGGTGGTACTCGTAGAGAAAGTTCGGCGAACTCGCGTCGGTCACCGGGGTCCAGAAGTTGAAACCGTGCGGGATGGCCGTCGCGGGGAAGTTGCTGCCGCGCGAGTAGCTGGCGTTCGAGTGGGTGCCACGCAGGGTGGTCACGTAGTCCGACAGATGCGTGGGCGTCACGTGCACGGGCGAGGCCGTGATCCGCACGTCGTCGATCCATCCGCCGAAGCTCGAAACCGGGCCGTTGGGTTGGTCGTAGCCGATGAGGATGCGCTTGATCGTCTTGCCGGCGGCGACGTCACCGATGCGTGAGACCTTGTGGTTCCACTGATTGGGGTAGAGCGTGCGCGAAGCGCCCTGGCCCGTGGGGCTCAGCACCGCGTGGTTCTGGTCCACGGCGTTCAGCTCGCTCAGGTAGGTGCCGTCGTCGAAGGCGAGATCGAGCGCCGCGTAGGTGCTCGGGAAGTTCGGGTTGTTCGTCGCCGGGTCGACGAAGAGCAGATACGACAGCTCCGTCGTCGGCGTGACCCGTATGTTGACGTCGAAGAGCTTGTTGTAGGCGTAGCCGCGGCCGCTCGCGGTGACCGCGCCCGCGAAGCGCAGCGCGTGCGTGCCGGTGAACCCGGTGCCGATCTTGGAGTTCCACGAAGAGCCAGGGCCGTTGCCGACCGCGCTCTTCATGTCGGTCACTGGCGGCGGCGCGTCATCGCCATCGGAGAGCTGGAACTCGGCGAGCTGCAGGGTGGTGCCGCTGCGGTTGGCGGTGATGTTGAGCCGGTAATAGGGATAGGGGGTGGTGTTGGTGAACTCGTAGGTGCGGGTCTCGAGGCGGGTGGTGAACGACTCGTTGCTGCGCTGGTCGAGCGCGGTCCAGCTCGTTCCGTCCTGCGAGCCCTCGAGCGTCCAGGTGGCGGGGTCTCGCTCGGGTGAGTCGTTGGCGGAGGAGAGGGCGTAGCGCTTCACGGCGAGGGGCCGCGCGAGCTCGCACTGCACCCAGCCCGTGTTCTGGTACGCCAGCCACTTGGAGGTCAGCTCCCCGTCGGTGAGGCGGGCCACGCTCTCCTCGGGAGGGTTCTCGCTGCTGGCGGTCACCGAGCGCACCTGCGCCATGATGTTGCCGCGAATCCGCGTGTCCGGCTCCCCGGTGATCCCGGAGGACTTCTTCTGCCCCTTCGCGTCGAGTTCGACCGTGGAGCTCCAGGCGGGCTGTGGGTCCGCGTCCTCGAACGACGAGTAGAAATCCTGGGGGGTGCCAGGGTTGCCCGCGTCGATGTCATGCCCGGCATCGGGTCCGGTTTGGGAAGGGGAGCCGCAACCAATGGTCGCGACGACCGCGAGGGTGAGCAGGAGAGTGCGAACGATCATGCGTGAACCCTTGGAGGCATGAGGTGCCGTTCATCCTAGACGAACGCCGGCCACCGGGTCAGTGCATGGCGGGGCCGATGAGCCAGCGGGCGCGGGCTCGGGCCACGACCTCGCCCGCCGCGTCGGTGAGGTCCGCCTGGACGTCGTACTCCTTGCGCTCGCCGGGAGTGGTCGCGGGCGCGTGGCACTCCGCGGAGATGGGGCCGCGCGCCTTCTTCAGGTAGTCCATCTCCAGGTGGGTGATGATGCCGCGCATGCCCCCGGTCAGCGAGGACAGCACCGCCAGTCCGGTGGCCACCTCGCCCAGGTTCATCAGCGCGATGGCGTGCACCGAGCGCAGGTGGTTGCGCACCGCGCGCCGATCCCTCATGCGCACCCGGACGTAGCCGGGTTCGAGGGAGAGCACCTCCGGGCGGATGGAGCCCGTGTACGGTGCCATGTTGCCGATGAGCTGCCCCATCAGGACACCGCCTCCCGGTGCGTGGCGAAGCACGTTCCACAGGAGGCGCAGGTTTTCGGAGGAGGCGAGCTGGCTCAGGGACTGGGTCAGGCTGGAGAGGGTGGGCATGGCCCCTGGGACATAACATCCCCGGGGCCCGGAGGGGCTGCCTCCCCGCCGTGCTTCAGCCGATGTTGTTGACGAGGCCGCCATCCACGCGCAGCGCGGCGCCGGTGGTGGCCGAGGCCCGCGTGCTGCACAGGTAGACGGCCAGGTGGGCCACCTCCTCGGGCGAGGCGAAGCGGCGCAAGAGCGAGCCGGGACGCGCGGTGCGGAAGAAGTCCGCCTCGGTCTGCTCGACCGTCTGGCCCTTGGACTTCGCCAGATCCTGCAGGAAGTCCTGCACGCCCTCGGTCTTCGTGGGGCCGGGCAGCACGGCGTTCACCGTCACGCCCGACTCCGCCAGCTCCATGGCGAGCCCGCGCGAGATGCTCAACTGGGCCGTCTTCGTCATGCCGTAGTGGATCATCTCCGTGGGGATGTTGAGGGCGGACTCACTGGAGATGAAGAGGACGCGGCCCCAGCCGCGCTCGCGCATGCCGGGCGCGTAGTGGCGCGAGAAGCGCACGCCGCTGAGCACGTTGGCCTCGAAGAAGCGCGTCCAGTCGGCGTCCGGAATCTCGAAGAAGGGCTTGGGCTCGAAGATGCCCAGGTTGTTCACGAGGATGTCCACCGCGGGCACGCGGGCGAACACCGCCTGGGCGCCCTCGGCGGTGGTCGCATCCGCCGCCACGCCCTCCACCTGGGCGCCGGGCACTTCCTGGCGGATGCGCGCGATCGCCTTGTCGACCGACTCGCTCTTGCGGCCGTTGATGAAGACGTGGGCGCCCTCGGCGGCCAGTCCCTTGGCGATGGCGAAGCCAATGCCGAAGGTGGAGCCGGTGACGAGTGCTCGACGATTGCGGAGTTCGAGATCCATGCTGGAATTTCCGTGGAAGGGGGTGGGGTTGATGCCGGGAGACAACGGGGGGCCCGGGATACTTTGTTGGGGGACGCGGCGCTAGGCTGTTGTTCCTCCGGAGACCATTGATGCCCATGCTTCCCCCGCGTTCCCCGATTGACGTCGCGTTGGGCGTGTTCTTCCTCAACCTGCTGCGCTACGTGGTGTTCGCCCTTCCGGCGTTCGTGTTCTTCCACCGCCGCACGCCGCGGCGGTTCTCGTCCCGGCGGTTGGGACCCGGGCCGGTGAGCGAGAAGCAGGCGCGCCGGGAGATCCTCTATTCAATGGGTTCCCTGGTCATCTTCGGGCTGGTGGGCGTGTGGATGTACGCGCTCGCCGAGGCCGGGCTGTCGCGCTTCTACACCGACGACCGCCATGGGCCGGTGTGGTTCGTCCTGTCCATTCCGGTGATGCTCCTGGTGCACGACACGTACTTCTACTGGACGCACCGCTTCATGCACTGGAAGCCCATCTTCGAGCACGTCCACAAGGTGCACCACCTGTCGCACGATCCATCGCCGCTCGCCGCCTACGCCTTCCACCCCCTGGAGGCCGTCATCGAGGCGGGCATCGGACCGCTCATCCTGCTGACCCTGCCGGTCCATCGCAGCGCGTTCCTCATCTTCCTGACCCTCCAGCTCTTCATCAACGTCATCGGGCACCTGGGCGTCGAGCTGTATCCGCGGGGCTTCCTGCGCTCGCCCGTGGGCCGGTGGTTCACCACGACCACCCACCACCACCAGCACCACCAGCGGATGAAGTGGAACTTCGGCCTCTACTTCAACGTGTGGGATCGGCTGCTGGGCACCAATCACCCCCAGTACGAGTCCACCTTCGAAGCACTCACCACCCCCGTGCCCGAGTCTCCCGCCGAGGAGGCGGCCGAATCCGAGCCGGCCCTGACCGGGGAATTCTCCTCGCGCCCGAGCTGAAGGCCCCTCCTCCCGCTCGCCCTCCGTGCATCCGGTACATGGGACGAGGGCGGGCAGGTGCAGGGTCGCGTCACCGTGCTGAACATGTTTTCAGATGCAACCGGCCCGACCGGTTTCATGGAAAGGGACTTCAGCCATGACGGACACACGAGGTGAGCGCGCGGGAGCGGGTGGGCAGGAGGCCCTGCGCGAGAACGGGATGATGCGGCACCTGCTGGACTCGCTCGAGGCGGGCAAGGACATCGGCCATTTCGGCCGGCTCGTCTTCGCCATGGTGGCACGCTACTTCCTGGACGAGGCGGAGCTGAAGTGGCTGCTCCTCCAGGATCCCGCGTGCGACGAGGCACAGGCGCTCTCGCTCATCGAGCAGGTGAAGGCGCACGACTACAGCCCGCCCCGGAGGGAGAAGGTGCTGCAGTTCCAGCAGCAGCAGGACTTCCCCATCATCCCCAATCCGGAGGACCCGGACGAGGGCAACGTCTACAAGGACCTGCGCTTCCCGGAGCACGTCTACGCGCACATCTCCGAGTACCGGGAGCAGAAGGCGCACGTCCACGAGGCGGAGGCGGCGCACTCCGCGTGACGTACGCGGGGCGCGTCAGGCGCGCGCGGGCAGGTGCTCGAGCAGCCGCGAGAGATCGGCCTGGATCTCGTCCGGCTTCGCGGTGGCGAGCTCATCCGCGCCGTGGTTGCCCCAGGTGACGGCGTAGGTGCGCAGGCCCGCGGCGCGACCGGCGAGGATGTCGTGGGTGGTGTCGCCCACCATCCACAGGCCCTCGGAGCCGAGCGCGGCCAGGGCCCGCTGGATGACGTCCGGCGCGGGCTTGTGGGGAAAGCCGTCGGTGCCCTGGATGTGGTCCACGGCGGACGTCAACCCGAGTGCCTCGACGAAGCGCCGGGCCATGTCGGTGCGCTTGGTGGTGGCGATGGCGAGCGTGTAGCCGCGCTCGCGCAGGGTGCGCAGCAGCTCCACGGCGCCGGGGAAGGGGCGCGAGCGCGTGACGAAGTTGCGGGGGTAGTGCTCGCGGTAGAGGGCGCACAGGGTGGGGATCTGGTCGGGCGCCGCGAAGTGCGCGTACATGTCCTCGAGGGGCAGGCCGATGAGGGCGCGGACCTCCGCGACCGAGGGCACGGGCAGCTTCTGGCTCTCCAGGGCGTACTGGAAGCTGGTGATGATGTCCGGCAGCGAGTCCACCAGCGTGCCGTCGAGGTCGAAGACGATGGTCTTGGGCGGGGCGGTCATGGGCTCCATCCTCGCCTGTGTCCCCCAGGTGGGCCATGACGCTCAAGCGCCTTCTCTCGTGTCCCCAGGGCCCCGGCCTGTCCGCGGGGGAGCCGAGCGAGGGGGTGGTGGCGGGGGAGGGGAGTCCGGAGGTACTTTTGGAGCCCGGGTGTTTGCTTCCCGCCCCCCTGAGCGGTTAGGGGAGGTGAGGGACTCCGCTCATGGCCACTCCGCTCCGCTACGCCCACCCCTTCCTGCCCGTCACCCGCGCCGACATGAAGGCCCGGGGTTGGGAACAGCTCGACATCATCATCGTCACGGGTGACGCGTACGTGGATCACCCCGCGTTCGGCCCGGTGCTCATCGCCCGCTTCCTCGAGGGGCGTGGCTTCAAGGTGGGGATCATCTCCCAGCCGGACTGGCACTCGGCCGAGCCCTTCAAGGAACTGGGCAAGCCCCGGCTCTTCTTCGGGGTGGCCGCGGGCAACCTGGACTCGATGCTCAACCGGCTCACCGCGCAGAAGAAGAACCGCTCCGAGGACCAGTACAGCCCCGGGGGGCGCACCAACGCCCGGCCGGACCGGGCCACCATCGTCTACGCCCAGCGCTGCCGCGAGGCCTATCCGGACGTGCCCATCGTGCTGGGGGGCATCGAGGCGTCGCTGCGCCGCATCGCGCACTACGACTACTGGAGCGACAAGGTGCGGCGCGCCATCCTCTTCGACGCCAAGGCGGACCTGCTCGTCTTCGGCATGGGCGAGCGCCCCATCTGGGAGATCGCGGACCGGCTCGACCGGGGCGAGCTCATCGAGGACCTCCGGGACGTGCGGGGCACGGCCTACCTCATCAACGACGAGGCGATGAAGGTGCACGAGGCGGACCCCGCGCGGCGCGCCGCGGACCAGAAGACGGTGGTGCTGCCCTCGTACGAGGAGGTGGTGGCCGACAAGGAGGCCTTCGCGCGCATGTCGCGCGACTTCCAGATGGAGACCAACCCCGGCAACGGGCGTCCCCTGGCGCAGCGCCACGGCAACCGCGCCGTCTACTTCAACCCGCCGGCGCTTCCCCTGGAGGACGGGGCGGGCAAGGGGGACAGCGCGTCGGTGGCCATGGACGAGCTGTATGACCTGAAGTTCAACCGCGTGCCGCACCCCATGTACCGGGAGCAGATTCCGGCCTACGAGACGGTGAAGCACTCGGTGGTGCTGATGCGTGGCTGCTTTGGCGGGTGCACCTTCTGCTCCATCACCGAGCACGAGGGCCGGGTCATCCAGAGCCGCAGCGCGGAGAGCGTGCTGCGCGAGGTGCGGGCCCTGCGGCGCATGGGGGACTTCCGCGGCACGCTCACGGATCTGGGGGGCCCCACGGCCAACATGTACAAGCTCAAGTGCAAGAGCGAGGACATCGAGAAGCGTTGCCGCAAGCTGTCGTGCGTGCACCCGGGCGTGTGCGAGAACCTGGACACGGACCACGGGCCGCTCATCGACCTGATGAAGCAGGTGCGCCAGGAGGAGGGCATCAAGCACGTCTTCATCGCGAGCGGCGTGCGCTACGACCTGGCCGAGCGCTCGCCGGAGTACGTGAAGGAACTGGCCGCGCACCACGTGGGCGGCCAGCTCTCGGTGGCGCCCGAGCACGTGTCGAAGCGGGTGCTGGAGAAGATGAAGAAGCCGGGCATCGAGAGCTTCGAGCGCTTCCAGACGATGTTCGCCTGCGCGAGCGAGGAGGCGGGCAAGGAGCAGTACGACATTCCCTACTTCATCAGCGGGCACCCGGGCTCGGAGCTGAAGGACATGGTGGAGCTGGCGCTGTGGCTCAAGCAGAACGGCAAGCGGCCGCGCCAGGTGCAGGACTTCATTCCCACGCCCATGTCGGTGGCCACGGCCATGTACTACTCGGGGTTGGATCCGCTGAAGATGGAGCCGGTGTACACGGCGCGGGGCCTGCGCGAGAAGAAGCTGCAGAAGGCGCTGCTGCTCTACTGGAATCCGGAGCAGTGGCCGCTGGCGCGCGAGGCGCTCATCCAGGCGGGCCGGGAGGACCTCATCGGCCGGGGACCCCACGCGCTGGTGCCGCCGGAGACGGGCGCCGAGGCCTCGCGCCGCAAGCAGGCCGAGGCGCGCGAGCGGCAGGAGCGGCGCGCCCGGTAATCGCCCTGTGGGCCCTGTTCACCTGGGTGGGGTGAAGGCTCCCCGGTGACGACGTTGTTCATCGGGGCTCCGGTGTCGGCACCACCGGAGCCCGCATGGGCGGTGAGTGTGGCGCGGGGCTACTCAGCCGTTGCTGTCGACATCACCCACCACTGATGACGCCACCGCTGACCACCAGGCCGTAGTCCGCGTCCAGCGCGGTCGTCTCCACGTGGGAGTCCTGGACGATCTCGTCGCCCAGCACCTCCACCGTCCATTTGCCGGCCACGGGGTTCTGGATGAACACGTTCTCCACCGTGTCGATGGTGTTGGACGTTCCCCCCGGGGTGGAGAACCTGCCCGTCGTCAGGCCGTAGTTGCCCCAGTAGACGGTGCCGTTCGGGTCCGTCACGCGGAGCGACAGGTCGTTGATGCGCGTCTGGGCCGCGCCGACGGTGCCCATCGGATCGGTGAAGACGAGCGTGACGTTCAGCTCCGTCTCACCGCTCGGGACGGTGACGTCGTACGTCTTGACACCCAGCGGTGTGAGGAGGTCCGTCTCGTCGATGACGCTCGTCTTCGGGGCGCGGTCGTAGAGGCGCCGGATGTCGGCGGTGCCCCAGCCCTGCTTGTAGCGGTCGACGTCCGCGTTGGAGCCGCCGGCCTGCCAGTTGTAGCGGTAGGCGTTGTTGATCATCAGCGCCTTGGCGGTGGCCATCTGGGGGCGGCTGTCGAACACGTCCGCCTTGCCGCCGAAGCCGCTCCAGACGCCCTCGTGCCACATCTGGAAGAGCAGACCGAAGTGGCCCGCCGTCTGCGGTGTGGCGGAGCTGGTGCCGCCGAACTGGGTGTAGTTGGCGTTGCCGCTGCCAGTCGCCGACTGGATGGAGTCGTAGAAGTAGGACAGGTCCGGCTTGATGCGGCCGTCCGCCGCGGGCCCGATGCTGCCGGTGTAGTTCCAGCGGTCATCCGCGCGGCTGGCGGTGTTCTGGTGCTGGACCGCGCCCACGGAGACGATGTTCTTCGCCCACGCCTGCGGGCGTGAGTTCCGGCTGCCCGTGTTGCTCTGCGACTGTGTGCTGAGGATGGGGTGCTTGAAGAGGTAGTCGTCCACCTCGGCGGAGATGGTGGTGTAGGCGGTGCCCTGGGCGCTGCCCACGCTGGAGGTCTGGAACACGGCGCGGTAGGGCCCGGCCGGGTTGATGAGCTCCTTGTTGATGTCGTAGCGGGACTTGGTGCCGCCGAACTGGGTGGACTCGCTGTAGCGGAAGAAGATGCCCTGGCCGCTGGGAATCATGCCGCGCGCGGCCGGGTTCGCGCCCCGGGCGAAGTTGTTGCTGTAGCAGCTGCTGCCGTGGAGCGAGCCCGTGGTGCCCGTGCTGTGGATGATGGGGGCGGTGCTCCACTCCTGATGCGTGGTGAGCAGCTCGGTGTCGAAGATTTCCCCGCGCACGCCCTGGCCCGTCCAGCCCTCGAGCCCCTCCAGGTAGTTGGCGCCGCCCACGTCGCGGACGATGTCCATGTCCACGCCACCGGGGCCACCCCACCGGTCGATGAACTGCACCGCGTTGGAGCGAGCCACCTGGCGCAGCTGGGCCGCGGTGAGCGTGGCCTCCACGCGCAGGCCTCCCTGCTCGATGAGCTCCACCGTGCCGCCGAGCTTGCGCACCAGGGCGGCCACCTCTTCCTGCCGTCCGGCGCCGCTCTCACCCAGCATGATGGAGTAGCGCTGCGGTGCCAGCGCCGGCGCCAGCCCCATCAGGGATTCCCGCAGCTCGCGCTCCAGCCGGTACTCGGGGTGGTAGGGCCCCACCCAGCGCACGTAGGGCAGCTCCGCGACGCGCTTCTGCGCGTCCGCGTCCATGTCCACCACGAAGGTGTGGTCGGTGAGGAAGCGCAACACCTTGCCGCCCTGGCGCTCGATGGCCTCGCGGAACTCCGGCAGCGGCGCCCCGAGGAACTGCACCAGGTGCAGCGTGTTGTCCGGATCCGCGGCGAGCAGACGGGTGGCCAGCGGCTGCGTGACCTGGAGCGGGTCGAACTGCGCCGCGTCCAGACGTACCAGGTAGCTGGTATCCCTGACACGGCCAACCGCCTCCGTCCCGCCGCGCGTATAGGCCGTGTAGCTCTGGCGCATCCCGTTCGTCTGCGATTCCTGCCACGTATGCAGTTGGATGGCCGTGCCGGGAACCTGGATGGAGCGCAGCGCCAGGACAGGCCGCTCGGTGCGGTGGATGACGAGCCCGGCCGGCGTCACGAGCGAGTAACCCCTGGCTCCACCCGCGGAGACCTCTCGCGAATCACTGACGAGCACCGCCGGAGGCAGCGAGACGCCGCGCGCGGAGGCAGGTGGCTGTTTCGTGTCGGACGGGCCCGCGATGGCGGACAGAGGAGCTACGAGGGCACAACCCACCACCATGGCCCTCAGCGGGCGTACTCCGCCCACCGGCCACGTAGACGACTTTCGCATGTATCGGTGCTCCTTGATGTTGAGTGCCACCGCGCGTCCGTCGACGACGCGCCGCCCCCTGCCGCACCCGTGACACCGGCAACCGCTACCGTCGAGCCAGTGCTCGCGTGCAGCCCGTCGCTTTCTTCGTGCTACCGCACACCTTGATTATCGGAAGCGTCCAGAAATCCAGAGGAAAGCCGGAAGGATCTCTAAGGCAGGCGTTGTCGGTTTGTCAACTCAAACAACCATGTTTCGTTCGTAGCGTGGTTTTCTTCCCGGCTCCGCCATGTCCTCGCAACTCCTTTCGCGGGCATGGAAGGGGAACCCGTGGTCGCCGTGACGGAGCCGTGAGACTCCGCTCCCAATGACGGATTCTTGGAAAATTCCACGGTTCGACTCATCGGGCTCTCCTCGCCGCCTCCCATGGAGGTTGTCCACTGATGAGGCGGCTCAGTGGGCCGCCTCATCCACCTGGTCGACGATGAAGCGACGGCATTTCAACGACCAGAAATAGTTGGCCTGGTACCAGACCTTCAGGCCGTGGATGTAAAGCTTCGTATCGTCATTCAGGCCGAGGGGGGCTCGCGCCAGTCCACTCGCCTCCCGCTCGAAGTCCGCGATGCGCGACTCGAGCAGGCCCACCGTCCGAAGGACCGCCTCTTGCTCCGGATGTCCGTGCCGCCGCATGAGGATGATCACGATGTTGTGGACGTCTCCTTGCTCCATTTCCTTTGGAAATGAGACGAGATCGTTGGACAGCGTGATGATCTCCGACGAGAGGTATTCGAGGCGCCCCCTCCTGGCATTCGTCCAATCCACACGGCCGTACTGGATTCCCGCCGCGGGCACGACCAGGTCGAAGCAGGGATGGGCGGCGCCCGTGTGCTGTCGCTTTGCCAGATACTCCTCGACGTCCGGGCAGTACCCGACGCGGCGGTTGTGGGTCTCCCATTCATAGGACTCGAGGTAGTCCGCGACATGCCCCGCGAAGCGCTCCCGCAGGCCAGGAGGGGCCACGGCCCGCAGTCTCGACCAGATGTCACTCAGCCCTGATTGGAGCGTTCTCCGAGGGACCTCCCGCGCCACGGTGGACGTGTCGTCGAGGATCGACAACAGGCTCTCCCGGGATTGCCGGGCCCTGTCGGTGCTGTGACCGTCGTCCCCCTCATCGAACTGGTCATCGTACTCGAACAGCCAGGCCATCCAGTCATGGGCCAGGAGCAGGTTGTCGCGAGAGGCTGTGGGATAGGCCATGGCCGCGAACAGGGGAACCTCGATCCTCCGGTGCTTCGCGAGGCGGCCCGGCTTGTCCGTCAGTCCCACGCTCTCCAGCCAGAGATCCGCTTCCCGATGGATCCCCGGGTAGTGCTTGTTGAGGGGCGGCGGAGGCCCCCAGTCGACCGTTTCCAACGTCTGGTGGATGGACTGTTGATTCACTTGGACTCTCAAGAGGTTACCTCTTCCGACGTGTGACCCGCATCCGCAACTGCTTCGGGATCAACGAGACATGTGCTGGCGCGGGCTCGATCGGCCCCTCGCGCACGCACCGCGCCTCCCAGTGCGAGGCGATCGTCGCCAGGGTCAGCATGACCTCGGTCACCCCGAGCATCTCCCCGATACAGCGGCGAACCCCCCCACCGAAGGGGACGAAGCTGTTCATCGACAGGCGGTTGGAGCGCTCGGGGAGCCACCGGTCGGGATCGAAGCGGTCCGGCTGTTCGAAGGAACTGGGGCTGCGGTGCAGCAGATAGGGGCTGTACGCGATCCCGGTTCCCCGCGGGAGCGGGTAGGCGCCGAGGACGGTGTCACGCATCGTCACCCGGGTGAAGAGCCAGCCCGGTGGATAGAGGCGCAGCGCCTCCATGACGATTCGACGTGTTTGCTTCAGCTCGGGGATGTCATCCCATTGTGCGGCCCGCCCACCGAGAACACCGTCCAACTCGGCCTGGAGCCGTTGGGTGACGTCCGGATGGTGGCTCAGCAGGTACAGACACCAGCACAGGGTCGCGGCCGACGTCTCGATTCCCGCCAGCAGCAGTGTCGTGACTTGATCGTGGACCTCCTGGGGGGACAGTCCCGCGCCATCGCCCTCGTCCTTTTCCCTCAGGAGGATGGACAGCACGTCCTCGCGTTCCACTCCGGACGCGATGTACTCCGAGATGATCCTGCTGATCTCCTGATGCAGCACCTCGAGCGCCTGCTTGTAGCGGAGGTTGCCAGGAGTGGGCAGCCGCTCGAAGAGCACACCCGGCCCCACCGTTCGCACGAAGAGGCCGTTGAGGTAGATGGACAGGGCCTCGGCGATTCTCGCGATGGAGGCGTCGGCCATTTCAGCCGAGAACATCGATCGCGCCGCGATGCGGGAGACGATGTGATAGGCGGCGGCCTTCATGTCGACCACGGCGTCATCTTCCCAGTCGCGGAGCGCCACCTCGACGACCCCGGCCATGACGGACGAGTAGTCCTTGATCGAACTTTTCTTGAAGGCGGGCTGCACCAGGCGACGCTGTCGTTTGTGCGGCTCCGACTGGCTCGTGAGCAGCCCATTGCCCGTCAGCTCGCTCAGCTTCTCGTAGAGGGAGCCTCCTTTATCGAAGGTGGCGCTGTCATGCAGGACCTGACGCGTGAGTTCGGGATCGGTGATGACCACCATGGGCATCTGCCCGATGTAGACACGGACGAGACTCCCGACCTTCTCCAACGAGAGAAGGAAATCTCGTGGTCTGGAGAGCAGGGGCCAGGAATGTCCGAGAAGTGGCCAACGAGCGGGGGCGGTCGGGACCCGCATCGGGGCCGCTCGTGACGTCTCTTCCTCTACGAGTTGCATGCCGTCCCATCTCTCATTCCTGTTCGTGGAGTGCAATGGTGAGTGCTCGCTCCCTCTTTCGGGTGAAGCCTTGCATGTGCTTTCGGGTGATTTCCTCCCATGTCCGACACGCTACTGGTGCGAGTGGACCTGGCGTCTCTGGCCTTGAACCGAGCGCACCCCCAAGGAAGACATCA
Source organism: Cystobacter fuscus (assembly GCF_002305875.1). Classification (NCBI taxonomy): domain Bacteria; kingdom Pseudomonadati; phylum Myxococcota; class Myxococcia; order Myxococcales; family Archangiaceae; genus Cystobacter; species Cystobacter fuscus. The sequence goes on along the minus strand of NZ_CP022098.1, from coordinate 9,297,057 downwards.
TGAGCACCTTCACCACCGCCGACGGATGCGAACTGGACTATCACCTCGCGGGTTCGAGTTCGAGCGAGCGTACCCTGGTATTGCTGCACGGCTGGTCACAGTCGCGCGCGATGTTCGATCGGGTCATCCCCATGCTCGCCAGTCATTACCGTGTCGTCAGCTACGACCAGCGTGGCCACGGTGAGTCCGGCCATCCTCCGCACGGCGCTCGCATCGCCCGGCTCGCGCGTGACCTCGACGAACTCCTGACGTACCTGGGGATCGAGCGGGCGGATTTCGCGGGCCACTCCATGGGGGCGTCGGTGCTGTGGAGCTACCTCGACCTGTTCGGCTCCGCGAAGGTGAGTTCGCTCATCATCATCGACCAGCCCAGTGCCTGCACGGTTCTCCCCTGGTTGAACAAGGTCGAGGCGACCGAAGTGGGGGCCATCTTGGATTTCCCCGGTGCCGAGGCCTTCTGCAAGGGCGTCCTCGGTCCCGACGCGGCGGCCGTGCGGCACGACTTCCTCGTCTCCATGCTCACCAAACAGATCTCCAGCGCGGATCTGGCGTGGCTCTACCAGGAGAACCTCAAGCTCGAGGGCGGCTTCGGCTCACGGCTGTTGCTGGACCACATCATGCAGGACTGGCGCGACGTGCTGCCACGCATCGACGTGCCGACGCTGGTGATGGCCGGCGAGGTCAGCCACGTCAACCCGGCCTCGCAGAAGTGGAGCGCCGAGCAAATCCCGGGCGCCCAGTTGCGCATCTTCACCGCCGAGGAGGGGGGCTCGCACTTCCCATTCTTCGAGCGGCCGGAGCCCTTCGCGACCGCCTTGCGCTCCTTCCTCGACGCCCAGCCGGTGCCGCGTGCCCGGGCAGGCGCCGTCGCCTGACGTATCCGCCTCGGCGCGCGCTCTCATCTCCCTCGCGCCAGGCGGGCGATATCCTTCAGCCTGCTCCACCAGGCCGCTTTCGGCCTCCGCCGGTAGACGATCTCGGCTGGGACCTTCAATTCCACTTCCGTGCCGGCATCGGTCCGGCTCCACACTTGCAATGTAGCCCCGATCCTCGCTGCCCGTTCGTGCATCCCCGCGAGGCCCCAGTGCCCCGGACGGCCGCCCATTTCGAGAACCTCCGGGTCCACGCCCGCGCCGTCGTCCCGGATCCGCACGCGCAACTCGTCGGAGTCGTAGTGGAGTTCTGCTTCCACGGCCGTGCCTCCCGCGTGCTGGAACGCGTTGAGCAGGGCCTCTCGGCCGATCAAGAAGATCTCCACCTGCACGGCGGCGTTCAACTCTTGTGGCACACCTTCCGTGACCAGACGGAACGACATCGGGAGGTTCTCCGCCAACTCCTTCCCGACCCGCACGAGCGCGTCCGACAGGTCGCGACCCGCGTGGGCGGACGAGCGCAGATCCATCACCCGGTCGCGGCCCTCGGCCAGTACCTCGTCCGCGCGATCCAGGGCCTTCTCCATCGCCTGACGTGCCGGCTCGTGCTCGGGGAGCTGCTCGGCGACGGCCTGCAACCGGAGCACCAGCCCCTGCACGCTCTGCAGGAGGGTGTCGTGCAGCTCCCGGGCGATCCGCTCGCGCTCCGCGTGCCGCTCCTCCAGACGGCCGCGCATCTTCGCGGTCAGTTGGCGCAGACGCAGCAGATACATCAGCCAGAGCAGCAGCAGTCCGGCCGCCATGCAGAGCGTGCGAAACCACCAGGTCTGGTGGACCGCGGGCGGAACGACGAACTCGAGGCTCGCGCCGTGCTCGTTCCACACGCCGTCGTTGTTCGATGCGATCACGTGGAAGCGGTACTGCCCCGGCGCCAGGTTGCCATAATAGGCGGTGCGCCGCGTACCGACGTCCTGCCAGTGCTCGTCCACGCCTTCCAACCGGTAGCGGAAACGCACGCGCTCGGGGATGGACAGGCTGAGCGCGGCATAGTCGATCTCCAGGTTGGCGGGATGGATCGGAAGCGTCACGTCCGCTGCTGGCGCGTACCGGCGGCCATCGGCCTTCACGGAGAGGATGGACACCGGTGGAGGCAACGGATTGCGGGCGATCCGCTCGGGATCGATCCAGACCACACCGTTGCTGGTGGCGAACCACAGACGCCCGTCGCCGCCCGCGATGGCCGTGGGCAACGGACGCAGCAGCGTCGGCCTGGCCGGAAGCCCGTCGAGGAAGTCGAACAACTCATAGCGCACGCGATGGCCGGGATCGCCTACCGCGCGCCGGACCTCCTCCGCCGGGACGTGAAAGACCCCCGGCACGGCATGCACCCACAGGCTGCCATCGGGGCGCTCGATGATGCCGCTCACGCTGCGGAACGATTCGTCACCGTCGGCGACGAGTGGACGAAAGCGCTCACCGTCATGGAAGGCCAGTCCGAACTGGCCGCCGACCCACACATACCGGCGGCCGGCGGTCAGGGCGGCGACCACCCCCAGCCTGAGCCCGTCGTCCTCGGTGAACCGCCGGACCTCGTCGCCGTCGACCCGCGTGATGATGCCCCGCTGATGGCCCAGCCATACCCGTCCGCGACCATCGGTCATCGCGGTGTGGATGCTCTCGCCATCCAAAGGACCCAGCGGCTCCTCCACCGAGTGCCAACGGCCATCCTCCCACTGCATCAGTCCACCGGTCGTCAGGGACACCCAGAGTGTGCCATGGCGATCGCGAGTCATGGCCTGCACCTGCGCGAGCGGATCCGGCAGTGGCGTGACGCGACTCAGGCGGCCGTCCTCCACCCGCCACAGGCCGTCGTCCGCTCCCAGCCAGACCACACCCTCTTCGTCGCGGTAGGCGGAGCGGACCGGGGAGCCGAGCTGCTCGAACGAGACCTCGCCGTCGTGCAAGCGCATGAGCGGACGGTTGGTGGTACCCGCCCAGACCTCGCCGGCATTCCCCGCGATCAGGGCGAAATCGTGCGAACCGCGCGGGAACTCCGCCAGCACCATCGAGCTGGTGCGGAAGCGATCGAGCCCGCCGCTGGTGCCCACCCAGACATTGCCCTCGCGATCCTCGAGCACTGGCCATGCGTAATCCGCGCTCAGGCCATCCTTCTCGGTGAAGGACTCCACCTCCCCACCCACCTCCGCCGCGTCTCCGGCCGACGAGCGCTCGGGATGGGCGAGGCGGCGGACCCCATCACCCAGGGTGGTGAGCCACAGGCTCCCGTCGCGGGCGAACAACATGCCCGCCGACTCCACATGCAGGGTGGGGGGATTCTCCGTCTGTCCGTGGCCGGGCACCGGAATCGGTCGCACGTCACCGCCCGATTCCGTCATCCAGATCCTTCCATCCGGTGCCTGCCTCAACTGGAACACCCACCCGACGCTGACGTCCGTGGGCACGAACCTGTGCGCGCCGCGCGGCAGATACAACAGGGTCTTCTCGGTGGCGACCCACAGCGTGCCGTCCCGATCCACGAACAGGTGCCGGGACTTGCTGCCCGGATACCCCCAGGATTCTCCAATCTGTTCCCAGCGCGTGCCGGACAGACGGAACAGTCCTCCACGCATTTCGGAGGCCCAGACGTTGCCGTCCCGATCCGTGGCGAAGGCGGAAACCGACCTGGTCGGTGCGCCCTCGGTGCCATGATACCGGGTCAAGTGTCCCTCTTTCAGGAACGCGACGCCGCCGAGCTGGAAGCCGATCCACAGCCCACCGTCGGGCGGGGCGTACAAGGTCTGGATGGTGGAGAAGGGATCGCCCGAGGGCGGCTCGAACCGTTCGAAGCGGATGCCCTCGAACCGGTACAACGAAGCGGCCGCGGCAAGCCACAGATACCCGTCTTCTGTCTGAGCGATCGCGGAGATCTGGCCGGGAGCTCCTTCCTTGATCGTCCACCGGGTGTGGTGGAACTGAGTGAGGCGTCGGTCCTGACTGAATGCCCGCGCCGTGTCCGCGAAGAACGTGAGCACCGCGACGAGTCCGAGGAACAGCGCCTGCTGCCAGAACCTGACGGGTCCCCTGAGCCTCGTCCCCACCATCGGTATTCTACCTCGACGGATACGAGCCGCTGCCGCCGCGCGGCCACGCTCAGATATCGATGATTCCCCGCTTCAGCGCGACGACCACCGCATGCGTCCTGTCCTTGGCGCCGAGCTTGGTCAGGACGTTCTTCATGTGCGTCTTGACCGTCTCCTCGGAGATGCCCATCCGGGCGGCGACTTCCTTGTTGGCGCTGCCGCTGGCCACGAGGCGCAGGACGTCACATTCCCGTGCCGTCAATTCGTCGTCCGCCACGTGCTCGGCCATCTCGGTGGCGATATCCGCGGCGATGCGGCGACGTCCCGCATGCACGCTGCGGATGGTTTCCACCAACTCCTTGCGCAACATGCTCTTGAGCAGATATCCGGACGCGCCTGCCTTGATGGCGCGCAACGCCTGCATGTCGCCCTTGTAGGTCGTCAGGATGATGATTCTCGCGGTGGGGAACTCGGTGCGGATCGCCGTGATCGCATCGATGCCATTCATCGTGGGCATCTGCACGTCCATCAGCGTGATGTCTGGCAGGTGGTCGCGGAAGGCTTGCAGGGCCTGCTCTCCATTCTCCGCCTCGGCGACCAGCTTCATGTCCGGTTGCCCGGCGATCATGCTGCTGAGCCCTTCGCGCAGCAGCGGATGATCGTCGACAATCAGGATGCGAATGGGCGGGTTCGTGGAGCTCATCGCTCAGCGCCCTCCGCCGGGCGGCCGGAGAGGCCCATGTCGCCCCGCGAGGCCGTTCCACCCGCAGTCATCACCCTTCGTCGTGGAAACATCGGCTCCGTCCCGTTGAGCTCGACCAGCGAACGGTCGTTGGATACCCGTCATCGACATCGTTGGAATCCCCCGAAATGGGGAGGCCGGGCTCCCTTATCTCAGATACAATCGCGCCGCACCAGGGGGGGTAAGATGGACCGGTGCAACGCCTCTTCTCCATGTTTCCCGAAGGTGGCCCCGGGGTCGGACTGCTGTTGCTGCGCCTGTCGGTCGCCCTGTCCCTGCTGCCCCACCTCTCCGGCGGACCGCTGATGAATGCGATGCTCGCGCTCCTGGCCATCGGACTCTGCCTGGGCGTTCTGACACCTACCCTCGCGGTCGTGTGCTTCCTGTTCTCTTTCTACGACTTCATGGTCATGGGCGGCGTGACCCTGCCTGAAGCGGGTATCGAGCTGCTCGCCGCGGGTGCACTGGCGCTCCTCGGACCCGGCGCTCACTCGGTGGATGCGTGGTTGTTCGGAAGGCGTGTTGTCACCCTGCCGCCGCGCAAGAAGACCCGCGTTGATGAGTAACGGGCCGGTGGGCGTTCACTCCCCCATTCGGGTGATCCGCTTCCTGCGCTTTCGAGTGTTTTTTCTCGAGTCCTGACGCTCTAGTCTGTTTGGCATAACCCAAACCGAAGAGGAACAGTCCCATGCCGCCCAAAGCCTCCCCCACGCCCGGAAAGGGCCTCCTGTCGCCCACCGACCATGCCTTGATCCTGATCGATCACCAGTCGCAGATGACCTTCGCGACGCATTCGATCGACATCGCGCAACTGCGCAACAACACCGCGCTCATCTCCAAGGCCGCCGCTGGCTTCCGCGTCCCGACCCTGCTGACCACGGTCGCGGAGAAGAGCTTCTCGGGGCCGTTGTTCCCGGAGATCACCGAGGCGTTTCCTGGTGCGAAGGTCTACGACCGCACCTCCATGAATGCCTGGGAAGACAAGCAGGTGATCACCCAGATCAACGCCTTCGAGAAGGAGCGGCTGGTGTTCGCGGGACTGTGGACGGGCGTGTGTATCGTGGGTCCCGTCGTGTCGGCGATCGACCAGGGCTTCAAGACGTTCGTCATCACCGATGCCTGCGGTGATGTGTCCGACGAGGCGCACGAGCGTGCGGTGCAGCGGATGATCCAGGCCGGTGCGGTTCCGATGACCAGCCTGCAGTACCTGCTCGAGCTGCAGCGCGATTGGGCGCGCGAGGCCACGTACGGCCTGACCACCGGCATCGCCAAGACCCACGGTGGCGGCTACGGAATCGGCTTGCAGTACGCCAAGACGATGTTCGGAGCGTCCGAAGGCGGTCACTGATTGATGGCCATGCGGCCATCGGATGTCGTAGGTGATAACGATTGTCTCCGGCTCGAGTCGCCGGAATGGAAAGGATTGTACCGATGGCCGACATGATCGTCAAAAATGCCCGGATCACCACCCTGGACCGGGATAACCCGTCGGCGACGGCGTTGGCCGTCGCCGATGGCAACCTGCTGGCAATCGGCGAAGAGGCCGCGGTGATGGCGCATGCCACCGCCAGGACCCGGATCATCGATGCCGGAGGCCGGCGTCTCATCCCCGGCCTCAATGACAGCCACCTCCATCTGATCCGCGGTGGCCTGAACTACAACATGGAGCTGCGCTGGGACGGCGTGCGCACGCTGGCCGACGCGATGGCGATGCTCAAGGAGCAGGTGGCGCGGACACCGGCACCGCAGTGGGTGCGGGTGGTGGGCGGCTTCAGCGAGCACCAGTTCGCGGAGAAGCGGCTGCCGACGCTGCGGGAGCTCAACGAGGCCGCGCCGGAGACCCCGGTCTTCATCCTGCATCTGTACGACCGGGCACTCCTCAACCGCGCCGCCTTGCGCGCGGTCGGATACACCAAGGACAGTCCTGAGCCTCTCGGTGGGCGGCTCGAGCGAGACCATGCCGGCAATCCCACGGGCCTGCTGCTGGCCAAACCCAATGCGCTGATCCTGTACGCGACGTTGGCGATGGGACCGAAGCTGCCGCCGGAGTTCCAGCTCAACTCCACCCGCCATTTCATGCGCGAGCTGAACCGGCTGGGCATCACCTCGGTGATCGATGCCGGCGGAGGCTTCCAGAACTACCCGGAAGACTACGAAATCATCCAGAAGCTGCATGCCGACGGCGAGCTGACGGTGCGCATCGCCTACAACCTGTTCACCCAGAAGAAGGGGGGCGAGCTCGCGGACTTCGACAAGTGGTCGCGGATGCTGACGCCGCTCCAGGGCGACGGCATGCTGCGTCACAACGGCGCGGGCGAGATGCTGGTCTTCTCGGCGGCGGACTTCGAGGATTTTCGTGAACCGCGCCCGGAGCTGCCGCAGGGCATGGAGGGCGAGCTGGAAGACGTGGTTCGCCTGCTGGCGCAGCGCCGCTGGCCGTTCCGCATCCATGCCACCTACGACGAGAGCATCAGCCGCGTGCTCGATGTCTACGAGAAGGTGAATCGCGAGGTGCCCTTCGACGGACTGCACTGGTTCATCGACCACGCCGAGACCATCTCCGATCGCAACATCGAACGCGTGCGCGCCCTGCGGGGCGGTATCGCCATCCAGCATCGCATGGCGTACCAGGGCGAGTACTTCGCGGAGCGCTACGGCAGCGCGGCGACCCGGAACACTCCGCCGGTGCGCAAGATGCTGGAGGCGGGCGTGCCGGTCGGCGCCGGCACCGATGCCACGCGCGTGGCCAGCTACAACCCGTGGGTGGCGTTGTATTGGATGGTTACCGGCCGCACCGTGGGCGGTCTGTCGATGTATGGCGACGACAACCTGCTGGAACGAGAAGAAGCGCTGCGCCTGTACACGCACGGCAGCGCGTGGCTCTCCCATGAGCAGGATCGCAAGGGCATCCTGAAGGTTGGCCAGTATGCCGATTTCGCACTGCTGTCCTCGGACTTCCTCCACGTGCCGGAAGAAGCCATCAAGGACATCACCAGCGTGTTGACCGTGGTGGGTGGCAAGGTGGTGCACGGCGGTGGTGACTTCGGCCCGCTCGCCCCCTCGCTGCCCAAGCCCATGCCGGACTGGTCGCCGGTGAACCGGTTTGGAGGCTACCAGGGCGGCACCCAGGCGCAGGCCCGTGCCATGTTCGCTCGAGCGCAACGGCATTCTCACTCACACGGAACGTCGTGTGCCGTGCATGGTCATGGCAAGGATCACGCCGCACACCACCCGACGCCAGGCGGCGGGCTGCGCGACTTCTGGGGTGCGTTGGGATGCTTGTGCTATGCCTTCTGATGCTCCGGCGATTGGCGCATGGGCACCGCTTCGCCATCCCAGGTTCCGTGCGCTCTGGCTGGCGGTTCTGACCAGCAACGTCGGAACCTGGGTCCAGGATGTCGCCGCCTCCTGGTTCATGTCGGAGCGGACGGGCTCACCGCTCATGGTCGCGGCTGTGCAGTCCGCGACGACGCTGCCGGTCGTGGCGTTCGCGCTCGTTGCCGGCACCCTGGCGGATATCGTTGATCGTCGGCGATACCTGCTCGGGGTGCAGCTGTGGATGCTCCTCGTGGTCACCCTGGTCGCCCTGCAGGCACATGCCGGCCGGCTCGGTGCCTGGTCCCTGCTGTGTCTGACATTCGCGCTCGGCACGGGCGCGGCGATGGCGATGCCCGCACAGGCCGCGACCACCGCCGACCTGGTCCCGCGCACGGTGCTGGCGCCGGCAGTGGCCTTGAGCTCCATTGGTATGAATATCGCGCGATCCATCGGCCCCGCCCTGGGCGGGCTGGTCGTGGCGCGATTCGGCGTGGCCTGGGCATTCTCACTGAATGCGCTGTCGTTCCTGGGGGTGGTGTTCGTCCTGTGGCGGTGGAGGCCGGTGCAGTCCGTCTCGACCCTGCCCGCCGAGTCTTTCGGAGGAGCACTGCGCGCGGGGTTGCGCTATGCGGTGCGAGCCGGCGAGTTCCGGTCGGTGTTGGTCAAGTCGGCCTGCTTCTTCGTGTTCGCCAGTGCTCTCCCCTCGCAGCTGGCGATCGTGGTTCGACAGCAGCTCTCCGCTGGAGCGGGCACCTATGGAATGTTGCTGGGGTTCATCGGTGCGGGTGCCATCGGTGGAGCCATCGTCTTGCCGAAGCTCCGCGAGCGGTTCAATGCCGACAGGCTGGTGCCAGCCGCGACCCTGGTCTACTCCCTCACCATGCTGGCCCTGGCGGGCATCCGCGATCTGCGGCTCCTCTGCGTGGCGATGCTGGCCAACGGCGTGTCGTGGATCACCGTGCTGTCATCGCTGCAGACAGCCGCGCATGTCTCGGTACCCGCCTGGGTTCGCGCCCGGGCGCTGTCGCTCTACATCATGGTCTTCTCCGCGGGCATGGCGGGTGGCAGCCTGATCTGGGGGACGCTCGCGCAGCACGCCGGCACCGGGTTCGCGCTGACGGTGGCGGCGGTATTGGCGGTGCTCGCGGGGGTCTTCTCGCTGCGCTTCCGTCTGAGCGTGGCCATGGCGCGGGATACCGCCCCGTCCGCACATTGGCCGCAGCCGGCCGTGGCCGCGAAGATCGATCATGCCCGAGGTCCGGTGCTCGTGACGGTGGAATACCTCATCGGGCCAACGAATCGCGAGGAGTTCCTGCACCACATCCATCAACTCGGAGGCACTCGCCAGCGCGACGGTGCGGTGCAGTGGGGGGTGATGGAAGACGCGGCGCAGCCGGGTCGCTTTCTCGAATATTTCATCGTCGATTCCTGGCTGGAGCACCTCCGCCAGCATGAGCGTGTCACCCACGAGGAGCAGCGCTTGCAGGACAGGCTTCGTGCCCTGCATCTCGACGCGCGGCCACCGTCCGTGCGCCACTTCGTCGGCGCCACGCCATCAAGCTCTTACCTCGTCGCGTTGGAGAACGTCTCATGAGCTGGAAACTAGGTGTTGGCCTGCTGCTCGGCCTTGCCATCGGCTTTGGTTGCCGCTGGCTGGGAATTCCCGTACCCGCGCCGCCCGTGCTGGTTGGCGCTTCACTCGTTGTCGCCATGACGAGCGGCTACCTGCTGGCCGACAATTTCATCGCGGCGCACCCCGCGCGTCATCGCCACGACTGCGGCGGGCCCAGCGGTGATACCAAGGAGCCGCGCACATGATGGAACTCCTGGTCGGTCCTGTCCTGGCGTTGGCCATTGGTGCCGGCTGCCGCCTCCTCGACATTCCCTTGCCCGCCCCGCCGAAGCTGCAAGGCGCGCTGCTGGTGCTGGCAATGACCGTTGGCTATCTGCTCGGCGATCATCTCCTGGGTTGAGTTGACAATCATTGTCGGGAATGGTGAGGAACTTGGTGAGAGCAATCAGGCTCCAGACATCGCTGGGTATGAGTGCGAGACTCACTGAACGTGAAGCCATCGTCTTCACCTCATCCCAAGCAGATCCGGGATGAGGATGCTTACTCCTCGGACGGGGCGGCCTCAATGCGCGGACGGCTTTCCGGTACCGCGGGCGACGGTTCGCATGATGTCTTGACGGCTGCATGCTGACTTCGGGACGGCGAGAAAATGGCCGAGGTCCTCTCGTGAGATGGACGGGCCGGGGAAGGCGGGTTCTGCTAGAGTGGTAGTCGTGAAGGTGCTGACCTGGAACGTCCTCCACCGTGTGCACGCCGAGAACCACGGCGAGCCGGCCATTCACCGCTGGCGCGATGAGCTCGAGCGCGTGCGTCGCGTCGTCGACCTCGTGTCGAAGGCCTTGCGCGTCGACGGCTTCGAGGCCGTGTTGTTGCAGGAGGTGAGTGGCGACGTACTCGAGTCCCTGCGCGGCCACCTGCCGATGTGGGCCGTGCTCAACCACCCGTACCCGCGCGTGCCGAGGCAGAAGCGGCCCGGTGCGCCGATGCGCGACCTGAGAGAGCATCTGGTGGTCATCGCACCCGAAGGTTCGACGGTGTTCCGTGCGCGGACCTTCGAGGGCGACCCCGGCAAGGGCGTGCTCGCGGTCACCGTGCCCTCGGGGCTGGTCGTCGCCAGCACGCACGTGAGCTGGGGACCGAAGGGCGAGGCGCAGTTGGCCGCGCTGCGGGAGTTGTTCCACGCGTCGAGCGCGCCCGTCTGCATCGGTGGTGACTTCAATGCCGAGCGCGAGGTGCTGGTGCGCGCGTTCGGCGCGGACGTGGTGGTGGGCGCGCTGCCTCCCGACTCGCCGCGCACGCGCCCCGCGGAGGGCGGGACTGGCGGCGCCGACATCGACCACCTGCTGGTCCACGGCGCGGAGCTCAGTGACTTGCGCGTGCTCGACCATCACGGGTTGTCTGATCACCGCCCCGTCGCGGCGGCCGTGGTGAAATGGACGCTTTGACGGTCAGTCGCGGCTGTCAGCCGAGCTGACCCGTCAGCCATGTTCAGCTCCTCCTGCTTTCGCGTGGAGCAACGTTGCATGGGGGACTGTGCCGGTTCAGGGACGAGGCTGCGTTTCCGCGCCTCGCGTTCGGTAGCGCGCACACGTGGCGAGCGTCTCCATCGCTCACGCGCAGGCTCGCGTCACCCCCGAGCAGGTGCACCCTACTGGGCGGACGTCAGTGCTGGAGCGGATGAGGTTGACGCCCATCTCCTTCATCTTGGCCATGTCGCTGAACACCACGGCCCGGTTCATGGTCCAGTCATCGGGCCAGTTGCGCGGGCCTGTTCGGGGCACGGGCTGGTAGTTGACGCCCTTGGCGATGAACGGCTGGCCATTGAGCAAGAGCTGCTTGCCCGAGATCGTCAGCGTCTCCGGCGCGCGTCTGGCGTGCGCTTCGGGTGCTACCCCCAACAGCGTGAGGACTCCCATTCCAACAATGAACCGGTACATGCTGAAAACTCCTTTTAGACGGTAATACGGGGGGCCTTGCGAAGGTGAGGCCACCTCGGGATGGTGCGCGAGGGCCGCACGGTGAGCCACCGCGGCCTCGCGCATGCAGCCCACGAATAAAATTGAATCGAGAGTGGAGCCTCCTGCCTGAGTCCCCTGGTGGCTCGTGTCATCAGGGGTGGTGACTCGTGTCATCAGGAGGCAATGATAACCGTCTCGTGCGCGACACAGACCAGGCCATGAAAACGTTAAAACATGAAATAATGAAAAATCAGGAAAACGGCATGGAGGTTGCTTTGGAGCGGCCGCGAGAGGGAACAACCCCCTTTCTTCCCTCACGAGGAGAACATCATGTCGCGAAAGACGGCGTTTCGTTGTGTGTCCCTGTTGAGCGTCCTGGCGGGAGTGGGTGGATGCAATGTCGCCGAGGTGGAGACCGCCGAGCAGGCCGGGCAGCTCGAGCGCGAGGCCATCGTGTCGAGCATCACGGAGGGGGACTATGTCATCCGCTCCGTCATGACGAACAAGTGTGTCGACGTGGCCTCGGGGAGCACCGCGGATGGCGCCAAGGTGCAGCAGTACGACTGCAATGGCAGCAACGCGCAGAAGTTCCACATCTCCCCGACGTCGGACGGGTACTGGAAGATCATCAACCTCGCCAGCGGCAAGGGGCTCGACATCATCGACGTCAGCACCGCGTTGAACGCCAAGGTGCATCAGTGGTCGTACGTTGGCGGGGCCAACCAGCAATTCAAGTTCGTGAGCCGGGGCAACAACCAGTTCAGCTTCCATCCGCGCCACACGAACCTGGCCATCGATCTGTACTGGGGTTCGGCGGACAACGGCACGGAGTATGTCCAGTATACCTATACCGGCGCCGCCAACCAGCTCTTCACCTTCGACCGGGTGGATGGCGGCACTACTCCGCCTCCGTCCTCGGGCAAGGGGTGTCTGGGCACCAATGATGGGAAGACGAGCCTGCGCTTCATCAACCGGTGCTCCTTCCCGGTCACCTTCGCTGGCAACAACATCACCGGGGGAGACCTGAACTCGGGCCAGGAGGCGTGCCGGACCATCGGCTCCGTCACGGACATGATGCTGACCAAGCGCTACTGGGGCTTCCGCAAGGGCGAGGACCCGGGCTTCGAGCATCACTCGCTGGCGGAGTTCGGCTTCAACGAGGTGTTCTATTCCTACAACAGCTGGGATTGGTTCAATCTCAGCCACGTGGATGCCCACAACCTCCCCCTGAAGATCATTCCCTACGATCTGGCGGGTGGGACGACCTGCACGGGCCAGACGCGCAGCTGCCCGATGGACATGCTGGCGAATTGCCCCGCGGAGGGCCAGCTGCGCAACGCCGCCGGCCAGATCATCTCCTGCGTGAGCCGCGACCGCGACAACCCCAACAGCGTCGTGGCGAGGTACTTCGACGCGATGTGCTCGCAGTCGTACTCGTGGTCGGGCGATGACTCGGTGATGGCGGCGTGCAACGCCGAGGACTTCGACATCGTCTTCTGCCCGTTGAACTGATCTCGAAACAACGGCGTTGACACCCACCGCTCCGCCGCGGACCATCGTGAGTACGTCGGTGGGACGGTGGATGCGCGGTCATCGGGTCGTGTCCGCGCTCCGGAGCCCGTCCTCGATGCAAGGGGGAGGGCATCATGCCTTCACGCGGAGTCGTCATCATCGGTGGGGGTATTGGTGGGCTGTGTGCCGCCATCGCGCTCCGGCAAGCCGGCCTCGAGGTCGCGGTGTACGAGCGGGCCGAGGCCTATCGGCCGCTCGGTGCCGGGCTGTCGCTCTGGCCGAACGCCATGAGGGCATTCGAGGCGCTGGGCCTGGCTCGGGAGGTGGCCGGCGTGGGGGCCTCGTGGCGTGAGACGGTGATACACCGGTGGGATGGCAAGGTCCTCTCCCGCCTGTCGCTGGAGGCGCTGTGCCGGGAGATGGGGCAGCCAACGGTGGGGTTGCCCCGCGCGGAGCTCCAGCAGGTGCTGCTACGGGCGCTCGGGCCGGACGTGGTTCAGCTGGGCGCCGCCTGTACGGACTTTCACGTCGAGGATGAGGGGGTACGAGTCACCTTCGCCGATGGTCAGCAGGTGAGGGGTGACTGTCTCATCGGCGCGGACGGACTGCGCTCGGTTGTCCGCCAGCGGCTGCTTCCAGAGGTGAGGCCGCGGTACGGCGGCCGGACCTCCTGGCGCGGGGTCGTGAATGTCGCATCCGAGGTGATTCCCGAGGGGGGCCAATTCGAGTTCTACGGTCCGGGAGCCCGCTTCGGCATCACCCACATCGGTCGGGGACCGGGGGGGATGTGGCGGATGTATTGGTTCCTGCTGGTCCCTGCGCCCGAGGGCGGGCGAGACGCGGAGGGAGGCCACCAGGAGGCGGTGCTGAGTCATGTCCGGGGCTGGTGCGAGCCCGTCGAGTCCCTGGTGCGTGCCACGCCGGAGTCCCACATCGTTCGCACGGACATCCACGACCTGGAGCCGCTGCCGCGCTGGGGAGAGGGCCCGGTCACGTTGCTGGGCGACTCGGCGCACGCGATGGTGACCGACCTCGCGCAGGGTGCATGTCAGGCCGTCGAGGATGCCCTGGTGCTGGCGAAGCTGCTGCGCGAGGACTCCGACCGGGTCCGGGCGCTGCGGACCTACGAGGCGAGACGCCGGCCTCGCACGGCGTACGTCTCCGAGCTGAGTCGGCGGGCAGGCGCCATCCGGTACCTCCGCAACCCGGTGGCGCGGTGGGGGCGGGATCTGCTGATGCGGACCCTTCCGTCCTCCGTGGCGCTCGACCAGCTTCGCCGTGTGGTGGGCTACGATTTCCTGGTGCCGTGACAACGAGGGGCGGGGTCCCTCTTTGTAGTACGAAGCACCCCGACGCACGTCCACTCCAGGAAAGGCAGACATCAGATGAGCAGGAACAAGACACGCTCCACCTCCGACATGAAGGACCTCCTCCAGGTGGCGGCCGAGGGCAGGTACTCCCGCCGTGAGTTGCTGAGGCTGCTCGGTCTCTCGACCGCCGCGCTCGGGATGCCGACCCTCATCGGGTGCTCGGACTCGCGGGACTACGACTACATCATCATCGGCGCGGGCTCCGCGGGTTGCACGCTGGCCGCCAGGCTTCTGGCGGACTCGGACGCCCGCGTCCTCCTCATCGAGGCGGGAGGCACTCATGATCGTCCGGAGATCAGGGACTTCACCCAGTCCTACAAGTTGACCCAGCCGGGCGCCGAGACCGACTGGGCCTACAAGTCCGAGCCCCAGGCCTCGTTGAACGGCAGGCCCCAGTCCTACTCCTGTGGCAGGGTGAGTGGTGGCAGCAGCTCCATCAACGGCATGGTCTGGGTGCGCGGCAACCGGGCCGACTACGATGGCTGGGCCGCGGCCGGGTGCCGTGGCTGGGACTTCGCGAGTGTCCTTCCTTCCTTCCAGGCCCTGACTGGTCCCATCCGCCCCTCCAACGAGCTCACCGCGCGCAACGCGCTGTCCCAGGCCATCGTCCAGGCCGCGGTGGGTCTCGGCCATCCCTTCAACGAGGACTACAACGGCGACGACCAATTGGGTGTCACCTATAGCCAGCTCAACGTGGTGGACGGCATCCGCCAGGACGCCTTCTCCACCTTCGTGTCTCAATACCTGGCCAATCCCCGACTCACGCTGATGCTGAATGCCCGGGTGAAGCGACTCTCCTTCGACAGCGCGAAGAAGCTCGAGCGCGTCATCCTGGATGGCGACAGCGGCGAGCTCTCCGTGGAGGCGCGGCGCGAGGTCATCGTCTGCGCGGGCACCATCCAGACGCCCCACCTGCTGATGCTCTCGGGCATTGGCGACCCGGTGGACCTCGAGCCCCATGGCATCCCCGTGGTGGCGAAGGTCGCGGGGGTGGGGAAGAACCTGCATGACCATCTCGTCTCGGTGGCGGTGAGGAAGCTCCGGCGGCCCGAGCCCGATACCCATCTCACCACCATGGACGTGAACATCTTCACGGGCCAGGGTCCTCGCCCAGGGTCTCCGAAGTTCCAGGTCCAGACGTACTACATGCGCTACGGCTGGGGATCCTATCCCTCCGAGGCACTGGCCTTCGGTCTCATCAACCTGCACCCCACGAGCCGTGGCACCGTGAAGCTGCGCTCGGCCAACCACCAGGACGCTCCCGTCATCGATCCGAACTTCCTGGGCACGCAGGAGGACGTCTCCAACCAGCTCGAGGGTTACAAGCTCGTCCGCCAGTTGCTCGGCGCGCCGGGCCTGCGCGACTGGGTCGAGGACGTGGAGCACACCCCCGGTCCGGAGGTCGTTACCGACGAGCAGTGGGTGGAAGCGCTTCGGCGGAACTCCGAGTCCGATTTCCACTCGGTGGGTACGTGCAAGATGGGCACGGATGAGCTGTCGGTGGTGGACCCGGAACTGCGCGTGCGTGGCGTCAAGGGATTGCGGCTGGCGAGCGCCGCCATCATGCCCTTCGTCACCTCGGGCAACACCAATGCCCCCGCGATGATGATCGGCGACCGTTGCGGCCGGCTCATCCTCGGGGCGTCCTGAGCAACGACGTCCAAGGACAGGGGTGAAGAGCAGCATTCGGACACCTGTCCATGCGGCAACAGCTTCTCGCGGGAGATGTTCCAGCCGCGGGAGGAGCCGACCTTCCCTTGATTCCAGCCGAGCCCCTCCTCTCGAAGGGCTCGGCTTTTTCCTGGCGCTCCCTCGTACCGGGCTCTTCAGCTGCCCGCGCCTCTTCGCGTTGCCCTTCATTCCCTGCCCTCGCGTCCGGGTAGAGATTGACTCCTGGGGGAGGGGCTGACCCTCCCACCTGGAGGGTGTGAAGTCCTTCACATCCCTAGCAATTACAAGCAACTCCACCGTGAGGAATGCGCCACGAGACCGGTGAAGCGGCGTGGCACCCTTCTGGCAATTGATTGCATTCGCATCCAGGCAGGAACGCGAGTGGGTGCCATAGGGCAGGACCATTCAGGAACTGTCACTTCGGTGTGTTGATTATTCTGGCTTCGAGGGGATCATGCGGACCATTCCATTTGTTTCCGTTCTCGTTCTCGTGATGGGTTTCCAGGGTTCCAGCAAGGCGTCGGACTCCTGCTGTGACACGTCGTCACCCGCGGTGACAGCGGAGATGGGGGGGGTCGAGGAGCGGGCCATCCTCCGGGCTGTCGAGGGCTACGCGGAAGGCTTCATCCGAGAGGACATGCGGCTGTTGCTCAACCTCTGGGATCACAGGGCCCCGGAGGGAGTGTCGTATGTCGCCGCGGAGTTGGATCAGCCCCTCTCCGGGGCGGAGGAATTGCGCGCTTACTATCAGAGTTTCCTGAACACCCTCATCGTCTACAGCGGAGAGGTCACGAATCTACGGATCTTCCTCAAGGGTGACATGGCGTATGTCTTCTGCCAGTTCAACTGGGTCTACCGCGTCAGGGCGGGAGGGCAGGTGCTGGAGCAGCCCACTCGCGCCACCTTCGTACTCCGCAAGCGTGGCGGGCGATGGCTCTATCATCACTTCCATGAGTCCATCTCGTTCCATTACGAAGCCCCTGCTGCTCCGAGCCTGATGGGAACGGTCATCCAGTAGGAGACACGCGGAGTCTGGGAAGGGGCCCGCCTCGGCTCACGGACAGTGGAATGCGGAGTCGGGAATGGACGTCTGGGTGTGTACTGACTCTCCCCCGGAGGATTGACCCTCCCATCGGGAGGTGTGAAGTAAATCACACCTTCAGGGATTCCAGGATGTTTCACCAGGGGTGTGCCGCCGCATCACCCTCCTGGGCAATGGCATCGTTCTGGCAGTTGCATGTGAGCGCATCCGATGTCAGGTTGGGCGCCCGGAAAATGGGTCCATCCAGGACACGTCGTTTCAATCCGCGAGCCAGAGCCGGCCAAGAGGGAAAATCAATGCGAGCCATTCAGTTCATCATCGTTCTCATGGTCGTGACTGCATTTCAGGGTTCCAGCGAGGCCGCGGAGCCGTGTTGCAAGGGAGCGGTGACGTCGATGAACGTGGACACTCTGGGGGTCGAGGAGCAGGCCATCCTCCGGGCGATCGAGGACTATGCGAAGGGATTCATCCAAAAAGACATGGGGCTGCTGCTGGGCCTCTGGGACACGCGCAGCCCGGTGTCATACGTCGCGGTGGAACTGGATCAGCCCATTCTCGGGATCTCGAACCTGCAAGGCTACTACCAGGGTTTCCTGAACAGCCCCTTCACCGTTCACGGCGGAAACGTCACGGATCTGCGAGTCTTCTTGAATGGCGACACGGCGTATGCGTTCTGTCATTACAATTGGGTCTATATGACTGGACCGGGGGGCTCCACGCTGGAGCAGCCCACTCGCGCCACCTTCGTCCTGGTCAAGCGGGACGGGCGCTGGCTCTATCAACACTTCCACGAGTCCATCCTGGTCCCCGCCGGGTCCACCGTGTCGAAGTAGAGCGAGCGCGCCCGGTCATTCAGGGTTGATGGCGATCGCGGTAGTCCACCGGGACGAACGTGTAGCCATGCTCCTCCGCGCGGATGTGGCCAATCCCCGGATAGGGCAGGTGCGGCGCCGCGATCAGGGCGCGAGTGCTCGCCGCCACGGCGAACTGCTTCTCACGCTGAGCCGCGGCATCCTTGGGGTTGACGTCGTAGACAATCGTGATCGCCGTGTTCGGGAACTGCACGGAGGCCACGTGGACGATGTCGCCAATGAACGTGATGGATTCGCCCCGGCTCTCCACCTGGTAGAAACCGTGCCCGGGGGTATGGCCGGGCGTGGGGATGGCCTTGATGCCAGGGAAGAGCTGGGTTTCGCGGGTGAACCCCTGAACCTTCCCGGCCTGCATGTACGGCCCGACCGTCTTGACTGCCTCCTCGAAGTACTTCTTGTCGTAGCCATGGGTGCCGCCCTGGTTCGCGGGATTGAGGAAGAAGTCCAGGTCCGGCTTGCCGACGTGCAGCGTGGCGTTGGGAAACACCCGGTTGCCCTCGCTGACGAGGCCGCCACTGTGGTCCGTGTGGATGTGCGTCAGCAGGATGTCGTTGATCTGCTCTGGCTCGTAGCCCGCCAACTTGAGGCTGCCGAGGAGCTTGCCGCCACTGCCCGGTCCGAACAAGCCGCCGGCGCCGGTATCGACCAGGATCAGCCGGTTTCCCGTATCGATCAGGAAGGCCGTGATGGACGCCTCGACAGGATTGCTCAGGAAGGCATGGTGGAGCATCTTGTCGACCTCCGCGGGTGATGCCCCCCTGAGGAGCGCGTGCAGGTCCTGCGGCACGGTGCCGTCGGACAGCGCGGTCACCTGGAAGTCACCGACGCGGTAGCGGTAGACACCCGGTACCTGTGCTCGCGCCTGGGCAACGCTGGTGTCGGCTGCCGGCGGTGCCGCCTCGGTGGTGAGTGGCATGGCGCTGGAGAACAGGGCCGCTGCCGCGACCACGCCGTCGAGAAGAAATCGATGGAAACGCATGTTTTCTCCTGTTGGGATGCCGTGGGTTCGGTCGAACCCCGGTGGGAGATACATACGGTTGCCCCGTGCTCGTCGTGAGTTGCGCGTGTTTATAGGAGGTATAGGCGGGATGGATATCCGGCGGGCGGACCTGCCCTTGCTCATTTCCCTGGACGTGTTGCTCGAGGAGCTGAATGTGACACGTGCGGCGCGCCGGTTGAACGTGAGCCAGCCGGCGCTCTCCGCCCAGCTCGGCCGCTTGCGTGAGCTGTTCAAGGATCCCCTGCTCGTTCCTTCGGAGGCGGGTCGAGGAATGACCCCCACACCGCGGGCGCTCGAGTTGCAGCCGGCCTTGCACCAGGCGCTGCTCGATCTGCAAAGCGCCGTCGTGAGCCGCGTGGAGTTCAACCCCCAGGAGGCGCAGCGCCATTTCACGATCGCGCTCAACGACAACATCTTCACGACCATCGGTCTCGCCGTGGCCCGGGATGTCCTTGGTCTTGGTGGACCCGGTATCCGTCTCAGCTTCGTCGCGCCGGTCGAGGAGAATCTGACCTACCGGATGGAACGTGGAGAGATCGACCTCTACGTCGGGCTTTCAACCAAGATTCCCGATGCGCTCAAGAGCCGCCGCCTGCTCACCGACGGGTTCTGCTTCGCCCAGCGCAAGGCGCACCCCAGAGGCGAGAAGGCTCCCACGCTCGAGGATTACTGCCAGCTCAGTCATGTCATGGTTTCCCAGGGGGGTGGTTTTCATAGCGCGGTCGACGACGCCCTCGCGCGGCATGGCAAGGCGCGCCGTGTCGCCATCACCGTCCCGAACTACAACCAGGTCGCCCTCGTCCTCGCTGATACGGACTGTGTCGCCACGCTCCCCAGCAAGCTCCTCCAACGCTACGCGTCGGGTCTCGACCTCCTGCCACTGCCGTTCGCCATGCAGCCATTCGATCTCGCGATGGGTTGGCATGCCCGTGCACAGCACGATCCCGCGCATCAGTGGCTGAGGGAGCGCTTCGTTCGTGCGGCCACCCACCGGGTGTAGGCCCGGGACCGGGCTTCGTCGTGAGGCTTTCTACAAGATGTCCCCTGGAGGCAACCCGGGACGCGCCATGAGTTGGGATTCCAGCTCGGGCGGTAGGGCGTTCAGCTCCCGGAGCACGTCGCCGATGACTCTCACGGCGTGGCGCATGTCGTCGGGCGCCACGGTACCGATGCAGCCAATGCGGAAGGTGGGCTCCGTCGTGTTGTAGAAGTTCGAGATCAGCACGCCGCGACGCTTCAGCGCGTCCACGAAGCGTTGAAGCTCGAAACCACCGCCAGGCTGGTGGAAGGTGCCGATGATGGGGCCCTGGTGCTCCGCCGCCAGGTAGGGACGCAGACCCAGCGCCTCCATGCCCTCGCGCAGGATGCGCATGTTCTCGAGGTAGCGGGCGAGGCGCGCGGGCTGGCCTCCCTCTTCCTCATAGAGGTGCAGAGCCACGCCGAAGGCCCGCAGGACCTGCGCCGCCGGCGTGAAGCGCGGGGTACCGGAACCCGTAAGCTCGGCCTTCAGCAGCACGTCCGCGAGGTCGAGGCTCCAGCTACCCGCTTGCCCATGGCGAGCGCGGGTGCGTTCGACGGGGCAGACCGCGAAGCCGACGCCCGGCATTCCTTCCAGGCACTTGTTGGGCGTGAAGACGAGGGCATCGACCTCGGGGTGATCGGCGAGGCGGAAGGGCCATGCTCCAAAGGCGCTGACGGCGTCGAGGATCACCCGCTTGCCGGCCCTGCGGGCAGCGGCGCCCAGCACCTCCGGGTCGTTGATGATGCCGCTGCCGGTCTCGCTGACCACGGCGCACAGGTGCGTCACCTCGGGATGAGCGGCGAAGGCCGCGTCCAGCTCGGCCGCGGTGACCGGGCGGGTGTCCGGCAGCTCGATCGTCACGGGCACGCGCCCGGCCTCGCTGGCGAGGCGGTGGATGCGCTCGGCGTAGGTTCCATTCATGGGCAGCAGGAAGCGCCCACCCGCGGGGATGAAGGTGCGGAGCGCGGCTTCCACGATGAAATGGCCCGAGCCCTGGAGCGGCAGGGTGGCGTGCTCGCCCGGGAGGCCCCCCGCGAGCTCGAGCACCTTGGCGCGGATGGCGGCGTATTCAGTACGAAAATCCGTGTCCCAGGGGGCGATGTCGGCGGCCATCGCGGCGCGCACGCGTGGATCGGTTTGAACGGGGCCAGGAATGAGCAGGAGCATCGGGAGCCGATAGTACGCTGGGCGGCCTCAATGCGCCCTCGGCGAAGAGGAAGGCCCGCCACATCCACTGGGACCGGTATGACGGGGACGCGCCTATCGCTGCGCGGAGATCAGCAGGAACATGGGACGGTCTCGCTCCTCGACCAGTTCGGGGTGCGCCGCGAGCTGCGCGTCGGTCGGCCCCCACTCCTCGACGTGCCGCGGGGTGAAGCCCTGTCTCAGGAGCGCGTTCAGCGTGGTCCCGAGCGTCCGGTGGTGCTTGACCACCCCGTCCGCCAGCCAGTGCGTCGTGCGCTTCCCCTCCAACTGATAGCTGTCGACCGGCCACGTTCTGCGCCCCTCCGGGTCGGTCATCCATTCTGGCCGGCGCGAAGCCATGAAGATGGGATGCTCGATGGAGAAGACAAACCATCCGCCGGGTGCCAGCCCTCGGTGAACCGTCGCGAGGAGCCGTCCCAGATCCTCGACGTAGTGGAGAGCGAGCGAGCTGAAGGCGAGGTCAAAGGATCCTTCCTCGAGCGCCAGTTGCTCCAGGTCGGTCCGTTGATAGGTGATCGCCCCATCCGAGGTTTCGGCCTTCGCGCGAGCGAGCATCTTCGCGGACAGATCCAGTCCGAGCACGTGAGCGGCTCCGTTCTCCCTTGCCCAGCGGCAGAACCAGCCGAACCCGCACCCGAGGTCGACGACCCGAAGGTCCTTGACGTCGGGGAGGAGCGCACGGAGCGCCGGCCATTCCGGCGCTCCAGCGAGGCCCTTCAAGGAGCGTGCGAGCTGGCTGTACCCCTCGAAGAAGACCGGATCGTCGTAGACGTTCTGGCTCATGTGCTGAACTACTGCACGTTCAGGAAGATGGCGGTGGGCACGCCCCAGTTTCCGCTGGTGTCCTGGCTCTCCACGAAGAGCGTGTGCCGGCCGGGCGCCAGGCCGGAGGTGAAGACCGTGGCCTGCACCGACTCGGCCGTGCTGTTGAAGCCGCCGTCCACCGCGCTCAGCGCGAACGTGGGCGTCCCCGACACCCACGACGGCTCATCGATGGAGTAGCGCGCGGCGGCGATGGCCTGCGAGCCTTCCGTGCCCCCGTTGGTGCCATAGCGGGTGTCATCCGCCCGAGCCGTGAGCGTCACCGGGGTTCCCTGGGCCACGGTGCTCGCCGACAGCGCGAGGTTGATGGAGTCCGGGCCCGCCGCCACCTGGTACGGCCGCCGCGCCGCCTTGAAGGCGTAGTAGAGGGCCGGCATGTTCTTGGGGACGATGGTGTTCTCGAAGGTGGTGCAGCTCTCGAAGAAGGCCCCTCCCATTTCGAAGGTGAACGCCGCGACACCGAGCCGCCCATAGGCGAAGGCGTCCGTGGAGCCCGAGGCCGAGTACAGACACGTGCTCACCTGGCACGCCTGATAGCCATTGAAGTAGTTGAACTTGCGCCCCAGGGTGCGCAGCTGGGTCGCGTTCGGCGCCGCCGCGGTGATGGCCGACCATGGATAGAGCACGTAGCCGCCGTAGCTGTGGAGGCTGAGCATCAGGCCCGTGGTGTCCGCGGGGGCGGGATCCGTGGTGGCGGGCCCACGCTGATCCGGGAAGAGGGAGAGGATGTAGTTCTCCAGCGACTTCGTCTCCGGCTCGGACGTCGCCGAGCGACCCCGGTAGGTTTCATTGCACGCGCTGCTGCTCGCGCCCGAGCCACCCCAGTCGAAGCTGCTGTTGCGGTTGAGATCCACTCCGTAGGTCGTCGTGGAGCAGGAGCCCTCGGTGGTGTTGGTGTTCTTCCGCTTGGACAAGCCCGTCTCCGCCACGCGGCGACCATCCGGGTTGGACTGCACCACCACGTGTAGCTCGGCGTAGTCGAGCAGCCAGGTGACATCCGCGTCCGTGCCGTAGCGGCTCACGAGTTGCTCGGCGAAGCGCGTGGCCAGCTCCGCCGTCGTGTACTCGCGGGCGTGGATGCCGCCCATCAGGAAGAACCGCGCCTTGGGGCCCGAGCGCGCCTTGTTCGTCAGCACCAGCACCCGCAGGTCATCTCCCGGCTTGCCCCCCGCCGTCACCTTGTCCCAGGTGTCGCCGATGTCATTCCACGAGGCGAGGTTCGGGTAGGTGAGGGGCAACTGCGCCATGGCGGCGTAGGTCTCGTCCACCGTGCGGTAGCACGAGTAGCCAGGAATACCGCCGGCCAGGGACCTCAGCCCCTCGCGTGGCTCGTTCAGGAGCCGCGTCTGTTCCTCGAGGAGCTCCACGCGACGGCCTTCCTTCACCAGCGCGTCGTACTCCTCGGGCGAGAGCACCGCCTCCACGGTCTTCTTCTCGTGATCCACCGCGGCGCTGAGATCCAGCGTCTCGGCGAGCCGATCCAGATCCACCCGGGACTTGAACGACACCCGGGCGAGGAGGACGGACGGGCGGGACGGCTCCTCCGCGGGAGCTGCCGCCTGGGCAACGAGGGGAGAGAGGGCGAGCGCTGCGGCTGCGAGAACTCCAGTGACGGGCGACGACATGGGGGTTCCTCCACGGCAAGCGAGGAGGCGCACCCTATTCAAGTTATACGGGATATACAAATATTACAGGGACTGACCTCATTGCTTGACGCCTTTCCAGGGGCGCGTCGCTTCAGTCTCCGACCACCTGGTCGATGGCCCCGAAGATCGTGCCAGCCTCATCCCGCATCTCGATTCGCACCCGGTTGCCACGCTTCAGGAACGGTGTCTTGGGAGCGCCGCTCCGGAGCGTCTCGACCGTGCGCAGCTCCGCGATGCACGAGTAGCCCGCGCCGCCTTCCGCCACGGTCGTTCCGGGCCCGCCGTCGGGCCCACGGTTGGACACCGTGCCCGAGCCGATGAGCGTCCCCGCGCACAGCGAGCGCGTCCTGGCCGCGTGGGCGATCAACGTGCCGAAGTCGAACGTCATGTCGACACCCGCGTCCGCGCGCCCGAAAGGCTGGCCGTCGAGGAAGACCTCGAGGCGGCGGTGCAGCTTGCCGTCACGCCACGCGGTGCCCAGCTCGTCGGGGGTGACGAACACCGGCGAGAACGCCGACGCGGGCTTGGACTGGAAGAACCCGAAGCCCTTGGCCAGCTCACCCGGAATCAGGTTGCGCAGCGACACGTCGTTGACGAGCCCGACCAGTACGATCGCCCCGAGCGCCTGCTCGCGCGTCGCACCGAGGGGCACGTCGCGGGTCACCACCACGACCTCGCCCTCCATGTCGCAACCCCAGGCCTCGTCCGCGAGCGGGATGGGCTGGCGTGGGCCGAGGAAGCCATCGGAGCCGCCCTGGTACATCAACGGGTCTGTCCAGAACGACTCTGGCATCTCCGCCTTGCGCGCCTTGCGCACCAGCTCGACGTGATTCACGTAGGCCGAGCCGTCCGCCCACTGGTAGGCCCGAGGCAGGGGGGCCGCGCACCGCTCGGGGTCGAAGGGCTCGCCCTCGAGCGCACCGCTCTCCAGCCGCTCCGAGAGCGAGCGCAGCAGCGGCGCATGGCGTTCCCAATCGTCGAGCGCGGCTTGCAGGGTCGGAGCGGCGGACGACGCGTCCGTCTGCCGCGAGAGATCCTTGGACACGACGACGAGGCGGCCATCCCGCCCCTTGTTCAGGGATGCGAGCTTCATGGTGCGGAACCTCCCTTCGCGGGCACCTGGGCTTTGCGGAACTCACCCCAGCAGGCGTCGTAATCCGACTGCAGTGTCGGGCTCTCCATCGCCGCGCTCGTCGGCGCGATGACCCAGCGCGTCTCGAACATGAAGGCGAGCGTGTTGTCGAGCTTCCGCGGCGCGAGGTTCGCGGCCACCGCCTCCTCGTAGGTCTTCCGGTCGGGGCCGTGGGCGCTCATGCAGTTGTGGAGCGACACCCCGCCCGGCACGAACTGGTCCGCCTTGGCGTCGTAGACACCGTGGACCAGCCCCATCATCTCGCTCATCACGTTGCGATGGAACCACGGCGGCCGGAACGTGTGCTCGGCGACCATCCACCGGGGCGGGAAGATCACGAAGTCGCAGTTCGCCGTCCCCGGCGTCTCGCTTGGCGACGTGAGCACCGTGAAGATCGACGGATCCGGGTGATCGAAGCTCACCGTGTTGATGGTGTTGAATCGCGCGAGATCATACGCGTACGGCACGTGCGTGCCATGCCACGCGACCACGTCGAACGGCGAGTGATCGAGCGTCGTCTCCCAGAGGTGGCCCTGGAACTTCTGCACGACGCGCGTGGGCCGCTCGACGTCCTCGTAGCTCGCCGTGGGGGCCAGGAAGTCCCGCGCATTGGCGAGGCCATTGGAGCCGATGGGGCCCAGCTCGGGGAGCTGGAACGGCGCGCCGTAGTTCTCGCAGATGTAGCCGCGCACCGGTCCGTCCGGCAGCTCCACGCGCATGCGTACCCCGCGAGGGATGAGGGCCACGTGCCCGGGCGGAACCCGCAGCACACCCATCTCGGTCACGATCCGGAGCGCCCCGGATTGCGGCACGATGAGCAGCTCCCCGTCGGCGTTGAAGAACGCGGTGTCGACCATTGACGCGTTCGCGGCGTAGACGTGCATCGCCGCGCCCACACCGAGGGCGGGCGAGCCATTGCCGCCCATCGTGAACAGCCCCTCGAGGAACGTCGTCGGCTCCGTCGGCAGCGGCAGTGGATTCCAGCGCAGCCGGTTGGGCGTCGGCGGAACCTCGTCGAACGGCCCGCTGCGCAGGTGGCGTGCCTCCGTCCGGCGGTACGGCGGATGGGTCGCGCTCGGCCTCAGCCGGTAGAACCACGTCCGCCGGTTCACACCTCGCGGAGCGGTGAAGGCCGTGCCCGAAATCTGCTCGGCGTAGAGGCCGAACGCGACGCGCTGCGGCGTGTTCTGGCCGACAGGCAGCGCGCCGGAGATGGCCTCCGATGCATGCTCGTTCCCGAAGCCCGCGAGGTAGTGGATGGTGTCCATGGCGCCCAGATAGTAACGGATGAAACCAGTTTGACAAGGTCACGGGTCCCGCCCCAGGGAGCGGTTCGCGGTGCGCTCGACACGTTCGAGCAGCGAGCGCAGCACCGCCCGTTCGCCGGGCTCGAGGTCGGCGAGTACCTCTGCCTCGGCCTCGAGCGCCGCGGGGGCCACGCGCTCGTAGATGCGGCGGCCCGCGGCGGTCAGCGACAAGCGGCGCGAGCGTGCGTCACTCTCGCTCGTGGTGCGTCGCACCAGGCCTCGTTCCTCGAGGGTGCGCGCGGCGCGGCTCACGGGGACCTTCTCCATCCGCGTGCGCCTGACGAGCTCGAGCTGCGTGCGATCGCCCTCTTCCCCGAGCACCGCGATGAGCCGCCACTCCTGCGTACTCAGGCCGTATTGCTCCGTGTACACGCGTGCGATCCTCTGGCTGACGACGTTCGCGGCGACCGAGAGGCGGTATGGGAGGAACTCGTCGAGGGTCAGGCTCAGGGGGCGCTTTCGGCTCATCGTGCCGAGTTATAGTGGGGTCACCCGGGGAAACCCGCGAGCGCTCACCCGGGCCCGGTGTGTTCGTCCCTCGGACAACAGGTGCGAGCACGTGGGCCAGGCGAGGGCTTCCCCAACTGCCTGGTGGGCGTCCCATCGTCCCATCGTTCCGGCGTCCGACGCGCCGCGGCGAAGGTATCTCCACCCTTGGGGGCATGACGGACCTCTTCCAGCTCTTCGCGGTGTCGGCCGTGGTCATGGGCATCTCCCAGACCATCACCCGGGAGCGCCTCTTCGAGCCCCTGCGTGAGCGGCTGGGGGGCAAGGAGAAGCTGTGCGGCTATCTGGTCTCCTGCCCTTATTGCACCTCGCACTACGTGGCCTTCGTGCTGGTACCGCTCACGGGCACCTATCCCATTCGGGTGGTGGTGGGCGGCTGGGTGGGAGCGGTGCTGAACTGGTTCCTCTCGTCCATCCTCCTCACCGTCATCGCCGCCTTCTTCCGGGTGCTCTTCTGGTTCGTGGACGAGTCGCAGGGGCTGGTGCGCCGGCGTCAGCGGACGGAGGAGGAAGAGGTGGCGACCCGGCGTGTCATCCGCCAGCAGGCCGAGCGGCAACTGCCCGACGAGCCGCGCGCGGACGGGCCCCACTGACGGGCGTCTGACGGTTGCGAGAGGGGCGGGGAGGGCGTTAAGTGGCTCGCATGTCCTCGAATGCCAATTCCGTGGGCGGCACGCTCGCCATCGAGGTGGAGATCCGCAAGGAGAAGACGTCCGCGCTCCGGCGGGTGGCCACGCGGGTGGAGTCGTTGTTGGAGGAGTTGAAGCAGGTGGAGCAGTCCCTGGCCGGCACGCGAGGCCCCGAGCGGGCGCGCTGGGTGGCGCGGCACAAGGAGCTGCGGGCCGAGGCGGACAAGCAGCGCTGGTACCTCATCGTGCAGCGCGAGGCCATGGGCCTGTTCCACCACGACGACGTCTACGAGCTGTACCGCCTGCCCGCGCCGGTGGAGTAGGGCGGCCTCAAGCCCGGCGCCGGTAGATGCGCTCCTCGGCGTCCACCTCGTCGTAGTCGTTCTCCAGCACCGTGTGGCGCAGCGTCTCGCCGCGTCCCAGCACCAGCACTCCGAAGCGGCGCAAGGACTGGTGCAGCAGCCGGTGGACGCGTGCCTGCAGGGGCGCGCCGAAGTAGATGAGCACGTTGCGGCAGAGCACCACGTTGAACTCGTTGAACGTGCCGTCGCTCACCAGGTTGTGCTGCGCGAAAACGACGTTCTTGCGCAGCGAGGCCTTGAAGATCGCGTGATCGTAGTTGGCCGTGTAGTAGTCGCTGAAGGCGGCGGTGCCGCCGGCGCGCATGTAGTTGGACGTGTACTCGCGCATGTGCTCCAGCGGGAAGATGCCCGACTTGGCCCGCTCCACCACGGCCACGTTCATGTCCGTGGCGTAGATGCGGCTGCGCTCGTACAGCCCTACCTCCTGCAGCAGGATGGCGAGCGAGTACACCTCTTCTCCCGTGGAACACCCCGCGTGCCAGATGCGCACGAAGGGGGCGGAGAAGAGGTGGGGCACCACCTGCTCGCGGAACGCCCGGAAGAAGGTGGGGTCGCGGAACATGGTGGTGGTGTTCACCGACAGGTGCTGCAGCAGCATGTCCATCGCCGCCGAGTCGTGCAGCACCTTGGCCTGGAGCGCGGAGAGGCTCTCCAGCTTCAGGGCATGGACCATGTTCCACACCCGCCGCCGCAAGGACATGCGGGCATAGCCCCGGAAGTCCAGGCCATAGCGTCGCAGGATGCCCTCGAGGAGGAGATCCAGCTCGATGTCCTCGAGAGCTTCCTCGGCTTGTCCTTCCGCGCGTGGCCTGGCTTCCGTCATGCCGACTATCCCTTCTGGGCACGCTCCGCGGTGCGGAACAGCCACACGCGCAGCAGGCTGATGAGCTGGTCGGTCTCCACCGGCTTGGTGATGTAGTCACTGGCGCCGGCGTCGATGCACTTCTCCCGGTCTCCCTTCATGGCCTTGGCCGTGAGCGCGATGATGGGCAGGCTCTTCAGGGTGTTGACCTGGCGGATGGCGCGCATGGTCTCGTAGCCGTCCATCTCCGGCATCATCACGTCCATGAGCACCACGTGCAGGTCCGGCGTGTTGCGGATGATCTCAATGCCCTTGCGGCCGTTCTCCGCGTAGAGCACCTGCATCTTGTGCCGCTCCAGCACGCTGGTGAGGGCGAAGATGTTGCGCACGTCGTCATCCACCACGAGCACCTTCTTGCCCGCGAGCACCGGATCGCTCTGGTGGAGCTGCTTGATCATCGCCCGCTTGCTCTCGGGGAGGTTGGCCTCCACGCGGTGCAGGAAGAGCGCCGTTTCGTCCAGGAGCTGCTCGGGCGACTTGACGCTCTTGATGATGATGGCGTCGGTGACGCGCTTGAGGACCGTCTCCTCCTCCTCGGTGAGCTCCTTGCCCGTGTAGACGATGATGGGCGGGGTGTGGCCCTGGCTCTTCATGGCGTCGATGAGCTGCAGGCCCGTCATGTCCGGCAGGCCCAGGTCCAGCACCACGCAGTCGAAGTACTTCTCCTGCATGCACTGGAGCGCCTCGTGGCCGCTGCCCACGGCGGTCGTCTTCACGTCTCCGTTGCCGATGAGGGTGACGATGCTCTCGCGCTGGCGCAGGTCGTCCTCCACCACCAGCAGGTTCTTCACCGGCCGCTCGATGAAGCCCTTCACCCGGCCCATGGCCTCGCCCAGGGCCTCGCGGGTGACGGGCTTCTGGAGCACCGCGAGCGCGCCCAGCTTCAGGCCGCGGCTGCGCTCCTCCTCGCTCGCGGAGATGATGTGCACGGGGATGTGGCGGGTGCGGCTGTCATGCTTGAGCCGGTCGAGCAGGTTCCACCCGTCGATGACCGGCAGCCCGATGTCCAGGGTGATGGCGTCCGGCTTGTACTGGCGTGCCATGGCGAGGCCCGTGTCGCCGCGCAGTGCCACCAGGCCCTTGAAGCCCTTCTCGCGCACCAGGCCGAGCAGGATGCGGGCGAAGACGATGTCATCCTCGACGATGAGCAGCGTGCGGTCTCCCGGCTGGAGGTTGCGCCGGTCGTCCTCCACCTCCTCCTCGCGTGACAGCTCTTCCTCCTGAACCGCGTTCTCCACCTCCGCGCGCAGCGCATGCATCCGCGCCTCCGGGCTCATCCGGGCGCCGAGGCTCCCTCCTCCGTGGCTCGGGGTGGTGCCGTTGCCATGGCCGCCGCCGTTGCCGTTTCCGTTGCCGTTTCCGTTCGGCTGCACGGGCCGGGTCGAGCTGAGCGAGGGGGCGACGTAGGTCTGGGGGACGTAGAGCGTGAAGGTGCTGCCCTTGCCCGGGGCGCTGACCACCTTGATTTCACCGCCCAGCAGCTTGGCGATCTCCCGGCTGATGGACAGACCCAGGCCAGTACCGCCGTACTTGCGGCTGGTGGTGCCATCGGCCTGCTGGAAGGCCTCGAAGATGATCTTCTGCTTGTTCTCCGCGATGCCGATGCCCGTGTCGATGACGGAGAAGGCGAGCACCGAGCCACCCTGGTTGAGGATGGGGTGCTCCAGGCTCCAGCCACCGCGGGCCGGACGCACGTCGAGGATGACCTGGCCCTCCTCGGTGAACTTGAAGGCGTTGGCCAGCAGGTTCTTGATGACCTGCTGCAGCCGGCGCCCATCGGTGTAGAGGTTGGCGGGCAGGGCCTGGGCGAACTCCAGCTTGAAGCCGAGCTTCTTGTCCACGGCCATCTGCCGGAAGGTGCGCTCCACGAAGTCCTTCAGGCTGGCGAGCGACACCTCGTCCACGTCCACGCTCATCGTCCCGGACTCGATCTTCGACAGGTCCAGGATGTCGTTGATGAGCGAGAGCAGGTCGCTGCCCGCGCCGTGGATCGTCTGGGCGAACTCCACCTGGCGGCCGGAGAGGTTGCCCTCGGCGTTCTCCGACAGGAGCTTGGAGAGGATGAGCAGGCTGTTGAGGGGCGTGCGCAGCTCGTGGCTCATGTTGGCCAGGAACTCGTTCTTGTACTTGGAGGACAGGGCGAGCTGCTGGGCGCGATCCTCCAGGGACATCTTCGCCTGTTCGATCTCGCGGTTCTTGCGCTCGACCTCCATGTTCTGCACCTGCAGGAGGCGGCTGCGCTCCTCGAGCTCCTCGTTGGTCTGTTGCAGCTCCTCCTGCTGCTGCTTGAGGCGCTCCTCGGAGGCCTGGAGGCTCTTGGCCTGCTGCTCCAGGCGACGGTTGGTCTCGGTGAGCTCCTGCTGACCGCTGCGCAGCTCGTCGGCGAGGCTCTGGGACTGCTTGAGCAGCTCCTCGGTGCGCATGCCCGCGGCGATGGTGTTGATCACGATGCCGATGGACTCGGTGAGCTGGTCCAGGAAGGACAGGTGCGTCTCGCTGAAGCGGTAGAAGGAGGCCAGCTCGATGACCGCCTTCACCTGGCCCTCGAAGATGACCGGCAGCACCACGATGTTGAGCGGCTTGGACTCGCCCAGCCCGCTGTTGATGCGGATGTAGTCGTCCGGCACGTCCGTGAGGAGGATGCGCTCCTTCTCCACGGCGCACTGGCCGACGAGGCCCTCGCCCAGGCGGAAGTTGTTGGCGAGGTTCTTGCGCTCCCGGTAGGCGTAGGTGGACAGCAGCCGGAGCGTCTGGGTCTTGTCCGAGCCGTCCATGAGGAAGAAGACGCCGTGCTGGGCCTGCACCAGGGGCGCCAGCTCCTTGAGGATGAGCTTGGAGACGGTCTCCAGCTCGCGCTGACCCTGGAGGATGCGGGTGAAGCGCGCGAGGTTCGTCTTGAGCCAGTCCTGCTCGGTGTTCTTCTGCGTGGTGTCACGCAGATTGGCGATCATCTGGTTGATGTTGTCCTTGAGGGCGGCCATCTCGCCCTGGGCCTCGACGGAGATGCTGCGCGTCAGGTCGCCCTTGGCCACCGCGGTGGCCACCTCGGCGAGCGAGCGCACCTGGGTGGTGAGCGAGCCGGCCATGGAGTTCACGTTGTCCGTGAGGTCGCGCCACGTGCCGGCCGCGCCGGGCACCTTGGCCTGACCGCCCAGCTTTCCTTCGATACCCACCTCGCGGGCCACCGTGGTCACCTGGTCGGCGAACGTGGCCAGCGTGTCGATCATCCCGTTGATGGTGTCGGCCAGGGCGGCGATTTCACCCTTGGCGGCGAGGGCCAGCTTGCGCTTCAGGTCACCCGCGGCGACCGCCGTCACCACCGTGGCGATGCCTCGCACCTGGGCGGTGAGGTTGCTGGCCATGGAGTTCACGTTGTCCGTGAGGTCCTTCCAGATGCCGGCGACGCCCTGCACCTGCGCCTGACCGCCGAGCTTTCCTTCCGTACCCACCTCGCGCGCCACGCGGGTCACTTCGGAAGCGAACGAGGAGAGCTGATCCACCATGGTGTTGATGGTGTTCTTCAGCTCGAGGATTTCCCCCTGCACGTCCACGGTGATCTTCTTGCTCAGATCACCCATGGCGACCGCGGTGGTGACCTTGGCGATGTCACGCACCTGGGCGGTGAGGTTGCTGGCCATGGAGTTCACGTTGTCCGTGAGGTCCTTCCACGTGCCACTCACGCCCTTCACCTGGGCCTGGCCGCCCAGCTTTCCTTCCGTACCCACCTCGCGGGCGACGCGCGTCACTTCGGAAGCGAACGAGGAGAGCTGATCCACCATGGTGTTGATGGTGTTCTTCAGCTCGAGGATTTCCCCCTTCACGTCCACGGTGATCTTCTTGGACATGTCGCCATTGGCGACGGCGGTGGTCACCTCGGCGATGTTGCGCACCTGGGCGGTGAGGTTGCTGGCCATGGAGTTCACGTTGTCCGTGAGGTCCTTCCAGGTGCCACTCACGCCCTTCACCTGGGCCTGGCCGCCCAGCTTTCCTTCCGTACCCACTTCCTTCGCGACGCGGGTCACTTCCGAGGCGAAGGTGTTGAGGTTGTCCACCATGGTGTTGATGGTGTTCTTCAGCTCGAGGATCTCCCCGCGCACATCCACGGTGATCTTCTTGCTCAGGTCACCATTGGCGACGGCGGTGGTCACCTCGGCGATGTTGCGCACCTGGGCGGTGAGGCCACTGGCCATGGAGTTCACGTTGTCGGTGAGGTCCTTCCACGTGCCGCTCACGCCCTTCACCTGGGCCTGACCACCGAGCTTGCCCTCCGTGCCCACCTCGCGCGCCACGCGGGTCACTTCCGAGGCGAAGGTGTTGAGGTTGTCCACCATGGTGTTGATGGTGTTCTTCAGCTCGAGGATCTCCCCCTTCACGTCCACGGAGATCTTCTTGGACATGTCGCCGTTGGCCACCGCTGTGGTGACCTTGGCGATGTCACGCACCTGGGCGGTGAGGCCACTGGCCATGGAGTTCACGTTGTCCGTGAGGTCCTTCCACGTACCGGCCACACCCTCGACCTGCGCCTGTCCACCCAGCTTGCCTTCCGTGCCCACCTCCTTGGCGACGCGGGTCACTTCCGAGGCGAACGAGGAGAGCTGGTCCACCATCGTGTTGATGGTGTTCTTCAGGGCGAGGATTTCCCCCTTCACGTCCACGGTGATCTTCTTGGACAGGTCACCGCGAGCCACCGCCGTGGTCACCTCGGCGATGTTGCGCACCTGGGCGGTGAGGTTGCCGGCCATCTGGTTCACGTTGTCCGTGAGGTCCTTCCACGTGCCGGCGACATCCTTCACCTGCGCCTGACCGCCGAGCTTGCCCTCGGTGCCCACCTCGCGGGCGACGCGCGTCACCTCGAAGGAGAAGGTGTTGAGGTTGTCCACCATCTTGTTGATGGTGTTCTTCAGTTCGAGGATCTCACCGCGCACATCCACGGTGACCTTCTGGCCGAGGTCACCGTTGGCCACCGCGGTGGCCACCTTGGCGATGTCACGCACCTGGGCGGTGAGGCCGCTGGCCATGGAGTTCACGTTGTCCGTGAGGTCCTTCCACGTGCCGGCCACGCCTTCCACGCGGGCCTGGCCGCCGAGCTTGCCCTCGGTGCCCACTTCCTTGGCGACGCGGGTCACTTCCGAGGCGAACGAGGAGAGCTGATCCACCATCGTGTTGATGGTGTTCTTCAGGGCGAGGATTTCCCCCTTCACGTCCACGGTGACCTTCTTGCTCAGGTCGCCCCGGGCCACCGCCGTGGTGACATCCGCGATGTCACGCACCTGGGCGGTGAGGTTGCCGGCCATCTGGTTCACGTTGTCCGTGAGGTCCTTCCAGGTGCCGGCGACGTCCTTCACCTGCGCCTGGCCACCGAGCTTGCCCTCGGTGCCCACCTCGCGGGCGACGCGCGTCACCTCGATGGAGAAGGTGTTGAGGTTGTCCACCATCTTGTTGATGGTGTTCTTCAGCTCGAGGATTTCCCCCTTCACGTCCACGGTGACCTTCTGGCCGAGGTCGCCGTTGGCCACCGCGGTGGCCACCTTGGCGATGTCACGCACCTGGGCGGTGAGGCCGCTGGCCATGGAGTTCACGTTGTCCGTGAGGTCCTTCCACGTGCCGCTCACGCCCTTCACCTGGGCCTGACCGCCCAGCTTGCCCTCGGTACCCACCTCGCGGGCCACGCGCGTCACCTCGCCCGAGAAGGTGTTGAGGTTGTCCACCATCGTGTTGATGGTCTGCTTGAGCTCGGCCATCTCACCGCGCACGTCCACGGTGATCTTCTTGGACAGGTTGCCGTTGGCGACGGCGGTGGTCACCTCGGCGATGTTGCGCACCTGGGCGGTGAGGTTGCTCGCCATCAGGTTCACGCTGTCGGTGAGCTCCTTCCAGGTGCCGGACACGCCGCGCAGCACGGCCTGGCCGCCGAGCTTTCCTTCCGTGCCCACCTCGCGCGCCACGCGCGTCACTTCCGAGGCGAACGAGGAGAGCTGGGT
Organism: Cystobacter fuscus; assembly: GCF_002305875.1. NCBI lineage: Bacteria > Pseudomonadati > Myxococcota > Myxococcia > Myxococcales > Archangiaceae > Cystobacter > Cystobacter fuscus. The sequence goes on along the minus strand of NZ_CP022098.1, from coordinate 9,262,572 downwards.
CACGGTGCTGTTGATGACCTGGGCGGTGCGCAGGAACTCGCCGCGGAGGGGACGATCCTCGAAGTCCAGCGCCATCGTCTGGGTCAGGTCGCCCTTGGCCACGGCGCCGATGACGCGCGCCACCTCGGTGGTGGGCAGGGCCAGGTCGGTGATGAGGGAGTTGATCGCCTCCAGGCACGACTGCCAGCCACCCACGGCGTTGGGGAGCGAGGCGCGCTGGGCGATGCGGCCCTCGCGGCCCACCACCTGGCTGATGCGCGCGACCTCGTTCGTCAGCGCTTCGTTGAGGCTGATGACCTCGTTGAGCGTGTCGTAGATCTTCCCCGTGGTCCCGGTGCGGTCCTCGGGCATGCGGGCCTGGAAGTCCCCCTTGCGGATGGACTGAAGCGTCTTGAGAAGGAGCTTGGCGTCGATCGTGTTGTCGGACTGCGCCTTGTCGGACGACGTGGCCATGGCGGGAGACATCTCCTGTGCTGCGGGTCGGGAGGCGGACGGGTCGGGAGGCGGGCCGCCGCGGGAGGAGGAACGAGGCATGGATGGGGGCTCAGGCGGCGTTGCACAACCGCTTCAACACCTGGGAGAGGTCCTCGGAGGACACGGGTTTCACGAGATGTGCGTCGAAGCCGGCGGCGAGTGCGCGCTTGCGATCCTCCGGGTGGCCGTAGCCGGTGAGGGCGACGAGGCGGGTGTCGGCGCCACCGGCGGAAGCGCGCACCAGCTCCGCCACCTGATAGCCGTCCAGCTCGGGCAGGCCGATGTCCACCAGCGCCACCTGGGGACGCTGGGAGAGGACCAGCTCCACCGCGGCGCGCCCGTCGCTGGCCTCCTCCACGTGGTGGCCGTGCAGCTCGAGCAGATCGCGCAGCGTCTCGCGGATGTCCGGGTTGTCCTCCACGAGGAGGATGTTCAGCGGCCTCAGGGCCGGGTTGAGCGAGGCGGCGGACTTCAACAGGTTGGGAAGCGCCAGGGGCGCGGTGGCCTCGGCGGGCAGCGGCAGGCGCACGATGAACTCGCTGCCCTGGGAGAGGCCCTGGCTGTGCGCGCTCACGCGTCCGCCATGCATCTCCACGAGGCTGCGCACCAGGGTGAGGCCGAGCCCCAGTCCTCCCTGGGCCCGGTCGCTGCCCGGATCCACCTGCACGAAGAGCTCGAAGACGCGCTGGAGCATCTCCGGACGCAGGCCGACGCCGTTGTCTCGCACGGAGAGGACGAGCTCTCCGTTGTCGCGCCGGGCCGTCAGCTCGATGCGTCCGCCCGAGGGCGTGTACTTGGCCGCGTTGTGCAGCAGGTTGGCCACCACCTGGGTCATCCGGGTGGGATCCACGTTCAGGATCAGCGGCTCCTCGGGCAGGCTCACGCTCAGCACGTGGTGGCGCTGCTGGATGAAGGGATCGCACGCCTGGATGGCTCCATCCACGATCTCCTTGAAGGTGACCAGGCGGGGCCGGATCTCCACCTTGCCCCGGGTGATGCGGCTGACGTCCAGCAGATCATCCACCAGCCGCGTCATGTGACTCACCTGGCGATCCGCGCTGGCGAAGGCACGCTGGAGGATCTCATCCTGCGGGGCACGCAGCTGGAACACCTCGAGCGCGTGCCGGACGGGGGCCAGGGGGTTGCGCAGCTCGTGGGCCAGCATGGCGAGGAACTCGTCCTTGCGGCGGTCCGCCTCGCGCAGCGCGAGGATGAGTTGCTCGCGCTCGCGTGCCACCGCGGACAGCTCCGCCTGGGCCTGCTCCTTCTCCTTCACCAACCTCGCGAGCTCCTGGGCGCGTTGCTCGCGCGCCTCGGACACCTTGCGCTCGCGCTCGACTTCCTGCTGCAGAAGGGAGCGCTCGTAGTGTGCCCGCGCCTCGGCGAGCTGCTGGGCGTGGGCACGGCTCTCCGCCTGCCTGAGCAGCGCCTCCTGCCGCCGCACCTCCTCCTTCTTGCGATGCAGCTCCAGGAACACGCCCACCTTGGTGCGGAGGATCTCCGGAACGATGGGCTTGAAGAGGTAGTCCACCGCGCCCAGCTCGTAGCCGCGCGAGACGTTCACCTCACTGCGGTTGAACGCGGTGATGTAGATGATGGGGATGTGCCGCGTGCGCTCGCGCATGCGGATGAGTGACGCGGTGTCGTACCCGTCCATTCCGGGCATCTGCACGTCCAGCAGGATGAGGGCGAACTCCCGCTCGAGCAGCAGGCGCAGCGCTTCGTCGCCCGACGCGGCGGTGACGACGTTGGCGCCGAGATCAGCCATCAACACCTCCAGCGCACGAAGGTTCGCGGGCGTGTCATCCACGGCCAGCACATCGACTCGGGAGAGCGTGGAAGACGGCGAGGGGGCGGCGGAGGGCGGGCTAACCGGCAGGTCGGACACGGTCGCTTTTTTACCGTTTATCGGGACGCAGACCCAGGCCAGTCCTTCTGCCTTCTGTCGTCTGAATGACGACCAGACGTCCAAACGAGCCTGACCGGATGGGCAGTCGACGCGCCCGGGTAGCGGAAGGTGGGGGCATGTCCGTGGCCCGCCGGACTCTCAGGACTCGCCGGGTTCTTCCGCCTCGGGAGGCTCGAGGAGCGTCTGGAGCGCCACCCGGAACAGCCGGAAGCGGGGTGGGGGCAGGGCGCGCACGAGCATGGCGAGTCGGCGGAGAGCGGGTTGCGTTTCGAGCTCCTCCTCGGCCTGTTCCTGTTCGTCCGGACCGGAAGGCGGAGGCGGAAGGGCGAGGAGCATGTCCGCGGAGATGCCCAGGACGACGCACAACTCCCGGAGCTTGGGGACGCTCGGCAGCATGTCCCCCCGCTCGATGCGCCCGTAGACGGTGGGGACGAACCCCACGGCATGGGCCACCTGCTCCTGGGTGAGATCCAATCGGGTCCGGGCCATCCTCAGGCGGGTGCCGAGACCGGGTTGTGGCGTTTCGTCCATGGGGTGCGCTCCCACGCGGGACAAGGGTACCCGAATCCCTGGACGGGGCCCTCCCCTCGGGTGGCGGGACCCTACCTGATGGGAAGAGTCACTGGAAGAAAACCTGACTCATGCTCCCGCCGCGGGGGGCTCAGTGCCACGAGGCCCCGGAGCCGAAGAACTCCTCCAGCTCGCGCGGCGTGGGGGCATGGGGCACGTCGGGGAAGAGCACGCTCCGGGACGCGCGGCCGAGCAGGTGGCGCTCCTCGTCCACGACCCACAGTTCGTCCAGGGCCGAGTCCTCCATCCTCCGCATCGCCTCCTCCACGGGGGTGTCGGGGGAGAACCCCTCGATGTCCTCGCTCATCACGGAGGTCACCCGGGAGACATCCACGTCGTGTCCCATGGCGACGCCGCGCACCACGAGATCCCGGTCCGTCACCAGCCCCACCAGCTTGCCGTTCTCGCACACCGGGAGGCTGTCGGCGTCGAGCCGGCGCATCATCTCTGCGGCCTGCCGCAGGGTGGCGCGGGGCTCGAGCACTTCTTCTTCGCGCGTCATCACGTCCTTGAGGGTCTTCATGATCGACGGCTCCTTCGCAGGGGTTGTCCGGGAGAGGTCAGCAGGCTCGCGCCCAGAGTGCCCGCATGTCCGCGGGCAGTGCGTCGCTCACCTGTTGGGCTTCACCCTCGGTGATACAGGCGCGGAGGGTGGCGAGGACCGCCCGGGTCACGCTCTCCGCCCGGGCCCGGTCCGCCCCGATGTCCGCTTCCACGCGTTGGAGCAACGCCTCCAGACCCGAGGGTCCGGGGACGTCGTCTCCTTGGCGAGGACAGCCTTGGAGTACTTCCTGGAGCTTCAGGGGAAGCCACGCCCGCGGATCATCCGCCGTGACGTGACGCAGGGGTCGTTCCAGCGCGCACAACACCGACACCAGTGCCCGCCGGGCCTGTTCCCTGGGCAGGCCGCTCCGCTCGCCGAGCTTCTCCAGGAAGAGCGCGTAGCTCCGGGTGCACCGGGCCCGGTGTCGTCGCTCACGCAACAGTCGTAGCTCGTCCTCCATCCGCTCGGGCTCGTCCGCCATGGTGCGTCCTCCCAGTTGTACGGTGGTGATCACCCGGGGCGGATGCACCTGCCTGGCACCTCTCTGGAAAGCAGGCAGGGGAGCGGAGCGAGGGGGCCGAGCCGATTGGCGGTGCGGGTCCCCGGAAATAAGCGGAGGGGCGGACTCAGCCCTGGCGCCAGGCGGCGATGGCGAACAGCACCCAGCCCACGAGGAAACCCACGCCCCCCAGGGGGGTGATGGCGCCCAGGACGCGCACGCCGGAGAGCGCCAGGGCGTACAAGCTGCCGGAGAAGAGCACGATGCCCACCACCAGGGCCCATCCCGCGCCGTTGAGCAGGGGGCCAGGCCGCAGGTGCGCGAGTAGCCCGACCGCGATGAGTCCCAGCGAGTGATACATGTGGTAACGCGCGCCTGTTTCGAAGATGGTTTGCATGTCCGGAGGGAGCCTCGTGCGCAGGGCATGTGCACCGAAAGCTCCCGCCGCCACCGACAGGAACGCGCTTGCCGCGCCGAGAATGAGCCACAGACGCATCGTCGAGCGCCTTTCTTTCCTCAGAAGTCCGACCGAGGCACCCTACCGCGCCCAGTCCAGCGCGTCTCTACTTTCTCCCGATGCCAGCTCCCTCCCCCAAGAAGCCCACCTCCCGTAAGTCCTCCCTTCCCGCGGTCCAGCCCTTCGCGCTGCGGCCCTCGTCCATCCAGGGCCAGGGCGCCTTCGCCACGCGTCCCATCAAGAAGGGCGAGCGCATCATCGAGTACCTCGGCGAGCGCATCACCCAGGACGAGGCGGATGAGCGCTACGACGACAGCGCCATGGCGCGCCACCACACCTTCCTCTTCAGCGTGGACGACGACACGGTCATCGACGCGGCGCGTGAGGGCAACGACGCCCGGTTCATCAACCACTCGTGCGCTCCCAACTGCCAGGCCTTCCTGGAGGACGAGCGCATCTACATCTACGCCCTGCGCGACATCGCCGTGGGCGAGGAGCTCAGCTACGACTACGGCTACGAGCGCACCGAGGACATGGGCCCGGAGGAGGAGGCGCTCTACGTCTGCCGCTGTGGCGCTCCCGCTTGCCGGGGCACCATCCTCGCTCCCCTGAAGAAGGAGGAGCCCAAGAAGAAGGCGTCCGCGAAGAAGACTTCTTCCTCGAAGAAGAAGTCGTCGAAGAAGGCGCCCTCGAAGGCCGGGGGCAAGCGCGCGTCCAAGGTCCGCTCCGGACGGGGAGACAAGGGCCGCACGCGCGCGGCCCGTGGGTGAGTGCGAGAGCGGTGGACACCGGGAGTCGAACCGGGCACCGTCCCGTCGCCGCGCGCCCCGGCCTGGTCCCGGGGCGTGACGGGTTGACCCGTACGGAGGATTCCCTTTGACCCTCTCCCTCTTCGCGGCGCTCGCCCTGACCGCCGCGCCCACCGCCCCTCAGCCGTACACCGTCCAGGATCAGGTGATGATGCGCCGGATCCAGGATCCAAGCGTGTCTCCGGATGGCAAGCGCATCGCCTTCGTGCTGCGCACCACGGACCTGGAGGCCAATCGCGGCCGCACCGATCTGTGGCTCGTCAACACGGACGGCTCGTCCCCGCGCCAGCTCACCTTCACCCCGGAGAGCGAGGGGCAGCCCACCTGGAGCCCCGATGGCCAGAGCCTCTACTTCCTCTCCTCGCGGGGCGGCTCGAGCCAGGTGTTCCTCCTGCCTCTGGACGGAGGGGAGTCGCGCGCCGTCACGAAGCTGCCCCTGGACGTGAGCGCCTTCCGCCTGTCGCGCGATGGCCGGATGCTCGCCGTGGCCCTGGAGGTCTTCCCCGACTGCCCCACGCTGGAGTGCACCCCCCAGCGCCAGAAGGAGCAGGCGCAGAAGAAGAGCACGGGCCGCGTCTATGATCAGCTCTTCGTCCGGCACTGGGACACCTGGGCGGATGGTCGGCGCTCGCACCTCTTCGTGCTGCCGGTGGATGGCTCCGCCGCCCCGCGTGACGTGATGGCGGGCATGGATGCGGACGGCCCCAGCAAGCCCTTCGGCGGCCCGGAGGAGTTCACCTTCACTCCGGATGGCAAGGGACTCGTCTTCACCGCGCGCGACGCGGGCCGCACGGAGGCGTGGAGCACGGACCTGGATCTCTTCCTCGCGTCCGTGGAGCGCCCCGGCAAGCCGCGCAAGCTCACCGAGAAGAACCGCGCCACGGATACCCAGCCCGTGTTCAGCCCGGATGGCAAGACGCTCGCCTACCTCGCCATGTCGCGCCCGGGCTTCGAGGCGGACCGGCTGCGCGTGGTGCTGCGCTCGTGGCCGGATGGCCCGGAGCGCGTCCTCGCCGAGTCGTGGGATCGCTCGGTGGGCGCGCTCACCTGGAGCGCGGACGGCAAGTCGTTGCTCGCCACCGCGGGAGACACGGGGCAGCAGCCCGTCTTCTCCCTGGATGTGGCGAGCGGCCAGGTGCGCACGCTCATGGGGCAGGGAAGCTGCTCCGATCCCCGGCCCCTGCCGGATGGTCGCGTCGTCTTCCTGCGCGATGATCTCAAGTCACCCGCGGACCTGTACGTGATGCGCGCGGATGGCAGCGAGCCGCGCCAGCTCACGCGCGTCAACGCGGACGCCCTGGCGCGCATCCGCTTCGGTGACTTCGAGCAGTTCTCCTTCCCGGGTTGGAATGGCGAGAAGGTGCACGCCTTCGTGGTGAAGCCGGTCGACTTCGATCCGAAGAAGAAGTACCCGGTGGCCTTCCTCATCCACGGTGGTCCCCAGGGCAGCTTCGGCAACCACTTCCACTACCGGTGGAACCCGCAGGCGTACGCGGGCCGGGGCTACGTGGCGGTGATGGTCGACTTCCACGGCTCCACGGGCTACGGCCAGGCCTTCACCGACTCCATCAGCGGGGACTGGGGCGGCAAGCCCCTGGAGGATCTGCGCAAGGGGCTGGAGGCCGCGCTCGCGCGCTACTCCTTCATGGACGCGGGCCGGGTGTGCGCGCTGGGCGCGAGCTATGGCGGCTTCATGATCAACTGGCTCGCGAGCCAGGAGCCCGAGCGCTTCCAGTGCCTGGTGAACCACGACGGCAACCTCGACGAGCGGCTGGCGTACTTCAACACCGAGGAGCTGTGGTTCCCCGAGTGGGAGCACGGGGGCACGCCGTGGGAGAAGCCCGAGAACTTCACCAAGCACAACCCGATCGATCACGTGGCGAAGTGGAAGACGCCCATGCTGGTCATCCACGGCGGGCAGGACTTCCGCGTGGTGGAAACGCAGGGCCTGTCCACCTTCACCGTGTTGCAGCGCCGGGGCATCCCCTCCAAGCTGCTCTACTTCCCGGACGAGAACCACTGGGTGGTCAAGCCCGCCAACAGCCTGCAGTGGCACGAGGAGGTGCTGGGCTGGTTGGACCAGTGGACGAAGAACCCGGCGCCCAAGGCGAAGGCCGCGAAGTAGCTTTCTCGGGGCTCTGTCGCCGCCGCGACAGAGTTCCGCCGCGGGTTCCTCCACTCTGCCGCCTGGCCCGAGGAGTGGAGGCAAGCCCGAGATGACGCACTACATTCGCTACACCGATTCCGTGGAGGTCCGCCAGGCGGACGAGGACGCGCTGATCCAGAAGATCGTCGCGTCGATGGGACGGGTGAACCGCGCTCACTTCGAGCGCCACCGCCATGCCCAGCGCGACGCGCACGCCAAGAGCCATGGGGTGCTCGTTGGCACGTTGACCGTGCTCGACGGTCTGCCAGAGCACCTGCGCCAGGGCGTCTTCGCCGAGCCGCGCAGCTACCCCATCGTGGTGCGCTTCTCCTCGGCGCCGGGAGACCTGCAGAGCGATCGCATCGCGACCCAGCGGGGCATGGCCATCAAGATGCTGGGGGTGGAGGGGAACAAGGTCCTGCCGGAGCACCGGGACGAGAAGACCCAGGACTGGCTGCTGGTCAATCATCCGGTCATCCCGTTCGGGGATGTCGCCGCCTACTGGAAGGTCCAGCGGTTCGCCGAGAGCCGTGGCTCCGCTTCCGAGTTCTCCAAGCAGCTCACCTCCACGCTCGCGCGGGGTGCCCACAAGGTGCTGGGGCTGGCCGGCGTCCACAACGAGACGGTGAAGGCGCTGGCGGTGCGCAACACCCATCCGTTGGGGGAGACGTTCCACAGCATGGCCGCGCTGCGCTTCGGGGACCACATCGCGAAGCTCAGCGCCGCCCCCTTGTCCCCGGAGCTCCGGCGGCTCACGGGCAGGGAACTCGACATCGATGATCCGTCCTCGGGCGTGCGCGACCTCGTCACCGCCTTCTTCGACTCGCACCCGGCGGAGTACGAATTGAGGGCCCAGCTCTGCACGGACCTGGAGCGCATGCCGGTGGAGGACGCCTCGGTCGAGTGGCCCGAGCGCCTGTCGCCCCACCAGCCCATCGCGAGGATCTCCCTGCCTCGTCAGGACGCCTACAGCCCCGCGCGCCGCGTCTACGCCGATGACGTGCTGTCCTTCAACCCCTGGCATTGCATCGAGGCGCATCGCCCCCTGGGCTCCATCATGCGCGTGCGGCGCACGGCCTATGAGGCGTCCTCCCGCTTCCGGCACGAGATGAACGTGCGCCCGCGCGTGGAGCCCCGGGACCTCTCGGACATTCCGGCCTGAGCCGGGGCGGAGTAGGGTGGCGGGCATGGCTCCGTCCCCTGATTTCGATGCCTACCGCTCCGAGTTCCCCATCGTGCGCGAGCAGCTCGCCTTCAACCACGCGGGTGTTTCGCCCACGAGCCAGCGGGCCGCCACCGCCATCCGGGAGTGGTCGGAGGATCTGCTGCTGCACGGCGTGCGCTACGAGCGGGGTTGGGAGGCGCGCACCGAGGCCACCCGGGCGCTCGCCGCCCGCATCATCGGCGCCGAGCCCGAGGAGATCGCCTTCGTGCGCAACACGGGGCATGGGCTCGGCCTCGTCGCCGAGGGGCTCGACTGGCGCCCCGGGGACGAGGTCGCCGTCGCCGCGTCCATCGAGTACCCCTCCAACGTCTACCCCTGGCTGCACCTGCGTGACCGCGGTGTGATCGTGCGGGAGATCGAGGCGCGCGAGGGCGGGGTGACCCCCGAGGCCGTGGCCGCCGCGCTCACTCCCCGTACCCGGCTCGTCGCCGTGAGCTCCGTGCAGTTCGCCTCGGGCTACCGCACGGACCTGGAGGCGATTGGCGCGCTGTGCGAGCGCGCGGGCGTCCTCTTCTGCGTGGATGGCATCCAGAGCGTGGGCTGCATCCCCGTGGACGTGAAGAAGTGCCGCATCCACTTCCTCAGCGCCGACAGCCACAAGTGGATGATTGGCGTGGCGGGAATCGGCTTCTTCTACGTGGACCGGAACGTGTTGCCACGCGTGCGGCCCGTGCTCGTCGGCTGGCGATCCACCACCGACGCCTGGAACTTCAACGAGGCCCACTTCGAGCTGCGCCCGGATGCCAGGAAGTTCGAGGAGGGCAGCCACAACTACGCGGGCATCTACGCGCTCCACGCCGCCCTGGGCCTGCTGCTGGAGGTGGGGATGGACGCCGTCGCGGCGCGCATCCGCGAGCTGCTCGTCCACGCGGACGCGGAGCTGCGTGCCCTGGGGTGCTCCACCGGCCCCACCCCCGAGCACCGCGCGGGAATCCTCACCTTCCTGCCTCCTCGGGGGGATGTGAAGGCGCTCGCCACGCACCTCACCGAGAACCTCGTGAGCTTCTCCCTGCGCCGGGGCCGCATCCGCCTCTCGCCCCACTTCTACATCCAGCCCGCCGAGGTGGATCGGGTCGTGGCGCTGGTGCGCGACTTCTCCGGAAGGTGAGGCGCATGAGGGTGGATGCGACTACGCCGGAGGGTTGAGCATTCGCAGGCAGATCTCCTCCCAGACCGAGCGGCTGACGCGCATCGCCGCGTCCTTGCAATGGACGATCAGCAGGCACGCCGACAGGTATTTTTCGAGCCTGGCCCTGCCTTCCACCAGCTCGCGTGGCTCAGGGGAGAGTTGCAGCGTCCTGACGAAGAGCCCCAAGAGCTGTCTCCACGTCTTGAGTACATCTTGGAACGAAGCATTCCAGCTCAGTTGATGACGTAGGACTTGCACCCGCGGTTCCACCTCATCCCACTTCCCCGAGAGGACCCGGCTTGAAGCCAGTTCGGCGAAGGCGTTGATCAGACACCGGGCGTGCCTGACAAAGAAGTCCCGGGCCCGGCCCTTGGCCTGAGCCCAGATGTAGCTGCAGTCGAGGTTGAAGTCGTAGGCGATGTCGTGGCTGGAGCCGAGTTCGCGGACGAGGTCGCGAGCCAGATTGAAGTCGAAACCGAGGCCGCGGGCCTCGATCCGGTTGATGATGAGGGAGACGGAGAAGTCGCACTTGCGATAGGGGTCGAACTCCTCGGCGAGAATGCGGTCGAGGTCTATCGCCTGGCTGATGTCGAAGGCGAGGGCCATGGCGAAGGCACGTCGGGCCGCGGTCTGCTCCGCATCGTCCAGGGGCACGTGCTTGCTGCTCGCCCAGCGCACGAGCCGGACGGCATTCCCCAAATGCTGTTCGGCGGATTGCTGCATCCGCAGCAACAGATCATCCGCTTTGCGGACCGCTCCCGCCAGGAGGATGAAGACTTCTTGCCAGCGCGCATCGAACAGGCGCGTGCGGACGAGCTCCGCGAGCCGCTGGGGGTCCTCATGCCAGATGGCCGTGAGGTACTCCTGCAGCGTGAGGTGCGAGAATGACCAGGCGTCCTGGGCCCGCTGAACGATGAGTCCTTGTTGGACCTCGATGGCCTGCAACACCTGGTCTCCATTCAGGTGCTTGGGCGCATTGAGCTCCTCGCGGAGGAAGTGGGTGATGGACTCGGTCAGCTCCCGGCGGGTGAAGAAATAGCGGTTGTCGTGAAAGGCTGGCGCGGCGATCTCGGCCAACATCTGTACTTCCATCCTGGCATGGAGCTCCCGGTAGATGGGCTCATGGTGGACGCGCTTGGAGGCGGCCCACCGCTCCATGAGAATCTCCAGCGCCTGCCGGTAGAGCTCGCTCCGGTTGGCGGGCAGGCGCTGGCGGTCATCGTAGGTGAGGCAGAGAAACGTCAGCAGCAGGGGCGTGTGGGCCAGTTCCCTGGCGGAGGCGTGGGCGGGTTCCCCGAGCAACTTCAAGAACTCCTCGGAGAGCCGGTACTGGCGATCCGTGTCGGAACGGAACCAGTTCTGGACGAAGCTGGCGACCTGCTGGTCGTCGAAGTCGGACAGGAGCACATCCTCGAAGCGGCTGAAGTAACCCTTGTAGAAAGCGGTCCGGCACGAGATGACGAAGCGGTTGCCGCTGTAGCGGTCCACGAAGTCACTCATGTGCGAGATGGCCTTGTCGAGCTGACAGTCGGGGACCTCATCCACGCCATCGAGGAGGAGCAGGAGGCGTCCTTCCTCCAGGAGTGTTCTGACCAGCTCGCCGGACTCGGGCAGGCCACAGATCGCCAACTCGTTCTGGATGAGTGGGGTGAGATCGATCGCATCCGTGCGGAAGCGGCGAAGCTCGATCAGGACGGGAAGGCAGTCGTGCTCGTAGCGGCTGAGTTCAATGGCGCCGAGGTCGGGTCCGCGGCCGAGCGATTCGAGCAAGGGGGCGCTCCAGGTTCGTCGCGGTAGGAGCGCCTCCAGGCCGAGCCGGCGGAGGAAGGTGGACTTGCCCGCCCCAGGGCAACCGAGGACGTTGAGAAAGCGGGACTTGTTGGAATGCTCCAGGCAGTCTGTCCTGCTGCCTGGATGCGCCTTCGGCCAGGACAAGCGCTTGCCTCGCAGAAGGAACAACTTGTGCAGCTCTTCCACCGAGCAGAAGCTCTTCATGGCCCGCGGAGGAATCGCCTGGGCGGCCACGTAGATGTCCCTCAAGGGAACAGGCTGATCCATGTTGAGGACCTTGATGTTCCCGTACCGCTCCAGGAAGTTCCGGGCGTACGCATGCATTCCCCGTCGAACCCTGTCATGGTCGGCGATGCGTCTGCTCAGACCCTTGAGCCCCTCCCAGACGAGCTGAAAGGCCGTGCCCGCGGTCAACGCCAGCAGTTGCTCCTCGACTCGTAACGACATGAATTCCCCTGCACCGAAGGACCTGGGCCTCACAGTACGGAGAGTTCGGCGGAGGAATGTGAGCCCGCGAGGATACGCGTCTTTCTCGGGCCCGTGGGGCTGGTGCGTGTCCGCGCACCCAGGCGATGCCTTGTCTTGCTGGTGCGCGGATCTCACTCAGGGGGCGAGGGTGCCTCCATGAAGGCCTTGGAGCGGTGGAAGCAGAAGGCCCGGGCGCTCAAGACAGAGGTGGTGGCGCTGCTCCTCGCGGTCCGGCACCCCGCGGTGCCGTGGTACGCGAAGCTCCTGGCGGCGGCGGTGGTCGCGTACGCCCTGAGTCCCGTGGACCTCATTCCCGACTTCATCCCCGTCCTGGGCTACCTCGATGACCTGATTCTTCTCCCGCTGGGCATCCTGCTCGTCCGCCGGCTCATCCCTCCGACGGTGCTCGCGGAATGCCGGGAGCGGGCCCTTCGAGAGGCGCGCCCGCGCGAGACGAACTGGATCGCTGGCGCCATCATCATTGCCCTCTGGGCAGCGCTCGGGCTGTGGCTCGTGCGGTGGTGGTGGCAGCGGTCTTCTTGATGGCCCGTTCCCAAGGGAGCGGATGTTGGGTGCGTTTACAGGTTTTACTCGGATGGAGTATATTCTTCGAGTTCCTGGAAGTGCCTCCGCTCGCACGCGGTTGTCGCATGCCGGGTACCCGTCGCCACCGCACGAGGAGTCAAGTCATGAGGTTTCAGTGGGTCCGGATGCTCGCCGTCCTGTGGGCGGTGGGCTGTGGGGGCAGCGCGGAGGAGAAGTCCCTGGTCCAGGTCGAGCAATCGCTCGCGGGCTTCGAGGTGAGCGCGCCGCTGTCGCTCAACAAGGTCGCCTTCCTCCAGGGCGAGCGCGTCGAAGGCTCCGTCACCTACAAGAACACCACGGGCCAGAATCTCGTCATCGCCAACCTCGCCATCGCCATGCGGACGCCCACGGGAGGCTACGCGGACCTCTCGCCCGGTACGGGGACGCGGACGCTGACGCCCGGCCAGACGCTCTCGCTGACGGCCGGCCGTACCTTCTCCGCCAGTGATGCCCCGGGTACCTGGAAGCTCTTCGCCAGTTGGCAGGACAGCAGTGGTGCGTGGCACGAGGAAGCACCGCGCACCCTCACCCTCCTGGCGCCCGCCACGAGCCGCCTGAGCATGACCAGGCCCCTGGCGCTCAACACGAGCGCTCCCTTCGTGGGCGAGCTCCTCCAGGGCACGGTGACGTACCAGAACACCGGCACCACCCCCTTCTCCGTCCAGACGCTGGTCATCGCGGCTCGCCGGCCCGATGGCTCACAGGCGGATCTGTCGCCCGCGATCCACGGGCGCACCTTCCAGCCAGGGGAATCCGTCACGTTGTCCGCGACGCGGACGTTGGACCAGGCGGGCACCTGGAAGGTCTTCACCAGTCACCAGGGCGCCGATGGTCAATGGATCGAGCAGGCGCCCACTCTGCTGGCGGTGAAGACGGGCACGCCCCCGCCCTCGAACTGGCGGCTGGTCTGGCAGGACGAGTTCGACGGCTCGGGTCCGCCGGATCCGACGCGCTGGGGCTACGAGGTCGGCTACGTGCGCAACAACGAACTCCAGTACTACACCCAGGGCCGCCTGGAGAACGCCCGGCGCGAGAATGGTCAGCTCATCCTCGAGGCTCGCAAGGATGGCTGGAACGGGCACGACATCACCTCGGCCAGCCTCGTCACCAAGGGCAAGAAGAGCTTCCTCCAGGGTCGCATCGAGGTGTTCGCCCGGCTGCCCACTGGCAAGGGAACGTGGCCAGCCTTCTGGTTGCTGGGCACGAACATCGACCAGGTCGGTTGGCCGGCGTGCGGGGAGATCGACATCATGGAGAACGTCGGCTACCAGCCCACCGCCATCCATGGCACCGTCCACACGCCGTTCTACTACCACGGCTCCTCCGCGGGTCCGCGGGGCGGCAGTACCCAGGCGTCCTCGCCCTGGCTCGACTACCACCTCTACGCCATCGAGTGGTTTCCGGATCGCATCGACTTCTTCGTGGACTCGGTGAAGTACTTCACCTTCCTCAACGAGGGGACGAGCACGAAGTGGCCTTTCGACAAGCCTCACTACCTCCTGTTGAACCTGGCCATCGGCGGTTCGTGGGGGGGCAGCCAGGGCGTGGACATGAGCCTGTTCCCGCATCGCGTGTACGTGGACTATGTCCGCGTCTACGAGCGCATCTGACGAGCACGCCGGGGGTCGCGCTCACGCCTCGCGTGACTCCCTCCCCGCCAGACGAGGCGTCGCGGCCAGTGGAGCGTCCGAGAGGGTGAAGCCGAACGTGTTGCGGCCCTCCGCGCTCGTCGCGAAGACGGTTCCGCCGTGCATCTTGGCCACGGCTTTCACGATCGACAGCCCGAGGCCGTGGTTGTCCCGGCTGTTCCGGCGCGCGCCATCGGCCCGATAGAAACGATCGAACAGCCGCCCGAGGTGCTGCTCCGGGATCGGTGCCCCCGGGTTCGTGACGGCGATGCGCATCTCGGACTCCCGCCGCGCGATGGCCACGACGATCTCGGCACCGCGCTCGGAGTGCTCGACGGCATTGAGGAGCAGGTTGCTGGCGGCCCTCAGGAACAGGGAGCGCTCGAACGACGCGTGGGCATCGCCCTCCACCCGGACGGAGACGCCCGCCTCCTCGAGGATGACGTCGAGGAACTCGACGGTCTTCGAGACCTCCTCCGCGGCCGAGGTGTGTACCCGGTCGAGCGCCGTCTCTCCTTGATCCGCCCGGGCGAGGAAGAGCATGTCGCTGACGATCTTCCGCAGGCGATCGAGTTCCTCGAGATTCGACTGCAGGACCTCCTCGAGCTGCGCCGCGGTCCGCTCCTTCGCCAGCGCGACCTGCGTCTGGCCGATGAGGTTGGTGAGTGGCGTGCGCAGCTCGTGGGCCACGTCGGCGTTGAAGCCCTCGAGCTGGGCGTACGCACGCTCCAGCCGGTCGAGCGCACCGTTGAACGAGGCGGCCAGGTCGGAGAGCTCTCGCGGCAGTGGTGAGAGCCTCAGCCGCTGTGACAGGTCTCGCGGACTCAGGGACTGGGCCTCCTGGGACAGGCTGCTCAGCGGCGCGAGTCCGACCTTGGCGATGCGATAGCCGAGGAACGTCACGAGCGCGACACCCGCGAGGCAGAGCGCGACGAGCGCTCCGGCGAAGGTGTCCAGCGTGTTGCAGAACCTCTCCGAATCCAACGCCGCGACGATCTGGACCGCGGGGCGCTCGCCCTTCGGGGGAATGGAGCGAGAGACCGCCCGCATCGAGCGGCCCTCCAGCTCGAGCATGAAGGGTCTTGGTGCCTGGGTGCCCAACCGCTCGCGGAGTTCCGCCGGGACGTCGCCGTACACGAATCGCGGGTCGGGCCCGAGCACCCAGTACCGCACGCTGTCATCGGCGGGTGTGAGCGTGTCGAGCTTCGTGCGGAGGTTCTGCCACGACACGGCGTTGTCGTTGCGGTTGACCATCATGCCCACGTATTCGAGCCGGGTGTTCACCTCGCTGAGCTGGTGGCGGCCGAGCTCCCGGTAGAGCACCCGGTACAGAGCGACACCCACCAACGAGAAGACCCCGAGCGCGGCCACCGCGAACATCACGGCCAGCCGTGTGGCGATCGAGGCCTTCATGGCGCCTCCCGCGCGTCGCGCACCTCGAGCACGTACCCCATGCCGCGGATGGTGTGCAGGAGCTTGCGCTCATAGGGCCCGTCCACCTTCGCCCTCAGGCGCTTGATGGCGACCTCGACGACGTTCGTGTCGCTGTCGAAGCTCATGTCCCAGACCTGCTCGGCGATCACCGTCTTCGACAGGATCTGCCCTTCGCGCCGGGCGAGCAGGGCGAGCAGGGCGAACTCCTTCGCGGTCAGCTCGAGCCGGTTTCCGGCGCGGTGGGCCTTGCGACTGAGCAGATCGATCTCGAGATCGCCAATGCGCAGCTGTGTCGACTCCTGCACGCGGCCGCGCCGGGTCACCGCCTGCAGGCGCGCGACGAGCTCGAGAAAGGAGAAGGGCTTGGCGAGATAGTCGTCCGCTCCCTCCCGGAGCCCATGGACCCGATCATCGACCCGATCCCTCGCGGTGAGCATGATCACCGGCGTCTGCTTTCGCGCGCGGATGGCCCGGAGCACGGCGAAGCCATCCATCTCCGGGAGCATCACGTCGAGGACGATCGCGTCATAGTCGTGCAGCAGGGCCAGTGCGTGCCCGTCCGGTCCGGTGCGCGCCACGTCCACCGTATACCCCTGCTCGTTGAGGCCGCGGTGCAGATAGTCGGCCGTCTTCGGCTCGTCCTCCACGATGAGCAGCTTCATGCGGTGTCCTGTCCCGGGGGCATCAGCCCCATGGTCTGGTAGAGGCCGACGAGCCGCAGGGACACGTCGGCGGTCGCCCGCGCCACCTGCAACTCGAGGTTGTACAGGGTGCGCTCGGCATCGAGGACTTCCAGCAACGAGAGGGTCCCCTCCGCGTACTGCCGGCGCGCGAGCCCGGCGGCCTTTCGCGCCGACTCGGTGGCGGTGGCGAGCTCGTTCCGCCGGCTCTCTCCCTGGGTGTAGAGGATGAGCGCCGTCTGGACCTCCTGGAGGCCGGTGCGCGCGGTCAGCTCGTAACTCAAGTAGGCCTGCTCCTGTCTCGCGTCCGCGGCGTCGATTGTGGCGCGAATGCGTCCAAAGTCGAGCAGCGGCGCGAGCAGGTTCGCCCCCACCGACCAGAGCAGGGAGCCTCCCGAGAGGAAGGTGCTCGTCTCCGCGCCACCCTGGAGGCCGAGCATGCTGGCGAGGGTGATCCGGGGATACCGGAGGGCCTCCGCCGCCTCTCGCCGGGCGATGGCCGCGAGGAGCTGGGCCTCGGCGGCGCGGACGTCGGGCCGCAGGCCGATGACCTCCGTGGGAGTCAGGAGCACGCCGAGTGCGCTCGCGCTCGGGAGGGCTCCGGTTTCGGAGAGCACCTTCCCGAGTTCCTCCGGAGTGGTGGCGAGCAGCAGGACGATGCGGTGGCGGGAGGAGTCGGCGGACTCCGCGAGCTGGGCGACGAGGGCACGCGTCTCGCCCCGGGTGGTGAGGGCGCGCTCGACGTCGAGGCGGCTGGAGAGCCCCTGCTCGAATCGCGCCCGGGCGATGCGCAGTGTCTCTTCAGCCGCCTTGGCGTTCGCCTCGGCGATGGTGTGCTGGGTGCGGTAGAGGCGGTACTCCAGGTAGGCCCGTGAGACCTCGGCGGCCAGCGTGAGCCGCACGCCGTCGCGCTCGGCCTGGGTCGCCGTCCAGACCGCGTCCGCGGCGCGAGCCTCCTTGCGCAGCCGTCCGAAGATGTCCACCTCCCAGCTCGCCTCGACGCCGAGCGTGGCGGTGGTCCGCTCCGTGTTGAGGACCACGGTCTGTCCGCGGCTGAGCCCGGCGGTGCCCGTGAGCTGGGGAAAGAGCGCCGCCTGGGCACCCTGCCGCAGCGCTCGTGCCTCGCGGATTCGCGCATCGGCGATGCGCAGGTCCAGGTTCTGGCGCTCGGCCAGGGAGATCAGCTCATCGAGCACTGGATCTCCGAACGACCGCCACCACGCCGAGTCGATCGACGCGCCCCGGGCCGCGGCGGGAGCATGCTCCCACTCCGTCTGGAGTTCGGAAGGACGCAGGCTCGGTGCGGTCGAACTCGCGCAGCCGGTGACCGTGAGCAGCAGGGCCAGGAGTCTCGTGGAGCGGCGCATCACGTGGTCTCCATTTCCGCTGGACGGGACGGCTCCGGGGTGGACGGGCCGCGCTGGCGATGGAAGAGGCGATCGAGCGCCAGATACACGACGGGAGTCGAATAGAGCGTCAGGACCTGGCTGACGAGCAGGCCTCCCACGATGGCGATTCCAAGGGGTTGCCGGAGCTCGGACCCGGTGCCAAAGCCCATCATGAGCGGAATGCCTCCGAGGAGCGCGGCGAGCGTCGTCATCATGATCGGCCGGAAGCGGACGAGACAGGCTTCGTGGACCGCCTCTCGCGGCGACAGCCCTCGTGTCCGCTGGGTCTCCAGCGCGAAGTCGACCATGAGGATGCCGTTCTTCTTCACGATGCCAATGAGCAGCACGACACCGATCAGCGCCATCACCGAGAAGTCGTGTCCCATCATCCAGAGCAGGAGGATCGCCCCGAGTCCGGCCGAGGGCAGGGTCGACAGGATCGTCAGCGGGTGCACGAAGCTTTCGTAGAGGACGCCGAGGATGATGTAGACCGCGAGGAGCGCGGCGAGGATCAGGAACGGCTGGCTCTTCAGCGACTCCTGGAAGCCGCGCGCGGTGCCCTGGAAGTTGCGCGTGATCGCGGCGGGCATCCCAATCTCGGCCTCGGCCTGCTCGATGGCGGTGACCGCGTCTCCGAGCGCCACACCCTGTGCCAGGTTGAAGGAGATGTTCACGGCCGGGAACATGCCGTTGTGGCTGATCGACAATGGCCCCGTCGTCAGGGGCTCGAGCTTCGCGACCGAGGAGAGTGGCACCACTTCTCCCGTCAGCGGAGAGCGGATGTGGAGATAGGCGAGGCTCCGGGCGGTGCCGCGCTGCCGTTTGTCGAGCTCGATGATGACGCGGTACTGATTGACCTCGGTCTGGTACTCGTTGATCTGCCGCTGTCCGAAGGCGTCATAGAGGGTCTGGTCGATGTCACTGGCCGTGATGCCGAAGCGGGCCGCGGCCGCTCGATCGATCGTGAGCCGCGTGACGCTGGCGCCGATCAGCTGGTCGTTCGACACGTCGCGCAGCTGCGGGAGTTGGGTGAGCTTCGCCGTGAGGGTCTCGGCCCACTCGGACAGCAGGGGGCCGTCGCTGCTCTTCAGCGCGTATGTGTACTGCGCACGCGAGGGGCCTCCGCCGAGGTTGATGTCCTGGGACGGGCGCAGGTAGAGCATGATGCCGGGCACCTGGGCGAGCTTCGGCCGTAGCTGATTGATGAACCCACCGACCGAGACGTCACGGTCCGCGCGATTCTTGAGGGCGATCCAGAACCGTCCGCTGGACGTGCTCTGGCTGCCGCCCGTCGCGCCGACGGCGGTCGCGAACTGCTGCACCGCGGGCTCCTTCGCGATGATGTCGGCGATCGCGGCGTGCCTGGCGATCATCTCCTCGTACGGGATGTCCTGCGCCGCCTGGGTCGTCCCCAGGATGAAGGCCGTGTCCTGCTCCGGGAAGAACCCCTTGGGGACGTACACGTAGCAGGCCACGGCGGAGGCCAGCGCCAGCCCGAAGCCGAGCAGGGTGAGCCGCTGATGCTCCAGCGCCCACTTCAAGGTCCGCTCATAGCCATCGAGCAGGCGCCGCGCGAAGCCGCCGCCCGAGTCGTGGCCATGGGCCAGGGGCTCCATGAACCGCGAGGCGAGCATCGGCGCGAGCGTCAGCGACGCGACCACCGAGAGGAGGATGGCCGCCGTCACCGTCATCGCGAACTCACGGAACAGGCGGCCGACGATTCCGCCCATGAACAGCAGTGGAATGAACGCCGCGATGAGCGAGAGGCTGATCGACATGACCGTGAAGCCGACTTCCCCGGAGCCCGCGAGGGCGGCCTCCAGCCGGTTCTTTCCCGCCTCGAGGTGCCGGTGGATGTTCTCCACCACGACGATCGCGTCGTCCACGACGAAGCCGACGGCGATGATGAGCGCCACCAGCGTGAGGTTGTTCAAGCTGAAGCCGAGCGCGTACATCATGGCGAAGGTCGCGATCAGGGCCACCATGAGCACCGCGCCGACGATGAGCGTGGCCGACACCTGCCGCAGGAAGAGCCCCATGATCAGCACCACGAGGGCGATCGTGATGACGAGGGTGAGCTGGACCTCGTGCAGCGAGGAGCGGATCGTCCGCGTGCGGTCAATGAGGATGTCGACCTCGATGCTCGCGGGGAGCTGCTCCCGGAGCCGGGGAAGGGCCTCCAGGATCCGGTCGGCGGTCTCGATGAGGTTGGCGCCCGGCTGGCGGCGGACGAGCAGGTTGAGCCCTGGCTTGCCGTTCTGCCACGCCTGGACGTAGTCGTTCTCCGCGCCAAGGCTCACACGCGCGACATCGCGCAGGCGGATGGGGGCGCCACCCCGGTAGGCGACGATGAGATCGTCATAATCCTCGGGGCGGAAGAGCTGATCGTTGGTCGAGAGCGTCGAGACCCGGGTGCCGCCGAAGAGTGCCCCCTTCGCCTGGTTGACGCTCGCCCCGCGCACCGCCGCGCGGATGTCGGCGAGCGTCAGGCCCTGGGACGCCAGGCGCTCGGGCGAGGCCTGGATGCGCAGGGCGGGGCGTTGCTGGCCGGTGATGCTGATCTCCGCCACGCCGGAGAGCTGGCTGAGCTGCCGCGCGAGCTGCGTCTCCGTGACATCGCTGAGCTCGGTGAGCGGCATCAGGTCCGACTGGACGCGGATGATGAAGATGGGGCTGTCGTTCGGGTTGACCTTGCGCCACGTCGGCAGGCTCGGCATCTCCGAGGGGAGCCGGCCGGAGGCGGCGTTGATGGCGGCCTGGACCTCCTGGGCCGCGGTGTCGATGTCCTTCTCCAGGTCGAACTGCAAGGTGATGGAGGTGACGCCGAGGGCGCTCGACGACGTCATCTCCGTGATGCCGGGGACGGCGCTGAGCTGCACTTCCAGGGGCGTCGCCACGGCGGAGGCCATGGTCTCCGCGCTCGCTCCAGGCAGGGCCGCGCTGATCTGGATCGTCGGGAACTCCGCCTCGGGGAGGGGGGCGATCGGAAGGCGTGGGTAGGCGAAGGAGCCCAGGAGGATGACGCCCAGGGTGAGCAGGGTCGTGGCGACCGGATGGGTCACGAACCAACTGGAGATGCCGCGCTTGGGCTCGCTCATCGGGCCGCTCCCTTCGAGGCGAGGCCCGTGGTCGTGGTGGTCTTCACCGCGCTTCCCGCCTTGAGGCGGGAGTGGCCATCGCTCACCACCGTGTCTCCGGCCGCCACCCCCGACGCCACCACGGCGATGTCATCGTCCGCGTAGCCCAGGGTGACGGGAACGACGGTGGCCTTGCCCTCCTCGACACGGAACACGAACGGGCCCTGGCGCCCCCGCTGGATGGCGCGGGCCGAGACGACGGTCGCATCCTGGCTCTCGCCCGTCCTGAGCTCGACGGCGACGAACTGGCCCGGCCAGAGCTTGCCCTCGGCGTTGGGAAACTCCGCCTTGAGGGAGATGGTGCCCGTGGAGGAGTCGATCTGGTTGTCGATCATCGACAAGTGCCCCTCGGCCAACGTCATTCCTCCCGCGCGATCGAACGCGGTGACGGCCGCGCCGGCCGGGTCGCGCAGGAGGGCCTGGAGCCGTGGCAGTTCGTCCTGGGGGAGGGAGAAGAGCACCGCGATGGGATCGAGCTGGGTGACGCTGACGAGCCCCTGCGCGTCGGACGGGCGGACGACGTTGCCGGCATCGACGCGGCGCAGACCCACCCTCCCGGTGACCGGCGAGGTGATGCGTGTGTAGGACAGGCGTACCTGGGCCGCGGCGATGAGCGCCTCGTTAGCGCGGAGGGTGGCCTCGAGCTGCTCGACCTGGGCCCGTTGTTGATCCACCGTCTGGCGGGCGATGGCCTCGTCGCGCACGAGGTTGCCGTACCGCTCGAGGTCGAGCCGCGCGGCGTGGAGCTGCGCCTCGTTGCGAGCCTTCTCGGCACGCGCCTGGGCGACCTCGGCGGCGATCGCGCGGTCGTCGATGCGGGCGAGCAGATCGCCCCGGTTGACCTGCTGGCCTTCCTTGAAGGCCACCTCGGTGAGGATGCCCTCCACCTGGGTGCGGATCACGACACTGTGAAGGGACTGGACGGTGCCGATGCCGCGCAGCAGATAGGGCACGTCGCGGAGGGAGGCCTGCTCGACGACCACGGGGACCGCTGGCGGCGTCGTGGCGGCGGGTGGCTTCGAGGTGCGGCCGAGCCACCACCAGGCAGAAGCCACGGCGAGCGTGATGACAGCGAGGAGACCTGGCTTCCGGGCCCATGGGCCACGGGAGCGTTGTTCGTGCGGAGCCATGTTGCCCGCGACTTCTAGAGGGCGGAGCGGGCAGGGAGATGACGCGAAGATGACAAGAATGTCAGGCAGTGAGGGGCGTGGGCGCCGCGCGAGCGTGCTAGGAGGGCCTCCCGCATGGCCACGGAAACCCAGAGCCCCCCGCCAGGGCGTCCCGCGTTCCTCGTCCGGTGGGGACGCGCGTTGCTGCCTCCGCTCGGAGCCTTCGTGCTCGCGCGCGGACTGCTCTTCATCGCCGCGTTCAAGGCCGGGCAGGTGCCCTGGCTCGCGGACGCCTGGGTGCGCTGGGACTCCGGGCATTACCTGTCGATCGCCGCCAACGGCTTCATCCTCCACCCCTGCGGCCCCGACTACGGTGGGCCGAGCAACTGGTGCGGAAACGCCGGCTGGATGCCCGGCTATCCACGCCTGATCGGCCTGCTCTCGCACACGGGCCTGGCACCCGCCCAGGCGGGTGTCCTGCTCTCCGCGCTGTTCTCGCTGGGTCTGCTCGTGCTGCTCTGGACGGGGTTTCTCGGGCAGCGGGCGAAAACCCTCCCGGTGCTGGGCCTCGCGGCGCTGTTTCCGGGACAGGTGTACCAGCACGCCGTGTTTCCCATCTCCATGTGCCTCTTCTTCTCGCTCCTCTGCCTCTTCTTCCAGGAGCGGCGCCGCCCGGTGCTGGCGGGCCTCGCGGGGGGCGTGGCCGCCTTCTCCTACACCACGGGTTTCCTCCTGGCCCCCGTGGTGCTGGGGGCGGAGCTCCTCGCGCCGGGCCGCTCCGAGGGGTCTCCGTGGCCGCGCTGGGGGCGAGGCGTGGTGATGGCGCTGGGCGTCATGTTGGGGTTCGTGGCCGCACTGGCGGTGTTCCAGGCGCAGACCGGGGCCTGGAACGCGCTCTTCCTCTCCCAGGCGAAGTACGGCCATGGCCTCGGCAATCCCCTCGATGCACTCGAGGCGGTGGTGGGTCCTCTCCTGCGCGGAGAGAGCAGGCATTGGAAGAACGCCAGCCCCCGGGTCCAGACCCTGCTGGTGGCCCTGATGGTCCTCGTCCTCGTCGCCCGGCCGCTGTCCCGGTGGCGGGAGATGGGACAGCGGGAGCGCTGGCTCGCGTTGTATGGGTTGGCCTTCTGGCTGTTTCCCCTCGTCATGGGACGGGGAGTGAGCCTCTATCGCGCCGAGTCCCTGCTCGTTCCGCTGGCCCTGCTTGCCTGGCGCCCGGCCGTGGCGGGGATGTGGCTCGTGCTCGCCGCGGCGCTGGTGGTCCCCATGGGCCGACTGTTCTTCCTGAGCATCCTCGTCTGAGTTCCGGGGCTCCTCCCATGACGCCGGTTCTCGCAGTGCTAACATTCCCGTCGTTGGGAGGAGTGGGGTGACCGCGACGAAGGGCATGTGGAGCAAGCGGACCGCCAGGGTGCTGACCGTCATCATCGTGGGCTTCTACGGTCTGGACATGCTGATGCTGGGCGGTTTCAGCCCCTGGACGCTGGGAATGCGTCTGGTGTGGGCGCTGTCGCTGCTGGCCTACTCGGCTTTCGATTCCGAGGTTCTTCCCGACCCCTGGGCGCGGTGGATCGAGGACCTGCACATCGTGGTCATCGCGTGCTCCGTGGTGGGGCTCGTCGGACTGACGGGGGGGACCCGGAGCCCCTACTTCGTCCTGGTGCCGGTGCTGCCGCTGGCCAACTGCTTGTTGTACCGGCGGAGCGCGCGGGCGGGCCTGCTGGGCGGAGCGGTGGGCTCCCTGGGTACCTTCGCGCTCGGGTGGATGATGGAGCACCACCTCCTCGATGCGCTCTTTCGCATGAGCATCGTGCTGGCGATTACCCTGTTCTCCACCTACCTCGCCCAACAGGTGGGGCTGACGCAGGGCTCGGAACAGGAAGTGCGGCTCGAGCGCGCCCGGCGCGAGTCCCTGGAGTTGCTGGCCGTCAGTGAGCACCGCCGGGCCCAGACGGAGAAGCTGGCGGAGCTCGGGCGGCTGGCGTCGAATGTGGCCCATGAGATCAACAACCCCCTGGCCTATGTGGGGTCCAACGTCGACTTCGTGCGCGACGCGCTGCGGCGTCCGGGCGAGGCGCCGCCGGAGGAGCTGGCCGAGGTGCTCGAGGAGACGCGGGAGGGGTTGAAGCACATCCGACAGGTCGTCGCGGACCTGAAGGGCTTCGCACGCATGGATGCGCGGGAGCCCACGGAGTGTGCGCTGGCGGAGGTCGTGGGAGATGCCGTGAAGCTGGCGTCGCTCCGGCTCAAGCACGTGGTGCGGCTGCGGGTGGAGGTGCCGGAGTCACTGCCGACGATCTTCGTGGTGCGGCAACGGCTGGTGCAGGTGGTGCTCAACCTGCTGGTCAACGCGGGTGACGCCCTGGAGGAGCACGGGAGGCGTGACGGCGAGGTCTGGGTGCGAGGGCTCGGAGGGGAGGGGCGCGTGGTGCTCCTCATCGAGGACAATGGACCTGGCTTCGCCCCCCAGGTGTTGCCCCGGCTCTTCGAGCCCTTCTTCACGACCAAGGGGCCCGACAAGGGCACGGGACTGGGCTTGAGCCTGTCGAGAGAGCTGGTGGCCCAGTTCGGCGGCCAGCTCACCGCCAGCAACCGCCCGGAGGGCGGCGCCCGTCTGTGCATCGAGTTCCCTGTCCAAGGCGTCCGGGAGACAGGGATTGAATAGGAGGGGCTCAGCGCCGGGCTACTTCGCGAGCTTCCAGACCTTGCATCCGGAAGAACCCACCCGCCATGTGCGGCAGATGGGGCCCTGGCTCGGGTCAGTAGACGATGCAGTCGAACTTCTCGATGATGGCCCGGAATTCTTCCGGGGTGGCGTCGTACCGCTTCGCCTCGGCTGGGGCGAGGAGTGTCAGGGCCTTGGTAGAAGGCGGTTGGTCGTACAAATCCTCGATGACAACAGAGCCAAAGCGTCCCGGCCACTGGACGCTGGTGAGTTCGCGGGCTCGCCCGATGGGGTCCAGAATGGTGAAGCAGGGCCACTTGGGAAAGCGAAGGGTGGCAGGATCCGAACCCATGATGCGACAACCATCCAGTTGGGCTTCGGTGAAGTCGCAGTCCTCGATAGCTCCCTGCTGATATTCCGAGTCGCTCCCGTATTCGGGCCAGTGTCCGAAGTCGCACCCATGCAACCGTCCCCTGAACCGGCAACCCTTGAGTGAGGCTCTTATCCAATCCTGGTGGTTCTTCAACTCTTGCTTCACCTCGAAGGTGCAATCGATGAAGCGCGCTCCGTCAATGGATAGATTCCGGGTGGGCACTTTCAACACGAGGGTGCAGTTGCGCAGCGTCAAGTTGGAGCCAAGGAAGTAGAGCGAGCCCTTGTCAGTCAGCTCCAGGCGCTCGTTTTCGATTTCCCGATCCTCGAAGAAGACCTTGTTGTAGAGCATCCGCTGCCCTCTCAGAAGGTGAGCATTCGGAAGAACTCACCCGCCATGCGTCGGCCATGCCGCGCCAGATTCGACTCCGTACCTGAGAGTATTTCGTACTTGAAGCCACCAGGGACTTCCACATCGACACCTTTGTTCAGGCTGAAGTCGTAGAGGTGCTTGAACTGGTCGCTCACCCGTTTTTGCACGAAACGCCCTCGAGCCTCGCGCTCCAACAAGCGCGCCAGCCAGTATTCGCCTTGCCTTTCTGCGTCTCTGATGGCAGCTCTCTCCTGTTGGCTAAGGCGGTGAGGCCCCCACTCGTTCGCGGCCTTGGTGACGGCCTCCTGGAGCATGTCGCCCACCTTATCCTCGGCGGGAATGTCCGCGGCTGACTTGCCCCGGGGCACGTGCCAGCGCTGCCCATCGCTGAGCTCTACCTGCCGGTTGCCGCCCCGGTGACGGATGACAGTTTCCGCAAAGCGGCCCCCAGGGGCTTGTCCCGGCCCACTGCCCGTCCCCTTCTTGAGCATCACCACGGCCAGGGGGCCCTGGGGAGACGTGGCCACCGTGTCCGCCGCCGCCACCGCCTTGGCCAGGGCGCCCTCTGTGGCAAGCGCCGCCTCCGTCACCTCCAGGCGCCCCATGACGCCGGCGCCGCCCTGTGCCTCGAATTGCTTCCCGGCGAGCTTGAAGCGCGGAAGCGACTTCACCCGTGGCAGCACCTGCCCCAGCGAGTGCCCGCCGAGAGTGGCCACGGCGAGAATCATGGCCCGGGCCGCATCCTCTCCCAGCACCTTGCCGAAGTCCTCTCCCGCCGCGCGCAACTCCTCGAAGGTGGTGGCGTGGTGCGCCGTGTCCGCCATGCGGGCCCATCCATCCATGAGCCCGTAGACTGTCTCGAGGCCCAGGTAGCCCATCAGCAGGAGGGTCATGCCGGCGGCCAGGGCCTTGGTCGTTGGCTCGGGCACCACCCACATCATGCAGTAGAGCGCCACCGTCCAGACGACCGTGGAGACGAGCATCCGCACGTCCAGCAGCTCACGCGCCAGGGCCCCGCGCGTCTCGTCGAGCACGTGGCCGAAGGCCAGCGCCAGGGCGAAGGCCCGCCGGTCATCCGTGCGCAGGTAGGGCCCGTCGTCCAGCAGGCCCAGGCAATCGCCTCCTCCCCGGGGCACACACCACTGGAGGTACCTGGCCCTCAAGGCTTCATCCGCCGCGGGGGTGAGCACCACCGGGCCCTCCTGGCGCTCAGGCACCAGGGTGTAGCCCTGGTCGCGATACACCTCCAGCAGCCAGTCTCCCTGGCTGTCCACCGTCTCAATGCCCTCGGGTGGCGGCAGGAGGTGGAGCAACTCCCGGGCGGCCGCTCGTGGAGTCTTCGCTCCCAGCTTCACGTCGCGGGAGAGACGCAGGAAGGCTTGTTGGAACTCGGCCCTGGGGAGGGGCACTGGCCGGGTGGCGACGTTGCCGGGCTCCAGGAAGTCCACGACGTACATGGTGGCGGACTCGAGGCCGGGCTCCGCCGTAGTGGCCACCTTCTCCTTGGGTGCTGGAGGGGGCGTCAGCGAGTTGGAGTGATGGGCCACGAAGCTGTTCCGTGGGGTGCCTGTGGCGCACGACAATTGGGAGAGGACGAGGAGGGCCCCGGCGCCAAGGAAGGGGCTCCGCCGCGCACTCGTAAGGCGAGCGCCAGGAAGACGATGGGTGGACAAGGCGCACCTCCGGAAGCGACACAGCCAAAAACCGTCGCTCCGGAATTACATGGAAATGCAGGTGGGCCCGTCAAGCCATCGGGTTGGCGTCGGGTGGCAGGATGCCTGCTGGACAAGGTGTCAGACGACTCATGGGGGATGCGGTGCCGAAACGAGTTTTTTGAGTGATGCCTGGAGGCTGTCCATGGACCCATAGGGTGAAAGTCCCGAAGCGGGAGAAGGTCGAACCGCATAGCTTGGGTGGCACCGAGAGGGGAGAGCCCTGCGGTGAAGCCCACCGACAAAGCCCCGGAAAGCGGGGTGAGCGAGTGCGCGGGCCGCAACGAAGAGTGAACGCCCGGAAGAGGCCTCGTGACTCGTCAACTCCGGGTGCCGAGCTGGCTCAAAGACGGCGAAGGCAGCAGGAACTCCCCGAAGACGACCTTGGGGGGTCCACCCGGCGGGGTAGAGGGCGGCGGCACGTGAACAAGGCCATGGATGGAAACAGGGAAGGGCTCCTCGCCCCGCGGAGAAAGCCCGCGGAAGCAAGGTAGCCGCGCGAGCCGAGGAGGCGAAGTGCGGTGAAGGCGAGAGCCTGGCAGATGGGTCCGTAGTAGCGAGGAAGCGGGGTAATGCCCGTGGAGCCAAGGGGCCCTGCCGGAGGCATTCGGAACGAGAGGTGAGGCGGGAGTGGGATGACAAGACCCACCGGAAATCCGCAGGAGCCTCGAATGAAGATGGACCGCTGGGCGAAATCCGCCCCCGGCTGGCAGCGGTGGAGTAGGGGCGAATGGCTCCGAAAGTCGGCGGCCAGAAGGACGGAAGCATAACCCCGGCGGAGGACGCCTCCGCGGTGAGCCGGATGCGGGAAACCCGCCCGTCCGGTTCGAAGTGGCGGGGGCCGGAGACGGAGTGATGGTGAGCTCTAAACGGGCACGAAGCCGGAAACGGCGGAGACGGCCAAGAGCAGCCTGCACACCACCGCGCCGGCCCTCGACCCGATCACCTTCCGTGGCCATGTGCGAGTCGCTCTGCGCAACCCCATCTGCGTAGCGCGTTAGGGCTCTATGGCTCGTGGCATCGGTTGTTGCTTCGCGCCGGGCAGGTAGCACTTACCCTGGTACTCAGCCTGATCCTCCTCGCAAGGAGGCTTGTGCGCGAGTTCGGCCCAGCACCCGCCGTTAATTTCCACGATGCTCTTCTTGCGCGGACAGGGCGGCACTGCCTGATTGCGAAAGGGCTTCTCGGGCAATGGATAGCCGAGCACTGCCTGTGCGTCCAAGTTTAAGTACACCAGCGATTGCGCCTCTTGCTGGATCTGCTCCTCGAATGAACCGCTCGGATCAGGGGGCGCATGGGGGCGTGTCAGCAGACATCCACTCAGTGCCAGGGCGAGTCCTGCGATGACGTGCCCTCGCGCGTGTCGTGAGATCGGAAGGGCGGGCCCCTGGGGCTGCGACTGCAGCCCGTTCAGCCCCGGCGCCAGATGGGCGCTGATCCCAGCATTGTTCTCCACGCGGGTGAACGCGGCGGAAGTGAGCACGAACACGTTCGCCAGTTCCGTCATGGGCACTGCCATGGGCGCTCCATTCACCAGGACGGTAATGGAAGCGGGGGAGGGCGCACTGGGAGAGGGCTCACAGACGACCAGCACCTCCCAGAGCCCAGAGGGCCGCCATTCCACACGATCCGTGGGACACAGCAGCAGGGCGGGCCTGCCTGTCTCCACGTGCCACGCTTCGTGGAGACGGCCGAGGTCGGGTCCCACCTCTTCATAGCTACGGCCAAGTTCGAACCGCCCCGATCTATTCTCCTTGCCGTGCGTCTCGTCCGCCACGTGTGCCCCCCTTTGAGGTCATCGCGCAGCCAAGCGGATTTGACCATACAAGTCAAGTGAGGGATGGTGTCTTATCAGGTTCGGTGCTGGACGGGTCCATAGTCCTGGACGGCCATGAGCGCGAGGTGAACCTATGCGTCCGATCCTCAAACACTCGGTGGCCACGTCTCTGCTCTCTGGACAAGGTGTCAGACGACTCGGAGGGGATGCGGCGCCGAAGTTAGTAGACGATGCAGTCGAACTGCTCAATGACGGCCCTGAACGCCTCCTCGGTGGTTTCGCGGCGCCTGGCGAGGGATGGGGCGTAGAACGTTACGGCCATTGTGCGGGGAGGATCCCTGTACTGGCCCTCCACGATGATGGGGCGAAAACCTCCCGGCCACTCGACGCTGTTGAGTTCGCGGGCTCGCCCAATGGGGTCCAAGATGGTGAAGCAGGGCCACTTGGGAAAGCGGAGGGTGGCAGGGTCACAGCCCATGATGCGGCAGCCATCCAGGCGGGCCTCGGTGAAGTCACAGTCCTCGATGGACCCAAGTTGACACCATGGCAGGCTGCTGTATTCGGGCCAGTGGCCGAAATCGCACCCCGTCAGACGCCCCTTGAAACGGCATCCCTTGAGGGATGCCCCTATCCAGTCCTGATAGTTCTTCAACTCCTGCTTCACCTCGAAGGCGCAATCGACGAACTGGGCCCTGTCGATGGACAGACGCCTGGAGGCCGCCTTCAGCACAAGGGTGCAGTTTTTTAGCGTCAGGTTGGGGCCGAGAATGTAGTTCGCATTCTTGTCCGTCAGCTCCAGCCGCTCGTTTTCGATTTCCCGATCCTTGAAGACGACGTTACCGAGCCAGTCCATGATCGTCCCTATTAGAAGGTGAGCATCCGGAAGAATTCGCCCGCCATACGCCGGCCGTGCCGCGCCAGGTTCGTGTGTGTGCCGGAGAGAATCTCGTACTTGTATCCGCCCGGTGAGAGGTCAACCACATCGACCCCTTGCTGGTTGAAGCGATAGAGATGTTGGAATTGTCGTTTTAGCTCTTCATGAACGTAGCGTCCCCGGGCTTCGCGCTCCAGCAGTCGTGCCAGCCAGTACTCGCCCTTCTTCAGGGCTTTGTCGATGGCGTCTCGCTCGGCTCGCGAGAGCCTGTTGGGTCCCCACTCGTTCGCGGCCTTGGTAACGGCCTCCTGGAGCATGTCGCCCACCTTGTCCTCGGCGGGAATGTCCGCGGCTGACTTGCCCCGGGGCACGTGCCAGCGCTGGCCGTCGCTCAACTCCACCTGTCGGTTGCCGCCCCGATGACGAATGACGGTTTCGGCATAGCGGCCCCCAGGGGCTTGTCCCGCCCCACGGCCCTGCCCCGTCTTGAGCATCACCACGGCCAGGGGGCCCTGGGGAGACGTGGCCACCGTGTCCGCCGCCGCCACCGCCTTGGCCAGGGCGCCCTCTGTGGCAAGCGCCGCCTCCGTCACCTCCAGGCGCCCCATGACGCCGGCGCCGCCCTGTGCCTCGAATTGCTTCCCGGCGAGCTTGAAGCGCGGAAGCGACTTCACCCGTGGCAGCACCTGCCCCAGCGTGTGCCCGCCGAGAGTGGCCACGGCGAGAATCATGGCCCGGGCCGCATCCTCTCCCAGCACCTTGCCGAACTCCTCTCCCGCCGCGCGCAGCTCCTCGAAGGTGGTGGCGTGGTGCGCCGTGTCGGCCATGCGGGCCCACCCGTTCATGAGGCCGTACAGCGTCTCGAGGCCTACGTAGCCCATCAGCAGGAGGGTCATGCCGGCGGCCAGGGCCTTGGTCGTTGGCTCGGGCACCACCCACATCATGCAGTAGAGCGCCACCGTCCAGACGACCGTGGAGACGAGCATCCGCACGTCCAGCAGCTCACGCGCCAGGGCCCCGCGCGTCTCGTCGAGCACGTGGCCGAAGGCCAGCGCCAGGGCGAAGGCCCGCCGGTCATCCGTACGCAGGTAGGGCCCATCGTCCAGCAGGCCCAGGCAGTCACCGCCTCCTCGGGGCACACACCACTGGAGGTACCTGGCCCTCAGGGCTTCATCCGCCGCGGGGGTGAGGACCACCGGGCCCTCCTGGCGCTCGGGCACCAGGGTGTAGCCCTGGTCGCGATACACCTCCAGCAGCCAGTCTCCCTGGCTGTCCACCGTCTCTACGCCCTCGGGTGGCGGCAGGAGGTGGAGCAACTCCCGGGCGGCCGCTCGTGGAGTCTTCGCTCCCAGCCTCACGTCGCGGGTAAGACGCAGGAAGGCTTGTTGGAACTCGGCCCTGGGAAGGGGCACTGGCCGGGTGGCGACATTGCCGGGCTCCAGGAAGTCCACGGCGTACACGGTGGCGGACTCGAGTCCTGGCTCCGCTGTAGCGGCCACATTCTCCTTGGGTGCTGGAGGGGGCGTCAGCGAGCTGGAGTGATGGGCCACGAAGCTGTTCCGTGGGGTGCCCGTGGCACACGACAACTGGGAGAGGACGAGGAGGGCCCCGGCGCCAAGGAAGGGGCTCCGCCGCGCACTCGTAGGGCGAGTGCCAGGAAGACGGGTGGACACGGCACACCTCCGGAAGCGACACAGTCAAAAACCGTCGCTCCGGAATCACATGGAAATGCGAGTTACAAAAGAAGAACCCCGGCACGCCTGAGGGCGCCCGGGGCTCGGTACCGCGACTCTGTCCGTGGCGGTGCTACTGCGCCGGGAAGAGGTTGTCGATGGAGAGGTAGCGCTCGCCCGTGTCGTAGCAGAAGCACAGCACCCGGCTGCCGTCCGGAATCTCCGGGATCTTCTGGTTCACCGCCGCCAGCGCCGCGCCCGAGGAGATGCCCACGAAGATGCCCTCCTCACGCGCCGAGCGCTTGGTGAACTCGAACGCCGCTTCCTCCGCCACCTGGATGACGCCGTTGAGCGCCTCCTTGTGGAGGTTCTTCGGGATGAAGCCCGCGCCAATGCCCTGGATGGGGTGGGGCGAGGGCTGGCCGCCGCTGATGACGGGCGACTTGGTCGGCTCCACCGCGAACACCTGCAGCTTCGGCCAGTGCTTCTTGAGCTCCTCGGCGCACGCCGTGATGTGCCCGCCCGTGCCCACGCCCGTCACCAGGTAGTCCAGCCCCTCGGGGAAGTCCTTGAGGATCTCCAGGGCCGTGGTGCGCTTGTGCACCTCGATGTTCGACTCGTTCTCGAACTGCTGCGGCATCCACGCCTTGGGGTTGGCCGCCACCAGCTCCTGCGCCTTGGCGATGGCGCCCTTCATGCCCTGCGCCCGCGGCGTCAGCTCGAAGGTGGCTCCGTACGCCGCCATCAACCGCCTCCGCTCGATGCTCATCGACTCGGGCATCACCAGGATGAGCTTGTAGCCCTTCACCGCCGCCACCATGGCGAGCCCGATTCCCGTGTTGCCCGACGTGGGCTCGATGATGACGCTGTCCGGCTTGAGCAGGCCCTTCTTCTCGGCGTCCTCGATCATCGCCAGCGCGATGCGATCCTTGATGCTGCCGCCCGGGTTGGCCCGCTCCAGCTTCATGTACACTTGGACCCGCGAGGGAAACAGCCGGTTGATGCGCACGTGCGGCGTGTTGCCAATCGTCTCGAGGATGTTCTGGGCCTTCATGGGTTCGGCTCCTCCAGGAATGATTCCGTTAGCCTAGACGAATATCCGCCATATCAGATGTGATATTCCAGCTCGTCGAATTCCGTCTTCCCCTGGCGGGCGCGGACTTCACTGCGGCGGGTCACCATGGACTCAGGGGGGATGCTCTGGGTGATGAAGGCGTTGCCGGCGATGACGCTGCCGCGGCCCACCACGGTGTCGCCGCCGAGGATGGTGGCGTTGGCGTAGATGACGACGTCGTCCTCGATGGTGGGGTGGCGCTTCTTGTCCGCCAGGGTCTTCTGCACCTGGAGCGCGCCCAGGGTGACACCCTGGTAGATGTTCACCCGCTGTCCGATGACGGTCGTCTCGCCGATGACGACGCCGGTGCCGTGGTCGATGACGAAGCGGCGGCCGATGGTGGCGCCGGGGTGGATGTCGACGCCGGTGCGCTGGTGGGCCAGCTCGGTGAGCAGCCGGGGCAGCAGGGGGTAGCCGAGTCCGTGGAGCGCATGCGCCAGGCGGTAGATGGCGATGGCGTAGAAGCCCGGGTAGGTGAGGATGACCTCGTCCACGCTGCGCGCAGCCGGGTCCGCCTCGAAGATGGCCTCGGCGTCCTGGCGCAGCCACTCGTAGATTTCCGGCAGCGCGTCCATGAAGCGCTGGGGGATGTCGTTGGTGGGCACGGGGTAGCGGGGCACGAGCGTGTCCAGCACTCGCGTGAGCACCGCCTCGACCGCCGCGACCTCGGAGCGCACGCCCACGGCGCTGTAGTCGGGACGGTGGGAGAAGTGGGGGAAGAGCAGCGCCAGCACCTTCTCGATGAACTCGGGCGCGGAGGCACGTACGTCCGGAGGGAAGCAATGGCGCTTGCGCGCCTCGATGAGCGTTTGGATGAGCCGAGCGTTGGGTTCCGCCATGGGCCGACGAGACTAACCACTAATAGCGGCCGCCGCCCACTGCGCTGACGATGGCCGAGAGCACCCGGTTCTCCACTCCCCAGACGGCCTTGTTGAGTCCCTGGATTCCGGCACCGCGCAGGTAGTCCGTGAAGTCGTGCAGGGCGGTGGAGCGCTGCATGCGCTCGCCCTTGGCCGCGTAGAGCAGCGGGGTGTTGGGGGCGCCCGTCATGCCCAGGTCCGGGCACGCCTCGGACAGCTTCTGGGCGTCGATCCCCGTCACCGCCGACAGCATGGCCACGGTGAACTGGTGCACGGGCAGCTCGCGCGCGTTGGGAATCTTCTCCAGCACCTTGGCGCGCGTCTCCGGGCCCGAGTCGAGCTTCTCGAAGGGCACCTTCGACATGGCCAGGAGCTGCTCGTTCGTCACGTGCTTGTTGTCGAGGATGGCGCGGCGGAAGAGGCTCTCGGGGGTGTCCCCCTTGAGGGTGATGGGGCACTGCTTGAGGCGCTCGAGCATGCCGTTGATGGTGCGTCCGAGCTCCGAGTCCGCCGGGGCGCGCCACGTGCCTTGCGCCGCCTTCACGGGCCGGGGCGCCGCGTCGAAGCCGCTCTTGTGCACGTGTCCGAGCGTCTGGGCGGCGTTCGCGTTGGACGTGCCGTTCACCGCCGCCTGGGGGGCGGGCCGAGGAGCGGCGGTGGGCACGGGCGCGGGCAGGGGGGAGAAGGAGCGGCGGCTGATCGGATCCATGCCGTCATTCTCTCGGTTTCGGAGAAATTGTTGCCGAGCCCAAGGCGTGGGGTGGCTGGCCCTCGCGGGGGTGGAGTAGGGTCGGGTGGACGTCCTCACTCCTCGTGGATGCGAGTCCGCCGCCATGTCCCAGAAGAAGCCAGGTCCCCAGCTCCCCATCGAGAACATGCGCGCCAAGCTGCTCGCCGACCCGGACACCCGGCGGATCGCGAGGGACGTGGGGATGGAGTTGGAGGATTACGTGGAGATGGTGCTCCACTATCTGCGCAATCCGGAGCAGGAACCCCAGCTCTACGTGGCCCCGGACGAGGAGCTGCGGGCCGCGGGCTACAATGCTCCCTCCTCCGAGCAGGTGGGCCAGTTCCTCCTGGCGGGAGTCCGGGGGGATCTGGGCCTTGGGAACGTCGAGGCCTACAAGAGCCAGTTCGAATCCCCGTCGGACACCCAGGACAAGCCCTCGCTGCGGGGCGACGAGGACCAGGAGCAGGTCCCGGTGGATGAGGAGACGAGCCAGGAGCTGCTCAAGCAGGTGCCCAAGGCACGGCCACGCCGCATGTAGTCTCGTTTTCACGCAACTCGAGAATCGCCTCCGCCGATAACTGCCTCATACGCCCCGTGATTCGGGGCCATTCATGAACCCACCCGGTGTGCATCCCGGGCAGACATGTGAGGCAGGCCATGGGAGTTGGCGGAGCAGGAGGCGCTGGCGGTTCGGGTCGGGGTGGTGGTGCGGGCTCGGCGGGCAAGAGCGGCGGTACGGCGGGCTCGAGCGCCGCGGGCAAGAGCGGAGCGGCGGGCAAGACCGGGGCGAGCGCCGCGGGCAAGACCGGAACGGCGGGCAAGACCGGGATCGGCGGGGCGCTGGGTGGCATCGGCAGCGCCATCGGCAAGGCGATGGGCGGGATTGGCAACGCGCTGGGCAGTGCCGGCAAGGCCCTGGGCAGCGCCGCGCGTGGGCTGAGCTCGGTGGCCGGCAAGGCCGCGAGTGCGCTCGGCAAGGTCTCGGGTCTGGTGCAGAAGGGTCTGAGCGCCCTGACGGGCCCCATCAAGAGCCTGGTGGGCAAGGCGCTGGACAAGGCGCCCTTCGGCATCGGTCAGCTGGCCAAGCCGTTCGCCAACAAGTTCATCGACCACTCCCTGGCCATGGTGGCCGCGGGCCCCCTGGGCGGTCTCGGCTCCCTGATGGGGGCGGCGCCCACGGTGGGCAAGCTGGCCGATATCGTGGGCACCGTGAGCGCCGGGGCCGCCGTGGCGGGTGAGGTGGCGGAGGGCAAGGTCAACATGCAGCACATGGCCGCCTTCGCGCAGGCCGCGCTGCTGCGTTAGTCCGAGCGGCGGCTTTGGACGGCCCCCGCGCGGGGGCCTCAGCCGCGCGTGAAGCGGACGCGGATGGGGGGCGAGGTGGCCAGGTAGGGCCGCCCCTCGGCGTCCAGGGCCGCATCGAAGCGCACCTCCCGGGCACAGGCGAGCGCCGCCTGCCCGAAGCCATGACCGGGATCCGATAGCAGCTCGGCCGTGGTGACCCGGCCCTCGGGGGTGACGACGACGCGCAGGACGACCGTCTGCTCGTCGATGCGCAGGGCGTCCGCCTCGCGAGGCCAGGGGCAGCTCCAACTGCGCGCGGGCAGTTGCACGGACCGGGCCCTGCCGGGAGAGGCGGGCCCGGGGGCCTCGGCGGCCGAGCCGGGGACGGCCTTCGTGGAGCGTCCGTTGGAGGCCGTCACGCCTCCGGCATAGCGCTCGGCCGAGCCGCTCACGATGTCGAAGCCCGTGAAGTCCAGGGGCGCCTCGGCGGCGTCCACGGCCACCACCGCGGCCGCCTGGGCGGGCTCGGCGGGCGGGGGCTCGGGGGCACGTCGCGCGGAGGCGCCTTCGCGGGCGCGGGGGCGCGGGCCACCCGGGGGGCGGGTGTCGGCGGAGGAGCCGGCGGAGGCGGGGTGGGAGGCGCTGGGGGTTGCAGGTCCACCACGTGCTCCACCTTGATGGATGGCTTGGGCTCGACGCGGGGGGCGGGCGTCGGCGTCGAGGGCCAGGCTCGCCAGGCGAGCACCCCCGCGGCGCCATGAAGAGCCACCGTCGCGAGGACGGCGCCCGCGAGGATGCCCGGCGGCCTCGTCCGCACGGGGCCCAGGATGATGGACGCGATGCTCTCCTCAGGGCTTCGCACGCTCGTCTCCCTCGCTCGCCGCCGGGGGCTGCACCGTGCCGAACGCCACCCGGGTGAGACCCGATTCCTTCAGCCGATCGAGCACGGAGATGACCAGCCGGTGGGGCACGGAGCCATCCGCCTGGATGACGGCTCGCAGCTCGGGGTCCCGGGCGAGCGCCTCCTGTGTTCTCTGCTTCAAGGCTTCTTCCGGTGTCACCTGTCCATCCACCCACAACTGACCGTTGGCGGTGATGGAGATGGCGAGCACCGTCTGTACCTGCTCGCTCTGGGAGGCCTGGGGCAGATCCAGCGGCAGGGCGGGGCTGTCGACGAGCTTCGTGGTGACCATGAAGATGACGAGCAGCACCAGCATGATGTCGACGAGCGGGGTGACGTTGATGCCCTCGATGATGCCGCCGCGGGGCTGGGTTCCACCGGCCATGGCTACACCACCCCTCGCGCGTGCTTGGGCTCGCGGACGCTGGCCTGGAGCGGCACGTCCGTGGGGGTGTCCTCCTCGGCGCGCTCGCCTCCGGCGCTGCCCTGCTCGCGGGCGGACAGATAGGCCAGCACGAGGTTGGTGAGGGCCTCGGCGTCCGCGAGCATGCGGGTGATGCGCCGCTGGAAGTAGTTGTAGGCGGCGACCGCGGGCAGGGCGACGCCGATGCCCACGGCGGTGGCCACCAGGGCCTCGGCGATGGCGGCCATGACGGCGTTGGAGGCGACCTGGGGCGTGTGGCCGCCCGTGCCGCTCGGCGCGTGGCCCAGCGCCTCGAAGGCCAGCAGCACGCCGATGACGGTGCCGAACAGCCCCACGAAGGGGGCGTTGTTGCCCAGCGTGCCCAGGTAGGCCAGCCGGTTCTCCAGGACGGAGCGCTCGACGGCGAGGGCGCTCTGCATGCCCTTGTCGGCGGCCATCAGCCCGCGGGGAGCGAGCCGCAGCCCGGCGCGGGCCACCATCGCGCCCAGGGACGTGCGCCCCTCGAGCTTCCCGAGCGCTCCGGCGAAGTCCCCGCTGGCCAGCGACGACTCGAGCGTCTGGGTCAATTCGCGCAAGCCGTCCTGCTTGCCCCGGAAGACGAGCCAGCGCTCGACGATGACGCCGAAGCTGGCCAGGGACAAGGCGAACAGCAACCACAACACCCAGTTGGCCCCCCACTGCACGAAGACGTTCTTGATGATTTCAACGATAGGCATCTTCGTCGTCCTTCGCCTTCAAGGCTCGCGTGGGGGGCCGTGGGGGAAACGGGGTCCTACTCTAGTCTCAAAGGATTGGGACTAGCGCAACTGGAGGAAGGAGAAGGCCAGGCCCTGGGTGGTGACCGTGGGCTTGCCCTTGTCTCCCAGCAGGTGCAGGGTCGTGGCCGTGGAGCCGGCGGCGAACTCGGAGTAGAGGATCTGATTGTCCGCCTCGTAGAGGAAGGTGCTGCCCGTGGTGGCCGGGAAGCCGTCCTGCTTCGTCGCGGTCCAGGCGCTGGTGTCCACCTTCCACCACTGCCAGCCGGCGCCGCTCGCGAGGAGGCGGGCACTGCTGAACGACGACTCGGGGGCGAGGCTCTCATCCAGCACGCGCACGTACGTCGTGCCCTGGGGGCCCGGGAGCAGGGCGCCCGTGACGGCGCCGCCCGCCAGCGAGTTCAGAGGCTTGTAGAAGGAGGTGTCGAACTGGAGCGTGTCCGGGTTGAACTTGAGCAGGCAGGGCTCCGGGTTGGTGTCGGGGCCCAGCCGGTGCGCCGCCGAGCCGTACGCTTCCGTCGCCAGGTACACCTGACCATCGGCTCCGAACACGCTGCTGTGCACGTAGCCGCACCGCTTGTCCGTCACGACGGTGGCCGTGTCGGTCCGCGTGTCGATGGAGACGACACCCGCCTGCTTGATGACGACGCCGGTCCTGGTGCGCCAGGCCACGGGCATGATGACCTGGTTCTCGCGGCGCGAGGGCGACGGCGAGAAGACGAGGCTCGCGCCCTCGACGGTCAGGCCCTCGAGCTTGATGGCCTTGATGACCGACATGTCCGTGGGGTTCCAGACGATGGCCTGGGAGGACGAGCCGTCGAAGTAGTAGGCCTTGGTCGGCGAGACGAACTGGAAGTTGCCCTGGTACTCGCCAATCGAGCTCACGCCCTGGTTGAGGAAGTCGACCTGGCCGTTCTGCTGCAGCGTCCCCTTGTCCGACAGGGTGTAGCGCGTGATGGTGGAGCCGTCATCCAGACCCACGTAGATGGAGCCCGTCTTCGCGATGCCCACGCCGAGCGCGCGGCCGGGAATGGAGAGGGCGTTGTCCAGCGAGACCGTCGTGGTCTGATCCACCTTGTCCGTCAGGACGATGTAGCTGATGGGCTCCTGACCGAGGACCTGGGTGGTAATGGCATACAGCGGCCCGGTGCCGTTGTTGGGGTTGTTCGGGGTGGGCTCCGGATCGCAGCCCGCGAGCAGGGACAGGGAGAGCGCCGTGGCGGCGAGGCACGAGGAGCGGAAGAGAGAGGTTCGATTCATGAGACTGCCTTTCTGCGGGTTGAAATCAGGGGGTCAGTGTTCCACGGTGAGCTTGGCGAAGATGCTTCGCCCGGGGCGTTGCACACCGAAGAAGTCATACGCGGGCGTGTCGGTCAGGTTCTGCACGTCGACCGTCCAGCCCATCGTCCAATTCCAGGCCCGGGTGACATAGGAAAGCGCCAGGGATTGGAGGAGCTGAGAGGGAATCTGCAGCTCGGGGTTCTCGATGCCCACGCCCTCCCATGCACGGGAGAAGGTGTGGACGTAGCGCACGTGCCAGGTGAGGGTCAGCTCGTCCCGGGCACTCATCAAGCCACTGGCCTGGAGGCGGGCGGTGCCATTGGCTTGCAGGTAGGGCCGATTGGGAATGCGCTTGCCCGTGAAGCCACCAAAGACTCCCTCGCGCGAGGTGTTGCGCAGATCCTGCCAGGTGACATTCCCATCCAGGGAGAGGTACTGCCCGGGTGACGTCCATCCGGCCGAGCCGGTGGCGCCCAGGGACCGCGCCGAGAACACGTTCTGATAGGTGAAGTAGCTCTCCCGGCCCACGAGGATGATGAGCTCATCCGCCAGCCGGCCGAAGCCCACCACGCTGGCGCGGAGCGCGCCCACGCGGGTGTCCGGGGCATCCAGCGCGAGCTCGAGATTGACGTTGTGGCTGCGCTCGGGATTCAGGTCCAGGTTGTCGGCGATGAGCGCGCCATCTCCGAAGATCTCGTCCGGGCGGGGCAGGCGGATGGCGTACTCATAGGAGGCTTTCGCGGTGAGTTCCCGGAGCAGACGCAGGCGCACGCCGTCACCCACGCCCAGGCCATGCATGTTCCGTCCGATGGGAGCGAAGGATTCATCGGGCATCAGCCGCTGGGCATCCGCCACCTGGAGGTAGTCCTTGAGAAAGACGATGTTCTCCAGGCGATCGTCCAGGGCGCCCAGGGTGTATTCCAGACCGCTGACCAGGGAGAGCAGGTTGCGGTTGGCGGAGAGGGGATCCACCTGTCCCAGGGCGCGCGTCCGCAGATCCTCGCCCGTGCGGCCCACCGCGGTGGGCGCGAGCGACAGGCGGAGCGTGTGCGCCGCCGTGGGGGTCCATCCGAACGTGAGCCGCGCGAAACCGGTGTGCTGGTTCACTCGCTGCTCGACGGGCCGCGAGAACAACTCTCCTGGCTGGGGCCGCGCCTGGGCGGCGCAGCTGCCCAGCCAGTTATAGAAGCACGTGCCGAGGTCATCCAGACGCGTGCGCCGCGAGACGTAGCCCGCGACCGCATCCACCGAGACTCCCCCGGACAGGAGCTGCTCGTAGCGCAGGGTGGCGCCGAGGGAGCTCTCCCCGCTGGTCGCATCCCCGTAGGGGACCGTCATGCTGGGGTTGCTCTGCAACTCCTTGTCACTCCCATTCATGAAGGCGCGCAGCAGCAGGCGCCGGGCCCAGGGCTTGTCGACGAAGCCCGCCTCGACGCTGGCCCCCCTGGCTCCATAGGCATCATGGAAGCGGTAGACCCGCCGGGGCTGCGGCCGCCCGAGCGCATCGCCGACCTTGGCGATGATGGGATAGTCATTCTGGGTGCTGTCGACAAAGGCATTGGCCCGGAGGAACAGGCCACTCGGCTCGTGCAGGTGCCGCCCGCTCACCGTGAGCCGGTGCGTGTCGAAGGAGCCCAGCTCATACGAAGCGGCGACACCCGTTCCGCGCACCTCCTGGTCCGTGACGAGCTGGACGGCGCCTCCGAGCGCATCGCTCCCGAAACGGATGGGGACGACGCCCTGGTAGATCTCCACCCGCTGCACGAGGTTGACGGGGACGTTGGCCAGCTCCGGCCCATAGCCCGCCAGCTCCAGCGGCACCCCATCCACGAAGAAGCGGATCTGCTCGTCCGTGAGTCCGGCGAGCGAGAAGCGCGCCCGGCTGCCGAGCCCTCCCGAGCGGCGCACGCTCACGCCCTCGGTGCGCGACAGCGCCTCGCCCAGGTCGGCCGCCTCGCGCTTGATGTTCTCCGTGTCCACCACCTGGACCGATTCGGCGGACCGGCGCCGGCGCTCTCCCTCGGACGGCCCCTGGACCGTGACCTCGATGGGCTCGTCCGAGCCCGCGGGCGGCGGCGGAGGGGCCGGAGGGGTGGGCTCCGGCGGCGGCTGGAATTCGTAGGTATAGAGGATGCGCGAGGGCATGGGCGTCCCGTTGCGCCGCGCCGGCTCGAAGCGCATGCGCAGCGCCGCCTCGCGCGCCGCCTCGTCGAAGCCATGCCCGGCAGGCCCCACCACCTCCGCCTGGGTGACCTGTCCCTCCGCGTCCAGCGTCAGCCGCAGGACGACCTTCGCCTCCAGACGCTCCTCGAGCGCCTCGGGCGGATAGGTGGCCTCGGCGGACTCCTTCAGCTTCGGCGCCTCGAGCGCGGGCGCCGCCGGCGCTTCCTGTGCCAGGGCTCCCCCCGTCCCCAGCAGCCCCGCCACCAGCAACGCCTTCCCCACTCCTCGGACCACCCCGCTCCACTGGCGGAATATGAAAATGGTTCTCATTCTCATTTTCGGGGCGGTGTTAGGCGTGATCCGGAGCGGTGTCAAGGAAGTTGGGGACTCAAGCGGCCTGGGCGCGAGGGGCGGGGAGGACGCGGAGGTGTTCGGCCACGAGGAAGGCGAGCTGGAGCGACTGGTCGGCGTTGAGCCGGGGATCGCAGTGGGTGTGGTAGCGCAGGGGGAGGTCGCTCTCGGTCACCTCGCACGAGCCGCCCAGGCACTCGGTGACGTCCTGTCCCGTCATCTCCAGGTGGAAGCCACCGGGGTGGACGCCCTCGGCGGAGGCAACCTGGATGAAGGTGCGCACCTCCGAGAGGATGCGGTCGAAGGGCCGCGTCTTGTAGCCGTTGCTCGCCTGCAGGGTGTTGCCGTGCATCGGATCCGTGGCCCAGACGACGGGGCGGCCGTCGCGGCGGGTCGCGGCCATGAGCCGGGGCAGGCGCTCGGCGATCTTGTCCGCGCCGAAGCGGCCGATGAGCGTCAGCTTGCCGGGGATGGCCTCGGGGTTGAGCACGTCCATCAGCCGCAGCAGATCGTCCGGCTCCATCGTGGGGCCGCACTTGAGGCCAATGGGGTTCTGGAGGCCGCGCATGAACTCCACGTGCCCACCGTCGAGCTGCCGCGTCCGCTCGCCGATCCACAGCATGTGGGCCGAGGCGTCGTACCACCCGCCCGTGGAGGGCTCGAGGCGCGTCTGGGCCTCCTCCACGTTGAGCAGCAGGGCCTCGTGGCTGGTGTAGACGTCGCGCGGATCCAGGCTCGGATTCTGCCGCTCGGGGTGTGCGCTTCCCCAGCGCCGGAGCGCCTCCTGGTCCGCATGGCGCTCCTGGGCGAAGGCGCGCACGATCTCCATCGTGTCCGCGCATTGCCGCCAGGCGAGCAGCAGACGCTCGGGGTCCGGCGTGCGCTCGGCGAGCGTGAAGGCCATGCCGTTGATGTTGTCGCCGCGGTAGGCGGGCAGGGTGATGCCGTCGCGGGTCTCCACGGGGCTGGAGCGCGGCTTGGCGAACTGGCCCGCGATGCGGCCGACGCGCACCACCGGACGGCCTCCCGCGAACGTGAGCGCCAGCGCCATCTGGAGCAGCAGGCGGAGGGTGCCGCGGATGTTGTCGGGCGAGAACTCCTTGAAGCTCTCCGCGCAGTCACCACCCTGCAGGAGGATCGCCTTGCCCTCGGCGACCTGGCCGAGCGCGTCCCTCAGACGGCGGGTCTCCTCGGGGGACACCAGGGAGGGCAGCCGGGACATCTCCTCCTCGACCCGCGCCAGCGCACGGGGATTCGGATAGTCGGTGGGCATGTGCTTGAGGGGCCTGTCCCTCCAGGAGCGAGGAGTCCAATTTCGATTCATCACGGGAGCGCCATTACCAGGGTGAGGACGGGATGAAGAGGGCGAGGGAATCATGGGCGTGGCAGGAGTCCGCGTGCCACGCAGTCATTCAGA
Organism: Cystobacter fuscus; assembly: GCF_002305875.1. Taxonomy (NCBI): domain Bacteria; kingdom Pseudomonadati; phylum Myxococcota; class Myxococcia; order Myxococcales; family Archangiaceae; genus Cystobacter; species Cystobacter fuscus. The sequence continues at coordinate 9,219,864 of NZ_CP022098.1, read as the reverse complement.
TAGCGGTCCATCAGGGCACGGTCGGGGGAGGGGCAGGAGATACCGCTATCGGCGAGGCTTCGGGTCAACTGTTCGCAACGGATGTGTCCCAGGCCAAAGGCCGCATCCGCCGAGCCCGCGCGCAGATCGAAGAACGCCATCGTGGCGCTGTTGTCCGCGGAGTCCGCGCGCCGGGCGAGACGCTCCCTCCATTCGGGGAGGGAGCACGAGTCCACCCGGTAGCCGTACGCGCGCACCCACTGGAACACGTCGCTCAAGCGCACGTCCGGGTGGGGGGCGAGGTTGAACACCGGTCCGCTCCGGGGCACCAGGGACAGGCGCACGATGGCGCGCGCCACGTAGTCCACCGGGGTCCACGTCTCGTGGACGTCCATCTGGGGAAGCACGCCCGCGGGGATGCCGGCCAGCAGGATGCGCCAGACCAGATCCTGCGGATTGACGATGCCCGTGCTGGACGCGCCCACCACGCGGCCCAGGCGGTAGACGGCCACCGGCAGACCGCGCTCGCCGGCCTGCTGCACGAGTCGCTCGGCGATCCACTTGCTGCGCTGGTAGCCGTCGAGCAGCCCCGGGTGGGCGGGGACGAAGTCCTCGGGGACCTCGGGCTGGAGGTTCGACGGGGGGGCCACCGCGAGCGTCGAGACGTAGTGCAGGGGCTTGGGCCGCACGGCGGCGGCCAGCCGCAACAGCTCGCGCGTGCCGCCCACGTTCACCGCCTTCAGGCTGCCGTACTCGCGCACGACGCTGACCACCGCGGCGTTGTGGTAGACGACGTCGCACTCGGCGGCCAGTCCGTGGAAGCGCGTGGCGCCCAGCCCCAGCCAGGGCTGGCTCAGGTCCGCCGGCAGCGCGAGCACCCGCTCGGCGAGGCCGTCGGTGGCGAGCCCCTGGCCCACCAGCGCCGTGCGGATGCGCTCCATCGCCTGCGCCTCGTCCCGGGCGCGTACCAGGCAGACGATTCGCGCATGCGTCTGGCGCAGCAACTGGTCGAGCAGGTGCGCGCCCACGAAGCCGGTGGCGCCCGTCAGCAGCACCTGCCGCGGCGGCGCCTGGGACACGGGGTTCTTGTCATGGGCGAGCGTCCTGGGGACGATCTCCTCGGGCAGCTCGGCGTCGGCGAGCATGGCGGCGGTGAGGCCACCGGCCTGGGCCTGGGGGCCCGAGCCGTGCTCCAGCGCCTGGGCCAGCCCCGCGGCGGTCGGATGGCGGAACACCGTGGCGACGGGCACCTCGCGGCCCAGGGCCACGCCGAGCCGGTTGGCCACCTGGATGCTCTGCAGCGATTGTCCGCCCAGCTCGAAGAAGTCGTCCTGGGTCGTCACCCCGCTCACGCCCAGCACCTGCTCCCAGATGCGGAGGATCTCCCGCTCCAGATCGGTGGCGGCGTCGGCGGCCGTCGTGCTCTCCTCGGTGGCCATCTTCCGGCGCAGCTCGGCGCGGTCCACCTTGCCATTCGAGGTGCGCGGCAGCCGCTCGGAGAAGACGAAGGCCCCAGGCACCATGGGCGCGGGCAGGACTCCCAGCAGGTGACGGCGCAGCTCCGCCGCCGTGGGCGCGGGCGAGGTGGCGACGACGTGCGCGCACAACCGCCGCGTGCCTCCCGGCAGGATCTGGCCGACCACCGCCGCGTCCTTCACCCCCGGCAGGCCGAGCAGCACGGTTTCGATCTCGGTCGGGTCGATCCGGTGTCCGCTGATCTTGAACTCATCATCCACGCGGCCGACGAACACCAACTGTCCGTCCTCGCGCAGCCGGGCCGTGTCACCGGTGCGGTAGGCTCGCGGACGGCCGGGCAGTTGCCCGAGCACCGTGAAGCGCGCCGCGTCCAGCTCCGGACGTCCCAGGTAGCCGCGCGCGAGGCCGCCTCCCAACAGGTACAGCTCGCCCTCGGTGCCCGGAGCGGCGGGCCGCCCACTCTTGTCGAGCAGCACCGCGCTCACTCCCGGCAGCGGACGGCCGATGGGCACTTCGTCGGAGGCCTCGCCCGCCTGGGGCCCGCTGAGCGTGGCGACGGTGGCCACCACGGTGGCCTCGGTGGGGCCGTAGGTGTTGAGCAGTTGCACTCCGGCGCCCACGGCGGTGCGCCAGCGGGCGACGCGCTCGGGCAGCGCGGCCTCGCCGCCGATGATGACCGTGCGCAGGGAGGACGGCAGCGCGAGCCCGCCCGTGGAGACGCTGTAGGCCAGCTCGTGCCAGAACGCCGTGGGCAGATCCAACACGGTGATGCCGGCGGCGGTGCAGGCGTCGAGCAGCCGGGGCACGGACTGGAGCATCTCGTCGGTGCGCAGCACCAGCCTCGCGCCGGCGCACAGGGTCAGGAAGATCTCCTCCACGCTGGCGTCGAAGTGCAGCGGAGCGAATTGCAGCACCCGGTCCTCGCGGCGCACGCCGTAGCGCGCGGTCGCGCCCGCCACGAAGTGGGCCAGCGCGCTCCGGGTGATCTGCACGCCGTTGGGCTGTCCCGTCGAGCCCGAGGTGTAGATGACATACGCGAGGCGCTCCTCCTCGCTCCGGGGCTTGGACGGGGACGGCTCGCGCGAGGGCTTGTCGTTGCGCCGCACGGTCAGACCGCCTGGAGGCACCGGCTCGGCCTTGGGCTCCGGGGTCTTGGCGGTGGTGACGATCAGCGCGGGCGCGGCGTCCTCGAGGATCCCGACCGTCCGGGCCGACGGCCCGAAGGGATCGAGCGGCAGATAGCCCGCGCCAGCGAACAGCACGCCCAGGCTCGCCACGATCGCGTCGATGCTCCGGGGCACCATCACCGCCACGGGGGCGTCGGGCCGCGCTCCTTCCGCGACGAGCCGCTCCCCGAGGGCCCGGGATGCCTCGAGCAGCTCTCGGTAGCTCATGCGGTACGGTCCGTGCTCCACCGCCACCGCGTCCGGTTGCTCACGGGCGCGCTCGGCGAGCAGCTCCAGCACCGGGCGCGGGGTGCACGGCAGTGGCTCGCCCTCGATGATGGCGGAGGTTCCAGGGGAGGCGGCCTCCGTGCTCGCCGGAGCGTGGCCCTCGTGCGTGGACGAAGCCAGGGGGAGGAGCTGGGAGAGGGGCTGTTGAGGGGCCGCGCTCAGCGTGGCCAGCACCTGGAGGAAGTCACGCTGGTGGGCATCCAGCTCGGTGGCGCCGTAGCAGGCGGGGTTGGCGTCGAAGTCGATTCGCGGCCCACCGCCATCGGCGCGGGCATACACGCCGATGGACAGATCCTCCACGGGGCCGGCGGAGATGTTGTGCGCGATCCCCGGCATGCCGGCGAAGCGCAGGCCGTAGTCGAACGGCATGATGTTGACCACCGGGCCGAACAGCCGACGCTGTCCGCCCACCATCTTCAGGTCCCGGCGCAGTTGCTCGTAGCGGTAGCGCAGGTGGGGCCGGATGGCGCGCATCTCCGCCGCCACGCCCCGGGCCAGCTCGAACAGTCCCTGCTCCGACCGCACGGGCACGCGCAGCGGCACGATGTTCATCGCCATGCACGGCACGCGCAGCGCGGCCGAGCCGAGCCGAGACATCACCGGCAGGCCGAGCACCACCTCCGGTGCTCCCGTCTTCTGGTGCATCCAGGCCGCCGTGGCGGCGAGCACCAGGTCCGGCCAACCCAGGCCCTCCTTGCGCGCCGCCTCCTGGAGCCGCTCCGCCTCACCCTTCTCCAGGTGACGCGTCTGGCGCACGAAGCGGGGCGACATGGGCTCGGGCCGGGCCAGGGTCACCGGCGTGGGCCGATCCGCCAGGCGCTCCATCCAGAAGGTCCGGTCGAGCGCGTACTGCGGCCCGTTGCGATAGGCGGCGTCCTCCTCCACCACCGGGCCCAGGCGGCGGAACCCCTCCGGGGTGGGACGTCCAGACACCTTCGCGGTGTAGAGCTCCGCCACCCGCCGCGCGAGCAACGAGAAGCCGAAGCCATCCATGGCGACGTGGTGGACGCGCTGGAACCAGAAGAAGCGATCGGGCGCGGCCTGGAAGAGCGCCTGGGTGAAGAGGGGACCCTGGCGAAGATCGACCGGCCGGGAGAGGTCCGCCCACATCCACTCGAGCGCCGCCGCCCAGGGATCCCGGGCGCCGCGCAGATCGATCCGGTGCAGCTCCCACTCCGAGAGGTCCGCCACCTGGACGGGTCCCTCGGCGCCGGGCACGAAGCGCATGTGCAGCGCCTCGGCCTCCCCCACCGTCTGGCGCACCGCCGCCTCGAAGAGGGCCGCATCCACGGGCCCCTGGATCTCGATGCACTCGCCCGCGTTGTACACGGCGCTCTGGAGGTCGAACTGCTGGCCCGACCAGATGCCGTGCTGGGCCGCGGACAGCGGCAGGGTGATCTTCTGGGTGTCACTCATGATTCGGTCCTCGGGTGGAGAAAGGCGCCCGGCGCGGTGGGGGCAGAGGGGCTCAGCGCGTCGTCACGGACTCGGGCTGCCGCGAGCTCGAGGACAGCAGCGCGTACCAGTCGGTCAGCGTCGGACGCTCGGCCAGCTCCACGAAGGTGATCTCCGCGCCCTTGCGCCTCCAGCGCTCCACCAGGCTCATGATGCGGATGGAGTCGAGTCCCCGATCGAGCAGGTTCTCGTCATCGCCGAGCTCCGAGGGCGCCTGGACCAACAGCTCGGCGACCTCCTCGCGGACGCTCTGGGGGGAGAACTCCCGCGCGTCCACCGAGCCCACCGGCCCCAGCATCTCGATGACCCGGTCGGTGACGGTGGTGACGGCGCACAGCTTCGCCGCGTAGTTCAGCGCCAGCAGGTGCTGCTCGCGGGAGAAGTCGCCCAGGGCATCGGCGACGAGGAACGGCTGGATCTCGCTCATGAAGCCATCGCTGGCCGTCTGCAGGCAGCCGATGTGGGCGTAGATGCCGGTGATGATGAGCTGATCACGGCCCTTCTCCTTCAGCAGCTCCATCAGCCCCGTCCTGCGGAACGCGCTGTAGCGCCACTTGGTGAGGTGGATGTCGCCCTCGGCGGGCTTCAGCGCGTCGATGATCTGCTCCGGGCCGGGACCGGCGGCGATGCCCATGCCCCAGAAGTCCAGCAGCAGGCCGCGCTGCTCGATGCTCTGCCCGCCGGGCTGGGCGGAATACACCACGGGGATGCCCAGTGCGGCGCAGTGCTGGCGCAGCCGCTGGATGTTCGCCACCAGCTCCGTCACCGGCGACTGGCCGGCCGTGAAGGCCTTCACGAAGTGGTTCTGCATGTCGTGGATCAACAGCACCGCGCGCTTGGGATCGGGCGTCCACGACACCTTGTTCATCGGCAGCTCGGCGGCGCCGGGCATGGTGTAGGGGGCAATGGCGGGAAGGGCCATGACGTGACTCCTGGAGACTCGGAAGAGGGAAGGGGGAAGAGCGTGTCGAGGGGCTAGGTCCTGGAGCCCAGGCGGGCGGCGAGCGCTCCGCGCAGGTCCTTCTTGCTGACCTTGCCCACGCCGGTCTGGGGGAACGCGTCGACGAACTCGATGCGGTCCGGAATCTTGAAGGCCGCCAGTCCGCGCGAGCGCAGGAATGCGTTGAGCGCGGCGGGGGTGGGGGGCGTCTTCTCGCGCGGGATGATGAACGCGCAGGTGCGCTCGCCGAGGAACGTGTCCGGCATGGCGACCACTGCCACGTTGTGCACCGCGGGGTGCGCCAGCAGGTGGTTCTCCACCTCCTCGGCCGCGACCTTGTCCCCGCCCCGGTTGATCTGATCCTTCGCGCGTCCCTCCACCACCAGGTCGCCCTGGGGAGTCACCCGCACGAGGTCTCCCGTGCGGTAGAAGCCGTCGGTGGTGAAGGCCCGCGCGTTGTGGACCTCGGCCTTGTAGTAGCCCCGGATGGTGTAGGGGCCGCGCGTCAGCAGGTGGCCCGTCTCGCCCGGAGCGACGTCGCGGTCCTCATCGTCCACCACGCGGATCTCGTCGGCGGGGGAGATGGGGCGGCCCTGCGTGGTGGAGATGCGCTCCTCGTCATCGTCCAGCCGGGTGTAGTTGACCAGGCCCTCGGCCATGCCGAACACCTGCTGGAGCGTGCACCCGAAGGTGGGACGCACCCGCTTCGCGGCCTCGTCGCTGAGCCGGGCCCCGCCCACCTGGAGTACCCGCAGACTCGACAGGTCATGCCGCCGCGCCTGGGCGGCCTCCAGCCAGATCATCGCCAGCGGGGGCACGAGCGCGGTGATCGTCACCTTCTCGCGCGCGATGAGGGGGAAGGCCTCGTCGGGGCTGGGGTTGAGCGCCATCACCACCGTGCCGCCCGCGTACAGCGTGCCGAGCGTGCCCGGCGAGCTGAGCGGGAAGTTGTGCGAGGCGGGCAGCGCGCACAGGTACACGCTGTCCCCGTCGAGCTGGCAGATCTCCACGCTGCCCAGCAGGCTGTAGATGTAGTCGTCGTGCGTGCGCGGAATGAGCTTGGGCACGCCCGTGCTTCCGCCCGAGAGCTGGAAGAAGGCCACGTCGCTCGGGGCCGGGCCGGACAGCGCCACGGGCTCGGCGTACAGCCCGCTCAGTGCCTGGAACGGACCCGCGTCTCCCACGACGATCACATGCCGCAGCGTGGGCACCGAGCCGCGCACCTGCTCGGCCAGCGTGCGGTAGTCGAAGCCCGAGTGCTTGTCGGGGATGATGTAGGCGACCGCCTCGGTGAACTCGCAGAAGTAGCCGATCTCCGCCTGGCGGTGCGCCGGCAGGGCGAACACGGGCAGCGCGCCCAGGCGGAACAGCGCGAAGATCACCTCGAGGAACGCGCCGATGTTGGGCAGTTGCACCACCACCCGATCCCTCGGACGGATGCCCAGGGCATGGAAGCCGGCGGCGAGCTGGTCCACGCGGGTGTCGAGTTCCCGGTAGCTCAGGCGCTGCGTCCCGGCGATGAGCGCCAGGCGCTCGGGGTGGCGCGTGGCGCGATCCCGGAGCAACTGGCCGAACGTCTCGCCGCGCCAGTAGCCCGCCTCGCGGTAGCGCGCGGCGAACTCCTCGGGCCACGGGGTGAAGCCCGGCAGGATGTCCTTGCCGGCCACGCTCACGGCTGCACCTCGGCGCCCTGCCCGAGCCCCATGGCCTGGAGCATGGTGCGGAACTTCGCCTCGGTCTCGGCCAGCTCGGACTCGGGCGTGGAGCCCACCACGATGCCCGCGCCCGCGAAGAGCCGCAGCGTGCGCTCGTCCGCCTCGGCGCAGCGGATGGTCACCGCCCACTGGCCGTCACCCGTCGCGTCGCACCAGCCCACCGTGCCCGTGTAGAAGCCGCGATCGAACGGCTCGATGGAGCCGATGGCCTCGTGTGCCAGCCGGGTCGGGAAGCCGCACACCGCGGGCGTGGGGTGCATCGCCGCGGCCAGGGTGAGCGAGGAGATGGAGGGATCCTTCAGCTCGCCGCTGATGCGGCTGGACAGGTGCCACATGGTGGGCGTGTGGATGAGCGAGGGGCCCGCGGGCACGTCCAGCGTCTTGCAGTACGGCCGCAGGGCCTCGGCCACCGCGTCGATCACCACCGCGTGCTCGTGGAGATCCTTCGGGGAGGCCATCAGGGCGGAGGCGCGCCGCTGGTCCTCGACGGGATCGGCGCTGCGCGCGGCCGAGCCCGCGAGCGGGTTGGCGAGCACCTGGAGTCCGGAGCGCGACACGAGCAGCTCGGGGCTGGCGCCGATGAGCGTGCGGCGGCCGCCACCAGAGGTGCCGGGCTGGGCGGGCAGGTCCACCGCGAAGGTGTAGCCCGCGGTGTTGCGCTGGGCGAGGTTGCGCAGCAGTTGGGTCAGGTCGATGGGGGTGGGGGTGTCCAGGTGCAGCGAGCGCGAGAGGACGACCTTGCGCAGGGGGCTGCTGCGCATCAGCTCCAGGGCCTGGGCGACGCCGTGCAGGTAGGCGGCGGGCTCGGGCACGGGGCGCACCGTGTAGCGCGCGGTGGAGGAGGGGCGCGCGGGCGAGGCCGTGTCGAACGAGAGGGGCCCGCCGCGCTGGAACGTCATGGGCACCACCAGGTGCGAGGACAGCGAGCCGTCGAAGGGCACCGCGCCCACCACCACGGGGATGTCATGCCCGGCGTTGCGCGCCTCGTTGAGGACCGTGGTCACGTGCTCGGGCAGGCGCTGGAGCGCGTCCGGGCCCTCCAGGGGCGGCACGGTGGCGAAGGTGCCGCGCGTGAGCAGGGTGCGCTTGGGCGAGGCGAAGAAGAACGAGGAACCCGCTTCGTAGCTGTCGAGCAGTTGGGTCGCCAGCGTCTGGGTCATGGGACGTTCGGACATGGGGGTCTCCTTGTGGGATGCGGACATGGCGCCTAGGCGCCCAGGGTGGCGCCGCCATCGACACACAAGTCGTGCAGCGTGATGTGGCGGGCGCGCTCGGACACGAGGAAGGCCACCGCCTCGGCGATGTCCTCCGGCGTGGCGATGCGGCGCAGGGGGATGCCCACGCGGAACGTCTCGGGCGCGCCGGCGATGACCGCTTTCGCGCCGTTCTCGTCCGACCACAGCAAGCGCTGCATCTCCGTGTCGGTGGAGCCCGGGGACACCACGTTGCAGCGGATGCCGTGCTGGGCCAGCTCCAGGCCGAGGCACTTGGTGAACATGGTCGAGGCGGCCTTGGAGGCGGCGTAGGCGGCCATCTGCATGCGCGGCACGCTCGAGGCGTTGGAGCCCACGGTGACGATGGCGCCCGACTTGCGCGGCACCATGCGCCGGGCCACCGCGCGCGAGACGTGGAACACGCCGTGGGTGTTGACCGCGAACGTGGTCGCCCAGTCCGCGTCGCTGAAGCCCACCACCGGGCCCATGCGCAGCACGCCCGCCACGTTGACCAGGGTGGTGATGGGCCCCAGCTCGTGCTCGATGCGCTCCACCACCGCCTCCACGGCGGCCGCGTCACTCACGTCCGCCACGTAGGCCTCGGCCCGGCGATCCCGCTCGCGCAGCCCCTCCACCAGCGCCTCCAACCCCGCCTGCTTCGTGTCGAGCGCCGCGATCGTGGCCTCACCCGCCAGCGCGCGGGCCACCGCCGCCCCAATGCCTTGCGCCGCTCCCGTCACCAGCGCCACCTGGGCTCTCGTCCCCATCCGAATTCTCCTCGTGAGAACTTGATAATGAGAATGGTTCTCATTATCGTTTTCGGGGCAGTCTCCTCCCACGTCTTGACGTGGCTTGTCAAGAGGCGGATGTCTGGGTTGGGATTGAAGAGGAGACCTGAGAGGTCATCCCTCGCCCTTCCGGGTGGAAGGAGGGAGGGACGCGCGAGGTCATGTCCGCGAGGCGCACGAGGCGCCCCGGGCACGAAGGGGTTCAAAGGGTTTCAGCTGTTGAGCATCGGGTGGCCCTGGTGCGCGACGAGCAGGTCATGCATGTCGTTGGCGTGCTCCTCCTCCTTGGCGAGGATCTCCTCCAACAGGCGCCGGGTGGTCGGGTCATGGTTGGCGAAGTAGCGGATCATCTCCTGGTAGGTCTGGATGGCGATGCGCTCGGCGATCAGATCCTCGCGGATCATCTCCACCAGGTTCTTGCCCTGGATGAACTGGCTCGCGCTGCGTGACAGCAGGCCCTCGGGGTTGAAGTTGGCTTCGCCACCCAATTGACTGATGCGCTCGGCAAGCAGCATGGCGTGGTCGTTCTCCTCCCTCGCGTGCTCGAGGAACTCCGCCTTCACCGACTCGCTGTTGATGCCTTGCGCGGCGACGGCGTGCGAGCTGTAGCGCAGCACGCACACGAGTTCGGTGGCCAGCGCCTCGTTGAGCACCTTGATGGTGACCTGCACATCCCCCTCGTAGTCCTGGGTGAGGGCACCTCTGTCCAGGTGCTCGCGTGCCCGGCGGCGGATCTCCGTGATGTCGGTCAGGAATGGTTGGGAATTGTCGGACATGGTGGGCCTCCCTTGATGAACCTGGGGACTGCTCCATCATGTTGAGCACGGCGCCCCGCAACACCCATCCCGGGGTGAGCATTCAAGAGGGCGCGAGGATCGCTCGGCCTCCCCCTCACCAGGCGGCCAGTCAGGCGGTGCGTGGGGCCCTGGCCTTCACAGCCACAGGCGCCAGAGCAATCCCAGTCGCGTGGTGTAGCCGACGGAGGCGCGCTCGATGTGGCCTTCGGCGGAGATGAAGAAGGTGGTGGGGAACTGCTCGAGGGTGAAGGCGCGCATCGCCTCGGAGCCGCCGAGCAGCACGGGGTAGTCCACGGCCTGCTCCCGGGCGAAGCGGTGCACGTCCGCTTCGTCCTCGTAGGCCACCGCCACGGACATTACCCGGGCGGAGTTGCCCACCATGCCCTGGAGCGCGGAGAGGGTGGAGGACTCGGCCTTGCACACCCCGCACCACGGAGCCCAGAAGGAGAGCACCACGGGCTTGCCCCGGAGCGAGGACAGGCGCACCGGCTCGCCGCCGGACAGGGGGCGCAGCAGCAGGTCCGGCGCGGGCGCCCCCGTGGGCAGGTGGCGCGTCTGCCAGAGGGACACCCCGGTGAGGAGCAGCGCCAGCAGCAGCACGTCCATGAGCAGGCGCGCCCACGCGGGGCGGCGCAGCCGGTGCCACAGCCGCCCGAGTCGTGTACCTGGTGCCCGCTGCTCGTCGTCCATCGCGGGGGCGACTAGAGCACGTCCTGGAGGCCGCGGGCCATCATCCAGTTGTCATGGTAGACGACGCCCGTGGGCGCGACGGTGTCGCTGCGGTACAGCCCCACCTTCAGGTAGTTGACCTGTCCGGAGAACTGGGTGGCGATGGAGCGCTTGGGCAGCACGAGCTGGCCGTCGTAGTACAGCTCGACGAAGCCCTCGCTGGCGCTGGCGGACCACTTCACGTGGAAGATGAAGTCGTGCCACTTGCCGCGCACCAGCGGCGTCTTCCAGACGATGACTCCCGGGCTGCCGCCGATGTTCAGCCGCACCTCCTCGCTGTACACGTAGAACTCCACGGGGGGCGAGCCGCTGCTGCCGTTGTGGTGCCACTGGGTGAAGAGCTGCCACGTCTTGGCGCTCGGGAAGTCCGCGGCGAACATCGTGCTCCACCGGTAGTAGTACTCCGAGCCCGAGGGCTCGTTCGTCATCTTCACCAGCTCGTTGCGGTTGCCGCTGGAGTTGATGGGATCATCCCCCTGCTTCACGGTGGCCTTGAGGGCATAGCCGCCCTGGCGCACGGGAGAGGTCACCACCGCCAGCCGGTCCGCGCTCACCATCTGCTCCCTGTCCCACTGCGAGCGATCCTTCGTCTCGAAGTCCGCCTTCCACACCACGCCGGAGGCGGTGGCCGGGCCGGCGCACACGCGCGCCTCGGCGATGCTCGCCCACTCGTTGAGGGTGTTGCCCTGGAAGGTGATGCGCAGGCGGCGCGAGGTCAGAGCGCTGAAGGTGTACGTCTCCGCCGCCGCCGTCGTGCCGGTGCTCTTGCCCGAGTAGACCTGCGTGTAGTTCATCCCGTCCGGGGAGACGGAGAGCGTGAAGGTATTGGCGCGCAGGTTCCCCTCGTGCCACGCGATCGCCACGCCCTGCATGCTCTTGAGCGAGCCCAGGTCGTAGTCGATCCACGAGCCCTTGCCGAGGTTGCTCCAGCGCGTGCCGAGCTGGTCATCCATCGTGTTCTGCGGCCCATTTCCATCATTGCCACTGGCCAGCACCGACTGGGCCGTGAGGGGGGTGCAGTTCTGCACGACCAGCGTCGTGGAGGCATCCGCGACGTCGCTGTCGGGGGTGCCTCCGGTGTCAGGGGTATTGGGAGCGCCGCACGCGGAGACGGCGATGACAAGCAATAGATCTGCCAGCAGCAGTGTTCTTTTCACGGAGAGGCTTCCTGGGGCGGGATAAAGACAGACGGTGCGAGGCTTTTCACCCGGAGACGGGTGGGGGGACGGCGGGACGCGCCCCTCCCGTTACGTCAGGGAAGCCGTGGGGTTCCTGGCGTGCGGGAGAGGAGGACTGGATCGTTCTCGTGTGCTCCTGAGTAACGCCGGCGTGGGGACGCCTGGGATTTCGCGCGTTCTCAGCATCTCTCAAAGATATTCTCTATTCAACACGGAAATCGCTTGCCTGCCTGTTGTCCAGGCGGTCAGGAATTGGATATTCCATTGTAATAGGAGAGTTCCAATTTCATGGGCAGACGTCCGCGTCGCGCGGTGCATGGATTTTCACCGGCATTCATTCATCACGGAGTACTGAAAGGGATTGAGGGCCGCGCGGGGGGGGGGATCAGCCCTCGCCCCCGGCGAGCCGCGTGAGCTCCCGCAGCGACTCCTGCACGGCGTTCCAGTCGGGAGCCGTCCCCCGCGCCCGGGCGGACTCGAGGAGGAACTCCATGCGCCCCGCGGCGGTGCTCACCGCGTGCAAGCCGTAGGAGCCAGCGGTGCCGTGCAGCCTGTGGGCGAGCGAGGACACCTCTTCCAGGTCCGGCGCCTGGCTGGACCGGGCCCGCAGCACCGCGTCCGACAGCTCGCGCACCTTGTCGCCCAGGCGCGACAGGTACTCGGTGCGCAGGGCCGTCAGCATGGCCGCCATGTCCTCGTCCTCGGCGTTGTCCGTCAGGGAGCGACTGGGCGGTGGGGGAGGGCGGGGCACCACGGCTTCCTCCACCCAGGCGACGAGCTCCTGGGGTGCGGGGGTGTGGGCGCGCAGGTCCTTCGGGAAGGTGGAGGCGAAGAGGACGGGCAGGTGGGGATCCGCGCGGCGCAGTTCCTGGATGAGCGCCGTGTCACTCATCCCCGGAGGCAGCCGGTCCACGATGACGGCGTCCACCCGCTCGAGCGAGAGCACGGCGCGGGCCTCCGCCACGCCGAGGGCCGTCTCCACCTGGTAGCCGCGCTCGCTCAGGTAGGCGGCGACGGGCGATCGGGGCTCCCCGCCGTCCTCCAGGAAGAGGAGCTTGCGGCGAATCATGACGCCTCCTGGTGGGGCCCGTGGCCGCCCTCGTGCTCGGCCAGCAGTCCGTTGAGCAGCTCCCTCACCGAGGTCATCAGGGCCTCCTCGGTGGTGCGCGTCTTGATGTGGTGGCGGGTATGGCCGAGCGTGAGCTGGTGCTCGTCCACCGAGGACAGGTCCCTCCCGGTGAAGACGATGAGGGGCGTGCCGCGGCCCTTGCCCTGGCGCAGGATGTCCACCACCTCGAAGCCGTCCATGCGGGGCAGGCCCACGTCCAGGACGATGAGATCCGGCGGGGTGGCGCGCGCGAGCGCCACCGCGTCCTCTCCATCCTGGGCCTCGTAGCAGACGGCGCCGAGCCGCTCCAACTGGGTGCGGAGCACCTGGCGCGTGCTCACGTCGTCATCCACGAGCAGCACGCGCGCCTGGCCGGGCTGGCGTACCGCGTAGCGCACCGTGCGCAGGAAGCTCGCCTCGTCGAAGGGCTTGAGCATCCAGTCCACCAGCAGGGGCTGGACGGAGCCCTCGTGCTGCTCGGTGAGCATGATGATGGGCAGCTCCCGGGTGCGCGGCTGCTCGCGCAGCCGGCGCACGAAGTCGATCTCCCGGCCCTCGGTGTGTCGGGGATCCACCACCAGCGCGTCCGGCGCGCCCACGTCGATGAGCCGCTCGGCCTCCTCCAGCGAGGGGGTGCGCAGCACGCGGTAGCCCTCGTGGGTGAGCAGGCCGCGCATGCGGCCGGACAGCTCCGCGTCCGTGGTCACCACGAGGATGGAGTGGCGCGATTCGTCCATCACCCGCGACACGACGCCCGAGCCCGCACGCGCCGAGGGCAGCGCGAAGGAGAAGGTGGCGCCCTCGCCCGGCTCGCCGTGGACCTCGATGTGGCCGCCGTGCTGCTCGATGATGGCCTGGGAGATGGCCAGCCCCAGCCCGGTGCCGCCCTTGGTGCGCGAGTCCGAGCTGTCGATCTGCTGGAACTTGCCGAAGAGCCGGTCGCGCTTGTCCGGGGGGATGCCGGGCCCCTGGTCCTTCACGGTGAAGCGCACCTGGCCGCGGGCGTCCTGGGCGGCCGTCACCTCCACCTTGCCGTCCACGGGGGAGAACTTGATGGCGTTGGAGACGAGGTTGGTGAGCACCTGGATGAGCCGGTCCCGGTCCGCCCGCACCGTGCCGGCGCCGATGACCTGGTGGCGCAGGCGCACGCGCGCTCCATCCGCCATGGCCTGCACGCCGCCGAAGGTGGTCTCGATGACCTCGGTGCTCTCCACCGGCTGGAGCTTGAGCTCCAGCATGCCGGACTCCATCTTCTCCAGGTCGAGGATGTCGTTGATGAGGCGGATGAGGCGCTCGGTGTTGGAGCAGGCGATGCGCACCATGTCCCGCGCGGCCGCGGGAAGCTCCCCGAGGATGCCGCCATCCAGCAGGCCCAGCGAGCCGCGGATGGAGGTGAGGGGCGTGCGCAGCTCGTGGCTCACCGTGGAGACGAACTCGTTCTTCAGCCGCTCCACCTCCTGGCGCTCGGTGATGTCGCGCACGTAGGTGGTGAAGCGCGGGGGGCCCTCGCTGCGCACCCGCAGGAGCGTGAGCTCGGCGGGAAAGGTGGAGCCGTCGGTGCGCAGGGCGGGCAATTCCAGGCGCGTGGCCTGGCCCGCCACGGCGTCGGCGCGCAGGGCCCGCGTCACCGCCAGGTGCTGCTCGGGCTTCACCGACGCGGACAGGACGAGGGCGCGGAAGTCGCGACCCAGGGCCTCGGCGCCGCGCAGCCGGAAGATGTGCTCCGCGGCGGGGTTGAAGTCCAGGATGCGGCCCGCCTCGTCCAGGGTGACGATGCCGTCGAGGGCGCTCTCCAGGATGGCCGCCTTGCGCGCCTCGCTCTCGCGCAGCTCCGCGTTGGCGGTGGACAGCGCCGCGGTGCGCTCCTCCACCCGCCGCTCCAGCTCCGCGTTGAGGGTGTCGAGCGCCTCGCTCGCGCGGGTGAGGCGCCAGAGCACCTGCAGCACGAAGGCGGCGAGCAGCAGGGTGAGGACGAAGAGGACGACGCGGGAGCGCTCGGCTCGCGCCTGCGCCTGCTCGTGCACCTGGAAGTAGGTGCTGATGACCTGATCGGCCGCGGGACTGGCGGCGCGTTCCACCAGGAGTTGGAGTGTCTCCCGGGCCTCCTTCGCGCGGGCGAGCAGACCCCGGGCCTCCGCTTCCAGCTTCGCGCGCGGCGCCTCGGTGTCGGGCTGGCCGGCCAGCTCCCTCGCGAGCGCGGCGAGCGCCCCCTCCAGGTGGGGCAGGTCGCCGTCCTCCGCGCCGCCGCGGATGGCCCGCGTGAGCAGCCGGACCCGCTCGCGGGGCTCTCCTGGCGGCCGCGAGGCGGCGAGCTCGGAGGACGTCCGCTCGAGGTTCGCCTGGACCTCGTTGCGGCGCTGCTCGATCTGCCGCAGCCGTGTGTGCAGCAGCTCCTCGTCCACCAGCGCGCGCACGAAGCCGTCCAGGGCCGTGCCCAGCTTCTGCTGTTCCTCGGCCCGCAACCGGGGCGGAACGCGCCGCAGCTCCTCCACCTCGCCGCGGAGTCTGGCGAAGGACTCCGGTGGGCTGTCCACCGTGCCCGACAGACCCAGGTGGAACTGGAGCAGGTCTCGCTCCAGCGCGTTGCTCTGCACCCGGAGCTGGCGCAGCCGGAGGCGGTATTGGTCGTACTCGTTGGAGTCGAGGGGGCGGCCCAGCGCGAAGACGACGCACAGGAGCGCCAGGGCCCCCGTGGCGAGCAGGGTGCGCTGGGCGAAGCGGGCTCTCACGGCGGGAAGTTTCATCGCGCGGAGGACGGCGGGATCAGGTGGACGGCAGCAGCTTCTTGATGTCCGCGGGCAGGGTGAGCGGATTGAAGGGCTTGCCGATGACGCCCACGGCGCCCAGCTCCAGGTAGCGCGCCATCTCCTGCTTCTGGATCTTCGCCGTCATGAAGATGACGGGCGTGGCCGCGGTGGCTTCCTGGGCCCGAAGCCGGGCGAGGGTGGTGGGCCCGTCCATGCCCGGCATCATCACGTCCAGGAGGATGAGGTCGGGCCGCTCGGCGGCGGCCTTGGTCAGCGCGTCGGCCCCGGACGAGGCGAGCACCGTCTGCCAGCCGCCCACCCGGCTCAGGCTCACCTGGCCGATGGTGCGGATGTCGTCCTCATCATCCACGAGCAGGACCTTGTGAATCGTCATGGGCAACCTCCGGGCGCGAGGACGGCGCGCCAACACCCAATCATGCCCTGGCCTCGCGCCGGGGCGCTGGTGGGTGGCTGGTCGCCCCCTTGCTTCAGAACCGCGAGAGCGCCAGGAACGTCTTCATCTTCTCGTTCGACTCTCGCAGTCGCACGGACAGGGTCCGGACGAAGCTCCACAACAGCACATACGCCAGATCCTTGTCCGTGAACATCAGCTGGTCCAGCTGCTCACGTTCAATGACCCACAACGTACACGCGGTATGGGCGAACGCGTCGGCCGAGCGGGGGATGTCCTCGATGACCGACATCTCCCCGAAGTACTGGCCCTTTTCCAGGATGGCGAGCGCCTCCTCGCCCATGCCGGGCACCTGCTGGGAGATGCGCACCTTGCCCTCCAGGAGGATGAACATCTCCTTGCCCACCTCTCCCTCCCGGAACAGACAGGCGCCCGCTTCGTAGCCCCGGGGCCGGGCGATCGCCGCCACCCGGTGGAGTTGACTGTGGGTGAGGCCCTCGAAGAGCGCAACCTTCTTGAGGAGCAAGGCATCCATGGTGTCGCAGCTTCGTACCATGACCGGAGGGGCTCTGGTACGGTGGCAACCCCTTTCCCTTCGAGAAACAGGAGCGACGACCCGTGGCGGAGAAGATCAACAAGGTGACCATCATCGGCTCGGGGCCCGCGGGCTACACCGCGGCCATCTATGCCGCGCGCGCCAACCTGCAGCCGGTCATGTTCGCCGGTGGCCCCACGCTCGAGGACGCGCAGCGCGTGCCCGGCGGTCAGCTCATGGTCACCACCGAGGTGGAGAACTATCCGGGTTTTCCCACGGGCATCACCGGGCCGGAGCTGATGGATCATTTCCAGAAGCAGGCCGAGCGCTTTGGCACCGTCATCCACATGGAGAACGTGGTGAAGGTGGACCTGTCCAAGCGCCCCTTCTTCATCCAGGGCGAGTCGGTGAGCTGTTACTCGGAGACCGTCATCATCGCCACCGGGGCGAGCGCCAAGTGGCTGCACGTCAAGGGCGAGGACCAGTACAAGAATCGGGGCGTGTCCGCGTGCGCCACGTGCGACGGGGCCTTCTTCAAGAACCAGGACGTGCTGGTGGTGGGTGGTGGCGACACCGCCATGGAGGAGGCCACGTACCTGGCGAAGATCGTCAAGAGCGTCACCGTCGTCCACCGGCGTGACTCCCTGCGCGCCTCGAAGGTGATGCAGGACCGGGCGTTGAAGAACCCGAAGATCTCCTTCATCTGGGACAGCGCCGTCGAGGAGGTGCTGGGCAACGAGCGCGGAATGACGGCCGCCGTGGTGCGCAACCTCAAGACGGGCGACGCGCGGCAGGTGGAGGCCTCGGGCCTGTTCGTGGCCATCGGGCACACGCCCACCACGAACCTGTTCCAGGGCGTGCTGGAACTGCACCCCTCGGGCTACCTCAAGACGGTGCCCGGCAGCACCCGCACGTCGCTGCCCGGGGTGTTCGCTTGTGGCGACGTGCAGGAC
Source organism: Cystobacter fuscus (assembly GCF_002305875.1). Taxonomy (NCBI): domain Bacteria; kingdom Pseudomonadati; phylum Myxococcota; class Myxococcia; order Myxococcales; family Archangiaceae; genus Cystobacter; species Cystobacter fuscus. Next base: position 9,202,384 of record NZ_CP022098.1, on the reverse strand, counting down.
AGCTATTACCGCCAGGCCATCACCGCCGCGGGCTCGGGCTGCATGGCCGCCATCGACGCGGAGCGCTGGCTCATCGAGGAAGGCGCCTGAGCCCCTCATGAGCACCAAGACGAGCACGAAATCCCAGACGGTGGCGGTCCACGCGGGCTCGCGGCTCACGGGCAGCAAGTCGCAGCCCGTGGTGCCGCACATTCAGATGTCCGCGGTGAGCTTCTTCGAGAACAGCGACGAGCTGGACGAGGCCCTGGACGGCAAGGACTACGTCTACTCGCGCATCGCCGCGCCCAACGCGGCGCTCCTGGAGGAGGCGGTGGCGGCGCTGGAGGGCACGGAGGCGTGCGTGGCCTACTCCAGCGGCATGGCCGCGCTGCGCGCCGTCTTCGATGCGCAGCGCTTCCAGCCGGGGGACACGCTCGTGATGCCGGCGGATGGCTATGGCGTCACCCGTCTGCTCTTCAAGAACCTGGCCGAGCGGACCGGGGCGCGCATCGAGGCGCTCGTGCTCTCGGAGCCCTCCGCGCCCGAGCGTCTGCGCGCGCTGCGTCCCCGGTTGGTGCTCGCCGAGAGCATCACCAACCCGCTCCTGCGCGTGCCGGATCTCCCGGCGCTGTCCCAGGCCTGCCGGGAGGTGGGGGCGCTGCTGGCGGTGGACGCGACGTTCCCGTCTCCGCATGGCCAGCGGCCGTGCGCGCTGGGGGCGGACTACTCCATCCAGTCCACGACGAAGTGGCTCAACGGGCACAGCGATGCCCTGGGCGGCACGGTGAGCGGCAGCCGCGAGAAGCTCGCGCCCCTGCGCGCCGCGCGCCTGCTCAACGGAGACGTGCTGGGACCCTTCGAGGCGTGGCTCACCCTGCGCGGGGTGCGCACCCTGCCGGTGCGCATGAAGGTCCATGCCGAGAACGCGGCGCACGTGGCCCGGCGGCTCTCCGACTGTAAGCTCCTCTCGCGCGTGCACTACCCGGGTCTGCCGGACCATCCGGATCACGCGGTGGCCCGGCGCGTCCTGCACGGGGGGTTTGGCGGCATGGTGGCCTTCGACATCCAGGGGGCGGGCCGTCCGGAGTGCTTCCGTTTCCTGGAGGCGGTGAAGCTCGCGCGCGCGGCGCCCTCGCTCGGAGACGTGGGCACGCTGGTGATGCACGCGGCCAGCGCGAGCGCGCGCCGCATGACTCCCGAGGAGCGGCAGGCAGCCGGTATCGGCGAGAGCCTCATCCGTGTCTCGGTGGGGTTGGAAGATCCAGATGACATCGCCGACGATCTGATCGCCGCGGTGTCGGAGGCGATGAATCGGTGAAGATGGTGGATGTGGGAGGCAAGGAGAAGACGGAGCGGGTGGCGGTGGCGACCGCTCGGTTGCGCATGCTCCCGGCGACGATCGAGCGCATCCTCCAGGGCAAGGTGGAGAAGGGGGATGTGCTGGCCGCCGCGCGGCTCGCCGGGGTGATGGCGGCCAAGCGCACGCCGGACGTCATCCCGCTGTGTCACCCCATCGCCCTGTCGGGCGTGGAGGTGGAGCCCACCCCGGTGGAGGACGGGCTGGAGTTCCGCGTGACGGTGCGCACGGTGGATAGAACGGGCGTGGAGATGGAGGCGCTCACCGCGGCGTGCGCGGCGGCCCTCACCGTCTATGACATGTGCAAGAGCGTGGATCGGGGCATGGTGCTCGAGCGCGTCCAGTTGGATCACAAGGCCGGGGGTCGCTCCGGGACGTGGGATCGGGGCGAGGGCGCGTAGGCCCCGTGCGGCTCACGACTTCGCGGACCGCTCGCCCACCAGGAGCCTGAGCTGGGCGATGAGCTGGTCGGGCTCGAGGGACTTGGGGATGTGCATCTGGAATCCCGCCTCGAGCACCTGGATGCGATCCTCCTCGCGCATGTGGGCGGTGAACGCGGCGGCGGGCACCTGGCTGATGGGTCCGTTCATCGCGCGCACCTCGCGGATGAGGCAGTAGCCGTCCTCCCGGGGCATGGCGATGTCGCACACCAGCGCGTCGAACCCGCTGGTGCCGCTCAGGATGGAGAGCGCGCTGGCCACGCTCTCCACCGCCTCCACGCGCGCGCCATGGTGTTCGAGGATCGACGCCACCGCCGTGCGCGTGAGATCGTCGTCCTCCACCAGCAGCAGCCGGAGTCCCTCGAGCTGGAGCACGACGGCGCTCGTGTTCTCGGCGCGAGGGGGCTCGCCGGTGTCCTCGTGGGCGGGCAGCCACACGGTGAAGATCGCGCCCTGGCCCCGGCCCGGGCTCTCCGCCCACACCGTGCCACCCTGCAACTCCACCAACTGCCGCACGATGGCGAGCCCCAGGCCCAATCCGCCGTTGGCGCGCGTCGTGCCCTCCTCCTCCTGACGGAAGGGCGAGAAGAGCAACGGCTGGAACTCGGACGGGAAGCCCCTGCCCGTGTCCTGGACGACGATGCAGACCCCTCCGCGCTCCGGCTCCAGGCGGACCTCCACCCTTCCCCCGGGCGGGGTGAACTTCACGGCGTTGGACAGCAGGTTGGACACCACCTGCCGCATCCGCCTCGGGTCCGCCTGCACCAGGGTCGTCTCCTGGAGGATCATCTCGAGCGCCAGGCCCTTCTGCCGGGCCAGGGGCGTGAGGTCGGCGACCGCGGCCTGGATGGGCTCGCCAGGCTCGCAGGCCTCGATCATCACGCTCAGCTTGCCGGAGAGGACCCGCGCCGTGTCCAGCAGATCGTGGACGATCCTCGACTGGGTCTGCGTGCATTGGGTCAGCGCGGCGATCGCCTCCGTCCGCCGGCTCTCGTCCGTCTGGAGCAGCTCCAGCCACAGCCGCATTCCCACCAGCGGGGTGGCCAGCTCGTGCGAGACTCGCGCGAGGAACTCGTCCTTCTTCCGGTTGGCCCGCTCCGCTTCGCTCCGGGCCGCCTGCTCGTTGGCCAGCAGGACTTCCCGTTCCGCCTCGGCGCGCTTGCGCTCGGTGATGTCCACGTTGATGCTCACCGCTCCGACGATCGTCTCGCGCAGCCGGACGGGCGCGGTGGCCGAGCGGATGACCCGCTGCTTCTCGGTGCCGCTCTGGGCCAGGTACACCTCGCGCGTCGACGTCTCTCCGCGCAGGGCCCGATGGAGCGCGTCCTCGATACCGCTGGAGCCCAGGATCTCCGGAGCGATCCGATTGGCGCGGATGTGGCCCGAGGCATCGGCGATGCAGACGCCGTCGGGAATGCTCTGGATGACCGCCTCCAGCTCGGCCGCGTGCTGTTCCTCCCGCCGCCGTGACTTCACCCAGTCGGCCCGGGCATGACCCTGGAGGGCGGCGGTGGTCACCGCGCTGGCCAGGAGACGGTGGAATTCGAGGTAGGGCTCATTCAACTCCAGACGTGCGCTCACCCCGGCCAGCAGGAGCGCGGTGGGCTCTTGCTCTCCTGGCAGGAAGATGGGGCTCGCCACCGCCTCCCGGGGCGGTTCCGGATACGGCCCACAGCGCAGGGGTCCGAAGCGCTGCTCGAGGTGTCCGACCTGGACGGGCCGACGCGCGCGCAGCACCTCCTCGAGTGGCCATCCGCTGGTGGTGTCTCCGTGGGTGGAAAGGAGGGGGGGACTCGCCGCCGTGCCAGGCGGGAGGCCCGTGCCACCCACCAGCCGCAGGGTGCTTTCCCGGGTGTCCCGGACATAGAAGAGGGTGAAGGGGAGATCGTGCGCGTACCCCTCGAGCGTCCGCGCGGCGAGCGTGAAGACTTCCGGGAGTGTCTGGGCATTGGCCATGGCCATGGCCACGTCGCGCAGCGCGCGTGTCCGGCGCTCGTGCAACACCTGCCGGGTGGTTTCGGTGAGGGGGTTCCACACCCCCACGACCGCTCTGCTCTCATCGCGGATCGGGCTGAAGGTTCCCGAGACGAACGTCTCCTCGAGGCGGCCGCCGCGGTCGCGGAACAAGGGCTGGTTCTCGAGGATGACCGGCTGGCTCGCGAAGGCCTTGTCGTAATGGTCGCGCAGCTCCGCCCAGCTCGCCCCCCAATACTCGCCGAGGGGTTGGCCGAGCAGGTGGGGCGGCGGGCCTCCGCTGAGCGCGCGGCAGCCATCGTTGTAGAGCATCACCCGTCGGGGCCCCCAGGCGATGAGGACGGGGAGGGGAGAGGCCATGCACAGGGACACCACCGTGCGCAGGCAGGCTGGCCACGACTCGATAGGGCCCAAAGGGGTCTCCGACCAGTCCTTGGCGCGGATTCGCTCCCCCATCTCGCCCCCATTCACGAGCCAGGTGGTGGATGGTTCGAGGCCGCCCCCCATGTCGTGTCCGGTCGCATCCATCAATTCGAGATGGTCGCGTACTCCCCGTGTGGGCCGTCAAGTCGCGCCGCGCCGCGCCATGTCACGCCGACAACCCCCGTCGTGAAGCCTCTCCTTTTCATGGATGTACAGCCATGCTGGATTTTTCAACCTGAATCCCCTTTCTCCCTTGACGCTGAATGTTGACCCGTGGGAATTACCGACCGGTCGGTAGGTGGCTGAGAACGGTTGGCCGGACGGGCACCCAGGGAGCGGACACGCGATGCATTCGGGTCGGAAGCAGGAAGACGGCGAGCGCTACCAGGCCATCCTGGAGACAGCGGCCCGGCTCATCTGCGAGCGCGGCTACGAAGGCACGTCGATGCAGGAGATCGCCGCGGCGTGTCAGATGACGAAGGCGGGGCTCTACCACCACGTGCAGAACAAGGAGCAACTGCTCTCGGACATCATGAGCTACGGCATGAGCGCCTTCGAGCAGGAGGTGCTCGAGAAGGTGCGGGGCCTGGCGGACCCGGTGGAGCGGCTGCGCGAGTGCATGCGGCTGAACATCCACCTGGTGACGGGGGTGACGGGCGGGTGCAGCAAGGAGGTCATCATCATCCTCCACGAGCACAACACGCTCACCGGCGAGGCCCGGGCCTCCATCGATGGGCGCAAGAAGCGCTACGTGCGCTTCCTCGAGGACTCGTTCGCCGAGGCGATGCGCACCGGCCGCATCCGCGCCGTGCAGCCCACCGTGGCCGCGTTCTCGTTCCTGGGCATGATTCTGTGGATCTACAAGTGGTTCCAACCCGGGGGGCGGCTGACGGCCACCCAGGTGGCGGACGACATGGTGGATCTGCTCTTCACGGGCCTGGTGACCCCTCCCGGGGTGGTCCCGGGGGCGCCTTCGCCGTTGTCCCGCGAGCGCCCGCCCGTTTCCGGAGGTGCATCATGAAGGCGGGTCGTTGGGGAAGTGTGGCCGAGCTGGTGGCCACCATTCCGGACGGGGCGTGGTTGGCTCCGGGTGGTTTCATGCTCGGGCGCGCGCCCATGGCGCTGGTGCTGGAGCTCATCGCGCAGGGCCGCAAGAACCTCCAGGTGATGTCGCTGCCCAACCCCCTGCCCGCCGAGTTCCTGGTGGCCGGGGGCTGTCTGTCCCGGGTGGAGCTGCCCTTCGGCGCGCTGCACCTGCAGGGGCGGGTGCGGCCGCTGCCGTGTCTCAAGCGGGCCATCGAGCAGGGGCGCATCTCGTGGCGCGAGCATGATGGCTACCGCGTGGTGCAGCGGCTGCGCGCGGCGTCCATGGGTCTGCCCTTCATCCCCGCGCCGGACGCGGACGTGTCCGAGCTGGCCGACGCCGAGCCGCTGCCCACCGTGACGGATCCCTTCACCGGCAAGGCCGTTCCGGTGGAGCCGGCCTTCTACCCGGACGTGGCGCTCATCCACGCGCAGGCGGCGGACGAGCAGGGCAACCTCTTCATCGAGGACCCCACCACGGACGTGCTGGTGGCGGGCGCGGCGAAGCGGGTGCTGGCGACGGCCGAGGAGCGCGTGGCGCGGCTGCCCCGGGTGACGATTCCCGGCTTCCAGGTGGAGCGCGTGGCGCTCTCGCGCGGGGGCGCGCTGCCCTCCGGGTGCGCCGGGCTCTACCCGCATGACGACGCGATGCTGGCGGACTACCTCGCCCTGGCCGAGTCCGGTCGCGAGGCGGAGTTCCTGGAGAAACTCTTGAGCAAGCGGAGCGTGGCATGAGCGCGGACGTGACTCCCGCCGAAGTGGTGGTGTCGTTGCTCGCCCGGGAGATCGAGGACGGCGCCGTGGTGGCCACCGGGGTGGCCTCGCCGCTGGCCATCCTCGCCATCGCCGTGGCGCGCGCCACGCATGCCCCGCGCCTGACGTACCTGGCGTGTGTGGGCTCGCTCAACCCGGACCTGCCCACGCTGCACCCCTCGTCGGAGGATCTGCGCTTCCTGGACGGGCGCTCGGCGGAGGTGTCCATCCCGGACCTCTTCGATCATGCGCGCCGGGGGCGGGTGGACACCGTGTTCTTCGGGGCCGCCGAGGTGGATGGCCTGGGCCGCACGAACATGACGGCCTCGGGGCGGCTCGGCGAGCCGCGCACCAAGTTCCCCGGCGTGGCGGGCGCGGCCACGCTGCGCCAGTGGGTGCGCCGCCCCATCCTGCTCGTGCCCCGGCAGTCTCGCCGCAACCTGGTGCCCCAGGTGCAGGTGGCCACCACGCGGGATGATCGCCGTCCCGTGCGGCTCATCTCGGATCTCGGCGTCTTCGAGCTGGGCGCGGCGGGGGCGCGGCTGCTCGCGCGCCACCCCTGGGCGAGCGTCGAGCAGATCTCCGAGCGTACCGGCTTCTCCTTCCAGGCCGAGGAGCGGCTGTCCATCACCCCCTTGCCGGACGCGCGCACCCTCGCGGCGATCCGGTCGATCGATTCCCATGGCTACCGCGACCAGCTCGTGGGGGCTTGAGCCAGCGTCTTTTCCCAGCAGGAGTCTTGGATGAAGGCTGTCGTTCTGCGTGAGTTCGGTGAGGCGAGCAACCTGCGCCTGGAGACCCTGCCGGATCCCCGTCCGGGTCGTGGCGAGGTGCTCATCCGCGTGCATGCCTGCGGTGTGTGCTACCACGACGTCATCAACCGCAAGGGCAACCTGCCGCGCACCCACGTGCCGGCGGTGCTCGGCCACGAGGCGGCGGGCGAGGTGGTGGAGGTGGGGCCGGACACGCCGGGATGGAAGGTGGGAGACCGGGTGGCCACGCTGCAGCGGCTGTCGTGCGGCGAGTGCGCGCTGTGCAAGAGCGGCCGCAACAGCCTGTGCAAGAAGGACAACCGCTTCTTCGGCGAGGAGATCTCCGGCGGCTACGCGCAGTACATGACGGCGCCGGTGATGGGCCTGGGCCGGGTGCCGGCGAACCTGTCCTGGCCGGTGGCGGCCACGGTGTGCTGCACGCTGGGCACGGCGGTGCACACGGTGCGCACGCGCGCCCGGGTGCGTGACGGCGAGACGGTGCTCATCACGGGCGCCAGCGGCGGCGTGGGTCTGGCGGCGGTGCAGCTCGCGAAGCTGGACGGCGCGCGCGTCATCGCGGTGACGAGCGGCGAGGCCAAGGTGCAGGCGCTGCGCGAGGCGGGCGCCGACGAGGTCATCGTGTCGCGCGGGCTGGACTTCGCGGCCGAGGCGCGCAAGCGCACCGGCGGCGAGGGCGTCAACGTGGCGATTGAAATCGTGGGCAGCGCCACCTTCGCCCAGACGCTCAAGGCGATGGCGCCGGGCGGCCGCGTGGTGGTGGTGGGCAACCTGGAGTCGGGCAAGGTGGACCTCAACCCGGGCCTCGTCATCGTCAAGGAGCTGGAGATCATCGGCGCCTACGCCACCACGCGCGAGGAGCTGGACGAGTCGTTGCGGCTCGTGGCGGAGGGGAAGATCCGCCCCTTCGTGTCCGAGACCGTGCCGCTGGCCGATGCCGGCAAAGCCCACTTCCGACTGGAGAACCGCGAGATCGCGGGCCGGTTGGTGCTCCTTCCCCAAGACACGCAGTAATCCATTTTTCCGAGCGAGGAACTCGTCATGAAGAAACAGGTTGGAATCGAAGCCCTGGCCATCGCCGTGCCCCGCCGCTACGTGGACATCGAGGAGCTGGCGAAGGCTCGCGGAGTGGATCCCGCCAAGTACACGTCGGGCCTGGGCGCCAAGGAGATGGCGGTGGCGGATCCCGGTGAGGACTCGGTGTCGCTCGCCGCGTCGGCCGCCGCCCGGCTCATCCAGCAGCAGAACGTGGACGTGTCGCGCGTGGGCATGCTCGTGGTGGGCACCGAGACGGGCGTGGACCACTCCAAGGCCGTCGCCTCGCACGTGCAGGGCCTGCTGAAGCTGCCGCGCTCGATGCGCACCTTCGACGCCCAGCACGCCTGTTACGGCGGCACCGCGGGCCTGATGGCCGCCGCCGAGTGGATCGCCTCGGGCGCGGGCGCCGGCCGCGTGGCCATCGTGGTGTGCTCGGACATCGCCCGCTACGGGCTCAACACCGCCGGCGAGCCCACGCAGGGCGCGGGCGCCGTGGCGCTGCTCGTCTCCGAGCAGCCGGACCTGCTCGCCCTGGACATCGGCCTCAACGGCGTGTGCACGGTGGACGTGTATGACTTCTGGCGTCCGCTCGGCCGTCGTGAGGCGGTGGTGGACGGGCACTACTCCATCAACTGCTACCTGGACGCGCTGTCGGGCGCGTACCGCGGCTGGCGCGAGCGCGCGCTGGCGCACGAGGTGGTGCGCTGGGGCGACACGCTGCCGAGCGAGCAGCTCGCGCGCATCATCTACCACGTGCCCTTCTGCAAGATGGCGCGCAAGGCCCACACCCAGCTGCGTCAGGTGGACCTCGAGGACTCGGCGAACGGCCGTGAGCTCACCCCGGAGGCGCGTGAGGCGGCGGCCAAGTCCAGCGCCAGCTACGACGCCCAGGTGGCCTCGTCGCTGACGCTCAACGCCCGGGTGGGCAACGTGTACACCGCGTCCATGTACCTGGCGCTCGCGGGCCTGCTGCACGGCGAGGGCGCGGCGCTCGCGGGCAAGCGTGTGGGCCTCTTGTCCTACGGCAGCGGGAGCTGTTCGGAGTTCTACTCCGCGACGGTGGGCGCCAACGCCGCCGAGCGCATGGCCAAGGCGGACGTGGAGGGCGTGCTCGCCCGCCGCGAGCGCGTCTCCGTGGCGGAGTACGAGCGCATCATGAACCTGCCCTACGAGGCGCCCGAGGCGATCACTCCGGCGCCGGGCGAGTTCCGCCTCAAGGAGATCCGCGACTTCCGCCGCATCTACACCGCGGGCTAGAGGCCGGACACCTTGGCGGAGCTGGCCACCGCGTAGGCGAGGGTCAGCTCCTGCTGGGAGCGGGGTGGGGCGGCCAGCTCGAAGCGCAGAATGCCCTCCTCGCTCACCTTCGTAGGTGAGGGCCGCGTCTGCTCCTCGAGCAGCTTCACCTCGACCGCCTCCACCTCGGAGACGGGCATGCGCTCCTCGATGGCCACGCGCACGGGGCGCTCGCCGGTGTGCGAGAGGAAGAGCTTCACCAGATGGGTTCGCGTGCGTCGTCCCGTGAGCCGCTGGGTGTCGTACTTCACGTCCGACTGGCGCACGATGCGCAGTGTGTCCTCGCTGCCGAAGCCCAGCGCGAGCCGCTCGCCCACGCCGGTGAACTTGAGCTGGGCGCGGCCCACGTAGCCGCTGGCGCGCACCAGCTCCACCGGGCCCGCCAGCAGCACGGCCGGGCCCCGGTTGTCGAAGCGCGCCACGCGGTGCACCAGGGGTGAGTGCTCCGGGTGTCCGATGAACTCGGACACCGCCGGCGAGGTGAACGCGAAGAGCGGCACCCGGTGGGGCGCTCCATTCGAGGGCAGGGTGACGCGGTGGCGCGCCGTGAGCGTCAGGGCCTCGCCGCCATCGTCCAGTCCCGGCAGCTCCTCCGTCTGCTGTGCCGCTCCTTCGCCCGTCTTCTGGATGACCTCCTCGCGCACGGCGACGTCCACCGTGTGCTTCTCCTGCTCGCTCTTGTCGCGCAGCCGCAGCCAGTCCTCCACCAGCCGGGGTGGGGAGGCGCCCAGGGTGGGCCGGGCCGTGGAGAACAGCAGCTCCACGTCCTTCCACTCCTCCTCGGTGCGCTGCCACACCATGGCCTCGCACTCGAGCGTCACCGACTCGCCGCCCCCGGTGGAGGCGAGCGTGGCCCGGTAGGCGGGCCGCCACACCGCGCACGGCACCAGGTAGGTGAGCCGCAGGGACACACTTCCCCCCGTGGGGTGCTCCACCTGAAGCTCCGCGGTGGTGACGAGGAGGGGCTCGGGTTGCTCTCCCTGGGCGAGCGCCGCCTGGGCCTCCACCAGCCGCTGCCGTGTCCGCTCCGCGTGCTGCCGCGCCTGGCGCAGGGCCTCCTCGGCGGCGGTGGTGCTCGCGCGCACCGTCTCGAGCTGCTCGTGCCAGGACTCCGGCTTCGCCTCGCTGGCCCCGGCGAACTCGGCGATGGCGCGCAGCACGTCCTCGCGTGCCGCGTTCACCACCTCCACGCGGGACTGGAGCCGTTGCACGTCCACCTGGGCGCGCTTCCACTCCGCTTCCAGCGCGTCCACACGGAGGCGGGCTTCCGTCTTGCCCTCGGGCGAGCCCTCGCGGGGTTTCTGCTTCCAGGCCCGGTGCAGGCGCGCCTGCGCCACGCTGCCTCCGGTGAGCTGGGCCTGGAGCGAGCGGTCCACCGCGAGCGGGGAGAGGCCCTCCACGCGCAACGGGTGGGCTCCCGCGGGCAGTTCCACGTCCGCGCGGCGCTCCACCAGCGCCCGATCCTCGAGCACGGTGACCTTGACGATGGGCAGATGAATGGGGGGATGCATCATGTCCTCCGGTTGCCGCCCACGAGCACCTTGTTCGAGGGAATCCGCACGGTCCACGCGGCGCTGAGCGTCTGGGTCTCTCCGGGTTGCAGGGTGATCCTCCAGGCCCGCTCGCCCTCCACGGGGGGCTCTCCTGGCGGCGGCACGCGCCTGCTCCACGGGGGTTTCACCTCGGTTTCCTCCACCTTGATGTCCTTCTCCGAGGGGGGCACGGACGGCACGCGCTCGAGCACCTCCACGGTGACGCGTTGGGAGGTGCGGTTGGCCAGCTCGACGCGCACGTGGTGTTGCAGCGTGCTGGCGTTGTTGAACATGCCGCCGGACAGCTCATCGAAGCGCGTGTGGCGCGACACCTTGAGGGACTCCTCGACGCCCAGGCCGAGCCGCTGGGTGGTGCCCGGCACGAGCGTGGGCAGGGGCGACGTCATCAGGAACTCTTCCCCGAGCGTGACATCCACCGGGCCGGCGAGCAGGGCATGGGGCGTGCGGTTCTCCACCTTCACGGTGCGGAAGACACGCGGCTCCACCGAGGGCACGCAGACGTACTCGGTACTCAGGCCCACCGGGGCGGAGAACACCGGTACGGTGTGCCAGCGCCCATCCGAGGGCACCTCCACGCGCGCCTCCACGTCGAAGCGGTAGTCGAAGTGGGGCGTGGAGTGATCGGGCGGCACGCACCAGGTCGGGGGTTCCTCCTGCTGGAGGGCCTCCGCCTCCTGCTCCGACGAGGCGATGAGCGCGAACACATCCACGTGCAGGTGCACGCCCAGCACCAGGAGCTGCTCGCGCGGCAGGGACTCGCGCTGGGGGTGCAACCGTCCCCGCGCCTCGGGCTCCTCCGCGGAGCCCAGCACGAGGCCCGCGTAGTCGAGCAGGTCGACCCCCGGCTCCAGTTCTCCCGGAGCCGGGGCGGGTGACGACTGGCTGGCGGAGCGAGACCGTTCCAGGGTCAACGGGACGGTATCCAGCTCATCCGCTTCCATCAGATCCATGGAGGGGGCCAGCTCGTCGGACAGCTCCGCCTCGCCCCCCTCGTCGAGCTCCTCCTGGCGCCGCATGAGCGGGACCATGGACTTCTTCTTGGCGGAGGGGGGGGCCGCGCCAGGCGCGGGCGCGGGAGGCGGTGGCGGCGCGGACATGGCGGGGGGAGGCGGTCCTCCTCCTCCCGGACCTCCCCGGGGGGCGCCCCCCACCACGGGCAGGGCCGACTGGGTGATGCGCTGGGGCGCCGGGGGCATGGCGAACTCGCGGACGCGGGTACGCTCGGGAGCCGGTGGGGCGGGGGGCGGAGGATTCGGGGGCCGGGCGGTGTCGTAGCTGGCGAACAGCTCGTCGAGTCCCGGAGGTGGCTCCCTCCAGCCCGAGCGCGCCGGAGGAGGCTGGCGCCGGCCGATGCGCAGGGCCTTCAGCTCGGGCACCTCGGCGCGCCGCTCCAGACGCGCGGTGGACAGGGACACGCGCACCTGGCTCCAGTCCTCGCCGGTGCGCTGGAGGATGGAGGCGCGCATGCGCAGCGAGCCCCCGTCGAGGGTGCGGGGCATCCGCAAGTCGTACCCGGGCACCCAGCGGGCGCCGGACACGGCGTACTCGAGCGCGAGCTGGACGTGGGCATCCGGCGCGCCCGCCTCCAGGGCCGCCTCGGACAGCGTGAGGACGACGGCGCGGTGCAACTGCGCGCGTTGACCCCGCGCCGCGGACGAGCCCTCCTCCAGCCGTCGCCGGCGCAGCTCCACCTCGGTGGCGGCGTCGCGCTGCTGGCGCTCCAGCTCGAGCTGCCGGGTGTGCAGGGTGGCCAGCTCCCGGTCGACGAAGTCCGCCAGCGCGAGCACGGAGGTGAGGGCGGGCTCACGAGGGGGGCGGGGCTCGTCCTTGGGGCGCGGCGGGAAGGAGGGCTTGAGGTTGCGCAGGGTGAGGACGTCGCGTTGCAGCCGCTCCAGCTCGGCCGAGACGGTGGCGAGCTTGTCCTGGGCTTCTTCCAGGGCGCGCTGGGTGGTGGGCAGGTCCGCCTCCGGGGGCAGTCGCACGTCGAGGACGGGCCGCACCTCGCGCACGCACAGGCCCGGGGGACCCTGGAGGACGGCCGCCCGGAGCGAGCCGGTGCGCAGGCTCAGCGGCAGTCCCTCGATGCGCACCTGGCGTGGAACACTTCCCCGCTCGCACGGCACCGACGCCAGTCGTGTGCAGAGCGCCCCCTCGGTATGGACGGTGACCGCATCCAACGTGGACGGTACGACGATCATCGAAGCCCCCTCGGCGGCTGCTCCGCCGCGAGGGGGCAGGCTAGCGGCGCGCGCGCCGGAGTGCGAGCCCGGGATGGTGCTATCGCTTGATCACACCGAGCGTCTCCAGCCGTTGACGCACCTGCTCGCGGCGGGGAGGCGGCGGGGGATTGGCCGCCAGGAAGGACTGGACGGTCTGGATTTCGTCGTACTGGTGCTGGAAGTCCGCGGTGGTGTGGAAGCTCCGGGCATCCACCACGATGGGGTACTTCAGGTGGTTGAGCGCCCCCGGGGGCAGGCGGGGCAGGCCGAAGCGGCCGATGAGCTGGCGCAGCACCGCGAGCGGCAGGGGCACCCCGATGCGCTGGGCCTGGTGGACGATGACGGACAGCGGCAGCGGCTGGGGCCCGGCCACGTTGAAGATGCCCCGGGGACGCTTCTCCACCGCGCGAACGATGGCCGCCGCCACGTCGTCCTCGTGCATGAACTGGAAGAGCGGATCGTACCCCGCCACGAGCGGCACGCGCCGGCCGCGCAGGAAGGTGGCCAGCGTGCCCTGTGCCGAGGGCCCCAGCGTGTAGCACACGCGCAGCACCGACGTGGCCAGCTGCGGCGTGCGCCACAACGCCGTGGACGCGTAGAGATCCGCGGCCACCAGGTCCGCCAGCTCCGGGAACGAGGCCAGCTCCTTGGGGGGCTCGTCCTCGGTGTGGTAGAGCGCCGAGTCCGGGGCCGCCCCGTAGAAGGTGTGGCGGCCCACGAAGACGGCGTGCTTCACGCCGTACGCCTGACAGTGCTCGAACACCACGCGGGTGCCGCCCAGGTTGATGCGGTGGCGCTCCTCGCCCTGCACGCGCAGCGACGTCACCGTGGCCATGTGCACCACGGCCTCGGGCCGCCGGGTGCGGAACAGATCCTCCGCCGCCCGCTTGCGCAGGTCCTCCACGTGCACTTCGATGCCCTTGGGGGCGTCCGGCCAGGGCCTCGTGTCGATGCCCACCACCGTGTGCTTGCGCGCGTGCAGGCCCATCGCCACGCGCCGTGCCACCGCTCCGGTGATGCCCAGGATGAGCACCCTCATGGCTTCACTTCTCCCTGCCAGCGCTCGTGGCGGCGCCGCTCGATGATGTCCGCGATGCGCGCCTTCACCTGCTCCACGTAGCCCTGGATGACCGAGTCCTCCTCGTTGCCCGTCCCCTCGAACACCAGGGGCTCGCCGTAGTGGATTTCCAGCGGCACCGGCAGGGGCAGCGGCAGCAGGTAGGGGGTGACGGGCACGTAGGGCATGCCGAGCGCCCGGCCCAGCCCGTAGAGGTTGGCCACCGTGGGGATGGCCGAGCCCCCTCCCAGGAAGCCGAAGGGGATGATGGGGGTGCGGGTCTTGAGCGCCAGGCGCATGAAGCCCGTGCCGAAGTCCACCAGATCATAGCGCTGGGGGTAGAGCTTCGCGGTGCCCCGCGCCCCCTCGGGGAACACGAGCAGCAGCCGTTCGTCCTCCAACAGGCGCTGCGCGTTCTCCGGCAGGCCGGTGAAGTGACCGCAGCGGCTGGCCCACACCGACGCCAGGGGCATGGCGCCGATGAACTTCTCCGCCATGGCCTGGGCCAGGCGCGGGGGATTGGCCTCCAGGAAGCACGAGGCGACGACCATGGCCCCGTCCACCGCCACGCCCCCCGAGTGGTTGCCCACCAGCATGGCCCGGCCCCGGGCGGGCACGTGCTCGATTCCCTGGCACTTCACCCGGAAGTAGTTCCGGTAGAAGAACGCCTGCACCTCGAAGACCACTCCCAGGTGCCACCGGGACACGCCGTAGGGATCCACCCCATAGGCGTTGAACGGCAACTCCAGTCTCCCCAGCCGCTCCTCCACCTCTTGTCGCCTCACGCCGTCTGTCCCTCCGTGGCCGGCCATGGTGTCAGATTCCGGCGGGGCCGGGGCACGCCTCCTGCTGTCACGAGTCGCCCTATTTCAATAAAAATATAATTTATTGGAATTAACGGAAATGCAGGAGAATCGTGTGAAAAATGTACAACTCGGCAATCCAAGGCTATCGGATCCTTCTTGTTTTTAGTGTACATTGATGTTTCTAGAACAGTCGTATGAGGATGGTTCCAATGAAAAGCACGGTCCGGTGGATGAGCATGTGGATGGCCCTGGTGGTGGCGGGGCTGTGCCTGGTTCCGGCGAGGGCTGCGGCGGTGGATGCCGATGCCGAGACCGGAGCCTGGGGGGGCATCAAGGTGGAGCGGCGCACCTTCCCCGTGCGCTTGTCCAACGGTCGCGTCTACAACCTCGTGGGCTACCTGTATTACCAGGGGAGCTTGAAGAACAAGCCGGTGCAGATCCTCGTGCACGGCATCACCTACAACCACAACTACTGGGATCTGCCGGAGATCAACCGCCAGGACTACTCGTACGCGCGCTACATGGCGCGCCAGCAGTACGCGGTGCTCGCGTTGGATCTGCTGGGCACCGGGGAGAGTGACAAGCCGAACGGGGACTTCCTCGATCTGTCGGAGTCGGCCAGCTCCCTGCACCAGGTGGTGCAGCGGCTCAAGGCGACCGCGGCGCGCAACACCTTCGAGAAGATCCTCTACGTGGGGCACTCCAACGGCGCGCTCACCATCACCTACGCGCAGGCGTACTACCGGGACGCCGATGCGGTGGTGCTCACCGGCTGGCTCAACACCTACCACCCGCTGCCCGTGGGGGACGAGGTCTTCGGCCCGCTGCTGGAGCAGGGCCCCTACGTGCAGGTGCCCCCGGAGCTGCGCACCGCGCTCTTCTACGATCCGAATCGCGGGCACGTGGACCCGGCGGTCATCGCCTACGACAACACCGAGGCGGACTTCGTGCCGCGCGGACAGCTCGTGGACCTCTTCACCCTGCTGAAGAACCCGGAGCCCATCCCGGCCGAGAAGATCACCGTGCCGATCATGGTGCAGCTGGGCGAGTTCGACGCGGTGGCGCCCGCGGCCTATGCCGCTCAGGAGGCCCGGGCCTATCCCCGCTCGCCGTACGTGTTCGTGGACAAGGTCGACGACGTCGGCCACGCCGTCAACGGCCACCGCAACCGGCTGCGCAGCTGGGCGATGATCTCCCTGTGGCTGCGTCTGGTGGGCTGCTGAGCGCCTCCACTCGCCCCCCAGGGGGGAGTCAACGGGGCGCCGCGGCGCGCAGGTGCTCCAGGTAGAAGGCCACCACCACCAGCGAGTGGGTGATGCTCCCCTCGAGGATGAGCCGGGGAACGGCCTCGCGGGGGTGGAGCTCCACGCGGATGTCCTCGCCGGCATCCGGGTTGCCCTCGTGGGCCTTCACGCAGTCGAGCGCCAGGTAGCTGTGGCACCGGTTGCCCTGGAGCGCCGGGTTGGGATGGACCGACCCGAGTGCGACCACCCGGCCCGCCACGTAGCCGGTCTCCTCCTCCAGCTCGCGCGCGGCGGCCAGGGCCGGGTCCTCCCCGGGCTCCACGATGCCGCCGGGAACCTCCAGCGTCACCGCGGAGATGCCGAAGCGGTACTGGCGGATGAGCACGAGCTGGTCCTCGCGCGTCACCGCGACGACGTTCACCCAGTCGCCGCAGTCGATGCGCACCCGGGGGTGCTCCTGGCTGGTGCGGGGGTCCGCGACGATGTCCTGGCGGACGGTGAGGATGGTGTAGTCGTGCTCCAGGCCCCGGCGAAGGCGGGGCCACGGTGGAAGTGGGCGCATGGGGCTAGTTCAGCAGCTCGGCGCGCTCGCGCAACTCCCGGACCGTCATCTCCAGCCGCTCCCGGTCCGGCGCGTCCGGGGACAGCTCCAGACAGCGCTCCACGTCCTTGAGCGCCGCGCGGTAGGCCCCCAGGTTGGCCAGGAGCGCCGCGCGCGTGCGCAGCTCGCCCGGGTGGTTGGGGGCGAGCATCAACAGCAGATCCACCACGGCGAGCCCCCGCTCATAGTCCGAGCGCTCCAGGTACACGCGCCGCAGGTTGGACAGCATCCGGTAGGCGATGAGCTCCACGGGCGCTGGCGACAGCATGGAGGGGTTGAAGCGCAACTGGGGCGCCACGCGCTCGAGCAACTGCTTACAACCCTCCTCGGTGAGGATCTCCCCCTCGTGGAAGGGGTCCACCACGAGCTTGTGGTCCCCCGCGCTGCACGCCACCAGGAAGTGGCCGGGAAAGGACACCCCGTAGAGCGGGATGCCCGCGCGCCGCGCCACCTCCAGGTAGAGCACCGAGAGCGAGATGGGCAGGCCCACCTTGCGCTCGAGCACCAGGTCCAGGAAGCTGTTTTCCGGCGAGTGGTAGTCGTCCTCGTTGCCGCGAAAGCCCTCGATGTCCGCCAGCACGTGCCGCAGCGCGGTGAGGCCGGCGAGCACCTCGCCGTGGCCCGCGTGCCGCTCCATCTCCAGTTGCACGCGGGCGGCCAGCGCGTCCAGGGTGTGCAGGCACGCCGCGGCGTCCAGGTGGGGCTGATTGAGCGTGGCGATGGCCAGCGCGGCGAGGTCCAGTCGCGGCGGATCGGCGGCGAGGGCGGACACGAGGCGTTCGCGGGCCAGGGGCGAGCTCAAGGTCGAGGTCGAGGTGATGCTCACGGGCTAAGCACTAACCCACGAGCGGGCAGACGGCAAAGGCAGGCAGGCAGTCACTGACCCGGAGGTTCGGGGGGCAACAACCGGCCCTTGATTTCGGCGTAGAGCGCCATCTGCGCCGAGATGAGGCCCGAGAGCAGTCCATCCTCGAACTCGAACGTCGGGTGTTCCTTGAGTTTCGGGAAGTCATGGGGGTTGCGCAGCTCCTCGGGGGTGATGTTGGGGACGACCTCGCGGGCCAGGCGCAGCACCTTGGCGCGCTGCTGGGTCAACATCTGCTCGAAGAGCTTGCTGGCGATGTCCAGCATCTCCCGTCCGCTCTCTTCCGTCATGGTGCGTGTCTCCTTTGGGGCGATGGGGCGCCGTCGGCCACGGAACACAACGGAATCCCGGGGCCGACGCAAGGGCGTCGCCATGCCGGAGGATGGCTGGCCGGCTGCCCGGGGGACAACGGGCGGGGGACCCGGGCGAAGTGGCCCCGCGGAGGATCCATCCCCAGGTTGAGACCAAGCCCCGGCCAAGAAGACATCCGGGCGGAAAGACAGAGGACACGATGGCATTCGGACAGGGGGAGAACCCGGCGCGCTCCATCACGCCCCACCTGGATTCCGTGGACTACCCCGCCAGACGCGAGCATCTCGTGGAAGCGGCGGAGGACAACGGTGCGGGCGTGGACATCATCAACGTCTTCAAGGCGCTGCCCCGCGAGGAGTACCTGTCTCGGGAGGAAGTGATGCGCGACCTGGCGGAGGCGGCGCGGCGCTTCGCCAATGGGGGCCTGCGCGACGACGACGGCGTGGTGCGCGACCGGCGCAACATCGGGAGAGACCTGGTGGAGGGCGCCTCGGACGACACCTCCCGTCACCCGTAGTCGGCGGCTCCTTTCGGGACACCACCTGCCCGTGGGCGCGGGGGCTCTTGCCTCCCACGTTCACGGGCGTTTCGTTGGGGCGTCCCCCCGCCGGGCCGGCGAAGCGAAACAACAGGAAAAATCTTGAATTCCCGTCTATCTAGGAAGGTGCTCCCTCTCGCGCGTCGCGGGGGGCGAACGCTCGGGAGACAGGCGAATGACGGGAACGTGGCGAAGTCGGAAGCGAGGGGATGAGGTATCGACCTCCGGTTCCGGGAGGTTCAGCGGGCTGGCGCTGGTAGTGGCGTGCGCGGTGCTGTGTCCCGGTGCGGCCGGGGCCCAGGTGAGCAGGACGCTGGTGACGCCTTCTCCCTCGCCGACGGCGCAGAAGGTCTACGGGCTGCTCGTGGACCTGGAGAACGGGGCGCGCGCGGGCAACCGCCGCACGATCATCGGCCAGCACTGCGAGGCGCAGAAGGAGATCCACCAGGAAGGCAGCTACGCGGGGGCGTACTACGACAAGGTCACCCAGCTCTCTGGCGGCAAGCGGCCCGCGTTCGTCGAGTTCGACCTGGGGCCGGGCTGGTACCAGTCCTCGTTCAACGAGGACGCCACGGCCTGGCGGGCCACCTTCAACGGGGTGGGCTTCCTCAAGGACCGTTGGACCTATGGCGATGGCCTCGTGGGACTGGGCTTTCATCAGCCCTATCCGGGCAGTCCGGTGAAGAGCTTCGAGAACACCCTCGTCGAGACCGCCACCAATGCCTCCGGCCAGCGGGTGAACCTGGATGACGCGTGGTTCAAGCGGGTCGTGGACTGGCAGAACAACACGGCCGAATACCAGACGCTGCTGAGGGATCTGTCCTGGGCCGCCAATCGCTTGCAGCCGCTGAAGGACGCGGGCGTCCCGGTGCTCTTCCGGCCGTACCATGAGATGAACAAGCGCTCGGGCCGCTTCTGGTGGGCCAACCGCGATCCCGCGCTCTACAAGCAGTTGTGGAGCATCATCTTCAACTACATGACGAAGACGCGGGGGTTCAACAACCTCATCTGGGTCTGGTCCCCCTATGCCTGGGATGGGACGTACGGGGGCGATCCCTGGAACTACTACCCCACCGAGGGCGCGGACATCGTCGCGGTCGACATCTACAGCGGCAATCCCTACCTGCCGGGGCGGTATTACACGGATCTCGCCGGCTACAACAAGCCGCGCATGCTGGCGGAGAACGACAAGATGCCGGTGCGCTGGGACAAGAACGTCTCGGAGATCGACGCCCGCCCCTGGGTCATCTACTCCATCTGGGGGGACACGGTGATTCGGGATGTCAGCGGTTCCGGAACGGCGAATGCCTGGAACGTCGAGAACAACTACCAGGCGATCAAGAACACCTACGCCTATGAGAAGATCCTGACGGGCGGACAGCAGCCACCCAACGGCACGGCCAATTACAACTGGTGGTCCGTGCACTGAGACGGGGAGGGGAGCCCCCGGGTGCTCAGGATGTTGACTCGCCCTGTCGATCCGGCTTTTGCTTGGAGGGCTGGCGCTGACGCCAGACCTCCGGGGCTGCGCGGGGGTGGGGGGAGAGAATGCTGAGGGCACGTGCGTCCGTGGTCGGGGGTGGACTCATCCTGGTGGTAGCGTCGGGCTGCCCTCATGCCTATGGCATCGAGGGCACCATCGACCAGGCCGTGCTCAAGGACTTGATTGAAAACGCGAGTCACGAGCAGTGCCCCGAAGATGAGATTCAGGACCTATGCGGCAATAAGTCCGACGAATGTATGGCGGATTGCCAGAGGCGGATGAGAAGGAACGCCCGTCCATGAGCTGGCGCGCGGCTGCTGCTCTGGTGTTGGGTCTGCTGTTCCCTCTTCCCCTGCTCTGGTCTCTGGGTCTGTTGCCCGTCCATGGACTCCAGTCTACTTCCCTCCAGGAATCGCGGAAGGTTGTTCCCCGGCTTTCAGCTGAACAACTCAAGCAGTTACCCACAGCGGGTCGTGCCTGCCGGGGTGATGCGGACTGCGATGCTCCGCTCGTTTGCCTGCGGGGACTTCTGATGATTCAGCCGGTCTGTGCCGCGAGCAGGTGTATGACGGATCTGGACTGCCAGGAGGGGTTTGCCTGCCGTGCGGTGCAGGTGGGCGAGCGCGTGGTTCGTGTCTGTGGTGCAATGGGGACGCAGAAGGAAGGGGAATGGTGTCTGAAGGTTCCCTTCGACCAGGATTCCGCCTGCGCTCCTGGCCTCGTCTGCGCGGCGTTCTCGTGCGGCCGCCGCTGCCGGCCTCAAGATCCCCAAGGCTGTTCCCCGGGCTTCGCCTGCCTCGACGTGGACGCCGAGGGTCCGGTCTGCCTGCCCAGTTGTGACGGGATGTCATGTCCCGAGGGCCAACGGTGCGTTCAGTTGCGCAAGGGAGGCTCGCTCTGCGTGCAGGTGCATGGCCGGGACTGTCAGCACGACGAACTCTGTCCGGAGCCTCAGGTCTGTGATGTCTTCCTGGGGGCGCGTCCTCGCCATGACGAGGCCTGGATGGAGTGCGTTCTTCCCTGTGTCGAGGACGGTCCGTCCTGCCCGAGCGGCATGGTCTGCTACGCCAAACGTTGTCGTCAGCTCTGCTCCAAGCAGAACGAGGCCCGCGTCTGCGCTCCGCGTGAAAGCTGTCACGTCGAGCCGGGTACGACGTCGGGTGTTTGCCAGATGGACCGCTGAGCAAGGCCCCGCGGGAGGTGCCGATGCGCTCGCGG
The DNA here is from genome assembly GCF_002305875.1 of Cystobacter fuscus. Lineage (NCBI taxonomy): Bacteria > Pseudomonadati > Myxococcota > Myxococcia > Myxococcales > Archangiaceae > Cystobacter > Cystobacter fuscus. The sequence goes on along the minus strand of NZ_CP022098.1, from coordinate 9,181,375 downwards.
GCGGCGGGGCTTTCTGCCAGCTTGCGCGGAACATCATGCGGACCTTTTCCTCCTTCTTCCTGCTCCTCCTCGCGGCCCCGGTCACCGCGTGCCACCGCGACATCCCCTCGTTGAATCCTCCCCCCGCCGCGGCACCTCCCCTGCGGCCCCTGTTCCTGCCCCCCGACGACTCGCTCCTCACGGAGACGGTGCGCACGTCCCTGCGGCACGGAAGCGCTCCGGACGCGCGGGAAGCGGAGATGACCACCGTCTCGAGCTTCTCCGCCGAGCAGGATTCCTGGGTCCTCACCCAGCGCGTGACACGCTCGCGCTACCTCCAGGAGGGCCAGCCGGTGGAATCGTTGGTGGACACCGTGCTCCAGCGCGCCGTGCTGCGTCTGCGGCTCGCGGCGGATGGCACCTATGTGCGGCTCGTGGAGCCCGAGGCCGTGCTGGCCGCCATCCGCGAGGTGGCCCCCAAGGGGCTGGATGTCACGCCACTCGAGCGCTTCTTCGCTCCGGATGCGCTCGAGGCGCGCACGCGCGGGGAGTGGGAGGTGAAGTACGGCGGCATCTACGGACGGGCCTGGGTCCCGGGGCAGCGCGGCTACGTGGTGGGCACGCTGCCCGTGGGCGGACGCGAGGTGACGTACCTGCTGGAGCGCACCCTCACCGGCACGCGGCTCACCGAACAGGGCGAGGCCCTGGTGTTCTCGTTGCGCTGCCTCGCCCAGCCGGGAGAAGCGTCGCCCCAGGCCGTGCGCGACACGCTGCGCCTCGCGGGCGACCCCCCGCTGACACCCGGCGTGGAGTGCGACGGAGAACAGTTGCTCGGCAAGGGACGCTTCCTCCCGGTGCGGCGCGGGTTCACCCTCAGGGCGTCGTTGGACGGAGAGACCTGGACATGGGCGACGCAGTCGACGCTGGAGTCGGTGCGGGCGCTCGAGGAGGAGCAGCGGTGAGCTACGAACAGAATCTCATCGAGGACGAAGAGGGCATTCGCGCGCTGGTGCGGGGCGCCAGGCGCGTGGCGGTGCTGGGCATCAAGACGGAGCAGCACTCGGGGCAGCCCGCCTTCTATGTGCCCGAGTACCTCGCCCAGGCGGGCGTGGACGTGGTGCCCGTGCCCGTCTACTACCCGGAGGTGACGCACATCCTCGAGCGGCCGGTGTTCCGCAGGCTCGTGGACATTCCGGGCGACATCGATCTGGTGGACGTGTTCCGCCGACCACAGGACATCGACCAGCACGTGGACGACATCCTCGCCAAGAAGCCCAAGGCGGTGTGGTTCCAGTCGGGCATCCGCAACGACGCGGCGGCGCGGCGACTGGCCGAGGCGGGCATCCGGGTGGTCCAGGACCGTTGTCTCATGGTGGACCACCGGCGCTACGCGCGCTGAGCGCGGTTGCCTCACGCCTCGTCTCAGGCCTCTTCGAAGGGAACGGGTGGCCGGGCGAAGGCTCGCTCGGCGCTCAGCCTCGCCTGGTGGAGCGCATCGAAGCCGCGCTCCATCTGCGTGGGGGACACGGGCGGCAGGTTGGACACCATCACGTAGACGGGAAAGCCCCGCTCCTTGAGCAGGGCGAGCTGCAGCTGGAAGTGGTCGCGTCGCAGCGCCGCCGAGCCCGCCGCGATGCCCTGCGCGTACGCCATGGGCCCGCCCAGCATCTTGCGCGTGCGGCTCGGCAGGTAGTGCACGAGGATGGCGTCCAGTTCCTTGCCGAAGGCGCTCTCGCGCAGGGACAGCGCGGGTGCCTTGTCCACCAGGCCCCCGTCCCAGTACAGGTCTCGCCCCACCCGCACCGCGCGGAACAGGCCCGGGTAGGCGCACGTCGCGTGCACCCGGGGCACCAGCTCCCCCGAGGTGAACACCTCGTGCGTGCCCTGCGTGAGGTTGGCGCTCGTGAGCAGCAGCGGATGCGGCAGCTCCTCGAAGGTGCGCACCGGCAGCGTGCGCTCCAGCAGCTTGCGGAAGCGTTCTCCCTTGAGCAGGCCCGTGGCCCCATGGCCCTCGCGCGGCAGGGCGTTGAACACCGCGCCAATCGGATCCGGATCCCAGAACGACTCGCGCGTCTGCTGCAGCACCAGCTCCTCGATGGCGTCCTCGCTCAGCCCCGCCGCCGCGTACGCCGCCACCAGCCCCCCCGAGCTCGTTCCCGCGTACGCCGCCGGCCTCAGCCCCGTGGCCGCCAGCCCCTTGAGGAAGCCCGCGTGTCCGAAGAAGCCAAAGTAGCCGGCGGAAAGAACGAGCCCGAATCGTTTGCCATGGAGGGTTTGTTGAAGAGTGTGAGCGGCCATGGTCCTTGTCTCTAGACCACCGTTCCCCACATGGCAACGCGGTGCGGTGTCCGGGAGGGTGGCCCCTCGGGGCGATTTCTCATCGATGCATGTTGATATATCGATGATTGGACGTCCAGAGCCGGGTTCCGAGTTCTCCCGGGAGGGACTCGACGGCAACCCGCATCACTTCTTCGCGGGTGGGGCGGAGCCGCTGGCGCGAGCCTACTTGAATTTCAAACTGTCATTGGTTGCCGGGGCTCTCTGGGGCCGGAGGGCTCCGCCGCGCGGATGGCGGGGCGGAGCGAGAAATACAAGACACATGGATAATTCCTGAAGACACACGCCGTGGTGTCAGCCGCACGAGCGGGGACGGGGGTCCGCGCCGGGGAGCTGAAATCACGATTGCGTGACATGTGAGGATTTCCAGACTGTCGCAATCCGGTGGGGGGGGCGTGCTTCCGGGGCGGTTGCCGGCGCGAGCGCGGTGGCTCCGGCCCCGTGGTGCGTCCCTCGGTGCTCCCCGTCTGGTGGGGTTCTCCTCGATTGGACCGATTCCATCCAATTCATTGGGACCAATTCCGTCTTGTTTTTGGAATGAAATACAGGTTTTACATGGAATCCGTCGAGGACCCGACGTGGGAGTCCAGAGCCTGTTGCGGCGAGTGTGGATACGCGCGCACCTTGGTGGCGTGACTGGTGCGGGGTGATGCTTTTTTTGGAGAAATGATTGATAAGTGACACGCTCGTTCCGGGTTCCACCGGCGTGCTCCTCATCCAGGTTCGAGGAAATGTCTGCCAGGTCCCTTCTCCCTCAAGGAGTTGACGGCGCTATGAGAAGAATCCGGGATGTCGCGATGGAGTTGGTCCCCTCGCAGAGTATCCGCGTGGTCGAGGGGGGAATTCAGGAACTCCTGTTCAAGGAGCTTCAATCCCTGCTTTCCAAGACAGGCCATGGCGGAGGGTTGATGAGCCCCTCCATCTACGATTCGGCCCAGGTCTTGAGAATCCTTTCACCCGCGGAGAGCGCCTCTTCTCCCGTGGTGGACTGGTTGTTGTCACAACAGCGGGCGGATGGGGGCTGGGGGGAGCCGATCAAGCCGATGCATCGGGACATCCCCACGATGTCCGCCATCCTCGCGTTGCGCCGCTTTCCCCAGCACCCGCGCACGCACGAGGCCTGTGAGGCGGGGGTGCGCTTCCTGCGCGCCCAGGCGCCGCACTGGGCCACGCTGCATCCGGAGGAGCTGCCGGTGGCCGCGGAGATCCTCGTGCCCGCGTTGTTGAATCAGCTCGGGCTGGGCGAGGCGCAACTGCCGCGCACGCCCTACGCGCAGCTGATGGCGCTGGGGGAGCGCAAGCGGAAGATCATCGCGAAGCTGCCCGTGACGCCCGGCGTGCCGTGGCTGCACGTCTGGGAGACCTGGGGCCAGGAGCCCACGGCGAACCTGATCGATGGGGCGGGGAGCGTGGGGCACAGCCCGTCCGCGACGGCGGCATGGGTGAAGGCCGCCTCGGGCCGGCCGGAGCTGACGCCGTTCGTCGATCGCGCCCGGGAGTACCTGCGCGAGAGCGGGCTGTCGACCGCGTCGTCCACTCCCGGACTCGTGCCGGTGGGCGGGCCGCACAACTACTTCGAGCAGTCCTTCGTCCTCTATGCCCTGCTCATGGGCGGGGTGCTGCAGGAGCCGCGTCTGGCGCCCTACGTGAACTCCGTGCTGGGGGATCTGACCCGGGCGCTCGGGCCGAACGGCATCGGCATGAGCGACTACTTCCTCCAGGACGGTGACGACACGAGCGCGGTGGTGGCCGTCATGCACGCCATGGGTCTTCCGGTGGATCCGGCGGTGCTCTACCGCTTCAAGCGGGACGACCACTTCATCGCCTACCCGGGAGAGATGCAGTCCTCGCCGACGCTGACGGCCCGTTGCCTCCATGCCCTGATGTTGCTGGGCCAGGACAGCGACGAGCTGGCCCCCTTCCAGCGCTACCTGCTCGAGCGCCAGGAGCCCAGTGGCCGCTGGTCCTTCGACAAGTGGAGCCGCTCGTGGCTGTACACCACGTTCCACTCGGTGGTCGGCCTCGTCGGCTCGCCGCACACGGACGCGGTGCGCCGCGCGCTGGAGTCGGTGCTCTCCGCGCAGCTCCCGGACGGGGGCTGGAGCTCCGATGGCCGCTCGAACATGACGGAGACCTCCTACGCCGTGCTGATGCTCGGTTTCCTGGAGCGCCATGGCCTGCACCACCACGGCATCTCCCCGGCGTTGGATCGGGCCTCGCGGTGGATGCTGCAGAACTACACCCCCGGCGCCCCGGCCGAGGGCAAGGTGAAGTGCTGGATCTCCAAGGAGCTCTACCGCATGGAGCGCATCGACACGGCCTTCGAGCTGTGCGCCCTGCTGATGATGCAGCGGCGTCAGTACGAGTAGCCGGGCGCGAGCGATGGGTCCGGGCGGAGTCGTCCGCCCGGACCCGTTTCAACCGCGTGCCTGGGCGAAGCGCGGCTCTCAGGGCACCGGGACGAAGCGGTAGAGGGCGCTCTCGATGTCGGACGTCAGGTAGATGGTTCCCGAGCCGCCTACCGCCACCCCCGTGGGGAGGTAGCCCGGCGGCAGGCCCGCGCTCTCGGGCACACCGATGCGCAGGCCGCTCGCGATGACGCTCAGTCGGCCCGTGGCCGGCTCGATGCGCACCAACCGCTTGCGGCCCACCTCGGCGACGATCAGCCCGCCGTCCGGATGCCGGGCGATGCCCTCGGGGGCCTTGAGGCCCTTGGCCACCGTGCGCCTGGCGCCATCCGACAGGCGCACCCGGGTCACCTTCCCCGAGCGCACCTCGGTGACGTACACCCCCGGCTCCTCCGCCTCCGTGTCGGCCGCGAGACCCACCGGTCCCTCCAGGCCCTCGGCGAGCACCGTGGTCCCCGCGGGCTCGGCGGTGTCCACCCGGACGAGCCGGCCCGTGGTGGCCTCGGCGACGAGCAGCGTGCCATCGGCGAGCTCGAGCGCGGCCTGGACGCCATTCGCGTTGGGAATCGTCCGCAGGATGTCTCCCGTGGTCCGATCCAGCACCTGCACGCTGCTCCGGTCCCCCAGGTAGGCCGTGCTCAGCACCACATGCTTCGCGCTCAGGCTCACGTTCATGGGGAAGTTGAGCGGGGAGGAGAGGACGCGGGTCGTCTGGGTGATCTTCCCATCGCGCCCGCCCACCCGGCGCAGGGCATACACGTCCGCCACGTACAGCTGCTCCTCCGGATCATCCGGGGCGACGGCGAGGCCGGAGGGCACGGCCAGGCGCGACTCGACCAGGAGCCGGACGGAACCATCGGCGGGATTGACCACGCGGATGTCGTTGTCGACCATGTTGGACACGTACACGAGGTCATCCGGGCCCACGGCCAGGTTGTCGAGCCCGGTGGGCAGCTTCGCGACGACCTCCTTGGCGCCCGTGGGCAGCCGGACGCGCACCAGCTCGCCCCGCGCCGAGTCGACCACGTAGAGGTTCTCGCGGCGCGCGTCGAAATTGACGGCGACCGGCATCGCGAAGCCCTCCGCCACGGCCTCGATGCTGCCCGTGTCCACGTCCACCCGGGCAATCTGCCCCTTGAGCAGGATCGGGCCGTAGAGCTTGTCGTCCGGGCCGAACTCGAAGCCGTTGAGGAAGCCGGGCCTGGCGATGGCCAGCCGAGGCGGCTTCTTCCCGCTCGGGTCCACCTCCCACAGCGCATCATCGCCCCGGCCGAGCTGGGTGACGTAGAACCGGCCATCGCGGCGGAAGGCCAGCGAGTTGAGGCCCGGCAGATTCCTGGCGATGACGCGCGTCTTTCCATCCGGGGTGCGCCGCATCAACTCGCCGGTGAAGAAGCCCGTCCAGTAGACCGAGCCGTCGGGACCCAGGGTCACGTCATCCGCGCCGCCCAGCGGCGGCCCCACCAGGGTGCTCACCGCGCCCGTGCCCAGGTCGACGGAGTGGACCGTCCGGCCGAGCAGGTTGCTGGCCAGCAGGTGCCCCTTGCCATCCACGACGAGCCCGTGGACGCCCTGGAAGTGGGAGCCGGCCACCACCACTTCCTGGCGGTAGGTCTTGGGAGGGGCGGCCAGGACCTGACCACCCGCCATCAACAGACAGGCGGCCAGGGACTTGGAGAGGAATCGGGACATGGAGGCTCTCATGGCGTGGAAGACACCTCGCCGCGCGTGAGCTCCAGGCCCGCGAGTTGCTCGCCCTGGCGCCACGTGCGCAGCACGTCGATGAACGCCAGCGTGTCACCCCCGAAGGAGGCGTAGCGCATCGCGTTCGGGCCCATCTTGACCCCCTCGTTGTTGTAGTAGCCGGGCGTGCACTCGGGGCCCCCGAAGACGGGGCTCGTCGTCATGAGACGGCCGAGGATCAACTCCCACCACTGCTGCTGGGCCTGCTCCGAGGGCTCGATCACCTCGATGCCCCGCTTGACGCACCGCTCGATGATGTAGGCGGCGTGTTGCGACTGCTCGTCGAGGATGTGCACGAAGTTGATCGCATGACCGCTCTGGATGACGCTGAACATCATCAGGTTCGGATAGCCGCGGCTGTGCATGCCATGCAGCGTCGCCGGACCGTCGGCCCAGCTGTCTCGCAGGGACCTGCCGCCGCGCCCGCGGATGTCGAAGCCCAGCGTCCCGGTGTAATCCAGCGAGACCTCGAAGCCCGAGGCGTAGATGAGGCAGTCGACCTCGTACTCCTTGCCCTTCACCACCACGCCGGTGGGGGTGATCCGCTCCACGCCCTTGCCCTCGGTGTCGACGAGCTGGACGTTGGGCCGATTGAACGTGTCCAGGTATTCGTCGTGGAAGCAGGGCCGCTTGCACAGCTGGTTGTAGTAGGGCTTGAGCGCCTCGGCCGTCGCCGGCTCCTTGACGATGGCGTCCACCCGCGCGCGGATCTCCTCCATCTTGCGGAAGTCCGCCAGCTGGCGGAACTCGGCGGCCTCCTGGGGCGTCTGGGCCTGCTGGGTGGCGGTGTCCTGGAAGATGTACGTCCAGCCATCCCGCACCAGGTCGACGTCCTGCTTACGACCGGAGACGATCGCGGTGAAGTTGCGGATGCGCTCCTGCTGCCAGCCGGGCTCGAGCGTCTTCACCCATTCCGGGTCCGTCGGCTGGTTGCCTCGCACGCCGACGCCCGAGGGCGTGCGCTGGAAGACGTACAACTGTTTGGCCGACGCACCGAGCTGGGGGATGGCCTGGACCGAGGTCGCGCCCGTGCCGATGATGCCCACGCGCTTGTCCGCCAGCCGGGTCATGCTGCTCGTGGGGCTGCCGCCGGTATAGGCATAGTCCCAGCGGCTGGTGTGGAAGCAGTGGCCCTTGAAGGACTCGATGCCCGGGATGCCGGGCAGCTTCGCCTTGTGGAGGATGCCGCCAGCGATGATCACGAACCGCGCCGCGAGCTTGTCGCCCCGATCCGTCGTGATGTTCCAGCGCCGGGTGTCCTCGTCCCAGTCCATCGTCTGGACCAGGGTCTGGAACAGCGCCGCCTTGTAGAGATCGAAGTGCCGGCCAATGCGCTGGCAGTGGGCGAAGATCTCCGGCGCCTTGGCGTACTTCTCCTTGGGCATGTAGCCGGTCTCTTCGAGCAGCGGCAGGTAGATATAGGACTCCACGTCGCAGGCGGCGCCCGGATAGCGGTTCCAGTACCAGGTGCCGCCGAAGTCGCCTCCCTTCTCCACGATGCGGAAGGAGTCGACCCCCGCCTGGCGCAGCCGCGCTCCCGCCAGCATGCCGCCGAAGCCACCCCCGACAATCAAGACGTCGATCTTCTCGGTCAGCGCCGGACGGGTGAAGCCGGGCTCGACGTAGGGATCCTTGTCGAAGTCCGCGAAGACGCCTTTGAGGGGGATGTACTGGGTGTTGCCGTCGGGGCGCAGCCGCTTCTCGCGCTCGAGCCGGTATTTCTCCCTCAGTGCCTCCGGAGAGAAAGAGACCTCACCCTTCTTCGTCGCAGTCATCCGCACACGTCCTTTCGGCTCGGCAGCCGCTCTCGATGTAATCAGCCGTTTACATCGCTGGACATAACGCAATCCCTATCGTAAGTAAACAGCCGTGTACACATCCCGACCGAGCGACCCCAAGACGTCGACGCGGCAGCGAGACGCCGATCGCACGCGTGCCGCCCTGCTCTCCGCCGCGCAGACGCTGTTCTCCACGCGGGGCTTCGCCAACACTGGAGTGCGGGATGTGGCGGAGCTGGCCGGGGTGAACTCCTCGCTCGTCAATCGCTACTTCGGCTCGAAGCAGGGGCTGTACCGGGAGACGTTGGAGCAGGTGCTCGACATCACCCCGATGCTTCAGGGAGACAGGCGCCGCTTCGGCGAGAACGTGGTGTCCATCTTCCTCGGCGTGCAGGATTCCCCGGGCCCACTGATGATGCTGATCCTCTCGGCGGCCGATCCCGAGGCGCACGCGACGAGTGTCGAGCTGCTCCACAAGAAGGCGATCGAGCCCCTGGCTCGCTGGCTGGGTCCCCCGGATGCCGAGGGGCGCGCGGCGCGGCTCAACATCCTCTGGAACGGCTTTCTCATGAGCTGGCGGCTGTTGCCCCTCCCACAGCTCGCCGAGGTGCGCCACTCCTCCACCCGTCGCTGGTTGGAGGCCGCGATCCAGGCGATCGTCGACGAAGGCGAGCGCTGATCCACCGCTGTCATCCCCGGCACACGATTTCCTGGCCCAGGAGAGCCCGGTTCATTAGGGTTCTCCGAAAATGGTACATCCGTACCACTTCGAGGGATGTCATGGCCTGGTTCGTTCTGATGGTCTCGGGGGTGCTGGAGAGTGGGTGGGCGCTCGCGCTCAAGAAGTCCGAGGGCTTCACCCAGCCGGTGCCCAGCGTGGTGTTCCTGGTGTTGGCGGCGATGAGCTTCGGGGGTCTGGCCTGGGCGATGAAGTCCCTGCCGGCGGGGCCCTCCTACGCCGTGTGGACGGGCATCGGTGCGGCGCTGACCGCCGTGCTCGGCATCCTCCTGTTCGGCGAGTCGGTGTCCGGGGTGAAGCTTGCCTCCATCGGGTTCATCGTCATCGGTGTCATCGGACTCGCCCTGTCCGGGGGCGGCCACTGATGTCACCCCCGGGCCCACGGGGGACGAGCCAGGAGCGGGGGCGGCAGCGGAGGGCGCGGCTCATCGAGGGCGTCACGCACGTGCTGCGGACGGGGGGCCTCCAGGCCGTGAGTGCCCGCTCCGTCGCGGACGCGGCCGAGGTGCCCCTCGCCGCCGTCACCTATTACTTCTCCTCCCTGGAGGAGCTGATCGCCGAGACCCTCGCGGAGATGCTGCGCCAGTGGGTGGAGCAGGTCCGTCGCACCACGCGGCTCGCTCGGGCGCACCCGGAGAAGGCGGACCTGGCCCGGTGGGTGACCCAGGCGATGCTCCCGTCCGGAGGTCCTGGCGCCATCCAGGCCCACTACGAGCTGTTGGTGGCGTGCGGGCGCCGGGCGGCCTTCTCGGCGGTGCTCGCCCGGGGACGCGCGGACCTCGACGAGGCGCTGGCGGAGCTCATCGCGGCCGCCCTGCCCGGCGGTACACGCCTCCCCAGTCCCCAACTGGTGCTCGCCGTCCTGGATGGCGCGGTGGTGAGCGCGCTCAGTGAAGGCTCGCCCGTCGACACCACGGTCCAGGCCCGCCTGGACGAGCTGCTGCGGGCATAGCGCGCGGGAGGCCGCATCCAGCTCCGAGGATGCGGCGGCGCCAGTCGCCGGGTGCGAGGTCAGGGGCCCGGACGTGGGTCGTGTCCGGCGTCGGTCAGCCGCGAGGCCACGGCCCAGACGCTCTGGACGAAACCCTGGAGCAGGGGGCGCAGGGGCTCGTCTCCGAGCGAGGCCACCACCGCGTCGAGTTCCCGGCGGATCCGGGCGGAGTTGTCCGTCCAGACCTGCCTCAACCGGGTGTCGAGCTCCTCCCGGGGCAGGCGCGTGGCGTCGATGTCGGTGAGGCGTTGGCGGTGCTCGGCCGCGTAACCCATCACCCCCGAGTTGAGGGGTTCGGAGGGATCGAACCGGACGTCCTGGGCGAAGCGCAGCAGGCGCGCCACGCCCCCGAGGAAGTCCGAGTCCTCGCGCAGCACCCCGAGCAGCTTCTCCAGATCCCTCGGGGTGAGCGCGCGGGCGAAGGGCAGGCCGCCCGCCAGGGCGACGGAGGACGCACCCGTCTCGGCGTAGCGCTCCAGGTACTCGTGCACGCCCTGCTCGAAGTCGGTGCCCTGCGCGCTCAACGCGTCCTGCTCGTCCCCGAGCGCGGCCAGCCGCCCGGGTCTGTCCTCCGGGGCGGCGCGCATCACCTGGATGAGGAGGGCGAGCCGCGCCTGCTGGCTGTTCTGCCGCCAGAGGCGGTCCGACCACAACTCCAACCAGTCCTGGACGAGCGCCGCGGGAACACCCCGGGCGCCTAGGGTGTCCTGGCCCAGGACCGTGATGGCGCCCAGCAGGGCCCGGCACACGTCGAGCAGGGCGCACGAGGGAGAGTGGAGCGCGGCCTGGAGCGGTCCGAGCGCGGCGCGGGCGGGCTCGGGGCGGGTCATCTCCTGCAACTGCTCCGTCACCGCGTCCAGGGTCTGCCGGGTCAGTGCCGCACCCTGTGCGAGCTCCTCGTAGAGCCAGTCGATGGCGGAGTAGTCCGTGCCCACGGCCCGGTAGTAGTCGGGCTCCACCTGGAAGGTCCTGCCGAGGAAGAGCTCGGAGAAGCGGTCCCCTGCCTGGTAGTACGCCTCGTTTCGTGAACGGGTGCGCACGTGGTGCCGGGCGCGTTCCAGGAGCTTCAACGCGGCGGAGGTGGTCTCTGGGAACTCGGCCATGTGGTCTCGGGTTTACCAGCCGGTGGGGAGCCGGAGCAATCGCGAGGGAACGTGGTAGGCAGGAGGCATGTTGACGCGCACGCTCGATATCGACGGCCCCGTGCACTTCATGGACTTCGGCGGCTCCGGGCCGACCCTGGTGCTCGTGCATGGATTGGGAGGCTCGCACCACAACTGGATGGGCGTGGGTCCGCGACTGGCACGGCACGCGCGGGTGGTGGCCGTGGATCTGGCGGGCTTTGGTTTGACGCCCCTGGCGGGCCGCTCGGCGGCGCTCCCGGCCAATCAGGTGTTGTTGGACCGCTTCATCCAGAAGGTGTCTCCGTCCGCGCCCGTCATCCTGGTGGGCAACTCCATGGGTGGCGCCATCTCCGTGCTGCAGACGGCCCGCAATCCCGGGCGCGTCTCCGGCCTCGTGCTGGTGGCTCCCGCGCAACCCCGGGCGGAGGACTCGCGGATGGAGCGCAACGTCCTCTCCCTGTTCCTCCTCTACTCGATTCCTGGCGTGGGCGAGTTCTTCGTGCGGCGGCGCTCGGCGCGCATGACTCCGGAGGCGCTGGCCCGCGAGCAGCTCGCGCTGTGCTGCCGTGACATCGGCCGCTTCCCCGAGGAGCTGGTTCGCGCGCATCTGGAGTTCGCCCGCGAGCGCCACGCGCGCATGCCCTGGTCCCATGAGGCCTTCCTCCAGGCGGCGCGCTCGCTCGTGAGCCTGTTGCTGCGCAAGTCGCGCTTCCGCGAGCTGGAGCGGAGCATCCGCGTGCCCACCCTGCTCGTGCAGGGCTCGGATGATCAGATGGTGCCGGTGGCCAACTCGCGCGAGCTGGCCAGGGTCCGTCCGGATTGGACCTACGTGGAGTACCCCGACATCGGACACACCCCGATGATGGAGCGTCCCGAGCTGTTCCTCGAGACGATGGAGCGTTGGTTCGAGGGGCCGGGCCGCGTGGCCCTGGACGCGGCGACATGAGCACGTCGGCCGCCCGCCGTGCCCTCGCGCTGCTGCCCCCCCACGCCACCACGGGCATCGGAAGCCTGCCGTACACCCAGCTCGAGCCGGGTCTGCGGACCGCGTTCGCGTTGGACATCCCCTTCCTGCCCCAGCTTCCGGTGGGCAGACCCGCGGAGTTCATGATTCCCCAGGCACTCGAGGGGCTGCCGGGCCTGGGGTTCGACGAGGCGGGGCGGTGCGCCGTGGAACTCGCGGCATGGTCCGCGGGACGCGAGGCCTTCGAGGCGCGGCTGGAGGCGGCGTTGTCCTCGGGAGAGCTGGCGTCCTTCGAGCCCTCGCCGGAGGCGAGTCTCGCCTGGCGTCCCTTCCTGGAGGAGGTGGAGCGCCGCGCACTTGCCTTCGCCAAGGCGCAGCTCGCCGGTCCCTTCACGGTGAATCTGGCGACGCGCACGAGCGAGGGCAGGGCGGCGCTGGAGGAGCCAGGGCTGGACACGGCGATCTTCCGGCTGACGCGGGCGCGCGCGCGGGCGATGGTGAAGGCCCTGCGGCGCGCGGGGACGACGCCCCTCTTCTTCCTGGACGAGCCGGGATGGGCGGCCTTCTCGCGTGCCGATCCCTGGCACCAGCGGGCCTCGCATGAGCTGCGGCTGCTGGTGGAGACGCTTCAGCGCGAGGGCGCGCTGGTGGGGGTGCACTGCTGCGGCAACACGGACTGGGCGAGCCTGCTGGACGCGGGGCTGGACGTGTTGTCGTTGGACGTCCGGTTGTCGCTGGACGCGGTGCTGGAGGAGACGGGCCCCCTGGCGCGCTTCCTGGACTCGGGGGCGACGCTGAGCCTGGGCATCATCCCCACGGACCTCGCGTCCACCTACGACGTGGGGGAGCTGGTGGACGCGGTCGAGGTGTCACTCGAGGCGGCGCTGCCTCCGGGTCATTCGCTCGAACAGATGGGCGGCCAGATGTTGCTGACGCCCGCGTGCGGCCTGGCCCTGCGCACCGGGGTGGAGGCCGAACGTGTCCTCGAACAGCTCGCGGAGGCGCGGCGTCGGCTCCTGGACGCGAGGGCGGCCCGGCCGTCACCGATCCGCCCCTCGCTCGTGAGCTGAGCTTCAGCGTCCGAGCTGCAGCTCGCGCTCGGCCTGGACCCAGTCCTCGTCATGGTGGCCGTGCTCCCCGCCGCGCGCGAGGAACAGCTCGTAGGCCCGGCGGGAGATCTGCTCCGCGGAGGGGCGACTACGGGTCGGGGCGGGAGCGGCCTGCACCGCGGGGGTCTCCTTCTTCGCGGGGGCGGCTTGCGCCACGGGGGCCACGTTCGTGATGGGCGTCGCGGCGGGGGGCGGGGCCTCCGGCTTCTTGGAGGAGGACTTGTTGGAGTTGTTCGTCTTGGCCTGTGCGCGTGCCATGGGAATCCTCGGGTCGAAAAACGGCTGCCGACAGCATTGGCAGCTCTTCGTGCGCGAGGCATCGATCCCTGGAACGATCGTCATCGATGCGACACGCTCGAGCCGTGCTTGTCGGCTAACCGACAGAGCGGCTCAGGCCGGGAGCACGCCGGCCTCGAGCGCGGCCTCGAGTGCCTTGTGCATGGCGGTGCTCATGCCGAGCGAGGAGGCTTCTTCGGGGGTGCACCAGCGCAGCTCGCGGAAGGCGGGAGCGCGCGTGGGGTGGTTCGAGCCCGTCACGCGCAACAGGCGGAGGGTGAGGCTGCGGTGGGTGAGCTGGCGGCGCACGGTGCCGAGCGCGGCCTCCACCCGCACCGGCGTGCCGAGCGCCTGGGTGAGCTTGCCAGCGGACTCCGAGTCGGGCGTGTCCGCTTCGATCTCCGCGGCGGGCAATTCCCACAAGCCACCGAAGAGTCCCTTCTCTTCTCTCCGGGCGAGCAGGAGTCGACCCTCGTGCGCCCAGACGGCCAGGGCGAGTGTCATCCGTTTGGGGGGGGCGCGCACCTTGGCCGGGGGCAGCTCGTTCACGCGGCCGTGACGCCAGGCGAGACAGTCCTCGCGCACGGGGCACAGGAGGCACAGTGGGTTGTCCGGCCGGCAGACGGTGGCGCCGTGTTCCATGAGGGCCTGGTTGAAGTCTCCGGGCCGCTCGGGGGAGACGAGCTCGGTGGCGAGCGCCCACAGCCGGGCCTCGCGCACGCGGTCTCCCGGGAGGCCCTCCACCTCGAAGAGGCGCGAGAAGACGCGGGCCACGTTGCCATCCACCAGGGGCGCGGGCTCGCCGAAGGCGATGGAGGCCACGGCCCCCGCGGTGTAGCGGCCAAAGCCTCTCAGGGTGAGCAGCTCGGCGGCGGTGGAGGGCAGCTTGCCGCCGTAGCGCGCCACCACGTCCTGGGCGGCCAGGTGCAGGTTGCGCGCGCGCGAGTAGTAGCCGAGCCCCCGCCACGCGGCGAGCACGTCCGGCAGCGGCGCGGTGGCGAGCGCCGCCACGGTGGGGAAGCGCTGGAGGAACCTCTCCCAGTAGGGGATGACGGTGGCCACCTGCGTCTGCTGCAGCATCACCTCGCTGAGCCAGATGGCGTAGGGATCGCGCGTGCGGCGCCAGGGCAGGTCGCGCTTCTGCCGGTCGTACCAGGCGAGCAGGCCCTCGCGCAGGGCTTCGCGGCGCAAGGGCTCGATGAGGAGTGGGGTGGGGGAGGGCGCGCGCTTGCGGGAGGGGCTCATGGGCGCCGGGCGGGATTGGCGATGCGGCGGGCCACGCGATCGAAGAGCCCGGGCACGAGCCGGTTGGCGAGCACCATGACGCGGCCGGGAAGGGTGAGCACCGTCTCGCGGCTGCCCCGGCGGCTGGCGCGCACGAGCGCTCGGGCGACGGTCTCCGCGCTCATGGCATTGAGGGGGATGGTGTCCTGGGCCCAGCCCTCGGCGTTGAGGCGCGCGTCGCGGAACTCCGTCTCGGTGAGACCCGGCGACACGAGCAGCACGCGGATGCCCTCGGTGGCGAGCTCGGCGCGCAGCGACTCGGTGAGCAGGTTCACCGCCGCCTTGGACGAGCCATAGCCGCCGAGCAGGGGCAGGCCACGGTGGCCCAGCACGGAGCTGACATTGATGACCTGCGAGCCGGGGGCGCGCCGGCGCAGCAGCGGCAGGGCGGCGCGGGTGACACGCACCAGGCCGAAGAAGTTCACCTCGAACACCTGGCGCAGCTGCGCCTCGCTGAAGCCCTCGACGGGGCCGTAGAGCCCGAGCCCCGCGTTGTTGACGAGGATGTCCAGCCCGCCGAAGGCCGTCTCCGTCTCGCGCACGAGACGGGCCACGTCCTCCTCACGGGTGATGTCGCAGCACACGGGGAGGGCTCGGACGCCGAGTGCTTCCGCCTCACGCGCGGTGTCGCGAAGGGCCGACTCACGACGCGCGGCGAGCACCAGGTGGGCGCTCTGGGCCGCGTAGACCCGGGCCACCGCCCGGCCGATGCCACTGGAGGCGCCGGTGATGAGGACCACCTTGCCTCGAAAGTCCTGGGTTGCCATGGGGCGCACCTTAACGACTCGTTGAAGGCGGAGAAGGACCTGCCGGGGTGTGCCTGCTCGCCTGTCCTTCTTCTTGGATCAGCGAGGCCTTGGTCTAGGATGCCCAGCGTCCATGCCGCGCGCGTCCTTCACCAACGACTTCTCCTGGTCCAAGAGCCGTCACGAGAAACTCCAGGAGTGCTCCCGGGCGTACTACCTCTATTACTACCGCTCCTGGGGTGGGTGGGAGGCGGGGGCGCCGCCGGAGGTGCGCGAGCTGTACCTGCTCAAGAAGCTGGGCAATCGTTACACGTGGGCGGGCAACATCGTGCACGACGCCCTCAAGGACGCGCTGCTCAACTGGCGCGCGGGGCTCCCGGTGGAGCCGGCGAAGGTGGAGGAGCGGGCGCTCTCGCGCATGCGTGAGGAGTTCCGCCTCTCGCGCGGCAAGGCGTACCGGACCCAGAAGGGCCGCAAGACGTTCAGCGGCCTGATGGAGCACGAGTACGACGAGCCCGTTGCGGACGAGGCCTGGAAGCAGAACGCGGAGACGGTGCGCTCGGCGATCGCCTGGTTCTTCCAGTCGCGCTGGCCGGCACTGGCGCGCTCGCTCAAGCCCGCGCAGTGGCTGGAGGTGGACGCGGGCGCGGACTTCTCCTCCTTCACGCTGGATGGGGTGAAGGTCTTCGCCATTCCGGACTTCGCCTACACGGACGCGGACGGCTTCACGGTGGTGGTGGACTGGAAGACGGGCAAGGCGCGCGAGGGGTACGACGAGCAGGTGCTGGGCTATGCGCTCTACGTGTCCCAGCGCTACCGGGTGCCGCTGGAGAAGGTGCGCGCCTCGCTCGTGTACCTCAACGATGGCCTGGAGCATCAGGTGCAGGTGGACCAGGACGCCATGGAGGGCTTCCGCACCCGCTTCACGCAGAGCGTGGCGCGCATGCGCTCGCTGCTGGCGGAGCCGGCCACCAACACGCCCAGGGAGGAGTCCGCCTTTCCCCAGGCGGAGGACGCCGCCACGTGTGCCCGGTGCGTCTTCCGCCGCCCCTGTGGACGCGAGGCGGCGGTGCGCGCGGCGTAGCGGGGCGGGGGCTTAACGGCCCACCGACAGCCGCCGTACGACCACGCCCGCCGCGTTCATGCCGAACACGGAGGTGACGAAGGCCACGCTGCCGTCGATCTGCGTACGGCGCTCGCAGGTGTGGAAGTCATTGTCGTTGGGGCACACGCAGGAAAAGCCGTCGTCCGCGTCGTAGCGCAGGGACAGCGGCTGGCGCCGCGTCTCGATGGAGTAGACGGCGGTGATGCCCGTGGGCCGGTCCGTGTTCACGCCGTACTTGCGCTTGAGCAGCTTGCGGATGTCCTTGGCGAACGGATCCATGTGCGTCTCGCACAGGTCCTCCACGCGGATGGCGGTGGGATCCAGGCGGCCCGCGGCGCCCATGGAGCTGACCACGGGGATGCCCAGGCTCACGCAGCGGTGGAGCAGGTGCAGCTTGGCCTTCACGTTGTCGATGGCGTCCACCACGTAGTCATAGCTGCCCGGGGAGAGGAGCTGATCGGCCAGCTCGTCCCGGTAGAACTCGCGCAGGGGCCGCACGTCGGCGTCGGGGTTGATCTCCTTGCAGCGCTGGGCCATCAGCTCCGCCTTGGGCTTGCCCACCGTCCTCACGGTGGCGTGCAGCTGCCGGTTGGAGTTGGTGACGCACACGGTGTCGAAGTCGACGAGGGTGAGCTGGCCCACGCCGCTGCGCACGATGCCCTCGGCGGCGTAGCTGCCCACGCCACCCAGGCCGAACACCACCACGCGAGCCTTGGACAGGCGCTCCATGGCCGGGTCCCCCAGCAGGCGGCCGGTGCGATCGAAGCGCCGGTGCAGCTTGAAGGGCTTGGGCTCGGGCGCCTCGGGCGGCACGGTGGGGGCGGGGAGGGTCTCGGGGGCAGGGGGCTGCGGTTCCATGGGGCCTCTATAGCGCGACCGCCTCCCTACAGCGAAGGGGTGGGGAAGGCTTCCCGGAAGAAGCGGCGGGCGTTCTCGGTCGTCCGCTGGGCGAGCACCTCCACCGGCTCGCCGAGCACGCGCGCCATGCCCTCGATGATCCGGGGCAGGTAGCCCGGCTCCGAGCGCTGCCCCCGGTGGGGGGTGGGGGCCTGGTCCGGGGCATCCGTCTCGACCATGAGCCGCTCGGGGGGAATCACCCGCAGGGCGTCCAGGGGCTTGCGCGCCTCGGCCCAGGTGACGGGGCCCGCGAACGAGAAGTGGCAGCCCTTCTGGATGTAGAAGCGCGCCAGGTCCACGCCGCCGCCGTAGCTGTGCATGAGGATGCCGGCCTCGGGCAGGGGCTCGTGCTTGAGCAGCTCGATGAGCGCGGGGTGGGCGCGAAAGCAGTGCATCAGCACGGGCAGCCCGTGCTTGCGCGCGAGCTCCAGGTGCCGCCGCAGCACCGTCACCTGCCGCTCCATCGGGGCACCCGCGGCCGAGGGCCCATCCAACCCGCACTCGCCCACGGCGATGGCGCCGCCGAGCCCGAGCAGTGCGTCCAGGCGCTCCAGGTGGACCTCGTCCTCCTCGGGCGGCAGGTGCGGCAGCATCTGCGGATGGATGCCGAGTCCTATCTGGAGGCGGGGTTCGCTGCGTGACATCTCCCGCAGGGGCTCCCAGTTCTCCGGGCCCACTCCGGGCACGAGGATGCCGTGCAGGCCGGCGGCCCAGGCCCGGGCGATGACTTCGCTCCGGTCCGGATCGAAACGTGACGCGTCGAGATGGCAGTGGGTGTCAATCATCGGAAAGGTCCGTGAGGCATCTGCCCGCTGGCGTTCACCCGCAGACAGCGGCTCGAAAGCCGAAGCCGGTTGCACCTGGCCACTACGCCAAGAGCACCTATCCATGCAGCGGTTTTTGAGAGGACTCGGAAATGGCCAAGCGATATGTCGTCGGTGCGCTCATGGGAGCGCTGATGCTGGTGGTGACAGGATGTCCGTCAGGAGATGACAACCCGGTACCTCCGCCCGGGGACGCGGGTACGCAGCAGCCCGATGACGCGGGTACGACGCCGCCGCCGGGCGACGCGGGTACACAGCAGCCAGACGATGGGGGCACGCAGCAGCCAGGCGACATGACGCTCAACGAGGGCGAGGCCTGCACCACCACCGCGAGCTGCATGGCGGGCCTGTACTGTGCCGAGAGCAAGTGCGCGCCGCTGCACATTGCGGTGACGGTCGGACCAGTGGGCTCGGCGCAGACTCCGTCCTATGCGGTGGTCGTGCCCTTCAACAAGGCCGTCTCGCCGACGCGGCTGAGCGAGGATTCCGCGACCACGAACAAGTTCCCCCGCTGGAATCCCGCGGGCTCGGCGGTGGCCTTCGTGGAGATCGCCGCCGACAACACCGTGTCGCTCGTCTCGCGTGGCATTCCCTTCTCGGCGGCCCAGGCGGCGACCCCGCTCGCCACCGGCGCCGCGGACGCGGCCAACACCACGGACTTCCGCTACATGGAGTGGGAGCCGTCCAGCACCATCGCCTGGAGCCAGTCCTCCGCCACCGCCACCACGGGCATCTGGACCTACGGCGGCTCGGGTCCCGCCGTGTCGACCACTCAAACGGGCGTCTTCCCCTCGTGGGCGTCCGATGGCGCCAGCTTCGTCTACAGCGCGAATGGCCTCGGCCTGTTGAAGCGGGTGCTGGGTGAGACCAGCAGCAGTTCGGTGTCCGGGGTCTCCACGACTGCCGAGCAGCCGTTGCACAACAAGGCCAATGGCGTCGTGCTGTACCTCGATGCCAAGGGTCAGGAGGAGGCGAGCATCCTCACTCCGTTGACCGGGCTCTACACCATCAACACCGCGGCGGCCGCTTCCACGCCGAACGAGATCGCGCTGGCACGTGACGAAGGTGCCGCGAGCGCCACCGGCCAGCTCAAGTCGTACATCGCCAACCACACCTGGGCGCCGGGTGGCACGCATGTCGCCTACGTCCGCGTGTTCTACTTCAAGCCTCTCGTGGGTGACGCCTACCTGTGCAGTGGCGCCAATTGCGGCGGACAGCAGGGCAACGTCGTCTACGTGCGGCGCATCGACCCGGCCACGGGGGCCCCGGCTGGCGACGAGCTGAAGTTCGCCGATGAAGCCACCCTCCCGTCCTTCTCTCCGGACGGGCAGTTCCTCGCCTACGTCTCGGGCGCGCAGCTCAAGGTGCAGAAGATCGATCCGGCGGCCACGACCGCCGAGACGATCAAGGTCGGCACGCTCATCAGCCACAACTGGAGTGGCGAGAATCATCGCGTGCTGAGCAACCGCGGCGACGACCACCGTCCGCGCTGGCAGCCCCGCTAGTTCTCCGCTTCCTCGCGGTGGACACTTCCGGCACCCGCGTCCTGGCGACCCCAGGGGGCGGGTGTCGTGTTTTGAAGGAGAACCTCCCTTGCCTCCGGGCTGCGGCCGGCGTACGCAGGCGGCCCCTTCGCCGCTTCACGGCCACTCATTCCGGGAGGTAGCTGAAATGAAACGTCATGCCGCGCTGTGTCTGCTGATGCTGTCGGGCTGCGCGACCGTCACGGCCTCGCGCTCCAACCAGGCCACGTGCATGTCGGGCAGTCCGGAGTCCCAGACGGGTGAAGGTGGCCAGCCCGGGCCGGTGCGTCTGGAGACGCCCGCGGGGACCTTCCTCGTCCATCCCAACAACGCCGAGGACTTCGGCAAGCTGCTCGCGGGTGAGCCCACCGAGCATCAGTACTTCTCCGTCACGGATCTGCCCTGAGGGGCGTCCGCCGGTCCGCCCTGGGGCGGGAGAGACTCAGCGCGACAGGACGATACGCCGCCCCAGCACCCGCTCCATCTGCGGCGAGGTGACGAGCTTGAGCACCTCGAGGCTGTCGCCCGCCGCCGTGTCGTAGGCCGCCGCGATGAGGTCTCCCAGCGTGAGTTTCGCGGCCGTCGCCTTGCGCTGTGCCGTGCGGCGCATCGTCGGCATGACTCGCCGTCCCTGCCGTTGAACCGCGCCGCGCTTCTGGGTCGTCGTCCTGGCCATGCTCCATCCTCCTTGCTTTGCCCCGTGTTCGATTCCCCGGGGGTCACAAGGTTTCATGCATGCCAGGTGCCAGGCCCTTGCCTACTGGCCACCCACGGGATTTCAAGGGTTTGGAGTCAACGATCGTCTCGTCCTGAGGGCGGGATTCCAAAATTCGTTCACCAATCCCATGGGAATGGCTCGTTTCGTCGAGTCTTTTCATCCACACCCCCGGGGTCCGTGGGGTAAGGCGGACCCATGAACGTCCAGGTGCTCTTCCACGACAACTGCTTCGACGGGGCCGCGAGCGCGGCGGTCTTCAGCCGGTTCTACCGGGAGCGCATCCGCGCCGACGTGCGCTTCAGCTACCGGGGGCTGTCCCATCAGGCGGGGGGAGCGGCCATCGATCCGGCGGTCTTCACGGGCGAGGAAAACGCCATCGTGGACTTCCGCTACAGCCAGGATGCCCGGCTCACCTGGTGGTTCGACCACCACGTCTCCGCCTTCCAGCAGCCGGGGGACGAGGCCCATTTCCGCGCCGACACCGGGGGCCGCAAGTTCCATGACGCGCACCGCAAGAGCTGCACCGTCTACCTGGCGGACGTGGCTCGCGAGCGCTTCGGGTGGGATCCCTCGCCCCTGAAGGAGCTGCTGCACTGGGCGGAGATCATCGATGGGGCGCAGTTTCCCACGCCCCAGATGGCGGTGGCGCTGGAGGAGCCGGCCCTGCGCATCATGACGGTGCTGGAGGCCACCAAGGACGCGGCGCTCATCCCCCAGGTCATCGAGCGGATGCAGACCGAGTCGCTCGCGGCCATCGCCGCCTCGCCGCTCATCGCCGGGCCGCTCGCGCCGCTGCTCGAGCGTCACCAGCGCCACATCGAGCTGGTGCGCGCGCGTGCCCGCTACGAGCGCGGCGTGGTGTCCTTCGATCTCGCGGACGACGGGGTGGACAGCCTCAACAAGTTCATCGCCTACGCCCTCTACCCCGAGGCCCGCTACACGCTGTGGGTGGGGCAGGGGGCCTCGCGCGCCAAGGTGTCGCTCGGCTCCAACCCCTGGCGCCCCGAGACGCGCACGCACGACCTGGCGGCCATCGCCTCGCGCTACGGCGGCGGAGGGCACCCCGTGGTGTCCGCCATCAGCTTCAAGCCCGCGGAACTGCCCCGCGCTCGCGCCGCCTTCCAGGAGATCCTCTCCGAGCTGTCCACTTGAGGGAGGGCGGGCGGCCGGGCGTGTGGGCCGCAGACCTCTTCCCGGGGTCGGGGCGATGCCGTAGCCTGCGCGTCCCCATGTCCTGGCGCGGTCCGCTCGCCCTCTGTCTCCTGCTCCTCGGTGCCTGTCAGCGGACGTCCGCTCCGGCGCCCTCGCCCGTGTCCGATGCGGGCGTGGTCGAGGCCCCCACCACCGCCGCGCCTGCTTCCTCGCTCGCCGAGCCCCTGCTTCCGTGCAAGGCGGACGGGGGGATGCCGCTCGACGCGGCCCTGGGCTACCTCGAGGGCGGCAAGTACGCCGAGGCCCTCTCCTGCGCCGCCCAGGCCTCCGCGCTGGATCCGGACGACGCCACGGCCCACGCCGCGAGGGGCAATGCCCTGGCGGCCCTCGAGCGCACCGCGGAGGCCCAGGTGGCCTATGCGCGAGCGCTGGCGCTCAATCCCGGCCATCTGGACGCCCTGCTCGGCGCGGCCCACCTGTATGCCGTCCAGCTTCCCTCCAGCCGGGAGTTCGACGAGCTGGGGGCGCTCTACGCCGAGCGGGGCCTGTCCCAGGTGGACGAGGTGCCGGAGATGCTTCCCCAGTTCGCGCTCGTGGCGGCCATGGCGCTCAACGACTTGGGGCAGGCCGGCGAGGCGCTCCAGCGCGCCCAGCTCGTGCTCGCGCGCGAGCCCCACCACCCCGAGGCCTCCTACGAGAAGGCCCTGGCCCTCTTCGAGTTGTGCCGCTTCCGCGAGGCGCGCACGGCCTTCACCGGCCTGTTGAATGATCCGGCGCACGGGGCGCACGCGCACTACCACCTCGGGCTGCTGCTGGAGCGCGAGGGCAAGTGGAAGCAGGCGCGCGAGCACTTCGACAAGGCGCGCGCGCTCGCTCCGCGCGACTTCCCCGATCCGCCCCTGCCCACCGAGGCCGAGTTCCGCGAGGAGGTGGCGCGCACGGTGGCGGCGCTGCCCAAGGACATGCGCGAGGACCTGGCTGGAGTCCCGGTGCGCGCCGAGGAGCTGCCCGCGGACGATGATCTGCTCTCGGGCGAGCCGCCCCTGTCGCCGGCGATTCTCGGCCTCTTTCGTGGCCCGCCCCTGAACGAGCCGTGTGATGGTACGGAAACGCCCTGCCGTTCGGTGGCGCTCTATCGACTCAACCTCGCCCGCGCGGTGCGCACTCGGGAGGAACTACGGGAACAAATCAAGGTGACGCTGCTTCACGAGGTGGGACACCTCCGGGGCGAGGACGACCAGGAGCTGGCCGCCCGGGGCCTGGAGTGACGCGCGACATGGCCCGCTCCCCGCTTCCCACCGTGCGCGTGAGCCTCAAGGGCGCCAAGACGCTGCGCCGGGGCTCTCCCTGGGTGTACCGCACCGAGCTGGTGGAGCTGCCCGACACGCAGGACAAGGGCGCGGTGGTGTCCGTGGTGGACCCGCAGGGCAACCCCGTGGGCCAGGCCTTCTACGCCCAGCACTCGCCGCTCGCGCTGCGGCTGCTCACGCGCAAGGGTCCCGCCGAGGAGAAGGTGGACGAGGCCTTCCTGCGCCACCGTCTGGAGCTGGCGCTCGCGCGGCGCGCGCCGCTCAAGGGCCGCGACGGCCTGCGCCTGGTGCACGGCGAGGCGGACCTGTTGCCCGGGCTCTTCGTGGACCGCTATGGCGCGGGCTTGTCGCTGCAGACGCTCTCCGAGGGCATGGACGCGCGCAAGGAGTGGGTGGCGCGCACCCTGGCCGAGCTCACCGGGGCGACGCACGTGGTGTGCCGCGACGACGCCAGCGGCCGGGACTTCGAGGGCCTGCCGCGCGAGGTGCGGCTGCTGCACGGCGAGGGCGAGGCGCGCTTCGGCTACCACGAGGGGGAGAACCTCTTCGAGGTGAACCTGCTCGGGGACATGAAGACGGGGGCCTTCCTGGATCAGGTGGACAACCACCTGCGCGCGGGCCAGCTCGCGCGGGGCGCGGCGCTCGACTTGTTCAGCTACCACGGCGGGTTCGCGCTGGCGCTCAGCCGCTCGTGTGACTCGGTGGTGGCGGTGGAGCAGGACGCGGGGGCCGCCGCGCGCGCGCGGGAGAACGTGGCGCGCAACGGGCGCACCAACGTCACCGTGGAGAACGCCAACGCCTTCGACGTGCTGCGCCGCTACTCCGAGTCCAGCCAGCGCTTCGACACGGTGGTGGTGGATCCTCCGGGGCTCGCCAAGCGGCGCGAGGGCCTGGCCACCGCGCTGCGCGCCTACCACGAGCTCAACCTGCGCGCGCTCAAGTGCCTGCGCCCCGAGGGGCTGCTCGTCACCTGCTCGTGCTCGGGCAAGCTCGGGCGCGAGGACTTCGAGGAGATGGTGCTCTCGGCCGCCGCGGATGCGAAGCGGCCGGTGCAGATCCTCGAGCGCCGGGGCGCGGGGTTGGATCACCCGGTGCTCGGGGGCCTCACGGAGACCGAGTACCTCAAGGTGCTCATCCTCCGCGTGCTGTGAGCGCCCCCGGGGAGGGGCCCGCGCTACAGGCCCATCTCCGCGCGCAGGCGCTTGACCTGCTTGAAGTACTCGGCGCGTGGGAAGGGGACGTTGAGGATGTGGAAGTCCTTCTTGGACAGGCCCACGCAGCCGAAGCAGTAGTTGCAGTCGGAGAGGTTGCGGCAGAGCACCAGGTAGGCGCTGTTGGTGCAGTTCTCGCTCTGCTGGCAGTAGGCGCAGTGGTGGCACTGCTTGCAGTCCACGCTGTGCGAGCAGTTGTGGCACAGCACGCACCGGGTGCAGTGCGTGCACTGGTAGCAGCTGTCGCAGTCGTGGCAGAACATGCAGTTGGCGCACCGCTCGCAGCCCTCGCAGGCGTAGGAGCCCGGGTTGCCGGGGTCCGCCGCCATCTGCCGGGTGAGCTGCTGGAACTGGTCCAGGAACTCGCGCTTGCCCAGTGCGGCCACCACCTCACGTGCCCGGGATTCCGCGAGCGCGTCTGGCACGCCTCCCCGCGACCCATTGTCCTTCACCACGGATGCTCCTTTCCTCGCGCGTCCTCGCCACCGGGGGAGGGCTCCAACCGGGCGAGCCCCCGGAGATCGATGTCATGCGCCACCCGGCGCACCTCCACTGTGCCCGGAAAACCTCGACTGCTCACCGCCACCACGTACCGGTTGCCCACCAACAGGCTCGCCTCCGCCAGGGTTCTCGCCGCGTCGTAGCGTACGAAGCCCACCGCTTCCTTGTCCTTCCAGAAGATGGGGGCGGTGGGATCATTCTGCTCCCGGTCCCTGGCCTCCTCGGCCGCGGCGAGGATGGCCTGCCCCAGCTTGTCCCCCAGCGAGGTGTCCACGATGCGCACCTTCACCTCGCGATCCTCTCCACGCGAGTAGCTGCGCTCGGCCTCGCTGACGGACACGTCGCCGTAGCGCCCCGTGGAGCCCGCGTCCCGGGCGCGTGGCAGTCCCTCCAGCTCCTCGGGCAGGAAGCGCTGGAGCGCTTCGAAGTGCACGCACGGAAAGGAGGCCGGGGCGTCCTCGGCCAGGCCGTCCGCGACTCCGGGTGTCGGCTTTCCACCGTTGGTGCAGGCGGGGCCCGACACGATCGCGAGCAGGAGCAGGGGGCGGAGGAGAGAATAGTCGCGCACGGGAGAATCAAAGGGTATCCCCGTTCCGCGCGCAATGGACCTCTCGAAGCTCAATGCCCCGCAGCGTGAAGCCGTGGTCACCACCGAGGGCCCCCTCCTGGTGCTGGCCGGAGCGGGAAGCGGGAAGACCCGCGTCATCACCCACCGCATCGTCCACCTGCTCGACAAGCGGCCCAATGGGCTGCTCGCCCGCAACATCCTCGCGGTGACCTTCACCAACAAGGCCGCCGCGGAGATGAAGGAGCGCCTGGTCCACATGGCCGGGCCCCGGGCGCAGAACGTGCTCGTGTGCACCTTCCATGCCTTCGGCGCGGAGATGCTGCGCGAGGACATCCACCGGCTGGGCTGGCCCAAGAAGTTCTCCATCGCGGACCAGGGAGACCAGGCGGCCATCATCAAGCGCGCCATGCGCGAGCGGCGCATCGATGATCGCACGTTCGATGCGCGCAAGGTGCTGGGCCTCATCTCCAAGGCGAAGAACGCGGGCAAGGTGCCCGAGCCGCTGGGGGAGGGGATGGGGGACGACTACGATCTCATCGCCCACATGGTCTACGAGGCGTACCAGCTCGGGCTCAAGGCCCAGGGCTCGGTGGACTTCGACGATCTGCTCATCCTGCCCTCGCGGCTGCTGCGCGAGCACGAGGATCTGCGCCAGAAGTACACCTCGCGCTTCCGCTACATCCTGGTGGACGAGTTCCAGGACACCAACCAGGCGCAGTTGGACCTGCTCAAGCTGCTGGTGAGCGGGGAGACGCGCAACGTGTGCGCGGTGGGCGACGACGACCAGTGCATCTACAGCTGGCGCGGCGCCGAGGTGCGCAACATCCTGAGCTACGACAAGTACTTCCCGGGCGGGAAGGAAGTGCGGCTCGAGCAGAACTACCGCTCCACGCAGGTGGTGCTGGACGCGGCCAACGCCGTCATCGCGCAGAACCCCGAGCGCAAGGCCAAGCAGATGTGGAGCGAGCGCAAGGGCGGCGCGCGCATCCAGGTGGTGACGGCGCCCACGGAGGAGGAAGAGGCGCGCTACGTGGCGCAGGAGATCTCCCGGCTCGTCGCCGGGGGCATTCCCCCGGATGAGATCGCCGTGCTCTACCGGGTCAACGGCCAGTCGCGTCCCGTCGAGGAGATGCTGCGCGAGAAGGGCCTACGCTACGAGGTGCTCTCGGGCAGCGAGTTCTTCGATCGGCGCGAGGTGAAGGACGTCGTCGCCTACTTCAAGCTCATCGCCAACCCGCGCGACGAGACGTCGCTCCTGCGCATCATCAACGTGCCGGCGCGAGGCATCGGCGACGTCACCATGGAGCGGCTGGTGGCTCACGCGCGACGCGACAGCGTGACGCTCTGGGGCGCCATGGAGCGCGCGGAGGGCTACGAGGATCTGCCCGCGGGCGCGGGAGCCAAGGTCACGGAGTTCATCAAGCTCGTCGAGCGCTACCGCGAGAGCTACGAGCACGGCAAGCTCGCCCAGGTGACGCGCCAGCTCCTGGAGGAGATCGGCTACCGGGACGACGCCAAGTCGCTGACGACCTCGCAGGCGGCGGCGGAGCGCAAGCTGCAGTCCATCGACTTCGTCCTCAACTCGCTCGAGGCCTTCGAGAAGCGCGAGGGCCCCAAGGCGAGCCTGCTCACCTACCTCAACCGGCTGAGCCTCGACACCCGCCAGGAAGAGGAGGAGGTGCCCGGCGCCAACAAGGCCATCACCCTGATGACCCTCCATGCCTCCAAGGGTCTGGAGTACCGGGTGGTCTTCTTCATCGGCATGGAGGAGGAGCTCATGCCCCACAAGGGCATGCAGGGCGAGGCCCAGAACCTCGAGGAGGAACGTCGGCTCTGCTACGTGGGCATCACCCGGGCCAAGGAGATGCTCTACCTCACGCGCTCCGCCATGCGCGTCAAGCGCGGCAAGGAGGTACCCCGCACCCCCTCGCGCTTCCTGGAGGACATCCCCGAGTCCCTCGTGGAGGTGGTGGATCTTGACGCACCGCGCAAGGGCCCGCCCACCGCCGAGGAGAAGAACTTCTTCGCCAACCTCAAGGAGCGCTTCAAGGCGCCGGGGGCGGGCGGGGGAGGGGCCCCTCGGCCGGCGTCTCCCGCGGGGGGGGCGCCGGGAGCGGGCGACCCTGCTCCGGGAACGGCGCGCGTGGTGCGCTGAAGCGCAGTGCGACCTTGACTTGCCCCCCCGCCCCCTCTAAGACGGTCGGCCTTTCCGGGCCCACCTGGAAGTACCCAGGGTCGACCCGCGGTTGCTTAGGCTCAGGCGCCCAAGAGGCGCCCACCCAAGTTTTGGAGTGCAAACAATGTCGCAGAGGACCTACAGCGCGAAGCCGGCGGACATCAAGCGCCAGTGGCACGTCATCGACGTGAACGACAAGGTGCTTGGCCGCGCGGCCAGCCAGATCGCTACCCTTCTCAAGGGCAAGCACAAGGCGATGTACACCCCGTCGATCGACACGGGTGATCATGTCATCGTGATCAACGCCGAGAAGGTGAAGGTCACGGGCACGAAGGAGCAGGACAAGATGTACTACCGGCACCCGCGTGCCGGTTTCCCGGGTGCCCTCAAGAGCACCAACCTCGCCAAGCTGCGGGCGCGCCACCCCGAGGACGTCATCATCAACGCCGTGCGCCGCATGCTGCCGCGCAACGCGCTGGGCCGTCAGATGATGACCAAGCTCAAGGTCTACGCCGGCAACACCCACCCGCACGCCGCCCAGCAGCCGGTCGCGCGCGAGGTCGAGGCGTAAGGGCTCCTTCCTTCCACACTTTTCCGCACCTTTAGAGAAGAGACGACATGGCTACCGCCACTGAGAAGGGTTTTTACGGTACGGGCCGCCGCAAGGAGGCCACCGCGCGCGTGTGGATCCGCCCGGGCACCGGCGTTGTGATCATCAACGGCCGCGACATCAACGTGTACTTCGGCCGCGAGACCTCCAAGATGGTGCTCAACCAGCCCCTGGACGTGCTCGAGCAGAAGGGCAAGATCGACATCGAGGTGAACGTGCGCGGCGGAGGTCTGAGTGGTCAGGCCGGCGCCATCCGTCACGGCCTCGCCCGCGCGCTGTGCAACTACAACCCGGACTTCCGTCCGCCGCTCAAGAAGGCCGGCTTCCTCACGCGTGATGCCCGCGCCGTCGAGCGCAAGAAGTACGGTCAGCCGGGCGCGCGTCGCCGGTTCCAGTTCTCCAAGCGCTAAGCCCTCGGGTTTCGCTGGAGTGCACGCGGCGGAGGTCCTCCTCGGAGGCCTCCGCCGTTGTCTTTGCGGGCCCGCCCGGCCGAGCAGTCGAGCCCGTGGGGGCGGGCGGGGCTCCTCAAGTGCGTGGGCGAACGTGTAGCATCGGCCACATCCATGGAACTCAACGAAATCCTCCAGATTGCGCTCCGCGGCGGTGCCTCCGACATCCACCTCAAGGCGGGCCTGCCGCCCATGTTCCGTGTCGACGGCTCGTTGATGCCCCTCAAGGACGGCAAGCGCCTGCCGCCCGAGGAGGTCGCGCGCATGGCCTTCGGCATCATGAACGAGTTCCAGAAGGAGAAGTTCAAGCAGAGCAACGAGGTGGACCTGGCGTACGGAGTGCCGGGGCTCGGGCGCTTCCGCGTGAACGTCTTCCAGCAGCGCGGCACCGTGGGCGCCGTGTTGCGCGTCATCCCCTTCAAGGTGATGACCATCAAGGATCTGCTCCTGCCGCCCATCCTGGAGAAGATCTGCCTGGAGGAGCGCGGGCTGGTGCTCGTCACCGGCACCACGGGCTCGGGCAAGAGCACCACGCTCGCGGGGATGATCGATCACATCAACGCGACCGAGACCAACCACATCATGACGATCGAGGATCCGATCGAGTTCCTCATCCGCGACAAGCGCTCCATCGTGAACCAGCGCGAGGTGGGCGTGGACACGATGTCCTTCGCCCAGGCGCTCAAGAGCGCGCTGCGCCAGGATCCGGACGTCATCCTCGTGGGCGAGATGCGTGACCACGAGACGATTGAAACGGCGCTCTCGGCGGCGGAGACGGGCCACCTGGTGATGTCCACGCTGCACACGCTGGACGCCACGGAGACCATCAACCGCATCGTGTCGGCCTTCCCGCCCTACCAGCAGAAGCAGGTGCGCATCCAGCTTGCGAGCGTGCTCAAGGCGGTGGTGAGCCAGCGTCTGGTGCCGCGCGCGGACGGCAAGGGCCGCGTGGCCGCGGTGGAGGTGCTGCGCTGCACCGCGCGCGTGAAGGAGATGATCGAGGACAAGGACCGCACCAAGGAGATCTCCGACGCCATCTCCCAGGGCACCGACAGCTACGGCATGCAGACCTTCGATCAGTCGCTCATGTCACTGGTGAAGCAGGGGCTCGTCACCTACGAGGAGGCCCACCGGCAGGCCACCAACCCGGATGACTTCGCGCTGCGCTTCTCCGGCATCAGCGCCACCTCGGACTCGAAGTGGGACAACTTCGAGGGCGGGGGCGCGCGTGCCGTGCCGGGCACGGCGGGCTTCGGCCAGAACACCCAGCCGGCCCCGGTGCCGCCCGCCACGCCCTCCCGTCCCACGCCCGTTTCTCGCGCGGGGGTTCCCTCCGTCCAGGGCACTCCGCAGCGTCCGTCCGCTCCCGCCGCGATGGGCTCCCGGACGTCGATTCCCACCGTCCAGGGCACGCCCGCCCGGCCTGCTCCAGCGCCCGCTCCGGCGCCCGCCCCCGCGGCTCCGGCGGCGGACGACGACTTCCAGATCGAGCGCTTCTGACGCGCCGACGGGGACGGGAGGCCGGCTCGCGCTTCAGGCCTCCTCGTCGCCGAGCTGGGCCCGGAGCCGGGACAGGCGCTGGGGGCCGACGAGCCCCTCGCGCGCGAGCACCTGCAGGAAGTCCACGGTGGCGCGCAGGCCCGCCTCCATCTCGGCCTCGGGCTTGCCCTCGATCTCCGCCTCGTAGAGCGCCTCGATGTGCTCGGGGTTGATGGGGGTGGGGCCCTCGTCCCACGCCCCGTTGATGAGCGCCCGGGCCAGGCGCGCCCGGACGTTGCGCTCCGCCTCGTCGCGCGCCGAGCGCTCGAAGCCGATGATGAGCGCATCCACCTGCTCCCGGGTGAGCGCGGCCAGGGCGGGCACCTCGCCGAGCGTCTCCTGGACGTAGGTGCTGTCGAACATCTCCACCTCCTGCTCGTAGCCGAAGGCCTCCTCCATGAGGATGGAGGCGAGGAAGGCGTCCGTCTCGGTGTCGCTCGCGCCCTCGGCCTTGAGGGCCTCGCGCGCCCGGGCGGTGGCGGCGGAGAGGGTGGGGTCCTCGGCGATGGCGCGCGTGGCGGCGTAGGCGGCGAGGAAGACGACGGCGGCCTCGGCATCCGAGGACAGGTGGCGCCGGCCCGAGGTGCCCATCAACGTGGCGCGTTGCTCGGGGTGGTCGGCGGCGGTCTGGGCGAACAGCCGCTCCTCGGGTCCGAGCGGGGCGCCATCCTTCTCCTTCTGGAGCGTCTCGCGGGCGGCTTCGGGGCTGAGGTAGCGGGCGATGAGGGGGTGCATGCCGCGCCTGTTAGCACATGCTAGACAAGCGTCGATGGACTCCGAGGATGCCACGGACGCGGAAGTCGGACGCGCGACGGACGCCTGCCTGCGGCTGCTCAAGGCGCGTGCGCGCAGCCGGCAGGAGCTGCTCGTGGCGCTCGAGCGCAAGGGGTACGCCGAGGCGGTGCGTGAGCGGGCGCTCGCCCGGGTGGAGGGCTGGGGTTATCTGAACGACGAGCGCTTCGCCCGGGACCAGGCCGAGCGGCTGCTGGGTGGGGGGAGGTACGGCCCCGAGGAGGTGCGGCGGCGGCTGGAGGCCCACGGCGTGAGCCCGGAGGCGGCGGGCGCGGCGGTGGCCACGGCCAGTGGAGCGCTGGAGTTCGACGCGGAACAGGCCGCGCGCCAGGTGTTGGAGCAGCGGGGGCTGTCGGGTCGGGAGCTGGATGCCCGGGAGAAGGCCCGGGCGGGCCGCCTCCTGTTCAGCCGGGGCTTCTCCGAGGACATCGTCCAGCGGGTGCTCGGTGACGCGATGCTGGAACCTTCGGGGCCGGACGACTAGCTTGTCCCCCTCCATGCGTCTTCTTCGAGCCGTCTGTCTGTCCGCCGTCCTGTGCACCGTCCCGGGTTGCGCCGCCCTCTCCACCGGCCAGGTGGGAGAGCCCGACTACGCCGCGGTCGCCGAGTCCAACCTCCGCCTGGGCGACGAGGCCCTCGAGCGCAAGGACTTCCTCCAGGCCGAGAAGTACTACGAGCATGTGCGCACCAAGTTCCCCTACCTCGAGGTGGCCAACGAGGCGGAGCTGAGGCTGGCGGATCTCGACTTCGCCCAGGAGCGCTACGCCGAGGCGCGCGAGAAGTTCCAGACCTTCATCAAGCTGCACCCCACGCACCCCAAGGTGGACTACGCCGCGTACCGCACGGCACGCACCCACTTCGAGGATGCTCCCTCGGAGTTCTTCCTCGTGCCTCCGGGGGCGGAGAAGGACCAGACCGAGGTCCAGGCGGCGTTCTCCTCGCTCAACGCGTTCATCCGCCAGTTTCCGAACTCGCAGTACGTGGCGCCGGCGAAGGAGGCGCTCGACACGACGCGCCTGCGGCTGGCCCGGCACGAGCTGTACGTGGCGTCCTTCTACGCGCGGCGCGAGCGGTGGAAGGCGGTGGCGCAGCGGCTGGAGACCCTGCTGAAGAACTACCCGGGCACGCCGCTGGATGAGCGGGCCCTGTTCGATCTGCACGCGGCCTACGTGCGGCTGACGAATGCCGCCGAGGCCCAGCGCACCCTGCAGCGGGTCATCGAGATGCTCCCGGGGACGCCCGCCGCCGAGCGTGCCCGGAGGATGCTCGGCTCGTGAGGAGCACGGAGGACTGGAGCCGGGCGGGCGGAGTGATCATCGCCCTGCTGGCCGCGGGGGTCTCGGTCCTGGTGTTGATGCCGCGCATGTTGGGGCTGGCGACCGGGCCGGAGGTGGAGGTCATCACCTGGCTCAAGCGCACCGAGAGTGACGGCCTGACGCTGCGCGTGCCCGGGGTGGCCGAGCCGCTCCAGGGCCAGGTGCACCACTTCGCGCGCATCACGGTGGACGTGGCGCCGGGGGGCGAGCGCGCCGTGGCCTGGGCGACCCTGGACTTCAAGGGCCGGCTGGGCCGCACCGAGGTCAGCTCCCTGGGCGTGGAGCGGGTGCCCTTCGTGCGCCGCTCGCGGGAGTGGGTGCCGGAGAACCTGGCCGCGCCCCGGCTCGCGGCGGTGGTGGGCGTGCTGGAGGCGCGGCGCAGGGCCCTGGAAGCGGGCGAGCCCGAGGCGCTGCGCTCCCTGCTTCTGCCGGGCGCTCCGGCGGACATGGGGGGAGGGGAGGAGCTGGAGCGCATCTTGAGCCTGAGCAAGCGCCGCTACCGGGTGGAGGCCTGGTACGTGCGACTGGAGCGGGACGACGCGCTGGCCAGCGAGCTGTGGCGCCTGGAGGGCGACCTTCCCTCCCAGCCCGTGGACGACAAGGGGCAGCGCCAGCTCTCTTTGATTCGGCGTGAGGAGGAATTCTTTTTTTCGCCCGGTCTCATGTAGGCTAGGCGCCGTTTCTCACTGGGCTCTCGGGACTGGGCGGGTGGCTGGACGGGAGAGGGCCATGGCAGCACTACTCACCATCGAGGTCGCAGCTCCGTGAGCACTCCGACTCCGGGAAAGACGTACGCGCTCAAGTTCATCTCCGGCAAGTACCAGGGAGGCGAGTTCCCGCTGAAGGCCGGCAAGCAGATCGTCATCGGCCGCTCCAGCGAACTCGACATGGTGCTCGTCGAGGACATGGTGTCGCGCAAGCACGCGCGCATCTCGGTGAACGGCGCGGGGCAGATCTCCATCGAGGACCTGGGCTCGACCAACGGCACGTTCGTCAATGGCGAGAAGGTGAAGCAGTCGACGCTCAAGGAAGGCGACCGCATCCTCATCGGCACCTCCATCCTCAAGCTCATCCACCAGGGCGTGGGCGCGGGCGAGGTCGACGACGCCGTGGCCAAGCAGCGGCTCGAGGAGGTCGCGGTGCAGGCGGCGCGCACCTCGACGAAGGCCTCGTCCATGACGGGGAAGATCGAGGAGATTCCGCTGCCCGACCTGCTCCAGCTCTTCCACACGTCCAAGAAGAACGGCGTGCTGGTGGTGGGCAGCCAGCAGCAGGGGAAGATCTACCTGCGCCAGGGCCGCGTGTACTACGCGGTCATCGACGAGAACCACAACCTGGGGCCGCAGAAGAGCTTCAACCGCATCATCACCTGGGAGCAGGGTGACTTCGAGCTGCGGCCGGCGGACCCGCAGGAGTTCATGGTGGAGATGGACTCGTCCACCGAGGCGCTGCTGATGGACGCGCTGCGGCAGTTGGACGAGTACAAGCGCATCCAGAAGGACTTGCCCGCCATGAGTGCCCGGCTGACCCTGGCCGCGCCCATGACGGCGCCCCTGCGCGAGCTGACGCCGGAGCTCCTGGACGTGCTGCAACTGGTGCACAACCACGGCTCGCTCGCCGAGGTGCTCAACCACGCGCAGCAGGACGACGTGGTGGCGGCCGAGACGGTGTTGCAACTCATCAAGCGCGAGTACGTGCGCGCGAGCTGACGGGAGTCCGTGTGTCCGAGGAGCAGAAGCCGCGCCGGTTGACGGAGCTGTCCCACTGCGCGGGGTGCGCGGCCAAGCTGCCGGCGGCGGACCTGTCGCGGGTGCTGGGCAAGTTGAAGCCCACGAAGGACTCGAAGGCGCTGGTGGGCTTCAACACCCACGACGACGCGGCCGTGTACCGGATGGCGCCGGGCCTGGCGCTGGTGAGCACGGTGGACTTCTTCCCGCCGGTGGTGGACGACCCGTACGACTTCGGGGCCATCGCCGCGGCGAACGCGCTCTCGGACATCTACGCCATGGGCGGCAAGCCCCTGTTCGCCCTCAACCTGGTGGGCTTTCCCGACGACAGGCCCCTGGAGGAGCTGTCGCGCATCCTCGCGGGCGGCCAGGCCAAGGCGGACGAGGCGGGCATCCCCATCCTGGGCGGGCACTCCATCAAGGATCCCGAGCCCAAGTACGGCCTCGCGGTGACGGGCAGCGTGCACCCGAAGAAGGTGCTGACCAACGCCGGGGCGAAGCCCGGGGACGTGCTGCTGCTCACCAAGCCCCTGGGCACGGGCATCGCCACCACGGCCATCAAGCGGGGGCTGGCCTCCGCGGAGCTCACCCAGCGCGTGGTGGCGCAGATGTCCACGCTCAACCGCAAGCCGGGCGAGGTGTTCGCCTCGGGCAAGTTCAAGGTGAATGCCCTCACGGACGTGACGGGCTTCGGCCTCTTGGGTCACCTCCTGGAGATGATGACGGGCGCCAAGACCCGGGGCTTCCTGGACCTGGAGCGCATCCCCATCCTCGCGGAGGTGCCCGCGCTGGCGCAGCAGGGCGTGGTGCCCGGGGGCACGAAGTCCAACCTCGCCCACGTGGGCAAGAAGGTGCGCTTCCCCAAGGGCCTGCCCCAGGACATCCAGTGGGTGCTCGCCGACGCGCAGACCAACGGCGGCCTGCTGGCCTCGGTTCCCGCGCGGGACGCGGCCAAGGCCTTCCGGGCGCTGGAGCGGGCGGGGGTGGACGTGGCCCTCATCGGTGAGGTGGGCGAGGGTCGCCCCGGTATCGAGGTCGTCGGCTGATTAGGAGCGGGCGAGCGGGTGCCCGGGGCGGATTCGCCGCGGTGCGCCGACTCGGGTAGCATCCCGCGCCGGCATGACGTCCCGTCTCCGCGTCCTCGTCCCTTGCCTCGCGTTCCTCCTCGCTCCCCTGGCCTCGCGCGCGGCCGAGCGTCCCGCGCGCATCGTGGTGGATCCGGGCCACGGGGGCGCCCAGGACGGGGCGACCAGTCCCACGGGCGTGCTCGAGAAGGACATCGCCCTGCAGATCGCCCAGCGCGTGCGCGAGCACCTGGAGAAGGAGCTCGGCGCGCAGGTGCTGATGACGCGCGACGAGGACGTGTCGCTGCCCCTGCCCGAGCGGGTGGAGTTCGCCAACAAGCAGCGGCCGGATCTCTTCCTGTCCATCCACTGCAATGCCATGCCCACCAAGCGCACCCGCGCGCGTGTGCAGGGGCTGGAGACGTACTTCCTCTCGGCCAGCGCCTCCAACGCCACCGCGCGCGCGGCCGCGGACCGGGAGAACGCCGAGGCCCCCGCGGCTCGCGCCTCGCGGGGTGACTCCACGCTCGCCTTCATCCTGGATGATCTCGCGCGCACCGAGACGCACCAGGACTCCTCGCGCCTGGCCTACGCCATCCACCCGAAGCTCATCGCGGCTTCTGGGGGCTCGGACCGGGGCGTGTTGCAGGCGCCCTTCTACGTCCTCAATGGCGTCGAGGCGCCCGCCGTCCTCATCGAGGTGGGCTACCTGTCGCACCCCGAGGAGGGCAGCCGTCTGACGCGCGCCGACTACCAGGAGAAGCTCGCCATCGCCATCTCCGGGGGGGTGAAGGCCTTCCTCGCCGAGGTGCGCAAGCGCGATGCCCCCCGGTCCCCCGCGGTGGCCGCTCCCACCGCGCCCTGACCCGGGGCGGCCATTCCCCCCGGACAAGCGGGCCGGGCGTCTGCTAGAGAGCGGCGCCGTTCCCCGTTGCGAGGAGTCTCCCCATGCGGTCCTTCAATCGAGGCGCGTTGGATCTGCGCCCCGTCACCCTCACCCCTGGCATCACCCTGCACGCCGAGGGCTCGACCCAGGTGGAGTTCGGCCACACGCGCGTGCTCGTCACGTGCTCGGTGGAGGATCGGGTGCCGCCGCACCTGATGGGCAAGGGCTCCGGCTGGGTGACGGCCGAGTACGGCATGCTGCCGCGCTCCACGCACACCCGCACCCAGCGCGAGGCCGCCAAGGGCAAGCAGACCGGACGCACGCTGGAGATCCAGCGGCTCATCGGCCGCGCCCTGCGTGCCTCGGTGGACCTGCCGGGCCTGGGCGTGCGCACCTTCACCCTGGACTGTGACGTGCTCCAGGCGGACGGCGGCACCCGCACCGCCTCCATCACCGGGGCCTACGTGGCCCTGGCGCTCGCCCTGCGCAAGCTGCACAAGAGCGGGGTGATGAAGACCATGCCCAAGCTCCTGCCCCTGGCCGCGGTGTCCGTGGGCGTGGTCAACGGCGAGGTGCGCGTGGACCTGGACTACGAGGAGGACTCCTCGGCCGACGTGGACCTGAACCTGGTGGCCACCGGGGACGGCCGCATCGTCGAGGTGCAGGGCACCGCCGAGCACAAGATGTTCGACCGCAAGACGCTGGACGTCATGCTGGACGCGGGACTGGCCGCCATCCGCCAGCTCACCGAGGCGCAGGCGAAGGTCCTGGGAGTCTGAGCGCATGAAGACCCGTCTGCTCTTCGCCACCACCAATCAGGGCAAGCTGCGCGAGCTGCGCGGCCTCGTGGGCGACGCCGTGGAGGTGGTCTCCCTCAAGGACCTGCCCCCCATCCCCGAGCCCGTGGAGGATGGCGCCACGTTCGAGGAGAACGCCCGGAAGAAGGCCCGCGCCTACGCGGAGGCCAGCGGGCTGCCCGTCCTGGCGGATGACTCGGGGCTGTGCGTGGATGCCCTGGGCGGCCGTCCCGGTGTGCACTCGGCGCGCTACGCCGAGGGGGATGATCGCGCGCGCTACGAGAAGCTGCTCGCGGAGCTGTCCGGGGTTCCCGACGAGCGGCGCACCGCGGCCTTCGTCTGCGCGCTGTGCCTGGCGCTTCCCGGCTCGGAGACGTCCTTCGTGGAGGTGGGCCGCTGCGAGGGCCGGATCGGCCACGCGCCCAGAGGCTCGCACGGCTTCGGGTATGATCCGGTCTTCGAGCTGCCGGGAGGGCGTGCCCTGGCGGAGCTGACGTCGGAGGAGAAGGCCACGGTGTCGCACCGGGGCGCGGCCTTCTCGAAGATGAAGCCCCGTCTGCTGGCGCTGGCCGGAAGCGGAACCGTCGGAAGGTGAGCAGGCGTCAGGAAGGTTGTCCTTGCGCGTCCGGTGCGGATGCAGCAAGAATAGGCACCTTCATCGGGGCGTAGCGCAGCCTGGTAGCGCACCTGCCTTGGGCGCAGGGGGTCGGAGGTTCGAATCCTCTCGCCCCGATATCGTTGGGTCATACGGCTTGGGTGCCAGTAGCTCAGCTGGATAGAGCATCGGCCTTCTAAGCCGAGGGTCGTGGGTTCGAGTCCCGCCTGGCGCGTACCTCTAGGGGTTGGAGTTCCTGGGATGAGTTCCCTCGGATTCCAACCCCTTCTTTTTTCTCCTCCTGTCAGGGATTCAGGGGGAGGGGAGACGGCGCGCCGCGCGGGTTCGAGCCAACGGGCTGGTGCGGCCTTTGAGGTTCTGGTTCGCGTGCGCCTCGGCCGGCTGCTGCGTGCAGCTCATGACTGCTCAGGTGATGCCCGGAGCCTGCTTGTCCCAGTTCAACACCCTCTCAGGGCGAACATGCTCCATGTGCTGTGGTGCAATCATGGCTCGTCGCGGCTCGCGATGAGCAGTGACAAGACAATCCGCTCAATCCCTCTAGCGGTTACCTGGCGAGTAGTCGACCGCAGTTCCTTCTTGACTGCACTGGGGGCAAGTTATCTGCTGAGATTTGGTGCCATCAGTAGGCTTTATGTGCATCCGGCTCGACGAGCAGAGGGCTTCGGGTGCATCACCCGCGAACGTTCGTGACGGATCATGAGTTCCTCATCCATTACCCTGAAGACCGCCGATGACATCGCCAAGATGCGGCGGGTTGGCTTGATTGTCGCGGACGTTCTCGATGCTGTCGAGGCCGCCTGTCGCCCGGGTGTGTCCACATGGGAGCTCAACGAGGTTGCCAACGAGGTGATGACCAAGGCTGGAGCGACCTCGGCGTTCCTGGGATACGCGCCGCATGGCGCGCCCCCGTACCCCGGAGTGCTCTGCACCTCGGTGAATGAGGTGGTGGTCCACGGCATCCCGAGGAAGGACGTGATCCTCAAGGATGGGGACATCATTGGGATCGACTTCGCTTGTTACAAGGAAGGCTTCTGCGCTGACTCGGCCCGGAGCATCGGGATTGGAACCATCAGCGAGGAGGCGCGCCGGCTGATTGAAGTGACGCGAGCGTCCTTGGACAAGGCCATCGCCGCTTGCGTCCATGGCAACCGCCTGGATGACATTGGCTGGGCCGTCCAGAGCCACGTCGAGAAGCATGGTTTCTCCGTGGTGAAGGAGTTCTGCGGGCACGGCATCGGGCGCTTCATGCACGAGTCTCCCTCGGTCCCCAACTTCGGCTCGCCCGGCCATGGACTCCGGCTCAAGCGGGGCATGGTGCTGGCGATCGAGCCGATGGTCAACGCGGGCAGGGAGGATATCGAGGTGCTCGGTGATGGGTGGACCGCCGTCACCCAGGATCGTCGGCTCGCCGCCCACGTCGAGCACTCCGTGGCCATCACGGGTCATGGTCCGGTGGTTCTCACGCGCCGCTGAGTGCTGCTTGGGCTCCCTCCCGCCGGCCTCGGTGGGGCGGGGAGCCTTGCTTGCGTTCGCGGTGGCGTGTTCCAGAGTCAAACACCTGCGGCTGTGTCAAACACCTGCGGCTTTCCTGCTGTGAGCCACATGGGTATGGCAGACAACACGAGCAGGGTTTCTCAAGTCAAGTGTCTCTGATCTACAAAGACAATGTCTTTCAGCGCTGGGTCAACACCCGGCACGAGGCCATCGGCAAGGTTTTTCGCAACATCTCTACTTCACCGAGACGGTGATGGAGAAGCTCGAGCGGAAGGCGGTGCCTGCCTTCAGCGGGTACAAGCGGGTGATGCTGAGCACCCGGTAGGTCTGCTTCCCGCAGGCAGTCGGTCGACGCCTCGGCCGAGGGGGTCCACCGCCTGCCATGAGTCGTGCTACTGGAGGGAGGGCCAGGAGCGGTGGGAACTGATGGACACACCGCTCCTGGTGGTGGGGGATGCCGACACCGGCTTTGGAGGCCGGGTCCCCACAAAGGGCTTGTGTTCGGCCGGTTTCCACGGTAGGGAAGCCCCGCGTTTCAGCACGGTTTTCGCCCGTGATGGCGGCCATAGCTCAACTGGTTAGAGCGCAGGACTGTGACTCCTGAGGTTACCGGTTCGATCCCGGTTGGCCGCCCACCTGAAACCCTCTTTCCCGCGCCTATAGCTCAACTGGATAGAGCATCGGCCTTCGAAGCCGAGGGTTGGGGGTTCAAGTCCCTCTGGGCGCACAGCAGCACCCCCTCGTCGAGGGTGCCGCCGCCGGGGACTGCTTCACTTCCACTTCAGACCTTGGCGTCGTTCGCCGCCGGAACACGGCAGCGCAGCTCGGCCTCGATCTCCAGCGCCGCGAGGTTCTCGCGCATCGCCCGGGCCCACTTCGCCTTGGGCTGCTCCATCAGCTTCTCGTGCGCCAGGTCGATGGTCTCGGCGAGCTCCTCGTCGCTGAGCTCCGAGGCCATCTTCCCCTTGTTGTTGCCGAACGCCACCACCACCGACGCGCTCTTGAGCTTCGCGGGCGGGGCCTCGCTCGTGCCCGCCTGCTCGGCGGCGGGGCGCGCCTTCACGGGCTCCGGAGTGGGCTCGGGCTCACGCGCGGGTTCCTTCTCCCTGGCCAGCTCCTGCACCGGCGCGGGCGTCGGCTCCTTCTCCTCGCGCACCTCGCGCGCGGAGGTGGGGAAGGACGCCTTGACCGGACCGGGCCTCGTGCCGAGCATCTCGTAGTTGGCCGGAGCCGCCGGGGCGGCGGGCTCGCTCGGGGCGTCGAACTCCTCGGCCGGCATCTCCTCGCGCACGTACAGTCCGCCGAAGGCCTCGGGGTACGCCTTGCGCAGCGCCGCCACACGCGCGCACTTCTCGATCATCGTCGTGGGAATCTTCGCCCACAGGGGCGTCTGCTGCACGTAGCCCGCGAAGTCCAGCCACACCACCACGGGCAGCTTCGCGTCGCGCACCACGCGCGCCCAGGCGCCCACCAGGCTGCCCTTGCGCTTGGCCGGGTTGAAGCGGTGCACCACCTCGCCCTTGCCCTGATCCACGATGATCTCATCCTCGGCGTACACCGCGCTCGCCTGGATGCCGCGGAAGTCCGGGAAGCGTTCGGCACGTGCCAGCATCCCCGCCTCCGAGGGCTGGAACTCGTGCCGGGACACCCAGTTGGGCCGCTCCCGGTTCCCCACGTTCTGTCGCCGGGCCACGCAGAAGGCCTCCTTGAGCAACGGGTCCAACCCGGAGCGCTTGCACTGTTCAATGAAGAGGGCGAACTCGTCGTCCCCGATGCCTCGGGGGCAGATGGTCCGCCGGATGAGCTCCACGCGCTCGGGGTTCCACTGTCCGGCCGTCGTATCCACCTTGTTGTGCGCTTCCATTCCGCTTCTTCTCCGCCTTCGAAAAGGGCGGACGACCACCGTCCGCCCGCGCTCGGGACTGATTCAACCCTGTAGCAAGGTCATTCTATCCGTCCGGCTATACGGATGTTCAGGCCCCTTTCGAGGGCGGCCGGAGGGCGGACAGGGGATCGCGGAGGGCTCGGGCGAGCGGGCGGGGGAGGCGAAAACGGGTGCGAAAAAAGAGTTTGACGTGGGCGGCGTGGAAACGTACAAGCCGTCCCCGTCGACGCGTGGTGACGAACCGCTCGGCGACGCAAGTAGGAAGGTCGGGAGCGTAGCTCAATTGGTAGAGCAATGGACTCTTAATCCATAGGTTGTGGGTTCGATTCCCTCCGCTCTCAACGACACGACGGGGCTCCCTCAGAGATGAGGGGGCCCCGTTTCTTTTCCCGCTCCCTGGATGGCCGGTGCCGGGTTCCGGGGTTGTTGGCCGGAGCGGGGGCACGGCAGCGCACCCGGGCGGGTGGCGGAACTGGTAGACGCGCCAGACTTAGGATCTGGTATCGCAAGGTGTGAGGGTTCGAGTCCCTCCTCGCCCACTCTGGCCCTTTCGCGTTGACCGGGCCTGTCCTATCTCCTAAACGCGGACCCCCACATCTCTTCACCCATCCGACACGTCGGCGCCCTCTGGGGGCCGGCGCGAGCGAGGCATCACATGAAGGTCCAGGTCGAGGAGCTCTCTCCCATCGAGAAGAAGCTCTCCATCGAGGTCGACACCGCCCGCGTGGCCGAGGAACTCACCCGCGCGTACTCCGCCCTGGGCAAGCAGGTGAAGCTGCCCGGCTTCCGGCAGGGCAAGGTGCCCCGGCGCATCCTCGAGCAGCGCTTCCGTGAGCGGGTGGAGGACGACGTCATCCAGCGCGTGGTGCAGAGCGCCTGGCTGGAGGCCGTGCGGGACCACAAGGTGGAGGCGGTGGCTCCTCCCCAGGTGCTGAACAACTCGGGCCTGAAGACCAACGCCCCCTTCACCTTCGAGGCCCGCGTCGAGGTCAAGCCCCAGGTGGAGGCCAAGGACTACCAGGGCCTGCCGCTCACGCGTGTGGACTCCCAGGTGACGGACGCCGA
Organism: Cystobacter fuscus; assembly: GCF_002305875.1. Taxonomy (NCBI): domain Bacteria; kingdom Pseudomonadati; phylum Myxococcota; class Myxococcia; order Myxococcales; family Archangiaceae; genus Cystobacter; species Cystobacter fuscus. The sequence continues at coordinate 9,139,672 of NZ_CP022098.1, read as the reverse complement.
GGTGGACGAGCGCCTGGAGCAACTGCGCCAGAACATGGCGCGGCTCGATGCGGTCGAGGGCCGGGACGTCGCGCAGGCGGGCGACTTCGCCACCGTCGACTACGAGGCGCTCGTGGACGGCAAGGAGTTCCCCGGCAGCAAGGCCGAGGGCGTGACGGTGGAGCTGGCGCCCGGTGAGCTGGTGGAGTCCAACGTGGCGGCGCTCGAGGGCGCCAAGGTGGGCGAGACCCGGGAGCTGGACTACACCTTCCCGGCCGACTACCGCGTCGAGGACGTGAAGGGCAAGACGGCCCGCTTCAAGTTCCACGTGAAGGGGCTCAAGAAGAAGATCATCCCCGAGCTCAACGACGACTTCGCCAAGGAGGCGGGCGAGACGCAGTCGCTCGCGGAGCTGCGCACGAAGATCCGCACCGACCTGGAGCTCAACAAGAAGAACAAGGCGCAGGGTGAGGAGCGCGAGGCCCTCATCAAGGCGCTCGTCGAGCGCAACGCGTTCGAGGTGCCCCGTTCCATGGTGGAGCGCACCATCGATCAGATGCTCGAGCAGCGGCTGCGCGCCATGGCGCGCATGGGCATGGATCCGCGCCGGCTCAACCTGGACTTCGCGCGGCTGCGCGAGGAGCTGCGCGAGGAGGCCCTCCGGGAGGTGCGCGGGGCGCTGCTCTTCGAGTCCATCGCGCTCAAGGAGAACCTCAAGACGAGCGACGAGGACGTGGAGAAGAAGATCGCCGAGCTGGCCAAGGAGGCCAACCAGTCCATCGACGTCGTCCGCAAGTACTTCAAGGGGCCCGAGGAGCGGCAGGGGTTGAGCCTGCGACTCCGCGAAGAAAAGACGATTGAATTCCTCAAGGGCCAGGCGAAGTATTCCTAGGCGTCTTTTCGTTCCACGCTCCTTCCCGAGGTTGCCATGCCCTTCATGCCCGTTCCCTATGTCATCGAGCAGACCCACCGCGGAGAGCGCTCGTACGACATCTACAGCCGGCTCCTGAAGGACCGGATCGTCATGCTGGGGACGGAGATCGACGATGACGTGGCCAACGTCATCGTCTCCCAGCTCCTGTTCCTCGAGTCCGAGGATCCGGACAAGGACATCAACCTCTACGTCAACTCGCCCGGCGGGTCGGTGACGGCGGGCCTCGCCATCTATGACACGATGCAGTACGTGAAGCCCAACGTGTCCACCATCTGCGTGGGCCAGGCGGCCTCCATGGGCGCCGTGCTCCTGCTCGCCGGGGCGAAGGGCAAGCGCTACGCCCTGCCCAGCTCGCGCATCATGATCCACCAGCCTCTGGGCGGGGTGCGCGGGCAGGCCACGGACATCGAGATCCAGGCCAAGGAAATCCTCCGGATGCGCGCCAAGCTCAACGAGCTCATCGTCAAGCACACGGGGCAGCCCATCGAGCGTGTCGAAAAGGACACGGATCGCGACTACTTCATGGGCGCCGCCGAGGCCAAGGCCTACGGCATCATCGACGAGGTGCAGAACCCCCGGAAGATCCTCCTGCCCCCGGGCGAGCGCAAGTAGGACTCCTTCCAGGCAGTCACGAGCCGGGGCCGCGGGAATGACGTACCGCGTCTCCGGCTTTTGTTTCCCGGCGCCGGCGGTTCAAGGGCGTTAAGTATCCCACAGGTGCGTGGACGGCCCCCAAGGGGACTGACTAGATTGGTCGTGGGCAGGGGGAGCGGGCTGGTCGGTGAGAGCGCACCTCCAGGCGGTTTGCAGCGAGGGCTTACATGGCGGGCAAGAACGTGGAGAAGCGAGACAACCAATCCCTCTGCTGTTCGTTCTGCGGCAAGTCGCAGAAAGAGGTGAAGAAGCTCATCGCCGGGCCGACGGTCTACATCTGCGACGAGTGCATCGGCCTGTGCAACGACATCATCGCGGAGGAGATCGACCGCGAGGAGACCAAGGACACGAAGCTGCGCATCCCGCGGCCCAGTGAGATCAAGGCCATCCTCGACGAGTACGTGGTGGGTCAGGAGCGCGCCAAGAAGGCCCTCTCCGTGGCGGTGCACAACCACTACAAGCGCATCGAGTCCAAGGTCGCCATGGACGACGTGGAGCTGCAGAAGAGCAACATCCTCCTGCTCGGCCCCACCGGCAGCGGCAAGACGCTGCTGGCCCAGACGCTCGCGCGCATCCTCAACGTGCCCTTCACCATCGCCGACGCCACGTGCCTCACCGAGGCCGGCTACGTGGGCGAGGACGTCGAGAACATCATCGTCAACCTGCTCCAGGCGGCGGATCACGACATCGAGCGCGCCCAGCGCGGCATCGTCTACATCGACGAGATCGACAAGATCGCGCGCAAGTCGGAGAACCCCTCCATCACCCGCGACGTGTCGGGCGAGGGCGTGCAGCAGGCGCTCCTGAAGATCATCGAGGGCACCATCGCCAACGTGCCGCCCAAGGGGGGCCGCAAGCACCCGCAGCAGGAGTTCCTGCAGGTGGACACGACGAACATCCTCTTCATCTGCGGCGGCGCCTTCGGCGGCCTGGAGCAGGTGATCGAGCGGCGCCTGGGCGGGCGCAGCCTCGGCTTCGGCGCGGACATCCAGTCCAAGCGCCAGCGCAACCTCACCGAGCTGCTCAAGCACGTGGAGCCGGAGGACCTGCTCAAGTTCGGCATGATCCCCGAGTTCATCGGCCGCCTGCCCATCGTCACGGCGCTCGAGGAGCTGGATGAGCCGGCGCTCGTCAACATCCTCAGCCAGCCGAAGAACGCGCTGACCAAGCAGTACAAGAAGCTCTTCGATCTGGACGGCATCTCGCTGAAGTTCACGGACGGGGCGCTCAAGGCGATCTCCTCCGAGGCCATCCGCCGCAAGGCGGGCGCCCGCGGCCTGCGCTCCATCCTGGAGACGGCCATGCTGGACGTCATGTACGAGCTGCCCTCGCGCAAGACGGCCCGCGAGGTCGTCATCTCCGAGGAGGTCATCCTCAAGAAGAGCGAGCCGGTGGTGCTCCACTCCCAGGACAACAAGGAGAAGGAGCCCGAGCCGAAGAAGGAAAGCGCCTGACGGAGTCCTGGTGACTCCCCGAACGCCCCCGCCCCTCCCGCGCGCCCGCGTGGAAGAGCCGGGGGCGTTGTCTTGCCCGCGCCGTCACTGAAGGAGACCCGCCCGGAATGAACTACCCGCCCACGAGGACCGAGGCGGTGGTGGACACCCTGCACGGCGTGCCGGTGCCCGACCCCTATCGCTGGCTGGAGGACGAGCGCTCCCCGGAGGTCCAGGCGTGGATGCGCGCCCAGGACGCCTTCACCCGCGAGCACCTCGCCCGGGTGCCCGGCCGCGACGCCCTGCGCCGGCGCTTCACCGAGCTCTTCTACGTGGAGTCCCTGTCCGCGCCCGCCGTGCGCGGCGAGCGCTACTTCTATGTCCGCACCCACAAGGACAAGGAGAAGGCCGTCCTCTACTGGCGCGAGGGCGAGAAGGGCGAGGAGCGGGTGTTGCTGGATCCCAACACCTGGAGCACGGACGGCACGGTGTCGCTCGGCCTGTGGTCGCCCTCGTGGGACGGGCGCAAGCTGGCCTTCACCCGCAAGCCCAACGCCGCGGACGAGGCCATCCTCCATGTGCTGGACGTGGACTCGGGCACGTGGAGCGAGGTGGACGTCATCCCCGGGGCCAAGTACGCCTCGCCGAGCTGGACGCCGGACAGCGCGTCCTTCTACTACGCGTGGCTGCCCACGGACCCCTCCATCCCCGTGGCCGAGCGGCCCGGCTACACCGAGCTGCGTCTGCACCGCCTGGGCACGCCTCCGGACGCGGACCCCGTGGTGCACCCGCGCACCGGCGACCCCAAGACGTTCCTCAACGGCCACGTCAGCCGGGATGGCCAGTACCTCTTCGTCTACGTCACCCGCGGCTGGAGCGAGAACGACATCTGGTGGAAGCGGGTGGGGGAGAAGGACTTCCGCCTGCTCGTGAAGGGCGAGGGCGCCAAGTACTCGCTCGACGTCTGGCGCGACACCTTCTACGTCCTCACCGACGAGGGGGCTCCGCGCCAGCGCGTCTTCCGGGTGGAGCCGGAGCGGCCCGGGCGCGCGGACTGGAAGGAGCTTGTCCCGGAGGAGCCCGTGGCCTCGCTCCAGGGCCTCCACATCGTCGGGGGCCACCTGGCGCTGGAGTACCTCCAGGACGCCACCACCCGGGTGCGCCTGTTGACGCTCGGGGGCGAGCCCGTGTGCGACGTGGCCCTGCCGGGCGTGGGCGCCGCGAGCAACCTCTACGGCCTGGAAGACAGGGACGAGGCGTGGTTCGTCTTCAGCTCCTTCGTCACGCCCCCCCAGGTCTACAAGACGTTCGTGTCCACCGGACGCGTGGAGACCTGGGCCCGGGTGGAGCTGCCCCTCGAGCCCGAGCGCTACACCGTCGAGCAGGCCTTCTGCCGCTCCAAGGACGGCACGCGGGTGCCCGTGTTCCTCGTGCACCGCCGGGACCTGAAGCGCGATGGCGACCGGCCCGTGCTGCTCACCGGCTATGGGGGCTTCAACATCAGCCTCTTGCCGTCCTTCCGCGCCAGCATCTTCCCGTGGCTGGACGCGGGCGGGGTGTACGCGGTGGCCAACCTGCGCGGGGGTGGGGAGTACGGCACGGTCTGGCACGAGGCGGGCCGCCTGCACCGCAAGCAGAACGTCTTCGACGACTTCCACGCGGTGGCCGAGTTCCTCATCCACGAGCGCTATACCCGCCCGGGCCGCCTGGCCATCTCCGGGGGCAGCAACGGAGGCCTGCTGGTGGGGGCCGCCATGACCCAGCGCCCGGACCTGTTCGGCGCGGTGGTGTGCCAGGTGCCGTTGCTCGACATGGTGCGCTACCACCTGTTCGGCAGCGGCAAGACGTGGATCCCCGAATACGGCACCGCCGACAACTCCGCGGATTTCCAGGTGATTCACGCCTACTCGCCCTACCACCACGTGCGGCCGGGCACGGGGTACCCCGCCCTCCTGATGATGGCCGCGGACCACGATGATCGGGTGGATCCCCTGCATGCCAGGAAGTTCGTGGCCGCCGTGCAGGCGGCGTGCTCCCCGGCGCCCGCCCTGCTGCGCATCGAGGCCAACGCGGGCCATGGCGGCTCGGATCAAGTGGCCAAGGCGATCGAGTCCAGTGTGGACCTCTATGCCTTTCTCTCCAGCACCCTGGGCGTTACATGGGCCCCTTAATCATTCGGCGGAAAAAGGGCCTGGGGCCGCCAAAGCAGCGACCGGACACCCGGGGATGGCGGGGTGTTCCCTTGCTCGCAGGACAACGTTCCCCATCTTTCACGCAGGGAACGGCCGCTAGAATCGGCGTGTTATAGAAGCCGTCTTCACCCTGCCCGGACTCTGGGTGTCCGAGCGGGAAACTTTTACAGGGGCTTGCTGTCCAGGGTGGCAAGCAGGCAGGTGGCGAATACATGTTCTTCGGACGAGACGACAAGAAGGATGCCCAGAAGCGCGGCAGCACGATTCCGCTCCTCCCGCTGCGGGACATCATCGTCTTCCCGCACATGGTGGTCCCGCTGTTCGTCGGCCGCGAGAAGTCCATCGCGGCGCTGAAGGACGCGATGGCCCACAAGGGGCCCGATGACAAGGCCGTCATCCTGCTCGCCGCCCAGAAGAAGGCGAAGACGAACGATCCCACCGCCGATGACATCTTCCACTTCGGCACCATCGGCCACGTCATCCAGCTCCTGCCCCTGCCCGACGGCACCGTGAAGGTGCTCGTGGAGGGCGTGCGCCGCGCCAAGGTGAAGCGCTTCCAGCCCAACGACGCCTTCTTCATGGTCGAGGTCGAGGACGTCGAGGAGGTCAGCGAGAAGTCCGTGGAGCTCGAGGCGCTCGTGCGCAGCGTGCACTCGGTCTTCGAGGCCTTCGTCAAGCTCAACAAGCGCATCCCGCCCGAGATGCTCATGCAGGTGGCGAGCATCGATGACCCCGCGCGCCTGGCCGATACCATCGTCGCCCACCTGTCGCTCAAGCTGAACGACAAGCAGGCGCTGCTCGAGACCGAGAGCCCCGCCAAGCGGCTCGAGAAGCTCTACGAGCTGATGCAGGGCGAGATCGAGATCCTCCAGGTCGAGAAGAAGATCCGCACGCGCGTCAAGAAGCAGATGGAGAAGACCCAGAAGGAGTACTACCTGAATGAGCAGATGCAGGCCATTCAGAAGGAGCTGGGCGAGCGCGACGAGTTCAAGAACGAGATCCAGGAGATCGAGGAGAAGCTCAAGAACAAGCGCATGAGCAAGGAGGCCACGCTCAAGGTCAAGAAGGAGCTCAAGAAGCTCCGGATGATGAGCCCGATGAGCGCCGAGGCCACCGTCGTGCGCAACTACATCGACTGGATCATCAGCCTGCCCTGGTACGAGGAGACCCAGGACCGCCTGGACGTCGTCGAGGCCGAGCGCGTGCTCAACGAGGACCACTACGGCCTCAAGCGCCCCAAGGAGCGCATCCTCGAGTACCTGGCCGTGCAGCAGCTGGTGAAGAAGCTCAAGGGCCCCGTGCTCTGCTTCGTGGGGCCCCCGGGCGTCGGCAAGACGTCGCTCGCGCGCTCCATCGCCCGCGCCACCGGCCGCAAGTTCGTGCGCCTGTCGCTCGGCGGCGTGCGCGACGAGGCGGAGATCCGCGGCCACCGGCGCACGTACATCGGCGCCATGCCCGGCAAGCTCATCCAGTCGCTCAAGAAGGCGGGCAGCAACAACCCCGTCTTCCTGCTCGATGAGATCGACAAGATGTCCACCGACTTCCGCGGCGACCCGAGCGCGGCGCTGCTGGAGGTGCTGGACCCCGAGCAGAACCACAACTTCAACGACCACTACCTGGACCTCGACTACGACCTGTCCAAGGTGATGTTCATCTGCACCGCCAACACGATGCACAACATCCCCGGTCCCCTCCAGGACCGCATGGAGGTCATCCGCATCGCCGGCTACACCGAGCCGGAGAAGCTCAACATCGCGCGGCGCTACCTGCTGCCCAAGGAGCAGGAGGCCAACGGCGTCTCGGACCTGAAGATCGACTTCACCAACGAGGCGCTGCGCACCATCATCCACCGCTACACCCGCGAGTCCGGCGTGCGCTCGCTCGAGCGTGAGGTGGGTGGCGTGTACCGGAAGATCGCCCGGGACGTGCTCAAGAACGGCAAGCGCGACATCACCGTCGATCGCAAGCTGGTGATGAAGTACCTGGGCACTCCGCGCTTCCGCTACGGCATGGCCGAGCGCGAGGATCAGGTGGGCATCGTCACGGGCCTGGCCTGGACGGAGCTGGGCGGAGAGATCCTCACCACCGAGGCCACGGTGATGCCCGGCAAGGGCAAGCTCATCATCACCGGCAAGCTCGGCGAGGTGATGCAGGAGTCGGCCCAGGCCGCCATGTCCTACGTGCGCACGCGGGCGGACAAGTTCGGCATCGATCGCAAGATGTTCGAGAACTACGACATCCACGTGCACCTGCCCGAGGGCGCCATCCCCAAGGACGGCCCGTCCGCCGGCGTCACCATGTGCACCGCGCTCGTGTCCGCGCTCACCAAGGTCCAGGTGCGCCGCGACGTGGCCATGACGGGTGAAATCACCCTGCGCGGCCGCGTGCTGCCCATCGGTGGCCTCAAGGAGAAGACGCTCGCCGCGCACCGCGCCGGCATCAAGACCGTCCTCATCCCCAAGGCGAACAAGAAGGACCTCAAGGACATCCCCAAGAAGATCCGCGCCCAGCTGCGCATCGTCCCCGTGGAGTTCGTGGACGACGTGCTGCGCGAGGCCCTCGTCCTGGAGAAGCCCGAGGAGTTCGGTCGCAAGGAGCCGGCCAAGGTCACCGTGGAGCCCACGGCGGCGGTGTAAGGGCCCCGGCTTGAAGGTTGTGTAGTCCCCGCGGGCTCCAGGACTCGTCTCCTGGGGCCCGCGGTCTTTTCCACTCCCGTCCAGCGACGCGGTACAACCCCGGCTCCGTGGCTCCCCTCGCGCGCCCTCCTTCCTCCGCCCCGTTGCTCGCGCTGCTGCTCGTGGTCGCGGGCTGCGGCCGCTGTGGTTTCCAGCCCGAGCCGGGCGTCAAGGTGGTCGTCCCCTCGATGCCCACCACCCTCGACTGGAGCTACTCGGATCCCATCAACTGGGCCAACTACCCCGTCATGCTCGCCACCCAGCGCGGCCTCACCACGCTCGCGCCGGACCACTCCGTGCGGCCCGGGCTCGCCTCGAGCTGGGAGCGCTCCGTCAACGACTCGGGCCAGGAGGTCTACACCTTCCTCCTGCGCGAGGACGTGCGCTGGTCCGATGGCACCACGCCGCTCACCGCCCAGGACTTCGTCATGGGCTGGCACCGCGCCCTCCAGGGCCGCGAGCGCGGAGAGATGGCGGACCTCGCCGGCGCCGAGGAGGTGCTCGCCCTCCAGGAGCGGCGCGCCCCGGCCGAGCAGCTCCAGGCCGCGCTCGCTCGCACCGGCGTCGAGGCGATGGATGCTCACACCCTGCGCGTCACCCTGAGCCGGCCTCGGGGCTACTTCCTCTCGCGTCTGGCCAACGTCTACATCTTCTTTCCCGTGCCCTCGGCGGTGCTCGCGGGCCGCGGCGAGGAGGGCATCCGGGACTACTTCGATCGGCCCCGGGATGGACACCCGCTCGCGCTCGGCCCCTACCGCGTCGAGGCGTGGGATCGCGCCGGTGAGCGCGTGCGGCTCGTGCACAACCCGCACTCGGCCTTTCCTCCACCGCTCGGCCCCGGGGAGGAGATCGTCCCCGTGCTCACCTTGCTCAAGTCCGAGGTGGGTCCGGCCCTCTACGAGCGGGAGCGGGTGGACTTCGTCTTCGTCGACAGCGCCCTCGCGCTCCAGGGGAAGCCTCCGGCGGATCTCCAGCGCGAGCCGCTGCTCTCCACCTACTTCCTCGCCTTCAACACCGAGCGTGCTCCGCTGGATCGTCCCGAGGTGCGGCGCGCGATCTCCCAGGCCATCGATCGCGAGGCGCTCATGAAGGGTCTGTTGCCGCGGACCCGGCCCGGAAATGAGCTGCTGCCCCCGGAGCTGCCCGGTGCCGCCACGCCCGAGGAGGCGGCGCGGCTGCCCGACTTCGCGCCCGAGCGGGCCCGGGAGGTGCTGGCCGGGGGGCCCGGACTCGAGCGGCCCTTGCGGCTCGTCTACCGGGCGGGGGACTCCTTCGTGCCCGAGACGGCCATCGCCGAGCGCCTGGTCGCGCAGCTCTCCCGGGTGGGCATCCAGGTGACGCTGGATGCGCGCTCGGACTACTCCGCCGAGGTGGCCCGCCGCACGCCCGCGGGCCCTCGGGCCTATGATCTCTACCTGCGCCGCCTGGGCGCGGACTACGCGCACCCCAACACCTTCTTCACCCTCTTCGAGCGCAATGGTCTGCACCAGACGGGATGGGAGACGCAGCGCGGAGGCGAGCCCATGGCCCGCTTCGAGTCGCTGCTGGATCAGGCCGACGCCGAGGCCGACATCGCCCGGGCGCGCGAGCTGTACGCCCAGGCCCAGGCGCTCCTGCTCGACGAGATGGCGGTGATCGCGCCGCTCTACCATCCGGACCGCTACTTCCGGGTCCGCTCCTTCCTGCACGGCGTGGACGTGGACCCCTTCAACTTCCTGTCCCTGCGCGACCTGCGCCGGGCCGGGCCCCCCACGGAGGCGCGCTGAATCATGTCTCCCGTGTTCGTCCGCCTGGGCCGCCAACTGGTGCTCGTTCCCGTGGTGGCGCTCGCGTCCTACTTCCTCATGGCCGCGCTGCCCCTCACGAGCGAGGACGAGTCCAAGCGGCAGGTGCCACCCGAGGTGCTCGCCTCCTATCGCCGCGACCTCGGCCTGGGCGAGCCGCTTGGCTTCCTGCGGCCGTGGCAGAAGCTCGTGCGCGGCGAGCGGCTGGGCACGAGCGCCCAGGGTGTCACCGGGGATGAGCTGGCGTGGAAGCTGTCGGGCAGCGTGGGCGTGGGGTTGGTGGCGCTCGTGCTCGCGCTCGGGTGGGCCCTGGCCTACGCGCTGCTCCGGGCGAGGTGGCGCCGGGGCCGGCTCGCCGTGCTCTCCGACGTACTGCCCGCCATCGCCTTCGGCACGCCCGTCTTCATCCCCGCGCTGCTGCTCGCCCCCGAGGTGGTGGAGCGCGGCCACCTGCTGCCCGAGCTCTGCGCCGCGCTCGTCATCTCCGTGTGGCCCGGCATCTTCCTGGGCACCCTGGTGGTGGACGCGCTCGACACGGAGCTGGCGCGTGACTACGTGCGCACCGCGCTCGGCAAGGGCCTGTCTCCCCGCGTCGTGCTCTGGCGCCACGTGCTGCCCAACGTGCTGCCCGCCCTGTTGGATGCCGTGGGCCCCGTGGCCACCGCCCTGCTCGCCGGCTCCTTCGCCGCCGAGCGCGTCTTCGGCCTGCCCTACTTCGGTCAGCTCTACGTCCTCGCCGTGCTCCAGAAGCAGGTGGCCGTCGTGGTGGTGTCCACCACCGTGTTCGCCTCGCTGCTCGTCGTCGTCGGCCTGGCGGTGGAAGTCGTCCGCTTCCTCGTGGATCCCCGCGCCCGGGAGGTCTCCTCATGAGCCGCGTCCCCCCGAGGGCCTGGGTCGGGCTCGTGCTGCTCGTGGGCCTGGGGCTCGCGAGCTGGCTTGCCGGCCGGATGTTCCCCGAGGCCCTGTCCCACACCTGCCCCCTGGGCATGGATCCCTCCCACCCGGACCGGAGTGTGTGCGAGCTGGCATTCGGGGGCTTGTGGGTCTCCCTGGTGGTGGGCCTCGCGGCGGGGGCGGTGTCCACGGCGGTGGGGCTCGGGGTGGCGATGGCGGCCCGTGGCGCCGGGGGCTGGCTGGAGCATCAGATCCTGCGCGGGGTGGATGCCTTCTTCGCCCTGCCGGACGTGCTGGTGGTGATGGTGCTGCAACTGGCAGGGCAGTCCCTCCTGGACGCCGGGCAGGCGGGCGGGCTCGGCCCCTTCGGCCTGATGGTGGTGTCCCTGGCGCTGGTGGGGTGGGCGGGGCCGGCGCGCATGTTCCGCAACCGGCTCGCCACCCTGGAGGCCCAGGAGTTCGTCGCCGCCTCCCGGGCGCTCGGGGCGGGGCGGTGGCACCTCTCGCGCGTCCACCTCTGGCCGGCCCTGCGTCCCTTCGTCCTCGCCGTCTTCCTCAGCCGCCTGCCCACGGCGATCCTCACGGAATCCACCATCAGCTTCTTCGGCATCGCTCGGATGGAACCCATGTCGCTCGGCCGCTACCTCGGCACGAGCTATGCCGCGCTCATCTACGAAGGAGGCACACGCGTGGTGCTACCCGCGTGGATACTCCTGGTGTTGGTGGTGCTTGGCGCCTCTCTTGCTTCCCAGGGACTTGGGGCGGGAACGCGCCGCGTCTAGCCCGAGGGGGGGGAGGCGGTTCCGAAGGGCAGTGCCTAATGTGGAATCCCAGGCCCGGATGCATCCGTTGCCTATCAAATGAACTCTCTCACTTCAGCGAAGGTTGCCATGTCCATCGTCAACGAGGAGCTTCCCATCGCCACGGGTCACGCCCGGACCCGGGATGACGACAACCTCAAGCTGGAACAGGTCAAGGGCTCGGTCCTGATCGTCGAGGATGATCCGGCGCACCGCGAGCTGCTGGTGGAGCTGGTGAGCCAGTGGGGTTACGAGGCCCTGCCGGTGGGGAGCGCCGAGGAGGCCGAGTTCGCCGTGCGCAACAAGCGCATGGACGCGGCCATCGTGGACGTCTTCCTGCCCGGCCGCAGCGGCACCAACCTCATGGCCCGGCTGCGGGAGAAGTTCCCCCAGTCGGTGCTCATCGGGGTGAGTGCCATGAGCGACGCGTCCATGGCCCGCAAGTGCAAGGGCCTGGGCGCGGATCTGTTCATCGGCAAGCCCCTCAACCCGGAGAAGCTCGCCCAGGCGCTCCAGTCCCAGCACAAGAGCTGGCACTAGGCCCGCGCGGGCCCTGGCATGGGCCTGGGGGACGAATGGGTTGCGCTGAGAGGGGGAAGGGCGGAAACTTCCCTCTGTGCAGACACTCGTTCCTGGCCTCCTCGTGGCGATGCCACAACTGACGGACTCGAACTTCCGGCGCTCGGTGGTTCTCATGCTCGAGCATGGGGAAGCGGGCTCGATGGGCCTGGTCATCAACCGGGGGGCCTCCCTGACGTTGGGAGACCTGGCCAAGAACCAGTCCCTGGCGATCGCCCCCGAGCGCTCCCGGCAGCCCGTCTTCATGGGGGGCCCGGTGGAGAATCATCGGGGCTTCGTGCTGCACAACAACGAGCAGGTGACGGAGAAGCACGAGGTGGTGCCCGGGCTCTACCTGAGCCTCACCCTGGACACGCTCGGCCCCCTGCTCAAGGACCCGTCGTCCCACCTGCGCTTCTGCCTGGGGTATGCCAACTGGGGTCCCCACCAGTTGGAGAACGAGCTGGCCTCGGGGACCTGGCTCTTCGCCGAGGCCTCCGCTCGTCCGGTGCTCGAAGGCGACCCGGGTCTGCTATGGGACAGCACCCTGAAGAGCATGGGGGTGGATCCCGCCATGCTGCTCAAGGGGAAGGGACTGAACTGATGCTTGATCCGAATTTCATCCGCGAGCGGATTCTCGGCGCGCTGCCCGGCTCGGAAGTGGACGTGAACGACACCACCGGCACGGGCGACCACTTCGAGGCGCGCGTGGTGAGCCCGTCCTTCGCCGGCAAGTCCATGGTGGAGCAGCACCAACTGGTGTACGCGCCGCTGCAGCAGTGGTTGAAGTCCGGCGAGCTGCACGCGCTGGCGCTCAAGACCTATTCGCCCGAGCAGTGGAAGAAGCTCGGGTCCCGCTAACCAGGAGTGAGAGAGATGTCTCCGGAGCTCAAGGCCCGTTTCGACGCTGAAGTGAAGAACCACAAGATCGTGCTGTTCATGAAGGGCAACGCGCTCTTCCCCCAGTGCGGCTTCTCCGCGCGCGCGCTGCAGATTTTGCAGCAGCACGGCGAGGTGCACACGGTGGACGTGCTGGCCGACCCGGCGGTACGCCAGGGCATCAAGGACTACTCCAACTGGCCCACCATTCCGCAGGTGTTCATCCACGGGAAGTTCGTGGGTGGCTCGGACATCCTCATGGAGCTGGAGGAGCGCGGCGAGCTGGCGGACCTGGTGGCGGGCAAGGCCCCGGCCTGAGTCTCCCCGAGGCCCTCTCGTGCTGACGCGAGAGGGCCCGAGCACCCCCGTGACGCGCAGGTTCTGGACCCGACGTGGCCGCCCCCCGACTGAGTGAAGAGAAGCCCGAGGCGTTCGAGCCGGAGATGGCGGAGTCCTCGTCCGTGGGACCCCTGGGGCTCGTCTCGCCGCCGGAAGCGCGGGAGGAAGCACGCGAGGCCCCTTCGTGGGCGGAGCGGCTCCGGGCCTTCCGGGCGCGCCATGCGAAGGCGGAGTTGGCGCTGCTGTTCTTCGCGAGCTTCGCGTACGACATCCTCACGCTGCCGCGCATCGACAACCGCTTCACGCTCACCAAGCAGGGGCTGTTCCTCGCCGTGCTGGGGTGGTTGTTGTGGCTGGAGCTGCGCTGGCGCGAGGGCGCCGCGCCTCCAAAGGGCCTGTCCCGGGTGTGGCGCTTTCGCGAGGACGCGCTGCACTTGCTGCTCGGCGGCCTGCTGAGTCCCTACACGCTCTTCTATTTCAAGAGCGCCTCCGGGCTGACGTCGTTCCTGTTCCTCGCGAGCGTCTTCGGGGTGCTGGTGGCCAACGAGCTGCCGCGCTTCCGGGCGCGGGGGCCGGTGGTGCGCGTGGGGCTCTACGCCTTCTGCCTCACCTCGTACTTCGCGTACCTGCTGCCCGTGGTGCGTGGCTACTACAGCGGGATGTTGTTCCTGTGGGCCGCGGGCCTGTCCGCCGCGGTGATGGGCGCGCTCGCGGTGTTGGTGCACGGCCGGAAGCGCGAGGGCCGACATCCGTGGTGGCACATCCTCGTGCCGGGGTGGGGGGTGCAGGTGGTGCTGCTCGGCCTGTACGCGCTCAAGGCGATTCCCCCGGTGCCCTTGTCCCTGCTCTCGAGCGGCATCTACCACGACGTGCAGGTGGTGAAGGGGCCTTGGGGCCGCGACTACCGGCTGCTGCACGAGGGCGGTGGGTGGGAGCCCTGGGCGAGAGGGGATCAGGACTTCCGGGCGCGCCCGGGCGATCGGGTCTACTTCTTCGCCAGCATCTTCGCGCCCACGAGCTTCAAGCCCCAGTCTTCGGGAGACAAGGGCACGCGACTGCTGTTGCGCTGGGAGTACGACGATCCGAAGAAGGGCTGGACGGAGTTCCACACCTACGATGGGCTGTACCTGGGACAGGGCGGGAGGGATCGCGGCTTCCGCACGTTCGCGTACCTGACGGCGCCCCGGCCTGGCGACTGGCGCGTCTCCCTGGAGACCGAGGATGGGCGGGAGGTGGGCCGCCTGTCCTTCACCGTCACGCCCGATACCTCCACGCAGGAGCGCGAGTTCAAGGTGACGGCGGGCTGAGACTCAGGCCGGGTGGGGCGCCTCCGCCCTCAGCAGGGCGAGCTGTCCCAGGAGCACGGGGACGGCGGTCTCCACCCGGAGGATGCGCGGCCCGAGCGAGAAGGGGCGGAAGCCGTGCCGCGCCAGGAGGTCGGCCTCGAAGGGTACCCAGCCGCCATCGGGTCCCACGGCGAGCACCACGCGCGGCGCGGCCTGGACGCCCACCCGGGTGAGGGGCTCGGGCGCGGGCGGGTGGGGCAGGAGGCGGAGCGCCTCGGTGCCGAAGAGCGTGTCGAGCTCGTCCTCGACGAAGGGACGGAAGCGCTCGCGCACGAGCACCTCGGGCAGCCGGGTGTCGCGTGCCTGCTCGAGCCCCTGGAGGAGGAGCTCCGCGACGAAGTCCCCGGCGAGCACCTTGGAGTCGAAGTAGCTCTTCTCCACGCGGGCGGCGTTGACGAGCACGACGCGGTCCACGCCGAGCTGGGCCACGGCGGGCAGCACGCGCTTGAGGGCCTTGGGGCGGGGAATGGCGAGCACCAGGTCCACGCCCGCTCGGGGAGGAGGCGGCTCGGTGAGGGTGACGCGCAGGCGGAGCAGGCCGGGGGAGTTTTCCAGCACCTCGCCAGTGCCCACGAGCCCTCCGAGCTGGCCCACCCGGAGTGACTCGCCGGGCTCGGCGCGGAGCACCTCGCGGGCGTGCTGGGCGCGGCGGCCCGTCATCTGGACGGTGCCGTCGGGGAGGAAATCCGAGTCGTGGAGGAGGAGCAGGTTCACGGGTTCTTGTCCTACCTTGCCGCGAGTCCCGGGGGCCGATAAAGCGCGGGGGTGCGTTCTCTCTGTCTGCGGTGCCTCCGTCCCCAGGCCACGTGCTACTGCGCGCGCGTGCCCCGGGTGGACTCGCGCACCCACGTCGTCTTCCTCCAGCACCCCCGCGAGCGGCGGGTGGCCATCGGTACCGCCCGCATGGCGCACCTGTCCCTGCCCAACTCCGAGCTGCACGTGGGCGTGGACTTCTCCGGCCACGCCCGGCTCACCGAGCTCGCCGCCCGCCCCGAGCGCGTCGCCGTCCTCTTCCCCGGCGAGGAGGCCATGTCCCTCGAGGAGGCGAGGGCGAATCCCCCCGAGACGCTCATCGTGGTGGATGGCACCTGGCCGCTCGCGCGCAAGCTGGTGAAAACGAATCCGCTGCTCGCGGGCCTGCCGCGCATCGGCTTCGTCCCGCGCCGCCCGAGCAACTACCGCATCCGCGCCGAGCCGGCCGACCACTGCGTCTCCACCATCGAGGCCGTGGTGGAGGTGCTGGGCCTGCTCGAGGGCGGCCAGGAGCGCTTCGACACCCTGCTCGGCGCCTTCGACTTCATGGTGGACACGCAGCTCGAGCGTCAGTCGACGCGCGAGGGCCCGGGGCGCAAGCGCCTCTACAAGGCCCCCTGGCGTCCGCCCCTGGAGCTGCGCTCCATCTCCGAGGACTTCGAGCACCTGGTGCTCCTCTACGCCGAGGCCAACGCGCACCCCCAGGAGGAGAACCTCCCCTCGGAGCTGGTGCACCTGGTGGCGGTGCGTCCCTCCACTGGCGAGCGTCTGGAGGCGGTGCTCGCGCCGCGCCAGCCGCTCGCGCGCAGCACGTCCCTGCACGTGGAGCTGCCCGAGGCGGAGCTGCTCGCGGGCGAGTCCGTGGAGTTGGGCCTCGCGCGCTTCCAGGCCTTCCTGCGCCCGGGGGACAAGCTGGCGGTGTGGACGACGTTCGCGTTGGAGCTGCTGCGGCGCGACGGCTTCCCCGTGCCCGAGGCGGTGAACGTGCGGCTCGCGAGCGCGCGGGCGCTCAAGCAGAAGACGGGAGGGGTGGAGCAGGCGGCGGAGCTGCTGGGGGCGCCTCGGTGCGAGCCCTGGGCCCGGGGGCGCGCCGGTCGGCGCATCGCGGCCCTGGAGGCGGTGGTCCGTGCCCTGGCGGAGCGGGGCCGGGCCACCGAGCCCCCCGTCCGGCGGTCCATGGCACCGGGCCATGTCCAGCCGGAACGGGGTGGGGGGAACTAGCTCACGTGGGGTCCGGCCGCGGCGTCTTGGGGCCGCTGGCGGGCAGCGACGGCTTGGCGATGTAGCTCGAGGGCAGCTCGCCGGTGAGCGCGTCGAGGAAGGCGACGATGTTCTGGGTCTCGGCCGCGGAGAGCTGCTTGCCGAGCTGGTGCTGGGCCATGAGCTTCACGGCCGTCTGCAGATCGGAGATGGAGCCGTCGTGGAAGTAGGGCCCCGTGCGCGCGACGTTGCGCAGGGTGGGCACGCGGAAGACCATCCGGTCCGTCTCGCGCTTCGTCACGTCGTAGCGGCCCTGATCCTTGGTGGGGTAGGGGATGATGACGCCGAGCTTCACCAGCGAGCCGCCCAGGGCGGGGCCGTAGTGGCACTGCTGGCAGCCCTGGTCCAGGAACGTCTTGAGGCCGGCCTTCTCCGCGTGGGTGAGCGCCTGCTCGTCCCCGGCGAGGTACTTGTCGAAGCGCGAGGGGGTGACGAGCTGCCGCTCGAAGGCGCCAATGGCCTTGGCCAGGTTGTCGTACGTGACGGGGTCTTCCTGTCCGGGGAAGGTCTTCTGGAAGGCGGTGACGTAGCCGGGAATGGACTTGAGCGTCTCGACGACGTGCTCGGCGCTGGGCATCGCCATTTCCACGGGGTTGAGGATGGGGCCCTTGGCCTGATCCTCCAGGGTGGCGGCGCGGCCGTCCCAGAACTGGGTGAGGTGGGCACCGGAGTTGTACACCGTGGGCGAGTTGCGTCCGCCGAGCTGGCCCTTGTGGCCGGTGGAGAAGGACTTGCCGTCCACGCCGAACCGGTTCAGGTCGTGGCAGCTGTTGCAGGAGAGCTGCTGGTTCTTCGACAGGCGGGTGTCGAAGTACAGCATCCGGCCCAGCTCCACCTTCTCCGCGGTGATGGGGTTCTTCGCGTCCTCGAACCGGCCAGGCAGCGCCTTGAACGCGGTGAGCTGCGCGCGGTGGATGATGACGTTCTGGGCGGCGGAGGTCAGCGCCTCCACGGAGGGCTGCGCCGGCTGCGCGAAGGCGGAGGCCCCGGCGGTGGCGGTGACGACGAGGAGAGGACGAACGAGGGTCTTGAAGGTCATGGAGTCTGCTCTCACTGAGCTTCGCGGCCGGGAACTCCTGTCGGAGCAAGGTGGGGGACGCCGGAAGCGAGCGTGAAACTAGCAGTCTCCTGGGCAGCGAGGGAACCCACGGAGGGCCTCGCATCCCGGCCAGCCAGGCAGGCGGCTAGTCGCCGAACACCGTCACGCAGTACTTCGCGTAGAGGCCGAGGATGTTCTCGAACTTGTGGTCCACGTGGGTGATGCGGGTGATGTTGGCCTTGCGGGCCGCGTCCGAGGCGGTGGCGTCTCCGGTGGTGACGATGCCCAGGATGGACGTCACGCAGCCCTCGGCGCTCTTGCTGCCCAGCCGCGCCTGCTCGTTGATGAACTCGCGCGCCGACGTGGACGCGTAGAGCGACGTGGTCCCGATGACGGGGCGGCCCATGAACGCCACGCCCGCGCAACCCGATAGGGCCGTGACTCCCAGGGTCAACAGGGCCAGGGCGGACTGTTTGTTCATCAGGTGCATGGGTCCTCGCTCGGTCCAGAGGCGGCCGTGCCGCAGCATCTAACCCGCGAGTGACGCGGAGGCAAATTCCAGGTGCCTCAGGACCTCGCCCCACCCTCGACGGGCAGCGGACGCGCGCGCCACGCCGAGGAATCCGGGGTTTGGCGGCCGGAGCGGCCCAGGCGTTTGCCCAACCACGCAATTCCGTAACACACCGCGAGCAGGGTGATGCCCACGAGCAGCGTGGCCGGCAGTCCCAGCGTGGGGCCCACGCGGCCGGCGAGTCCCGCGGTGCCTGCCCAGCCGTACACCACGGGCAGGTGCAGCACGTAGAGCCACAGGGACGCGCGGCCCAGCGGCGCCAGGGGCCGGGTGAGCAACTGGGGCAGCAAGCTGATGGCGCCGAGCACCAGGAGGCCCTCGCCCACGCGGAAGGCGACGAGCCACGCGCTGGTGGGGCTCCAGTCCGCGGTCAGGCGCGAGGTCAGCCCCAGCAGGCCCGCGCCCAGCGCGCCCAGCGCCAGGCCCTGGGGCCACCCCGGCCGCAGCGCTCGCGACAGGTGGGCGGTGAGCGCTCCGGCGAAGAAGAAGCCCGCCCAGGGAAAGAGCGGAAAACGCGAGCCCGGCATGCCCACCGCCTGCCGCAGCTCGATGGGCCCCGGCTCGGCGGCGCCCCAGGCCCAGGTGCTCGCCAGCGGAATGCCCACCGCCAGCACGGCCAGGGCGATGGCCCGGGTCCAGGTGCCGCGCGCGAGGGCGAGCACCACGGCGCCCACTCCCAGGCTCACGCCGATGCACTGCAGGGCATCGAAGGCGAAGAGGCGCTCGCGCAACTCCTCGCCCCAGCCGAGCCAGTGCACGGTGGCCCAGCCCGGCCAGTGCACGAAGTAGCCGAGGAAGAGCAGCAGCAGCGCCCGCCGCAGCCGGCGGCCCAGCGTCTGGCCCGCGCGCTCCCGGGAGGAGCCGAGCGCCGCCACCACCGCGAAGCCCGCCACCAGCAGGAACAGGGGCGCGGTGATGCCACGCAGCGTCCAGTACTGTTGCACCCACGGGTGGGCGCGCATCTCCGGGGCGAGCAGGGCGTCCAGCGTGTGCCCGAGCACCATGGCCACCACGGCCAGGCCGCGGGCCGCGTCGAGCCCGGGATGACGGGGCGAGGGCGTACGCAGATCGAAGAGCGAGGTGCCAGGTCGGGTCACGGCGCCCGATCATAGAGGCAAGTTCCCCTCACGTCTCGAAAACCGCGGCCCTTCCTCCCTCTCCAGGCTGGCGTGGGCTCATTCGCGATGGTGTCATGGCGCGAATGCGCCTGTTCGTGAGTCGACCCGCCGTGCTGACCGTGTTGCTGACCGTGTTGGTGTTCGCGCCGCTTCCGGCCTGGAGTCAGTGGGACGAGCCATCCACGGTGGATCCCTGGTTGTCCTCGGACAAGGCGGCGCACTTCGGGGTGAGCGCGGGGCTGGCGGTGGCGGGCTACGCGGGGGGGGCGTTCCTCTTCGCGGCGCCCGAGGCTCGCTGGCTCACGGGCGCGGGGCTGTCGCTCGGCGTGGGGGTGGCCAAGGAGTTCTTCGACGCGGGGCGGGGGAGCATCTTCTCCTGGAAGGATCTCACCTGGGACGTGCTGGGGATGGCCACCGGGTTGACGCTGTCCTGGGCCGTGGATCGGCTCTTCTTCCAGCGCGACGGAGCGGGGCGGGGCGCGGCCATGGGGCCTGTCCGGGAGCCTGCCCTCCGGGTGGACGGGGCAGGGCTCCCGGCAAGGATGAGCTTCACCCTGGCCGTGTCACCCGGTGGGCGGGGCCATCCCCAAGGAGGGCCGGGTAATGGTAGGACAGTGCCCGTGGTGTTGTTCCTGATGGGAGGTTGGTAGATGAAGCGCAATCGGCTCTGGCTGGGCATGGGACTCTTGTCCCTGGGTGCCCTCTCCACTTCTTGCAGCAAGGAGGCCCCCGCGCCCCAGGCCGCGCCGGCCCCCACCGCCGCGCCAAAGGCCGCGCCGGCTCCCACCGCCGCGGCGCCGGAGCCCCCGCCGCAGATGGCCTACGCGAAGCTCGTCTCCTTCTTCCGCCCCTCCGCCTCCCAGGCCGCCGCGGCGAAGAAGGACTCCCCGGAGCGCATCGCCCTGGGGCGCATGCTCTTCTTCGAGCCGCGCCTGTCGAAGAACCACGACATCTCCTGCAACACCTGCCATGACCTGGCCTCCTTCGGCGTGGACGGCAAGGCCACGTCCCCGGGACACAAGGGCCAGATGGGCAACCGCAACTCGCCCACCGTCTTCCACGCCGCTGGCCACATCGCCCAGTTCTGGGACGGCCGCGCCGCCACCCTGGAGGAGCAGGCCGCAGGGCCGATGCTCAACCCGGCGGAGATGGCCATGCCCAGCGAGAAGCACGTGCTGGCCACGCTCAACTCCATCCCCCAATACGTGAAGTCCTTCAAGACGGCCTTCCCGGGGGACAAGAAGCCCGTGAGCGTCACCAACGTCGCGCGCTCCCTGGCCGCCTTCGAGCGCGAGCTGCTCACCACCTCGCGCTTCGACAAGTACCTCGCCGGAGACGAGCAGGCCCTGAGCGAGCAGGAGCGGCGCGGGCTCAACCTCTTCGCCGGCTCCGGCTGCACCACGTGCCACAACGGCCCCTCCGTGGGCGGCACCTCCTTCCAGAAGCTCGGCCTCATCGAGGACTACCCCACCGAGGACAAGGGCCGCTTCGACGTGACGCAGGACGAGGAGGACATGCACAAGTTCCGCGTGCCCACCCTGCGCAACGTGGAGAAGACCGGCCCCTGGTTCCATGACGGCTCGGTCAAGGAACTGGCCACCGCGGTGCGCCTCATGGGCAAGCACCAGCTCGGCATGACCCTGAGCGACTCCGAGGTGGACGACATCGTCGCCTTCCTCAAGAGCCTCACCGGGGAGCTGCCCGGGCCCGAGCTGCTCGCGCCCCCGGCCCTGCCGCCCAGCACCGCCAGCACCCCCAAGCCGGATCCCACCTAAAGACTCGCCTCTTGGGCCGGGGGGCATTAGGAAGGCGGCGCCATGCTCACTCTGCTCTTCAAGGCCCACTCCGGGCTGCGCTACCTGGTCCTCCTCGTCGGGCTCGTCGCCCTCGCCTACTTCGTCTACGGGTTCGCCACGAAGCGTCCCGTGGACAAGAAGGTGCGCATCCTCGGCTCCAGCTTCGCCGGCCTGCTCGACACGCAGATCCTCCTGGGCCTCGTGCTGCTGGGCGCCGGCTGGCCCTTCCGTCCCATCCTCTGGGGCCACCTGACGCTCATGCTGCTGGCGGCCGTGCTGGCCCACGTCCTGCTCGTCATCAACCGCAAGCGGCCCCAGCCCGGCTTCCTCCTGCCGCTCATCGCCGTGGGGGGCGCCCTGCTGCTCGTCGTCGGGGGCATCCTCGCCATTGGCCGCGGCGTGTTCGCCTCCACCTCCCTCGGTGGATGACACGATTCTTCCCTCTCGTAGGATGTCACATCCCGTGCGGGACTGTGCACCCGGGGGCCATTGCCTTCCGCTCTGGCTCCGGATGAGTTGATACTTCCCGCGGGTGGCCAGGAGTACGCTCGGCAAGCGCTCCGCGCGGAGAGTGGACCCACCTGTTGGACGAAGGGGTGTTCCCCATGGGTAACGAATCCGATACTGGTGCCCCGTTGATGCTCGGCTCGGAAGAGGAGTTGCAGGCGCGTCTGGCCCTCACGGGACCAGGGGATGTGGCGCGTGGCATCTTCATGAACAGTCTGTTGGATCTGCTGCGCCAGTTCGGAGACGAGGTGCTGCTGCATCAGTGTCTCGCGCTGGGCGGCGAGCAGCGCTTCCTGGAGTTCTTCAACTACCCCCTGAGCACCTGGCTGAAGATGGCCTACCCCGCGGCGCGGCGCATGAGCGAGAAGTACGGGGACTTCTCGGCGGCCATGTGGGAGATGGGCTATCAGGCCTCCAAGGCCTTCTACGCCTCGAGCGCCGGAAAGGTGCTGGTGCTGCTGGCGCGCAATGATCCCCTGCGGCTGCTCAACAACATGCCCTCGACCACGCACGCGGTGCTGGGCGACAACACGGGCATCGATCAGATGAAGCGCACGGGCCAGTCACACGGCGTGCTCTCCTACAAACGCGACCTGGTGCCCCGCCCGTTCAACGAGGGCGCGCTGCACGCGTCGCTCGAGGCCGTGGGCGCCAAGGACGTGTCGGTGCATGCCCGCGCGCTGGGCGCCTACGATACGGACTACGAGCTGTCCTGGTCGTGACCAGGGGCAGGCACACCGCATGGCCGACAAGCGCCGTTTCGATCTCTTCGCCCGGTTCCTCGTCGAGCGCTTCCCCGCCCCGCGGATCTTCGACATCGCCGGAGGACAGGGCCGTCTGAACGAGGCCCTGTCACGGCTGGGCCGCACCGTCACCACGTTCGACTCGAGGCACAAGCACCTGCCCGTGCGCTACGAGCAGCGGATGTTCACGCTCGACGAGCCGTGTGAGTGCGACCTGCTGGTGGGCATGCACCCGGACGGGGCCACGCGCATCATCATCGAGTACGCGGCCAGGCACCGGCTGCCCTTCGCCGTGGTGCCGTGCTGCTCGGACAACGGCATGCCCTACAACCCCTGGCGGCGCTACCTGGCGGACCTGGCGCGCGAGCAGGGCTTTCCCACCGTGGAGGAGCACGCGCTGCCCATGGACGGCCGCGCCCGGATCGTCCTCGGCGACTTCGGTTCCTCACCCCGGGAACCAGGCACTGGCCCTCAGTAGTCCGCCCACCACCCGGCGCGCCGTGGCCACGCGCCGTCGGGGCGTCGGCCCTCCCCGTGCCTCCCCCGTCCAGTCGAAGTCCCGCAGCCGGGCGAGGAAGTCCTGGCGCACGCAGCCCTCCAGGCTGAAGACGTGCACGTCCTCCGTCCACCGTCGCACCAGGCGCAAATCCCTCGAGAATTCCTCCCAGTCCAGCGGCGGCACCTCGATGAGGCCCGGCACGTCCACGCCGCCCCCGGTGACGCCCAGGCCCACGGCGCGCGCCTGGGGGCCATAGCTCTCCAGGAGCCCCGGGCCGTGGGGGCGCACGAAGCTCGTGTAGAGCATCAACACCTCGCGGTCGGCGGCCACGTCGAGCACCCCGGTGAGCCGCTGCAGCAGCGTGGAGCGCGCCTGGCGATCGTCCACGATGAAGGGCAACTGGTAGCTGTCCACCCGGTAGCCATCGCCCCGGATGCGCTCCATCAGCGCGTGGTAGCTCGCCCGGGCCTCGCGCAGCAGCCCTCCCCGCGCGAGCCGGGGCAGGAGCGCCGGCAGCAGGCGCCAGCGGCTGTCCAACGCGCGTCGCAGGTCGCGGATGTCCGGCTCGATGTCCAGGCCCACGCCGTCCCAGAGGAGGCCCTCGGTGAGCGTCCAGGCGCGCCAGTCCGCGTAGCGCCCGGCGGCCTGGGCCGCGTTGCCCTGGTGGAACCAGTAGCCCTGGTCCTTGGGCAGGAGCTGCCAGGCGATGACGGGCACGCCCGCCGCGTTCAACCGCCGCACCACCTCCGCGCGCTCGGGGCCCAGGTCGAGCACCCCGAGGCTCACGCTGGCGCGCAGCGCCTGGAGGTGCTCGATGACGGACGGGGTGGCGAAGAGCGCCGTGAGCGGCCCGGCCTCGAGCTCGCAGAAGAAGGTGAGGCGGGCGGGGCCGGGCGTCGTCACGGAGAATGCGCTCCGGGGCCTCAGCCGCGCGCGGCGCGGGCCAGTTGGACCTTGGTGGTCTTGGGCGCCTGGGTGGCCTTGGGCTCCTCGGACTCGCCCTTCATCCAGCTCTTCATCTCCGGGACGATCTTCTTGCTCCAGTTGCGGCTGGCGCGCACCTGCATGAAGGCCACCACCAGCGCGTCCACCATGCCGGAGAGCTGCTCGGTGAGGTAGAGCCGCTCGAGCAGCTGATCATCCTCCTCCTCCGTCATGAGCTCCGGCAGCTTCGCCGCGCGGATGTCGAGGAACTCCGCGTCCAGCGTCACCTCGTACACCTTCTCGCCGTGGGTGAAGCGCAGCCGGGCCTGGTGCACGAGCAGCCCGCGGTCCAGCGAGTGGCGCACGTTCTCGGAGTAGGGCGCGAGCGTGCCCTTGGCCATCATCTCCGTCACGTCCCCGTTGACGCCGCGAAGCGTGCAGCGGCCCATGTAGAGCACCTCCAGCCCCGTGCCCTCGAAGTCCACGAGCGCGCCGCCCGACTCCGAGCGCCACAACAGCCAGGTGAGGAACTCGCGGCCGAGATAGGCCCGGCCCCGCAGGAGCTGTTCCCGGGCCTTGTCGCGCTCGACCTGGGCCTCGTCCCGCGTCTCCTCCTCGGTGGCGCCCCCGTCGACGCCCGTGTCTCCCCGCATGAACGCCGCTTCGATTCGTGCCTGCTCACGCGTCGCCATGGCTCACCTCGTTGCTCTCGATCTCGCTCTGGGAAATCTCCATGCCGATGAGCTCCGGGGTGGGGACCAGGTTCTCGTCGGAGATGCCGGCCTCGGCCGCGAGCGACACGGGCACGAGTGGCTGGAGCTTCACGTCGAAGGACTCCTCGATGGCGAAGAGGATCTCCTCCACCGTCTTGCGCGAGGAAGCCCAGAGCTGCACCTGGTTCGTCTTCAGGTTCCAGCTCACGTCGTGCACCTTGGTGAAGGGCACGGCGCGCTGGCGCAGCATGTGCTTGATGGAAGCGCGGTTCTCGCTCTTCTCGCCGCGGGTGGGGGGCCGGCCGTTCTCCTTCTCGAAGGCCTTCTCCCACTTGCTCAGCTCCGCCTTGAGCACCGGCGCGGGCACCTTCACGGTGTCCACGCGGTAGCCGAACAGCGCGTACTCGCCATAGAGCACGCTGCCCGTGGAGAAGTCCGTGCCATCGGAGTTCTCCAGCTCCACGAAGCCCGCGGCCCGTTCGTCCTCGGTCTTCTTCAAGTCGATGGGCTCGAAGTGCCCGGACTTCAGGCCCTTGGACAGCCAGCGTTTCGTGTCGGATGGGGCGTCTCCGGCCGGTGCGGACCGGAAGCGCGAGAAGGTGACTGCTCCACTCAGGACAGGCATGAGGGGCGGCAACTTGGACAAGCCGGGGTCCGCCGTCAAGCCACCCGGCGTATGGCCCTCCCGGCTGTCCAAACGCGGACGCGGCTGGTAGAGGAGGCCTGATGAACGACCTGCCCTTCGAAGTCTCGCCCACCTTGTTGATCGCCCTGCCGGGCTTGCGGCTCTACGCATTGTGTGCCGTGTTGCTCGTCATCAAGATGATCGCCGTGGGCATCTACACCGGTGTGGTGCGCTCGCGGCTCAAGGTGGCCACCAACTCCGAGGACGCGGCCCGCTTCGGCGCCCAGCTCTCCGATGTGGAGCCCCCCGAGGTGGCGCGCGTGCTCCGGGCCCACCGCAACGATCTGGAGAACATCCCCGCCTTCCTCATCCTCGGCCTCGTGGCGGTGTTGCTGGGCGCTCCGTCGCTCGCCCTGAAGATCGCCCTCATCGTCTTCACCGCCGCGCGCGTGGGGCACTCCATCGCCTACCTCAAGTCCATGCAGCCCTGGCGCTCGGTGAGCTTCGGCTTCGGCATGCTGTCCATGCTCACGGTGATGGTGCTCATCCTCATCCGCGTCTTCGCCTGAGCCCCCCAGCCCCCCTCCGAGGAGTTGCCCTTCATGCGTCCCATGCTCGACAGCCTGCCGGTCCTCTACCGGGATCTGCTTCCGGACTTCTTCCGGAAGGAGGTGCCCGTGGAGACCAAGGCCACGTGTGACTCGTGCGCCATGTGTCCCTCCTCGGCCTCGGGCACGGTGGAGTCCGTGGATGGGGTGAGCCGCCTGTTCCGGCCGGACACCAAGTGCTGCACCTACTACCCCCGCCTGCCCAACTTCCTCGTCGGGGCGCTGCTCTCGGACGGACGCGCCGAGCTGGCCGAGGGCCGGCGGCGCATGGAGGAGAAGATGGGCACCCGCCTGGGCGTGACGCCCCAGTGGGTGAAGGCCTCCGCGCGCTACAACCTGCTCTACCGCAACTCGCGCCAGTTCTTCGGCCGCGCCGCCTCCATGCGCTGCCCCTACTACGAGGAGCAGCAGGGCGGCTGCACCATCTGGCCCTACCGCGAGGCCGTGTGCTCCACGTTCTTCTGCAAGTACGTGGCGGGCGCGGATGGGCGCAAGTTCTGGATGACGCTCAAGACGTACCTGACGCTCGCGGAGATCCAACTGTCGCGCTACGCCGTGCTCCAGTTGCTGCCCGAGTACATCCTCGCGGGCCGCGACAAGCCGGAGTTGACGGACGCGCCGAGCGTGGAGGAGCTGGACGATCGGCCCATGCCCGCCAAGGACTACACCGCGCTGTGGGGCAAGTGGGAGGGTCGCGAGGCGGAGTTCTACCGGGCCTGCTACGACCTGGTGCGCGCGCTCACGCCGGAGCAGGTGGACAAGCTGCTCGGGCTCGATGGCGTCATCGAGCTCAAGGTGCTGGAGAAGAGTCACCGGGACGCCGTCGCGCCCGAACTGCCCAAGGTGCTCAAGCTCAACTCCGAGGCCACGGTGAAGTGGCTCGCGGACGGCAGCGTCGCGCTCGGGGCCTACAGCGAGTACGACGCCGTGGCGCTGCCCGGCATGGCCTACGCGCTCCTCGTGGAGTTCACCGGTCTCGAGCCCGTCGAGAAGGTGCGCGAGCGGCTGCGCCAGGAGAAGCAGGCGGACCTGCACGAGGACATCCTGCTGGAACTCTACCGCCACCGCATCCTGACGACGGCTTGAGCCCCCTCCCGCGCCTCACCCGAGCACGATCGGCCGGGTCACCTGTCGCAGCAGCTCCATGGGCCCCTGCGCCTCGAGCTGCTGGCGCTGCTGCTCCGTCTTGACGAGCAGCGAGCCGCCGAAGCCCATGGCGTTGACGTTGATGCCCTGGGACTCGGCGCACGCGCGGGGCACGAGCAGCATCCAGTCGCGCGTGGCCAGCAGGTTGTAGGGCGGCAGCGGCGTGGTGCCCAGGGCGGCCGCGGCCATGAGGGCCTGGTAGGCCTCGAGCATGCGCGCCCCATCCTTCGCGGGCTCGTCCTCCCAGGACCCGAGCCCCGTCGCCACGTGGCCGAAGCCCAGGTCGGGCACCGTCGTCACCACGCCGCGCGCCAGGGGCGCGGACAGCCACGTCTCCATGGGGACGCGCAGGCCGTCGGGCCCCAGCGGGGGGATGAGCTGCAGGTGCTTGTGCCGCTGGCTCGCGCCCGCCGCCTCGCCGGAGTTGTAGAAGGCCAGCCCGTCCAGCCCGCTCATGCACAGCGCGAGCGCCTCGAAGTCCGCGGCCGTCAGCCACGACTCCTGCTCCTCGAAGACGCGCGTCACGATGAGCAGGTGGTGCTCGACGACGTTGAACTTGTTGAGCAGACACACGTGGGTGGGCGTCAGCCCGCCCACCACGAGGTCCGGATCCGGATTCTCGAAGGGGTTGAAGGGCGTGGCGCGGGGCGGCTCGCGTTTGGC
The DNA here is from genome assembly GCF_002305875.1 of Cystobacter fuscus. NCBI lineage: Bacteria > Pseudomonadati > Myxococcota > Myxococcia > Myxococcales > Archangiaceae > Cystobacter > Cystobacter fuscus. Next base: position 9,112,240 of record NZ_CP022098.1, on the reverse strand, counting down.
GCGCTCGTCCTTGAGGTGCGCCCGTCCGAGCATGCGCACCTGGAAGGGGACGCCCCGGTGGTTCAGGGTGCGGCACTCGGTGGCGATGGGTTGCAGGGCTCCGGTGGCCAGTCCATGCCGGGTCGCTTCGAGCGTCTGGGACCACAGGTCCTCGGGCCGCAGCAGGGATGGGGGAGCGGTGCGCGTGTTCATCACGGCGTACCTTACCGCCTCCTCCGGGGCTTGCGGCGAACCGTTCGCACCCGGTGGGGCTCAGGGCTCACGCATCACCTCTTCCAGCCACCGGGCGAAGGGCGTCGAGCCCACGATGGGCCCCAACCGTCCGCGCACCGACTCCCGGCCCATCGTCTGGAAGGTGTCGAGCAGGCCGAACGCGCCCAGCACCTCGCGCACCGGTCGCTGGCCATCCCGCTCCATCGCCCGGGTGATGAACGCCTCGAGCTCCGGGAGGGCCCGCCCCGAGGCGAGCCACTGGGCAATTCCCTTGCGCGCCACGGCCGTGCCGCCGGGCACGTCCACCTGGCCCAGCTCGTGTCCCAGCCGCGACAGGTTCAGGCCGAGCACCCCATCGAGCAGCGCCACGCGCAGCTCGGCGTGTTCCGCGTGGCGGGTGGGGTTGCTCAGCGCGTCGGCCACCTGCTGGAAGATGCCCGAGAGGGCCGAGTCGACGAAGTCGCGGGCCCGCTTCTCCACCTGCCGCTCGATTTCGTCCGACAATGCCCCGGCGATGCCGCCCAGGGCTCCGCTGTTGCGCGCCTGCTCGGCCGCGAGACGCGCCAGGCCGGAGAAGCCCTTGGCGATGCGGTTCTCCGTCACGGGCGCGCTCACCTTGCGGCTGAACTCGATGAGCACGTTGAGCAGCAGCGCCCCCACCAGCGTGCGGACCGGCGGGCGATCCAACAGCGCGAGCACCAGCGCCCGATCCGGGGAGTAGCGGCGCGAGGCCAGCTCCACCGCCATCTTGGCCAGCTCGGGTGGCAGGGCCTCGCGCACGGTGTGCTTGTCCTGGGAGAGCTGCTCCTGGAAGTGCTGGAGGGCCGAGGCCAGCTCGTGCTCCGCGGTGGGCGAGGCCAGGGCGCCCTCGAGTGCCTGGGTGACGGCGCGGGCCAGCAGGGAGGGCGGAAGCAGGGCGGTGAGCGGCTGGGTCAGCTCATGCTCCACCACGAGCGCGGCGAGGCGGTCCAGGGGCCCGTCGGGCGAGGTGTCCTGGAGCCGCGTGAGGAGTTGCTGGGCGTTCATGCCGGCACCATAGCCTTCATGAAGGGCAGGTGGTCACCGGGGCAGGCGGGCAACCAGGGGCCAGGTGTCTTCCGCCGGGGACATCCTCATTGTTGAGGTACCCACCTGTAGGAGGTACAGCCATGAGCAAGAAAGACGTCCTGCATATTCCCATGACTCCTACACCCCCCTCCCGAGACGCGGGGGCGGAGGAGGAAGAGCATCCCCATCACGCTCCTCCGGTGATGCAGCCGGACGAGGGTCCAGGGGAGACCCCCTCGCTCGGTGGCAATCCACACGTCATCAAGCCCGTGAACACGCCGGGCCGGTACCCAGGCGTGAGCGTGACGTGACGCGTGGGGGGTCGCTCTCAAGGGGAGTTCCGTGGACCGGCCCCGGACGAGGGGGCCGGTCTTTCCGCATCACGACAGGAGAAGTCATTGGAGAGCCGTCTCGCCGAGCTGCTGGATTCCCGGCGCGAGGAGATCATGCGGCGCTGGCTCGAGCATGTCGCGCGCTTCCATGCCACGCGGCCCCACAGCCGCTCCGAGCTGGAAGATCACATGCCCCATTTCCTCTCGGCCCTCAGTCACAATCTGCGCGAGGGGCGCCGGGAGCGGGCGCGCGACTACGACTCGTCCAGTCCGGTGAAGAACCAGGGGGCCCAGCACGGCCTGCAGCGGCTGCGGATCGGCTTCGATCTCGAGGCGGTGGTCCGGGAGTATGGCGAGCTGCGGGAGATCCTCGATGATCTCTTCGAGCAGGCGGGCCTGGTGCCCTCGCTGGACGAGGAGCGCGTCCTCAACCAGAGCATGAGCCAGGCGGTGGCCGAGGCCGTGTCCAGCTATACGGCCAGCCAGCGGCTCCGCCTCCACGAGGGTCGGCTGACGCTCGACGCGGTGGAGAACGGGGATGCCTTCTTCATCCTGGACTCCGAGTGGCGGATGATCCGCGTCAACCGCTCCCAGGAGCGCTTGAGCCAGACGCCTCGCGAGCAGTCCCTGGGACGCGTTTTCTGGGATGTCTTCCCGCTCTCCCGGGATCCCTCCCTGCAGTACTGGTCCCAGTACCACCGGGTGATGCGCGAGCGCGTCCCGGTGGCGTTCGAGGAGTACTACCCGCCGCTGGATGTCTGGACCGAGGTGACGGCCTATCCCGAGGAGGCGGGCGGCATCATCGTCTTCTTCCGGGACGTGACCGGGAAGAAACGCCTGCAAGCGGCCCTGAAGCGCTCCGAGGAGCGTTACGAGCTCGCCTCGCGGGCCACCCAGGCGGCCATCTGGGATTGGGATCTGGTGCACGACACGGTGGGCTGGAACGAGGGGGTGCGGACCCTGTTCGGCTACGCGCCCGAGCAGGTGGGCGCGGACGGCGCATGGTGGCTCGGGCACATCCATCCGGAGGACCGCGAGCGCGTGGAGCGTGACATCCATGCCTTCATCGCGTCGGCGAGCTCCGAGCGCTGGCTGTGCGAGTACCGTTTCCTGCGCGCCGACGGCAGCCATGCCGAGATCGTGGATCGGGGCTATCTGGCCCGGGATGAGCAGGGCAAGGCGCTGCGCATGGTGGGCGCCATGGAGGACATGTCCGCCCAACGCGCGGCCGAGGCCGAGAGCGCGCGGGCCCGCAGGTTCGAGCAGCGCCGGGAGCGGCAGATCCTCGGCCTGGCGGAGGCCGCCGCAGCCATCCACGGTGCCTCGTCGCGCGAGGGGATGCTGCACGCCCTCACCCTGCATGCCCGGGCGCTCGTCGAGTCGCACCAGGCGGTGGTGTCCCTCACGGAGGACCAGAACTGGAGTCAGGCCATCACCGAGGTCTCCCTCTCGGAGAAGTACGCGCCCTGGCGCGAGTACTCCGCGAAGCCGGACGGCAGTGGCATCTACGCCTGGGTATGTCAGCGCAACCAGCCGGTCCGCATGACCCAGGCGCAGCTGGAGGCCCATCCCCGTTGGCGTGGCTTCGGCGCCCATCATCGCGAACATCCGCCCATGCGCGGCTGGCTCGCGGTGCCCCTGGTGGGACGAGATGGGAAGAACCTGGGCCTCATCCAGCTCTCGGACAAGATGGATGGCGGCGACTTCTCGGCCGATGACGAGGCCCTGGTCGTGCAACTGGCGCGGTACACCAGCGGCGCCCTGGAGAACGAGCGTCTGGCCCTGGAGACCCAGAAGGCCCAGGAGCGCGCTCGCATCGCGATCGAGGCCACGCAGTTGGGCACCTGGGACATGGATCCCCGCACCGGGACGCTCATCTGGGATGCCCGCTGCAAGCAGCTCTTCGGTCTGCCACCCGACGCCCCGGTGGACTTCCCCACCTTCCTCTCGTGCCTTCAACCGGAGGACCGGGAGCGGGTGGACCAGGTCGTCCAGCGCGCCATGGATTTCCGGAGCGGAGGGGTGTTCCACACCGAGTACCGCACCGTGCGCGCGCCCGATGGGACCGAGCGCTGGCTGGACGCGCGGGGCCGGGTGTACTTCGATGGCCTGCAACGGCCCGTGCGCTTCACGGGCACGGTGCTGGACATCACCGAGCGCAAGGCGCTGGAGGTCGAGCGCGTGGCCCTGCTGGAGCGCGAGCAGGCCGCGCGCACCGAGGCCGAGCACGCCAACCGGCTCAAGGACGACTTCATCGCCACGGTGTCACACGAGCTGCGCACGCCGCTCACCGCCATCCTGGGCTGGGTGCAGATCCTCCGCTCGGGTCAGCTCCCCGAGGAGCGGCGCACGCGCGCGCTGGAGACGGTGGAGCGCAACGCCCACGCCCAGTCCCAGCTCGTGGAGGACCTGCTGGACATCAGCCGCATCATGTCCGGCAAGCTGGTCCTGGAGGTCGAGTCCGTCGATCTCAGCTCGGTGGTGGAAGCCGCGCTCGAGTCCATCCGCCCGGCCGCGGTGGCCAAGGGCATCCTCCTGCAGCCCGTGCTCGACTCCGTCGCGACCGTCATGGGGGATCCCACCCGGCTGCAGCAGGTGGTCTGGAACCTGCTGTCCAACGCGGTGAAGTTCACGCCCAAGGCGGGCCGTGTCCAGGTGCTGGTGGATCGGCGCGACTCCTCGGTGGAGATCGTCGTCGCGGACTCCGGCAAGGGCATTCCGGTGGACTTCCTGCCGCACGTCTTCGAGCGCTTCCGTCAGGCGGAGGGCAGTGTCGCGCGCAAGTACGGGGGCCTGGGCCTGGGCCTGTCCATCGTCAAGCACCTGGTGGAAGCCCACGGCGGCACGATCGATGCGTTCAGCGAGGGCGAGGGCCGGGGCGCCACCTTCACGGTGCGGCTGCCCACGGCCGTGGTGCGGCGCAAGGAGTCAGGTGCCTCCTCCGCCACGGGCTCGCGCGACGAGCCCGACCTGAGATGCCCGCCCCAGCTCGAGGGCCTGCGGGTGCTGCTCGTGGACGACGAGGCGGACACGCGCGAGTTGCTGCGCACGCTGCTCGAGGGGTGTCGCATGCGGGTGGAGACCGCGGCCTCGGCCGCCGAGGGCCTGAGCGTGCTCCTCCAGACGCGGCCCCACCTGCTCATCTCCGACATCGGCATGCCGGGCGAGGATGGCCATGCCTTCATCCGCAAGGTGCGCGCCCTTCCCGCGTCCGAGGGCGGCCGCATCCCCGCCGTGGCGCTCACCGCCTACGCCCGCGCGGAGGATCGCACCCGGGCGTTGCTCGCCGGCTTCAAGGCCCACGTGCCCAAGCCCATCGAGCGCTCCGAGCTGCTTGCCGTCATCCTCTCGCTCGTTCCTCCCCCCGAGGAGCGCTGAGCTTCACGCGGGCCAGACCATCACCCACACCCACACCGGCGACCAGACACCCAGCGTGGGCATGGGACGCACGGCGGCGGGCTTGCTCTCACGGCGCTTGCGGAACTCATCCAGGTTGATGACGGCGGAGGCGTGGCTCATGGCGGACACCGGTTCGGTAAGGAAATCCTTCCTTATTGTCGGAAGGAGCCGTCCGCCGGTTGCGCGGATTTTCGTCCGCCAAAACGGAGAGGGTGCGGCGGGGGGAGGGGGAGGCCGTTATAAGGCGCGCCCGAACACCGCTGAACCGGAGGTCCGTTCCCCGTGGCCGCAGATGCTCTGTTCCGACCCTTCTCCTACAAGTCCCTTCATCTCAAGAACCGCATCGTCATGGCGCCCATGACCCGGTCCTTCTCGCCCAATGGCGTGCCGCCGTCCGAGGTCGCCACCTACTACCGCCGCCGCGCCGAGGGCGAGGTGGGCCTCATCCTGTCCGAGGGCACCGTCGTGGCCCGGCCCTCGGCCAAGAACGATCCCAACGTGCCGGACTTCCACGGGGAGCAGGCGCTGGCCGGCTGGAAGCGCATCATCGACGAGGTGCATGCCGCCGGTGGACGCATGGGTCCGCAGATCTGGCACGTGGGCTCGGCGCGCAACCCCCAGGTGAAGTGGGCCGCTCCGCCTCCGGTGGATAGCCCCTCGGGCCTGTCCTCGCCCGGCAAGCGCTTCACCGAGCCGATGACGGAGTCGGCCATCGCGGACACCATCGCCGCCTTCGGCAAGGCCGCCGCGGACGCCAAGCGGCTGGGCTTCGACGTGGCGGAGATCCACGGCGCCCACGGCTACCTCATCGATCAATTCTTCTGGGCGGGCACGAACGAGCGCACCGACGTCTATGGCGGCGCCTCGCTCGCCGAGCGCACCCGCTTCGCCGTCGACGTGGTGAAGTCCATGCGCGCCGCGGTGGGCGAGGACTTCGTCATCATCCTGCGCCTGTCCCAGTGGAAGCAGCAGGACTTCAACGTGAAGCTCGCCCAGACGCCCAAGGAGATGGAGGCGTGGCTCACGCCGCTCGTCGACGCGGGCGTGGACATCCTCCACTGCTCCCAGCGCCGCTTCTGGGAGCCGGAGTTCGAGGGCTCGGACCTCAACTTCGCCGGCTGGGCGAAGAAGCTCACCGGCAGGCCCACCATCACCGTGGGCTCGGTGGGGCTGGCGGGCGAGTTCCTCGAGACCCTCATGAAGGGCGCGGGCTCCAAGCCCGCGTCGATCGACAACCTGCTGCGGCGCCTGGAGCGGGAGGAGTTCGACCTGGTGGCGGTGGGTCGCGCGCTCATCTCGGACGCGCAGTGGGCGCGCAAGGTGCGCGAGGGCCGCGACTCGGAGCTGGCCGCCTTCGATCGCGAAGCGCTCGCCACGCTGGTGTGAGCCCGCGGCGGCGAGGGCGGAAGTCCGCTCCCGCCGCCGCCCGCGTGGGGAGGCCTGGCTACGGCGCGAGGACCGTCACGGTGCGCGTGGCGGTGGTCGTGTTGCCGGCGCCGTCCGTGAGGCGGTAGGTGAGGGGATAGGTGCCCGGTACCTGGGAGTTGACCGTGCCGGAGACCTGAATCCGGTTCGGCCAGGACCAGGTGTCCATGTAGGGACCGTCGCACTCGTCGCCACCCGTGGCCCCTGGCTCCTGGTAGGGCGTGTTGTAGGGCAGGGAGAGGCTCGTCGAGCCGTTGAGGCTCAGGTGGGGCGGGCGCGTATCGACGACCGTCCACACCGTGTCACAGCTCGTCAGGTTGCCGGCGAGGTCGATGGCGCCGACCGAGTGGGTCCAGGTGCCCGGTTGACCGAAGTATTGCGGCGTATTGCTCACGAACTGGATTCCGCAGTTGTCGTCGACGCTCATGTCCACGGTGGTCTGGCCGCTGTAGGTGCATTCCAGCCGGCGCGTGGCCGGACAGCTCACGAGCGGCGGTGACACGTCGTGGGCGCAGTCATTCGGGCCGACGAGCCGGAAGCGGGTGCGGTTGTTCTCCACCGACGAATCATACTGAGTATAGGTCACCAGGAAGTGGGAGGGGCTCTGCGCGGCGATGCCCACCCAATCCCCGGAGCCTCCATGGAGCGTGGCGAGCCCATCCTCCGCGCCCGCTTCGACCGTCCCCGAGGAGGACACCCGCGTGGTGCGCAGCTGGCGACCTCCGCCGCGGGACGCCTGCCAGAGCACCCGGTAGTCCTGTCCATCGAAGGTCGCGCTGAAGGACGCGCTGTTCCAGCCGGTGTCCGCGGGGAACTCGGCTCCGGAGCCCACGAGGATGTCCGAGGCGTCGAGCAGCGCCCCATCCGAGGCGCGCACGCGCCGGGCCTTCAAGGATGAGCCCTCGTTGAAGATCACGAGGAACTCGCCCGCCCGCGCGGCGACCCGGACCTGGGTCGCGGACGCCGGGGAGAGGTTCAGGGGAGTGGTGTCGAGCACCTGTCCCGCCGCGTCGACGCGGGCCGCCTTCACCCCGCCGTCGACCCACGCCACCAGGCTCGCGCCTCCCCACGAGGCGGCATGGAAGGCGGGCTCGTTCACGGCGACGTGGAAGGAGGCGGACTCGATGCGCGTGCCGTCCGAGGGACGGATCCGGATGCCCTGGAGCCTGTGGTCCGCGATGCCCTGGCCGAGCCAGGCGTAGCCGTGCCAGAACACCAGGTAGTTCGTCCCGTCGAACGTCACGGTCGGTGAGTACTGGGGCAGGAAATCCGGTGGGCTGATGCGCAGGGGCTCCGTATCGAGCAGCGCGCCATCCGAGGCCCGCACGCGTGCTCCCACGATGGCCGGGCTCGAGGTGAGGTCCGTCCAGGTCACCAGGAAGTTGGCTCCGTCGAAGGCCACCGAGGGCAGGTAGGAGACCTGGCTGCCCGTGGCGATGTGAAGGGGCGAGGAGTCCAACAGCGCGCCGTCCGAGGCGCGCACCCGCACGGCGAGGATGTCGGGAGTGTCGTGGCCCTCCATCTCCCAGACGACGAGGTAGACGCCATTGCCCACGGCCACCGTGGGCTGGGCGTCGACGGACCAGGGGGGCGTCGTGGTGCTCACGGACGTTTCGGCCGAGGCCTGGAGCGTGGACTCGAGTGCCCGGGCTGTCTGGCCAATGCCTTGCTCCTCTCGGGGAGCGGCGGAGTCCGTCGGACCACACGCGGCGAGCGCGCCCAGCAGCGGGGCGCAGCGCATCAGGGAATGCCAGGAGAAGCGCGCGCGAGCGCCCGGGCGGGAGCTCGTGCGGTGACGAGGGTTGGAAATCACCAAGGGGAAGGACCTCCTGTGATGGCGATGTTGGGGTAGGGCGGACAAACCCTAACATACGTTTCCCACTCCGCGTGCGGTGTTGGACTCCGCCTTCAATGACAGCCAGGCGCGTCATGAGGCCCTCCTCCGGGTGGCTTCCTTCCCCACGGAAGATTCCACGCGCGGCGCCCGGCTCAAGCCATACACAGACACCGCGCGGGGGCCTTCCTTCCGCCTTCGCCAATGGGCCCGGCGCCTAGCAAAAGATGCGCTTCGAGTCAAAGGGGGCTCCCTCGGATTTCACGAGCTCCGTTGCACCCTGACCGAACGGTCAAAATTCTCCATTCTCGATAAATGATAATGAACGATGATGTCGTAATAAGTTCCCTATTTTGTAAAAAGCAGTTATACACAGCTCACTGGAAATGCCCGTTCCCCAATTGTTCCAGTGACCGGAGGCAGTTCAGTGAGTCATCGAATTCGCGGAGTCGTGGGAGTCACCGCCCTGTCGTTGTTGATGAGCGCGTGCACCGAAGGCAGCGGCCTGGAGGGGTCCAAGGCCGAGGGTGTCAAGACTTTGGCGTCGGCGCTTGGCAACAACGTCGTGGACAAGGATGAGGCGGGAGTGGCCCGGTTCATCGTGGGCGACCTGGGCGCCGCCCCGGCCTCCTCGCTGGCCGCGGACCTCGCTCCGGCCCTGGCGACCATCGCGCCCCAGTTCCGCATCAGCCCGGACAACCTGCGGCTCACGCGCTCCTACAAGGACGCGCAGGGTGATGAGCACCACCGCTACCAGGTCAGCCACAACGGGCGGGCCATCTACGGTGGCGAGCTGCGCCTGCACGCGCGCGCCGGGAAGATCATCGCCGCCAACACCAACGTGCGCGGCGACCTGACGGGCCCGGAGAAGGCGGTGGTGGCTCCCGAGGCCGCCGCCATCGCGGCCGCCGAGGACCGTGACGCCCCGCTGTCCGCGCGCACCGCCGCCGGCGAGCCGGAGCTCTTCTACTACCGCGCGGGCGACAAGCTCCTGCTCGTCTATGAGGTCCGCCAGACGGGGACGCAGGCGGACGGCACGCCGGTGGACGACTCGGTGCTCATCAACTCGCTGGATGGCTCCATCGTCCAGCGCATCCCGCACGTGCACACGGCCCTGGACCGCAAGATGTACGACGGCCAGACCAAGAGCACCCTGCCGGGTGTCCTGACGCGCATCGAGGGCGCGGCTCCCGTGGCCGACGCGGTCGTCAACACCAACTACGACCACCTGGGCACCGTCTACAAGTGCTACAGCGAGCTGTTCGGCCGCGACTCCATCAACAACGCGGGCGCCACGCTCATCAGCACCGTGCACCACCAGGTGAAGTACGTGAACGCCTTCTGGAACGGCACCCAGATGGTCTACGGCGACGGTGACGGCGTCAACGCCAGCAACCTGGCCAACTCGCTGGACGTCACCGCGCACGAGCTCACCCACGCCGTGACCGAGTACGAGTCGGATCTCATCTACTCGGGCGAGTCCGGTGGTCTCAACGAGTCCTGGTCCGACATCTTCGGCGCCGTGTGCGAGTGGTACCGGGACGGCAAGGTCGTCAGCGCCGCCACGTGGATCGTCGGTGACGACGTGTGGACGCCGTCCATCCCCGGCGACGGCCTGCGCTACATGGCCAACCCCACCCAGGACGGTGACTCGCTGGACTACTACCCGGACTACTCCTCCGGCGTGGACGTGCACTACAGCTCGGGCATCTCCAACCTGGCCTTCTACCTGCTGAGCCAGGGTGGCAAGCACCCCGGGGGCAAGACGACCACGGAAGTGACGGGCATCGGCATCGAGAAGGCCGCGAAGATCTTCTACAAGGCCAACGCCGACATCATGACGGCGAGCACCTCGTTCGAGCAGGCCAAGGTCGCCACCGAGCAGGCCGCGCAGCAGCTCGGCTATGACGCGGCCACCATCGCCTCCGTCTCCAACGCCTGGAAGGCCGTGGGTGTGGGCGTGCCCGTGCCTCCTCCGCCCACGTCGCCGATCGAGAAGAACGTGCCGGCCAACGTCGAGGGCGCGAAGGGCTCCAAGAAGTACTTCGACTTCGACGTGCCCGAGGGTGCGTATGACCTCCAGGTCACCCTGGCCGGTGGCACGGGCGACGCGGACCTGTACGTGCGCTACGCCAACGCGCCCACCACCAGCCTGTACGACTGCCGTCCCTACAAGTCCGGCAACAACGAGTCGTGCACCTTCGCCGCGCCGAGCAATGGCAAGTGGTACGTCCTGCTCAACGGCTACAGCGCCTACTCCGGCGCCACGCTGACGGTGACCTGGAAGGGTGGCTACACCAACATCGAGAACCGCCAGAAGGTGGAAGGCCTCTCCGGTACGCCGGGCTCCGAGCGCATCTTCAAGCTCGCGGTTCCCGCTCGCAGGAACGGTGGCAACAACCACGTGCAGATCCGCCTGCACGGCGGCACGGGCAACGTGGACCTGTACGCGCAGCACGGCTCGGCGCCCAACACCTTCGAGTACGACTGCCGCGGCGTGAACGACCACAACAACGAGACGTGCAACCTCAACGACGTGCGCCCGGGCAACTACTACATCCTGGTGTACGGCGCGAAGGGTGGCTTCGAGAACGTGACGCTCGAGGTCCTCCACCAGGAGTAATCCGAAGCGCTCGAGGTAGTCGCTGAGGGGGGTGGGTCTCACGGCCCACCCCCTTCTCGTTTTCAGGCCCCGTCCGGGAACACGCGGCGCGCCCCCGCGGCGATGAGGCCGAGGAGCACCACGAGCAGTCCCAGGGCCACGGGCAGGCGCGTCCAGTCCGCGAGCAGTCCGACGAGCGGAGGGCCCACGAGGAAGCCGCCGTAGCCCGTCGTGGACACCGCCGCGATGCCCACCGCGGCGGGAATGGAGGAGACCCGGCCCGCCGCGCTGAACAGCACGGGGACGAGGTTGGACAGGCCGAGCCCCACGCACCCGAACCCCACGATGGCCGCCACCGGGTGGTGCAAGAGCAGCGCGGCCCCGAGTCCCCCGGCGGCCAGCAGGGCTCCCACGCCGAGCAGCACCCTCGGGCCCAGGCCGCTGACGAGCCGGTCCCCCGTCAGCCGCCCCATCGCCATGGCCAGCGAGAAGCCCGCGTAGCCCGCGCCCGCGAGTCCCGCCTCGGCCCCCAGGGATTGGCGCAGGTAGACGGCGCTCCAGTCCGCCATGGCTCCCTCCACCATCATCACCACGAAGGCCGCTGCGCCGAACACGAGCAGCGGCCCCCGCGGCAGCGCGAAGGCATGCGCGGCCCCCGTCCCATCCGCCGAGGCGGGCAGCAGGAAGCGCGCGCAGGCGAGCACCGCCGTGCCCCCGAACGCCGCCACTCCCAGCAGGTGCGTCTCGGGCGGCATCCCCCGGGAGAGCAGCAGCACGGAGCCTCCCGCGCCCGCCAGGCCGCCCAGGCTGAACAGGCCATGGAACGAGGACATGATGGTTCTTCCCACCCGGCGCTCCACGGCGACGGCGTGGGCGTTCATCGCCACGTCCATGGAGCCGTTGGCGGCCCCGAGCGACACCAGCGCCAGCACCAGGGACGGGAAGTCGAGCGCGCGCACGGGCAACACCACCAGGGCGCACAGCAGCAGCGCGCTCACGAGCGTGACGAAGCGGCTGCCCCAGCGCGACACCAGCGCTCCCGTCACGGGCATGGCCACCAGCGCGCCCGCCGCCACCCCCAACAGCGCCAGTCCCAGCAGGCTCGTGCTCAACCCCAGCCGGTTCTGCACCGTGGGGATGTGCGGCACCCAGCTCGCGAAGACGAAACCATTGATGAAGAAGACGGTGGAGACCGCGGCGCGGGCCTCGCCCGGGGTGGGCTCGGCGCGCGCCGGGACTTCGAGTGGGGAGGCCCTCATGAGCGCCCTCCTCTCGGGCACCAGAACTCCCAAATCGGCAAGATGACGCATGAACCAGCGCTTTTCGTTCGCATGAATCTCCGCATTAGTGCGTTGTTTTGCATGATAATGCGCGAGTATGCTGGTTCATGCAAGGGGAGGGTTCAGTAGCTCAGCCCGTGCGCGGCGGCCTTCGCCTTCACGCTCTTCATGACGTTGGCGTCGAAGGCGTCCTGCTTGTCGGCCACGTTCTTCGCGCGCCAGGAGTCGCGCTCCGCCGCCAGCTTCGCGGCCTTCTCCTCCAGGTCCTTGCGCTCGTCGGCGAGTTGTTTGACCTTCGCCGCGCGGCCCGCCGTGTCCAGCGCGCGCAGTTCCCCGGGCAGCTCGTCGTCCGCCACGCCGGCGAGGGCCTCGGGCTGCGCCGTCAGGTCCACCGCGCCCTGCACCGGCGCGGGCGCGCTGCTCACCGCGGCGGCGGCGGCCCCCTTGCCCCGGCCCCGGGTCGTCTTCATGAACTGGATGCGCTCGGCCGCGGCTTCCGCGGGCAGCTCCGCCATCTGTCCGGCCCGGGCCTGGTTCGCCTCGCGCGCTTCCTTCTTCCCCGCGTACATCGTCTTGCGCGCCAGCTCCGCGTTCACCCGGGCCAGCTCCGCGTCATAGGGCGTCACCACCGCCGCCATGCCGCCCGACTGCTCCAGGGATTCGTACAACCCGTCCGTCGTCTTCGCCGCGTACTTCCATTGCGTCTGGGTCTCGGGGTCGCTTCCACAGCGCACCGTGTTCACCACGATGTGCTGCTCCGCCGCCCGCTTCACCCAGTGCTGGAAGTTCCATTGCTTCTCGCGCTGCGCGGGCGGCGCGTCTCCCACCAGGAAGATGAGCTTCATCGTCTCGCGGCTCGGGTCCCACGACAGCTTCGACACCGCCTCGCCCAGGCCGCGTCCCACGTGCTCGGGCGTGTCCCCGCCGCCATCCGCCCGGAGCTGGCGCAGGTGCGTGAAGACGCCATCCAGGTCGTCCGTGAGATCCGTCCACCGGGTGACGTACTCGTCGCCCACGTCCCGGTAGGCCACCAGTCCCACCCGCACCCGAGGCGTGGGCTTGCCCTGGGCGATGCGCGACGCGATGGAGAAGATCTTCTGCTTGGCGCCCTCGATGAGCCCGCTCATGGAGCCCGTGGTGTCCAGGACGAAGACCAGATCGATCCTCGGCTGGGCCTCCTGCCGTGGGGGCGCGGGAGGCGGGGGCGTCTGTTGTTGGGGCTGGACCTGGGCGGGCGGGGCCGGGGGAGGGTCACCCGCGAGGGCGTGGGGCGCGGCGAACATGGAGAGGGCGAGCGCGGCCCCGAGCGCGGGGCGCGAGAAGGTCTTCAGGGTCATGACGGGGAGTCCGGTGAGGGAAGGAGGGGTGCTGACAATCCAGCGCGCGCCGGGGCTGTAACGCGCGAGCCGCCCCGCGGATCTACGGGAGTGTTCTTTCGTGAAGACGGGCGACTTCACGTGGGAGCGTTCGGGTAGATTGGGCAGGGCGGGAAGAGCCTTTCTTCCCCGGAACCCTCGTTCGTGAATGGAGCCCGCGTGTCCTCCTCCGACAATGACGCCGATGCGCAGGGCGCGAAGGGAGGGGAAACACCTGCTGCCTCGCGCTGGTATCTCGGAACCGAGCTGAGCGAGCGCATCCTTGCCCTGCGGCGTCACGGCGGCCCGGTCAGGACAGCGGGGGAGCGGGCCCGTCGCCGCGCCGAACGCTGGCGCGCGCAGGAGCCCTTCGTCCGGGAGGAGTGGTGGACACGCCGGCTCGCGGCCGATGGACTCACCGAGGAGGACTTCCTCTCCCTGCTGGGCCTGTCCCCCGAGGCCTTGCGGTCGTCCATGGAGTCCGCCCCCGCGTGGCTCCAGGAGATCGAACGGGCCTACGTGGAGCCCGTCTCCGAGCCCTTCTCCTGGCCCGAGCGCGCGGGGGGGCCGGAGCGCTCCGCGTTCCTCGCCCTGGCCGAGCCGTTGGTGCGAAGCGGCCTCGCCCGTCTCCTGCGCGGACTGGGCGAACTCGAGACGTCGTTTCCCGGGGCGCTCTTCGAGCCCGAGACCCTCGGGCGGGAGCTGCTGGGCCATCTGCCCACGCTGCTGACTCCGTTGCTCAGCCGGACCCTCGTCGTGGAGTTGCACGCGGCGCAGTTGCAGGAGCGGCTCACGGGCGACACGCCGCGGGCGCGCTTCCAGGACTTCGCCCACTCCCTGCGCCGACGCGAGGTGGCCCTGGAGATCCTGGCGCGCTACCCCGTCCTGGCCCGTCAGCTCGTCGAGTGCATCGCCCACTGGGAGCGCGCGGGGGTGGAGCTGCTGCGCCACTTCCGCGAGGACGCGCCGGAGCTCCAGCGCCGCTTCTCGGGAGGCGTGCCGTTGGGCCGGCTGGTGGAAGCCGAAGGCGGAGTCTCGGACTCCCACCGGGGTGGCCGGGGTGTCTTCCTGCTGCGCTTCGAGTCGGGCACGCGCCTGGTCTACAAGCCCAGGTCCCTCGCCACCGAGGCCGCCTTCCAGCGGCTCCTGTCCTGGTTGGCGCAGCAGGGCCTCGAGCCCGCCCCGCGCACCCTCGAGGTGCTCGACCGCGGAGACCACGGCTGGGTGGAGTTCGTGACCCCGGCCCCCTGTTCCTCGGCCGAGGAGGTGCGCCGCTTCTATCTGCGCCAGGGCGGCTTCATCGCCCTGCTGTACGTGCTCGACGCCACCGATTTCCATCACGAGAACCTGATCGCCTCCGGCGAGCACCCCGTGCTGGTGGACCTCGAGACGCTCTTCCATCCCCCCGTGCGCGTGCGCGAACAGCGGGACACCGAGCGCCATCCGGGAGCGCCCCTCGGGGAGTCGGTGCTCAAGAGCGGGCTGCTGCCCCAACGCACCTGGGGCACCCGGGAGCGCCCCGGGGTGGACATCAGTGGCCTCGGTTCCAGCGCCGGGCAGCTCACTCCCCAGGCCTTCCTCATGCCGGTCGAGCGGGGCACGGATCGCATGCGGTTCGAGCGCCGCCAGGTGGAGGTCCCCGGCTCCCACAACCGTCCGCGCCTGGAGGGGGTGGACGCCTCGCTGCTCGACTACGCCGACGCGTTGTCCGAGGGCTTCTCGCGCATGTACCGCCTGCTGCTGCGGCGGCGAGAGGCGCTGCTCGCCGGGGACGGGCCCCTCGCGGCGTTCGCGGAGGCGCCGGTGCGGGTCGTCTTCCGCCACACGTCCGTCTATGGCTCCCTGTTGCTCGAGAGCTTCCATCCCCATGCGCTCGGGGATGCCCTGGAGCGTCAGTGCTTCCTCGAGCACCTCTGGAAGGGCGCCGTGGAGCGCCCCTTCCTGGCGTCCCTGATTCCCTTCGAGCTCGAGGATCTCCTGCGCGGAGACGTCCCCCTGTTCACGACCCTGCCCGGCACGCGGCACGTCTGGACGAGCTCGGGGGCGCGCCTGGAGGATTTCCTGGAGACTCCTGGTCTGGAGCGCGTGCGGCGCCGGGTGGCGCTCCTGTCCGACGAGGATCTCGAACGCCAGCGTTGGATCATCCACCGCGCGCTCGATGCGCTGCGCCTGGGGGAGCCGGGTGGCGAGCGTCCCTCCTATCCGGTCCCGGAGCCGGGCGAGCGCGCGGGGAGGGAGGAGTTGCTCGCGGCGGCCCGGCGCATCGGGGAGAAGCTCGTGGGGTTGAGCCTCCGTGGACCGGAGGAGGCCCACTGGTTGACGCTCGACTACGCCGATGCGGGCGGATGGCAGCTCGCGCACGCGGGGGCCGATCTCTACCAGGGGCTGGGGGGCATCGCCCTGTTCCTCGGCTACCTGGGGGCCGCCACGGGCGAGGAGTCCTTCACCCGCACCGCCCGGATGGCCCTGTGCGCCCAGGAGCATCAGATCGAACTGGATGCCTCCCAGGTACGGGGACTGGGCCTGCTCAATGGCTGGGGCGGCGTCCTCTACGGACTCACGCACCTGGGCGTGCTGTGGGCGGACGCGCGGACGCTGGACAGGGCCGAGCACTATCTGGAGCGGCTGCCGGCGCTGATCGAGCGCGATGAGATGCTCGACCTGGGCGTGGGCTCGGCGGGGTGCCTCATCGCCCTGCTCACGCTCGCGGAGCACCGGCCGTCGGAGCTGCTGTGGAAGGCCGCCCGCGCCTGTGGAGAGCGCCTGCTCGACTCCGCCCGGCGCCAGGAGCGGGGCATGGGGTGGGTGGTGCCGCTGGCGGGACAGCTCGCCCTGGCGGGAATGTCCCACGGCGCCGCGGGCATCAGCCTGGCGCTGCTGCGGCTCGCGGCGGCCACGGGCGACGAGCGCTTCGGCCGGATGGCGCGCGAGGGCATCGAGTTCGAGCGGGGGCTGTTCTCCGCCGCGGAGCGCAACTGGCCGGATCTGCGCGCGGGCGCCGCCGAGCTGGCGGGGCCGCATGGCGGTGGGATGCACTTCATGACCGCGTGGTGCCATGGCGCGCCGGGCATCGGTCTGGCGCGGCTGTCGGGGCTGCCCATGTATGACGATGCCCGGGTGCGCGAGGAGCTCGCCCACGCCGTGGCCACGACGCTCGCGGGCGGTTTCGGCCAGAACCACTCCCTGTGCCATGGCGACCTGGGCAACCTGGATTTCCTCCTGGAGGCGGCGCGCGTCCTGGGAGACGAGGCGCTGGAGCATCAGGTCTACCAGCGGGCCCGCACGGTGCTGCGCGTCCTGGACGAGCGGGGCTGCCTCTTCGG
This sequence comes from Cystobacter fuscus, assembly GCF_002305875.1. Taxonomy (NCBI): domain Bacteria; kingdom Pseudomonadati; phylum Myxococcota; class Myxococcia; order Myxococcales; family Archangiaceae; genus Cystobacter; species Cystobacter fuscus. Next base: position 9,095,430 of record NZ_CP022098.1, on the reverse strand, counting down.
GCTGCAACGCAACATCGAGACGCCGGGGCTCATGGTGGGGCTCGCGGGCATCGGCTACGGGCTGGCGCGTCTGGCCGCGCCGGAACGCCTGCCTTCCCTGCTCGCGCTCGCGCCGCCGGGCCACACGATTCCGAAGCCGAAGGGTTGGCGGCATTCGGAGCAGTCGAGGATCCAACCCCCATCCAAGGGAGAGCCCCCATGAGCAAGTCGAACACCGAGCATATCCTCCGTGCCTGGCGTGACCCCGAGTACTTCAACAGCCTGTCGGCGGAGGAGCGTGCCGCGCTGCCCGCCAACCCGGCGTCCGCCTTTGCCCTGGACGACAGCGTTCTGGAGTCCGTGACGGGGGGCGGCATCCTGGAGCCCACGTCGGCCTACTGCACGCCGTGTCCTCCGAAGTACTGCTACTGAGTCATCGTGGTGAGGTGCCCGGCGGGTAGCCGGTCCGGGCACGAAGGGGCCTGGAATTCCCTCGGGAGTTCCAGGCCCCTCGTCTTCATGGGTTGTCTCGGGGCATGGCGCGCTCGACGACGCGGAGAACCCGTTGCACCAGGGCGTGCACTGCCTCCGGGGTCAGCGCGGGGCCGGGTTGACCCCGCCGAGTGGCGAGTGCGGCATCGATGAGGGACGGCTCCTCCAGCCGCTCCCGGGCCCATGTGGCCGCGGCCAGTTTGGTGCTCCATACGCCCTCCTCGGCATACCGCCAGGCCCGGCAGGCGTTGAGCACGTTGTTGGCGCTCGCCGGCTCCTCCCGCGAGTGCCACGCGAGCGAGGTGCGGATGGCGTCGAGCACCCAGCGCTTGTCCTGGGGTGCGAGCAGCTCGTTGGCGGGCGGTCCGGCCAGTCTCACCCCGTGCTGGCGGGCGATGTCGAGGTCGATGACGAACCAGTGCGGGGACTCGTCTTCCGGGCGGACGGTGAACCGGTGGCCCATTCCGGCGCCGGTGTTGAGGTTCAGCTCGAAGCGGGGGCTCGGGGTCGGCCGCGAGACGGTGTCCTTGGGGTACAGGACGAACTCCAGGCCCCGGGCGGGACAGGGCAGGGCGCGGTGATCCAGCTCCCTCGCGAGGGCCTCTTTCGTCGCGAGCTCCACGGGCCGAGCGCAGATGGCGATGAGGTCGATGTCGCTCGGTCCGGCTTCATACCCCCCCAGGCTGTTCGAGCCGATGAGGTAGACGCCCAGCAGCGCGTCGCCGAGCACGGCCTGGAGTCGCTTCACGACGGCGTCCGTGTAGCGCGCGACTGCGGGGGCCACGTGCGTGGGAATGTCTTGTGGGGGATTCATTCGTCCTCCTGGAGCGCGATGGAGCAAGGCACGGACAGCGATTAGAGGCCAGTGAGTGCTTGGCTCGAGGTGCGGAGGGTGAACGGTTTGCGTGAAACACCCTGAAACACATCTTGAAACAACCGGAGGATGGGGCGCTCGTGTGTTCTCGGAGGAGAGGGGTGGCACGAGTGCTGCACTGGGTCAGGGTCCTTCCATCCACCCAGGATGGTTCCCACAGCGGGGGAGTGACATGAGCGAAGCGATGAGCGAACACGTCCGCGCAGGGCAGGAGGGCGCGCGGCTGGCCCGGATTCCCAGCGCCTCGAGGCATCGGATTCTCATCATCGGTGGGGGGACCGCGGGCATCAGCGTGGCCGCGCGGCTGGCCCGCGCCGGGCAGAAGGACGTGGCGATCATCGAGCCCAGCGCCCAGCACTACTACCAGCCGCTCTGGACGTTGGTGGGGGCCGGCGAGGCGCGCGTGGAGGACACCGTGCGCGACGAGGCCCGCCTCATTCCCAAGGGAGTGAAGTGGATCCAGGACTGGGCACGGGACGTGGACCCGGTGGCCCGGAAGGTGAGCACCCGGGGCGGTCTGGAGCTCGGCTATGACTTCCTCGTGGTGGCGCCGGGCATCCAGCTCGACTGGGACAAGGTGCGCGGGCTGCGCGAGGCGCTGGAGTCGCGGCCCAATGTCTCCAGCAACTACGAGGCGCGTTATGCCCCCAAGACGTGGGACATGCTCCGTGCCTTCCAGGGGGGCACTGCCCTCTTCACCCACCCCTCCACGCCGGTGAAGTGCGCGGGTGCGCCGCAGAAGATCATGTACCTGGCCGCGGACCACTTCCGGAAGCGGGGCCTCGACAAGGCCGCGCACGTCGTCTTCGCCTCCGCGGGCAAGGCCATCTTCGGGGTGAAGGAGTACGCGGCGGTGCTGGAGCAGGTGGTGGAGCGCTATGGCATCGACACGCGCTTCCAGCACGACCTGGTGGAGGTGCGCGGAGCGCGCAACGAGGCCGTCTTCCGGCACACCCGGGCGGATGGAGGCGCCGAGCAGATCGTCCTCGCCTACGAGCTGCTCCACGTGTGCCCACCCCAGAGCGCGCCGGACTTCATCAAGGCGAGCCCCCTGGCCTGGCAGGACGGCCCCAACCGGGGCTGGGTGAAGGCGGACAAGTACACGCTGCGCCACCCGGACTACCCGGAGGTGTTCGCGCTGGGAGATGCCTCGGACCTTCCCACCTCGCGCACCGGCGCGGCCATCCGCAAGGAGGCGCCCGTGCTGGTGGAGAACCTGCTGGCCGTCATGGCGGGGCGCGAGCCCGCCGCGAAGTACGATGGCTACGCCTCCTGCCCGCTCACCACGGCCTACGGCAAGCTGCTGCTCGCGGAGTTCGGCTACGAGGGCAAGCCCACGCCCACCTTCCCGTTCATCGATTCCATCAAGGAACGGCATGACATGTGGCTGCTCAAGAAGTACGGCTTGCCGCAGCTCTACTGGAAGTTGATGCTACGCGGACGGGCCTAGCGCGCCCCTCTCGCCCCATGTCCTCCTCCAGGCCCTCCCTCAACACGCTCCTGGTGCGCTCCGCCCTGGAGGCCCTGGCCGGTGACGTGCTGCTCGTGGATGAGCGGCTGCGTGTGGCCGATGCCACGCCCCAGGCGCGGGTCCGACTCGGCCTCGGTGAGCTGTTCCCGGGGCGGCCCCTCGCCGAGGTGCTCCGCTTCCGCGAGGGACAAGGGAGCCTCGAGGCGCTGCTGTCCCACGGGCGGCCCCTGGAGGTCATGCCTCGCGGGGAAGGCGGGGCGGGGTGCTCCATCCGCGTGCGCGCCGTGGCGCTCGACGAGGGCGCGAAGCGGCTCGGGTGGTTGGTGTTGCTCTCGCCGGGGGAGGCGGGGGCCTCGCCGCAGGGGGACGTCGAGGAGACCTTCCACGGGCTGTGGACGCGCGATCCGGGGATGAAGCGCCTGTTTCGCATCGTGGAGAAGGTGGCTCGCACCGAGTCGAGCGTGCTGGTGCGGGGCGAGTCCGGTACGGGCAAGGAGCTGGTGGCCAATGCCCTGCACGCCATCTCCGCGCGGCGCAAGGGTCCCTTCCGGGCCATCAACTGCGCGGCCCTTCCCCCCAGCCTGTTGGAGAGCGAGCTGTTCGGCCACGTGCGCGGCGCCTTCACCGGCGCGGTGCGCGACAGCCCGGGCCACTTCCGGCTCGCGGACAGGGGGACGCTCTTCCTCGACGAGGTGGGGGAGATTCCCCTGGAGCTCCAGGGCAAGCTGCTGCGGGTGCTCGAGACGCGCACCGTCATTCCCGTGGGCGGGCGCGCGTCGGTGCCGGTCAACGTGCGCATCGTCGCCGCCACCCACCGCGCGCTGCGCCGCGAGGTGGAGGAGGGCCGCTTCCGCGCGGACCTGATGTACCGGCTGCGCGTGGTGCCGCTCTTCCTGCCTTCGCTGCGCGAGCGGCGCGGGGACATCCTGCCCCTGGCCCGGCGCTTCCTCGATGAGTTGGAGCGCCAGGGCTCGCGCCACGTGGAGCGCATCTCCCCCGGAGCCCAGCGGCTGCTGGAGCGCCACGGCTGGCCGGGCAACGTGCGCGAGCTGCGCAACGTGATGGAGTACGCCTTCGTCATCGGAGAGGGCCCCCTGCTGCACGAGGCCGATCTGCCGCCCGAGTTCTCCGAGCCCCGCCCATCCGCCGAGCCCCGCGTGCCCTCCGCGTCCCTCCAGCCGGGGCGTCCGGCCAGCGCCCTGGTTCGTCCGGTGGACGATCATGATCCGGCCACCCTGCGCGCCGCGCTGGAGGAGGCGGGCGGCAACCACACCCAGGCCGCCCGCCTGCTGGGCATCAGCCGCGTCACCCTGTGGCGCCGGTTGCGCGCGCTCGGGGACAAGGTCACGCGGTAGCGCGTTTCCCGGTGTTTCACGCGGTGTTTCAACCAGGGGGCGTCCGGGCGTTCCTCCAGGAGGGGCGGCCCTGGCACGGTGATCGCAATGAGCGCGGGGCATGATCTTCCGTCAGCTCTTCGACGCCGAGTCCTCGACCTATACCTACCTCCTGGGAGATCCGTCCTCGGGGCAGGCCGCTCTCATCGATCCGGTGCTCGAGCAGGTGGAGAGGGATCTCACGCTGGTGCGCGAGCTCGGCCTGCGCCTCACCCATGTGCTGGAGACGCACGTGCACGCGGACCACATCACCTCCGCGGGGCGACTGCGCGAGCGTACCGGGTGCACGGTGGTGGCCAGTGAGCGGGGGGCGTCGTGCGCCGATCTCCATGTGCGGCATGGGGACGAGGTGTGCGTCGGGGCCCTGGTGGTGCGCGTGCTCGGCACTCCGGGACATACCGATGACGGCGTGAGCTACCGCCTGGGGGAGCGGGTGTTCACGGGGGACACGCTGCTCATCCGCGGCACCGGGCGGACGGACTTCCAGAATGGGGACGCGGGCCATCTCCACGACTCCATCACCCGGGTGCTCTTCGCCCTGCCGGACGACACGCTCGTCTACCCCGGGCACGACTACCTGGGCCGGACGGTGACGACCATCGGCGAGGAGAAGCGGCACAACCCGCGCCTCGCGGGACGCGGCCGCGAGGAGTTCATCCACCTCATGGGCAACCTCCACCTGCCCATGCCCCGGAAGCTGGACGTGGCCGTGCCCGCCAACCGCTCCTGTGGGCGCCTGGACTCGTAAGGAACGCGCGACCATGTCCTCTCCTCTCTTCCTGGATCTGCTTCCCGAGCAGCTCGACACCCTGGGGCCCGAGGTGCGGCGCATCGACGTGCGCGAGCCCGATGAGTTCGAGGGACCCCTGGGCCATCTGTCCCGGGCCGAGCTCGTTCCCCTGGGCACGCTCGAGGACGCGTGCGCCACCTGGTCCCGCGCGGAGCCGCTGCTGCTCATCTGCCGCTCGGGCCGGCGGTCCGTGACGGCCGCCGAGATCCTGGCCCGGCGCGGCTTTGGCCGTCTCTACAACCTCAAGGGGGGCATGCTGGCGGTACGCGAGGGGTCCGCCGCGCCGAGCGGCTCGGGAGTTCCGCCCACGTGAGCCCGGGCCTTCATGGCGTGCTCGCGCTGTTCGTCCCTCCGGCCATGCCCCTGGTGGGCTTCGCGCTCGCCGCGCTCATCGGTGTGTCCCTGGGGCTGCTCGGGGGAGGGGGCTCCATCCTCACGGTGCCGATCCTCGTCTACGTGCTGGGCTTCGAGCCCAAGGAGTCCATCGCCATGGGGCTGGCGATCGTGGGCACCACGAGCCTCTTCGGCGCCATCGGACACTGGCGCGCGGGCAACCTCCAGCTCCGGGCCGCGCTCGTCTTCGGGGCGATGGCGATGGGGGGCACCTTCGTCGGCGCGCGTCTGTCGGTCTTCCTTCCGGGCACCGTGCAACTGGTGCTCTTCGCCACGGTGATGTTGGTGGCGGCGGTCTTCATGGCGCGCAACGCCCGGCGCGAGCTCACCACCCCGGCCACCGGAGCCGAGCCGCGCGCGGCCTCCTTTCCCCTCATCGCCGCGTCCGCGCTCGGCGTGGGCGCGCTCACGGGGTTGGTCGGAGTTGGCGGGGGATTCCTCATCGTGCCGGTGCTCGTCCTGCGGGTCGGTCTGCCCATGAAGCAGGCGGTGGGCACGAGCCTGCTCGTCATCGCCTTCAACTCCTTCGTGGGGTTCGCGGGCTACCTCGGTCATGTGAACGTCGCGTGGGGGGCCCTCACGCTCTTCACGGGCCTGGCCATCGCGGGCTCCGTCGGCGGCACCTGGCTTTCGCGCTTCATCTCCCAGGCCACCCTCAAGCGAGCCTTCGCGGGCCTGCTCGTGGTGATGGGCGTCCTCATCCTCTACGAGAACCGGCGGACGTTCCCCTCGCTGGGTCGGGCCGCCGCCATGGAGTCTCCGCGCCCGGCGCGTCCGGGCTGACATAAAGCGGAGCGTCCCACCGGAACTGATAAAGTGGAGGGGACTTGAGGTCTGAGCACGGTCCTCGAGGAGGAACCATGCCGCCGGCAGCCAGGATTACAGATATGCATACCTGCCCGAAGGTCGAGCCAGGACCCGTGCCGCATGTCGGCGGGCCCACGGTGGCAGGAGAGCCCTCGGTCCTCATCGGCTTCCAACCAGCGGCCCGGGTCGGGGACATGCTCGTGTGTAATGGTCCACCCGATTCCATCTCACAGGGAGAACCCACGGTGCTTATCGGTGGCAAGCCCGCTGCCCGGCTGGGAGATCCGACCTCGCATGGTGGCGTTGTCGTCGCCGGGTGTCCCACTGTCTTGATTGGCGCCCCGGCTCAGGCCGGGTGTATGAGTTCGGCCTCTAATAGCGGCGCGTCCTTCGTGACAAAAACCGCCTCATGAGCACGCGGCTTATCGTCGAAATACGATTCAAGGCTCCTGCCCTCCACAGGGCTGTACTTGAGCCGGGACAAGTGCTCCGGGTCGGTCGGGGCGAGCAGGCCGGTCTCGTTGTCGCGAGCGATCCGCATCTGTCCGCGCTGCACTTCGAGCTCGTATGGAATGGAATGACCTGCCTGCTGCGGGACCTGGACAGCGCGACGGGGACCCTGCTGGATGGGCGCCGCATCACCAAGGAGGCCCAGATCCACCATGGGGCCTGGGTCCGTGCCGGCACCACGGACCTGTCCGTTTACTTCGAAGGGGCGACGCCCCCTGCGGAGCCCCTGACACCGGAGCGGGTGCAGCTCGCCAGCCGCCTGCTGGAGGTACTTGAGGTCGAGTCATTACCCTTGCTGGCCGTGCTCGACGCCGCCAGGAGCGAGCGCGTCCGCGTGCTGCTTCGGGAGTCCGTGGAGTTCTCTAAGTCCCTCTATGAGGGCCCACAGGCCGAAGTGCTCGCCGAGGTCGCGCCTTATCTGGTGAGTCTGCCAAGAGAGGGCCGCCTGCTCCACGCACTTCTGGCGGAGGGGTGGGGCAAGAGTTGGGGCATCTACCTTGCTTGTGCCCAACCATTCGCCGAGGTGCGGCGGCACCTGCGCAAGCTGCTGATGGTGGAGGGAGCGACAGGGCAGGAGCTGTATTTCCGCTTCTACGATCCACGCGTGCTACGCCCCTTCCTGCGCACGAGCAGCGCGTCCCTCGTGCGGGAAGTCCTCGGCCCCATCGACTGCTTCTGGCTGCAGGGTGAGCAGCCGGAGCAGATCCTACGAATTCACTACACGCCCGAGGGAGGGCGGGAAGCATCCCCTCGATTGCCACCAAGGACATGAGGAGACTTCATGCTCAAGCTCGGAGAGCAGCAGACCAGAGAACTGCGCAGACTTCAGCTGGGGGAACTCCTGCTGCGCAATCTGAATGCCCTGGGGCAGGAGGCCGAACGGGATCCACTCACCGGGGACATCCTCGCCAGGGACGGACGAGGCCATGTCCGGCGGCTGCACCTGGACCCGCTCGGCTACGTAGGCGGTGTCACCACGCCCCTGAATCGCCGCTGGCATATGGAGAACGATTCCGAGGGGCACCTGCAAGCGCTCACCCTCCCCTCTGGCATGCGGTTCGGAATGCGCTACCAGGGGAGCAAACTCGTCGAGATCAGTGATGACCAGCAGCACGTGTGGCGCATCTCCTACGACGCTCAGGGACAGCCACGAAAGCTCACCCATCCCGACCAGACGGCGACCGTGCTGGAGCACCAGGCTTCTGGGCTACCCACCTTGCTTCAGGACCGGCTCGGAGGGGTCACATGCTTCGAGTACGATGAGCGGGAGCGCCTCACCACGCTGACGGATCCAGGCGGGCGACGCACCCGCTTCACCTATGGCGCGGGGCCCAACCCCCATCGGGTGGAGCGCCCGGACGGCTCGGCGGAGCACTACACCTACGACGCGTCAGGACGTCTGCTCTCCTGCTCGGTGGGCCAGATGCCACTCTTCACAGTGGCCTACGAGGGCACGTCGCACCGAGAAATCCGCTACGCGGATGGCGTGGTGCTGCACCTGACGCAGGATGCCCGGGGACGCGTCACGCGCGCAGCCGGGCCCGAAGGAGAGGTGGAGTTCACCTACGACGAGCAGGGCAAACTCGTCCGCGAGCGACAGGACGAGCAGGTCATCGAGTACACCTATGACGAGGCGGGCTTGCTCACCGCATTGGTGCTGCCCTCGGGCGAGCAGGTGCGTTATGGCTATGACGCCGACCTGCGGCTCGCGGAGGTGACCGACTGGAACGGTGGCCTCCACACGATGGAACACCTGCCGAACGACCGGGGCCACCAGTTCCATGCGGCCAATGGCGTCACCACCTCCGTGGGCCTCTCCAAAGCGGGGCTGCCGCAGTGGAGCGAAAGCCGTCATGGCGGGGCCAACGGCGCGCTGCTCTTCCGGCAGGACTACACGCATGATGAGCAGGGACGGTTGCTCTCCACGAAAGACTCCGAGCACGCGGAGCGCTCTTTCCATTACGACGCGGAGGGGAGACTGCTGGCGACGCAGTCGGCGGGGTTGCCCGACGAGGAGTTCGCCTACGATGCGTGCGGCAACCGGGTGAGGGCCAATGGGGAGCAGGCCTCGTTCGACGCTGCCGACAGACTGCTGTACCAGGGCGAGCAGCAGTGTGCGTATGACGAGAGGGGCAACCTCATCTCGCTGCACGAGCCAGCCGGGCAGTGGTACTTCGAATACGACGCTCGAAACCTGCTGGTGAGGGCGCGCACGCCCGCGGGGCTCGAGGTGACCTTTGGCTACGATGCACTCGGCCGGCGCCTGTGGAAGCGCACCGCTCGACGAGAGGTCCGCTACCTGTGGGCCGGCGAGCACCTGGTACGAGAGGAGCGCCGCGAGCAGGGTCAGGTCACCATCCAGGACTATCTCTACCAGCCTGGCACCCACGTGCCGCTGGCTATGCGTGTGGACGGACAGGTTTACCTCTTCCACACCAATCTCCAGGGCGCACCCGAGCGGATTACGGACTGGCTGGGCCGCGTGGTCTGGTCCGCCGTCTATGGTGCTTTCGGCCTGGCCTCGGTCTCCGGCAGGGTAGACAACCCACTGCGGCTGCCCGGCCAATACCATGACGAGGAGACGGGGCTTCACTACAACCGCTTCCGCTACTATGCGCCGCGGCTCGGGCGCTACACCTCGCCAGACCCGCTCAAATGGCTCAACGGCACCCACTTCTATGCCTACGCGCATAACGATCCGATCAACCGAACGGATCCGTTAGGGCTCTGGAGTTGGGGGGGGCGTGCTGTCGGTGGTGGCCGGCGTCGCGGCGGCGGCGGCGGTGGTGGCCGTGGCCGGAGTGGCCTTGCCAGCACTGCTGCTGGGCGCCGTCGTGGGCACGGCCGTGGGGCTGGGCGTCAACATGGCCCTGAGCGGAGAGGGATTCTGCCTCTCCTGCTTCCTGGAAGGGGCCGCCAAGGGGTTGCTGATGACGGCCCTCTTCGGCGCCGGATTGCTGCTGCTTGCCGCGGTCGCCCCCCTTGCCGCGGCCGTGGTGGCCGTGGGGCTGGCCATCGTGGGGATCGTGGGTATGGTGGGCCTCGTCATGTCGTGGGACGGCATGTCGATGGAGCAGAAAAGTGGATCTTCTGTAGCCGAAATGGGCGTTCCCGCCGTGGACGGGAGGGTCTCCGATGAGAGATGGGGAGCGAGAAGCCGATAGAGGCTGTCGCTCTGGGAAGAGACCAGGTCGCGGAGTTGCAATACGTGCCGCCCCCGGGGTGCTGGAGGGGGAGGCGGGGCGTGGCGGGGCCAAGGCTGCGAGAGGTGCTGGGGCGGGTGTTGCGCATCCAGGGGCTGAGTGTGCAAGGGGCCCGGCTGGAGGCCAAGGGAGTGGTGGTGGAGGTGCGCCCGCGCCAGCGCAAGCCTCGCTGCGGAGTGTGCGGCCGGCCCGCCCCCGGCTACGACACGAGCCCTGGGCGGTTGTGGCGGCACCTGGCGCTGGGACAAACCATCTTCTGGCTGCATTACGCCCCGCGCCGTGTGCACTGCCGCGAGCATGGGGTGAGAGTGGAGCGGGTGGCCTGGGCGGCGCACGACTCGAGCTTCACGCGGGCCTTCGAGGAGCTGGTGGCCTGGCAGGCGCAACGCCTGGACAAGTCCTCCATCTGCCGGCTGCTGGGCATCAACTGGCGCACGGTGGGCACCATCATCGAGCGCATTGTCGAGGAGCGCCTGTCGCCAGGCCGCCTGGAGGGGTTGCAAATCATTGGAGTGGACGAGCTGGGCTGGAAAGCCGGGCACAAGTACGTGAGCCTGGTGGTGGACCACCTGCGCTCGCGAGTCGTCTGGGTGGGAGAGGGGAAGAACGAAGAGACCCTGGACGCCTTCTTCGACGAGCTGGGAGAGGAGAGGACGAAGGAGTTGACGCACGCGACGATGGACCTGTCGGCGGCCTTCAGCAAGGCGGTGGGCAACCGTGCCCCACATGTGCGCAAGGTGTTCGACCGGTTCCACGTGCAGAAGCTGGCGAACGAAGCGCTGGATACGGTGCGCCGGCAAGAGGTGCGCGAGCAGGCGGGGAGCCAGGAGGGAAAGGCGCTCAAACAGAGCCGCTGGGCGTTGCTGAAGAATCCGTGGAACCTGACGGTGCGCCAGGGAGAGAAGCTCAGCGAGTTGAAGAAGACGAACCAGACGCTCTACCGGGCCTATCTGCTCAAGGAAAGCCTGGCACGGGGCATGGACTACGTGCAGCCCAAGCGAGCCTCGGAGCACCTGGACAAGTGGTGTCAATGGGCCAGCCACTCCAGGCTCGCCCCCTTCGCGAAGCTGGCGAAGACAGTCCAGCGGCACAAGGACGGCATTCTCGCCTACGTGGAGACGGGACTGAGCAACGGAGTGGTGGAGGGAATCAACAACAAGATTCGAGCCCTCAGCCGCCGCGCCTATGGCTTCCGCAATCCCAAGGCATTCAGGGCGATGATACTGCTGTGCTGCGGGGGCATGGAGTTCACTCCGCCGTTGCCAGTAGCGGCATAGCCCCTCGCCGTAGAAGCAGGCGGCTGGGGACCGAGCCCCGCAGCGCCGACAGATTCGACTGCAACCCGGCCAGTAGGGCAGCGGAGCCAGGCGCTCTGTCATGCACAGCTGCGGCTTTCGGCACCCCAGGTCGTGCCCCTGTCTCATTCATGCCTCGAACTCTCGCGGGGACTTGAATCCCATGGCCATCGCTCGGCTCCGCACGCCCTTGAGCCCCATGTCCTCCCCATGCGCACGGCCTCTTGTCGACAGTCCTGCCCACTCGACGTACCGAAGACCCAGAAAAGTGGGGCACTGGGCGAACTGGTGGGCAGCCTGCTCGATCCCTGGGTCGTGGGTCGTGGGCTGAAGGGCCTACGGGGCCGACCCGAACCCGAACCGGTCCCCGAGATTCGACCCGAACCCGAAGCGGTCCCTGAGATCCGCCCCGAACCCGAGCCGCTTCCTCCAGGCTCGCGCCGGGAGACGGTGCTCGGCAAGGACGAGATGTTCCTGTCGGATGGAACGTCTATGCCTGAGGGCACCCGTCGCGTCGAGTATGGCAACGGGGATGCCGTCTACCATGTAGACTCCAAGGGCCGCACCATCCATGCCGAGGGCGTGTTGGATCCTCCTACCACCTATGAGAAGGAGGGGCTGTCCAGCAGCATCAGGCCCGAGGGACTCCAGACGGGGGTCGACCACCGTGGCCACTTGGTCCCCGAGCGTGGCGCGGCTCATGCCGATAACGTCAACGTCCAAGAGAACGTGATCGCCGAGCATGGGACCAAATCCAACCTGAGCACCAAGAAGCGCTGGGAGAACCAGGCCATCGAGTACGCCAAGGAAAATCCGGGCAGCAGGTCCATTCACGAGCCTCAATATCATGGCGACGAGATGCGACCCCACGAAGTCATCCATGACCTCGTGGGGCCGGATGGAAATAGAGTGCCAGGATTCCGAACGACTATTGCCAACCCCAGGAACTGATCGGAGATAGACATTGGGTATTCGGGAGAAGTTGCAGCCGCAGATCGAGTCACTGGGCAGTCTGATGTTGGGGTTTCTCAAGGACGCGCATTCCTCCCATACGGAGGCGTCTTGCCAAGCAGTAGCGATGGATCAGGAGGGAATTGCCTTACAAGGGGGGCTTATCGAGGCGCCCAAGCCGCCCCCCATCAAGCAGAACTCCAGCGCGTTGACGGAGGCGCTGAGGACCTTCTTCCAGCGGGCTCCGCAGTCGGGCGAGCCGATACGGATGATCGAATTCCGCTTCCGGCGAAGTGGGGCGGGGTGGACCTACCAGGTAGCACTCGAAACGCTGGCGGCCCACGAGGCGCTGGTCCAGGAACGGACCGCGCTGGATCAGGAGGTGGCCAAAGCGATGATCGCGGCTGCTGGCGCCAACTGGAACAAGGTCGTTTTCGAGCGCAGGCTGCCGACTCCCGCCAAGCTGGTGGCCTTCCTCGACCGGGAGCGTCGGGAACTCGCCGTCACGCCTGAATTGGAGGCACTGTTGCAAAGGGCCTTCCGCTTGTATGATCGGCATGGCCGGGAGTTGCGATGGCCGCTCTGGCGGGTCAAGGGTGACCGGAATACTTTTGAGGTCGAGACGCAGTTCCTCTATGGTTGAACGATGCTCCAGGACGAACAGTTCGAGGTCGATCGTGAGTTGGGCCGGGCGGTGCTCGCGAGAATGCCACAGGGCTGGCATGCCGTGACCCTGCGGGCCGAGTGCAAACCCGGCGCCGGGGACAAGGAGAGCTATCAGCTTTCTTTTGAAACCGCCCCGGGGGTACCGGGTTCGATGGTGGCGGATGAATCCATGGAGTTCGCCGTGCGCAAGCTCTTCCTGCTACACCGCCGATACGCCACCGGACTGAAGGTCGCCACCTATCTATTCCGGCAGCGGCCGGATGAGCGCTGGGCTTGGAGCGCCGACTACGAGTACGAGGACTGAGCATGTGGGGCGCTCCGCTCGAGCAAGCGTGGCTGCGCTACCGGGAGTGGTTGCAAGGGAATGCGCCGGAGTTGGCCAACCAACTCCGTCCACCCGCCAACGAGGCCAGCATCCAGGGACTCGAGGAGGTCGTTGGCGGTCCCCTCCCGATAGAGGTGACTCAGTGGTGGAGGCTGAACGACGGCCAGGGCGATGGGGAGATGGGAGTGCTCGCCGGCTTCCAATTTCTCTCGGTGGCCGAGGCCCAGGCCGAGTGGAGACAGTGGGCCGGGCTGCGTGCGCACAGTTCCGCCCGCGAGTTGCAGGATTTGAACAAATCCGCGCTCTCCCTGGCTCCGGGCGCCATTCAGCGTGTGTACACCCACCCGGGGTGGGTGCCGCTGTGGAAGGAACCTCTGGAGGGCAACTACCTCGGAGTGGATCTCGCCCCAGGACCCCAAGGTCATGTCGGTCAGGTGATCAACTTCGGGCGGGACGAGGATGACAAGGCCGTGCTGGCCCGCTCACTGGCGGAGCTGATCGAATGGCTCGACAGACAGGCCGAGCAGGGCTGCGTGCGCCCACATTCAGTCCGGACACGCTCCGGGAAGCAGTTGCTCGAACTAAGACATGTGCGCGGCCGCGTGTTGACCGTGCTGTTGCAGGAGGCTCGAGAGAAACTGAGACGGGGTGGTGATTGAGCTGTCGGGCTTCTGATGGATCACTTCTGGTACTCACGCACCACCGTACGCAAAGCCCACCACGGCCTGCCCCGCGAACTTCGCCGAGCCTCGAGCTACGTACCGCCGCCCCCTCCCGCTCCAGGACTTCGGTACTCCTTCGCCATGGTGCTGGCCTTTCCCCCACGTGTGGCGGAGTGTTGGCTGGAGGATGGATGAAACCCCGGTACTCATGGGGATGCTCAACGACGCCGAGTCCGGCTACGGAGCAGGGCTGGGTCAACCAGGTGGCGGGCGAGCTGTTCGAGCTGGCGCCAGGGCCCGTGGAGCCGGTGCGGCTGGCCCAGGCCATGGCGGGGCTGCGCGCGCGCGAGCAACCCCGAGGAGATCGCCGCCAAGGGCGCGCGCCTGTTCTCCCATCCCCAGGCGGACATCCGCGATTGGATTTGGACACTTCAACGCCAAGCGGGAGGAGCCGCTGCACCTGCGTGTTCGAGGGCCGGAAGAAATGAAGAGAGGAGGGCCTGTGTCGGGCCTTCAACGTCCAGGGCCCGTGGCGCATCCGCGCCCGCGTCCCTTCGCTTCTCTTCGCGAGCCCGATTCCTATCGTGTGCTCCCCCCTGACGGGAGCGCCACGCATGTTGCAGGAGCCGATGGAGATGAAACCTCGACTGGGTGACTCCCGAGCTCGTGGTGGGAGGCAGCTTCCCGATGGAAGCCGCGGCCCATCTCTCCCAGCGGCTCGGCATCCGTTGCGTCGTCGACGTCCGGGTGGAGTGCTGTGACGACGAGCGCGTGCTGCGCGAGCACGGCATCACCCTGCTGCACTTGCCCACGGTGGACATGTGTGCCATCAGCCTGCCGATGATTCGCGACGGGGTGGCCTGGGTCCGCGAGCGCCTGGATCGGGGGGAGAAGGTCTTCATTCAGCGAGTACGGCATCGGCCGCAGCGCGCTGCTGGCGCTGTGCGTGCTCGTGTCGCGAGGGTACAGCCCGCTGGAGGCACTCGCGCTGGCCAAGCGGCGGCGGCCCAAGGTGTCTCCGAGTCCGGAGCAGCTCGAGGCCTTCATGGCCTTCGCGGAGGAGTGGAGACGGGTCCATGGGGCCTCCTGGACCGTGCCCGTCTTCGACGCGCTGGCGGCCATCGCCTACAGCCACCTGCGACCCTCCTCGCCGCCGCCCGCGTAGGGCTCCCGGGCGTCACGCGCATGCTCGTCTGAGGACTGGCCCGTCGTCCATGTCCAACAGGAGCGGCGCAAATACCTCCTGCGGACCGCGCTGGGACTCTTCCTGCTCAAGTTCGCGGGGCTGGGCAGCCGCGGAGCGCATGCCCTCGAGCGCTCGCGAACGCTCGCCGAGGCCGATGCGCGGGCCCTGGAGCGGGAGCTGGCCGCCGGGTGAGCGGGGGAGGGAGGGCGGACGCCGAAGCCCGCCTCCCTCCGTGGCGCGCACCTACCTTTCCTGGAGGAGGCCGCGCATGGAACGCACGACGGAGATTCCGCCTCAGGGGTGGTTCAACTACTTCGCGGGCTTGAGCAGGCGGGCGCTGAGTCATCCCGTCCGCGTGGAAGTGGAGAGCGTGCAGATGGGGGCCCAGGAGCTGGTTCGCGCGCTGCCCCTGTTGGGCATCGACGTGGAGCCCAGGGGCTCGGAGCTGGGCTCCATCGAGTTCACCCTGGGAGATGAACACCAGGACTTCCTGCATCGCATCGCCCGGCCCGTGCAGGTCTACCTCAAGATTGATGACAACGGAGACCTCGACTGTCTCGCCATCGAGGACCGGAGTGGAACCAGGACCCTGCTCTTCTTCGAGAAAGGGGACGTACCCGCCTGGGCCCACCCGAGCATCCAGGAAGCGGAGCCGCCCGCGCCGGGCCTGTGAGCCCTCCGCTCCACGGCCTGCCCGCGTGCCGGGCTAGGTGTCTCCGTACTGGTCGAGCTCCCGGTTGAGCTGGCCGAGAAGCCGGGTGAGCTCCGAGCGGTCGCGCTCGGGCCACGAGGCGACCACCCGACGCAGGGGGTGGAGCCGCGTCGCGCGGGTCGCCGCGAGGTGTTCCGCTCCCTGCTCCGTCACCTGGAATAGCACCGAGCGGGCATCCTCTGGATCCGGATCCGCTCGGATCAACCCCTGGCCCTCCAGCCGGCCGAGGTGTCGGCTGGCGGTCGACTTGTCGATGCCGAAGCGTCGCGCCATCTCGCCCCCGCGCAACGGGCCTTCTTCCGCCAGCCGCATCAGCAGCGCGTACGTCCACCGATCCAGGGCTCCTTCCTCGTTCTTGCTCCAGAGCAGCGAGCCCAGCCGACGCACCAACACACTCAATTCCCGCTCCATCACCGAGAGGGTCTGCCCGGGAATGTGGGTCCGCTGTCGTGTTTCCGACTTCTCTGCCATGACACCTCGATGGTTTGAATTCACTTTATATCAGCCCTTCGTACGGCGCCGCTCCTGGTGATGCGTTTCACGACGCGGCGCATCGTTGCGCGGCGCAACGAATGCGATTATCACCTCCTCGTGCGAGGGCGAGACGCGGCCGGAGAGGCATCGCGCCGACCGATTGATGCCATACGAAAGTCATTGAACAGGAGGTGGTCGACCATGTGTGGAATCGCGGGGTGGATCGATTTCGAGCGGAACCTGACGCGGGAGCGTCGCACCGCGGAGGCGATGGCCCAGACGATGCACAACCGGGGGCCCGATGATTCAGGGCTGTGGTTGGAGCCACATGCGGCCCTGGGGCACCGGCGTCTGTCCATTATCGATCTGGAAGGAGGGCGCCAGCCGATGGTGGCGGAAGAGGAGGGCAAGCCGGTGGCGGTGCTCGTCTACACCGGCGAGGTCTACAACTTCCGGGAGCTGAGGGCGGAGCTCGTGTCGCTCGGGCGCACCTTCCGCACGCACAGCGACACCGAGGTGGTGCTCGAGGCCTACCGGCAGTGGGGGCCCTCGTTCGTCGAGCGCTTCAACGGCATGTTCGCCTTCGCCCTGTGGGACGTGCGCGAGCAGAAGCTGTTGCTCGTGCGCGACCGTCTGGGCATCAAGCCCCTGTACTTCTACCCCACGCCCCACGGCGTGCTGTTCGGCTCGGAGCCCAAGGGCATCCTCGCCAACCCCATGGCACGCGCCGAGGTGGACGATGACGGTCTGCGCGAGCTGCTCGCGTTCGCCAAGACGCCGGGCGAGGCCATCTTCCGCGGCATGCGCGAGCTGCGCCCGGGCCACGTGTTGACGGTGACGCGCGACGGCCTCAAGGAGCGGGCCTATTGGAAGCTCGAGGCGCGGCCGCACACGGACGATCTGAAGACCACGGTGCGCACCATCCGCGAGCTGCTCGAGGACATCGTCTCGCGTCAGCTCATCTCCGACGTGCCGCTGTGCACGCTGCTGTCCGGAGGGCTGGACTCCAGTGCCATCACCGCGCTGGCGCAGCGTGCCCTGGTCGCGCAGGGCGCCGGGCCCGTGCGCTCGTTCGCCGTGGACTTCGTCAACAACGCGCGGGACTTCACTCCCGACGAGCTGCGTGGCACGCCGGATGCCCCCTTCGTGGCGGAAGTGGCCGCGCATGTCCACTCCCAGCACACCGACATCGTCCTGTCCGCGAGCGAGCTGGCGGATCCCAAGGCGCGCGCCGCCGTGCTGCACGCGAGGGATCTGCCCGTGAGCATGGGGGACATGGACACGTCGATGTACCTGCTCTTCCGCGCCATCCGTCAGCACTCCACCGTGGCGCTCTCCGGCGAGTCCGCGGACGAGGTGTTCGGGGGCTACGCCTGGTTCCATGATCCCCAGGCCATCGCGGCCGACGCCTTCCCCTGGAATGCCATGACGACGAAGCACTTTGGCTCGCGCTACCACGCCCTCTCGCCCGAGCTGCTGCGGCGGCTCGACATCCAGGGCTACCTCCAGGCGCGCTACCAGGAGGCGCTCGCCGAGGTGCCCCGGCTGGAGGGGGAGACGGGACTGGAGCGGCGCATGCGCGAGGTGTTCTACCTGCACCTCACGCGCTTCCTGCAGGTGCTGCTGGACCGCAAGGATCGCACGAGCATGGCCACGGGCCTGGAGGTGCGCGTGCCGTTCTGCGACCACCGACTGGTGGAGTACGTGTTCAACGTCCCCTGGTCGATGAAGACCTTCGACGGTCGGGAGAAGAGCCTCCTGCGGGCGGCGACGGCGGACCTGCTGCCCAGGTCGGTGGTGGAGCGGCGCAAGAGCCCCTATCCCTCCACGAAGGATCCCGAGTACGTGCGCTTCCTGCGCGGCCAGTTCACCTCGATGCTCGACGATGCGCGGGCTCCGGTGAAGCCGCTGCTCGACGAGGCCCACGCGCGCTCTCTCACCCAGGAGGCAGCGGAGAACGACTCCCCGTGGGCGCGCTCGAGCATGGAGCAGGTGCTGATGCTCAACGCGTGGCTCGAGGACTACGGCGTGAAGCAGGTCCCATCCACCTCGGCGGGCCAGGGCGCACCGCTCGGCGAGGCGCGTGAGCTCACGAGCGAGCCTCGGCTGGGCGGGTAGCTTCCAGGCCGCCGGGGCGCCTCCTCCTCGTTTCTTGACTCGACGGAGAGCGCCCGCACAGTGCGAGGCGTGTTCTGGCGAGGGTGGAGGGTAGTCAGTGTCGCGGCGGCCTTGATGTTGGCCTCGTGTGTGTCCGTACGTGGTCGGCCGGCGCCGGTGGAGGTGGGCCCGCTCGACGTGGCCCGGGACTACCTGCGGGCCTGGGGCGAGGGAGACCTCGCCGCCATGAGGCGCGCGGTGGTCGAGCCGCCAGCCGATCTCGAGGTGCAACACCAGCGCTTCCGGGACGAGCTGCGCATCATCGCCTCACGTTTCGAGCTGGGACGCATCGAGCGCGAGGCGGACAGCGCCCTGGTCACCTTCCGCGCCCTGCACGTCCTGCGCGGGCTGGGCGAGTGGGAGGTGGACGGCGTGCTGCGCTTCGTGCGCCAGGAGGGCCGCTGGTGGGTGCGCTGGTCTCCGGCGGTGCTGCACCCCGAGGCGCGCGAGGGGGACCGCTTCTCGCGTACGAGGACGCGTCCCGAGCGGGCCCGCCTGCTCGATGGGCGGGGGCATCCCCTCACCGGCGAGGGCGAGGTCATCACCATTGGCGTCGAGCCCCGGCGCATCCAGAGCCGCGCGGCCGTCGCCTTGGCGCTCCAGACGCGGCTGGGCGTGGATCCGGCGCGGTTGGACAAGACGCTGAACGCACCGGGTGTGTCCCCCGAGCACTTCGTTCCCATCATCGACGTGCGGCCCGCGCTCTACCAGCAGGTGCGTCCGGCGCTGGCGCCCGTGCCGGGCATCTTCTTCCGCCGCAAGAGCGCCTGGCTCACCCCGGAGGAGGGCTTCGCGGCGCACACCCTGGGCCGGGTGGGGGAGGTGACGGCCGAGCTGCTCGCGCAGTGGGGGCCGACCTACCAGCGGGGAGACACCGTGGGCCTGTCGGGATTGGAGCTGGCCCATGAGTCGCGGCTCGCGGGGCTCCCGTCCGGAGAGGTGCGCCTCACCCGTGCTTCGGGTGAGGTGCGCGTCCTCGGCCGCTTCGCGGGAGCACCCGGTACGCCGGTGCGGACCACGCTTCTGCCCGAGATCCAGTCGGCCGCGGAAGCCGCGCTCGACGGAGTGACCTGGCCCGCGGCGCTCGTCGCGGTGGATACGCGTACGGGCGCCATCCTCGCCCTCGCCAGCCGACCGCTCGAGCAGCCGTTGAATCGCGCGCTCACCGGCCGTTATCCGCCCGGCTCGACGTTCAAGGTCGTCACGTCGGAAGCGTTGCTCGCCCGGGGCATGGGTGTGGACGCCGCGGTGTCGTGCCCGCCCACGGTGACGGTGGGGGGCAAGGCGTTCCGCAACTTCGAGGGCGAGGCCTTCGGGGTCTCCCGCCTGCGTCAGGTCTTCGCCCACTCC
Source organism: Cystobacter fuscus (assembly GCF_002305875.1). NCBI lineage: Bacteria > Pseudomonadati > Myxococcota > Myxococcia > Myxococcales > Archangiaceae > Cystobacter > Cystobacter fuscus. Next base: position 9,075,739 of record NZ_CP022098.1, on the reverse strand, counting down.
TGCAACACCGCCTTCGTGACGCTGGCCGCGGGGCTCGGCACGGGCGCGCTCGAGGACGCGGCCCACCGCTTCGGCTTCGACGTGGCGTACGACGTGGGGCTTCCCTCTCCCGGCGCCTCGTTCCCCGTGCCCCGGGATGAGGCCGAGCGGGCGGCTGCCTCCATCGGCCAGGGCCGCGTGCTGGCCACGCCGCTGCACATGGCCTCGGTGGCCGCGGCGGCCGAGTCGGGCAGGTGGCGCTCGCCCTATCTCCTCACCGAGCTGTCGGGAGGCCCCAGCGCCCCGCTCGCACCGGGAACCCGCGCGCCCTTGCAGGCGCTGATGCGGGCCGTGGTCACCGAGGGCTCGGGCCGGGCGGCCGTGGGCGTGACGGGGCTCGCCGGCAAGACGGGCACCGCCGAGTTCGGCACCGGCACGCCCCTGCCCACGCATGCGTGGTTCATCGGCTTCCGCCAGGGCATTGCCTTCGCCGTGCTGGTGGAGGGGGGCGGTGTGGGGGGCCGGGTCGCCGTGCCCATCGCCGCGAGGTTCGCCGCGGCGTTGTGAGCGCCGCTCAGCTCCAGGTGCGCTGCTGGTTGCGCGCGTTCTTCTCGCGGAACGCCTGCTCCAGGTCCACGCCCGTCCGGTTGGCGATGGCCACCAGGTAGTTGAAGACGTCCACCAGCTCCTCGGCGAGGTGGGCCCTGGCCTCCTCGGTCGGGGTGCTCTTTCCCTCGTCGTAGTACTTGTTGTAGCGGCGCACCGCCTTGAACAGCTCACCCACCTCCTCGCCCATGAGGAAGCAGTTGTGCACCAGGTCCACCTTCAGCCATCCATGCAGCGTCTCGAGCTCGTGGATGTAGCGCTGGTAGTCCTTCATCGTCGCGCCTTCGGGGAGTGAGATCATGCCGTCCTTCCTCGCTGGCGGCCCCGCTGGCTGTCAACCCTGGGGCGTGCGGTTCTTCGAGCGGCGCGCCAGCCAGTTGCGCAGGAAGGCCTTCACCGCCGGGTGGGGGGACTCGCGGACCACGTCCGGTGGGCCCGACGCGACGATGAGGCCCTCGTGCATGAGGGCGAGGCTGTCGGCCATGCCGAAGGCGGACGCCACGTCCGGGGTGATGACGAGCGAGGTCGCCCCGAGCTGCTGCTTGCCGGTGACGATGATCTCGTTGACGGCGGCGGTGGTGAGCGGATCCAGACCGGCCGTGGGATCGTCGTACAGGAGGATTCTGGGCCGGAGGATGGTGGCGCGCGCGAAGCCCACGCGCTTCTGCATGCCGCCGGACAGCTCGCCCGGGAAGCGCTGGGCCGCGTGGGACAGCCCCACCTTGGCCAGTGTCTCGTTCACCGTCTGGCGGATCTCCTCCTCGGGCATGCGGGTGCGCTCGCGCAGCGGGAAGGCCACGTTGTCGAAGACATTGAGGGAGTCGAAGAGGGCATTGGCCTGGAAGAGGATGCCCTGCTTGCGGCGCATCTGATCGAGCGTGGCCTCGTCCATCTTCGCCACCTCCTGGCCCTCCACGAGCACCGCGCCCCGGTCCGGGCGCAAGAGGCCCATGATGTGCTTCATCAGCACCGACTTGCCCGAGCCGGACATGCCCATCAGCACGCAGGTGGTGCCCTCGGGAACGACGAGCTCCACGCCGCGCAAGGCCTGCTGGTCGCCGAAGGACTTGTGGAGCTCCCTCACCTCGATGGCCAGCTTGCGTACTGGCCCGCCGCTCGTGTCACTCATCGCTTCGCGAGCATAGCGCACGGACCCCGGGCGGTCCCCACCCGTGCTACCCGGAGGACCTGTGGAGCTCCTCGAGGCATTGCACCACCAGGGCCGTCCAGCCCGTCTGGTGCGTGGCGCCCAGTCCCCGGCCGGTGTCTCCGTGGAAGTACTCGTGGAAGAGCACCAGGTCGCGCCAGTCGGGGTTGTCGGTGAAGCGCTTGTCGTCTCCGTGGCAGGGGCGGCGGCCGGTGGCGTCCGGGAGGAAGAGCCGGCTGAGCCGCGCCGACAACTCGCGAGCCACCTGCGCCAGCGTCATCATCCGTCCCGAGCCCGTGGGGCACTCCACCTGGAAGCTCTCGCCATAGAAGTGGTGGTAGCGCTCGAGCGCCTCGATGAGCAGGAAGTTGAGGGGGAACCACACCGGGCCGCGCCAGTTGGAGTTGCCGCCGAACATTCCACTGTCGGACTCGCCGGGCACGTAGGCCACCCGGTACTCCTCGCCCCGCACGTTGAACACGAGCGGCTCGGAGTCATGCACGCGCGAGAGCGAGCGGATGCCGTACTCCGAGAGGAACTCCTCGGGATCCAGCACCCGCCGCAGCACCCGCAGGAGCCGCTCGCGCGAGGGAATGGCCAGCAGCCGGTGGCCGTGCAGACAACCCTTGCCGTCTGGCTTGGTGAGGTAGGCGGTATTGCGTGACAGGTCCGCGCGGTTCTCCAGGAACCAGCGCAGGCGCTTGGAGAAGCCGGGCAGTCGCTCGATGAGCCGATCCTCGAGGATCTCCGCGGCGAACAGCGGCACCAGGCCCACCATCGAGCGCACCCGCAGGGGCGTGGCATGGCCCTCCAGGAGCAGCTCGTCGTAATAGAAGCCGTCCTGCTCGTCCCACAGGCCCGTGCCGCCCAGGTTGTTCATCGCGTCCACGATGGCCACGAAGTGCTCGAAGAACTTGGAGGCGATGTCCTCGTAGGCGGGATCGTCTTGCGCCAGCTCCAGCGCCATGGCCAGCAGGGTGGTGCAGAAGAAGGCCATCCACGCCGTGCCGTCCGCCTGATCCAACCGTCCGCCGGTGGGCAGGGGCTTGGAGCGGTCGAACACCCCGATGTTGTCCAGTCCGAGGAAGCCACCCGCGAAGAGGTTCTTCCCCTCGGCGTCCTTGCGGTTCACCCACCAGGTGAAGTTGAGCAGCAGCTTGTGGAAGGTGCGCTTGAGGAAGGCCGTGTCCTTCTTCCCCCGGGACGCCGTCATCTTGTACACGCTCCAGCAGGCCCAGGCGTGCACGGGCGGGTTCACGTCCGACAGCTCGAACTCGTACGCGGGGAGCTGGCCGTTGGGGTGCATGAACCACTCGCGCAGGAAGAGCACGAGCTGCTCCTTGGCGAAGGTGGGGTCCACGCGCGCGAAGGGAATCATGTGGAAGGCGAGATCCCACGCCGCGTACCAGGGGTACTCCCACTTGTCCGGCACCGAGATGATGTCCCGGTTGTACAGGTGCCCCCAGTCCCGGTTGCGCCCCTGGAGGCGCGAGGGGGGTGGTGTCGGCTGACTGGGATCGCCCTCCATCCAGGGCTTCACCGCGTAGTGGTAGAACTGCTTGGTCCACAGGAGGCCCGCGTAGGCCTGCCGGGCCACGCGCCGCTCCTCGGGGGAGAGGGTGCGCGGCAGCCGGGAGTCATAGAACTCGTCCGCCTCGGCGATGCGCTGGGCGAAGAGGGCGTCGAAGGACTCGCCGAAGAGCTGGGCGGGGGCTTGCGCCTCGGAGAAGAGCCGCAGCCGGAGCACGACCCGGCCTCCCGGGGGCAGCTCCAGCACGTGGTGGAAGGCGGCCTTGGTGCCCGTGCCGGCCGCGTTGACGGCCTCGAGGCGTCCCTGGACCACGGCGTCGTGGAACGCGTCCTTCACATGGGGGACCGCGTTGGGCACGCCGAAGAGCCGCTCGCGGTTCGTCTCGTTCTGCGTGAAGAGCAGCGGCGGGGCGGGGTGGCCCCCGACGGGCTCGGCGTGCCACTGGAAGCGTCCCAGCGAGGCATGCTCGGCGACGAGCGCGTGGGTGCTCAGCGCGGTCATGTGGGGCCGGGGCCAGTAGCCCTCGCCGGTGCGGCCCCAGTCCCACGTGTTGCGGAACCAGAGCGTGGGCAGCACGTGCAGGCGCGCCGTCTCGGGTCCCGCGTTGGTGAGGGTGAGCCGGATGAGCAGATCGTCCGGGCCCGCCTTGGCGTACTCGGCGCGCACGTCGAAGTAGCGGCGCTCCTCGAAGACGCCCGTGTCGGCCAGCTCGAACTCGGGGGCGGCGCGGCCCCGGCGCTGGTTCTCCGCGATGAGCCGCTCGTAGGGGAAGGCGGCCTGGGGGTACTTGTAGAGCGCCTCGAGGTACGAGTGCGTGGGGGTGGAGTCGAGGTAGAAGTACTCCTCCTTCACGTCCTCGCCGTGGTTGCCCTGGGGGCCGGTGAGGCCGAAGAGGCGCTCCTTGAGGATGGCGTCCTTCTCGTTCCACAGCGCCACGGCGAAGCACAGCCGGCACTCACGGTCCGTGATGCCGAGCAGGCCGTCCTCGCCCCAGCGGTAGGCGCGGCTGCGCGCCTGCTCGTGGGGGAAGTCCGTCCAGCTCGTGCCCCCGGGCGAATAGTCCTCGCGCACGGTGCCCCACTGGCGCTCGGCGAGGTAGGGCCCCCACCGCTTCCAGTTGTGATCGCGCCGCTCGTCTTCCGCCAACCGGCGCGCCTCGGCACCGAGTCCCCGGTTTTGTGACATGCCCGCTCCTCCCATCCCCGGGATATCTTCTCCGCCCATGCGTGTCCCGTCGTTTCCCACTCGCGCGGTCGCCTTCCATGCCCTGGCGCTGGGGGTGTTTCTCGGGAGCGCGGTCTGGCTCGTGCGCGAGTCCCGCGCGCTCGTGGGCCGACAGGCGGCGCTGGAGCTGGCCGTGGCCGTGGCGGCCGGGGGCGTGGCCCTCCTGTCCCTGGTGGCCCTGGTCTCCCTGCTGCGCGCCCGCGCGGTCGTGGTGCTCGCGTCCCGGGCCTCCTCCGAGACCTATCTCCAGGTGATGGGGGCGATGGCGGTGCTGGTGCTCATCGGGGTGCAGGTGCTGGCCACCGGGACGCGGCCCGCGCTGGGCGCCTTCTGCCTGCTGCTGAGCGCGTGGCTGATGGGGGTGGGCCTTCACCTGGTGCCCGCGCTGCTGCTGTCCTCCGAGGGCTTCGTGGACCAGCTGGGCAAGCGCACCCGCTTCTCCGAGCTGGAGTGGTTCGAGCTGCGGCGCACCCAGGACGAGCCTCCGCGCACGCTGCTGCGGGCGGGGCGGGGCGATCAGCTCCACATCCACACGCGCCTGGTGGACCTGGACTCCGAGGCGCTGCGCAAGGTGCTTGTGCGCGCCGGGCTGTCCGCGAAGGCCCCTCGGGGCTGAACGCCCTACTTCTTGTCCTTCTCCTTGCCCTTGTCCTTCTCCTTCTCCTTCTCCTTGCCCTTCTCGGCTTCAGGCCCCTGGGGACGCCCGGAGCCCGAGTCCTTCCATGGATCTCCTCCCACGCCGAACGCCACGAGCCGCAGCGGACTGTCTCCGTTGAGGTAGGTCATCCCGAGCCCGGGGACGGAGGGAGACCAGCCCGCCTTGAGCTTGTCGCCGATGAGATACTCCGTCACCTCGAGTTGCCGCCCGGCCACCGTCTCGGGGTGCTTGCGCAGGACCTTGATCGGGGGGGACACGCCCTCGGTGTCCCTGGGGGGCTCTTGCTCCTGGGTCTCCCGGCCCGGGATGTACGAGCGCATCAGGAGCAGGTTCTCGGGTGAGAACTTCTCCCCGGCCACCAGGAAGTGGAGGGCGATGCGCCCCATGCCCGGCGCGTCCATCTCGAGGATGTACCACTGTCCCCTCCTGCCCTTGTGCGTGCCGAACATGCCCACCTTGAAGACGATCTCCGTGGCCCCGTCGGAGGACTGGGCGGTGTAGCGTGCCCACCCATTCCTCTGGGGCACGAGGGGCAGCCCGAACATGTCCCCCTGCGCGGACGCGGTGGGCATGGCGGTGAACCACAGTGTCAGGATGACTGCCCAGATCCGGCTCATGCTTCCTCCTGTTTCGATGTCGGGCGGCTTGTCGCCGTCCATGATGGGGCCGGATAGTACCCGGCATGCTCCCTGCCCTGTCCGCCTCCGTCCTCGCCCTCACGCTCCAGCTTGGCCCCGGAGCGCCCGCGGGCCCGCTCCCCGATGCCGGCACGCCCCTCGACGCGGGCACGCCCACCGTCGCCGCCTCGCGCCTGGAGGAGGCGCGCACGCTGGTGCCCTTGCCGCTGCTCTACGGGAAGTTCCGCCCCGAGGTGGGCTCCTTCGTCGAATACGACGTCACCACGAAGGAGGGCAAGGTGCGGGTGCGGGCCGCGGTGGTGGGTCGGACCGAGCGCAAGGACGGGCCCCTGTTCCAGGTCGAGTTCGAGTACCTGGACGTGAAGCCACGCTCGCTGGTGGTGCTGTGGCTCATCGGCGAGGCGCGTCCGACGGTGGACCGGCTGGCGCTCTCGCTGGAGCCCCACGCGCCCATCTCCATCCCCGTGGATCTCCCCGTGGACAGCCCGGAACTGCGCGGGCGGCCGGGTCCGGAGACGGAGGCGCCGGTGAAGTCGGGCCCCTTCGCGGGCAAGGCGGTGCGGCGCACCTGGCGGTTGGAGGACGGCCGCGCCGCGGAGGCGGTGCTGTCGGACAAGGTGCCGCTCTTCGGCGTGGAGTCCGTGCGCGGCGGTGATGGAGCCACCTGGGTGGCGCGCAAGTCGGGCACGGGGGCCCGCCCGGAGCTCAAGTCGGTGCCCGTCGTCATTCCCCGCCTGCCCGAGGAGTGAGCGGGGGGCTCGCGCGAGCCCGGGCATCAGCCGAGCGGAAAGCCGAGGATGACGTAGAAGCCGCGGATGTAGATGGTGATGACGTCGAGCATGTCGGGAGCGAAGTGCATGAGCCCGCCCCCCATCACCAGCAGCGCGGCGGACAGCAACGTGAACTCCGTGAGCTGCTGGCCACGGTCGCGCCGGGCCCGACGGGTCGTCAGCCTCTTCATGGTCTGACCTCCTTCTGCTTCGTCTCCATCACCACGGCGATGATGGTCTCGGGGTTGCCTTCCTTCGTGCGCATGGCGGAGAGGGTCAGGGACACCCGTTCCCCCCGCCGCTCGAAGTCGAGCACCTCCACGTCCTTGTCGCTGCGTCCCCCCACGGCGGAGTAGCCGCGCTCGGCCATCTCCTTGCGGTAGAAGTCGGCGAGTTCCCGGGGCGAGCCCCGGGCGATCTGCGTGAGCGTGGAGCTGTCCTTCGCCGGGCCCGGGTTCTGATCATCCACGCGCAGCACCGTCACCAGGCCATTGGGCTGGGGCAGCACCGTGGGGGGCTCGGCCTTGAGGTGGATGCCCTCGGGGGCCTCGATGATGGCCGGGAAGACCCGCGTTCGCGGGGACACCTGCGTGCCTCCGGCCATCACGTTGACGGTGACGAGCGCTCCCAGCTTCTCGTCGTAGTAGTTGACTGCTCCGCCCCCGGAGCCATCCGGCTGTTCGACGACCTGACGGCCTCGTTGCTCGAACTGCTGGATGTAGAAGTCCATCACCTCGCGGGCGGAGGTCTTCACCTCGAAGAAGCCCATCTCCATCGGGTTGCCATTGGCCTGCAACTGGCCCATGGGCGTCAACTGGGCTCCGGGGAAGACCGGAATGAGCCGGCGCAGGCGCTGCACGGTGCCCGAGGGGGTTGGAGGCGGTGGCGCGGGCATCTCCTGCCGCGGGGCGGGGGAGGGCTCTGGCGCCTCGGCTTCGGGCTCGGGGGGCGCCTCGGGCATCCACATCACCGTGGCGATGAGCGCGAGCACGCCCACCAGCCCGAGGGCCCTCGGCACCTTGCCTGTCTTGTCCGACAACTTCATCGCCTCGTTCCCCGCATGCCGTGCCGTCCTGGCCCACCCTCACCCGCGCTTCAGTGAGTGCTCGCGTTCGGATCCTCGGCGCACGCGTTTCCGTCGTAGCGGAAGTAGCTCTGGGACAGGCTCAAGTTACCGACCTGCGAGTACACCGACTCCGGCTCGTCCGACTTGGAAGCGCCCTGGAAGAAAGGACCCCGGCAGTTATAGGCGCGCATCGGCCAGTTGTCGTCACGACCCCCGCCGTTCTTGACGCCCCGCTTGTTCTTGATCTCGTCGGGCTCGCAGCTGTTGAAGCAGGCCTGGTCGTCCGACTCCCAATAGGCCGCCTGGAGCACGTCTCCTGGCACGGTGCGCGTGGGCCGATTGCCCGCTGGCGACGGCGCGGAGAAGTAGCCGCTGTCGGGCACCTTCCGCACGAGGACCGCCTTGTTGATGAAATCGTTGTTGAAGGGATACTCGAGCTTGAACAGGCTGAGCACCGTGCCGATGGCGCTCAGTGCCGAGCCCGCGGCACTGCCGAGCAATCCCATATAGGCCACCTTCTGCACCCGCTCGCGCACCCGGCTCTCCACGACGCCCTGGTTGTTCTTCGGGTTGTCTCCTGGCTGCCAGGCGCGCCAGGTGTCGTGGTACACGTAGACGGACTCGGTGAAGCCCACGTTCAGCTTGTTGTCGGAGAAGCCGGTGATGTACTGGCCGATCCGCTCCGGGATGATCCTGTTCTCCATCCGGGCCGTCACCGTGCTCTGGACCGCGCCCTTCGACGGGTCGAAGCCCATCTGGCCGACGATGCCCTCCACGGAACTGCCCACCAGGGAGGTGACCATGCCGAGCATTCCGCCCACCCCCGCGCTCGAGCCGATGCCCGACATCGAGCCCGTGACCGGCGCGGGTTTGTCACTGGCGGAAAAGGAGAGGGTGAGCTTGTTGCGGAAGCCCGAGCCGAGCGCCACGCCCGAGTCCGAGCCATTGAGATCCTGATAGCGGCTCTGGGCCTCGGCGGTGATCTGCCCCAGGTCCTTGCGCGCCGTGCGCTCGAAGGCGATGAAGCGCGCCGCCTCGGCGACCTTGATGCGCACCCGGAGGACTTCCCAGAAGTAGTTGGACCACAGCACGAGCACCACGAGCAGTGGCGCCATGATGGCGAACTCGACCGTCGAGCTGCCCCGGCGGGCCGGGAGGCGGCGCGCCCGGAGGTTCGCGCGGGGGTGGGCAAGGGGATGGTTCATGGCCCGGGTCTCCATCAGTAGTTGAGCGACGAGCGCTGGATGGTGTCCCAGTCGTCCATGACTCCCACCATTGCGTCCACGAGCTGCTTTTCCCAGTGCGTGCTGATCGGCGCGAGGCGGGCCGTCCACAGGGGATTGTAGAAGTTGGGCTCCTCCTTCCAGTCGCCAGGGCGATGATAGAGGGCGCGTCCCACCGACATGGCGAGCATGCCGCCCGTCATGTCGGCGAAGATCTGGTCACCCGTCTCCTTCTGGGTCATGTCGAGCTCCCCCCCCATGAACTTCGTCTTGAGCTGGAAGACCTTGCGCGCCTCGATCACTTCCTTGCTGGCGAACACCACGTTGCACGGGTAGCCGAAGTGGTAGGTCCACGGAGAGTAGTAGCTCGGATCGGCGAGGATGAAGGGCGTGATGCCCTGCCACGTATGATGATCGTTTGACTTCGAGCCGTTCGCCTCATGGAAGCCCCCGTCCTTGTTCGCCGCGACGCGGACCCGGTAATCGAATTTGAAGATGGTCTTGCGGAAGGGGCCGAAGCAAGGGGCCAGCACCCGCATGCGGATGTCGTCCGAGGCGAAGAGCTCGTCCCTGCGCTCCTCCGAGACGAAGCTCTTGATCTGCGAGTCCGCCACCTTGTTGATGTTGATCCCGATACCGAGGCAGATGTTGATGCTCCATCGGCGGCCAATCAGCAGGGGCCCCTCGCCCTCGGCGGTCCACTTCTTGCGCACGCCGTTGGCGATGTTGCCCATGAGCAGGCGGTACTTCGCCATGTTGGGATCGCTCAACGTGTTGCTGTTGCTCAGCAGCTTCTTGCGATCTTTCAGCCCGGTGTCCCCAATGGCGGAAGGGGCATTCGAGCTCGGGCCGTCATCCAACACGTGGAGGAAGTTGGTCGCGTTGGTCTCCTTCATGATGTCGAAGAGATCCTGTCCGAGCTGGCCGCCCTGGCCCCCCGTGAAGAAGCCGTATTTGGCCTTGGGATCCGTCCCCGTGAATGGCTCGCTTGCTTGCGCGTTGTAGATGTTCATGTACGTGGACATCAGCAGCGCCTCCTGGGCCAGCCATAACCCTATGTTGACGAAGGTCAGGACGGGGATGATCGCCTGGGTCAGGATGTCCACGATCTTGACCCAGGCATCGATGGCTTGCTCGATGGCCGCGAAGATGGCGCCGATCGCGGGGATGTACTTGAGGTACTTCGCGGCGGTGCCCACCGTCTTCTGCAGGTAGAGGGCATGGCTCACGTAGGACATCAGCGTGAGCATGGCCGAGTAGTGCACCACCATCGCGCGGTTGGTGTAGGCCAGGAAGTTATAGGTCCGCGCCTGGGTGACGGCGATGGAATAGGACTGGGCGTCCGCGGCGTCCTGCGCCTTGATCTTCGAGTAGACCCCGTGACCGATGCTCACCGAGGTCATCACCATGACGGCCAGGATGAGCATGGCGATCGCGCCGATGATCATGGCCTGTCCGCGCTCGTCGCGGCGCATCTTGCGAATCAGACGGAACATCAGGGGCTCCTCGTCATTCGTCCACCGCGCAGGGGCTGACGTGCTTCTGCATCATGTTGGACTGCATGCGCATGGAATAGTTCGAGCTCAGGGGGATGATGTACTTGCGCTTGTCCAGGGCGAGGCTGGAGATGAGCTTGTAGTCACCCTTCTGGCGGTTCGTCTTGCCCTTGTTCGCACCCAGCTTCTCCAGGGCCTGGTGAGAGGCTTCGCCTCCCAGACGCTGGTTCTCGAACTGGAGGCCCCTGAGCTTGTCCAGGGAATCGAAGCCCATGAACCAGCCGTGGATGAGCCAGTTGGCGAAGGGGATGCGCATCTCGTAGAAATAGGTGATGCGCACCGTCAGCAGGTTGGCGCGGACGATGGTGTCGTCGCGCACGTCGTCGTAGTCGATCTCCTGCGACATCATGGCATCGCCATAGGTGGAGAAGAGACCCGAGATCTGGCTCCTCCTGGGGTTGAGCACCTCCACGCGCACCTTCTCGAGCTTGGTGCCGCTGTGGAAGAGCACCGGGTCGGTCGTTCCCTTGACGGCGTACTCCTTGTAGGCCGCGATTGCTCTTTCCAGGTCGTCGACCCGGCCCGACTCTCCCGAGGGCCTGGGCCCCAGCGTGGGCAGCACGGCGAAGTACGCCGCGTTGCGCATCAACTCACAGTGTCCGTGGTTGACGATTCCCGCCCGCGCGGAGCGGTAGGCCGCGTACTCCGTCATCAGCCGCGCCTGATACATCATGCCCAGCTGGATGATGCCCAGCACCATGAACACCATCATGGGGATGATGAGCGCCGCCTCGACGGCCGCTTGACCCGATTCACGGGAAGATGTGGGGGGCATCTTCATAAGTGGGCGCCAATTTCACGCGGGGGAGCTGATGTAGGGTATACGTCAACTGGCCGAGCACATCGTTTCAGGGCCTGGTTGTCCACTGACTGCCCGTTGGGGCGACTTCCCCCGTCCTTTCCGGGACCCGCCGCGGAAGGTATGGACTCGGGGCATGAAGGATGCAGACGCCCAGACGCCCCCCGCTGAAGTGCCCGCCGCCCCGTCCCTGGACGAGGTGCTCCGGTGCACACAACTCCTCGAGCGGTTGGCTGGGGATCGCCGCCTGCTCAAGGCCATCCCCGAGGCGGAGCGGGTCGCGCTGCTGACCGCCGCCGGCAAAGTGGTGCACCCGGACCGGGACACGAAGGCCCGGCTCGTCAAGGCGCTCCGGCGCGAGCGCAAGGAGACGAAGCGCGAGCATGATCGGGAGCTGCGCGCGGGGACGGAGATCCGCTCGCTGCGCCGGAGCGCCGTCTTCACGGTGCCGCTGCTTCCGCCGCCGCCCTCGGAGGGGCCGGAGCGGCTGCTCGAGGTCGCGCGCAAGTGCTACGTGTGCAAGGAGGAGTTCCGCAAGCTGCACTTCTTCTATGACGCCATGTGCGGGGCGTGCGCGGACTTCAACTACGCCAAGCGAACCCAGCGCGCGTCCCTGTCCGGACAGGTGGCGCTCATCACCGGGGCGCGCGTGAAGATTGGCTATCAGGCGTCGTTGATGTTGCTGCGCTCGGGGGCGCGGGTGATCGCCACCACCCGATTCCCCAAGGACGCGGCGCGTCGCTACCTGCGCGAGCCGGACTTCGCGGAGTGGTCCCACCGGCTGCACCTGCACGGGTTGGATCTGCGCCACGCTCCCAGTGTCGAGCTGTTCGCGCGGCACGTCGAGCGGACGCACCACCGGCTGGACATCCTCATCAACAACGCGGCGCAGACGGTGCGCCGCCCGCCCGGCTTCTACGCGCACCTGCTCCAGGGGGAGCTGCTCCCCGTCGACGAGCTCCCGGCGGAGGCGCGCCCGCTGCTCGCCGGACATGAGGCGTGTGTCGCCGAGCTGCGTCCCGTCCTGGGGGCGGGGGCCCAGGCGCTCGAGCCCACGTGGCGCAGCGCCGATCCCGCGCTCGGCATCCACTCGTCCGCCGCGCTGTCCCTGCTGCCGTACGCCCTCGAGCAGGAGGGGGACACGCGCGCCCTCTTCCCCGAGGGCCGACTGGACGCGGACCTCCAGCAGGTGGATTTGCGGCGGATGAATTCCTGGCGGATGCGGCTCGCGGAGGTGCCCACGGCGGAGATGCTCGAGGTGCACCTGGTGAACGCGGTGGCGCCCTTCATCCTCTGTGGGAAGCTCAAGCCGCTGATGATGCGCGAGCGCTCCACGCCCGGCCACATCGTGAACGTCTCCGCCATGGAGGGCAGCTTCTCGCGCGGGACGAAGACGGACAAACACCCGCACACCAACATGGCCAAGGCCGCGCTGAACATGATGACGCTGACCTCGGCGACCGACTACGCCAAGGACGGCATCTTCATGAACGCGGTGGACACCGGCTGGGTCACCGACGAGGACCCGGCGGTCTTCGCCGAGCGCAAGCAGCGGGAGTTGGATTTCCAGCCGCCGCTGGACATCGTCGACGGCGCGGCGCGCGTGGTGGATCCGGTCATCTCCTCGGTGAACAGCGGCCAGTACGTGTGGGGCAACTTCTTCAAGGACTACCGCCACACGGAGTGGTGAGGCGCGTCAGCGGTAGGGGAGCGAGAGGTAGTGGGCGCCCAGCTCCGTCAGGGTGCCCGGCGCGCCCAGCAGGCTCGCGAAGCACGGGTCATTCGTCCACCGGCCCGTGAACCAGGCGTAGCGGAACACGTCCTCGCGGCTCTCGCAGACGGCGACCATCTCCGCCATCTGGGCCTTCTGCTTGGCCACCGAGTCGATCTGCGCGCCATCCTTCTGGCTGTGGCAGTTGGCGAACTCCGTGACCCAGAAGGGCTTGCCGTACTTCTTGAGCCGATCGAGCTGGCCCGCGAGCCCGTAGTCGTACCAGTGGAAGGCGATGTAATCGATGCGCGGGTCGCGGTTGCCGTTCGCCCCGCGGTAGGCCGCGTAGAAGGCATCGAGCCAGACCACCGGATCCGAGTAGCCCTCGAGGGTTCCCCAGCTCATCGCGGGGCCCACCAGCTTCACTCCCGTGTTCGCGGCGACGCTCTCGTACCGGGGCCACAGCTTCGCCGCGTCCTGGGGCGTCATCCTGGCCTGATCATTGAGGTTGGGCTCGTTGAGCAGCAGCAGGTACTGGATCTCCGGATGGGCCTTGAGGAAGGACTCGATGCTCGCGGCGTCGAAGTTGCCGTTCCACAGCATGGGGATGAAGTCCATGCCGTAGCGGGACCGGTAGTCCGAGGGGATGTTCGCGTGGGGCCTGGCGCTCCAGTTGTACCACCAGCTCACCCCGGGAGCGACGGCCGCCATGTCCTCGGGCGTCGCGAAGTCGAAGGCGATTCCGCGCTTGGCGCTCTTGGTCACCACCGGCTGGGTTCCCCCGTCTCCCGCGGGGGGCGTGCCCGCGTCATCCGGGGGCGTGCCCGTGTTGGAAGGACCCACACCACAGCCCAGCAGCAGGAATGCGGTGATGCACGCTGACGCGACCAGGGATTTCATCTGTTTTCACCTTCGACCGGGAGGAAGCGCGCATCATCCCCACCCCCGGATGCCGCGACAAGCATGTTGGAATTCCAGCGAGGGCCACTCCCCCGGGAGCGGGTCCGCCCCGGGCCGGAGGCCTTTTTTTGCGTGGGGCCCGGCGCGGGGATAGCAGTCCTCGTATGTCAGTGACCGCGGAGTTGCTCGAAGCCGTCCGGGAGGAAGCGCGCCCGGACACCTGGTCCGCTGGTATGGGCCTGGCCCGCGCGGGCGCCGTCTCGGTGCAGTCCGTCGGAGAGGAAGAGGCCGTCCTGCGGGTGCGCGCCGCGGGCAGGCCGGCGCCCCTGAGAACCGTGCTCTACCCGGAGGACGAGATCTGGGAGTGTGATTGCCGCGGCCGGGTGGATCCCTGTGAGCACGTGGTGGCGGCGGCCATCGTCCTCCACCAATCGCGGACCCAGGCCGCTGCCGCGCCGCGTCCCGCCGCGCGGCCCATGCCCGCTCCGAACCGGCTCGCTCCGAACCGACCCCCTCCCGCCCAGACCCCCACGGCCCAGGCCGGTCCGCGCCCGGGCACCGCGCCGAAGCCGGAGCGCATGGTGTACCGCTTCAAGCGCGTGGACGGAGGTCTGCAACTCGAGCGCCTGCTGGTGCGTCCGGACAACACCGCTCGGCTGCTCGCGCGCAGTCTGGCGTCGCTGCTGGCCAACCCCGTGGAGGCGGCGCGGATCCACGTGGAGCCGTGCGATCTGCTCGCGGACAAGCTGCTGTCGCGGCCCACGAAGGGCGCGCTTCCGCCCGAGCGGCTCGGCGCGCTGCTGCGCGTGCTGGAGCCCGCGCGCACGGTGATCTTCGACGGCGCGCTGGTGTCCGTGTCGAGCGAGCCCCTCCTGCCGCGCGTCACCGTGGAGGATCGCGGAGAGCAGACGGTGCTCAAGATCGAGAAGGATCCGCGCATCTCCGAGGTGGTCAGTGCCGGGGTGGCGCTATGCGGGGGCGCGCTCTGTCCGCTCGGCGAGCAGGGCCTCACCGGCGCGTGGCTGGAGAGCCTGCCCCAGGAGAAGAGCTTCTCGCCCGCGCAGATGGGGGACTTCACCGGCAAGGTGCTGCCGGACCTCGCGCGGCGCATGCCGGTGGACGTGAAGAGCCAGCGGCTGCCGCCCATCGATCGCACGCTCGAGCCGCGCATCTCCGTGGAGCTGAATCAGCTCGACTCCGGGCTCTCGGTGTTGCCCACCCTGGTGTACGGCGCGCCGCCCTCGGTGCGCATCGACAACGGGCGCATGGTGTACCTCAAGGGCGCGGTGCCCGTGCGCGACGAGGCCGCCGAGCAGAAGCTCGTCCACCAGTTGCGCGACGAGCTGAACATGGTGCCCGGCCGGCGCGTGACGGTGCAGGGCAAGGAGGCGGTGCAGCTCGCCGACAAGCTGCGGCGCTGGCGTGGCGACCTCACCGGAGACGCGGCACGCGTGGTGAGCCCCCACGTGCAACTGCGCCCCGTGCTGTCGGTGGACGCGGGCGCCTCGCGTGATGGGGTGCCCCAGGTGGGCTTCTCGTTCGACTTCCAGGTGGAGGGCGCGGGTGATGGCGCGCCCCGCTCGGTGGACGCGGGCGCGGTGATGCGCGCGTGGGAGGAGGGGCTCGGGCTGGTGCCGCTGGAGGGCGGCGGGTGGGCGCCCCTGCCCACCGATTGGCTGAAGACGCACGGCCAGCGCGTGGCGGACCTGCTGGCCGCGCGGGGGAAGGATGGGCGGCTCGCCAACCATGCCATCCCCCAGCTCACCGGGCTGTGCGAGGCGCTGGAGCACCCCCCTCCGCCCGGGCTCGAGCGGCTGGCGCCCCTGGTCCAGGGCTTCGAGAAGCTGCCGGACGCGCGGCTGCCCGAGGATCTCACCGCCACGTTGCGCCCCTACCAGCTCCAGGGCCTGAGCTGGCTCACCTTTCTGCGACAGGCGGGACTGGGCGGCGTGCTCGCGGACGACATGGGTCTGGGCAAGACGCTGCAGACGATCTGCACGCTGGGGCCGGGCTCGTTGGTGGTGGCGCCCACGAGCGTGCTGCCCAACTGGGAGGCGGAGGTGAAACGCTTCCGGCCCTCGCTGAAGGTGTCCGTCTATCACGGCCCCGGCCGCGCCCTGGACGAGACGGCTGACGTGACGCTCACCACCTACGCGCTGTTGCGCCTGGACGCGGAGGTGCTGGGCGCGAAGGAGTGGGACACGGTGGTGCTGGACGAGGCCCAGGCCATCAAGAACCCGGACAGCCAGGTGGCGCGCGCGGCGTACGGGCTGCGGGCCGCCTTCCGGGTGGCCTTGAGCGGCACGCCCATCGAGAACCGGCTCGAGGAGCTCTGGAGCCTGATGCACTTCACCAACCAGGGGCTGCTCGGGGGGCGCAAGGAGTTCGAGGAGCGGTGGGCGCGGCCCGTGTCGGACAACCAGAAGGGCGCGGCCGAGCGGTTGCGCGCGCGCATCCGTCCCTTCGTCCTGCGCAGGCTCAAGCGGGACGTGGCGCCCGAGCTGCCGCCGCGCACCGAGTCCGTGCGGCACGTCACGCTGAGCGAGCGGGAGCGCGCCGTCTATGACGCGGTGTACGCCGCCACACGCGAGGAGGTGGTGTCCCAGCTCGAGGAGGGGGGCAGCGTGCTCAAGGCGCTGGAGGCGCTGCTGCGGCTGCGCCAGGCGGCGTGCCACCCCGCGCTCGTGCCGGGACAGCAGGCGAAGACGTCCTCCAAGGTGGAGGCGCTCATCGAGGCGCTCGGCACCGCGGTGGCGGATGGGCACAAGGCGCTCGTCTTCTCGCAGTGGACGTCCATGTTGGATCTCATCGAGCCGGCGCTGCGGGAGGCGGGCATCGGCTTCATCCGGCTGGACGGCGGCACGGCCAATCGCGGTGCCGTGGCCGAGCGGTTCCAGGATCCGGAGGGCCCACCGGTGATGTTGATCTCGCTCAAGGCGGGCGCCACGGGACTCAACCTCACGGCGGCGGACCACGTCTTCCTGGTGGACCCGTGGTGGAACCCGTCGGTGGAGGCGCAGGCGGCGGACCGCGCGCACCGCATCGGCCAGCAGCGGCCGGTGATGGTGTACCGGCTGGTGTCCCGGGGCACGGTGGAGGAGAAGATCCTCACCCTGCAGGAGAAGAAGCGGGCGCTCTTCGAGTCCGCGCTCGGCGGAGCCTCGGGGGGAGCGGCCATCACCCGGGCGGACCTCATGCAACTGCTCGACTGAAGAGTGATCAGGCGATGTTGGCGACTTTATTTATTTCCAGCGCCTTGACGTCCCAACTCCCTGTCCCAAGCGGATAACTGCGCGGACACCGTGTATTTTTCAGCGCCGGAGAGCGAGACGAACTTCTCCGGGGGAAGCGCGGAGAGGCGCTCGCGCAGGAAGCCCGGATCGCGGAGCACCTCGGGGTGCTTCAAGTCGTTGTCCCCTTCCACGATGAGGGGAATCACCCGGAGCACGGCCTCCAGGCATTCCTCGCGGGTCGCGTGAGCCATGCGCTCCATCGTCAGCGCCAGGTGCTCGCGGAGCGGGGCGGGGCCCCCGGGGCACCATGCCTCCAGGGTCTTGCGCCAGACATCATCCATGAGCGCTTCCAGCGTGTAGTCGTCATCGAACGACCAGAACGCATAGCGAGGGCCCTGGAGCACGTCCCAGAAGCGGAGCACGGAAGCGAGCCGGTCCGCTATGCGCTTAGCGCTTCGCGGTGGCGGCGGAGACACGGCATGGTAGAGCGCCCCCCAAGGCGTGTTCAGGCAGAAGGTATCGAAGGAGGCCCTCGCGTGCAGGCGCTCCTCTTCTTGGAAGCCTTCATTCAAGTCCAGGAAAATGGATCTTCTGTAGCCGAAATGGGCGTTCCCGCCGTGGACGGGAGGGTCTCCGATGAGAGATGGGGAGCGAGAAGCCGATAGAGGCTGTCGCTCTGGGAAGAGACCAGGTCGCGGAGTTGCAATACGTGCCGCCCCCGGGGTGCTGGAGGGGGAGGCGGGGCGTGGCGGGGCCAAGGCTGCGAGAGGTGCTGGGGCGGGTGTTGCGCATCCAGGGGCTGAGTGTGCAAGGGGCCCGGCTGGAGGCCAAGGGAGTGGTGGTGGAGGTGCGCCCGCGCCAGCGCAAGCCTCGCTGCGGAGTGTGCGGCCGGCCCGCCCCCGGCTACGACGCGAGCCCTGGGCGGTTGTGGCGGCACCTGGCGCTGGGACAAACCATCTTCTGGCTGCATTACGCCCCGCGCCGTGTGCACTGCCGCGAGCATGGGGTGAGAGTGGAGCGGGTGGCCTGGGCGGCGCACGACTCGAGCTTCACGCGGGCCTTCGAGGAGCTGGTGGCCTGGCAGGCGCAACGCCTGGACAAGTCCTCCATCTGCCGGCTGCTGGGCATCAACTGGCGCACGGTGGGCACCATCATCGAGCGCATTGTCGAGGAGCGCCTGTCGCCAGGCCGCCTGGAGGGGTTGCAAATCATTGGAGTGGACGAGCTGGGCTGGAAAGCCGGGCACAAGTACGTGAGCCTGGTGGTGGACCACCTGCGCTCGCGAGTCGTCTGGGTGGGAGAGGGGAAGAACGAAGAGACCCTGGACGCCTTCTTCGACGAGCTGGGAGAGGAGAGGACGAAGGAGTTGACGCACGCGACGATGGACCTGTCGGCGGCCTTCAGCAAGGCGGTGGGCAACCGTGCCCCACATGTGCGCAAGGTGTTCGACCGGTTCCACGTGCAGAAGCTGGCGAACGAAGCGCTGGATACGGTGCGCCGGCAAGAGGTGCGCGAGCAGGCGGGGAGCCAGGAGGGAAAGGCGCTCAAACAGAGCCGCTGGGCGTTGCTGAAGAATCCGTGGAACCTGACGGTGCGCCAGGGAGAGAAGCTCAGCGAGTTGAAGAAGACGAACCAGACGCTCTACCGGGCCTATCTGCTCAAGGAAAGCCTGGCACGGGGCATGGACTACGTGCAGCCCAAGCGAGCCTCGGAGCACCTGGACAAGTGGTGTCAATGGGCCAGCCACTCCAGGCTCGCCCCCTTCGCGAAGCTGGCGAAGACAGTCCAGCGGCACAAGGACGGCATTCTCGCCTACGTGGAGACGGGACTGAGCAACGGAGTGGTGGAGGGAATCAACAACAAGATTCGAGCCCTCAGCCGCCGCGCCTATGGCTTCCGCAATCCCAAGGCATTCAGGGCGATGATACTGCTGTGCTGCGGGGGCATGGAGTTCACTCCGCCGTTGCCAGTAGCGGCATAGCCCCTCGCCGTAGAAGCAGGCGGCTGGGGACCGAGCCCCGCAGCGCCGACAGATTCGACTGCAACCCGGCCAGTAGGGCAGCGGAGCCAGGCGCTCTGTCATGCACGGCTGCGGCTTTCGGCACCCCAGGTCGTGCCCCTGTCTCATTCATGCCTCGAACTCTCGCGGGGACTTGAATCCCATGGCCATCGCTCGGCTCCGCACGCCCTTGAGCCCCATGTCCTCCCCATGCGCACGGCCTCTTGTCGACAGTCCTGCCCACTCGACGTACCGAAGACCCCGAAGATTTCCAATGAAGTCAGGCGGGTCCCAAGGCAGTATGATCAAATAATGGACTGGAAGCGATACGAGCGCGCAATTGTGGAGAAGTTTCGGCGCGAGTTCCCACCTCCACACTTCTGGGTCGAGCCTTCGGGGAAAGACAACTACCACTTCACCGGTCGCCACTCAGGTGAGAAGCGACAACTGGACGTTGCTGTGTTCCGACGAGGCGCGGACGCCCCATTCCTAGTGGTCGATGCAAAGCGTTGGCGGACGCCTATCGACATCGGGAATGTCGAGTCGTTCATCAGCTTCGTGGATGATGTCGGTGCGGAGATCGGAGTGCTTATAACCAGTTCTCGTTTCACGAAGGCAGCTCCGCGCCGAGCAGCAGGCGCACCCGTTTCGATCCAACTAGAAGTCGTCGGTGCGGAAGAGGCGCTGGCGTGGGATTGGTTGGGGCTGGGGCGGATAATCTTCCCGCAGGATTGGGCGTACCATCTGCATCTGGGCCAAGCTCTTCGCTCTCTTGAGGAGGGCGGGTCCCCCGACATAATCTCGGAAGCGTTGGAAGAGGTTCCATTTGAGGAATGGGAGGCTGCTGTCAATTTCGCAATTGGCCAGCAGCTGAGTGAAGCGCGGCTTTATCTTGAGTGGGTCGCGACGATGCATCACGACGACGGGTGGCGATTCAACGCTGCCCGTCACCTAGCGGAGATCGGCTTTCTTACTGAATCCATACGGAGGCGAGTTATAGAACTCGAAGCCGATCCCGAAGCCCGTGCGCTCATTACGGAATTATAGGTCTTCCCATAATGCGAGAGTTGACGCACCGTCCGGACACACCAACCCGCAGCCAAACAGAGGCGAAGCTCACGCCGATCGCAGGGACTCCGCGAGATCTGCACACTGGGCCAGCATCATTCTCGGTGTTTCTCCATGCTCCCAACGACACATGAACCACATACTGGAGCACCCACATACTGGAGCACCAGAGCTATCAGCTCATGACTAGACACCGCAACCACAGCATCCCCGTCCGCGAGCCCAAATAATGTCCCCAACCCTGTCAGGCGCAGCAACGTACACGATTCCATTGCAATTCAAACTTGAGGCGGACTTCGCCACGGCGGACGCCCACGTCTACACATCCTCCGTTCCTCCGGAAACCCACCAATGGTCGCCTCTTGACAACGAGTCAACCCAGCCCTCTGCTCCGAACGGATATCTAATAATAAATTTACACTCAGATCTCGATAAAATTGACAGCGTCTCTGAGAACGCCCGATACGCTCGTCCGCGCCTTCTGGTATTGCTGGGAGCAATCACATTTCTCACTGATGAGCCGCTCACCCCTTTTGACATAACAGTTTCATCATACAAGGAGCACACCCCGCAACCCTCCCTTGTCTCCAACAACAAGCTAATCTCCGAAACCGGAGATCACTCGAAGAGCCTTTCACATCTACTCCCAGCAATTACCTCTACAAATCCTGGGGCAAGACTGCTTGTTGCCTCACTGCTTGATCGGTGGCGCAAAGCTCGGTGGATGCAGGCAGAGGAAGAGTCTCATTTATACGCAGACGAAGCATTCTTGTCGTTCTTCCACATACTTGAACTGCTCGCCAAAGAATACGACAAGGGCTTGACGGAGCAAATTAAAACAGACATCGAATCATTCCTCACAAGGCTACTCGAGAGAACCCTGAAGCATCGCGGCCCCAGGCTCCAACAATTAAAGGGGGAAAAATTCAAATCGGTTAAGTCAGCGGTGACCGATCACATTCCAATAGCCTCCCGGATCTGCCACTTCCTAGAACACCGACCGATTTAAAAACCACATCATCCCACCTGCTGCTGGGACAACTCTAGATGGCGTTGCCATGTCTCCAAATTCTGGATGCTGGCCGCACGTCGTAGATCAAAGACGTTCTTACGCACGCCCCGATAGCGCGCACGACGCCCCTGTCGTCGCGCTATATGGGCTTGTCGATGTTCCACCCCTACTCGCTTCCTGAGTCGCTCTCGCCCAGCAGGTGTCTTCATTAATTTGCGCAACTTGTGCTGGAGCGCTTCATCTTCACTGATTGCCACAGTCCGTCCTTGTCCTATCTGGGCTTGTGTACATTTCTCGCGCAATGGACAAGTCTCACAGTCCTTTGTCGCGAATTCGACTGTCTTTCCCAGTTCGAAGCGCATTGTCTTCCCCTCCGGACACGTGATGGTCCGGCTTCGCATATCTATTTTGAAGTCTGACTTCGCGAACAACTCCCCATTGCGTGCCTTCCACGGCTTGCTCAGCACTTCCCCTCCCTCCTCGAGCACGCTGTCCACGATACTGCTGTTGATATACCCCCGGTCTATGTGTAACTCGTCAATCTTCACTCCTTGCTTCTCCATGTCCTTCTCAAGCGCCGGTGTTGCCTCCGCTTCAGGTCGGTTGGCGGGCGTCACAGCACATGCCAGGATGAGTTCTTCGTCCAGCGCCGTGGCCACATGCTGCTTGAATCCGTTGAAGCGCTTGCTTTTGCTCTTGCGTCCATGACGCATCTCCCCATCTTCTACCGACACTCGTCTCTCTTCCGCCACTTGCTGGCGAACGCGGACACCTCCTCCTTCTGGGTCCGGCTCCAGGTCCTGCTTGCGAATCTGCTCGAGAGTCTGAACGTGTTCCCTCAAAGGCTCCTCTTCCATCTCCTCTGCCAGATTCTTTCTTAGCCAGGACATCATGCTTTCCACTTGCTCGAGCAGGGCTTGCAGCGCTTTCTTTTTCTGCCCCGCTTCGCTCCAGTCCACATCCAATCCCTTCTTGATACTTTTTTCCAACAACAAGGGAATACCCGCCTCTCGGCAGGCCTGCTGCTTGGAACATCCCAGCAGCTTCGCCACGCACATCATCACCTTGCGCGCTGCGTGTCCTACCAGGTTGATGGTGTCCTCTACCCGGCCAGCTCCCTCCAGTGGCTTTGAGTCAATCGCCACTCGCAACAGCGTCTTGAGCTTTCGCTCACCGAACTCTTTCTGTTCCCGCGCCACCTCGACTGTCTTCTCCAGGAGGCGCCGGTCCATTTGGTTTCTCATCAGCCGCTGACGAAACTCATACAACGAGCCCTGGGAGAACGCCGGCTCGCTGTGACCCAACCAGCCCAACACCATCTGCACTCTCAAGTCGAAGACCGTCAGTTCCACCAGGGTGGCATCCGACACTCCCATGTATCCCTGTAAGAGTATTGCCATTGCCATCAGCCCGGGTGCTATAGCCACTTTCCCTGCTCCTGTCTGGCGGTACATGGAGGCCAGTTCCGCCTGAAAAGCCTCATCCATCAGCTTGTGCCGATTCAGACGCAGAAAAGCGAACAGCTTGCCGTTACGGCTCATCCGTTCGACAATCTGTTGCTCTTGCTCGTTCAACTCCCGCGGAGGAGTCCATCGAGCTATCTCTCCGGTCACCTTCGGCGGACTGACGGCTAAGGTCATGTGCCGACCTGATCAAATTCAGCCCCTGTTGTCCACC
This sequence comes from Cystobacter fuscus, assembly GCF_002305875.1. NCBI lineage: Bacteria > Pseudomonadati > Myxococcota > Myxococcia > Myxococcales > Archangiaceae > Cystobacter > Cystobacter fuscus. Next base: position 9,052,942 of record NZ_CP022098.1, on the reverse strand, counting down.
CCCTCACGTAAATCCCTGATTTTACTAAAAAATCAAATCGGTCGGTGTTCTAGAACACTTGGGAATGCTGAATATTAAATCACAGGGACTAGTGGAGAACCTAATCGACATTCGAAACTCGATCGCTCATGGCAGGCAAGTATACCAAGACAAGCTAATCTGGCCCTTCCCATCTTTCTTCCCCTTGTCCAACGATTCTCTTGGCTATCTACCGGCAATACAAGCGCTCACCGCCAGAGCAATTTCCAAACACCTCAAGCTAGATTCCTGGGAAAAGGAGTGGCGCCAGACCATTCGCTACCTACCTCCTCCAGAAGACATAATCCGAAGTTTCATCAAAAACAAAGAATACTCAAAAATTAGCGACAGCACATATTTATCTGGCAGAAAAAGCGGCATAACACCTTCTGCCATTACAGATCTTTACCTCGCAGGAAGAATCAAATTTAATGATTTTGAGGCATCCCTCTGCGGCCTGATGATTCGCGCACAACCCTCAAGCAAGAACGCGGACAAACTCATCATGGCCGCATATTTGCTTGCAGACTCAACCAATCCACAACTGGCATCGAAGGCTCAGATTTTTGTAACAAAAATTCACGACAGTCGCACAGGAGACCGGCTTATCGGCCCCAAAGATACTCTTAGATGGCTAGAATACCTCGGATTGAGTCCGGCCTGGATGCGGCAGTGGATTGAGAATCGGTAACCTCTAGATTCTCGACGCAATGCCTCTGGCTGCATCAGCCGCAGCCATGGAGAGGACGAGAAGCCAGCATCCAAGCCAAGCCTAATGATGGCGCCCTATCGGCGTTCCCTGCCACAGTAGAGTCTTTCAACCCCGTAGACTCGCGGCCCAACGAAGAAACTGCTGCGTAGTTTGGGGGAGGGCCACTCCGTTCTGATCCCTAGAGCGCCGATCAGGCTGAAAAGCCCGATGGAGTCCAGCCGAGTGGATGGTCCAGTTGTATGGACGGATCGACAAGAGAGTGGGTGGCGTGCTCTGCGTTCCGCGAAGGTCGATGGAGGAACGCCATGGAGCGCTGGACCCCCGAAGTGAAGTGCAATGAGCGGGAGACGCGACTGCTGCGGCTGGTGGGCAAGAGCCGCAAGCTGTTCGTGTTTTTGCGAGAGCATCGCCACGAGATTTTCGACGAGAAATTCCAGGAGGAACTCGAGGCGATGTATCGCAGCAGTGGACAGGGAGATGAGCCTCAACCGCCCGCCCTGCTGTGTATGGCCGTGCTGCTGCAAGGCTACCTCCAGGTGTCGGATGCGGAGGCGGTACGCCTCTCGGCAACAGACAGCTGCTGGCAGATGGTGCTCGCCACACTGGCACAGCCAGGCGACGCCCCTGCCTTCTCACAGGGTCTCCAGGCGCGCAACTGCGGCCATTTCTGGTCCCCCAAGCCGGAGCGGAGGAGAGGAGAGTGGCGCCCCAGGCAGCGGCCAGCACGGAGCCGATGAAGGAGAAGACGCCGCGAGTAGACTGGGCCGAGTTGCTCAAGAGGACGTTCGCGCTGGACGTGTTCGCCTGCGCCCGCTGTGGAGGCAGGCGAAAGGTGCTGGCGTATGTGACGGCCCCGGCAGGGGTGCGCTCGATATTGGAGCACCTGGGACTTCCCACGCAGGCTCTGAAGTGGGCCCCGGCCCGGGGACCACCCCAGCAGGCGTGGTGCTGAACCTGGCGCAGCCGCTGTCAATACGCCCCAACTCCCTGCCTCTCTCCTCAAGCGAGGGCGGCCAGGGCAGGGGTGTGCCCCAAGGGGTTGTACCGTCCCGTGTACCGGCGCGGCGCGCGGCCTTGCTGGCCCCGTCAGCGGCCCTCCTCGGCTCCTCCGCTCCAGCCCTCACCCTCAACATGGCTTCTATCCCGCCTATACGCCTCCTCGCGCTACCGGCACGAGATGAACGCCCAGCCGCGGGTGGAGCCCCGGAGCCTCGCGGACATTCCGGAGTAGGGGGCCGGGTGGCGCGCCCGTTCCAGATAGAGTGCCGCGATGGCACCTGAGCTTGAAGCCTTGGAAGCCGAACTCGCCCGGGCACGCGACGAGGAGCGTGTGCTGCAAGGGTCCACGGGCTCGCTCGACGCGCTCGATGCGGCCTTCGAGCGCACGCGGCGGGCCGAGCGGGCCCTGGCCGCGGCGCGGGGCGAGGAACACGCCATCCCGTGCGAGGGATTTCCCCCCTGGGAGGCGGCCTCGCCCTCGCCGTGCGTGCTGTATGGGCCCCTGGGCGTCGCGCTGGTCTACCTGCACCGGCCCACGGGCGAGGAGGACGAGAACGGCGATTCCTTGCCCCTGCCGGTCGTCGTGGTGCACTTCGACGGCGTCATGCGTGTCCAGGCGGGCACACCCAACTCCGAGGTGACGCATGGCCACCGGCTCCACGGCAAGGGGCTGGACGAGTGCGGGGCGAACCTCGTCATCCACTCCACGTGGGCCGAGGAGGCGAGGCGGATCAACTCCGTGCACTCGATGTACGACGCCGCCCGGTGGCAGACGCTGAAGCACTACTTCCTCATCATCCGCGATGACACCATCGAATGTCTGGCGAGCGGCTTCACCGTGCGGATCGAGCGCGCGAGCTACGAGGACGTGGTGATGCGCGTCGTGCGGGAAGTGAACGGCCTCGACTCCCCCTGAGCTGGCGCGAGGACGGCTGGCGGCGACTGGGGCGCTTCACCACATCCCTCAGCGCAGTTTGAAGCCTGCCTGTTCCACCGTGCCGCGCAGATTCTCCCGGCCGTCCATGTAGGCCATGTCGACCGCCGAGAGTCTTGCCGCGTCCTTCCAGGTCTTCTGGTTCATTCCGAGCTCCGCGCGAAAGGCCGCGAAGGCCGGCTCATAGCTGGCGAGTTCTCGCAGGGAGCGTTCGACGTCATAGCGGTTGTGATGCAGGACGACCGCCTGGCTCGGGCGGGGGCGGATGCGGGTGGGCACCGAGGGATCGGGGACGCCCACCAGCAAACCGAAGACGACGACACTGAATCTGGGCAGTCCGATCAACTCGGCAACGGCCTGCGCGTTGTTGCGCATCGCGCCCAGGTAGCACACGCCCAGGCCGAGGGATTCGGCCGCGATCGTGGCGTTCTGCGCCGCGAGCGCGGTGTCGATGGTGCTCATGATCAGGGCGTCGAGGTACTCGTGAACCACGGCGGACTGGCCGTCGGCGGTGGCAATCCTATTGTTGCGTGAGAGGTCGGCCACCCACAGCAGGAGCGCGGGGGCTTTTTCGATGTAGGGGTTGCCGGAGCCGCTGGTTCGCGAACATTCAGCAATGCGCGCCTTGAGTGCCACATCGGTGACGACGACCACGCTCCACTGGTGCAGGTTGGAAGAATTGGACGCGGATTGCGCCGCCGCCACCATGGCCTCGATCGCTCCCTCGGGGAGCGGCTCGGGCAGGTAGTTGCGAACGCTGCGGTGCTCGAGCAGCGCCTCGATGGTGCTGTTCCACCGCATGTTCCGCGGCTTGTCCTGCTCGCCGTACCGGAGGTCGAGCAGCTTCTCGCTGGTGTTCGGTGCGTTCATTGATGTGCTCCAGGGTTCATGTCCATGAACGATAAGAGCGTTGTCACTTGGGTGAAGAGGTGATTTCGTGAAGTCATTGTTCCTGGTGGGGAACAATGAACGGGTATGCTCGCACCATGGATCAGTTCGCCGCCATTCGTTTGTTCCTGCGCGTCGTCGAGACCGGTTCGCTGACACGCGCGGCGGCGCAACTCGGCATGCCGAAGTCCAGTGCGAGCAAGTTGTTGTCGGAACTCGAAGGCCACCTGGGGGTCAAGCTGTTGAGCCGCTCCACGCGGGTCGTGAAACTCACGGGCGAGGGCAGCGAGTACTACCAGCAGGTCAGCCCGATCCTGCTGCGCCTGAGCGAGGTGGACGCCGAGGTGCGGGAGCGGGGCTCGGGCCTCCGCGGTCGAGTGCGTGTGGATGTGCACTCGTCGATGGCGAACGCACATCTGATTCCCCTCCTGGGCGAGTTCCGGGCACTTCACCCGCACATCCAGTTGATGGTGGGCGTCAGCGATCGGCCCATCAGCCTGGTGGAGGAGGCGGCGGACTGCGTCATCCGCCTGGGCAAGATCGCCGATGCCTCGTTGATCGCGCGGGTCATCTTCGAGGACCGGTTGATCACCTGCGCCAGCCCGGCCTACCTGTCGCGCAAGGGCACGCCGGCCGATCCACCCGCGCTCAAGACCGGGCACGAACTGGTGGGCTACTTCTCGGCGCTTACAGGCGAGAGGGTGCCGCTGGTTTTCCGGCGGGGCGACGCGCTGTACGAGTTCGAGACTGCCGACGTGATGTCGAATGACAGCACGGGCCATCTCAGTATGATTCTCGCGGGACTGGGGGTGGGCCAGGCCTACGGCTCGACGGTGCGCGCGCACCTCGAACAAGGCGTACTCGTGCCGGTGCTGCGGGATTGGGAAACCCATACCGCGCCGGTGTCGGTGCTCTACCCGCAGGCGCGCAAGCGCAACAAGCGCGTGCGAGTGTTCATCGACTGGCTGGTGGAGCGGCTCGCCCGCGAGCTTGCGTAGCTCCCCGGGTTCAAGCGCATGGGTCTGAAGCAGAGGGGGCGAGGCGGGCTGCGGACACAATCCGGCAGCCTCACCACCCCGCGTGGGTTGTCAATTCAAGGCTCGATTCGGCTGTGCGTTCTGCACCGCCGGGTTCGCGCTCTCGCCCCGCGGTGCCGCGTGCAGGAGGCGCGGCACGCGGCCCGCGAGGGCAACGGGTGCCAGGACACGATGGAATGGCCGCGCACGGCCTGGACCACGAGGGTCGAGCGTCAGGCCCAGGGCGGCCACGTCCCCCCGAGCGGACCCATCAGCATCGAGCGCGCGAGCTGTCCCGCTCAGGGAGGGGGGCTGGGAGTGGGGCTGGATTCCACGCGGGTCAGATAGGCATCGGTGTTGTAGACGCACGTCTTGCCAAAGGCCGTGAACGAGCCGTGCTCGACCTGGTGCAGCTTGCCATTGTCGAGGGACAGGGAGCCGTCCGTCACATCCACGCGCAGCAGCCCGCCTCCACAGGACTGGGGTTTGGCGCTGGCGCTGTTGCCCGCCAGCGGGAGCTCATAACCGATGGCGCAGTCGTTGTAGGTGAGGACTAGGTCCGTCCTCGTCCCCTCGGTGACCACGGCCTCGCCATCGAGGGTGTCGCTCGAGCGGACTCCATCGCAGGTCTGGACGACGCCCCCCGACGCCGTGGACAAAGGGCCAGTGAAACTCCACTGCCCACCGGACATGGCCTGGAGGGCCTTGGACTCGAGTCTCTCCCGATGCAACGATTCGTCCCCGCTACGTGGCACTTCATCGCAAGCAAGCCACAGCAGCGCCGAGGCCATGGCCAGCCGCGCAACGGCCTCCACCCCGGTTCTTGGTGAGGATGGCATGACTGTATCCGATTGTTATGTGTTTGCTCAGCCCGGGATTCCGGGAACAGGCCCACGTCTAGTGTGCGGCTGGGTGGATAGGCACGTGAGGGACAGACATAGAATATTTCGCAAGAGGAAATCCATTCCGTCAGTGATTGAAAGAAGAGGACAATCTGCACGCCAGTCGGCTGTGGGGGGATTGAAGGGTAATGGCAGCCGTCAACCTGAGGGTGCCCTTTGGCTTCGTGAGAGGCCACGTTGCCACGTGAACCGCTTGGGCGCAGTGACGTGCTTCACACCCCAACGGGAGCATGCGACACAGCGCACCTCGCAGGCCCCCCGATGCTGGATGCCCTCCCACAACAGCATCCTCCTGCCCGTCATGCGGACAAGACAGACCCCACCCCGGCCCTCTTGTGGAGGGCTGATGATTTCACATCCAACGAGTTACCGGCGCGGCGCGCGGCCTTTCTGGCCCCGTCAGCGGCCCTCCTCGGCTCCTCCGCTCCAGCCCTCACCCTCTACATGGCCTCTATCCCGCCTATACGCCCGAGCGCCTCGCCGAAGGAGAGCACCTGGTCGTCCACGGAGAGGCGGGCGCTGGCCTCGAGCCGGGCCACGGCCTCGGCGTCCTCGGCGGCGAGGGCCTCCTCCACCTGGGTGGCGATGAAGTCGCGCAGCAGCCGCAGGCGGCGCACGCCGAGCGTGTCTCCCTTGGCCTGGGCCTTGGGGACGGCCTCGGTGGCGGCGGCGAAGGCCTCGGGGGAGGCGATCTCCGGCGAGTCCTCGTACAGCTCGCGCAGGGGGAGCTCCGGGGCGAAGCCGGCGGCGTGGCGGTGGTGCAGCGAGGCCAGCTCGGCGAGGAAGTCGGTTGCTGCGCGTCGAGGCGTGCGGCGTGTGCCATGGAGAGAACGTGGCCATTGAAGGCCATTGGCCCGGCGTGCAGTACCCGCGCATCCCCGGCCACGAGGTCATCGGCGTCATCGAGAAGCTCGGGCCCGAGGTGAGCGGCTGGGCGGTGGGCCAGCGGGTCGGCGTGGGTTGGGGCGGAGGCCACGGGCAGGTGACGGGCCTCACGGTGGACGGAGGCTACGCGGAGTACATGGCGGCCTTCACGGACGCGCTCGTGGTGATTCCCGAGGGGCTCAGCGCCGTGCAGGCCGCGCCGCTCATGTGCGCCGGCGTCACCACCTTCACGGCGCTGCGGCAGAGCAAGGCACGGATGGGCGATGTCGTGGCCATCCAGGGCATCGGCGGGCTGGGGCACCTGGCCATCCAGTACGCGCGCAGGGCGGGCTTCCGCACCGTGGCCATCTCGCGCGGCCGTCAGAAGGAGGCGCTCGCGCGCCAGCTGGGGCCCACGAACTACATCGACACCGAGACCCAGGACGTGGGCCAGGCGCTCAAGGCCCTGGGCGGCGCGAAGGTGGTCATCGCGACGGCGCCCAACGCCAAGGCGATTGCCGCGGTGGTGGGCGGCCTCGCCATGGATGGCGAGGTGGTCATCGTCGCGGGCTCGGGCGAGAAGATGGAGCTGTCGCCGGTGCAGCTGCTGAGCCGGCTCTCGGTGCGGGGCTGGGTGGCCGAGGAGGGCGCGCGCGACATCGACGCGACCGTGCGCTTCAGCGTGCTCACGGGCGTCGAGCCCCTCATCGAGCTCTTCCCGCTGGAGCAGGCCACCGAGGCCTATGCGCGCATGATGAAGGCGGACGTGCGCTTCCGCTCGGTGCTCAAGATTTCGTGAGCCGAGCGCGGGCCCCGGCTGCTTCGTGGCGCCGGGGCCTTCCTCCCGCGGGGGGCTCGCCTGTTACGCTGAGCGCCATGCCGCGTTCACGTCCCCGCGAGACCCTTACGCTGTCCAGCAAGCTCCGCCTGGTGCCCGTCGTCGAGTTCGAGCCGGGGCCCTATGCCCGTCTGGATCGGCCTCTGCCCGAAGTCTCGGACGAGGACGGGCCCGGGGACGAGCGCTCCTGGGCGGAGCGTCTCGCGGACGCGGGCATCCAGCTGGAGCCGCTCGTCCCGGAGAGCTGGCTCGTTCCGACCTCGCGGCTCACCGACCCTCACGTCCTGCGCCAACTGCTCCGGGTGTCGCTGAAGTCCCTGGACGCCACGGGCGCGGAGCCCCGCGTCGACAGTGTCTCCGCGATGATGGGAGGCCAGGCGCTGCTCGAGGACGAGCACGTGGTGCTGAAGCCCCGGTGCTGCGGCGATCTGCGGAACCTGGAGCACTGGGAGAACGCCGCGCGCCAGCGGTTCGAGGGGTTCTGGATCGGCCACCCCCAGGTGCGCGCCAGCTGGGCGGCGCCGTGGCTGGTCCTGCGTGAAGATGAAGAAGAGCTGGACGAGGACACGGTCCGCCGTGAATGGCGGCTCCCGCTCCAGGCGCTCACGCTCGCGGTCCTCGCGGCCCGGAAGGAGCAGGAGGACTTCGCACGCAGGCTGGTGCCCTTCCTCCTGGAGCGGTTCCCGCCCGCGGTGGCGCATTCGTTCGCGTTTCGGCTCGCGGGACTGGCCGAGTCCGAGGTCCCGGGTTACTCCTGAGCCCCGGAGCCCTGGTACGCCTCCCGAGTGGGAGGTCCGCCCCGCTGCTCATGAGGCGGGCCCTCGGTCCATTCGTGACGAGCCCTCTCAGGGCGTGTAGCGCGAGGTCGTGTCGCCCGTGAGCAGCACCTGGCCGGTGTGCAGCAGGGTCGCGGCCGTGCTGGCGGGCACCTGTGCATCCGGGAGCAGGGTCCACGTGTTGGTGTCCGGGTCATACAGCTCGGCGCCGCTGGCGAGGGCGGCACCGGCCACCAGCACCTTGCCCGAGTAGAGCAGCGTCGCGCTGTGGTTGTGGAGGAGGCGAGCGCGAGGCTTGAGGTAGCGGCCAGGAAGGAACCGAGGAAGGAGAAGACGCCGCGAGTGGAGTGGGCAGAGTGGCTCAAGAGGACGTTCGACGTCGAGGTGTTCGTCTGCGTGAGGTGTGGAGGCAGGCGGCGGGAGCTGGCGGACGTGAAGGGAGGGGGTGGAGTGCGAGCGATGCTGGCGCACTTGGGCCTGGCCCCGGCAGGTGCGAGGCTGGCCCCGGCGCGAGGCCCCCCCAGAGCGCGTGGTGTTGAGGCTCAAGCGGCCCCAGCCAAGAGAGCCAATCGCCTGCCGCGCACCTCATGGGAAGGCGGCCTGGGCCGACGTGTGTATCCCAAGGGGCTGCGCGGCTTCTCCACCCGCCTGGCGTACTGCTCGGGCGGCCCCGTCAGCGGCCCTCCTCGGCTCCTGCGCTCCAGCCCTCATCCTCTACATGGCCTCTATCCCGCCTATACGCTTGATGCAGGCCTTTACCTCAGGGGGATAAGTAATAGGCGTCATGGCGACACATGGGCGGGGAGCGCGCGGCACCTGAGGGCCTTCGAGCGGCACTGGTACACGCTCAGCGACGAGGAAACCGTGCAAACGCGACGCTGCGGTTCATCCGACGTCCCCGATGTAGAACGACTTCACCGTCAACGCGATGGCGTGGGATCCGGTGGGCCAGGACTTCGTGGATCCGTTCGGCGGACAGGAGGACCTGGAGCGGCGGCTCATCCGCTGCGTGGGCTCGGCCACGGCGCGCTTCTCCGAGGACGGCTTGCGCCCCCTGCGCGCGGTGCGCTTCGCCGCGGTGCTCGACTTCTCGCTCGATCCGGACACCCAGGCGGCGATTCGTCCCACGCTGCCCATCTTCCAGAAGGTGGCCCTGGAGCGCGTGCGGGACGAGTTCGTGAAGCTGCTCCTGTCGCGCAAGGCCGTGTTCGGGCTCGAGCTGCTCGCGGACACGGGGCTGCTCGGGGTGTTCCTGCCCGAGGTCGCCGAGGCCGAGCCCGAGGCCGCCCGCCGGGCTCGGGAGGCCGCCGCCGCCGCGCCCGCCGAGGTGGAGCTTCGGTTGGCCGCGCTGCTCGCGGACCTCGTCGAGCCCGCGCGCGCCGAGGAGATCGGCACCCGGCTCAAGTTCCCCGCCAAGGTCATCGAGCGCATCCGCCTGCTGGTGACCCACGCGGCCGTGGAGTCCCTGGTGGGCGCGCCGGATCAAGCGCTGCGCCGCCTGCTGTCCAAGGTGGGGCTCGCCCAACTGGAGGCATTGCTCTCGGTGGCTGCGTGCCCTGGCCGCCACGAAGCCGCCGCTGACGGCGAAGGACCTGGCGCTCAACGGCGGAGCAATCATGTCGGCGCTCGGCGTGGGGCCCTCGCCGATGGTGGGGGAGGCGACGCGCTTCCTCGTGGAACAGGTGCTGGACGAGCCCGCGCGCAACACGCCGGAGACCCTCCGGGAGTTGCTGACGGGTTGGCGGAGTTCGCGGAGTGCTTGATCAGCTCCGCCGTGGGCGGCCCAGGCCCACGAGGAGCCCCAGGCCGCACCACGCACCGAGGATGGGACTGGCCCCCATGCCCACGAGGGGAACGGGGAAGGCCCCGAGTCCGGGCGCCAGCGCCGAGAGCGCGAGGTAGACGGCGAGGCCCATCGCCGCGGCGGGCAAGGGGCCTTTGACGGCGACCAGGGGCGACAGGACGGCTCCCGCGAGGGTGAGCACGGCCAGCAGCGCCAGGAGCGGAGAGGTGTCCCGGGCGAGGCCGAGGATGCCCTCGACCTCGGGCACGGGCAGCAGGGGATCCGGCCGGAAGAGTGCGATCAGGGCCGCCGCCGTGGAGACCGCCACGCCCACCCACCCGAGCGCCCCTTGTGGACGTTGAGCAAGCTGGATCGCGAGGACGGCGCCCGCCAGTGCCACGGCTTGCGAGGCATCCGGCTGGAGCGCCAGGACGAGCCCGATCCCGGGCACGGTGAGCGCGAACGGGAACCGTCGGGGGGCGAGGCTCGACCAGGCGACGAGGCCCACGGGCAGGAGCAGCTCGGCGGCGTTGAGCCGCACGGGGCCCAGGCGGATCCAGCGGTGGACGCCCGAGAGCCCCCCATCGAGAAAGGTGGCCGCGATGGCGGCCGGGACCAGGAGCAGGCAGACGCGTGCCATGCGCGGCGTGGCGGTCCGAGCGAGCACGGTGGCCAGGAGCGCCCCGAGGATCCAGGCGCCGGCGTTGCGCGCCCAGAGGGCAGGGGGGACGGCGTGCGCGGCGGCCACTCCGCAGCCAATGAGGACCGCGCCGCCCGAGCAGAGGGTGAATAGGACGGCCGCGCGCCGTGACGGCATGCTCGGCAGGCTGCTTGGGGGTGGCGCGTTCGAGGGGGCATCCATGTGGGCGGGGCGCGAACCTAGCAGTCAGGCGGAGGGGGCGGCCGTGAAGAGAAGGGCACCAGGGGGTCGCACGCGGCCGGGCGGCCGTGTTCACGCCAACGACAGGCAGGGGCTGGAGCGGCTGTGCCGCTATGGAGCACGCGGAGCGTTGGCGCTGGAGCGTTTGTCACGAGCGGAGGACGGCCGCATCGCTTATCGGATGAAGCGCCCGCTGCCGGACGGCACCACGCACCTGCTCTTCACCGGGTTGGAGTTGCTGCGTCGCCTGGCATCCCTGGTGCCTCCGCCTCGGGCAAACCTCACGAGGTTCCACGGCGTCTTCGCTCCAGGCTCGAAACTGCGGCCATTTCTGGTCCCCCAAGCAGGAGAGGAGGGGGCGAGCGAGGAACCTGAGGCAGCGCTCAGCAAGGAGCCGAAGAAGAAGAGGACGCCGCGAGTGGACCAGGCGCAACTGCTGAGGACGTTCGGCGTGGACGTCTTCACCTGTGCCGGGTGTGGAGGCAAGCGCCGGGTATTGGCATACCTGATGGCCTCCTCATAATGCCCCACCTTCCTCCACACTTATTTGAGCAGCTCCGCGTCCGCTGGAGCCATTTCCCTGGGCCTTGGCGGCCCTCAGCCGCTTGAGTGTCGAGCGATCGAGCTTGTACCACCGAGGAGTGCCCGGACCGCCGCCCTCGACACATCGCAGCCAGCCCTTCTCGACCCAGGTGCGCACCATTGTCTCAGTAACATCCAGCAGTGCGGCGACACCGTGCGTTGAGTACAGGCCGTCAGCCCGGCGCTCCGGCTGTCGAGGCCGTCCTCGCCGTCGTCCCACCGGCTGGCGGTGGATGCCGTAGCGCCTGCGCACCCAGCGCACCGCTTGCTTGTCCCAGGCGCGCTTGACTCCGGAGAGCAGCCCCCTTCGGTTCAGCTCAGCCGCTATCTCCCTATCGGTCCTCTTCTGCTCCACCAGTGTGCCAATGAGCTTGATGGTCTCGGGCGAGGTAGCCCTCGTGTAGGAAGGGCGGCGTGCAATGGTCAGGTCGCTGCACGCACCGGTCTGCCATAGCACCTGGATGTGAATCCCGCGCTCCGGGACTTCCACAGGGCTGAGCGCCACCTCTCGCACCAGAATCCGCAGCAGGTTCTTGCGCTCGGCATTCGTCGTGCTCCGTGCGTGCCAGACGTACGACAAGTCCTTGGCCAGTTCGAGCAGGCGTGCTCTGTCCTGGCTCGTGAGTTCCACCTTCTCGCGCCGCAGTACCTGCTGGTGCTCGCGCTCGAGCACCTCCAACTCGCCCAGCTTCTCGTTCCACTCACGCTCCAGCGTGCGGGCCACCACGCGGTTGTCCGGGTCCACCGCCTTGTAACGGCGCTCGGCCAGTTGCGCCTCGTAGTGCGCCCGCTCCAGCCGCAGCTTCCACTGACGCCCTACCTCCTGGGCCTGCCGTTCCACCTCCCGGGTGATGGCCAGGCCCAGCTCAATCTCCGGAGGCTGGACTGTCTCCAGAAAGAGTCGGGCGACTGCCTCGTCAATGCCTGCGGCCGACACCGTCCAGCACATGCCCTTGTCGGTGATGCGGCGGCACTCGTAGTACGGATGCCCGGACTCCCGGTAGGCCGTCTGCATCCGGTGACCGCACCGGCCACAGAGCACCAGCCCCTGCAACAGAGCGCTCCCTTCGCGGGCAGCACCGCGTTGGTCCGGCTGCTGGTAGCTGGGATGGTTGGTAGCGAGCCTCTTCTGGTTGGCTTCGTATTCCTCCCAGCTGATGTAGGCCGGGTGGTGGTTCTTCAGGCATACCTTCCATGCTTCCCGCGGCAAACGCGTACGGCGCTGGCGCCGCAACTGTCCGTCCACCAGCGCCATGTGCCTCTCATTGCGCCCGAAGACATAGGCACCGGCGTAGGTGGGGTTGTGGAGCATGGAGAGCAGCAGGGTGTAGCGCGGTGGCTCCGGGTGCAATTGGTGCGTGCCCGGCTCTCGCACGGGCAGCTTCAACCCGTTCTTCATGAAGTAGCGCAGCACGGCATAGGCGCTGCCCTCCAGGCGAAAGCGCTCGAAAACAAGGCGCACGGCTCGCTGCACCCCTTCGTCGGGGTCGAAGCGAAACCGGCTCGTTGTCTCCTCCCACTCATAGCCCACGGGCGGCGTGATGTGGAGGGCACCACGCCGTGCCTTGGACAGCTTGCCGCCCTGCAAGCGCAAACGCATCCAGTACAACTCGGCTTCGCTCATGGTGCCCTTGAGGCCCAGCAGCAGCCGGTCATTGTAGTCGCGCGGAGTGTAGACGGCCTGTTCATCGACCAGCACCACGTCGGCCAGGCCGCACAAGTCCAGCAGCCGGTGCCAGTCCGCCGAGGAGCGCGCCAGGCGAGAGACTTCCAGCGAGAAGATGGCGCCGACGCGTCCGTGCGCGACCTCCTCGGCCATGCGCTGGAAGCCCGCCCGCCAGTCCGCGCTCGTACCGCTCTGGCCCATGTCTTCATCGATTATCTCAATGCGCTCGGGCGGCCAGCCCAGCTCCAGAGCACGCTGGCGCAGGGCGTACTGACGGGCCGTGGACTCACGATGCTCATGGACCTGACTGAGCGTGGACTGGCGCAGATACACCACCGCTCGACGCTCCAGATGCGTGGCTCGAACCTTGTCGTTCATCGCCTTCCTCCGCGTCTACGGTTTCGGCGCGCAGCGCCTTGTGCAGCAGGGCGGCCCACGTGCCGAGCAGTTGCTGCCTTGCCGCCACGGGCAGTGCCGACCACGGCGGGCCGGATTTCTGGGGTGGACACGTTGGCATGTGTCAACGTAGGTCCACCGTGGGACAGGGGCGCGGTTGATGAGCCCTGGGGGCGACCGAGCGCCACCTGCACTGCGCTGGCAAGCTTGAGCAGAACGGGGACGGAGAGGCGGACTGCGCGACCACCGACGCTCGGCGGAACGAGGGGTGGGGAGCGGTCCGTCCACTCGAGCGGCAGTCGCATGTACCGGCCGGGAGGGTACTCCACGTCGACGTAGCGCCGACCGTCCTGGCTGCGGATGAACCGGGCGACCGGCAGCATCACGCCCTTGAGGGGGTGGACCGGCAGCGTTACGGCCACGTGCTCAAATAAGGGTGGCGGACCCGTGGCAGTGTGTCGATGCCGTCCTGACGGCACCCAACGCCGTGCGCGCCATTGTGGAGCACCTGTCACTGCCCACGCGGCCTGCTTGCGCTGGCCGCAGCGCGGGGGCCACCCCAGCACACGTGGTGTTGAGCCTCGAGCCGTCACGCTGCCAAAGACGCCCACACCCCTGTGGCCGCCCCCTGGAGGGGGCCTCTGGGCCGGCGTGTGCCCCATGGGGCTGCACCGCGTCTCCTCTGGCCCGGCACACAACCCGCCTCGGCCCGCGCCTTGGCCTGCGCACCGTGCAGAGCCCGGTGCCGCCGCTCACCCTCACCATCAACCTGTGGTGGCACGAGCGCACCCACACCGACCCGGCGATGAGCGCCTTCCGCGACCTCATCCGGCGCGCCGGTGCCCGCGGCGGTGCCAGCGCGACTTGACCGCTCACGGCCTGGTGAGGCCCAGCACGGATAAGCAAGGCCAGGAACGCCGTGATTCCGGCCAACGGCAGGCATAACCCTTGCCCCGCGATGAGCAGGGTCAGCATCCCCAGGCAGAAGAGCGTGAACCCCACGCTCCTGGCGTTCGCCGACCTTCCGCGTCCATTCCTCGGGCCGGTGGCTATCACCGAACGACGAGGCGAGCACCCGGTCCGTGGGAAGGTGAGCTAAGGCGGCGGGCAACTTCTAGTGGAGGCGGCGTGATTCGAACCCGCGCCGGGCGGTGCGAAATTCCCAGCAGAATCGCGCCTTTACCTCGCAACCGCCCGGAATGTTGGTCACGCCCTTCCCGCCCCCTCCTCAACCAAGCCTGGGCGGTGAACGGTTCCCAAGTTCACTCCAGGATTCGAGCCTCCTCCGCCGACTCGTCCGTGGGGGGACGGAAGCAGACGCGCCCCTCTCCGCAGGCATGCGGATGGACCAGGTCGTCATCGGGCCCCACGCACTCTCCCGTCGAGACGCACCAGAACGTCGCGGTCGACACGAAGCCCGTCTCCCACTCCACCGCCGCGTCGTAGCGCACGCCCGGCGTTCCCTTCGAGCGCACACGCCGGCAGACGCGCGGGGGTTTCTGCTCGGTGTTCGAGTCCATGGGCTCTCTCATGCCTTCGCCGCGGCGATCACCGTCCTTCGGATCACCGCTTCGAGGATTGGCACCTTGTAGGCGTTCTTCGACAGGGGCGTCGCGCCGCTCACGGCCGCCTTCGCCGCCTGGCGAGCGAGTTCCTCATCGAGCTTCTTCCCGACGAGGAGCTTCTCCGCCTCCGCCGCCCGCCGGGGCGTGGGCGCGACCCAGCCCAGGGCGATGGCCGCCTGCCGGACGACCTGCCCATCCATCTGGAGCACCACCGCGACGTCGCAGATCGGCCAGTCGTAGCTCTCCCGCTCGCCCTGCTTGTAGTACGCCGCCTTCGTCCCCGCGCCCGGTGCCGGGATGCGCACGCGCGTCAACACCTCGTTCGGCGCGATGACCGTGTCACTTGGCCGCTTCATGTCCGGTGGCAGCAGGAAGTCGGACACGGGCACTACGCGCGTCTTGCCCCCGGGTCCGCTCAACTCGACCGAGGCGCCATAGGCCACCAGGGCCGTGGCCGGGGTGGAGGCGTGCACCATCACCGTGCGCTGATTGTCGAAGATGGCGTGGTACTGGTTCTGCCCCTCGCGGACCCGCTCGACCTCGTTGCCCTCCACCTGGTGGAAGTACTCGTTGCGGAAGTACCAGCAGCGGGGCCGCTGGAGCAGGTTGCCGCCCAGGGTGGCGGCATTGCGGACCTGCGGCGTCGCGGCATGCTCCGCCGCTTCCGCGAGCGCCACGAAGCGGCGGCGCACCTCGGGCTCCCGCGACA
Organism: Cystobacter fuscus; assembly: GCF_002305875.1. NCBI lineage: Bacteria > Pseudomonadati > Myxococcota > Myxococcia > Myxococcales > Archangiaceae > Cystobacter > Cystobacter fuscus. The sequence continues at coordinate 9,037,414 of NZ_CP022098.1, read as the reverse complement.
CCCGGCTCAGCGTCACCAGGGTGCCGAGCTCCAGCCCCTGTTTCGCGTCGAAGCGCACCCCGTCCAGGCCCTTGATGGTCTTGAGGTTGACCACCCGGCGCGGGGACACCACGCCGCCCTTCATCAGATCCAGCAGATCCATCCCACCGGCCTTCGCCATGACCGGCGCGCGCTCGCTGCCTTCACCCAGCAGCGACACGGCCTGCTCCACGGATTCAGCATCCACCCACTCGAAGCTCTGCATGCGTCCTCCGGTCCGATTCAGGCGCGCAGCGCCGCGAGCACATTCGCGGGCGTCATCGGGAGCGTGCGGATGCGCTTGCCCGTCGCGTTGTAGAAGGCATTGGCCACCGCCGCCGCCGTCGCCACGTTGGCGGGCTCGGCGACTCCACGCGCGTCCGTCGAGGACTGCGCCCCGAGCTGCTCGAGCAGGATGACCTCGATGCTCGGCACCTCGCGCGAGCCGACGATCTTGTATTGATCGACGTTGGCGTTGAGTTGGTGGCCGCTCGCGGCATCCAGGTGCCGCTCCTCGTAGAGGGCGTAGCTCACGCCTTGAATCACCCCTCCGAAGATCTGGCTCTCGGTGAGCTTGGGATTGATGGGACGCCCGCAGTCGTGCACCGCGACCATCCGCACCACCTTGACGATGCCCGTCTCGGTATCGACCTCGACCTCGGCGAACTGGACGCCCCCAATTCCATGCCGGCTGATGCTCATGTCCGGGGTCACGGCCATGTACCCTTCGTAGTCGTCCCGGCGCTCGGCGCGGTGGGAGATCTCCTGGAACCGGGCCTTCTTGACCGCCTCGCGAAACGGCATCGCCGACGCGGGCTTGCCCTTCACCATCACCTTGCCCGCCGCGAAGACGATGTCATCCGCGTTCGTGTCGAGAACGGGGGCGAGGCGTGTGGCCAGATCACGGGCACAGCGCCAAGCGGCATTCCGGGCGGCGGGAGTCAGGGAGCTGGTGACCCGGCTCCCACCGGAGGCGGGCCCGCCTGGATAGCGGGAGTCGCCGATATGGGAACCCACCTCCTCGGGGCGCAGGCCGAACTCCTCCGCCACCACCTGGGCCAGGATGGTGCGAGTCCCCGTCCCGATGTCCTGCGTGCTGCTGAAGGCCTCGACGGAACCATCGCCCATCACCCGCACCTCGCACGCGGCGTTCCGGTGGACGAGGTAGAGCCACTGGGACTGGGCGACTCCCATGCCCCGCTTGATGGCTCCCTTGTCCGAGCCCGCGGGCCGCCGCTTGTTCCAGCCGAACCGCTCGGCGCCCACGCGGCGCTCATGTGCCCGGGCCAGACAATCATCCGTCCCGGAGATGTCGATCTTCTCCCGGAGCGCGAGCGGATCCATCCCGAGCTTCTCCGCCAGCTCGTCCACGGCCTGCTCCAGGCCGAACATGCCCTGGGCCTGACCGGGCGCCCGGAAGGCGGCGCAGGGCCCCGTGTTGGTGAAGACGTCGTACTGCTCCACGTGCACGTTCGGGCAGGCATAGAGGGTGCCATGCGCGAAGCCGACCCCCGCGCCTCCGGCCACGCCTCCGCTGCCATACGCCTGGAGCTGGAGCGCCACGAGGGTGCCGTCACGCTTCGCGCCGAGCTTGAGCCGTTGAATGCTGTTGGGACGATTGCCACCCGAGACATGTTCGTCCCGGCGATCCAGGATCATCCGCACCGGCGCCCGGGCCTTGCGCGATAGATGGATGGCGAGCAGCCCGAAGTTGCCAATTCCATACTTCGCGCCGAAGCCGCCGCCGGTGAAGTCGCTGATCACCCGGACCTTGCTCTTCGGCAGATCGAAGTGCTCGGCCGCCTCGTCCCGGACGCTGCCAATGTATTGGGTGGAGGCGTAGAGGGTGAGACCCTCGTCCCGCCAATCGGCGACGAGTCCATGCGGCTCCATGGGCACGTGGGTCTGCACCTGCGTGCGGTATTCCGCTTCGACCACCACGTCGGACTCGCGAAACCCCTGGGCGACATCCCCGCGCGGGCCCATGCCCCGGGGCTTCGTGTCGGGACCTCGCACGTTGCCATTCTGGGGGAGGCCTGGAGGCGCTCCTCCGCCTCCCGCCGTCGCCGGCTGCTCGGTGGGGCCGGGGTAGACGCGAGGTGCGTTCTCCTTCATCGCCTCCTCAATGCCGGTGACGTGGGCCTGGGGCTCGTATTCCACCTTGATCAGCCGTGCCGCGGCCTCGGCGGCGCGGGGGTTGTCGGCCGCGACCGCCGCGATGGGCTGGCCCGCGTAGCGGACCGTGGGATAGCGATTGCCCTTTTCCGCCTTGGGGTCACGCAACCGCGCGGTGGACAGCAGCAGCTCCAGGACGTGAACGGCTCGGACTCCCGGAGCGCGCTCGGCCGCCGAGGTATCGATGGACTTGATGCGCGCATGGGGCAGCGGCGAGACGACCCACTTGCCCCAGAGCATGCCGGGAAGCTGGACATCGAAGGTATAGCGGGCCCTGCCGGTGACCTTCTCGATTCCATCCAGGCGGGAGACAGGCTTGCCGATGGACTTGAGCTTCGCGTTCTCGGGGAGGGGAGGGGGCTCGTCCTCGGGGACCCGCCGGGTGACCTCCTTCAATCCCTGGCCGACAATCCCATACGAGAGCGCCTGCTGCCTCGAGGGTCCCGGGTTCGGCGGCGGCGCCTTCTGGGGACCCGCCTGCGGGGCCTTCTGTCCTTCGGCGGAGGAGCCAGCTCCCTGGGTACCCGTGGTGTCCTTGACGTCTTGCATCAGCTGTTCCCCTTTGTCTTTCCACCCGCCTGGGCCGCCGCGAGGGTCGCCTTGAAGACGTTGGGATAGGTGCCGCACCGGCACAGATGACCGCTGACCGCCTGCTTCACATCCTCGAGCGTGCACTTCGGATTGCGCTCGACCAGCGCGGCGCAGCTCATCACCATGCCGGGCGTGCAGAACCCGCACTGGAGCGCATCGTTCTCCACGAAGGCGCGCTGGACCGGATGGAGCTCGTCACCCCGGGCGAGTCCCTCGATGGTGGTGATCTTCCGGCCCCGGGCGTCCAGGGCGAGCGTCATGCAGCTCGCGGCGACCTCGCCATCGAGCCAGACCGTGCAGGCCGAGCAGGCGCCGCGGTCACAGCCAATCTTCGTTCCCGTCAGGCCGAGGTGATTGCGCAGCACCTCGGCGAGGGTCGTGGCGGGATCGGCCTGGACGGCCACGGCGCGGCCATTGACGGTGAGGGACAGCGAGGCGGGCTCGGGGCCCAGGACTGGTGGAGGGGACGCGGCCGCCTGCGCGGTGGACTGGACCAGCGTGGCGGTCAGCGCGGACGCGCCCGCGCCGGTGAAGAAATCCCGCCGGCTGAGTCTGGGCAGTGTGGGCTTGGGGTCGGAGTCATCATCGGATGGGGCCAATGTCGAACGCTCCTCTCGCGGATGACGCTACCGGAGTCCTTCACGCGCGGCCCAGCGCGAATCACCGCTTGGGGTGAAGGACGTCATGTTAAGGACAGTCACATGCGACGTCTTTCATTCCCCTCAAGACTGCCCATGCTCCAGGTCCGCCGGAGCGGTTCTCTGTTCACGCCCGTGCTGCTGTTTGTGTTGGGTGCTTGTCAGGAGAAATCAACGGCGGCCCCGCGGCCTCCCGTCGAGGCTCCTCCCGTGGCACCCGTGGCCGCGGCCGCTGCTCCCGACGCGGGTGCTCCCGGTGCCACGGCCAGCCCCCGGCCCGAGGAGCCCGCCGCGGCGAGCCACACCTTCTCGCGCCTGAAGGGCTCGCCGCGTCCCGCCTGGTTTCTCTGTGATGGGACGAACCGGCCCCGGATCGCCGTCGTCGAGCGCGACGAGGGGGGATCCACCGCCACGCTCACCTGGGTGGAGAAGCGCAAGGGTGCTCCGTCCACCCAGCAGACCTACGCACTGGGAGAGGTGTCTCCCGGAGCCGGCCAGCGTTTCTACCCGCTGCTCCAGGACGGCAAGGAGGCGGGCAACCTGCATGCGGTCAACCCTGGCATGTTGCCCGAGCCCGACCGCGCGCTGATTCCCCCCTTCGTGAGCCTCCAGGCGGGTGGGGTGGACCTGTCCTGCCGGTGGATGCTGGGCGTGCGGGTGATGGGCTTCGATGGCACCCGCAGCGTGCTCGTCACCCAGGAGGCGAATGGCTTCACCTACCAGTCCTTCGACTTCACCGCCGCCGCCAAGGCGAAGCAGACGCGGGTGGAGGGTTATGGCCAGACGACTCCGGCTTCGCAGACGGTCCAGGGCGGGACCGAGGAACGCACCCCGGACGGCTCCATCTTCACCTTCCGCAACGAGGGCTATACGTATGTCCTTCGGGCGGGAGGGGAGGCCTCGTTGGAGGTCTTGAAGGACGGGCGCTCCGTACAGCGCTCCGACCTCCTCGCCTGGACCTACGCTCCACCTCCGCGCTGAAGCCCGCTAATAGATGCCCGTGAGCGATACACCGGAGAAGGTGCTGTAGGCGCGCAGCATCACGTAGACGCGGGTGGCCGTGGTCTGCGCCGCGATGGCGCACGACTCGGCATTGCCCGTCTTGTACGGGCGGCAGTCATACGCGGTCGTGGTCGGGGTGGCGCCCGCCTTCACGTACAGGTCCGCGTCTCCCGTGCCACCGTTCATGACGAACGAGGACGCCGTGTTGGCCGGCACGTCCAGGTAGTAGTACAGCTCGCTGCCCGTGGAAGCGCCCAGGCCCGTCTTCGCCACGCCGTTGGTCAATGTGGCGGGCGGGGGCGGCACCCCGACGCCCACGCCCACCGCGGTCCAGGCCGCCGCCACGGAGGCGATCTCCGCCGAGGTGTAGCCGAGTGCCGTCGCGACCTGTCCGGTGTACGTCTTCGCCTGGGCGAAGGAGGTGGAGGCCGTGAAGTAGTCCGTGTTGGCCCTGTAGAAGATGCGTCCGGCCTTCTCCACGCCGATCGCCGTCACGACCGTGGTGCTCTTGCCGCGCGGGTGCGTGCCGCCCTTGGTCAGGAGCGCATAGGCCAGGTTGCTGATGCCCGAGCTGTAGTGCACGTCCTTGCTGCCCGCGCTGCTCGTCCAATAGTCGAGCGAGACGCCGTCCTTGGCCGGGTCGTCCATGTAGCGGAGCGCGTCACCGGCGGTCCCCGGCGTCCAGACGTCCTCGCCGATCTTGTAGATGTCCGGGGCCGTGGACCAGGTGCCCGAGGCCCAGCTCTCGCACACGCTGGCGAAGATGTCGGAGAGGGACTCGTTGAGCCCGCCGGACTCGCCCGAGTAGATGAGGTTGGACTCGTTCTCGGTCACGGCGTGGGTGAGCTCGTGCGTGGTCACGTCCTTGTCCAGGCCGAGCGCGAGCGAGTTCACGCCGTCGCCATCGCCGTACACCATCTGCGTGCCGTCCCAATAGGCGTTCACGTAGTTGGTGCCGTAGTGGACCGTGGCCTTCAGTGTCGCGCCCGCGTTGTTGTACGAGTCGCGATTGAACAGGGTCTTGTAGCAGTTGTAGGTCTCGCCCAGGTTGTCGTAGGTCGTGTCCACGATCACGTCTCCCGTGGGGGGATCTCCCTCCTTGCGGACGACCGTGTTGGTCTTCCCCGAGTAGACGATGCGGTTGAGCGCCGTGTGGATGTCCGCGTCGCGCCGCTCGATGGAGCCGTTCACCGCGTTGACGAACACGTGGTCCCGGATGGGCAGCGTCGCGCCCTCGCCCGTCACCACGACCTCATAGACCAGCTTCAGCGTGCCGCCGTCGCTGGAGCGGACGTACACCAGACGCGGCTCGCCCTCGGTGGCGAGGTGGCGGCCCGCGGTGGCATTCAGGGCGGCGCTCCTCGCGGCGTCACCCGCGATGCTCGGCCGGGTGGGGGCCTGCTCTCCATCACGCGCCGAGCCATTGGCCGCGTAGATGAGGCCGGTGGCGTCCTGGTGGAGGATGATCTCTCCGCCGATCACCGGCAGCCCATTCTTCGTCTGGCCGTAGCGGGTATGGAGGTGGCCCTGCTCGTCCCGGTGCGAGCGCGTCCGCACCAGCTCGGAGGGGTTCAGGCGGAACACCGCGGCGATGTTCGACAGTGACGAGCCCGCGGCGAGGCCCTGGGGGGTGCTCAACCGGCCCTTGATCATGAAGGGAACGCCATCGTCGTGCGAGCCCACGATCTCGGCGGAGGGAAGTGCCGCGAGCGCGGCCTGGACATCCCCGAGCGAGCCGAAGCCGGCCTCCTCGGCACGCGCCTGTTCAGCGGATGATTCCGACAACTCCGTTCCACAACCCGAGACAGCGAGTGAGAGGCAGGCCGCGAGCATCCGAGTACGCATCCGGTGTTTCCCCCGTGAAGAGCCATGGCGGATCGCCAGGGTGGCGCAGTATGAAGGATCGCGAAATCAGTAATCAACGGGATAACATTTACTTCAGTGAAATCCGGTTCGAAGCTGCGGGTGGCCTGTTACGAGGACGCGCCATGAAAGCGATTCGCTACCACCACATCGGGGGCCCCGAGGTCCTGCGGCTCGAGGACGTGCCGGAGCCCGAGTTGGGGCCAGGGGAGGTCCGGCTCCAGGTCCACGCGGCCGGCGTGAACTTCGCGGACACGGAACGGCGCCGAGGGCTCTATGACACGAAGGTTCCCCTCCCGCGGATTCTCGGGAGCGAGGCCGCCGGAGTGGTCCGCGCGGTGGGGCCGGGAGTGGACGAGGCCCTCCTGGGACAACGGGTCGTCACGCTGACGACGGGGTGCTACGCCGAGTTCGCGAAGGCCCCCGCGAGTGGCCTCGTCGCCCTGCCAGACGAGGTGTCCTTCGAGGAAGCCGCCGCGGTGCCGGTGCAGGGCCTGACGGCGTACCACCTGCTGCACACGGTGGCCCGGGTACAACGGGGACAGTCCGTGCTCGTCCATGCGGCGGCGGGGGGCGTCGGGGTGCTGGCGGTGCAAATCGCCAGGGCCCTGGGCGCGCGCGTCTTCGGCACGGTCTCGAGCGAGGCCAAGGCCCGGCTCGTCCAGGAACTGGGTGTCGACGAGGTCATCCGCTACGACCGCGAGGACGTGGTGACGGAGGTCCACCGGCGCACGGACGGAGGGGGCGTGGACCTCGTGCTGGACGCGGTGGGGGCGAGCACGTGGGAGGCGAGTCTCCGGGTGTTGGCTCCCTTCGGACATCTGGTGAGCTATGGCTCGGCGAGTGGCCGGCCCCCCGCCCTGGACGTGGAGACCCTCTACGAGAAGTCATTGAAGGTGAGCGCGTACTGGCTGCACACGCGGCATCCTCCGGGGTCTCATCACCGGGCCCTCGAGTCGCTCATTCGCGACGTCGCGGACGGGAGACTTCGGATCCTCATTGGCCTGAAGCTGCCGCTGGCCGAGGCGGCCGAGGCACACCGGCGGCTGGAGGGCCGGGAGACGGTGGGCAAGGTGGTGCTGACCGTGGCGGGGTAGGGCCGCACGGGGCCATGACGAAATGACAAGAATGACGGCACCACCTTGAATCTCAGGCGGATTTGCTTTCACTTCCGCCAGAAGCGCCTCGCGCGGGCGGACCTTGCTTTCGTCCTCCGAGGAGGCTCACGAGCGATACCACGCCCCACCACACGGCCGCCCAGAAGCCGGCAACCAGGATCCACCCCAGCAGTGAGGGCCCTGGCCATCCCCCGGACTCCGCCTTCCCGAAAACGGGGAGGCCCACCGCTCGCAAGACCATGAGGGGCAGGTAGACCGAACCGGCCACCGCGGGGCCAATGGCCTCGGGAGGAAAGGCCGTTGCGAGCAATTGCAGCGTCAGCAGCGAACCCCACAGCACCAGGCGCGGTCTCATCGTTTCATGGCCTCTCAATCCGCTTTCTTCCTAGCCGAGGGGAAGCTCGAGCGTGGCCGTGGCGCCCTTGTCGGGGCCGTCGCTCTCCAACGTGAGCTGCCCGCCCAGCATCTGCGCCGCCAGCGCGCTCGAGTGCAGGCCGAAGCCATGACCGTTCTTGCGCGTGGTGAAGCCGTGCGTGAAGAGCCGCTCACGTGACTCGGGGGCGATGCCCATGCCGTTGTCCACCACCTCGACGCGGACCTTGTGCCCCTGGGTGGAGAGCCGCACGTGCAGCCGCCGCTGGCTCTCCGGGAGCACGTCCAGCGCGTGCTTGGCGTTGCTGATGAGGTTGATGAGGATCTGCAACACCTTGTGTTTGTCCATCTGCACCATGGGCAGCACGGGCAGCTCCCGGGTGATGGTGATGCCATGGCGCTTGAGCGAGGCCATCTGGATGCGCAGGGCATCGTCGACGAGCTGGGCGAGGTCGCACTCCACCGCCAGGACGGCGGTCTTCGCGTAGGTCTGTTGCACCTGGACGATGGCGCGGATGTGCTCGATGTTCCGGCCCATCTCCTCCACGTCTCCCAGCAACTTCTCCTGTTCGCGCAGCAGCTCCTCGGACAGCTCGGCGAGGTAGTCGGGGATCTGCCGGCCTCGCGAGTCGCCCGTGAAGAAGTCCGAGAGATCCTCGCGGTGCTCGAGAATCATCGCGGAGACCTGCTTCACCCGGCTCACGCGCGAGTCGCCCACGGCCCGGCGCAGCATCTCCACGTTGATGACGGCGCTGGTGAGCACGTTGCCCACGTTGTGCAGCACGTTGGAGGCGACCTCGCTCATGCCCACCTCGCGCGCCGTGTCCACCAGTTGGGCCTGGGCTTCCTTCAACGCGCGCGTGCGCTCCTCCACCCGCTGCTCGAGCGCGTCGTTGGCCCGGCGCAGGGCCGCCTCGCCCCGCTTCACATGCTCGTACAGTCGCGCGTTCTCGATGGAGATCGCCGCCTGCGAGGCGAGGTGGCTCAGCAGGATGAGCCGCTTCGGGTTGAAGGCGTTGGTGGCCAGGTTGTTCTCCAGATACAGCGCTCCGCAGAACACTTCCTGGCGCATCAGCGGCAGGCACAGCACCGAGCGGGTCTCGTGGCCGCGCAGGTACTCGTCGGACGAGAACGGATGGGGTTGGGCGGCGTCGTCGATGTGGACGTGCTCGTGGGTGCGCTTGACGTAGCCGATGAGCGTCCAGGGCAGCTCCTGGGAAGTGCCTTGCTCCCCGACCCGCACGGCGCTGTCCTCCGGTGGGCCTCCGGAGATGGCGGCCACCGAGAGCGTGTCCCCGTCGGGCAGCAACAGGGCGCCGCGTTGGGCTCCGGCGTTCTCGATGGCCACCTGCAGCAGGGTCGTCGCCAGCCGCTCCAGGACGATCTCCCGGGAGATGGCCTGCTGTGCCTTGACCACCGTGAGCGCGTCGACCTGGGTGGAGTCCGTGGTGGCGGTGGTGGCGTCCTCGACGTCGGTCCGGGAGGGCTCGAGGCCTGGCCATCGGGACTCCAGGTGACGCACCTTGCCCAGGGCTCCCCATTGTTGGTACGCCGCCCGGGCATCGCGCGCGAAGGTGAGGGCGGTGGTCGTCGCCCGCCGCGCGCGCCAGAAGTTCGCCGCGAGTTCGGCCGCGATGCCGGTGTTCTGGGTGAAGCCGTTGTCGCGCGCCGAGCGGATGGCGTCCTCATAGGCGATGATCGCGTCATCCAGCCGCCCCGTGAGCCGGGACAGCTCCGCGAACACCATGCGCTCGGGGGCGCGGAAGGTCTCGGGGCAGTTATCCGCCCAGGACGCGAGCTGCTCGTGGTGCCGCTGGATGGCCTCGAGGGTCTTCTCCCTCGCCGCCGTCGCCTCGCCCTCGCAGGTCGCGGCCAGCGTGAGGGCGCGGTAGAGGTGGAAGTCCAGGATGTTGATGCTTCCCCTCATGACCCAGATGTACCCGGCCACCTGGTTGGCGGCCTCGAGCGCCTCCTCGTAGGCGCCGCACATGAAGCGGGACTTCATCTTGACGAGCCAATAGGTGCTGCGCGGGCCGTTCAGTCGCGAGGACTTCAGTGACGCCTCGAACGCCTGCTCGTCGAAGTCCTCTCCGCTCAGCGTGTCGAACGAGAGCGAGTGCCCGCGCAACTGTCGCACGTAGCTTTGATGGAGCAGGAGCATGCTCCGCGCATCGGCGACCCCCGCCCTCTGCGAGAAGTCGCCTCGCACGAGCGCTTCCTGGTGGACGTCATCCAGGTGGTGCCCCATGGCGAGGCGGTTCAGGGTGATGGAGTTGCCGCAGTAGGCGGCCACCTGGAATTCTCCCTGCTGGACGGCGTGCTGGAAGCCCTCGATGACGAGCTGCTGGGTCACGGCGAGGGGCTGGGCCCAATAGCTGATGAATTGGAGGCTGAAGAGCACCTTGGCCCGCTGTGAGGACAGCTCGTGGTGCTCCAGGTGCTGCCGGGCGAGCACTCCCAGCGCATAGCCCTCCCGGTAGTGGTTGAAGTGGGCGCCGGCCATCACCCCCAGCCAGCTGAACCCGGACAGGGCGGCTTCCGTGAAGCCGTGCCGGATCGTCAGGGTGACCATCTGGCTCAGGTTGATGATGAGCAGGTGGGGATCGATGAAGAAGGATGAGGAGAAGAGGGACAGGAGGGCGTCCATCGTCAGCTTCATGTCCGGATCCGTCATGCGGGGAAGCGCGTCGAGGCTCCGGATGGGGTTCTCCCGGAGCAGTGCCCGCACCTCCTCGTAGGCGGCCGTCGCTTCCTGGGCGGAGGGGGCCGCGGGGATCGACATGCCCAGCAAGGCCAGACACTCCAGGATGCAGGCGCTGGCCTCCTTCATCCGGGACGTGCCCAGGTAGAGGTCATTCAGCAGCAGGTAGGTGGCCACCCTGTCCGCGAGGGTGGGCGCCCGGGTGAGGAGTCCCTCCATCAGCCGGCCCGTCTCGGCGGGATTGCCGCTCATGAGTTCGCACTGGGCCCAGGCGAGCCGCACCTGGAAGGCCAGCGTGGCGTCCGTCTCCCACGGGTCCCCGGGAATGAGCGAGAAGGCCTTGGTGAAATAGGAGATGGCGGGGCGATGCGCGATGGAGGCCTTGGCCTTCATGCCCGCCTCGGCGTTGAGCCGCGAGAGGCGGTGGCGCTCCGCGGGCTCGTGGATGAGCTCGACCGCGTCGTTGAGCTGGCTCACCACGTCGAAGAGCTTCTGGTGCAGCTCCTCCGGAGAGAGGCTCGCGAGCAGCGTCCGGCCGATGCCCAGGTGGATGGCCTTGCGCTCCTCCGCGGAGATGAGGGCATGAGCCGCTTGGTGGATGCGATCATGCAGGAAGCGGAACTGCTCCGGGCCGTCGCGCGTCAACAGACCCTCCTGCAGCGCGGGGGCGAGTCCCCGCTCCACCTCGTCCTCCCCCTGCTGTCCGGACAGGGTGTTCAGCATCGCGAGGGAGAAGACGTTGCCCACGCACGCGGCCAGGCTCAGCAGGCGTTGGACCCACGTGGGGAGCTGGCGCAGCTTGGCCACCATGAAGTCGACCACGTTGTCCGAGTAGCCCCTGGCCTGGATGCGCTCGGCGTCCCACTGCCAGGTGTCCTGGGGCGTGCGGGTGAGCAGGCCGTCGTGGTCGAGCGCGAGCAGGAGCTGGTTGACGAAGAACGGGTTGCCGCCCGTCTTCTCGCGCACCAGCGCCGACAGGGGGACGACGAGCTCCGGGCTCGCTCCGGGCAGGGCGTCCGTGACGAGCTGCTGGAGCTGCTGCACGCTCAGTGGCTCGAGCCGGAGGTCGGTCACCCGGGCGCCTGACTTGCGCGCCGCGTCCAACGTCAACATCAGGGGATGCGAGAGTGAAATCTCGTTGTCCCGGTAGGCGCCCAGCAGCAGCAGGGGGGGCGTCTCCGGGTGGGTGAGCAGGTGCTGGATGAGCTGGAGGCTGGCCAGGTCCGCCCACTGCAAGTCATCCAGGAACAGCACCAGGGGTTGCTCCGGCGTGGCGAAGACGCCGAGGAACTGGCGGAACACCCGCCTGAAGCGGTTCTGTGCCTCGGAGAGCGTCAGCTCCTGGACCGGGGGTTGCCGGCCCACGATGCGCTCGAGCTGGGGGACGAGCTCCACCAGCACCTGGCCCTTTTCCGCCCAGGCCGCCTGGAGGCGCTCGCGCCAGTGGGCCAGCTCCTCGTCGCTGCCCGCCATCAACTGCTGCACGAGCCCGCGGATGGCCTGGGCCAGCGTCGCGTAGGGGATGTCGCGCTGGAACTGCTCGAACTTGCCGCTCAGGAAGAACCCACGCCGCTGCACCACCGGCTTGTGCAGCTCCCGCACCACCGAGGACTTGCCGATGCCGGAGTAGCCGTGCACCAGCATGAGCTCCGCGGCTCCTCCCCGCGCGACGCGCTCGAATCCCCGCAGCAGCGTGGCGACGTGCGTCTCGCGCCCATAGAGCCGCTGAGGCAACTGGAAGCGTTGGGGGCTGTCCGCGGTGCCCAGGGGGAACGCCTCGAGCGCTCCGTCGCGGCACTTCTCCAGATCGATCCGCAGCCCCTCGGCGCTCTGGTAGCGCTCCTCGGCCGTCTTGGCCAACAGCTTGAGCACGACGGCCGAGAGGGCGGGAGGCACGCCGGGGACGAGCTCGTGGGGAGGCTTCGGACGTTGGGCGATGTGGGCGTGGAACCACTCGAGCGCGTCCCGTCCATGGAAGGGGCGCAGTCCGGTGAGCAGCTCGTAGAACGTGACCCCGAGCGAGTAGAAGTCCGTGCGGTAGTCCACCTGGCGATTCATCCGCCCGGTCTGCTCGGGCGACATGTACGCGAGTGTCCCCTCGATGAGGGAGGCGGGCGCCGCCTCCTGGTGCTCCACCCGTTGGAGCGTGGCCACCCCGAAGTCGATGAGACGGGCGCCGCCCTCGGGCTCGGCGATGATGTTGGCGGGCTTGATGTCCTTGTGGATGACGCCGTGGCGGTGGACCTGCGCGAGGGTGGAGGCCAGCGAGAGGGCCAGCTCCAGGAACCGGGGCACCTCCATGGGTTTGCCCACGAAGTCGGCCAGGGGCTCGCCCCGCAGCCGCTCCATGAGGATCACGGGCCGGCCGAGCACGTCCTCCTGCGAAAAGGCGCGGACCACGCCGCCCACCTCCCGCAGCCGCCGCAGGATGCCGAACTCCCGGCGGTAGCGCTCGCGCTCGCGCAGGTTGGGGGATTGGACGGCGGGGGTCTTGATGATGACCGGCAGGCCATCCGACTCACGCACCGCATGAAAGAGCACGCTCGCGCTGGTCGTGCGCAGCGTACCGAGGAGCTTGTACCCTGGGATGTCGAGCATCATGCGTCGGCCGGGGCGCTGACACGCTTGGGCGCAACCGTCATGGGGTGTAACAGGGTCGGAGGGACTCCGTCATGTGCATCCACTCCGCTGGCTCGCCTCCCCCCCGTTGAACCCGGACTGACGGCATCTCCAGGGATGGACCCCGAGTTCAAACCCCAGGGTTGCGGAGCAGGGCGGCTCAGAAGTCGAAGGTCGCCAGCGCCTGCGCCACCACGCCCGTGGGGGCGGAGCCGCGCGGCGAGCTCCAACCCACCAGGCCCTGCAACTGGAAGCCCTTCCACACGTAGGAGGCGGTCGGGCCAACCACGAGGCCGAAGGGCCGCCCCATGTCCTCGGGCGTCTTGAACTCGTCGACGAGTTCGAAGTGGACGCGCCCCTCCAGGCCCGCGCGGAAGGAGGGGGTGAGCTGGTACGACGCGAGCGAAGCCGCCTCGAAGTCCACGTCGCCCCGGTGGCCCAGGCCCTTGCCGACGAGCACGTTTCCCGTCAGTCCCACGCGTCCGAGGGTCCTCCCGAACGCCAGCTTGGCATCCAGCTCGGAGCCCGTTGATTCCATGCCCACTGCCCTGAAACGCACGAGGGCCGTCAGGTTCACGGGCGCGACGGCCTCGGAGAGCAACTGCCAGCGCACGGAGGCCGTGGGCGTGAATGAGCCTCCCTGCCATTGGGAGGAGACGCCCAGCGCGAGGTTCGTGACGGGGGACCACAGCAGGGACGCGCCCAGGCTCGTGACGGAGGCGTCCGCGCCATCGTCTGACTGATTGAGTCCGCCCCCCGCGCTGACCCGCACGGTGCCCGCGCCGGGCACCGCGGCGGCCTCGGTGAGCAGCGTATCCCGCATGTTCCAGTCGTCTTCGGCGGCGCGAGCGAGCGTCGGTGGACCCAGCACGAGGAACACGAGCATTCGCGAGGTCGTCTTCATTCTGTATGAGAGCCTTCATTGCTCCGTGACGGGCAAGTCGGGACGAAGTCGGGCGGGCGAGGACTGTTCATCCGCGAGCACCCCGTTGAATCCGGCTGGGTGTTTCCAGGTCGTCGAGGGCCAGGGGTCTCCAGGCAGCCGAGCAGGGCTCTGCCGGGGAGCACTTGGCGCGAGGCTTGACGCATCCCACCCTTGCCTCCCAGTCAGCGGAGGGGTGGAGCATGGCGATGTGGCGTGAAGGGATGGGGTTGTTCCTCCTGGCGTTCGGTGTGGGTTGTGGCGGTCCGCTTCCGGACGAGGGGGAGGAGGTCGCGACGCGGGACGTGGCCTCCGCGCTCCTGTGCCTTCCGGACGAGGCGAGCACCCAGCGGGTGCGCACCATTCTTCCCCCCACCGACCATCCTCCTCGCCTGGCTTCGTTCCCGGAGTCCTTCGAGGAGTTCCGTGGCCAGCTCTACTTCGCCGCGAACTTCGACGACGGCCGCAGGGCCTTGTGGAAGAGCGACGGCACGGAAGCGGGGACCGTCCTGGTGAAGGAGTTCCCAGTCACCGAGGCGCACATGACTCCCTCGGTGCGCGAGCTCACGGCCTCTCCGTCCCTGCTCTTCTTCCAGGCGGCGGATGCCGAGCACGGGTCGGAGTTGTGGGTGAGCGACGGGACGAGCGGCGGAACGCGACTCCTGAAGGATCTGACGCCCGGAGTGGAGGGCTCGTACGTGTCGCACCTGACGGCGCTGGGTGGCCGGCTCGTCTTCTTCCGGGATGTGTATGACCCGGTGTCCTCGTCGTCGCGCGGCGAGCTGTGGACGTCGGATGGTACCGAGGCGGGCACGGTGCGGGTGCGCGACTTCCCCGAGGGAACCGAGGTGAGCAACGCGGCGGGCCGGTTGGGCGGCGCGCTGCTCTTCTTCGCCCGGGACGCGTCGGGCACGGCGCTGTGGAGCACGGACGGCACGGCGGGGGGCACGGTTCGCCTCAAGCGCCTGGATGCCGGACCCGACAGTGCGTACGCCAGCGAGCTGCGCATCTCCGGCGGACTCGCCTTCTTCGCCTTGCGAGAACCGACCAATGACACCGAGGTGTGGAAGACGGATGGCACGGCGGCCGGGACGGTGCGTCTGAAGACCTTCGGCCCCTCGCGCGGCGTGCGCCTGCTCGACATGCTGGGCTCCTACCTGTACCTGACGACGACCTCGTACAGCACCCAGTACATGGTCCTGAACCGCCTTCCGGTGGCGGGGGGGGACTCCACGAGCATCTTCACCATCCCCAACCCCTACGCGAGCCAGGGTGAGGCGTTTCCGTACGTGACGGACGTCAGTGTCGCCCCCCAGGGCACGAAGATCTTCTTCTCCTTCTACATTGGCAGCTCGGGCCCGGCGCCCCGGGACGCGCAGCTCTGGGTGACGGATGGGACGGCCTCGGGCACGACACTGTTGCGCCGGCCGTTGAGCCTGTCGGACGAATACGGCTCGCCCGTCTACGCCGTGAGCGACGAGCTCGTCTTCTTCAGCGCCTTCGAGCAGGAGTCGGCGGGCCTCGAGCCCTGGGTGTCGAACGGCACGCCCGCGGGCACGCGGAGGCTGGAGGACATCGCGCCCGCCAGCATCGGCAGTTCCTACCCGCGGGAGTTCCTCCGCGTGGGGGGTCGCGTCTTCTTCAGTGCCTTCGACGAGACCCAGGCCAACCAGTTGTGGTCCACGACCCTGCGCGACGCGTGCGTGGCCCCGGTGCGCGAATAGAAAAGGGAAGGGGACCCACACCCGGAACGGTCCGGGCCCCCTTCCGTCCTCAGTCTCCTCGCCGCTTGGAGCGTGAGCGCTCCCAGCCGGCCTGGGTGAGGCTCTTCACGTGGCGGTGGTGCTCGCGCCGCGCGGCGGCGTCCGACTGACGGGCGTGGTAGGCCTGCTCGCGCCGCAGCTTCTCGAAGCTCTCGAGCCGCTCCTCGTCGAGCGTTCCCTCGGCCACGGCGGCACGCACCGCGCAGCGCGGCTCTCCCCGGTGCGTGCAGTCCCGGAAGTGGCAGTGGGCGGCCAGCGCCACGAGGTCCGCGAACGCCTGGCCGAGCCCCTCTTCCTCTCCTCCCCACAACCCGAGCTCGCGCATCCCGGGCCCATCGATGAGCAGCCCGCCGTGCGGCAGGAGGAACAGCTCGCGGTGGGTGGTGGTGTGGCGGCCCTTGTCGTCCTCGGGCCGCACGGCCTGGGTGGCCAGACGCTCCTCGCCCACGAGGTGGTTGACGAGGGTGGACTTGCCCACGCCCGAGGAGCCGAGCAGCGCTCCCGTCGTCGCGGGGGGCAGGTGGGCGCGCAGCGCCTCGAGGCCCTCTCCGGTGTGGGCACTGAGCGCGAGCACGGGGACTCCGGGGGCGAGCGCCTCGACCTCGCGGACGCGATCGGCCACCTCGGGGGCGAGGTCCGCCTTGCTGAGGACGACCACGGGCGAGGCCCCGCTGCTCCACGCCAGGGTGAGCGCCCGCTCGATGCGGCGCGGGTTGAAGTTGCCATCCAACCCCGTCACGAGGAACACCACGTCGAGGTTCGCGGCGATGAGCTGCCCCTCGTGCTCGCTGTCCGCTTCACGCCGCATGAGGACGCCGCGGCGCGGGAGCACCTCGTGGATCAGGGCCTCGCCCGGGCCAGATGGGGGTTGCAGCGCCACCCAGTCCCCGACGGTGGGCAGGGCCTGGGCGCCGGAGGCGTGGTGGAGGAGCCGTCCCGAGGGGCGCGCGAGCAGGCGAAGCTCGGAGGTCTGGACGGTGAGCAGCCCGCGCTCCTGGCGCACGACGCGGCCGGGGACGAGGGGCAGGGAAGAGCTGTCGAGGACAACGGAGAACGCGTGGGCGAGGGATGGACCCCAGCCGAGGGATTCGAGGAACACGGTGAAGGACTCCGGGCAGAACGGTGCCTGCGGCGCACCTGAGGACTCGAGGGCACCCAGCAAGGAGCGGGACCGCGCTGCGTCGGACCTTCGGGGCCTGTCAGGCGGCCCGCGCCCCCTGGGCGAACAGGACAGCGACCGCGACAAGATCAAGGGCGGCGTTCATGGTTGCCTCCAGGAGGTTCATGGGGCGGCGTCCATCGCCCCCCATGGGGTTCAACATACCGTGGGCGTGCTTCCCTTGGCGAGGCCCCACGCTCATGGCCTCCCCCGCCTTGTCATCGGGTGTCCCGGGTGTTCAGTGCCTGGCTTTGGAACACCGTGTCAACCAGGCTCAGGACGACTCGGGCCTGGACCACGAGCAGCAGGGCCAACATCACCAGCACCACGAGGATGAGTGGCCCTCGCTGCTTCTGGGGGAGCTGGGAAATGCCCCTGTTGAAGAACAGCCAGGCGAACAGGAGGATGAATCCGGTTGACCCGCCAATGACCGCTGTGGGGAGCCGCTCGGGAGGCGCGGCGTTGACGACGAGCGAGCCGGCGACCAACAAGGCAATCGTGGTGGTTCTTACCTTCCGGGACGTGAGGGTCCGGGCGATTTGAGCAGGGGTATCGAGCATGGGCGACTCCGTGCGTCGAGGAAGTGAGGGGGGGCGTGATTGCTTCTCCGCACCGCTCCAGGTCCACGCACGCACCTCGATGCCCATGCTCCACCCCGAGAGGCGAGCAAGGCTGGGACAGGCGCCTCGGGTCGAACTCAGCCGGGCGCTGTCCTGAGGGTTTGGGTGACGAGGCAGTCACCCATCCGTGAGAGCAATGGCGTGATCGGTGGGCCTGGGGCGGGGCCAGCGCAGGCGGGCGCGAGGATCATCCCTCGCGTACCGCCGATCATGGCTCCGAGCAGGTCACCAATCAGCCATACGTGGCGATGATCCTCATCCATTCGCTGTGGCTCTAGAGGCATGGTCATTCTCCTCCGTCGTCGGGGGCATTCGAAGGGGAAGACTCCAGGGCCGACATTTGTGAGTCACGCTAGTGGATGGAAACTTCGAACGGCATGCGGGCGTAGACGCCAGCCGGGTCGTTGAGGGAGCGCAGGACCTCCACCTGGTGCTGGACATCGGCCAGCAGCACGTCCACCGACGAGCGGGCCTTGGGCCGGGCCTCCTCGTTCAGGGACTCGGCGAGCTGCTCGGCGAAGGACTTGCGCCCCTTGGGCATGTCCATCCGGTAGTCCTTGTCCACCCCCGCCTTTTCGGCGGCGAAGCGGGCCGCGTCCTCCAGGGTGCCCAGCTCGTCCACGAGCCCCAGCTTCTGGGCCTGGACTCCGGACCACACGCGGCCCTGGGCGATCTCCTTGAGCTTCTCCCGGTCCAGCTTGCGGCCCTCGGACACCTTGTCCAGGAACTGCTCGTAGATGCGATCCGTGAGGGCCTGGATGCGCGCCAGCTCCGCCTCGCCCTGGGGGCGCGTGACGGTGCCCAGGGTGGCCATGCGCGCCGTCTGCACGCCATCGAAGGTGACGCCCAGGTCATTGGCCAGCTTCTGGAAGTTGGGCAGCAGGCCGAAGACGCCAATGGAGCCCGTGAGGGTGTTGGGCGCGGCGAAGATGCGGTCCGCGTAGGCGCTGATCCAATAGCCCCCGGACGCGGCATAGGTGCCCATGGAGACCACCAGGGGCTTGGTCTTCTGGGTGAGGATGACCTCGCGCTGGATGAGATCCGAGGCGCTGGCGCTTCCACCCGGGCTGTTGACGCGCAGCACCACGGCCTTCACGTCGGGATCCTGCCGCAGCTTGCGCAGCTCCCGGCTGAGGCGATCCCCGCCCACCTGGTCCGAGCGCCCCTCTCCGTTGACGATCTCTCCCTCGGCGTACACCACGGCGATGCGGTTCTTGCCCTTGCCGGGGCGGACCTCGGTGCCGGCATAGGCGGCCAGATCGACCTGGTTGAAGCTCTTGTTCTCGGAGTCGGTGCCCGACAGCTTCTTGAGCTCCTCGATGACCTCGTCGAAGGACGCGACGCGGTCGACGAGCCCGGCGACCTGGGCCTCCTCGGGCAGGAGCATGCCCTTGTCGTCCGCCAGGGCCTGCAGGGCCTCCGGGGTCAGCTTGCGATCGGGGGCGACCGTGGTCTTCCACTCGGTCCACAGGTCGTCCAGCAGCATCTGCATCTGCTCCCGGCTGGGGTCGCTCATGCGGTTGAGGAGGAAGGGCTCCACCGCGGACTTGTACTTGCCGACGCGGGTGACCTGCACCTGGACGCCGAACTTCTGCAGGGCATCGCCGAAGAACGTGGTCTCGGACGCCAGGCCATTCATCTCCACCCTGCCGGCGGGGTTCACGAAGAGGGGCGAGGCGACGGAGGCCAGGTAGTAGTCGCGCTTGGCCCAATCGACGTTGTAGGCGAGCACGGGCTTCTTGGCCTTGAAGCGCTGCAGCGCGCCGCGCAACTCGCGCAGCGCGGCGGGGCCCGAGCCGTAGCCGGCGGGCACGAGGTTGCTGGTGATGTAGAGCCCCACGATGCGCTCGTCCGCCGCGGCCCGGTCCACGGCCGCCACGGCGGTGGCGAGCGCCAGGGTCCGGCTCTTCTCTCCCTGGAGGGCCGTCTGCAGGGATTCCGACACGCCCGGCGCGCTGGCGTGGTCCAGCAGGTTCATGTCCAGGTCCACGACGAGCACGGCCTTGGATGGCACCGGGGGCTCGCTGGAGCCACCCACCACGGCCACGAAGCCCACGAACAGGAAGACAAAGCCCACGACGAAGACACCCAGCGCCACCAGGCAGGCGAAAAGCGTCTTGAAGAAGTCCTTCATGTATTCACCCCGAAGAAGCGCCCAGCATGCCGTGACGGCCGCCCGGCGCGGGTAGGAAAAGGTGCCACGGTTTCCAGTCAACGCTCATTCGCGGACGAAGGAGGCCGCCCGCCAGGCGCCCTCCGGCCGGTTTCCGGGGGGACGTCCCTGGGCTCGGGCTTGAGCGGAATCTCCAGGGTGGCCGTGGCCCCCTTGCCGGGGCCCTCGCTCTCCAGCCTCAGCCGCCCTCCCAGCATCTTCGCCGCCAGCGCGCTCGAGTGCAGGCCGAAGCCGTGGCCGTCCTTGCGCGTGGTGAAGCCATGCGTGAAGAGCTTGCCCTGGACGTCTGGCGCGAGGCCCACGCCGCTGTCCGTCACCTGGACGCGCGCCCACCCGTTGTCGGCCGTGAGCCGCACGCACAGGTGCCGATGCTGCTCGGGCATCGCGTCCATGGCGTACTTGGCGTTGGCCACGAGGTTGACGAGGATCTGCATCACCTTGTGCTTGTCGAGCCGCAGCCGGGGCAGGAGGGCGAACTCGCGGGTGAGGGTGACGCCGTGGCGCTGGAGCGAGGCGTACTGGATGCGCAGGGTGTCGTCGACGAGCTGCGCCAGGTCGCACTCCTCGGTGAGCAGCGGCGTCTTCGCGTAGGTCTGCTGCACCTGGACGATGGCGCGGATGTGCTCCAGGTGCCGGTTCATGGCGTCCAGGCTCTCCTGCAGGGTCGTCTGCTCCTTGATGAGCTCGGCGGCGAGCGCGGACACGTAGTCGGGCAGGCGGCTTCCCCGGGGATCCTTCGTGAGGAAGTCCACCAGCATCTCGCGGTGCTCCTCGAGCAGCGCGGCCACCTGCCGCACCCGGACGACCCGTGACGCGCCCACCGCGTGACGCGTCGTCTCGAGGTTGACGACGGCGCTGGTGAGCACGTTGCCCACGTTGTGCAGCACGTTGGAGGCGATCTCGGACATGCCCGCCGCGCGCGCCATCTCCACCAGTCGGGCCTGGGCATCCTTGAGCTCGTGCGTGCGCTCGTCCACGCGCCGCTCCAGCTCGTCGTTGGCGTCGCGCAGGGCGGCCTTGGCCTGATGGATGTCGGCGTAGAGTCGCGCGTTCTCGATGGAGATGGCGGCCTGGGAGGCGATGTGCCCGAGCAGCCGGATGCGCGCCGGGGTGAAGGCGTCCGCGGTGAGGCTGTTCTCCAGGTAGAGCACGCCGACGAGCTCCTCCTGGCGCAGCAGCGGCAGGCAGAGCACCGCCTTGGCCCGGCCGCGCTCGAAGTAGTCGTCGGAGGCATAGGGATGGGGCCGGGAGGCATCCCCGATGAGCACGTGCTCGTGCGTGCGCTTGACGTAGGTGAGGAGTGACCACGGCAGCTCGTGGGTGGCGTTGTCCTCCGGGAGCACCACGGTGCCCCCCTCCACCACGTTGGAGATGGCCACCAGCCGCAGCTTGTTGCCGAGCGGGCGCAGCAGGGCGCCTCGTTGGGCGCCGGCGTTCTCCATGGCCACCCGCAGCAGCGTGGACACCAGTTGCTCCAGGACGATCTCCCCGGAGATGGCCTGCTGGGCCTTCACCACGGTGATCGCGTCGAGATGCGTCGCGGTCGTATCGGAGGTGCCGCGGTCCGGAGCGCTCGCCGTGCTGGAGAGCGAGGGCCACTGGCCATCCAGCTGCTGGACCTTGCCGTGGGCCCCCCACGTCCGGTACGTCTCCCGCGCCTCGCGGGCGTAGGCCAGGGCAATGCTCTTGACTCCCCGCTTGAGCCAGAAGCGCGCCGCGAGTTCATTGGCGAGCGCGACGTTCTGGAGGAAGCCGTGCTCGCGTGCGGAGTGGAGCGCCGCATCGTAGGCGTGCATCGCCTCGTCCCACTGGCCCTGGCGGTAGGCGAGCTCCGCGGACACCAGCCGCTCGGACGCGCGGAAGCTGCCGGGGTTGTGCTTCGCCCAGAGCTCGAACTGTCGCTGGTGCCGCTGCATGGCCTCGAGGTAGTCCCGCCGGGCTTCTGGCGCCGCGTCCTCGCAGCAGGCGGACAGGGCCAAGGCTGTGTAGAGGTGGAAGTCGACCAGCTGGATATGGCCGACCGAGGACCAGAGGAGTTCCTCGGCCCTGGTCGACGCCTGCCGCGCCTCCTCGTAACGGCCGCACATGAAGCGCGACTGCGTCTTGGTGATCCAGTACCAGCACACCACGGTGCTCATGTGCGGTTTCAACGACAGCCCGAGCTCGAAGGACTCCTCGTCGAAGTCCTCTCCGTTCAGCGACTCGAAGGAGGGTGCCAGGCCGCGCAGCTGCTGCATGTAGCGCTGGGTGTGCTGGATGACTTGCTGGACGCCCTGGTAGCCCGCCTTCCGCGCGAAGTCCATGCGCGCGATCGACTCCTGGTAGACCTCGTCCAGATTGTGCCCGTGGACGAGGCGATTCGTGATGATGTGGTTGCAGCAGTAGCAGGCGGTCTGGAAATCGCCCGCCGGAACGGCCAGCTGGAAGGCGTTGCGGATGTATTCCAGTGAGAGGGTGAGGGGCTGGGTCCAGACGCTGATCATCTCCATCGAGTAGAGGCTTCTCGCCCGGGAGGTGGAGAAGCCGTGGCGCTCGACGAGGGCGAGGGCCAGCTCGCCGAAGGCATGGCCCTCCAGGTAGCGCCCGAACCGGTCACCCAGCGTGATGCCGTACCACGCATAGCCATTCGTCATGGCCTCGCTGTTGCCGTGGCGCAGGGAGAGCGAGACCATCCGGCACAGGTGGAGGACGAGCAGGTTGACGTCCGTGAAGAGCGCGGGCGTGAACAGGGCGGCGAGGACGCTCATCACCACCTGGATGTCCGGGTCCGTCATGAGCGGCAGTTCGAGGAGGCTCCCGATGGGGCGCCCTCCCATCAGTGACCACACCTCCGCGTTGGCGACCTCCACCTCCTCCCGGGAGGGGTGGAGGGGCATGGGCATGCCCAGCGAGGTCAGGCACTCCAGCAGACAGGTCACGGCGAGCAGGGTCTCGCTGGTGGCGATGTGGATGTCGCTCAACAACACGGACACCAGCGCGAGCTGCGCGGAGGTCCGTGCCCGGGGGCGGAGCGCCTCCGCGAGCTGGCGTGCCCCATCCGTGTTGCCGCTCATGAACTCGCTCGTCGTTCGCTGGAGGCTGAGCTGGAAGGTCAGTGCGTGCTCGTCCTCCCAGGAGTCGCCCGGCAGCAGCGACAGGGCCGCGGTGAAGTAGGTGATGGCCGAGCGGTGCGCGGTCGAGGCCTGCGCCTTCCTGCCCGCCTCGGCGTTCAGCAGCGCGACCCGGTGGCGCTCCTCGGGGAGCACGAGCAGCTCGGCCCCGGCGTTGAGCTGGTTCACCACGTCGAAGAGCTTCTCGCGCGCTTCCTCCGGGGTCAGGCTCGCCAGCAGCAAGCGTCCGATACGCAGGTGGATGGCCTTGCGCTCCTCCTCGGGAATGAGGGCATGGGCCGCCTGCTGGATGCGGTCGTGGAGGAATCGGTACTGCTTCTGGCCCCCCTGCATCAACAGGCCTTCCTGGAGCGCGGGCTCGAGTCCCCGCTCCACCTCGTCCTCCGCTCTGTCGGAGATGATGGCCAGGGTCCGCGTCGGGAAGGCGTTGCCCGCGCACGCCGCCAGGCGCAGCAGGTGTTGGGTCTGCTCGGGGAGCTGTCGCAGCCGGCCCACCAGGAAGTCGACGACGTTGTCGGAGTAGGCCCGGGCCCGGATGCCCTGCTCATCCCATTGCCAGCGGCCCTCGGGCGTGCGGGTCAGCAGCCCGTCCTGATTGAGCGTCCGCATGAGCTGGAGGAAGAAGAAGGGGTTGCCTCCGGTCTTCTGGTGCACCAGGTCCGAGAGCGGCTCGATGACCTCCTGCTCCGCGCCCGGGAGCGCATCGGTGATGATCTGCCGCAGTTGTTCCTGGCTCAGGGGCTCGAGTCGGAGTTCGGCCACCCACGCGCCGCCCTTGCGCAGCTCCTCCCGCGCCAGCATCAGCGGGTGGGAGGGGCTGACCTCGTTGTCGCGGTAGGCGCCGATCATCAACAACGGCGGGGTGTCCGGGTGGGTGAAGAGGTGGCGGATGAGCCGGAGGCTGGCCACGTCGGCCCACTGCAGGTCATCCAGGAAGACGACGAGCGGGTGCGCGGGGGTGGAGAGCACCCCGAGGAAGCGCTGGAAGACCCAGTCGAAGCGGTGGTGCGACTCGGCGGGTGAGAGCGTGGGGAGCGGTGGTTGCTTGCCCACGACGAGCTCGAGCTGGGGGACCAGATCCACGAGGAACTGCCCGCTGTCCTCCCACGCCTCACAGAGCTGTTGGCGCCATACCTCGAGCTCCGCGTCGGTGCCGGCCAGCAGCTGGCGCACCAGGCCTCGGATGGCCTGGGCCAGGGTGGCGTAGGGGATGTCCCGCTGGAACTGGTCGAACTTGCCATCGAGGAAGAGGCCTCGCCGCTGTACGACGGGCCGGTACAGCTCGTGCACCACCGCGGACTTCCCGATGCCGGAGTAGCCGCTGATCAGCACCAGCTCCGGATGCCCGCCCCGGGCAATGCGCTCGAAGGACTGGAGCAGCGTGTTCACCTGCGCTTCGCGCCCATAGAGCCGCTGGGGCATCTGGAAGTGGGTGGGGATGTCGTGCTCGCCCAGGGGGAACGGCTCGAGTTCTCCTTCCCGGCCGAGCGCCTCCTGGCAGCGCAGCAGGTCCGCCTTCAGCCCGTCGGCGCCCTGGTAGCGCTCCTCGGCCACCTTGGCCAGCAGCTTCATCACGATGGCGGACAGGGTGGGGGGAATGGCCGGGACGCGCTCGTGTGGCGTTCTCGGGATCTGCGCCATGTGGGCGTGGAACCACTCGAGCGCATCGCCCCCGTGGAAGGGCAGGGTGCCGGTGAGCAGCTCGTAGAAGGTGACCCCCAGGGAGTAGAGATCGGTGCGGTAGTCCACCGAGCGGTTCATCCGCCCGGTCTGCTCCGGGGACATGTAGGCCAGGGTTCCCTCGATGAGGAGGGCGGGGGCCGCCTCCACGTGCTCCACGCTCTGGACGGTGGCGCTCCCGAAGTCGATGATGCGCGTTTCCCCCGAGGGCAGGAGGATGATGTTGGCGGGCTTGATGTCCTTGTGGATGACGCCGCGACGGTGGATCTCCGTGAGCGTTGACGCCAGGGAGATGGCCAGCTCGAGGAAGCGCTCCACGCCGAGCGGAGTCCCCACGGTGTCGGACAGGGCGGTTCCGCCTTCTCCTTCCAGCAGGAGCACCGGCCGCCCGCCGCTCAGCTCGCATCCCAGGGCCCGGGGCACGCCGCGCACCTCGCTCAGCCGCTGCAGGATGGCGTGCTCCCGGCGGTAGTCGTCGTGCTCGCGAGTGCCGGGGTTCGCGGACATGGGCATCTTGACGATGACGGGCAGGCGATCCGAGTCGCGCACCGCGCGGTACAAGATGTTCGTGCTCGTCGACTTGAGCTTGTCGATCAGCGTGTAGCCAGGAATGCCGACCATATGAAGACTGTCCACCTTGGTTGAGCCCCCCGCTCCCCACGATCCGGAGGGCGATGGCTCGCGACTCGCGGACGGGGCTGGTGCCGGCCCGCTGCCGGGGCTCCCATGGGGTGCAGTTCTCGTATTATCGAGAACAGTACTGGTTACGGCGGAAAATAATCTGGTTCTGGATGCTTGCCCCTTGGCTGCTTGACAGGCCGCGCCGGTTCCGGATTCGGATTCAGCGAGCTGCTCGAGGGGCTCCATGCCATGGAGCAGGAAGGCGAGCGGATGATGTTCCGCTTCCCCCAGTCGCCGGCTAGAGCAGGGGGACGCCCGCCCCAGCCGAGGCCGTCAGGAGCACACTGCGGAAGCGCTCTGGCGCGCTCACCGCGAGCTTCTCGACGCCCACGTCCACCAGGAAGGTCAGCCGGGACAAGGGGGTCACCCGCACCCCCACGGTGCCACCCCCGCCGGCGCCCACGCCCGTCACCAGCGTACCGCGCAGGGCGATGCGCGGCTGGATGAGGCCGCGACCCAGGAGGTAGCCCAGCTCCAGTCCCATTCCCCACCGGCCAGCGGGTCCCGGAAGCAGTCGCGCGCTGGAGTCCAGTCCTCCGTAGCCCAGGTTGACCCCCACTCCAAACCCCCGGGCGCCCTGGCCCAGCATGTCGACGTAGCCGAAGACCTCCGGGCGCAGCCGGAAGGAGGTGTCCGGCCCGGACCGTATGGCCTGATGCTCGTCCTCGTGCCTTGCCTCGTCGGGTCGCGACGGCTCGGCTACCACCGTGCTCCGTTGCTGCTCGGCTGCCCGGGCCTCGGCTTCCGCCCGGAGCCGCTCGGCCTCCACGTCCTCCCGAGCCAGGTCCGCCAACGCCACGAAGTCAGGAGGAAAGCGCCTGGTGTCCACCCGCTGCTCGGGGTGGCGCCGCGCGAGCTCCTCGAGCTGCGCGCGGGCCTCGTCCTTCATGCCGAGCGCATGCATCGATGCGGCGAGGTAGGCACGCGCGAGCGCCTGCTCCTTCGAGGAGGAGCTCGGGTCGTCCGCTTCCTGCTGAAGCTTGTCGATCGCTTTTTCGTACTGGCCACGCTTGTAGAAATCGACGCCGCGCGGCTGCGACCACGCGGCCAGCGGGGCGAGGAGGACCATCAGGACAAAGGCACGCGGGGACATGGAAAGACACGGCTCCTGACGGAGGGAGGGCTCTAGTCCTCGAGCTGACAGGTGACCTCGAGGAGGGTCTGCTTCCCCGGGCGAATATTGAACTCCTGGCGTCGCTTCTGGATGGCGGCATTGTCGCGCAGCTCGAGCGCATGCGTGCCGACGGTCAGGAGCATGTCGTGCAGCGGGGGCATCTTCCCCATGTAGCTGCCATCCACGTACACCTCGGCCCAGCACTCACTGACCAGGGTCAGGGTTCCCTCCCCGGAAGGAGTGTGGTTCTTCTCGGCGGTCGGGGTGCTCCGGACCATCCGGGAGGAGTCGGGGCTGGTCTTCGGCGGGACCGGGGAGGGCACCTCTCCCCCTCCGAGGATGGACACCGCGGTGGGTGCTGTCGCGAGCTGGGTGGACGGCGCGGCCAGGGGCTTGGGGGCGGGTGGGCGAACAGGGCTCGTCTGTTTGGAACTGGTGGGCTCCGGGGCCTTCGGCGTGTGGAGGAACAGGGTCGCTCCCAGGCCCACGAAGAGCATGATGACGCCTACCGCCACCCGTCGCACCGTGTGCGAGCCGGGGCTCGGCGCGCGCTCGAGCCGATCGGTCATGACGGCCCGCGTGTCACGAGGCGGAGTGGTTCGCCGGGTCGCGGTGGGCAAGGGCTCGGGGACCGCCGGACGCGACCCGGACAGGGTCCTCGGTGCGGCCCGTGTCTCCGCGACGGAGGAGACGCGCCCCGAGCGCCTGCTGCTCGGAGAGCGCGGAGCCGCCGCCCGGGCGGCCCCTTGCCGGACCTGGGCCCGAGGAGCCGGGAGGGGCTCCGGCGCGCTTCGGGGAGGGGTGGTCACCCGGGTCGACTCCGTGGCGAGCGTCCGGGAGATGAACTTCAGCTCGCGCGCCACCTCATCCGCCGAGGCCGGTCGCTGCTCGGGCTTCTTCGCCAGCAGGCGCAGGACGAGCATGTCGAGCTCGGGCGGCAGTCCTTCCACGAGGGACGACGGCGCGGGTGGCGGCGTCTGCACCTGGTGGATGGCCACCTGCATGGGCGTCGCCGCCTGGAAGGGCAGCCGTCCCGTGAGCATCTCGAACAGGATGATGCCCACCGCGTACAGGTCCGTGCGCGGGCTCACCTCCTGCCCACACGCCTGCTCTGGCGCCATGTAGTCCGGCGTGCCCACGATCATGCTCGCGCGGGTCTGGGGCGTGGCGGAGTGGGGCGCCGCGGCCTGCTTGGCCAGGCCGAAGTCGAGCACCTTCATGTACTCGGTGCCGTTGGACTCCTGCACCACGAAGAGGTTGCCCGGCTTGAGGTCTCGGTGGATGACGCCCACGCCGTGCGCGGCCGACAGCGCGCCGAGCACCTCGAGGATGAGCTGGATGGCCTCGGCGGGCGGCAGCGCGCCCCGGTCATGGAGGACCTCGTCGAACGGACGCCCGGTGAGGTACTCCATGATGAGGTACTGGCCGAGTCCCGGGAGCGTGCCGAAGCCGAAGATGTCGATGATGCCGCGGTGGCGGATGGCGCTGGTGGCGCGCGCCTCCGCGATCAGGTCTCGCGAGCGGACGCCCTCGGAGGAGTCGGGGCGGATGAGCTTGATGGCGACCTTGCGGCCGATGATGGGGTGCTCGCCCTCGTAGACGACGCCCATTCCTCCGCTGCCAATGCGCCGGCGCACCTCGTACTCGCCGATCCGCTGGCCCACCACGACGTCCCTGACGACGGTGGCCTCCCACACCCTCTCGGATTCGTCCAGGGAAGGCGGCGGTAGCTGGCGCTCGTCGCGCATCACCATCTCATCGTCGGAATTGCTCATACGGCCGCACCTCCTGGGCAATGGCTGTCGTGCGGAAGATCCGTCCGTGGGGACGGGACCGTGAAGGGGAGGAGATCGTCGCGCAACGTGGTCCCCCACGTCCACTCCGCCTCCTCCGAGGCGGGGACCCTTCCCACTTGCGCCAGGACGCCAACCCTTTTCACTCACCGAGTGGTGGGAGCAGCCCGCGCGTGGTGCCTCCGTGGGGTGGACCCGTGCTGAGAGTCTTTGCCAGACACCTGGAGTGCGGCGGGCGGGGGCAGGCGGCCAGGTGGCGGGCCGGCGGGCTGGTGCGAAGCCGCGACAGCGAGGGCCTAGCGCCCGTGCCGCGTCTTGTACTCGTTGCTGGAGATGAGGGCCTTCACCACGTCGCTTCGTGTCGTTCCCGTTTGCAGTGCATTCACGTAAGCGGCGAGCCCGGAGGCATCGGGATCCCTGCCCAACAAGACCGCGTATGCATAGGTGACGAAGTAGGTGTTGGACATCGCGTTCAGCGTCGAGGCGGGGGTGTAGTTCCCCGTGGCGAGCCTGTTGGTGCGGTACTCGTTGGAGTCGAGGAAGGCGACCTGCACTTGAATGCGGGTCATGGAGCCATTGGTGAGGGCGTTGGTCCAGGTGGTCAACCCCGTCGCATCGCCCACGCGCCCCAGGAGGATCTCGTAGAGGTACTTCACGTAGTCCGCATGGGTCATCGCGTTGGCGACCACGGGAGGTGGCTGTCCACCCGCCGCGGCCTGGTTCGCGTTGATCTGCGCATCGGTCAGCAGCCCGCGGCTGGTGATCGTGGTCCTCTCCGCCGCGCTGAGGCTTCCTCCAGCGAAAGCAGATGCCAGGAAGAGGTGGACCTTGGGCGTGTTGAGGTCATACATCAATCCGAAGCGGCTCTCGGACATCGAATTGAGCTCCGGCTGATCCAGCAGCTCGTAGAAGGAGACCGACTCGATGTTGACCTTCGTCTGGGACAAGATGATGTTCAGGTGCTTCGTGATGCCCCGGAAGCAGGCCTCGGTCATCGGCTTGCCGGGGAGGTTCTCGTACGGGGTCCTGCCGCCATAAGGCGTGTTGGGGTCTCCCGCGTAGACTTCCGCGCAATTGAACTCATTGATCCTGACGGGCTTGTTGAAGCGGACCATGTTGGCGAAGAGCCCACCAGTACCGAACCAGGGGTCCGTGTCGAGGCTCGTCTGCTCCGCCCAGGGATAGATGTGATAACCCAGGACATCGAACTCCACGCCTTGCGAGACCATGAAGTCGATGAAGCCATAGCCACGGCCGATGAACCCCAGGATGATCCGCAAGGGAACTCCGGAGCTGGCCCGGACGTCCCTGATGGCTCGGGACATCCCACGGTTGACGGCGGCTTCACGCAGGCCACAGTCGTTGTTGTACGGTGACGCATCCATGGCGGACGAGCCAGGCGCGATCCGCAGTTGCCGCTCGTTCTGGATCTCCCAGTCCCGGATCAGATGCTTCATCTGATTGACGATGTTCCAGGTGGCATCATAGGCCTGCTGTTCCGTGGCCTGGGTTCCACAGGTGTAGCTGTTGTTCTTCGGATCGTACAGCATGGCTTCCAGCTGGATGTTGCGCTCCTTGAATGCCGTCACGACCTGGGTGAGCCAGTTGATGTCCGACTGGGGGGAGATGTCCAACCGGACGGAGCGGATGTTCCTCTGGCTCAACACCAGCGCCGTTTGTCTGGCCTGATCCACCGTGCGGACGTGCGCTGGATGAAGATTCACTCCATAGGTCAGTGCTTGGGCCGTTGAAGACCACGCGAGGACCAGCAGGCCCAGTGCTGAAAGCAGCTTGAATCGATTCATGGTTCTCCCTGGAATAGCGGTTTCACCAGCTCTTTCTCATGTTTCTTATTTTACATCAATTTTGTTTTTGTCCATACTTCCCGTGGCGCGCCGCGCGTTCGGTCCGGCCGGTGGGTGTGGGCAGTACCTTCTCCTTCACCCTGCTGCTGCAATCGCCACCCCATTGGCCCCTGGAGACACGTCAACCAGGATGAACCAGACATTTCCGACTGCGTGAGCGCGCACGGCTCAACAGCCGGAGGGCCAGCAATTGAGCCCCTGTTCCGCGCTGCCTAGCTTTCGCAGCACCTCGGGTCTGCCTTCTGAGTAATACATGAGAGCAATGACTCGGGGCCACTGCCAGCGGGAGTCGTCAGACATGCTCATGAAGAAAACCATGTGTCGTGGTGCCGTGCTCGCCTTGTTCGCGGCTCTGGGTGGGTGTGGGGCTCCGGAATCGGGCGGGGCTGAAGACAGACGAGACATGACTCGAGGGCCGGCGACGTCTGGTTCGGCCTTGCGTGACGGTGAGACGCCTGGTGCGCCGTCCTGGGCGGTCACCGGGAGCATGCAGTTGCCGCGCCTGTATCACACCGCCACCCTGCTGCCCTCGGGCCAGGTGCTCGTGGCGGGCGGCTTCAATACCACCACGGAGGCATACGAGCCGAGAAATGGAGAGTGGTGGCGGTCGGCCAACATGCTCACCACCCACCGCTCGCACACGGCGACGTTGATGCCCGATGGCCGGGTGCTCGTGGCGGGCGGCGGACGGCACCCTCGCACGGGGGTCAACGCGGAACTGTACGACGAAATCACGGTCTCGTGGAGCCCCGCGGGCAACATGCTCACGACGCGCTTCGGCCACACGGCGACGCTGATGCCCGATGGCCGGTTGCTCGTGGTGGGGGGCACCGACAAGGAATTCGGCGGGCGCGCGCTGAGCTCGGCGGAGCTGTACGATCCGGGCACCAGCACCTGGACGGCCACGGGAAGCCTGGGCACGGCGCGCACCCATCACACGGCGACGTTGCTGCCCGATGGGCGGGTGTTGGTGGTGGGTGGGGATGACAAGGGAAGCCGGAGGAACGCGGCGGAACTGTATGACCCGAGCACCGGGACATGGTCGTCCACGACCAGCATGAGGGCGCCTCGCACCTATCACTCCGCGACGCTGCTGGCCACGGGCCAGGTGCTCGTGGCCGGAGGTGATCCGGATGGGCGCAATGTCTCGGCGGAGCTGTACGACCCGAATACCCAGACGTGGTCGTCCACGGCCGGCATGAACGCGGCACGGCGCTATCACACGGCGACGCTGCTGCCCGATGGCCGGGTGCTCGTGACGGGTGGCTACCATGACAACGGCGGCATCCACTTCTCCGCGGAGTTGTATGACCCGGCCACGGGGACCTGGAGCTCCACGGCCAGCATGAACGTGGATCGCTTCCAGCACACGGCCACGTTGCTGCCCGAGGGCTCCCTGCTCGTCGTGGGCGGTGCCGGCAATCACGATCAGTCTTCCGCCGAGCTGTATGTGACGGAGGCTCCCGTGGTCCAGGAGTGAGCCAGGGCTGGCTGCCCGTGGCTCACGGTCCCGAGTGAGTGAGGGGAGGGGCCTCGTGCGCCACGGGCACGACGAAGGAGAAGGTACTTCCGTGGCCAGGCTCGCTCTCCACCCAGATGCGCCCTCCGTGCGCCTCGACGAGCCCCTTGGCGATGGACAGCCCGAGCCCGGCCCCCCGTCGATCTCCGTGCCGCATCTGCCAGAAGCGGTCGAAGAGGTGCTCACGGGCCTCGGGGGGAATTCCCGGGCCGGTATCACTCACCCAGAAGCGCACCACCGCTCCCTCCGCCCGGGCGCCGAGCGTCACCCGGCCCCCGGGCGGGGTGAACTTCAGGGCATTGCCCAGCAGGTTGGAGAAGACCTGGAGGATTCGTTCCCGATCCACGCGCACCGCGGGCAGCACCTCGGCGATGTCGGTGCTCAGTTGGAGCCGCGAGGCCAGCGGGCGCGCCTCCTCGAGCGCTTCCTGGAGGAGTGACTCCGCGGGCTCCGGATAGGTCTCCACGGCCAGCTTGCCCGCCTCCATGCGGCTCACGTTCAGGAGATCCTGAATCAACCGGTTCATGCGCTCCACGGAGCTGCGGATGATGCGCAAGGGAGCCTGGAGCTGTGGGTCGTTGGCGATGGTCCGCTGTCTCAACAACGTCTGGGCACTGATGGAGATGGCGTTGAGCGGATTGCGCAGGTCGTGCGCCACCACGGCCAGGACGTCGTCACGCGCCTGGGTGGCTTCCCGGGCGGTCCGGTAGAGCCGGGCGCTCTGGATCGCGAGCGCGGCCCGGCGCGCCAGCTCCTCTCCCAGCCGCAGGTCTGCCTCTTCATACGCGTGGCGGGGAGCACAGGAGACGAGCACGAGCGTGCCCAGGAAGTGTCCGTGAACCAGCAGTGGCAGGCCCATGAGCGAGCGCGGGTTCAGCTCGAGCAGGAGCCGGAGGTGCTCCTCGCTTCGGGCGAGGGACTCGAGGCTCGCGGAGGACACATCCGACAGCACCCAGGGCCGCCGCGGCTCCAGCGGGAACGAGAGCAAGGGCGGGCCCCGCCGATCGAGCGCCGTGCGCTCCATGGCCTCGACGAGTGGAGCCTTGTCCGCATCGAGATGCACGGCCTTCAGCCGCCGCGGTCTCCAGTCCTCGGCCTCCAGGGAGAGGAGGCAGCAGTCCGCCAGGGAACCCACGGCCAGCGTGGCGACGTTCGTGAGCGTCTGCTCATGGTCCAGCGTCGAGGCGAGGCGCGCGCCTACCTCGCTCAGGAATCGGCCCTCCCACTCGCGCCTCTCCACCTCGGAGGGCAAGGACTCCTCTGGTTGTCGGGAGCCGAGCAGGACCCCCACGCCCAGTGCCAGCGCCACCAACACCGCCACCCACGGGAAGCTCCATCCCTCCGACTGCCTGGGGGAGGTCACGACATTCACCAGGGCAAGGGCTCCCAGGAGGACGAGCCCCGAGAAAATCACCTTTCCAGCGGTCTCCCAGGGGAGCCGGCGCATGTCCTGTCCCTCCCCCATGAGAACTCCCGACCAGAGCGACTCTGGTCTCCCTCAAGATGGAGTGGGTGGAAAGTCTTTCCAATCCCAGGGCACGCAAGGGGCAGGGGCGGGCAGGGCGGCGCCAGGGCCTCCTCCACCCCGCGAAGACAATCCTCGTGACTATGTTTGGTTCTCAGGAGGCGCGTGCCAGGGAATCATGGAACAAAGCCAGCCAGCGGAGCTTCGCTTCCTTCGCCTGCTCGGGTCCTATCTCGCCGAGCAGATGGCGGGGGACCTGCGGGGCACCCTGCGCCTCCTGGATGAGGCCTTGGCGCAGGGTGTTTCCGTCACGGAACTCCAGTGTCAGGTGATCCAGGCGGCTCAGCGAGAGCTGGGCCGGCTCTGGCAGCAGGGGGAGATCGGCATTGCCCAGGAGCACCGGGCCACCGCCGTCTCCCAGGTGGCGCTCGCCCACCTCTTCTCTCGTGCCCAGCCCTCGCCCTCCCGAGGAGTGAGCGTGGCGGTGGCCTGCGTCGAGGGGGAGATGCACGAGATGCCCACCCGCCTGTTGTCCGACTTCCTGGAACTGGCGGGCTTCACCGTGATGTACCTCGGAGCCAACCTTCCCACGCACAGCCTGGTGGGGCTCCTCGAGCGAGAGCTGCCAGACGTGCTGGCTTTGTCGGTGACGATGCTTTTCAACATTCCCGCCCTTCGCAGGGCCGTCGCGGAGGTTCGCGAGCGGCTGGACCCCGCTCTGCCCATCCTCGTGGGTGGCCTCGCCATCAATGCGCTCCCTGGGCTGGCAGCGGAATTGGGTGTGCAGAGTTCGGGCCCCACCCCGGCCGAGCTGGAATCCGCCGTGCTGCGCGCGGTAGCGCGACGGCTCCATTGAGTCACGTGGGGGCCACCGCTCCTGGTCCGCGTCGGGGAAGTGGCAGCCCGGGCTCGTTTCGTCTCGGACGGCAGGGTAATCAATTATCAAGTCCAGGGCGTTGGAGGGTGGAGTTTCCGCTCCCTCACGTCGTGGCAGTTTGATGGAGGAAACTTTAGCGATTCTGGCCTGTCCGGAATTAGAGACGGTCCTACTCTCGCCTTCCCCTATCTGATTGAGATCAGGGAGAAAGCGCAGGTCTGAACTTGGGACTCTTGTCTCTCAGAAAGAGCAGCCTTTCGCTGCTGGGTATTGGGTTGATGGCGGGCGCCGCGGCGATCACCCTTCCTCAACAACCATGGCCCACGCCATGGCCACGGCCGTACGAACAACAGAAGGTTTCCCAGGACCTCGTGGTCAAGTACGCCACCAATCGTATCTGCCGGACCATGGAGCAGGGCGAGTGCACGCAATGGGATGACGTGAAGTTGCGCTCCTACAATGGAGGGCTCGTCGGACCGACCATCGAGGTGCGGGCCGGAACCACCTTGAGCATCCTCCTGGACAACCAGCTTCCGCCGGAACCTCCCCCGGTGGAGGCGGGGCTGCTCCATCCCACCCCCAACATTCCGCACGGCTTCAACACCACCAACATCCACACCCACGGGCTGCACGTGTCTCCCGTGGGAAACTCGGACAACGTGCTGTTGGCCATCGGTCCCCAGAAGCGTTTCGAGTATGAAATCAAGATTCCCGAGGACCACCCCGCCGGGACCTACTGGTACCATGCCCACAAGCACGGCTCGGTGGCCTTGCAGGTCTCCAGTGGCATGGTCGGCGCCATCATCGTCCGCGGCGACATCGACGAGCTTCCCGCCATCAGGAATGCCCGGGAGCGGCTCTTCGTGTTCGAGCAGATCCCCTATGTCCTGAGGGAGGATCCCGAAGCGCCGGGCAAGCAGATCAACATGGTGGAGAACTACGACCCGTTCATGCCGGGAGCCTGGGAGCGGTCCGGCCTGCGCACCCTCATCAACGGGGAGCTCATGCCCACCATCAAGCTGAGGCCGGGCGAGGCGCAGCGCTGGAGGTTCATCCACACGGGCACCATGGAGGCTCTCCGGCTCCGACTCGAGCGCGAGAGCGATCCGCGGGCCGTGATGACGCAGTACCAGATCGCCCACGACGGCATCACCACCGGCCGCCTCGACGCGGTCCAGGAAACGGAGATGTTTCCCGGCTACCGGGTGGACGTGATGGTGAGGGCCGGTGCCGTGCAGGAGACCTACCTGCTGGTGGATGAGGCGAGCGCTGTCAAGGACTCGCTGCATGGCCAGGAGGAGTCGCGCAAGGTCCTGGCTCGCGTCGTGGTGGAGGGCAGGAGCGGCGGCATGATGCCGCTGCCCAGCGCGGCCGATCTGGCCAGGCTGGTGCCCTTCTCGCCCATCAAGGACGAGGAAGTCACTGGCACCCAGGAGGCGCACTTCGATGTGGATTTCAGCGTCGTCCCGCCCATGTTCATGATCAACGGCCGGCCCTACGACCCGAACGAACCGCCGCGCCGGCTCCAGTTGGAGTCGGTGGAGGAGTGGCACCTCTCCGCCTCACAGGCACTGGGCCATCCCTTCCACATCCACGTCAATCCCTTCCTGGTGATGCTGGGCAATGGAAAGGACGTCTGGAAGGATACCCTCTTCATGCGGCCGGGCGAGGCCTTCCGGCTGCGCACCCGCTACAGGCGATACATCGGGAAGTTCGTGCTGCACTGCCACATCCTGGACCATGAGGATCTGGGAATGATGGAGGTGGAGGAAATCGTCCCGCCCGGTTCGATGAGCAGTAGCGAGCACCCCCACTGACTCCGGCACCGGGCTGCCCTGAGCGTTTGACTCGGGCAGCCCGGTGCCCGGCCCCCTTCTCCATGCGTCCGCCGCTCAGGCCGGGGCGCTGGAGGTGTGAGGCCCGGAGGATGTCCCGCCAGGCGAGTGACCCGAGGTAGGTCCTGTCTGGGGTGATGAACGCCCTCGCTCCGCGCAACCGCCTTCCCTCTGACGGAACCTGCCCGGCACGGAGCTGCGCAGCGGCTTCGGGCCGCGGCATGGGCGGGCGGCGGATGGCCGGAGCGCGGGCCACCACCCACCAGCGGTGACTCTGGCCAGCTTCGCTGGCTTCCGCGGTCCACGGGCGCCTGGCTTGTTCGGGAACCACTCGAGATGAAGGAGCTGTCCGTCCGGGGCGCGCGCCCGCCCTCATCGGGCATGGCAGGGCATGTCCACGCTCACGTTCAGTCCGGCCACGAGGGCCCGCCATCTGCTTTGGGGGTCAGGCCCGTCCTCCCGGCCGCGCACCCGCTCGAGGCGCGCTCCATCGGGAAGTCCGTGCCGCACTGCACCGCCACATCCTGGAAACAGAACCGGGCTGCCCTGGAATCGGGGCTCGGGCAGCCCGGCTCATGGACTTCACGCGCTGCGCCGCTCAGGCCGGGGCGCTGGCGGTGAGCGCTTCGGTGGAGGTCTCGTCGGCGAGCTCGAAGGCTTCGTGCAGCAGGCGGATGGCGTCGTCCGCGTGTCCCGACCCCAGCAGGCAGCTCACCCGCAGCTCATTCACCACCAGGCCCGACACGGCGATGCCCTGCTGGTTCAGGACGCGGCACAGGCGGGCGGCGATTCCCGGATCCGAGCGCAGGCCGATGCCCACCAGCGACACCTTGGCCAGGTTCGACGACACCCGCAGCTCACGGGCGCCGAGCCGTTCGGAGAGCTGCTCCAGGTGGGGCTGCATGCGGAGCAACTCTCCCTCCGGCAGGGTGAAGGAGATGTCCGTCCGGGAACGCTCCAGGCCGCAGCGGGTATGGCAGAGCATGTCCACGCTCACGTTCAAGTCGGCCAGCAGGTCCGTGACCTCCAACACCTGATGCGGGCTGCACTCCACCCCGAGCAGCTCCACCCGGGCCTGCCCGCGCTCGCACGCCAGTCCGGTCAGTTGCCGGGCCTCGAGCACCTGCTCCCGGGCGACGATCCGGGTCCCTTCCTCTTCCGAGAACGTGCTGCGTACGTGCACGGGTACCTCGTATTTCATGGCGATCTCCACGCTGCGCACCTGGAGCACCTTGGCCCCCAGGGACGCCAACTCGAGCATCTCTTCATACGCAATGGTGTTCAGCTTTCGCCCGGAAGGACAGACACGGGGATCGGCCGTGTAGACACCGTCCACGTCCGTGTAGATTTCACAGACGTCCGCCTTCAGCGCGGCCGCCACCGCCACCGCGGTGGTGTCCGAGCCACCGCGCCCCAGGGTGGTGATGTTGTTGTCGGGATCCACCCCCTGGAAGCCCGCGACCACGACGATCTTCCCCTGGGCGAGGGCCCGGCGGATGGGGCCCTGCTCCACCCGCTGGATGCGGGCTCGGGAGAAGGCGCTGTCCGTGAGCACTGGCAGCTGGTGCCCCAACAGGGAGAAGGCCTGTCCGCCTTCCGCCTGGATGGCCAGCGCCGTCAGCGCCACCGACACCTGCTCCCCCGTCGAGGCGAGCACATCCATCTCCCGCGAGTCCGGCAGGGGAAGCACCTGGTGGGCCAGCTTCAACAGCCGATCCGTCTCGCCGGCCATGGCACTGAC